>JADJFC010000004.1 GCA_016708785.1 Bacteroidota bacterium | reverse complement strand
TTATAATGGAATGATAGCATTTTTTAATCAGGAGTTCAAAAGTTGCTCAAATTATTTATTTGCGATTAAAAAAATCGATAAAATTAATGCTGATTGGAATCTTTGCCAAAGGATATTGTTAATTATGAGTTATGTAGAATCCGGGAAATCATCTTTAGCAGATAGTAGTATTGAAAATTTAAGAAAGTATTTAAATGGAAAAGGTGGAGAATCTGTTTTGGCAGATAAATTTAGAATGATTTATAAGATATTAATTATTTTATCAAAATTTGGTTTTGATTTTAAGAGAACTGCTATACAATGTGGCTCCCAACTAGATTTAGTTGATTCAAATTCAATAGACAATTATTTTGATTATCGAAGTCCTTACCTAATCCCCTTCACCTCCTGGTTCAAATCCAAACTAAAAAATGTACCTTACGATCATTCTGCTGCAATGAAAGAGATGAGAAGAAAGTATAAGGCTGAGCAGAGTGAATTAGTTTAGCACGATGAGAATACTTCGGATCTGTACCGTAATTTTTATTTGCATTGGACTTCTGGCTTTCATGGGCTCTGAAGAGGATAGTTTCAATGATAGAGTGATACGGGAAATGACATTGCAAACGGATAGTCTGCTCTCAAGCGTTGTTGTATTGTCGAAAAAATGTAATGAGAAACAGATCGATACCTTGTCTGCTCAACTTGCACTGAATGATTGCAGGAATAGATACAAAAAGATCGAAGGGATACTTGCTTACTTTTTTCCCGGTGAAGCATTCAGATTGAACAAAGCTGTCGTTCCTTCTATTGAAGAAGATGATGAGGTTTCGCCGGAAGTTCCTTTCAGCGGATTTCAATATGTGGAAAGTATTCTTTACTCTGACAGTCTCGGGTTTCAAAGAAAAGAACTTAAAGCGGCAATCGATCAGATCTATTTTCTAATTTCAAATTTGCCCATTTCATATTCACAGTTTTTTTTCGAAGAACGCTCCGTATGGGAAGCTTTACAAATGCAGCTCGTCCGTCAATTTATGTTGGGCTTTGCCGATTTTGAAACTGTCGATAGCAAGAATGGTGTAGTGGAGTCTGCTTTCGTTTTAAATGGCATTCACGAATTAATAAATGCTGCCTATTTTGATGCTGCCGAAATCAAGAAAACAGAGATGACGAATTTTTTCAATGAAATTCGACGCTCCGAAAAAACCTTATCTTCTTACAAAATTGGTGAAATAAATTATTTTGCCTTCTATGTTGACAATTACAATAGCTTAAGTGCCAGTTTGTCAAAATTGCGAGATATTATGTTAAGTGAAAAGAATTTGTACTTCACAACTGCAATAAACTTTCAAAATCAATCCATCTTTGATCCACATGCATTCAATACTTATTTCTTCGTTCCGGGCAAGACGCATGCAAATCAAAGCGAAGTAGCGGAGCTTGGCAGATTACTTTTTTTCGATCCCGCACTTTCAGCAAATAATTTGCGAGCGTGTGCTTCTTGTCATCAGCCGGGGAAAGCATTCACCGACGGATTGCCGTTAAGCCAGTCATTTGAGCCCGGAAAATTTCTCACCAGAAATGCACCGACAATTATTAACTCTGTACTTCAGCGTAAACTCTTTCATGATGGCAGAGCATTTACTTTCGAAGATCAGGCCGGTAGAGTGATGAGTAATCCGCTTGAAATGCATAATGACTTTCAAACGGTCGCCGATAAACTCGTTCATTCTTCCGAATATCGTTCTTTATTCAAATCTGCTTTTTCCGGAACTGAAGATACTGCTGTCACCAGTCGTTCAATATTGGTAGCAATTGCCGAATATGAAAGAACATTGATCGGTATGAATACGAAATTTGATAAATCAATCAGCGGCCGCGAAATGTTGTTGAACAATGATGAAGTCGAAGGATTCAATATTTTCATGGGAAAAGCAGCTTGTGGTACGTGTCATTTTCTTCCATTGTTCAATAGTCTGATTCCTCCTGTTTATGTAGAGACAGAATGGGAAATCATTGGAGCACCTTCTGCACAACTCACCAATCCAAGAAAATTAGATGATGACATTGGACGCTATGCAATAATTCCTGTTGATATTTTTCGCAATTCATTCAAGACACCCGGACTAAGGAATATTGCATTGACGGCACCTTACATGCACAACGGCGTTTTTAAAACACTCGATGAAGTCATTGACTTCTACGACAGAGGTGGTGGAATAGGGTTGGGATATGAAGTACCTAATCAGACATTACCTGAAGAACCATTGAATCTTTCTCCAACAGAAAAATTTCAGCTCAAATCTTTTTTGGAAACCCTGAATGATACAATTTCTCTCAATACAATTCCCGGTCGCTTGCCGGAGTTTGAGGATAATGAATTGTTGAATGGGAGGAAGATTGGGGGGGATTATTAGTGAAAACACAAGAGCACAAGTTCACAAGGAGATTTCTATGTTATAAAACAATACCCCCAGCGTTTTTTTTAATTAACTAGCCAATGGGCTAGAATAATTCCTATCGAACGGCATTTGATTTCTAATTACCGCGCTAGCAATATGTAATAGTTTATTCCGAACAGCATTTACTACTAACATTTTTGCCTTCCCTTCGTCAAGTTTCCTTTCATAGTATTTTCTCAAGAACCCTTTGTTCTTATTACAGACCAAGCCCCTAAAGTTAAGTTGGTCTTTAGACTTTGGTTAGCCATTTTACTTACTCTTGTTTTCCTCGAACACTAGTTCCTGAGGAGTGTTCAAATGGAGCGGTTCCAGCGTAGCAAGCCAATTGTTTAGCCTCTTGGTAGTATTCGAAGTTATTTGTGTAGCAGACTAAATCTAAGGCTGTATAAGCCCCAATTCCAGGTATAGTTAGCAACAGGTTGTAATTTTTTTGCAATACTTCATCCTCTGTTATAATCTTTTTTATTCTTGCTTCTGTTTTGTGAAGCTCCTTCTTGAGCTGCTCAATGCTCGATTTACAATGTACTTCGGTTTCTTTTGCTGCAACTTTATCTTTTATAGCTTTCAATTCATTTATCGGTTGCAATAATATTTTGCTGACCTTGATCAATCTCTGACGTAATGCGAGAAGATCCTTTAACAAGACTATATTCTTTGACACCGGCTGCCATACTTTTATTTTGTCATGATGCAGAATTGCATACATAGCTATTTTTTTAGAATCTATTTTATCGTTTTTCCCTCTTTGAATTCCCATCGAACGAATGATCTCAATTGGCATGATCATCCAAACTGCAATTTTTTTAAGCGTGCAAAATTGCAGCATTGGGCGATTATAAATTCCTGTGAATTCCATACAGACCAATACCCGATCCCATTCAATATTGTACTTTTTTAACCACAAACCAATTCGACGAATCGATTTTGCATTGTTTTCAAACTGTTCATAGACAACGTTTTGTTTGTCCCGGTCGATGACCAAGGAAAGATCCAATGTTTTTTTTGAAACATCAATCCCAAGAATGTGTTGGTAATGTTTTTTTTGAGTTTGCTTTAGTCACAGCAACAGGGGGTCAATCTCCTTATAGGCTTCAAAACCTCTTCCACGGATGAAGTTCCCCTGTTGATGTGGTTAACTTATTCACAAATTACAATACTTTTTAATTCCATTTTAAAGGTCCTTGTAATTGTATTCTTCTAAAATCAAATAGCCGATACAAACTAAAGGACCACGGAATTTGTTACACGTTACTGTCAAATATTTTTAATCACAATCACACCGTTCAAATTAATCAAAGAGAATACAAAGCCGTAATTATCCGTGGACTCCTTGTGAACTTGTGTTCTTGTGTTTAAAAACTGCCTCGTTATTAATCGAAGAATGTTACTAAACCTGTATCCAGATCATACAACCCCCCAATTATCTTGATCTCACCTGATTTTTCCATATCGGCAAGCAAACTACTTTGTTCTTTTATTTTCTTTACGGTAAGATTGACATTATTAGTCGTCACATTATTCATGAAAAGTTTATTGTTACCGTTTCTTTCTGTCTTGGTTTCTTTTTCAAGTTCAATTGCCGGTTTGATCTTAGACAAAAGTTTAGTGATATTTCCGAGAACAATGTCGTTACAAGCATACTCTATTGCACCACACTTAGTGTGACCAAGTACAACTATTAATTTCGATCCGGCAATTTTACAGGCGAATTCCATGCTTCCAAGAATATCGTCATTTAGAATATTTCCCGCAATACGAATACTGAAGATATCGCCAAGTCCTTGATCAAAGATAAGTTCAGCAGATGTTCGCGAATCAATACAACTTAAGATAGCAGCAAAGGGAAATTGTCCGGAAGAGGTTACATTGACTTGTTCAAGTAGATCACGGTGAGCTTTGATGTTATTTACAAAGCGTTCATTGCCGTCTTTTAAGATCTCAAGAGCAAGTTCGGGAGTGAGCGTATGGAGTGTTTCTTTTGTATGTGGTCTCATTGCCGAAGGAAAATAATTTGTATGCAATATACTGTTTCTTCTTAACCGAAAAATACTATTTAGTCTATAAATAATCCGGAAACATCAGAACTTCATTTTCATTGAGCAATTACTGTGTCAAAAGTTGTAGAGTATCCGCCCCAAATGCCTAATCCACCGGAAATGTTAGAGCGCACAGGTTGTGGTGATCCGAATGGATTACCGTTTGAGGAAACCTGTGATTCTTCTGTTCTCCAGAATTCAAAATGGCTTCTGTCTATGGTGCAAAATTTCACAATAATCGTATCGCCTCGTTTGAAGAAAAATTCTCATCATTATTGTCATCCTCTTTGTCTGAATTGGTAGCATGCCCGCGAGGGAAACTTAAGTCGAAACTTTTGCCGTTGATGTAGCGGTCTTCGAAAACAGATCCTCCTGCCGGTGGATAAAAAATAGAATCTTTCACTTTGCCAAAATCATCACCATACGTGTACTGATTGATTCTCTTTGCAAAAAAACGATAGCAATTACCAAGAGTGTCCGGGTCGGTTAAATGACCCCAGATCAATCCTAATGAATCACGCTGACCATCCACTTTCCACCAAGTGCTATCAAGAGCTATAGGCAGTGGAATCGAAGTTACAGCTGTTAGAGTTTTTCCTTCTGCAATTACAGTCAGATTATAAGTCTTGCCAATTTCTCCCACGAATTGTGTTGTTGTATAAACACCATAACCGGGAATCTGATCAAGTGTATCGACGATCGTTCCATTGTCTATGATGACAGTTGCACCAAGTACAGAATTCTGCAGAATGGCATTGACATTTATCTGGCCGAAAAACGGCAATGACCTTGTCAATAGAACAATAGGAGGGGTCCCGGTTTCAATATATCCTTCTATCACGAGAGCCTCTTCTGATTCAGGAATTTCAACTGTCACATTTTTTTCGCAAGAATAAAATGTGAATGCTAAAACAGAAAGGAATAATATGGAGATGATCGTTTTATTTTTCATGATCAGAATTTGAAATTGTAAGTGATACTTGGAAGAATTGGGAACAGTGAGATCTGTTTTGCTTCAATAGTGACAACACCATTATCGACTTTATTGTCGAAATAAATTATGTATGGATTGTATCGATTATAAACATTAAAGACGCTGAAGTTCCAACTCGATTCAAATTTTTGGATTCTATTCCTTTCCATGTTACACTGATGTCCATACGATGATAAGGATCCATTCTGTAATTGTTTCTTTGTCCGCCATAATCCTGAACAATGTCACCATTACTGAGCAAGTATAATTTTTCCGGGAATGTATTCAGATTTCCGGTTGCATATACCCATGTTGCACCAAACACAATTCTTTTTCCCAATTCATAGGTCAGAACGACAGATATATCGTGTCGCCTGTCGTACTTCGGATAAAATTCTTTCCCTAAATTGAGTTCAGGAAATTCTCTTTTCGTCCATGCTAAAGTATATCCGATCCATCCACTGAATCTTCCTTTTGATTTCTTAAGGAAAAATTCTGCGCCATAACTCCAGCCTTTTCCGAATACAAAAAAGTTATCCAGATTTCCATTTACCTGATTTTCCGGTAAAAATCCTTCTTCGTATTCGATCTGGTTTTCATCGTCTTATAATAGGCTTCTACAGAAGTTTCGTAGGTGTTATTTTTGAAATTCTTGAAATATCCTAAAGCGTATTGTGTACCAAATTGTGGTTTGACTCTATCTGAAGAAGGAACCCATGTATCAGTTGGTAATGAAATTCCTGAAAGGGAAGCGAGATGGATGTATTGATAATTCTGAGAGTAAGAAGCTTTCAGTGAAGATGACTCATTTATTGAATAACGGACAGCAAAGCGAGGCTCTATATTAGGGTAGGTTGCGACAGCTTCTCCTTTATCATAATGAATTGTATCGGTAGGTAAGTCAGTAAGGGGATCCAGGATGAAACGGTCGAATGGCCCAACCTGTTGAAACATTGTTAACCGTACACCGCCATTGAAAAGCCATTTGGCATTCAATTCAAATTCATCATTAAAATACAATGCGGCATCGTGAGCATATTGTTTTACGATATCACCAAGATTAAAATTCACATCGCCTGAACGGGCACTGGCATTGCTTGGAACAAAAACATGGTAGATATAATTTGCGCCAAACTTAACATTATGTTGCGGACTAGGCACCCATGTAAAATCAGTTTTAAGATTATAGTCGGTGATTCCAGAAAACAATTTGAAGCTGAATTGTTCCTGTCCACCTTCAAACTGAAAATCGTAATTGGTATAAATTGCAGATGTATTTAAAAAAAGTTTATTGGAGAATAAGTGATTCCATCGAGCTGTTGCAGTGGCATTTCCCCAAGGAATACTAAGGCTGAAATCTGAATCCGGACTTTTGAATTTGAATACATCTCTTCCGAAATATCCGCTGATGAAGACCCGGTCTTTATCACTCAATCGGTAATTTACTTTAGCATTCAAGTCATAGAAGTAATATTTGTTGCCGCTGATATCAGAAGTCTCACTGATAAACGGCGGTGCTAAGAATATGTCGATAAATGTTCTTCTGGCAGAGATAATAAATGATGAAGTATCCTTTTTTATCGGGCCTTCAATGGTCAGTCGGGAAGCCACAAATCCAAGTCCACCTTGAACACCAAATTTTTTATTGTTTCCTTCCTTCATCTGAATATCGAGTACAGAGGAGAGTCGGCCACCATAATTAGCAGGCATGTTTCCTTTCGTCAATGTAAGATTCTGTACAGCATCTGAATTAAAAACAGAAAAGAAACCAAACAAGTGAGCGGCATTGTACACATTTGCTTCATCAAGTAGAATAAGATTTTGATCAGGACCGCCACCACGAACATAAAATCCACTATTCCCTTCGCCGGCAGAAGAAACACCTGGTAAAAGCTGTATCGTTTTCAGGATATCCACTTCACCCATGAATGCAGGCAGCGTTTTGATCTTTTCAATTTCGATTTTCTCGCGCCCCATTTCCGTACTCTGAACATTTCTATCCTGTTTTTCGCCTGTGATGACTACTTCTTTTGTTTCAATAGCATTAGATTTAAGGCTGGTGCTTTTGCGAAGATCTTCAGTTAACGAAATCGGAAATTCCTGGCTTACAAATCCGATGTAAGAAAACACAAGTGTGTAGTTTCCTTCAGGAATGGTCAGGGAAAAGAATCCGTATTGATTGGTAACAGTTCCCTTCATTGTTTCTTTCACAAAAACATTTGCTCCTAAAAGTGATTCACCGGTAGCTTCTTCTTTAACGTAGCCGCTGATGGTGTGATTTTTTTGGGCAGAAATTGAACCAATGAAGAGCAAAATAAAGGCGCCGAACAGCAAAAAATATTTCATAAATAGAGAGAATGATGACTTAAGTAACAGTAATGAGATGTAAATGTTTTTCGTGGCGCAAAAGTCTGTAAAATATGGGGGAAATGAAAGTTAATTTTTCTTAAATTAGTGAGTAGTAACTGGTAATTGGTGAGTGGAAGCGATACTGCTAAAAAGAGGTTAAAGGTCAAGGGTCAAAGGTCATTGCATTCGAATTGGAGCTTTGATAGTTTAATTTGTTGTGGTGAAAGTGAAAGTGGATGTGTAAGTATAAAGTAGAAAGTATCCCATCAGTCAGCATCTACATGACCTTTGACCTTTGACCTTTGACCTTTTGATTTGATAAATTGATGCTCAACTGCAGGTGAAAAAAATCAATCCAAACACCCCCAAAAAAACCTACCTTCGCCCCGTCATTGTTGATCCATCGCCTCTTTGCAAGACAAGGGGAGGAAAGTCCGGGCAGCGCAGTGCATCTTGCTTCCTAACGGGAAGGATCCCACTTAGTGGGAGACAGCCAGTGCCACAGAAAATAACTATCCGCCGAACAGGCGGAAAAAGGTGAAAACGTGAGGTAAGAGCTCACGCTGATCGGTAGCGATACAGGTCAGGGGTAAACCTCAGGAGCTGAAAGACCAAATAAGTCATGGTTAAGGGCTGCACGTCCGAACTCCTTCGGGAAACCATGATGGGTAGGTTGATTGAGGTGATGTGTGAATATCATCCCAGATAAATGATGGATTCCGCTTCGGTGGAAACAGAACCCGGCTTACTATTCAATGACAACTTTATTAAAGCGCTCTTCTTCATGAAGAGCGCTTTTTATTTTCTAATATATTTGTCATTCCCTCGTTCTAACACTTCGATTCACAAATTACAAATTACGATTTTTAAAAAATGAAGACTGAAAAATCCCCACACACAGGCCAATTTAAATCCCGAAAAAGGCTTTTATTAACAAATACTGTTTGATTAACTCCCTTTTTCGAGGTGATTCTGCAATCACAAAAAACCTATCTTTAAGCCTTCCTTATGAATATACAGTTTCTTACCGAATTGCCGACCTGGTGGGTTTTAATTTGCTTAGCAGCAGGTTTTCTCTACGCATTAGTCCTTTACAGAAAAGATCATTCTTTTGATTCCATCCATCCGTGGTTGAAACGACTGCTTTTTGGGCTCCGGGCAGTCCTTGTTTTTTTTCTGGCTTTGTTGCTTTTGACACCTTTATTGAAAACACTTACCCGAGAAAAGGAAAAACCGGTCATCATTATTGCTCAGGACAATTCGCAGAGCATTGTCATCAATAAAGATTCTTCTTTTTATAGAAATGAATATAAAAAGCAGCTCACCGATTTTGCAAATGGATTAAAAGAAAAATTCGACGTGAAAGAAGTGAATTGGGGCGACAAAGTGAGCGACGGAATCGATTTCTCATTTTCTGAAAAACAAACCGATTTCTCAGCCTTGTTTTCACAGATCAATGATCGTTATGAGGATAGAAATGTAGGTGCAGTAATAATAGCCGGTGATGGACTATATAACAGAGGAAGTAGTCCGGTGTATGATGAGTCAATTCTAAAAGTACCGTATTTCACGATTGCACTTGGCGACACGACTGTTCAGAAAGACCTTTTAATTTCGAAAGTTAATTTCAACAAAACAGTTTATTTAGGAAATTCATTCCCAATTGAAGTAACTGTTGATGCCCGACGACTCAGCGGTGCTTCATCGGTGTTAACTATTAAGCAGGATTCATCAGTTCTTTTTTCAAAGCAAATTTCTATTTCCGGAAATAAGTTCAACCAATTGATTCCTGTCGTTCTGGATGCAAAGAAAACCGGTATCATTCATTATAAAATTGAACTCTCTGCAGTAGCCGGAGAAATGTCTACAATGAATAACATCCGTGATATTTATGTGGAAGTGATTGAAAGCAGTCAGAATTATACAGTGAAAGTTGTAATGGCTGAAGCTTTTGAGGGCAATCTGAGTGAATACAATTTAGTAATTCTTCATAATTTACCTTCAACCGGACATCCGATAAAAGAGTTGCTTGGAAAAATTTCAGCATCATCGATTCCGACCTGGTATATTTTGGGAACTCAGGTTTCTATTCCAATGTTCAATGCATTAGGTTCAGGGATCAATATCACCAACAATATCGACAAATCGAATCCTGTCGAAGCAAAGGTGAATCGTGATTTTTCTCTGTTTACAATTAGCAGTCAGATGGAACAAAATATTAGTTCATTTCCTGCTTTACTTACACCATTTGGGAAGTACCGCTCTACTGCTAACAATGCTGTTTTGTTATATCAGCAAATTGGTGATATAACAACAGATCAACCGTTGCAAATTTTTAATCAGTCAACCGGTCAGCGTATTGGTGTATTAGGTGGCGAAGGAATATGGAAATGGCGCTTGAGTGATTATTCTGCAAATGGTAATTTTGATGCCTTCAATGAATGGCTTTTGAAATCAGTGCAGAATCTGAGTGTGAAGGAAAACAAGACTCATTTCCGTTTGATCTCTAAGAATAACATTAATGAGAACGAACAAGTTGTTTTTGATGCTGAAGTGTATAACGATAATTATGAATTGATCAATACACCTGATGTAAATATGGTCATCACTAATTCAGCCGGAAAAAGTTTCCCATACATTTTCTCTAAAACAGAAAAAGGATATAACCTGAACTCCGGATTTATGTCTGCCGGCGATTACAAATACAAGTCCACAGTAAAAGTTTCGGATAAAGTATATACTTCTTCCGGACAATTTACAGTCAGCTTGTTACAGGCTGAGCAGGGTGAGAGTGTTGCTGACCATGTTTTGCTGAATACGCTTGCTCAAAAAAATGGCGGAGCAATGTTTTATCCGAATCAACTGAATGAATTAAAAGATCAACTATTAAAGCGAGACGATATGAAAACTGTTTCTTATTCACATTATAAGTTGCGCGATCTGGTTGATGTGAAAGCGATATTTTTTATCCTACTTGCTTTATTGAGCATTGAGTGGTTCCTGCGGAAAAGAGCTGGTAGCTATTGACAAAAAAAAAGTCTGCGAAAAACAATTTGCATTTATAAAACGAATAAAAATAAAATACTTTGATAAATTACTCTTCTAAAACACTATCTAACGGACTAAAAGTATTAGTTCATGAAGATCCTTCTACGCCTCTTGTTACAGTGAATATTTTGTATCGTGTAGGAGCCCGTGATGAAAATCCGGATAAAACCGGTTTTGCTCACCTTTTCGAACATCTTATGTTTGGTGGTTCAGTAAATATTCCTGAATACGATTCTCCACTCCAATTAGCAGGCGGTGATAACAATGCCTTTACCAATAATGACATCACAAATTATTATCTGACCCTTCCGGCAAATAATATTGAAACCGGTTTCTGGCTAGAAAGTGATCGCATGTTAAGTCTCGCTTTCTCTGAAAAAAGTCTGGAAGTCCAACGTAATGTCGTTGTCGAAGAATTCAAACAGCGCTATCTCAACCAGCCCTACGGCGACGTATGGTTATTGCTTCGTCCGTTGGCATACAGAGTACATCCGTATCAATGGGCAACGATAGGCAAAGAAATTGAACACATCACAAATGCAACCTTAGATGATGTACGCGAATTTTTCTTCCGTTATTATAGTCCGGATAATGCAATAATGACCATTGCAGGCGGAGTAAAGGCTGAAGAAGTTTTTCCACTGGCTGAAAAGTGGTTTGGCGAGATAAAAAGAATAGCTCCGGTTCGAATTCCATATCCAAAAGAACCTGAACAAACAGAATATCGTGAACTTACTGTGGAAAGAGATATTCCGTATAGTTCAATTTACAGAGCGTATCACATGTGTTCACGTTTGGATAAAAAGTTTTACGCCGTTGATCTGCTTTCTGATATACTAAGTCGTGGGAAGTCATCCAGACTCTATAATACATTGGTGAAAGAGAAAAAATTGTTTTCTGATATTAATGCCTATTCAACATCTGACTTTGATCCCGGCTTAATGGTCGTTGAAGGCAAATTGGTCAAAGGAGTAGAAATGGCAGATGCAGAGAGGGCGATTGATGCAGAACTCAATAAGATTTGCGAAGAACTTGTAGAAAAAGACGAGTTAGAAAAAGTGAAGAATAAAGTGGAATCAACAATGGAGTTTTCGGAAATGGATCTTGCCGGAAGAGCATTGAATCTGGCCATTGCAGAATATATGGGAGATGCCAATCTGGTGAATACAGAATTGGCACTTTACAGAGCAGTGACTGCTGAAGAAATTAAAGCCAGCGCACGCGAGATCTTTAGAAAAGAGAATTGTTCAACATTGTATTATTTATCAAATCGTAAGAATTAGAATTATGACAATGATTATCGATAGAATCAATCAGCCTTCGCGAATGGGAATTCAGAAAATGAATGTCCCACAGGCTAAAAAATATACTCTTGACAATGGCATTGAAGTCTATGCCATCAATGCAGGATTTCAGGAGCTTGTAAAAGTGGAATTGTTATTCAATAACATCGACTTTGATCCGAATAAACCATTGCTTAATTCGGCTACAAACCGAATGATGGCAGAAGGAACTTCAAAATATTCTGCTCAGCAAATTGCTGATATGATCGATTATTACGGATCATTTTACGAGACCGATGAGAATTCGGATTTCTGTTCGCTCATTGTGTATTCTTTGACAAAGTACCTGAATGATACTTTGCCTTATGTAAGTGCCTTACTGGAAGAACCTGTATTTCCTGAAAAGGAGTTAGGCATTTTCAAGCAAAATAATAAGCAAAGGCTGATCGTTGATAATGAAAAGGTCGGATCGATCGCAAGAAGGAAATTCGGTGAGATTATTTTTGGAAAGAATCATCCTTACGGATTTTACATTCAGCCGGAGAATTATGATTCACTCACATCAGATGATCTCAAAGCATTTCATCAGAAAAAATATTCGCCATCAAATTGTATGATCATCGTTTCAGGTCTTGTTTCTGATGACACGATAAAGATCCTGAATAAATTTTTCGGTCAAAGAAAAGCTTCCGGCGATAAGATCAAAACGATTTATCCGAAATTTGAAACGTCATCGGAGAAGAAACATTACATCGAGAAAGATGGCGCCATTCAATCTGCAATTAGAATCGGCATGCCATTCTTCAATCGCAAGCATCCTGACTATGCAGGAACTGCGGTGATGAATACTTTGTTTGGCGGATATTTCGGGTCGCGATTGATGTCGAACATCAGAGAAGATAAAGGCTACACATATGGGATCGGTTCTGTCATTGTTTCAATGAAGCAAGATGGCTATTACTTTATTTCAACAGAAGTAGGAGCAGATGTGACCAACGATGCCATCAAAGAAATTTATCATGAAGTTGACATCATGCGCAATGAACTTGTTGAAGAGGATGAATTGGAAATGGTTAAAAATTATATGCTGGGAACTTTCTTAAAGGGTATTGATGGAGCCTTTCATCTGGCAGAGCGTTTTAAATCGATTTATCTGTCAGAACTGGATTATTCCTATTATGAAAGGTATGTGGAAAAGCTGAGAACAATTGGTCCTGATGAGATCCTGGAACTTTCACGTAAGTATTTAGACCCCGCCGGCTTCCTGGAAATGGTCGTTGGCCGTAAATAATTGCCTTGCATCGCAGGAAACCTTAATTTTACGGGATAATATTCAAAATGCACGGAATTCTGCGCTTTTTACTGGTTTTGCTACTGTTTTCAGGCGCTTCTTTTGAGTCTAGTGCAATTGGTATGCGTTGTACGACCGTGAATGCAAATGGAGACGTGACAGTAACTTGG
This sequence comes from Bacteroidota bacterium, assembly GCA_016708785.1. GTDB lineage: Bacteria > Bacteroidota > Bacteroidia > AKYH767-A > 2013-40CM-41-45 > JADKIH01. Next base: position 423,377 of record JADJFC010000004.1, on the reverse strand, counting down.
GACAGAAATCTGACGACTGGACCTAATTTCAGATGTTGGTATTTATACCATTCAACATTACCCGGTGGACCTTTTACTGCAGTTGACAGTGTTTTCTTTTACACGGATACGATTGAGACACATGTAGGAGCAAATGTTTACAACAATGCTGCGTATTATTATATCGCTTATAAATTCAATAATGGTAGTCCGGATATTTTGTCAGACAGCATTCAAGCTCTAGGCCTGAATGTAAACAATCCGGGAATCGGTTATGCGAATCTTGCGTGGAATGCAGTAAGATTACCATTGATTCCAACCAATAGTGTTTGGTACAGGATCTTCAGAGAATATCCGGCAACTATTTTCACGCTCATTGATTCAGTGAATGCATCAACTGCACCATCACCGATGACGTATGCCGATCTGATCTCCATTTGTGATGATACGATCAAATACCGTATTGAGGTCATGGATCAAAGCGGATGTAAATCTATTTCACCGGTAAAAGGTGATCGGTTCAGAGATCTGGTGACACCGACAATTCCTGTTATGGATTCAGTATCTGTTGACATTACCGGTTTCGCAACAGTGAGTTGGATCATCAATCCATCAGTGGATACAAAATTTTATACTGTATTGCAAAGTGTATTAGGATTATGGCAGCCACTTGATACTGTTATTGGCCGTCCGAATACAAATTACAATACAAACATAGTTGCAGCAAACAATTCAGTTACATTTTCAGCGATAGCAATTGACAGCTGTAACAACCCTAGCGGCAGAGGTCTGGAGCATTCAACCATGTTTTTAACTACTTCATTTGATCTGTGTAGTAAATCAGTTAATCTTGATTGGAATCCATATTCATATTGGTCAGTTGATCCGATGTATGATATATTGCTTAGCATAAATGGTGGACCTGAAACGGTGATTGGTACCACGAGTGCAACAATTTTTACCGATACAAATCTGATCAGCGGTTCGACTTTTTGTTATCGGGTGAGAGCAATTGATCAGGGATCTTTGGTACGCCGAACATCTACTTCAAATCGGTCATGTCTTGTTCCGATTTTTCCGCCACCACCAACGTTTTCATATATCAGAAGTGTGAGTGTCATTGCAGAAAATACTGTGCAGATTAAGGTGCATGTTGATCCATTATCAAATGTGAGTGGATATCGACTGTTGCGTTCATCATCAGCAACGGGTGTTTTTTCACAAGTAGGAAGTATAACGGTTAATGGTGTGTCGACAATAGTTTTTACCGACAATGTAACTACATCAGAAGGTCCGCATTACTATAAAGTATTAACCTACGATTCATGTGGAGTAAAAGTGCTGGAATCGCAGATCAGTCATACGATCTTGTTAACAGGCGAATCACCACAGGAATATGTCAATAGCATAGAATGGAGTGATTACAGTCAGTGGCCGGCAGGAGTAGGAACTTTCAACTTGTATCTGACTGTAAATGATGTTACGAGTCCAATTCCGATAGCAACCTTCAGTCCCGGTGATTCAACATTTATGGAATCGGTGATAAACAATTTTTATTCAGATGGAAATTTCTGTTATACGATTGAAGCGATAGAAGCACCGGGGAATCCATATTTCTTCCAGGACACAGCTCGTTCAAATACTGTTTGTCTGGTTCAGCAGCCAATTATTTTTATTCCAAATGCCTTTCATCCCGGCGGCGATTTTAATTCTATTTTTTATCCGTCGAATGCTTTTGTCTCTACAAAAGACTACAGCTTCCGTATCTTCAATCGTTGGGGAGAAATGATCTTTGAAACCAGCGACCCGAAAGTCGGGTGGGATGGAACTACCAATGGCAGATATGCTCAAGAGGCAGTTTATATTTATTTGTTGCGAGCAGTACAACCGGATGGGACGGAAATTGAACGAAAAGGCGGGGTAACGCTGATTCGTTAGTCGCATCACTATTCTTCGAACTTACACTTATACTTACACGATATTATTTGGTCAAAGGTCAAGGGTCAAAGGTTATTGGTTCCTATTGGCTCTCATCAATTAATTATTAATTACTCCACACTTTTAACTGATCTTTTCATGACTTCTGAAATATTGTTCTATTGTGACAATATAATTGGACTGATTCCGAAACTAATTTTACCTTTATAAATAATAGATTTTTCACTTCATCCAAAAATAATATGCATCATTTTTACAAAAACAATATTGTTGCCGGTGGTAAGCTAAAGCTAATATTTAAGGTCATTTTTTTGACGATTTATTTCACTTCTTTTTTTCAAATAAAAACTTCAAGATCCTCTCATCTTGAAGGTGGAGAAATGACATATACTAGTGTTGATTCAATTCGGTACGTCTTTACACTTACTTATTACTCAAATTGTAGCAGTTTGAATTTGCCGGATACAAATATCATAACCATAACAAATGAGTGCGGCTGGTCAACTTATACTCCTTCGATTTATTTGATAAGTTCACCGACCCAACTCACGGTGACTTGTGCTACAGATTCCAGCGCCTGTGATTTTGGTCCTTATATTGGAATGCAGAAGTATGTTTACCAAAGCGACACTGTAAATTTATGGAATAGGTGTACAAAATGGATTATAAGTGCCATTACAGGCGAACGTTTAAATTTTATAAATACATTAACTCCTGCGTTATCCTACAATATAGGTATTTATTGTATGATAAATAATTCGACCGGTGCCGGAAATAATTCACCTACATTTATCAGTCATCCTTCCTTATTTTATTGTGTAAATCAACCTCTGATCATCCAGTCGGGTGTTAAAGATATAGACGGTGATGTAATTATTTATTCATTGATGCAACCTAGATCCGGAATAAATATGAATGATACTCTTTCTTATATTTCAGGTTATTCATATTCTCAACCACTAAATTGCATAGCCCCTATGGTTTTTGATTCTTTAACAGGGAATCTATATGGGACGCCTATCTCAAATGATCTATCGATCTATGCTGTCTTAGTGAGTGAGTACAGAAATGGATTGCTTATTGGTCAGATAGAAAGAGATGCAACACTATTAGTAGATAATTGCAATAATATTTATCCGGATCTGACCGGATTTAATGGCCTTCCTTCAGAAGAACTCACCATTCAGGCAAATCAACAAAATTATTTTCAAATCTATTCAACTGATCCAAATTCTGCAGACCAAACAATAATAGAATACGATAGTTCAATTGCCGGAATGAGTTTCTTTTTCACGAGGACAAAGAGACACTGCATTTTTTAGTTTGATGCCATCATTTGCTGATACAGCACAAAACCCACATTGCTTTACGTTAAAAGTCAAAGATGATAATTGTCCATATATAGGTGTAAGTGCCAAACGATTTTGCTTAAATGTTTCAACGATTGTTAGTGTTGATAATACGGCAGAAAATGAATTTGAAATATTTCCTAATCCTGTTTCAGATCGATTAAAAATATCTAATCATAAACTTTCCGATTTAGTAGTTGAGATTTATGATATCGAAGGCCGAAAAATCATGGTGAAGAACCTTCCGGCAAATGAGTCGGAAATTGATTTGAGCCAATTAGAAAATGGCCTTTATTTAATATCAATACGATCAAAAGATTCTGATAGAATGTACAGGAAAAAGATTATTAAATCGAATTAAAGCACAATTTCAACTACTTTTAATTAATTTGATCAGTCTGTATTAACACCCCAATTGTTAATTACTTGAAACGGTGATGCTTTGGAGTGGTGTGAGAGTTTTTACATTTACCCGAACCAACACACACAAATGAAACGTTCCGGTAAAATTGTTTTTACGCTTTTATTCTTTGCCTTATTGTTTACTGCCCGTCAAAGCAAAGCGACACATGCATTCGGGGCTCAACTTACATACACGTGTATTAATTCAAATACGTATGTGATCTGGTATACACTGTATCGTGATTGTTCAGGAATATTTCCTGCGACAACCATATTGATCAACATCACAAATACATGCGGTTTTCCTGCTCAGAGTATGAATATCCCTCAGGTTGTTTCGCCAATCGATCTAAGTCCAATGTGTCCCCAAGATGTTCCGACAACATGTCAAGGAGGAATTCATATGGGCGTTCAAAAGTATATTTACAGCGATACAATTGTCCTTGGTGGCGCATGTAGCAACTGGAAAATTAGTCATGCTGAATCGTCACGTTCTTCTTCACTCACTACAATTACCGGTGCAGGATCTGATGACCTTTATGTTTATTGCATGATCAATAACACCGTCGGAGTAAATAATTCACCGGTCTTCACTGCCGAACCAGGACTTTATGTTTGTCTAGGTGCACCGTTTAGTATCGATCAAGGATATTTCGACGTTGATGGCGATTCACTCACGATGCAAATGATCACTCCGCTGATAACAGCAGGATCTATCGTATCCTACTTTAGTGGGTATTCCGGAACTCAACCTCTAATCTCTAATCCGCCAATGTCATTTAATCCGGTAACAGGTGTCTTAAGTGGTAATCCGGTGCAAGCAGATTTTTCTGTCTATGCCATACTTGTGAATGAATACAGAAATGGTGTTCTTATCGGTCAAGTAGAACGAGATCTTTCACTGATTGCAAGATCATGTACAAATAACCAACCGGATATGTCAGGTTTCGATAATACGGCAAATTATAACATCACTGTACTTCCCAATGTTCAATCGTGTTTCACAATCGGTTCCTTTGATCCCGATGCCGGACAATTCACGAATATTGTCTTGGCAAATTCGATGTCCGGACTTAGTTTCTCGCATACGAGTGGTGATCTTGATACAGCAACTGTCTGTTGGACTCCAACGATGTCAGATTCTTTAAACAATCCAAATTGCTTTACCTTAGAAGTGACAGATGATGCTTGTCCGTTCACGTTAACAGTGTCAAGAACATATTGCATCGATGTTAGTTTGATCGATAACATATCAAAAACAGAAACACCATCATTTGAAGTTTACCCAAATCCTTTCACGGAAAATCTGTTGCTTACCACCGATCAATCTTCAGAATACGAAATCAATATGTATGATCTTTCCGGAAGAGAAGTGCACTATGAAAAATTCTCCGGAAAAACACATCAACTAAATCCTACAGCACTTGAAAGTGGCGTCTATCTGATTTCCATTCGTGACCTAAATATAAGTTCATCCCCATTATGGAATCGCCTTGTCTTTCGAGGCATTAAATAGGTCAAGTTTTTAAATGTTCAAAGACTTTCGATCATGCTAAGTACGTGTCTTTAGTAGGTACCACCATTTTTCACTTCACTTCTTTTCACTTCATTTCACTTCATTTCACTTCATTTTTGCCAACCCCAAAAAAAACCCTATCTTTGCGAGCAACTTTTTCCAAACCACTTAAATTATGGCAGTTGCGAAAAGCCGATTTCTCGGCGAAGCTCTCACATACGACGATGTATTACTAGTTCCGGCTTACTCGGAAGTTTTGCCTAATGAGGTGAAAGTCAGCACGAAACTGACCAATTCCATCACCCTAAACATCCCCATTTTATCGGCAGCAATGGACACCGTAACGGAGTCTGAAATGGCAATTGCCATCGCTCAGGAAGGCGGGATCGGCATGCTTCACAAGAACATGTCCATCGACCAGCAAGCTGCTGAAGTCCGTAAAGTGAAGCGGTCTGAAAGCGGGATGATCCATGATCCAATCACATTGCAAAAAGACGCACGCGTAAAAGATGCATTAAAGATCATGCGTGATTTCAAGATCGGTGGGATTCCTGTTGTTGATAGCAATCACATTCTCATCGGAATATGCACCAACCGTGATCTTCGTTTTGAAAAGAACCATGAACGCCTGGTTTCAGAGATCATGACGAAAGATAATCTGATCACGACAACAGGTGTGAAAGATCTGAAAGAAGCCGAAAGCATTTTGCAGAATTACAAGATCGAGAAGTTACCTGTTATCGACAAAAAAGGAAAGCTCATCGGACTGATCACATACAAAGACATTCTTAAAGTGAAGTCAAGACCAAATGCATGCAAAGATGAATACGGTCGATTAAGAGTAGGTGCTGCAATTGGTGTAACGAAAGACAGCGTTGAAAGAGCCAGAGCATTGGTAGAAGCAGGAGTTGACATCATTACAATCGATACTGCACATGGACATACAAAGGGTGTAGTAGAAGTATTGAAAAAAGTAAAAAAAGAATTTCCAAAACTTCAGGTCATTGTTGGAAATATCGCGACAGCATCTGCGGCAACTTATCTGGCAAAAGCCGGTGCCGATGCCGTAAAAGTAGGTATTGGTCCGGGATCAATTTGCACAACGAGAGTCATTGCCGGTATTGGTGTCCCACAATTCACAGCTGTTTATGAAGTTGCACAAGCACTGAAGAACACAAAAGTTTGCGTGATTGCCGATGGAGGTATTCGTTTCAGCGGCGATGTTGCCAAAGCCCTTGCGGCCGGAGCAAACACTGTAATGTTAGGTTCATTGCTGGCCGGAACAGAAGAGTCGCCCGGCGAAACGATCATCTATGAAGGAAGAAAATTCAAATCGTATCGCGGAATGGGCTCGATCGAAGCCATGCGCGAAGGCTCAAAAGACCGGTATTTTCAAGCACAGACAGACGATGTTAAAAAACTTGTACCTGAAGGAATTGTTGGGCAAGTTCCCTATAAAGGATTGGTAGGCGAGGAGTTATATCAGTTAGTTGGAGGATTACGTGCAAGCATGGGTTACTGTGGAGCAGCTACAATTAACGAACTTCAAACGGCATCGTTCATCAGAATCACTTCTGCAGGTGTACGCGAAAGTCATCCGCATGATGTGGCTATTGTGAAGGAGGCGCCGAATTATCATCGTTGAAAATTTAAACACAAGCTCACTAAAATTTTTCACAAGAACACATATACATTGTTCAAAGCGAGAACCACTTAGTGTACTTGCTTTAAATTTTAGTGAATTGAGTGTTTTATTTTTATGCGTAATTTCCTAGTGCTGATAACTTTTTGAATTTATTTTCGACCAGAAAAATAGGCCCAGCATACATGTAAAAGCCCTCCAATGGATATTAATCTATTAAAAATCAATCAAATACAAATTGTACAATAATTTATCCAATTTCACCTTCCCATCATTTCCCCATCTTTGTTTTTTTTCAAATTTGCGAAGTTTTGATACCAACATTTGATTGCTAAATTTGCGCTCCCTTAACCAAGAACAACCTCTATGAAGAGAAATTTCCTTTTATCAGCCGCTCTAATCCTCGGTCTAAATGCAAGCCTTCTTGCTCAGGTAAACAGTGATCCTGTTATTCTAAAAATTGCAAATGAACCGATTTCGAAAAGTGAATTCGAAAGAGTTTTCAAGAAAAACAATTCGAAAGAAACTAAATTCGATAACAAAGCCGTGAATGAATATTTACAGCTTTATATCAACTACAAGCTAAAAGTTAAAGAAGCTTTGGAGCTTGGAATGGATACAGCTAAAGCGTTTAACGACGAATTAGCAGGTTACCGTAAACAACTTGCTCAGCCTTATTTGGTCGACAAACAAGTTAGCGAGAAACTTCTTCGTGAAGCTTACGAACACATGAAAACGGATGTTCGTGCAAGTCATGTGCTGATCAAATGTGATCAGAATGCATTGCCGTCTGATACACTCGCTGCCTATAATAAGGCAATGAAAATTCGTGCAGAGATCACAAAAGGTGGTGACTTCGCAACGATTGCTCGTCGTTCTTCTGAAGATCCTTCTGCAAAAGATAACGGTGGCGACCTAGGATATTTTTCTGCTCTGCAAATGGTTTATCCTTTTGAAGAAGCAGCTTACAATTTGAAAAAAGATGAAGTGTCAATGCCTGTACGTACTCGCTTTGGTTATCACATCATCAAACTTACCGATAGTCGTCCGGCACAAGGTGAAGTGAAAGTGGAACATATCATGATCAAAGCCGGAGCAGGAGTGAAAGGCGAAGATTCAGTTAAAGCGGTTGCAAAGATCAATGAGATCTATGCAAAATTAAAAGCAGGCGAAAAATTTGAAGAGCTGGCACGCCAATATTCAGAAGATCAGTCTACAGCGAAAAATGGTGGAATGTTACCTGCATTCGGAACAGGAAGAATGGTTCCTGAATTTGAGAAGGCTGCATTTGCTTTGAAATATCCGGGCGATTATTCAGCTCCGGTAAAAACTTCTTACGGATGGCACATCATCAAATTGATGGAAACAAAACCGGTTGGAACATATGAAGAACTTCAGGCTGAATTAAAACAAAAAGTACAGAAAGATTCTCGTTCTGAATTGAGCAGAACTTCATTGATTGCACGAGTAAAAACGAAATACAACCTGAAAGAAATGCCGAAAGCCAAAGATGAATTCATGACTACAATTGATTCTTCTTTGTCGACAGGAAAATGGACTACAGAAAAAGCGGCCAATTTGAAAAGTACAATGTTCACAATTGGTACGAAGACATACACGCAGCAAGATTTTGCTACATACGTGAATGACCATCAAGTAAAGCGTGAAACAGGAATTCCTGCTAAAGTGATGGCTAACAATTTCTATAACGACTGGGTCAACGAATCGGCATTAGCATATGAAGAATCTAAACTGGATTCACTTTATCCTGATTTCCGTAATCTGATGCAGGAATATCGTGATGGTATTCTTTTATTCGAACTGACAGACAAAAAAGTTTGGTCGAAAGCGGTTAAAGACAGTGCTGGACTTAATGAGTACTACACTAAGAATAAAAGCAACTACATGTGGGGCGATCGCGTTGAAGCAACTGTTTACTCTTGTGCGAATGCAGATGTAGCAGCTGAAGTTCGTAAGCTGATGAAAAAAGTTGACGATGATGATACTTTAATGGCAAGAGTCAATAAAAGTTCTCAATTGAATCTACAGGTTAAATACGGTAAATTCAGCAAAGGAGAAAATGAGGCAGTCGATAAAGTAACGCACAAAGTCGGAATGAGTCCAAATCTTGAACTGAACAACCAGGTTGTATTCGTTAACGTAAAGAGTCTGGTTCCTGCCGCACCAAAGCAATTGGATGAAGCAAAAGGATTGATCACTGCAGACTATCAGAATCAACTTGAAAAGGAATGGATAGCATCGCTTAGAGCTAAATATCCTGTTGAAATCATGCAGGACGTTGTAGATTCTATAGCAACAAAATAATTTAGAAATAAGATTACAATTCAGCTTCGAAGGATTCACGAGTATATGAATCCTTCGAAGTTTATTAGTTTTAAGGAATCTATCTAATTCAGGAATTTGAAGCAAATCTCCCTCTTCATTTTACTTATTTTGCAGCTTTCCGCCTGCAGTTATTTCAAGCGTGATTCGACTGAAGGGAAAGATGCTGTTGCAAGAGCATACGATTACTTTTTATATCCGGAAGATCTGCAAGGTTTGGTTCCGGTTGGTGCCAGTAGAGAAGACAGTGTTGCCATTATCAAGAATTATATCGACAATTGGTTTCGTCAGAAAGTTGTACTTAGAAAAGCAGAACGAAATCTTGACGATGAGAAAAAGGACGTAGAGAAAAAGCTTGAAGAATACAGGAATTCATTGCTGACCTATGCCTATGAAACAGAGCTCGTGAGGCAAAAACTGGATACTGTTATTAACGAAGAAGAAATTGCTCAATTTTATAAGAATAATCAGGACAATTTTGAGTTAAAGGATAATATCATTAAGGTAATTTATCTCAGACTGAATAAAAAATCTCCTAAACTGAATAAAGTAAAAGACTGGTATAAAAGCAATGTAAAAAAGGACAGACAGTTACTCGAAGATTATTGTCGTCAGTACGCTCTTAACTATTTCCTTGATGATAATACCTGGCTTTTATTCGACGATCTTTTGAAGGAAATTCCGATCAAAACCTACGACAAAGAGCAGTTTTTGCAGAATAACAGGATCGTGGAAATTGAAGATTCGAGTACGATCTATTTAGTGAATATAAAAGGCTTTATGGTAAAGAATAGCATTTCGCCATTAAGCTTTGAAAGAAATAATATCAAAACGATCATTACCAATCAGCGGAAGCTGAAATTGATCGAACAAATGGAGAAACAGGCTTACGAAGATGCCAAAAAGGGCAATGATGTGGAAGTCTATTAATCTGTTAACTTTGCAGCAAATATGAAAAGAAATAATAGTGTGTTTAAATTGTTTGCCCTTGTCGGATTGATTTCTGTGAGTACACAAGCATTCTCTCAGGATCTAGTCGATAAAGTTGTTGCAATTGTTGGAACAAAGGTCATTTTGCATTCTGATATTGAGAAGCAATATGTTCAATATGTAGCTCAGGGTGGAGTTGAAACAAGCGATGTACGTTGTACAATACTTGATCAGTTACTTTTACAAAAGCTAATGATCAACCAGGCTGATATAGATTCAGTGACTGTAGCAGATGCACAAGTCGAAGGTGAATTGGATCGACGGATGCGTTACTACATCAAGCAGATCGGTTCAGAAGAGAAATTGGAAGAGTATTTCCATACGAGTATCCGACAGCTGAAATCAGAATTCCGTGATATCATTAAAGAACAATTATTGGTTCAGACAATGCAGTCACGTATTACAAAAGACGTATCTGCTTCACCAAGTGATGCCAGAACTTATTTCGAAAGTATCCCTGTTGATAGTTTACCGTATATGGATGCTGAAATGGAGATCGCTCAGATCGTAAAAATGCCTGTTGTAACTCCTGCAGAAAAGCTTGCCGTAAGAAATGAACTGGAAGAGTACAGAAAAAAAATACTGTCCGGTGAAGGAGATTTTGCTGTTTATGCAGCATTATATTCGAAAGACCCTTCGTCAGCAAAAAAAGGTGGAGAACTTGGATTCTTTGAGCGCGGTACGATGGTTCCTGAATTCGAAGCCGCAGCATTTACACTTAAGCCGGGTGAAATTTCACCGGTGATAGAAACCAAATTCGGTTTTCACATTCTTCAACTGATCGAGCGTCGTGGCGATCAGATCAATATCCGTCACATCCTTCTTCAACCTACGACAGATGATGCAGCGCTCGCTGCCAGCGTCAGACAACTGGATAGTCTGAGAACGCAGATCATTTCAGGAACGATCACTTTTGAAGATGCTGCACAGAAATTTTCCAGCGACGATGAGACTAAGAATAATGGTGGACTACTGATCAATCCTGAAACCAATACAACGAAGTTGTCACCTGACAAAATCGATCGTTTGCTTTTCTTTCAAGTAGATTCAATGGAACTGGGAAAAGTTTCTGCACCATTGATCATGAATACACCTGATGGTAAAACAGCGTATCGTTTAGTAATGTTAAAAAGCAGAACTCAGCCTCATAAAGCAAATCTCCGTGATGATTATACAAAGATCCAGGAAGTTGCCACCAGTGAAAAGCAAAATAAAGTAATGAGTGAGTGGGTAGCAAAAAAGATCAAAACAACATACATTCAATTCAATGACGATTCCATTAATTGCGCTCAATTAGACCACTGGAAAAAACAAACCAACTAAATAACTAATAACTAAAGATTCTATGTCTTCAAAATATAATTCCGACGTCGAAGCGGTACAAGATCTGGTTCAGAAATACAATAAACTTCGTGCGGAGATCGGTAAGGTCATCATCGGTCAGGATGAAGTTGTACGTGATGTTCTGATCTCTATTTTCAGTCGTGGCCATTGCCTTTTAGTAGGTGTTCCCGGACTGGCAAAAACATTGCTTGTAAATACGATTGCACAAACGTTAGGACTAACATATAACAGAATCCAGTTCACGCCGGATCTAATGCCTTCAGATATCATCGGTACAGAGATCCTTGATGAATCACGTCAATTCAAATTCATCAAAGGTCCATTGTTTGCAAATATCATTCTCGCCGATGAGATCAATCGTACACCGCCTAAAACACAATCTGCTTTGCTTGAGTCAATGCAGGAGTATGCTGTTACAGCTGCAGGCAAACGTTATGCATTAGAGCAACCGTTCTTTGTATTGGCGACACAAAATCCAATTGAGCAGGAGGGAACTTACCCATTACCGGAAGCTCAACTCGATCGTTTTATGTTCAATGTGTTTCTAACGTATCCGGAATTTGATCAGGAGGTAGAAGTTGTAAAAAATACTACTTCAGATTATCGTCCGAAACTTGAAAAGATCATCAGTGCAGAAGAAATTTTATATTTCCAGGAATTAGTAAGAAGAATTCCTATTCCTGATAACGTATTGAAATATGCTGTTGGACTTGCCTCTAAAACTAGACCGGGAACACCGTCAGCTACAGCAGAGATCAATTCCTACTTAGCCTGGGGAGCAGGCCCGCGTGCTTCTCAATACTTAGTTATCGGTGCTAAATGTCATGCAGCACTTAAAGGCAAATTCTCACCCGACATCGAAGACGTAAAAGCAGTAGCTGTTACGATTCTTCGTCACCGTATCGTTCGTAACTACAGAGCGGAAGCGGATGGGGTGACGATTGAAAAGATCATTGCTAATTTGTTTTAGTAACTAAAAGTAGTTTAAATTGTTTAAGGGGTTTAATGTGTTTCGAGACACTTTAAACCCTTTATTTTTTTTAACCACTTAAACTTGTTTTTCTTCAGCAACTTCCAAGTTAACAATATTTACTTCTGCCATAATATTCCCAAAATTCACCCACACAATATTCTTCTTGATCTTTTCGACGGTGCCTACATTTTTACTGCGAAGCATTCGTACTTTTGAGCCTACTTTAATTTCAGCGGAAAGTTTTTCGATGAGTTCTTTTTTGCGTTTGGTGAGTTTTTCCGGTGTGTTATCTGCAGCACGTTTCTTCTTTTCTGCAGTCATGGAACCGACAAACTTCTTGATGATCTCTTTTTTGTCTTTCGTCTTTTCCCATTCGATAGAAAGTGCCTGAGTTTTTCGTCCGAGTTCAACAAGCTTGCGAATCTCTTCACGTTTCTCATTGTCCTTTTCCAGCTTCTCTTTCATTTTATCTGAAAGGAGGTTGTACTTTCCTGTCGCAGCTTCCGATTTTTCACGACTATCTTTCAATGCTTTCAATTCTTCTTCCAGCTGATTCTTTTGATGATGAAGTTCAGAAAGCATATTATTCAACTTCAATTTATCTTTCTTGATCTTCGTCCGGGCACGATCAATTACATGTTTTGGCAAGCCAATCTTCTCAGCAACTTCAAATGTATACGAGCTACCGGGCTGACCAACGATCAATCTGTACTTCGGCATTAGCGTTTCAGGATCGAAAAGCATTGAACCATTGAAAACACCTTCCAATTGATCTGCAAGTAATTTTATATTCGTATAGTGTGTAGTGAAAATTCCGAAGGCTTTCCTTTTGTTTAATTCCTCAAGTACGGTTTCAGCGATAGCACCTCCAAGTTCAGGATCGGTTCCTGTTCCGAATTCATCAATGAGAATCAATGAACGGTTGTTTGCAATACGTAAAAACTGATTCATGCGAATCAAGCGAGAGCTGTATGTACTCAATGCATATTCGATCGATTGACTATCACCAATGTCAGCCAGGAAATGATTGAAAAAGCACATCTGCGATTTCTCTTCTGCTGAGACAAGTAAACCACTTTGCAACATCAACTGAAGTAAGCCGAGAGTCTTCAAAGTGATCGATTTTCCACCGGCATTGGGTCCACTAATTATGAGAATTCGTTTTTCCTGGTCAAGTTTTAGTGTTAACGGAATAACTTCTTTATGTTGAGCTTTATTTTGCAAGTAGAGTAGCGGGTGAACTGCATTGAACAATTCAACAATACTGTTCTTACTCAACTGAGGTAAATTTGCATTGATGTCAATTGCAAACAGCGCTTTCGCTCTCACAAAGTCCAATTCACTTAAGAAATTGTGATAGTTTTTTATCAGGAAAGCATGGACTCTTAGGCTATCTGTAAGTTCACGAAGCAATCTTCTGATCTCATTTCTTTCGTCTTGTTCCAACTCAGAAATGTCGTTATTCAATTCAACCAGATCGTCGGGTTCAATGAATGTTGTTTTGCCGGTGTCACTTTTTCCGTGAACCAATCCTTTTACATCGCGACGATATTCAGATGGCACAGCAAGCACTCTTCTGTTATTATAGAAATTCTCTTCATTGTCCCGAAGCCAGCCTTTCTTCTTCATTTCATTGATGAAAGCTCTGAAGCGTTTATCTGCTTCACGTCTTTTTGAAAAAAGGGATGAACGGATCTGCTGTAACTCGGGCGAAGCATTATTCTTCATCAACCCATGAGCATCTATTATTTCGCTGATCAGATCGATGATGTCATTCGTTGGATATACTTTTTCGGCTAGCAATTTTAGTGTGACAAATGAGTCAATTCTCTCTTTGAAGAATTCCAAAATTCTATTTACGGTAGAAGATGCGGACCGAATTCGACTGAACTGAATTTCACTTAAAACTGAATTTGAGATCAACAGTAAATCGGCCTCTGTCTCAAAGTCTTCAAAAAAAGTGTCCGGAAAGTAACCGCGGATGGCAAGTGTCTGCTTATATTCATCCGTCTGCTTAAGCATGATCGTAAGCTGATCACGACTGGTCACAGGACCCAGATTCTCAGCCTTTTCCTTCGATGAACGGCAACGACAATATTCTATTCCGCGTATTCTGCCTGTGGCCATGCCACGGGAAATTTTTTCTGTAACAATTTTCCTTATTGCGATAGTTGCAAAGATAACTTCTTATTTCAAAATTTTATCAATTTCCTGATCGGTTTTTCCTCGTATCTTCGGCTCCAACTCATTCCTCGTTTTGAAAAAAAACATTGCAGTCATTGGTGCCGGTGCCGCCGGATTTTTCGGAGCGATCCGAATGAAAAGTCTACTGCCTGAGGCTAATGTAATTGTCTTTGAAAAAAGCAATAAAATGCTTGCAAAGGTAAAGGTCAGTGGTGGCGGAAGATGCAATGTGACTCATGCTTGCTTTGAAGTTTCGAAACTCATTAAAAATTATCCAAGAGGCTCAAAAGAATTGCGATCTGCTTTCATGCAATTTGCCTGTACCGATACAGTAAATTGGTTCAATGACAGAGGAGTCGAATTAAAAATTGAATCGGATGGTAGAATGTTTCCCGTCTCAAATAATTCTCAAACGATAATTGATTGTCTGATGGATGAAGCCGAACGATTAGGCGTTCAATTTTCATTGGGGACTTCAATCAAAAAAGTAACCGGAAAAGAAGGAAAGATTGAATTACTTTTTGAAAATGATTCAACAATAGAATTTGATGCAGTATTAATTGCAACGGTGGTCATCCAAATAAAGAAGGATTCAAATGGCTGGCTGCAACAAATCATTCGATAGTCGAACCTGTTCCTTCCTTGTTTACATTCAATTTCAAGGATAAAACTATTTCTGCTTTAATGGGAGTGAGTGTTCCCGATGCACAGGTAAAAATAGTCGGAACGAAATTGGAATACAGTGGTCCATTATTGATCACGCATTGGGGAATCAGTGGTCCGGCAGTACTTAAACTTAGTTCATTTGCTGCCCGACAACTTGCCGAAATGAAATACGAATTTACGACTTCTGTAAATTGGTTAAACAGAAAAGAGGAAGAGGTTCGGGAGCTCATTCTTCAAGTAAAAAAGAATTTTCCGAAACGGACACTTTTCAGAGTTAATGAAATTGAATTACCTAAACGGTTATGGGAATATATTTTGTATAAACTCAAAATCGATGGTGAACAAATCATTGGAAATCTCTCGAAAGATAATTTGAATCGCATTGTCAATACACTCATCAATGACCAATACGAAGTCAAAGGCAAGACCACTTTCAAAGAAGAATTTGTTACATGTGGTGGAATCGACTTGAAGGAAGTTGATTTCAAGACCATGGAAAGTAAACTTGTACCAAACTTATTTTTTGCGGGAGAGGTACTGGATGTTGATGCCATCACCGGCGGTTTTAACTTTCAAGCAGCCTGGACAACAGGATATATAGCCGGCAGTGAAATAGGAAAAAGGTTCTCTGTCAAGCACTAAGGCCACCCTGATTTTATTCACAATTTGTGAAAAAATAAACCCTTAATTATTGATAATTTTTGCTTTCTTTTGAGGCCCTTTCAGGCACTTCCTTGTGACTGGAAAGCAACTTGAAATCATGAAAAAACTAGTACTCTCAATTCCATTTTATTTCATCGCCTTATTTGCAAATGCTCAACATACTGTCAGTGGTATTGTCACGGATAAATATGATGTCACACTTTTGTTAGAAGGCGTAAATGTTTTTATTCCTGAGTTGAATAAATCTGATGTCACCAAAGAAGGTGGAACATACATCGTCAGAAATGTTGGTATTGGCGTAGTTCATTTGCAATTTTCAAAATCAGGTTATAAAACAGAAGTAAGGACTATATCGACAAAAGACAGTGCAGTGGTTGTGAGTATTGATATGGAGAAATCAATATTGATGCCTGATGAGATCACACAAAGTAGTCTTAACAGTAGTCTTTCAGGAAATACCATTTTCCCTCTTGCAGTTTATTCCTCCAAAGAACTTTCAAAAAATGCAACACTTGATCCTTTGTCTGCACTTTCTTACAATGCAGAAACAGAAGTTGTGAATGATGGCAACAGTAATATTCATTTAACGATCCGAGGATCCGGTTTGGATAGGATTGCATATTATACTGAAGGAAATCGAATGAATAATAATGCCTGGGACGATAAATATTCGTTGGGTATAAATTTCAATGGAACACAATCGCTTGAGGTTGTTACCGGCCCTGCTGCTCTCTTATATGGTTCAAATGCATCGTCAGGTGTGTTGATCATGCATGAAGAGAAAGCAGAGATTTCCGGAAATAGATCAGGAGATGTGAAGTTCAAATTTAATTCAAATACAATGGGATTGGATGGCGAAGCCGGTTTCAAAGGAACATTTTCTGATGGTTGGTTTTATTCGCTACGTATCGGAGCTCAGTCACACACTAGTTATATTCAAGGTGAAGGCGATGAAGTAACATTGAATACAGAAGAACGCCCATTTGCTTCCAACAGCAAATACAATTCAACCAATGGGAAGTTTGCTTTAGGCTTGAACAAAAAATGGGGGATGAGTAAGATCTCTTATTCCCGCTTTGATCAGAAGAGTGGTGTAATTCAGGTTCCGGAAGAAGCACAAAATTTGGCTGATGGTATTGAAAGAGAGAGAGAGATTACAGCTCCTTATCAGGAATTGATGAATGATCTTATTCGTTCGAATACAACTATTCTGACAGGAAGGTCAAAGATCAATTTCGATCTTTCATATCAGTCGAATGCGAATAAGACCCATGAAAATAATTTCAATGGTGTTCTTGAAAATACTGATGCTATCGATTATTCAGCGCTAAATTATGATCTGAAATATACCAGTGATGCTTTGAAAAGTTATGTCTTTACGGTAGGTTCACAAGGAGGAATGAGCAATTCCGATAATAGTGGCACGTTCAGTAGATTTGCAGATGCAGAAGAAAGTAATTTGTCTTTATATGGTTTGGTAAAATACAATGTGAAGAGATGGAATTTTCAACTTGGAGGTAGATTTGATTTCAAAGAGCAGGAATTAAGAAACTATACCGGAATAAATGATACTTCTTCTTCACGTCCGTCAATTGCTATAAAGAAAGAATACTCAAATCAGAATGGTTCATTCGGCATTTCTTACCAGCCAATAAAGATGCTTATGTTGAAAGGAAGTGTTTCTACTGGATTCACACCTCCTAATTACAATCAGCTAACAGCATACACTCTTCATTCACGTCTGAACAGATTTGAAATTGGAAATGCTGCATTGGCAATGGAGAAAAATATCCAGGCAGACCTTGGTGCTCAAATAGAATTTCCCGCAATTGCAATTGAGTTGAAAGGCTATTCAAATATGATCACCGATTATATTTATGCGTATAACACAGGTGCTGATACGATAATTCCTATTGATTCAAATAGTGTAGACACTTTCAGCGTGTTTGGTTTTGATCAGGCTGATGCAAAGATCAATGGTTTAGAAGTTGCAGTTACTGTTAATCCACCGGCTGCAAAATGGTTCAAGCTTCAATTGTCATATGCATTTATTGAAGGTAAATTCAATAGCGGTGGTTATCTCCCATACATTCCTGCGAATAAGCTAATGGCAGCACTAACGATCAGTGGTGAGAAAATGAATTATGTATACAAACCTTTTGTTAGTGTTTTAGCACGTAATTACTCCGAACGGAAAAATGTTGCAGAATCTGAATTGACAAATGAAGGATATTTATTACTTGACTTTCAAATTGGTGGTAGTTTTCGCTGGGGTAAACAATTGTTTGATATAGAAGTTTCAGCAAATAATCTGTTGAACACAAATTATTTCAATCAATTTTCACTGACCAGATCGCTTGGACCGAATGGTGTATATGACATGGGAAGAAATGTTTCTCTTCAACTTCATATCCCTTTTGGATTGAATAAATAACATTCTAAGGCGGTTGGATAATGTCGAATTCATGAATTTTGAATAAAGTCAGCAGAATATGCCTTAAATATTGACAATTCGCTTAATAAATCTGTGTCTCTTAGCGTTTTCTTAACACCATTTGCCCTTATCTTTACATTAAATAATTAAAAAAGTATGTTGAAAAAGTCAATTTTAAAAAGCAGTCTGTTTTTGTTTTCAATCAGTCTGTTGTCATCGCAGGTAAATGCCCAACTTGCTCCTCCTCAAGATAAGATCAATTATGCATTGGAGCTTATCAAGTATGCTTATGTTGATACGGTCGATTCAAAAAAATTAACAGAAGAAGCCATTAAAGCGATGGTGAAAAATCTTGATCCGCATTCAGTTTATATTCCATTAGAGGAAATGCGTGAGATGAATGAACCTTTGGTTGGAAAATTTGAAGGAATAGGAGTGCAGTTCAATATTCATGAAGATACAATTTTAGTTACACAACCAATTCCCGGTGGACCTTCTGAAAAATTAGGGATTCGTGCCGGTGACAGGATTGTGAAGATCGATGGTGCAGTAGTAGCCAACATCAAGATAACGAATAACGATGTGTTCAAAAAGCTTCGTGGTGATAAAGGCACAAAAGTAACAGTAAGTATTTACCGTCGCGGCAATACTGAACTGATCGATTACACGATTACACGTGATCAAATTCCGATTTTCTCTTTGGATGCATCCTACATGGTAACTCCAACAATTGGATATATAAAAATTTCCCGTTTCGCAGATTCAACTGTTGATGAATTCAAAGAAGCATTAAGTAAGTTAAAAAAGAAAGGACTGGAAAGTCTCATTCTTGATCTGCAAGGAAATGGTGGTGGTTATTTGAATAGAGCTGTTGAACTTGCTGATGAATTTTTAACAGAAGGAAAGAAAATTGTTTTCACAAGAGGTCGTACTAGTCCGCCGGAAGATTATACATCGTCAGTGATCGGCGGTTGGGAGAAAGGAAAGATAGCTATCTTAGTTGATGAATCATCCGCTTCCGCAAGCGAGATCGTATCAGGAGCGGTGCAAGATTGGGATAGAGGATTGATCATTGGTCGTCGTTCATTCGGTAAAGGTTTAGTACAAAAACCATTTCAATTGCCTGACGGTTCAGCGATTCGTTTAACTGTTGCACATTATTATACACCATCAGGACGTTGCATTCAAAAACCATATGCATTAGGTGAAGAAGATGAATACGAACTTGATTTTTCAAATCGTTTGAAAAGCGGAGAACTTTTTTATGCTGACAGTGTAAAATTTGCTGACTCAACTAATTATTTCACAAATTCAAAACGTGTAGTAAAAGGTGGCGGCGGAATAATGCCGGATCTGTTTGTACCATTGGATACCAGCAGTAATTCAACTTTCTATACTGATCTGCTTCGTAAAGGTGTTCTTGGTGATTTCACCCTGACATATACAGATAATCATCGTGCGGAATTGCTTGGTAAATATCCAAACATTGATACATTCAAGCAGACATTTGTGTTAGATGATAAATTATTCGCAGAGTTTCTGGCTGCCGGCGATAAAGCCGGTGTTAAGAAAGACGAAGCAGGATTGAAGATCTCAGAGAAGGCATTAAGAATACAATTAAAAGCATTGCTAGCCAGAAATCTTTGGGATACTGACGCTTATTTTGAAGTGATAAATGATTTGAACAATTCACTTAATAAAGCAATCGAAGCGATCAATGGAAATACATTCGAAAAATTAAAGATCGCCGCAGTTAAATAAGAAAGCATGATTCAAAAAATCCAAAGAGGAATGATTCTGTCATTCCTCTTCTTTATTTCAGCAGGAAATTTATTTTCACAGATTAGTCCCGACACTAATTATGCTGTGAGAGTGATGTCATGGAATATTCTCAATTTTCCGAATTCTACACCAACTGCAGATTCGGCAGTACGATGTCCTGAATATAGAAAAGTAATGCAGCATGTAAATCCTGATGTAGTTGTAACAATGGAAAACACTTCTGCAATGGGAGCGGGATGGTTTCTGACCAATGTGATGAATTCCGGAGCTTATCAATTTGCTCAGGGAACTTATATCAATGGCTATGATTCTGACAATGCAATTTATTATCGTGATTCATTGTTTGAATTTATTTCTAATGTTCCAATCATAACGGCACTTAGAGATATCAGTCATTATACACTCAAGTTTAAAGCAACGGATGATACGCTTCACATCTTCGCTGTTCATTTGAAAGCAAGTCCTGGTTTTGAAACCAACAGGCGTGATGAAGTATTATTGCTCAGGGCCGTTACCAATGCATTTCCTCCCGGAACAAATTTCATTGTTGCCGGTGATTTCAATTTCTATAATTCGTATGAACCCGGATATACAGCTTTGAAGCAAGATAACCCGGGCGATGACGGCAATTTCATTGATCCGATCAATATTTCAGGCACCTGGAATTATTGGGCATATGCACAATACCATACTCAATCAACTCGATTGACTTCAGTTGGTGGTGGCTCAACGGGTGGAATGAACGATCGATTCGATATGATCTTGTATTCAAATGGTATTGCTGTTCCTGATGGCGTTTATTATGAGCCTGGAACGTATAATAATATTGGTAACGATGGTAATCATTTCGATAAGTCGATCAACTTTGGATTGAATACAGCTGTTCCATCATCGGTAGCAACTGCTCTTTATAATTCATCAGATCATTTACCAATTGAGATGGTGCTTAAATTCGGGAGAACAATTGGCATTGATGAATTGAACACTACTGTGAATTCATTCTCTGTTTTCCCAAATCCTATAACAGAGAATTCCATTGTCCGGTTTGATCTCTCGAAAAGAAAAACTTTCTGTTGTAATCACTGATATGACCGGTAAAGTAATTTACGAATCATCAGCTCACATCTATGAAATAGGTGAAAATAGTGTTGAATTAGGGCAATTGGAAGGTGTAAGTGCCGGTATTTATTTGATCACTCTTTCAGGTGATAAAGTACTGGTTAATAGGAGATTGAATATTTTAAAGTAGACTTTTTTGATCATTTCTTCTGTATACATTAGCCCAAAAAGCGGGAAACATTTTTAGACCTTGTAAGTTAAAATTGGTACGAGCCTAAAACCGTAGGCTGTTATCGGTATGAAAAAGAAAGCTAAGTCTTTACCAAAACCCTTTGTGGGCGCACTCTTGATCTCAGAACCATTTAATCCTGAGCCCACGTTTAAGCGTTCTGTAGTGCTTATAAGTCAGCATACCGGAAAGGTTCAATCGGTTTTATCATCAACAAACCAACCCAGTTAAAAGTGTGTGAAGCGTTAGATGATTTTCCTGATTTCGATGCTTGCATTTATTGGGGAGGGTCTTTGAAACTTGATTCTATTTATTACGTTCACTCAATTCCGGAATTAAAAGGAGCTCACAAGATCTCAGAAGGATTGTATTGGGGCGGAGATTATCAGCAATTGAAATTGATGATAGAGGCAGAAGAGATTACACCGGACCAAATAAAATTTCTTGCAGGATATTCTGCATGGCATAAAAAAGACTTACAAGAAGAATTAAAGACAGACAACTGGTGGATCACAGAAGCAGATGCTTATGATATTTTAATTGAAGAACCAACCGTGATGTGGGGAAATGTTTTACAACGAATGGGACACGTTTACGGAATCTTAAATGATTTCCCTGAAGATCCCAACTTAAATTAGAAGGAACAATTGATTTATATATTAAACGGCTGCTGAAGGTTTTTCGGCAGCCGTTTTTATTGAAGTTGTTGAAAGGTTTTCAGGTTAGAAGTTCTGTGTTTCAAACCTGAAAACCTGAAATGTTATTTATGGCCTCAATGTAATCGTTCTACTAACCCCATTCTTCGTAACTGTAGCCTGATCATCACATGTACCAGATCCGAAGTCTATTGTTCTTACAGGACGAGACCCGGGAGTTATCTGAAGCGTACCACTTGTGATCCAATGACAATCGTGTTCACGGCGAAGATCTGTAAGTACACAATTGACGGCATCACCATTTGAATTTGTTCCATCAGCCGTACCGTTGATGAGGTAGTCATCATTTTGCCAGTCGGTATCACCATAGCCTGCCACCATTTCACGATTACGGACAGAGTTCCAAGTTCTCCATGAGCCGTCTGCACGCGTTATTCTCATATTTGTAGCGGTGATGGTCCAGTTCATATTGCTATCTGAATTGAAGCCATTATTGACAACAGAACGTGTTCCTTCTACATGACGGGTATTGACATAAAAACTATCGAATGTAACTACCCAGCTTGAACCCGGATCAAAATGTCCGGTGCCTGTATAATTCACGATCACTTTTCCTGCGCGGACTTTTCCATCAGCGCCTGTACAACCGGAATGAAAGTCATAAGTGATGACGTGGTTGATCGAGTCGTGTGTGACAGTGGCGCATGATAAGAAATTGAATTGATCATGATTTGCATCTGACGGATTTGATTGGTCAAAAGTACCTGTGCGTGCAATTTGCGAAGTCATGTTGTCAACATCAGAACCGATACTTTCAGCCTGACTTATGTCTTGTGAAGTTGATTGGAAATCTTCCATATCAGATAAGTCCTTTTCTTTTTTGCAACCATAATTGGAAGCAATTACCAAAAGTGCAATGGCAAGCAGTGAGCTTTTTGCGACTTGTTTCAATTTATTCATTTTATAGTTTTTAGGATTATCGGTAGGACTGACTTTTTTTGGGGAGGTTTAATCTGAATCCCGATTGCTATCAGGATTCATTTTCACTAACCACTAATTATGATTCTCAAATGACTTACAAACGAATTGCTACTCACCATTTACTACTTATCCAATTTCAAAGCAAAATGAAACGAAGTAATATTATATCCACTTTTCAGATAGAGCCTGTGAGCATCATATCGGCCGGGATTGGATCCTGAATCGAGATGTACCTCCTTACAGCCATTGTTTCTTGCAATCATTGCTATTTTATCAAGAAGGGCAGTGGCAAAACCTTTACCACGAGCTTCCGGAAGCGTGGAGATATCATCAATATAGATGGACTTCCCCCAAAGTAAGTGTTCAGTGAATCGATAACCGGCAGCAGGGAGTTGGCAGTTTGAATGTTCATAAGTCGTGGAATTATCAAATTATTATGTTCTGGTTTCTTTATACTTCATTTTAAAGTAATTACGGTATAAAACGTTAAAATTGATGAAATCTTTGGAAAAAAAACAGGAAAATTTTCATTTATTTTTCAACATAACGAGGTATTTCGCTGATTAATTCTATTTTTGCAGCCGCTTAAAGAAACAAGTATTGATTCCGTAGCTCAGTTGGTAGAGCAATACACTTTTAATGTATGGGCCCTGGGTTCGAATCCCAGCGGGATCACTAAACTCAAACCTAAAAAAAGCCGCACAGACAGAAATGTAGTGCGGCTTTTTTAGTTTTTAAACTTTTTCTTAGAAATGCCATATATTTACATTCCTCACAATGACAAAAGAGCAAACCAAAGAAATATTGCAATGGGATGTAAATTCCTGGTCTAAAGCACTCTCATATTGGGAAAGAAATGTAGATTGGGGCAAGGTGCAAAACGGACTTGAATTGGGAGGTAGAGAGGGAGGACTTTCGCTTTGGCTAGGGTTAAAAGGAATTACTACGATTTGTTCTGATTTGACAGATGTAAAAAAAAACAGCTGAACAACTTCATTTGAAACATCATGTAAGTGCATTTGTAAAATATCAAGACATTGATGCAACGAATATTCCATACACTAATCATTTTGATATAATTGTTTTTAAATCTATTATTGGGGGAATAGGAAGGGGAAATAATTTTGAAGCACAAAAAAAAGTTTTCAAAGAAATTTATAAAGCATTAAAACCGGGTGGCAAACTTTTGTTTGCTGAAAATCTACTTGCTTCACCTTTTCATCAATGGCTTAGAAAACGCTTTGTCAATTGGGGAAGTTCATGGCGATATTTGTCAATTGCAGAAATGAATGAATTACTAATGGACTTTTCAAAGTTTAATTACTTTTCAACCGGCGTCTTAGGAACATTTGGCCGAAATGAAAATCAACGATCCATACTTTCCTATGCTGACCGTTTGATGTTAAATAGGATCTGCCCGGATAATTGGAAATATATTTGTTATGGAATTGCAGAGAAATAAAACAACGTGTTGCGCCAACACATTCCAAGATTTAACTTGGAAACAACTCCATTTTATTCAATTCAGGTGTTTTGTTGAAAAATAATCTAGAATTAACATGATGGAATTGTTTTGTTTTTTTGATTTTATGAACCATAATTGCCCAAATAGCCCGTCTTTACTGTGTTTTCAAGAGAATTAATTTAAAAATCATTTTGTTGTTTAATTATTTGTTATAAATTAGTGCGCCTAGAAAGATATATATAATGTAATTAAACCTAAGCCAGAGTGTAATTAAAAAAATATTTTAGAATAAAGAGGTTACCTTTTGTTTGAGTTTGTTATTAATATATTCGGTACTTGAGTCATTGAAATCGTTTTGAAATAAATTTTCTTCAGAAGCGAGGAAATATGATTTTCGTAATAGGGAGTTTTGGTAAATTTGTTTTACCTCACAGTAAAATAAATTTGCCGGCCTCATAAGGTCTATTGATTTTTAAATTCTTGCTTACTAATAACACTATAAATTACTAACTAAAACACAATTAACAACAACACACTTTAATCAAACGCAAACCACACATCTGAAAACACTCAGAATTTATCCGATTAACCCACGAAAATTGTCTTGAAATGTACTTTCATTTTTATTCTTGCTATTGCCGTTGCTCAATTTTGAGGTAGGGTTATTTTGCTTTTTGATTTTTGTGTTGTATGATAATTAAATCATATGTCATGATAACACATCTTGCCAGTACAAATTCGAAGTTGCTTTTATTTTTAACTTCGATTCTTCATTTACTTGTTAAATTATTATTGGTTTCACCTTCAAATTTGATTGTTCGCACCAAATGCGTTCAAAAAATTTTTCTTTTTGAAGAAAAACATAGATCCTCTAAATCGGTACGGCATTTTAGACATTCACGACGATTGCGGCAGCTTATGTGGTAATTGCCGGATGTCATAAGTTAATCATCCAATTTAATTTCGGATCCTTTTCAGGAACCATTTCCTCTCTCTAAACAAACAAACTAAACAAACATATCATGAATCCTAAGAACTACACAGTTAAAGGTCAGAATGAAATCGCAGCAAACGCAGGCTTTCGCATTTCAACCAATTTTAAAAACCGGCATTCGCTATTTTAGTGTTGTCGGTTTTGTTTTTTGTAGTGGTCTCGAAAAAAGTTTTAGCCAAACTCCTTATGTAATGTCAGGCGGAAATTATTCCGGAAGATTTTTTAAATATTTCTAATGTTACTAACTGGCCCAATAATTTTAATGGTACAGATTGTGCAGAATGGACTTCTGTTGCAGTAAATGCTACAGGAACTGTTGGCGATGGAGTTAAGATCTCGACAAGTACTGCAACATTTTCAACTGGCTCAAGTGGTGGAGTTCAAAGAGGTTCGACCAACATATATTTGCTTTCAACCAGTACCGCAAATTCCTGTGCAATAGATTTACTATTGAACTTTACAGGAAGAAATGCAGGGACAATCAGTTTTGATGTTGCAACTGTATTTAATGGTTCAGGAAACAGAGATTCAAGACTAAAGTTATTTTATTCGACAGATGGTACAACTTTTACAGAATTAACAGGAACTAATTTGCCTTACACAGCCAGAAACAATGTAGCTTCTTCTGTGAGTATAACGAGTATTGCTCTACCCGCAGCATTTAATAATTCAGCTACGGCAAGATTAAGATTCTATGAACACAGTACAACTGCCGGTGGCTTGCCATCAGCTACAGGTTCTCAGCCTAAAATTTCGATTGATAATATTTCAGTAACTTCAACTTCGGCAACTGTAACTCCAACACTAATTGCGGGTACAGGAACAGTTGATGCTGATTTTGACATCACCTTCAGTGATGATCCAACATGGAGAGCAGCAGTTACTGCTGTTAAATATGGAACACCAACTTTAAATTCCGGAACGGACTATTCTTTTGCAGCCGGAATTTTGACATTAAAACCAACCGGTGGAAATGCAGCTTTGCATGCTGCCGGTACTGAAACGGTTACTGTAATTGCAACAGGTTATACTGATGCAACAGTTAGCCAACCAATTGGTGCAGGTGCTGACAATAAACTAGCAATGAATGTTCAGCCGACGGCACCTGCTACAAATGGTGGCGCATTGGCTACGCAACCTTCCGTTTTCATACAAGATCAATATAATAATCCAACATCAAGTACTGCTGTGATTACAGCTAATACAGGTTCGGGATCTTGGACACCAACAGGTTCTACTACTGCAACAGGTGTAAGTGGTACAGCAACTTTCAGCGGTTTAACAGCAACAAGTGCAGCAGCGGTAGTTGGCGCAACGATAAGTTTCACATCACCGGGATTGACTGCTGTTTCTTCAGGCACATTTAATATCCCTGCACCCGCAGGTTTACCTACACCAACTTTGATTGCAGCAAGTGCAACTGTTGATGCAGACTTTGATATTACTTTTTCAGACGATGCTTCATGGAGATCAGCAGTTACAATTGTAACGTATGGTTTATCAGTTTTGACAGTAGGTACTGATTATTCATTTGCTGCAGGGATTTTAACTTTAAAACCTTCAGGTGGTAACCCTTCATTACAAATTGCAGGAACAGAAATAGTAACTGTTTCCGCAACAGGATATGATGACGCAACGGTTAGCCAAACAATTGGTGCCGGTGCAGACTTCCAACTTGCAATGGATATTCAACCAACTGATCCTGCTGTTAACGGCGGAGCATTGGCAGTTCAACCTAGTGTGTTTATTCAAGATCAATATGGAAATGCTACATCAAGCACAGCAATTGTTACTGCAAATACTGGTTCAGGCACTTGGACTCCTGGTGGAAGTACAACAGCAACGGGAATAAGTGGAACAGCAACTTTCAGTGGATTAACTGCTACCAGTGCATCTTCTGTAACCGGTGCTACAATTAATTTTACAAGTCCGGGATTAGTAGCAGTTTCTTCTGGTACATTTAATATACCGGCACCATCTGCAGATCATATTGCATTTGTAAGTACGCCGACAGATAGATGCAAGTACTATTGCATCCCCAGGTGCTACTGCTGTATTTAATGTAGGTTCACCGGTAGCAGAGGAAGGTGTACAAACAGCAGGATCAGTGTTCAGTTCATTGCATGCAAGTTCAGCAACAATCTGGGCTGCCAATGCAGGAAATGGATCTGTTCGCTGTATCACTTCTGATCATTGGGCACTGGACGATTACTATCAGTTCCAGGTCAACACAACAAACTTCCATAGCATTGGAGTTTCATTTGAGCAGACTGGAAGTAACACAGGTCCAAACAGCTTCACATTCAGTTATAGTACAGATGGAATAACTTTCACTCCTGTTTCTTCTTTTGCGATCACAAATGATGGTTGGAGTGCTTCAAGTCCAAAGAGTGCTTCGAAACACTCTTTTGATCTAAGTGCAGTACCGGCATTGAATGGATTATCGGCAGTTTATTTCAGACTAGTCTGTAATTCAACAACTGCAATTTCCGGTGCATTTGGTTCAGGGGGAACAAATCGTGTAGATAACTTTACAATAACAGGTACACCATGCACAGGCCCATCTGCATTTGCAGTAACCGGTGGTGGTTCTTATTGTACAGGTGGAACCGGAGTTGCTGTTGGATTGGCAGGATCAGCATCTGGAGTTAATTATCAATTGGTACTTGACGGTATTACAAATGTAGGATCACCGGAAGCAGGTACTGGTTTGGCAATTAATTTCGGAGATCAGACTACTGTTGGAGCTTATACTGTGGTTGCAACAAATACAACAACATCATGTACTGCTACAATGACAGGAAGTGCATCAGTTTCTACAATGGTATGTGCACCGGCTTGTGCTGTAACAGATGATTTCACAGCAGCCGTTACAACAGGACCGATTGCTGCTGCAAACACATGGTATACGGATCGCTTTGCACCTTCAGGATTCAGCTCTCCTGTAATGTTTGGTGGTGATGCAAGATTACAACAAAGCATCAATGCAGCAGATTGCGAAACGTGTCGTGGTGGATTTAACGGAGCTTTTTATAATACTCAAGGTCGCAAATTTGACCTTCCTTCAAGTACGATCAGCTCTCAGATTGAACTTTATGTTCCTTCAGCATGGGCTACTACAAATAAACGTATGGCAGGATTTTGGGCTACAGCATTCGATGTGAGTAGTGCAGTTTCTGCATATCCGATTTTAGAATTTACAAGTGATCTGAGCAATCCTCGTTTCCGTGCATACGAAACAGGAACAGGAACTTGGATCGATATGGGTTTACCTGCAGGTTTCAGCTATGATACTTGGGTAACTCTTAGAATTGATTTATTGCCAAGTGGAGAATTCCGTTACAGCGTAAACGATTTACGTGCAGAAACATCAACAAGTGCTCCTGATGCAAGTGTTCGTTTAGGAAATGTAATTTTACAAGGACATAACACTCTTGCAGGAGTAACTTATGATATTTATTGGGATAATTTTTCTTACTCACCAATTTATGCAAATGTTGTTGCATCAGGTTTACTTTCATGTGCAACAGGAACAGTAACAGTTACTGTTACCGCAGTAGGTGGTCAGTCACCTTATTCAGGTGAAGGCACTTTCAGCGTTGGAGCAGGTACTCATACTTACACAGTGACCGACGATGATGGTTGCACAAATTCAGCTTCAATCTCCATTTCTCCTGCACCTGCACATTCAGGAACAAAATGGTATGTTAATGATAATAGTCTTACAGGAGATGTATTCACTTCAGCATTAGGTAATGCCGGAAATTCCGGAACAGCAGCATGTCCTTTCGCAACAATTGCACAAGCTATTGCTGCATGTGTTGCAGGTGACACGATATATGCAGATGCAGGTACTTACAATGAGAATGTAGCCATCAATAAGGCACTTACTTTAATTGGAAGTGGCCCGGCTACAACAATTTTAACTCCAACTGTTGCATGTACAGGCGATGGTATTTCAATTTCAGTTGCTAGTGTTAATGTTTCAAATCTAACGGTAACCGGATTTAATTATGGAATACGAACTTCAGCTTCAACTATAAGTTTATACAATGTAGAAAGCAATTCTAATTGTCTGTATGGATTAAATACAAGTACAGGAACGAACGGCCTAACAATGGTAAAGTGTAAATTCAACACAAATACCGTTGGTGGCTGGAGAGCAGGAACAGGTGATCTTGTAAGCAATGTGCTTATGGATAGTTCAGAAGTAAAAGGAAATGGTATTGGTTCAAATGGATTCGGAATGTTCATTGCAGCATCAACACCTGCTGCAAATACTTTCGATTACATTACAATACAAAATTCCGATTTCAGCAACAACCTTGAAAAGGGAATGTACTTCGAAAAACTAAGACATGCATTGATAGATAATGTAACAATCAATAATAGTGGTACAGATGTCAACTATGGATTCAATACAGGTATTGATATCAATTTGAAATACGATTCATACTCAGATATTACAATACAAAATTCTTCTATCACCAATTGCGGTGTAATGGGTACAGCTTCAGATGTAAAAAGTCCTTGCGCAATTGCAATCAAAGGAAGAGATGATGCTCCTTCATATAGCAGTGATCCGGCTTCTTTAAGCGGATTTTCACTGTTGAATTGTTATATCAGTGGTCCGGTAAACGGATTGCGTTTTGGAGAATTTAATAAAGTAAATGCAACTCCAACAGGAATAACAGTAACGAATAATGATTTTGGAAGTGCGTATTCAAATAAAGCAGTTCTGAATACTACTTCAAATACCGGAGTAATTATCAGTTGTAACTGGTATGGTACAACAACAAGTTCAACCATTGCCGGATTACATTCAAATATTGCATCGTATACTCCATACTTAACAGGAGGAGCCGATGGTTCAGCAAGTCCGGGCTTCCAGCCTTCAGCTAGCTGCACAGGTTTGCCTTGTTCAGTTGCAAATGATTTCACTTCGTCAGTAACAATCGGACCTATAGCCGCTGTGAACACTTGGTACACCGATCGTTTTGCTCCGGCAGGATTTACTTCACCTGATGTTTTTGGAGGTGATGCTAGATTAAAACAAAGTATCAATGCAGCAGATTGCGAAACGTGCAGAGGCGGATTTAACGGCGCATTCTACAATACACAAGGAAGAAAATTTGATTTGCCTGCAGGTACAAAATCAACACAAATTGATCTGTATATTCCATCTGCATGGGCAACTTCAGGAAAACGAATGGCAGGATTATGGGGAACAGCATTCGATGTAAGTAATGCTGTATCCGGATATCCTATTCTTGAATTCACAAGTGATGGAGCGAACCCTCGTTTCCGTGGCTATGAAGCCGGAACCGGAACTTGGATCGATATCGGATTGCCTTCAGGATTCAGTTACGATACCTGGGTTACATTAAAAATAGAAGTATTACCAAGCGGAGAATTCCGTTATAGTGTAAATGATCTTCAAGCAGAGACTTCAACAAGTGCACCGGATGCAAGTGTAAGATTGGCCAATACAATTTTACAAGGTCATAATACCCTTGCAGGTGTTACATACGATATTTATTGGGATAACTATTCATATTCGCAAATTTTTGCAAATGTAGTTGTCACAGGAACTTTAGGATGCTATGTAAGCAGTGTATCTATAAATGTTTCAGCTGTCGGTGGTCAATCACCATACACAGGTGAAGGTACATTCACAGTAGGAGCCGGAACTTATACTTATACAGTTACAGATGCAAACAGTTGCTCAGCTTCTGCTACAACTACGGTTGTTGCAGCTTTTGCAACTCCTGTTCACAATACAAATACCGGTTTAAACTATTGCACGATCCAAGATGCCATCAATGCAGTACAGACTTTGAACGGTCACACGATCACAGTAGATGCAGGAACATACAACGAAGACGTAACGGTGAACAAACAGTTAACCATCTTAGGAGCCGGTATCGGATCTTCAATTGTAAGCGGTCCGATCGGTGGTGGTGGTTCTACTTTCGCAGTTACTTCATCGAATGTAGTGATCGACGGATTTACGATCACACGTGATGGAAACAACACGACAGACTGGAACAATGCAGGTTTGAATTCAGCAGGTATTGCTATTCAAAGTCAGGGCATCTTTGCAGAAGTAAGATTCTGTGAGATCACCGGTATGCGTACAGCGATCGATATCAATAACAGCAATGGAAATAATATCCATAACAACAATATGCATTTCAACAGAACAGGAATGATCTTCCGTAATCAAACGGATAATACGATTGTTGTAAATAACTTTATCAAAGACAACTGGACAGTGGGTGTATTGTTCTTAGACGCAAGTGGCGGAACGAACAGTCCTGTACAAACAGCAGCTAATTGTACATTCAATAACAACGACATCAGTGGTAACTGGTATGGTCAGATCGTGGATCGTCAATTAGGCGGTTCATTACCTGCGCCGGGAACAAATCTGAAGAACTTCACATGTAACTGGTATGGAGTAATACCTCCAGTAGTAAGTACAGCGAACAGTTCAGAGCCGGGTTATGCAGCACAGATCCCAGTAGCTTACGGTGGATCAGCAGTAGCACCGGGTGGACAACCGGATATCTTAGGAGGTGCCTCAGCGAACTTCGTTTACACTCCATATTTATTAGCAGGAACAGATCTTGGTGGAATCACAAATGACGGCTTCCAGCCTGCATCTGCTTGTTCAGCACCATGTGCTCTGATCGTATCAGCATCATCAACAGATGCAACGTGTCCTTCTTTCAATGACGGAACAGCATCAGTAAGTATTACAAGCGGTGGCGTATCGCCATATACTTATCTATGGTCAAATGGTGCAACAACAGCACCGTTGAGTGGCCTTTCAGCAGGTACTTATACAGTGACGGTAACAGATGTGAACGGATGTACAGCAACAGCAAGTACAACGATATCTGCAAGTCTAGCAGGTCCGGTACATAACATCAACACAGGATTGAACTATTGTACAATTCAGGCAGCGATCAATGCAGTGAGCACAGTGAACGGTCATACGATCACGATCGATCCGGGAACTTACAATGAGCAGGTTCTGGTCAACAAGCAATTGACGATCAAAGCCGCTACGACACAACCAACGGTCGACTTCACAGGAACCGTAAGTGGTAAGCCGACGTTATTTGATATTTCTGCAGATAATGTAACGATCGATAATATCCATTTCAATGTAGATCTATCTAAATTGAGAAGTGCGATCATCGCCAGTGCAGCAGGAATCGACAACATCGTTGTGAAGAACAACATCATCGATGCCTACGGAACACCTGCAGGTTCATATGGTGACCGCAATGCGGTAAGCATCAACTATACGGGTTCAACGAACTATCGTGTAGCTACAGGTGGTGTGAACAGCATTACATTTGATAATAACACAGTAAATGGAAGTCTTCCAACCAGCTTCTTCCGTGCAGGTATTGCAACGGATGAATCGGGCGGAACATACACGAACAATACACTACAAACGATCAATCATGACGTGTTGGTACGCTTTGGAAGTAATGGCAACATTACCATCAGCGGCAACAACTTCAATGGTGGTGGAGTTGAATTGGATGATATGAATGCGGGAGCAGGAACGCTTACGGTATCTTCAAATATCTTCGATGCGACCTTTGCCAATTCATCGGCACCGGGAACAGCAGTGATGCGTCTGCAGAATAATTACAATTCAAAAACAACTGTTGTAAGCGGCAATACCTTCTCTAACCATCAGTGGGCAGTGAGTATGGCCAATTACAATTCAGTAACGATCGATAACAATACATTTACACCATTGGCAGGATCGACTGTTTATCACCATGTAGTGATCAACAATAAATCGATCAGTACCAATTCGAACAGTATCGTACAGGTAACCATTGGCGCAACAGTGACCAACAATACCTTCAACGGTTCAGGAACATTGG
This sequence comes from Bacteroidota bacterium, assembly GCA_016708785.1. GTDB lineage: Bacteria > Bacteroidota > Bacteroidia > AKYH767-A > 2013-40CM-41-45 > JADKIH01. The sequence continues at coordinate 389,875 of JADJFC010000004.1, read as the reverse complement.
GCGGAACAGCAGTATCGTTCCATAACCACGACAATGATGCAGCCAGCTATGGTACGTTTGTGATCGGAGGATCGGGTTCAGAAAATGATTTCAATGCAAACATTGGCAAAGCGATCTATCTGGATCATCAGTCAGGTACAAGTTCAGGATCAACTTTCCCTGCATATACTTCGTTGATCGGAGCAGGAGCAGGCGCGTTGACAACAATGGGCTTATGGACACCGAATATTGATGCGACCGATAACAATTTTGATGTAGGTTCAGGATTAGAGTTACCATCAGCAATGTCGTTGACGAATCTGTTTACATTAGAAGACAGAATTCAACACTCGATCGATGCAAGTGGCTTAGGCTTTGTACGTGTGAAAGCGAACAACGACTATGTAACGGTGAACAGTTTTGCATCTCCATTGACAACAACAGCTAAGATTCAACGTGGTGTTGATGCAGCATCAAATGGACATACTGTTAATGTTGGTGCTGGTTCTTTCAATGACAATGTAATAGTTAATAAACAAGTGAACATTGCAGGCCAAGGCCAAGGTGTAACTATGGTTTATCCGGCTACAAGCGATCCGAATTGCGGTGGTGCAGGTGGTGGTTCTTTATGTGCAGGCGGAAGCAATGTCTTCTTAGTTCAGGCAAATAATGTTACTATACATGGCCTTACTGTAGACGGAGATAATACAGCTTTAACAAGTGGAACAGTTGCCGGTGGGGCAGATCTTGATGCACGTAATGGTGTCATCACAGATCATAATACCGGAGTTTATTCAAATCTTGAAGTATATAACGTAACTATACAGAACATTTATCTGCGTGGTATGTATGCTTCAACAGGAGGATCCTTCAACTTCCATGATAATACAGTAAACAATGTTCAGGCAAATGCTGCTTCGATTGGAATGTTCAATTTCGGTGGTGCGGGAGCATTTACAAATAATACAGTAACTGATTGTAACGATGCAATCGCATCGAACTGGTCAACAGGTACAACTTATACAGGTAACTTAGTAAGCAGTTCTGCAAGTGGTATCCATTCAGATAACAATGGTGGTTCAGGTGGAGTTGCTGATGTGATCAGTGGAAATACTGTTCAGAATAGCGATGTGAATGGTTATGGTATCTGGGTATTTGCGCCATACCGCGCAGTTCAGGTTTTAAATAATACAGTATCGAATGTAGATGTAGGCTTGACTAGTGCAGGACAAAATGCTGCAGTCACACCTTTATTCTCAGGTAACGTAATAGATGGACAAAACAAAGTAAACAGCACTGGAGTATACATTACGACTAGCTTGTTTGGTTTTGGCAGTTCAAATGTTACCGTTGATTTTAACAACAATTATGTGATCAATAATGCAGCGGATGGTTTCTTCCTTGAATCAGAGGCAGGACAAACGCTGACATTGAATGCACACAATAATTCAATTACAGGTAATGCTCCATATGGTGTCGAAAAAGGAACCGGCCTATCAGGTGCGGGAACATTTACAGTAGACATGGGTTGTAACTGGTGGGGAAGTTCAAATTCTACAGCTGTTGCAACTGCAGTAGGAGCTTCTATAGACTACACGCCTTGGTTAGTTGGAGGTACAGATGGAGATCTTATCACATCAGGATTCCAACCATCAGCTAGTTGTACAGGTGCACCTTGTAGTGAATCAAACGATTTCTCTACAGCAGTTGCGATTGGCGCAACACAAGCACCGGGAGTTTGGTACACAGATCGTTTTGCACCGGTAGGATTTACATCGCCGGAAGTATTTGGTGGTGATGATCGTTTAAAACAAAGCATCAATGCTGCAGATTGTGAAACATGCAGAGGTGGATTCAATGGAGCTTTCTATAATACACAAGGAAGGAAATTTGACCTTCCTGCAAATTCATTGAGTTCTCAGATCGAATTATTTATTCCATCATCATGGGCAACAACAGGAAAACGCATGGCAGGTTTCTGGGCAACGGCATTTGATGCCGGAAATGCAGTATCCGGTTATCCGATTCTGGAATTCACAAGTGATGGAGCTAACCCACGCTTCCGCGGCTATGAAACCGGAACTGGAACTTGGATCGATATGGGCTTACCGTCAGGATTTGCTTATGATACATGGGTATCTTTACGCATCGATGTATTACCTAGCGGTGAATTCCGTTATTCTGTAAACGAACTTCGTGCTGAAACTTCAACAAGTGCACCTGATGCAAGTGTTCGTTTAGCAAATGTAATTTTACAAGGACATAATACTCTTGCCGGTGTTACATATGATATCTATTGGGATAACTTTAGCAATTCACCGCTATATGCAAACCTGACTGTAACAGGAGCACTTAACTGTAATGTAAGTTCAGTTTCGGTGAATGTAGCAGCAGTAGGAGGACAATCACCGTATACAGGTGAAGGTACTTTCACAGTTGGTGCAGGAACTCATACTTATACAGTAACCGATACATACGGATGTGCAGCAAGTTCATCGGTGACAATCACAGCTCCTGCAACTCTTGTTGCTTCAGTTGTATTAGATGCACCAATTGCTTGTAATGGTGGGTCATCAACAGTAACTATATCTGCGACAGGTGGATCAACTCCTTATACCGGAACAGGTAGTATTTCAGTAACAGCCGGAACACATACATACACAGTAACAGATGTAAACGGATGTACAGCAACAACAACGATTACTGTTTCTGAACCGACAGCAATGTCAGCGTCAGCAACAAGTACGGATGCAACATGTCCATCATATAACAACGGTACAGCAACAGTTACAGCAAGTGGTGGTACATCACCATACACCTATCTGTGGTCAAACAGCCAGACAGGTTCAACAGCGACAGCATTGGCAACAGGCACTTATACAGTGACGGCTACTGATGCGAACGGATGTACAACATCAACGAGTGTAACAGTAGCAGGAAGTCTTGCCGGTCCGGTACATAATATCAACACAGGGTTGAACTATTGTACGATCCAGGCAGCGATCAGCGCAGTGAGCACGGTGAACGGTCATACGATCACAGTAGATGCAGGAACATACAATGAAGATGTAACGGTGAACAAACAGCTAACAATCTTAGGAGCCGGTATCGGATCATCAATTGTAAGCGGTCCGATCGGTGGTGGTGGTTCTACTTTCGCACTTACTTCATCGAATGTAGTGATCGACGGATTTACGATCACTCGTGCCGGTAACAACACGACAGACTGGAACAATGCAGGTTTGAATTCAGCAGGTATTGCTATTCAAAGTCAGGGTATCTTTGCAGAAGTAAGATTCTGTGAGATCACCGGTATGCGTACAGCGATCGATATCAATAACAGTAATGGAAACAATATCCATAACAACAATATTCATTTCAACAGAACAGGAATGATCTTCCGTAATCAAACGGATAATACGATTGTTGTAAATAACTTTATCAAAGACAACTGGACAGTGGGAGTGTTGTTCTTAGACGCAAGTAGCGGAACGAACAGTCCTGTACAGACAGCAGCGAATTGTACGGAGTAATCCCTCCGGTAGTAAGTACAGCGAACAGTTCAGAGCCGGGTTATGCAGCACAGATCCCAGTAGCGTACGGCGGATCAGCAGTAGCACCGGGTGGACAACCGGATATCTTAGGAGGAGCGTCAGCGAACTTCGTTTATATTCCATACCTGACAACAGGAACAGATGTAGGTGGAATCACGAACGATGGCTTCCAGCCGGTGGCAGGATGTTCAGCTCCATGTGCATTAGTAGCATCTTCATCAGCAACAGCAATCGCATGTACTGGTGGAACGTCAACAGTAACAGTGAGTGCAAGTGGTGGAACCGGTTCATATACAGGAACGGGAACTTTCACAGTAACGGCAGGAACGTATACTTACACAGTAACAGATGCGAACGGATGTACAGCAACTACCAGTGTAACAGTTACGGCACCTGTTCATAGCGGAACTAAATGGTATGTCAATGACAATAGCCAAAGCGGAGATGTATATACTTCAGCGATCGGAGGGTTTCTAATATAGGAACAGCAGCATGTCCGTTCTTGACTATTACACAAGCGATATCGGCAGCATCGTCAGGTGATAGCATCTATGTAGATGCAGGAACATATTCAGAGACACTGGTGATTGGAAAATCAGTAAAACTTTTCGGTGCAAATGCGGGAATACCTTGTGGTAGTCGAGGATCAGAAAGTCAATTGCAAGCAGCAACAGCCGGCAGCACACCGATAACGGTGAGTTTAAACGGGGTGAGCATAAATGGTTTTGAGATCATTGGTAGCCTGTCCAATTATGCGATTGCAGCAGGATCGGGCAAGAACGATCTGAGCGTGACATTTAACAACATCCATGATCTTGGAACAGCCCGTTCTACAGGGAATGTTCATGCATTCATGTACACAGTAAGTACCGGCGTGTCGACATCGAATGTGACCGTATCGGACAACTGTTTCAACAATATCAACAATGCAGGTAACACTGCCTCAGGTGCAGCCATCGGCATTCTTCAATCGACCTCTACAGGAACGTTGAGTAATTTGGTGATTGAACGTAACACGATCACGAACGTGAATTCAAAAACGGCAGTCAGTGGCGGAAAAGGAGCCTATGGAATTATTCTCAATACAGGAGGCGGAGCCGGCAATGTATTGGGTTCGGTAATCAGTCCGGTGATCCGTTACAACACAATTTCAAATCTGAACGGACTATGGTCACATGCCATTGGACTGGAAGGACGTACACCTGGAGCCTTGGTTTCTAACAATACGATCAGTAATATATCAGCGACCAGTGTTCCGGTTGATGCATGTGGTGTTCGGGTAGAAGCCAATGATGGTTCATCAAGTGTAACAGTAACAGAGAATAGTTTCAGTTCAGTACAATATGGTATCATCAACGTAACTGCGGGAACGGTATCGGCAACATGTAACTGGTATAATGTAACATCCTTTAGCGGAGTCAGTGCAATGCAGTATGGTCCTGTTACTTTCAGTCCATGGCTTGTAAATGGCACGGATGATCTTCCATTAACGGCAGGATTCCAGCCTGTGGCGGGTTCATGTACAGGAGTAGAAGTCACATTGAGTGAGACGCACGTAAGTGTTTTGTGTAATGGATTATCCACAGGGTCGATAGATCTGAGTGTATTGACCGGTGCATCACCGTTCACATATGCATGGAGCAACTCTTCCACGACAGAAGATATCAGTGGCCTGAGTGCAGGAACTTATTCTGTAACTGTCACAGATGCTAACGGATCAACAGCAACACTCTCAGTAGTGATAAGTGAGCCATCGGCAATGTCAGCGTCAGCAACAGCTACCGATGCAACATGTCCGTCGTATAACAACGGAACGGCAACAGTCACAGCAAGTGGTGGTATTTCTCCATACACTTATCTGTGGTCAAATGGTGCAACAACAGCATCGTTGAGTGGTCTTTCAGCTGGTACTTATACAGTAACGGTAACAGATGCAAACGGATGTACAACAACAACGAGTGCAACAGTTGCAGGAAGTCTAGCAGGACCTGTACATAACATCAACACAGGGTTGAACTATTGTACAATTCAGGCAGCGATCAGCGCAGTGAGCACAGTGAACGGTCACACGATCACAGTGGATGCGGGAACATACAATGAAGATGTAACGGTGAACAAACAGTTAACCATCTTAGGAGCCGGAATCGGATCTTCAATTGTGAGTGGCCCGATCGGTGGTGGTGGTTCTACTTTCGCAGTTACTTCATCGAATGTAGTGATCGACGGATTTACGATCACTCGTGCCGGTAACAACACGACAGACTGGAACAATGCAGGTTTGAATTCAGCAGGTATTGCCATTCAAAGTCAGGGTATCTTTGCAGAAGTAAGATTCTGTGAGATCACCGGTATGCGTACAGCGATCGATATCAATAACAGTAATGGAAACAATATCCATAACAACAATATCCATTTCAACAGAACAGGAATGATCTTCCGTAATCAAACGGATAATACGATTGTTGTAAATAACTTTATCAAAGACAACTGGACAGTGGGAGTGTTGTTCTTAGACGCAAGTAGCGGAACGAACAGTCCTGTACAGACAGCAGCGAATTGTACATTCAATAATAACGACATCAGTGGCAACTGGTATGGACAGATCGTGGATCGTCAATTAGGCGGTTCATTACCTGCGCCGGGCACAAATCTGAAGAACTTCACATGTAACTGGTACGGAGTAATACCTCCTGTAGTCAGTACAGCGAACAGTTCAGAGCCGGGTTATGCAGCACAGATCCCTGTAGCTTACGGTGGATCAGCAGTAGCACCGGGTGGACAACCGGATATCTTAGGAGGTGCGTCAGCGAACTTCGTTTACACTCCATACCTGATAACAGGAACGGATGTAGGTGGTGTAACAAACGATGGCTTCCAACCGGTAGCAGGATGTTCAGCACCATGTGCATTAGTAGCCTCTTCATCAGCAACAGCAATAGCATGTAATGGTGGAACAGCAACGGTAACAGTGAGTGCAAGTGGTGGAACCGGTTCGTATACAGGAACAGGAACCTTCACGGTAACTGTTGGAACGTATACATACACAGTAACAGATGTTAACGGATGTTCAGCAACAACAACAATTACCGTTTCTGAACCGACAGCAATGTCAGCATCAGCAACAAGTACCGATGCAACATGTCCATCATATAACAACGGAACGGCAACAGTCACAGCAAGTGGTGGTACTTCTCCATACACTTATCTGTGGTCAAATGGTGCAACAACAGCATCGTTGAGTGGTCTTTCAGCAGGCACGTATACTGTTACGGTTACCGATGCGAACGGATGTACAACATCAACAAGTGCAACAGTAGCAGGAAGTCTTGCCGGTCCGGTACATAATATCAACACAGGGTTGAACTATTGTACAATTCAGGCAGCGATCAGTGCAGTAAGCACAGTGAACGGTCACACGATCACAGTGGATGCGGGAACATACAATGAAGATGTAACGGTGAACAAACAGTTAACCATCTTAGGAGCCGGAATCGGATCTTCAATTGTGAGTGGCCCGATCGGTGGTGGTGGTTCTACTTTCGCAGTCACTTCATCGAATGTCGTGATCGACGGATTTACGATCACTCGTGCCGGTAACAACACGACAGACTGGAACAATGCAGGTTTGAATTCAGCAGGTATTGCCATTCAAAGTCAGGGTATCTTTGCGAAGTAAGATTCTGTGAGATCACAGGTATGCGTACAGCGATCGATATCAATAACAGTAATGGAAACAATATCCATAACAACAATATCCATTTCAACAGAACAGGAATGATCTTCCGTAATCAAACGGATAATACGATTGTTGTAAATAACTTTATCAAAGACAACTGGACAGTGGGAGTGTTGTTCTTAGACGCAAGTAGCGGAACGAACAGTCCTGTACAGACAGCAGCGAATTGTACATTCAATAATAACGACATCAGTGGCAACTGGTATGGACAGATCGTGGATCGTCAATTAGGCGGTTCATTACCTGCACCGGGAACAAATCTGAAGAACTTCACATGTAACTGGTACGGAGTAATCCCTCCGGTAGTAAGTACAGCGAACAGTTCAGAGCCGGGTTATGCAGTGCAGATCCCTGTAGCATACGGTGGATCAGCAGTAGCACCGGGTGGACAACCGGATATCTTAGGAGGTGCCTCAGCGAACTTCGTTTACACTCCATACCTGATAACAGGAACGGATGTAGGTGGAATCACCAACGATGGCTTCCAGCCGGTAGCAGGATGTTCAGCTCCATGTGCCTTAGTAGCCTCTTCATCATCAACAACAATTGCATGTAATGGTGGAACAGCAACGGTAACGGTAAGTGCAAGTGGTGGAACCGGTTCTTATACTGGAACAGGAACCTTCACGGTATCAGCAGGAACGTATACATACACAGTAACAGATGTAAACGGATGTACAGCAACAACAACAATTACAGTTACTGAACCTGCAGTATTGGTAGCTTCATCATCAGCAACAGCGATTGCTTGTAACGGTGGAACATCAACAGTAACAGTTTCTGCATCTGGCGGAACAGCTCCTTATACAGGAACTGGTCCGGTAACAGTAACTGCCGGAACTTATACTTACACAGTAACTGATGCTAATGGTTGTACAAATTATACAACGATCACGGTAACTGAACCTACGGCACTGGTTGCTTCATCTTCAGCAACAGCGATCGCATGTAACGGTGGAACATCAACAGTAACAGTTTCTGCAACAGGCGGAACAGCTCCTTACACAGGAACAGGACCTGTAACAGTAACAGCAGGAACGTATACGTACACAGTAACAGATGCAAACGGTTGTACAAATTCTACAACGATCACAATAACTGAACCTACGGCATTAGTTGCTTCATCTTCAGCAACGGCGATTGCTTGTAACGGTGGAACATCAACTGTAACAGTATCTGCAAGTGGTGGAACAGCTCCTTATACAGGAACAGGTCCGGTAACCGTAACAGCAGGAACATATACTTACACGGTAACAGATGCAAACGGTTGTACAAATTCTACAACGATCACAGTAACTGAACCAACTGCACTGGTTGCTTCGTCTTCAGCAACAGCGATTGCATGTAACGGTGGAACATCAACTGTAACAGTTTCTGCAAGCGGCGGAACAGCTCCTTATACAGGAACAGGTCCGGTAACAGTAACTGCCGGAACTTATACTTACACAGTAACTGATGCTAACGGTTGTACAAATTCTACAACGATCACAGTAACTGAACCTACGGCATTGGTTGCTTCATCTTCAGCAACGGCGATTGCTTGTAACGGTGGAACATCAACTGTAACAGTTTCTGCAACCGGCGGAACAGCTCCTTACACAGGAACAGGTCCGGTAACAGTATCAGCAGGAACGTATACTTACACAGTAACTGATGCTAATGGTTGTACAAATTCTACAACGATCACAGTAACTGAACCAACGGCACTGGTTGCTTCATCTTCAGCAACGGCGATTGCTTGTAACGGTGGAACATCAACTGTAACAGTATCTGCAAGTGGTGGAACAGCTCCTTATACAGGAACAGGTCCGGTAACCGTAACAGCAGGAACATATACTTACACGGTAACAGATGCAAACGGTTGTACAAATTCTACAACGATCACAGTAACTGAACCAACTGCACTGGTTGCTTCATCTTCAGCAACAGCGATTGCTTGTAACGGTGGAACATCAACTGTAACAGTTTCTGCAAGCGGCGGAACAGCTCCTTACACAGGAACAGGTCCGGTGACCGTAACAGCAGGAACATATACTTACACAGTAACAGATGCAAACGGTTGTACAAATTCAACTACTATCACAGTAACTGAACCTACAGCATTGGTTGCTTCATCTTCAGCAACGGCGATAGCATGTAACGGTGGAACATCAACGGTTACGGTTTCTGCTACAGGTGGAACAGGTATAATCACCGGAACAGGAACATTCACTGTAACAGCCGGAACGTATACTTACACGGTAACAGATGCAAACGGTTGTACAAATTCAACAACGATAACTGTCACTCAACCATCTCCGGTAGTTGCAACATATTCTGCTACTCCGATTCTATGCTATGGTCAGTCTACTACAGTTACAATCTCTGCAACAGGTGGAACTGGTCCTTACACAGGTACCGGCCCGATGACACAATATGTCGGGACTATTGTTTACACAGTCACCGATAATAATGGTTGTCAAGGAACAGTATCAGTCACACTAACAGAACCAGCGAAAGTAGAAGGAACTGCAACATCAACACCTACAACTTGTGCAGGAAATGATGGAACAGCAACTGTTGCTCCAACAGGTGGAACAGGAAGCTATACATATTCATGGTCAAATGGACCAACTACACAATCGATCAGCTCGCTTGTACCGGGAACATATACAGTAATTATTACGGATGGAAATGGTTGTACCGGTTCTGCATCAACGACAGTTACAAGTGGTGGTTCATTACCTGCAACACCTGGAGCCATTAGTGGTCCTGGTGGAGCTTGTCGTAACCAGACTGGTGTCGTCTATTCTATTGTAGCCGTGCCTGGGGCAACTTCGTATGATTGGGTACTTCCAGCAGGAGCATCAGGTTCATCAACTTCTAATTCTATCACTGTATCATTCGGACCGACATATGCAGGTGGTTTCATTTGTGTTGCATCAGTCAATGTTTGCGGAACGAGTACACAGAGTTGCATGAATATTCCTGTTCTTACGATTATACCTTCGCAACCAACACCAATTTCCGGACCGTCAATAATATGCGGTGGAAATATTGCAACTTATACTGCTACTTCAACAAATGCATTGAGTTATTTGTGGAGTGTAACAGGTACGGGTGTATATATCATTTCCGGACAAGGAACTAATTCGATTCAGGTAAATATTCCAATAGGCTTTGGTCAGGGATCAGTCCAAGTTAGGGGTGTGAACTGTATGGGAAATAGCCAAGTAAGAGGTATGACGATAACAGGAATCCCACTTCACTCAAATGCAGTAATCGGACCTAATTACATCTGTGCAAATAATACAGCAACGTATACAATGCCACTTGTAACTGGTGCATCTACTTACACATGGACAACTACCGGAGATATCACTCTGATAACTTCAAGTCAGAATTCATTGAACACTGTAGCTTCGTTTAACTTTGGACCGGCATTTACGTCCGGAACGATTACGATTACCGTAAGCAATTCTTGTGGAAGTTTCCCTAGAACATTTGTTGTTCGTTCTGCACCTGATCAGCCTGGAGGTATTTCAGGACCTGGTACAGGACTTTGTGGACTTTCAGGAATCCAGTATTCAATATCTGCGGTTGCTACAGCAACTTCTTATACTTGGACATCAACTAACGGTATCGCAATTCAATCAGTTTCTCCTGATGGGTTAACCGTTACTGTGAACTTCACCGGATTATTTACAAATAATGGAAACATCTGTGTAGTTGCAAATAATGGATGTGGTTCAAGTGTTCAACGTTGTTTCACTGTCAGTGCTCGCCCGTCAACTCCGGTTGTATCAGGATCAGCATCTGTTTGTAAATCACAAACCGCAGTTGTTTATTCAATTCCAGTTGTTCCTACAGCCACTTCATATACTTGGTCTGTAACAGGCGGCGGTGTCATTACTCCATCTGGTTTAACAGCATCTGTTAATTATACAAGTGCAACCAGCACATCAGCAATTGTACGTGTCAATGCCATTAATACTTGCGGAGCTTCTCAGCCAGGTGTAAAGAATGTCAGCGTTAATTTATTGTGTAGAACAGCTTCGGACGAAAATTCATCTGAATTCTCAGGGGATTTGACTGCTTATCCGAATCCGACTTCAGGTAAAGCAACTGTTGAGTTCACAACTGTAAATGACTCGAAAATGTTGATGACGATAATGGATCTTCCTGGAAACATTCTCATCAGCGAAGTATTCAGTGCTATTGAAGGCAATAATACGGTAGACATCGACTTAAGCGATCTTGCAAAGGGAATTTATCTTCTGAATTTAAAATCAGGGGAGAACGTTTCTAAAACAATACGTCTGGTTGTAGAATAATCCGACGTATAGTCTAAATTTAAAAGGGTGATTGATCAACAAGTCGTTGATCAATCACCCTTTTTTTACTCAAAATGTGATGAAGCTGATTTTTCTAATATCGTATGATGATAGTATTATCTATTGCAATTATGGTTTAAACCTCTCTAACGTTAAGGAGAACAGCCGGAATATCTTTATAGGTTATTTTCATTGCATTTATTTCCACTGTAGAAGATTCACCCGAGAGTTTGTAGGATTTACTACTGATTTCACTTATTTCCCCATCAAACATTTTTCTAAAGTCAGCCAGGATCTTTACTTTGTCATTGATAGGAATAAGGTCAGAAATGTTTTTTCCAATTAATGCTGCTTTTTCCATGCCTTGTAATTCGCATCCCTTCTTATTGACATTTAGGATATTTCCATCTCGGTCTTCTATAAAAATTGCATTTGGAATATTCTCAAAAAAAGAGTTAAATAATTTTTCTGTCGCCTTCAGACTATTTTCAGTTTTTCTATTACTCGTTTTGTCAATTATTATTCCCGTTAACCGTTCTGCCTTATTCAATTTATTTAAAAAAGGGTGGGAGAAAGTTAGATGCGTCCTGATTTCACCGTGAATGAATATTCTGTATTCAAAAGATCCAGGTTTACCTGTTATGACTTGCTGATTGAAAAAGTCCAAAAAGCCTTTTCTGTCATCAGGATGTATGATAGCAGAATAAACCTCAAGTGATAAAGGCGCTTCATTATCTTTTAGTCCGAATATCCGCTTTGTTTCCTTTGACCAAATTGTGGTTCGTTCAGCCACATTGTGTTCCCATAGACCAATACTTGCAATTTCAAAAGCACTGGTCATCAGTATCTTTTGGTTGTTAAGTTCTTTATCTTTTGTATAATTATCAGTTAAATCAAGAATGGTTCCACTAATTTTTACAATATGATTATTTTTATCTAAAATTGGATAAGCTGAATAGAAAATGTATTTCAAAATTCCTGACTTCGGCAGAATGCGATATTCTTGATTAATAAACAATCCATTTCTAACACTATTCATATTCTGTATAAAAGTTTCTCTATCATCAGGGTGAATTAAACTCACAAGATTTGTTATTGGTATCGGTCCATTAGCTTTATCTTGTTCAAATATTTTATAGACCGATTCAGACCACAAGGCTTTTTCTTCATTTTGAAAATCACGTACCCAAAATCCAATTCTGGGGTTTTGTTCAACTGAATCAATAATTACCTGTTTTTCATTCAGATTGTCATAGGCTTTCTTTAAATCGGTAATGTTTGTAACGGTACCAATTGATGAAGTACCTTCTTCGCTTTCAATGATTGCGATTCCAACCTTTGTCCAAATTGTCTCCTGATCTTTTCCGGAAAAACGAATCTTTGTCACTAGATTTCTTTTTGAACCTAAGAATTTATTCAACTTATTGTAAAATTCAATTTTGTCATCTTTGTGAATAAAATCCAGCCAACCAAGAGCACTCACTTTTTCGAAAGTCGTTCCTAATAGATTAGTCATGTACTCATTTGCATAAATACAATTTCTATTATCATCTAATTTAATAATTCCAACCGGAGCGTTTTCAGATAAAGTCCGGAAAATCTGTTCGCTTTTCTTTAATTCGATCTCCGCTTTTTTATAATCGGAGATATCGCGACCTAAAATGGTAACGCCTACAATTTCGTTATTGTCATAAATTGGATAAAGTGTAATTTGCGCATATAATTTTTCACCGCTTAGTTCAAATATGTCTTCAACATGGAACTTTTCTCCTGATAAAGCCCGGTTAAATCGATCGGACCAGATAATGACCCTTTCACTACTTCTAGCGAATTCCTTTAAAGTTGTTCCTGATTTTACGTTGATTCCCCTGACCCTGTGGATCATTTTTGAAGCAACATCATTGAACTGAACAACATTGAAATTCTTGTCAACTGACAAAAGTGCTTCATCAATTGAGGAAGCAAGTTTTTCATAATTTGTTTTAGTATAAGATAATTCTGATTTTGCTTTTTCTTTTTCTGTTGCATTGATAGCAATCAGTAGGACTGAGCTTACATTTTGCTCGTGATTAAAAAGTGGAAGAAATTTGCAATCAAGCCAGACAATTTCTTTTTTTGGAAGTTGAAACTGAGCCAAAATACTCCTTTTAAAACCTCTGCAAGAATTGGCAAATATCTCTTTAAAGTCCTTAAAATTTGAAGATTCCAAATAGTCGCACAATTTGATCTTCTTGCCGGCAAGTTTAGTATCGGAAATACCAAGTAGATCTTTAGCTGATTTGTTCAGGTTAATGATTTCACAATTGAAACTGAGTTCAAAGATTGATTCAGGATTATTGTCAAAAAAAGTCTGGAGTTTGGCTTCATTCTCCTTATTCAATTCATCAGTTACAATTTTCTGCTTGATGGTTGCTTTAATTCCTATCGCTTTTGTGATTACTGAAGGGAGAGTAAGAAGGTTGAATTTGGTAAGGTATTCATCTACGCCATTCTTTAAGTAGTCTTTTGCTAGTTCTTCAGGAATAGCACCTGTGATCAGAATAAAAGGAATCAGTAATGATTGTTCTTTCAAAAAGCTGAGTGCTTCATGTACACTATATTTTGTAAGATTGGTACCCGCAAGAATGATATCAGGCCGGAAACGATTCACATATTTAATAAAGTCATTTTCAGTTTTTGCATTTTTTGATTCAAACTGAATTTCTGAATCCATTAAAATACTTTCAATGAGTTTTATCTCAGATTGGTTCTCTTCAAGAATAAGAATCTTTAGTGTTTTTTTTGCATCCATGTTCAATAATAGTTAAGTGAAAAAATCAAATAAACAACAGTGATGTCATATAACGCAACTTACGAGATCACCTTAACTGTAAAAATAGCGACATATGTCTTATATTTACCTATTATTTCAGAAAAATTTCAAAACTTATGAACTAGAACATAGGATGCCTTTTAAATTCTTTGTTTCTGTCAAATAAATATCGATAAGTTACAAGAATTCTGCTTTTTGAACTATCAAGGTTTTCAGCGACAGATACCATTTTTGGATTGAAATCACCGATCCATTGCATTTCGAAATCGTGATAAATATTTTCTTTCATAAAAGAATTTGCACCTTCCAGGATCATGTAGGCATCAACACCTTTTGCCTGATGCTCAGGTACAATTCCGAAAACGAGACCATACATTTTTTTGATCTTCTTCCTTTTTAATTCAATGATAAATCGGAGTTTCTGAAAAAGTCCGAATTTGCCATTGAACTTTTTAAAGATCTGATTGATGTCCGGCAGATTGATCCAAACTCCAACAGGTTCATTTTTATAATAGACAAACCAGATCAGTTTTTCATCGATGACCGGTTTCATAGAGTTAAAGAGTTGAAGTGTTTGTTTTGCTTCCAATTCTTTTCCGCCTCCATGTCTTGCCCATGCTTTGTTATATACTATCCGGAAATCCTCTGCAAAATTTGCCAGTTGAGATTTTTTGAAATGTCGGGAGGAGTAATCAGGATCAGCAGCTATTAAGGCATGACGAGTATGAAATTTCCCTTGCAGTTGATTGTGAACAGTAGAGGAGAAGCACCATTGTTCGAAATAAGTCTTAAAGCCATAATTCTCGAAAAGCTGTTTGTAATATGGCAAATTATAATTCATCTTGTAGGGAACAGGGTCAAAACCTTCTACAATCAATCCCCACCAGCTATCGCGTTCACCGAAATTGATCGGGCCATCCATTGCTTCCATATTCCTGGCCGCAAGCCATTGCTTTCCTGCGTCAAAGAGCATGTTTGCAGCATTCTGATCATTTGGTGATTCAAAAAAACCAATTCCTCCTGTGGGCTGGGCTTCTCTTTTTGAGGTACGCTCATTATAAAATGCAGCTATCCGGCCAATGGTGACGCCTTGATCAGTTTTAAGCAGAAAACGTGTACAATCCCCATGTCTGTAAAATTTGTTTTTGGTACGATCAAAAACAGCTTCAATATCTTTATCTAAAGGTCTAATCCAATTTGGATCAGTTTTGTAGAGATCAACAGGAAGCAGAAGGAAATCTTGTTGGTCTTTTCTAGACTTTACTTCAACGATATGCATTTTAACTCATTAAACCCATTAAACTCATTAAACAATTTAAACCAATAATTAAACTCAAATTACATGAAGCAAAAGTAAAACAAAATTGAATAAAAAAACCACCGGTAGAATTCCGGTGGTTTTCATTAAATGCCATTTGAGTATTATTTACCGCTAATAGAGATCTTCTTTTGTAATTCAAGCACACTTGCTTTGAATTTTTTATCAGTCTCAATAAGGTTATTTACCGTTCTACAAGCATGCAGTACTGTGGCGTGATCTTTACCACCACAATGAGCTCCAATTGAGCTAAGCGACGATTTAGTCATGCTCTTAGCAAAGTACATGGCTATTTGACGAGCCTGAACTACCTGACGCTTACGAGTTTTAGATTTCAGCATTTCTATCGGAAGATCGAAGTAGTCACAAACGATTTTCTGGATGTAGTCAATAGAAACTTCGTGGGTTGTGTTTTTCACGAATTTGTCAATCATTTGCTTAGCAAGTTCTAAGGTAACTGCTTTCTTATTCAGTGATGCCTGAGCTAAAA
Source organism: Bacteroidota bacterium (assembly GCA_016708785.1). GTDB lineage: Bacteria > Bacteroidota > Bacteroidia > AKYH767-A > 2013-40CM-41-45 > JADKIH01. Next base: position 373,673 of record JADJFC010000004.1, on the reverse strand, counting down.
TTGAGATCAAAGCACCTTCCAATTCACGAACGTTTGAAGTGATACTGTAAGCGATATATTCAACAATCTCCTTAGGAAGCTCAATACCATCGATATACATCTTCTTATTTAAAATAGCTATTCGTGTTTCGAGATCAGGCATCTGAAGGTCAGCTGCTAAGCCCCATTTGAATCGGCTAAGTAAACGTTGCTCCATTCCTTGAAGATCAACAGGAGCTTTATCTGAAGTAAGAATTAATTGTTTACCGGTTTGGTGTAAGTGATTGAAGATGTGGAAAAATACATCTTGTGTTTTCTCTTTTCCTGCAAAGAACTGGATGTCATCAATAATAAGGACATCAATCATCTGATAGAAATGTACGAAATCATTTTGTTCGTTGTTTCTTACAGCATCAATGAATTGATGAGTAAATTTTTCTGATGAAACATAAAGAACGGTTTTCCCCGGATGAGAATTTTTGATCTCAATACCGATTGAATGCGCTAAATGCGTTTTTCCCATACCAACACCACCATAAATTAAGAGTGGATTGAAAGAAGTACCACCGGGTTTGTTGGATACAGCATAGCCGGCAGAACGCGCCAAACGATTGCAGTCACCTTCAATGAAATTTTCAAACGTGTAATTCGGGTTCAACTGTGATTCTACGTTCACTTTCTTTAATCCGGGTATTATGAACGGATTACGAATGGTATTTGTAGTAGAATTCATGGGAACGTTAACGGGAGAGTTTTTCAGATCCGCATGAGAGCGTGTTGGAATTTTTACCGTATAGGATTTCGATTCAGAAGTTGCATTCTCCATAACTATACTGTACTCAAGTCTTCCTTCAGTACCAAGTTGTTGGCGAATTGTTTTTCGTAAAAGAGTAATGTAGTGCTCTTCAAGCCATTCGTAAAAGAACTGACTTGGAACTTCAATCGTAAGGACCTTACCATCAAGCTTGATTGGCTTGATTGGCTCGAACCAGGTTTTGAAACTCTGAGGACTAACGTTGTCTTTGATGATCTGCAGGCATTTTGTCCAAATACTCTCGCAAGTTTTCTCAATAGTGGTTTTCAAGAAAAGGGTTTTGTTGGTTAACTAATTAATTATTTTCAGGTGTTATTCGTCGTGTGGTTGTATTCAGAAATTTCAAAATCTCTTTCTCTAAATTCTGTTACAAATATTCTGTAAAAAAAAATAAAAAAAAAATTATTAGCCTATTGTATTTTCACTAATTTTTACAGTAGATGCTATTGAATCTTTTTTTCTTTTTTTTGAATCAAAGTAGTAATCTATTCGTCCAAGTTTTATTCCTGCCCATCCAACTTGCGCCACTAAAACTTCTTTTCCGTTGTTATTGATGATTCGTGTTGGTTCGTCGAGGAAAGTATGTGTATGACCTCCAATGATTAGATCAATATTTGAACTTTCTTTTGCAAGAACAGAATCGGAAACTTTTTTATCGTTATACTTATAACCGAGATGAGAAAGACAAATAACTAAATCACACTTCTCCTCATTTTTCAGCAAGGTAGAAATTCTATTTGCATTAACAAGCGGATCGTTATATAAAATATTTCCTGTCAACTTTGGATCAACTAATCCTCTTAATTCTATTCCAATACCAAACACGCCGATCTTCAAATTTCCGCGATGGAAAATTTTATATTCTCTTACTTTCTTTTCAAGTAACGTATCGGTGAAAGAATAATTTGCGTTCAGAAAAGGAAAATTCATATGAGGCATTTGTTTCACAAGTCCGTCAATACCATTGTCAAAATCATGATTACCTAAAGTAGAAGCATCATATCCCATCTCACTCATTAACTTAAATTCCAGTTCGCCGCCATACAGATTAAAGTAGGGAGTTCCTTGAAAAATATCCCCGGCATCAAGTAACAGTACATTTTTTTCAGAAGCTCGAATTTTTTTGATCAAAGCTGCTCTTCTCGCAACTCCTCCCATGTTTGGGTATTTAGGATCGTTTGCCGGAAAAGGGTCTATTCTCGAATGAACATCATTGGTATGAAGAATTGTGAGCTTGGTCATATCAGATAATGCAAATAATTCCATTGGCAATGAACTCAATCCTGCCAAAGCAATACCGCCAACTAGACCTTTTATAAATTCTCTTCTATCTGCCATTGGTTATTCTTCCGTCCAATTCTACATTGATCTCTTTTTGAATTTTCGTTTGCGTGATCAAGTATTCAATTAAGGCATCACGCACTTTTAAGTTTACTGCATCCCATCCAAGTGTAATGACAAATGGAAATGAATCGCCGCCATTCGCTAAATAATCTGATGTGAGAATTCTGTAATTTTTTGTCACATCAAATGCAACATCATTTATAAAAATATCTGTTGCAACACTGTCTTGAATCCGCAGTCGAAGTCCCGAAACCGGCGCCCCGCCTTTTATTGCTATGAAGTTAACTATTTTTTTGACATCTTCACCATTCATCGTCAAAATAACCAATTCGTTTTCGAAAGGCATCAATTCAAATACATCGCCACGAGTGATTTTTCCCTGTGGAAGTGATCTTCGCAATCCCCCTGTATTAAAAATAGCAATGTCCGCGGTTTTATTATGTGCTTTTGAAACAGACAGACAAGCATCAGAAAGGAAGTTGCCGAGCTTACTTTCCGGTAAACCTTTCTCCATTGAACCGGTACTTACTGCCAGTACTTCATTCATGGTGGAATCCATTTTTGTCCTATAAGGAATCAGTTCTTTATAAATGGATGAGTCAATTTCAGTAAAAGAAGTATCAGTGAATTTGTATTGTCCCGTTTCTTTCTTTGTCACTTCAAAAGAATTCCTACAAGAAAACAGAGCGATCGTGATCAAAAGAAAAAGTTGCTGCTTTGCTTTCATTATTTTATTTTAAAGGGTAGCAATGTTATAAAATATATTGCAAATTGCATCTTGAAATAAAAAAAATATTTTGTCATGATTTCGAATGAAATACAAGTAAGAGTTCGTTATGCAGAAACAGATCAAATGGGTTACGTATATTACGGAAACTATGCAACTTATTTTGAAGTTGCACGTGTTGAACTCTTACGATCCATCGGTTTCTCCTATAAAAAACTGGAAGAAGAAGGGGTCATGCTTCCTGTTTTTGAATTCTCTATCAAGTATTTCAAACCTGCATTCTATGATGATCTACTCATTATAAAAACAACAATTCCTGAACCTCCCGGAGCCAGAATAAAATTTTTGTATGAAACGTTTAATGAAAAAGGAGTTCTCCTTAACAAAGCCGAAACAACCCTGGTTTTTATTAGTCGCGCGACCAATCGACCAATTGCTGTGCCTGATGATTTGAAAGTTGCATTGAAATAATTTCGGATTTCGCATTTCGGAATGCGTAATCCGAAATTGAATTTAAAGTTTCGCCAGCAAGTAACTGTAAAGCTCAACCATCCCCTCAATATCTTTCTTATTTACTTTTTCATCGGGTGAATGGACGTTTTCTTCTGCTGCACCAATGAAGCACCAGTCTATCGGATAAGGTTGTTTTTGAAGTTCTGTCCCATCACTACCGCCCGCACTTTCGACTTCAAGTTGAAAAGGAACCGTACTTTCTTTGGCAAGCTCAATGATCTCTCTTACAAATTGCTGACGAGGAATTCCGCTGTCACGCATAGAGATCACGACACCTTTTCCTAAATGCACTCCTTCTGTAGCCCAGGTGATATCACTGATCAAGGCTTTTTTGATAGCATAATTTTTCCAAAGAAATTTTGCAAGATAAGCAACACTTCCGCCACCATGTTCTTCCCAACACGAAAATACGATCGCTCCATTTGTCAGTGTTTCGCAAAGTTGTAAAGCAGACCAAACACCCAAGCGATTGTCCATGTAACAACATTGAACAGTTTCTTCATCTTCCCGCCAATTGTGCTTAAATGAGAGATCAGTTCCACGCTCAATTTCTCGATGAAATTCATAGGTTAATTCACCATCTTCGCTTTTTCTAAGAGTACATTCAATATCACCCTGACTATCCTTTCCGGTAAGAATATATCCATCTTCCGTTTTCGGCCCGCCAACCTTTACTAGCTGATTTCCATAACGCACTGTGAAACCTATATTATCTATATGCGCATACACAGCAGTTCTCGGATTGCCAAAGATCAGAATGATGCTATTTTGAAAACCTTCTCCGCTAAAAATTGTTGGAATTGTTTTCCATGTCGAAGAATGAGCTGTAATGTACTGCATCAGGTAAAAATGCATATTGTCTTCATTGCCTGATGGAGCGTGAATCGAGCAAAGTGTCTTTAAAAGGTCAGATTTATCTGTGCTATACATATATAATAGTATTTATTGAGTGATTGGTTTGTAACATTTAATAGTATCGGAACCTAATTTGGATTCGTCAATTAACATTCCTTCAAAATCACTTGCTCGTATACCATTACCCAATTGAATAGGAGCAGTGATGACTCGGAATTCATCCCATAGATTCAGATTGATATATTGTTGATGTAAATTACTTCCTCCTTCCACAAGAACTGATGAAATCTGACGTTCATACAATATTCCATTGATCTGATTCAAAATTTCATTCGAAAAATCAATTTGAATGAATTCATTATTCCCCTGATTTTCATTTTTCTTTTGGTTAAAAATAAAAGTCTTTGCTTCATCATTGAAAATCAGATTTGTTTTAGGAAGAATACAATCCTGATCGATAACCATTCTGATAGGATTCTTTCCAACAAAATTTCTTACCGTAAGTAAAGGATTATCAATCAAAGCAGTATTTGTTCCAACAAGTATTGCTTGTTCTTCACTTCGCCATTGATGTACGAGTTTGTTGCTTAACTCATTGCTGATTTTTCTGTTTTCCGGTGTCGAATCGGGTGGAGCTATAAATCCATCAGACGATTGAGCATATTTCAAAATAGTATATGGTCTTTTCTTTTCATGAAATGTAAAAAACCGCTTGTTGATTTCACGGCCTTCACTTTCTAGAATTCCTGTTGCAACATCAATTCCCGCTTCACGAATTTTCTTAATTCCATTACCGGAAACTTCAGGAAATGGATCATAATTGCTCACGACAACTTTTTTGAATTGGCATTCGATTAACAGATCGGCACAGGGTGGCGTTTTGCCGAAATGTGAACATGGCTCGAGGTTGACGTATATTGTAGAATCAGCCAAAAAACTTTCGTATCCATTATCGATTGCATTCCGAACTGCATTGACTTCTGCATGTGCCTGACCAAATTTCTGATGATAACCTTCACCTATGATGACATTATTATGTACAATGACAGCTCCCACCATCGGATTGGGAGCAACAGATCCAATTCCTTTGATGGCCAGTTCAAAACAGCGATTCATATAAAGTTCATTGATCATCTAATTGGAATCGGATAATTTTAACCTTCGTAAAGATACTAAATTTTACAGGTTTGACTATTCTTGCCCCGTTATTTGATTGTAGGTCGGATTCAAAAATCAAATGATTAAAGTCACGGCATCTATTAAAATATATCTTTCTGTTTTGTGTCTTCGAACACTATCTTACATTTCATTTTAAATTAAAGAAACAATGACTTTCATAAAAGAATTTTCAGAGATCAGAATAACGGATATTCCAAAAGTTGGTGGCAAAAATGCAGGCTTAGGGGAATTGTTTTCTCAGCTCACCACTAAAGGAATTAAAGTCCCTCCCGGATTCGCTGTAGTCTCTGAAGGATACTTTGAATTTTTAAATTACAATAAATTCATCCCTGAATTGACTTCTATATTGTCTCAATTGAATATTAAAACGTTTGAGAATTTATCTGATATCGGTTCAAGAGCTCGCCAGCTCATTCTCTCCGGGAAATTTCCTGAACCACTTAAAAATGAAATTCTACAAGCCTATTCAAAATTAAATACATCTTCAAAAAATCCAAAAACATTTGCAGTAAGGAGTAGTGCAACAGCAGAAGACCTTCCAAATGCCAGTTTTGCAGGTCAACAGGAAACTTTTTTAAATGTAAGTGGTGAGGACAACCTGATCAAAGCTTGTCATCGTTCTTATGCTTCATTATTTACGGATAGAGCGATCAAATACCGTGTCGACAATGGATTTGAGCATATGAAAGTTGCACTTTCTATTGGAGTGCAAGTTATGGTCCGATCGGATCTGGCTAGTTCCGGAGTAATGTTTACTCTTGACCCGGATTCCGGATTTCAGAACACCGTATTGATCTCCGGAGCATGGGGATTAGGTGAAAATGTTGTTCAAGGCACTGTCAATACTGATGAATTTCTCGTTTTCAAACCATTTATAAAAAAAGTAAAACAAGCAATTATTTCTCATAAGCTTGGCAGTAAATTGAAAACGATGGTCTATGCAAAAAGGACATCAATGAAATTCAAAGACCGGAAGAAGCAATAATAAATTTAGATACCAGCATTGAAAAGCAAAAGCAATTCGTGTTGAATGATTCAGAAATTATTTTACTTGCTGAATGGGCTTGTCTCATTCAGGAGCATTTTAAACGTCACATGGATATTGAATGGGCGAAAGACGGACCTGAGGGTGAACTATACATTCTTCAAGCCCGACCTGAAACCATTCACAATGAAAATAAGCACACTATTTTCAAACAATATTCACTAACGGAAAAAGGGAAAGCCATTTGTAAGGGTGCAGGATTAGGAAATAAGATTGTATCAGGTAAAGCAAGGATCCTTCATTCAACTTCGGAAATATCAAAATTGAATATCGGAGAAATACTGGTGACAGAGCGAACTGACACTGACTGGGATCCTATTCTTAAAAAAGCTGCTGCAATCATCACAGATCAAGGCGGTAGAACATCTCATGCGGCAATTGTAGCAAGAGAAGTAGGAGCAAGTGCAGTTGTAGGTACAGGGAATGCAACTAAAACCATTTTGGATGGTCAGATCATTACTGTATCAACTGCAAAAGGTAATGAAGGAATTGTTTATGACGGAAAATTACCTTGGGATGAAAAAGAGATTGATCTTTCAACAATAAAGAAAACCAAAACAAAGGTAATGCTCATTCTTGCTCATCCTGATGAAGCATTTGGATATTCCTTCCTTCCGAATGATGGTGTCGGTTTAATGAGAATGGAATTTATCATAAGTAATTCAATCGGAATTCATCCTATGGCATTGAAACACTTCAATGAAATTTCGGATGAAAAGTCAAAACAAAAAATTGAGTCACTTACAATTGAATATAAGGATAAATCTGCCTTCTTTATAAACAAACTGGCTGAGTCAACTGCAAAAATGGCTGCAGCATTTTATCCAAAAGATGTAATCGTTCGAATGAGTGATTTCAAATCTAATGAATATGCAGGACTGATCGGTGGAAAGCAGTTCGAACCGGAAGAAGAAAATCCGATGATCGGTTTTCGTGGAGCTTCAAGATACTACCACCCACTATACAAAGAAGCCTTCGAAATGGAATGTCAGGCTATGAAGATCGTTCGTGAAGAAATGGGATTTACAAATGTTAAATTGATGATTCCTTTCTGTCGTACGATCTCAGAGGCAGAAAAAGTAATTGAAGTAATGAAAACGTGCGGATTGAAACGCGGCGAAAATGAACTCGAACTGTATGTTATGATTGAAATACCGAGTAATGCATTGTTAGCTGAAGAATTTGCAAAACATTTCGACGGATTTTCAATTGGTTAGAATGATTTGACACAATTGACACTTGGTGCTGATCGCGATTCTGAATTGCTTGCTGAGATTTTCAGCCCTTTCGATCCTGCTGTGATGCAACTCATAGAAATGACTTTGTCAAAAGCAAAAAAGACCGGGACACACACAGGACTCTGTGGACAAGCGCCAAGTGATTATCCGGAGTACGCTCAATTTCTGGTAAAGAATGGAATAGATAGTATCTCATTTAATCCGGATGCACTTTTGAAAGGCATTGAAAACATTCACACAGCTGAAAATAACGAATAACTAATATCTAATAACGATTAGTGAATAATGGATGGCTATCGTAGGTTGCTGTGGGTTATTCACTATTCGTTTTTCGTTATTCGTTATTCGTTAAATTAAGTACCTTTGCCCCTCAAATAAAGAAAGAACCATGTCAAAGCAAATCACCTCTCTCGAACCAAAAGAACTTTGGACTCACTTTTCTGAAGTCAATGCAGTTCCTCGTCCGTCGAAAAAAGAAGAACGTATCATCGAATTCATGATGGAGTTTGGAAAGAAACTTGGCCTTGAAACTTCAAAAGACGAAGTTGGCAATGTGATCATAAAGAAGCCTGCCAGCAAAGGTATGGAGAATCGTCAAACGGTTGTTTTGCAAAGTCACCTCGACATGGTGCATCAAAAAAATGCGAGTACAAAATTCGATTTCAATACACAAGGAATCGAAATGGTCGTTGACGGTGATTGGGTTAAAGCTAACGGAACAACACTTGGCGCAGATAATGGAATCGGAGTAGCATCGATCATGACAATACTTTCTTCCGATAGTATTTCTCATCCGCCAATAGAAGCTTTGTTTACGATAGATGAAGAAACGGGAATGACAGGCGCTTTAAATTTGAAAGGTGGCTTATTAAATGGAAAGATCTTATTGAATCTGGACACTGAAGACGATAACGAACTCACAATTGGCTGTGCCGGTGGAATAGACGTTACTGCAACAGGTAGTTATACTCTTGAAGCAGCACCGCCCAATGTTGTTTTTTGTTCGATTCAAGTAAAAGGACTTACCGGTGGACATTCAGGAATGGACATTTACAAAGGAAGAGGTAATGCCAATAAGATTATGAATCGTGTTTTAGTGGGAGCATTTGAAAAATATGGAATTCAAATTGCAAGTATTGATGGAGGAAGCTTACGCAATGCTATTCCTAGAGAATCGGTTGCTGAAATAGTTGTCGGAGAAAAGGACTTGGATACTTTTATGGCATATATCAAATCCATTGAAAAGGAATTGAAGTTTGAATATAAAACAACGGATCCAAATTTTTCATTGAGCACAAGCCCAATCGAAATAAAGAAGCGGGTTTTGCAAAAAGGCTTTCAGGCGAAAATACTGAAAAGTCTTTATGCATGTGCCAACGGAGTATATAGAATGAGTCCCGATATCGAACATCTGGTTCAAACATCAAATAATCTTGCTCGTGTTGTAGTAGCGGAAGGAGAATATTCAATACAGTGTCTTACCAGAAGTTCAGTAGACAGTGAGAAAATGGATCTTGCCAATACTTTACGCCATACGTTTGAATTAATAGGAGCACGTGTACTTTTCAATGGCTCATATCCCGGCTGGACTCCAAATCCTGATGCTCCAATCATCAAGATCATGAATGATCTGTATAAAGAAATGTATAAGGAAGATGCATTGGTAAATGCTTGTCATGCCGGACTTGAATGTGGTATTCTTGGCACAAATTACCCCGGTATGCAAATGATCTCTTTTGGACCAAACATTCGAGGTGCGCATTCACCTGATGAGAAAGTGCAAATAAGTTCCGTTCAAAAATACTGGCCGTATTTATTGGAAACCCTAAAGAGAATTCCTGCTATAAATTAGTAGTTGATGAACATATCGACTTTTTATTGCGGAATTTAAATCTAGCCTCTCAAATCACTATTCTGAAGGAGAACTTGAGCAACTGTCAATTCACATTTTCGAAGATGTAATGGGCTATCGCCGAATTGATCTTGCTTTGAAAAAAGATGAGGAATTACCTGAGGTTATTCTTGAAAAGCTCAAAGCTATCACGTCAGAACTTAAATCTAATAAACCAATTCAGTATATCCTCGGTTATGCTTGGTTTGCAGGAATTAAATTCAAGGTAAATCCTGCCGTTTTAATTCCGCGACAAGAGACTGAAGAGCTGGTCGAATGGATCGTAAAAGAAAATTCAATTGGTTCACCAACTGTTGTCGACATTTGTAGCGGAAGCGGATGCATAGGAATAGCAATAAAAAAAATGATTCCTTTGTCAAATGTAAAAGGAATTGATATTTCTACATCTGCAATAGAGTTGTCAAGAGATAATTCTGACACACTTGATATAAAAGTTGATTTTCTTGAAGCAGATATTTTGAAGCTAGAAATACCTTACAGAGAGGTTGATATTATTGTCAGCAATCCACCTTATGTCCGAAGCAGTGAAGCAGCATTGATGAAAGCCAACGTCCTGGAACACGAACCACACCTTGCGCTTTTTGTAACTGATCAGGATCCATTACTTTTTTATAAACGTCTGGCAAAAATTGGTAAGGAATCATTAAAACCAGGTGGAAAAATGTACCTTGAAATCAATGAAAATCTAGGCAAAGAAACCGCTGAAATATTAGAACTCATCGGTTTTCACGATATTAGCATTCGGAAAGATTTGAATGACAAATTTAGAATGATTCGTGCGGTCAAGTGATATCATCCGGTAAAAATTAACGGTTTTTTGTACATTTACGGCAGTGAATATTTAATATTGCTCCAGGCGATTTAAGACAATTTTATTATGAGTGAATCAAAAGTTCTCCGTCGGATAGAACAGTTACGAAAGGAAATTGAAGAGCATAACCATAAGTATTATGTTCAGGCAAAACCAAGTATTTCGGATTACGATTTTGACATGCTTCTTGAAGAATTGATAAAACTTGAGAAGGAGCATCCTGAATATGCTACTGACGATTCTCCAACTCAAAGAGTAGGAGGTACGATCACAAAAGAATTCAAATCAGTGAAGCATACCTATCCGATGCTCTCACTTGGAAATACGTACTCTGAAGATGAGCTACGTGATTTTGATGAACGGGTCCGTAAAGGACTTGATCACGAATACGAATATGTTTGCGAATTGAAATTCGATGGAGTCGCCATTGGTTTGACATATAAAGAAGGCAAACTTGTTCAGGCAGTAACTCGCGGTGACGGTGTGCAGGGCGATGATGTGACTGCAAACGTAAAAACGATTCGTTCTATTCCGTTGACATTACACGGGAAAAATTACCCGGAAGATTTTGAGATCCGAGGTGAAATTCTAATGCCGCGGTCCTCGTTTAACAAGATCAACAAAGAGATCGAAAAGCAAATGATCGAAGATGGTTACGACGAAGAAGAAATTGCAGATCGTCTTTTGAAGAATCCGAGAAATGCTGCAGCAGGCACAATCAAAATGCAGGATTCAAAGGTGGTCGGAAGTCGTGGATTGGATTGCTTTTTATATGCTATGTACGGAAAGAATCTTTCTTTCGAATCTCACCTTGATGCTATGAAAGCAGCATCTACCTGGGGATTTAAAATTAGTGAGCACACAAAAAAATGTAAATCAATTGAAGACGTAATAAAATACCTAGAACATTGGGATAAAGCACGTTTTGATCTGCCTTACGATACAGATGATGTGGTTATAAAAGTGAACTCCTTTGAACAGCAGAACGAACTTGGTTTCACAGCTAAATCGCCGCGTTGGGCCATTGCTTATAAGTTCAAATCAGAAAGCGTTTCAACAATTTTAGAGGAGATCACCTATCAGGTTGGGCGAACGGGTGCAATTACTCCTGTCGCAAATTTGAAAGCTGTTTTTCTTGCCGGGTCTACAGTACGAAGAGCGACTTTACACAATGCAGATCAAATCGAAAAACTGGATCTGCGAATAGGTGACACAGTGTATGTTGAAAAAGGCGGCGAAGTAATTCCGAAGATCACTGGTGTTGATCTAAAAAAGCGAAATAAAAATTCAGAGCCCGTTGTTTATGTGAAGAAATGTCCGGATTGCGGCACCAAATTAGAACGCAAAGAAGGTGAAGTCCAACATTATTGTCCAAATATCACCGGATGTCCAACACAGATCAAAGGTCGAATCGAACATTTTATCAGTCGCCGTGCAATGAATATCGATAGCTTGGGTGAAGGAAAAATAGAAATGCTTTTTGACAATGGATTGATCCATAATCCGGCCGACTTGTATAATTTAAAATATGAAAATATCATCGGACTTGAAAAGGTCATAGAGAATGAAGAAGGAGGGAAGCCCAAGAAAATTAGTCTGCAGGAAAAATCCGTTCAGAAAATTCTAAAAGGTATAGAAGAGTCAAAAGAAGTAGCTTTTGAACGAGTACTTTATGCAATGGGTATTCGATATGTTGGTGAAACTGTTGCAAAAAAATTAGCATTACATTTTAAATCGCTCGATGCCATCAGCAAAGCAACTGTTGCTGAATTAGTAGAAGCAGAAGAGATCGGCGAAAAGATCGCTGCCAGTATCGTCGAGTTTTTTAGTATAAAGACAAATATTCAATTTGTAAATGAATTGAAAAAAGCGGGGTTGAACATGGAAATTGCACTCGACCGAATGCCTTCAAAACTGAGCAATAAATTCGAAGGTATGTCATTTGTAGTTTCAGGTACTTTCACTAATTTCAGCCGGGATGAAATAAAGATGTTGATTGAGCAGCATGGAGGAAAAAACCAAAGCGGTGTTTCTGCAAAGACTTCTTTTCTACTCGCCGGTGAAAAGGCAGGTGATTCCAAGCTTGAAAAAGCTCAGAAATTAAATGTCAAAGTAATTTCAGAAGATGATTTTGAAAAAATGCTTAAAGGAAAATGAAATTGAGAAAAGCAATCAGAGCCCGACTAGGACATATGCAATTTATGAAAGAACTGAAAAAAGTTCGTTTCAAAAGAGAAGTTGTTGGATTTGATCAGGCAAATAAGATCGGATTGTTGTATGATGCGACTGATGAAAAGGATTATGAAATAGTAAAAAGTTATGTCAAGTCTGTCAGAAGTACCTATAAAAAGGATATTCTGGCAATGGGCTTTGTGGACAAAAAAACACTTCCAACTGCGCAATTTGCACAATATGGATTGGATTTTTTTACCAGAAAGGATCTGAATTTCAAAATGATTCCCGTCAATCCAATCGTACAGAATTTTATTAATGAAAAATTCGACATTTTAATCAACTTAAATTCGGGGAAATGTTTTCCTTTGCAGTACATCGCTGCCATGTCACATGCTCGATTCAGAGTAGGTAGATATGTTCGTACAGCTACCGATTCATATGATATGATGGTTCAGATCAAAGGTGAGCCGGCGATAAAAGTAGTGATTGATGAAATTGAACATTTCTTGAAACAATTAAAAAAAGCGGAATGAATCTGAATAAACTCAAAGGAACCGGTGTTGCATTAGTAACACCTTTTCATAAAGATGGAAGTATTGACTTCAAATCATTCAGAAAAATAATTGACAAATGTATTGATGGAAAAGTTGAATACCTGGTTCCTCTTGGAACAACAGGCGAGTCAGCAACTTTAACTAACAACGAACGTCGTGCAGTGGTTGATTTTGTAATTGAGATCAATGACAAGCGATTGCCAATTGTTTTGGGATTAGGAGGAAACAACACTCAGGAAATCCTGGATACAATTGAAGAATTTGATTTCGAAGGTATCGATGCTATTCTTTCCGTTTCACCATACTATAATCGCCCTTCTCAGCGCGGAATCATTCAGCATTACAAAATGATTGGTAATGCCTGCCCGGTGCCTGTAATCCTTTACAATGTGCCATCCAGGACAGGTAGCAATCTTGATGCAGATACAACGTTACAACTTGCACACGAAGTAAAGAACATCGTTGGTATAAAGGAAGCTTCCGGAAATCTGGAAAAAGCGATGAAGATCCTGAAAAATCGACCGAAAGATTTCTTAGTAATAAGTGGCGATGATGTGATCAGCCTGCCAATGATAGCTTGTGGGGCAGATGGAGTAATTTCAGTTGTAGCGAATGCTTTTCCAAAAGATTTTTCAGAAATGATTCGATTATCATTAGACGGGAATTTTGAAAAATCCAGAAAACTACATTACAAACTTTTAGAGATCATGCATGCAATTTTCATCGATGGAAATCCTTCCGGTGTTAAAGGCCTGATGACTGCTATGAACATTTGTTCCAACACGTTCGATTACCACTAACAAGCGTGAATCGTTCTGCGATCAATAGGTTTGAAGCATTTTTATAATGAATAATTCATAATCATTACAGTCCGATAAAAATCAAACAGTTTAATTAAAGCTTTAAATTATAACTTAAATCAACTGTTCGCAGAATAAATTCATAGTAAGCCTCCATAATTTCTTGACACACATCTATCTTAATCAAAGAAAGAACAGTTATTGTGTGGGGAGTCAACCCCAATGGGGAAATCATTTGAAAAGTTGATCAAGGTTGTGTCTAATAATCGAAGTTTCAAATGATTTGGTGCGTTGGGCTTTTTTTTGTTTCTTTTTTTGGGCCCCCCCAACCCCCAAAAAGCAAAGAGCCACCCAAACAAAAAAAGAAAATTGAAATCAAGAACTTGCAGCAAGCATTTACTGCCCTATGAAATTAGTTTTATCGGACAGTAATGATTAATAAACAACATACGGAATCACCCCCCGTACCCCCATATCCACTACCACATCAGCAGGTGGTTCAAAGATGTTATCGCCTACGGCTTCAATCCATTCAAAACTATTATTTACCGAAAGTGATACATTGATCACGATGTCTTTCGTTTCATTTCCGGTGATGATCAATGGCTGATCAAATTTGCCGGTAACAACGCAGGAACCGGCAGGAACCGGAGAGGTCGCACTTAGTGGATTTGGAACTGTAGTTGCCGGGGCTTGCCCGGTTGTAACAGATGTAAATCCCAAAGTGTCAATTTCAAAAGCCCAATAACCTTGCAATCGGTTTCCATTCACAACTACACTTGAATCTTTTGGTTTGAAACTGGTGATGTAAGTATTGAAGCCAATGAAAGAAGCAAGTGTTCCCGTCAAATCAAATCCTGATGCCCGGAAATTGATATCGTAATTCTGATAAGCAAGTGAAATACGTAGCCATTGGTATGTTCCTGCTGTCATACTCTTGAGTGGTATGGTGAAAAAGGATTGTCCTTCGCCGGCATTCACTGACTGAGCAAAATCTATAGCCAAACTTCCGCCTGCACTTGTTTCCGGAGCACGATAAAGGACCTGTCCATTGCCAAGTAAAGTCAGACTGTCCGGAGCAAGTTCAATGTAATGCGAACTCATCAAATTGAATTTTGGCGATTGTGCACCATGTCCGGCAGGAATCCCTTCCGGCTGACCGAAATTATTTAATCGAACTTGTGTGCTGTCGAAATGATATTTGAATACAAGGTTATATGTAGGAGGAACAGGAGTTTCCTCGGCATCTTTTTTACATCCTTGAAAAGAAGTCGCCAAAAAAGCAGCGAATAAAATCAGATTTTTTTGGTTACTCATCTTGTTTTTCATTCTGTAAATATAGCCTATTTCTAGATTCCATTTTATTCATGGAAACCATTAAAATCAGATATTACTTTTAGTAAAATCTATGTTATTAGTGAATGCTCAACCTATCCAACCTGCAACCTTAAACCTGCAAACCAAAATCCCATTCCGCCCATCCGCACCCCCCTTCACTTGCCATTCTCCCAAATTCTAATATATTTGTATTCCCAAAAAATCATTATGAAAAAGATAGTCATTGCTTGTATATTGATCTGTACATTCCAGATCGCAAAAAGTCAGATAACAATTACATCAGCAGATTTAACTCATTCCGGAGAACAATTTGTGGTAAGTAATGGAGTTGCATTCACAGGTATGGATCCGGCAATTACTGGAGCCAATACTACATGGGATTATTCGCTTCTTACATCATCTTCACAGACCATTGATACCATTTTTGATGAAGCAGCGACAGGTTCCTTATTGTCACTTTATTATATCGATAATTCATTTAATCCGAACCGTTCTAATCAGGCGCGACATGGAACAGCCTTTACTGCCGGACAAGTCAATGTGAGCGATGTATGGGATTTCTTTTACAACAGTTCTACATCGTTTGCTCAACCGGGATTTGGTGCCAACGTGAATGGAGCTCCGTTGCCGATTCCGTTTTCCGCTAAAGATTATATTTACACTTTCCCTCTTACTTTTGGTACAACCAATGTATCTCCTTCGGGATATACGATCGACCTGACTTCAACTCTTGGAATCTATTATAGCGTAGTTAAAGAGCGTTCAAATGAAGCAGATGGTTGGGGAACTGTAACGACACCTTACGGTACATTCGATGCGATCAGAGTGAAGTCCACAATTGTTGAAGTTGACAGTGTCTACATTGACTCCCTAGGATTTGGTTTTTCTACACCGCCAATCACAACTATAGAATATAAATGGTTGTCACCGGGAAAAGGAATTCCTGTTTTACAGATCAATACCGGAGTAGGAGGAGTAGTTAGTGGAATTACTTATAGAGATACATTGCAGTCTACAGGTTTGACATATCAGCCATCAGCAATTAATGAACTTGTTTTATTTCCGAATCCGGTTTCAAAAGAATTATTTGTAAAATACTCTGTTCTTTCAAAAGGTAATTTGAAATTAGAAATCATCTCATCAACAGGGCAACTTATCACCAGTGAAATTTCAGACAGTAATGTCAATGGAGAAATAAAGATTCAAAAGATCGATCTGGAAAAACTTAATCTTAAATCCGGCAATTACTTTTTGAGAATGTCGAATGAAAGTGGTGTGGTGGGGAAAAAGGGGTTTGTAGTTCGATAAATTTTTGAAAAGAAATCGTTAGAGTTTCAAGTTTCAGGTTTTTCAGGTTGTCCAACCTGAAACTTGAAACCTGCAAACCTTAAAACCGGAAATTTAAATCTTTGAAAACCCCGAAACCGTCTTCCTCAATCCATCCCCACGTCCCATTTTCAGTCCCGTCACTGCAGCTTCAACACCTTTATTGCCGTGTTTTCCGCCGGCACGATCTATTGCTTGCTGCTGGTTCTCAGGAGTGAGTACGCCGAAAATCACAGGGATCTTGTAATCGAGGTTGAGTTTCATAATACCATTGGCAACGGCATCACAGATAAAATCAAAGTGGCGCGTTTCGCCCTGGATAACACAACCCAGACAGATCACCACATCAAATTTCCCGCTATCGATTGCACGCTTTGCACCCAATGGCAATTCAAAGCTTCCCGGCACATTTGTTCTTGTGATATGTTCCGGTTCACAGCCGGCATCTAATAAGGTCTGATGGCAAGCAGTATACAGTGATTCTGTGATCTGTTCATTCCATTCAGAAACAACAATGCTAAATCGAAGTCCGCTTCCTTCCGGAAGCCCCTTAATCGTAGATAAGTTTTGATCAGCTGATGACATAAGTTTGTTTAAAAAATAAAACCGGATATAAATATACCCGGTTTTTATTAGAATTCTATATTTTCTTCAAAGCTGTATTCGAATTGCGATTTACGATTTTCGAATCTCGAATTACAATTTACTTCGCCATCATCGCCTCAGCCCGCGCAATATATTTATCAGCCTGAGTTCCTTCATTTGAAGTAGGGTAGTCTTTTTTTATTTGCTCGTAAGCAGATTTAGCGCCATCCCAATTTCCTTTTGTCTCTTGTGCAATACCTAATTTCATTAGCATAATTGGAGTAGAGAATGCATTCGGATGATCCTTAGAAGCTTTTCATAAAGTGAAATTGCTTCATCAACATTTTTCAATTCTACATATGCATCACCAATAGCACCTGCAACAAGTGAGCCTGTGATTTCGTCTTTTGCGTCATAACTTTTCAACGTTTCAATCGCTTTGTCGAATTCCTTATTTTTCAAATAAGCCATTCCCAGGTAATAACGTGCAAGGTTACCTGATTGACTAACGCTGTAATCGTTTACAATTTCTTCTAAACCCGGATTCTTTCCATCGCCATTGATGGCAAGTTTTAAAGAATCGGCGAAAAGATACTGTTCAGCGTGGAAAAGAACTTCCTGAGCTTCTTTTTCTTTGTTCGCAACATATACGTTCTGATAAAATATGTAGCCACCAATTGCTACTAATACAGCTCCGAAAATGATACCGAGGCTTTTTTGTTTTGATTGATGAAATTTTCAGTCTTACCTATCGCTTCAGATACGATAAAGTCTTGATCCTGTTGAGTTTCTGACATTTTTTGACTTGTAGTTTTTTAAACAGGTTGCAAAATTATATTTTTTTACCAATTGGACAACATATTTTAACGAATAAGGAAGTCTTTTGAGGTTTCAATTGTTGATAACGTACTTTAATTTGTCCGGTAATGCGTTCATAAAGGTTTGTATTAGGTTGAGACTTTCCTTTCTGCGACTTCAAATTATTCGTAACTTTGGAAATCTTCATATCTCCAAATGACGAAATCAATGAAACACTCTTTTTTGGCTCTTTTAGCCATTATTTCACTATTGTTTGCCTGTAATCAAAAAGACCCGAATGCAATGGCATTTGGTGAATCGGTTGATACTACAAAGGCAATCTCTGCCACGGAATTGACAGCCAAAATGTCGGGGAATGCCACTTTTGACGGTACTATTTCCGGAAAAATTGAAAACGTTTGTAAAGCGGAAGGTTGCTGGATAAAGATGTCAATGGGAACCGAAGAGCCATTAATGGTGAGAATGAAAGACCATTCTTTTACAGTTACTGAAAATGTTGAAGGTAAATTCGCCTTTGCCCTTGGACAAGCACATTACGATACTTTATCTGTAGAAAAACTTCGCGATTATGCCAAAGACGAAGGTGCCGGTCCGGATGAAATTGCAGCCATCTCGCAACCTGAATTTGAACTAGTTTTTGAAGCCCGCGGCATTTCAGTACGTTAATTTTATGGAGAAGAAAATTAAAATTGTCGAATGTCCCCGCGATGCAATGCAAGGTTGGGAACCATGGATACCAACTGAATTAAAGATAAAATATCTGAACAGTTTACTCAGTATTGGATTTGATACTTTAGATTTTGGTTCTTTTGTTTCAGCCAAGGCGATTCCACAATTAAGAGATACAAAAGAGGTACTGGCAGGATTGGATCTATCGAGAACAACAACAAAGTTACTGGCCATTGTTGCCAATGTAAGAGGAGCTGAAGAAGCATCACTCTATAAGGAAATTCAATTTTTAGGTTTTCCTTTTCAATCTCGGAAGAGTTTCAAAGGCGAAATACAAATTCAACAATAGAGGAATCGTTAGAACGAGTTCGCGAAATTCAAAACATTTGTAAGTCATCCGACAAACAATTGGTGATCTACATATCAATGGGATTTGGCAATCCATACGGAGAACCTTGGAATAAGGACATTGTGATTCATTGGGTAAAAAAACTTGCATCAGAAGGAATAAGAATTATTGCTCTTTCTGATACAGTTGGTGTGAGTACAAAGGAAAATATAAGCTATTTATTTTCCCATCTGATACCGGAATTTCCTCAAGTTGAATTTGGTGCTCATTTGCATTCTGATGCTACGTCATGGTTAGAGAAAGTCGATGCAGCACGACAAAGCGGTTGTTTACGGTTCGATTCTGCATTAAAAGGTATAGGAGGCTGTCCAATGGCCAATAACGATCTGGTTGGAAATTTAGCTACAGAAAATCTGGTAAGCTATTTCGGAGGAATTTCGGCACTGAATTTGAATGCAGAAGGATGGGAGAGGTCATTTGATATTGCAAATGAGATTTTTCACTCCTGATTTACTCAACAGAAAACGATTAAAAGAGTATACGAGAATTAGCGATTGTGAATAATATGGATCAAATCTATCAAAAGGTTCATTTACACACGAAATTGTCTGATTATGTTTGTGAAATAAATGAAATACAACCCCGTTCAAGTACAATGATGAATTTATTCAATAAAAAACAAATTAAAAAGTGCTATTTGATATTTGCTCTGCTGATGACAGCAATGAGCACTTTTGCGCAGAAAAGTGGTTACCTTCAAATTACCGGCAAAATTCGCAAAGAGAATAAACCGGAGCAAGGAGTTACCATTCAAATTTCGGCTCCCGGCGCTCAAGCTCAAACAATCACTTCAAAAGATAATGGCGGTTTCAATTTTAATCTGGACCTTCAAAAGACATACTCTATTAAATTCATCAAAGGTGGATTGGTTACAAAAGTGGTTGAATTCAATACAACCGTTCCGGGAGATCAGTTAGATATCATTTTTTCAAAAGAATTCAATATTGATCTTTTCGCTGATGTAGCAGGTGTGTCTCAGGAAAAAGCAATGAATAAAGCTGTTGCAAAATTCGCCTATAATCCGACCTATGAAGATTTTGAATACGATCAGAATTACAGTAAACAAATTTTAGGTGAACAAGAGGCAGCAAGAAAAGTTGCTGAAGACATCAACAAACAGCAGGAACGCGCACGTCTTGATTCATTAAACAAAATTTGGAATGATTCTCTTGCTAAAACAAAAGCTCGTGAAGCAGAATTGCTGGCACAAAGGTCAGAGCAGGATAAACTCAATGCTGAAAAAGAAAAAGCCCGACAGGATTCAATCATACGTGCAAACGCAGCAGCTGCTGCTGCCGCAACTGCCGCTTCTTTTGAAAAAGCCAGACGCGACAGTATAGAACTTGCTAATGAAAAAGCGAAGTCACTGGCGGAAGCAAAAGAAAAGGAAAGGCAAGATTCTATTGCCAGAGCTGATTCAGAAGCAAAACGACAGCAAGAATTAGCTGCTGCTCAGGAAAAAGAAAGACAAGCTGCATTAGCGAAAGAACAAGAAGATAAACTCCGCGCAGATGCTATCGCAAAAGAGAAGTCAGATGCAGCTGCAAAAGCCGCCGCCGCTGCAGCGATACTTGCCGCTGAAAATCATCGGAAAGATTCTACAGCCAAAGCGGAAACTGCTTTAAGACAAAGACAACAACAAATCGCTGATTCAACAGAGAAGGCTAACCTCGATGCAAGTCGTGCCGCAGAGTTAGCTGCACTGAAAGAAAAACAAGAAAAAGAAAAACAAGCTGCGTTAAAGAAAGAGCAGGAAGATAAACTTCGGGCAGATGCCATAGCAAAAGAAAAATCGGATGCTGCTGCCAAAGCTGCTGCAGCGGCTGCAATTTTAGCAGCTGAAAATCAACGTAAAGATTCAACTGCAAAAGCTGAGACAGCTTTACGTCAACGACAAAAAGAAATTGCAGACTCAACTGCACAAGCAAACGCAGAAGCCAAGCGAACATCTGAACTGGCTGCTCAACAAGAGAAGAAAGAGAAAGAAGCAAAAGCACTGGCAGATGCAAAAGCAGCAGAGCGTTCAAAATTCGTTGCTGACTCAACCGCAAAAGCAGTTGCTTTAAAAGATAAACAAGAGAAAGAAGCGCTCGCTGCAAAGGCTGCAGAAGATAAACTCAGAGCAGAGAATGAATTGAAGGCCAGAGAAAAAGCAAAGAACGATTCGTTGCTCGCAGTCAAAGCACAAGCGGCATTAGATAAATTGAAGGCAGAGAATGAGCTAAAAGCCCAGGAGAAAGCTAAACAAGATGCATTGATTGCTGCTAAAGCCAAAGCGGATGCTGATGCAAAAGCCAAGGCCGACGCCGATGCGAAAGCAAAAGCAGACGCTGAAATGCGTCAAGCTGAAGCGTTGAAAGAAAAAAACAGAAACGATTCACTTGCTGCCGTTGCACTTGCTCAACAAAAAGCAGAAGCTGGTGCAAAACAGAAAGCAGAAGCCGATGCTAAAGCTGCTGCTGCATTAGCAGAGAAGAACAGACTTGACTCAATTTCTGCAGCCAATAAAGCTGCTCAGGAAAAAGAATCTGCTGACCGACAGGCAAAGGCTTATGCAGAAATAGAAGCAAAGAAAAAATTATTGGCGAAAACTGCAAACAAAACAGATGAGAAACCGGCAACGGCTTCAAGTGCTCCGGTTCCGAAAATAATTGAATCGGATTATAAGGAAGGTGTAACTGATGAAACAATCAAAGAAAACAATAGAACAATCTATCGTACCGTGGTTAAGAAAGATGGATCTGCTTTAAATTACCAAAAAGTGGTATATAACTGGGGTGGAGTATTCTACTTTAAGAATGATAACAGTATGACAGAACTCACTTTTCAACAGGAATTGAAAAACTATCGAGCCGAATTAAAATAATAAAATGACAATTTTTCCGTCTAAAAAAATATTATCTGACGGAATGACTTTAGGAAATATAAAGTGCGGACAACTTGTCTGCACTTTTTTTTTGGTATACAACTTGAACGATGGTTTACATCTCTAACAATTAAAAAAACAGGAGGAAAAAATTATGACACTCGTTCAATTAAAAAACAAAGGACTAACTCGTCCAACATCAGCACCTTCATTCTTAGGCGATTTCTTCAACAATTTTATCAATGATGAAGTTATGGGAAAAGATCTATTTAAATCTGCTCCGGCTGTAAACATCAGTGAAACAGTTGAAAATTTCAATGTAGAATTAGCCGCTCCCGGATTAGAAAAAACGGATTTTAAAGTAGAGGTAGAAAACGGAATTTTATCGATCAGCGCTGAGAAAAAAACAGAATCAAAAGAAGAAACAACAAGATTCACAAGAAAAGAGTTTTCTTATTCTTCATTCAGTCGCAGTTTTACTTTGCCTGAACATGTAAAAGCTGAAAGTATTACAGCCGAATACACAAATGGCGTTCTTAAACTTTCGATTCCAAAGAAAGAAGAAGCAAAACAAAAAGCGGCGCATGAAATAAAGATTTCATAAGACAGTGTGTGTGGTTAATCTAATAGGTGATTTAGATTATATGTTAAAAAGTCCTGCAATTGCGGGACTTTTTATTTTTACACAACTCAAAAACTAATCTCACTGTCTGACAATTTCCTTACTTTTGTCGAAAATCCGAAAAATGTCAAAGACAGAACGTCCTGTTATTTTAGTCACCAATGACGATGGTATTACTGCACCCGGCTTACATGCTCTCGTTGATGCCATCAAGGATCTGGGAGATGTTTTTGTTGTAGCGCCAGATAGTCCGCAGTCAGGAATGGGCCATGCCATTACAATTAATAATTTACTGCGCCTCGACAAAGTGGATGTTTATGGTGAACATTGGTACCAATGTTCAGGTACTCCTGTTGACTGCGTAAAACTTGCAATCGATAAGATCCTGCATCGTCAGCCCGATCTATGTGTTTCAGGAATCAACCACGGCTCTAACTCGTCGATCAATGTCATTTACTCCGGCACGATGTCAGCAGCTATGGAAGGCGCTATTGAAGGTATTCCAAGTGCAGGATTCTCCTTGCTGAATCATAAATTGGATGCAGACTTTTCAGGTTCAAAAAATACATCAGAAAGATCGCTCAGAATATCCTTGAACATGGTTTACCAAAAGGAACATTGATCAATGTAAATATTCCTGATTTACCTGAGTCAAAAATAAAAGGGGTAAAGGTTTGCAGACAAGCAATGGCCAAATGGGAAGAAGAATTTGACGAAAGACTTGATCCCAACAAGAGAAAGTACTACTGGCTTACAGGTAAATTCAATAACCACGACAAAGGACAAGATACAGACGAATGGGCACTTGCAAACGGATATATTTCATTGGTTCCTGTTCAATTTGATTTTACAGCGCACCATGCAATTCCTTTCTTAAATGAACTTGATTATGGGATTCAAGGATAAGTTGAAAGATAAATACATTACAGGTGTGATCCTTGCATTTGTAATTTTGCCAATTACTTATTTCGGAGCAGAAGGAATACGGAGCGTTGTTGTAAAATACAAAGCTGATCCGTATTTATATCCGCCACCTGCTGCACAATTAATATCATTGCTATTTTCAATTATTGTTTTCAGAATAGTAATGATCAACATGCAGAAAGAAAAGATCGGTAAAGGGTATTTATTTATTGTTGCTTTGGCAGTATTTGGGTATTTTTCATTTTTAACAAATTAAGAAACAACTAATTTGTTGACCAACAAAAGCATTATTGAATAGTAGTATGATGGATGTCTCCACTTCATTCTCTTAAATTTGTTTACCTTGCCATCAAATCAAAATAAAACACCATGACCTCAGAATCCTCAAGAAGATCTTTTCTTAAAACTCTCGGACTTTCAGCTGGTGCGACGTTGGTTAGTTCAAATATTTTCGGATCATTTGTCGACAAGGATGAAATTCTGAAGTTGAATCCTGAACAACAGAAATTCATGACACGATATGGATCTTGGATGGATCAATTTACAAATGTGATCCGTATTCAAAAATCAGAACCTGAAAATATGGATAATCAAAAAGCAATGATTTCACTTACAGAGCAAGCAGAACTTTTCAAACCTGAACTTGCTGAGTTCATGAAAGATGAAAAATTTGCATTGATTTACAAGGCATCAATTGAAAGGATGAGTAAAGAAATTTGATTTGATGAATAAATTATCAGATAATTTTATTGTTGGATTTATTTCAGGATTGATCGTGCCCATTATTGCATTTTCTATTTATGCAACGATTAACTTCCCTGATAGCTCTATCATGGAGGCCTTATTATTTTACAAAAAAGGAAATGTACTTACTCATGTGATCAGTCTCTCTGTTCTCGCAAATCTTCTTCCATTTTTCGCATTCTTGAATAATAAAAAAGAAAAAACAGCAAATGGAATTATCGGTGGAAGTTTTGTTTATGTATTCATCGTTTTAATAATTATGTTTCTCTAATGAAATACTATCTCATCGCAGGAGAAGCATCGGGTGATCTTCATGCTTCTAATCTTATTCGTGAATTGCGAAAACTGGATCCGGCCGTAAACGTCAGAGCCTGGGGTGGAGAATTACTACAGGAGCAAGGAGCGGAGATCGTAAAGCATTATCGCGACCTTGCTTTTATGGGATTTGCAGAAGTGATCATGAATCTGAGAACGATCATGAGAAACATCGAATTTTGCAAAGAAGACATTTTGAAATTCAAACCGGATGCAATAATTCTGGTTGATTATCCGGGATTCAATCTGCGTATTGCAGAATTTGCTCATCAAAACAAGATCAAGGTTTTCTATTACATTTCTCCCCAAGTTTGGGCATGGAAAAAGTCGCGAGTGAAGAAGATCCGCAAAGTAGTGGACAAAATGATGGTCATCCTACCATTCGAGAAAGATTTTTATAAAACATTCGATTACGATGTTGATTTTGTTGGACACCCTCTCTTAGATGCCATCGAGCAACAGAAAGAAAAGTTACAAGCGGTTTCTTCGTGGAAAGCGAAATTTGGCTTAAGCGAAAAACCGATGATTGCATTATTGCCAGGTAGTCGTACGCAGGAGATCAAAAAGATCCTGCCTTTGATGCTTACTGCCGTCGATAAATTGCCCGAATATCAATTTGTAATTGCCGCAGCACCTTCACAGCCATTGGACTTTTATAAATCCCTTTGGCTGGAGAGACATAAAAGTAATTCCGGATGAAACATATTCGCTTTTGTCGGCATCCGAAGCAGCATTAGTTACTTCAGGAACAGCAACCCTTGAAACTGCATTGCTAAATATTCCTGAAGTTGTATGTTACAAAGGTGGAGCTGTAAGCTATCACATTGCAAAACGTATTGTCGACATCAAATACATTTCACTTGTTAATCTTATCATGGACAAAGAAGTCGTAAAAGAACTTATCCAGGACGACTTAAACGAACAAACGATCTTTATTGAATTGAAAAAGATACTTTCTCCTGAACACAGAATAAACCTACTTGCCGACTACGCCGAACTCCGAAAAAAACTTGGCGGTAGTGGGGCATCAGCTAAAGCAGCGAAAATTATACAAGATTTTATGAATAACTATTCGGTAGTACTTTACTAAAAAAATAAACACAAGAACACAAGAACACAAAAGACCACGGAATTTCTTTCTTACCAAAATCTACGAAGCATAAAATTCCGTGGTCTTTTGTGTTCTTGTGTTCTTAGTGTTTTAAATCTTCGAAGCATAAAATTCCGTGGTCTTTTGTGTTCTTGTGTTCTTAGTGTTTTAAATCTTCGAAGCATAAAATTCCGTGGTCTTTTGTGTTCTTGTGTTCTTAGTGTTTTAAATCTTCGAAGCATAAAATTCCGTGGTCTTTTGTGTTCTTGTGTTCTTAGTGTTTTAAATCTTCGAAGTAAACTTTCTCCAATCAAAGCGAGATATTAAATGCTGTAACATTTCAAAACACCATCCACCACCAATGTAGCCAACTATTTTTGCAGAATGAACATTTTCAGCTCTGCACCCTTTATCCGAATCCTTCCCGCATTCATAACTGGAGTAGTTTTATCATTCACCGGTATAGGCACGCAGCATTTTTTTATCCCTCTCCTGATAATCGATTTAGTACTTTTTCTGATCTGGATAAAAACCCAATACAAGAACCAATATAAATTTCGATTTGTAAATCCTGTATTGTTACTGATTGCTTTTTTGTCAGTTGGATGGTTGTCAAATAATTTACGCTCGCTTTCAAATGCCAGAGAAAATGGCTTTACAGATAAAAGCAAATTCATTATTGCTAAAGTTATTTCTATTCCTTCATTGGTAGGAAAAATGCACCGAACAGAAATAATGGTTCAGTCGTACAGCGATTCTATAGAGTGGAAGCCGGCAAATTTCAAAGCATACTTTTATTACACCGACTCTTCAACAAACATTGTAAATGTCGGAGACTTACTTTTATTGCCAAATCAGTTAAAAGAAATTGAAGGTCCAACAAATCCCGGTCAATTTAATTTCAAACAATACGCCTCCATAAAACGAATCAAGTATCAATGTCGAATGATGAAAAATAATTGGAAAGTTCTTCAGGCCAATGAAGATTTTTCAATCTTAAATGAAAGTAAAAAGCTCAGAGATCATTTGCTGGAAAGTTTTCATCGCGCCGGCATTCACGGACAAGAATACGCTGTTTTGTCTGCGCTTGTCTTGGGATACGACGATGAAATCAACAAGGAAATCATGACTGCATTTTCGGCTTCAGGGACATTGCATATTTTATCGGTTAGTGGTATGCATGTCGGAATTGTCTTCACAGCCTTGGCATTTCTGTTCAAGAAGCTGGAGAATAAAAAAGGCTGGTGGCTGGTTCGATTGCTTGCAATGATCCTCATCATTTGGTTCTATGCCATCCTCACCGGAATGTCGCCTTCTGTAATACGTTCTGCTATGATGTTTTCATTCATTCTCCTCGGTAAATCAATGAACCGAAATTCCAACATATACAATACGCTTGCTGCTTCCATATTGGTTATTTGTGTGACATTCGATCCATTGCTGTTATTCGAGCCTGGATTTCAACTGAGCTATTTTGCTGTAGCCGGAATCGCTTTTATTTATCCGCCAATCTCTCGTTGGTTTTATTTCAGGAATAAGTTCAAATCGAGTTTATGGTCACTGATAGCAGTTTCTATCGCTGCTCAATTGGCGACTTTTCCAATCAGTCTCTATTATTTTCATCAGTTTCCTAATTATTTCATTCCCGCCAATCTCATTATCATTCCAATTTCGACAGTAGCCATCTTCGGCGGACTGGCTATCTTTTTCATATCGCCCATTGATTGGCTCTTGCTGAAAGCAGGCTATTGTATGAATAAATTGGTGATGTTCCTGAACTATCTTGCATTGCAGATCAAACAACTTCCATTCGCAGTTTCAGAAGATCTTTATCTGAGTTTTTATGAAATGGTTTTACTTGATCTTATCATCTTTTTTCTCATTTTCTACTTTCTGGAAAAATCTGTTTTGCGATTAAGATATGCAATCGTTTTTACATTGATTTTTGTTGCTTTAAAATCAATGACTGCATTTGAAAATAATCGACGTAAAGAAGCCGTTGTTTATTCAACAAAAAAATTACCGGTCTATGAGATCATCTCCGGGCGACAAACCTATCTCTACTATTATTCACAGGATTCCATGAAAGCAAGAAAACTCTCAGACGACATGCATGCCTTTTACAAACTCAACAAGAGCGAAAGAATAGAATTTGATTTAAACGACAGAGCAAATTTGGTCTATGGGAAATATCTTGTCGCTGGAACAATTACATTTCCAATAATCGATACATTAATCCATCAAAGAGTTAAATACTCGCCAAAGAAACCGTCTCCTTCAGCTTCGGTCCACGTTCCGTTGACTCCATGATCCCACATTCATTCACCGGATCATGCTCAAAAAAAAGTACATAATTTTCTTTCACAGCATCATTCAGGAAATCAGTTTTCTCTTGCAGTGACAACAATGGACGTGTATCATAAGCCATCACATACGGAATAGGAGTATGTCCGGCCGAGGGAATAAGATCGGCGCAATATGCTATCTTTTTGCCTTTGTAATTGATGATTGGAAGCATCATTGACTCCGTATGTCCACTTACCGTTCTGACTTTAAAATCACTTGTCAGGTTATCACCGTCTTTGATGAATTTTAATTGTCCTGATTCCTGAATCGGCATAATGTTATCTTTCAAAAAACTCGCCTTTTCGCGGGCATTCGGTTTCGTAGCCCATTCCCAGTGCTTTGCATTGCTCCAATATGTTGCATTC
Organism: Bacteroidota bacterium; assembly: GCA_016708785.1. GTDB lineage: Bacteria > Bacteroidota > Bacteroidia > AKYH767-A > 2013-40CM-41-45 > JADKIH01. The sequence continues at coordinate 345,309 of JADJFC010000004.1, read as the reverse complement.
TTAAAAACCGGTTCCAATCTGTCTTTTGCTGAATTCCATTTGATACTACCTCCGCAATGATCAAAGTGTAAATGCGTCAGAAACATGTCGGTAATATCATCTTCATGAAAACCATGCTTCGCCAACGATTTGGAAAGCGTATCATCGCCATTTAAAAAATAGTAGCCGAAGAATTTATCGTCTTGTTTATTGCCAATTCCATTATCGATCAGGATCAATCTGTCGCCATCTTCAACGAGCAGACAACGCATTGCCCAGTTGCACATATTGTTATCATCAGGCGGATTCAATTTCTTCCACATTGATTTCGGCACCACGCCAAACATGGCTCCGCCGTCGAGTTTGAAAAAGCCGGTGTCGATTGTATATAGGTTCATATTGGTTCTTTGGAGTTGTAAAAGTAAAAATAATTTCGGATTGTGGATTTCGGATTGGGCTGATGCTTAGGGTGCACTTTATTATTCAAAAAAATATTTCCCATGTCTTTTGATTAGTGTTTTAAAAAAAATCTCCCGCAGATTACGCTGAACTCGCAGAAAAACCGCAGATGTTCTTTGTGTTAAAATCTGTCGTATAAACGCTTTCTTTGTGTTCTCTCTGTGTTATCGACAAAAAAACTCACCTTTGACACTTTTGACTTTGCCGTGATGTTAGTAACCATGTTTAAATAACCCCACCCCCTCGCCAAACACCGAATAAAGAATCCCCTAACTTAGTCAAATGTCAAAACGTATCCATTTCATAGCCATAGGCGGTGCAGCTATGCACAATCTTGCGCTGGCTTTACATCAGAAAGGTTTTAATGTTAGCGGTTCCGATGATGAGATCAACGAGCCTTCTAAGACAAGGCTTGCGAATGCAGGAATCTTGCCTCCACAGATCGGTTGGTTTCCGGAAAAGATCACTAAAGAACTGGATGGCGTCATTCTGGGAATGCATGCCAGAGCTGATAATCCTGAGTTGTTAAAAGCACAGGAGATCGGAATGCCTGTTTATTCTTATCCGGAGTATTTGTACGAGCATTCGAAAGACAAAACAAGAGTAGTTATCGGCGGATCGCATGGTAAGACTACTATCACTGCCATGATCCTTCACGTTTTGAAAACTCTGGGCCGTGATTTCGATTACATGGTAGGAGCGAAGCTCGAAGGATTTGACACCATGGTTCGACTGAGCAATGCACCATTGATCATTCTCGAAGGCGATGAATATTTGTCATCGCCTGTCGATCGTAGACCGAAGTTTCATTTGTATCATGCAGAGATTGCATTGATAAGCGGTATTGCCTGGGATCACATCAATGTATTTCCAACCTACGATATGTACGTTGAGCAATTCAGAATCTTTGCAAATCAGATTCCTGCTACGGGTAAATTGATCTATTGTCAGAATGATGCCGAAGTGAAACTCGTCGCTGAATCGGATTCTGTAAAGGCCAAACGCATTCCGTATTCCATTCCCGAAAATGAGATCGTAAATGGTATTACTTATTTGCATACGAAGGAAGGTAAGGTCGCATTGGCAGTTTTCGGTGAACATAATCTGCAGAATCTCGAAGGCGCAAGAAACGTCTGTGAACAAATTGGAGTGGATGCTTCAACTTTTTACAAAGCGATCAGTACTTTCACAGGAGCAGCACGCAGACTGGAATTGCTTGGGAGAAATGAGAGTGTAGCAGTCTACAAAGACTTCGCACATTCGCCATCAAAATTGAAAGCAACAACGATTGCTGTAAGATCTCAATTCCCCGATAGAAAATTAATTGCCTGCATGGAATTGCATACGTTCAGCTCACTGAATGAAGATTTTCTTGCGCAATATGCAGGAAGTATGGACGATGCCGATGAAAAGATTGTGTATTTTAATCCGCATACAATAGCCCATAAAAAACTCAAGGAAATTACCCCTGAAATGGTAAAAAAAGCATTTTCAAATGAGGATATAAAAGTTTACACAGATTCTGCTATCTTGCAGAAAGATCTGCTTGCTCACACAAAAGGCAAACGGGTTTTTCTGATGATGAGTTCCGGAACATTTGATGGAATGAGTCTTGAAAATTTAACGTCAACACTAATTGAATCCAATCAGGGAGTACATTTATGATCAAACTAAAATTTGCCCTTTGCTTCATCCTTGCTTCGTGTGTCTTCACAAAAATTGAAGCACAAACAATAGCAGCACAACCCACGCTAAATGACCAGTACTCCAAAAAAATTGGCAACCTCAGATTTTCGCAATCTACATTGGGCTTTGGGAAAGTGGCAAACAATGAAAAGAAGCAGGATACGATCAGGATCATGAACAGTGGCAAGAGCACGATCAAGTTGTTTGCTCAGAGTAAGAACAATTTTTCGAGTGGCACATTTAGCACAACAAAGTTGCCGCCTGATGCTACAGGTTGGATCTTGATAGCCTATGATTTTTCGAAGCGTGATGAGTACGGATTTATTCTCGACAGAATCCTCATTAATTCCGATGATGTCGACCAGCCACAAAAAAGCATCAATGTAACAGCCACCATTCACGAGTATTTTGATTTGACAGATACTTTAACGCCGAAAGCAAGAATTCCGGAGACCATATATTCGTACGGAAACATTCAAGCCGGTGAAAAAGCAAATCACGATTTTTTAATCTACAACGACGGCGTAAAACCATTGATCATTCGCAAAGTAAAAACAACGTGCGGATGTATAAAACCATCAACCACCAAATCCGAAATCGCTCCCGGTGAATCAGGCATCATTCATATTGAATTCGACTCCTTCGGTAAAGACGGTAAAGACAATCGCATCGTCAATGTATTTCTCAATGATCCGATGATGTCGGAGGTGAAGTTGGAGGTGAATGGGGTGGTTTTGAAATAATTCATCCCATCGGGACAAATTTTTAAGTTGGCTTTTGTAGTAAAGCGTTTTGATAGGTTGAATTTTGAACTGACATTCAAATAATAGTTTTACGTTTTAATAATTAATTTTAACATCTATATTTTTAATTCTATTATATTTTCAGCCACTCGGATGAAAATTATTTCAAGAAAATTAATTAGAGATTAGAAATTCGAATGTGCTTGCATATTTTTAACACGGAGAAAAAAAAGAAAAAAGGGAGAAATAAGAGCTACTCCTTTTTCTCCCTTTCTTTCTTTATGAACTCTGTGGTAAAATTACTGTGATGTGTTTATTTTCTCAATCTTTGCTTGCCCCTATGAGGAACCTTGAACTTAAAGCAACGTCCCCTTCAAAATCAAATACGCCAACGAAAAATAAAGTATCAACCCCGTTACATCGACAAGCGTAGCAATGAAAGGCGCGGAAGATACCGCAGGATCTTTCCCCAATTTTTTAAGAAGCATTGGAATCATAGAGCCTGCTAAGGTTCCCCATAAAACAACTCCGATAAGTGTAAATGAAACGGTAAGTCCGATCAAGAACCAATGCGGACCGTAAATGTCTGTGAAGGTTGACCAGATTGAAATACGCAGGAAACCGATCACAGCTAAGATTGAACCAAGTGCTAATCCAGAAAGCACCTCTCGACGGATTACTTGCCACCAGTTGAGCCAAGTCACTTCACCCAGCGCCATGGCACGAATGATCAGTGTTGCAGCCTGCGAGCCGCTATTACCACCGCTGGAAATGATCAAAGGCACAAAGAGTGTAAGGACAACCGCTTTATTGAGTTCATCATTGAAAAAGCCCATAGCACTTGCAGTAAGCATTTCTCCAAAGAAGAGAACAACTAACCAGCCGGCTCTTTTGCGGATCATTTGTGGAAGAGCTATTTTCAGATAGGGTTCGTCGAGGGCTTCTGTACCTCCGAATTTCTGGATATCTTCTGTGTCCTCTTCTTCGATGACATCTACAACGTCATCGATCGTAATGATACCGATCAATAAACCATTGAAATCCGTAACCGGCAAAGCCATTCTGTTTGTCTGCTTAAAGATATCGATGGCAACCTCCTGGTCATCCCGTGCATTCAGATTCACAAACTGACGGTCCATCAGATCACTCACTTTCTTGTCAATAGGAGCAAGAAGGAAATCACGGACCTTTATATCGTCGATAAGGAAACCTTTCGAATCCGTCACATAAATATTACTGATCGTTTCGCTGTCACGGCCATTTTTGCGGATATAGTCAAGAACTTGCTGAACAGTCCAGTCTTCCTTCACCGAAATAAAATCCGGTGTCATCAACCGACCAATACTGTCTTCAGGATATAATAAAAGTTCCTTAGTAGTCTTTCTTTCCTCGTCAGTAAGAAGCGTCAGATAACGTTGCAGTGTATCTTCCGGCAGTTTCTCGAAGAGGGCAGTACGATCATCGGGAGAAATCTGATTTAGCGTAGCTGAAAGCTGCTCGACAGTGTAGGAGCCAAGCAACTCCATTTGCTTGTCGTAGTCCAGATTCTCAAAAGTCTTAATGGCCTTTTCGGCATCCAGGACTTGAAAAATTTTACGAAGGTCAATTTCTTTGGAATCATTGATCAGTTCAGCCAATTCCTCAGGCTGAACCATGGCACTTAAATGCTTTAGCTTATATAAATTGCCAGAAACCAGCCTTTCAGCCAGCAATTCTTTTTCTTCAGCGGTAACCATGGATGATCGTCCATTTGAATGTTAAAATTTTTTTATCGTCGCGAAGATAGGGATTACTTTTCTAGAAGTGGACTATTTTTCAATTTTTAGAGCTAGATTTTACTGATTGGAAATTGGACACGGTATTTGTTCAAGGTTTAATGTTTAAGATTGCTTTGTGAGTATTGATATTGTACATTTTTTAGTTGACTTTGATAAAGTGGTTTATTGTGTATTTGTGTACGATTGAAGTTCATATTATCTGATTAAAATCGAATTTTGTTTTCTTTGAAACAGGCATTCATGCTTAAAACCGAAAAGGTATCAGCGATCACTGTCCGATAAAAATCAAACTGTGTAAATTAAGCTTTAAATTATAACTTAAATCATCTGTTCGCAGAATAAATTCATAACAGGCCCCCACAATTTCTTGACACACATTTTTCTTAATCAAAGATAGAACAGTTATTGTGTGGGGAGTCAACCCCAATGGGGAAATCATTTGAAAAGTTGATCAAGGTTGTGTCGAATAATCGAAGTTTCAAATGATTTGGTGCGCGTTGGGCCCTTTTTTTGTTTCTCCCGATAGCTATCGGGATTTTGGGCAAACAAAAAAAGAAAAATTGAAATCAAAAACTTGCGGCAAGCATTTACTGGCCTTTGAAATTAGTTTTATCGAACAGTAGTGGGTCGCAGCCCAAAAAAAAGTTCCGGCTACGCCTTTTTCTTCACGAAGTACTGATAATCCAAATAATACAAAAACTTCAATGAAATAGAATTGGTCTGAGGTGCTGAAAGGGTGTGATTGAAGTTCTCCAGATAACTGAAATCGGTATTGTTATCGTCTGTCAAAGTGATATTCTTAAACGTAGCGATAAATGAACTTCCCGGAGCAAAGCGCCAGTTATAGACCAGATCGATCGTGAAGTAATTGCTGTTAAAATTGTAGGCAGAAAGATCAGTAAAATTCATGGCTTCCAATTCTCCATTATCAAGTAATTGATACAATTGAGAATAAAAACCTTCCGACCAATAATAACGGCCTGACAGTGAAAGTGACATGTCATTTTTGAAAAGGTATCTGCCGGTTAGTGTATTTGTGATCGTAGTGATTGCTCTTCCGCCATATAGAATAAGGTCATCGGCTGAATTGTAATCGATAAATCCACGGCTCTTTGAATAGAAGTCTACATAGTTTTCAAGCTTCAACGAAAACTTGTCATTCACACGGAAGATCGGATTGATATAAAATCCTTCTGTTGAGTAATCCCATTATTTGATGACAGTAAATCGTCCGCCAAAATCAAATGCCAGTCTTTTGTTGTAATTAGTTGTAAAGTTGACTGAACCAAAGCCACTTTTCGGACTTCTCTGGAAACGACCTTCAATACGTGGTTCGTAATAATCCCAACCATCTTCTAACGACGTTCCAAAATCACAATATGCTGACCAATTGTTATTCGCAAGTAAAAAGAAATTAAATCCTGCTGTCAATTCAGTGAGTTTATTTGCTGAACTTAATCTTCCGGCACGATAGAGGTACGGTGTAATGTTTCCTTGTCTGAAATACTTCCAAAAAGGATTGAATGCGATCAAAGACCAATAAGCATATACTGATGTATAATCACGATAGAAATTATAACCCAGATCGTTCTTGTCATATTTTTCATTTGCAGTTTCAATTGATGCACCAAATTGTGAACGGCCTTTGATCTTATCAACGGAAACATAATACATGTAGCCATCCTTTTGCTGCTTTGATTCAGTCCACTCCGTCACATGACTGAAACTTCCGCTTCCAACGATTCGATACGTGTTCTTCTTATTTTCATACGAACCTTGAAGGGTAGAGACATTCGCATCTCTTGCTTTTCCATCTCGTGTTACATTGGAATTGATGAAAAACACATTACGATTGTACTTGAATTGCTGATCAAGAATGAAGATATTGAAGTTCGTCAACGGTTCGGTTAGAATCTTTCTTGAAGTTCCATCCGTCTTATTTACAGTTGCATAAGTATTTCCGGTAACAGCATTTAAGAAGCCGATTCCCAGACCTTTATCTGTCCTTCCCGATATTTTTGTTGAATTGTAAAGTTTTGCTTTATCCGGATTTTTATCGATGGTTTCACCTTCTTCAAGCAAATACGGAACGTCATAGAACAAACTTGGTGTTTCACCGATTCGACGTGAATAGAATAAATTTCCTTTCGAAAAAAGATTGGTGCCTTCTTCGAAAAAGGGTCTGTTCTCATCATAGATCGTTTCAAAGGCTGAAATGTTCTTGATCTTATTGTCGCTTTGCACCTGACTGAAATCAGGGAGCAAGGTCATGTCTAAAGTAAATCGTTCATCAATTCCATACTTAATATCAGCCCCACCGGCATAACTGAAAGAATTATCGTTGCCTACTTTAACCCCGTTTTCAAACCTCGGTGCACGTTCGGCATAGACTGAAAAATAAGGAGTCATAGTTAAGCGAACCGGTGGTTTGATATCGTGAATCCCTGTCATTGTCCCCCAATACATCAGTCGATTTTGAACCTCTTTTGGTGTGAGTGTCCATTGATCGTATTCGCGATTACGTCTGATGCTTCGTGCAAATTGTAATCCCCATGTCTGGACTGAAGCAGAAGGAAAGCGAATAGCAGAATAAGGGATTTTCATTTCAACGGTCCAGCCTTCATTATCAATCAGAACACTGCTTTGCCAAACAGCATCAAAGGTCAGGTCATCATCCAGCAATTCTGTTTGAACACCGGAAGCTGTTACGATAAAGACATACCCACTTTGTCGTTTATTATACGGGTCAAAAGCGAATCGAAAACCATCGGCATTTAAATTAAGACCTTCATCGCGGTTTCCTAGTTCATGGAGGATACTATCGGGGCGATTATCATATAAACGGGCAAATACATAAATGGCGGTATTGTCGTATAAAACTCTCACCTCAGTTCTTTGGGTCACCGCTGCAGCTTCTACCGGCTCAAGCTGAATAAAATCACCGGCGATATTAGCAGATTTCCAGGCTTCATCATTTAACTTGCCATCAATTTTAATATCAGTGGAGGTAGGAATTGCTTCATATGTTTTTGGGACGACTTCAGAGAATCCTTTCAAAGTGATCATAAAAAAAGTGAAAAATACTATGAAACTTGTTCTCATCATTTGTGTGTCTTGAGCAAACGTAACGAAAGCAAAAAATATTTGCGGTTAATGAAAAGTTAATGGAGTAAAATGAACGTTAAATACCTATACCTTGCGAAAAATTAATACCAAGAATATGGCCTTTTCTATTCTCCCACCTGCTGAAGGAACGATCAGCGAATACTATGAATCTTACCGTCAACACATCATGGAAAATGATATGTTCAAAGGGCTGGTTGCTCAAGGTGAGTTAACTTTTCAATTTTTAAAATCGCTTCCTGAAAAGCAAGGTGATAATCGCTACCAGGAAGGGAAATGGTCGATCAAGGAAGTGTTTGGTCACCTTATGGATACTGAACGTATTCTCACCTATAGAATCCTTTGTTTTATGCGTGGCGAACGACAACCTTTACCCGGATTTGAAGAAAACGATTATGTTAGAAACAGCAATTATGCCGCCCGAACTTTAAAGGATATCGGTGAAGAAATGTATTCCATCAGACAATCAACTATTCACATGATCTTGAATATGGATATGAATACACTTGATGCTATAGGTATTGCAAATGGCAATGAAGTCACCGTTCGTGCTCTAATTTACATGGTTCTGGTGCATGAGCGACACCATGTGAAGTTTATCAAGAGATACTATCTGAACTACTGAAGCGCTTACTGAGTTCACCTTGTGAAGCGATTGTTTATCAGCCAGGTAAGTACACTAAGTTCTATTTTTGAACAATTTGACTTTTTTGTCCTCCGATAGCTTAAAAATTTTATTTTTGTGGCCGCAAAGCCATGTTGGCTCAGCATTCTAATTCAATCGCATGAATATTCACGAATATCAGGGAAAATCAATCCTTAAATCGTTTGGTGTAGGCATCCAGGAAGGTATCGTTGCAGATACTCCGGAGCAAGCTGTAGAAGCCGCAAAAGAACTGACAAAAACAACAGGTACTAACTGGTGGGTGATCAAAGCTCAGATCCATGCCGGTGGTCGTGGAAAAGGCGGTGGAGTGAAGCTTGCCAAGAGCCTTGATGAGGTAAAAGAGCGAGCGACGAACATTATCGGAATGAATCTGATCACACCTCAAACCGGTGCACAAGGAAAAAAAGTAAATAAAGTGTTGGTCGCTCAGGATGTTTACTATCCGGGTGCTTCACCAACAAAAGAATTTTATATCAGCGTACTTCTTAATCGTCAGACCGGACGGAACATTATCATGTATTCGACAGAAGGTGGAATGGACATTGAAGAAGTAGCAGAACATACGCCGCATTTGATCCACAAAGAAGAGATCGATCCATCTGTAGGACTCCAGGGTTTTCAAACCCGTAAGATCGCTTTCAATCTTGGATTGAGTGGTGAAGCCTTCAAAGGGATGACAAAGTTTGTCGCTTCGCTTTACAAAGCATACGATACGATCGATGCTTCCATGTTTGAGATCAATCCGGTTTTAAAAACGTCAGACGATAAGATCATTGCAGTTGATGCGAAAGTGAATTTCGATGAGAATGGACTTTTCCGTCACCCGGATTATCTGGCTATGCGTGATGTAACAGAAGAAGATGCAACAGAAGTAGAAGCAGGTGAGCATAATTTGAACTATGTAAAACTGGACGGAAACGTTGGTTGCATGGTGAATGGTGCCGGACTTGCAATGGCGACAATGGACATCATCAAACTTGCAGGAGGAGAACCCGCTAACTTCCTTGATGTTGGTGGTACTGCCAATGCAGCACGTGTTGAACAGGCTTTCCGTATCATCCTGAAAGATCCAAATGTAAAAGCCATCCTTGTAAATATCTTCGGTGGTATCGTTCGTTGCGACAGAGTAGCGCAAGGAATTGTAGACGCCTACAAGAACATCGGGGCAATTCCTGTTCCAATCATCGTTCGTCTTCAAGGAACAAATGCTGTTGAAGCGAAAAAGATCATCGACGAAAGTGGATTGAAAGTTTTCTCAGCGATACAGTTGAAAGAAGCGGCGGATTTGGTGAATACAGTACTTAAAAAGTAATTTGTTTTAGGTCAAAGGTCAAAGGTTAAAGGTCAAAATGTACGATTGACTTTTGGCTTTTGACCTTTAATTTAAAAGTTAAGTTCACTATAAAACAAATAAGTGAAAATAGGAGGGACTCTAATTGACCCTTGACCTTTGACCCTTGACCTTATAAAAAAAATGAACCAACTCCCCGCCGCCGACGGCTTCCTTGCTCTTCCGGACGAAAACCTAGCCGATTACAAAACAGCAAAATACGTCATTCAGCAAGTTCCATATGAACATACTTCTTCTTACCTAGAAGGATCAGCTAAAGGTCCTGCTGCAATAGTAAGTGCTTCACACTTCGTTGAATTTTACGATGAAGAACTCGATATGGAAAGCTACCGCAGTGGTGGAATTGTTACCATGGAAGAGATGGACTTCACTTCGAAAGTTGACGAAGAAGCAATGGTATTGATCGACGAAGAAACATCAAAACATATCAATGCCGGAAAGTATGTTGTTTCATTAGGAGCAGAGCATACTGTAACGAATGGTTTTGTGCGTGCACATAAACGCAAATATCCAGACATGGCAGTGCTTCAAATCGATGCACATTCTGATCTTCGTGAATCGTATCATGATAATATTTATTCGCATGCTTCTGTAATGAAGCGTGTTCATGATATGAAAGTTCCACTGGTTCAGATCGGAATTCGTGCTCAGTGTAAAGAAGAATCTGATCTGATCAAATCCTCAGACATCATCAATACATTTTACGCACATCAGATCCGCAAGGACAGCAAATGGATGGACAAAGCAATAGCTTGTCTGCCAAAGCACGTTTATCTTTCAATTGATGCCGACGGATTTGATCCATCAATCATGCCTGCTGTCGGAACAGCAGAACCCAACGGATTATTCTGGTCAGAAACATTAGAGTTCCTTCGTCGCGTTTTTGCGGAAAGAGAAGTGATCGGATTTGATGTATTAGAATGTGCACCTATTGAAGGAAGTATTCTTTCAGAATTCACCCTCGCAAAACTTGTATATAGATTAATTGGTTATCATTCCATTAAGCATTAAATATTGAATCCACTTGAACGTCTTGTAAAAATTGCTACTTACCACTCACCACTTACTACTTACTAAATAATGAAAAAAATCCTAATAGCCAACCGCGGCGAGATTGCCATCAGAGTCATGCGTTCAGCACGTGAGATGGGGATCAAGACTGTTGCTGTTTTTTCTGAAGCGGATAGGAATTCACTTCATGTTCGGTATGCAGATGAGGCAGTATTGATAGGCCCACCGCCATCGTCACAGAGTTATTTGGTGATGGAAAATATCATTAAAGCAGCAAAAGATACAGGAGCAGATGCCATTCATCCGGGCTATGGTTTTTTATCGGAGAACGCGGCATTTGCTGATTTGGTAGTGGCATCAGGATTGATTTTCATTGGTCCGACAGGAGATTCAATGCGAATGATGGGTAGCAAGCTGGCAGCAAAAGCTACGGCTGAATCTCATAACATTCCGCTTGTGCCCGGCACTGCAAAAGCAATTGAAGATATCAATGAAGCAAAATTGATCGCAGAAAAGATCGGTTTCCAATTCTCATCAAGGCGTCTGCCGGTGGTGGAGGAAAAGGAATGCGTATCGTTAAAAACAAAGAAGAGTTCGAACAACAAATGAAACTTGCCGTGAGTGAAGCGATTTCAAGCTTTGGAGATGGCGCTGTTTTCATTGAGCGTTACGTTGCTTCGCCTCGACATATAGAAATTCAAGTGCTTGGTGATACACACGGAAATGTTGTTCATCTGTTTGAAAGAGAATGTAGCATTCAGCGTCGTCATCAGAAAGTAGTTGAAGAAGCTCCGTCATCTGTGCTTACAGAAAAGATCCGCGAAGAGATGGGGAAATGTGCTGTGATGGTTGCTAAAGCTTGTAAGTATGTTGGTGCAGGAACGGTTGAGTTTCTACTCGACGAAAACAAGAATTTTTATTTTCTGGAAATGAATACGCGGTTGCAAGTAGAGCATCCGGTTACAGAATACATTACAGGTTTGGATCTTGTTAAAGAGCAGATCAGGATCGCTCGAGGAGAAAAGCTTTCATTCCAACAATCCGATTTAAAAATTCAGGGTCATGCCATGGAGATCCGTGTGTATGCTGAAGATCCTGAGAATAATTTCCTGCCTGACATTGGAACACTTCAAACTTATAAGGCACCACAAGGGCCTGGCGTTCGCTGTGATGATGCATTCGAAGAAGGAATGGAGATTCCCATTTATTACGATCCGATGATTGCCAAATTGATCACTTATGGCAAAGACAGGAAAGAATCGATTGACAGAATGATTCGTGCTATTGAAGATTATCAGATCAGTGGAGTGAAAACAACATTAACTTTTTGTCATTTCGTAATGCAACACGAAGCATTTGTAAGTGGAAATTTTGATACTCATTTCGTGCAAAAATATTTTACACCCGGCTCTTCTAAAAAGTCATCCGAAATTGAAATGAAAATTGCGGCATTATTGGCTGTTAAAACACTTCAAAAAGGAATAAAATCGAAAACCGGCAATAATTCTTCCACATCATCAGTTTCATTGTGGAAACAAAACCGACTTCGCCAAAACGATTAGGCACGTTTGTTGGAATAGTTCGAAAAATGGCAAAAAACATTCAGTTAATATTTTTATTTCTTTTCACACTAATTACTTCAAGTTCTTCCGCTCAGGATACCTTGAGAGGAAAATCGTTACCCTACATTATTGAAAAAGAAGATACAATTTTTGTCGTCAATCTGAATAATGTATTAATAGAAGCAGAAGGACCTGATTACTTAAAGAACCTTCAAGCATACTATCGATTGCGTTTCAATGTGATCAAGGTGTATCCATATGCTCGTTTAGCTGCAGTGAAATTGAATGAGATGAATGCAAAAATGTCGACGATGAAATCGGATCGTGAAAAAAGAAAATACCGTAAAGTGGTAGAAGAGCAAGTGCGTAAAGATTTCGAAGATCAGTTAAAAAAATTAAGTATCAATCAGGGCGATGTTCTAATTAAATTGATCGATCGCGAAACCGGCCATAGTTCATATGAATTGGTTAAAGATCTCAAAGGTTCCTTTAATGCATTTTTCGCACAGAGTCTGGCCAAGTTATTTGGTCATGACCTGAAAGATCAATATGATCCTACAGGGGCAGATAAAACAATTGAATCTATTGTACAGCAGATCGAACGCGGCGAAATTCAATTCTAATTTGTAGTGAGCAATTCATTTTAAAATATTCCGATCGGTTATCCGTCAGCTTTCATATGTTAAGAATACTTGGAAAATCTCCTTCCGGAAAGCGGTTAGAAAGAATTAAAAACTCACCGAATTACAAGAATGGCGCCTTTCAAAATATTGAACCAACAGAAGCGATTTTAAAGGATGCATCAATGCCAAAAATGTTGAAAGAGATCTTCTTCAACAGACCGGCAAATCTATCTCCTGCAATTGATGTTACAGCTTTCAAGATCGATCTCACTAAATTATCTGACACGAAAAGCTCAATCGTTTGGTTTGGTCACTCATCATACTATATCAATCACCACGGATTTAAAATACTTGTAGATCCTGTTTTGAGTGGACATGCTTCTCCATTTAGTTCAATGGTAAAAGCATTTAAGGGAGCAGATATTTATAAAGCAGAAGACATTCCCGAAATTGACCTTCTATTGATCACGCATGATCACTACGATCATCTGGACTATAAAGTGGTTCTGAAATTAAAACATAAATTTAAAAAAGTACTGACTGCTTTAGGCGTTGGATCACATTTAGAATATTGGGGTATTGATTCCAATAAAATTGTTGAATTGGATTGGTGGGAATCGTACCGGGCGAATGAAAATATCGAATTTACTTCTACGCCATCAAGACATTTTTCAGGACGTACATTAAAAAGAGCAAATACACTTTGGAGTTCTTTTGTATTGGATCTGGGAAATAAAAAGATCTTTCTGGGAGGAGATTCGGGGTATGACAGTCAATTCAAGAAAATAGGTGAGAAGTATGGACCTTTTGAATTAGCTATTTTAGATTGTGCTCAGTACGGAGCGAATTGGCCATATATCCATATGGTTCCCGAACAAACAACACAAGCTGCACTTGACCTTCAGGCCAAAGTGCTTCTTCCAGTGCATTGGGGAAAATTTGCTTTAGCTAACCATCCTTGGACAGAGCCAATTGAGCGTATTAACAAATCGGCTGAGTTCCTTAAGGTGTTTGTTAATGTGCCTGTCATTGGACAAGTAATAGAATTTTGATATTTCATCTAGCTTCCATTTTGTCATTTTATTGCAAGAATTTCTGTCAGAAAAAACTGATGTAGTTTTTTTATATCTTTGAAAGTAAACTAGAATTACTTTGAATGAAAGCATTATTACTTCTGATTAGTCTGTTTTTTTCTATAAACGCAGGAGCACAAAGTACGTCCATTAAAACGTACGGCAATTCACAAAGTGATTTTGGAACGAGTTGCGTGGAAGCATTTGATAAAGGAATACTGCTTACCGTTTCTACAAGCACAAATTTCTTTAATATTCAAATGGCTCTAGTCAAAACCGATAGGAATGGTCAAATGCTATGGAACAAAATTAAGCAAGTTGGATCGTACTCTTATCCTCAGTCCGTCGTAGAAAGCACTGATTCAGGAATCGTAGTTTTTGGAAGCGCAAATTATACTCCGACACTTAATGGAAATGACGATTTCCTTTTCTTATTAAAAACTGATTCCAACGGAAACGATCTTTGGTCAAAAGAATTTCGATTCTCACAGAATGATCAGCCTGTCAAATTGCTAAAAGCCAAAACAGGTGGTTTTATTTTTAGTGCCATCAATGATTACAACATAAGTCTATATCCTAAAGCAGGCATTGTACGGTTAGAGGAAGATGGTTCAATACGCTGGTCAAAAAGAATAGAAGTACCATTTGGAATTAAACCAACATCGATTGTTGAAACCATTAATGGAAATATTTGCCTTGTTGGAAATGTTGTTGGATATAATTCGATTTATTTTAATGACGTTGCAGTCTGTTATCTTGATTCAAATGGAACAGAGCTTTGGACGAAAGTTTTTCAAACGTATTATGATGATGAATGTAATATTGTAACGACGAATACAGCAGGTGAACTTTTTATCAGTGGGAGAACTTATTCAATAGCCAGAGAATGGGATTCTTTCCAGATAAAATTAAATTCGGCGGGCGATATGCAGTATCAAAGAATGTATGATGCAGGAACTTCCAATGGCGAGATCATGCGAACAGGCATTTCTTATGATGATGGAAGTTCATTACTTCTTGGTGATGTTGGCGGTTGGGATGAGAGAGACATCACAATGCTAAGACTCAATTCTGATGGAAGTATCCGGTGGTGCAGAAAGTATCCGTTTTCGCCACAGTTTACAAACTATCCTTATGGAATAATTCGTACATCTGATGATGGATTGATTTTTACCGGAGATATTCGTCCACCGGCATATTACCGCGATGCCGCACTAGTAAAAACAACAAACATTGGTGGCCTGATCTGTTATCAGGACACCGTTATTTTCACAATGCACCAAGATACATTTACCGTAATAGAACCGTCTTTTACAATTATAGATACGTTGATAGTACCTGTTGATTCAATTGTAAATGTGCCTTTCAATTTGATAACTGAAAAAAGTGTTTGTCAGCAGATCTTTCCCATTCCTGATTTTACCTATGAAGAAGACACGATCTGTTCTTCACAGTGTATTCGTTTTATCGATAAAAGTTTGAATGACCCGATTTCTTGGAGCTGGACATTTACCGGTGCAGATAGTGCAGTCTCGTATGTTCAGAATCCGGAAGAAATTTGTTTTGAATCCAAGGGGTCTTTTATTGTAAAGTTAGAAGTTACGAATTCAGATGGAACAAGTTCGATCACAAAAGAAATAACAATTGGCTCAGAATGTCCGGAAGAACCATTTGTAATTCCGAATGTTTTCACACCAAATGGTGATGGTAAAAATGATATTTTCGAAATTAAGAATTTACCGGCAAGTGCGACAATGAGAATTTATAATCGATGGGGTAACCAGATGTTTACAACATCTGAAAAGAAAAGATCGTGGACAGGTTTCGATACAAATGGAAAAAAGCAAGTGATGGTGTGTATTTTTATGTCCTAGATGTTTCAAGTGTAACATATAAAGGCAGTATCCAATTGATAGGTGGAAATTGATCTGATACTTTTTGCCGCATATTGATTTTCAATATTTTACAGTTTCTAAAAAAGTAGTGGAGAGTCCTTTTTGTATTGAGAATTTTATATATTTGACCATTCTCCTCCAAATCTCCCATTAATGAAATTTCTCAGATCGGTACTGTTACTGACGGCTTTACTTTGCACTTTTTCAATTAGTAAAGCAGCTACTATTCGGGTATTATTTTTAGGAAACAGCTATACCGGAGTTAATGATCTACCGCATATCGTTTCAGATATAGCATTATCAAATAATGATTCATTGATCTATGACAGCTATACTCCGGGTGGTTACACATTACAAAATCATTTTGGAGATGCAACCTCACTTGCGAAGATCAATCAGGGAAATTGGGATTATGTAGTTCTGCAAGAGCAAAGCCAATTACCAGCCTTTCCAATTGGACAAGTTCAAATTTCTGTTTATCCGTATGCGCATAAATTAGACAGTCTCATCAATGCAGTAAATCCATGTACTGAAACAATGTTTTATATGACATGGGGACGCAAATATGGTGACGCAAGCAACTGTTCATCGTGGCCTCCGGTTTGCACGTATGAAGGTATGGACAGTTTGTTGAATCTTCGTTACAGAACAATGGCTTTTGACAACAATGCAACAGTATCTCCGGTAGGAGCAGTATGGAATCACATTATACAAAATTATCCCTCGATAGAATTATATCAATCAGATGAAAGTCATCCATCAGCAGCCGGATCATACGCGGCTGCATGTTGTTTCTATTCAAGTATTTTCAGAAAAGATCCTGAAACTATCTCTTATAATTATGGTTTAGATTCTATAACAGTTGCATCAATTAAATTAGCTACAAAAACAACAGAGTTCAATAATACGAATGCATGGTATATTGGCGCTTATGATCCAAAAGCGGATTATACCTACATTAACAACGGATTAAACTCCGTTACCTTTCTGAACAATTCAATGAATGCAGTAACCTATTTATGGGATTTTAATGATGGCAGTTATTCAAATACCGCCAATCCAATCCACATGTTTTCAACTCCCGGCCAATATAACGTTACATTATTCTCTTATAAATGCGGTTATTCTGATAGAACTACAACTTCTGTAACAGTGTTGAGTACCGGGATAAGTCAGTTAAACGCAATGGAAAATGTCTTGGTTTATCCAAATCCTGCTAGTAACTTCGTTGAAATAAGAAATTCAGTTCCTGAAAATTTTATAACTAAAGTAGAAATTATAAATACACTTGGTGAAATTGTATATTCTTCGAATTTCGGATCTGCGTCTGAATTTAGAATCGATACTCACCAATTTCCGAGAGGATATTATTTCATTTCTCTTACTTCAAAAAACAATTATTTGAAGTCGTATCCATTAGTATTGAATTGATTTTAATGAAATATTTATCATATCTGATTTTTTTATTGTTGTTCATTTCATGTCAGGAAAATGGTCTGAAAACAAAAACCGATCTATCACAATTTTCCTGGCTTATTGGTGAATGGATGGATAGCACTTCAGATGGTAAAATGGTAGAGATTTGGAATCAGATCGACGATTCTTCGTTTGTGGGTAGTAGCATTTACATGGCCGGCATAGACACTATATTTTATGAGGAAATATCTTTGCGAATGAAGAATGGCAAGATCTTTTACATACCTAGTATTCAATCACAAAATGATGGTAGTCCTGTTTATTTTGCATTGACTTCTTCGAGTAATAAAGAATTTACTTTTGAAAATAAAGAACACGACTTTCCTAAAAAGATAGTCTATACAAACCCACATAGAGATTCACTTGTTGCTTTTATAGAAGGCCCAACAGCAAATGGATACAAAAAAGAATTTTTCAAGATGCGTCGCGTTATTGGAGGAAAATAATAGTAAGATTTAACAGTTGGTAAATAAATAAACGTGAGCATAAAAAACGAAATCCTTATTCATTGCAAACAAGTCCTGACAGAAAAAGTCCATTCTTTCAAAGACAAATTGAATGAACTTGTATCAGATGCAGAAAACGATTCAAAGAGTTCGGCAGGTGACAAACATGAAACTGCAAGAGCAATGATGCAACTGGAACAGGAGAAGTTGATCTCTCAGTTCAATGAAGCTGACCGACAATTGGAAATATTATCTTCAATTAACCCTGACGAAGAAGTTAAATTTGTAAGGACAGGCGCCCTTGTTGAAACAAACAAAGGAATTATCTTTTTATCAATCCCTCTAGGCAGGATAAAAGTTAAAAATGCAGATATAATGGTAATCTCTGCAATTGCTCCTCTTGCAAAGGCAATGATGAATGCAAAGAAAAAAGAAACAGTTTCTTTTAATGGAACTGATTATCTTATTAAAAATATCAGTTAGATAATTTTCATTATTGAAATGAACGTTATACATGGCTACCGAAATATTAACCGATAGATTTATACTCAGAAGTTTTGTTCAGAGCGACCTCGATGATGTTTATAAAGGATTGTGGCATCCCGAGGTAATAAAATATTATGGGATAAGCTACAAAACACTTGAGGAAACGCAGGCTCAGATCGATTGGTTCAAAGAAATGGAGGTAAATCATACAGGGCAATGGTGGGCAATTTGCAACAAAGACGATGCTGCATTTTTAGGTGGTGTTGGATTCAATAATTTCCAGGCCAAACATTTTTGTGCTGAGCTGGGTATTTGGATTCTTCCTCAACACTGGGGTTTAGGAATTTTAAAAGAAGTTGTAAATTCTGTATTCTTATATGCAGCAACTGAATGGAAATTGCATAGGATGGAAGCAGTGGTTGAAAGTGACAATCATCAATGTATAAGTGGATTAATGAAGGCCGAATTTATTTTTGAAGGGAAACGCCGTGAATGTGAATATAAGGACGGTAGATTCATTGATCTTAATATTTATTCCAAATTAGCTAAATAGAAATATGTTCCTGCCTAAAAAAATAAGGGTATTATTAATTCTGTTCATATTTATTGATCTGGCTATATCATTTAATCAGTATTATAACACGCCGATCGATGGGGATCTAACATACATTGTATTACCGGCTGACAAATATCGTCCAGTACTTAGTGATCCATTTGGGATTTATGCAATTTCAAATAATTCAAAGCACAGTGAAGCAAATCGTTTTTTTTCAATTACCACGACCCGTGCTTATTTTAAGACAATTCCGTTTGTTGCGCAAACAATGATGTCACCGATATCTTCAATTTATTTTTCTGCTGCAGTATTCAAATTACTGACTCAACTATTGATCATTCTTCTTTTATCTGCAATTATATCGGGAGGCCTGAATTTGAAAGAAGATACTTTCATTCTTTCATCGTTATTGCTTTCAATATTTTTTCAGGTAGGAGGCTATGGTTCAACAATGGGAATCATTGATGGCGCAATTACCTATACGATCTCATATACTTTACCCGTAGCTCTTTTTTTGCTACTGCTATATCCACTTGCAATTAAACACTTTCATAATCAAGACGCGCCATTAAACCAATTTTTCGCAGTTTTACTATCGTTGATTGCTTTCGTAATTCCATTTTTCGGAAATCAGATTCCAATTCTTGTCATTTCAATTTTATTGCTTTCTATATTTGTAAAATTTTTCTACCTAAAGCAAAAAGTTAATATTTTAAACATTATTTCTGATAAAAAACTAAAAGCCGGTCTCTTATTAGCGTTAATCGTATGCCTTTATTCATTTTTCCTGAGTTTTTATAATTCCGATAGACACCTGCTCGATGTTTCGATAGTTGAGAGATATACAAAGATACCCATTGGTATGTTTAATATCCTATTCGGTAAACCCGGATTGTGGATATTGATACTACTTATTTTTATCAATACGATTCTTCTGAAAAAAAGCGGAAATGAAAAAAGTGCTTCATTCTCCCTCACTCTTAAATGGGCGTGTGTATTTATTTTAATTTATGTGTTGTTATTACCTTTTGATGGATATTATGAGTTCAAACCGAATATTATTCGCCGAGATAATTTTTTACCCGGTATCTTGATATTGATTTTTCTATTCGTGCAAAGCTCTGTCTATTTGGTTAAGCAGAATTCTAACAAAGGCAAAATTCACAAAATGTTAGCAGCATACTTGTTGTTGGTGATCTTACTATTTACAATTGCTGATTCACCATCGTTAAGAAAGGACAATTGTCAAAGGGCATCATTGGAAATGTTATCCTTATCTGATGAGAAGATAACTCGACTATCCGATCAATGTACGATAGCATCATGGTATATTATTTATGATCATAAAGACTCTGAAGTAAATGCAATGGTTTTTAATTTCTGGAATATCACTGATAAACCAAAATTGTATTTTCAGAATTAAGGAGTGGTAGATCCAGATTTAACAAAGCCGGAAATGGCAAGAGCCTCTTTAACTTCTTCCGGTTTGCATGTTCCAATCAACAAACTTTGATTATTAACAAAAACGACTTCTATAAGCCAAGTTCCAGAAACGGTCATCACTGATCTTTTGCCAAACCCACGAAGCCCCCAACCGCCAAATTCCTTTAATGGATTGTATTGTCGAACAATTACGTCAGACAGTTGCGACCATTCAAAACGCTTAGGAAAAAAATGAAATGGGTAAAATTTGACCGTGATCGCATCTTTGTCTATCGTTGTGATCAGTTTCATACTATAGAATAGTGCATTGATAAGAACCAGGAAGGCAAGTGCTGAAATTAATCCGATGTCGCTCATCGGTCGGCGGCCAAATGGCTGATGGAAGATAACTTGCTGAACAAATGCATAAATAAAAAGTGCAGAGATCGAAAGTAATACGATTCTGAATATCTTCTGACTGAATCGTTGCTCTTCATTAAATAGAATTGGTGAAGTCATTTTAGGAACGATCTGTAGTAATAGTCTAGCACTGATCAGGCTTTTGAAAACTCATTCTTAATAACCATTTGCATTTCCTTATGCACGCCAGAATTTGCAGCAATCAATTCACCACCGAAAATGAAATTATTTTCCCCAATAAAATCAGTAACTATACCACCGGCTTCTTTAACAATTATTGCTCCACCTGCTACATCCCACGGATTTAAACCATACTCATAAAAAGCTTCAAACCGACCGCATGCAACATAAGCCAGATCAGCAGCAGCAGATCCCAGTCGACGAAGTCCATGAGTATTTCTCATACACCAATCAAACACCTGCATATAAGGGATCATGCGATCATAATTATGATATGGAAATCCGGTAGCTATCAGCGAATCAGATAAGACAGAGATCTTTGAAACGGAAATTGGCTTTCCATTCATAAATGCACCGCCATTCTTATATGCAAAGAAACATTCATCCAGATTCAATTCATGAACTACACCAAGAATGAGTTCATCTTTTTCCATCAGAGCAATTGAAATGCAAAAACAAGGGATACCGTGAATGAAGTTCGTTGTCCCATCGAGAGGATCTATGATCCAGTTATACTTATCACCTTTAGTATTGTCAGTTGATTCTTCCGTATAAAAACCGGCTTCAGGAAGTAATGACTTTAATTTCTCAACAATTCGTGCTTCAGCTGTTTTGTCAACATAGGAAACCAGATCATTATGTCCCTTTTTTTCAATGTTGCTTTGAGAAAAGTTTTCCTTTCTCCAACAATGAATTTTCCAACATCAGTTGTTAGTTCAGTTACATCAATACAAAGTTTTTTTAATTGCGAATTTTCCATTCAGGCAATTTGTTTTTTGTCTTTGAAATAGAATAGTCCGGTTACTCCGACTATTACTAAAAACAGGGAAATCATTTGAGCTTGTGTAAATGCTAAATTTCCGATATGATACTGGGAATTTACCCTTATGCTTTCAATTAAAAATCTTTCTATTCCATTGAATACAAGATACCAGGAGAATAATCTTCCGGGAGTACTTATTTTCTTACGCATAGCCCACAACAAAAAGAAAAGTGAGATGCACATTATACTTTCATAGAGTGGAGTAGGAAAAACCGGTTCAGGCAATTCGTTGCAGTGATTTCCTACACATCCTTCAATTGGGATTCCTTCACTCACTACATTATTCGGATAGGTATAAGACCAAAGCCAATCGGGCAGGAACGACATCCATGAAGGTTTCGGAGCAGTATTTACAATGCCCCAGTCACCATCACCTGCAATTTGACAACCCAATCGTCCTGTCCCATATGCAAGCATCAATCCGGGTGCAGTCGCGTCACACAAATGTAGCGGACCAATATTGTTTTTCTTTCCATACCACAACACCGTAGCACCACCGACGATCAACCCGCCATACATTGTTAATCCGCTACCACTAAAAATCATTTCAGAAGGATTCGCCATAAAATCGCTCCAATATTCAAATAGGTGAAACAATTTTGCTCCTAACAATCCGCCAATTGCTGCTGCCATTGTAATTTCTGACACCATTTGATGCGGATAAACTTTTACATCTACTTCTTTCGGATCTTTTAGCAGTTGCTTTTTACTTTCGTAATATTTCCAGAACACTGCAATTCCAGCCCAGATAAGTCCTCCCAATAAATTTCCTTTCAAAGAAAGTAAAGCTGCTTGCGGGTCACTAAAAAATTCCGAACTATTGAATATTGCATAGAAAATCTTTGCCCCAAGTATAAAACCAAAGATCCCATTCCAGAAATATTCATCCATTCCTGCCGGTTTACCAACAAACATTTTTCTGTTCATCGGATGAAGCAATCCTAATGATTCCTTTCGTTTTAATTCCATTGACAATGTCCATGCGGCAAGTAAAAAAGAAGTTGCTACCAGCAATCCGAACATAGGAGG
This sequence comes from Bacteroidota bacterium, assembly GCA_016708785.1. GTDB lineage: Bacteria > Bacteroidota > Bacteroidia > AKYH767-A > 2013-40CM-41-45 > JADKIH01. Next base: position 322,521 of record JADJFC010000004.1, on the reverse strand, counting down.
GAAGGAATACTTGAAATGTGTTCCAAAAAGATCATTCAATAAATCACTAAGGCCTGCGTACATCTAATAAAATTTAATTTGAATGATATTTATTTTCTTCTACTACTTCAAGGAATTCTGAATTTACAGATAATCCACCATTGAATGACTCCAGTTTGACTCGCACAAGTTGATTTACAAAAGCTGGATCATAGGGTATATTCACACGTATATAATTACTTGTGAACCCTGAAAGATGTCCATCTTTATTTTCTTCCTCCATCAATACAGTATATTCATTGTTCAGGTATTCAGAGTAAAAAAGATTTTTTTTCTTTTCTGAAAGAATCCTAAGCATTTTATTTCGCCTTTTTCTTTCCTGAATTGGAACCACGCCTGGCATCAATGCAGCATCTGTATTTTCTCTTTCAGAATACGTGAAAACATGTAGATAAGAAATATTCAATTCATTTAGAAATCGGAAGGTATCCATGAAGTCTTCTTCTGTTTCACCGGGAAATCCGACGATGACATCAACTCCTATACAAGCATCAGGCATTACTGCTTTAATACGATTAACTCGCTCTACATACAAGTTACGCTTATAACGACGACGCATCAGTGCCAGTACCTTGTCAGAACCCGACTGAAGTGGAATGTGAAAATGAGGAACAAATCTTTTTGATGTTGAAACAAACGAAATGATCTCATCAGTCAGGAGATTTGGCTCGATGGATGATATTCTGAATCGTTCTATCCCTTCAACATCGTCAAGTCGTTTAACAAGTGACAAAAAATCACTTTCATGCTTCATCGATTTCGTATCAAAGATCCCGTAATCACCAATATTTACACCGGTAAGAACAATTTCTTTCACTTGCTTTTCTGCAATTGCATATGCATTCTTAACAACGTTGTCGATCGTATCACTTCTGCTATTTCCCCTGGCTAAAGGAATTGTGCAATATGAACAAGAGTAATCGCAACCATCCTGTACTTTTAAAAATGCTCTCGTCCTGTCACCAAAAGAATATCCAGAAGTAAAGGAAGTCGCTTCAATGATCTCACAAGAGTGAATCTCTGCAAGTTCTTTCTTTGACAAATCATTAAGATAATGAGGCAGATTAAATTTTTCTGTTGCTCCAAGAACAAGGTCAACTCCATCGATGGAAGAAATTTCTTCCGGTTTAAGCTGAGCATAACAACCGATGATAGCAATGAATGATTCGGGGTTGGCCTGCTGTGCTCGCCGAACAATGGTCTTGCATTCCTTGTCAGCATTTTCAGTAACCGAACATGTATTGATAACGACTACATCGGCACCATCTTCAAATTCGACCTTTTGAAAACCTGCATTTTTTAGCTGACGTGCAATTGTCGAAGTCTCTGCAAAATTTAACTTACAGCCTAAGGTGTGAAAAGAAACAGTTGCCCCGGAATTCATGGCGCGAAAATACGCAAAACTGTGGTGCTAGCCAAAGATATTCGCAATGGGAAACTTCACGAATTGGCATTTATTGATGAAATTTGGCAATATTCATCACTTCTTCAACTTCATCATACAACTGACGGGATAATGGTCTGACAACTTGCCATGAATGGTTCGAAATCCGGTTGATATGATCTTATCATCGTGAAAAATATAATCGATCCGGAACGAAGGAAATGGGCCGGAATACGTTTTCCCAAGTCCTCGCCCGCTGATTCGATACGCATCATTCAGGTCATCTGATAAAATTTCATACGAATAGGATGAAGGTGTATCGTTAAAATCACCGCAGATCAAAACCGGATAAGGGCTGGCTTCAATTGAATCATGAAGGATCTCAACCTGAGTAGCTCGTTTGACAAACGCTTTTTTTAATTGTTTTAAAATGGTGATACCTCCACGAAATTCATCTTGTTGGATATCATCATTGTTAAGATTCTCAATGAACTTATAACTGTTCCATCCAAAGTGGATGCTTTCAAGGTGAGTATTAAAAACTCTGATCGTGTCCTTTCCGATTTTAATATCAGACATTATAAAAACATTTCCACCCTTTTTAGCAAAATGCACTTCTTGTTTTTTAACGATAGGGTATTTGCTATAAGTGGCAATTCCCCAGTGGTCGGTCTTTCTTAACGAGACGGTGTAATCGATGTGAGTATATTTAGAATTGAGATAATACTTTAACGTATCTGAATTTCTGAATTCCGGTCTTTTTCTGTCTGTAGAATAAAATTCCTGAAAGCATACGATGTCAGGAGATTCACTTTTCAGGAAATGAAAAATATTATCCCTTGTTTCAGAGTTATGAAACCAGTTATACAGATCAAATAATCGGACATTGAAAGACATTACCTTTATATTTCCTTCTTCGCGTAAAATTTTTTCATCCTTCGACTGAGAATTGAATTGGATGATTCCAAATATTTTTCCAATTCCAAGCAAAATAAAAACAAGAGATACCCAAAATCGTCGACTGCGGGCAATAAGCCAGTAGACCACAAAGAGCAGGTTAATAAAAAGCATGATCTCATAGCCTAATCCGAATAGTGCAAGCCACCAGATCTTATTCGGACTCACATAAGCAGCCAAATATGAAAGTGCTAATCCTGTTAATGCAAAAATATTCAAGACCCAGATAATGCGGGTAAAGAAACTTGTTTTTCCTTTCGGATGTTCGACTGAAGAACTCATTTTTGATCTTCTTTACTAATTCTGAAAAGAAAATCTTTTTCACTTTGTGACAAACTTCCATATCCTGATTTACTGATCTTATCCAGAATGTCATCCATTTGTTCCTGTGTAGCTTTTTTGTGAAGAGCAAAATCTTCGTCCGATTTTTTCTTTTATATGCAACGGTCATTTTACCTCGCTTCCCGGATAATCTGTCACTGAGAACCTCCAGCCACTTGGTCAGATTTGTTCCTCTTTGCAAAGATTTAATGTAGATGAATCCGAATAAAGCTCCACCTAAGTGTGCAATATGTCCTCCTGCATTTTCTCCTGATATATTGATAACGTCCAGCAAAACAGAAATTGCAGCGATCCATTTCAATGCAACATTTCCAATAAGAATGAGTGAGATCGGATAATCAGGCAAGAGTGTAGCAGCGGCAACCGTAATTGCAAGAACACTTGCAGATGCACCGAGTGCAAATGAAAAATTAACGCTTTGCGCAAATATCGGAAAGGTGTTAAAAGCAACAACATAAGCAAGTGCTCCAAAAAGTCCTCCCATGATATACAGCCCGAATAATTTTTTTGCTCCCAAGTATTCGAGAATGATTGCTCCCATCCAATACAACCAAAGCATATTGAATAGCAAATGCAAGAATTCCCAATGAAAAAACATATATGTAAAAAGAGACCAAGGTCTCAATAACAACTGAGAGGGGTTGGAAGGAATAGCAAGCCATGCAGATACTTCTGTAAAACTAAAAAGCGGATAATTAAAAAGCGATGATATTGCAAAAGTAATTCTTACTAACAGGAATAGTCCAACATTCACCAGCAACAATCGTTGTAGCACATCACCGGATTTTAGTGTCCTCATTAAATTACTTTGGAATGAAGCGTTGGCCATTATTTAATCAATATCACTTTTCGTTGAATAGTATTTCCTGTAGTGGAAGTAATACTGACAATGTAGATTCCCGATGGCCACTCAATTGCATTCAAACTAAGGTCCAGTCTATTCTTGCCCGGGTCAATCGTTTTTTTCAAAATTGATTTACCACCAGTCGTTCGAACTTCGAGCTCTGCGCCGGATGCCAAAAAACCAGCTTCACCATGAATATCCAAAGTTGATCCAATAAATCGTATTTCCCATGGAGTAGAAGACTGGGAAATTATTCCTGTTCCTGTTTGATAATAAACGGTCATCGATAAATAATCGAGTGACGCAGGTTGATCATAAGAATAATTTGTTAACTGATATTGTAAGCCAAAAGTCGGGTCATTGACATCACCAGGTGTCCACGAGTAACCCCAAGTATCAAGTGAATCGCCGTATGCATTCATTGTAGGTGTATCCAACCAATAAGAAGTATCTGATCGGTCAGCTCCAAGCATATTTCCATTCAATGACAACATGATCAGAGAGTCGCGAATTCCGCCTCCCGGAGATGAGACTCTTTGTGAAACATCAATTTTTATTCCTGTGATAGTAGCCGTTGAAGGAATTGCAAAGCCAAAACCGGTGAAGTGAGCAATGTCTGAGTGATAGCAAAGGAACGAATTACAGGTTGGAAACTGAGCAAGATCTGCATATGCAGGATTATTGTCTACTGCAATAATTCCCGACAAATTAGACCATCCGGCTCCGGTACCTGATGTGGAATATGTGTTGGGACTATTTGGCCCTGATGATTGTGAAAAGCACAATACGATTCCACTAAAATATAAGCAAAAAAAGAAATTAATTTTTTTCATTGTGCGTTCAATTGAAATAGTCATTTTGTCGTTTACGATTGTTCTTTTTCCAGTATTGAATAATTATTAATCCGGTTATCAATCCACCTAAGTGTGCAAAATGTGCAACATTATCTCCGGGAACATTCGCTACTCCGGAGAACAATTCGATCAAGCCGTATAAGATCACAAAATATTTGGCTTTTAGTGGAATTGCAAAATAGATATAGATAATGTTATTCGGATAGGTCATTCCATATGCAAGTAATAAACCGAAAACAGCCCCGCTTGCACCTACTACTACAGGAGCATTGTAAACATCAGCTTTAAACTCCTTAACGAAATCAACACTAAGTTGCATGGCAGCAGCTTGATCAGTGTTCGCAAGTTCATTGAAAGAAGCTGTGAACGAATTGTAATGCTCAAGCATTTCTCTTGACGAAAAATTAGTGAATGCATCTGAATTGATCAGTCCTTGCAATTTTGTCATTGAAGGAGCATCAATATAATCATTCAAAAATGCTATCGCCGGTTGCATCTGATAATACACAATTGCATAATGTGCAACAGCAGCGCCTAATCCGGTGAGAATATAATACGTCAGAAATTTCTTTGGTCCCCATACAGATTCAATAGCAGCACCGAACATAAATACAGCAAACATATTGAAGAAGATATGCATGAAACTTCCATGCATGAACATATAACTGACGAATTGCCAGATCTTGAATTTATCAGAAAGGAAATAATGTAAACCCAGAACATCGGTAAGTTCAACGCCTCTGCTTTCCATGACCATGGTAGCAAAGAACATCAGAAAGTTGATGATCAGTAGGTTTTTGACGACTTCAGGAATAGCAAAACCCTGAGGGCGGAAGTTTGGATAACTCATAGTTGTCGGTTGCAGGCAGCTTATAAAATACCTGCTATCAATATGAAAATAATTTTTACTTAAAGTAGTCGGAAAGGTCAGTGGTTTTCAACACCTTCATACACGGTTTTCCATCAATTCCCCGGTCTTTTTTATCAGACTTCATCAATTCCTGAATCAATGATTGGATTTCTTCTTCAGAAAGTTGATCTCCACGACGAACTGCCATACTTTTTGACATTGAGTGTGCTAGTTTCTCGGCTATACCGGAACTAAGTTCAGATGAATTGTTTTTATACTGCTCAATAATGTCTTCCAATATACCTTTTTCTCTTCCTGAAGGTATTCCTACCGGTGCAGCATTCAAAACATAGGTATTCAAGCCAAATTCACTGATGTCGAAACCAAAATCACGGATCTCTTTTTCGATCTCCTTTATGATTTGAAGATCAGAAGAATTCAACTGTATGGTCTGAGGAAAAAGCATCTGTTGAGAACTGATCGCCTGGCCGTTTATTTTATTTATCAGCTGATTGTAAATGATTCTTTCATGAGCAGAAGTAGCATCGCTCGAGCGGAGATTATCGCCTGTCTTAGCTACAATATAAGGTCCAAGTTGAAAGAAGTTCTTACTGTTGATTATAAATTCTTCGAAATCGATTGGTGTTGAAGAAGAGGGTTGATCTTGAACCGGTAGCTGCACTTTACGAATATCATCGTAAACTTTATCCCAACCGGCAGATGCTATTGGACGACTTTCTTTTTGGAAGGGGTTGTAACCGGGATTGACAAGTACCGTTTGCATTTGTACGGGTTGATAACGCATAGCATGAGGAACATCAAATGTTCGTTCACGTTCAAAGTCAAGGGCAGGAGCAACATTGTATTGCCCTAGTGAACGCTTCACTGCGGAGCGCACAATTGCATAAACGGATCGTTCATCCTCAAATTTAATTTCTGTTTTTGTAGGATGTATATTAACATCAATTTTAGCAGGGTCAATATCTATATAAAGCCAATAAGATGCATAACTGTCTTTCGGCAATAACTCTTCAAAAGCATTACTGACAGCGTGGTGTAAGTAACCGTCTTTTATGTACCTTTTATTTACGAAGAAGAATTGTTCGCCTCTTGTTTTACGACTGTATTCCGGCTTACCGACGAACCCTGTGATTGTCAATAAAGTTGTTTCTTCGGCAATGGGCACTAATCGTTCATTATAATTTGAGCCATAGATGTTAACGATTCGCTGACGCAAATTACTGATCGGTAACCTGAAATGCTCGATGTTATTCATGTTCAATGAAAATGCAACTTCAGGATGAGCTAAAGCAACACGTTCAAATTCATCAATGATATGTCGGGCCTCTATTGGATTTGATTTTAAAAAATTTCTACGCGCAGGCACATTGTAAAAAAGATTTTTCACAGAGATACTCGTACCGGCAGTCATTCCCACAGGCCGTTGATCCAAAAATTCATTCCCTTCAATTTCAATTTGTGTTCCAATCTCTTCTCCGGCTTTCATCGACTTTAATTCTACCTGAGAAATGGCGGCAATAGAAGCAAGGGCTTCGCCGCGAAAACCTTTCGTACGAATAGAAAAAAGTTCTTCTGCTGATTTTATCTTAGAAGTTGCATGCCTTGCAAATGAAAGCCGTGCATCAGAAGGTGTCATACCAAGGCCATTATCAACAATACGAATCATGGTCTTACCGGATTCTTTGATGTATAATTCAATGTTGGTACTTTCAGCATCAACAGCATTCTCCAAAAGTTCTTTAACTGCTGATGCAGGTCGCTGAATAACTTCTCCTGCTGCAATCTGATTAGCCACCGTTTCCGGTAAAAGCTTAATGATATCCGTCATACACCGATCTTTCTATTTGGAGTGATTAAGTTGAAAATTATTGTCAGACGCCTTGGAAAGCCCTGAATTTTCACAAATTTAATCGTAAATGTCAGGAATTTATTAAAAGTTCCATAATATTTTAGTACTTACTTTCGACTGTAATCCAATCATTTACTCATTATTAAGCACTTAATTTTTCACAAAACCTACTGATGACGAAATTCATGCGAATTTTAAAATAATTCATCAAAAATTCCTTTTATTCTCATCAAGAATACTCTAATTTGAGGTCTATAATTAAACCCACTTATGTCTGAAAGAAAACTAAATAAATCAGAGGCCGGATACCATATGCTTCAATTACTTGCAATGGTAGATGATTCCTTTTCTGTGAATGAAGACCTCATTATCCGGAAATACTTAGTAGAAAACTATCCTTTCCATGTTAGTTTAGATGGTGCAATGGAACAAATTTCCATGTTAGCCAAAGAAGATTACATCCTTCATTTTCAAAAATGCATGGACGACTTCTACCAGGATTCAACACCGGAAGAACGAACACACTTTATGGATTTTGCCGTCAAGATTGTAAGTGCAGATGATGTAGTAAGTAAGCAGGAAAACACTTTTCTGAAAACGTTATTTGACGCATGGGATATTGAACACGCTGAATAACTAATAACTAATAGTGAATAGTGCGGGGATTGCCAACAGAACCTGCAAACCTGTCAAACTAATTGAAGAGGCAAGAAGGCATAAAGTCTGCAAAATGGGGAAACTCACACCAATTTGTTAATGATTGGCCAAAATCCGAAGACAACGGACTGAATAAATTGATAAATTAGCCTGACGAAAAAAACACTACTCAAAATTAAATTATAGCCCATGAAAAAAGTAATTCTTGCCCTCTTTGTCTTGATCATTTCGACAGGAACGTTAATAGCTCAAACTCAAATCCCGCATCATGTAATGGATGCCTTTAAACAGACTCATCCATTTGCTAATTATGCAACTTGGACGACTGAAGGGGTTAATTTTAAAGTAAGTTATTTTGATGATTCGAAAATGCAGAATTTCAAAGTGTATGATTCCAATGATCAAGTTATCAGTCATACATATGAGGTAATTGGAAATGTAATTCCTGCAGAAATAACTGCACATTATCAGAAGATGAATGCTATCGATGGAAGTTATAAGGTTTGGATAGTAGTCGATAAAAACGGCAACAAAAGCTATTCTGCAGATTACAACAATGTGATTACAAACTTTGACAAATCAGGAAGTATACAGAAGTAACTTAAAGTCAGACGATTTTGAAAGCCGGAATTAACATTCCGGCTTTTTTATTGTACTTTGGGCAGTATAGGTTGTACTTTACTACTATAATTTAAACATTATTAAGTTTTTAAAGACGAACTCGTTAACAAACGAAAATCGGAAAAGTTCCGATCAATTTTAAAAAAGAGCTGTAGAATCTTTAATCGTAAACAGACTCTTTAATACCTAGAATTCTTGTCTTCAGACAGTTAAAGATAATTTATTGGATGTGGTGGGAAGGAGCCGATGTGGATAGTTGGCTCCTTTATTTTTTTAACCTTCTGAAAGTCATTAATTCTCCTTCAATTTACCCTTGAATACTTTTTTGAACTTCTCCAATTTAGGAGCGATCACAAACTGACAATACGAGGCTTCGCCATTATCATTGAAGTAATTCTGATGGTAATCTTCCGCTTTGTAAAAAACAGAAAACGGTGATATTTCAGTAACTATTTTTGACGAATATGCCCCTGAAGCATCCAATTCAGCTTTTATCTCTTCAGCAACTTTCTTTTGTTCTAAGGAATGAAAATAGATAACAGATCGATATTGTGTCCCTACGTCATTTCCTTGTCTGTTCAATTGGGTTGGGTCATGAGATTCAAAAAAGGCTTTAAGAATATCGGCATAGTTTAACTTGGTAGTGTCGTAAGCAACCTGAACAACTTCAGCGTGGCCAGTGATTCCCATACAAACTTCCTTGTACGAAGGGTTTTTAATAGTACCACCAGAATAACCGGATTGTACTGAGATCACTCCATCGAGGATTTGAAATTGTGCTTCTGTACACCAAAAGCACCCGCCACCAACTGTAGCTGTATCAATCGTTGTTATTATAGTGTCTGTCATTGCCGGTTTTGTTGCGATTTTTGTTTTGTTTGTCCGCAAGCAGACAACACACCAATTAAAAAAAAGAAAACGATGCTTTCCTTATGTCTTTTCATTCTGATTAGGTTTAACATTTTTCAAAGAGATATTTAACCTTACAACGAAAGAAAAATAAAATATTGTATTGTGAATTTATTACTACTTGGTAATTGTAAAAGTTCCTTGTGATAATGAATCTGCTGTTTCTTCCGGTGTGATAAGGATCTTATATGAACCGGTCGAGAAAAAGTTAATTGCTGTCATCACAAATGTGGCATCTGTCTTAACATCGATCACTCTATCATCAACCCATTCGAATTTACCATTGATATCTTTATAAGCGGTAAACTTCAAAGAAGGATGAGTGAGTTGCAAACTGTCTGTATTGATCAGGTCTGCATAAAACAATACTTGCGTTCCTTTTTCAGTCAATAAATAAAAGGTGTCTCTAGGTGCAGCGGGCTTTGCTTTGCCTAATGTGAAGCGACCTGCAGTACTTAAATTATCTGTAATTGTGAGTTTAGACACTTTCTGTGCATTGGCCATATATGTACTAACACAAAAAATAAAGATAAGTTCAGTAATTTTCAATTTCATAGTTCCGTTTTCTATTTGTCCAAAATTAACGTTTTTCTCCAAGAGCACAAAATGATTCAATGTTGACGGATACACCGGATGGTAATGTAATGTCTTCCATTTTAGAGGAAATTGTTGCATCGTTAAAGCCATTTTCGGAAAATAGGTTCTGAAGATCAACTTTAGAATAAAGTTGGAAACCATATTCAGTAAAAGGCATATTTACCATCGTTTCTTTCGAACGTATTGCAATGACTAGTTTACCGTTCGGACGTAACACTCGCTTTAGTTCTGCCATTCCTACCTTTGGGTCAGACCAAAAGTAAAGAGTATTCACAGTGAAAATTATGTCAAAAGACTCATCGCGAAATGGGAGGGAAACAACATCACCATAAACAAACCTGGCATTTCCATTTGTAACCAATGCTGAATTGAGTTCATTAGCCTCCGTGATCATATCATGTGAAAGATCGAGACCGGTATAAGAAAGAGAATTATTCCTTTCAAAAAGTTTCTGTACAAAAAAGCCATTCGCCGGTCCGATTTCAAGAACTTCAGCAGAGGAAAAAAAAGTGAACTGATCTAAAGTGAAATCATATAGTGTACGATTCCCTTTAGACATAAATTCTGTAACAATCTTCGAATTTTCACCTTCAGGCAAACGCAATTGTTTGGCCATTTCCTTCATGTCAATCATTAGTGTTTGTTTTTGAAAATTTAAGAATAGAAAATCCGATAAGTCCGGCAAGCAGGCTTGCAAAGACAATTGCAATTTTGGAATTCGTGATAAAATCAATATCCTTAAATGCCAGCATCGAAATAAACATAGACATCGTAAATCCGATGCCACCTAAAAATCCAAGTCCGACCAGTTGTGAATATGAAATTTGCTTAGGCAGCTTGCTTATTTTAAATGCAACCATTAATACAACCATCAAAACAATACCCATTGGTTTCCCTAATATCAGACCTATACTGATACCAAAACCCTCAGGCGATTTAAGATGATCAAGAATATCTCCCTGAATTAGAATTGCAGTGTTTGCCATTGCAAATAATGGCATAATGAAAAAATTAACTATCGTATGTAATTTTGATTCCATTTTGATAAGTAATGAATTCTCACTTTTATGAAATGGAATAGTTGTCGCTAAAATGACTCCGGCAATAGTAGAGTGGATGCCTGATCGCAATACGAAATACCATAAGGCCAACCCGGGTAAAATATATAACCAAGGATTCTGCAGCCTTTTATAGTTGAAAATTAATAGAATGATTGTAATGGCCAAAGCCAAAAACAAAAACATCATTTTTATTGAAGCAGAATAAAATAAAGCAATGACAATGACTGCTCCCAAATCATCAACTACTGCCAATGCAGTAATCAGGACTTTTCCTGCATCAGAAACTTTATTGCCAAGAATAGAAATGATACCAATAGCAAACGCGATATCGGTTGCCATTGGAATTCCCCATCCATCTGCCGAATCCAGATCGTGATTGATTATGTTGTACAGCAAAGCCGGAACAAGCATTCCTCCAATTGCAGCGGCTACAGGCAGCGATGCCCTTTGAAAACCCTTTAGCTCACCATCGATCAATTCCCGCTTTATTTCTAATCCGACCAGTAAAAAGAAGATCGTCATCAAGCCATCATTGATCATGTGGATTATCGAAAAATGGCCATTACCATTGATGTGAAGTTGATTTTCCCAGAAGTGTAGATATGATCCTGAAAATTTACTATTGGCAAGTACCAATGAGATGACAGAAACAACTAATAATAAAATTCCGGAAGTTTTTTGGGACGAAGTAAACCGTTTAAAAGCATCTGTTAGTCGTAGAGCTATAGATAAATTAGGTTTCATACGCACAATTTTAAATGATACTCCAATTAATTATAACTTGATATTAATCGGCCGGAAATTCTTCGTAGATCTGTCTCAAGTGTTTTTGCCTTAAAGCGCGCCTCTACAAGTCGTAACATTGACTCCTCAAATGAACGGTAGGAATCTTGCAATTCGATCGAATTACTGATTCCAACCCGATATCTTTCCTGAGCGATCAAAAGCATTTCACGCGCAAGAAGTATATTTTCCTCTTCTGTCGAAAGAATCTCCAAGCAATTTGAAAATTTTCTGAATGCGTTTGCCAATTCAGCATTTATTTGTTCATTCACTTGTGTAAATTGCAATTTTGAATTCAATACGTCCAATTTCGAATTTTTTATCTGACGATTAATATTAAATCCATTAAAAATTGGCATGCTAGCAGAAACACCAAAATTCAAACCCTTCGATTGATTCAAAAGCGTGAATCCGGCTCCATTCTCTGACCGATTAAAAATGTAGTGACTCATAAATGTTATAGTCGGATATCGTAACGATTGATTTTCCTTCAAACTCAGTTCAGCCAATTTTCGATTCATTTCATACAAACGGATGTTATTATTATCCGGCAGCGATTTTTTCAATTCATCATAAGAGGGCCGAAAAGATATTATTACTGTATCTTCTGTAATAAAAGGTGTATCCATTGGACGAGCAAGCAGATAATTCAGTCGTAATTTTGCTTCATCAATGTCTGAAAGTGTTACAAGCTCAATTGATTTTTGACGATTAAATTCCACCTTAGCTTGAAGAAGATCCAGTTTGGAACCGGATCCATTATTTAGTTTTCGCTCTGACAATTGCATCCTTTCCTTAAGTAGAATGATCTGTTGTTGAATTGCTTTCAGAAGTTGCTGATCTCGTATGATAGTATAATATGCATCAATAACATTTGAAATGGTTGTCTCCATTTGGAGTTTCAGTTGTTGCTCTGATTGATAAAAAAAACCGTCTAACTTTTTCTTCGTATGAAACATCCGCATACCATCAAAGAGCGTCCAATTCAGTCCCGCATCAAGATTGGTGTTTGTTGAAGCAACACCTTTCTTGTCAACATTGGTTCCGTTGCTTAATTCCTGCTTTAAATCATTATTCGATTTGATATATGTTCCACTCAGATCGATATTTGGAAGCATTCCGGCATTACCGATAGTATTATTATTCTTTTCAATTTCGGTAAGATTAGAATAGATCAGCACATCATAATTTTTTTCCAGTGCGATCTTAATAGCAGAATCGATAGGCAATTTAATTTCCTGAGCATTCGCAAGGAAGGTAACCGCCATAAAAAGGAATGTAAGTTTCTTATTCAGCTTCATTTCGTTTTTCTTTTGAAATGAATGTATAAACTGCAGGGATAACATAAAGTGTCAGGATTAAGGAGAAAAGAAGTCCGCCAACAACAACAATCCCCATTGGAATCCTACTTTGTGCACCATTTCCAAGTCCAATTGCAATTGGCAATGCTCCAAGAATGGTGGCAATACTGGTCATTAGAATCGGACGAAGACGGGAAGTAGATGCATCAACTGCTGCATCACGAACACTCAGTCCTGCATCTTTTCTTTGATTTGCAAATTCCACAATTAAAATTCCGTTTTTGGTTACTAATCCAATGAGCATAATTATTCCGATCTGACTGAAGATATTCAACGTTTGATTGAACATCCACAAGGCAAGTACAGCACCTCCTAATGCCAGTGGTACAGTAAGCATGATAATAAAGGGGTCTATGAAACTTTCAAATTGTGCAGCTAAGATCAGATAGATCAGCACGAGAGCCAGAATGAAAGCAAAGAGTATGTTTGAGCCCGACTCAGCAAAATCGCGCGAAGGACCGGTAAGTTCAGTTGAGAAGGAGTCATCCAGAACTTTTTTTGAAATTTCATCCATGGCATCAATTCCATCACCGATAGTTTTGCCCGGAGCTAATCCGGCAGATACTGTAGCAGATTTATACCTGTTGTAATGGTAAAGTTGAGGTGGACTACTTTCTTCAACTACTTTTACAACATTATCCATCTGAATTAATTCTCCGGATTTGTTTTTCACATAAAGCGATTTAAGATCGATCGGTTCATCACGATTTTCACGATCAACTTGTGCGATCACCTGATATTGTTTTCCATTCATCGTAAAATAAGACATTCGTCTACCACTATAAGAAAACTGAAGAGTCTGAGCAATATCATTCACTGAAACACCCAATGCTGCTGCTCGATCTCTGTCAATAGAAATATTCAATTCAGGTTTATTGAATTTCAGATTCACATCAACACCTTGAAATGTTGGGTTCTTACTTGCTTCCTCCATAAACCGGGGAAGGACCTCTTTCAATTTCTCAAAGTTTGGTCCTTGCAATACATACTGTACCGGTAAACCTGTTCTTGATGAACCACCAACACCAATCGTTTGCTCTTGTAAGGCAAAGATTTTCCCTTCAGGAAAAAACTTCGCATTCTTAGTAACGTAATCTGCTACCTGCTGTTGGCTGCGATTCCTTTCATTGGCATCTTTCAATCCTATCCGAACAAAGCCTGTATTTACAGCACCTGATCCAGTAAAACCTGGGGCAGTAACGCTCAATGCAATTCGTTTTTCGGGAATAGAATCATTTACAAAATTTACAAGCCTATCCATGAAATTATCCATGTAACCAAATGCCGTTCCTTCCGGTGTTAATACTGACAGCCTTACAAAGTTTCTATCTTCAAGTGGTGCCAATTCTGATTGCAAACTTGAACCGACTACGTAGACTATTCCAAGAGTAGAAGCAAGGATGATCCATGCCCAATAGCGAACGCGAATGAAAGCAGCCAATGATTTCCTATAGTTTTCTGTCATAGCAACAAAAAACGGTTCAGTCCTTTCATAAAATCTTGAGTGCTTATGATTTTTCCGGGCAAGTTTAACATTCAGTACAGGAGTGAGGGAAAGAGAAACAAAGGCAGAGATCAAAATGGCGCCTGCCATTACAATTCCAAATTCCCGAAAGAGTCTTCCGACAAATCCTTCCAGAAAAATGATAGGTAAGAATACAACAGCAAGCGTAAGACTGGTAGCAACAACAGCGAAGAAGATTTCATTCGAGCCTTTCTCTGCTGCTTCTGCCGGCTCCATTCCTTCTTCGATCTTTTGTAAATATTTTCAGTCACAACTATCCCATCATCAACGACCAATCCGGTTGCCAATACAATTGCAAGCAGAGTAAGAATGTTAACACTGAATCCTGCAACATACATAATAAAAAATGCACCAATAAGTGAAACCGGAATATCGATCAATGGTCGAATTGCAATAAGCCAATCGCGGAAAAATAAATAAATGATAACAACGACAAGAAGAAATGCAATAAGCAATGTCTCTTCAACTTCACCAATGGAACGACGAATGAAAGTGGTATTGTCGAGTGCAATATCCAGTTTAAAATCTTTTGGAAGATCTTTTTGTAATTGATCATAGCGGCGATAGAACTCATCCGTAATTTCAATATAATTTGATCCGGGTTGAGGCACAATTGCCAGCCCAATCATCGGTGTACCTGATTGCTTTAATATCGTCTCTTCATTTTCCGGACCGAGTCGGGCCGTTGCAACATCTCGAAGGCGGATCACATAACCATCATTCGAAGAAATGATCAGATTATTGAAATCATCCTCTGTCATTAATTTCCCCATTGTATTAATGGTTAATTCCGTCGCATCCCCGGCAATTTTACCGCCCGGTAATTCTATGTTCTCTCTGTTCAAAGCATTTTGAACATCAAGTGCAGTTAGTTGATAGGAGGATAGTCGTGCAGGATCAAGCCATATCCGCATTGCATACTTTTTCTCACCCCAGATCTGAACAGTACTCACACCGGGAATAGTCTGCAATCGCTCCAGAATTACATTGGCTGCATAATCGCTGATCTGCAAATGATTTCTGACATTACTTTCCAGTGTCATCGAAACAATGGCATCACTATTCGCATCTGATTTAGTCACAACCGGAGGTGCATCTATATCTTGCGGCAATTGACGTACTGCTTGAGATACTTTATCACGTACATCATTTGCAGCAGCTTCCAGATCTACTTCCAGATTAAACTCAACAGTTATGCTGCTGCTTCCTTGATTGGAGGCGGAAGAAATGGATTTGATTCCTGCAATTCCATTAATTGCTTTTTCTATTGGTTCTGTGATCTGTGACTCAATTACCTGCGATGAAGCACCGGTATAAGCAGTACGAACAGTAATGATAGGCGGATCAATAGAAGGATATTCACGCACGCCTAAAGAATCAAATCCGATCAACCCAAAAAGGACAATGATGATTGAAAACACCATTGCCATTACCGGCCTTTTTAAACTGAGTGAACTTCATGACATAAATTTACTTTAAAATTGAAAAATTACTTAACTATTGTGATCTTAAGTGAAGTTTTTGGTCTTACCTGCATCATTCCGGAGATAAGTAAAGTATCGCCGGCATGGAGTCCTTCTGTGATCTGAATTGTTGAATCATTCCTGATTCCGGTTTGTACTGAGACCTTTTTTGCAATTCCTCCATCACTTATATAAACACTTTGCCCTTTTAATTCAGGTATCACTGCTTGTGTAGGTATTAGTATAGCATCATCAATTTGCTTTAATGGAATTGAAACATGTGCAAATGCTCCCGGGAAAATACGATGATCACTGTTTGGACAAATTGCTCTCACAAGAAAACTTCTGGTAGATATATCCATCCGAGGCTCGAATGCATAAATTTTTCCTTTAAAAGTTCCCGGTGCTGATTCTGAAGTAAAAGTAATTTCTGTGTTGCTTGCAATTTGATCACGAAAGCGTTCAGGTATTGTGAATTCAAGTTTCAATGGATCAATATCCTGGATAGAAGCAATGATTGTATTTGCTGTCAAAAATGCTCCAAGAGAAACTGATTTTAATCCAATGGATCCATCAAATGGCGCTCTGATCTCTGTCTTGGAAATTGACGATCTGATCAATTCAATATCTGCATTGATACTATTCAAATTGTTTAAAGAGATCTCATAATCTTGTTGACTAACACCCTTTGCTTCTAAGAGATCGTTTTGCCGAGCTGTCGTTTTTTCCGCCAATTCTTTTTGGAGAATTAGTTTTTTCAACTGGGCTTTTAAATCATCATCAAATAGTTTTACCAACAAATCACCTTTATTGACTTTGGTGCCTTCTTTAAAGTTAATTGATATGATACGACCCGGCACTTCGTTTCGCAATTGGACTTCTTCATTTGCTAATACTGTACCAGAGGAATACAACTTATAGTCTAATAGTTCCGGTGAAACAATTACTGCACTCACACCAAGTACTGAAGTACCTTTGTTAGCCTCCGGCTTCTTGTTTTTTTCAGAGCTCCTGCACTTTTTAAAATATATTGTAATACCAATTAATAATAATACCAGGAGCAATAAATATCTTCCTTTTTTCATAAACGATTTGTATTATAAAGCGCAACTATTCGCAAAATGCTACTTCAAGATGACGGGACAAAGATAATTGAAAATAGTTTAAAAAGGTCTGTGTATATTAACACCATTTAGCAGCCCAGAACAGGAATAAACAACTAGTACCTAGAACTTTAAACCTTAAACCTTTAACAATCTTTAGTCCTTCCATTCTGCATAAAACAAATTCGTGTCATGTCCGCCACGATTGTTTCTGTTTGAAGAAAAAACAAGATGTTTCCCATCAGGAGAAAAAACAGGGAAAGCATCAAATACCGGATCAAAGCTCACTTGTTCTAATTCTGTACCATCAAGCTTACACATCCATAAATTAAAGTGATATCCTTTCAACTTATGATTACTTGAAAAGATCACCTTTTTTCCATCTGGAGTAAAAAATGGAGCCCAGTTTGCTGAACCCAGACTAGTAACTTTTTTCAGATCAGAACCATCGACATTACAGGTATATAATTCCATATTTGTTGGCATTACTAAGCCTTGAGCTAAAAGGTCGGTGTATGTCTTTACTTCTTCGTCAGTCTTTGGACGAGATGCGCGGAAAATTAATTTCTTACCATCAGGAGAGAAAAATGCTCCGCCATCATAACCTAATTCCTTTGTTACTTGTTTTACATTACTACCATCAATATTCATTGTATATAATTCAAGATCGCCACTACGAGTGCTGGTAAAGACTATTTTATCACCTTTTGGACTCACCGTAGCTTCTGCATCATATCCTTTTTCATTGGTCAATTGCTTCACAACTTTACCATTCTTATCAGCAACAAAAATATCGAAGCTCGAATAGATAGGCCAAACATATTTATGATCGGCACGGGGTTCCGGCTTAGGCGGACAATCTTTCGAATCCAAATGTGTACTTGCATACAATACCAAAGAATCACCGGGTAAAAAATAAGCGCAAGTCGTTCTGCCAGATCCGGTGCTAACCATCTTAGGATTGAACTTATTGATTGTTGATCTGAAGATCTGATCACATGGAGCATTGAAATCCGGATTCGTCATCTGAAAAACTAACTCCTTACTGTCGAAACTAAAATAAGCTTCAGCGTTATCACCACCAAACGTCAATTGCCTAATATTGACCAGGTGTTTCTCTTCCGGAAAGTGAATAGTGGTATCTGCTTTCTGATTTCCATGAGGGTCCTGCGACACTACATGATTGAAACTCAATATAAGTCCCCCCGAAATCAATACAAAAAGCAGTTTTTTCATCATAATTATTGTTTTTTTAAAAAGCTAAGAAAGAGATTCAGCTTTATCGAAATGTCACCCAAATGCAATTCTCACATCTATTCTTAATCTGTGTTAAATTATCTTAAGGATTTCTTCCCATTCCAATTTTAAATAGCTTTGTTCCCGTTTACAACAAATGTGCATAATCAACTAAAAATCAACATTAAATGATTTCTATCAAAAAACTGCTTTTGCTTTCAGCACCGGCATTGCTATTATGGGGTTGCTCTGGCAATCAAAAAACTGATTTGACAAATGTCACTCAGGATGATTTCCTTTTTCAGTACATCGACAGCTCTGTTAAACCGGGCGACGACTTTTTCAAATTCGCCACCGGTACTTGGATGAAAGAAAATCCAATTCCATCAAGCGAAAGACGTTGGGCTGTATCTAATCTTATTCAAAATGATATTTACGATAAGCTACAGACATTAAGCAATGAAGCTGCAGCTAATAAAGAGGCAGCAAAAGGAAGTAACGCTCAGCGCATCGGAGATTTCTGGTCAACTGGAATGGATAGTGCTACGATTGAAGCACAAGGCTTAACTCCTTTGAATGCTCAATTCGAAATGATCAATAACATCAAAACAAAAAAAGATGTTTTGAACACAATGGCCCAGTTTCAGATCTATGTCGGATCCCCAATGTTTGCTGCGGCTATTTATCAGGATGAAATGAACAGTACGAAATATACACTTCATTTTTATCAAGGTGGAATTGGATTACCTGACAGAGATTATTATTTCAATACTGATCCACGTACAACAAACATCAGAAAAGAATACAAAGATCATTTAAAACAAATGTTCATTCTGATGGGTGATGATGAGAAAAAAGCCACAGCGAATGCAACAGCAGTTTACAAAATAGAGGAGGACCTCGCAAAGGCTTCGCGTAAACTTGATGACTTGCGTGATCCTTATGCTAATTATAACAAAATGTCTATTGGAGATTTTTCAAAATCAACTCCATCATTCAACTGGACTGAAATATTGCAATCGATGAACATCAATGGCATTGACACTGTCATCGTTGGCCAACCTGAATTTTTCGCTCAATTGGAAAAAAGTCTGAATACAGTTAGTATCGAAGATTGGAAAAATTATCTGCGTTGGGATCTGATCAACAATTTTGCAACTGAGTTAAGTTCAAAATTTGTGAACCAAAACTTTAAATTTTTCGGAACTGTCATGACTGGTACAACAACTCAACGTCCACGTTGGAAGAAGATACTGGATGCCGAAGAAAATTATCTGGGTGATGCTTTAGGTCAGCTCTACGTTGACAAATTTGTTTCTTCCAAAATGCGCGATCGTTATACTAAATTGACGGAAGCAATGTTGGATGAATATAAAATCCACATTGAAAATCTGGATTGGATGAGCAAAGAAACAAAGGCGAAAGCAACAGAAAAACTATCTAAGATCACTTACAAAGTTTGCTATCCGAATAAATGGAAAGATTATTCTACAATGGAGATCGACAGAACTTCCTATGCACAGAATGTTATGAAATGTCGTTCTTGGCAGTTCAGATATTATGTAGATAAATTGAATAAGCCGGTAGATCGTACAGAATGGGATATGACTCCGCAAACTTACAATGCATATTACAATCCATCGAATAATGAGATCGTACTTCCTGCGGCAATTTTCCTTATCCCGGGTTTACCTGATTCACTAGCAGATGATGCTATCATTTATGGTTATGCAGCTGCAAGTACAATTGGACATGAATTGACTCACGGATTTGATGATCAGGGTCGTCAGTTTGATGCCAATGGAAATCTAGCGAACTGGTGGACTCCTGAAGATTCAATTAACTTCGGAAAACGTGCTGCTTTATTGGAAAAACAATTCAATGATTATGTAGTCCTTGATAGCTTGCATATCAATGGAGCTGCAACATTAGGTGAGAACATTGCTGATTTAGGTGGATTAGTAATTGGGCTTGACGCTTTCAAAAAGACAGAAGAATATAAAAAAGGCGAGAAGATCGATGGATTAACTCCTGTTCAACGTTACTTCATGGGCTATACAATCGGTTGGTTAGGACATGCACGCGATCAGTCATTGGCTATGCAAGTGATGACTGATGTTCATGCACCAAATTTCCTAAGAGTCAATGGACCAATGAGCAATATGCCTGAGTTCTTCGAAGCTTTCGGAATTAAGGAAGGCGATAAAATGTGGAGATCGCCGGATGCGAGAGTGAAAATTTGGTAGGAAGAGGTGAGTGGTAAGTAGAAAGTTGCACAAGTAACATCTTGAGACATTCAAGTCAAAGGTCAAGGGTCAAAGGTTATCGGGATATTACCTTGACCTTGGCCCATCAGTTCAAAACAATTCAAATTTGTTGTCCAATCCACATTAAGCAAGTCCCCCTATGCACATTTTTTAATCAAAGAAAGCGGGTAGTCCCATGTTCTGCCCAAAAAACAAGTGCCTTTGACCCTTGACCTTTCAATGTTGAATGATTGATTATTTAAACAATGCAGTACAACTTCACAATTACAACTCACCACACTCTTAATTCCCAAAAACCTTTATCGAAAACTCATCAGCCACAGCCTTCTTCTTGTCTACATAATCAACAACGATCTTATAATTTCCACTTCTGACCATTATCGACTGCCAATCTTTTACAGGAATCGATGAGAGCTCACTATTGTCATCGAATATTCTAAGACGAACATTTTCTGAATTTGTATTCAATGCGATTCGCAATTTTTTTGCCGATGCTATTGTAAATGAGTATTCCTTGGTTATGCCGGGAAGTAATGTACCACTGAATCCTGAAATGACAGTTTCTTCCGTATTCACTCCAAAAGGTACTTTTCTAAATAAATGCACCCCATCCGAATCCGATAAAACCATTCTGGATTCTGTCAATGAGTCGATATGAAATCCGGTTTCATATGCAGAATCAAAAAAAGCATACTTCAAAGATATAGAGTCAGTGCCAATGACTTCCCAATTACCGGTGTATTCGCTGGCAACAAAGTCAACTGTTCCGTCCGGCTTAAAAAAGTAACCTTCATTGTTTAGGATATTCTGACTATCCAGACTCCACAATCCACAGATAAAACTTTGAATGATTTGTGTTGTATCATTAACTGATACATTCGATTCATTTAAACTTGCAGGTTCCTTTCTGTCACCACTACATGAATAAATGAGGAGAATAAATGCAAATGGTGTTAATTGGTTGATTAATTGTTTCATAAATATGAATTAGGATTCATTTAATAACGTGCTACCGGCGTCACGTCCAACCCCGCAAATTCCTTCCGCAAATATTTGTAGTAACCTGCTATGGCGATCATGGCAGCATTATCAGTGCAATATTCAAATGCAGGTATATAAACATTACAGCCTTTTCTTGTAAACTCAAAATTGCATTTCTCAATCCACTATTGGCACTTACACCACCTGCAATTGCAATTTCAGTAATTCCTGTCTGCTCAATTGCAAGGTTGACTTTTTTCATGAGAATCTCCACAATGGTCTTCTGAACAGAAGCACAAATATCATCCAGATTTTTTCGACGAACTCTGCATCTTTCACTTTTTCATCTCTTACAAAATAAAGAATAGCGGTCTTTAGTCCACTAAAACTGAAATTCAATCCTTCCGAATGCGGAATCGGAAATTTAAATCGATTAGGATTACCTGCCTTTGCATGCTTGTCAACCAATGGTCCTCCCGGATATGGCAAACCTAAGATCTTTGCCGTTTTGTCAAATGCCTCACCGGCTGCATCATCGATGGTCTGTCCCAAATATTCATGTTCAAACGGGCTGGATACTTTGACAATTTGTGTATGTCCACCGGAGACGGTCAAGCAAAGAAACGGATAGGATGGAACTTCCTTGAATTCAGCAGGATGCTGAGCCGACGGCTGTAAAAAATGGGCAAGAATATGTCCGTGCATATGATTTACGTCGATAAGTGGAATATCCAATCCCATTGCAAATGACTTAGCAAAAGAGACTCCAACCAATAAAGCCCCCATTAATCCCGGGCCTCTTGTAAAAGCTACTGCATGAAGTTCGTTTTTGGTTATATTTGCCTGGCGAAGAGCTTCTTCAACAACAGGGATGATCTTCTGCTGATGAGCACGAGAAGCCAGTTCAGGGACAACACCACCATAAAATCGGTGAACTAATTCCTGACCGGCAATGACATTCGAAAGCACCATCTCATTACAGATGACAGCCGCAGATGTCTCATCACAAGAAGATTCTATGCCAAGAATGAAGACTTTTTCCATGGTATGAATGTTGTCGGGGGAAATGACTTTTAAAAAGACAAAAATATCAAAAAAGTAAGACGGTTTCTGTATTGGACAATGAGTATTCTACTCTTTTTACTGTTGTCCATTTTCCTGGTATTGCAAGTCGATCTTGTTCAGACTTGGCTAGGCCGTGCAGCGACTGCGTATTTATCATCAGAATTAGATACAGAAATTTCGATAGAACGTGTTAGTTTTCGATTGGTAAAGAGTATTGTCCTTAAAGGCGTGCTTATAAAAGATCTTCATGGCGATACATTAGTTCAAACTTCGGAGATAAATGTTTCAATTAGTAAATTCTCTACTAAAGATCATAATATTACTGTAAGTAGTCTTTTACTTTCAAACGGTACTTTCAATCTTAATCGTTACAAAGGTGAGATCCATGACAACCTTCACTTTCTCACCAGTTATTTTGCTTCGACAGATACTACTGCCGGAGTACCTTGGAATATCAAAATTAAAAATGTCGAATTGGAGAATATGCATTTTCGAAGGTTTGATGAAAATGACACTGCTAAAGTACATGGTGTAAATTTTTCTGATCTCGATCTGAGTTCTATCTATGGCGAATTCAATAATTTTCACGTCGTTAACGATACAATTTTTACAGATATCAGTAAATTAAAATTTAAGGAGAAGTCCGGTTTCTCTCTAAATGAACTATCCGGCAATGCAAAGGTTTCTGCTACTGAAATCAAAATCGATCATCTTGTCATTACCTCACCCTTCACAAATTTAAGAACAGATCTGGTTTTACAATTCGACAGCTTTGCTGCCTTTGATGAATTCACGTCTCAGATTACATGGAAATCGGAATTTAAAAAATCAACCATTTCCTTTAAAGACATTTCATATTTCACTGACGAACTTTGGGGAATGAATGATTCATTGAAGATCGAAGGTAATTTTAAAGGAAAAGTAAATAGTTTCAAAGGAAAGGGCGTGACTATTCAGTATGGAAATAACACTTCCTTCAAGGGAAATATAGTAATGAATGGTCTGCCAAAAATTGAAGAGACCTATATTGAATTGACTGCGGATGAGATCAAAAGCACAAAATCTGATCTTGAATCAATTCCATTGCCACCTTTCAATACAGTGAATCATCTCGTAATTCCGGAAAATCTTGAACCTCTTGGAGTAGTAAAATTCAAAGGTCGTTTCACCGGGTTCTACAATGATTTTGTTGCTTATGGAACGATTTCAACAGCACTTGGGTCACTTTCTTCCGATTTAAATTTGAAGTATGACAAGGCGAGGAATACAACAAAATATAGCGGACACCTTTCTTCAAATCAATTTGATGCCGGTGTCATTGCCAAATTACCGGATCTGGGAAAAGTAACATTAAGTCTGGACGTAAAAGGTAGCGGGATGCGATTCGACAATGTGAATGCTGTTTTGAATGGAAGAATCGACGCAATAGAATATAAAAATTACACCTATAGAAAAGTTGATGTGAATGGTAATTTTGCTAAGAAGCTTTTCAATGGAAAATTATCTGTTAATGAACCCAATGTAATTTTTGATTTTCTTGGAACGATCGACTATAGAAAAGCACTTCCGGAATTCAATTTCACCGCCGATATTCAAAGAGCCCAACTCGACACTCTGAATTTATTCAAAATATCGGGTGAGTCAGTTTTGCAAACAACCATTAATACACATTTCATCGGAAATAAGCTCGACAATATTGTTGGTAGTATTGATATAGTAAATACAAATTTTCGTGCCGGTAAAAAATTGTATCACATTAATTCGATCAGCCTTAATTCTGAAACCGAAAATGGTATTCGAACCGTTGATGTTTTATCAGACAATCTTGACATGAATTGTCGTGGCATCTTTGAATTTGCAACACTAGGCGATGCATTCAAGGAAATTATTCCTAGATATTTGCCGTCTGTTGTCCTTCCAAGAAAATCGTTTAAAACCAATCAGAATTTTACATATAACATACGACTGAAAAATTTAAATGTGATCACAGAAAATTTTTTACCGTCATGGGATTTTGCGCCAAACACCGTTCTGACCGGACACTTCAACAGTACACAATATGATTTTGAATTGGTTCTTAAGACACCTTATGTAAGATATAAAAACTTTACTTTTGAAGATATGCAAATTGGAGCAGATGCAGACAGAGACAGAATGTTCCTTTCAGCCAAGTCTCATCGGATTCTGGGAGCAGATTCAACAGTCTTGATTGAATTACCGGATATATCAGCTTTAGCAAGAAACAATAAAGTGAGCTATTCACTTCATCTTGCAGACAGAGATACATTCATAAATCGGGCACGTGTTCATGGCAACTTTGACTTCTTCAGTGCATCAAAATTTACTATGAAAGTCGACAGCTCGTTTCTTGTGATCGATAATCAGCAATGGAAACTTGATAGTGCAAATTTTTTAAGCATTGACACCAGTATGGTCCTTGCAAATCGTTTATTCTTCAACAATGGAAGGGAATCACTTTTTATCGATGGAAAAGTAAGTAAAGATATAAATGATAGACTGAACGTTAAATTAGAAAACTTCAATATCAATTATATCAATACCATTGCTAAGATGGATAAGAATTTTCTTGCCGGTATCATGAATGGAGAAATTCACATTTCAGATGTTTATCACAAACCTCAAATTGAAACTAATTTGACAATTTCATCTTTGGCAGTTTATGGAGATACGATCGGAAATATGTCTATCTATTCTTCTTATAACAGTGATAAAGAATTATTAAGTTCTACTATCAGCGCAATCAAAGGAACAGCGAAAATTATCGATGTGAAAGGTGAATATTATATGAACAAAGAACAGGATAATATTAACTATTCGATAAAACTGAACAACATCTACATCCATCCAATTGAAAAATACGTAACCGGTGTTTTGAAAGATGTGTATGGTAAAGTTTCTACAGATCTCCTCTTGACAGGCACATTTACCCGTCCACTTTTCAATGGAACAGTAAATCTGAACAAAGTCAGCTTACTCATCGATTATTTACAAACCCATTACAGTTTCACTTCTCAGGCAAAGATCGTAAACAATGAGATCATTATAAAAGACCTTACGCTTACAGATGATAATAACAGTGAAGCAATATTAAATGGAAAAGTAACTCATAATTATTTTCGTGATTTCAGATTTGATGTAGAAATGACTGCTAATAAATTTCAAGTCCTGAAAACTACTGCAAGAGATAACTCACTGTATTATGGAGTTGCAAATGGAACAGGGTATGCACATTTTTATGGCCCCTTGAATAATATGAATATGGATATTTCAATGAGTCCTGCAAAAGGTACTGTAGTCAATATTCCATTAAACTCTTCCAGTGATCTGAGTCGAAGTGAGTATATTACTTTTATTGACAGAGGTAAAGATTCAACCATGAGAGCACATACAGGAAACCGTGTTGATCTGTCAGGAGTGAAACTGAACATGAACCTTGACATGAACAGAAATGCGTTGATCAATATTATTTTCGATGAAAAGATTGGAGACGTGATCTCAGGAAGCGGAACCGGTAGTTTACGTTTAGATATCAATACGGCCGGGAATTTCAACATGTATGGTACCTATACAATTGAGAAAGGGGATTACCTTTTTACATTGCAGAATCTGATCAACAAAAAATTTACGATCGACAATGGAAGCAGAATAACATGGGCAGGAGACCCATATGAAGCCAATGTGGACCTTTCTGCAACTTATGTTGTAAATACTTCTTCGTTGTACAATCTTCTTGCTGACAGCACTTATAAACGTCGCTTGCCGGTTGAGTGCAGATTGCTCCTCACTAATAAATTGATGAACCCAACGATCAATTACGAAATTAAAGTACGGGGACTGGATCCTGCTGCAGAAAGTATCGTGCGTACAATCCTGAATTCTGAACAGGAGATCAGTAAGCAAATGTTCGGATTGCTGGTCTTTAATCAGTTCATACCACAGACTGGTCCGGGACAAGTTGGCCGATTGGATGCAGGAGCAGGAGCAGGAGCGAGTGCCAGTGAACTTTTAAGTAATCAAGTCAGCAATTGGTTGGGGCAAATAAGTAAAGATGTCAACGTTGGATTTAATTATCGTGCAAAAGATACTTATTCGAGTGACGAATTTATTCTCATGGTCAGTAAATCTGTTTTCAACGATCGACTAACTGTTGAAGGAAACGTGGGTTACTATACAACTACACAAAGTTATGCCAGTAGCAGTGTTGTCGGCGATTTCAATGCTGAATACAAAGTCAGTGAAGATGGCCGTTTCAGAGTCAGAGGTTTCAATCGTTCCAATGCTGACGATATCATCAAATATTCTCAATCGACCTATACACAGGGAATCGGTGTATTTTACCGGAAGGAAGCAAATTCGTTCTGGGATTTCTTCCGCAATGCGAAAAAGAAGGAAAGACCGGTTGTTAATACCAATCCGTAAGAGTCAATAATTTCATTATTTCAAAATGTAAAATACTTCAGACCTTCAAAAAAACACAAATTATAGTAACTATGAAAAAAGTAATTCAAAGTAGTATTCTGCTTTCATTAACACTTACCTTATTTGCATTCGATTTGCCGTCGGGTTGGTTTACTGCCGGGAGTAAACCTAATAGCTATGAAATGGGTATTGAAAAAGGAGCAGGACCAGAAGGGAATAATGCCGCAACGATCAAATCAAATTCAAAAAAAACAAATGGATTTGGAACAATGATGCAAGAATGTAAACCTGATCAGTACTTGGGTAAACGGATCCGTATGAGCTGTTTTATAAGGACAGAAAATGTCAAAGGTTGGGTTGGTTTGTGGTTGCGTGTTGACCAGGCAGGTTCCTCTAAACCGCTTTCATTTGATAATATGAACGACAGGAAAATTACAGGTACTACTTCGTGGACTAAATATGAGATTGTACTCGACGTGCCATCTAATGCATTTAAACTTGCATATGGTGTTTTACTTGATGAAACCGGTCAAGTATGGTTTGACAATGTTACCTTTGAGATTGTAAGTGACAAGGTAAAAACAACAGGATCAATCAATGGTGGAACTTCCCCTGTTCAAAATGAACCAACAAATTTGAATTTCGAAAAATAACTTATTCAACACAACTTTAATTTACATTATGGACAAATTATCAAAACCAGCTATCCTTGAGAATCTGGATCTTTTAGAAAAAGGATGGACTTACTCCGATGAGTTCATTCAGAAGGAATTTATATTCAAAGATTTTGTTCAGGCATTTTCATTTATGACAGCAATTGCTTCTGAAGCAGAAAAAATGAATCATCATCCGAATTGGGAGAATGTTTATAACAAAGTGAACATCGCCTTAAATACTCATGATGTCGGTGGAGTAAGTTTAAAAGATTTTGAACTTGCGACACATATTGATTTAATTGCAAAAAATTATACGAACTAAATGGAAACGAACGACCTGGTTGAATTTAAATCGACACCCGAAATAAGAGCCAAACTTTATGAATATGGTTTTTCCAAAAGGTTTGCACAAGACGATGTCATTCTGAATGAAAACTCCTATATAAAAGCTATTCCAATAGTTGTTCATGGTAGTATAAAGGTGATGCGAACTGATGAAGATGGAAGGGAGATCTTGCTGTATTATATCCGTACCGGAGAAAGTTGTATCATGTCTTTTTTAGGCGGACTTCATAACGATACCAGCAAAGTGAAAGCAATCGCTGAAGAAGACACTGAAATTTTATTTGTTCCTCTGGATAAGGTTAAGGAATTAATAAAAGAATACCCGGAATGGCTCGATTATATTTTCAGACTTTACCATCGCCGCTTTGAAGAACTACTCGAAGTTGTTAATGCAGTTGCCTTCAAAAAGATGGATGAAAGATTATTGACGTTCATCAGAAAGAAATGCGAAATGGCAAATAGTCATACGCTGTATGTAACACATGAACAATTAGCAAACGAACTTGGTACAGTAAGAGTAGTTATCTCAAGACTACTCAAACAAATGGAAGAGGAAGGGATTGTTTCCTTAGGCCGGAATAAGATCACTCTAATAGAGTTAAACCCGACTACGAAGTAGAAATTAGAACTTTTAGATAGATTTTTTCTTATGTAACAATTGTAACTGTATGAGCCATTCAAATTCCGGAACTTTGTGCTACCAAAACAAAGAACCAAATGGATCTACAAACCACAATTCTAATTGCTGTCATAGGCATTGTCGCTGGCATTCTCGGTGGAATGCTCGGATTGGGCGGGGCAATAATTATCATTCCGGCTTTAGTAATGGTCCTCGGATATTCACAGCAAATGGCACAGGGCACAGCTTTGATCATGATGGTACTTCCTGTAGGCGCATTAGCTGCATTTCAGTATTATCAGAAAGGATTCGTTGACGTTAAAGCTTCCTTGATAATGGCAGCCTTCTTTTTTATTGGTGGTTATTTTGGCGCCCGATTCGCCACACAAATTCCTCAGGTTATTCTAAAAAAAGTGTTTGCAACGATGCTGGTCTTTATCGCAGTAAAAATGTGGCTTCAGAAATAGCAAAATCCGGTCGAAAATGACTGTATCAATAAATAATCAGCTTAAGTAACTTATGTTACTGCCAGAAATTTTGAAGTACTGTACCTTTGCACTCATAATACAAACATCAAATGAAAATAGAACAATTCGAAGATACAAACCTTGCTCATTATTCTTATGCAATTATTAGCAAAGGTGAAATGGCCGTAATTGATCCGGCCAGAGATCCAAAACCATATCTGGATTTCGCCAGAAATAACAATGCCCGAATTACAACCATTATCGAAACACATCCTCATGCGGATTTTGTGAGTAGTCATCTGGAACTTAGCAAAAAAACAGGAGCGTCTATTTATGTAAGCAGACTTGTTGGTGCTGAATACCCTCATGAAACTTTTGATGATGACGATTCAATCATCCTTGGAGAAATAACTCTCAAGGCATTGAATACACCGGGACATTCTCCTGACAGTATAAGCATTGTTCTGATCAATGAGGTGGGAAAGGAAACTGCTGTCTTTACCGGCGATACACTATTCATCGGCGATTGTGGCCGACCTGATCTCAGAGAAAATGCAGGAGCTATCACTGCAACAAGATCTGACCTTGCCAAGCAGATGTATAATTCATTACATAATAAACTAATGACCTTGCCTGATGATGTTGAAGTTTATCCAGCTCACGGAGCAGGAAGTCTTTGTGGCAAAGGATTAAGTGAGAAGAACAGAAGTACAATAGGAACTGAGAAAGTCAGCAACTGGAGTTTGCAGGATCTGACTGAAAGAGAATTTGTAAACGAATTGCTTGCTGATCAACCATTCATACCGAAGTATTTTCCATACGATGTTGCACTCAACAAAAAGGGGGCAAGCGACTTTGAAAAGAGCATCAAAGCAGTTGAACGAAGAGAACCGATCACATGCAAAAAATGTGCGACTTCATTGGATGAAAAAATAATTGTAATTGACACAAGACCCCAGGAAATATTCAAAAAGATGCATTTGAAAAATGCTATCAATCTGATGAATGATAAAAAATTTGAGACCTGGTTAGGCAGTATCGTTAATCAGGGTGAAAAGTTTTACCTCATCGCAGAAAACGATGCTCAACTGGATGTACTGATTGCGCGTATTGCAAAAATAGGATATGAGAACCAGATCGAACTTGCCTTTGTTCTGGAATTCGGAGAAGCTCAAATGGAGGTCTTTGACACTGAAAAATTAAAAGAAGATGAAAGTGCATATACGATTGTTGATATCCGCAATAGTTCGGAGATAAAAAACAACAGGATCTTCAAAGATGCTATTCATATTCCATTGCACGAATTGAGAGAGCGTACAAATGAAATACCTGTACACAAACCAATTGTTGTTCATTGTGCCGGTGGATACAGAAGTGCTGCAGGAAGCAGTATTTTAAGATCAAAGATGAATGGATCATCAGAAGTGTTTGATCTGAGTGAAGCAGTAAAAGAATTTAAAAA
The DNA here is from genome assembly GCA_016708785.1 of Bacteroidota bacterium. Taxonomy (GTDB): domain Bacteria; phylum Bacteroidota; class Bacteroidia; order AKYH767-A; family 2013-40CM-41-45; genus JADKIH01. The sequence goes on along the minus strand of JADJFC010000004.1, from coordinate 291,763 downwards.
ATGAACTTTATAAAACAATATGGTTTAACCATAGCAGGAATATTACTTGGAGCTATCGCTGGTTACCTTTACTACCACTATGTTGGATGTGCAAGCGGAACCTGTTCGATAACTTCTAAACCGATCAACAGCACTCTATATGGAGCCCTAATGGGAGGATTATTCTTCAATATATTTCAAAAGAAACAACAAAATAATTAAACATAAAAAATCAAAACCAATGAATATCGAAAACATCCTAAAAGAAAAAAAAGGAACCATCGTCGATGTAAGAACACCGGCTGAGTTTTCCGAAGGTAACGTGAGCGGTTCAATAAATATCCTCTTCATCTGATCACAGTACGTTTGGATGAATTAAAATCATTAAATGCTCCTTTAATACTATGTTGTGCTTCAGGTGGAAGAAGTGCTCAGGCTCACCAATATTTAAGTCAAAGCGGACTTGATTGCCATAATGCAGGCTCATGGCGCGATGTAGAATATTTAGTTTCACAAATTGCTTAAAAATAAAAAATGATAAATACGATAAAAAACATGTTAGGGCTTGGTCCAAAAGTTGACTACGCTGAATTAGTAAAACAGGGAGCAGTCATTCTTGATGTTCGTACAAAGGGTGAGTATGCCGGTGGACATATCAAAGGTTCACTCAACATTTCTGTCGACCAATTAAACAAAAATCTGTCAAAATTTACAGATAAGAACAAACCCATCATAACGTGTTGCGCTTCAGGAATGCGAAGTGCATCTGCAAAGAGTATCCTGAAATCGAATGGATACACGCAAGTATTCAATGGTGGTCCATGGACAAGTTTGAAATCAAAAATATGATCAACAAACAAATCCTTCTTACTAATTGGAACTTCATGCGAATCCTGCGATTAGGATTAGGAATAATGCTGGCTTTTCAAGCGATAGAGATGCGTGATTATTTATCAGGAATACTTTCAGTCTTCTTCTTCTATCAGGCAGCAACAAATACCGGTTGTTGCGGGACTAATCAGTGTGAAGTAAGGCCCAATAACACAAAAGAAAATAGTCAGTAAATATATTTCATAGGTGTATCAATAAAAGGTCATTGCAAATTTTGTAATGGCCTTTTTATTTAAAAAGATCCTATCTTCGCATCGAATCGAGCTGCGACAAAACTAAATGGATAACAACAACGATATACTTGATAGTGATCTGGAATCTACTGGAACATCTAAACAGGAGGAAATTATCATAAGTGAAAACAAATTCATGTTCCTTTGTTTTATTTCATTTGGATTATATCAGGTTTGGTGGATCTATAAAGCATGGCGATTTTTTCAGCAGCGTGAAAATCTGGACATCATTCCTGCAGCAAGGGCGATCTTTTCAATTTTCTTTTTACACGGACTTTTTGAGCGAATACTTAGTTATGCTTCATCAAAAGGGTATGGTAAAGTATTTTCTCCCACAAGTAATTATTTCGGCTATATACTTGTTAGTTTGCTCTCACGACTACCGGAACCATTCTGGTTGATCACTCTGATGAATTTCACATTCCTTATTCCTGCCTTTCGTGCATTGAATTTTGCAAAAATGAATTCATCGGATATTAGAGCAACTTTCCAAAACGACTTTACCGGTCGACAGATCGCTTTAATATCATTTGGTGGAGTATTTTGGTTTCTGGTAATTGCCGGTTTGTTTTTTACTGATCCGGCGCTGAGGAATTTGTGATTTGATGGATTGTAATCCATTCACGACACCCCAAAAATAAACAAACGCTGAAAGCCTTACGGGGCTTATCAGCGTTTGAAGTCAACCTTACGGGGTTGTAGTTAAACCATATGCTGTTTAGGTTATGAGTGCAATATACGGGCGGCCAAACGCGCGCGCTTACAACATTTACACTGATTCTTACATCTGAAAGATTAACTCTATAAGAGCCACCTCTGCACAAAGAATCAGCGAAATCATTTTAAAATCCAGGCAAAAATAATTTTCAAGTCAGTAAGAAAATCACCATTTATCGCTGATTCCGAACCTTTTCACACAAAATAGCCCATTCCGGCTAAGTTTATTAACTTTGCAGCCGGAAAGAAAATACCTATGTACACCCTAAATACGATCGATCAAGCGATCAATGACCTTAAAAATTGCAAAGTGATCATTGTTGTCGATGATGCCAACCGCGAAAATGAAGGCGATTTTATAACTACCGCTGAAAATGCTACTCCGGAAATAGTCAATTTTATGGCAACTCATGGCCGCGGATTAATTTGCGTCGCTCTCACGGAAGAAAGATGTGAAGAATTACAGATCCCTATGATGGTATCGAAAATACATCTTCGCATGAAACACAATTTACTGTTTCTGTTGACTTGATTGGCTATGGAACAACAACAGGTATTTCTGCATCGGATCGCTCAAAGACAATCCGTGCGTTGATCAATCCAAATACTAAACCTGAAGAATTAGGTAGACCCGGACATATCTTTCCTCTGAAGGCAAAGAAAGGCGGAGTTTTACGTCGCACAGGACATACAGAAGCAACAATTGATCTTGCACGTTTAGCAGGCGCTTCACCGGCAGGTGCATTAGTCGAGATCATGAATGAAGATGGAACAATGGCACGCTTGCCTGACCTGATGAAGATCGCTGAAAAGTTTGGTCTTTCTATAGTTTCAATTGAAGACCTCATCGCATATCGTTTGCAAAAAGAAAGTCTGATCGAACGTCAGGTAGAAGTGAAGCTTCCTACAGAACATGGAAACTTCGAACTTGTTGCATACAAACAGATCACAACAGGTCAGGAACATCTGGCTCTGATAAAAGGTACATGGACGAAAGAAGAACCTGTATTGGTGCGTGTGCATTCATCATGCATCACCGGCGATATTTTCGGATCGTGCCGTTGTGACTGTGGGCCGCAACTGCATGCAGCAATGGAGATGATTGAGAAGGAAGGAAAGGGCGTGATTGTTTATATGAATCAGGAAGGAAGAGGAATCGGACTTCTGAATAAATTACGTGCTTACAAATTACAAGAACAAGGACTTGATACTGTCGAAGCAAATATAAAACTTGGCTTCGAAGGCGACGAACGTGATTATGGAGTAGGGGCGCAAATCATTCGTGATCTGGGAATTACAAAAATGAGATTGATGACGAACAACCCAAAGAAACGCGCCGGACTAATCGGTTATGGCCTGGAGATAACAGATGTTGTTCCTATCGAAGTCGTGGGAAATAAACACAATGAAAGTTATCTGATCACGAAAAGAGATAAGATGGGGCACACCATCAAACAAAAACAGTGAAGTGAAGTGAAGTGAAGTGAAGTGAAGTGAAGTGAAGTGAAGTGAAGTGAAGTGAAGGAGAAGTGAAGTGAAGAACGGCTATCGGAGGAGACTTTTCGACTAGGCTAGCCATTCATTTTTCATTTTACTTCACTTCACTTCATTTTAAAAGATCTTTGTAAAATTGAGTTATTGCGTCCCCGGTATTCTGCAAAGAGTATTTCTCAGTAGCCAACGCTTTGCCGTTCTCGCCGATTTGTCGGCACCAGGATTCATTTTCATAACATCGCTTTATGAGTGTTTTGAATTCGTGGGGGGTATTTGCGATGAGGATATTCTTTTCATGTTCTACATCAATTCCCTCAGCACCAATGGTTGTTGAGATAATTGTTTTTCCGGCTGCTAATCCTTGTATGATTTTTACTCTCATACCACTTCCACTCAATAATGGTACGATCATGATCTGTTTATCAGAAGTATATTCTGCAGCATTAGCGACATGTCCGTCGCAAATTACATTCGGATAATTAGCATCTTTAATTTCTTTTGGAAAATCTCTTCCTGCCAGATACAACTTTGCCTCAGGCAGGTTGGTGTGAATTTCATTCCAGCATTCTTTCATGAACCAATCAACACCTTCCCGATTCGGTAACCAATCCATAGAGCCCAGATGATATAATACCATTTTAGTTTGTGCTGATACTGTATTGGAATATTCGCTTAGATCGATCCCCAATGGAATTGATTTAATTGGTCCTTTCAAGCCAAGCTCTATAAAGATCTTTTCATCTACAGGAGTAATTGAAACTATACCATCGACTTGCAATAACGTTTTCAATTCATAATTTTTCAAACGCTCAGCAAGTAAATTCAGATAGGATTTCTTGATCATATTTTTTTCTGATAACGCCAGTCGTTGCCAAATGATATGTTCAACATTGTGCGAACGCAATACGATCTTTGCTTTGCTGTATTTGCGAATGGTCTCAATATACGGTGTACAATAAAGAGTCTCCAGCTGAATAATATCAAATTTATGTTTGTCCAGAATTTTCGAAAGGTCATTCGCAACAGGCATCGAAAAGAAGCGAACCATATTGTATGAATGATGCGAGAACAAATTTAAAAACGCATCTACTGCTTTCACTTTTGTATCAATGTAAGAAGCAGTCATATGTAATTTATCTTTCAACTCCTCCGGAAGAACTGCCGGATCGATATAATGCCTTGAAGTATTTAAACTGAATTGATAAACTTCATTGCCGGCTTGAACAAGCGAAAGTGCCATGTTCATCATTGCAATATTTCCACCATCAACCGCAGGATAAGGAACTCTGTGACAAATTTGAAGGATCTTCACGTATGCTGATTTTTTTTACGAGTGAATTTTTTAAAGAATTTCACGTACGCATCTCTCTCAAATAAAGCGGAGTCGGTAGTTGCTTTGAAGATCAGGAATACACCAATTGGTAAAAGTATAATAGTTGATAACCACATTCCTTCAAATGGCTTTAGAACTTCTTCCCTGGCAAACTTTTCGCCTGTAATTGAAATGATGTGATAGATCACAAAGAAAAAGATGGAAACAACCATTGGCATTCCAAGTCCGCCTTTACGAATGATAGCACCTAAAGGCGCACCAATAAAAACAGAATCAGACAAGCAAAAGACAATGTGAATTTTCGTTGCCATTCAATATTGTGTCTTGCGAGAGTACGTGATTTTGTATCTATTTCACGGAAGGTATCATCTGTCATACTGCGGATATTCCTGGCAGCATAAAGTGCATTTGTGGTAATGCTCACTCTTCTGTCGCGAGGAAAATTATCGATGAACTTCTTTTCTTTGAAAGCAACTTCCTTCAGATTAAGCGTAGAAGCTGAGTCAAGATTGTAGGTCGGAACCAGTACTCTATAGAATTTTACCTTTCTTTCAATCATTTTCCTTTCTATTGAATCAGAAGAATAAGAAAGTTGTTTCAAATTCAACATCTGATAATTGTCGCGAAAAAGTTGTTCATTTGTTCTGGTCATCTTGAATGAACTGAGGTCCATCCGAATGGTTTCTTCTTCAAATTCAGTTCGCATCATCGGATGAGAATTTCTTCCCGGACGACTTTCCTTTTCTTCGTAAGAATATCCTTTGAAGAGATTCAGGATCAGATATCGTTCATCGTCTGACATAGCCATCCGACCACGGTCAGCCATAACAACCTTTGTATTTCCCATGTGAGTAGTATGATCATAGATCATAATATTCCTTAGCGTCTGCCCATCGTCTTCCTTTTTTCCGATCTTGATCGAATAGCCGTCAATGCCATTGTAAAAGATTCCTTCCTGTATCAGTAAGGCAGGCTTCTGTTGTCTGACATCATACAATAAGGCATTCATTTTTAGATTGGCAATTGGCAAAATGTAATTGCTGAAAATAAAAGCAGCCCCACTTATTAAAAACGCTGTAATTACCAATGGTCGCATCACACGTTGCAATGAAACTCCTGCAGATTTAAAGGCAGTCAATTCGAAATGTTCCGCCAGATTTCCGAACGTCATGATGGAAGAAAGAAGTAATGAAAGCGGAAGAGCGAGTGGAACTAATGTGATAGACACATAGACCATCAATTTTACGATGATATACCATTCTAGTCCTTTTCCAACCAGATCATCGATGTATTTCCAAAGGAATTGCATGATCAGTACAAATAACGAGATCAGAAAAGTCACCAGCATTGGGCCGGCAAATGATCTTAAAACAAGGAGATTTAGTTTCTTCACGTTATATTTGTTGCTTACTTAAAGCGGATGCAAGATAATATTTTGAAGTTTAGTAACGAGGAAATGAACGTTTTAGTGGACAAGAATTTCTTTGAATTAAAACATTCTTCTACAGCCAAAATGGTTGAACTATTTGGTCAACTCGAAGTTGAGTTGAAAAAGGTCGTTTCAGCATCAGGGTTAAAGGTTGACAACTTAAATGTTTCTTCCGGAAAGATCTTTCGCGGCGAAAATTATCGCGGTTTTCCCTATGTACTTTTAGATTGTCCTCGGTTGTTTAACCGTGAATCTGTTTTCGCTTTCCGTTCGATGTTCTGGTGGGGAAATGAATTTACGTTTACGATACACATTCAAGGTGAAGCATGGGAAAAATTCAAGTCGTCGTTGATCTCAAATTTTGAGAACTTAGAAAATCGTGGTATTCTGTTTTGTATCAATGAATCCCCTTGGCAATATCATCTGGGAGAAGATAATTACATCACGCTCGATGCTGAACAAAATAAGTCTCAGGCAAAAGAACTGTTGCAAAGCAAAAACTTTGTAAAATTATCGCGCAAACTTGCGATCAATGAGTATGAAAATGTGATTGAAGTAGGGAAGGAGGCATTAGAATTTTATCTGAGTCTCCTGAACGATTAACAGCCGAGTATGTGCATCAGATTGTGAATCTGACTATTCCATAAAAGTTTGTTTTCTTCTTGTTCTTCTTCGTCAGAAAAGTCTGTTACAACCAATGCGATATCGGAAGTAATTTCGTCTTGAATGATTTCAAATTGAAAAAATGTCTCGTCTTTTTTCTCATCAGTTACCCATTTATAACGGATCATCTGATTATCTTTTTTGGCAACGATCTGTGCGCGTTGTTCAGAGCCTTCCCAATGAAAAACATAATCGCCTTCACGAATAGTTACCTTATCGGCGAACCATTCTTCCAGGCTGCTGGCATTACTAAGGTAATTGAACAATATCTTGGTTGACGACTTGATTTCGAATTCCAGTGAGTATTTTACTTTTTTCTTCGCTTTGATTTCCTGCTTCACGATATAGTACTTAAAATTAATAATTTCCTGTTTTTTCAGGGGAAGCGAAGATAGTCATTTTTTTATTGAAAACCTCAAAAATGATAATACCTTCGCAACGACTATGGCACTACTACATTCTCTCGAAAAAGAAGGAAACTGGCTGTTCAAGCACCGTGGACAACTTCCGCTGATCCTGTTTATATTGGCTATTCCGGCTGTTTTATCCACTTCTTACGACGATTTGACGCCTGTCCAGGTGAAAGCTTTCAACTACACGGCCTATTTCCTGTCTATTCTCGGATTTATCGTACGTAGCTATACAATTGGCACTACTCCCAGAGGCACTTCCGGCCGCAATACAGAGGAGCAGGTAGCCGAGCAATTAAACCATAGCGGCATCTATTCTATCGTTAGGCACCCGCTTTATTTGGGGAATTATCTGATGTGGATAGGTATCGTGCTCTTCACAAAAAACATAGAGTTTACCATCATTGTAAGTCTGATGTACTGGCTATATTACGAACGAATCATGTTTGCCGAAGAACGATTTCTGGAAAGGAAATTCGGCCAGTCATATTTAGAATGGGCAAAAGGTGTCCCTGCATTTGTTCCCAGTTTCGGTCTATTTAAAAAGAGTTCGATCTCATTTGCAATGAAAAGTGTGTTGCGAAGAGAGTAGTCCGGCGTGCTGGCTACGGTCGTTGGATTTGTCTTTGTGGACCTTTTGATCGGTGATAAGAAATGGCATACGATCAGTCTGGGTAAACATCTTTTGTATTTCCTGATCGCCACAACACTTATCACCATCATTCTCCGCTCGTTAACGCATTATACAAGTGTCTTGAAAGAAGAAGGCAGAAGCTAATTTAGAAAACGTTACCAATAAAAAAATCCCTTGAAATGTATACAAATCAAGGGATTAGTAGCGAAAGGGGGAGTCGAACCCCCGACCTCAGGGTTATGAATCCTGCGCTCTAACCATCTGAGCTACCTCGCCATTTTTTTAGGGGCTGCAAATATCCGAAATTGTTTGTGTTATGCAAATTTCTTTTGAAATGAATAGTAGAAAATAATTTTCAACATCAAACCTATTAATGATCAACTCAGCCTTCTCAACTCAATTTTCGAAAATTGTAAACCGTACAATGATAGGCGGAATGTTGAGCGGAAATTAGCGAAACACTTTCATACTAGTAACCCATCAAGCGACATTCCTGCCGGGGAATTAGGTACATTATTGGTTAAGAACAAAAAAAATATCGAGCCATATATTAAAACAAATTGTGCAAATTAATTACAGAAACTTTCACAGGCCCTTTTTGTCCCGAATAATCTTACGCACTACTTAACAAATAATCTTCTGCTCTTCCAAACGGTCCGGCTTCGACCGCATTATAATGAATGCACAGTATTTTTGATATAATAAATATCTGACTAAAAACTTCCAATGCATGATTGTTATACCGCAACACCTGCATCGATGATTTCTTTTTTTTCAGCGCTGGCTTTAAATAGATCAAGCATCCATCCACTTCGGCTCTTTGTCGATAGTCGGAAGTCCTTGATCAACATTGTGCTTGCGAATATTTCTATTCCTTTTACATCAATGGAGCAAAGTAATTTCCGAAATTAATTTTGACAAACAATATTTGCAGGTGATTAAAAAAACGATTGCTCGAGCTAATTAATACAAATGAGTTTGTTTTATTAATTTTACTTTTGCTTTGAAAATATTAAATTGTTATTGCATTTCCTTTCAAACAAATTGTGTACCTATTCCCCCGGCAGGAATGTCGCTTGATGGGTTACTAACCTGCAAAGTGTGTCGCAAATTTCCGCTCAACATTCCGCCTATCATCGTACAGTTTGCAATATTCAACACTTGAATTTGACAAAGCGGTATATTTAATTTACATTTATAATTCGGTTGAAGATTCTGCAAAGCAGGTATCTGTAAAAGAATTGAATGAAAAAATCCTTACAGAAAAAGAGCCGATTTACTACTTATTATATATCAAAAGCAGCACAGATAAATATGTAACTATAATAAATTCAATAACCGGCGAAATGCTATATACTCATTATACACCTGTGTCTTATAATTTCAAATCTGATGATATTGAAGATGTACAAAAAGCAATCATGAAAAATTAACTTCAAGATTAATTTTAATAAGGCGGAAAGGTTAAAATCTTCCCGCCTTTTTTTTATATCTTCAATTCACTTTGACACTTTTTTGTTGGTCAATTTCTCTCAATTCAGAGAGTCAATTCATAAACTGCTTCATACAAACACTAGCACCCGCGAAAGTTTCAAATGTACTTTCAGCAAAGGCAATAGCTTTGCGTGAGGCTCTTGCTCGTTTGGTTTTAGGGTCGTTTTCTACGATGAACCAGCTGTCTCCTTTGGAGATTTTTACTTTATCCAGGTCATCTGCTACTGAAAATGCCTCCTTGCTGAACCCATAGTTCTGCGAAGTGTCCAGTAATACGTTAATGTTTAATGTCTGCATAACAATCATTTTGAATGATTATAATATAGACATAGAAATTGAACTTCCAAAACTTTTTAAAGAAAAATTTAATTTCTGTGAGATTCGAAGTGGGAATTCATTTGAGGTGATAGAAATTATTAAGCGGTAAACGCTAGGATTCATTTTCGGTATGCTGGGCGGAATTTTAAAATTCCGCCCAGCATACCGAAAATGAATCCTCCTTCGCGACAACTTCCATCTAACAAGTTCAAAATTGATTTTAAAATTCAGTACCCCCATTTAACATTTGAAACATCCCAATTCAAATAAATCCTAAGAAGATCAGATAAAATAATTTACGTAATCCCATAAAGAAAATCAGCCTAATCCAAGTCAGAAAAAATCCGCGAAATCCTGGTCAGAACAATCAGAATAATCAGCTAAATCCCGGTCAAAATCCCGGTCAAAAAAACAGCCCCTCCGAATTCGGAAGAGCTGTAACTAAGTTGAAGAATCAGCAATCAATCAAAAATTAATTGCTCTCTTCTGTTTTCTTTGCATCCTGGATTGCATCACGCATATCCTGGCAAGCACGTTTAATTTCTTGTAAACCTTTACGTACTCGTGTCCCGGCAGCTGCGTTACCTTTTTCAGAAAATTTAATTACATCTTCTTCAATGGCCGATACTAGTTGTTTGATGTTTTCGTATTCTTTCATTGTGTTTGGTTTTAAAGTGTTAGTTTATTGGAGGGTTTGATTATTAAAGTTACTTTTTGTGTGTAGTATTAAAATGCAGCGATCTTATCGGATGCATATTCTCCTGCTTTCAATTTCACATAAGCCTTGCGGAAGGCATCGATCGTGTAATTTACATCTTCAATCGTGTGTACAGCAGTCGGGATCAAACGTAAGATGATAATTCCCTTTGGTACTACCGGATATACAACCATTGAACAGAAGATATCGTAATTCTCACGCATGTCATATATAAGATTCGTTGCTTCGCCAATCGTTCCTGTCATGAATACAGGAGTAACAGGAGATTGCGTTTTTCCAATGTCAAATCCTGCTTCTTTCAATCCTGATTGAAGTGCATTCACCACTTTCCACAAATTATCTTTCAATTCAGGCTGGGAGCGAAGCAATTCCAAACGTTTCAATGCACCGATCACTAATGCAGAAGGAAGTGATTTAGCAAAGATCTGCGAACGCATATTGTAACGTAAATACTCTACGATGTCTTCACGGCTGGAAATAAATCCACCGATCATTGCCATACTCTTTGCGAAAGTAGAGAAGTAAATATCAATTTCATCCAATACACCTTGTTCTTCACCGGTTCCTGCACCGGTTTTTCCCATCGTTCCAAATCCATGTGCGTCATCAACGAACAAACGGAACTCGAATTTCTTTTTCAATTCAACGATATCTTTCAATCGACCCATATCACCGCTCATTCCAAAAACACCTTCAGTGATCAAAAGGATAGAGCCACCCGTTTCTTCGACGATGCGTGTTGCTCGCTCCAATTGTTTTTCACAATTTGTAATGTCATTGTGAGGGAATACAAAACGTTTTCCCATATGTAAACGAACACCATCAATGATACATGCATGACTTTCGCTATCGTAAACGATCACATCATGACGATCAACTAAACAATCAATGGCAGATACCATTCCCTGATAACCGAAGTTTAAAAGGATCGTATCTTCTTTTCCCATGAAAGCGGATAATTCATTTTCAAGTTGCTCGTGCTGATTTGTGTTTCCTGACATCATACGTGCACCCATTGGAGAAGCAAAACCAAATTTTGCTGCACCTTCATTATCTGCTTTTCTAACTTCCGGATGATTTGCAAGTCCTAAGTAATTATTCAAAGACCAGATCAAACGCTCTTTACCGCGAAAAACCATGCGAGTACCTATATCACCTTCCAATTTTGGAAATGTAAAATAGCCATGTGAGTCTTTTGCATGTTGTCCAATCGGACCACGGTTCTTCTTTAATTTTTCGAATAAATCCACTTTTGTATAAATTTAATATTTGTTAATTGATTCAGAGAACTTAAAACTCTGAATTTCTGAAACATCAAAAATGCTTTGTTTTAGCTCCTGTTCAAGGCAAAAGTAACTATTTTGAATTAAAAACCAAGAATTTTTTCCCACAGGCAATTGTTCATGAAACTTGAGTTTTATTTCATTTGTGAATCTACTGTCATATTCTAAGAAAAAGCGACAAAAACATCAATAAAAACACTGAAAATTCATAAAAAAAGTACACTTTTAGCCTCTCTAACCGAAAAAACTACATGAAATTCAAATTATTACTCATCTGCTTCCTTGCCCTAATTGCAAACATTTCAGCTCAAAATCTTCAGCTGCGTTCAAATTTACCGTATAGTCCGGATGTACTTTCAAACATCGGTGGCTATAAAGACAGCGCCGGAAATGAATATGCTCTGGTTGGGACAGAATTTGGTTTGTCAATTGTACTTACAGAGACGTTGCTTATGTAACGACAGAAGGCGGTGGCGGATTGCAGATCATTGATCTTTCTGATTTACCAACGTCAATTAATACAACTTACTATGGCGGTGATGGAATAATATCCGGACAATTGACGACCATTCACGCTTTACATTGTGATACAGCGAAAGGTTTTCTTTATCTCTATGGAACAAGCATTGGAAATGGGAATACGATCTTTTTGGACCTTGCTGATCCTCTGAACCCAACATATGCCGGTGAATATGTTTATCCTGGTTCTTCAAGCGACAATTATGTTCACGATGGAATAGTTGAAAATGATACGATGTATGAATCGCATATTTATCCCGGATTTTTTACTGTGGTTGATGTTCGAAACAAATCGAATCCGGTTTTACTTGCAACTCAACAGACTCCCACAAATTTTACACACAACACTTGGCTGAGTGATGATCATAAAACACTTTTTACGACGGATGAAAATAGTGGTTCTTTTCTTGGTGCATACGACATCTCTGATCTAGGTAATATCAGAGAACTATCACGTTCCCAAACTGCTCCGGGTTCCGGTGCAATCATCCATAATACTCATATCCTGAACGACTACGCCATTACAAGCTGGTACAAAGAAGGTGTTGTTATTACCGATGTGGATCGTCCGGAAAATCCGATCGAAGTAGGTCACTATGATACGTATCCGCAAGGTTCTGGCGATGGCTTTAATGGCTGTTGGGGAGTTTATCCATTTTTACCTTCAGGAAACATTGTCGCATCTGATATCGACAATGGACTTTTCGTTTTTACTCCGACATATGTTAGAGGTTGTTATCTTGAGGGCATCATCACAGATTCAGTGACGAATGCAACAATTAATGGAGCACTGATCGAAGTTCTTGCAACTACATTGACAAAAAACTCTAATGCTCTTGGTGAATATAAGACCGGTACTGTTGTTTCCGGAACATATGATGTTCGTGTTTCAAAAGCCGGGTACTACTCGAAAACGATTACTGGGGTGAATCTGGCAAATGGAGTATTGACAACACTTGATGTTGCATTAAGTCCATTCCAGACATTTGCATTTTCCGGAACTGTTCTCGACAGTCTGACTGGTCAGGTTGTTCCAAATGCAACGGTTATAATTTCATCTTCACTCGGTTTATCCTATAAAAGTACAGCAGATGTTTCCGGTGCATTCACTTTCTCTTCTGTCGTTCCTGATGACTATACGATCTATGCCGGCAAATGGGGATATAGAACGAGCTGCGTTATGCAAACACTTATTCCGGGAACTCCAATCGTTGCAACAATAGCACCGGGATACTATGATGATTTCACTTTCGATTACGGGTGGGCAATTAGCGGAACTTCCGGTAACAGTTGGGAAAGAGGTGAGCCGGTTGGAACTTACTATGGTTCATCATCTGAAAGTAATCCGGAATTCGATGTAACTACTGATTGCAGTGACTCCTGTTTTGTGACTGATAATGGTGGAGCACCGTACAATGCTACCGATGTCGACAATGGAAATACAATATTGACTTCACCGGTTTTTGATGGTACTATTTATTTGAATCCGACCTTAAGTTATTATCGTCGATATTTGTGCGTAAATGGAACTGGTTCACCAAATGATACCATGCGCATTTCTATCAATAATGGATCAACAACTGTTCGAGTTGAGACCGTTGGACCAAACGATCCAACAAACGGAAACTGGATCCAGCATACTGTACTTTTAAGCAGTCTGATCACAGTGACATCAACAATGTCTATGATCGTTGAAGTGGAAGATCAATCACCCGGAAATATTGTCGAAGGCGCTTTAGACAAATTCGAAATCACTGGACAGTTGATCAATTCAGTGCCGAATACTATTGGCTCTGAATCAATAAATGCATATCCAAATCCATTTAGCAATAATATTACAATAAACTATACTCTAGCTAATTATAGCAACTCTATTAAACTAATTGTTAGAGATATTTTAGGCAAGACCATCCTTGAAAAATCCGGCTTAGCAGGAAAAGGAAATGTCCAAATCGGTGCTGAATTGCCAAGTGGGATTTACATGATCGAGCTGACTGATGGTATAAACAGAATGACTCAAAAAGTAGTAAAACAGTAAAATAATTTTCAAAAGAAACCGATAGTAGTTTGAAGGAACTTCTATCGGTTCTTTTTTGGAACAAAGTTTAAGGTCGGAAAAGACTTACTTTCATCAAAAAAGAGCTAAAAATAAGGCAATTATAGCCTTCATTTATTTCGTTTTCCGATATAAAAGACCTATCTTCGCAGACTTATGAAAATGAGAGTTCTCCCGATCTTTTTTTTGTTTCTGATCACATTGACATCCTGCAGCGATTACTCCAAAATGCTGAAGAGTCGTGACATGGATGCAAAAAATGATTATGCGATAAAATTGTACAATAAAGGCGATTATTACAAGGCATTACCGCTTTTTGAGGAATTGATCACAGTTTATCGAGGGACAAAAAAGGCAGAGCAAACCTATTACTATTACTCATACACAAATTACAGGATTGGGGATTTTGAAACAGCAGCTTATGATTTCGAAAATTTCGCGAAAACATATCCGAACAGTGAATTTGCAGAAGAATGTGCATTTATGCATGCGTATTGCTACTTTCAGAGTTCGCCGCAATTCTCTTTAGATCAGACAAACACGTACAAAGCAATTAATGAACTTCAGCTTTTTGCTGACCTTTATCCGCAAAGCAAGAAGATCGAAGAGTGTAATAAGTTGATTGACCAATTGAGGGAAAAACTGGAAGAAAAAGAATTTCAGAATGCAGAATTGTACTTCAGTACATCAGCGTATAAATCTGCGATTACGACCTACAAAAATCTGATCAACGATTTCCCTGCAACTAAATACAGAGAAGAAGCTTTGTTTAAGATCGTCCGATCAAACTTTCTTTTAGCAGAAAACAGTATAGAATCGAAATTAATAGAACGGTACTCAGCAACATTAACAGCCTACGGTGAATTCAATGCAGCGTATCCGGAAAGCAAATACAAGAATAAGGCAGCAGATATCTACGAAACATCTGTAAAACGAATTGAAAAGATCAACAAGAATCAGATACAATAATATTTACAAATAAATAATCATGAGCTATAAATCAGAAGTTACCACTACAATTACCAGAAATGTTCCTGAATACGATAAGAAGACAGGCAATGTTTATGAATCACTGGTAGTAATTGCAAAACGTGCAAATCAGATTTCTACCGAAATGAAAGAAGAGTTAAACGCTAAACTTTCGGAATTCAATTCAACTACTGATAACCTGGAAGAGGTATTTGAAAATCGCGAGCAGATCGAGATCTCTAAATACTATGAGAGACTTCCAAAGCCGACATTGATCGCCATTCAGGAATTCAATGAAGATAAAATTTATTTCCGCAATCCGTCAAAGGAGAATCAAAGCGAAAAATAATTATCGTTCATTTAAAGATTGAAATGATCCAAGACCCTGGAGTTTTGGATTTTTTCATTTCTATACCTCAAGACGAATGAGAGGAAAAAAGATCCTACTTGGTATTACAGGAAGTATTGCAGCTTATAAATCAGCTGTACTTGTTCGACTATTGGTAAAAGCAGGGGCAGAAGTAAAAGTGGTTATGACTCCAGCTGCACGTGATTTTGTCACACCCTTAACACTTTCAACTCTTTCTAAAAACCCGGTCTTTTCTGAGTATGCTAATTTGGAAACCGGTGAATGGAGCAATCATGTTGAACTGGGACTTTGGGCAGATGCATTTGTGATCGCACCTGCATCAGCAAATACCATATCCAAAATGGCAAATGGCATTTGCGACAATCTCCTTCTGGCAGTTTATCTCTCTGCCAAATGCAAAGTCTTTTTCGCACCGGCAATGGATCTAGACATGCATAAGCATCCTTCAACTCAAGACAATATTTCTCGACTGGTGTCCTTTGGAAATCAGTTGATCAATGCAACCTCAGGCGAATTAGCAAGTGGACTGCATGGTGATGGGAGAATGGAAGAACCGGAATTGATCTATACCATTCTCGAAAAGTATTTCAATCAAGATCTCCCATTGAGTGGCAAGAAAGCATTAGTAACTGCCGGTCCAACCTATGAAGCAATCGATCCTGTCCGATTTATCGGAAATCGTTCTTCAGGTAAAATGGGATATGCGATTGCCGAGGAACTGGCAAATCAAGGCGCTGAAGTTCTCTTGGTAAGTGGTCCAAGTAATCTTACAGTGGTCAATTCAAAGATCATCAGAAAGGATGTCGAATCAGCTCAGGAGATGTTGGATGCTTGTATGGCTGACTTTGCGGAAAAAGACATCATCGTTATGTCGGCAGCAGTCGCAGATTACAAACCGGAAAATGAAGCTACTGAAAAGCTGAAAAAGAAAATAACGATCTTCCTTTATCGTTAAAACCAACGCAAGACATTCTTGCACTGATGGGTGAACAAAAAAGCGCAAAACAATTTATCGTTGGCTTTGCTTTAGAAACAGAAAATGAATTGGAGAATGCAAAAAGTAAATTGAAGAAAAAGAATCTGGATATGGTCGTGTTAAATTCATTGAAAGATCAAGGAGCAGGATTCGGCCACGATACAAATAAAATTACGATCATCGATAAAAAAGAAGTGCAACATTCATTCGGATTAAAATCAAAGGTTGATGTTGCCAAAGACATTGTTAATCTGATTGTCTCCAACGTTACAAACTCAATATTGCCATGAAAGCAGAGTCAAAATTACCTCTGTTATTTATATTGCTTTTCTTTTGTGTGAAAAATTCATTTGCACAGGAATTAAATTGTCAGGTCTCAGTATTAACACCACAAATACAAGCCAGTGATAAAACGATCTACGAGAAACTTCAAACGGACCTCCGTGAATTTTTGAATAATCGAAAATGGACAACTGATGAGTTTTTAAATCAGGAGAGAATAGAATGCAGCATGGTCATTACGATCTCTGAACGAATTTCAACAGATGAATTTTCAGCTTCTATTCAAATATCTTCTCGCCGCCCGGTTTACCATAGTTCATACAATTCTACTATGTTCAATCACCAGGACAAAGATTTTAATTTCCGTTATGTACAGGATCAAACAATAGAATTCGACGAAGGAAATGTGAGATCTAACCTTACCGCAGTACTGGCTTACTATGCATATATTATCCTTGGATTTGATTATGATTCGTTCTCTCCATTGGGAGGATCACTATACTTTAGTAAAGCCCAGGACATCGCTAATAATGCTCAGAATCTACCTGAAAGAGGGTGGAAGGCATTCGAATCTTCGAGAAACCGGTATTGGGCAGTTGAGAATCTACAGAATGTTGTTTTTCGTCCTTTGCGCGAAGCAAGTTATACCTATCACCGTTTAGGACTCGATAAATTTGAGGAAAATTTCACTGATGCAAGAGCAGTAATGACTGAAAGTTTGAAAAGCCTTCGAAAAGTTTATGATGACAAACCGAATTCATTTCTAATGCAATTGTTTTTTACAGCAAAAGCAGATGAGATCGTAAATATTTATACACCTGCAACACCTTCAGAAAAAAGTGATCTTGTTCCTATACTCTCACAGATCGATCCGGCGAATGCTTTGAAGTATCAAGGCATCTTGTCTGCATCGACATTACCCGGCGGGGGAAAATAGTTTAAGTGTAGGTGTAGGTTTAGGTGTAAGTAGTATATGGGTGGATCTAAAGGTGCCGCAACCTTAAACTTGTAACCTGCTAACCTGAAACAGTAATTAGTAAACATAAAACAAAAAAAGTAAGTAAATAAGTTATGGCTCTAAAATGTGGTATTGTCGGATTACCGAATGTTGGAAAATCGACATTATTTAATTGTCTCTCAAATGCAAAAGCGCAAGCTGCGAATTTTCCGTTTTGTACGATCGAACCCAACGTCGGTGTGATCACAGTACCGGATGAACGATTGAATGAATTGGAAAAATTAGTGAAACCGGAAAGAGTGGTTCCGACTACAATAGAAATCGTTGATATTGCCGGTTTAGTTAAAGGTGCAAGTAGAGGAGAAGGATTAGGAAATCAATTCTTAAGTAATATCAGAGAGTGTGATGCAATCATTCATGTGGTGCGTTGCTTTGAAGATCCGAATGTTGTTCACGTTGACGGTTCTGTTAATCCGGTTCGCGATAAAGGAACTATCGATACTGAATTACAATTAAAAGATCTGGAAAGTGTGGATCGCAAAATGGCCAGGACTGAAAAGATGGCCAAGATCGGCTCTGATAAAGATGCAAAAAAATGTATGGAGATCCTGAGCATTTACAAGACTCATTTGGAAAAAGGATTGTCTGCACGCAGCGCACCTGTTGCTCCTGAAGATACGCGTTTCATTGACGATATCTTTTTACTCACAGCAAAACCTGTATTGTATGTTTGCAATGTAGACGAAGGTTCTGTTGTTACCGGAAATAAATATGTCGATCTGTTAAAAGAAGAAGTCAAGGACGAAAACGCTGAAGTTCTTGTCATCGCAGCTGCTATTGAAGCGGAGATCACTCAACTTGACAGCTTTGAAGATCGTAAAGCTTTTCTAAGCGATCTTGGACTGGAAGAGTCGGGTGTAGCGAAACTAATTAAAGCTGCTTATCGGTTGTTAAATTTGTACACTTACTTCACAGCCGGTGTAAAAGAAGTTAGAGCATGGACAATTACAAAAGGAATGCTTGCTCCTCAAGCTGCCGCTGTTATCCATACCGATTTCGAAAAAGGATTTATCAAGGCAGAGGTTATTCGTTATAATGACTTTTTAAGTTATGGTTCTGAATCTGCTTGTCGTGACGCCGGTAAATTAAGTATTGAAGGAAAAGAATACCTGGTGGGCGATGGCGATGTCATGCATTTCCGCTTTAATGTTTAACTAAATAGTTCAGATGATATCTACGATATTGGTCATTGTTACAATTGGAGTCAGTTTACTTGCATTCTCTAATAATGAATACATGAATAAACTGATCTTCAATCCGTATATGATCGATAGAAATAAGCAGTGGTATCGCTTTATCACCAGTGGCTTTATTCATGCCGATTTCATTCACCTTGCCGTGAATATGTTTGTCTTGTTTTCATTCGGCGGAATCATTGAAAATTACTTCTCAATGTACTTCGAAAATAAAGCAAGTTATTATTATGTGCTTTTATATTTTGGTGGACTGGTAACTTCTATCATTCCAACATTCAAGAAGAATAAGAATAACATGTATTACAATGCACTCGGTGCTTCCGGTGCCGTCTCTGCTGTGATCTTTGCCTTCATTTTGCTTGAACCTATGCAGAAGATCTGCCTTTATGGTATTCTTTGTTTACCATCGATTGTTTTCGGAATCGCTTACCTGATCTATTGTTATTACATGGATAAAAAAGGTGGAGATAATGTAAATCATGATGCTCACTTGTGGGGTGGATTATTTGGATTCTTTTTTACAGTGCTGCTGAAACCAAATCTTTTGATTTCCTTTTTTCAAAAACTAATTTACTTCAGGGATGTCATTTGAAAAACAAAAAGCGATCTTCCTTGACCGTGATGGAGTATTAATTCAGGAAAGAGGAGAATATACCTGGTTGCTCGAAGATCTTAAGATCAATCCAGGCGTAACTGAAGCACTATTAGATTTTTCAAAAAAGGCTATCTGTTGATCGTTATTTCGAATCAAGCCGGTATTGGAAAAGGACTGTACACAAAACAGGAAGCAGACTATTTACATCTGCATATTTCGCGGAATCTCAGTCTTAATGGGATTACAATTGCGGAATATTATTACTGTCCACATCATCCGACAACAGGAAAATGTATTTGCAGAAAACCGGATTCACTATTACTCGAAAAAGCAATTGCCAGGTTCAATATTGATGCAAGTCGAAGCTTTTTTATCGGTGATGCCGAACGTGACATTGAAGCAGGACATAAAGCAGGTGTGAATGCAATTAAGATCGAACCTAATGGTGATCTGCGCAGTGTCGAATTAAAAATGAAAAATTAATCCCGGTTTTTCAACTTGCATTTGTTCTTAATCTTTTGTACATATTGAAAAACGACTCGGAATACTTCTTACTTTTGTAGTTAGATTATGCAAAACGGTTTCGTCAATTTTAACGGGAATATAATAGAGGCAGGGCAACCCATTTTTACTGCCAGCAACAGAGCATTTCGTTATGGCGATGCAGTCTTTGAAACCATTCGTTTAATGAATGGTGAGATCCTTTTCTTTGAAAAGCATCTTGCCCGATTAGCAAGTTCCATGGAATTGCTGGGGATGAACAGTCATGATGATCTTACTTTTCACAACCTTTATCTTTCTATCCGTCATTTAGATCAGGTAAATAATCTGAAAGGCAATGGAAGGATCCGTCTTGAGGTGTTTAGAAACGATGGAGGCTTGTATACACCTCAAACAAATAATGTTTCCTATCTGATAGAAGTTTCAGCGTTGTCGAATAGAAATTTTCAGCTCAACGATACCGGTCTGAAAATTGAACTTTATACTGAGATCAAAAAGCCCGTTAGTCGATTGTCGAATTTGAAATCATCAAATGCCCTATACTATGTAATGGCAGGCTTGCATAAGAATAAAACAAATAGCGGTGACTGTCTGGTACTCAATACCGATGGAAGAATCGCTGAAGCCATCAGTTCAAACATTTTTCTAATGGAAGATGGAGTCTTTTATACCCCTTCGCTTCAGGAAGCATGTGTGGCAGGAGTAATGCGCGATGTTTTAATTCATCACTTGAGGGAACAAGGCAAGCAGGTTGTAGAAAAAGGAATTACTGTCGATGATCTGTTGAAAGCGGATGAGATCTTTCTAAGTGACGTCATACATGGACTTCGATGGGTTGGGGCCTTTAAAACCAAAAGGTACTTCAATAATTTTTCTTTGAAACTCATAAAAGAACTTAACGATATACACCAAATAAAAAAGGTCTGATTTCTCAGACCTTTTTTATTATTAAAGAAATTGAAATTATTTCTTTGGAGTCGTTTCAGCCGGATTAACAACTGTTTCAGCACTCGCCATATTTTGCTCATTAGCAGTTTTGATTTCTGCATACTGTGCATTCCATCCTTCAACTTGTGCTTGAGAAGCAGTCATTTTAGTTTGGAAATCAGCAAGACCTTTAGCAGCCTCTTCAGCATTGATTTCGCCTTTCATAACTTTGTCTTTCCACTGACCAAATTGTTGAGTAGTTTCATCCCAAGTAGCTTTGAAAGTGTTGAATTCATTCTGCATACCTTCAAGTTTAGTTGCATTTTCAGTAGCTGTTTGTACTGATTGAGCAAGTTGAGTCTTAACTGCCTGATCTTTTGGAGAAGTCATGCTGTTCATTCTTTCTGTTTGCTTAGCAACGAATTCTTTTGCTTGAGTTGTTGTAGCAGTAAGTTCATTGCTCCAGTTAGTAGCTTTTTCACCTAATGCTGTCCAGTCTGTACCGAATTGATTTACATCAGCTACAGTTTTTGGATCGATTTTCTTTGTACAAGAAGAGAAGCTAAGAGCTCCTGCAACTACGAATGCTAAAATTGCTTTAGTTTTCATGATTTTTTTGATATGGTTTTTATGATTGAATGCCTCAAAACTAGGTCTTATTTAGAGTCGTTAATTGACTATCTCAAGGACTTATTGACAATCAAACGTTTATTTCTCTTTGACATCCGGCAGGACATTTCGGATATAGTCCATCTTCGTATTTATGGTCCCTTTCGTTGGAAAAACACCTTGATTGGCTATTCTTATATCTTCAATTGAATAAAAGGCCTGTGGGTTCACAATCTTGATTATGTTCCTGACACGTGCAATGTCCTTTCGGTTCACTATCGTAAAAATTATTTTCACCGGACCTTTAGCACCGTGGCCGTCCATGATCGTCACGCCAAGTTTCTCCTTTTGCAATGCATTAACCAACGGATCCCAGTCACTTGAAACGATCAATCGTAAAACCTGTAATCCCAGGGCTAATCTTCCCTCAATTAGCAACCCAACATATGTTCCCATGGCAAATCCGCCGGCAAATCCGATGTAGCATACCGGATTATCAAGATGCTGCATTACCTGACGAATTGATATCAACCAGATCAGTACCTCAACGAATCCAATAAAGGGAACTATTTTTCTAAAGCCTTTCGAGACAAAAACACTTCTTAAGGTTCCCAGAGTTACATCTAATGTACGGGCAATAAATATCAATATGGGCAATACTACCCATTTGAAGACTTCTGTGTTTAAAAATGGATGATCCATCATGACTTTATCAATTCTTGTACTAATTCAGGAATTCCAATACCTGCTTTTGCATTTATAAATTTAAATCCTGCAAGTTCTCCAACTACAGGGTCAGGATTAACCACATACTTATTAGCTTCAGGAGAAACATAATTAACCAATCCTGCAGCAGGGTATACGGCAAGTGAAGTTCCAACTACGATAAGGATATCGGCTCTTGAAACAATATATGCTGCATATTCTAATGCAGGTACCATTTCACCAAACCATACAATATGTGGTCGAAGTTGAGATCCTAACTCGCATTTCTCACCTTCATTCAATTCGTGCTTTTCAATTGTATAGACCAAATGAGGATCCATTGTACTCCTTGATTTTAGAATCTCACCATGCAGATGCAACACTTTTTTAGAACCTGCGCGCTCATGTAAGTCATCAATATTTTGAGTGACAATATGAACTTCAAACTTTTCTTCTAGTTGAACCAATGCAAGATGTGCTGCATTTGGTTTAGCCGCTTTTACTTGTTTTCTCCTTTCATTATAGAATTGCAGAACAAGTCTTCTGTCTTTCTTCCATGCCTGAGGCGTTGCTACATCTTCAATCCTGTAATTCTCCCACAATCCATCACTGTCACGAAAAGTCTTCAACCCGCTCTCCGCGCTTATTCCCGCACCACTTAAAACAACAATTCTTTTCATTTTTCATTCTTCATCCCAATAGCTATCGGGATTCATTCTTCACTATTAGTTATTCGTTATAAGTTATTAGTTGATCTTCCAATCCCCATCCATTTTAACCCCATTCAGAAAATCCCTGACCTTCATTTTATTTCTTCCTGAAAGCTGAAGTTCCTTTATTGAAATATAACCACCGGGTAAATAAATATGTATATAGCTTTTATTGTCACTTTCAATTTTGCCGGGAGGATAGTGATGTGTTTCGGAAACAGCATCGACATCGTAGATCTTTATCGAAAATCCAATGCCATTTGAATTAAAGAGTTCAGCATGAGCAGCCGGATAAGGACTCAATCCACGGATAAAATTCCTTGCCTCCTCAGGAGAATTAGTAAGAGATAATCGTGTATTCTCGCGATTTAACTTTGGAGCAGAACGTAAAGTATCTTTTGTTAATGCATTCTGATCTATAGATTTAACTTTCCCGACTTCAATTGCTTGTACAGTTTTTAAAACAAGCTTAGAACCAATCTCCATCAATTTATCATGAATCGTTCCGGCATTGTCTTCATTTGTAATTTCAATTTCCTGATTGAAAATAATATTTCCGGTGTCAATCTCTTGTTTGAGAAAAAAAGTTGTCACACCTGTCTTTTTCTCACCATTGATCACAGCCCAATTGATTGGTGCAGCACCTCTGTATTGCGGCAATAACGAGCCGTGCAAATTGAAAGTTCCCAATCGAGGCATACTCCATACCACTTCCGGCAACATTCTAAAAGCAACGACCACCTGAAGATCTGCATTTAGAGCTTTTAACTCATTAATAAATGATTCATCCTTTAAGCTAACAGGCTGGAGCACCTTTAAACCATGCTTCTCGGCAAATACTTTTACCGGTGAAGAAATCAATTTCTGACCTCGACCGGCTGGTTTGTCAGGCACTGTTACGACAGCGGAAATAGGATATCCATTTTCGACCAATATTTCCAATGATGGAACTGCAAATTCAGGCGTTCCTAGAAAAACAATTGAGGGTTTGTTCGACATGCTGCAAAGATAACTGACATAGAAGCGCACAAAATAATAAATTGTAATAGTTATTAAATACTATTGTGAATTTGGAAAGCAAGTATTTATCTCAAAGGATAAAATTAAATCTCAAATATTTTTCAATTTCTTCCACGTTCCGGAGCGGATGTACCAGTAACAGACAACACCGGCAAATAACCAATACAATACTTCTGAGAACCAAACCATTTCAACGGTTCCCTTAAATACAAACGTCATTAAGTAGGCATATAGTATGTAAATAAAAATTGCAGCGATCTCAATGTAAAGAGCAACCTTAGTTGCACCTGTACCGCTAACTGCATTGATACTCACAATTGCAAAACCGAAAAAAATCAATGCAATATCAACGATCTGAAGACATCCCATTGAATCATTGATAAGCTTAATATCATTTGTAAAAATTGAAAGTATTTGAACCGGAAAAATCAAATTGACCACAATCATGAGTAATGAAACAACCAATGTTAGTTTGATGATCTTTTGTACCAAGCCCAAAACTTCCTCCTTTTTGCCTTGACCAATTACATTACTTACCATACTGTTTGCAGCAACAGAGAAGCCCCAAAAGGGAGTCATACTGATCATATACGCACCACGAACAATATTAGAAATAGCCAGCTCATGCGAACCTATCTTTTCAATAAATACAAAGAACAGAAACCAGGCACCCATTGAAAGCAGGTTTTGTACGATAATAGGAGAGGAGAGCTCAAATATTTTAATTGTCAATTCCTTTTTGAAAGATTCAAATTTGAATACCTTATATTGCTTAAGTCCTTTATTTAAAAAAGTATATCCCCAGATAAATAGTAATGAAAGTAGTTCGGCTATGGAAGAAGCCAGGCCCGCTCCTGCAATTCCCATTTTGGGAAATCCCCAATTTCCAAAGATCATTGCATATCCTAAAACAATATTGATACCTGCCATTAAAAATGAATAGGTTCCATAAATTTTCGGCAAAGCAATCCCAACGAATAGTGAGCGAAATGCTGTTGCGGTCAAAATAAAAAGATACCATATGAACGATAAGCAAGAAATTCTCTTGTAGATTCTACAAGCTCCGGCTGATTTAAAATAAGTGGCAATAATGGTGGAGCTATCCACTTTAGAAAAACAAATAATACCAGACCGGTAATAAAGAGAATTATTATACTTTGATCAAAGATCTGACCTATCGACGAATCATTGTTTTCCCCTTTTCTTCTCGAAATAATGATCTGTGTTCCTGTACCTATTGAGACACCAATCATGGCAAAAACGAAATACAATATCCCGCCAACAGCTGATGCACCAAGTTCTGTCTCTCCAATTCTCCCCAAAAAGGCCGTGTCCGTAATATTAACCAAAGTCATAGCAAATGCCCCGAAAATAACGGGCATTGCCATTTTGACGATCTCTTTATACGAAGTACCTATTGCCATTATCAATCTACTTGTAAGACAAGGCCCTTCAAATATTCCCCTTCCGGATGATAAATACTAATAGCATGGTCAGGACCCTGAGTAAGCTGATAAAGAATTCTTACATTTCTTTTTGATTGTGCAGCTGCCTGGAAAACTACTTTTCTGAAAAGCGTTTTATCGATAACCTGTGAGCATGAAAAAGTAAAAAGTAAACCGCCGGGCAACACTTTATTGAATCCTTCTGTATTCAGATTTCTATATCCAATCATCGCTTTGTCTACTGAAGACAAATGTTTGGCAAATGCCGGTGGATCAAGTATAACAATATCATACAATTCTTTGGATGATTTAAGAAAATCAAAAGCATCCATACCATGAAAAAGTGTCTGTTTGTAACTCCATTCAATTCTGCATTTCTCAGAGAAAGTTCACCGGCTTTTTCGAACTATCAACTGAGTGAACTTCTGTGGCTCCGGCCGCAAGTGCATACATCGAAAAGCCACCTGAATAGGAGAACGTATTTAAAACTCTTTTTCCTTTTGAATAATTCGCAAGCAATTGTCGGTTTTCGCGCTGATCGATAAAGAAACCCGTTTTTTGGCCTTCCACCCAATTCACATAGAATTTAATATCATTCTCAAAAACTTCAGATTCAGACTGTGAACCGTACAAAAATGAATTTTCCATGATAAGTGAATTCTGCTTACTCATCGTTTCTGCACTCTTATCATAAATTGCTTCTAGAGTGGTTCCATAGATTTTCTTTAATGCAGAAACAAAATGTTCTTTCTGTTCATGCATACCAACTGTGTGTGTTTGTATGACTGCAACAGAACCATAAATATCAATGATTAATCCCGGCATTCCATCACCTTCTGCATGGATCAATCGATAAATATTTGTTTTTGTATTTCCAATTATTCCTAATCGTTCACGATTGTCGTAGGCCTTTTTAAATTTGCTATACCAAAACTCTTCACTACAATCGGTTTTTGTAAATGAAAACAATCTGACTTTAATTGAGCCGTTATGAAAATGACCTGTCGCCATGTATTCGTTTTCATGAGAATACACTTCTACAATGTCACCTTCTTTTGGATCGCCATCCACCTTCGCGATTGCTCCTGAAAAAACCCAAGGGTGAAATAGTCTCAACGATCTGTCTTTCTTCGGTTGCAATATAATTTTCACGTAATTTTTCATATCGGCCAAAAGTACGATTTTTTAATCACGAAAAATGTTGAATTGCACTACAAAGTGGAGAATTGGCTACTTGGTAGCTGAAAGTTTTTCCTGCTCTGTATAGAAAATCTGCTCATTATCTACCAACCATTCAATTACTTTCAAAGTACTTTCTTCACCGGCCGGACGAAGTTTTGCGATCAATTCCGGCAAACCAATTGAATCATCCTTTAGGATCGTTTTAATACGCATAGAAATTTCATTGAATTCCAAATCGGAAACTCCTGTCTTATTTCTTTCCAGACAATAATCACAAACCCCGCAACGTTCTGTATTGTTCTCACCAAAATAAGCTACCAGCATTTGACTTCTGCAACGATTTTCCGTTTCAGCATAATGCAAAAATGATCGAGCACGTTCTATGAATCTCTTTTTCCTTTCAATTAAATTTTCTTTATCAATCAACAAGTTTTTCTGTTCAATGCGGGATTCAATATAAGTTAATTGTGGCTTGTCGGTAAAAGGTATAAAATTCAAAATATGAAGTTTTTGAAGCGTAACTAAAGTTAGCCTTGCCTCTTCAATTGTCATAGTTGCACGCAATGCAATTTCTGATTCATTAATACTGATATACTCATCAAATACACCTTCATAAAGTCTTAAAATTACTTTAATGAAATTGTCAAATTTTGGATTCTTTACCTGAAACTCATAAAGATCATTTGCACGAATTGAAAAATGAATTCTCGACTGCAGTGCAACAGAATCATTCATAGCAATCAATCCCTGCAATTCAAGAATTTTAAGGCAACTATATGTCTCACTCATATTAAGATTATAGTTATTGCAGAAATTGTAAAGATCAAAATCAAAATTAACTCCCTTCCCTGAATCGACAGGTAACTGAAAGTAATTTCCCAACGCCTGGTAAACAGCTTTTATCTTCGATAGTTCAGGGAAATTTTGATCTATTCTTTGTTCTAATTCTTCTCTGTCATTGCTATTAAAGAGGAGTATTCCGTACGCTTTTTCTTCGTCACGTCCCGCACGTCCCGCTTCCTGATAATAAGCCTCCAGACTTTCGGGGGAATCTACATGTACAACAAATCGGACATTACCTTTATCGATACCCATTCCAAAAGCATTGGTAGCAACAACGATCCGTGTTTTTTCTTTCATCCAATTATCTTGCACTTTACTTCGATCGACACTGGTCATTCCTGCATTGTATGCTTCAGCGGAAATTTTATTGCGTTTCAAGAAATCAGCGATCTCCTTGGTACGTTTTCTTGTCCTTACATACACAACACCAATGCCCTTTAAACTGTTAGCGATCTTAAGTAATCGTCCAAATTTGTCTTCCTCATATAAGACAATATAAGCAAGGTTTTTTCGCTCAAAACTTTTCTTAAATACATTAGCATCTGTGAAAGCCAGCTTTTCCTGAATATCGATTTCTACATTCTTAGTCGCGGTAGCGGTCAATGCAAGCACAGGAACATTCGGAAGATGCTTCCTTATAGCTGCTAACTGTAAGTAGGAGGGACGAAAATCATATCCCCATTGAGAAATACAGTGGGCTTCGTCTATTGCCAATAAGTTTACTTTCATTAACTTCAATCGCTCAATGAACAATTCAGAAGTTAACCTTTCCGGAGAAACATATAAAAACTTTTCTTTCCCATAAATGCAATTATCCAAAGCAATGTCAATTTCATTTTTACTCATTCCTGAAACTATTGAAACTGCCGGGATACCTTTATTTCGCAAATTGGCAACCTGATCTTTCATCAACGCTATTAATGGCGAAATAACAATACATATCCCATCCTGAGCTAGCGCGGGAACCTGAAAACAAATAGATTTCCCGCCACCGGTTGGAAGCAATGCCAGAGTATCTTTCCCTTCCAGAACAGATAAAATTATATCCTCTTGCAAAGGACGAAAAGTACTGTGACCCCAATATTGATTCAATATCTGCTGAATGCGATTCTTCATTCAGTTACCGTTAGGATAGATTGAAAACGTTTCCCCCTTTGCTCAAGTTCTAAAAAATAAACTCCGCTGGTTATGAATGGAAGCATGAACGATGAAATAGGATAATCAAATCTTTTCGAAAAAATTAATTGCCCCGAAATACTTAATAATGTAAATTGATCGATTGGATCTGAAAAATTAATTTTTGAATTTACGGAAATGGGATTGGGATATACACTTGTTGAAAATTCATTCACCTCTTCAATTCCAATTCCAAGTTCCTTCTGATAGATCAATATCTCTTGATTATTAACAAAGTCAGCTCCTGCAATAAGAAATCCTCCATAAATTGAAGGACAAATTTCATAACCAATATTGATAGGGGAACTTCCAAAGTATTGTTTTGACAATTCATTTCCACTGGTATCAGTAACAATCATCACAACCCTTTTCGTAGAATATATAGAATCATGACCGTATCCTGCTACTACATAATGACCATCGACCGTTTCACTTAGCGCAAATCCTGCATCACTCATATCTGTTCCTTGTAGTAATTTCATCCATACGACAGAGGCAGAGGCAACATCGATTTTTGAAATTTGAATATCAAACTGAGGACTTGAAGTAGTTGCAGATTCACCAATAACGATAACATTATTACTACGGTCAATAAATAAATTCTTGCTTCCACTGTTAAGATGCGATCCAATGGTCATATCCCACAAATAATTTCCCGTACTGTCAAAAGCGACAACATAAGGATTAACAATAGAAGTATTAATGAGTTTATCTCCGCATACCACTATTGTCCCTTCATTGGTCACCAAACAATTTTCGCTCGTCTCATTGAAGCCAACATCTCCAAATGAAAATGAATGTAAAGTTGAGCCAAGACTATCCGTGATCACACCGAATAAATTGAGATCACCATTCAGTGTATCTGTAGCAGCCCCTGAAAAGACAAGATTTCCATTAGGGAATTTGCTAACACCTGTAAACCAGGAATTAAAAGTTGATGTACTGGAATTTTCCCAGATCACAGAACCCGTCGAGTCAATTAAAAGTGCATAAGGATTATTATTGCCACCATGAATCATTTTACTTCCAACTAACAAAAAACTGTTGTCGTTGATTGCAAGCATTCTCATCAACATGAAGTGGTGCAGTGAATCACCGTAGTATTTTGTATCGATCTCACTTCCAAATTCATCAAATTTTGTGAATGAAATGAGTGAATATAACGTTGAAACATCATCACCATAACCGGCCAAATAAATTGAACCTGATAAAGATTGGTGGACGCCATGTCCATAACTTATAAGCTGAGGTGGACCTGAAAATTTGACAAATGAATTTGGTTGCCCGAAGGAGAATTCGCAAAAAATTAAAGCTAGAATTGAGAGTACTTTTCTCATTAGCAAAAAGTAGTTAAACATTAAAATTTTAATGTTTAATTACTTCGAAATTAGAATTATTAATTAGCAAATTTTTCTTTTAAGTAAGTTAGAACTAATTCATATGCAGATCTGGTTGCCTCTACATCATGCTTTGGATTACTTGGATTCGCAAACGCATGATTTGCTTCATAAAATTGAATAGTGTTTTTTACTCCTGCTGTCTCCAGATTCGTTTGAAATTTACTTACCATATCCTTGTCTATGAAATCATCATTTGTAGCAAAAATACCCAAAATGTCACATTTTAAAGTTTTCAATTTTTTAACATCATTTTCAGGTACGCCATAATACATTACACATCCAACAGCACTTTGACCTTCAAGCAATGCTGATTGCAGAGACCATCCACCACCAAAGCACCAACCTAAAGAAACTATTCTCATATCATTGCCAACATAATTTAATGCACTTTTATAATGCTTCTGGCACGAGCATCATTTAAATTTGAAGATAATTCCTGAGCGGCCTTAGCATCATCTGCAACTTTACCATCAAATAAGTCAATTGCAATAACATTAACGTTCCCTAATGTTGTCTGGAGTTTATCTGCTTCCTTACGAATATAATCATTCAATCCCCACCACTCATGATAAACGAATATCCAATTTTTTGTAGGGGCTTCGGACATAATTACATAGGCTTTACCCGGGTTTTGACCTTTTATGTTAAGAATGATATTTTTTCCGTTAGGTTTCTCATCTGTAAATGGAAGTGGTTCTAGATGTGCAGCAGCAAACCCGTCGGTCATGGCCAATTGTGGAAATGACTGATCTGTATTTTTTGTACAGCAAGATTGCCCTTGAGCTGTGCTAAATGCAGCAAAAACTGCAAATAAAATGAAGGTGTTTTTCATAAATTTTTTTTAGTAAAACAAAAATACGATAGAAAAGTTGAAGTAAAGCGTTTCTACCAAAAAAAACCGCCTCAAAGGACGGTTTTTATACTTTTTTTAAGCATTTAATTTATCTAAGTTCCAATTAGAATACCATTGATTTAGCTAAATTGACAAATTCAAATTCATTCTTTTTGTTCAACCTCAGTTCGATCTCGGCATCCTTCACGATCTTCCCTGCAAGAATCTGTTTTGAAAGCTCATTCAGCACTTTTTTCTGTATCACTCTTTTCAGTGGACGAGCACCAAATTGAGGATCAAAACCTAGTTGTGATAACCATTCAATTGCTTCTTCTGTTGCAGTGATCGTCATGTTGTTCTGCTTCAACAATTCTTTTAGACCTTCAAATTGAATTCTGACAATTTGTTTTACCTCCTCACGATTCAAAGGCTGGAACATTATGATCTCATCAATTCTATTGAGGAATTCAGGGCGAATTGTTTTCTTCAACAAATCAAAGACCTTTACTTTTGTCTTGGACACAACTTCATCATGATTGATCGCATCTAAATCATCAAAACTTTCTTGGATTAGATGAGATCCAATATTGGAAGTCATTATGATGATAGTATTTTTAAAGCTTGCTGTTCTTCCCTTATTATCCGTTAATCGACCATCATCAAGAACCTGAAGAAGAATATTGAATACATCCGGATGCGCTTTCTCTATCTCATCTAACAAGACGACAGAATAGGGGCGACGTCTGACTGCTTCAGTCAATTGCCCACCTTCATCATAACCAACATATCCCGGAGGAGCACCAATCAATCTTGATACTGTATGCCTTTCCTGATATTCACTCATATCGATCCTTGTCATTGAATTTTCATCGTTGAACAAAAACTCAGCAAGTGCTTTTGCTAACTCAGTTTTTCCAACACCTGTCGTTCCTAAAAAGATAAATGAACCAATTGGTTTCTTAGCATCTTGCAAACCGGCACGACTTCTTCTTACTGCATCGCTTAACGCAGCAATGGCTTCTTCTTGTCCAATGACACGTTTGTGTAATTCATCCTCCAGGTGAAGCAATTTCTCTCTTTCACTTTGCAACATTCTGTTCACAGGAATTCCGGTCCAACGAGAAACAACTTCAGCAATATCTTCTGAATCTACTTCTTCTTTGATCAATGCTTTCTCACTTTGCATCGTGCCTAACTGATTTTCCAATTCTTTTAATTTGGCCTCAACTTCACCAATCTTACCATAACGGATTTCCGCTACACGACCATAATCACCTGCACGTTCAGCCTGCTCAGCTTCCAGTTTTAAGGCTTCAACTTTTTCTTTTGAACTTTGTATCCCTTGAACAATTTGCTTTTCGGATTCCCACTTCGCTTTTAATTGATTTCTTTCTTCATTAAGATTTGCAATATCTTCATTCAGTTCATTCAGTTTTCTTTCATCTTTTTCCCGTTTGATAGCTTCTCTTTCAATCTCAAGTTGCATGATCCTTCTATTCATCTCATCTAATTCCTCCGGAACAGAATCAATCTCTAATCTCAATTTTGCTGCAGCTTCATCAACCAGATCAATTGCTTTGTCAGGAAGAAAACGATCTGAAATATAACGTTCACTTAATTCAACGGCGGCAATGATCGCTTCATCCTTGATTCTTACTTTATGATGCGTCTCGTAGCGTTCTTTCAATCCACGTAAAATAGAAATTGCATCTTCGGTCGATGGTTCTTCAACCATCACTTTCTGAAATCGGCGCTCTAATGCTTTGTCTTTTTCAACATATTTTTGGTATTCAGCTAGGGTAGTAGCTCCAATTGCCCGAAGTTCTCCTCTTGCTAATGCGGGCTTTAAAATATTCGCCGCATCCATTGCACCTTCACCGCCACCAGCACCAACCAATGTATGGATCTCATCTATAAAAAGAACGATATCACCTTCTGCGGAAATAACTTCTTTTACAACTGACTTTAATCTTTCTTCGAACTCGCCTTTATATTTTGCTCCTGCAATCAGCGAACCCATATCTAATGAAAATATCTGCTTCTGTTTTAAATTCTCAGGAACATCTCCATCGATAATACGATGAGCAAGGCCTTCTGCAATTGCTGTCTTTCCAACTCCCGGCTCTCCGATCAATATTGGATTGTTTTTCGTACGACGGGATAAAATCTGAAGTACCCTTCGAATCTCTTCATCACGACCAATTACAGGATCTAACTTTCCGTTACGAGCAAGTTCATTCAGGTTCTTTGCATATTTATTCAGAGAGTTATAAGTTTCTTCCGCACTTGCACTTGTAACTTTACTTCCCTTCCGTAATTCTTTAACTGCAGCTTTTACATCTTTCTCATTAATTCCATTTGATTTCAATAAAGTTGAAACTTTGTCTTTTCCTGCAATCATAGCCAGAAATAAATGCTCAAGTGAAATAAACT
This sequence comes from Bacteroidota bacterium, assembly GCA_016708785.1. Lineage (GTDB taxonomy): Bacteria > Bacteroidota > Bacteroidia > AKYH767-A > 2013-40CM-41-45 > JADKIH01. The sequence continues at coordinate 258,403 of JADJFC010000004.1, read as the reverse complement.
CATCACCCAAGTCTTTCGCTATTGTTGTTGCTTTCTGAAAAACTTTATTTAAATCGTCAGAAAGATAAATTCTGCCACCATCAACTTTAGGAATTGACGTGATGATTTTCTCATTTTCATCCATCAACTTATCAATGTTCACATTGATCTTTTTAAAAATGAATGGAAGAACGTTCTCATCGACTGAAAAAATTCCCTTTAACAAATGAGAGGGTTCTAAAGATTGCTGTCCGTTCGCTTCTGCAAATTGTTGAGCAGTCTGTACAGCTTCTTGCGATTTAATTGTGAAGTTGTTCTGGTTCATATCCGTGGTTTTAAAAATGTAATGCTAATCCTATTTAGATCAACGCACAAGTTCGGTCAAAACAATTGCCAAAAAGCCATTTTGATTTAAATCAGTACAAATTGACAGGCTAAATTAAATTACTGAGACAAAATGTCTGCCTAAGTGGAAATATTATTCCGTCTTTTACACAAATTAAGTCCATAAAAAAAGGCAAACTATGTTGCCTTTTTATAACTTTTGAAATATGATTATTGAATCAATCACGAAATTACAAATCGTTTTATAAATCGTTTCCCGCCCCAATTCAGTTGCATGATATATATACCATCGCGAAGAGAACTACGTTCAAGAATTTCAGAATAAGTCCCGGGAAATGGAAGCGGCATATTGATCGTTCTGATTTCCTTCCCTGTGATATCAACAATTTTAATTTCAATTGGTGCTGCTGTTGAAATAGTAAAGCTGAGATGGATATTGTCTTCATTCCCTGAATAAAAAACATTCATCTTTTCTTGTAAAAGGGAATTGGTACTCTCAGTATTTTGGGCTGAAATACTGCCAAAAATGGCTGTAATCAGTAGAATAAGCACAAGGTAAATTTTTCTCATTTAATTTGTTTTAGATACACGACTATGTCTAAAATCCATGCCAAAATTGTTAAATTTTTACGAGAAAACCCAATTTATCTTCCAAATTATTGAAATTTAAACAATTCAGTGACAATCTTAGCTAAATAAGCCGCTTAATCAACCTCAATTTATGCGAATACTTTTTGGTCTCCGCATTATAGATACCTTGGTGATCCAATTTATCCATTCGGACTTTCCCGCTGGCATGAATGATATTACTGCCATGGGTAATAATGCCGACATGTATGATCTTCCCCTCTTCATTGTCGAAGAATGCAAGATCTCCGGGAATAGTTTCTTCCAAAAAACTAATTGTTTCTCCTTGTTCGGCTTGCTGGATGGCATCTCTACGCAATTTATATCCACAAATCTTGTATACCATTTGAGTCAGTCCGGAACAATCAATTCCAAAAGGTGATCGGCCACCCCATAAATAAGGGGAATTCAAATACAATTGAGCTTGCAATGTGATGTTGTCAGGCCGCTTCGTGGAGACCAAAACTGTATTGCCATCAAAAGAATAATTATTTCCGCCAAAGGACAATTTCTTATTGGAATAGAAGGGAAGAGTACTACCCATAACGATAGTACTCATTTCCGAATTATTTAAAATTGCGATTTGCAGAATGTCATTCGATATAAAGGATGACTGTGAATCATAATTTGCTTTTTCTTCATCGGTAATCAAAGCAACTTGCTTTTGATCTATCCAGCCAGTGTAATCGTCGGCAAGCATCTTTATCTTATACCAGCTTTTTTGTTTGTCAAGGATCTCTATAATATCTCCAAACAAAAGCTGAGTTACCATTTCACTACGATCAGAAGCTTCTTTTCGTACAGGCACCAAAGTAAGATTACAGATTGCAAACATATTATTCTTTTGTCTAATGGAATCCGATGAAACTTTATACTAATTCAACAATGATTGCACTCGCTCCACCGCCACCATTACAAATTCCGGCTCCACCAATCTTTCCACCTTTTTGTTTAAGGACATTAAGAAGCGTAACAACGATTCTTGCTCCTGATGCGCCTAATGGATGACCTAATGAAACGGCTCCGCCAAAAACGTTTACTTTCTCCGGATTTAATTTCATGATCTGATTGTTGGCAATAGAAACCACTGAGAAGGCTTCATTGATCTCAAAGTAATCAACATCTTCTAATTTTATTCCTGCGCGTTCTACTGCAATTGGGAAAGCTTTAGATGGAGTTGTTGTGAACCATTCAGGTGCTTGTTGAGCATCAGCAAAACCACGGATCTTAGCAATCGGCTTAAGCCCAAGTTTGTCCGCTTTTTCTTTGCTCATTAAGACAACAGCAGCTGCACCATCATTTAATTTAGAGGCATTCGCCGCAGTTACAGTACCATCCTTTTGAAATGCCGGCTTTAATCCTGCAACTTTATCGGCTTTAAGATTCTTGTATTCTTCGTCTTCACTCACTACAATCGGATCTTTTCCTCTGACAGGAACGCTAACCGGTGAAATTTCATCCTTGAACATTCCGCTTGCATAAGCTTCCCTGGAACGTCTGTATGATTCTAGAGCAAATGCATCCTGATCTTCACGACTAATCTTACATTCAGCTGCACATAATTCAGCTGCATTTCCCATATGATAATCTTTATAGACATCCCAAAGACCATCTTTCACAAGACCATCCGTAATGCTTCCATTTCCTAATTTATATCCATTTCTGGCTTTGTCTAGGTAATAAGGAACGTTACTCATACTTTCCATACCACCGGCAACCACACAATCATTATAACCAAGCATAATTGATTCGGCTGCCAGCATAATTGCTTTCATTCCGGAAGCGCAAACTTTATTTACTGTCGTTCCCGGAGTGGTATTTGGAATACCGGCCCAAATTGAAGCTTGAGTGACAGGTGCTTGTCCAACACCAGCCGATAAGACGTTCCCCATATATACTTCCTGGATCTCCTTTGGGTCAAGCTTCACTTTTTCTAAAGCCGATTTAATTGCATGAGCGCCCAATTGTGTTGCTGTCAAAGCCGATAATGACCCGCCAAAACTTCCAATTGGAGTCCGGGCTGTAGACACGATATATACTTCTTTCATAAATAGGTTGTTAGAATTAAGGCGCAAATGTACTTAAAAATCGTAAATTGCCGCCATTCTATAAAAAATGAAGAATTACTTTGTCCGACTTTCCAATCAGCACGAGAATATTTCCAAGATCGTATTGATTGTAATCACAGTATTACTGATTGTCATTGCTCTTCCCAAAGAGACGCAATTCAATTACACTTTTCAAAAAGGTAAACCGTGGGCTTTTGAAAACCTTATGGCGCCATTTGATTTCGCTATCAATAAAACGGAAGCCGAACTTAATGAAGAGAAAGCGACCGTCATGAAAAACAGTCATCCTTTTTATCGTTTCGATGAAAAACTTGCTGAACAAAAGATCTACCTTTTTAAGAATGAATTAGCAGACGTTTGGAATAAGAGATTCAGGAGTGCAGCAAAAAATTACAAGGAAATTGAGCAGCAGGAAAAACTGCAACAGGTTCAAGAAACTATTGGAGTTCAGATCCTGAAAGTCATCTATGAAAAAGGAATTATTCTTATTAATGACAAAACAAAAAGTAATAATCCGGATGGGATCATAACGATCGTCAAGGCAAATATTGCAGAAGAACACAATCTGAATGATTATTATACCATTCAAACAGCTTTTTCTTTCATACAATCACAATTAGAAAACATCTCATCTGCTGATCAAACTTTGCTTGCACCATTACTTGAAAATGCTTTATCACACAATATTCTTTACGATGATCAGGCGACAAGGCAATGGACAAAGCAATTGATCGATAAAATAAGTTTGTCGCATGGATTGGTTCAAAAAGATGAAGTAGTAGTCCTTAAAGGTGAGATCATAGACGATGTCCGATTCCAAAAACTAGAATCACTTCGTGCAGAAATGAAGAATCAGGAATTCAGCAGTAGCGCACGCTGGATGATGCTTATGGGTCACTTCATATTGGTTTCACTTGCTATGACCATGCTTGTGCTCTTTCTTTTTCTGTTCAGGAAAGATATTTTTGATGACAATAGACGAATAGTTTTGCTAATGCTTTTGATTGTAATGATCACTTACTTGTTTCTCTGGGCAAGGAAAGCCAATCTCTTTGATATGTACCTTGTTCCCGTTTGTATTTTACCAATCATCATTCGGGCATTCTTCGATACACGCACTGCCTTATTCACTCATATTGTAACACTATTGATAATTGGTTTTGAAGCGCCGAGTGGGTTCGAATTTATGTTCATTCAGACAATTGCAGGAATGGTTTCGATCTTCACAATTCTTAACATGAGTAGAAGAGTGCAATTCTTCATCACAGTACTGATGATCTTTCTTTCCTATACGATCTCATTCATAGGAGTTTCAATTTTACACGAAGCGAATTTTAAAAGCATCGATTGGATGAACTTGAAATGGTTTTTAGGAAATTCTATTATTACACTTTTCGCATTTCCATTGATATTTATTTTTGAAAAATCTTTCGGTTTTCTTTCCGATGTATCTTTAATGGAATTATCTGATTCAAATTCTCCTCTTATGAGAGAATTGTCAATGAAAGCTCCCGGGTCGTTTCAACATAGTCTTCAAGTAGCCAATTTAGCAGAAGCAGCAATTTTCCACATTGGAGGAAACCCTTTGTTGATCCGTGCAGGTGCAATGTACCATGATATTGGAAAGATTGATATGCCAATGTACTTCATCGAAAATCAGAATACGAATAGCAATCCACACGATGATCTTTCATTTGAAGAAAGTGCACGCATTATAAAAAGTCATGTTATTCGAGGAATTGAAAAAGCAAGAAAACACAAGATTCCTGAGCAAATAATCGATTTCATACGTACCCATCATGGTACTGTTCGATTGCAATATTTCTATCAGTCATTTTTGAAGAATTTTCCGGAAAAGGTGCCCGACGAAATCCTCTTTCGTTATCCCGGTCCATTGCCATTCTCGCGTGAAACAGCAGTATTAATGATGGCAGATTCTGTTGAAGCTTCATCACGAAGTTTAAAAAATGCAGATGCTGATTCGATCAGCAACCTGGTCGATTTTATTATTGATAATCAAATTGCGCAAAAACAATTTGACAATGCACCGATCACACTTAAAGACATTAGTGAAATTAAAAAACTCTTTAAAAAAATGTTGATGTCAATTTACCATATAAGAGTTGAATATCCTCGGTAACAAGTATGAATACGATTCCAATGCATCGGTATTTTATTAAACTTTCATTTGACGGTTCGAAATTTCATGGCTGGCAGATTCAGCAGAATGCAAATTCAATTCAAGCAGAACTGACTAAAGCATTAATTGTACTGATGAAAACTGAGGTTGAAATAACCGGTTGTGGCAGAACAGATACAGGTGTTCATGCAAGAATATTTTATGCACATTTTGATTCAGCTAATATCGAAGATATTGATTCTCTGGTTCACCGGTTAAATGCAATTTTACCTTTTGAAATTGCAGTGCAAGAGATCTTTCAGGTCGCAAATGATACACATGCCAGGTTTACTGCGACAGCACGAACATATGAATACCATGTTATCAGAAACAAGGATCCGTTTCTCATAGGAAAAGCATGGTATAATATCAATTTCCCGGAGTTGGAAAAACTAAATAAATTTGTCGGTATTTTACTGGAGTACGAAGATTTCACTTCATTCAGCAAATTGAACACTCAGACGTTTACTAATAATTGCAAAATTTTTTCTGCTCAGTGGACTGAACAATACAAAGGCCATCTTGTTTTTACGATCAGAGCTGACCGCTTTCTTCGAAATATGGTTCGTGCAATTGTTGGCACCTTATTAATGGCTGCCGAAAAAGATCTGGATGAAACTCAATTTCGAAGGATCCTTGACAGCAAGAATAGAAGTGAGGCCGGATTTTCTGTTCCTGCTCACGGTTTATATTTAACAAAAATCGAATACCCTTTTCTAAATAAATAAATGTCAAAAGAAACAGTCGTTGGTAAAGCATTTGATATGAAGATCCTGAGAAGGATCTATGCATTTACAAAACCCTATAAAAAGAAATTTTATCTAAGTGTAGGCCTTACACTTTTACTTGCGTTCCTTTCACCGCTGCGGCCCATCCTTATTCAGTATACTGTCGATGAATACATCATTAAATTAGATGAAGCAGGTCTGGGAAAAATGATGTTATTGATGATTGCATTGTTGCTTTTTCAAACATTCATTCAATATATTCATACCTATCTGACAAATTGGTTGGGTCAAACAGTCATAAAAGATCTTCGGGTAAAATTATTCCGGCACATTGCTAAATTAAGACTCAAATACTTTGATCATACACCAATCGGTACATTGGTAACACGTACGATCAGTGATCTGGAAACCATAGCAGATATCTTCAGCGAAGGATTAATTGTGATCATTGGAGATCTCCTTCAACTGGCGGTCATTATTGCCGTGATGTTCTACAAAGATTGGAGATTAACATTGATCAGTTTATGCACCATTCCTATTCTAATGGTTGCAACCCGTATCTTCCAGTATGGTATCAATAAAACATTCAGGGAAGTGAGAACTCAGGTGGCTGCATTAAACACCTTCGTTCAGGAACATATAACCGGGATGAGCATTGTACAGATCTTCAACCGTGAAGAAGAAGAAATGAAAAGATTCAGGAAGATCAACAATGAACACATGAAAGCAAATGTGAGATCTGTCTGGTATTATAGCATTTTCTTTCCTGTTGTGGAATTACTTTCTGCCGCTTCGATCGGTTTACTTGTCTGGTGGGGTTCAGGTGGTGTTATCACGCATGATGTTTCATTGGGAAATGTAATTGCATTTATAATGTTCATCAACATGCTTTTCAGACCAATTCGTGAATTGGCAGATAAATTTAACACCCTTCAAATGGGAATGGTAAGCAGTGAAAGGGTCTTAAAAGTCCTCGATACTGAAGAATTTATTGAAGACAAAGGTACACTTGAAACTGAAATAAAAGGTTCAATCCGTTTCGAGAACGTTTGGTTTGCATATAATGAAGCAAAGGACACTGAAAATACTGAATGGATCCTGAAAGATGTCAGTTTTGAAATTAATGCCGGGGAAACACTTGCTTTAATAGGAGCAACAGGGGCAGGAAAATCATCAATCATTAACCTTGTAGGCAGAATGTATGAATTTCAAAAAGGGCGAATTATGATTGACGGTATTGATATTAGAAATTTCAATTTGAATGCTCTTAGAAAACAAGTAGCAGTTGTACTTCAAGATGTTTTCCTGTTCTCAGATACGATATACAATAACATTACATTGAATGATAATACTATTTCACTCGACAAAGTAAAAGAAGCATCTCAGGCTGTAGGGGCAAATGTTTTCATTGATAGACTTCCCGGCAAGTATGATTTTAATGTAATGGAAAGAGGAGCAATGTTGTCTGTAGGGCAACGACAACTGATTTCTTTTATCAGAGCCTATGTATTTAAACCGTCTATTTTAATATTGGATGAAGCAACCTCGTCAATCGACAGTGAAAGTGAAGAACTAATTCAAAAAGCTACTGCTACGTTGACAAAAGGAAGAACGTCAATAGTCATAGCACATAGATTAGCAACCATTCAGAATGCCGATAAAATCATAGTTATGGATCACGGAAAAGTTATTGAGCAAGGCAATCACCAGGAATTACTGAAACAGGATGGACTGTACAAAGAGTTATATGATATTCAATTTCGAAATTCATAGAAGGAAAGTTGTGAGTTGTAAGTGGTAAGTAGCACGGCATTCTTTGCTACTTACTACTTACAACTCACCACTCACTAAAATCAGATCACGGCACGCATCAACAAAGTCAACTCATCCACTTTATCCATAAAACCTAATTTATGATAAGAATTCATCAGGTTACGAATCAGTCGTTGAATCATATCTCTGTTTGAGCATGGTTCGTAGAAACTTTTCTCTTGAGGTATCTTTAACTGTGCAAGGAAATTATCGATCTCTTTCTTATTGAAAATATCACCTTTACTAAAAGGATTGATATAGAAGAGAATTTTGGAATGGTCATCGATTGAAACCGGCTCATTCAATTCATCTTTGTAACAAAGAATAAAATGTTCCGGAAGATTTACTCCATAAATTGGAATACCCGCTGAACGTGCTATTTCTAAATAGAGTAGAGATAACATCAATGGATTACCTTTCTTTGTTTCAAGAGCTATATTAATAAAACTGTTTTGAGGAGCATGATAATTCTGAGTGTTTCCTGAATAACCATGAATTTCGAAAAAGATCTTGTTTAGCACCTTAACTTGTTCGAGTGCTGTCAGGCCATCATTCATTTCTAACCAGGCATCCTTTCTAACTTTATCGAGTTGTTTCTGGATTTGTTCCTCCTGAAGTTCGGGATATTGATACCTGGCAAGCAGTATAGCCCCTTTAATAAGATCATGAGAACCTGAATGTGCCCAAACATGCAATTCATGCTTTAGGTCATCAAACTGTATTTTATGAATAACATTTTCTATGCGTTCCTGCATCATCGCATCCATCGAACTACTCCAGGCATTCTCTAAAAGAGGGATAACATCCTTTCCATAGTCAACCAGACGGGTCTGGATATGCTGATAAATTTCAAGATCAGAATCATCTAATAATCTGATCAAGGCGTCAACTTCTGTGCGATTTAATGTTTTCATAGGTTATCGTTTAACCGCATTGAACAGAAAAAGGATACTCGGTTTCTCTTCAAATTTTCAACAGAATTTTGTTCGAACTTTAACCACCAGGAAACCGTAACCTTTCAAAATACTTCAGTTTTAAACAAAAAACAAATAACCATGTTGAAACGTTTTACTTAAGAGTGGCAAAATCACGGTTTTACTTCCTACCTTTGTCAAAACAATTAAATAACCATTTAATAATAGATTTTACAGCTATGTTTAAAATAAAAGCACTTCTCTTCACTTTAAGTATTTTATTACTAACTCTTACTTCCAAAAGTATCGATCCGGTTTGGGAGTCCTTTTATTCGGGACACGGCGATAATTCAGACCGCTATAATTGCGTGGTTTCTGACGGCTCCGGAAATTTTATCGGAGCAGGTTATACAATACGCTCAGGAAATTATCGCGATTTCTTAGTTGTTAAATTTGATGCAAATGGAGATACGATCTGGTCCAGAACTAAAAATGGTAAAGGAAGCGGCGACGATGAAGCAATTTCAGTTGCTGTTGACAATTCAGGAAATGTTTTTGTTTGCGGGTATTCTGAAGGGGATACTACCAATGTCGACATCCTGCTTATGAAATATGATGCTTCCGGAACGAAACTTTATGACACCACGTGGAATTCTGTAGCTAACTATGATGATATCCCGGTAGCAATGTCTTTGGATCCAACAGGAAATATATTTATTGCAGGAAACACAGAGCCTGATACTGCTTCAGGAAGTAATAACTATATCACTTTGAAATTTGCGTCTGATGGAACTTTAATATGGGCAACAGAATTTTCAAGATCAATGGTAATTAGTGGAAAAGACGAAGTAGCAGGACTCGTAGTTGATGGAATTGGAGATGTTTATGTAACAGGTCGATCTATGGGTTCCACAGACGACGATTTTGCAACTATCAAATATAACGGTACAAATGGTGTTCAACAATGGTTACAAGTTTACAATAGTGGAAATGGTAATGACAGAGCCACTGCAATAACACTTGATAACAGCGGTGCTGTAATCGTTACAGGTAGAAGCAAAAGTGCAAGCAATGATGACTTCAGAACGGTAAAATACAGTGCCGGTGGCGTTCTTCAATGGAGTAAATTCTACAATGCACCTGCAAATCAGGATGATCGAGCTTTAGCTATCGCTGTAGATGCTCTAGATAATATTTATGTTACAGGGCAATCAGACGCTGATAATTCTGCCGCTATAAATTACGATTTTGCTACTGTCAAATATAATTCTGCCGGAACACAACAATGGTCGAGAATCACCGGTTCTGTTTTCATTCAGGACGATATTCCAACAGCAATAAAAGCTGACGCAGCAGGTAATTTAATAATTACCGGCAGAAGTGATCAGGATCCTGGAACTAGTGAAGACAACGATTGGATGACAGTAATGTACAATACAAGCGGTACATTGATGTGGTCTTTATTTAAAGGTGGTACAAATGCCGGGAAAGGTGATACTCCGGGAAATTTAATTTTAGATGGAACAAATTGTTACGTAGTTGGTAGCACTAATAATACTGTTTCTATGAAAGATGCTACAATTGTAAAATACGATGTAACAGGTACAGAAACTTTTGCAAAAACTTTTAATGGTCTTGGCGATTTTAACGAAAGTGCAAAATCAATTGTAATTGACTCAAATGATTTTTCATATACATGTGGCTATACATTTTATGAGGACCACAATCGGGATGCAGTCATCAATAAGGTTGATAATGGCGGAGCATTAATTTGCTCTTATATCTATAATGGATTAAAAAATGACGATGATGAATTTACTGATCTTGTACTTGCACAGAATGGGAAAATTTATGCAGTTGGCTTTACTAAGGTTAGTGGACAAAAAAGTGATTTTTTGCTAGTGAAATATGACCCGGCAACATGTGATACACTATGGACAAGGACCTATGATTTTGTCCACCAAAGTGACAAAGCCGAAGTTATAACTGTAGATGTAATAGGGAATATTTATCTGTCAGGTAGAAGTGATAGTGACCCTATGGATTCAATTGAAAACAATGACATCGTAACAATGAAATATGATTCAAATGGCAATTTGATCTGGTCACAACGATTCAATGGAACCGGAAACTTGCGCGATGAGCCATCAAAAATTCTAATCAATGGAAATGGCGAAATTCTGGTCTGTGGGCGTACTGAAAATGTACATGATGATGATTTTGTTGTTCTAAAATACGATGCGGCAAGTGGCAATCCAATTTGGGCTGCACCAGTAATTTATGGAGGACCATTCGCTAATGATGATCGCGCTATCGATATTACTGTTGATGCATCCAACAATATTTTTGTTTGTGGATACAGTCAAACAGGAAGTGGTAATTCAACAGAAGATCCTGTAGTTCTCAAATATGATGATGCAGGAAATCTCCTCGGCTTCTATAGTTACTTAGGAATTGGTCAGGACGAACCTGTAGCCATGGCTCATGATTTAAATGGAGATATCGTTGTTGCAATCAAAGCTGATGTTGATCCGGATCCCCTCATAAGTAATTACAATTTCCTTACGTTGAAATTCGACAATGCTCTTAATCCTCTTTGGGCTACACCACCTCAGTATGACTCTCCAATTAATCAAGACGATGTTCCAGTTGATATGTTTATTTCACCTTCCGGTGATATATATGTAACAGGAACTTCTGAAAACGATTCAAGCGGTGGAAGAATCAATCAAAACTGGCTCACATTAGTTTATAGCACTCTCGGAAATCAACTGGCCATTTCGAACTATGACGGACCAAATGGCACCGATGACGCTCCAAATGCAATAGCAGTTCGCGGAAATTCATTTTGGGTATGCGGTTATACTGAAGGCACAGCAAATTCACAAAAGAACAGTGCTGACTTAAAATACGGTTTGTACGTTGGTGTAAATGAAATCGCTGATTTGAACTCATCTTCAATTTATCCTAATCCATTCCAACAGAGCGCAACAATTAGCTTGGAAAATTCAGGCAATCATGAATACAAATTGTTGATCATGGATATGACCGGTTCAATCGTTGCTCAAAAATCATTTATTGGAAAGCAAACAGAAATTACAAGAGGAACACTTGCTGCTGGAATGTATCAATACAGTATCTCAGGAACTAGCAATATAATTTCACGAGGAAAATTCATTATCAATTGATCTAATATGAAACGTATACTTCTTATTGCCTTCTTAGGTATATCATTTTTAACTTCAAACGCCCAAGGACCTAAAAACCTAAGCATACTTGATACTCTTAACATCGGACAAAGTCTGGCAGGTGTTTGGCATTATCGTCATGCAAGTGGTTCAGAATATGCTATTGTTGGAGCTTCTGAAGGTATTTGTATCGTTGATATAACGACACCCACAGCTGTTTCATTAGTAATGCAACTTCCCGGTGTTTCCAGTATTTGGCATGAAGTAAAAGTTCTTGGTGATTATGCATATGCAGTAAGCGAAGGATTCGATACCAACAATGTTCTCAACGGAATGGAGATCATTGACCTTCGATATTTGCCTGACAGTGCACCAAATAAATTCTATACAGGAGATGGTTTGATTGCCAATCAACTCTCCACAGCTCATACAGTCACAGTAGCCGGAAGTTCAGTTTTTGTAAATGGACACAATATTAATTCATTGGGTAGAGGGGTATTAATCTTAGATGTTACAGATCCCTGGAATCCGGTATATGTCGGTTCAGAGAATAATAACTATTGCCATGATTCTTATGTAAGAGACAATTTCCTTTATACAAGTGATATTTATAATGGTCAGTTTTCCATTTATGATATCTCCAATTTAAGTTCTCCTGTTTTACAAGCAACACAATTAACACCTGGTCTGTTCAACCATAACACATGGCTTAGTGATGACGGTAGAACACTATTTGCAGCTGATGAAAAAGCTAATGAGCCACTGGCAAGTTTTGACATATCTGATTTTGGAAATATTTCACTCCTCGACACATTTTATAATGGTAACTTCACAAGTAATGAAGTTCACAATGTCAGAGTAATTAATGATTATGTCATTTGCCCAAGTTATGGAAGTCAACTTACTATTGTTGATGGTGCACGCCCCAGAAACATGATTGAAGTTGCGAACTATCCAACCGGTGGTTATTTATGCTGGGATGCCGATCCATACACTACTTCAGGTGTGATTATTGCGACTGACATGACCGGTATCTTTTATGTTTTTGAACCGGTTTATCAAAGGGCATGCTACCTGGAAGGAATCGTTACTGACTCTGTAACTGGTACTACATTGAATGGAGTGGAAGTTGCAATCCTTGGTACAGGAATTATTGCACAAACAAATCCATTAGGAGAATTCTATACAGGCTATGCTGATGCAGGAACATATTCGATCACATTCACAAAAGCCGGATATATATCGCAAAATAGTTCTTTCATATTCCAAAATGGAGTAGTGGATACAATAAGGGTTAAATTAGTTCCTATTGGAACAGGAATTTCAGACCTTCCAATGTCAGAAATGGTGGTGTATCCAAACCCTGCAACTGACAAACTATTCATCACAACAACATTTGAAGAATGTGATTTCCGCGTTTTTGATGCTCTTTCAAAACAAGTATTAAATGGTCAACTTTCTGGAAGTGAAAAAATCATTGAAACAAAAAATCTTCCATCCGGCACTTATACTGTTGAATTAAGTAATGGCCTACAAAAAGCAGTGCAACAAATTTTAATCAATAAATAAAAAAATGAAGAGTGAATCCCGATAGCTATCAGGATTCACTCTTCATTTTTTTTCAAAGTCCAGCAGCAATCCGATCCAAAACAGTCTCAATAAGACTATCCATCGTCTTTTCTGCATTATGTGTATGTTCATTCGTAATTCTGTTGGCTACAATAGCATTTATAGAACAACAGTTATGTCCGAGGATTTTTGCTAACCCATACATGGCTCCGGTTTCCATTTCAAAGTTAGTGATACGTTGACTTGCATGAGAAAAAGAATGGAGCGTTTGAATGAAATTTGGTCGGGCAAGCTCATAGCGTAAGATTCGACCTTGTGGTGCGTAAAATCCGGAGCAACTGGCAGTTATTCCTTTGAACATGCCTTCACTTAACTTATCTTCTAGCTTCGATGAACAACGAGCCAGATATGGTAAAGAAAGAATACCTTCATTTGGGTAGTGTTTTCTGAAAGCATTGACAATATCCTTTTCCTCTTCATCATTTGGCAACTTGTAGAAATTTAAAAGCCCATCAAGACCTAATCCAAATTTTGAGAACACAAAACTATCTACTGGAATATCTTTTTGTAAAGATCCTGAGGTACCGATTCGGATAAGATTGAGAGTACTAAGTTTTTCCTTAATCACCCTTTTCTCAAGATCAATGTTTACCAAAGCATCCAACTCATTGTAAACGATGTCTATATTATCAGTTCCGATTCCGGTAGATAACACTGTGATTCGCTTTCCTTTATATAAACCTGTGTGAGTTACAAATTCACGTTTTTGTTTTCTGATTTCCACAGATTGAAAGAAACGAGAAACCAAGGCAACCCGATCAGGATCGCCGACATTAATTATTGTATCAGCGATTTCATGAGGAAGTAAGTTTAGATGATAAACGCTATTATCAGAATTGAGGATAAGTTCTGATTCAGGTATTTTGTTCATGTTAATGATTAGATTAAATTTGCAACAATAATAAAACTATTTTTTTGCTTATGGCAACTTTAAAAAACCACATACTCGTTCCGGTTGATTTTTCAGAGCAATCACAAATCGCTTTGAGCCAATCGTTTAATTTAGCTCGCTTAACGAAAGCAGACCTCACATTGATCAATGTGATCGATGAATCTTTTCAAATGCCTTTCTTTTCAGCGAAGGAAGATAAAACAATGGAAAAGAAAATCCAAAAGGCATTAGACAAGGTTGCAGAAGAAGCTTCACATGAAGTTGGTATTAAAGTCAATACACTTGTAGTAAAAGGAAAAGTGTATGAAGAAGTCCAAAAAGCAGCAAAAAAGCTTAAATGCTCTTTTGTTGTGATGGGAACAAATGGAAGCGTTGGATTAAAGAAATTCATAGGTTCCAATGCTTTACGTGTTATTCGAGAGGCTCCGTGTCCTGTAATTACCATAAAGGGCAAAAAGCACAGACCAGGTTGCAAGAATATTGTTTTACCTCTTGATTTAACAAAAGAAACCAAAGAAAAGGTAAGTAAAGCGATTGAAATTGCAAATCTCTTCGGTTCGACGATTAATTTAGTCTCTGTTTTGACAACTGATGATGAATTTATTGTTAATAAATTGAAGCGCCAAATGCATCAAGTTCACGAATTCATCGTAGAACACAATATTCCGTGTACAATTGAGTTTTTACACGGCAGTGAAGTACCTGAAGAAATTGTTGGTTACTCTAAGAAAATAAAGGCCGATTTGATAATGATCATGACTCAGGAAGAATTAACTTGGACCGATATAATGTTTATTAGTTCATCTGCTCAACAAATAATTAACGAATCGGAAATTCCGGTTTTATCTGTACGACCAAAAGAGAAAAAAGACACCACAGCATCTGTATTTCAGTACTAACGCCAAAATCACACCAACGAATGAACAAAAAATTCCAAATCGGAAGAATTCTGATCCCGTACGATTTTTCTGAAACTGCAGACCTAGCAATAGCACATGCAGTCTTTATGGCCAAGCTTCACAAAGCTGAGATCATACTTCTGCATGTGATTGAATCCTTTTCATTTGCATCTGCGATCAGCTCTGCTTTTGGCAAATCACAATCAGAATTTGAGTCAAAGATAAAATCTTCAGCCGGAGAAAAATTAAAAGAACTAGCTGAAAAGTTACACCATGATAGTGGTATGGCTGTTACGCCCCGAACTGAAAATGGAAAGATCTATAAAAAAATCAATACCGTTGCTGAAGAGGCTAATTGTGATATAATCGTTATGGGAACACACGGCTCCAGCGGTTTTCAAGAGTTTGTGGTTGGAAGTAATACCTATAAAGTTGTCATGAATGCTCCTTGTCCGGTAATCTCAGTTCAAGCACATGCTAAAAAGGTAGGATTCAAAAATATTGTCTTTGCTGTAGACAATTCTCAATCATCCAGACAAAAAGTGAAACATGCTGCAGAAATTGCTCGCCATTATAATTCTGTGATCCATATTGCAGGATTGATGACAATGTCTGATGTCGACTTGCAAAGACGATTTGAAGTTAAAGTACATCAGGTCCGTGATTACTTTGAAGAGCATGAAGTTGCTCACACTGTAAAAGTTTTTAAAACAGAAAATACAGCCGCTACCATAAGTGAATTCGCAACTCAGGTAAATGCAGATCTGATCATGATCATGACCGATCAGGAAGGTTCCGGAATCTTTATGGGTAATGCAGCTCAACAGATCATCAACCATTCCAAAATCCCGGTTATGAGCATCCGCCCGAATGAAGGAGATGGAGACAAAATATCAGTAGGCTACTAGATAACTAATAACGAATCCCGATAGCTATCGGGATGAATAACGAAGGGCTATCAAAGGTATGTTTTTACCTACGATAGCCCTTCGTTATTAGTTATTCGTTATTATTTAGTTTTTTTGGCTCCAAACACTTTCTTCAAAAGATCTGATACTCGCGCCGCCGGGTCTTTCCGTATTTTAGTTTCTTCCTGAGCAACCAGAATAAACAAACCATTCAACGCTTTTTGTGTAATATATTCTTCCAGATCAGGATTCATCTTATCGACAAAAGGGATATTATTATAAGTTGTTATAAGAGGACTCCAATAACGTGTAACATCAACTTTTTGAATAGCTGTCTTTATAACAGGTTTAAATTTGTCATGCAAAGGAGTTGAAGTTTTAGTCCTCAAATAGTGAGTCGCAGCGGAATCGTTTCCATTTAAAATGTTAACTCCATCGGTAATTGTCATTGTTTTTATCGCATCCAGAAATATTGGAGCAGAACTTTTTGCCGCTTCTTCAGCTGCACGATTAATTGTAAGAATAAAGTCGTCAACCTGCTTATTCATTCCTAATGAACGTAATTGCGCTTCCATTTTCTTAGCCTCAGGAGGAAAGGGAATTTTTATAATACTATTTTTGAAATAACCGTCAACTTTGGATGCCGAACTTCCGGCATTGTTACTTCCAACCGATAATGCTTCTTTCAGACCGTCAGTAATTTCTTTGTTGGTAAGACCACCTTGATTCAACGTTTTATCGATCTCCTTGCCGATATTATTCAAATTGAATTGTCCCTTAGAACAACCCGGCAAAAAAGCGATCATCGCAATGTAAATTGATTTTTTTAGCATAATAGTTAATTTGAAGTGCGAGTTTACAAAGATGTTGCCACAAAAAAAGGGAGTTCAGCATTGAACGCCCTTTTCATTTTTCCTATAGTATAGTGGGATCAGAATTCAAAGATTTCCTGCAAAACGATGCAGTTATTTCTTCTCATTCTTATCCTCTTTATTCGATTCATTGCAATCAAAGCTGCCACACCTTTTCTGCCAAAGATCCCGCATCTTTTCTTTTCCTCAGGAGATAGTGAAGACCATTTTCCTTTCCAATGACTTCCATTTTGACCTTGACACATTCCTTTTGGTCCACCAACAAATCCTCTGAAAAGGATACGCGACAATAACATCAAACCAAGTGATTGCAAGTATTCGATTTCAGGCCCATGAAATAAGGTTGGAATAAGCCAATTCCACAACCACATCACTACCGCCCCCATAGCAGCAACGGCTAATAGCGCAAACAACGCCATTTTTATTTTCCAGATATTCTTCATTTTCTCTTTTTTAATAATTCTTACCTTCCATCAACTCCGTATAGAGGAATTGTAATTTGTCTCTAAGCGCCATTACTGCATATCGCTTTCTTGAAAGAAGAGTATTTTGAGATAAGCCTGTTTCTTCAGACATTTCTTTAAAACTTTTCCTTCCAATTCATGTTTTACAAACACATCTCTTTGCTCCGGTGGAAGTTCTTCGAAAGCCATTTCAATTGCATTGTAAATTAATGAACGATCAAAATCACTATCCGGACTTTTTCACTTGATCGAATAAGATCTTGGACGTAAAGTGGTTCATCTTCATCATTTCCACGAAAAGAAAATTGATCGTCAAGAAGTACAGCCTTCTTCTTACGGTATTTGTCAGTGATCTTGTTTCGTGCTACTCTAAATAACCACGCCGCCATTTTCTCAATAGGCTGCATCATACGGTATGATTGCGTTAACTCAATCATGACGTCCTGAAAAATGTCTTCCGCTTCTTCCTCCTCACGAACTCTGTTTCGGATGAAGTCGAAAAGCCTTTTTCCATTGTCTTGTATAACTTCTCCTATAGAGTCGTTCTGGCTTTTGGTCATTTCAAGTGCTGTGTGTCTCAGTTCTTGCATACTGAATCAATAGACGAGTAGCAGAAAACAATATTTTATTGATCACAAATTTCTATGTCAATTACTATTCCTATTAACTTCGCAAAATAAAGAAATCCCGAATGATATTAGCTGAAATTATAACAATAGGAGATGAATTGCTCATTGGACAAGTCGTTGATACCAATAGTGCCTGGATGGGTCAAAAATTGAATGAAATAGGAGTGAAGGTTAAACAAATCACTTCAATAAGCGACGATAAAACACACATTTTAACTACTTTGGCTGAAGCGAAGAAAAGAGCTGATATTATCTTAATTACCGGTGGACTAGGTCCAACGAAAGATGACATTACGAAAAAAACGCTTTGTGATTATTTTAATAGTGAATTGATCTTTCATGAACCCTCTTTCAAAATAATTGCGGAAATTTTTCAATCCAGAGGAAGAGTGATCTCTGAAACTAATCGACTTCAGGCCTTCGTGCCGGCAAATTGCACTGTTTTACTAAATAAGAATGGCACAGCACCCGGAATGTGGTTCACTGATGAAAAAGCAATCTATGTTTCAATGCCCGGTGTACCAAATGAAATGAAATTCTTAATGGAATCGGAAGTGATCCCAAGACTTAAAGAAAAATACAGTCTTGCTCCAATCGTACACAAAACAATTCTTACTCAAGGAATAGGCGAATCTTTCTTATCAGACCTGATTGAAAAATGGGAGTTGGCATTGCCACCCTACATGAAATTGGCTTATTTACCATCTGCAGGAATGGTGCGTTTACGGATCACAGCAAGCGGAGAAAACGAAAATTCCTTAAGGATCGAAGTTGAAAAACAAACAGAAGAACTTCAAAAGTTAATTCCTGACTTTATTTATGGATTTGAAGGTGATCAATTAGAGTCTCAAATTGGTGAATTATTAATCAAGAAAGGAAAAACACTCTCAACGGCTGAAAGCTGCACAGGAGGGTTCATTGCACATAAAATCACTTCTGTAGCCGGAAGTTCGAAATACTACATTGGATCGATCATTCCGTATTCAAATGACCTAAAAACGGGCTTGCTTAATGTAAACCCTGAACTCATTAAAAAACATGGAGCAGTAAGTAGTGAGGTAGTAACTGAAATGGCACAATTAGTCAGGAAGAAGTTAAACACCGATTTTAGTATTGCTACTTCCGGTATTGCCGGACCAACCGGTGGCTCTGATGAGAAACCTGTCGGAACCGTCTGGATCGCTATTTCGAGCGAAAAAAGAACCTTCAGCTGGAAAGTACAATTAGGCTCTAATCGCTTGAGAATCATATCGGAAACCGCTTTGCATGCCCTTAACGGATTACGAAAAGAGCTGATTACTCATGAATGAACAATTCTATGTGTAGAAAAGTAATTAAAAATATTGCAGATTAATAAAAAAAGCTATCTTTGCGCCTCTTAAAAAACGATTGAAATGGCACGTATTTGTGATTTAACTGGAAAAAAGGCAATGACAGGAAACAGTGTTTCCTTCTCAAATAAGAAAACGAAACGCAAGTTCAACCCGAATTTGCAGACGAAAAAATTCTTCGTGCCTGAATTAGGTGAGTGGATTACTTTGAAAGTATCTACATCAGCTTTGCGTACAATTGATAAATTAGGAATTAGCGCTGCTATCGAAAAAGCAATCCGTAAAGGAACAATCTAATTTCTCTGATAATATTTATTAAAGCCGGTATTAGTACCGGCTTTTTTTTTGCCTAATTTTGGTAGACAAAATTCATAATGAAAATAATTATTGCATCGGTATTTTTAATCTTGCAGTCAGGCATTTTGATCGGTCAGGATTTTAAATATTATCAATACGATAAAGATCTTTTACCTGCATCGTTTCATACTCAAAGAAGAGACGAAGTCAGAAAAAAAATGCCTGCCAATTCAGTTGCAATACTATTTTCGAATCCGGTTCGCAATCGGTCAATTGATATGGACTATACCTATCATCAAGAACCAAATTTTTATTACCTCACCGGATTCAACGAACCCAACTCTGTTCTGATAATTTACAAAGATTCAATTTCAATAAACGACCAGTCCGTTCATGAAATACTATTTGTTCCGGTACGAGAGAAATCAAGAGAGATCTGGAATGGTCGCCGCGCAGGAATAGAAGGAGCAAAAATTATTTCCGGAATAAGAACCGTTTTTTATTCTGAAGATTTTCTAAAACGAAGTTCTCTTTTTCCGACACCTCATTGAAAATACTTCATTTGACAATGCACAAAGGAGTCGTCAATGAAAAAGCAAATCCGTTCGACCTATTTGAATTAACGGAATATTTTAAATCGGTGATCGATAGAAACACATCTAAAGGAGATTCTTTTTCTTTAGGTAAAATATTTCAAGAATTACGTGAAATAAAAACGGAAGAGGAGATCGCATTGATGCGAAGAAGTATCTCTATTACTTGCAAAGGATTTATATCTATGATGCAAAACATTAAACCCGGCATGACCGAATACCAAGTGCAGGCTTATGGAGAATACGAATTTAAAAAATATGGTGCAGAAACAGAAGGCTATCCTAGTATCTGCGGAAGTAGAGAAAACTCGACCATTTTACACTATAATACCAACAGAAGAACATTAAATGATTCAGATTTGATCTTGTTGGATATGGGCGCCGAATATCATGGGTATTCAGCAGATGTCACGCGAACAATTCCTGTTAATGGAAAGTTTACAGCAGATCAAAAACTGATCTATGAACTTGTATTGAAAGCACAAAACGCAGGCATCACAGCTTGTGTTGCCGGCAATGAATTCTCTTCTCCACACAAGGCAGCCGTAGCGGTGCTTTCGGAAGGACTTGTTAAACTTGGTATTATCAAAGACCCATCAGATTACGATACTTATTACATGACCGGCACTTCACATTATCTGGGTCTGGATGTTCATGATGTAGGAACTAGAGGCCCATTAAGATCCGGAACGGTAATCACTGTTGAACCCGGAATCTATATTGCAGAAAACAGCGATTGTGACCCAAAATGGTGGAATATTGGAGTCCGAATTGAAGACGATATTTTAATTACAGAAAACGGGCCGGTCAATTTATCGGCACAAGCACCCAAAAATGTAGAAGAAATTGAGCTTCTGCATGGTCAGGCAGCTGTTATGAACAAATAACTAGTGAAAAGAACATAAAAATCAGCTTAAAAGCTTTTTTATTAGATAAGAATAACTATATTTGCAGCCCCGTAAATAATCCGTGAGCCGAAGCGGAGGGATACATCAAAAAAGCAATTTTATCATGGCAAAGAAAGGTAACAGAATCCAGGTGATTCTAGAATGTACAGAGCACAAAACCAGCGGAATGCCGGGAATGTCTCGTTACATCACAACGAAAAACAAAAAGAATACAACAGAACGTCTTGAGGTTAAGAAATACAATTCTATCCTAAAGAAAGTAACTGTACACAAAGAAATCAAATAATTCCTAATTAATTAGTTCAAAAGGATTAAGCTATGGCAAAGAAAGTTGTCGCAACTCTAAAGAGTGGAAAAGGTAAAGAATTTTCTAAAGTAATTAAAATGGTAAAGACTGATAACGGTTCTTACCAATTTAAAGAAGAAGTCGTTCACAATGATCACGTGAAGGATTTCCTTAAAAACAAATAATACGTTTGTATTACAAATATTATTGAGCTTCTTTCACTCTGAAAGGAGCTTTTTTATTTATTTGAAATTTTAAAGTAAAATCTATCCATGGGAATATTCAGCTTCTTTTCGAAAGAAAAAAAAGAAAGTCTAGATAAAGGTCTTGAAAAAACAAAAACAAGTTTGTTCTCAAGAATTGCAAAAGCAGTGGTTGGTAAATCGACCGTTGATGCTGAAGTTCTTGACAACCTTGAAGAGATACTTGTTTCCTCAGATGTGGGTGTAACGACGACTTTAAAAATCATCAAGCGCCTCGAGGAAAGAGTTGCTAAAGATAAATACGTAAGCACTGACGAATTAAATAAATTACTGAAGGCCGAGATCACTGATCTTTTAAGTGAAAACAAATCTGATTCAATCGATGAATTCACAATACCTGCAGGTAAACGTCCGTATGTTATCATGGTAGTTGGAGTAAATGGAGTTGGAAAAACAACAACTATTGGTAAACTTTCGCATCAATTCAAAAAAGCCGGACTGAATGTAATGCTTGGTGCTGCAGACACATTTCGAGCCGCTGCAGTAGATCAACTTGACATCTGGAGCAAGAGAGTTGGAGTCCCAATAGTAAAGCAAGCAATGGGCTCAGACCCGGCATCAGTGGCATTTGAATCGGTTCAGACTGCTGTCTCACAAAATATGGATGTATTAATAATTGATACCGCAGGAAGACTTCATAACAAGATCAACCTGATGAATGAATTGTCAAAGATCAAAAGAGTTATACAAAAAGTTGTTCCCGATGCGCCTCATGAAATTCTTTTAGTTCTTGATGCAAGTACAGGACAGAATGCAATAGAGCAAGCAAAACAATTTACACTTGCAACAGAAGTAAATGCGCTTGCACTTACAAAACTTGATGGAACTGCAAAAGGTGGCGTTGTGATCGGCATATCTGATGAATTCAAGATACCGGTTAAGTATATCGGTGTCGGTGAAAAGATTGAAGACCTTCAAGTCTTCAATAAAAACGAATTCGTAGATTCTTTATTCAGTGAAATTTAATTTTGAATAATGAAAACCAAATCGTTTAAGAAAAATAAAATAAATGTAATTACTCTGGGCTGTTCAAAGAATATTTATGACAGCGAAGTTTTAATGGGTCAATTACGTGCGAATAAATTTGACGTCACTCATGAATCAACTGACGACGACTCCGGAATTGTTATAATTAACACCTGCGGATTTATCGACAATGCAAAACAGGAAAGTATAGATACCATCCTGGAATTTGCACAAGCTAAAGAAGCAGGTAAAATTGATAAATTAATTGTTACAGGGTGTTTAAGCGAACGTTACAAACCTGAACTTTCTAAAGAAATAAAAAACGTCGATGAGTTTTTCGGAACTCGGGATCTTCCGCTTTTACTAAAATCATTAGGGGCTGATTACAAACATGAACTTATAGGAGAAAGGCTTCTTACAACCCCTAAACATTTTGCATATCTGAAAATTTCAGAGGGCTGTGATCGGCCTTGTTCATTTTGTGCTATACCACTAATGCGCGGTACGCATATCAGTACTCCAATTGAAGATCTTGTTACGCAGGCAAAAACTCTTGCTGCGAAAGGAGTAAAGGAGCTGATATTAATAGCTCAGGATCTTACTTACTACGGACTGGACATTTACAAAAAAAGGAACTTGTCTGAATTATTAAAGAATCTTTCTGATGTAAAAGGAATCGATTGGATCCGATTACACTATGCATTTCCTTCCGGCTTTCCTATGGACATTCTGGATGTAATGAATGAACGTGAAAACATTTGTAAGTATCTGGATATGCCATTACAACACATCTCTGATAATATGCTCAAGAGTATGCGACGTGGAACTACTCGTCAGAAAACTAATGATCTTATTTCTGAAATTCGCTCAAAGGTTCCGGGCATTGCTTTACGTACTTCTTTGATTGCAGGGTATCCGGGGGAAACGGTTGAAGATTTTGAAGAAATGAAAAATTGGGTACAGGAAAGTCGATTCGACAGACTTGGAATTTTCACTTATTCGCATGAAGAAAATACACATGCATACTCACTTGAAGACAATATATCTGACGATGTGAAACGTGAGCGCTGTGCCGAGATCATGGCTATCCAGCAAACAATTTCTTCAGAGATCAACGAAGAAAAGATCGGAAAGACTTTCAAAGTTTTGTTCGATCGAAAAGAAGGTGGGTACTTTGTAGGAAGAACAGAATTTGATTCACCGGAAGTGGACAATGAAGTTCTTTTAGAAGCAAAAGACAATTATGTACGGATAGGTGATTTTGCTGATATAAAAATTACTGAAGCAAGTGACTTCGATTTGTTTGGTATTCCTTCGAAGTAAAGGTTAATCCGATCAAAGTATTACCGGGTCAATAAAGCAAGGGCTTTTAATTATTTCTTCAACTGTTCCATCTTCATACTCAACTTTCACCCGAACTTTTGTTCCTGTCTTATATTCTTTCATGATCACTGATTTCCGATCTTCAGAAAGCACACCTTGAATTGGTAAAAAATCTTTTTCATACATCAAATATTTAATTTCCTTCGCAGGATGAGGAAGAAAGATCTGATAGTCTTGCTTTTTCACAGCAGTTGAATCCTGAGCATGAATTCTTCCAAAGCAGATCAACAATAAAACGATAAGGAATATTTTTCTCATACCACAAGATACAAAAAAAGGGAAAGCATAAGCTTTCCCTTTAAATTTTCAATAATGCTATTGATCAATGTTGAATTTGGAAACTTCCGGTATTCTTACTGTTTTTCCGATTACAACAAAATGATAGATTCCATTTGCAAGATTCAAAGCAGAAAACGTCGTTATACCACTTGAATTCGGAGTAATATTTAAAACTAAATTCCCTTTTGTATCATAGATCTCTATCAAGTTCACATCATTTATTGCAGCTAAGTCAAGATTAACTGAAGAGCTTGCAGGATTTGGATAAGTAGAAACTGATTTACCTTTTGGAAGAGTTGGAACGGAATTTACATAAGCTCCTGTGAAATAAGATGAGCTTGTTGCAAATTGGCCTAAGCTGTCCGCTTCTAAACCCAAAAGCAATGCAACGGCATTTCCCGGCATTAAAAAAGTGTAACGAGTTACTTGAGAAATAGAAGTTGAAATAGGAATGTAAATTCCACCACCAATATCAGTTAAGATAGAATCATATGAAATTGCAGTTTCTCTAATTCTTAAAACATTATTGAATTGTCCTGATGGTAAAGTTAAATTTCCTGAACCGTCGGCAGTAAAAGTAGAGTTTGTTCTATAGATAAGTCGAACAGCAGCGCCCGTATAAACAGTATCAATTTGAATTAATGAAGTTGCATTTCGTACATCGTTGTAAGAAAATGGAACCGGAATATATAAAGAACTCTGATCATATTGAAATAAGGTACTTGCATTGGCAATTCCATCAACATACAATCCGGAACTATTCGAAGTAAAGTAAGAGTATGTTCCTGAGGCTTGATCGTACCCTGCCAGGTTAGAAGTTGGAAATAATGAAGCGTACGGTGTACCTGCTGCAGAAATAAAACCGATAGTATCATTCTCAAGATTTTGTAATGTACTGTAGTCCCATACTTGACTGGTTCCTCCGGCCGGAATTGCTTGTGTGTAGGTGGAGTCGTTCCCTGTGATCCATGCTAATCCAGGAGTCGGAATATCAGCTGTTGTGATCGTTTGTGCTTTTCCCAGAAATGGAATTAGCATCAGAAGAGTGAAGTAGATTTTTTCATGGTATTGATTATTAGTTAATATTTATATGCACAAAAAAAGTCCTTTAGAAAAGGACTTTTTAATATTTAGCGAAGATCTATTATTTCCGCATCGGGATATTTAGTTTTGTTGAAAACGAAAATGTTGTCATCAGATGCACCATCGGGACTTATTTTTTCCACATTGATAGTTTGTGTTCCCCCATTTTTATCCATCATTTTTGCTGATGCTATTGTTTTCTCAGCCTTATTGATTGACAATTTGATCTTAAAGATATTCTTGTTTTCCCCTCACTCGGTACTAATTCGATCTGAGAGTAAGTGATCATCTTATCTTTCGCATCACCGGTGTATTTTGATTGCCACCCTTTTTCATAGATCGTAAAGATATTCGTAGGAGAAATAGTGTTCTCATCTGTTTTCTGAATATCGATCTGGACTTCGTTTGCATCCTTTACATAAGTCCAACGAGTCTTTCCGTCACTGATCACATCCTGACCTGCAATTTCTAAACGGTATTTACTCCCCTTGATGTAAATAGTACCCTTTTGAACTTCTCTCGACTTGTCTCTCGAATTCTCGACAATAATTGTAAAGGTCGCTTTGTAGGATTTACAAGATTTAAACTTCGTACTTACAGCTTTTAATATTTCTTGTGCCTTCGCATCTTGCTGAGCGAAAGTAAAAATAGGAGATATCAATAATAGGAGGGCAAAAATTCTTGCTTTCATGAATGGTTTTTCTTGCTACAAATCGATTGCAAATGTAGGCCTTTGGCTCTTTAAATCAAAAAGCATTCCACAAAAAAGGGTGAGCATTTGAGCTCACCCTAAATACATATCTATATGACTATCAATTAGTTTTCTCTGCTTCTGAGACTCCCCAAAATGTGCTCGAGAGAAATTGGATCTTTCACCAATACTTCACGTGCTTTAGAGCCTTCAAAAGGTCCAATGATCTTTGCTGCTTCCAGTTGATCAATAATTCTACCTGCGCGATTATAACCCAGTTTAAGTCTTCGTTGAAGTAATGACGCCGAACCTTGTTGATTTTGAACGATCAGTTGTGCCGCATCTTCAAAAAGAGGATCACGATCATCCATATTGATGTCAGAACGAGAACCATCGCCACTTTCATCATGATATTCAGGAAGTAAATGTGCATCCGAATATCCACGTTGTGATCCAATGAAGTCAGTCACTTTCTCTACTTCCGGAGCATCAACAAATGCCCACTGCAAACGAATAAGATCGGCTCCTGTAGAGAATAGCATATCACCGCGACCAATCAGTTGATCTGCACCGCCTGTATCCAGAATCGTTCTGGAATCGATTTTAGAGGTCACACGGAAAGCAATACGTGCCGGGAAATTCGCTTTGATCGTTCCTGTGATAATATTTACAGATGGTCGCTGTGTTGCAATTATAAGGTGAATACCAATTGCTCTGGCAAGCTGAGCCAATCGAGCAATGGGAGTTTCAACTTCTTTTCCGGCAGTCATGATCAGATCGGCAAACTCATCCACAACAAGTATGATATATGGCAGAAACTTATGTCCATTGGTAGGATTCAATTTCCTTGCAATGAATTTCGCATTGTATTCTTTGATATTTCTTACTTGAGCATCTTTAAGTAATTCATAACGTTGATCCATTTCCATACAAAGTGAATTCAAGGTATTGATCACTTTCTTTGTATCGGTAATGATTGCCTCAGCTTCGCCGGGAAGTTTTGCCAAGAAATGTCTTTCAATCGTTTTGAATAACGTCAACTCTACTTTCTTCGGATCGACTAGTACAAATTTTACTTGAGCAGGGTGCTTACGGTAGAGTAGGGAGACAAGAATTGCATTTAGTCCAACTGATTTACCTTGCCCGGTTGCCCCGGCCATCAACAAGTGAGGCATTTTAGTAAGATCGGCAACAAATACTTCATTACTTATCGTTTTACCAAAACCAATTGGAAGTTCGTAATCTGTGTTTACAAATTTCTCTGAACCAAGAATCGATTTCATGGCAACAATTTCCGGTTTCAGATTCGGTACTTCAATACCAATGGTACCTTTTCCCGGAATTGGAGCAATGATACGGATACCAAGTGCTGCAAGACTAAGTGCTATATCATCTTCCAGATTTTTGATCTTAGATATTCGGATCCCGGCTTGAGGTACAATCTCAAACAATGTAACAGTTGGTCCGATCGTAGCTTTGATCTTATCGATACCGATGTTATAGTGACTGAGCGTCTCAACAATTTTATTTTTGTTAGCCTCGAGCTCTTCTTTATTTACTTCAACTTTTTTGTCCCCATAACTTTCCAAAAGGTCGAGCGTGGGATAACGATACGATGAAAGGTCAAGTGTCGGATCATAATCACCTTGTGCATGAGGCAATTCTTCTGACCCATCAATTACAGGTGCTTCTTCGGGAATATCAAGAACTTCCAGTTTCAAATCTCCATCGCCAATTGTGATAGTGGGCGCTGAAACTATAGGTGTCAGTTCTAGAACATCCTCTTCAACTTCTTCTTCCTCTTCAATTACTTCCTCTTCTTCTTCATCAAGATTTATAAAATCGCCATCTTCTTCTTCTTCTTCCTCTTCTTCTCCATCTTCATCTTCCTCAAATTCTTCTTCATGACCTAATTCCAATTCAACAACACCGGTTAAAGTTTCCTTTTTAGGTTTATTAACTTTGATTGGTTCTTCAGCGGCAACAACATCGGTAATGGCATCAGAAACAGGAGCAAGTGTTTCTTCCAATTTACGTTTCAATGGAATATTAAAAGCTGCAACAAGAAATCCGACAAAGGAGAAAACAAGTAATGTTCCCGTACCAATGAAGCCAATAATTGCGTTTAAGCTTTGGCTCATACGAAAGCCATAACCACCGGCCAACATTAATAAAGAAGAGTTGTTATGAAATATATAGCCTAAAAAGGTACTTATCCATATCGTAGCAAAGAGAGTATATCTCAGTGTTTTTCCTAAAGGCAAAAGATTCACTTCCCAAATTATACGGACAGCTGCCAGGATGAAGAGAAAGGGGAAAGCGAATGCACAAATTCCGAACCATTGGTTCTCAAATTTCAAAGCAGTTAGCGCCCCAAATTTTCCTAACCAATTCTGAACTTTTGTTTCAGTTGTAATCAATTTCCAAATAGAATCAACGCCTGCTATTGCCTGATCTTCTTTCCAGGTAAACAGGTTCGAAATAAAGGCAACGATCATAAAAAATGAAAGCATAAGCAGGAATAATCCAAAGATCTTATGTGTTCTCTCATCAGCAAAAAACGAACGGAATGAGGCAAACCTGTCTTTTAATGTGACTTTTTGGGTATTCTTTTTGGAGCGCTCTTTCTTTTCCTTTACTACCTCTTCGTTGTCGCTTTTTAGCTTATTCGCCATGTAAATACTTGATTTTATTATGGTTTTAAAGTTAGAACTACCTCAAACATGCGCCCCGCCTTTGTTTTAAAAGATATGAACAAGGTTTTCCATAAAAAACGCATGCAATATTAACCTTAAAGTGCCCGATTTTATTGTAAATCAGACTTTAAAATCAAAAGTAAAATGAGAATAAATCTTACCACTTTTTGGGTGAATAAAAATTCCCTCATAAATGGAGTATTTATTTAGAAATTGATTGATTACATTTGTTCAAACCACGAAAATCCATTTCACCATGAAATTCTTTACAACAACACTGCTTTTGGCAGCATTATGCATTTCATCAATCGGTTATTCTCAAAACTCGAAACATTCGATTTCATCAGCGAAGATCGTTTACAGAATTACTCAAACTACCACTAAGGAAGTCGCTATTAAACCGATGGAATACACTCTTTTTATAAAAAAAGATATGTCAAGAGTAGAAATGGAATCTGAGAAAGGAAAAATGACAATGATCTCTGATAACCTTGCACGGACGGCTTACATGTTAATGGATAATTCAGGATCAAAAATTGCGATGAAAATGAACCTTGAAGCTGAAATGCAAAAAAAGGGAATCGATAAAGATCCGGAAGTTGAAATTACCAGAGAATCAAAAGTGATTGCTGGCTATACATGCTATAAAGCAATAATAAAATCAACCACAAAAGGTGACAAAGAAACATATGATGTTTGGTTTACAAGTGATATCAAAGGTAATTACAGTTATGAAACAAATATAAAAGGAGTGAACGGATTAATGATGGAATTTGAAACATCACGCGAAGGCAAGACCTATAAAATGACTGCATTAAGTGTTGAACCGATGGATAATCTTTCGGACGATCTTTTCAAAGTTCCTTCCGATTATCAAATTATGGATATGTCTAATTTTCAAGGAGGAATGAAAACCAAATAACTTGAAATTCTAAACTCTCTCCTTCTCCCAAACATATGTTAACCACTCTTACAGTAAAGAATTACGCATTGATCGATGAATTGCATCTGCAATTCGGGAAAAAGCTCAACATTATAACCGGGGAAACCGGTGCAGGTAAATCTATTTTGCTCGGAGCTCTCGGACTCTTACTTGGACAAAGAGCGGATTCGGGCGCATTATTAGATAAAACCGCAAAATGTATTGTAGAAGGGGAATTTGATTCAAAGAATAAAGCAATTGAAGATTTTTTTCAAATCAATGAGCTCGATATTGAATCGCGTATTCTTATCAGACGAGAGATCTCTAAAGAGGGAAAGTCCAGAGCCTTTATCAATGACACTCCGGTAAATATTTCTCAACTCAAAGAACTTGGGAGTCTCTTGGTCGATATTCATTCGCAGCATGAAACTTTACTGCTCAACAAATCTGGGTTTCAATTGTCAGTAGTTGATTCCTTTGCCGGAACGGAAAGCGACCTTAATGATTATCGTAAAATTTTCTCTACTTATAAAAAACTGGCACTTGAAATTGCAGAATTAAAAGCTGAAGAAGCACGATCAAAATCTGAACAAGATTACATTACTTTTCAATTTAATGAATTAGCAGAAGCCGAACTTGAAAAAGGGGAAAGCAAAGATCAGCTTGAAAAAGAATTGAGAACGCTTTCACATTCAGAGGAAATACGTCAAGGTCTTTCAAAGTTAGACGATGCTATTTCCGGTGGGGAAAGTAACCTTCTGAC
The DNA here is from genome assembly GCA_016708785.1 of Bacteroidota bacterium. Classification (GTDB taxonomy): domain Bacteria; phylum Bacteroidota; class Bacteroidia; order AKYH767-A; family 2013-40CM-41-45; genus JADKIH01. The sequence goes on along the minus strand of JADJFC010000004.1, from coordinate 227,808 downwards.
AGCTATTTCTTCAGCTATTCAGATCGTACAATCGTTGAGCAAGTACAATTCAAAATTGGAAAGTGTTGCTACACGGCTGAAATCAGTTCAAATAGAATTGAAAGACATATCACAAGAAAGTACGGACATATCTGATGAAGTATCATTAGATCCACAGCGACTTGAAATTGTAAATGAACGATTAAATATTCTCAATCGATTAGAACAGAAACACAGGGTAAATTCTACACAGGAATTAATTGAGTTAAAAAATGAATTTGAGAAAAAATTAGAAAACATCAATTCACTTGATGAACGAATTTCTGACCTTGAAAAAGAAAAGGAAAAGCAATTCATTAAGTTACTTTCGAAAGCTGATAAAATTTCTATTGCCCGAGCAAAAGTAATTCCGGGTATTGAAACAAAAGTAAAAAAAATGCTTGCTGATTTAGGAATGCCAAATGCAATTCTAAAAATCGAACAAGTAGTTTTGGACGAAGAAGAACTTAATCAATCCGGTAAAGATTCCATTCGCTTTTTATTCTCTGCAAATAAAGGAGTAGCATACTCTGAGATCAGTAAGGTCGCCTCAGGCGGTGAATTGAGCCGGTTAATGCTTTGTCTAAAAGCAATTGTAGCAAAACTGATCGACCTGCCAACAGTCGTTTTTGACGAGATTGACACAGGTGTCAGCGGAGAAACTGCATTCAAAATCGGAACAGTAATGAACGACCTTTCCTCGTCATTGCAACTTTTAGCCATTACTCATTTACCACAAATTGCAAGTCGAGGAGAAGTCCATTTCTTTGTCTATAAAGAAGTAATAGGAAAGAGGACATTTACAAAAGTATCCAAACTGAAATCTGAAGACCGCATTGTAGAAGTTGCCAGGATGTTGAGTGGCGATAAACCCACTGCTATTGCAATGCAAAATGCTAAAGAACTGCTCGGGAATTAAAAATAACTATATTTGTCACAAACATAAAAACTATGTCAAACAATCTTTTAAAAGGCAAGCGAGGAATTATTAGTGGAGCATTAGACTCAAATTCAATTGCATGGAAAGTTGCACAACGTTGTCATCAGGAAGGTGCTCAGATCGTTTTAACAAATGCACCAATCGCCATGAGAATGGGTGAAATAAAAAAACTTGCAGATGAAACCAAGTCTGAAATTGTTCCGGCAGATGCAACATCCGTAGAAGATATAACAACCTTGTATTCCAAATCAATGGATATTATGGGAGGCAAAGTTGATTTTGTTCTGCATTCAATCGGAATGTCAGTCAACATCCGTAAAAATATTTCATACGTTGAAAGTAATTATGAATACTATCAGAAAGGAATTGATGTTTCTGCTTTGTCATTGCATAAGATGTTGAGTGTAGCAATGAAGATGGATGCTATCAATGAGTGGGGAAGTGTTGTCGCTTTAACCTATATCGCAGCGCAAAGGACCTATCCTTTCTATACAGATATGGCAGATATCAAAGCAATGCTGGAATCAATTTCCAGAAGCTTTGGATATCATTATGGAAAAGCAAAAAAAGTTCGTGTTAATACCATTTCACAATCTCCGACAAAAACTACTGCGGGCTCAGGAATCAAAGGCTTCGAAGATTTCTACAATTTTGCTGATTCTCTTTCTCCTTTAGGAAATGCGAGTGCTGATGCATGTGCAGACTACTGTGTTTCATTATTCAGCGACCTTACGAAGATGGTTACTATGCAGAAGCTCTTCCATGACGGAGGTTATTCTACAACAGGAATTAGTAATGAGGTGATGGAGATGTTTCAAAGTAAACAGTAAGTAGTCAATTAGATTACATCCATTTCAACTGACATTTTTCGAATAAATATATCAGGTCAAAGGTCAAGGGTCAAAGGTTAGCGGTACTGACCTTTGATTGACCTTTGAACTAACTCCGACAAATAAAAAAAGGCAAAAGTCGATTTGACTTTTGCCTTTCTAATTTTGAACTATTTAAGACTATTCTTCCTTCTTTTTCCTTGTAGAACCTGTTTTTGCAGGTGGAGTAGTTGGAGGAGTATTTGCTTTTATAACATTGATCTTTAGAGTAGAAGTTTCTTTATCAAAGTTCACTTCGAGAATATCTCCTTCCGCTAATTCAGCTTTGATGATTTCTTCTGCCAATGGATCTTCCAGGTACTTCTGAATAGAACGTTTCAATGGACGAGCACCGTAAGCGCTATCGAATCCGCGATCAGCTATGAAATCTTTTGCTTCATCAGACAATTGAATTTTATACCCAAGTTCAGTGATACGTTTGTAAAGATGTACTAACTCGACATCAATGATCTTATGAATGTGTTCTTTTTCAAGTGAATTGAACATTACAACATCATCAATACGATTCAGGAACTCCGGAGCAAACGCTTTTTTCAATGCACTTTCAATTACTCCGCGAGAATGATCATCAGCACCGGTAATTTTTGCATTCGTTGAGAAACCAACTCCTTGTCCGAAGTCTTTCAACTGACGTGAGCCAATATTTGATGTCATGATCATAATAGTGTTTTTGAAATCCACTTTACGACCCAAACTGTCAGTTAACATACCCTCATCAAGAACTTGCAGAAGTAGGTTGAATACATCCGGATGAGCTTTTTCTATCTCATCAAGTAATACAACTGAATATGGTTTACGACGAACTTTTTCAGTCAATTGACCACCTTCTTCATAACCAACATATCCTGGAGGCGCTCCAATCAAACGAGAGATGGCAAATTTTTCCATGTACTCACTCATATCGATACGAATCAATGCATCTTCAGAATCGAATAAATAACGAGCAATAACTTTTGCCAATTCAGTCTTTCCGACACCGGTAGGGCCTAAGAAGATAAATGTTCCAATCGGTTTATTTGGGTCTTTAAGTCCTGCACGATTACGTTGAATTGCTTTCACAACTTTAGCAATGGCCTGATCTTGTCCAATCACTTTTCCTTTCAGTTCATCAGCCATTTTAACAAGGCGATGACTTTCTGTCTGAGCGACACGCGTAACAGGAATACCTGTCATCATAGCCACAACTTCAGCAACATCTTGTTCATTCACTGTATATCGATGAGATTTAGTTTCTTCCTCCCATGTTTTTTTAGCAGCTTCTAATTGTTCAAGAAGTTGTTTTTCAGTATCGCGAAGTTTAGCAGCTTCTTCATATTTCTGGCTACGAACAACACGGTTTTTTTCATTCTTGATATCAGCAACTTTGCCTTCCAGTTCAAGAATATTTTTTGGTACGTGAATGTTTGTAATGTGTACACGAGAACCGGCTTCATCCAAAGCATCAATTGCTTTGTCAGGAAGGAAGCGATCAGTGATATATCGAGAAGTAAGAGTCACGCAAGCTTTAATCGCTTCCGGTGTATAATTTACATTATGGTGTTCTTCGTAACGATCTTTGATATTTTTTAAGATCTCCATTGATTCATCAACAGAAGCCGGCTCAACTAATACACGTTGAAAACGTCTGTCCAATGCGCCATCTTTCTCAATATACTGACGATATTCATCTAGGGTAGTAGCACCAATACATTGAATTTCTCCTCGGGCAAGAGCAGGTTTGAACATATTCGATGCATCTAAAGAACCAGAAGCTCCACCTGCACCAATGATAGTATGAATCTCATCAATGAATAGGATAACGTCAGGTGACTTTTCCAGTTCATTCATTACTGCTTTCATTCTTTCTTCGAATTGTCCGCGGTATTTTGTTCCTGCAACTAAAGAAGCAAGATCAAGTGTTACGATTCGTTTATTGAAAAGTACACGGGAAACTTTACGTTGTACGATGCGAAGAGCAAGTCCTTCTGCGATGGCTGATTTACCAACACCGGGCTCCCCGATGAGGATAGGATTGTTTTTCTTACGACGGGAAAGGATCTGAGAAACACGCTCAATTTCCTTTTCACGACCAACGATAGGGTCGAGGCGTCCGTCTTCAGCAGCTTTTGTAAGGTCACGACCAAAATTATCAAGAACAGGTGTTTTTGATTTCGAGTCGGTTCCTTTTTTGCTGGTCATTCCACCGCTGCCTTCGTCATCCTTTGCATATGGATCATCATCAGACTGATTTTGGGGAGCTTCGGAACGGAAATTTGATTTAATAACATCTAATTCTTCTTTCACGATCTCGTAATTTATACCATATTGGTTAAGGATCTGAGTAGCAATATTGTCCTCATCCTTCAGGATTGAAAGCAACAAATGCTCAGTTCCAATTACATCACTTTTAAAGACCTTAGCCTCCAAATAGGTGATTTTCAGTGCTTTTTCAGCCTGCTTGGTAAGAGGAATGTTGTTAATATTGTTAATTGAAGTTGCACTACCTTTAACTGAGTTTTCTACAGATTTCCGTAGCTCAGCCAGGTTAATGCCTAATGATTTCAGAATTTTTATGGCCATTCCTTCGCCTTCGCGAATGAGACCTAATAAAAGGTGCTCTGTTCCAATATAGTCATGCTCCAGGCGTAAGGCTTCTTCACGACTAAAGGTAATCACGTCTTTTACGCGGGGAGAGAATTTAGCTTCCATATAATGAGAATTTGTGGGTGTTACGACTTAGTTGATTTTAAGGTTCGCTAAGGGATTTGTAAGATATGAACAAATTTAGCGAATACTTTGTTCGTCCTGCAATTAACGTGCAAATGACGGTAAACTGTCATATGGTCAGACATACTTTTCAACAAAAATCTGTTTGTTAGAATACCATCTTTTTCAGGGATTTTTTGTAAATTCGGGCCACTTTAAATATGACGGGTGAAAGGACAAAATAGTTTACCGTTTCATCTGACAATTTTGATTTTATGGATCATCCATCCTAAATGAAATAACGTTGGGATTGAGTGTGAATTTTATCACAGTTAATATATTTAATGTACTTACGAAGTAGAAAAACAAATAGATTTATTAAAAAATAAATATGGCAGAAGGAGAGAAAATAATTCCGATTAACATTGAAGAAGAAATGAAAACTGCTTACATCGATTATTCGATGTCAGTGATTGTTTCCCGTGCATTACCTGATGTGCGCGATGGATTAAAACCGGTTCATAGAAGAGTTCTGTATGGGATGCTTGATTTGGGTGTTGCTAGTAATAAGCCTCACAAAAAATCAGCACGTATTGTGGGTGAAGTATTAGGTAAATATCACCCACATGGAGATGGATCTGTATATGATGCCATGGTCCGTATGGCACAGGATTGGAGTTTGAGATATCCGTTGGTGGATGGACAAGGTAATTATGGTTCCATGGATGGAGACAGTCCTGCCGCGATGCGATACACTGAAGCCCGACTTAAAAAAATTGCAGAAGAGTTATTGGCAGATATTGACAAAGACACCGTTGACTTCACTTAACTTTGACGATAGTCTTGAAGAACCAAGTGTATTACCCGCAAAAGTTCCAAACCTTCTGATCAATGGAGCATCAGGAATTGCGGTTGGTATGGCGACAAACAAGCCACCACACAATCTGACAGAGGTTATCGATGGCACTATTGCTTATATCAATAACAGAGAAATTGCAATCGAAGAACTGATAAAGTTCGTCAAGGCACCGGATTTTCCTACATATGGAATTATCTATGGTTATACTGGAGTGAAAGAAGCCCTGATGACCGGTCGAGGTAAAATCGTTTTAAGAGCTCGTGCTACGATTGAGACAACAGCAAGTGGAAAAGACAGAATTATCGTCACCGAGGTGCCTTATCAAGTGAATAAAGCTGAAATGATCAAGCGTACAGCGGATCTGATCAACGAAAAGAAAATTGATGGTATCACTGATATCCGTGATGAATCGAATCGCGATGGAATAAGAGTTGTTTATGAATTACGCAGAGATGCTGTTTCAAATGTTGTTCTAAATAATCTTTATAAATATACTGCATTACAGTCCTCTTTCAGTGTAAACAATGTTGCTTTGGTCAATGGCCGGCCAATGTTGCTTAACCTGAAAGACATGATCGTACACTTTGTAAATCACCGCCACGAAGTGGTGATTCGTCGTACGAAATATGAATTGGCAGAAGCGGAAAAAAGAGCACACATATTAGAAGGGTTATTGATCGCATTAGATCATCTTGATGAGGTTATCAAGTTGATTCGTGCCTCACAAACACCACCGATAGCACAAGAAGGATTGATGACCAATTTTGGTCTATCTGAAATTCAGGCAAAGGCCATTCTGGAAATGCGTTTACAGCGTTTGACCGGACTTGAAAGAGACAAAATCCGTGATGAGTATAATGAGTTGATGAAATTGATCGACTATTATAGAAGCGTACTGGCAAGCGAAGACCTGCGAATGGAAATCATCAAGGACGAATTGACAGAAATAAAAGATAAATACGGTGATGCCCGCCGAACTGAAATCGTTTATTCAAGCGATGACATTTCTATGGAGGACATGATTGCAGATGAAGAAGTGGTGATCACGATTTCTCATTTAGGTTATATCAAACGGACGCCATTATCTGAATACAGAACGCAAGGTCGCGGAGGCCGAGGTGCAAAAGGCAGTTCGACACGCGATGAAGATTTCGTTGAACACATTTACGTTGCAACCAACCATAATTATATGCTCTTCTTCACAGAAAAGGGTAGATGTTATTGGCTGAAAGTATATGGAATTCCTGAAGGAAATAAAACATCAAAAGGAAGAGCGATCCAGAATCTTATTAGTTTAAGTCCTGATGATAAAGTGAAAGCCTTCATCAACATTAAGGACCTGGAGAACGAGGAATATATCAACAACAACTTCATAGTGATGTGTACGAAGAACGGAACGATCAAGAAAACATCTCTTGAAGCATATTCCCGTCCACGTTTGAATGGTATCAATGCCATTACAATTGAAGATGATGATTGTTTACTGGAAGCACGACTAACCAATGGCAAGAATGAGATCATGCTTGCAACAAAGAAAGGAAAGCTCGTTCGATTCAATGAACAAACTGTCCGACCGATGGGAAGAAATTCAATCGGAGTAAAAGGAGTTACACTTGACGGTGCTGATGATGTTGTAATTGGAATGGTTTGTGTAACCGATCCTGAAAAAGAATCATTAATGGTTGTTTCAGAAAAAGGATATGGCAAACGTTCTGAGGTAGAAGAGTACAGAATAACAAACAGGGGAGGAAAAGGGGTTAAGACCATTAACGTTACTGAGAAAACCGGTAACCTGATTGCAATTAAGGTTGTAGATGATAGCGATGATCTGATGATCATTAATAAATCGGGAGTAACAATCAGAATGAGTATTGGCGAACTTCGAATTATGGGAAGAGCTACTCAGGGTGTTAGATTGATCCGATTAGATGATGATGATGAAATTGCATCGGTAGCAAAAGTGGAAGTGGACGAAGAGGAAAAGAAAGCGGCAATGGCTTTGGCCAATGGAGCAATCCCATCTTCTGAAACAGAAGATCCAACAGCAAGCGATTCAGAACCTTCACCAGATTCAGAACCAGAAAATCCAGAACAAAACTAACCTCAACTTAACATAATATTTAGCAAAAAGGACATATGAAAAGAATTAGTTTACTACTCATAACTACTTGTTTATCTGCATCTTTAGTGTATTCACAGAAAGCAAAAGTTCAAACAGCATGGAACTATTATAAGGATCCATATAATCAATATGACAAGGCAAAGGAGGCTATTGATGAAGCTAGTTTAAATGAAACTAGTTCAGCAATGGCAAAGACCTGGTACTACAAGGGACTCATTTATGCTGCGCTTTATAACAGTGAGAAGTATAAAAGTCTATGTGATAATTGCCTTTGGATCGCTTACGAATCATTTACAAAAGCAAATAAGATCGATCCTAAAAACGATTGGGCAGATGAGATCACAACTGTTCGAATTCCATTAGTAGTAAACGACGTTTTCAAGAAAGGTGTCAAAGCTTATGAAGCCAAAGATTTTAAAGTAGCATTAGAAGAATTCGAAAGAGTACTGATCATGTCGCCGGGTGATACATCGGTTATTTTGAACTCAGCTTATTCAGCAGAACATGCAGGCGACATGGTGAAGGCAAAACAGTATTACAATCAATTGATTTCATACAAGTTCAACGACGATAAAATTTATCTGTCGTTATCCGAGATCTATTTGAATGAAAAAGATACCGCGAATGCATTAAAAACAATCCGTGATGGCCGCACTGTGTTCCCTGATAGTTTAAGTTTGATGTTGAATGAGATCAATATACTTTTATCGTCGGGCAGACAAAAGGAAGCAACTGCAGCGTTAGATGCAGCCATAGCAAAGGATCCTAACAATCCAAGTTTATACCTGGCATTAGGTGCAACATTTGACAATCTGGCGAATCCACGTGACAAGGCAGCGAAAGAAGCTTTGAAACCTGAACAATACAACGACTATATTTCGCGTTCAGAGTCTGCATATAAAAACGGTATCAAGATCGATCCAAACAATTACATCTTGAATTACAATTTGGGAGCATTATACTTCAATCAGGCAGTAGAGATGATCAATGCGGCGAACTTACTAAAGTCAAATACAGAATTCGACAAAGCAAAAGTAAAATACGAAGCAAAGTTCAAGGAGGCGCAGCCATACCTGGAAAAGTCACTGGAGACCAATCCTAACAAATCAGCAGAAGATAAGGATACTTACAAAGGCACGCTGACATCTTTGAAGCAGTTATATATCAGAACAGGGAAACGGAAAAATACACAAAGGTCACTGAACAGCTAAAAGCGCTAGAGTAACCTATACGATATCATATTTCAAAGCCCGGGGTTATTCCCGGGCTTTTGTCTCTAATTAATGAAACCCAATGGGTGGAACTCTCCATAATTCTCACTTAACATAATATTAATTATAGGACAAGAAAGACTCTTTTTATTTCTATTAAAGCGGCTTTCATGCCCCCATAATTAGACATTATCGTTAAATAGCCCATCACACCTACATGGCTGCATAGTTTGAAAAGCTTTGTTTGAAGATGTTGGGATTTCGCTTAGGTTTGATGAATGGAAATAAAGCGCGAACGTTTTTCAGATGACGAAATAATTGATAAAGTTTTAGGTCAATATTACGATGGTAAAAATCATTCTCATAACCTACAAGATGTTATTGATGATATGATTGGGTTAACCGTAAAGGTGACCGAATTAGAATACAAGCACATTGAAGATTTAATGTTAATGAACGGTTTATTTACTGACACAGAAATAAAACCTGATAGGCTTTATAAAATTTCCACTCTTGGTAAAAAGATTCAAAGTAAAAAAGGTTGGTTGAGATGTTTGAAAAGAGAAAAGATTCAAAGACCATTTCTTTTATTTGACATATTCTCAAAGCCGTTTACGTTCCTTATTCTTTTGGTAACCATCATTTGGAACATATGTACCTCAAGAACCAATATACAATGCCAACAACAGTTAAAACAAACCACAGACTCAACAAAACAAGTCCTACAGGACTTGGATTTAAGGTATAAGACGAATATTGAAAAGACAGAACAGTTGCAGATAAAAGTAGACTCTCTGGCAAAGAGTGATACAACCTCGAAAGGACGTTAGGTAAATCCGCTGACTACCTTTCTGCCAACAAATGTTTTAGGTGCTATCCCTCGCCCATCCCCTTCACGAGCCTTAGCGCAACTATTATTTTCCTTCGCCCCACTTATAAAAGCTCCTTTATCCTTGCGAAAAGCAAGTCTAAACGCTTTTAACGAGGGGAAAGTTTTCGGGCTGTTGCTTTTCAAGTAAATCCACTTTGCTCATTCGTGAAAAACTCATTCCGCAATTTGTGTCTTTAATGAAAAGCAACAGCCCGAAAACACGAAGGAAAATAATTTGCAAACTGCACGAAAAAACTACACGCCTGTTTGCTTACTAGCAATGCTTAAAATAAAAACGGACACCTTTCGATGCCCGTTCAATACTACAACTTAGTGATAAGTGCAGCAATAAGATTGATTAAAGACGGTATTAATGTCCTCCAATCAAAATTTTCCTTCTTTCTCATGATGGTGAGTTTTAGAAGTAATTGAAGATTCGGGATGTTCAAAGCTACACCGAAAATTAGCAACCAATTAAAACGAAAGTAGTACGTCTTAAAAATCGCCTACTTTTTGTTCACCTTGCATTAAAGCCGCAAGTAGCAATTGCAATCTAGCCTCATAGTTTCCGCTATGGGGCTTTGCTGTAAATATACAAATTCTATTCGCTCAGTTTGCCCTTATGGGGCAATGTCATTCACTCAGCTATCTTAACATAACGCAATACATTATAGGACAAAAGGGGCTGCGAAATAAGGGTAAAATGCGAAAGAATCGAATTTCCGAACGTCGTCCTATAATTGGACACTATGTTAAGTAGCCCATCACACCTGTGGGCCTGCATGATGTTGAGAATTTAGTCAAATTAGGTTTTTAAGTTTAGCTACGCTCTCACTACATTTTAACTCCAAGCAAGAAAATAATTCACAAACCGTAGCATCACATTCAAACATTGTTTCGATTTGGACATATGTCAATTCATACTTTAAAAAAGTAAAATTCTTCGTTTTTGAAGCATTTTTGCCGTTTTCTAACCATAAAAGCAGTTTTTAGCTCATTTTCAACACATTACATTTTTACCCTACTTATCCGGCCATCTACCAAACCGGGTCCACCATTTAGCCAATTAGAGTTCGCAAAGGCCCGATGTTGGGGCTACTTTTGTCCTGTTCAAGATACACAGCTATGAGCAAACCAAACGCGCTTAATTCAAAAACTAAAAAAAATGAAAACAAGCTGTTGTCATTCGAAAAAAATTCACGTACAAAAAGAGTACGTACTATGCATGAATGAAGAATGCGAGAATTTCATGTTGCCGACTGTGTCAAAGGCATCATCAAAATTAGTTAATACTGTGTTCGCATTATCCTTCTTCATATTCTTCCTGGTCTCGTTCAACGACTTCTCCTATAATGGTAAGGTGACTGCATCAAGTCTAACAAAAACATCTGTAAAAGATATTTTACCATTAAGTGAAGAAAATCTCCGCCGTGAACTGGATTCCAATCACATTATTTGCCAGGAACAAGTATTTGCACAAATTATGATTGAGTCAGGTCACTTGAACTCATATCTGGCTAAACGTGCAAACAATTTATTGGGAATGCGTTTTCCTTTTAAACGAAAAACGTCTGCAATTGGAATCTTTCTACCTGAATCAAACCTTGTCATCAAAGGAACTCAGGAAGAATTAAAAAAGTACCGTACACAAAATCATTATGCTGTGTATGCGAACTGGCAAGATTGTGTTAAAGATTACAAGTACTGGCAGGATCAGTCTTTCAAATTGACAGAAAGATACTTATCATTTTAGGTGAAAATTATGCTGAGGATCCATTGTACATTGCCAAGATCAAACAACTTTCAAAATAACACACCCTTACAGACCAACGCAAAAAAAAAGTGCAGACCGCAAGGACTGCACTTTTTTCTTTTTAAAACAAATCAGATCAACCCCAATTTACTACATAAAACACCCAGCTTAACGCTAAAATGATCCACAGAAAAGCAAATACGGCAGCGCCGCCTTTGCCGAAATAAGTAAACCAAAGTCCTTTTTTTGCTTCTTGACCGGAATGATGATTTTGCGACATTGTTCTTGTTATTTGGTTGGCAAATATGATAAAATAATATGAATCATCGACTGATTTTGCCAATTTTTTATGTTTTTTTTAACGGTCATTTTTCAGGGATGTTTCCATTTAGAGCCTTTAAATAGCGATGCACATAATCAACCATCATCTTTCGTTTATACTGCATAATGTATCTGGGATGTGCTAATGGAACAATTCTATCAAAAAAATGATGCTCTTCATTCAGCTTTTCAAAAACTTAAAGTTTTCACCTTCGCCCAGACAAAAAGCTTCCGATCTATCGATCCCAAAACTAAGTTGATCTTTCAATGATTGAACAATGTACTCGTTAAGAACTTCACAAAGTTTTTGTCGTCGTAATAATTAATGTTCTTTCCATCCTTAATGAACCCAATCGGACTTACTGCTGTCACATAAAACTTTCTATAGAAAAGCTCAGGTCCTCCAAAATCATGAATGACTTTAAAAACAAAATCACTTGATAGTTCGGCGCGTTTGACAAAGGAGTTTTTAATTTCAAGAACTTTCTCAAGTTTTATTGGATCTACAAAAGAAATTCCTGTAATACCGGCACCAAAACGACCCGGGTTAATTCCGAGGATCATCTTTCTTGAGAGACGATCGTTATAATATTTATCAAAGAATAATTTATTGACTTTTAAAACTTCCGGATTTTCAAACGGCAATAAACACGATATCCCATTCGGTAATTTAGACTGAATTTTTAAATCCTTCAGAAATTCAAATGCAGCTTTTCCAAAATTTTTCATTTAACCCAATCAATACCTTTCTTCAATTGACCAAGTGTTTGTTGTTCCGGACTATCTAATTCAACTTTAAAATTATATTCCCAAGCCGCCAAATTTGGTAAACTCATCAAAATAGATTCTGTTCGGCCATCAGTTTCTAATCCAAACTTCGTTCCTCTGTCATACACAAGATTAAATTCAACATAACGACCACGACGAAGCAATTGCCATTGTTTTTCATTGTCAGTAAATACAGATGAACGATTTCTCTTCATCAGTTCAGTATAGATCGGTAAAAAGGAATCACCGATTTCCTGGACAAATTTCCATCTATCTTCCAAAGAATATTTCTCACTAGATTTTAACTGATCAAAGAAAATTCCTCCAATTCCACGAGTTTCCTGCCTGTGCTTAATAAAAAAATAATTATCAGCCCACTTTTTAAACTCAGGATAATATTCCAAATCATGTTTGTCACATGCAACTTTCAATTGCTGATGGAAAAACTCTCCATCTTTCTGCTTAACATAATGTGGTGTCAAATCGATACCGCCACCAAACCAGGCAATTCCACCGGACATTTCAAAGTATCGAACATTCATATGAATGATCGGTACATGTGGATTACTTGGATGAATTACTATCGAAACACCGGTTGCAAAAAACTGGGCATTTTCATCTGCTTTCAATTGATTGATCAGAAACTCCGGAGCTTTTCCAAAAACAGCAGAAAAATTTACTCCACCTTTTTCAATTACATTACCATTTTGAATGATACGTGTACGACCACCACCGCCTTGAACGCGATCCCATTGATCTTCTTTAAAAACACCTTTCCCATCTGCCTCTTCCAGACCTGAACAAATACGGTCTTGTAACCCCTTAAACCACTCTGAAATAACTTCTTTACCGATGGGCATTGCTATTTTTTTATTTTCGTAAAATAATCGATTTGATCATCTTTCGTTGGCTGAAAGACATGAATTACTTTGTTTTCTTTGGCTTCGCTTTCAATTTTGTATTCAGAAAAAATCCCCTCCACTTCAATTGTCTTTCCTGAAGAAATAAATTTTTTCCCATACTTTAAAAGATTCTTGCCTGCAAAAAGCATAGCGTCATATCCTTGGAAAGCAGCTTCAGATGGTTCACCATTGTACTTTTCACGAAAATACTTTCTAAAACTTTCGACTATCGCACTATTGTAATTAACAAATCCGGAACTGAAAATATAAACATTGCACTGATCAATTAAATTCTGATCAATAGTTTCAAAATATTGCCAGGTTGGCAAACCGGCTACCGTGATAGTGTTCTCAGAAATACGTTCTTTCAATCCACTTAAAATTGCAGAAACGATATCTTCGTTTGATGAGGATATGAAAATGACATTGTTCTTTGTTTTCGATAAACTATCAACTAATGCGGTTACGCCCCCTTTTGCAAAATCAAGATATAGGATCTTTCCGCCTCCTCCTTTTTTCCAGCCTTCCTTAAAAGCACTTGACCTTTCATTCTCCTTTGCCTGAGTAGATTTCAGGGTTATTGCAACAGCCCCTGGAAAGTACTTTGCATTGAAATAACCCATCTCTTCACATTGGCTTAAAGAAGATGGAAACATTGCGACAGAATTCTTTGATTCTCTTATGACCTCCGTGGTATTAATTCCACATGACAGTAATCGGATGTTTTTCGTATCACAATAATGAGTAAGGAACTTCAGAACATTTCCATTTTCATTTGTGATTACAACATCGGGTGAATGAATTTTAAGTTTGCTATTTAATTTTACAGAGTCCTGTTCAGAATCCAAAATAAATATTTGCGACTTTAAGCCATCACTTTTCAATAGTTCAGCACTTCTTGTCGCTCCTTCAATAAAGGACAAACTATTTTGAATTTCCCTTTCAATTGCTTCTTCAACATATGACGAATCCAACAAAGTTGAATCTTGTAAATATATTTTATGAAGGTTTAATGTTGCAATTATTGCGATCTTATACGTATTTTTCTCAGGATTCTTCTCAAGCTCTTCTTCCAGTACACCTTCAGATTTATTTTCTTTATTCAACCACGAGTAAGCAGGAATCCACAACTTCGTTTTTGCTTTAAGTCCTTGTTGATTCACGTCCTTATTAAATTCCAAAATCTCTTCCTGTGGAATATGGAATTTCTGAGAAATACTAAACAACGTTTCTCCTTTCTCTACTTTATAGATGTAGAATTTTCTAGAATTCAAAAATCGTACATCAGCTGTATCTTTTTTGGTCAAAGTCTGACTGTAGGAGAACTGAGTTAACAAAACTCCTATCAGAAATAATATTATTTTAATTGCTCGCACTTCTATAAGATTATTAATATTGAACTTATTATTCCCATTCAATTGTAGCCGGAGGCTTTGAACTGATATCGTAAACAACTCTATTGATCCCTTTCACTTTATTGATAATGTCGTTAGATACTTTTGCAAGAAATGCATGCGGCAAATGACACCAATCTGCAGTCATGCCATCAACCGATTGAACTGCGCGAAGAACAACTGCTTTTTCGTAAGTTCTTTCATCTCCCATTACGCCTACCGACTGAACAGGAAGTAGGATCACTCCTGCTTGCCATACATCGTTGTACAATCCTTCACTTTTAAGTAATGAAATAAATATTTCATCTGCTTGCTGAACAATGTCAACTTTTTCAGGTGTAATATCTCCTAATATTCTAATAGCAAGTCCTGGCCCGGGGAATGGATGACGGTTTAAGATCAATGGATCAATGTTTAATTGTCTGCCAACAGAACGCACTTCATCTTTAAATAGTGTATTTAGTGGCTCTACGACTTTCAACTTCATTTTGTCCGGTAAACCACCAACGTTATGATGCGATTTAATGGTAGCACTTGGTCCCTTTACACTCACCGATTCAATTATATCCGGATATATTGTTCCTTGAGCTAACCATTTTACATTGGTGATACGATGTGCTTCTTCATCGAAAACATCTATAAATACTTTTCCAATCGCCTTTCTCTTTTCTTCAGGATCGGAGAGTCCTTTTAATGCACTATAAAATTTTGATTTTGCATCGACACCTTTAATGTTCAATCCCATGTGCCGATACGATTCCAGAACCTGTTCAAATTCATTTCGCCGAAGGAGTCCGTTATCGACAAAGATGCAATGAAGATTTTTACCAATTGCCCGATGCAAGAGTATTGCAGCAACGCTGCTATCAACTCCACCAGACAAACCTAATACAACCACATCATTTTGCAATTTCGATTTCAAATTGTCGATCGTTTCATTAACAAAAGCTGCAGGAGTCCAGTCTTGACGGCATTTACAAATTGTTACAATAAAATTTTCAAGCAGTTTTTTTCCATCCGATGAATGTGTTACTTCAGGATGAAATTGAATACCATAGGTACTTTCGTTTTCAATTTTAAAAGCAGCAACCTTTACATCAGAAGTTTGTGCAATTATTTTGAATTCAGCAGGGATCTTTGCGATGGTATCGCCATGCGACATCCAAACGGTACTGTTCAAGGGAATGCTTTCAAAAAGTTCATTTTTCTCTATTGCTACAAGATGCGCTCTTCCATATTCTCTGATCTTTGAAGGCAGAACTTCTCCCCCATTTTTGAAAGCCAGAAGTTGTGCTCCATAACAGACCCCTAAAACGGGTACTTTCCCACGAATCGCATCAATGTCCATTTCAGGATGATTGTCATCACGGACAGAAGAAGGGCTACCGGAGATGATAACACCACAAACATCAGGGGTCAAAGCCGGAAAGTGATGAAATGGATGAATTTCGCAATAAACGTTCAATTCCCGGATTCGACGAGCGATTAATTGAGTGTATTGCGAACCAAAGTCAGCAATTAGAATTTTCTGATGCATGGGCAAAAATATTGTTAATTTTTGTGATAATTGAATCCAATTTTTACCAAATGAGATATTTTATTCAATTCCCTTTGCCAATTGTTAACAAGAAGTTGATTTCAACACAAATTGTATGCTGACATGAATCAGCATCGAATTTATCAACCGTATGAAATTAGATAATTTTTAAAAAAAAGGACGTTTAAGGGAGTTATCAAACTTAAATTGTTTATTTCCAACTTCGTGATTTTCAATTATTCATAGTAACCACAAATTCCGATTCTTCTTTTGCAACCGAAGTCTAAGAAGAAGGGTATTAAAGTTTCTAAAACGATATGAAATGATATTAAATACTACTACGAAGCAATTATCTTTTACAATAGTTTTTCTATTGTCCGTTGTTATAAGAACATTTGGAATTCCCAGACCTGATCATGTTGTGATTTGTGTTATGGAAAATCATGCATATCAACAAGTGATTGGTTCTACTGCAGCGCCTTATATAAATCACCTATCAACTATAGGTGCGAACATGGTAGAATACTATGGCTTGACACATCCATCACAGCCAAATTATATCATGTTGTTTTCAGGCGACAATCAAGGTGAAACGACAAACAATGTTCCGGTAGGTACTCCATTTTCTACTCCGAATTTAGGTGCATCTTTATTGAATTCCGGCTTTACGTTTGCCGGATATTCTGAAGATCTTCCGGCAATTGGATCACTCGTTGATGTCTCAGGATTATACGCTCGGAAACACAGTCCTTGGGTACATTGGCAAGGAACAGGCACCAATCAAATTCCTGCATCCTGTAATTTGACGTTAGATAATTTTCCAACTGATTATAATCTGTTACCGGATGTTTCATTTGTTATTCCGAATCTGAATAATGCTATGCATGATGGCACTGATCCGGGTCGGATTGAACTAGGAGATCGTTTTATCTATGATTACTTGTCACCATATGTTACCTGGGCAATGAACAACAATAGTTTATTGATCGTACTTTTTGATGAAGACGATTACTTCTCTGCCAATCATGTACCTTGCATATTTGTAGGACCAATGGTTCAACCAGGGCAATATTTTCAAACCGGATATCACCATTATGATATGCTTAAAACAATTGAAGATATGTATGGGTTACCATATGCTGGAAATAGCGCCGGAGCAAAAACGATCGAGGAAATTTGGTCAAACTCTACAGGAATCACAGCAATAAATTCAGAGACAAAAAGTTCAGTATATCCAAACCCTGTATCTGATTTATCTCAAATTACATTTGAAAACAAATTATGCTTTAATGGAAATGCAAAACTTCAGGTGTATGATATTTTGGGAAATATTTGAAGTCAGGATATCTGTAATGTAAAATCCGAAACGCGCTCAATTCCATTAAGAAAAAATGACCTTTCAAATGGCATTTATTTTTATCGTGTCACGAATAATCAAACTACGATCGCTTCCGGAAAGTTTTTAGTAGAATAAGGAGTTTGTTCTCTATTCTTTTATTATTTCTCTTCCAGCAAAACAAAGTTCTTGTCGAATGGATCAAAGGATTTTTTGATCTCTTCAATGAATTCATTACCCCATTTGAGATAGAACGGTAAAAGAGTATCATGTCTTTCCTGAAGGGTATCCCCAGGGAAAAATTTCTCTCTTACCTTAATGATCTGATTAACCTCCGTCTCTTCTTTCCGCTTCATTGCACGAACCACTTTCTCTTCGATTAGTTTTAATGAATTCAGAGCTTTTTGTTTTTCTGAATCGGCAGTTGCTTTTAAGGAGTGATCAACATTTGAAATTTCCAGGCTGATCTTATCGAAAATTGCAGATAATTTCTCAGAAGACTCTGTAAGTGAAAATTGCGCAAGATTTTTACTTTCTAAAAAAGTTCTGATCAATTCATTCTCAGGTCTGAAAAGATCAACTGTTTGAAAACCTAACTTTGACCATTTTGCTATAGTTGAACGATCGGCCACCATTGCACAATTTCTTAACATGAGTATTGGCATATTCAATTTGAGTTCATTAAAAACAAACTTCAGCTCCAGCCAATAGGTTATTTCAGAAGGTCCGCCAACATAGGCCAGATTAGGTAAAAATCGTTTCCTGATAAATTGGTCGCAATAAAACATTCGGACTAAATTTTTCAGGATGAGATTCCAATTCCAGCAAGATTTGATCCTCTGAAAAAGTCAAATTCGTATTCAGTACTTCAAAAGAATTTGCTTTTTTTACAATTCGATTTCTGGTTTCATTATTGATGTAGAATAAATTTATCTCTCGAGGATTGACTTGAACAGTAAATTCAGGACTTAACAAATCCATTGCTTTATTGACAAGAGGAATTGTGAATTGTTCTCTCAGTTCTTTTTCCATTACCTTGGCAAAGTTCTTTTTCAATAATGGTACATCGGCATCAAGAATAACTAAGCCGTATTTACCTAAGAGAGAATTCGTCCATTTTCTTGTTGCCTCTGCAAGATTTTTTGATGTTGAATAAGCATTATTCAAAAATTGTATTATTTCTTTAGCAAAATCAGTGTCTCCAAGAATTTCAATTACGCTTTTAATAACAACATCGAAACCATCTAATTTAAGTTCACCGGATTTCCCATGAAAGGAAGATTCGTATAGAATTTTTTTAGAAAAAAGTGAAATATGGTTGATCTCGTCAATATCATGATCTTCTGTTGCCATCCAATAAACAGGAACAAAATTATTCTCAGGAAATTCTTGTTTAAGCTTTTTAGTGAGATTGATCGTAGTTATTAATTTATAAAGAACGTACAATGGACCGCTGAAAATATTCAACTGATGACCAGTTGTGACACAATAAGTGTTTGAATCAAGAAGAGCTTCCACATTGATCATTGCAGGAAAATCCTTGCTTAAATTCAAAGGTGCATATTGATCTTTTAGAATGCTGACTAAAAGTGGCCGATCTACGCCGGATGACACTCCAGCGGCAATTCGCTGTCTGAAACCTTCCAGATCAGGTTCGAAATCGTAGAGTTTTTTTAAAGACTTATGCCCATTTATATAGGAAATTATTGTTTTTTCAAAGCTTCCTGTCGATTCCAAGGGAAGTGTGGAGACATTAAAATTTGACATATTTCAATTTGGTATTTTGCAAATTTAATTAAATAATAAACCTTTAAAACGACTTGTAAAATCAAATTCCAGAACTTATCTTTGGTTTATAAACACCTGATTTCGTTTAGTTAACAACTGCGTACTCATTGTTGGGGAACATGTGCATTGCTTTGACCAAATCAAACCTCCATTTAACTGATGAAGATGGAATCTCGTATTTCAACGTAGATAATTATTAATTGAAATAAAAATGAAGAGACAAATACAATTATTTTTATTGACCATTAACTTCTTTCTTTTGTCAGCAACGCTGACTCAAGGGCAGGTCAATTTATATACGGTTTCAATCGCAAACGGAACAGCATTAGAAGACATGAGTGGATTCAGTCCATTTTTCTTTGGGGGACAGGATAACACAGCTAGTACGGTCCAGAATATTGGTTTTAATTTCACATTCAACAATGTTGTTTACACTCAGTTCTCAGCTAATTCAAATGGATTGATGCGTCTGGGTTCAACAGTAGTTTCGACAAATGCAATCAATCAATTAACGACAAATTCTGACTTCCCGAAAATATCACCCTACTGGGATGATCTTAATACCGGAACAGTAGGATATTGTGGAATGAAACTAATCGGTGTAGCTCCAAACAGAAAATTATCTGTAGAATGGATCCTTTCTATTCCAAAAATTCTGTTAATACCGGTAAATTTCAAGTTTGGTTATATGAAGCAACAAATGTTATTCAATATGTATATAACACAGGTATGAATTCGAATGCGGGTGGTTATTCAGTTGGCCTTGCCGGCTCCCCTTCAGATTATATCAGCGTTGTAACATCCGGTTCAAGTGCAACAAGTAGCACTAGTTTTGATAACACTACCAACTCTGCTGCTATTACTTCAGGGATGTCCGTCATATTTACCCCACCACTTGGATGTGTGGCTAACTCTACTCCACTTGCCAATTCTTTTGGAAATTCTACTGCATCTCAACTGAATTGGATCCCAGGAACAGGCAATCCAACGTCTTATGATGTTTATTTTGGAACAGCACCAAATCCCCCAATCGTTGCAGCATCACTTGCTACAACGACCTTTAATCCGGGAGCTTTAGCCTTTAATACGACATACTATTATAAGATAGTGCCCAAAAATAGTATTGGTTCTGCGGTTGGTTGTTCCGTCAATCAATTTAAAACCGCACCAATAGTTGAATATAATGTGATCCGAAACACCGGTATTTCTTATTCATCAATTATGGGGACAGGCATCCCTGCAACAGGTTGGAGAAATGGAACCAATACTGATGACAATTTGAGCACTACTCAGCCAATAGGATTTAATTTTGCATATCAAGGTACGACTTACAGTAATTTCTCATTGTCGACAAATGGATTTATTACTTTTAATGTTGGAACAACAAATACCGGTGGTGGTAGTGGAGTTTATAGTTATAGTAATGGGTTAACTTCAATCGGAGGAACTTTAATAGTAGCTCCTTTTTATGAAGATCTGGTTTGTCAAGGAAATTCAGGTGCTCAATCAAGTTTAGACGCCTCAATGAAATATTCTTTAAATGGAACTATTGGGAGTAGAATACTTACCATTGAATGGTCAGGTATGGAAATATATAATAATCCTGGACCAAATTTGAATTTTCAGTGGAAGTTGTATGAAGCTACAGGAGAATTTGAATTCCTTTATGGTACAATGGAAAGCTTCAATGGCACATTCAATTATTTGTATTCTTATACGAACGGAATGAATGGGGTGAATATTAGCTCACCATCTGTTTCTGGTGAATATTTAAGCCAACTAACAGCCAATACTAGAAATTACAGTAACAGTAGCACTGCATTATTGGGTGAGGTGCCATCTTGTAATAGTTCAATCAAATTTACTCCCGGAATTTATACTCCTTATGTTTCTGTAGTATCACTTCCAGTAAATGATCTAAAAACATCTGCACTACATCTTAATGTAAATTCAGCTCCGTGTACAGAATTATGCGGAACTTATTATAGCTCTATCGGTGCTACTGCTTCTGTTGGGTTAGCAGCTTGTGCAGGTGGAAATGCAGATGATGATGTGTGGTTTGAATTTACAGTCACAAATCCGAATACAACAATCAAAGTATTAAGTGGTGGAAATTATAATGCTTCTGTTGAACTTTTCAATTCTTCTAATACACTTCTTATATGCAGCGATGTTACTCTTCAAGGTCTAACAGAAACTTTAAGTCCAACTACACTTATTGCAGGTCAACAATATTTTATTAGAGTATATCATAATCAATCTGGTGCCGCTACCGGACAATTTTCAATTTGCGTAAGTGCCACTCCTATTCCACCTTCAAATGATAATTGCTTAAATGCAATTTCATTACCTGTGGTTACGAACATTTTTACGACGGGTAGTCAAACTATTGCTGCCACAGCATCAACTTCAATACCTTCATGCAGTGTAAGTGGAACAACACCAGACGATGATGTGTGGTATTCGTTTGTAGCTACAAATACAACAGAAGTAATTACTGTTGCCGGTGGAAATGGTTTCAATGCAGTGGTCCAATTGTTTTCCGGCACATGTGGTGCTCTGAATGCAATACAATGTGTGAATAGCCTTGGAAATGGACAAACAGAAGTTCTTACAGCAACCAATCTGACAAAAACACAGACTTACTTTATTCGTGTATACCATGCAGGTGTTGGAGGTGGTACCGGACTATTCAATATAAATGTTTCAACCACTTTACCGGCGTGTCCCGGAAACACAATTCCAACAAGTCCAACATCAAATGTGAATCATATAGGTACTACACTTAAATGGTCTCCTGTAGCCAATGCAAACACATATAGTGTTTATATGGATGTTGTAAATCCACCAACGCAATTATTGACAACTACGACCGATACTTTTGCACTTACCGGATTAATAAATCAGGGCGAAAGTTATTACTGGCAAGTAAAGGCGAATAATACTGCCGGCCATTCGCCAGGTTGCTTTGTGAGTACTTTTGCAACAGAACCTTTTGATTTTGCACTAATAGTAAAAGTGTTTGTTGAAGGAATGTATCTGTCAAACTCAACCATGTATTCTGCATTGAATCCAAATGATACATTAACAGACTCCATCACAGTTGAATTAGCATCACCAACCACTAAACAAATCTTATGGAGTTCAAAAGCGATTTTGAATACGTCAGGATATGCAAGTGCATTATTTCCGCAACCAGTTCTTGGACAACCCTATTATATTGTTGTTAAACATAGAAATAGTCTAGATACCTGGAGTCAGGGAATATTTGGATTTAATTCACCGGATACGTTGTATGACTTTTCTACAGACGCAAACAAAGCCTTTGGAAATAATATGGTTCAAGTGGAACCCGGAATATTTGCCATCCATTCCGGAGATGTTAATAAAGATGGGATTATAAATTATGTTGATTTTAGTACGTTAGAGAATTCAATTGGACTTGGATTTAATACCGGTTATATCAATACAGATATAAACGGTGATGGAATACTAGAATCGTCAGATTATAGTTTTATAGAGAATAAAGTTCAAACAATTCGAACCGTTTTACATCCCTAGCTTCAAAAACTGACATTTTTTATTTTTTTTCACCAAGCAAAATGAAGGTTTAGCCAATAACCTACTTGATTTTGACTCATTTTTATTGCTTTTCGCCCAATTTGATGATTAAATTGGTGTGTTCAAACGTTCGTTGAATTCCTGAAAGCCTTGCTATACAAGGGTTTCAGAAGGATACGTATATTTGCAACACACACAAAGAATGAAAATTTAGTTTTGGAAAGAAAACCCACACCACACACTTTAAGTGTATTGCATTTCCTATTCTGCCTTTTAATCGTATTTATTTTACCATTCAAAAGCAAAGGACAGGTAACATGCAATACAACAGGAAACTGGTCCTCAGGTGCGATCTGGTCTCCGGCCAGCCCAATTGCCGGACAAACAGTAACTGTTGCTGTAGGATGTACTCTATATGTTGATATAAGTACTGTTCAGATCTCAAACCTTACTGTCAATGGAACACTTATCATCAATGCAAATGCAGGCTCTGATCTTAACATTGCAGGAAATATTATAATAAATAACGGAGCTGTTATTGAGAATAATGGAACTATTCATTTGAATACCTCCGGAAATTCATTTACAATAAATGGAACAGGTACCTACATACACAATCCATTCGGTAATTTGGCTAGTGATGAAAGTATCTTCTTTAACAGCAACGAAGTATTTTCTACGACCTCAACATTACACATAAAGAAATGGCAAAACGGATCTGTTCCTCTAGGAAATCCATCACGAGTACAATCCAGTAATTTCGGTCATGTGATTTTAGATGCAAATGTTCCCGGTGGACAATGGGATCAAGATGGTTTTTTTTCATTACCAACTCCTGCAAGAATAAAAGGAAATCTTACGGTAAGTTCAGGCACAATCGTCATGGATGATGGTACAGGCAATACCACTACATTAACATTGCAAGGAGTAACAATAAATAATACAGGCCGAGTGGTCTTTCAGCGCGGCACAAATCGGAATTTAACACTTACAACAGGTAATTTTGCATTAAGTAGTAGTGCACCTACTGCAGCAACTGTTGTACTTGACACTTGCTATGGGATTTTGAACTGGACAATAAATGGAAGTTTAAATCTTGGGCACGACTTCAATGCAATTAATTCGGGAAATTATAGTACCGGTGCTGATATACGGATTACAGTGAATGGAAATTTCAACTATACAGGTGGAAATGTTATATTAGTAAATAAAGCAGATGCACCACTAAGAATGACGATTACAGGCTCAACTGCAATCAACAACGCAAGTGGAACAGGAAGCATAAATTTTATTGAGGGAGGCAATGGTGCTATGACCTTTTCAACCGTAGATTTCAATTTGTTGTCAGGTAGTAATAACTATTTATTAGGCACTCCAACTTCGAATCTTCAATATAAAGGAATCGGAACCTTTACAATTACCAATGACATGAATTTAGGAGGTACCAGTTCGCTTTATTTCGCCTATGGGGACTCCAGTACCGGAAAGATAAGAATCGCTATTACACGGGATTTAAACATCAATGGAAACACCACTGTATATGGTGCATACACTAGTGGCGCTTTTACTTTGCGTGCAGGTAGAAATCTCACTTTAACACAAGGTAAATTTTCAGGACAGAATTACAGTTTAAATGCACAAGTCGATTCAATAATTATTGGTACGGCATTTTTATTTAACTCTGCAATAGCTTCTGATTATTTTAAAGCAAACCGATCAGCGGGAAATACAATTGTGACATCTTCAACTTTTTCGGTATTGAACAGTGGAACCGGTTATGGCCAAGGAATTGCATTGGCTGATTCCGGAGCAGCTAACCTCAGTTTCATAACCTCGCAATTTACAATTAATGCAGGCAAATTCTGTGGCATTTTATCAGGCAGCGGAACACTTACTTTTAATTGTTCAGGGGCAATTGATATGAATGGAGGAATTTTCCGAGGAAATGAAAATACAACTTATGTTAATCCCGGCGGATTATCATTTATTGCAGGAAGCATTGATTATAGTGGAGGAATTTTTTCATGTTACTATAATTGCAATAATGCAGGAAGTGCCGGAACAGTGACTATTAATGGAGCCTGCACAATAGAATTCAGTAGCACCTCAGACGAATTTACTTTTCTTGGTTTAGCAACTACAGCATTTGACATAAATAATATGTCATTGACACTTACAATTACAGGAGCATTTTCTATCTCAGGTGCTGCCGGAACATTTATTTCAAGTCGCTCATTAGGTAGTGAAATTATTTCTTTAAGTTCAATGACGATATCGGCAGGAAACAATAGTTTCAATTCAGTAAGCGGCTCAAGTACTCCAAACGGGCATAATGTGACAATGACCATTGCCGGTAATATAATTGTTTCGGGTGGTACGACATACCTTTCAGGATTTTCGCAAACGTTTACCGGAATACTTAATGGTGGGTTGACAATTTCCGGTGGGACGCTCGCAGTAAAGGGTGGTGATTGCACTACTTCAACACTGAATATCCTCGGTGGATTTACAATGACAGGTGGTGAATTTTACCTGCATAAATCGACAACAGATGAATTACCTGCTTCATCGACAATAACAGTAAATATCAATTCCAATGACGACGCTGTTGGCGACTTTTCTCATACAGGAGGAGTAATAGCATTTGACAATTGTTTGACTTCACCATCCGCTTTAAATCTGATCATGAATATCAAATCTCCAAATTATACTATTGGAGGAACAGGATCAATTACCATGTCAAATCCCGGAACAGGTTTAGTTTATGGCAATATGAATTTTGCAAGGACCGGTACAATTAATTTTAATCGTTCAGGGAATCATTCTATTCAACAAGCTAAGCAAACTGTCAAGTCAGGTTGCACACTTGATATTATCAGTGGCGATATGCAGATCGCTTCCAACAATATTATTTCTACCCCACCCGAATTTCTTTGGGTAAATACAGGTGCAACCTTAGTAGCACATTCAGCAAAGATCTATTCGAATGCATTGAATACAAATTCCGGAATTACTATTCTTGGCAGATTAAAAACAACACATCCAAATGGACTTTACAATGCAACAACAAATGCGACTTTTTCAACGACACTTACCGATAATTTAGAATTCTACTTATCTACAAGTTCTGTTATTGAATATAACGGGACAGCCAATCAGATCGTAACAGGAATTGGTGTTGGCAGAGCACTATTCGCTCAGCATAAATATGGAGTATTGGATATAAATTTTCAAGGAACCCCAAATACAAATTTCGTTTATCCAACTAACATTCCTAACGATTCTTCAGTCTTTATCCGAACTAATTTAATGCTTAGTCAAGGTGAATTTAATCTTGACGATGACCATAACGGAGCAAATGCCGGTGGTCGAAAAATTACTATTGAAAGTGGTTCTATTCTGGCAATGCAAAGGGTTACGGGTTATATCAGGAGTGAAGTTGAAGATGGAAGTTCAATGGTAAAATGGAATATCGGATCGATAACCGGTGCTCACACTTTTCATTTCGGCTATAGTTCTACTGAATATATACCATTTACCTACAATCAGGTATCCGGAAGTTCACCTTCAGTCTATGCCTCAACATATCACACCGGAAACCCCAATCTACCACTCCCTCCTACTGTTACTCATATTCGAAATAATTTTGGGCTCGATAACAGTGCAAATACTGTTGACCGATTCTGGTATTTAAACATTATTGGAAGTTCGACCTACAATTCAAGTCTTACCTTCACTGCTACTCCAACTGAAGTTGGCAGTATTACTTCCCTGGTTTCACAAAAATGGGTTGAGCCAATGATTTCATGGACAAATCCGCTTCCAGGAATCCAAACTTCAGCAGCTTATGGAAATACGACGACAGGATTGACGAACGATCTGAACTGGTGGACTCTTTCAGGAAACAACACACCATTGCCGGTCGAACTCATCAATTTTTCCGGATCATGCGATAATGATGAAGTGGTTTTAGAATGGGCAACAGCAAGTGAAATAAATAACGATCACTTTATACTTCAACGAAGTAGTGATGGTTTGAATTATCAGAAATTAGCTGTAATTGATGGAAGAGGGAATTCAACGATTCTAAACGAATATGCATTCAACGACAGAAATCCGTTGAACGACATATCCTATTACAGATTGATTCAGGTTGATTTTGATTTGAAAGAAACAATTCATGGTCCAATAGCTGTACAAAGTTGTAATTCCGGAGAAATTTCTGTGTCAGTTGCTACAATTGGAGAAAACCCAACATTATTTATCTATTCCAAAGAATATAATCCGATCCAAATCGTCGTATTTGATACTAACGGAAAGAACATGTTTACCACCGAATTGGTCGTTGAGGCAGGTCAAAATATTTTTGATCTGGCAATGGACAATGCAGCTTCCGGTATTTACTACATCAGGATTCAGAATAAGACTAGCTTAATAACCACAAAGTTTTACTTAAAATAATTCGTTTCTTTGTGTTTTAAAATTTCGTTAGAAACGATTTGACAAAGAGCGGATTTAAATACTCAGATTATTCCATTGATATCTTTACTTCTATAAACGAGGCAGATTCAGATAATAAATGGAGTGCATTTAAAACTGACTTCTTAACAGGAAGTTATTTGAAGGTACTTGAGCAATCAAACCCTTCTGACCTTCAATTCCGATATTTGATGATTTCTAATTTGCAAGGTGAAACCTGTGGGATTATCTATTTTCAACTTTTAAAGTTTTCAGGAAAAAATATTCATTTAAAAAAAAGTCCATTTTTATCAATCTTAGTAAATTTAGCATTGGGAATTTGCCCGTTTAAATTACTTATTTGCGGAAATGTATTCGCAGTAAATTTCAAGCCTTATTGTTTTCACGAAGAAAAAATATCAGAAACAGACATCACAAAGATTGTTGAAGAATACACGAAATTAGAAAAAAGTGACGCCATCCTTCTTAAAGATTTCGGAGTTGATTTTTCTAACAACTTACTGTATTCAATGGGTTACCAAAATTACACAGCTGACCTCACGATGTGCATGGACGTTAAACAGGAGTGGAATTCTATTGATGATTATAAGCATGCATTGACAAAGAAATACAGACGTAGATTTGAAAAAATAACTGCATCAGCCAGTACATTAAAAAGGGAAGAATTAACAATTTCAACTATTGTAAAATACAAGGAAACGCTTTTCAAACTTTTCAAACACGTTTCAGCAAAGCAAACCATGTCCATGGGATTGATCAATAAGAACTACTTTGAAGAATTCAAAGCAGCATTTCCTGAGCGTTTTAAAGTGGTTGGGTACTTTGAGGGTGAGGAACTGATCGCATTTTGCACGTATATTGACAGAAATGATTTGCTAGAAGTTCATTACATTGGAATGGACTATTCAATGAATGAAAAATATAATTTGTATTTCAATATTTTATTTGACAGTTTAAAACTTGCAATTTCCGAAAGGAAGAGTCAATTGGAGCTTGGCAGAACTGCAAGAGAAGCAAAAGCAAATCTAGGAAGCAAAGCTGTTTACTTTAATGACTATATGAAGTTAAACAGTAGCTTGGCAATTAAAGCTGCAGATTGGCTTAGTCAAAACTTCCAGAAATCAATGGGAGAAGAATGGCAAAAAAGAAATCCCTTCAGGAAAGAGTAATTGAGCATTTTGACAATGGCATTCCATTCGTAGTCAGTGAATTACAGTATGTATAAGAAGTGTTGGTTTGAAAAAATCGATTCTCCCTAAGAATCGTTTTTCCGTTAAATAGAAAAAGTTACATTTGCAGGGTAAACAAACTCCACTATGGACCAGAGATCGATTAAGGCTAATTTTCTACCTGCTGCAATTTTAATTGTACTTGCAGCAATTACTCGTTTTATACCTCACCCATTCAATTTCACTGCTATTGGTGCTATGGCATTATTTTCAGGAGCAAACTTTAAAGACAAGAGATTTGCATATTTGATGCCCATAGCTGTAATGTTTATTACTGATCTATTTCTAGGGTTTCATTTTTCTATACTACCTGTTTATGCTTGTTTTGCATTTACTGTATTTATGGGAACAAAGATCGCTTCAAAACAAAATGTAGCAAGTGTAGGTATCACATCAATTGCATCATCTATTGTTTTCTTTTTGATAACCAATCTTCCTTTTTGGTATTTGGATCAACACTTATATTCGATGAACCTTCAGGGAACACTTCAAAGTTATGGTATGGCACTTCCATTTTTCACCAATCAAATTCTCGGTGATTTGTTTTTCAACGGTGTTTTATTTTCAGTTTACCATATGGTAATTCTGAAATCCAGCAAAGTCACTGCTTGATCATAAATTATCGGCATGGATAAAAAAATGAAACCCAGCCTTACGGGGCTGGGTTTTTCTTTTTCAACCTTACGGGGTTGAATTTGGGATATGACAATCTTACGGGATTGTTTAAAAAGTTATCAAGTCATTTCTTGCGTGTGGACAATATGTGAATTGATATTCTGAGTAGTATAACGGGCACAAAGAACAAAAGATCATCAACGAAATGACGAATTATCTCATTTGTAAGATTAAAGTACTTTGTGTTCTAAAAGTCGGTAATACAATTCAAAAAAATTCAATTACATTGTATGAAAAACAGCTGTACAGGTTGATTCTATTGATATTCAGCAAAACAATTCTTTTTCAAAATAAAAATTCCTTAAGAAATTCAACTGGGACGATTCAACAATATTAGTCCTTACCGCTGATAAATCCACCAAGCAATCCTCCGATTCCATGACTTTCTTCTTTCCTTCCACCCCAACGGCTAGCAGAAATAATTCGATCAGCCAGTCTTGAGAACGGCAATGTTTGAAGGTATACTATTCCCGGACCGGTAAGTGAAGCATAAAAAAGTCCTTCTCCACCAAAGAGAACATTTTTAAATCCTCCGATGAATTTGATATCATAATCAACAGTAGGTTGAAATGCGACTAAGCAGCCGGTATCCACACGAAGATGTTCATTCGCTTTAAGTTCCTTCCTGATTACGGTGCCACCTGCATGAATAAAAACTTTACCATCGCCGCTCAACCGTTGCAGAATAAATCCTTCACCACCGAAGAGTCCTGCTCCAATACGTTTTGTAAATTCAATGCTGATATCAACGCCTTGAGCAGCACAAAGGAAACCATCACGTTGACAAAGAAATGTACCACCTACTTCAGGTAAATTTAGAGGAATAATCTTTCCGGGATATGGTGCAGCAAAAGTAACATTACGTTTCCCAACTCCCGAATTCAAAAAACTAGTGATGAAAAAATTTTCTCCGGAAACAATTCTTTTCAGTCCGGCAAAAATACCTCCTTCTGTTCCTGTTTGCATTTCAATGCCATCTTCCATATACAGCATGGCTCCAATTTCAGCCCTTACGGCTTCATTAGGGTCCAGTTCAATTTCGACAGCTTGCATGTCGTCACCATATATTTTGTAGTCAATATCGTGTGCCATATTTTTAGTTTTAGAGGATCAATTTCCGTTTAACAACGTTTTCTCTGCTGCTTTAAGAATTTCAAATGCGCCTTCTTTTGTTGATGATTCAGCATATGTTCTCAATACAGGTTCAGTGCCGGAAGCCCGAATCAACAGCCACTCATCATTATTATCGTCGAAGAAGTATTTATATCCATCAAGATCTTCGATACGTTTAACCTTATATTTTCCAAATGATGTGTAAGCATTATTTGCTGTATTCACTACGATTTTTTGCTTCACATCTTCTTTGAGATGCAGGTCATTTCTTTCAAAAGAGAAAGCGCCAACAATTTGATCGATCTCTTCAATAAGTTCAGGGATCTTCTTTCCACTCTTTGCCATAAATTCCCAAATGATGAGACCAATCCATATTCCATCGCGCTCGGGAATATGACCTTTGATTGCAATACCACCGCTTTCCTCTCCTCCTACCAGCACATCTTCATGCAGCATGATCTCACAAATATATTTGAAGCCGATCTTTACTGTTTCAATTGGCAAACCATAATGCTTGCAAAGTTTTTCTACTTTAGGAGTTGTGCTAAAAGCAGTACACACTTTTCCCTTTACACCTTTGTACTTAACCATATAATGAATAAGTAACAGAATAATATGATGGGAGTCAATGAAATTGCCCTTGTTATCATACATTCCTATTCGATCAGCATCTCCGTCCGTTACTAAACCACAATCGATGTTCCCGCTGTTCTTGATCAGTTCCGAAAATTCGATAAGGTTTTTATGAATAGGTTCAGGTGCTTGTCCATGAAAACCTGGATTATCGTCACAATGCAACATAGTAATTTTCGGAAACAATCGTTTGATCACATTTTTTCCTGAACCAAACATAGCATCATAGGCCAGATTCAATCCCGAATTTCGGATTGCATCAAGATCGAATTTGGCTTCCACTGCTTTAACATATTCATCTTCCAGATCAATGATCTTGAACAGTTCCTTTGCTGATCAGTTCCTCAATTGAGAATTGGTCAATATCAACTGAACATTTTTCCGGAATACTATCTTCAATTTCCTGAACTTTAGATGGGGTCATCGGACCACCATAAGAACCTTTAAGTTTAAAACCATTATAAGAAGGTGGATTATGAGAAGCAGTGATAATAATTCCAGCATCGGCTTTATGATCAACAGTACCTAATGAGATCATCGGTGTAGAAACAAAGCCATTTGCTAAAAGTGTTTTTACGCCCTTTGCCGACATTACTTTAGCAACAGTTTCTGCAAATAATTTACCGGCGAATCGACAATCGTGTCCAACAACTACAGTAGGTGTCTTACTGTTCTTTAAAAGCCAAACAGCTGTGGCCTCTGCTACACGAGCAACATTATCAACTGTAAATTCGCGAGCAATAATTGCTCTCCAACCGTCTGTTCCAAATTTTATTTTAGTCATAATTTTATTTTGTTTGTCTGCCGGTATACCGGTCTTTAAAATGTAATGCGAAAATAAGGTCTTTTTCGTTAAAACTCAGGAATTCAATAAAGTTTTACGTAAATTTTAAAGTCAACTGCCCTAAAATCAGCCAACCTAAACGACAATTTTTATGAACGAATGCCTCTCCTATCCATTGCTTTTTGAAACCGTCGGGCATTTTCTAAATGTTTACTGTATGTCGATGCGAAAGAATGATAACCCGAAAAATCTTCTTTCGCACAAAAATACATGTAGTTATGGTCGGTATAATTCAAAACAGCTGAAAGAGAACTAATTGTCGGTAAGCATATCGGTCCGGGTGGAAGTCCTTTATATTTGTATGTATTATACGGAGATTCAATTTCTTTATAAACATTAAGCACTCTTTTAATTGTGAAATCGCCCAATGCATATACCAAGGTTGGATCAGCCTCAAGTTTCCAATCTTTTTTGTATCGGTTAATATAGACTCCTGCAATTACAGGCTTTTCATCTTCACGATTAGATTCCAATTGTACTATTGAAGCGATAACAGAAACTTGTACAGGAGTTAGCTTTATTTTTTTTGCTTTTAGTAAACGATCAGCAGTCCAGAATTTGTCATACTCTTTTTTCATTCTCTGGATAAACTTATCTGCGCTTGTATTCCAATATAATTCGTAAGTATTGGGTAGAAACATGGCTAAAATATTGTCACTTGTGAAACCCATTTTCTGAGTATAGTCATGATCATTAAGCAGATTTAAAACTGATTGTTGAGGGGCTTCTATCTGTTCGCTGATCCTTTTAGCCAATTCTTCTTTTGTTCGAATATTATTAAAAATGACATTGACCGGCGTTTGTTTTCCTGATCGGAGAAGAGTGATCAATTCCTTATTAGACATCTTCTGTCCAAGTTTATACTTACCGGATTTTACTTTAGTGTCATATTTCATTTGATGAGCTGTCCAACGAAAGGACGCCTCATCCATCAGCAAATTATTATCATCCAGAATTTTTACCAATCCTTCAAAATCGGTTCCGGTAGGTATAAAAAGATATTGTGTACTGCTTTTGGTTGCGAAAATATTAGGAGTATAGATTTTTTTATAAATGAGCACTCCCATTATTGCTACAATTAGAAAAAGGGTTAAAACGACACCCCATACAATTCTTAATATTTGTTTTTTCTTTGCCATCTCAATTTCGGTACGAAAATACTTAGGAATTCAATAAACGATAAGATTGCCTTAATTATTTCTCAACAAACAAACCGTTAATTTGATTAAAACAAACGTCCTTATGACTACTTATCTTCTACATGTGACAATTGCTGAAGTTATTCAGAAATTAACAGGGATCCTTCAAAAACGTAATTATGAGATCAATTTTCAGAATCAAGATCAAACAATGGTAGTTGCCTACTCGACGAAAGACACCATGAGAATGATTCAAGTCAATGTGCATTCAGTAAATATGTATTTAGAGATAAATGTTCACGCCACCTGTTTAAGTCAAGGAACATCTTTACTTACGAATGATCCGGTGGAAGAAGAATCAATCAGTACGGAGTTAGAATCTGATTTTATAAATAGTTCGAATACCTTTCGCTTAACACCTGAAGATTATGCCTTTAGTTTAATTTAGAAATTTGCCTAATGATTTAGTGATGCTCACATAACATTCTCTTTACATTACCCGGGTAGCTTTACAAAAATTTAATGATGGAACTTAGAAGCAGAAAAATTTTAGTGGTTGATGACGAGCCGGATATTGTTGAAATATTGACATACAATTTAGAGAAAGAGAATTTTACAGTTTTTAAAGCATACAGTGGCGAAGAATGTATTACATCAGCAATAGATAACAATCCGGACATGATCATTTTAGATATTAGAATGCCTGGAATGACAGGAATTGAAGCCTGTAGGACACTTAGATTGAATAAAACATTTGAGAATACTCCAATCCTGTTTCTCACTGCAGATTCAGATGAATACACGACAATGAATGCTTTTGATGCAGGTGGAAGTCACTTTATTACTAAACCAATTAAGCCATCCATTCTAGTAAGCATTATCAAAGAGTTAACAAAAAAAGAAATTGGTTAACAATTAATTGATTTCAATTTTATGTCCTGTACAAAAGGTTAATCTGAAAAGGCCTAATTTGAATTAAAAACAAAGATTTTAATGAAATCCTTAACATTAGCTTAATATTAAATCAAACATTCTATAACCTCTTAACAGTTTTTTTGCATTAAAATAACATAACGTGAAAAAACTACTACTAGGTCTCTTATTTATGTCAGCCATTTTTATTAATGGCACAGCTGTTGCTCAAGAAGTTGAAGCGACTCCACTAGATACACTAAATGCAAGTGTCCTTGAAATGAAACATGACATCGATGTAATTAAACGGATAAAAACTTCCGGATATATCCAGACTCAATTCCAGTATGGTGACTCAACGGGTGCAGCACAATACAATGGTGGAGCTTTCGTACCGGGAGATGATAAACGCTTTATGATCAGACGTGGACGAGTCAAATTTGTTTATGATACACCATTGAATGATAAAGGAATCAGTACATCTCAATTTGTGTTTCAGGTGGATATTACAGAAAAAGGAATTAGTATGAGAGATGTCTATGGTAAATTTACTGATAAATGGATTGGCTGGTTTTCAATTACAGCAGGAATGCAAAACAATCCTTTTGGGTTTGAAGTTGGTTATTCTTCCAGCTCGCGTGAAACACCTGAACGCGGAAGAATGTCACAAATACTTTTTCCAAATGAAAGAGATCTTGGAGCAATGCTTACCATTCAAGGGCCAAAAACATCAAACTGGCATTGGTTAAAACTTGAAGCAGGTATGTTCAATGGCAATGGAGCACCGGGTGTTGGAGGAATGTTTCAGATTTCGATAAAATGAAAAATTTCATTGGACATTTAACGGCAAATAGAAGTAATAAAGCAGAAACAATTAAGTATGGACTTGGAGCATCGTATTACAATGGTGGCTATAGAATCGATACAGTGAATGTATATGATTTTTCACAAGACCCTTCCGGAGTGAAAGGATATGAAATAGCAGTCAATAAAAATGATGTTAAACCAATTGGAATTGGTTCGAGAGATTATACAAAAAGAAACTATGTTGGTTTTGATGGACAGTTAAATATTGATTGGCAAGCAGGTTTGACAGTGCTTCGCGGAGAATATATCCAGGGAAACCAACCCGGTTCAGCTACCTATACAGCAAGTATCAATTCAAATACACCCGTAACTAACGACATTTACAACCGCGCTTTCAATGGAGCATACTTCTACTTTTTCAAAATGTTTTGTTTAGTCCTTGGCAATTGGTTGCAAAGTATCGATCCAAATACAGAGATAAAAGGTGATGAAATTGGCAAGGCGGTTACCGGAAGCAATATGAAAGCATCAAATGCAACAGATATAAAATATTCAACTGTTGGTGTAGGTCTGACATACAGATGGGATTCTAGTACAAAATTATCATTCTACTATGATATGGTAACGAATGAGACTTCAAATAATTTATCCGGTTATACAAAAGATCTTTCCGATAATTCATACACATTGAGAATGCAGGTTAAATTCTAATCAAACGAATAATCAAAAAAAAAATAAAATGAAAAAAATAATTTTAGGAGTAGCAATGATGGCAAGTGCTCTATTAGTGAACGCACAAAAAATTACCATCAAAGGAAGCGACACAGTACTTCCACTTGCGCAAAAAGACGCAGAAGTATTCATGAAAAAGAATGCTGGAAAAAGCGTTACAGTTATTGGCGGAGGAAGCGGTGTAGGTATTTCTGCACTACTCGACAATTCTACCGACATAGCCATGTCGTCTAGAAAGATCAAAATGGACGAGCGAATGAAATTACAAGATGCAGG
Source organism: Bacteroidota bacterium (assembly GCA_016708785.1). Classification (GTDB taxonomy): domain Bacteria; phylum Bacteroidota; class Bacteroidia; order AKYH767-A; family 2013-40CM-41-45; genus JADKIH01. The sequence goes on along the minus strand of JADJFC010000004.1, from coordinate 192,013 downwards.
AAGGGCATTTAAAGAAGTAATCATCGCAAATGATGCACTTTCAGTAATTGTTAATCCACAAAACAAAGTTAGTAAGCTTACACGTGCCCAATTGGAAGGAATCTTCACAGGCAAGATCAAAAACTGGAAAGAAGTTGGGGGAGATGATATGCAAATCGTAGTTTATTCACGCGAAACTAGTTCAGGTACATATGAGTTTTTTAAAGAACATGTAATGAACAGAAAAAACTATGCATCATCAGTTTTGAACATGCCGGCAACAGGAGCTATTATTCAATCCGTATCTCAAACAAAAGGAGCAATTGGTTATGTTGGGTTAGCGTATGTAACAAAAGAAGTAAAGGACATAGCAGTGAGTTACGATGGAAAAACATTCACAATGGCATCAATTGAAAATGCAAAGAACAAATCGTATCCGGTTGTAAGACCACTTTACTTCTACTACCCTACTTCAAAAGAAGCTGCAATTAAACCATATTTAGATTTTATTCTTTCAGTAGAAGGACAAAAAAATTGTTGATCAAATTGGTTACATCGGCTTAAAATAGTCGAAGAAATTGAATAGTTTTACAGTTGCATTTGCCGATTCAATTCCAGGATCGGCAATTGCTTCGAATAATGGCTTGGTAATTTTACAGAAATGAGTATAAAAAGAATAATCGAGAAAAATTATTGAAGGGGCTTTAATGATCAGCAGTGGTATTTCATCACTGGCTGTATTACTCATTGTAATTTTTCTTTTTAGGGAAGGCTTTTCACTTTTCAGCACCTCGCCTCTGGAAAATAAAAACATAATAGTCGTTAACAAAACAAATCCTGTATCCAAACTAAATGCCGGACAGATCAAAGCCATATTTGATCAGGAAATTACAAATTGGAAAGACTTGGGAGGAAATAACGATTCGATTATTTTGTTTACGATCAATGATATTTCCAATTATTTTTCCGATGAAGAAGTAGGAGCTGAATTTGAATTTTTACCTGACAAGTTAAATGCGCTTGTCGACAGCAATCCAACGATGCTAGCTGTTTATCAAGATAAATACTTGGCAAAAAAATTTAGTGGAAAAATTGTGAATGTTGCAAAAAATAACATTCCCGATTTTATTATGGGAAAGCAATGGTTCCCTACTGCAGAACCTGCAGTACAATTAGGAGTTGCCCCTCTTATACTTGGGACACTTCTAGTTTCTTTTTTTGCAATTCTCTTTGCCCTGCCGGTTGGACTGGCAACAGCAATATATATGGCAGAAGTTGCTGATGAACGCTTGAGAAAGATTCTAAAACCTGTTATTGAATTACTGGCCGGTATACCATCCGTTGTTTATGGCTTCTTCGGTTTGATCGTTATCGTCCCAATGATTCATGATGTATTTAACTTGCCTGTTGGCGAAACCGCATTAGCAGGAAGTATTGTGCTTGGGATCATGGCACTTCCAACGATAATTACAGTTTCAGAAGACGCCATTCGAAATACACCACGTAGCATGAAAGAAGCATCCTTAGCTCTTGGTGCAAATAAATGGCAAACAATTTACAGAGTTGTCATCCCCTATTCTATGTCTGGGATATCAGCTGCAGCCATACTTGGAATTGGACGTGCTCTCGGTGAAACGATGGCTGTATTAATGGTAACCGGAAATGCAGCGGTAATGCCGAAATCACTATTACAACCTGTTCGAACAATACCTGCAACAATAGCAGCTGAATTAGGCGAAGCACCGGCAGGAGGTGTGCATTATCAAGCGCTATTTGCTTTAGGATGTATACTTTTTCTGATCACGATGGCGATCAATATATGGGTACAAGCAATTTCTACACGTAGAAAAATGAACAAATAAAATGTCGAAAAATTTAAAAGAAAAAATAGCCTTCTGGATCTTCAGAATACTTAGTCTGGGAGTGTTATTGATTTTATTCTGGATCCTCGAGTTCATTTTTGTAAGAGGCTGGCATATGTTAAGCTGGGACTTCCTTACGAAAATGCCTGAAGACGGTATGACCAAAGGCGGAATTTATCCTGCAATAATTGGAACCCTATACCTTGTTGCAGGTTCAATGATCGTAGCCTTTCCATTGGGTGTAATGGCAGGAATTTATATCCACGAATATACGTTGGATTCATTCTTTAAACGGTTTATAAAGTTAATGACCAACAACCTGGCCGGTATTCCTTCAATTGTCTTTGGTTTATTCGGAATGGCATTGTTTGTAAATACAATGAAATTTGGTGATAGCATCATTGCAGGTTCATTGACCCTTGGATTGCTTGCCTTGCCGGTAGTAATAAGAGTAACTGAAGAAGCATTAATTGCGATTGATGATTCGTTCAGACATGGCAGTTATGCTTTAGGAGCTACAAAACTCCAAACAGTACGTAAAGTTATTCTGCCAATGGCAATGCCCAATATTATCACCGGATTGATCTTATCTATTGGTCGTGTATCAGGAGAAACGGCGCCGATACTTTTCACTGTTGCCGCATATTTTCTTCCTAAACTCCCAACAAGTCTTTTTGATCAGGTAATGGCATTACCATATCACTTATATGTAATTTCAACCAGTGGTACAAAAGTAGCTGAATCGCGCGATATGGCCTATGGAACTGCACTTGTTCTAGTCTTATTTGTCTTGATATTAAATCTGCTCGCAAATGCGCTCAGAAAATATCTAGGAAACAAAGTAAAAATGAATTGACCGATTATGAATAAAATAGAAACAAAAAATTTAAACCTATACTACGGCACCTTTCATGCGTTGAAAGGGATCACAATGTCTGTAAAAGCTAATACTGTTACAGCATTGATTGGTCCTTCAGGATGTGGTAAATCAACTTACTTACGTTTGTTTAACAGAATGAATGACCTCATTCCTGGTGTAAAAATTGAGGGAGATGTATTGTTAGATGAAAAAGACATCTACAATAATAAAGGAATGAGAATTGATGAGCTGAGAAAAAAAGTTGGAATGGTTTTCCAGAAACCCAATCCTTTTCCAAAGTCGATCTTTGAAAATGTTGCATATGGACTTCGTGTAAATGGAATGAATCATGCATCATTTGTGGAAGAAAGAGTTGAAACCTCATTGAAACAAGCAGCATTATGGGATGAAGTAAAAGATAAACTGAAGAAATCTGCTTTTGCATTATCAGGTGGACAACAACAAAGACTGTGTATAGCCAGAGCATTGGCAATTGAGCCTTCTGTACTTTTAATGGATGAACCTGCTTCAGCATTAGATCCGATATCTACAGCAAAAATTGAAGATTTGATCTATGAATTGAAAAATAAATACACAATAATAATCGTCACGCACAACATGCAGCAAGCCGGTCGGGTAAGCGATAAGACTGCATTTTTCTATTTAGGTGATTTGATAGAATACAATGACACAAACATTATCTTTACCAATCCAACTGACCCCAACACTCAGAGTTACGTAACTGGCCGATTTGGATAAAAAATGAAAAATGAAAATTGTTTTACTCACGTTTTTCATTCTTCATTTTCATTTTCCATTATAAATTAATAATTAAAAAAAGATGACTCATTTAGATGTAGAATTAAAACGATTGAAAGATGAGATTGTAGAAATGTTTGAGTTGGTTACTCAACAGATGAAAAAATCCCAGCTTGCTTTCATAGGTTTTGACAGAGAAATTGCCAGGGAAGTCAATTTCAATGAAAAAAGAGTAAATGCTCTTGAGTTAAAGATTGATAAAGATTGCGAAAACATCTTTGCTTTATTTAATCCGGTAGCAATTGATCTGCGATTTGTACTTGCCGTGTTGAAGATCAATAGTAATTTAGAACGGATTGGAGATATTGCTGATGGTATCAGTCGTTATGTAATTGGTACAGGGAATCCGTTTGATAAAGAGTTGATTGATATTACCAGAGTAAATGAAATGTTTGTGATGGCTGTACAAATGTTATCGGATGTTCAGAAAGCTTTTGATTCTGAAGACACCAAGATCGCCAGAGGAATCTTTCAAAAGGATGATCTATTAGACGAGATAAATGAAAATGCAAATTCTGTTATTGAAAATTATATCCGTTCACATGAAGGAAATATTAGTCAATCGCTTCATATCATTTCTGCAATAAGGAAACTGGAACGAACCGGTGATCAGGTAAAAAATGTCGCAGAAGAAATAATATTTTTCCTTGAAGCTAAGGTTTTGAAGCACGTTTCAGAAAAATGAACTTGATAAGAATTCAAAGGGAAGTAATAAAATTACTTCCCTTTTTTTTCGAGTCTTTTTTTTATCCTTTGAATCAGGGCCGGCCCTTCATAAATAAATCCAGTGTACAATTGAATTAGATCTGCTCCTGCTTCAAGCTTTTCCATGGCATCGTTTTCAGAGTGAATTCCTCCTACTCCAATAATAATAAATTTTTTTTCAGCTCTTTTCGCAAGGAATCGAATTACCTCAGTGCTTCTCTTCGTCAATGGAAGTCCACTTAGTCCACCGGCACCAATTTTTTCAACTTCCTTTTTATCAGAAGTTAAATTTTCACGAGTGATGGTAGTATTTGTGGCAATAATTCCATCAAGTTTTGATAAAAGTATTACTTCAACGATTTCCTCAAGTTGTTCTGTCGTAAGGTCAGGAGCAATTTTCAAAAGGATCGGTTTACGGCTAATTGATTTTTTTAACGCTAATTCGTCATTCAGGTTTTGTAATGAATTCAATAATTTCAGCAGAGGTTCTTTTTCTTGAAGTGCTCTTAAACCGGGAGTATTCGGTGAAGACACATTTACTACAAAGTAATCTACATAAAGAAACAATTCTTCAAAGCAAATTTGGTAGTCTGTAGCTGCATCTTCATTTGGAGTGACCTTATTCTTCCCGATGTTTCCACCGATGATAACCTTATTCCCATTCTTTTTAAGATTCACTATCATCTTCGCTACTCCTTCGTTGTTGAATCCCATTCGGTTTATGATAGCAGAATCTTTCGGTAACCTAAACAATCTCGGCTTATCATTTCCCGCTTGTGGCTTAGGGGTAACCGTACCGACTTCAATAAAACCGAATCCCAGGGATGAAAGTTCAGAGTACAATTTCGCGTCTTTATCAAATCCGGCAGCTAATCCAATTGGATTTGGAAAGTCAATTCCCATAAGTTTCTTCCCTGTGGATTTATCTGAGGTATTGTAAAGTGATTTGATCAATAATTTGGTAAAAGGAACTTTGAATGCAAGCTTCAAAAATGAAAAAGTAAAGTGATGGACTTTTTCCGGGTCGAAACGAAATAAGATAGGCCGGATGATCTTTGTGTAAAAATTCATTTGGCGAAAGTAATTCAATTTCAATAAAATTAAACACTGAGTTCACTAAAATTAAACACTTAGATCACTAAAATTTTGCACAAGTGCGCTAAGTGAGTTTGCTTTCAAACAATCTCATGTGGCCTTGTGCTAAATTTAAGTGAACTTAGTTTTTTTTAATATTTGGGTATTAAAAATTAATTTTTAGATTTGCCTAAATTTTATTTTCATGTTAACATATACGGAAGAAAATTATTTGAAGGCGATCTTTCAACTTCAGGAAGATGAAAAGGGAAAGATCAGCACCAATTCCATAGCAGAACGGTTATCGACAACACCTGCCACCGTTTCTGACATGCTTCAGAAACTAGCTGCTAAGAAAATGGTGAATTATCTCAAATACTATGGAGTAAGTCTGACTGCCGGAGGCAAGAAAAAAGCAATCAATGTGGTCAGGAAGCATCGATTATGGGAGCTTTTCCTTTACGAAAAATTAGAATTCAACTGGGATGAAGTGCATGAGATTGCTGAGCAGTTAGAACATATTCAGTCAGAAACACTTGTTCAGAAATTATACGATTTCCTTGGAAAGCCAAAGACCGATCCCCATGGCGATCCTATACCGGATGAAGAAGGTGTTTTCCCCGATCTGAACACAATTCCTCTGGCAGTTGTAGCGGTTCGGAAAGATGCAATTGTTATTGGTGTATCAGACCACCGGCCTGATTTTTGCAATACTTACAAAAGATTGGTTTAAGTATAGGTAAGCGATTGAACATTCTTGAGATCATTTCATTTGACAAATCAATGGATATTACGATTGAAGGTAAAAAGAATCCTATTCATATAAGCCACGATGCAGCAAAAAGCATCATGGTAAATTTAGTGTAATAATTAAGCTCACAAGTAATGGAATATAACGATAATTCGCTTTCAGAAGTTCATGAAAGCGTTGACACAACAAAGACGAAAGGAAAATTCAGAAAACTTTTTGCTTTTCTGGGCCCAGCCTATTTGGTAAGTGTGGGCTATATGGATCCGGGCAATTGGGCAACGGATATAGCCGGAGGAAGTAAATATGGTTATGCATTGATATGGGTGTTACTCATGTCGAATCTGATGGCCATTCTTTTACAAAGTTTGAGTGCACGATTAGGAATAGTAAGAGGTCGAGATCTGGCACAGGCCTCACGCGAAACCTACTCTAAACCGATCAACATCTCACTTTACTTTCTGGCAGAAATCGCAATTGCTTCGTGTGACCTTGCAGAAGTTTTGGGTATGGCCATAGGCTTACAATTGCTATTTGATATTCCATTGATGTGGGGAGTCTGTATTACAGTACTAGACACGTTCCTACTGTTATTCTTGATCAACTATGGCATCAGACGTATGGAGGCATTCATACTTGGACTTGTATCAATAATTGGGATGGCTTTTTTGGCAGAAATGATTTTAGCCAAACCATCTTTGGCGGAGATAAGTACAGGATTAATTCCCTCCTTACCGGATGAATCAGCTTTATACATTGCTATTGCAATTATCGGAGCCACCGTAATGCCGCATAACTTATACCTACATTCTTCTTTAGTGCAGACTAGAAAGTTCAAACGCAATCCTGTTGAGATCCGAAAAGCAATACGATATAACATGTTTGATTCGGTGATTGCATTGAATCTGGCCTTTTTTGTAAATGCAGCGATTTTAATTTTAGCCGCATCAACTTTTTTTAAAAATGGAATGTATGAAGTTTCCGAAATTCAAGATGCGCACAATTTTCTGGCACCGCTTTTAGGATCAGAGTTCGCACCAAAATTATTTGCAATAGCATTAATTGCAGCAGGGCAAAGTTCAACAATTACAGGAACCCTTGCTGGACAGATCGTAATGGAAGGTTATTTGAAGTTAAGGATTGCTCCGTGGATCCGACGGTTACTAACCAGACTGTTGGCAATTGTACCTGCACTGATTGCAATTTACTATTTCGGTGAGGCAGCGACAGGTAAGTTATTGATACTTTCTCAGGTTATTTTGAGTTTGCAGTTAGGATTTGCAGTCATTCCACTAATTCATTTTGTAAGTGACAAATCAAAGATGAAAGAGTTTGTGATTCCAATGTATGTAAAAGTGGTATCCTGGCTTGTTGCCGGCACCATAGTAGGTTTAAATGTCAAATTAGTTATTGGGCAGATTTCAACCTGGCTGACTACTTCTGAAAATCCTCTTATCATTGGCTTAATTGTAATCCCATTAATTATTGCAGCAGGATTGCTTTTGTTATACATTACCTTCCGGCCATTATTCAAGCACAAAGAAAAAGAGGTCACGCCAGTTCATCCAATTATTAGTTCAATAAAGCCTGAGTTAATTCAACCTTATAAACGCATTGCAATCGCGGTAGACTTCTCCACCAGCGACCACTTTAATATAAGTAATGCTTTAGCTCAAGGGGGCAAAACGGCTGATTATGTGTTAATTCACATTGTTGAATCAGCCGGCGCTTTATTTATGAAAAATGAAATCCGGGATTATGAATTCATGACAGACGTAAGTAATTTGAATAATTATGCAGATGAATTGAACGCCACCGGTTATTCTGTCACGATAAAGATTGGGTATGGCAATCCTAAGAAGTCTATACCGGCACTGGTCAAAGAATACAATGCTGACCTCCTGGTTATGGGTGCTCATGGTCACAAGGGCCTAAAAGATTTTATCTTTGGAACTACAGTAGATGCTGTACGCCATGGAATTGATATTCCATTATTGATTGTAAGAAAATAAGAAGCAGTAAAAGGAATTCGTACTTTTACAATTGGATATGGCGAAAGAACAGATTATAATAAAGAATAAGAAAGCCGCTTTTGAGTATAGTTTTTTAGTTTCGTTTACGGCAGGTATCATGCTGACCGGCACTGAAGTAAAGTCGATACGTGAAGGAAAAGCTACGTTAAGTGATTCATTTTGTGTTTTATTGAATGGAGATCTTTGGGTAAAGAATATGCACATTGCAGAATACAAGCAAGGCTCATACAACAATCATGAGCCAAAACGATTGAGAAAGCTTTTGCTCAATAAGAATGAAATAGTAAAGATTCAATCAAAGTTAAAGGAGAAAGGTGTGACGATCATTCCCATTCAATTATTCTTTAATGAAAGGGGTCTGGCGAAGCTAGAGATTGCATTAGCAAGAGGTAAAAAACATTTGACAAGAGAGAAGATATTAAAAAGAAAGATCAGGTGAGGGAGATTGCGAGGGTAATACGGTAGGTATTCTAACGAATAACGAAATAACAAAAAAAAAAGCCCGCTCTTTGGAGCAGGCTTTTTTTTTGGTTTAAGATTTCTAGAATACGAAACCTAAACGAAGACCTGAGTTAGCACCAACATTGATTCCTGAAGAGCTACCGCCTTGAGAAACAGTTGTTGTTGTAGGTACACCTGTTGCAGTAACAGTTGTAGTTTCTTCTCCGATTGAAGTAGAAGCGAATCCAAGACCAACTTCAATTCCTAAGTAAATGTGATTTACGAAGTAATAATCAGCACCTGCATTTACTCCAATACCGAAAGTTGATGTAGAGGCTCCGTCAACTTTAACAGTTGTACCACTAACATAACCCATCTGACCAGTAAATGGATCCATACCTACATTATTCCAGTCTTCGCTAGAAGAACCAGAATTGAAAGAGATACCAGCTCCAACATAAGGAGAAAGTCTTTCAGTACCCGCAAAATGCTTTTGGATACCAACACCGATACCGAAACCACTGCTGCTAGATTCAGCTGTACCTGTTCCACCTGTACCATCAGCATTCTCAGTGTAGTCTTGAGAAGTACTGCTAGTGTTTAGGCTTAAGCTTAAACGAAGTGCCATGTCGTCTTTCAAGAAATATCTCGCATTTAAGTTTGGAGATAAGATGTGAATAGCAGATGTACCTGTTTGAAATTGTAATTCTACATCTCCGGTAACATCACCGGCAACTGGTTTTTGTGCATAAGTAAAGCCGGCAAGGCAAACTAATGCAGCAGAAATCATAATTTTTTTCATTTTTCTGTGTTTTTTTGGTTTAATTGGTAAATATTGAGGGCAAATTTAAGCGGGTATTGTAACACTAAGCAAGTGTTTTGATTAGTTTTGAACTTTGATATGTTCATTGGGCTTGTCTTCAAGCTATTAAAATTTACACTTTAATAGTCTTTAACATTCCTGATTCCATCAATCAGCCTGTTTAGCCTCTTTGTCGTATAAAAGTTACAAATATTTTAAATTTCTTACATTATTATTTCTGATCCGGCTTTAATCATGACCGCTTATCGTTTGAAAATAGATTCATTATTAATGCTTTGGATGATTTTAAGAACAAAATATTACAAAATTGTTAATAAAGATTAGGTTAAATTTGGTTAAAGTGAATTGAATTTCTTTAAATTGGACAAAATTTAAGGAATTCGGTTAACCAAAACTAACCTCTATGAGAAAAGCAATTACGCTATTAGCGCTCTTACTTGCAATCTTTAGTTTGCAAGTGTCTGCATAAGACAGACAAATCACCGGAAAGGTTATCTCCTCGCAAGATAACTTGGGAATCCCCGGTGCGACTATTTTAGTTGTAGGGACAACAATAGGGACAACAACTGACATTGATGGAAACTTCAAGATCGGTGTTCCAACAACTACAAAGCAAATTCAGATTTCCGGAGTTGGCTTTATGACTAGAACAGTTGACCTGACTGCTTCTGATCAGGTGAATATTACACTTGAACCGAACATTCAACAATTGAATCAAGTCGTGGTAACGGCACTTGGAGTTCCAAGAGAGCAGAAATCATTGGGTTATGCAACTCAACAAGTCCAAGGTGAAGATATCTCTCTTGCAAAAGAAGGAAACTTCATTAACTCCCTACAAGGACGTGTTGCAGGGGTACAAATTTCAGGATCATCAAATATCGGTGGTTCATCAAGAATCCTACTTCGTGGGGTTCGTTCTATCTCTTACGAGAATCAGCCACTATTCGTTGTTGATGGTGTTCCGGTAAACAACGGAAACTTCACTACAACTGATCAGGTTCGTGGTGCACTAGGTTATGATTATGGAAATGCTGCACAGGATATCAATCCTGATGATATTGAAACTATCAACGTATTGAAAGGTTCATCCGCTTCTGCCCTTTATGGTGCACAAGGAGCGAATGGAGTTATCATCATTACAACAAAAAAAGGTAAGGCCCGTACAGGAGCTGAGAAATCACCAATCGGTGTTTCTTTTACTTCCGGAATTACTTTCAACAACGTTTTTGTATTGCCGGAGTATCAAGATACATATGGTGGCGGTGCAGGTCCTGATTTCATTGTGAGCGACCTTGACCCTACTCAACTTCGTTCCAACTTTGAATATGATGGTAGCTGGGGACCAAAAATGGAAGGTCAGATGGTACGTCAGTGGGATAGTTATTATCCAAGTATGCCGAACTACGGTAAATTGACTCCATGGACATCAAATCCGGACAACATCAAAAACTTCTATGAAACAGGAGTAACTACTAATAACAACATCGCCATTGACGGTGGAAATGAATTAACAAAATATCGTCTTTCTTATACAAACTTCAATGAGAAAGGAACGATTCCAAATTCATCATTGAACAGAAACATTTTCAGCTTCAATGGTTCAAACAAATTCACATCGAAGTTGAGCAGTTCACTAAGTGTGAATTATGTTGGTGCAAACGGAAAAGGTCGTCCACAAACAGGTTATAACAACCTTTCTTCAAACTTCACACAATGGTGGCAACGTCAACTTGATATGGACCAATTGAAAGATTATAAAAATCCGGATGGAAGTCAACGTACCTGGAATATGAATTCAGAGACGGATCTTACTCCTCTATATTGGGATAATCCATATTGGGTAGCTTACGAGAATTATCAGACCGATCAACGTAATCGTATTTATGGAGCTGTCGGTTTAAAATATGATTTCACAACAAAGTTGTCTTTGAGTGGCGCGATCAGAACTGATTATTATTCTGACAATCGTCAAGAGCGAGTTGCTAAAGGTGGAGCAAGCACTTCTGAATACAAAGAGCAGAACATCTTCTTCAATGAAAACAACTACGAGCTTAAATTAGACTACAAAACTTCTATCAATTCGGATCTGGACTTTACTGCATTTATCGGGGCAAACAGACAAGATCGTAAAACAGAAAACAATACTTATAAAACACAAGGTGGTTTAAATGCACCTGATTATTATAATTTGACAAACTCTGTTGGCAATATTCTTGCAACGCCTGTTAAATCACAGCTTCGTAGAAATTCAATTTTCGCAAGTGCGTCCTTCGGTTACAAACATTTCTTGTACTTAGATGTAACAGGAAGAAATGACTGGAGCTCTACTCTACCAACAGACAATAATTCATATTTCTACCCTTCAGTAACGACTAGTTTCATTTTCTCTGAATTTGTAAAAGCAAAATGGTTAAGTCTGGGTAAATTGAGATTAGGTTGGGCTAACACAGCGATCGATCCGCCTCCATATGCTGCAGCAGAAACTCGTCCGACAGTATCAAGCAACTTCGCGGGTTATGCATCAGCGATCATTCCGAATGCTGCGAATAATTCTGAATTGAAACCGGAGCAAACAAGTTCATTTGAGATTGGAACAGAATTGATTTTCTTAGAAGGAAGACTTTCACTCGACTTCACATATTACAACTCCTATCTACAGATGTAATCTTTGCAGTACAGCAATCACTTTCAACAGGATTTAATTCAAAATTCTATAATGCTGCTGAATTGAGTAACAAAGGTATTGAGTTATCATTGAATGGAACTGTAGTAAAAACAAAATCAGGTTTCAGCTGGGGCTTAGGAGTTAATTATGCTAAGAACACTAACATGGTGGAAAAATTATTCACTGATGAGAACGGCGTAGAAACACAAAGTTTACAAATTCAAAATGCACCATTCTCTGCAACTTTCCAGGCACGTCCGGGAATGGAATATGGTCAGATCGTAGGTTATGATTATGCTTATGATGCTAATGGAAATCACATCATAGATGGTGGTGCTTATGCAAGAACTGCAAAAGTTCAACCACTTGGATCAGTACTTCCAAACTTCACAGGTGGTGTTAGCACATGGTTCGAATTTAAAGGCTTCCGTTTATTTGGTTTGATCGACTTCCAGGATGGCGGAAAGATCTTCTCAATGACAAACATGTGGGGTAAATACTCAGGTACTTTGAAAGAAACAGCAGAAGGTGGAATTCGTGAAAATGGACTAATCCTTGAAGGTGTAAATCAAACAGGTGTTGATGCGTCAGGAAATCCTATATCAGATGGATCACCAAACACAACATCAATTGCAGCAGTTGATCACTTCTTCCTTGATGGAGGTTATGTAATCACAGCAGCTGACGTTTATGATGCATCATTTGTTAAGTTCCGTGAACTTTCATTGACTTATTCTTTGCCTAAAAGTTATTTACTAAATCTACAATTCAAGGAATATCAGTTTCATTTATCGGAAGAAACCTTGCGATCATTTCTAAAAATGTTCCCAACATCGATCCTGAATCAGCTGTATCTACCAGCAACATTCAAGGTTTAGAAGGTGCTCAACTTCCATCAGTAAGAACATATGGTATGTCAGTAAATGTTAGATTCTAATTAAAGAACATTAAAAAAAGAACTATGAAAAAAATCATATATAACAAATCAGCAATTCTGATCACAGGTTTGGCACTAATGCTAAGTTCGTGTGAAAAGAATTTCGAAACGATCAATGATGATCCAAACAATCCACGTTCTGTTCCCAACAGCTACTTATTAGTAGGCGCACAAAGAGGGATAATGGATAATTCGACTGATGTCTGGTGGGGAGGTAATATGGGAAATCAATTAGCTCAATACTGGTCTTCTAATCAGTACTCGTCGGAAAGCCGTTACCAGTTCCGTACAGCGATCACAAATACATATTGGGGATTATTTTACTCAGGTGGATTAAATGATCCCGGTTCCGGATTATTTGTAGGTGGATTAAACGAATTGAATACGATCATTAAAAATGCCAGACAGATCCTGCAGGAAATGCAGCCTCAGGTTTCGCTGGAAATCAAATCGCAGCAGCAACAATTTTACGTGTTTGGCTTATTCAAAACATGACTGATGCATGGGGATCAATTCCATATTCTCAAGCATTAAGACCGAATGAATTTCGCGCGCCGAAAATATGATTCTCAATCGAAATTTATTCAGGTATTATGTCTGAATTAATAATGCATTATCCTTGATCAATTCTGCAGAAGCAGGTCCTGTAAATGATCTGATTTATGGTGGCGATATGGATCTTTGGAAAAAATTCGGCAACTCTTTGAAGATGCGCTTAGCAATCAGATTGGCTGACGTTGATGCAGCTACTGCACAATCAGCTTTCGAAGCTGCAGCGACAGCAGGTGGCTTCACTTCAAATGCTGACAATGCATTGTTCCCATATGGAACAGGAACTGATGCTAACCCAATTTATGGTAACCGTTATATTGATAATCGTAATGACTATGCAGCAAGTAATACATTCTTGACATATTAGTTGCGCAAAATGATCCACGTCTACCAGCTTTATTTAATCAAGCTGAAGCTACTAGCACATACGTTGGCGAAGTTTATGGTTTGAGCGAAGGTAATGCAGCTGCGACTCCAAATTCTCAGATATCACAACGTTCAGATCTGGCATTGTCTGCTGAACTTCCCGGAATCTACATGGATTATGCTCAAGTTGAATTTATGCTTGCAGAGGCTGCTGAAAGAGGTTGGGCTGTAGCAGGTACTGCACAATCGCATTATGATGCAGGTGTTGGTGCAAGTATTGAATACTGGACTACTTTGAATGGAACTCCGGCAACTCCGGTAGATATCACTGCATATCTTGCTCAGCCAACAGTTGATTACACAAATGCAGGTTCAGGCGCCACATACAAAGAAAAGATCGGAAAACAAAAATGGATTGCGCTTTTCAATCAAGGCACACAAGGATGGACAGAATGGAGAAGACTTGATTTCGGTATTCTTCAGTTGCCTGCAGACGGTGTACTTGACACCTATGACGGCATTCCCACTGCGTATTAAATATCCGGTTGACGAACAAACTTTAAATAGCGGAAATTACAATTCTGCTATTTCAGGTCAGGGTCCGGATCTTCAGGGTACTAAAGTATGGTGGGACGTTAATTGATTAATTAATTAATAACTAATAATGAAAAAAGGCGGGAACTGAGAAGTACCCGCCATTTTTATCTTTATTGCTCATTTTAGATAAATAACTTTTTTCTTTTTCAACCAAGTTATTAATTACTTCGTCACTTTCGTTATTACAATCACTTTCCCTTTTCCCCATGCTTTGTTCTCAAGCATCGGAACAAATCTGAAATTTTTCAATTCTTTTTTATCGATTTCTGTTTCAGAGATCTTTGTGATCAGGTTCATGACTTGAACTTCGCCGGCACCAACTGGGATAACCATGATACCTCCTACTTTAAGTTGTTTGACTAATTCTTCCGGGACAAATGGAGCGCCGCAAGTGATCAATATTTTGTCAAAAGGAGCATAGCCGGGTAAACCTTTATAACCATCACCATAAAATAATTTAGGAGAATATTTCATTGCAGGTAACAGTTCCATAGCGCGATCGAATAGTTCCTTTTGTCTTTCGATTGAAAACACCTTTGCTCCCATCTCTAACAAAACGCTCGTTTGATAACCACTTCCTGTTCCAATCTCCAGTACTTTTTCGCCTTTTTTTATGTTAAGTAGAGCGGTCTGGTAAGCCACCGTATAAGGTTGTGAAATCGTTTGGCCTGCTCCGATCTGAAATGCATGGTCCGAATAAGCTTGATTCAAAAAAGCCAGATCAAGAAAAAAATGACGTGGCACCTTCATCATTGCTGTCAGAACTCCCTCATTATCAATGCCTTTTAACCTGAGTTGGTCAATTAGCTTCTTCCGCATGCCTTGATGCTTGAAATTATCTTCCGGTAAATGAATCATATCCTACAAAGTAACATTAACGGCAGCATCAAATTTCAACATTTTTTTAGAAATATTAACAAAAGTGCATATCAAAACCTTTTGTTTTAAGTTGTTTTAAGGCGGTAAAAATTGTTAATTTCGCGAAATCGGAGCCGGGCATTTAGGAAAGATCCACATGCGCCTTCTAAAAGAGATAACGCAGGCTGAGCTTGTTGGGTTTTATGACAGCAATGAAGAATATGCGAGAGCCTACAGTTTAGAATCCGGTATACCATTTATCGAAAGTTATGAGCGTTTGATTGAGATGTCGGATGCAATTGACATTGTAACTCCAACAATAGCCCATTTTGAATGTGCTTCGAAAGCTCTGCGTGCATCAAAACATGTTTTCATTGAAAAGCCAATCACGCATACAGTAAATGAAGGGAAGAAACTTGTTTCACTAGTAACAGAAGCCGGAGTAAAAGCACAGGTAGGACATGTTGAGCGTTTTAATCCTGCTTTTCTTGCAGCCAAAGAGTATTTGAATCAACCACTTTTTATAGAGACACATCGTCTGGCTGAATTCAATCCGCGTGGGACCGATGTATCTGTAGTTCATGATCTGATGATCCATGATCTGGATATTATTTTAAGTGTCGTTAAATCCCTATTAAGAAGATAAATGCAAGCGGTGTTGCTGTAGTAAGTGACACTGCTGACATAGCCAATGCGCGGATAGAATTTGATAACGGGTGCGTAGCCAATTTAACTGCCAGTAGAATTTCATTGAAGAATATGCGTAAAAGCCGGTTCTTTCAGCGTGATGCATACATTTCAGTTGATTTTCTCAAAAGAAAAACAGAAGTAGTTCGTTTAAAGAATCTGGTTGGTGAGCCCGGACCATTGGATATTACAATTGATCTCGGTAAAAATAAAGGTTCAAAGATCATTTATTTTGATCAGCCTAAAGTTGAAGAATCGAATGCGATCAAAATGGAGCTTGAACAATTTATTGAAGCTATACGATCAGACAAACAGACTGCGGTAACCATAGAAGAAGGTTATCAGGCATTGGTTGTAGCACATCAGATCATGGATAAAATAAATTCTTCATTGAATGTTTTAGTATAATCAAAAAATGAAATTGCATCGTTATTTATTCTTTCCTTTTTTACTTTCACTTTTGAGTATTGTGATTATTCTCCCCTCATGTTCTATTATTGAGCCTGCTGCCCCCTCACCTACTTATATTCAGATCGACACAATTCTACTTAATTCAGTGCAGTCGGTTTCAGGCAGCAGTTCACATAAAATTACAGATGCATGGGTTATTGTTGATGGCGAGTATTTAGGTACATTCCCTGTTCCCGGAAAATTTCCAATCGCTGATGGTGGAACCCACAGTATTACTATTCGTGCCGGAATCATGGAAGATGGAATTTCAAGTTTGCGAACAGCCTATGTAAAGTTTACGTCCTTTGACACCACCATGAATATGAGCGTTGGTGAAACGTATTCAATTATACCTCGTGTTGAATACAATTCTTTCAATTCATATCCGAATATGGAAGATTTTGAAGATGCGACATTGGATCTGGTAAGTACTTCTGCAGGGAATACACCTGTGAACATAATTACTGCACCGGATCCAAATGTATTTGAAGGCAATTCCGGCAAAGTAGTATTAATAGACACTAACACTGTTTTAGAGATTGCGTCATCGGCACCATTTACTTTGCCATTGAATACACTCACCTATGTCGAGTTAAACTATAAATCTGAAATAGATTTCGTTGTTGGTGTATACGTAACTGCAGGATCTGTGTACAAACAAGATCTATTGAGTATACGTGCAACGTCGGTTTGGAAAAAAATATACATCAATATAAATGACCTTGGCGGGGTTGCATCAAATGCGACTGCTTATAAAGTTTATATTCATGCAGAAAAACCCAGTTCAATGACTTCTGCAGTAATGTATCTTGATAACTTTAAAGTGCTCTATTGATGAATAAAAGAATACAAACTTTAAAATTTATTTTTGCTGATTGGCTTGCTGCTGTTCTTGCTTGGGGATTATTTTTTCTTTATCGAAAGTTAATCATTGAAGGGCAGACCTATTCACCTGACATTTTCATTAAAGATCAAAAGTTCTATTATGGCATATTGATAATTCCAATTGCCTGGGTAATTACTTATGCATTGATTGGAAGTTATCAGAATGTTTATAGAAAGAGCCGACTTAAAGAATTAGGACAAACTTTATTTTTGTCACTTCTTGGAGTGCTTATTATTTTCTTTTTCTTGTTACTTGATGATGTAGTGATCTCTTATAAATCGTACTACCATACATTTTTTACTTTATTCACATTACATTTTCTGATCACTGCACTCTTTCGTTTTTCTTTATCTACTAAAGTGAACAGGGATATTTATAAAAAGAAAATCGGCTTCAACACAATAATGATTGGAAGCAACTTAAAAGCACTCAATCTGCTTACTCAGATGGAAAAAGAATTCCGTGCTGCAGGAAATTTATTTATTGGCTTTGTTCATGTGGAAGGGAATAATGATCATCTTCTTGATCAAAAGATGGCTAATTTAGGCGGGATAAAAAACCTCAAAGAGATCATTTTACAATATAGAATTGAAGAAGCAGTGATTGCTCTAGAGTCATCACAACATGAAAGTATTGGAAATATAATCAATGAATTGGAAGACACACCTGTAATTGTGAAGATCATTCCTGACATGTATGATATCCTTTCAGGCTCGGTGAAGATGAATTCTATCTTTGGTGCTCCGCTGATAGAGATATCGCCAAATCTCATGCCTGTATGGCAACAATCTCTTAAGCGGATAATTGACATTTCGATTTCGATATGTGTCTTGGTTTTCTTTTCCCCATTATACATTTTTACAGGTATAGGTGTTTTACTTTCTTCTCCAGGCGGCTTGTTTTACAGTCACGAAAGAATTGGTCTGCATGGTAAGCCATTTAAGATCTACAAATTCCGATCAATGTATTCCAATGCCGAAAAGACCGGACCACAATTATCAAGTTCAAGTGACAGTCGGATTACCAAGTTTGGCAAATGGATGCGAAAAATTCGTTTAGATGAGATCCCACAATTTTATAATGTACTTAAAGGTGATATGTCAATTGTCGGTCCACGTCCGGAGAGACAATTTTTCATTGACCAAATAATGGAGCAAGCTCCTCACTATCGCCATTTGCATAAAGTTCGTCCAGGCATTACTTCATGGGGACAGGTAAAATTCGGATATGCTGAAAACGTAGATCAAATGGTAGAACGATTGAAATATGATCTGATCTATATTGAAAATATGTCATTAGCAGTTGATTTTAAGATCATGATCTATACTGCAATGATCATTATTAAACACAAAGGGAAATAATTTTTTTACCACACAAAACATAAGAAGATGAAAGTTGCAGTAATAGGTGCCGGCACAATGGGAAATGGTATTTCGCATGTATTTGCTCAGTACGGATTCAAGGTGAATATGATTGATGTGTCTGCTGATGCGCTTAAACGTGCAACAGAAACTATTGGAAAAACCTGGACAGAATGGTTTTGAAAGGGAAACTGACGGAAGACGAAAAGAAAAATACTATTGGCAACTTATCTTCATTTACTTCATTGGAAGAAGGTGTTAAAGGTTGTGGATTAGTTGTAGAAGCAGCTACAGAAAATATTGATCTAAAATGTAAAATTTTCCGTGACCTGGATTCATTTTGTGATTCAGCAACTATTTTGGCTACCAATACATCTTCTATTTCGATTACTAAAATCGCAGCACAGACAAAGCGACCTGACAAAGTGATTGGAATGCACTTCATGAATCCTGTACCGGTTATGAAGCTGGTAGAAGTTATCCGCGGCTATGCAACGAGTGATGAGGTTACAAAGATCGTTTTCGAACTTTCAAGAAAGCTGGAGAAAATTCCGGTGGAAGTAAATGACTATCCCGGATTTGTTGCAAATAGAATTTTGATGCCAATGATAAATGAAGCGATCTATTCGCTTTACGAAGGTGTTGCAGGTGTTGAAGAGATAGATACTGTGATGCGGTTAGGAATGGCCCATCCGATGGGGCCATTGCAACTTGCAGACTTTATCGGGCTGGATGTTTGTTTGTCAATTATGCGAGTATTACACGATGGCTTCGGAAATCCAAAATACGCACCCTGCCCTCTACTTGTAAATATGGTAATGTCAGGAAATCTGGGTGTAAAGAGCAGATCAGGATTTTACGAATACAAAGAAGGAAGCAAGGATCTTGTTGTGTCAGCAAAATTTCGCAAATAGATTATTTAGAAGCGGTAATGCCGTAAAGTAAGCTGGCTTGAAACCGTTGGTCGATCACCCCTAATTTTTCAGCACCTGATTTAGAAACCTTGATGATGATTCCTTCATTATCGCCGGTATCAGGAAGCAATCCGACAACTTTTACATAGATCGATCTGGAGTTCATTCGATTTGTAATTTTGATTATTGTGCCGGATGGAGCAGTTCTGTGTAAAGCATAGTATTTATTGCTACCGGAAGACTCATCTTCGATCCATGATGCAACACCTGATTCATTTACTTCCTGACGCCCATTTGCAAAAATAATTTTCTTGTCATCGTTATCATCATTCTTGCTCACCTTTACATTTTCCTCTACTTTCATTTTCTCAACAACTTCCTCGGGCTTTTCGTTTTTTACGACAACAGGTTTTAAATCTTCGGTAATTTTTGGGGTATTGATTACCTGCATTGGAGATTCATCAGGCTTTTTTTCAATTACGTTTTGTTTAACAGGTTTTCCTTCAGAGATCACCAGCACCTGGCCTTTCTTGATCGTGGAGGATTTAAGATTATTTGACTTTTTGATCTGATCTACTGAGACATTGTATTTTTGAGCAATTGCATAAAGTGTCTCAGTCGATGCAACTTTGTGCGTGATCTTTTTTTCGGATTTTTTCTCGACAGACTTATTTTCATCAACCTTATTTTTTTCGAAATAAGGGTCGTTGGATTTTAATTTTGAAGGTATATTCAATTTTTCACCGACCTTTAATTTATCGGTATTCTTATTTGCCATTTTCAATTCAGAGTACGTGATACTGAATTTTCTTGCAATAGAATACCAACCGTCACCTGATTCAATTTTGTATACGAATACTGTTTTCCCATCGACCGTTTGCTTTGGTAGCTTATCAGTTTGGGCAAATACTACATTTAAAGTAAGAAACAGGAAGAAGAAGGTCTTCAGTTTTTTCATTGTGTAAATCTATGGTTTTGATTGCCCCGACTATATAAAAACCGTGCCGTAGAATGAACATTGTTTTCAACAGGTAAGTTGTTTAAAGCTCAAAGTTTGGGGGTTGAAAGTACAATTGTCAAATAAAGTTAATTTTCATTTGAGAATAAGTGCTAAATTTCAAGAGGAGAGAATTTTAGGCTTCGAAATTAGCGACAATCCAAAGAAAGTGATAAGTCCATTGACAATCAGTAATTCGAAACCGAACTTATAATTATTGAACCATTCAACGGAATTTTCATTCAGGATATAGCAGATCAACGGAGACAGTAGGCAAATAATTGGAACGAATTTGTCTTTTAATTCTCGCTTAGCTATAATTCCGTAAGCAAACAATCCGAGGAGAGGTCCGTAAGTATAACTGGCTACGGTAAACAATTTACTGATCACAGCATCATCGTTGATGATCCTAAAGATGATGATCACTAAAAGTAAGATTGCTGCAAAAGAAAAATGAACGATGTATCGGATCTTTTTTTTCTTTTCCTCTGTCCAATTGGTCTTTTTGAAATTGAGAAAGTCAATACAAAATGAGGACGTCAAGGCAGTTAAAGCACCATCTGCACTTGGATACGCCGCAGAAATTAGTCCGATGATAAAAATTATTCCAACTACTCCACCCAGATGATTTAAGGCAATGATTGGAAATAGATCATCTGATTTGACCGGCAATTCAATTCCCTTTGCTGAAGAATATAAGAATAACAATGCACCCAGACATAAGAACAGAAAATTGATAAACACCAAAACGATGCTGAATGAAAACATATTCTTCTGTGAATCGCCTAAAGTTCTAACACTTATATTTTTTTGCATCATTTCCTGATCTAAACCCGTCATTGCAATACTGATGAACATTCCACCAAAGAATTGTTTTAAGAAATACGATTTAGAATGCCAGTCAGTATTGATCATTTTATCATAACCTTTCTCATGAATGGCGCCGAAGAGATCGAACAATCCCATGTTCAATTCATTCGATATATAAAAGACAGAAATAACAACTGCAAAGAGCATGAATGTAGTTTGCAGGGTATCGGTCCAGACTATTGTTTTAACACCACCTTCATAAGTATAGAGTAAAATGAGAATGATGAATGACATAACAGTCAGCCAGAAAGGAACTCCCCAAGCATCAAATACAAAAAGCTGAAGTACGTTAACAACGATGTATAGTCGGAAGGCTGCGCCAATTGTCCTTGACAAGATAAAAAAGAACGCCCCGGTCTTGTAACTCCAGAATCCGAATCTGTTTTCCAGATAGGTATAAATTGAAGTCAGGTTCATTTTATAGTAAAGCGGTAAGAGAACTAAAGCAATAGTGGCGTAACCAAAAAAGTAACCAAAAACCAATACCATGTAGGAGAAATTCGTTGCGCCAACAATTCCGGGAACCGACATAAACGTAACCCCAGACAAAGAAGCTCCGATCATTCCATACGCCACCAAATACCATTTCGACGACTTATTACCAATGAAATATGATTCATTATCTGCATTTCTGCTTGATCTCCATACGACGTAAAAGAGCATTGCAGAGTAGGCAATTACACAGAGAAGGATGATTAATGGAGACATAATTAGTAACGAATAACGAATAATGAATAACTAATAATGAACTAGGTGACAGTTCGTGGAGAACTTCTTTGTCGGGACTTTCCAGCAAAGAGTTCTTAATACTGCAATTTGATGAAAGTTTGCGCCTAATGGACTGGGCTTATGATTAGTTATTAGCATCGATTGACTAGCAAAAATACTTGCCAATAAGGGCTGAAGTAAGTAATTTAGCGAGCGAAAGGGCAAGTCGTCGCTTCAAAATTATCAACAACACATTGAGTACATTTTCGTCAAGAATTTTAGAAGAGACCGTTACGGAATTTAGTCGTTTGCCCGGAATCGGGAAACGAACAGCTTTACGATTGGTTTTACACTTGCTAAAAGCCTCAAAGGAAGACTCTTCCCGTTTAGGTGAAGCGTTGGTAAGATTGCACAGTGAAGTTAAATACTGCTCAATTTGTCACAATATCTCTGAAAAAGAGGTCTGTGAAGTCTGTTCTGACCCAAAGCGCGACAGGCAATTTTTATGTATTGTAGAAGATATCCGCGACGTAATTGCTATTGAAAATACCCAACAGTATAAGGGCATTATCACATATTGGGAGGTATAATTTCTCCAATGGATGGTATAGGACCCAATGACCTGGCAATTCCAACATTATTGGAACCGACTAAGAATCGTGAGATTACAGCCATAATCATAGCGCCACCGGCAACAATGGAAGGCGACACTACTTCCTTTTTCATATTCAAAAAGATCAACCAGATCGATCGGCCAGAATTGAAATTCTCTACAATTGCCAGAGGTATTTCTGTTGGCGGTGATCTTGAGTTTGCAGATGAAGTTACCCTTGGTAGATCAATTTTGCAAAGAGTGCCATACGAAAATTCGTTGATGAAATAAACTACAAAATCCACTTGTGAAGTTATCAGTTGTCATAGTTAATTATAACGTAAAGTATTTTCTGGAGCAATGCCTGCATTCCTCTCTGAAAGCTGCTCAAAAAGTTGAGACTGAGATCTGGGTCGTCGATAATAATTCTGTCGATGGCAGCGTGGAAATGGTTGCGAAGAAATTTCCATCTATCAAGTTAATCGCCAACAAAGACAATCGCGGTTTTTCCAAGGCAAACAATCAAGCCATCCGAGAGTCTACCGGAGAATATGTTCTTCTTTTGAATCCGGATACAGTTGTTGAAGAAGACACCTTTGAAAAGGTTGTGCGCTTTATGGACGAACATCCTGATGCCGGCGGATTAGGTGTTAAAATGATAGATGGAAGTGGGAAGTTTTTACCGGAATCAAAACGTGGGCTACCCACTTATGATGTTGCCTTTTACAAGATCTTCGGACTTTCAAAACTATTTCCGAAATCAAAGACATTTGGTCGTTACCATTTAGGATTTCTGAATGAAAACGAAACTCATCCTGTAGAAATACTTGCCGGAGCTTTTATGTTGCTTCGCAGGAGCGTTCTGGACAAAATTGGCTTACTGGACGAAGACTTTTTCATGTATGGTGAAGACATAGACCTCTCCTATCGAATCATCAAAGCCGGTTACAAAAATTATTATTTCCCGGAGACAAGGATCATTCATTACAAAGGTGAAAGTACGAAGCGCAGCAGCGTGAATTATGTTTTCGTTTTTTATAATGCAATGATCATTTTTGCGAAAAAGCATTTTTCAAAATCGAATGCTTCTATATTTTCATTTTTCATCAAGATAGCAATTTATCTAAGAGCAGGAGCTGCAATCGTTTCGCGATTCATTGATAACTTCTTTTGCCGATCTGTGACCTATGTTTAGTTATTATCGGAATTTTCCTCTTGAAAAATTATTGGGGAATGAATTTCATGATCCGATATCCTGATGAGTTCATGAAATTTGCAGTACCTGCATACGGATTGATCTGGGTCACTTCTATATATTTCAGTGGCGGCTATGATCAACCAATCAAATTAAGCCGAATCGTGCGTGGCGTTTTCTCAGGACCACTTTTGATCCTTGTCATCTATGACTTAGTTCCTGAAACATATCGCTTCTCACGAGCATTGATTCTACTCGGAGCTGTTTGGTCGACACTAAGTATTGTTGCTTTTCGTTTCTGATCAATATTATTCGTCGTCGTGATTTTAATCTTACCGGTGATCACAGAAAACGATTAATTATTGTTGGACTGGAAGAAGAAAGTCATCGTGTGTTAACATTGCTTAAACTTTCTGATACATCTCACAATTTCATCGGGTTTGTCCAGCCGGAAAACAAATTACAAACATCGCATACTGAAAATGAGTATGAAAAATACTTCCTGGGTAATTTTGATCGACTGGCTGAGATAACAGAAGTATTTCAAGTAGATGAAATAATTTTCTGCGGAAAAGATATTTCCTCTCAACAGATCATCGATGTGATGTCGCAGGTAAAACGTCATGAACTTGAATTCAAGATCGCACCACCGGAAAGTTTATTCATAATTGGAAGTAATTCAGTAGAAGATCCGGGTGAATTATATGTGATCGACATTAACAACATTAATAAAATAGTCAATAAGCGGAACAAACGATTTATCGATTTGATTCTTGCCTTAGTTCTCTTAGGTTGCTCACCGATCATTCTTTTATTGCAAAAAAATCCGGGAGGATTTATCGCCAATATTTTCAAAGTTTTAGCAGGAAAAATATCATGGGTTGGGTATTCAAAAAACCAAGGCACAGACAATATGCTGCCTAAAATTAGACCCGGAGTTTTGAATCCAATCGATGCATTGAACAACATCCCTAAGGAACAACTTACGACAAATAGGCTAAACTCTTTATATGCAAAAGATTACAAGGTTTATACAGACCTTCAAATCATTCGTAAAGGGTGGAGAAATTTAGGGAGAAAAGCAGTCTGATGAGGCTGATATTTTCTAAATTTGTGAAATCCGGCAACGGAAATGATTTTAACAATAACAAATACTGAACTAATTCCATGGTCCAACTGATCATGCCTAAAATGGGCGAAAGTGTTGCTGAGGCGACAATTTTAAAGTGGTTAAAAAAAGAAGGTGATCCGATTGAAGCAGACGAGCCGATCTTAGAAATTGCAACTGACAAAGTTGATTCAGAGGTCCCGTCTCCTTGTGCCGGTATTATGTCAAAGCGTTTATTCGAAGAAGGGCAAGTTGTAAAGGTCGGTGAGATCATTGCTGAGATCGCTGAGTCAGGTGAGAAAGTTTCTGCAGCTCCGGTTGCAGCACCTGCTGTAGTTCCTCAAGTAGCAAAATCAGAAACTGCGGCTCCATCATCAAACGGAAGTCCGAAGCCGGAGTACAAGCAGAAGTTACAATTGATAAAAATTCAGCGAGTGGAAGATTTTATTCTCCGCTTGTTAGAAATATAGCAAAGCAAGAAGGTGTTCCGATGAATGAATTGGAAAACATCAAAGGCAGCGGAGCAAATAACCGATTGACAAAGCAAGATCTGCTGCAACACATAACAAGTCGTGGAAGTCAACCTGCACCTGCAGCTCCAGCAGCACAACCTTCTGCTCCTGCAAAGGACAAACCGGCGTATTCGTCGCCTGCAGTTTCCGTTTCAGGAAATGTAGAGATCATTGAGATGGATCGTATGCGTAAGCTGATCGCAGATCACATGGTGATGTCGAAACAAACTTCGCCACACGTTACTTCATACGTAGAAGCAGATGTAACGAATATGGTGAAATGGCGCGATAAAGTAAAGAAGACATTTGAGAAACGCGAGAACGAAAAGATCACCTTTACTCCACTCTTTATTGAAGCGGTAGTAAAAGCGATCAAAGATTTTCCGATGGTGAACATTTCTGTAGATGGAACGAAGCTCATTGTAAAAAAATACATAAACATAGGAATGGCTGCAGCATTGCCAACTGGAAACTTGATTGTTCCTGTTATCAAGAATGCAGATCATTTAAATCTGATCGGTCTTACAAAAAGCGTGAACGATCTTGCTAACCGTGCAAGAACTAACAAATTAAAACCTGATGAAATTCAGGACGGAACTTTTACGATCACCAACGTTGGGTCATTTGGCAATGTAATGGGTACTCCAATTATCAATCAGCCACAAGTTGCAATTTTAGCAGTTGGGGCGATTCGCAAAAAGCCTGCTGTAATTGAAACTCCTGAAGGAGATTCAATCGGCATTCGTCACATGATGTTCCTTTCACTTTCTTATGATCACCGTGTTGTTGATGGCTCATTGGGCGGAAGTTTCCTTCGTCGAATTGCAGATTATATGGAGCAATTTGATATTGATCGTACTATTTAATATTGGTTTAACACACAAGTCTCTCCCACAATGAATTCAACCGGTATCAGATCTCTGCTGGTAATTTTCGGTTTTGCTTTAATTTCTTTTGAAGGAAATTGTCAAAAAGCAAAAACGCATGTTCTTACTACTGACGAAGCCAAGCTAGTCAAGAAAGATGCAGCCACAATGTTTACAACCGGTGATTATGCCGGAGCACTTCTATCATATAAGGACCTTGTAAAAAGCGCTCCTGACAATGTGGATTATAATTACAAGTTAGGATATTGTTATCTGGAAACATCCAGTGATAAAAAAGCAGCACTGCCCTATCTCGAAAAAGCGTGCAAGTCACCGGCAGCAAAAAAAGAATGGTCGTATCAACTTGGACTTGCCTATATGTACAATGAAAAGTTTGATGAAGCGATAAAAGCATTTACAGATTTCAGGGATTCAAAGCAAAAACTTTCCAAAGAAATGACATCTCCGGATCGCTTGATCGAAATGTGCGGAAATGGAAAATCGCTTATTGCATCTCCTGTCAATGTCACATTTACAAATCTTGAAAGACCATCAATACTCCTTTTGAAGAATACAATCCATTTATTTCAGCGGATGGAAAGCAATTGATATTTACATCGCGTCGAAAAGGAAATGTTGGCGGGTTCATCGCTGACCTTGGTATTTATACTGCCGATATTTACTCTTCAATCTGGAGAGACACGATCTGGACCAAAGCAAAAGGGGCAGGCGGAATGGTAAATACAGAATGGGATGAAGAGACCGTAGGTTATTCTGCAACGGGAGATCTTGTTTTTATCTATTTCGATAATGCGGAATTCTATGGAGACGTTGGTGCATCAATGTTAAAAGGAAAAATGTGGCAACGTCCGGCAATGATGCCTACTAATCTGAATTCAAAATCTTTTGAAGGTGGGGTTACACTTTCACTTGATGGTACAACAATGATATTTTCTTCAGACGTAAAAGGTGGTTTAGGTGAAAGCGATCTTTACATGATGAAAAAAGGAACGAATGGTGAATGGTCAACTGCTACGAGTTTAGGAAATACGATCAATACAAAATATGCAGAAGACTCGCCTAATTTGTCGTTAGATGGTAAGTCATTGTACTTTGCATCGCAAGGCTGGAACAGCATGGGAGGATTTGACATCTTCCGTTCAGAATGGAATGAAAGTTCGTCATCATGGAGCGAACCAAAGAACATTGGTTATCCATTGAACGATGTTGATGACAATAATTTTATTTCGTTCACAGGCGATGGCAAGACAGCGTATATTTCAACTGTTCGCCCGGGCGGATTTGGCGATAAAGACATTTATAAAGTTGAATTTGCTGACGACACAAATCATCCATTTACAGCATTTATTTCAGGAGTAGTAAGTTCAAGTACAGGTGGAAAAACGGAGATCACAAAAGTGACAGTTGAGAATAAAGAAACCGGTAAAATTACTTTGTTCGCTCCTACCTCTGCTTTCACTGATTTTGTATTGCCGGTTGTACCCGGAAAGTATACTTTACATGTTGAAGGTTATAACTTTGAAGCATATAATGAAGAGCTGACCATTGAAGCTGAAAATCCACCGAAGGAGATCGTGCACAATGTGACAGTTAAAACAACTAAATAAAATCTGATGGAATTAAATTTAAAACGCCCGATCGTTTTTCTTGATCTGGAAACGACAGGAACAAATGTTGGGGCTGATAGAATTGTTGAGATTGGTTTGCTTAAAATATTTCCGAATGGTTCAAAAGACTCAAGAACATATAAGGTTAATCCGACGATACCAATTCCAGAAGAGACTTCGAAGATCCATGGCATTTACGACAAAGACGTAAAAGACGCTCCTACTTTCAAAGATCTTTCAGCAGAACTGAATACGTTTTTAGGTGGAAGTGATCTGGGGGTATAATTCTAACAAGTTTGACATTCCATTGTTGATCGAAGAATTTACTCGTTGCAATATTGATTTTGATATCCTGACAAGAAAATTGATAGACGTTCAGAATATCTTTCACAAAATGGAGCAACGTACTCTTGCTGCAGCATATAAATTCTATTGTAATAAAGATCTGACAAATGCACATTCTGCAGAAGCAGATACGTTGGCTACATATGAAGTCATGCTTTCGCAGCTTGACAAATATGACTCATTGAAGAATGATGTCGACTTTCTTGCAACCTTCAGTGCGATTACAAAAAATGTTGATTTAGCAGGTAGAATTGTATTCAACGATAAAAATGAAGAAGTCTTCAACTTTGGTAAATACAAAGGTCGTCCGGTAGTGGAGATCTTTAAAACAGACACATCGTATTACGACTGGATGATGAAAGGCGATTTCCCTACGAATACAAAGAATGTAATTACAGCCTTGCGATTAAAAATGTTCAACAAATAAAGCATGAAAATTATTTGTATCGGAAGAAATTATGTTGAACATGCAAAAGAACTGAACAATGCCGTTCCCGGCGAGCCCGTTTTTTTTCTAAAACCGGATACAGCAGTTCTTCCTCGCGACAGAGCATTTTATTTGCCTGACTTTTCAAAAGATATTCACCACGAAATTGAATTAGTGTTGAAGATCTCAAAAGAAGGTAAAAAGATTGCAGAAGAATTTGCATATCGTTATTTCGATCAGATCACAGTAGGAATCGATTTCACTGCACGTGACATCCAACAAAAGCAAAAAGAAAAAGGTTTACCCTGGGAACCCGCCAAAGCATTTGACCACTCCGCTCCTTGCGGTGATTTTATAGATTTTGCAAAATTGAAAGACAAAGAGAATATTCAATTTAATTTAGACATCAACGGCAAAACCGTACAGACCGGAAACAGTAATCTGATGCTTTTTAATTTTTCGAAGGTGATCAGTTATGTTTCGCAGTTTATAACGTTACGTAAAGGAGACTTGATCTATACTGGGACGCCGAGTGGTGTTGGGGCTGTGAAGGAGAATGATCTGCTTGAATGTTATTTGGAGGGTGAGAAGTTGCTTGAGGTGAAGGTGCTTTGATTTAGGTCAGAGGTCAAAAGTCAGAGGTCAATGGTCAAAGGTCACAAAAGAAGCTGCGTGTAGTTTGCAACTTAGTTTGAACTTTCACTGTATCTTGATTACTTATCTCAAGTTTTAGTAGCACAATTAAACACTAATCGGACATTTCATTTGAAAAAAAACAGTCTGAACCGGGACTATTGTAATATTGGATTATTGGGTTATTGGATAAAGACCGGGATTATATGATTAATGTATTGAAGAATTAAAAAGAAAAAGAAAAAAGAAAAAAATGGAAATAGGGATAGATAGTTTTGCGGCGGCTAGTGTGGGGAATGATAAGGATACAGGTTCTAAAAGTATGTTGGCTTTGGAACAGTTGCTTGAAAGAATTGAGCTGGCTGATAAAGTTGGGCTGGATCTTTTTGGGATTGGGGAACATCATAGGAAAGAATTTCTTGATTCGGCACCGACGATGATACTTGCTGCGGCTGCGGCAAGGACAAAGAAAATTATTCTTACAAGTGCTGTAACAGTTTTGAGTGCTGCGGACCCGGTGAGAGTATTTCAGAATTTTGCTACGCTGGATCTTATTTCGAAAGGTCGGGCTGAAATGGTTGTTGGTCGTGGTTCTTTTACAGAGGCCTTTCCCCTATTCGGTTTTAACATTCACGATTATGATGAATTGTTTTCTGAGAAGTTAGACTTGCTATTGAACATTCGCGACAATGAATTTGTAACATGGTCAGGGAAATTTCGACCGGCACTTAAAAATCAACCGATCTATCCGCGTCCATTGAAAGATCCATTTCCGATCTGGCTAGGCGTTGGTGGTACACCACAGTCTTTTGTAAGAGCAGGAACACTTGGCTTGCCGTTAATGGTTGCAATCATTGGTGGAGAAACACATCGCTTTCGTCCACTCGTTGATCTATACAGAGAAGCAGGCATTAAAGCAGGACATGCTCCAGAAAAATTGAAAGTCGGATTGCATTCATTAGGATATGTTGCAGAATCAAGAGAGAAAGCGTTGGATGATTACTATCCGGGGTATGCAGAAACATTTACGCGAATAGGAAGAGAGCGCGGATGGCCACCGGTTACTCGCGGCCACTTCGATGCACAGAATGGCCCACGTGGCGCTTTATTAGTTGGAGAACCACAAGAGATAGCAGAAAAAATTATTCATCACAGCAAAGCATTGGGCGGAATTTCAAGATTCACATTTCAAATGGACAATGCTAAGTTGTCGCATGAGAAGTTGATGAAGTCGATTGAGTTGATTGGGAGTAAAGTTGCGCCTTTGGTAAATAAATAAGGTCAAGGGTCAAGGGTCAAAGGTAAGCGGATCTACAAGAAACCTTGGTTAAGGTTCTATTGACCTTTGACCCTTGACCTTTGACCACTTTAAAAGTTACTTTACAGAAGTCGAATCCGTATTCGTCGCGCCGAGATTAAAAATATTCGCATCCGACTCATTAATCGTTTCTTTATTCATGGCAACTTTCCATTTGCCGTCTTCTTTTTCGAGATTGAAAATCATTTCTTTTGCTCTGCCATCCACCTTTACTTTTACTTTAGCTTCATCGCCGTTTATTGTTTCATCTACCACATCGAATTTCGCTTCAGCCATAAAAGGTTCCGCTCCCATTTTCTTAAAACCACTCATCATATTTAAAAGTCTGTCGGTATCGTCAGTCCCGAATGTCTTTGCAGCATCATAATCCTGCTTTGAAATTGCAGAAAGAAATTTTTCAGTAATTGAAGTCGGAGAATCACTTTTTCCGCAAGCGAAAAGGAATGTTGCAGCTGCAAGGACCAATATAGAATGAGTTATTTTTTTCATGTCAATTAGTATGGGAGAAGATTAGTTTGGTTTTTGGATTTAGATAGAGATTGTCACAAGCCACGTAATCGATACCATTACCGTGGGACAAATTTATGAATTTTTCATTTTGATTAGCAATCGTCAATACTTTATATACTAATTCTGTACAATACATTTTATTACTGGTTTTCAAATCGAAATCATTGTCGAATGAAACCCCTGCTCTAAAATATTCTGAAAGTATAGAATCAATGGAATTTGTATTCAAATCTGTTCTATAAACTGCAAATGATATATTGTCTGTTCTATCACAAAAAGAAGTGATTGGCTCCAATCGAATCTTATCACTTCGATTTCCTTCTGCGGCTACAACATGACAAACATAGGCTTGACCATTTCTAAATTGAATGATACCGGCATGAGAATAATGTTTGTCTGTCTGAGAGAAAGAGCGCAATGCCTGAGACACAAAACTTTTCCCTTCCCGTAAAATGATATCTCCATCCTTGAATTGTTCAGACGGAATTTTGAATCCTGAATTCACTCCACTCGCATGCGATCCATTAAAAATGGAGAGCTTCGAGATCGAACAGAAACTGATCGTAATGAAAACAAGTGTATAAAGAAGATAATTTCCGAACTTATTCATTTTACATTCTTTCAGGAACAGTGATTCCAAGTATTGCCATACATTTTGAAATAACCAATGACGTCATTTCACTAAGGTGCAAACGGAATGAAGTAATATCTTTTTGTTCAGCATCTACAACGATATGTTCGTGGTAAAAATGATTGTATGCCTTTGCCAGATCGTAAACGTATTGAGCAACCAAAGCAGGACTATAAGCATCAGCGGCAGCTTTAATGACGACAGAATATTGATAGATCTGTTTGATGAGCAATTTTTCTTCAGGAGATGAATCATGCGAAACGAACTTATCAGCTTCCAGTTTCATTGCACCACCTTTACGTAGTACAGAACGGATCCTTGCATAAGTATAGCTGATGAATGGTCCAGTATTTCCATTCAGGTCGATACTTTCGGCCGGATTGAAAAGCATACGTTTCTTTGGATCAACTTTCAGAATGTAATACTTCAAAGCAGACATACCAAGATTGTGGTACAGTTCTTTTGCTTCAGGCGAATTGAAATCATCCAATTTACCTTGAGCTTTCGTAGCCATTTCTGCTTCTTCAACGATCTCCTTTATCAGATCATCAGCATCCACAACAGTACCCTCGCGCGATTTCATTTTACCGGAAGGAAGATCAACCATTCCATACGATAAATGGTAAAGACCATCTGCCCAATTTCTTTTAAGCTTGCGGAAAATTTCTTTCAGAACTTTGAAGTGGTAATCTTGTTCGTTTCCTACTACATAGATCAATTTCTCTAGTCCAGGATATTCATCAAAACGCAATTGAGCCGTGCCCATATCTTGTGTTATATACACACTCGTTCCATCACTACGTAAAAGAACTTTCATGTCAAGTCCCGCTTCAGTCAGATCGATCCAGACAGAACCGTCTTCCTTCTTGAAGAAAGCACCTGAGGCAACTCCGTCTTGAATGATTTCTTTACCGAGTAAATAGGTTTTGCTTTCGTAATAAATTTTATCGAATGAAACACCAAGTTTTTTATAGGTTTCTGCAAATCCTTCATACACCCAGTTATTCATTTTTTCCCAGAGAGATTTGGTTTCAGGATCGCCTGCCTCCCACTTTCTGAGCATTTCCTGGATCTCTACATGAAGAGGTGCAGTACGTTCTGCTTCTTCTTTTGTGACACCGTCTTTTTCCAGCTCTTCAACCTGGGCTTTGTATTTTTTATCATAAAGCACATAGTATTTCCCGACAAAATGGTCGCCTTTCATATGTGTTGAAGCAGGCGTTTCACCATTCCCAAATTTCAACCAGGCAAGCATTGATTTACATATGTGAATGCCTCTGTCGTTTACTAAATTTACCATCACCACTTCATGTCCACATGCTTTCAGAACATTTGAAACAGCGAATCCGAGTAGGTTATTTCTAACATGTCCGAGGTGAAGAGGTTTGTTGGTATTTGGTGATGAATATTCTACCATCAATTTAGACGGCTTGAAATTTTCATCGGAAGTTTTTTTCGGATCGAATAATTGTGAATGATCGTTGCTGATTGTCGCAAGATAATTTTTCCAGAATTCTTTTTTAACACTGAGATTTAAAAATCCTTTAACAACATTAAATGACTCCAATGGAAAATCGGAAGCACTTACGAATTCACCAATTGCCTGAGCAGTTTGTTCCGGACTTTTTCCTGAAGTTTTTGTATACGGAAAAACAACGAGAGTAACATCGCCTTCAAATTCTTTCTTTGTCTCTTGTAAAATAATTGACGAAGCCTCTACATTAAGCTGATAGAGGCTTTTCAATCCTGACGCAATGGTGTTCTTTAATTGCGATTCAAATCTGATATTCATTCTTGTTATTTGATCAAGTTGTTAATTGGCTGACTACACGCTGTAGGATCTCGAAAGTGTTTTCAGCCATTAGATTTTCTTTGTCGAGTGTCGGATTCACTTCAGCGATCTCAAAGCAGCATACTTTTTCGTTTTGAATTAATCGAACCAGCAAACTACCAGCTTCTTTTTCAGTTATACCATTACGGACAGGAGTTCCTGTTCCTTTTGAGATCGACGAATCCATTGAATCCACGTCGAAAGAAATGTAGATCATTTGGCAACGACTTAAGTGAGCCAATGTATCACGAGCTATCTTTTCTACTCCGTTACGCTTCACTTCACTTGTACTGAAGATCTTCACTTTATTCTTTTTCAGCAGGTATGATTCTTCCGGTTCAACATCACGAAGTCCTATGTAAACGATGTCACTCCACTCGATCTTCGGAGCAATGCCACCAAGTTTTTTGATCTTGGTCCAAAGGTCTAACGTTTCCTTATCCGGCTTATTCATTTTATTGGTTGCATTGTCCTCATTGAGAACAGCAGCAATTGGCATACCGTGCATATTTCCTGATGGTGTTGTCCACGGTGAATGCAAATCAGCATGAGCATCGACCCAGATCACACCGATCCGATTTTTCGGATAAGCCATTTTGATTCCGGAAATCGTTCCTGCTGCGGTGCTATGATCACCTGCAAGTACGATTGGGAATTCATTATTCTTAAGTGAATTCCTTACAGCATTCGCAGTACGCTCAAGAACCGTATACACACCTTTTATTCTCTTTGCATAAGGACTACCTGTTGATTCAAAGAGTAAATTATTTTCTGTTTGAACTTCAATTGAATCGATTTTTTTAAACAGATTACTACCGTAGTCGAGTGCAGCAATTTTAATTGCATCAGGACCCATGCTGGCACCTCTTGTACCTGCAGCGATCTCTGATTTCACTTCTACCAATCTTACCTTTTTCATACTACTTTTTTCTACTATTAATTAACCAAAAAATCTTTACCATAACGTAGGTAATAAATGTAAGTTACTTACTTTAGCAAAAATCTTTCAATCCGTGTCACTCGGATTTCCCCTTAATCCCACTACCTTAATTTAACTCAACGGTTTAGAATGAAGAATACCTACCGCGATCTGATCGAGCAAACCTTTTACTTCCCACAAGAAGGGTTTGAAGTAATCGACAACAACCTGCATTTTTACGGCATTGATTTGATGGAAATCATCAAACAATACGGTACTCCGTTGAAAATCACTTATCTCCCTAAAATAGGTTCGCAAATTAAGAAAGCTAAGCGGATATTCAATGTTGCCATTGCGAAAGCTGATTACAAAGGTACATATACCTACTGCTATTGCACTAAAAGCTCCCATTTTTCTTATGTTTTGCATGAGGCTTTGAAGCATGATATTCATCTTGAAACCTCATCTGCCTTTGATATTCCATTGATCCGGGCATTATATGCTGAAAAAAAGATCGATAAAAGCATTTTTATCATCTGTAATGGCTATAAAAGACCACAATACATTGAGAACATAATCGGGCTGTTGAACGATGGTTTTGAGAACGTTATCCCTGTTCTGGACAGTATGAATGAGTTCTCACATTACGACAAACGGATCAAAGGAAGAAAAAAGGTAAAAGTTGGAATTCGAATTGCTGCCGGCGAGGAACCCAACATTGAGTTCTATTCCTCCAGATTGGGCATTCGATATGAGGAAATCCGGGAATTTTATATAAAAAACCTCAAAAAAAGTAAAAAAGTCGAGCTGAAAATGCTCCATTTTTTCATAAACACAGGAATCAAAGACACAGCCTATTATTGGTCTGAGCTTGCGAAATTTGTAAATGTTTATTGTGAACTGAAGAAGATCTGTCCAACACTCGACTCATTAGACATCGGTGGCGGCTGGCCAATTAGAAAATCGCTGGGATTTGAGTACGACTACGATTACATGGCCGAACAGATCATCAAGCAAATTCAGACGACATGTCGTGCACAAGGAGTCGAAGAGCCAAACATATTTACTGAATTCGGGAGTTTCACCGTTGCTGAAAGTGGAGCTACTCTCCTATCCATCGTAGATCAAAAGCAACAGAATGACAATGAACTTTGGTATATGATTGACAGTTCATTCATTACGACACTTCCTGATACTTGGGGAATCAAACAGAAATTCATTTTGCTTGCAATCAATCATTGGGAGAAAGAACATAAGCGGGTGAACATTGGTGGACTCACTTGCGATAGCGATGACTACTACAATACTGAGTCGCATGTGAATCAAGTTTACCTTCCATCAGAAGAAAAACTTGAAGGCGAACCGTTGTATATTGGCTTCTTCCATACAGGAGCCTATCAGGAAAGCATTGGTGGCTATGGCGGAATTCAACATTGTTTAGTTCCTGCTCCGAAGATGGTCATCATTGATCGTGATGAAGATGGTGAGATCACTACACGACTCTTCGCTAAGGAACAGAGTGCGATTTCGATGATGAAGATACTTGGATATTAAGTGCGTAAATCGTGATTCGTAAATCGTAAATCGAAGAGCTGCTTGGTAATTCTATGAGTAACCTTCGAATTACGATTTACTATTTACGAATTTCAATTCATAACAAAAATGATTGGCGGAATATTTATAAAAGCAAAAGACCCAAAATTTCTCGCCCGTTGGTACGAAGACAATCTTGGTATTGGATTTGGAACAGGAATCTACTTTAGTTTTAAGTGGCGGGACAAGCAGAATACGGATGAGATAGGTTATACTGCCTTCTCATTTTTTCCTGAGAAAACAGATTACTTTGATCCGAGTACTTCAGATTCGATGTTGAATTTGCGTGTAGCCAATCTTGAAAACACAAGAGCACTACTTACAAAAAATGGTATTGATGTAGATGCAAAAGTGGAGAGTCATGAATACGGTCGTTTCGGCTGGGCTATTGATTGTGATGGCAAAAAGGTAGAACTGTGGGAACCGATTGACAAAGGCTTTGATGATTATCATAAGCCAATGGAACTTCTTGGTAATGTTACAGGTTTGGGTGGAGTTTTCTTAAAATCGAAAAATGCAAAAGAGTCTGCTGAATGGTATAGTAAAAATTTCGGAATGGATTTCACTTCATCCTATTGTAATTTGGAATGGCGAGATCTTAATGCGAAAGAAAATATTTGCAACACTGTTTTTTCTTTTTTCCCAAATGACACAAAGTATTTTGGAAAATCAACAAAGGACTTCATGCTAAATTTCAGGGTTAAAAATCTGGATGAGTTGTTGAAAGAGTTGCGTTCATCAGAAGTTGAAGTAGACGAAAAAGTTGAGACTTATGACTATGGGAAATTTGGATGGATCTATGATCCTGAAGGAAATCGAATCGAGCTTTGGGAACCCAAATAATAATGAATAATTGCCAAGAATAATGAATAATTGCCACGAATGCACGAATACTTTTTGCGAATAATAATCCGTGTATTCGTGGCAATAATTCATTATTCGTGTATTCGTGGCAAATATTCATTATTCGTTTTTAAGGTCGCAGGAGTGTTATGCCGATATTGTTTTCTACGACACTTTGATCGGACGATTCTACGATTCCATTTCCCGTTACATCCGTTGGAATATATCCGGTAAGGAATAAAACCGAATTTGATTCTACAGCAGAAAGATCGTTTGTATTGATAGCATTGTTTTTATCTATGTCGCCACTATAAATTCCATAAACACCTGTCTCAAGAAGTTTAAGATTATTTCCCCAATGCTTTATTTGCTGCATTGGAAAAATTATAAGTAACAGGATTTACTTCAAAGGAAACGGCAGCGTTGCTCCAAGTTTCAATTGTATTTCTGTGCTTGACCACGATGTAAAAAGAACCATTCAGTGCTGTAGAAGGAAAAGTAAAGATTCCATTTCCGCTTACATCAATCGTTTTTTTGTCGGAAAAAAGTGTTGCGTATGGACTAACAGAAGAATGCAATTCAACAATAATTGTGTCGCAAACTGATGGAAAATTAACCGGATCGATTGAAGGTTGCAACAAATTATTACCAATGTAAAAACCACTTATCAATACTTTGAGATTTAAAGTTACTAAACAACCTTCATCGATTTGTCCATTGCAGTTATCATCAATTCCATTTCCGCAGATTTCGGAAATTAAAATATGATAAACGCCGCTGAGAGGATTGCAACCATCAATAGTACATGGATTTCCATCATCAGTGTTAACTTGAACATGTGATACAGCACCGGTAAGAAGATTACACGCATCAGTTGTACATAGATCATTGTCATTTACAACAACAACTCGAAGATCAGTGATGATCGTACTGTCACAACCAAGAATTGTCTGGTAAGAAACAGGATACATTCCGGTAGTTGAAACGGTTTGTAAATTTGGTAAAGTATATGAGCTTCCTTGAGCAATGTATCTTATCAAGGTTGTTGAATAAGCTGGATCAACACTTACGGAAACAGGAACTGTTGTAGCAGTGCACCCACTTGCATTGGAAACAACAACAGAATAGTTCCCGGAAGCATTCACTACGATACTTTGTGTCGTCATGCCATTGGACCAAAGGTAAGATGTAGCAGTAGCAACAGATAAAGTAACGTCACTCCCTTGACAGAAGTTCACCGGTCCAGAAGCAGAAATTATTGGTACTGTCACTTGTTCAACAAGAGAAATATCATCTATCCTGAATTGTGTAGCACTTGTTGTCGTAAACTTGATTCGCAGATTAGGTGTAGAGGGAATCGTTCCGGTTAAAGTTGTATAATTCCACGCTGTTCCTGCCGGTAAGGCAGGCATCGTCAAATTTGTATAATTTGTCCCATCAGTACTTACTTGCACAAGCATATCACTTCCTGTAGAGCCCGCAATATTTTTATAGATTCCTAGAGATAATTGCAAATTATTGAATGTTGTAGAATTAATTCCGGAAATAATAAAATTCCTTCCACTTCCTGTAAAGAAAACATTAGCATTGCCGGAAGCATTAGGATAACCGGTAGAAAATGTTGTTATTCTGATATCAGCAGTACCTGAAAATGTAAGTGCTGTATTTTGAAATCCATTATTTGTTTCATGAGATGAGATTGCAGTCGTTGTACTTACAATTCCCATGTTTTCTGAAAACAATATAAAATCAGATTGATATCCGGGACCAACAGAAATATTTGTAGCAACTATACCATCATTAAGAGGGTTAACGTCTGAAGCAAGGATTGTAGTAGAATTGAAAACGTAATTTCCGGAAGAGGTCATATCATACGCTCCTGAAAAAGTGACATCCATTGTCGAATTAGCTGCCAAACTTCCGGAACTGATAGTTTGTGTAAACGATTGAACAGTTGAAACCGGATCAGTTATTTGAATCTGAACATCAACAGGCGAAGTAGAAAAATTTATTGCCGTTGCACCATAGTTCTTAATTCGAACTTGAAGTGAATTTCCTGTTGCAGGGCAAGACATTGAAGCCGGGCTGAGCAAAGACAAAACACCTACATCTTCTGTGGAACAATTCCCATCCACTTCAACATAATTTACTTTAGTAACGGTGTTGCTTCCACCGGAATTTGAAACTGTAAGTGCAATAGTTTTTAGTCCGGCTGTGGTATAAGTAACAGTATGTGGGCCAGCAGTAGTTGCAGTAGCAGGGCTTGCACCTGAACCGAAATTCCATGCATATGAAGTTGGACTACCAGTTGAAGTATTTGTGAATGTATTAGACAATCCCAAGCAAACGGCTAATGGATTAGCAGTAAAATCAGCAACAGGCGCAGTCACAGTAGTTGGTGTTGCCAGCCAAATCGTTGCATTCATTAAAAGTTTACGATGATTTCCGGCAGCATCGCCCGTATAACCAAAGAATAGTCCGTCGTTTGAATCGCCTGTCCCATCATCACAAGGAGAGCTATCGCCGACTGCCGCTACTTTACCACTGCCATATCTGGCATAAGCCACCATGACATTTGAATTTCCAAAAGAGGAACCAGTTTTATAAACCACTCCTTCCACAGTTGAATTTGCTACAGGATCAAGTGTCATCGATGTGCCGCCAGCAAATTGTACTTGCGTAACATTTCCGGCAGGTCCATGCAAAATTGAGTCAGACGGTAAAGAAGGAATATTTGAAGTTGTCTGGGAGAAATCGACTAAGTCAAATGTAATACCAAATGGATTTGATTGAACAGAATTATTTGTCATCAGGTCATTCCAGATAAAAGGAGAATCTTCGCCATCATTATTTCGATCTGAAATAGTGTGATCGGCCACCATAAAAAGACCACCTCCATTTGCAACAAAATTCAGAATTGCTGTTTTTTCTATTGCCGTAAAAAGAATATTCGGCTCACAAACAATGAAGACATCATAATTCGAAAGGTCCTGAAGATTTCCGGAATTTCCGTAAGTTATTTGTCCATTATACGGCAATGACTCAACGATGTAATTTCTATTGACACAATCGATACCCCAATAAGAAAGAGCACCACTCCAATATGTTTCACTGGTACTTCCTGTAATATTAGATTGTGTTGGAGAAGGAATGCTTTGTGCATTTGCTTCATTTCCGGAATTTAAAACTGCAGGTCCTGAACCGAATCCGATATTATATGAATTTGCATCAACAACCCAATCAGCGTTACCGGCAGATTCAGCTTTGCTTGCATCAAATAAAACTTTAATCGTTTGTGCTTCTGAATAGGAAACGATAAGTGAAAAGAAAAAAGAAAAAAGAAAAGGTAGTGACTTTCTTAACAACAAACGATTTCCATTTGAGGAAAAACTGAACAAACTTTCTAGATTGTATAATGACATCATAAGAATTCTACCATTGAAATATTAGTCAATGACTATGCATGATGAATTTTGGATCTAACAAATCAAATTAATTTGTTTTCAGGGGAGAAGCATCCGCAGGCAATGCCTTACAAAACTAAAATATTAATTTGAGAACCCTTAATCTTTTATAAATAAATCCAGCTTAATATAGTTCCAAAGACATTGAATTTGCCCTAAAAGTGAAATAAAGTTGGACTCAGAATGAGGGCCTTGTATTCAACCAATAAAGAATTGTATGTTTATCACCTTAAGAAGGATTTCAATCAGATATGATGAGGCTTATTTTTCATGAGCAAAGGCAGGTCCCATTCAAGCTTTTTTTGAAATTTCTGTTTTCTGAATTCACATTGATTGAGGAGGCAGATTTCGCAAGCTGTAGGGAGACAAGGATCTGTATGTATAAAGAATTCAACACGACCTTCGAAATGTTTATTCACTACAATTTCAAGTGCTTTAACTTCTTCATGTGATTTTTGCAGATTATCGTACCAGGGCAATGTAAGATGAAGATCAATGTGAAGAGATGAACCATACTTCACTACCCTAAGATTATGAATGTCGATCCAGCCTTTCGTTCTTTCAGTATTTAAAACGTCTACGATTTCCAAAACTTTATCAAAATCCGTTTCGTCCATCAATCCGGCCATAGAATTTCTTAGCAAACGATATCCAACAAATAAAATATAGAAGCCTAAAGCAATTGTCAGAATTGAATCAATAATTTTTAGTCCTGTAAATAGAATTACTCCTAAACCAACCAGTAAAACAACAGAAGATACAGTATCAGAAATAAGATGTTGTCCATCGGCAATTAGTGTAGAAGAATGCAATTTCTTTCCTTCCTGAATCATATACTTACCCATGAAATAATTTATCAAGGCAGCAATGGCGGTAATAACTAAGCCGATATCCAGTTGATGCAATTCCACAGGATTAGCAAATGAAATAATAGCTTTATAGATCATTCCTATTCCGGCGAAAAAAATCAACGCGCCTTCAAATCCTACGGCAAAAAACTCCATTTTCCCATGACCGTAAGGATGATTTTCATCCTTTGGTCTGGCAGCATAAATGAGTGTAAACAATCCAAATGCAGCTGCAATAATATTGATTATCGATTCGAGAGCATCGGTTAGAATTGCATTTGAATGTGTAAGGTACCAGGCAAGAAATTTAAAAATTGTCAGTATAGCACCTGCAATAAGAATCCGGCGCATGATCCGGATCTTCTTTTTGAATTCGAGCTGATGTTTATTACTGATCATATAAATTCAACTTCTGTTGCGCCATTCCCATATTTCTCAATTGGTGCATCAGTATATCGGATGTTTGGAAACCTTTTTAATTCCTCACGGATAGAACTTCGTAAGACGCCGGCACCTACTCCATGAATAAAAACGATCTTGTGTAATTTATCGATCAGGGCTTTATCCATTTCCTGCATAAAGAAGTTGATCTGATAAGATATGATCTGCGCGTTAGACATAGACGAATAGTCTTTTATCAGTTCCTCAATATGGAGATCGACAACTTTTTGTCGAGTTAATACAACGAACCGACTTGGCTTATTTTTGGTTTTCGCATTCAAATTTCTGGCATCAGCCTCCTTCTTGTCTTTGTATTTATCAAGCAGGTTTGCGATATCAACTTCTGTCATCTGCTTAACTTCATGAAGGGGCATAAGTAAAATTGTATCATCACGATCGAATAATTTCCGTCGAAGATCAGCATTCATGAAATCGGAAGAATTGAACTGGAGCAATTTGGTATCCGGATTCTTTGGTTTGAATTCTTCATTTTGAAAGAATAAGAATTGAAACTCAAATCCATCAAACCGATAAATTTCATCTTGAGAAAATACCCCAATCAATGTTTCATCGTTAGAATTCAGCACTCCGGATTGAATTCCCGCTCTAAAATTTCCCAATCTTTTCAAACAAGAGAAGCAGATGGAATAGTTAGTATTGTTCAATAAAAATATCTCAACATCTGTAGTTAGAGGATTTTTTTCATCCAGCAAACGGATGGCTGCATAAATGGTATTATCGTCTTCCAAAGATGAAATAATTGGTATCGAACTCTTTTGAGATTGAATCTGGGGTTTCTGAACCGAGTCAATTTTCTGTTCATCCAAATCATTCCGTACATCTTCAAGAGTTAATTCGATTCTGACCAAGTATTTTTCCTCGGAAATATGAGTAAACCCGTGACTGTCCTGAACTTCTACTCGCCCATGTGTGAGCACATTAGCTATGGTACCTTCAATAGATTCGTTCAAAAAGCGGACTTTATCTCCAATATTTAACTTCATTTCAGACAAAATTTAGTACTGATGCAAGTTAGGGAAATAGTCCTTTTTGCAACCGGATTCACGGCTTTTTTATGTAAATATTGTTCACAAAAATGTCTTTATAAAAATTATAAAAAATAAGTTATTTATTCTAAAATTATTATCTTTACAGCTAGAGAAAACTGCGAATTACGATTAAAATAGTTTTAAAGAATTAGAGTTTTTTAAGGGGTATGGAATTTTTTCAGCAATTCATTGACTTTGTACTGCACATTGACAAGCATTTAGAATCAATTGTCAAGGAGTATGACAAGGCGACATATTTAATACTTGCACTGATTATCTTCTGCGAGACAGGATTAGTTGTGACACCATTTTTACCCGGTGATTCACTCTTATTTGCTGCTGGAGCATTGGCAGGCGCCGGTTTATTGAACCTTTGGCTGCTTATTGCAATACTATTTATTGCAGCATTCTTAGGTGACAATCTGAATTTCGCAGTGGGTAATTTTATCGGGGATAAATTAGTAAATGCCAAACGGAAATTCATCAATAAGGACTATCTCGACCGAACACACGCTTTTTACGAAAAGCATGGCGGCAAAACAGTTATTCTTGCTCGATTCATACCAATTGTAAGGACATTTGCACCTTTCGTAGCAGGTTTAGGAAGTATG
Source organism: Bacteroidota bacterium (assembly GCA_016708785.1). GTDB lineage: Bacteria > Bacteroidota > Bacteroidia > AKYH767-A > 2013-40CM-41-45 > JADKIH01. Next base: position 148,458 of record JADJFC010000004.1, on the reverse strand, counting down.
GCATATAAACGATTTTTATTTTTCTGCATAGTCGGTAACGTAATATGGATTTTAATTTTCACCTTTGCCGGGTATCTACTTGGCAGCAATGAATGGGTAAAGTCCCATTTCTCCCTGGTTACACTAGGAATAATCGGAGTCTCAGTACTCCCAGTCATCATTGGATTTTTTAAATCAAAATACAGTAAAAATTAATCTGCGCAATTAATCACTTAAAAATTAAGGAAAGAAAATGAAAAAATTTGGTTTGTTCGGTTATCCTTTAGAGCATTCGTATTCTAAGAAATTTTTCACTGAAAAGTTTCAACGAGAAGGTCGAAACGATTGTATCTATGAAAATTTTGAAACTGAGAATATTTACGACCTCAAAAAGATTGTCCGAGAAAATCCGGATCTTATGGGACTAAATATCACAATCCCATTCAAGCAAGATGTAATACCGATGCTTGACAATTTGGATGATATTTCTCAGAAGATCGGAGCGGTAAATACAATTAAGATTATTCGCCAAGATCAAACAAAATTTGAACTCCATGGTTACAATACCGATGCATGGGGATTTGAATTAGCGATACGCCCTATTCTTCGCCCGCATCATCGTCGTGCACTGATATTAGGAACCGGTGGCTCTGCAAAAGCAGTAAGCTATGTATTCAGAAAATTGAACATTGAACACTTCTTTGTTACAAGAGAAGATTCAAGATTCCATTACAGTTATGCAGATCTGAATAGCAATACCATGAGAGCATTTCAAATAATTGTCAATACAACACCACTTGGAATGTTCCCGAAAGTAAATGAATGCCCAAACATTCCTTATGAATTTTTAACACATAAGAACCTATGTTTCGATTTGATTTACAATCCGGCTCAAACGTTATTCTTAGAGAAATCAAAAGATGCAGGAGCATTTATCCACAATGGTTTCAGAATGCTTCGCCTACAAGCTGAGAAGTCATGGGAAATCTGGAATGAACCAGCATATGCTCAATAATCAAACTATTTATTGAAAGAAAAGAAAGGTTGTCTGTTACATAGGCAACCTTTTTTTTATTTTTGTATTCCACAACCATTTCTATGCCCTTTTCCCTAACCTCCGAATTTCTTCCAACCGGTGATCAGCCACAAGCCATTGAACAATTGGTTCAAGGTATATTAAGGGGTGATCACGCTCAAACACTACTTGGTGTAACCGGTTCCGGTAAAACATTTACAGTTGCAAATGTGATCAACAGAGTAAAGAAGCCTACACTCATTCTTTCCCATAATAAAACACTTGCAGCCCAGCTTTACGGTGAGTTTAAACAGTTCTTTCCAACTAATGCTGTGGAATATTTTGTTTCTTATTACGACTACTATCAGCCGGAGGCATTTATACCTTCAACAAATACTTACATCGAAAAGGATCTGGCCATCAATGATGAAATTGAAAAGTTAAGATTAAGTACAACAACTGCACTACTTTCAGGAAGGGAAGATGTTATTGTAGTCAGTTCAGTTTCCTGTATCTATGGCATTGGTAATCCTGCCGATTTCGAAAGCAATACAATAAGAGCACAAGGAGGTGATCGTATGAGCAGGAATAAATTTTTACATCAGTTGGTTACTTCATTATATTCAAGAACAGAAACCGAATTTACCCGAGGAAAATTCAGAGTAAAGGGAGAAACTGTAGATGTCTTTATTGCATATGGAGATACAGCATATCGTTTTAGTTTTTTCGGAGATGAGATAGAAGAAATTACGACCATAGATCCAATATCAGGAAAAACAATTGAAAAGAACAATGCAGTAACAATTTATCCGGCAAATATATTTGTAACAAATGCCGATCGTCAATTGGAAGCGATCTGGCAAATTCAGGAAGATATGGTCAAACAATCGGATTACCTCCGATCGCTTGGAATGAATTTAGAAGCTAAGAGACTTGAAGACAGAGTAACATACGATCTTGAGATGATTCGGGAATTAGGTTATTGCTCGGGAATAGAAAATTATTCACGATATTTTGATGGTAGGCAGATCGGCCACAGACCATTCTGTCTTATAGATTATTTTCCGGATGATTTTTTGATGGTGATCGATGAAAGCCATGTTACAATTCCGCAGGTACGGGCAATGTATGGTGGTGATAGAAGCCGGAAACAAAATCTGGTTGAATATGGTTTCAGGCTACCCTCTGCTCTCGACAACAGGCCATTGAAATTTGAAGAGTTTGAAAGTATGTTAACGCAGACAATTTATGTCAGTGCTACACCTGCTGAGTATGAATTACAACAAAGCGAAGGAGTCGTTGTTGAACAAGTGATTCGTCCAACCGGCCTCTTGGATCCGATTATCGAAGTGCGTCCAAGCATCAACCAGGTTGATGATCTACTTGAAGAGATCCACAAGACGATTGCAAATGGTTCACGAGTACTGGTCACAACTTTAACGAAAAGAATGGCAGAAGAACTTGCCAAATACCTTACCCGTTTAAATGTAAACTGTAGATACATACATTCAGAAGTTGACACTTTAGAAAGAGTTGAAATACTTAGGGATCTTCGTCTTGGAAATTTTGATGTATTGATCGGAATCAATTTGCTGCGAGAAGGATTAGACTTGCCGGAGGTATCATTAGTTGCCATTCTTGATGCTGATAAAGAAGGTTTTTTAAGAAGTAACCGTTCACTTACACAAACAGCGGGTCGTGCAGCCAGAAATGTCAATGGAAAAGTAATTTTCTATGCTGACAAGATGACTGCCAGTATGCAACAAACAATTGATGAAACGAACAGGCGACGAGAGATTCAGACGAAATATAATTTAGAACATGGACTAGTTCCAACACAGATCAACAAATCGATGGAGAGTATTCTTGGTCAAACCAAGGTTGCCGACAAAATGATTGCCGAAGCAAAAGCATATATTGAGGAAGAACAAAGAAATTTAGCAGCCGATCCGGTATTGAAGTACATGAGTAAGGACGAAGTTAAAAAGATGATCAGTCTGACGAAAAAAGAAATGGAAAAGGCAGCGAAAGAATTGAATTTTGTCGAGGCCGCGAGACTAAGAGATGAAATGTTTGAATTGGAAAAAAGAATCTCCTAAATAACTAATAACTCGAAAAGCAATCGTAGAAAAATAGTTTCCTATGACAACCTTTCGAGTTATTAGTTATTAGTTATTAGTTAAAATGAGTTCCATTTTAAACGTCACTCTCTTAAAAACAGGATGTGTATATTCATCAGAAATTTTTTTGAATCCGAACTTTTCATATAGGTGAATTGCCGCTTTTAGCGGCACTGCTGTTTCAAGTGAAATATGATTCGCATTTTGTTGTTTCACGAAATTAATACAAGTAGTCATAAGCAAAGAACCAATTCCTTTTCCTTGAGCTTTTGGACTAACGCCCATTTTTATCAACTCAAAAGAGTTATTCTCTTCAGGAATAATCGCACAAGTTCCAACTACTTCTTCATCCAATAAAGCAAAGAAAACCATCCCTCCTTTTTCAATTATTATTTCCGGATTTCTAAGTAGCACTTCATCTTCATTCGTTACAAAGTAATATTTATTCAACCATTCTGCATTTAGATAATAAAAATCATCTTTGTGCTCAGGACTAAAATGTACAATTCTAATATTCACTATGTCTTAAGTTGTTTTTTTAGTAAATGTGAAACCTCTTTTTGAAAACCAAGTTTAGTAGTCTCCTGAACATATTCTATTAATCAGATTAATAATGGGGTACTTTTAAATTTTTAGGAAATTTAGTCCAATTTTAAGTAAAATCCACATTAAAAGAACTGCGATTTGATTGCCTTTAAGTTTCTCAAATTCGAACCATTATCGGTTAGCAACTTAGTTTCACACAAACTGATAAAATCCAATTTTATATTAAATTTGTATACCCACATCTCAAATAGTTTAACTCATAACCCACGCCTATGAAAGAAATTACAGTGCAGGAATTCAAAAAAAAACTCGATAATAGCGAAGAATTTCAGCTTATCGATGTCAGAGAACCATTCGAGTATGAGATCTGCAATTTGTCAGGAGAATTGATTCCAATGGGAATTATTCTGAGCGAAACAGAAAAGATCTCCAAGGATAAGACTGTCATTATCCATTGTAAGTCCGGAGGAAGAAGCGGTGCAATCGTTAATGAACTGGAAAAAGCCGGTTACACGAATTTGTACAATCTTAAAGGTGGAATCCTTGCATATGCAAGGGAAATCGATCCCACAATGACGACTTACTAAGTTGTCTAAATTTGCATTAAAGTGCATCATTCTTTCCGGATGATGCACTTTTTCATTTCTATCCATTCTATTTAAAAGTAAAGTACTCTTCCAATTGGTTTATTTACGGAAGAAAATTCAATCGTTGGCATTGGCAGGTGAATAATATTAAGAAGTTTAAAAAGTCCATTGATAAATTCAGAACGAGTATTGATCTTTGATAGTTCAATATCTAAAGCCAAATAGTATTGTCTGTATCTGGTGAATTCAGGTATTGGCACACCATTTATCTCTGAAGGATTAAAGTCTCCCCCTGTCATTCCTTCACCCCCGAAACCTACTGCAAAATTCAACCATTTAGGAAATTTAGAATTTTTGTTCATAAACGAATAAGGATTGACACAGATCCAACTGGTAAGTCCATTGTAATCCTTAAGGATATTTTCCTGTAAATTACTACCTAATACATCAGGTCTGTATTGCGAATATTTAGTTTGATGAAAAGAATACTTCAACATTATCCGTTGCTCCTTCCATCCTAATTGTTGTGCTCCGAACAATAAAACTCCTCCTGTATTACAAGCGAGATCGCCGGTACTGAATCCCCATTCAGATGAAAACCCGTCAAAGACTTCGACTGTAGTCTGAAATAAAAGTGCTACACCACATCCATAAAGTGTGGACTTTGTATTATTTAAACCGGCCCATTTATAAACATGAGTCATTGGCTTTGCAATTATGTATGCATCAAAAAAATGAGCATACTTATCCATTTGCAACCATTCTCCGTTGTCATTGAAAAAATGAAACGAACTTTTAGGATACCCACTATACCATTGAGAATATAACCAACTCATACTTGCTGAATATAGAATTGCAGTGGAAAAATTAACAGTACGTAATCTGCTTTTATTAGGGACCGGACTAGATTGAAAGAAAGTCAAAGAGTCATCTGATTGTGCTTTGCAGAATAAGAAACAAAAAATTAAAACAAAAAGCAGGAAATATTTTCTCATAATTATTTTAACGAATCAAAGATACTCTTCCTGTTTTCTCAATTTCAGTATTATTTGATACTGTAAAATTTGCCTGATAAACATAAACTCCATCATGAGCATAATGGCCTTTATATTTTCCATCCCACCCTATTAAATAATTATCCGATTCAAAAATTAATTCACCCCACCGATTATAAATTCTCAACGAGTATTTTTCAGGAATGGATCCTATACCGGTAAATAACTCATTGATCCCATCTTGATTTGGCGTAAAAGCATTTGGAAATAAAAGATCGTCCAAACAATCTTCAGTAACAAGTAAAGAATCCACCGTTTCACATCCTTTATAATTGGTAACATTTAAAATAACTTCGCCGGCTTTCTCAACAACAAAAGTAGAATCGGTAGAACCATCTTGCCATAGATAGCTTGAATAATTTCTTACTACCAAAGGAATTGCAGAGCCAGGACAAATCTTAAGATCATTTCCTAAATCAACTGTAGGCCTCGAGTCTGGTCCTTCAACAACAGCTGAAAACAATGTCAAACCACATGAAACAGGATCACTTATTACAGCAGTATACTCCCCAATGGACAAGTTACTTATACGTGGAGTTGCTTGAGCAGGAATTGTATTCCATTGAATTGTTGTCAATGGCCCGGATCCTAAAACCACCAATGAAAGACTACCATCAGAATCACCCTGGCAAGTAACATCAGTGGCAATCATCGTTGCATCTAAAATTCCAACTTGTTTGGTAATGGTTGTATCAGCTGAACATTGTCCACTTGTAGTAAGTGTAACATTGAAGTTCCCAAAAGAAGAAAACAGATGACTATCGGACTGCGACGTTGATGTATTAGAAGAAGATGAAGGGTCACCAAAGTCCCACTGATAGGTATCCAAACAATTCGATGATGAAGTGGTGAAACTTAATGTAGAATTTCGGTGCAACTAAATGTGAAATCGGCAGATGTTACTGACGGACTTCCAATATAAAAATCATCGAAAGCAAAACCATCGTAATCGTTACATGTGGTTCCACTTCCGAAAGTAAATCTGAAAATTACCTGAGGCTGATTAGCAGCTTGCGGAACACAATGACTGGCACGAACCCATGTTCCTAATCCATTTCCACCCTGACAACTTCCACTGGTAACCTGAGTGTTTCCTGACCATCCGGATGTAGAATTTGCCAATCCGTTCAGATTGGTTATTCCTGAACTATTGTACCAGTTCTCATTATTACATCCGAGTGGCTCATTGGCAGAACCAATAGTATACCATGAAGTTCCTCCATTTAAAGAGTATTGGATATTTGTCCCGTCATAACGCCATTCCGTATCCCAAAAAACAAGAAATGATAAATATGGCTTATCGACATTGGTAAAATCAAAGCAAGGACTTTGCACCCAGGAGCGTTCGCCAAAATTGTAGAATGAATTTGATGAGCCTCCTGCTATCCAACATTTCGTTCCGGCACCGGCGCCACTAATCACTGCTTTTGTTGGACTTCCCCATACCCAGTCATTATTTGTTCCACCGCTAGTCCAATTACCTGTACCGGATTCGAAACTTTCCTGATAGGGAAAAGTATTGACAACCGCTGAACACTGTCCGAATGAATGAACAATTTCACCCAGAAAGAAGACTAAAGCTATTAAAAGACCGCATTTACGGCTAAACAAGGATTTCATGGTATAATACAAAAAAAAGCAAAAAGCAGGTACAGAACAAGTTAAATCTTTCCCATAAAAAAGGGCCATTCCCACAAGGAACGGCCCTTTATTAGCCACGGATGCACGAATAAAGTTTAATTATTCAAGTCCACTGACGTTCTGATCTTTTGGATATTTAACAGAATAGACCAATCGTAATTTTTTATTTTCTGCACTATTCAATTTGAGTCTCCATTTGAGCATGCCGGTTTCAGTATTGAATTCAGCACCGGAAGTTTCATCTATTGAAATTTTGATAGATTCATTTCTTGTGACCGGCACTTGATCTTCAAGTATGAGATCTATAACTTCACCACGATTGTTTTTAACAGAAATATCAAATGTGTAGTTCTTGATTGTATTGCTTCCAAGGAATTTTACACTACTCAGATCTTTAACTTTCGTACGTTTGATTACAATTCTTGCGTCTCGTCCCATTGATAAACGAAGTGTATCTGCTGTTGATGTTGGATTAATAAATGATTCACCGACGTAGCTGTTCTCAAAATAAATATTCGCTTTTCCGGGAAGTAAATTCAACTGTTCCCATCCGGAAATTGAGGCCATCAAGTACGCTGTTCTGTCAATTCTTGGCGCTGCATAATATGCAAATTGTGAAGGAAGATCATGCTTCTCAATTGTCATGATCACATCTTTACCATCTGTATTCACAGAGTAATTTTGTTTGATCTCAAATTCGACAGATACTGCTGTTTCACTTTGGACAACTTGGATTTCTTCCATTTGTGCATCAGCTGTCGAAAGTGAGAAATCATTTTGAACATTGCTTTTCATCATTGGAGCAGGTTCAGCACGAGCACCTCTTAGTCCTTCCATTTGATAAATCTGTACGAAATCGACAAACCAAGGAACCAGATTAGGTTTTGTATTATTTAACTGGGGATTTCCTGTTGAAAGTGTGAAAGGAACTTTGCTCCAATTTTCTCCTGATGACTGACGAACTGATGCTTTATAGATCAGCTCAACCGGACTTTTCACATCTTTACCGTGCAATTCATAAAGTGGAGTCCAGGAAGCAGCCGGAACGTAATAGGAAACATTGAGAGTAATATTTGTGCGCTGCTTTGCTTCAATCGTTACTAAAATAGTACCAGTTGGTCTGTCCAATTTCTCATTCAATTCATTGATCTGAGCAGTCACTTTTCCAATCTTCTCGTTAAGCTTTACTTTCACTTCAGAAATTTCTATCAACTTCGTTTTAAGTTCAATCGAACGTTGACGGTAAAAGTCTGCAACCTTTTTCAAATTTTCAGCATTCACACCCACATTGCTACCACTAGTGTTTTTATTTGCATTCAACAATTGAAGTTCATCGTTGTAGACACTTTCATTCATATTGTGTCGAACTAAAATAGATTTCAAACTTTCTAATGAATCTTCCAATCTTGTCAACTCAGGACTCTTTTTTTTGTCTTTTAAGTAATCCAATGTATAACTTACTCCCATAATCATTGCATCGCCAGTTCCTGAAACTATTATTGAACTTGGAGTTACTTGCGACGAAAGTCCTTCGATTGCCACTTCATTACTCCCGGCATCAACAGATCCTTTTGCTGTTCTTATTACTTGTGCTCCGGATAGAAAGACTTTTACACCGTTTACGTCAGAGTTCAACGAGATTCGTTGATTGTCCGAAAATGCGCTTGCTGACCAAAGTATCAGCACGATTAAGGTTAGATTTTTCATGAAATTGAGATTTTTTCGGTTGCTTGGCAAATATGGGGCCAAAATAAATTTCAGGTTTAAATTTCAGGTTTAAATTTCAGGTTGATGGAATATTGTTTATTGAAGTCTACTTGCTATTCACCACAAACACCGTCCTCCTATTTTTCGCTCTACCTACTTCCGTGGAATTAGATGCGATTGGTTTTGTCTCACCGAATCCTTTGAAACTCATTCTGGATTTTTCTATACCATTAGATGCAAGATAATCTAAAACCGCTTTTGCTCTGTTATTTGATAACACTAAATTGTCGGATGGATTTCCAATATTATCGGTATGACCATGCAGTGCAACCTGCAACTTCTGATTGCTTTTTAAATAGTCAGCGAATTCGTCAAGTACAGTTTTTATCGTGTCATTCAATTCATAGCTATTTGTTGCAAAAAGTATATCGTGTAATGTATACTGTCCTCCAACTTCGAGTTTCTTAAGTTCAATATCAACATTTTTCACTTTCAAGTTCTCGCTATCAAGTGAATGAATATAATCTGATTCAAAAGCATATCCTTCTTTCTTCACACTAATTAAAAGATCATTTTGGAAATTCACAATGAAAGCATATTCACCTGTTACTGAATCAACATCAATCTTTGTTAGTTTTTTTGTTACTGCATCTTTTACTTCAATAGTTGCATTAATAACTTCTTCATTTTCCTTTCCATTCATATCTCCTTTCTGAAAATAAACCTGATCAGGTCGGGCTTCTGTATATAAATCAAAAGAATAAATATCGAAAGCACCGGCACCATTATTCAGTTTATTACTTGCAAAGAAGCCGGTTCGGCCATTTGTGCTTACAAAAAAACTAACTTCATCGGCATCGGTATTAATTGGATATCCTAAATTCACCGGTTTTCCCCAATTCCCATTCTCGTCCATCTGACATTTAAAGATATCATAGCCGCCAAGTCCAGGGAGACTATCAGATGAAAAATACAACGTACGACTGTCACTATGAATGAAAGGCGACTTGTCGTTTCCATTTGTATTGATTTTTGATGAAAGTTTAACTGCCTTTTTCCAGTTTCCGGAGTCGTCTTTTGTAGTCTTGTAAATATCGATTCTGGAAAGAGAATCACGGGCTGAAGCAAAATAAAGGATCTTACCATCGGAAGAAACTGAAGGTTGACTATCCCACTGTTTAGGATCATTTACATTCGGACCTAGGTTTGTGATCTCCGTCCATTTTCCGTCAACAAAATCAGAAGTGCATATATCGAAATTGCCTTTTGTATTCACGGTAAAGAATAGATGTTTGTTATCGATGGTAATTGTTGCGCCGCCTTCATTGTTGCTCGTAGAACGATTGAAAGGATCATCCATAGGTTTTCCCCTATCATAGGTACCGTTCGGTTGTAATCTGGCGATCATGAACTTTTCTGCGCTTGTAGGGGTGAGCATATTTTTATCTTTCATCTCATATCGACGAGTGAAGAAAGCTAATTCATTGTCAGGACTTATATAAGGCAGATATTCCGGATCAGGAGAAGAAATATCCTTAACAGGCACCGGATTGAATTGAACCGGATGAGCATAAAGTCCGGCACGTAAAAGCATCAGTTCAGCTTTTGAGCCATGATCTTCATTGATACGATCGAAGGCAAGGAATTTTTTCAAATACGTTTCTGACTCTTTCCATTTTTTTGTATCATAATAAAACCATCCAAGTTGAAAATAGGATTCCGGATCTGCATCCGGACAAATTTCAATAACTTTTTTATAGCTATCGAGCATAAGATTTTCATCTTTCTTCTTTAATGCAATTTCAGCCTGCAGAAGATAAGCATCCCCATATTCAGGATCAGCATCAATTGCCTTTCCGACTGCATTTTTAGCATCTTCATACTTACGGCTTTTGAAGGCTGCTTTTGCTTCGTCGAAATATTTGACGGCCTTTTTATCTTCTGAAGTTGAACAATGCAATTCCTGAGAATAAACATTTAAACTACTACAAACACATAGTAAGGCAACGATAAATTTTTGCTTCACAACAGAGAATTTAAATTACTTTTTAAAGAGATTCTTTAGCTCTTCTTTAGCTTTTTTATCTGCAGCTTTTTTCAAACTATCAGAATATGCTTTTGCCTTTGCTTCAGCTTCTTTTTTCAATCGATTTGCCTCTGCTTCTGCCTTAGCTTTTTGCTCATTTATTTTTGCTTCGCCTTCTTTTTTCAATCGCTCTGCTTCTGCATTTGCTTTCGCTTCCAGTTCAGCTTTTTGTTTATTGAATTCTTCGTTTGCTTTCGCTTTCAAGTCGTTCATTGCATTAGCTCGGCTTTTCCCAGGTCAGTTCCAATTTTTGGAGCATCAACTGTACCGGTAATTGTTATGTTAACAGGGATCATATCGCCAACGCTGACGTTCGCACCTTTGGAATTTGCTGAAGCAATCAATCCTGAAATGACACTATTTGCAGCACTTCCTAAAGCTGCACGAGGTATCTGTGATGCCATTGTGTAGTCGATCGTTTGATCAAAACCATTTGAACCTGCAACGGTTGATTTGATATCGTTGATCTTAATATCAAACGGATCAACATAGACACGTCCATTTGCAAATTTGAATGAAGGATTGACAGGTGGTACAGTTAATTTTTTCCATGACGACAATTTCAATGCATCAGCTATTTTTACAAATGCCGGGAAATTTTCAATCGTCACAACTGATGTAGAGAGTTTTCCTGCACCTGTAAGAGAATTCATGACAGGCGACATCTTAGAATCAAGAGCACCTTTTACAGTCATATTGGTTGAGAATTTACCGGAACAATTTTTAGTAATTGGTGCAAGTTTTTCCACTGTTACAAACGACTTAGAAGTTTGTGCAATATCAAAATCCTTCACATCCAATCCGAAATCGAATGTAGGTTTATTAAGTATAGCACTTGAGTAATTACCTGACATTTTCATGCTACCACCCATCAATTGCATAAATACATCTTGCATTGAAATTGCTTTATCCTTTACAACCAATTTACCAACAACATTGGAGATGGTAAGGTTTTGATATAACAATTTACCTATTCCTGCACTCATTGTGAAATTAATATTCTGCGGAATGTCAAGAACTGCCATTGAAGAAGTATCTGTTGTACCGGAAGCGGTTGTTTCACCGGACATAAATTCGTTCAGGTCGATCTGTGATGATTTTAAATTAATTGACCCAACAATTGTTTCATTTTTCAATGCATAAGCAAGGAAGTTCTCTAAGGAACCTGTTGCATTAAAATCACTTTTACCAACTTTTGCGTTAAACGCTTCCAAAGAAACTTTTGCCGGATTAAATGCAAGTTTCAACATACTGATCAATACAGGCTGCTTCATTTCTGCACTTCCATAATTCATATTAGCGATTGCAAAATTTCCTGCTGCCGAAAATTTATCGAAATTCTTTTGTTCTGCTGCCGACATCCTTCCCTTAATAGAAACATCTGCAGTAATGATTCCGCTAAGAGTAGTTCCCTTTTCTAGCGGGACAAGTTTTTGAATTCCTGAAAGATCAATTTTACCTTTCATAAATGCATCGATGTTTGGATCGCTGATTGGCGATGTTAATGAAAGTCGCGCATCGAATGGATCATTATTCATTTCAATGTGCATTTTCTTAAGATTGATAGCTGTATGATCAGGTACTCCGTCAGGATTCTGAATTGACAGATCAACATTTACATTATTGACAGAAGAAGGTAATGAAGGATATTTGAACATTCCATTATCGATCTTCAGGTCCAAACCAAAGCCCGGCATTGAACCACCATTGTAGCGTCCTTTAATGAATCCACCCAAAGCAATTTTTCCGGAAGATTTCAGATCTTTGAAATCAGAAGAATAAACAGCAGGGATCATAGAAATGAAATTCTTGAAATCCGTTTGTGCCGCTGCAAATTTCATATCCATGTCAATGTTTGTATCAGGCATCATCACCCATCCTGAGTAATCAATTATCAATTCGTTCAGCTGAATCTTTGTATCCTTAAATGTGAAGCGCATCATTTGCATGTTCATGTCAATTTCTGATGCGATATTCGCTTTTGCCTTATTGATATACTTTTACGCCACCATAAGCAAGATCAGTCGACCCAACATCTGTCTTTGTTTTTAATGTGAACAGATCCTGAGTAAAATCTCCGCTACCGGTATGATTCACTTTGTCGAGCTTCAAAAAGAATGGCATTGTTTTATCATTATAAACAATCAAGCCATTTGAAATTGAATATTTCTGCAGCGAAGCTTTGAAAGTGGATGGCTTTTCAGCTCCGGCAGGTTCAGCAGAAGGTTTTGCAATATCCCAATTAGCCTTTCCTTGAGCATTAACAAGAAAGTACATAATAGGTGATTCAACTCCGACCTTTTTGATACTGATCTCTGTTCCTTTGATCACACTCATAATGTCAATCGTCAGGTCCAGTTGCTTTGCATAGATCAACGTATCCCCTTCAAAAGGTGCAATATTAATTACGGAGAGGTTATTTACTCTCAGTGAGAAATTCGGAAAACTTCTGATCAGTGACAAATCGAAATCTCCGAAATCTACTTTTGCATTGATGTTTTTATTAGTTTCTTCTTTAACCTTCGCTACAATTTTATCTTTGAAAATAAAAGGAAGGGAGATAAGAACAACAAGTAGAACAAGAATTGTTATTGCTGCCCATTTGAATAGTTTTTTCATTGTATTGGAAATTATTTATTAGAATTATTTTTAATCAGTTAAACAAGCTTACTATTTCTGTTTCTCAACAAATGATCTGCCAACGTTAACGCAGACATTGCTTCTACTATTGGAACTGCTCGTGGCACAACGCATGGGTCATGACGACCTTCAGCTTTCAATTCGATGTTTTGCCCCTCCTTATTCACTGTTTTCTGCTCCATCATTAATGTTGAAACCGGCTTGAATGCAACACGAAAAAAATATATCCATTCCATTTGAAATTCCGCCTTGAATTCCACCTGAATTATTTGACGAAGTGACAATTTTTGAGCCCTGTTTTTTGAAGAGATCATTATGTTCAGAACCAGTCATTGCAGCACCTGCAAAACCACTTCCATATTCAAATCCATGAACGGCATTGATACTTAAAATTGCTTTGCCAAGATCAGCATGAAGTTTATCGAACACAGGCTCGCCTAAACCAGCCGGGACATCTTTAATCACACAAGTGATCACACCACCTGTAGTATCACCCTTTTTTTTAAGTTCTTCCAGATAATTAATCATTTTGTTGGCCAATTCGGCATCAGGACAACGAACAATATTCGATTCAATTTTGGAGAAATCAACAAGTTCATAATTGTCACTCATTTTAAAGGGACCAACAGCAGAAACATAAGCATCGATCTTAATACCGGAATTCGAAAGCAACTGACGTGCAATAGCGCCACCAAAAACTCTTGCCGCTGTTTCACGGGCACTGGCTCTTCCACTACCGCGATGATCTCTATGACCATATTTCTGATCATATGTAAAATCAGCATGAGATGGCCGATAGGCTGTTTTCATTGCAGCATAATCATCAGGTCGTTGATCTTTATTTTGAATTGTAAAGGCGATCGGACTTCCGGTTGTGACGCCTTGATAAATTCCCGACAATATTTCAAAGTCATCCGGTTCGTTGCGTTGCGTTGTGATCATCGACTGACCGGGGCGACGTCTGCTTAAATCATGTAAAATGATGTCAGCGTCGATCTTTAATCCTGCCGGACAGCCATCGATAATTCCACCAATCGCCGGACCATGAGATTCACCAAACGTGGTTAATTTGAAGAGTGTTCCAAATGTGTTTCCTGCCATTTAACGAAGGTAAGGAAAGACCTAGATGACTTTACTACATAATTATGATAAAATCAACTTGGCAATGTTAACTATGTTGGGAGGGGTCAAAATCAGAAGTCAAAATTGGTCAAAGGTCAAGGGTCAAAGGTTAGAATGTGAAGAAAATTTCCAATCTAATATAAAGGCTGAAGATGAGTACTAAAACACGACCGACGACCTAAAACGTCAGAGCTTCTTTCCCAACCATTCTCTAAGGAACTTATTTCTATTACCAATGTAAACTAAAGAGTTGATCAACCATGGTCGATTAAAGAGTTTCTGGAAAAACAATTTTTGTTTTAATTCAGGTAAAAGTTTGGCATTGATATCATTGTCATAGGCTGAAAGAAAATTGGAGGAAAAATTGGATGTTTTAACTGCTTTAATTGCAATTTCCCCTGCTTTCAATCCGCTTAACATTGCATTTCCAATTCCTTCGCCATTTAATGGATCAATTAATGAAGCTGCATCTCCGCAAAGCATAAAATTATCACCTGACAACTTCCTTTTCTTCCCTCCTAATGGCAATCCAAAGCCTTTAATTTCACCTAAAAGTTCTGCACCAAGAAATCTTTTAGAAAGAGTTTCATCCTCTTCAATGATTTCTTTAATTGCCTTTTTTAAATCGATTTTTCTCTTGATAATATCTGACGAAAGCATTCCGAAACCAACGTTTGAAATAGTATCACTCACAGGAAAGATCCAGAAATATCCGGGAAGAAAATTTTTACTCAGATGGATCTCTATTATATCTTTTTCAATTGAACTTACGTTCTTATAATATGCCCTGACAGCACCGGAATAATGCATGTGATCAACAAAATGATCTGAAGAAAGTTTTTTCACAACGCTATGAGCACCATCACAACCGATAATAAGTTTCGTTTGAAATAATTCACCTGACTGTGTAGTACATAAAACAAGATCATCCTTTCTTTCCACCGATTTGATATAATGATCCTCAAAAAATGAGATATCCGATTTCTTCTTCGCAAGTTGAAAGAGAAAGTTGTCGAAATCGATGCGGGCTGAAACATATCCATGATTCACAAAATTCAATTTGATCTCTTCTTTTGAAGGAGTTATCAATTTCCAGCCACGGGAATATGCCTTTTTCTCAAACCGTTCCAATTCAATTGTTAATTGCGGATCGATCTGATTAAGCACTTTTCTGACCCTGCTCCCGATTGCATCTCCGCAGACCTTATCCCTTGGAAATGTGGACTTTTCGATGACAGCAACCTTGAGTCCGTGACCTGATAAAGTAAGCGCACAGGTACTTCCGGCCGGGCCGGCACCAACGATGATAACATCAAAATATTTAGAGGTCGAGTTGATGGTATTATTCTTATTTTCGAGGGCGAATCTACGCAGATTTAATGAGCCTTTTAATAAAGAATATCGGGACTTTGGTCCATACTGAATCAGACATCAGACTGAAATACTCAGGTGCTGAAATGTCAGCACTTCAAACGATTGAAAATGCATTCGTTTTTGTTGAAAAGGATACGATCACTTCATTTGGAAAAATGGGGTCTGAGTTATTTCAATCGTTGGCGATTGACAAAATCGATACAGTTATTGATGCCACGGGCAGACATGTTTTTCCGTCTTGGTGCGATTCTCATACACACATTGTTTATGCCGGAAGCCGTGAAAGGGAATTTGTAGATCGCATCAATGGACTGACCTATGAGGAAATTTTCAGTCGTGGCGGTGGAATATTAAATTCCGCAAGTAATCTCCGAAAAGCAACAGAGCAAGAATTATTCGAACAGGCAATGGTTCGGGTAAATGAAATAATAAGTTTAGGAACCGGAAGCGTTGAAATAAAAAGCGGGTATGGTCTTTCTTTGGAAAGTGAATTAAAAATGCTTCGTGTGATCAGACGAATTAAAGAAAGTAGTCCATTAACAGTGAAAGCAACATTCTTAGGTGCTCATGCAGTTCCGACAGAATTCAAGGGTAATAAAGCCGGTTATCTGAAGATGCTCATCGATGAATTGCTTCCCGCAATTGCCTCTGAAAAACTTGCTGAATATTGTGACATATTTTGCGAACAGAATTATTTTTCACCTGAAGATGCCATGCAATTATTTGAAGCTTCAAATAAATATGGTCTACAACCGAAAGTTCATGCAGAACAACTTTCACATTCTGGCGGAATTCAGGCCGGAGTTAAATCAGGTGCAATTAGTGTCGACCATCTCGAGTTTATCAATGACGACGATATAGCAGCTTTGAAAGGTTCTAGTACAATGCCTGTCATTTTACCCGGAGCGCAGTTCTTTCTTGGATTGCAAAAGCCTGAAGTCAGAAAAATGATCAGTGCAGGGTTACCGGTTGCTATTTCGAGCGACTATAATCCGGGAAGTTGTCCTAGCGGTAATATGAATCAGATGATTTCTCTTGCATGTATCATATATAAAATGACACCTGAAGAAGCCATTATTGCTTCAACAACAAATTCTGCTTATGCTATGGGACTCAGTAACACCCATGGCAGCATTGCAGTTGGAAAAAAAGCAAATCTCTTTGTCACGAAAGAGATTCCAAGTTATAATTTTATCCCTTATTCCTTCGGAAGTGTCTTGATAGATACAGCTATTCTGAATGGAAAAAAAATATCGTAAAAACATATATCACTAATGAAACAATTGATTGAATGCGTACCAAATTTCAGTGAAGGAAGAGATTTAAATATTATCAGACAGATCACTGACAGAATTGAAAGTGTTGAAGGAATTAAATTATTGAATGTGGATCCGGGCAATGCTACAAACAGAACTGTTGTCACTTTTGTTGGTGAGCCGGATGCTGTTATTGAAGCGGCTTTCAGAGGAATTGAAAAAGCTGCTGAGTTGATCGATATGAGTAAGCACAAAGGCGAGCATCCTCGGATGGGCGCAACAGATGTTTGTCCCTTAATTCCAATTTCAGGAATTACAATGGAAGAAACGGTTGTGTTTGCAAAGAAACTAGGGGAAAAAGTTGGGAAGAACTTAAACATCCCTGTTTATTTATATGAAGCCGCGCAAAGTAATCCGGCAAAAAAGAATTTGTCAGTGATACGTGCGGAGAGTATGAAGGATTTTTCACAAAAATAAAACAAGCGGAATGGAAACCGGATTTCGGTCCGGCAGAATATTCGGCAAAAAGTGGTGCAACTGTAATTGGCGCACGTGATTTCCTTGTAGCTTATAATGCGAATTTGAATACAACATCGGTGCGTCGTGCAAATTCAGTTGCATTTGATATTCGGGAGAATGGCCGCAAAGTTAAGAATGAAAAAGGTGAAGAGATCGTTCAACCGGGAACTTGCAAATCTGTAAAAGCGATAGGTTGGTTCATAGAAGAATATGGAATTGCTCAGGTAAGTATGAATCTTACCAATATTAATATCACACCACTTCATATTGCATTCGATGAATGTGTAAAAAGTGCCTACAACAGAGGAATGCGTGTGACAGGATCTGAACTTGTTGGTTTTGGTTCCTTTGAAATCGCTTACTGATGCAGGGAAATATTTTCTGGAGAAACAGCAACGTTCTACAGGTGTTTCTGAATCGGAATTAGTTAGAATTGCAATTAAATCGCTCGGTCTCGATGAATTATCGCCATTCAAACCTGAAGAAAGAATCATTGAATATCAGCTAAGAGATAAATCAGAAGAATAACTGGTGAGTATGTCACTGATCGACTTCGCAAACGAAACGGCATCTGAATCTCCGGCTCCCGGCGGCGGTTCAGTTTCGGCTTACGTTGGAGCTTTAGGAATATCGCTTGCGACGATGGTTGCGAATTTGTCGTCGCATAAAAAAGGCTGGGATGATCGATGGAAAGAGTTTTCCGGTTGGGCAGATAAAGGCCAGGTCATAAAGAAGAATCTGATTGCATTGGTTGATGAAGATACCCGTGCATTTAATCAGATCATGAATGCTTTTGGGCTTACCAAAAGGGCACAGATGCAGAGAAAAAGAATCGTACCGATGCTATTCAAGCGGCTACAAAAAATGCAATTGAAGTTCCCATGAAAGTAATGCGGACTTGTTTTGATTCGATGTCGGTGATTGAAGAAATGGTAAAAGAGGGAAACCCGAATTCAGTTACAGATGCCGGAGTTGGTGCTTTGTGCGCCCGCTCAGCGATAATCGGAGCCTATTTAAATGTAAAAGTCAATGGTTCCGGCCTCAAAGATCAGGAATATATGGAAAAAACGCTGAAAGAAGCTGATGCTTTGGTCAAATCCGCTGAAAAGAAGGAATCTGAGATCCTGGCAATCGTAAATAGTAAAATAAGTTGATTGTCTGATTTTCAATCCCAAGTGTAAGAAGCAAAGCGGAAATTATCACAACCAAAATTGATTTCCTGCGTATATTAAAAGCGGTAGGAAGTGCCCTAATAAACTCCAGACTACTCTTAATTAACTTATGATTTCTTCGAAGGTAAAGCATCGATTTTTTTATTCCTTCCCTATTCAGCTGCTAATTGTGTTGCTGAAGAAAAATCATTTACTGTTGTTGTATTGGATCATCCTGTTTGGGTGGGTCACGAATAGTTCATCACAGACGTTTGGAATTCCATATCTTTTTCTGGATCCTGAATATATGGCAACGGTTGGGTTTACATCCTTCCTTATCATTGGATTTGCAACGGGCAGCTTTATTATGGTGTTCAACATTTCAAGTTACATCATGAATGGATTCAGGTTTCCTTTCATCGCTACCCTTTCAAGGCCATTTCTAAAATATACCGTAAATAATTTTATTGTTCCGGCACTCTTTGTTCTCACTTACATTACCAATATCATTTACTTTCAGATCAACAATGAGTATCAGGGAATTTGGAATATTCTATCACAGGTATTAGGCTTTATTGTAGGATTGTCAGTGATGATCATGATCACCTTGACCTATTTCTTTCGCACCAATAAAGACGTCATACTCATGTTTGGTATGGAATCATCGGATTCGGATCCGAATGCTCCTTTTGCCAGACACATAATTGACGGTGATGAAAAAGAAAAAATCCTTCAAGCGATCACAGCACAATGAGAGAGCCTGGAGAGTTGATACTTATCTATCAAATCCGCGGAAAGTAAAATTGGTCAGAGAAACCGGTCACTACACAGCAGAAATGGTAGAGTCTGTTTTCAGACAGAACCATTTGAATGCGGCAATTGTTGAGATCATCGTCTTTGCTTTTTTCATTTTGATGGGACTTTTTAAGGACTATGCGCTTTTCAAAATTCCGGCGGGAGCATCTGTGATTCTGATCTTTTCAATGTTTATCATGCTCAGCAGTGCATTTCGCTTTTGGTTAAAAGCCTGGTCTACTTCTGTCCTGATCCTATTTATTTTGGTAGTGAATTTCATTTCTCAATATGGTGTCTTTTATTCAGACAATAAAGCCTATGGAATGGAATACAAAAAAGGGAAATCGAATTACAGCATTGAAACCTTTAAAAAGAACTCTGATCCTGAAATTGTCCAGGCAGATTACGATAGCACTATTGTAATTCTGGAAAAATGGAAAGACAAATTTATTGCTCAGAAAGAGAAGCCAAAAATGATCTTTATTAATTGTTCAGGTGGTGGTTTAAGAGCATCGATCTGGGCATTTAGAATCATGGAAATGGCAGACAGTCTTTCTAATAATACATTTACGAAATCCACGCAATTGATCTCAGGAGCATCAGGAGGTATGATAGGCGCTGCCTATTACCGAGAATTATATTTGCAAAAGAAATTAGGCATTCATCAAAAAGTGAGTAATACAAAAAGCATAAACAATGTCGGTAAAGATCTTTTAAATCCGATCGCTTTCAGTATTACAGTAAGTGACTTGTTCTTCAACATTCAGAAATTCAAAGAAGGCGAAACGAAATTCAATAAAGACCGTGCTTATGCTTTCGAGCAACAATTAAATGAGAATACCGGTTACGTTTTGAGCAAACCGTTGTCATCTTATCGTGAAGCAGAAGCCAGCGGATTAATACCAATGATGATCTTCTCGCCTACCATTGTAAATGATGGAAGACGATTGCTTATCTCTCCGCAGCACATCAGTTATCTGGCCGGTCATGCAGCAGATTCAACATTCAATTTTGAAACAACGATTGATGAATTGGAATTTCAACGTTTGTACAAAGACCAGAAAGCGACTAACATTCGATTTACTTCTGTATTGAGAATGAATGCCACATTCCCATACATCCTTCCTCCTGTTAGTCTGCCAAGCGAACCTGTAACATTTGTGATGGATGCCGGAATCAGGGATAATACCGGATTGAAAACATCGTTGCGATTCCTTTATGTATTCAGAAAGTGGATTGAAGAAAATACCAGCGGTGTTATTTTTGTTGATATCCGTGACTCACATAAAGAACGTCCGATAGAAAACAAACCGCAACAAACCATCATCCAGAATTTTACTGCTCCATTAGGAAATATCTATAACAATTTGTTGACCATCCAGGATTACAACCAGGATGAAGCCTATGAATATGCAAAAGGCTGGTTTGGCAGTCAGTTTGATTTTATAAAGTTCGAATTACCAACAAAAGAACAAGACATTTCACTTAGCTGGCATTTGACGACTCGTGAAAAAGTCAGTGTTGCCAATTCTGTTTTTCTGAAAGAAAATAAAATGGCTTTTGATTCTCTAATGAAGAAGATGTATGATTTACAGCCGAGGGAGATGCGGAAGGCGTACTACACAGATGAAGACGATGAAATTGCCACGAATTCACGAATAATAATTTTCAAATTCGTGAATTCGTGGCAACCTAACAAACCAATTTAATAATTTTCAAATTCGTGAATTAGTGGCAACCTAACAAACCAATTTAACAATTTTCATCAAGATCAATAACCAAGCAATTTGTGCAATTGCTCCTTGAATCTCTTTTTTGGTAGGAAGTTCCACTCCAATTCTAAATTCATTGGTACGGGTGTATCGAGACTGGCAGAACGAATGATTGGTGCATCGAGATGTTCGAAGCAATGCTCTGCAATGTGTGCAGCAATCTCACCTCCGATTCCACCGGTTAAAGTATCTTCATGAAGAACAATTGCTTTTCCTGTTTTGCGAATTGATTTCTCAACTGCTTCTTTGTCCCAAGGTAAAAGTGTACGAAGGTCGATCAAATCAGCTGAAATATTTTCCTCTTTCAAGACTTCAAGTGCCCAATGAACTCCTAAGCCGTAAGTGATAATTGAAATATCGTTTCCTTCCTGAATGAGTTTTGCCTTACCAATTTCAGTTGTATAGTAATTTTCAGGAACCATTCCTGTGATACTTCTGTAAAGTGCTTTGTGTTCGAAGAACATCACAGGATTCGGATCTTCGATGGATGCAGCGATCAAACCCTTTGCGTCATCCGGAAATGCCGGATAAACTACTTTCAATCCGGGTGTGTGAACGAACCATGCTTCATTCGACTGACTGTGAAACGGACCTGCATTTACAGCAGCACCGGTTGGCATACGAACGACTACATCGACATTTTGTCCCCAGCGATAATGAGTCTTTGCTAGATTGTTTACGATCTGGTTGAAACCACATGTAACGAAATCTGCGAATTGCATTTCGACAATTGCTTTCATGCCGTTTATAGCAAGTCCTTGCGCGGCTCCAACAATTGCTGATTCACATAAAGGTGTATTCCGTACCCGAGCCCTTCCGAACTCTTCAAGGAATCCTTGCGTTGCTTTAAAAACGCCGCCATAATCAGCAATGTCTTGTCCCATAATGACAAGATTGTCATGACGCTGCATTGCCTGTCGCATACCTTCTGTTATCGCATCCAGATAACGGATCTCTTTTACTTTTTCTCCCGCATCAAATGTCGGAACCGGGCGTTGATCATAAAGATCTTGGACTTCAATTTCAGTGTGTGCTTCCGGATTAGCTTCAGCAAAAGTGATTTCAAGGTTTTTCTCGATCTCTGACTTTATATCTCTACGAGTCAATGCGATAAATGCCTCATCAATAACTTTTTCTTTAAGCAGGTAATTCTCGTAATTGTTGACTGGATCCTTCTTACCCCACATGTCAAAGAGTTCTTGAGGCACATATTTAGTGCCTGAAGCTTCTTCATGTCCACGCATTCTGAATGTCAAACATTCAAGGAGGACAGGTCTTGGATTCTCACGAATTGATTCGGCCAGCTTTAGGAATGTTGAATAGGTTTCGAGGATATTATTTCCGTCGATCTGCACAGCTTCCATTCCGTACCCAATTCCTTTATCGATGAATTGTTTCATCTTGAATTGTTCGTTGGAAGGAGTTGAAAGTCCGTAACCGTTGTTTTCGATCACGAATATGACAGGTAAATTCCATACAGCAGCCACGTTCAGACTTTCGTGGAAATCACCTTCACTGCTGCCGCCATCGCCGGAGAATACAGCAGTTACTTTTTTCTCCTTTCGGATTAGATTAGCAAGAGCGATTCCATCTGCAACTCCAAGTTGCGGTCCAAGATGAGAGATCATACCGATGATCTTGAATTCCTGTGTACCGAAATGGAATGACCTGTCGCGGCCTTTGGTAAAACCACCTAGCTTTCCCTGCCATTGGGAGAATAATCGATTTAACGGAATATGTCGCGTTGTGAACACACCCAAATTGCGATGCATAGGAAGAATGTACTCATCAGGGTTCAAAGCCAGTCCGCATCCAACCGAAATAGCTTCCTGACCGATTCCGGAGAACCACTTCGCAATTTTGCCTTGACGCAATAAAACGAGCATTTTCTCTTCAATAAGTCTGGGCTTAAGGAGTTCTTAGTATATATTTTTAAGCATTTCGTCGGAAATGCCATTTCTATTGAAATTCATACGATCAAATTTGTGCTGGCAAAATTATCCAAAATTGCTTTCTATCTTTGTAAAAAGAATTCTTGTTATGGACATTCAGTTGTGGGTAGTTATTGGATTTTTTGCGGCCGCTGTGTTTTTCATCATCAGAAAGATCTATCTTCAGATGAAAGGTAAGAAGCAATCAGGTTGTGAAAAGTGTGATGTTGTTGGGAAAACACCTGAAAAGGCCGTTTCAAAATAATTCACAGGAAAAGATAAAGCATAAAAAAAGAGGCTCTTCGTTGGAAAAGCCTCTTTAATTTTTTCGACGAAAGAATTAATTCTTTGTAGAATCAGCTACAACAGCTGTAGAGTCAGTTGCCATTGCAGCAGCTGAATCCATCATTGCTGATTGAGTTGCAGCAGCAGCTTGTTCAGCAGCAGCGATTGAATCTTGAACTGCTTTTTCAGCAGCAGCTTTTTCTTCTGCGCTAGGACCACAAGCAACGATAGCTACGAAACCAGCAGCTAACAAAATAGAGAGAACTTTTTTCATTGTATTTTTTTAGGTTTGTTTATTTAATGGGCGCAAAAGTAACATATTTTTCAATAATCAAAAAGATAATTGAAAAAATGATTAACAATTTGTCTGTGGATAAGTCAAAGAAATTCCAGTTTATTGCATTTTTGTACAAAAAATCCAATAAACTGGAATATTTGAGAACTTAATATAATGTGTTGATCTATTGGTTCTTATTTCCCTGGCTTTTTCTGACCAACTTTTGGTGCTTCACCCGGTTTTGCTTGTCCAGGAGGAGTCGGCTTTTGTCCGTTTGACTTAGGTTTTGGTTTAGATGCAGTTGCTTTTTTTGCAGCGGCTTCAGCTTTTGCTAAAGAATCTGCAGTAGCAACAGCAGCCAACGAATCGATGCGAGCTTGCTCAGCCGCAGCTTGTACTGCAGCCATAGAATCAGCTGCCATTTTATCCATTACTGATTGGATAGAATCTTGACGCATTTTTCAGCAGCTGCTTTTTCTTCAGCGCTTGGTCCACATGCAACTAATAAACTTGCTGCAAAGACATAAACGAGTAATTTTTTCATATTGCTTATTTTCTTGATAGAATTAACGTGCCAAATGTAGAATTTTATTTTAAATCAAAATACCATTTCAAATTTTTTTTGCAATAAAGTTAAAGATGTTATCTTTGTGCTCAAACCAAAAAAAAAAAAATGAAAAAAAATGAAATTGGGAATTTTGTCGTTGGCTTTCGGATGCAATTTTTACAGGTTGTTCAAAAGATGACACAACTTCACCTTTAATTGCATTGACAGGATCAGATGAAACTTATTCATTACCTTCTGTTGCCGGAGGAAATGCAGCTTGGGTTGAACCTGGCTATACAGCAACAGATGAAGAAGATGGAACAATTACAGCAAAAGTTTCTGTTAGTGGTACGGTGGATCTTAATTAAACAAAGGTGTTTATACAATTACTTATTCTGTTTCTGATGAAGCAGGTAATTTAGCTTCAGCTGTTCGTACAGTTAGAGTTGTAAATGATGCTCGAAAAGTTTGCAGGATCTTATACTATTACTGATTCTTCATACATTTCAAACTGTTAATACACTGCAACTATTGTTCAAGACATTAAATAAAGATTCAATTTACTGGTTTCGGTGATTTGGAAGCACCTTTCTTCTTGAAGAAATTTCGCAGATGCAAATCTTGAAATTCTTGATCAGGTTATGCTAACCTCGGAACCTATCATTACTCCTTGTGCAGTTACTTCAAACCCTTTGATTCTTACATCCTGCTAACTTACACTGAACATATCAACTTTTTAAAAGTTATTCTTTCAATTGAATGATGGGACAAACAACGATGTTAATTTAGAATATCTTACCAGATAATTATTAAAATTATTTATTTAAAAGGCCACTCAAGGTAGTTGGCTTTTTTTATTTTACATTTGCGCAATGAATTGTGAAAAAGCAGCTATACTTCTCTACTTATCAAGCGCCTTGGCTATTGTTGATTATTTATACATTCTGCAGATTATTTTTTACTTTTTCAATTTCGATTATTTTACAGCAGTTAGTTTTTCTGATCTATCAAAGTCTTTTTTTGGAATTCGTTTCGACATCACTGCCATCGTCATCACCAATACTCCTATTATCTTCTTGCATTTTCTCCCGAGAAGATTTTTCAAAGTAAATTATAAGTGCTATTTATAAATTTCTTTTCATTCTGATCAATAGTATAGCAATCCTGTTGAATGCTATTGACTTTTCGCTTTTCAATTTACTGCTAAGAGAGCAACAGCAGATGTCTTCAAAGTAATTTCTTTGGACATGATTTTACAAATACAGTCCCGAAAATGATCGGAGATTTCTGGTATGTATTATTGATTCTGTTTGCAATGTGGTATACATTGCAACGATTTTATCCGACGAAACCATCTGTCCAATTAAATTCCTTTTCAATAATAAATTCAGACGCTCCTAGTCGGCCGATTTACTTTCTGATCTATTTTATAGGTTTGTTTGTGATTGGTTTCCGAGGTGGAATACAATTTAAACCTCTTACAATCATTAGTGCAACACAGTATGGAAACTCTACCTGCACTCCACTTATCTTAAATACGCCATTCACCTACGTAAAAACATTTGGGAAGAATGTTCTGGAAGAAAAAAACTTTATGAGTAAGGATCAAGCTGAGCAAATTTCTCCAACCATTCATTTGCCTACAGATTCTGCTTTCAGAGATTTGAATGTTGTATTGATCATCCTTGAAAGTTTTGGCAAAGAATACATCGGTCATTATAACAAAGGCAAAGGATATACGCCTTTTCTTGATTCGTTGATCGGTCAATCATACGATTGCACTCAGTCTTATGCAAATGCCAAACGGTCTATTGAAGGTATCCCGGCTATACTTGCCGGAATTCCATCACTGTTATCAGAGCCTTTTATTACCTCAGCATATGCAGGTAACACTTTGACATCAATTGCATCATTGTTAAATAAAAAGAACTAAAGACTATCTTTTTCATGGTGGAACAAATGGAACAATGGGTTTCGATAATTTCGCAAAGCAACGGGCTACAATAGATATTTTGGGCGCACAGGAATATAATGATGATAGTGATTTTGATGGAAGTTGGGGAATTTATGATGAACCATTTTTGAAACGAACAACCGAAGAGTTGACGAAAATTGATAACCCTTTCTTCGCAACCATCTTTACGCTTTCCTCACATCATCCGTATGAAATACCGAAAAAATATGAAAGTACATTTGAAAAAGGCACATTGCCAATTCATAAAAGCATACGTTACGCTGATCATTCTCTGAAGATTTTTTTCGAACAAGCTTCCACTCTACCTTGGTTTAAAAACACGTTATTTGTGATTACAGCAGATCACACTGCAACATCTGACAGTCCATATTATCAAAATAGACAAGGCATGTATTCGATTCCATTGCTCTTTTTATGCCAGCAGATAATTTGCAAGGAAAAAATAATAAGACTTGTCAGCAAATCGATATACTCCCATCGATTATGGGTTATTTGAATTATGACAGTACTTATTTTGCATTCGGGCAAAATACATTTGACAAAAATAGATCAGGATATGCCATTACATATTTGAATGATACTTATCAGTATATTGAAAGTAATTATACTTTTATTACCGATTACGCAGGTAAAAATGAATACTACCAATTTGCAGACGACACAATAAAAGATCAACTTGCGCCTGATTCATCACAAATGCATTTGAAATTAAATGCATTTATCCAGAACTATAACTCCGCTCTCATCAACAATAAAATGATAGTCCGTTAAATTTTGTCATGAAAAAAATTCGATTTATTATTAATCCTAAATCAGGGACTGCAAACAAACAAAACTTTGTTAACTGGATAGATTCTATCATCGACAAAACCGTGTTTGAAATTGAGATCATATTTACAAAAGCTCCGGGACATGCAACTGAATTAGCTCGTGAAGCAGCTTCTTCCGGCTATGAAATTGTAGTTTCTGTTGGTGGCGATGGATCAGCAAATGAAGTAGGGAAAGGATTAGTTGGGACGAAAACAGCATTAGCCATTATTCCGACCGGTTCCGGAAATGGAATGGCCAGGCACATGAAAATTCCTGTCGATTTTAAGAAATCGGTTGAGTTAATAAATACCGGCCGACCGGAATTAGTTGATTCGCTTATGATTAACGACCGATTTTGTCTGGGCACCTTTGGTATTGGATTTGACGCACATATCGCTCATTTGTTTTCTACAGCCGGGACAAGAGGATATTCTACCTATGTAAAATTGGTATTGGCGGAATTTTCAAAGTTCAAACCAATATTTTTTAAGATTTTTGCAGACAAGAAAGAGTATCATATTAATAGCTTCCTCCTCACCTTCGCAAATTCATCACAGTTCGGTAATAATGCCGTCATAGCTCCGTTTGCAGACGTTCAAGATGGAATAATCGACATTTCAATCGTCCGTAAATTTCCTGTATATGTTGCGCCGCATCTCATCTATAGAATGATGAACAATACAATTCATAATTCAAAGTTCTTTGATCGTTTAAGAGCCAAAGAAATTACTGTTAGGAATGAAGGAATTTTGAAAGGACATATCGATGGCGAACCTGTAGTAATGGAAGGAGACATTGCAATAAAAATGAATCCGCTTTCTTTGAATATTATAGTATCAAAATAAAATAAGTGATCTTGAAAAAATTTGCAAGAAGTTTTTCATTTGCTTCCAAAGGAATAGCAACAACATTTCGTAGTCAGTTCAATATGCGCTTTCATTTCTTTGCAGCATTAGTTGTATTGATAACCGCTTTTGCATTGAAAATATCTTCTTTGGAATTATGCATTCTATTATTCTGCATAAGCTCTGTGATTGGAGCTGAATTGATCAATACATCGATTGAAATCAATGTCGATCTGGCCATGCCGGAAAGAAATGAACGTGCAGGACAAGCAAAGGATATTGCAGCAGCTGCCGTTTTGGTGGTTTCATTTGTTTCTGCTATTATTGGGTGTATAATTTTCTTACCAAAAATTTTCGCTTGATCATGTCAAAGAAAAATAAAAGTTCCGATGGTGTTGTGTACTCCACCAATCCGGATTTCAAATATTCAGCTACACCATCTAATTCTGCAACAATACCGGCGCAGCAACAAGACCTAAGAATATTTTTAGACAGAAAAGTCGTGGCGGAAAAACAGTTACACTTATTTCAGGATTCGTTGGTAAAGAAGCCGATCTTGAAAAGCTCGGCAAAGAATTGAAATCAAAATGTGGTGTTGGGGGAACCGTTAAAGACGGAGAGATCCTGATTCAGGGTGATCATAGAGATCGAATTGTGATGCTGCTTACAGGCAGCAGGATATAAGGTGAAGAAAGCGGGCGGTTGAGCGTTTTGTTACTGGTTTCAGGTTGCAAACATTATTTACTTCCTCATCTTCTTATAAACCCGAATCGCCCCCACCAATACAAGAGAAAAAGCAATCAACCCGGCCAAACCTTTTAGCCAGGAGAATGTGTCGCGGAGAACTACAATAAAGATAATGGAAATGAGGAAAATTGTTGCGACTTCATTCCAAAAACGCATTTGCATACTTGAGTAGTTCACTTCACCTCTTTTCAATTGAGCAACAACTCTTCCGCATAATAGGTGATAGATCAGCAAACCGACAACAAAGGCAATTTTCAAATACATCCAGGTGGGGATATTACTGCCATACATATCATACAATAACCAACCACCGAAGATAATTGTTCCGTAAGCGGAGGGAACAGTAATTCCAAACCACAATCTCTTCTCCGCCAATTGAAAATGTTTGGTTAGAATGCTTTTTCAGGCT
Source organism: Bacteroidota bacterium (assembly GCA_016708785.1). Classification (GTDB taxonomy): domain Bacteria; phylum Bacteroidota; class Bacteroidia; order AKYH767-A; family 2013-40CM-41-45; genus JADKIH01. The sequence continues at coordinate 119,267 of JADJFC010000004.1, read as the reverse complement.
CACTTTTTTCATTTGCTTCGGAATGGTAAACAAAGAGTCTGACCAGATAAAATAATCCTGCAAACCAGGTGACGACAAAAATGATATGTAAGGCTTTTAAATAGAGCATTCTTTTACTTTTGTTCTGCTAAGACTTTTTCATAAAGGGCCTGATATATAGGAAGGATTCGCTGAATGTCGAAAGTCTTGGCATGTTCAAGTGCATTCTTTTTAAATTGTAACAGACGGCTATCGTCTTCAAGAATGTGTATTGCATTTTTTGCCATATCATCGACATCGCCTACATCACTCATGTAACCGCAGAATCCATTTACATTCACTTCCGGTAATCCACCGGTATTTGTACTGATAACAGGAACCTGACACGCCATTGCCTCCAATGCAGCCAGACCAAAGCTTTCCGTTTCTGATGGCAATACAAATAGGTCGCAAATAGAAAGTATCTCTTCCACTACATCGATCTTTCCTAAAAAAAGTACATGCTCGCCATTACAGATCTCACGACATTCCTTTTCAACTCTGTTCCGTTCAGGGCCATCACCAATTAGTAACAATTTACTTGGTATCTTATCTGCAACTTTATTAAATACTTTAAGCACATCACTGATCCTTTTTACCGGACGAAAATTCGATGCATGAACGATCAACCGTTCATTGTTTGGAGCAATGGCACGACGAAAATGATCCCGTCTTTGCTTATTGAATCGTCGTAAGTCAATGAAGTTTGGGATGACTTCAATTTCTTTATCAACCTTGAAATTATTGTATGTTTCTTTTCTCAACGATTCAGAAACAGAAGTAACGGCATCACTATGATTGATAGCAAAAGTTACGACAGGATTATAACTTTCGTTTTTGCCAACTAGAGTAATATCTGTTCCGTGAAGTGTCGTAATGAATGGTAGTTTTAATCCCTGAGATTCCATGATCTGCTTAGCCATATAAGCAACAGATGCATGCGGAATAGCATAATGAACATGCACTATGTCGAGTTTTTCAAATCGAGCAACATCAACAAGTTTGCTTGTCAAGGCAGTTTCATAAGGAGCATATTCGAATAGAGGATAATCAGCCACACTTACCTCATGATAAAAAACATTTTCAGTGAAATGTTCCAGACGCACAGGCTGACTATAAGTAATGAAATGAACACTATGACCTTTCTCGGCAAGTGCTTTACCAAGTTCAGTTGCAACAACACCACTACCACCAAAGGTTGGGTAACAAAGGATTCCTATTTTCATAAAAAAAGTGGACCGTAAATTTATTATTGGATCGATGATCCTGATTTAACTACAAACTTATTCCTTTTTTCTGAGATCCCTCTTATATGGATTTCGGATTCGGAATTTGGATTACGGATCAATGAAGGTGGCAAATGGAATCGGTTTCCTCTATTTTGTAATCGCCTGATAGATTGCTGATTGGATATTGGTCCGGACGTTCAGTTTCACTAATTTATCGTTTTTAGCATCCGGATTTACCCGATTTGACAGGAAAATGTAAATCAATTCATTTTCAGGGTCAGCCCAGGCACAAGTTCCTGTGAATCCTTGATGGCCGAAAGTAGACAATGAAGCTTCTTTTGAGCATGGGCTAATTTTAGTAGTATCAGGTTCAGGTTTATCAAACAACAATCCACGGCGGTTATTGTTATGTACAAATTGCTGCTTGGTAAATAAATCAACCGTAGCCGGATTCAAATAGCTAATTCCCCCATAAGATCCTTTGTTGAGCAACATTTGCATAATTACTGCAAGATCATTGGCCGTCCCAAAAAAGTCCGAATTTCCTGAAACTCCACCCATCATAGCAGCAGCAGGATCATGAACATAACCCTTTATAAGTTGATTCCTAAAAACTGTATCATTTTCAGTTGGCACAATCATACTTACGGGGAAGTTATTAATTGGATTAAATCCAAATCTTGTTAGACCTAATGGCTTATAAAAATTGTTATTCAGATATTGGTCAAATGGCTGATTGGTCAATTTCTCTGTCGTAAGTTTCATCAAGATCGGACCGAGATCACTGTAAACATACTTTCCTGTTGCAGAAACCGGCGAAGTATAGATCCATTTAAGAATACTATCAGTATAATTTTTATTCATGAACAATGAATCGGCTACTCTTATTGAATACTTCTCATCCTTAATTTTACTATATATTCCATCGATATATACGGAATCTTTCATTGTCTGTTTGTAAAATGGTATCCAGGAAACTAATCCGGCTTGATGCGCCAAAACTTCTTTTACGAGAAGCGTTTTTTTGTTCGTCGATTTCAGTTTTGAATAATACTTTGAAAGCGGACTGTTTAGACTAATCTTTTTCTGATCATACAATTTCATTGTTGCAAGAACAGTACCGGCTATTTTAGTGATCGAAGCAATATCGAAAAGATCAGATGTAGTAACCGTATCTTTTGAATTATACGTTTTCGTTCCAAAGGCTTTATTGTAAACAACCTTTCCTTTGCGAGCAACCAACACCTGGCAACCGGGCATTGCACCATTTGCTATGGCACTATTTACGATTGAATCGATGACGGTCAATTTTGAAGATGACATTCCTGCTGCTTCAGGAATTGAATATTCAAATCGGATCGGAGGTCTGGAATCAAGTCCTTGGTAGCGAGAAAATTCAGGCAGCACATTTACCGGTAATTTTCCTGAACTTTCAATACCGCCAAAGATAGTTTGAGCAGTTATCTGATGCGTAAGCGAGAAATCTTCATAAGAAAGTATCACGGCCTGAGCTTTACTCAGGTTTTTAAATTGACTTAACGTATAGCTATTTCCAAAATCAACAAAGACAGTCTTGTATGTCATCAAAACGCTATCCACGAATCGAGATACACCCGATGGAATTCCAAAATTCTGTGCAGCTTTCATTGTTGTACCGTGAAGGCTAAGAATTATATAATCATAATTCGACAAGAAACTAAAAAGTGCGTTTAGGACAGAAAGCGGTGCGTCTTTATCTTCAGCGAAGCAATCAATATTGCCATACATTTTCAATTGTTTCTGAAAAGAATTATCTTTTTTATCTCCTATTACAACGGATGCAATTCGAAGTGTGTCTTTAGTATGAAATGGAATTAGGGAATCCTTATTTGACAACAATGTTACAGTCTGATTATACATCTCTCTTTGCAACAATAAAGCATCAGGTGAATTTAACCGGCTGTAAAGATTGGTAGTATCAATCGGTTGATAATTGTTCAAACCATTCCAATATTTCACCATCAGAACTTTCTTCGTACGCTCGTCAATTTCCTCTTGGGTGATCTCACAATTCTGAACAGCAAGATGGATTTCATCGACAGCTTTATGAACATCTTCACAATAAAGTAAAACATCATTACCACTTAACAGAGCAAGTTTATCGACAATACCGGGTTTGTAGCAAGAACTTACTGCTTTCATATTTAGAGCATCGGTAAAGATCAGTCCTTTGAATCCCATTTCTTTTTCAGCAAGTCTGTGACAATACTTGAAGAAAGAGTAGATGGAATTCCGAAAGCGGTATCCAAAGCAGGAACATTCAAATGAGCAACCATCATGCTCCCAATGCCTTCATCGATCAATTTTTTAAATGGAAATAGCTCAACCGAATCTAAGGAGGCCCGATTTTGAGAAATGACCGGTAATCCTAAATGTGAATCAGTATCGGCGTTTCCATGACCGGGAAAATGTTTTCCTGTTGCAAGTACATTCTGATCCTGCATACCACGCATGTAAAGCAAAGATTTTGTATAAACATCAGCCGGACTATCACCGAAAGATCTACTTCCTATAACAGGATTTAGTGGGTTGTTATTTACATCAGCATCAGGTGCAAAATTTACATGAATACCCATGATGTTGCATTGTCTTCCAATCTCCTTACCCATTTCATAGATCAAAGAAGTATCACGAATTGCAGCGATAGACATTTGTCTGGGAAAACGGACAGTACTGTCAATACGCATGGCAAGCCCCCATTCCGCATCCATACTGATCATCAAAGGAATTTTTGATAATGCCTGATAGTCGTTTGTCAATGCAGCTTCTCTTACCGGACCACCTTGAAAAAAGCACAATCCTCCGATTCCCCAATCTTTAATCAGTTTACGAATCTCCTTGATGTGGACTGAGTCTTTGTTACTCCAGGCAGCTACCATGATCAATTGAGAGATTCGTTCATCGGGATTTAGCGTTTTCAGGACAGAGTCTGCCCAATACTCTGCTTGAGGAGTAATAAAAGGAGGTAGTTTTTGTGCAAAAGTCGTTTTAACAAATGATCCTAGGATCACAATCAGTAAAACGCAGTTAAATGGGGTAAATCTCATTGATAAACAATTTGTTCAGTTTCGTAAAAATACAGCTCAGTTGCAACATCTTTCTTTGCGATTACGATTGTTCTTAACAAAATTAACGTTGAAAAGATGAAATAAATTTCGCTTACATCACTACTAATATTATTTTCGCAAGGAATGAGAAGAACTACACGAAGGAAAATCCTGATCACTACTTTTATTGTCGGCTTGATATTGAAAAAGGTTGGGATTGGGCTGAGCATTTTACTTACGTTTCCTTCTGTAATTCTATTGAGTATTGAATTGATCCGCAGTTCAATTTCCAAGAATCATAACAACAAGCTTCAGGTCATTCTTTCTTCGCTCTTTGTCGGTTTCTTCATTATTACACTTGCTCAACTTCAATATTGGATTCCACCATTACATTCTGCATTGTCAATTTGGGTACTGTGGATCGTTTTTTCAATTTTGTTCTTTCTGAAAGGAGCATATGGGTGGACACAGATCACATTATGGTTCATTGTTAGCTTTTTATTGAGTAGTGCAGCCTTCATGACACCACGCTTTTATCACAATTTTTTCAAAGCCAGTTATTATGAAGATTACATCAGAAGAAGTATACAGAATTAAACAGCGATGTAGCGGATATGTATATTGATCGGTATAAAGACAAATCGCCTGATAGAGAAAAAGCAAAAGTTGTTTCAGGAAGCAAAAGCCGCCCAAAAGGAAAAAGATAATGATAGAGCTCTGAAGCTATACAATCAAAGTCTTGACATTTATCCTGATGATCCAAAAGTATACTTTGAACGCGGTTATTTTAAACTCAATCGATTGGAACTGAACTCTGATATAGCTTACAACTCAGTTAAAGATTTCAATCGCGCCATTAAGCTTGACCCCAATTTTGCAAATGCTTACTTGCAAAGAGCGTTAGCTATTTCATATGTTGGCAGACACTGGAGAGCGTGCAGGGATTATAACAAAGCAAAAGAATTAAACCCCAAAATTAATGTTGAAGAAGGGATTGAGAGGAACTGCCCAGGCGGGAATGAAGTGAAGTGAAGTGAAGTGAAGTGAAGTGAAGTGAAGTGAAGTGAAGTGAAGTGAAGTGAAGTGAAGTGAAGTGAAGTGAAGTGAAAATTAAAAAAAATCTTTATTCTATCATCTACTTTATTCCTTTTTGCATTAAATTAAAAACGTTTCTTATACCACTTCACCCTAGACTCTTCCCCGGTGATTATCCGTTCAATATTTCGTTGGTGAGTGACGAGAATAAGGATGGCAACAGCGAGAGAAAAAATATTGATACTTGAATTGGTACTGTAAAAGACCATGATCACAATTGGGAAGGTAATGCCAGCCGCCATACTACTCAGACTGACAAATCCTGTAAAGAATAATGTGGTTATAAAAACTAATGCACATGCTAATGCGGCTTCCGGATGAATAGCAACTAAAATTCCCAACATCGTTGCCACTCCCTTTCCACCTCTGAATCCAACATAAACCGGAAAGATGTGACCAAGTAAACCACATACTGCAAGCGCTAGTTCAAAGTCGATAAATTCCGGAGAATGAGAATCGTAGTCACCTAAAACGTAAGCAAGTTTCACAGCAAAGAAACCCTTTAGCACATCCATTATAAGAACTGCAATACCCGGCTTCTTTCCCAAAACGCGAAAAGTATTGGTTGCTCCTGCATTTCCACTGCCGTATTCACGAACATCAATCCCATAGAACGTTCGTCCAACCCAAACGGCTGAAGGGATACTTCCTACCAGATAGCCTATTAAAAGGCCAAAAATATTTGCAAATGTGAGCAATCAGTTAGTGTTTAAAGTTACGGGCTGAAAATTCGTCATTTTCAGCCCGCAATCTTAACTATTAAGTTGATATTTATCAACCATTGTTATTTTCTCCCTCCTCCTGAACAGGTTGCATTTTCCGAAGGAAGTTTTTTACTGCTCTATCGGTCGATAACATGTATTCAATGTCAGGTTTATCCTTCATTTTGTTAATTCTCTTATCCGGCTTTACTTTCGTAATGGCGTCATTAAATCCTGTATTCGACGAAATCGCCTGAATCAGTCCTCGCGTATAACTGAAGTAGTACCATTGTTGACTTTCGGGCTCCAGATAAATATTCAAGGCGTCTCCTGTACGCTTATGAACAATTTCAACAATTCCATTCACTCGTCGATTAACATTGGTCTTATCCATATTACCAATACCGATCGGACCAACAGAACGATAACTTCTGCTTTCATTATTCCACGACATCTTTAATTCAGTGATAAAGAAAGTATGTCTCAACTCATCAGGGATTTTTTTGAAAGAACCATAAAGATTCAATTCAGCGATCATTTTATCTGCCTTTTCCTTCCCCGCAATTTCTGTTAGTCCTCTTTCATATGTCTGACGTCCGACATCCTGAGTAGCTTTCAATGATGCATTCGTTGACAATTGATCGGTCATAATTTTCATTGCGTCTTCATTGAAAAAGAAATCAATTGCTGCAAGGATATCAAATGATGTGCTGTCATTGTTTAAATTATTCAAGACAGTACCAACAGTTTGTAATTGCAATTGCCCTAGATCAGAACCAAAATTTAATTTTCCTTCACCATATACAATACATTTCTTGTCATCGAGGCTTAAGAAGTTTCCGGCTGATCCCGGTTTTTCAAGTTTTTCACTGGTTGTAATTCTGAATTGCGAAGTTGACTTATCGTAGAATAAAACGCCATCAGCAGCGATGATCTCCAGATCGGAAGGCTTTCGTTTTGGCATCATGAAGGCTGCATAAATTCCGGTAGAGTCACTCGTTTGTGCAACAGCTGAAGCAAGTTTACTACCACCATCTGTAACGGGTGATGAAACTGGTATAGAAACATTCGCCGGATTCACAGGTCCACTGAAACGGATCCAGTTTTGTTCAACTTTATCGCAATGAAAGTTTGGTTTCGCATAGCCGGAAAATGTAAGGAATTCCTGGGCCGCAGCAAGATGCGTACTTCCTTTGAATAAAAATTCAGGACTCATCGGAAAACCGAGCGAATCATTCAATTCTCCATCAGCATATGTTTGATAAGTAGTATCTACTGCAATTGAATTAAAGTGGAAGTTATGTTTTACACTATTTTCATCGACATAATCATAATCACCACTTCCTTCATACTTCTTTCTACCAAGTATATTCACAGTTGCATTATAAATAGTGTGATACTTCGTAGTGGTATTTGCAATGATACGTGCATCATTCAAAGTCCGCATTTTTGCATACCGTTCAACTACAACTTTCCCACTGTCAGGAATAATTGATGCATCAGCACTTCGAATCAAGGAAACTTTTTCAGCTTTTATCAAATAATCCTTTAAGGAATAACGGGCAAAAGGCGCCCTGAACTGAAGAGAATCCTGCCTTGGTTCAACGGAAATAAACTCTGAACCGGTAAGATTCAAACTGCTTGCTAATGTATCTGCATTTGTATTATTCGCTGCATTTTCATTCGAAGAAAGTTCGATTTCAGCCTGGTCCATAAACCATTTGAATTGATCGATATAACAGATATATTGATTCAATGGGAAGCTGACATATGAACCACCGCCATTCGATTTAAACTCACCAACACGCTTTACGAAATCAATATGTGAGTTCACATTATTTGTAGAAAAGGCCAATGCAGCACTGTTATCAGATGCCAGTCGGAAGTTAGATGTATCAGCATCAAATACATTGCTCTTGAATCTGAACAGATCAGATTCCAGTTCACTGGATGTAAATGTCATGATTCCATCTCCTGTCATACCTGTTGGTCTCAATTGCAGATTTCCATTCAACTGCGATTGATTTTCATACATTGTCAGATTAGAATCTCTTTTATTCACAAACATAACATCCTTCAAAGGTTCCCAATGAATATACACTCCACCACCTCTGGCTTCAGGAAACTCAACATTTGCGAGTATTGCTTTCTTATTCACAAAGCTGTCAACTCTTGAATTCATTGAATCAGGTAAGAAAAGGAAGTCGTTAGATTTGGAAGTAGATGTCAGATAATCAATCGTACCATCGCCATGCAATCCCTGATTACTCAGGTCGATCTTATTCGTGAATTTACCTTTCCCGCCATACGCAACCCAGCCTTCAGGTCCTGTGTTTCTTGTAAGTCCAAGCGAAAGATCCGGCTGTAACCGTAATGTATCTCTAAAGTCCGGAAAGATTCCTGCTGAAACAAACTCTCCATCGAAACGAAGTCCGGATTTCGAGAAGTTATCGAGCGAATCAATCGTAAACGGATCCAGGTGGAAATAAAAACGATCACGTGTATAAACTCCTTCCTGAATAAATGGCTTATCATAATTTACATAGGAGTCCTTCTTCGAATTGAAGATTGGATACTTTGGATAATCATGTAATCCTGATTTGTTACCTTGGAAATCGATCAACAAATCACCGGTAATATTTTCGAGTACACTTCGTACAGGAACTAATTTTCGACGACCATAATCATCGACTTCTGTTGGATCATTTGATTCTACTTTCAAGCGAAGTGAATCGACGTTATCCAGATTGATCTTGAAATTCTGATAATCGAAAGAGAATTGTTTACCGAAGAAATCAAAACGCCCGGCCTTCACTCTACCTCCAAACGTAAAATTCCTGTTTTTCTGGATCTTTACTTCCATGTCATTCGGATAAATGACCACATTCTGCGAATCACTTAAATTGATTGGTGCAAGACCGCGCATAGTGATCTCAAAATTGAGCAAGTTGATCGTTGCATTTGGTTTTTGATCGATTATGGATTCAAACTGAATTACATCATAATCTGTTTTACCGACATTGGCCAGCAAATAATAAAACAGGCGGTCCTTGACAAAGATCCTGTCTTCAGTTCCATCATACGTTACTAATCCCTCATCAGCAAAGCGGATAAACATATTTCTAACCTCTGTTGGCGGCCATTTCATCTCTTTTGCAAAATCTTCTGTATAAATAATCTTCGTGTCGTGCTTTTGAGAATATTCCTTTACAGAAAAAAGCGGGTGCACTTGATTCAATCCCTGAAGTTTAAGGAATCGAAGTTTTCTGAAGTAATTACTCGATTCAAATGTCGCTTTACTCTCACCTTGACCACTGATCATTTTCATATTGATCAATGGCTCATCTATTTTCCAATACAATCCATCGAAGTACATATCGATCTGATGGTAAGAATCAAAATACGGGCTCTTTGATTTGCCTTCTTCGCCTCTTATCAAAGCGATCTCTCTGTCTTTGACTATGTACTTGAAAGTTACACTCGGATGATAAATAGAATCATGCGTAGAATCGTTATCAAAACGCATGATGACTGAAGCATTATCAGAAGTGATCTTATCTTTTCTAATAGCGAAACTTCTTGATCCTAATATCAGGAATGGTTTCTTCTCACGAAAAAAAAACAATGTTTGCATTTTCTTCTGTTGTTCCGGAACCTATCATTCGGTTTCCTATCATTGAAAACCCTCCGGAATAATCTACATCAGGCACGATATTTTTTATCTGGATACTATTGGTATAAGAAGTGAAACGTGGATAAGATGCATTCTCTGCAGATACGTTTGCCAAAATTTTATCGCTATAAACGCCAAGTAAAGTTTTTGTGAAATAGGTTTTATTTGTAAATTCGGCAGAATCAGCAGAGAAATAACTTCCGGTTACATCAATTACATAATTGCTCAATTTTGCACTGACTGTGTTCTTATCCCAGCCTGCTCTGACCCAATCTACATTTCCACCAGTCCCATAGAATTTTTGTTGTGTAGGATACAAAAAACCTTTCGTGTTATAAATAACAGAAGAATCTCCTTTTGAAGTAGACACCAGATTCATTCCCGGAAAAACAATTTTCGGCAATGAATCAAATTCGAATGAGTAAGTACTGTTATCGCTATGCCAATTGGTGGAAGCTGATTGATAAAGTGAATTATCTCTGAAAAGATTGTTGCACGTCATGATATAATTAGCAAAATATTTAGCCGGCATCAATAGTAGTTTGTCTAAACTCGCCTGCCAAGCTGTAAAACTTTGCTGCGTTTGTTTGCTTCTTGCAAAAGAGGTTAGAGCGATCACGTAATTTTTAAAGTCAGGAAACGCTTTCATTCTTTTTCGAAGCATGGCATTTGAAGTTCGGTAAATTGCTTCCTGCTGTGCAGGACTGAACTTCCCACCATTCCATTCGATAATGAATTCCTCCATTATTTTTCCTGCTTCCTTCTTATCAGTTTCTTCAAGAAAACCTTGCATCTCCTGAGAATATTTTAAGGGATCAGCAGTAAAATTTTTTAATGCTTGTCCGTTACTATTAAGTCCGATCAAATTCATCGTAATTAAGACGAACAGAACTCTTGAAATCATTTTCATTTTTTACTCTATTTTGAGAATAACATTGCCGACCATTTATCCTGATGAACAGATTTCACATGCTTCAATCCGGCAGATTGAGCATTTTTTATCAATACAGATTCATCTTCAATTAAAAAACCACTTTGCATTAATATTCCATTTTCATTCAGACATTTTGAATATGCTTCCGTATCTGCCAGCAGGATATTGCGATTTATATTTGCAAGAATGACATCAAAAGCACGACCAGCAATAACACTGGCATTACCTTTCAGAACTTCAATTGAACTTGTATTATTTCTTTGACAATTTTCTATTGTATTTTCATAAGCCCATTCATCAAAATCAACTGCAAGAATATTTCCTGATCCGAGTTTGTGCGCCAATATTGCAAGCACTCCGCTGCCACATCCCATATCAAGTACAGATTTGTTCTTCAAATCTACTTCAAGCATTAATTCAATCATCAGAGCAGTCGTAGAATGATGTCCTGTGCCGAAAGACATTTTCGGTTCGATGATGATCTCATAGGGATATGAATTGTTGATTTCATGAAATGGTGCTCTGATAAATACTTTTTTCGCTATCAGTACAGGCTCGAAATTACTTTCCCATTCCTTATTCCAGTTTCTTCCCTTTATCAACGAAACATCAAAACGAATATTCTCACTACCGGGAATTTGAATTATAAGTGCATTCAGATCAATTTCATCAAATTTGTCTTCAGGAATGTAGGCACTTAGGCCATTCTCCTTTTCTTCAAACATTTCAAAATCTGTATCACTTAAAAATGCAAGAATGACATCATTCAGTTCCGGAGAATTAGTAAAATTGATTTCTATGTAATTCATCTCAGATCTAAATTTTTGTAAGCATTGCTTTTATGATATCGGAAAAATCTTTCTCTTTCAAAGAAGCACCACCAACCAATGCACCATCGATATCGTCACCGTCAAACAGTTCAGATGCATTTGCAGGGGTAACGCTGCCGCCATACAGAATTGATATCTCTTCGGCAATACTTTTTGAATATTTTGAACTTATAGTACTTCTTATAAATTCATGCATTTCCTGAGCTTGTTCGAAAGAAGCAGTTACTCCCGTTCCAATTGCCCACACAGGTTCATATGCTATGATACATTCATCAATTTGATTAGAAGTCAAATGAAACAACGATTCCTCCAATTGCTTTTTTACTACATTGAAATGTATGTTGTTATTTCTTTCAGCAAGTAATTCGCCACAGCAAAAGATCGGGAACACTCCGTTCTCAAGTGCACGATCCACTTTTGCAGCGATCATAGAATTTGTTTCGCCATATAGTTGTCGACGCTCAGAATGACCCAGGATTACATGTTCAACACCAATCGAAGCTAACATAGAAGCGGCAATTTCTCCGGTAAAGGCACCTTTGATTTTATCTGAACAATTCTGTGCAGCAATAGAAAAATTCGGATTACTTTGAATTCGGTTGATCAGCGGGTGAAGAAAGATAAAAGGAGAAGCAAGAACAACCTCAACGTCATCAATATTTTTATTTTCATCCAACAAATTATCAGCAAGTGCCATTGCTTCGGCAAAAGTCAAATTCATTTTCCAGTTTCCTGCTATTATTTTTTTTCTCATTCGTTTTTTACTAATTAGATTTACATTCGAAGAAGTCAGAATACCAGCAGAATTGATTTCTCAAGCTGCATTGCGTCGTTAAGATGATGATTAAGAAGACAATAAAGAAAATTAGCACTTCTTAGAGGACCATTCTTCGCGAAATAACTTTTTTGAAAGACGGTTTTTTATTCTGACTGCATTTTAGCCATTTAGCAGGAAGAATCGACGGGAAAAGCAGGAATTATAATAACAACTTTACACACATATAAATTAATACTCAAAAAAAGGCCATTTCGCATAATATTGTCAGTTTTTTGGCCAAAAATAAGGTCGTTTTGAATTTTTCTTTTACATTTGAAACGTCTCAAAAACTAACCCTCATTTACCATGAATTTAATTTACACGAGAACATTTTTTGTCCTTGCTTTTATGATAATGTTTGCGACAGAAAGTCGTGCTCAAGTCGCAAACTTTGATGCTACTCCAACTTCAGGATGCGCTCCATTGATTGTACAATTTAATGATTTATCTACTGGAAGCCCATCTGTTTACGATTGGAATTTTGGTAATGGAACTGCAACTTCAACGCTCGCAAATCCACAGCATAATTTCACTCTTCCCGGCCAATATACAGTAACACTTACAGTTACCGGCTCCGGTGGATCATCCAACACAATGGTCAAAACGAATTACATCATAGTATTCGCAGGACCACAAGCTAGTTTCACGGCAATTCCGGATACTGTATGCGCAGGATCTCCAATAACATTTACAAGTACTTCTACTCAGGGTGATGGATTAATTACTGACTATACATGGACATTCAACGATGGAAATCCATCTGTTAGTGGTACCGGTTCAATTACCCATGCCTTCAACAACGCTACTGCGGCATTAAAAATATTCACACCGGTTCTTTTGATTAACGATGCAAATGGCTGTAACAGTTCATTCTCGGATTCAGTCTTTGTATTTCCTGCTCCGGTTGCAGATTTCGGAATTGGGTCCATTACATCATGTGCTACACCTGCAACTGTTGTATTCAGTAACGCATCAACCAATACAAGTATTTTCAGTTGGGACTTTGGTGACCCAACCAGTGGTGCTTCAAACACTTCAACTTTAGCTGCTCCATCGCATACTTACAACACAAGTGGAAGTTATCTGGTGACACTTACAGCAGGAGTACCGGGTTGCAACTCCATTGACACAATGACAGTACAGGTTATTCAACCAATCGCTGATTTTACGGTTAATGATTCCACCGTTTGTCGTTTTAGTACAGTAGATTTTACCAACACAAGCGTACCAGTAAATGCAACTGTATCATGGAATTTTGGTGATCCGGCAAGTGGTGCAAACAACACATCTGTGCTTCAAAATCCATCACACTTCTATCCGACTCCTGGAACTTACACAACTACCCTTACAGTCACATTAGGTAGCTGTACAAGCACCAGAGTGATGGACATCCTGGTCAGACCGAATCCAAGTGCTCTCTTTAGTGTTAGGACAACATGTCGTGCGACACTTCATTTACAGTAACTTTTCTTGATACAGTATCAAATATTGCAACATGGACTTGGGATTTTGGTGACCCAGCCAGTGGCGCAGCGAATACTTCAAATCTTCAGAATCCTACTCATGAGTTTATGAATTTCAATCTCTATACAATAAAACTTGTTGTTGTAGATATTTATGGCTGTACTGATTCTTTGACAAGACCACAATATATTCAAGTGATTCAACCATTTGTTAATTTCACACAAACTGACAGTGGTTGTGTTGGTGAGACATTTACTTTTGACGCAACTGTAGTTTCCCCTGCAAATCCAAATATCCAAAGTTATGTTTGGAATTTTGGCGATGGTACCGGAAATATTACCGGGTCAGATATAATGACACATCAGTTTACTTCAATTGGCATTTTTGATGTTAGTCTAACCATTACTACAACAGACGGATGTACTGCGACGACTACGAAAATTGGTTTCATTCGTGTCGGAACTCAACCAAATGCTAACTTCTCTGCTGCTCCAACTTCTATTTGTTTCGATCAAAATGTACAATTCACCGATTTGACTCCTCCCGTAGTAACCGGTTGGTTATGGTTCTTTGGTGACGGACAATCATCAACTGCACAAAATCCAAATCATCAATACAAATACGATACTTCAGGTGTAGCAGATCCTTTCAATGTAACTTTGATCGCTTTTTATAATGGCTGTCCTGATACACTGATCCAAAATGACATGATCACGGTATTAGCTCCAATTCCGGATTTTGAAATAGCATACGATTGTGCTAACCCTTATACAATAACATTCACTAACCAAAGTGGTGGTGCAACCAGTTACAACTGGGATTTTGGTGATGGTTCAGCTAACGTTTCAACAACTGACCCTGTTCATACCTATGCTAATACCGGGACTTTCAATGTGACTTTAACAGCAACCAGTACTGTAACCGGCTGTGTAATTGATTCCGTTCTTCCGGTGAACATTACAGTTCCAACAGCAGTTGTTACGGTTAATGATACTACTGCTTGTAATGCCGGAACGATTCAATTTTCTTCAGCAGGATCTTTAGATGTTTCAAGTTTGATGTGGACCTTCGGAGAAGGAATAGCCGGTGTTCGTGACACGTCAATTGCAAGTGATACCCTTCACTTATATACTCGTCCGGGTTATTATACTGCAACTTTAACTGTAACAGATATTCATGGGTGTACAGCAGTTCAAACAGAACTGATTCATATTCTTGGTCCAACAGCCGGATTTACAGCAAGTCCTACCGGTGGTTGTGCACCAATCAATGTCACTTTTACTGACACATCACTCACCGAAGGTGGTGCAATTAATCAGTGGGTATGGAATTATGGTGGCGGTGTTGCAGATACTACAAGTTCTGTTGGCGTTGTCTCCCATCCTTATACAAATCCGGGGCTTTACACAATAAGATTAATCGTAACAGATGTGAATGGATGTACGGACACATTAGTTACACCAAATTACATTAACCCATCACGTCCAACTGCTGCGATCTCTAATGATACACTGGGTTGTCGTGATATAGGAGAAATTTTCAATGCAACTGCAGGTAGTGCAGCAAGTCCGGTAACATATACTTGGGATTTTGGTGATAGTTCTGCTCCGGTAACAGTGGTTGGATCAAGTACAACCAGTCATAGTTATTCTTCAAACGGTCTATACCCTGTCTATTTGGTGCTTGAAGATGCGAATGGCTGTCGTGATTCAATCATTAAAAACATTTACATTTATACAACGCCTGCATCGTTTACAGTTACCAGTATTGATTCCTGTGTTAGTGCAGCAAATGGTTTAAAAAAAGCAGTCGTAATTTCACAGTTTCATAGTGATTCAAATACTTATGTAACAAATTACAATTGGGACCTGACAGTATTCAACGAACCAAATTGGCCTAGTGCTGATTTCACTTACAATTATGATGTACCACCGGGATCATATGATGCAACATTAATTGTTACTAATTCCCTTGGCTGTTCAGATACAGCTACAGTGGTAGGAGCAGTTGTAGTTGCCGGCCCAACCGGATCCTTTAGCTTCGCACCTACTACAGGTTGTGCTCCACTTACAGTTAATTTCACCGGAGTTGCTTCAGGCTCTACGACCTATGCCTGGGATTTTAATGATGGAAATGTAATTGACGGATCTACGCAATTGAGTCTCAGTCACACTTATTACGCAGCCGATGTTTACACACCACAATTCTATTTAGGCTTCCAATTAACAAATAGTTTCTGCTATATCCCTACACCAACAGCAGGAACAATAACAGTTACCTCTTTGATCACAGCTGATATAGATTCCACATTGATGTGTATTACTGATGGTGGAGAATCTACATTGAATGTATCCGTTTCTGACCCTTCGTTTGGTCCTTACACTTACACATGGAACCCTGCGGCATTTGTGAGCCCTGTTGTCGGAAACAACACAATGTTTACAATCAACACATCCGGTCAAAGCCAATATTACACAGTTGCTGTTGGTTATGGGTCACAAGGATGCGCTGCATTCGATTCAGTTCGGATTGATTATTGTCCATGTCTTGACATCCTAGATAGTATTCCAAACGTCTTTACACCAAATGGCGATAATGTCAACGACTTCTATGAAATGAAGGCATTATGTTATTTTGAACAGTTCAGAATTGTGATCTTCAATCGTTGGGGTAAATTAATGTATGAATCCAACAACCCATATTTCAAATGGGATGGCCGCACAGATGGCGGAACAGAATGTTCAGAAGGAGTTTACTACTGGATCATGGATACGAAGTCGGGACAAAAGCATGGTTACCTCGAACTTATCAGAAAATAGAATGAAATAGAATGAAGTGAAGTGAAGTGAAGTGAAGTGAAGTGAAAAATTCGGTCCGCTAATTTTTTTTTCATTTCATTCTACTTCATTTCATTTTATTTTATTTCCCTTCATTCTACTGCGGGTCCACGTCAGGAATAATCTGCACCCCATGATAAAGCTTGTCTGAAAAGAACCGCGTCATTGCGACCTTGATCATTTTTTTCACTTCCACTACACTTACTCCTCTTTCTACTTTGATAATAAAGCTGCGGTAATATTGATTTCTTATTCTTGAAACCATTGGCAGATTTGGGCCGATCACTCTTGGACCGAGACTTTCTCTTAAGAGCACTCCGAAATAATTACTTGCATCCTGAATAAGCTCCAGTTCTTTATGGCGCATATTGATCTCAATGAGTCTGCTGTGTGGCGGATAACCAAATCGGTTTCTTTCATGCAAATCACGCACATAAAAACCTTTGTAATTGTTTCTTACCACTTCAGTGATTACCCAGTGATCGGGCTGTGTAGTTTGAATGATAACTCTTCCTCGTTTAAGTTTTCTTCCTGACCTCCCACTCACTTGAAGCATCAATTGAAAGCTTCTTTCAAATGCACGGAAATCAGGGAAGTTCAGCAGTTGATCAGCATTAATAATTCCAACTGTGCTCACATTATCGAAGTCCAGGCCTTTAGTTACCATTTGTGTTCCTACTAAAATATCGATCTGTCGATCTTCAAATTCAGTAATGATCTTCATGAACGATGATCGCGTACGTGTTGCATCCAGATCCATTCTTGCAATTCTGGCTTCAGGAAAAAAGATGGCGATCTCTTCTTCGATCTTTTCTGTTCCAAACCCTTTTTCTTGCAGATGATAATCAGAACAATTCGGACAGAATGCAGGAAGGTTTTCCAAATACCCACAGTAGTGGCACTTCAATGCTTTACTGTTTTTGTGATATGTAAGAGTGACACTGCAATTTTTGCAATGAGGAATCCAGTTGCATTGGCGACATTCTATAAATGGAGAAAATCCACGACGATTTTGGAAAAGAATTACCTGCTCCTTGTTTTGTAGAGCCAAACGGATGCTTTCCAATAAAACCGGTGTGAAGATCGATTTCATCAGCTTCTTTTTCCTGGCTTCAGCCATATCAGCAACAACGATCTCCGGCATTTCCACACCACCGTGTCTCTCATTCAATTCTACTTTTCCATATCTGTCATGCTCGGCATTGTAATAACTTTCCAATGCAGGAGTAGCTGAACCGAGGAGTGTCTTTGCACCATGAATCTTTGCAAGGACCATTGCTGTATCCCGACCATTATAACGTGGCGCAGGATCATTTTGCTTGTAACTGGAATCGTGTTCTTCATCCACTATGATCAATCCAAGATTGGAATATGGCAGAAACAATGCAGACCGGGCACCTAAAATAATTTGTGAATGCTTGCCTTTGACCTTTGGATTAAAATTCAAAACATGATTCCATACTTCCACTCTTTCATTACCTGTGTAACGACTATGATATACACCAACACTTTTTCCAAAATGTTTTTGCAACCTGGTTATAATTTGTGTTGTCAAAGCAATTTCCGGCAACAGATACAAAACTTGTTTTCCCTGTTTAACTGCTTCTTCAATGAGGTGAATGTATAATTCAGTTTTACCACTTGAGGTAACACCATGCAACAATGTAACATCATGTTTCTCGAATGAGGTTTGAATTTCCTGAAGTGCTGTTTGCTGAATTGTTGACAATGAAGCAGGCGGAATTACATCATCGGAAGCGTCAGGTATTCTATCTATCTGTACATGGTATTCAACCAGAATACCATTTGATATTAAAGTCTGAAGTGAACTCTTAGAAATTTCAGGATAAGATAGAATCAAGGATTTTTTTACGGATTCCCGATTCTGCTCATCAAATAAAAATTTCAGAAATATCATCAGAACTTCCTGTTGTTTCTTTTTGCGCGAATCTTCTTCAAGCTGTTGAAATAAATTTTCCATTTCAACATCACTTTTATAATTTTCCGCTAAACGCAATCGAGCTTCCAGCTTAGGCTTATAGCGAGCATTAATTTCTTCACTAATGACGATGAGTTTTTTTTCAACTGCTTTTTTAAGTATCTGATGAACACTTGTTTTTTTCAGAAGTCCGGCGATTTCTTCAATCGTCATCTCATGATTTTTTGAAAGAGCTGAGACCAATATTTCCTCATTGGAAGTCAAGTCCTCACTTTCAAGATCAGCATCTGCAGAAAGCATCACCTTCGTTTCACTTGCCAGTTTCAATGCAGAAGGCAAAGCACTATTCATTACTTCGCCTTGTGAACACATGTAATATTCAGACATCCACTCCCATAATTTGAACTGAAAGTCATTCACTAATGGAGCATCGTCCAAAACAGACTGAATTTCTTTTAGTGAATCCGGATTTGCATGTTCATGTAAAATATTTTTAATCAATGCCGAGTATACCTTTTGTCTTCCGAATGGCACAATCACTCTCTTGCCAGGTAAAACTTCAGAAATCAGTTCGTCGGGCACTTTATAGGTAAATAACGACCCAAATGGTATCGGCAAAAGAACTTCTATATATATCTTGTTGATTTTCAACACTATTAAAAACGATGTTTATTTAAATATGATATTACTTAGACAATTAGGATACGTTCTTCATTTACTTTGGCCCTCCCTAATTAACGTTATGAAATTATTTACAACAAAAGTACCTGCTTATATTCTCATTTTGACAATTCTGTTAGCGGGAAGTATTCTTTTATATCGTGAACTTCATCCGGTAAAAGTAATAGAGAAAATCGAAAGCAAAAATAATTGCGATATTCAATTGATTCGAAGCACGAATTTCAAGTATATCAAACCATTAATTTTTGCAGAGCGAATAAACGAATATGATGGATTTGACAATATCAAGCAGACTCTTAATCAATACATCGATTTAGAGAAAAGCAAAGGAAGTATAAAATCTGCATCGATTTATGTTAGAGAATTTGAACAAGGCAGATGGTTTGTTGTCAATCCAAATGAAAAGTTCAGTCCTGGGAGCATGATGAAAATTGCATCCCTCCTTTGTTACCTAAAAGAATCTGAAAATAATCCGGATCTGTTGTTTAAAAAAATACAGTTTAAAGCGCATTTCAGCGAAATACCTCAACAAAAAATAGTAACAGGCAATCTGGTAACAGGACGATATTATTCAATCAAAGAGTTAATCGAAGCGATGATCATTGATTCGAACAATGATGCAACTATGCTCTTGAATACAATGATGAATTATAAGATTTATTTTGATCTATTAAGTTCTTTGAATTTATCGATTCCTGGAGATAATCAGTCAGATTATCCTTTAACAACTACAGAATGCAGTAAAATGATGAGGATAATATTCAACTCATCCTATTTAAGTCCTAAAAACTCTGAGTATGCAATGGACCTTTTAACAAAATCAAAATTCCATGATGGTCTAGCGAAGTTAATTCCGGACAACGTGACAATTGCTCACAAATTTGGTGAGCGGTTTAACCCAGTTGAACAGCAATTACATGAAACAGCTATAATTTATTCAGGGAATAAACCGTATTTGTTAACTGTCATGACCAGAGGGGATGACCAGGAAAAATTGAAAACGGTTTTGAACTCAATTAGTAAAACAGTTTACGATTTTATGATATTAAAATAGTCCAAATTATCAATGCCTTTTTTTGTAAATTCGCCACTGTGAAATTCATTCATTTTAATAGAGGCTTTTTAAACCTTCTGCTCTTCCTTATTTGCAGTTCCGCATTTTCTCAAAAAACCGGGAAAATTGAGATTGTTCACGCAGACGTAAGTGAATTTGATCAGGCATTAAATGCAAAAGCAACCCGATTGATCGGCAATGTTGTTTTCAAACATCAAAATGCTTTTATGTATTGCGACAGTGCATATTTGTTTAGGGATGAAAATCGACTTGAAGCATATAACAACATAAGAGTTACTCAAGGAGACAGCATAACCTTGACCGGAAAGCAATTGAATTACGATGGGAATTCAAAGGTTGCACATGTAATTGAAAATGTGGTGATGTCTGACCGGAGAATGACATTGAATACCTCTCAACTTGATTACAATCTGGAAAACGATGTCGCATCTTATTCAGACAGTGCACATATTGTAGACGGAGAAAATGTATTAACAAGCAAGACCGGATATTATTTCAGTGCCACAAACGATCTTTATTTCAGAAAGGATGTCAGATTGGTAAATCCAAAATATACCATGACATGTGACACATTGAGATACAATACAACAAATAAAACAGCATTTTTTTTAGGGCCAACACAAATCATTTCGCAAGACAATTTGATCTATTGTGAAAGTGGCTGGTACAACACAGAAAATCAAAGATCGAATTTCAGTAAGAACTCTTATTTGCAAACCAAAGAACAACGATTAAAAGGAGATTCTGTATTTTATGACAGAGTCAAAGGTCTGGGAAAAGTTTTTGGAAATGTTTCTATTACAGATACCGTAAATCAAATTATTATCAGTGGCAATTATGGAGAATACCATGAGTTAACTGACAGTAGTTGGGTAACAGGAAATGCAATGATGACACAGATCGTAGATGGTGATTCTTTGTTTATGCATGGAGATACATTATTGGCCATTGGTGCTCAAAACAGTGATACTACAAACAGAAAGAAAAACATCTTTGCTTTTCACCATGTAAAATTATTTAAAGAAGACCTGCAGGGTTCATGTGATTCACTTGTCTACCTTTCTGTCGACTCAACAATTCGGTTATTCACTTCACCTGTCATATGGTCGGGCTCCAATCAATTATTAGCAGATAGTATCACACTACAAACAGCAAATTCAGCTATAACATATATTTACCTTACAAACAATTCATTCATCGCATCAAAAGCCGACAGTAATTCAGTGCAGATCATAGATTCAATGGGCTTCAACCAGATCAGAGGAAAGAACATGGTGGGTTCTTTGCAGGACAATAAACTTTACAGGATAGATGTTACCGGAAATGGTCAAACAATTTACTATGCCAAGAATAAGAATGAGAAAAACTTTGGCGTGAACAGAGCCGATTGCAGTGACCTGACTATTTATGTTGAAGAAAATAAAGTGACCGGAATTTCATTACTCAACCAGCCTGATGGTACGCTTTATCCTATCAAAGAACTTTCTGTCAATGAACTCCGCTTAAAAGGTTTTTCCTGGCTTGAAGATAAAAGGCCAAAGGAAAAAGCTGATATTTTCATTCATTAAATTTTCAAAAATTCTTCTTTGAATATTTTTAAAAGCAGAATAAAATAACCAATTAACAACGGCCCGAAAATCAAACCCGGAACACCAAACAACTGTAATCCTATGATCACTCCGAGTATTGTAACCATTGGATGAATGTCAGCGAATTTTTTTTGAAATACCAATCGAAACACATTATCTACCATTCCAATTAAAAGAATACCATAGAGGATAATTGCAATACCTTGCCAGTTTGACCCTTCCGACAATTTATAGAGCCCGGCGGGTACCCAAATTAACGCTGATCCTACCATAGGTAACAATGAAAAAAATCCTGTCATCAATCCCCAAAAGAATGGTTCGGGTATTCCAAAGATCCAATATCCGAGCGAAGCAAAAAGTCCTTGGCAAATTGCTAACAATGGAATTCCAAGTGCATTACTTTTTGTTTGAGCTTCCAATTCTTTAGAGAAACGATCCATTTTATCAGGTGAAAATGGTATAATTTCTCCCAGGTACTTTTCAATTTTACCTGTATTGACCAATAAGTAATAGAAGAACAAATACAATAATAAAAGGTCAGTTAATATATTCAGGGAAGCACCCAGAAACTTTGTGATGAATCCTGTTGCACTACTTTGAAGAGATGCCAGGTTTTCCGGTGTCAAAACCTGAAAGCCAATTAAATTCTGCAATTGATTATCTGCTTTTTGCAAAGCATCCATTGTCAAGGATCCACTTGAAAAGATCATGTAGATCCTTGGAAGGATAAGTGATCCAATAAAATATACTGGAACAAAAATGATAAAAAAGGAAATTATAAGTATTGTTGTTGCTGCAAGTCCTTTTTTCCATTTCTTCACTTCCACCAAGCGAAGCATCAAAGGCATGAATAGAAAATATAAAATGATCGCTCCAAGAAATCCATCTAAAAATATTGAAAGTGTGCTATAGAATAAAATCAGGCAGATCAGTAGAGAAACAATAACGAATCGTCGCGCAAATTTTTTATTATACTCTTCTTGCTCCATATTCTATTTCGATTTTTACTTTTTGTAAAAGTAACTTTTATTTTTTATTCATACTTCATAAGGTTCAAAGCATGCTTTAAACTTTCGGGTTTGTTGCTATCTTTGTGAACTATGGAGAAAGAGGACAATAAAGTTCGGCTGGACAAATGGCTGTGGGCTGTTCGTCAGTTTAAAACACGCTCCATAGCAACGACAGCTTGTGATCAAGGTAAAATTTCAATCAACGATCAGCCTGCCAAAGCATCCCGCATCGTAAAAATAGGAGACATTGTTTCGGTGAAAAGAACGGGACTTACCAGAACTTTAAAAGTACTTCAGATTACAACCAACCGTATGGCCGCTAAATTGGTTCCTGAATTTTACGAGGAACTTACGCCTTTAGCAGATATTGAGGCTTTTAAATCTAGAATTTCGAGAATTAGTATCTACCGTGATCCGGGTACCGGTCGACCAACTAAGCATGAAAGACGTGCTCTCGACGATTACTTCGATTTTTAAAGGATTTTATTCGCTTTTTACTGACAACCTCTTTGGCATTTTGTTGATATTTCCCCGAAAAAAGCGCTCTTGAAACGTCCTTCTTATAGGGTATTCATGTACTTTTAACCAATCACCATTTCTTAGAAAAAACCATGAAAACCGTAAAAGAACTCGAAAAAATAGCATCCCAGGTCAGAAGAGACATTGTACGTCAGGTAAATCAAGCAAACTCCGGTCATCCAGGTGGTTCATTAGGTTGTACTGATTTTCTGGTAGCTCTTTATTTTCGTCAAATGACCATCAAATCCGAGAAGTTTAACATGGATGGAAATGGTGAAGATTTGTTCTTTCTAAGCAACGGACATATTTCCCCAGCTTTTTACAGTGTACTTTCAAGAGCCGGATATTTTCCCGTTAGTGAATTAAGCACTTTCAGAAAAATCAATACTCGCTTGCAAGGTCATCCGACAACGCATGAAGAACTTCCAGGTGTTCGGATAGCAAGTGGTTCACTTGGACAAGGGTTGAGTGTTTCGATAGGAGCAGCTTTATCAAAACGTCTTTTGAAAGATGACAAGCTCGTTTATTGTCTGTGTGGAGATGGTGAAATGGAAGAAGGTCAGGTTTGGGAAGCAATTATGTATGCGGGCGCTAAAAAAGTTGACAATATCATAGCAACTGTCGACGTTAATATGCAACAAATCGATGGTTCAGTTGATGATGTCTTACCGTATGGAGATCTACGTCCAAAGTTTGAAAGTTTTGGCTGGACAGTTTTAACAATGAATGGTAATATAATGGACGAAACTGTTCAGGTATTAGAAAAAGCGAAATCACTCACAGGCAAAGGCAGACCCATTGTGATTCTAATGAAAACTGAAATGGGACAAGGAGTTGACTTTATGATGGGTTCACATAAATGGCATGGAATTGCTCCCAATGCAGAACAGACAGAAAAAGCTTTGGCTCAGCTAGAGGAAACATTAGGCGACTTCTAGAATAATTTTTTCAAAAGAAATAAAATATCAAAACAAGTAAAATAAATATCTCAGCGTTTCTGATTTCGTTTTTGCTAATGTGCAACTTGAATTTGAATGCACAAAACAAAAAAAACGAAACTCCTCAATTGACACGTATTGAGTTTTTGTTCGATGCCTCGCAATCGATGTTTGGCAGATGGCAAAGTGGCGCAAAGATCGATGTTGCTAAACTTTTGATGAAACAACTGATGGATAGTTTACGATATGTAAATAATCTGGAATTAGCTTTGCGGGTTTACGGTCATCAAAAGAATTTTCCGCCACAGGATTGTGATGACAGTAAATTAGAGGTCCCTTTTTCAAAGGGAAATATCTCAGCCATCCAGCAGGTTTTGAAAGATGTGATTCCACGTGGAACTACACCCATTGCAAAATCACTTGAATTGTGTGGAAATGATTTTCCACAAAGTCCATCCAGAAACATTATCATTCTTATTACTGACGGTATTGAAGAATGCGGCGGAGATCCTTGTGCTATTTCAATGGCATTGCAGAAAAAAGGGATTTTCTTAAAGCCATTTGTTATTGGTCTTGGATTGGATGAATCATTGAAAAAAACTTTCGAATGTGTTGGAAGATATTTTGACGCAACAAATGAATCAATGTTCAGAGATGCATTGAACATAGTAATTTCTCAGGCACTGAATAATACAACTCTTCAGGTGAATTTACTTGATATCAACCGCAATCCGACTGAAACGAATGTGAACATGACCTTTTATGATAAGTTCACCGGACAAGATAAATACAATTACATACACACTTTGAATTCGAAAGGTAATCCGGATACATTGGTAATCGATCCATTACCTATTTACAGAATCGTTGCGCATACCTTACCCCCTGTTTCAAAAGATTCAATCACTTTAGTTCCCGGAAAACATACTATAATTGGTATCGATGCACCACAAGGTGAATTGATCGTAAAGTTTGACGGAAGAAGTGAATACAAAAAAGTTCAGTTCATTGTTCGTCAGCACGGCGTGATGCAAACTTTAAATTTACAGGATGAAAATTCAACAGAGAAATACATTGTTGGAAAGTATGATCTTGAGATCCTGACTACTCCAAGAATTGTTTTAGAGAATGTGGATATTTCACAAAGCAAGACAACAACTGTAAGCATACCTCACCCGGGAATAGTAACTTTATTAACAAACAATCAAGGTTACGGAAGTATTTACACGTATGATCGTTCCAATTTGAAATGGGTCATCAATTTGAATAATGATCTCACCAAACAAACGATCGTACTTCAACCCGGAAAATATAAAGTTGTTTATCGACCAAAGAATTCAAGAGAAAGTATCTATACAATAGAAAAGAATTTTCTGTTGTCTCGGGCGAATCAAGCATTGTTCCATTAAATTAGTTTAAAAAGTAAAATCACATTCCATGAAAAAATATACTTACACAGAAAAGAAAGACACTCGTTCAGGATTTGGAGCAGGACTCCTTGAATTGGGAAGAAGCAATCCGAATGTAGTGGCACTTTGCGCTGACCTTACAGGCTCTCTTAAGATGGATGCCTTCGAAAAAGAATTTCCTGAACGATTTTTTCAAATTGGAATTGCTGAAGCAAATATGATGGGAATAGCTGCAGGACTAACGATAGGCGGTAAAATTCCTTTTACAGGTACTTTTGCAAATTTCTCTACAGGTCGTGTTTATGATCAGATTCGTCAGAGTATTGCATACTCAGGAAAGAATGTAAAAATTTGCGCATCGCATGCCGGAATTACTTTAGGTGAAGACGGTGCGACTCATCAGATCCTTGAAGATATTGGTATGATGCGTATGTTACCTGGCATGACAGTTATTAATCCTTGCGATTACAATCAGACAAAAGCAGCAACACTTGCAATTGCTGATCACGAAGGACCTGTTTATCTTCGATTTGGTCGCCCGGTCGTTCCTGTATTTACCCGGCTGATCAAAAATTTGAGATCGGCAAAGCGATCGTCTTTAATGAAGGAGCAGATGTATCAATATTCGCGACGGGACATTTAGTTTGGAAGGCAATAGAGGCAGGTGAATTGTTAGCAGCGAAAGGAATTGATGCAGAAATCATCAATATCCATACGATTAAACCATTGGACATTGAGGCAGTCTTAAAAAGTGTCCGGAAAACACAATGTGTTGTTACTGCAGAAGAACATCAGGTTGCCGGAGGATTGGGCGATGCAATTTCACATGTAATCAGT
This sequence comes from Bacteroidota bacterium, assembly GCA_016708785.1. Lineage (GTDB taxonomy): Bacteria > Bacteroidota > Bacteroidia > AKYH767-A > 2013-40CM-41-45 > JADKIH01. Next base: position 92,586 of record JADJFC010000004.1, on the reverse strand, counting down.
CAGCATCACCCTGTACCTCAGGAATTCGTTGGAATCAATGACTCATTTGGTGAAAGTGGAACTCCGGAGCAATTGATGAAAAAATATGGCTTAGAGGCCGAAAATATCGTTCTGGCAGTCGAAAAAGTGATGAGTCGTAAAAGTCAAATGATTCATTCCTGATCGAAATCCCGGGGCTAAAATTTATCTATGACTGAAGAATTCAGTGATCAGGAGCTCCTCGAAAAATTTCGTGAAGAAGGAAGCAGACATTATGCATTCAATTTGCTGGTAAAAAAATATCAGCAACGATTGTATTGGCATATACGCAGAATCGTTATTGATCACGATGATTCAAACGACATCATTCAGAACGTATTTATAAAAGTTTGGAAAGCGCTCGATGGTTTTCGAAACGATTCACAGTTATATACCTGGCTGTATAGAATCGCAACCAATGAATCAATTACTTTTCTGAATAGTAAAAAGAAACGATTCACTATTTCATTCGATGATGTTGAACATGAACTTTCTGATCATCTGGCAAGCGATCCTCTATTTACCGGCGACAAAATCCAATTAAAGCTACAACAGGCTATCCTCACACTGCCCCCCCAACAAAGGCTCGTGTTCAACATGAAGTATTTTGACGGCCTTAAATACGAACAGATTGCGGAAATTTTGAATACCTCAGTAGGAGGACTAAAAGCAAACTATCATCATGCAGTAAAAAAGATTGAAAAATACATTCTAGGGAGTTAAACCAAACACAGGAATTATCATCAAAGAAATACAATGAAAAATGAAGAATTTTCAGATGAAAAATTGAAAGAATTGCTAAAAAACAGCACTTCTTCTCAATCTTTCAATGTTCCCGAGGGTTACTTTGAGGAACTTCCTGAAAAAGTAATGAATTCAATCAATGTACTACCTGATTTTGATAAACAATCAGCAGTCCAGCCTTTCGAAGTCCCAAGCAATTATTTTGAAGAGCTTCCTTTTGTAATTAATGATCGAATCTTATCAGGAAGAAAAGAAAGTGTTTCAATTTGGAAGTGGATTTTCAATCCGACGAAACAAATAATTGCTGCACTTTCAATTACGATTATTGCCGGGAGTTATTTCTACTTTAGCCGAACAAAAACTATAGAAATCAATAACTCAACTTGTACAGTTGAAGAAATCAGTGAATCGCCATATTTTGAATCATTAAGTGATGACGATCTTATTGATTTCCTCGCATCACAGCAAGATGAAAATACAATTGATGAATACGATCAATATCTCTTGGATAATGACATTGACATCTCACAATTAGAAAAGAGCTTATGAAAAAATACACAATAATATTCCTTATTCTTTTCAGTACAATTTCCATTGGTCAACTATCAGCCCAACGTCCGGGTGGTGGAATGGGAAATCGACAGAATAAAGAAAAAGTGGACGCTATGAAAATTGGTTTCCTTACCGATTATCTTGACCTCACTAGTGATGAAGCTAAAGTATTCTGGCCTGTTTATAACAAATATCAGGATGAAACGGACCAGCTCCGTAAGACAAGAAGAAAGAACATCCTGAATGATCAGCCAAATTTTGATTCATTAAGTGATGCTGAATTAGAAAAAATAGTAGATTCAGAAATCGCCTTTCGGCAAAATGAATTAGACATCCAGAAAAAATATCATCCTCAATTTAAGAAAGTGCTACCAATGAATAAAGTAGCAAAACTTTATCGTGCTGAAGAAGAATTTAAAAAGAAACTTTTGGAAATGATCCGTGAAAAAAAACAAGAGAGAAATAAGAAGATGTTTCAGAATTAATGAAAAGTGAAGTGAAGTGAAGTGAAAAAAAAATAACGGGCAAAATTTTCAATTCATTTCACTTCATTTTTTATTTTACCTCATTTCACATCATTATTATCTAGGATTTACTTATTTCAGCTGCGTAGAGCTCCTTCAATTTCTCCACCACTATATCGATCTCGGCTTTTGTATTGTACTTGCTAAAAGAAAAACGGATAGATGGTCTGTCGGCGTTACCATAGAGGGCTTTCAAAACATGTGAGCCGGCATTACTTCCACTGCTACAGGCAGAGCCACCTGAACATGCAATTCCTGCTATATCCATATTGAATAAAAGCATTTCAGAATTTTCTGATGGTGGGAAAGCAACATTTAGCACAGTATAAAGACTGTTTCCAAGTGTATCGCCATTAAATTCTATTCCCGGAATATTACTTTTCAGCTTTTCAGCCATGTATGATTTTAATTCCTGGATGTGCTTTTGATGAGCATCCAGATCATGATAAGCAAGTTCCAGAGCTTTTGACAATCCAACGATACCATAAACATTTTCAGTACCACCACGCATATTTCTTTCCTGCGCACCACCGAAAATAAAAGGACTGATCTTTACTTTGTTATTTATGTAAAGGAAACCAACACCTTTCGGCCCATGAAATTTATGAGCTGCGCAGGTAATAAAATGAACTTTTATTGTTTTCAGATCGAAAGCATAATGCGCCATCGTCTGAACGGTATCAGAATGAAAAATAGCACTATACTTATCGCAGATCTCACCAACTTCTTTTAATGGAAGTAGATTACCAAGTTCGTTATTTGCATGCATTAGGCTGACCAACGTTTTCTCTTTCGAACTTTTTAAAAGTTCTTCAAGGTGAATCAGGTCAACATGACCTTTTTCAGTCAGATTAACAAAACTCAATTTTATCTTTCCTTCTTTCTCAAGTTCTTCTAGTGTGTGCAAAACTGCATGATGTTCGATTCTTGAAGTGATTGCATGTTTAACACCCAGATCACGAACGGAGCAAAAGATAGCAGTATTGTTAGCCTCAGTCCCACCGCTTGTAAAGAAAATTTCAGCAGGCGCAACATTCAATTGCTTTGCAACATTTTTCCTTGCGTTTTCTATAGCAGTCTTTACTTCCCTGCCCCAAGTATGAATTGATGAAGGATTGCCGAATTGATTCTGCATCACAGGAATCATTGCATTGACAACTTCAGGATCCATTGGAGTTGTAGCAGCATTATCAAGGTAAATTTTCATAGCAATATGTCGTTGCAATTAATTTTTCATTGTTTTTTCGTTGATCATATCCTTGATATCAAAGATAATTTTCTCAGCCAAATTCTGCGCAGTTGTTTGCGATTGACTTGCGGCATAGAGACGAATGATAGGTTCAGTATTACTCTTACCAAGGTGTACCCATTCACGATCAAGTTCAATCTTCACACCATCGATTGTATTAATAGGGTGACGCTGATATTTTTTCTGAATGCCTTCCAGTATTTTATCGACGTTGATCTCAGCAGTTAATTCAATCTTATTTTTCGAAATATAATAATTCGGATAAGTCGCTCTCAACATAGATGCATTCTTACCGTACTTTGCAAGGTGAGTTAAGAAAAGTGCAATTCCAACTAAGGCATCGCGGCCATAGTGAAGTTCAGGATAAATAATTCCGCCATTTCCTTCACCACCGATAACTGCATTATTTGCTTTCATTGCTTCCACTACATTCACTTCACCGACAGCTGCTGCAAAATATTTTCCGCCTGATTTTTCTGTTACATCACGAAGTGCTCTTGTTGAAGACAGATTGGAAACTGTATTTCCTTTTTGTTTTTAAGAACATAATCTGCAACAGCAACCAAAGTGTATTCCTCACCAAACATTTCTCCGTCTTCACATACAAGTGCCAGACGATCCACATCAGGATCAACTACAATACCCAAATGGGCATTTCGCTTTTTCACTTCTTTCGAAATATCGCCAAGGTGCTCAGGGAGAGGTTCCGGATTATGTGGAAATTGTCCGTTTGGCTCGCAATACAATTCAATGATATCATCCACGCCTAATGCACGAAGTAAGGCAGGAACCACAATGCCACCTGATGAATTCACACAATCAATTACGATCTTGAAGTTTTTTGCTTTGATGGCGTTCACATCGACCAAAGGCAAAGCAAGGATCATTTCAATATGTTTGTGATGATAATTTGGTTCACTTACGAACTTGCCAAGTTTATTTACGTCTGCAAAAACAAAATCATCTTCATTTGCAAGGCGTAATACTTCAGCACCATCGTCAGCAGAAATGAATTCGCCCTTTTCATTAAGTAATTTCAGTGCATTCCATTGCTTAGGATTGTGAGAGGCTGTAAGTATGATTCCGCCATCGGCAGCCATTTCTGTTACAGCGATCTCAACAGTTGGAGTTGTGGATAGTCCAAGATAAATAACATCGATGCCTAAACCTTTTAAAGTTCCGGCAACAAGATTCTGAACCATTTCTCCTGAAATTCGTGCATCACGACCGATTGCCACGACGGGCTTTTTCGTATATGTTTTTTTCGCAGCATCCAGGTTCCATATGCTGCTGTATATTTTACGATGTCTACCGGAGTCAGTCCATCGCCGGGTTTACCGCCTATAGTACCTCTGATTCCTGAGATTGATTTTATGAGTGCCAAAGTATGGGTTTTAATTTCGGCAAAGATAAGCGTTTTTTCACCAATTTAGCCTGTTTTTGAATGGATAATTGATGAATTTATTAACTGTTTTTATTCTATTTTCATTCTCAAAATCAATAAAATCCCATTTTATAACGAATAGTGAATAGTGTCAATGGGCGTACGGTTTATAAAGCGCCAACATTAGCTATTAGATATTAGTTATTACCTGTCAAGCCATTGCTTGAATTCCGAAACTCGTTCTCGGCTCACGGTGCTTTCTCCTTCATTTAAAAATTCAGAAAAGACTTTCAATCTGCTATTCAAATGAGGCATAATTTTACGAATGGCTTCAAATCGAATGGTCACTTTACGACTAATTCTGAAAAAGTGTTTTGGATCTAATAAGGTTTCCAACGTATCCAGACTTTGGTCTAAAGCAAAACGCTTTCCTTCTTTGTTGACTAAAAGTACGATGCCATCTTCGGCGATCAAAAAGGTAATATCTTCAACAGGAACAGAAAGAATCTGCTCACCGGAACGAACTAGAAATCTGTTTTTGTAATTGCGATTGATGATACTATACACATCTTCCATTTTTTCTAAACGATCACCATTTAGTTTTAACTGAAGAATATTGAATTTATCAATTGCTTCCTTTAACTCAGTTCTGCCAATCGGTTTTAATAAATAATCAATGCTGTTAACCTTGAAAGCCTTGATTGCATATTCATCAAATGCAGTAGTAAAAATAATTGGTGCTGTTTCTTTCACCTTGGTAAAAATATCGAAACTTATTCAATCAGCCAGATGAATATCCATAAAGATCAAATCAACCTTCATCCCTGACTCAAGAAAGTCTATCGTTCGTTTAACGGATTCGGAAACATGGACAATTTCAAAAGTAGGCTCAATCTTGCCTAACAAATTAGACAAGTGTTCAGCAGATAATTTTTCGTCTTCTACGATCAGTACTTTCATTTAATTATATGATAAAACATATTTTTGATTTGCTGACATACAATTATTGACTTAATTCTCTCTTCTTCACATTTTCTATGAGAGCGCTAATACCCTCTTTAGGAGGTGTTGCAAAAATCCCAAAGCGTTTCTCAAATTTAGTGCTATCAAAAATATAATCTTGTTCGTATTGGTAGATCATCTCCGGAAACTCTCTCATTATTGGTATAAAAATACCAAGAACTTTAATAAACCACAATGGCAAGGTCTGAATTTTAGACTCTACCATCAGTTCTTTCGCAATTAATTGAATCCATTGGGAATTAGTTAACTTTTCTTTCGTCGTAGGAACATGCCATACTTGGTTAAATGCATCAATTGTATTTCCAAGTAATGCAGTCGCTTTTGCAGCATCAGGTGTATAAGTATAAGTATGAATTCTATTTATGTCGCCAAAAGCCTGCGCCTTTTTTCCTTTTAAAAAATTATCTACGACCATAATACTCAAGGCGCTACTTTTATTATCAGGGCCATAAAAATCAGCTGATCTGGCTATAAGTGCAGTCAAAGAATTATTCTTAACTTCTTTCATGATCATTTCATGTACCTGCTGCCTGACCATTCCCTTTTTGCTCGGAGCATTAATTGGTGATGTTTCAATCATATTTGGAATTGACAATCTATCATACAAATATACATTATCAAAAAAAACAAGTCTGGAATTATGAGATTTACAAGCGTTAATAACTTCTCTCATAAATGATGGCCATGTTTTTTGCCAAACACTTAATTTATATTCAAAACCAACAACAACATAAACTACTTCACTTCCGGCTATTGCCTTATCGATCTGACTTAGATCATTTAGATCAATCGGAAAAAGCTCATCCGTTTCATTTACCTTTTTTGGGTTTCTACTAACCAATCTAATTTGATTAGTATATTTTTTTAACTCCTTAGCTAATGGTATTCCAATCGCTCCGCCGGATCCTAATATTGTTTGCATATTGACTCTTAAATTAAATACTAATTTATTTTATACTGGTTAACTTTCTTGCCGTCATTTTCTAATTAAAATCCATATCGAGTATTGGAATCTTTACAATAAATTCTGCACTATCATTTTCAATTACAACAACCTCTTTCGTAAAATATGAATACCGGGCTACAATATTCTTTAATCCCGTTTTTGAACTTTCCACATATCCTTTACGCAATTGAATGGGATTTGAAACCACCAGATGATTACCTTCGACAAATATTTTTACAACCAATGGCAATTCCTCTGAAATTTCATTGTGCTTAATAGCATTCTCAATTAGTAATTGCAATGCCATTGGTGCAATGAACTTTGCGGAATCGATTTCAGAAACTTTAATGTCAAATACAATATTCTCTCCGAATCGGATCTTTAAAAGGAAACAATACGATTCAATAAACTTTAACTCAGATTTGAGATCAACCAACTCTTTATCTTTGTTTTCTAAAACATAGCGATATACTTTTGAAAGTTGGTCAATAAAATCAACTGCCTTGTCTTGATCTTTATATACCAAAGAAGACAAAACGGAAAGATTGTTGAACAAAAAGTGCGGATTGATCTGATTCCTTAGATTCTCAAGCTGAGCCTGCAAACTGTCCTTTTTATGCATCTCAATTTCAACTAATGAAACTTTCAACCTTTGAAAGAAATGAGCGCTTATCTGAATCATCACTAAAACAAATGTTACAAGTATTCCAACTATGAGTGATGATGAGACAATGGCTTCAGATTTTTCATCCGGAATTTTGCAGACAAAATAATTATATATAAGCAAGAGAATATAAATAACACCCGCACTGTAAACTAATGTAGCAATAGCTTGAATAAAGCTTCTTTTTACCGGTGCAATTTCCCAAGGAAATTTTGCATTCATGTATTGGTCAATTCTGAAAGATCCTTCCCATACGAAAATTGTAATAAGGATAGATGCCAAAAATCCATAAAGAGGATTGAAGGAACTATCGGGAAGCGTAATTTTACCCAACATTAATTCGATGATGATCCCAACGATCACCATATAAAAAAACCTGCTTCTAATTATTCTTTTCACAATTTATTTAGATAAAGATCAAAATAAAATTCTGTAAGTAACCATTGGAAAAAATCCTAATTGATATTCTGTTTGTATCGATTGAGTAGTAGGATTATAAACTTGTTGAAAAACATTTTTACTATCAAGTATATTTTGAATATCCAGGGTCCATTCTTGTGTAACTTTTTTACCATTCAGTTTAAAACCGAATTTCACATCCAACCTTGAATAATCACTGTATTTATTCTCATAGGCATTCTCATAATTATATTCAGTTTCGTTACTTACTATTGAGGCTTCCAGATCTATTGGAATATATCGCTTTCCACCTGCTAAAGTGTATTTACCATTTAGAGTGAGAACTTTTCTTTTTCTGGAATCCAGATTAAATTCTACTCCGGAAAGTAAGTTAATGGTATAATTTCCATTAAAGGCAGTATTTCTTTCTACTCCATCGCTTCCTGAATATTTAGAATCAAATAGCGATGTGGTTAATAATAAATAATAGTTTTTTGAAAAGAATTTTTCAAGAGTAAATTCTACTCCGATATTTTTTCCTGTTCCGTTATTAACCAGACTGTCCTCATTTGGTGAAACATAATCTGCACCAATGTTCAAAGTGGAATATGTACTTGGAGCTGTTTCTACAGGGACATTATTTATATCCTGATAATAGCCTTCTACTTTGATCCTCCAATTTTCAGAAAGTTGATTATCATAAGCGATCACATAGTGATTACTTTGAGTCATGTCCATATTTTTGTTGGTCTGAATATAAGTATGATCAGGCAACTCAGTTTCATAGAAATAAAGTCTCATCGTCTGAATCTGGCTATGCATACCTGCTGCTACACTTAAAAACTGATTTGGTAAAAAATTCCATTTCAAACCTATTCTAGGCTCTATTGCGTAAGAATTATTGAATAAAAACTGTTGGTAATGCAAACCTGAATTTAAAGTAACCTTATCAGAGAATCTATGTTGCCAGCTACCATAACCCTGGATAATCGCACTGGTACCGGAAAAATCAGTTAGCACACGATATTAACTTGAATTGTTTAACACACTATCAGCATAATTGAAGTGTATAATATCAGAAATAAAACCAACACTGATCGTATTCTTTGAATTGAACTTTTTATTAATGTTATACGAAAAAGAGTACTTTTCTTCTGAAGAATTATTTCCATAACGTTGGATCTTATTCTCTTTGTTATTGTATAGACTATCTACCGAAACAATATTTTGTGTTCCGGATGCAGCAACATAGATTGTCTGACTGGTATTTTCATTGAAGAATAATTTATGACTTAAACCTACTACACCCATGTTAGAGCGATAATAAGTATCCTGAGCAAAACCGCTTACGGTAAAATGACCTTCCTTTTTATCTTTATCCAGTAGTTCTATGTAACTCTTTCCACCAATACCAAACAGTGTGAATCTACCTGATTTAATTCCTGTTGGAACATCGATCTTAAAAGAAAGATCTTGATACTGTGGAATCGAACTATAGCCGAATCTGATTCCGATTTCATTGAGCAGACCAAGTGTTGAATAACGGTAGTTAGCCAAGTAAGACGCTTTCTTCTTTTTCCCTATTGGACCTTCTGCACCTAATTCAAAACCATTGAATCCAATTTGACCTACGAATTCCGCTTTCTCATTATTTCCATGTCGCATTTTCAAATCAAATGCACCACTTAAAGCATTTCCGTATTCTGCCGGAAAAGCACCTGTCATGAAATCCGAATTATCGAGCAAATTATTATTGAGCATACTCACCGGCCCACCTGTCGTACCCAATGTTCCAAAATGATTTGGATTGGGAATATTCACTCCGTCCATTCTCCATAATAATCCGGTTGGACTATTTCCTCTTATTACAACATCATTTCTCGAATCACTTGCAACAGAAACACCGGCAAAATTCATTGCCATTCTTGAAGGGTCGCTAAGAGAGCCTGCATACCTGTTTGTTTCTTCAACAGAAAAAGAACGTGCACTTACCGTTGACATTTCATTTAAGGCAACACGCTTGTCATATCCTGCTGAGATCACAACTTCTTTCAAATTACTTACCTGCTCTTCCATGTCAAAATTGATAACAAGTTCCTTCCCTGCATCCAATATCAAATTTCGAATAACAACAGGGGAATAACCCATTAGTATAGCCTTAATCGAAACTCTTCCAATTGGCAATGCCTTAATGAAAAACTGACCATCAACATCTGTTAAAGTACCAATACTTTTAGTTGAATCTAAAAGCATAACAGTAACACCGGGAATTGGAGAATGGGATTGCTTATCACGTATAACTCCGCGTAAATTTTGAGTCGTGATCTGAGCCGATGAATTTTGAGATGAAAACAACATCGACATAAGAATCATAAAAAAAAGTCCGCTTTTCATTTCTGTAATTTTAATACAAAATTAGCTTTGAACCGTTGATTTACAAAATGGTTTCCTATGAACTGTAGAATATACAGGCTGAGTTGTAAATCCGTTGCCTACTTTTTCTTAATAAAAATATAACCGCCTAAAGTTGCACCCCAGACCTGCTCATCTTTTTTGTTGTAACCACGATCCCAGCTATGCAGTTCTGTTTGTAGGATTGTAACTTCAGAAGTGGCATAAGAAGCGCCTGTACGATCGCTTGGACATTTTTTCCCTTCTGTACTACCGCTGAATTTCTTCTTATTTATTTGAGTTAGAATCACTGCACATCCTTCTCTTTCAATCAATGAATCCGGTGACAACGTTTTCTCAAGCAATTCAGATTGATTTGCAAAACGCAAAGGTTGATTCATCGTAAAAACTTCGCTTGAAAAAATACCTTTTGCGGGTTCTGTTAGATGATATACACGTTGACGATAAGGTTTGTCGAGTGATTCTGCGACCGCCTGTTCAACATAAAACCAATAACCATCACTTCTGTTATTCCAAATTCTAATGATCTGCAAACGTATATCAAAGTAGTTAGCTGTATCCGCTATATGCTGGGCTTCGCTTGAATAAGATCCCGTCATGTAATCAGCTAATTTTATTAGCTCCGGCGATTGGGCAAAGGAAAAATTGACAATAAAAAATAATGTAAGTGCAATTAGAATTTTCATACCGACGTAAATTATAAATGCGAAGTTAAATTTTAGCCACGAATTCACGAATAAAATCAAATAATCCATTCGTGAATTCGTGGCTAAGGTTAAAGGTCAAAAGCTGTTGGTTTTTTTAGCCACGAATTCACGAATAAAAAATAGTTCATTCGTGAATTCGTGGCTAAAAAGGGTCAAGGGTCAAAAGCCGTTGACTTTTTTTTGCCACGAATTCACGAATCAAAAAATAGTTCATTCGTGAATTCGTGGCTAAAAAAAAAATTGGGAACAAAAAAAGAGGGTTGCCGATCAAGATCAGCAACCCCCTAAGTTTTTTTGGTTTTCTTATTATGCAAGCTTTACGTTGACTGCATTCAAGCCTTTTTTACCGTCTTGAACGTCAAACGTTACGTTATCATTCTCACGAATTTTTTGTGTTAGACCTGTTACGTGAACAAAAATTTCTTGTCCATTTTCGTCTTTAATAAATCCGAAACCTTTTTGCTCGTTGAAGAATTTTACTACTCCGTTTTCATTGTTTTGTTATTTAATTGGTTATTAGTTGTTATTGGTTTGTTACTTAAGAATATGGATGAGACTTTACGATCTCGATATTTTTTTTGATCAATTTATTTATGTCTCGAATATATGAAACTTCTTCTTGTGCGCAAAATGATAATGCAATTCCTTCACTTCCGGCTCTGCCTGTTCTTCCGATACGGTGAACATAAGTCTCAGCTTGCTCAGGGATTTCGTAGTTGATTACGTGTGACAATTTGTCAACGTCAATTCCACGAGATGCTATATCAGTTGCCACTAAAATGCGGATTGAACGGTTTTTAAAGCCTTTTAGTGCTCTTTCACGAGCGCCTTGCGACTTCTCACCATGAATAGCTTCTGCTTTGATCCCGTCTTTATTCAGGTCTTTTGCAACTCTATCAGCCCCTCTTTTTGTCCGTGTAAAGACCAAAGCGTGCTCAATACTATTATTATTAAGAAGGTGCTTTAATAAATTGCGTTTATCTTCCTTTTTAACATAATACACTGTTTGTTTAACAGTTTCCGCTGTAGATGAAACAGGAGTTACTGAAACGTGAGCAGGTTGTATTAATATAGAATTCGCAAGTGATTTTACTTCCGGAGAAACTGTTGCTGAGAAGAACATCGTTTGGCGTTCCTTGGGCAACTTGGCAATGATTTTCTTGATATCGTTGATGAAACCCATATCAAGCATACGATCAGCTTCATCTAAAACAAAATACTCTACAGTATTTAATTTAATATGTCCTTGATTGATCAAATCGAGCAAACGACCCGGAGTTGCAACCAAAATATCAACACCATTTCTAATAGTAGATACTTGGGAAACCTGAGAAACACCACCGAATACAACGGCACTGTTTAGTTTATAGTTAGAACCATAAGTTCTGAAACTGTCGTAGATCTGAGAAGCTAATTCGCGAGTTGGCGCTAGCACCAAAGCTTTTATAGTACGTTTCTGTGTAACGTCACGTTTATCGTGAAGAAATTGAAGAATTGGAAGCGCAAATGCTGCTGTCTTCCCTGTTCCCGTCTGTGCACATCCGAAAATATCTTTTCCTTCAAGAATCAGAGGAATCGATTGTAATTGAATAGGTGTTGGAGTAAGGTACCCTTTTGTAATCAATGCTTCAACCAAGGGTTGATTGAGGCCTAATTTTGTAAATGTCATTAATTATTAATAAGAATTTGTTTTTCCTCGAACTAGTATAGTTAAAAATCCAAGGTTGAACGACTAAGAAAAATGTGAAAACTCGACTTGTGATTTAATGAAATTACAAACTACGCGGAATACAATCTTCTTGAGAAGTCCACAAATGTACGACTATTATTCAAGCAATTGCAAATTTTCTTCGATTATTTTCTTCGAAATTGGCTATAAATCAATTTGTTAGAGGTATTCGACTGTTTTTCAGACGTTTAGTGAGTAGTAATTGGTAAGTGGTGAGTAGCACTACATTCTTAATTTCACGGTAATTACTTAAAATCAACTTTTTAAGATTGCAATTATTGATTAATTGTAATTTATCACCTGTAAGAAAGTGATGCTACTCACCACTTACCAAGTAATACTCACTAAGGAAGAAAAAGTACTTTCAAATTTGTAACTGTTGCTACTCACTACTTACCAATCACTACTCACCAAAATAAACTAAACTTGTACCTCGTTTGATTGTTAGTCCAACTGATGCAAGATCCCCAAAAAATAATTGAAGTAAAACACCTCGTAAAGAATTACGGCAAATTCAGGGCAGTCGACAATGTTTCTTTTGATGTTTATCAGGGCGATGTTTTTGGATTTCTTGGACCAAATGGTGCGGGGAAAAGTACTACCATCCGGACAATGTTGTCACTTATCAGTGCAACTTCAGGTGAGATTAAAATTTTTGGAAAAGAATTAAATGCAAATCGAAGAGAGATTCTTTCTGAAATTGGTTGTATAGTAGAGAAGCCTGACTTCTATAAATATTTATCTGCCCAAAAGAATCTAGAGATCTTTGCAAGAATTTCCGGCAAGAATGTTCCCAAAAGTAAAATCATTGAAGTACTTGAATTCGTCGGACTGAAAGGTCGTGAGAAAGATAAAGTGCTTGGTTACTCTCATGGAATGCGTCAACGGCTGGGAATTGCACAGACATTGATCCATGATCCAAAGTTGATCATATTAGATGAACCAACGACTGGTCTGGATCCACAAGGAATTATTGACATCAGAAATCTTATTCTTCAGTTGAAGAATGAAAGAAACAAAACCATCCTCCTATCCTCTCACATACTTTCTGAAATTGAATTGATCGCTAACAGAATGGTGATAATCAGCAAGGGAAAGACGCTGGTACAAGGCAATGTGAAAGAACTATTGGACGAGGAAGTGCTACTCGTATCGTTTACGGTTGACAATATTGAACAGGCAAAAAGTCTGATCACAAATAAATTTCCGCAAGCTTTTCAATCTGCATCGGAGAATCAAATTCTATTGCATATTTCCAAGGATGAAATTCCAAAGTATAATAAAATGTTTATTGACGAAAACATTCAGGTGTTTGGTATTGAATCGAAGCGTAAGCTCGAAGATTATTTCTTAAAGTTAATCAACAACTGATGTTTTTAAAAAGCACTTACAATGAAATTCTGAAGATTGCCAGCAAGCCGAGAAGTTATATTGGTATTGCAGCAATCACACTGATCATAAGTGTGATTTTACTTGCAATGTGGCTAGATGGAATTACATACATTTCATTTATCACCGCTCCATTCGAGCAATCGCTTTCATTCACAGGAAACATTCTGAATGGAAATCTGATGGCATTTATCATTTTGAATATGCTCATCATTCATGTACCATTACTTATTGCATTCGTAACCGGCGATCTCATTTCAGGTGAAGGTGCAATGGGCACTATTCGATTACTTCTGACAAAACCAATTTCCCGTACAGGAATTTTACTTTCAAAATATTTGGCCGGCTGTTTTTATACACTCATAGTTTTACTTTGGATGGCACTACTTTCCATTTTCGTAAGTAAGTTTCTATTTGGTCCCGGCGATCTGATGGTATTGAAAAGCGACGGACTGAATATCATACAAGCGCAAGATGTAGGAATTCGCTTCTTTTACGGATTCATTGTTGCATACCTTGCATTGATAATGATTGCAACGCTTTCACTCACCTTCTCCTGTTTCTCTGATAATTCAATTGGTCCGATCATTTCGACAATGGGAATGATCATTCTCTTTACGATAATAGGCACACTTGATGTCCCTGTGTTTGCAAAGATCCAGCCCCTCCTATTTACAACACATATGGCAGCTTGGCGAAGTTTTTTTGAGGATCCGATTCCGGTTGAGCAGATCAGAACTTCCATCATTGTTTTGTTTGTTCACATTATTGGACTTTTGGGAATTGCAATTTACAAGTTCAATAAGAAAGATATTTTATCATGATTAAAAAGTATTGTACAATTCTGCTATTGATAATTGTCTATGCAAAATCAACCTTTGCACAAGAAGAAACAGCAAATTCAATTTTGAATAATGTGTATTTGAAAATTCAGAAGGCGAATGACTATTCGGCAAGTGCACATATCAAGGTTGACCTTCCATTTTTAAAAATGTTACCGATCAATGCAAAAGTATATTTCAAGAAGAAAGACAAGTTCAAAGTAGATTCGAAAAGTATTGCAATTCTACCACGCCAAAATTTCGATCAGTTAACCAAGATGCTTGCTGATCCAACTACATTCACTGCAATGGTCCAAGCAAAGGATGTTATTCAGAATATATCGGTAACGATCGTAAGCATCATTCCACTTGCCGATACCAGCGATCTAATTCTTGGCAGACTTTGGATAGACACAAAAAACGATTTAGTCTACAAAGCACAATTGACCACAAAGACAAACGGCACCATACTCACAGAATACTTTTATAGCTCACAATCTGCTTACGGATTACCGGATAAAATCATTTTTCACAGTAGACATAAAAAATTCAAGCTCCCAAAAAGTGTAACTGCCGACATCAACAACACCAAGCCAAAAGAAGAAACGAAAGAGAAACAAGGTAAGATCACAGTAGTAATGAGTGAATATGTGATCAACAAAGGGATTTCGGATGATGTTTTTAAATAATGATCAATTAACTGATGCTCAGCAGTTCAGGATTTATAATCCTGAACCCCCGTGCTCCGGATTTTTAATCCGGCAAAAAGAGTTTAGTGTCTTTGCATATTCATCAACGAATCCAATTCCGGAAACAATGCACTATGATCCGGCTTACTAATTCCGCTATGGCATGTATAGCACATCACAGTATTTAAAGTATCCGTTCGATCAGAGTGATTCGGATTAAAAAATGTTTTATTTATTTCAGCAGTCATCAACATCATTTCACGCGCGCGTAATTTTTGTGGTTTAGCATCGCTCACAAAATCGAGATGACGACCTTGTGATGAATCTGCAGAAAGCGGATGACAATACGAACATTTGACACCAAGCGACGATTTGAAACTGTCCATGATAAAACCAAGCTGTTCTCCACTGATGTCCTTTGGTAAAACTTTCAGGTTCTGAAATTCGTGATTTGGTACAGGCTTTACGCTAAAAGTAGCGGACAGACTAAGAATTGCGATGATTAGGGTTGATGTGATTATGTATTTTTTCATTTAACTTGTTTCTATTTTGCCCGTAAAATTTCTTAGAAACGAAGATATAATTTCCGGTTAAATCTGGAAAGTTGATTTAAAGAAAATTGGGAAACAAGATGTTAGAGAATAAAAACTTGAATGAAAAAAGTGTGGGTTTGAGTTTGGGGTGTGGAGTGTGGAGCGTTACACACTCGCACTCCATACTCAATCCTGTTAAGTGCACCCGAAGGGAGTCGAACCCCTAACCTTCTGATCCGTAGTCAGATGCTCTATCCAATTAAGCTACGGGTGCAATTTTATTTGAAATTTCGGTTTTGAACCGCTATTCTGCTTCAAAAACGAGGGCGCAAAGATAGTTTTTATATTAATTATTCAAAGAAATTTGTGAATCATTAATTCTTTGGCTTGTAATACTTCAAGGCTGTCGGCATGTAGGCTTGTAAGTCCTTGATTCTGGTTGCATCACTTGGGTGAGTGCTCAACAATTCAGGTGGTTTTGCGCCGCCTTGTGCTGCCATCCGTTGCCAAAATGTAATTGCTTTTTGTGGATCGTAACCGGCCATTGCTGAAAAGATCAAACCTAATTTATCGGCTTCTGTTTCATGTGTTCTTGAATAAGCAAGGATTCCTAAATTACTTCCTGCTCCGTAAGCTGTCATGAACATATTTTTTGTCTCTGCACTTTTCGTCGACAAGGCAACATCTAATGCCATCCCTCCCATTTGTTGCATCAACATCTGACTCATACGCTCATTTCCAGTTCCATTGATAGGTGGATTCTGTTTTAGAAAATCCTGGTAGCTGGTTAAACTCATGGAAACCATTTCACTTTCAGGTAAAAGATTTAATTGTTTCCGGTTAGAAATTGGCACCTTACTGCATGCAGTAAGGAGTAATACTAAACCGAGCGTTTTAATTTTTATTGATTTCATAATTTTTATTGGTGAAATATCGTGCCAAAAGTACGGAAAAGTTCGTGGGAAAATTTGGTCAAGGTCAAGGGTCAAAGGTAAGGTCAAGTCTGGAAAATTTGGCAGTATCCAACTGACCTTTGACCCTTGACCTTTGACCCAATAAGACCAATAATGACGCAAAAAAGCCCATTCAAGTGCTCTACCAAAGTGTTGAAAAGTCCCAATTCGGAGCGAACAGAAATTTTCTTTACTTTTACATTCGAAAAGCAAAACTTAATAAAATGAAATCGCTATTTAATACACTTAACCCGGAAGCACAAGAAGTTGTTATAGAAGAAGTAAAAGAAGCCCGTGTTCGTGATCTTATTCTTTATAATGACGATGAAAATACTTTTGATTTTGTAATCGAAGCGTTGGTAGAGATTTGCAAACACGATATCATTCAAGCTGAACAATGTACTTACATCGTTCACTATAATGGCAAATGCACAGTAAAATCTGATTCGTTCTCAAACTTGAAACCGATGAAAGATGCTCTTATTGATCGTGGACTTTCGGCGGTAATTAAGTAAGTAGTAATTGGTGAGTGGTAGCAGCGTATATTAAATTGCGACTGCTTTCGTTCTGCGTTTTTCGTTTTTCGTCTTTCGTTAGTTGTTACGAATGTTACAATCCTCATTCCGCCTTGCGCACAGCGAGATCCTTCATCCCGATAGCTATCGGGATTTATTTTTTCATTTCCTCAGTAAGCGTAACTCTCTTCCCATCTTGTAGCGCAACAACAAATGCATCAGTAACGCCTTTGCTAACGATCTCTTCACGTAGTGCAGATGCCGATGAAAAGTTATCAAGCGTTCCTGCATAGAAAATATGTAACCCGCGATCATCAGTAAGTTGAGTGATTCCTTTGTCTGCAATATTCAGGAAGGTTACGACGGCTGTGAATGGAATGTTATTTTTGAATGCACCGATCTGAACACGATAAATAATTTTACCTCCTGAAGTTACTGCGGAAGGAAAATTCTGCGGTGATCTAGCGTCTTCCACATTTGAAAGAGAAGGTTTAGTTGAAGTTGAAGTTTTAAATGGTACTGATGTTGAAGCTACAGTATTGGTTATTGAAGAAGATTGTTTTGTTCGTTCAGCAATCGGCACCGATGACAAAGCAGATTGAACACCATTTCTATATACAACAATGAATGCATCCTTTACTCCTTCTCTTCTTGCAACTTTCTTCATAGAATCTGCAGAAGCATAGCTCATGTAATGATCCGTTGTAAAGCGATATAGATTACTTCGGATCTTCTCAGTAAACAATGGAGTAAGAGTCTGTAGTCCTTTAGGTGTAATTTGAGTTTTGTAAACCCCGACCTGAACTGAATACTCAATAGCCGCAAGCGACTTCTTCACATTCGCCGCATTCTCTCCATAGAAGGACTTTTCATCTTCGTCCATGACATTATTTCTGATCGATGCAATATTTTCCGGACGAATATTATTTGCTCTGAGTAAAGCCATTTCAGTCTGTGAATTCTGAACATAAGTTTTGTCAGGCGATGACTTTCCTTTTCCAATCATTACAAATGCTTCATCCAGGCCAATTCTTTTTCCATTAAGATAAGCCACAACAAATGCATCTTTGAATCCGCGTTGTTGCATTTCTTTTTTCACCACAACAGCCGGCTCGAAGGTCTGGAATAATCCAACACAATATCTAACCCAACTTGGCAGAGTAGTTTCTGCTGAAATAGGCTGAACTCCTTCAAATTTCTCAGCAGGAATTTCTTTTCTAAACGCACCGATCTGAACTTTAAATACCAGTCCATCCGGAATCGGCGGGTTCATTGGAATCGGATTCTCTTTATTATAGACCGGTGCACTTGCTATACTGAATGATTGTTTTGCAAATTGTTCAACTTTTTCAGGAGTATAAGTCGTTGCCGGAATTGAATTTCCGGAATTATCGTTGAAAATATTATTGTCGACTGTTGTATTTGCCTTTTCTTCAGGCTTCGTCATAGCAAGTACTTCTTCCTGCGATAGTCCTTCAGGGCTGACTGTTGACTTTGTTGCTTGTTCAGGAAGCTGACTTCCCGGTCTTGCAATTCGTTTACGGATCTCTTGCATCTCACCGGTCTTCGATTTTACTTCGCCGGTCTTGCTTTGAGCCAAAGCAAATTTCGCAGCCGCTTCCTCTTCATTCTTTTTTGAAGAATCACGCATAGCATCTGCTTGAATAAAGATCTGTGCTTTCGTTGGACGATCTTGCTCTACCTCTGCTTTGTCCATCAACCTGTTTTGCTCTTGTTTCTGCTCGACTGCAATTTTATTCTGGTTGACAGCATCAGCGAAAATATCAATTGTTTCAACTTGCTTAGAAGTTATTTCTTTGTTGACTTCAACATATTTCCGGAATTCCGGATGACGAGTATTAATTCCTGTTGTATCTATCTTAACAACCTCTTTACCATTTGGTGTTTCAACTGTGAAAGTTGTAGCCTCTTCAACAGCCTTTGCTTCTTCAGGAGTCAATTCATAACTTTCAGCAGATGCTGTTTCAGAAGTTGTCTCAGAATTTTCTGTAACCAGATTATCTTTTGTATCAGACTCTACTTTATCATTTGCAGTTTCGGAAACATCCGACGCTACTTTCTCACTTGCGGTTTCAGACTTGCCCTCTTCAACTTTGTCGCCTGCAGTCTCCGCAGCTACACTTGCGATTTGCTGTTCTGTTGAATCTGTTTTTTCAGGAATGTCAACGCCCGGAGCAGGTCCTGTCTGGTCGTTTAATGAAGGACTATCCTTCTCAGAATTTCCTGTTGGCATGGAGGAACTATAAGCTATAATTTGCTCGTTCACTTCCATTTTATGCTGTACATCCGGATCGATCGCTTCAGCGGCTTTTAATTGAACGATAGCGTCATTGTACATAGCAGCTGACTGTTCGACAAGACTATTAGAAACAAAGATCAGACTATCACGCTCAACAGAAGGTTTTGTTTCCGTAATGCGATTTTGCAAACTGATAGATTGATCAGAAAGTTGTTTTGAGTTCTTGTATTTTGCTTTGAAGGCCTGATAAGCGATCCTGGCTTCTTCATTAACAGGATTAACTTTTAATGTGTTTATATTTTCAGGCAGTGGTTTTTTTCTTCTACCGGAACAACAAATGGAGGCTTTAATTCAACAGTGGTGACATCAGGTGAAGGTTTGACAGAATCTGGGTTTTCAATAATTGTCCCGGAAGATTTTTCTGTGGCTTCAGGACTTTCCTGATTTTCAACTTTAGTATTAATTGCAATTTCAGGAACAGAATTTTCACTAATTGCGGAATCAGGCATTGTTTTATTTTCTGCAACTGAACTCTCAACTTTAGGTGCGACTACTTCAGTCTTTGCTTTTTCATCAGCCGTAGTCACATCAATAATTTCATCATCGGAATTATTTTCAACTTCAGTGGCTAATGCAACTTGGTTGACTTTTTGAGCATCCGGATTTGCTTCAACCTTTGAATCAGGGATGCTTGTACCTTGCTCCTTGGTTATAATTTTTTCATCAGCCGTAATTGCAGGTGAATTTTGAGCAACTTCCTTATCCAATATTTTTTTCGAATCCTTTTGGTCTTCGGTTGAAATAATTGCAATTTGATCTTTATCAATTACAATTTCTGATACCGGAACAGAATCTACTGAATTATCTTTATTCGTTTTCGTATCAGAAGTATTGGCAGCAATTCCGACATTTGCAGGCTCTTCATTCTCAACAACAGGCTCTACATTTTTAGAAGAAATAGTTTCATCATGTTCCGATTCCTTTTGAGCAACTATAGGAGTTTGGGTTTCAACAACAACAGCACTCTTTTCTCCTGAGTCAATTATCGGCACTGCTAAATTACTTTGATCAACTTTGTTGATACTATCAACTGAACTTTTTGTTGTGTTATCTGCGATGGATGTTCCTGAAGTTGTGGTATCATTTGATTTTTCAGTCGTTTTATCTACAACCGTCGTTTCAGTTACTTTAGTTTCTTCTGCAACATTATTAACTACAGATTTATCACCGGAAGAAACATCTTGTGCAGACTTTTCATGTGAAACATCATTGGCAGCTAAATCAGGAGTGATAATCGGTAAGCTTTCCTTTTTATTCTCCACGTTTATGTTTTCGGCAACCTTTTCCGGAACCAAAGCTGATGAATCAGTAATTACTGTCACTTCACTTTTCTCAGAAACACTAGTTAAGGAATCACCGGCTAAATTTGCATTAGCTTGTGCTTCCATTGGAGTTATTGCATTGGTGGTATCATTTGCTTGCTGATTCTCGTTCTCCTCTTTATTACTAACAACCTCTGTGCTTGAAATTGCAAGAGCTGTTTTCTCTTGAGTGGATAATTGATTATCGCCAATTGGAGTTGTTTCGGATTTGTTTTCGACTTTAGAATCATTTTCCTTTTTATCATCTGACAAAAGTGCTTGATTGGTACTATCTGATGTTGCTTTGGTTTCATCCGTTTTAACTACTGCTGTTGCAATTTGTTCATTAGGTTTGGATGATTCAGGTAAAACAACAGTATCAGGTTTCTTATCAGCAGCAACTACTTTTGAACCTTTCTTGGATTTGCCATCATTAATAGTTGCAAGTAGTTCATTTGCCTCCTGTTCAGAAGCTTTGGCCTCTGTATCCTTGGCCATAGCAGCTATTTTCAGATCAGCTGCCTGTCTTCGCATATTATCTGCATCTGCTTTGAGTACATACGCCTCATTCAAATAAGAAGGTTTTTCTTGTTCAGTAGCATTCTCCGCTTTGACACTCATTTGCGCTGACAAGCTATCTCTTTCAATTGCGCCGGCCTTCAATCGTTCAACTTCACGATTTAAACTATCGGCTTCCTGACGAGATGTTTTTGCATCAAGTATTGCAATTGAAGCGAGTTCTTCGTTTCCTATCGTTACATCATAATTGTCAGATTTTTTATTGTCATCGGCAAGTTCCAATGCTCTCTTCTCTTCTTCCTTCTTCTGTTGAATTTCATCGGCGCTTGGCGAACGCTCTATAGTTGGGTCATATTCATCCTTTTTTTCAATTGTAACTAAATTCGAATTTTCACTAGGCAGTTCAACGACAGATTCTATCTTTCCGGAACCCGGTTTTGTTACTAATACAGTTTGATTGTTGATCTGGATGGCCATCATCGATGATGAATCAACGTTTGTATCATAAGAAGCCGCCTTAACTTCTGAAGGAACTTCAAGAACGGCTGAAGCAGGATAAAAATAATTTTCCAGAACAAGTTTCTCACTCGACTTCTCTGTTGATCTTAACGATTTGCTTTAAGTCCGAATTATCTAGCTTTGAAGGGAGAGTGAAATTTTCTGCATGAGGAAGATATCCTCCACCTTCTACAACGATTACGTAATCTAGTCCGGGCTCTAATGTAACTTCGTATTTACCGGTGTTTGGATCAGTATAAACCGAAGTGATAATTCCTTCACCACCTGCTTTAAGAATAGTGATCCTCGCATCTCTTCTGACTCTCTGATCTGTTGGTGCATAATAACCGGAGATAGTAACCAGCGCCTCACCTTGATCAGGCAATTGAATTCTTCGTAATTCAATTTCACTTTTCGTAGATGAAATTGAAGTCGTATAATAAGCCTCCGCACCTTTTGAAATTGGAACATAGAGATAATCATCGGCAATAGTATTAATCGGCCAACCTAAATTTTCCGGTATTGACCATTTACCCGTATTAAAATCAATTTTTGATTTAAAGATATCATATCCGCCAATACTTTTTTTAGATTTAGAAGCAAAATAGAGTGTTCGGCCATCACGATCCAGGTAAGGAAAATCTTCGTTTGCTTCCGAGTTAATTGTTTCCCCTAAATTTTCCGGAGTTGACCAATTTCCATTTGGCATTTTCCTGATGACATATAGATCCTTACCTCGTTCTCCACGTTTTCCATAACTTGAAAGGTATATCGTTTGTTTGTCGTTGGCAATGAACATGACAGGATTCATCTGATTGTCCTTGTCCATTGTCGTTAAAAATTGTTCTGCTGCAGGAACAAGTTTTCCATTTGCGTCAGACCAATCGTAATATTTATAAAATTCATTTCTTGCAACATCTCTTGAACTGATAATTGCAATATTCTTCCGAGTTTTCAAGAGTTCAATTGCATTCATGCAATTCGATTTCAATTCATCTGAATTGAATTTCTTGAGCATCGTTGCATTTACAATTGATTCAAATTTTCTGAAGCACCCTAATGCATCATCAAATTTGCCAATGACCATGTAAGCTTGTCCAAGGTAGATCCACACTTCTTGTGGACTTAAAGGATCTTTTGCTGCAACTTCCAGATAATTTACTGCATTTGCTTTATTTTTCCTGCAAGGAGTAATGAAACACCATAACGATAACTATATGATGTATTATTTGGGTACAGACTTAAAAGTTGCGAATATGGTGAAAGGGCATCTTCATATTTTTCTGATAGAAATGCTTTTTCAGCTTGCTTCTTCAATTCAGTTTCCGAAGAAGCGGATTGCTGCGCATTTGATGCAAAACATAAAAACAAGGAGAAGAAGAGAAGTCGGAGACACTTCCCGACAGGTATGTGATTCACTTTTAGATTCTTTATGATAATAATTATACTCTGCAAAGCAGGTTTTGTTTCTCGATTTTTCAGCTATGCTAATTAACTTCATTCAAATAAGTTCTAATTAATTTGAAACTTTTTCGAATGAAGCTACGAATAAGCTGTCTGCTTTTTTCTCGTACCCACTTAGATATTCCTTATCTTTAAGCTTCAAAGGTAAGTTTTTTAGGAAAAATTCGACGTTTTCCTCATTTTCTGCCTTAAAAACAGAACAAGTACTGTATACAAGGCTTCCGCCGGCCCTGAGGTGATTAACTACATTTGTCACGATTTTTCGCTGTAAAGGTTGGAAAATTTCCAATACTTTACTTTTATGGTTTTTGAGTAAATTTTCAGGACTTCTAGACCATGTACCTGAACCGGAGCAAGGAACATCAGCAAGAATACCTTCAAATCTCTCACTTGGGTCAATTGATTTTTTCGAAAGATCGATCATTTGTGTATTGAAACCTTGAAACCCGATCTTCCTCATACGTATTGAGTAGTTTTTTAAAATATTCTCACGTACATCAGTTGCTAAAAGGTGAATGTCTTCTTCTTTGTCAATCAGGGCAAGACTTTTTCCACCACTGGCAGCGCAGGCATCCCACCAAACATCGGTACTTTTCGGTTCAAGAAACTTTGAAATTCGTTGTGAATTCAGATCCTGAATTTCAAAATATCCGTTCTCATACGACTTCAGATGTTCAAGTTTTTGCATTGGTGAAAACGAAAGAACATTTTCAACTTCAGAAATCTCAAAAGGGATCTGCAATTCAGCTAATTCAGATTTCACAGGTTCAGTAAACTTTTTCGGATTCGTATCCATACACGAGGCTGGATGAGAAATGATTTACAAAAAAGTTCAGTATCGATTTCATTCGAGAGCAATTCAATATCCGGGAAAATTTTTTCCAATGCAAAATCGGAAAATATTTCTTTTACAATTTCCAGCTTTCTATCTGTTCCAAATTCTATTTGATCAATTGATAATGTTGAGTGTTCCGAAAGTAAAATTTCCAGTGATTGACTTTTCACGGAAGAACATAAGAAAGAAGCGACAGCAAGTTTTACATGAAATTTTTCTTCCTTCAAATTACTCCCTATTCTTAGAAAATGATAACAGTAATCACGGGTCTCTCTCCTATCGCGTGCACCCATTTTAGGATTCAACTTAAACAAATCCTTTAGATACAGTGAAAATGGTTTTGAAAAATCGTACGATTCTATTAAACTTTTTACACGGTCGAAGAGGATGTTTTGGTGCATTTTTTTTTGGAAAGTAGTGAGTTGTAAGTGGTAAGTAGCAATACTTACGTGCTGCAAATATAAAATTCTAATCAATAACTACTTACTACTTACTACTCACTTAATTTATGCAAAGCAGCAGCAACATTTCTTTCCACTCTCGAATCAATGTCACTGGTATCGGACGGAACAAATTGTTCGCCGGTGAGTTTCTCATAAAGTTCGACATAACGTTTTGAAATTTGTTCAACCCATTCATCGCTCATAGCAGGAACAGTTTGACCATCTTTACCTTGAAAATTATTTTCAATCAACCATTGACGAACAAATTCTTTTGAAAGTTGCCGTTGTTCTTGTCCGTTCTTCTGTCTTTCTTCATATCCAAAAGAATAAAAATAACGGGAAGAATCAGGAGTGTGTATTTCATCAATAAGAAGAATCTCATCGCCTATTTTTCCAAACTCATATTTTGTATCAACTAATATTAATCCAGTTTTGAGGGCAATTTCAGTCCCACGTTTAAAGATCGCTCTTGTGTAATTTTCGATCTTCACATAATCACTTTCGCTGACAATACCTTTTGCTAAAATTTCTTCTCTGGAAATATCTTCATCATGACCGGCAGATGCTTTTGTTGTTGGCGTGATGATCGGTTCAGGGAATTTATCATTTTCTTTCATCCCTTCAGGAAGAGGAACACCACACACCAGTCGTTTACCACTATTGTATTCTCGCCAGGCATGTCCGGATAAATAACCACGGATTACCATTTCAACTTTAAACGGCTTGCATTTTTTACCGATAGTAACATTTGGATCAGGAGAAGAAATTACCCAGTTTGGCACAATATCAGAAGTTGCGTTGAGCATTTTGATAGCGATCTGATTCAACACTTGTCCTTTGAAAGGTATTGCTCTTGGAAGCACCACATCAAAGGCAGATATTCTATCTGTAACCACCATTACAAGTATATTCTCAAAAGAATATACATCTCTTACTTTGCCTTTGTAAAAAGATTGTTGACCGGGAAAATTAAAATTTGTTCCCGCTAATGCAGCATTCATTTTCATTGTGTTCACTTATTGTACGCTTCGATAATTTCTTTCACTAAACGGTGACGGACAACATCCTGTGCATCGAGATAAATGAAATCAATTCCTTTTACATTGCTTAGAATTTTTATTGCCTGAACCAAGCCTGATGGCTGATTTCTCGGAAGATCGATTTGAGTTACGTCGCCTGTCACAATGAATTTTGCTGAAGGCCCCATTCTTGTGAGAAACATTTTCAACTGACTTTCAGTTGCATTTTGCGCTTCATCGAGAATTACGAATGCATTATCGAGTGTACGTCCACGCATAAATGCAAGTGGCGCAACTTCGATAACGCCGCTTTCAATATAACTTTTTACTTTTTCGCCTTGTATCATATCATACAATGCATCATATAGAGGACGAAGATATGGATCGATCTTTTCTTTTAGGTCACCCGGCAAGAAACCAAGGTTTTCCCCGGCTTCGACTGCCGGCCTTGTAAGAATGATTCTTTTTATTTCTCTGTTCTTTAACGCACGAACAGCGAGGGCAACAGCAGTATATGTTTTACCTGTGCCGGCGGGTCCGATTGCAAAGACGATATCGTTCTTTTCCGAACTTTCAACCATTTTTTTCTGGTTGACTGTACGAGCTCGAACCATAATACCATTCTGGCCGAAAACAAGGACATCACTATTCGTTCCGGCAGGAGCAGAATCGGATTTTACCGAAGTATCTGCCAGAAAGTGTTCGACATTATCAGGGGTAAGACTACCAAATTTTTGATAGTGTTGAATAAGCCTGTTTATTTTTTCACTGAAAGCGTGAATGTTTTTTTCGTCGCCGATGACTTTAATTTCATTTCCTCGGGCAACCAATTTTAATTCCGGAAAATTTTTCTGATGACTTCCAGATTACTGTCATTGACACCAAAAATTCAACCGGATTAAAGGTGTCGATAGGGATAACTACTTCGCTCAATGCTTTTAGGTTTTAATTATAAAATAAACTGAACAAGTTATTACCGTTCAGTTCTTGATAAGTCAATTTAATTTACGTCTCAATACTACCTAAAACTGTCTACTTTTGAGTTCTGTACTGTTATAAGTTATCAACATCAGATGCTCTTTATCTCTATATGCCGATTCTAACATTAACGACCGATTGGGGTGTCTGTGATCCATATGTAGCCTGTTTCAAAGGCTCACTTATGATGCGCAATTCTTCGTTGCAAGTTATCGATATCAGTCATGAGATAACTCATTTTGATATTCTTACCGCTGCATACATAATCAAGACGACCTATGACAAATTTCCAAAAGGCAGTATCCATTATATTGGTCTGACTGGTCCTGAAAATCACGATATTGAATATCCATTTTTGATTGTTGAATCAGATGGATATTACTTCTTAGGTTTTGACAGTGGAATTTTCAGCTTAGTGTTAGATGAAAAGCAAAAAAATGTTTTTTATCTGGATGCACGTCAGCATGAAGACAGAAAAAAGTTGAAGAGCTGGTACTAGATACACTGGTCAGTTTAGGCAAAGGAATTAATCCGTCAAAACTAGGCACAGAACAGCAAGGTGTTTTGACAAGTTATTTTGCTGTACCAACAACAGATGCTAATACTATTCGGGGTTCGATCATTTATGTTGATTCTTTTGGAAATGCAATCATGAATGTGACTAAGGATTTTTTTGAAAAAGAGCATAAAAACCGCCCGTTTTCAATTTATATGAGGAAATCAAACTACACTATTTCAAAGATCTCGAAGTCATATGAAGACACGGAGAATGGAGAGATCGTTGCCTTTTTCAATACAAATGGTTATTTAGAGATTGCTTTGAACCGAGGCAATGCATCGGGATTGCTAGGTTTGAAAGTTATGGATGCGATCAGAATCGAATTTCAATGATTACCAGAATAGTAAAAATGACCTTTAGAAAAGAGCAAACTTCTGCTTTTGAAAAAATATTTGAAGAAGTAAGGCCAGAAATCAACAAATTCAAGGGTTGTAATGGGGTTGATCTTTATCAGGATAAGAAAGATACTCGGATTTACTTTACGTTTTCAACATGGACAAGCGAAAGCGACCTTGAAAACTACCGTCAATCGGGGCTTTTCAAAGGTACATGGCAGAAAACCAAACCTTTATTTGAGGAAGCTGCACAGGCCTGGACTGTTGAGAATGTGTTGAAATAAAGATGTTAAATAACTTCTGAAAGGTTGACTGGTATTGGTTTTTGGGCTAATATTGCTAAACCTTAGTGCATGTTTAATAAATGAGGAAAAGAGGGCTCATGAATTGGCAAGTAAAATTGAGTATCTCACCCAAATTTATAGCTCCTTTACAAAACAAATACTACTTTCCACAATCTGCAAGCTAAATTTACTCCTAATACAAGAAGATAAAAAGAAACAAACAAAAATAGAAAATGAAGAAAACTATTTACCCTAAAACAATTGCCGGAAACATGTGGAAGAACTTGTGTGTTCTTATTGCATTAGTATGTTTCATGGGATTAAACACATCGAAAGCCAGTCACATGGCCGGTGCAGATTTAACCTATGAATATATAGGTAACAACCAGTATCTGGTAACATACACTTTGTATCGCGATTGTGCTGGTATCGATGCACCTACAACAGAGAGTTTACAAGTTGGTTCAACTACTTGTGGAGCCGGTGTTTCTCAATCACTGACATTGAATCAGGTTCCGGGAACAGGTCAAGAGATTTCTCTTAACTGTCCGGGAAATCCTTCAACATGTGCAGGTGGAACAGCTCCCGGTATCCAAGCTTATGAGTACACTACAATTGTCACTCTACCGGCTCAGTGTCCGGATTGGAACTTTAGTGTTTCAAATTGCTGTAGAAATGCTGCGATCACTACACTTGATTTCGGTTCAGGAGATGGACAATATCTTGAGGCGTATTTGAACAATACGTTAACAAATAACAACTCACCTACATTCGCAAACTACCCGGTAGCTTTTCAGTGTATTGGTCAGGACAATTTTTACAATCACGGTGTGATTGATGCTGATGGTGATTCATTAGTTTATTTCTTTATCCCTCCACGTACAGGCGCTAACCAATCTGTTACTTATGCAACAGGTTATTCAATTGCAAACCCTATCACTTCTTCACCTGCAACTTCAATCAATCAGGTAAATGGTGACATCTTCATGCACCCAACAAATACAGAAGTAGGTGTTGTTGCAGTATTGATTCAGGAATACCGTAATGGTGTACTAATTGGTTCTGTGATGAGAGATATTCAGATCTATACAGTTGCATGTTCAAATACATTACCATCTGCTTCAGGTATTAATGGTGGTGGAAACTTCGCAACTTCAGCTTGTACGGGTGGTACACTTTGTTTCGACATCATCACAAATGATACTGATCCGGGCCAAGTTTTAACATTGTCTTGGAATAATGGTATCCCGGGAGCAACATTCACTTCAACAGGTTCTCCAAATCCGGTAGGTCATTTCTGCTGGGCTCCAACACCTGCAGATGCACGTCCACAACCGTATACATTTACAGTTACTGTTCGTGATGACGCTTGTCCTTCAAATGGACTTCAGACTTATAGTTTCTCTGTGGTAGTTTCCAATATGGCATTGACAGTTAACTCTACTCCTTCGGTAGCTTGTTTTGGCAATCACAATGGTTCGGCAACAGTTGCTGCTACCGGAAATCCGCCACTTACTTACCTTTGGACTTCTGCTCAGTTGCCTAACGATTTAACATCACAAACTATTTCTCACCTTGTTGCAGGAACATATACTGTGAATGTAACTGATGGCTCTGGATGCGTTGGTGCTCAAACAGTTGTTATAAGTGAGCCAGCTCAGTTAGTTGTTTCAACTTCAGGTACAAATGCAGGTTGTGGTGCTGCTTTAGGCAGTGCAGAAGCAACTGCAACAGGTGGCACAGGAACAATTGATTATGTATGGAATACAGTTCCTGCTCAAACCGGCCCTAGTGCTGTTGATTTAACTTCAGGACTATATACTGTAACAGTAACAGACGCTAACAATTGCCATAGTACAGCAACAGTAAATATCATCAACAATACTCCTGTGACTTTCGCTATCAGTTCAACTCCTGCTACTTGTCTTGCAAATGACGGTACAGCTACTGTTGTAACACAAGGTGGAAGTGGAAACTTCTCTTATGTTTGGACTCCAAACGTGTCTACTGGCCCTACAGCTACCGGACTGATCGCTGGAATCTATGAATGTGTAGCTACAGATCTTACAAGTGGCTGTTCTCAGACGCTATCTACAAATGTTGCCAATGCAGCAGGTATCAGCGCATCAGTGCTTACAATGAGTGATGCATCATGTCCGGGAAGCGAAGACGGATCAGCAATGGTTGTTATTTCAGGTGGTACATCACCATATACAATTTTATGGGCTAGCGGAGAAACAACTGAAACAGCTGTTCAATTGACTTCAGGAACACAGACAGTAATGGTAGAAGATTATTTAGGCTGCCGTGCTTATGCTTCATTCGACATTTATGCAATAAATCAAGGACCAACAGTTGACTTAGGTCTAGATACTGTACTTTGTATTGGAGAAACACTTGTATTAGATGCAGGTGCAGGTAACACTTACTTATGGTCTGACAACTCTACTGCACAAACACTTTCTGTAACAGTAGCCGGAACATATTCAGTGTTGGTAACGAATGCATCAGGATGTGAATCATTCGACGCAATTGCAGTTGGCTTTATTACTTGTAACCCATTATTACCCGGTTCTCGTGTTGTAACAAATGCGGTTTCAATTTATCCAAACCCTGCAAAAAATATACTTAACGTAAACGTATCAAAGATTCGTGACACGAAAGTATCAATAACGATAACGGATATCTTAGGAAACAGTGTATTCTATTCTAACGAAGTTTCAGGTCACGGTTATTCAAAATCTATTGATATCAACTCACTTACTGCAGGAGTATATACAGTAAAAGTTGCTTACGATGGAGAAGTGAATACTTCAAGAATTGTAAAACAATAAACTAAACCATAGTTAATTTTCAAAGGGGTTCATGTTCTGCATGAACCCCTTTTTGTGAAAAGAAATAAATGATAAATAATCATTACTGTTCGATAAAACTAATTTCATAGGGCAGTAAATGTAATTGCAAGTTCTTGATTTCAATTTTTCTTTTTTTGTTTGCCCAAAAAAAGAAACAAAAAAAGGGCCCAACGCGCACCAAATCATTTGAAACTTCGATTATTAGATACAACCATGATTAACTTTTCAAATGATTTCGCACAGCGCGTTGACTCCCCACACAATAACTGTTCTATCTTTGATGTAGAAAGATGTGTGTCAAGAAATTGTGGGGGCTTACTATGAATTTGTTCTGCGAACAGTTGATTTAAATTATAATTTAAAGCTTAAATTACACAGTTTGATTTTTATCGAACAGTGGTGTTAAATGAATCCCGATAGCTATCGATGAAGAATAATTGGAGCTTTTTATTCCACTTTTCTGAGACTCCTTCTCACCCCTTTAAATAGGACGTTCATAGTAGACTAAGGGTTGAAGGCGGAAATGAATTGAGATATCAGCGTTTTGGAGCTAAATTGTACTAGTTCAACCGAAAATCTGCTTCAAAATGTCATGTGCAAATCTATCTTTTTCGCTTAAAAATGCCGTTTTTTCAGCCAGCCTGACAATACTTGTATTCTTCGCATTAGAAGCCAAATCAAGCCATATGGCAGGTGCTGAGCTTTCATACCAATACATAGACGCCGACTACTACAAAGTCAATTATACACTTTATGCAGACTGCTCAGGAAGTTTGCCACCTGCAAGTGTAAACATGATGATTCGTTCAGAATCCTGTAGTCTGAATACTATTTATACTTTGTCGTTGGTACCAGGATCAGAAATTGAAATCAGCACAAACTGTTCGTCCTCCCCTTCTACTTGTAATGGAGGAAGTTCAACGGGTTATAAACAATTGAAATATACTGGAACCATTCTATTAACAGAAAAATGCAATGACATTGTTTTCAGTGTAACAGACTGTTGTAGAAATTCAGCTATTTCGTCAATTATCAGTCCTGAAACTCAAGCACTTTATGTTGAAGCCTATCTGGACAATATTTCAGGTCCAAACAACTCTCCGGTATTTGATAGTAAACCCATTCTTGTCCTGAGTGCACATCAAATAAATCTTCTTTCTGAAAGCGCAATAGATGCTGATGGCGACTCGCTGGCCTATTCGTTGATTGCTCCAAAAAACAGTGAAATCACGAATGTAAATTTTGCAAATGGCTTCACAGCAGAACAGTTTATTAGTACTGAAACACCAATAGATTTCAATCCGGAAAACGGCACGATTTCAATTACTCCTTCAGGAATTGAAACTGCAATCCTTGCAATTAAAGTAACTGAATTCAGAAACGGCAGATCGATAGGGTCAACAATGCGGGACATTCAAATGATCTCTGCCGGCAGCTCAAATCACTTACCTTCCATTCAACAGTTAGATGCACTTTCATCGTCTATATATAAGCTTTGCATAGGTGACGATTTGATCATAAACATGTCTTCAGTAGATTTAGATGCAGGCCAACAGAATAGTATAGAAATCTATTCTAATATCACCGGACTTTCAATTACAAAATCGACAGATCTGCTTCAAAAGGCACAGATCAAATGGAAGGCCGACAGTACAACATCAACTAATAGAAATTTATGGATAAAAATTATTGTTATTGACAATGCATGTCCAATAAATGGTGTGAAAACTTACTTTCTCGAAGTAAAAGTCAGTGAATTAAATATCTCATCAACCGTAACGAATTCAGAATGCGCAGGAAAAAACAATGGGTCAATTATTACAGGAATTTCAGGCAATCAAATCGTAGAATATAGTTGGGAACATTCAAATTCAAATCAATCATTTGCAACAAACCTTTCTGCAGGAATCTACAATTTATCGGTAAACAACTTCAATGGCTGCATCGTCAAAAAGACGTTCCGAATAACTAATTTGGAAACAATTTCAGCAGAAATTTCTTCAATAAGTTCGTCGTGTGGAACAGCCAATGGTAAAGCAGAAGTTTTAATCAACGGTGGCATACAACCTTACCAATGTAACTGGAGTGATGGCATAAATAGTGTTGATCGAAATGATCTGCCAAAAGGAAATTATTCAATAGAAGTGACAGATCAAATTGGCTGCCGTATTTCAGCGACATTAACTATTGAAAGTCAAGAATGCGATCTAATCGATTCACGATTCAAACTTTTCCCAAATCCGGCAGCAAATCAGATAACACTTAAAAATGATTATCTGACTTCGTCTGTGACCTCAATTATAATAGTTGATATTTCAGGAAAGATCGTTTATAATTCAGAAAGAGAAATTACGGACAATCTGATGACAACTATCGATGTAAGTGATTTTTCAAATGGAATCTATCTGGTGAAAATTACTACAATCAAAGAATCCACGACTTTACCTTTTGTTAAGCTTTAGTTAATAAATTCCGCTTTCCTTCATCAATCCGTTTCGTATATTTTGATTAATAAACTACTTTTACGCCACAATTCAAACAGAAGTGGTTGCACTATTAAAAAAAGAGATCAATAGCTTTTTCAGTTCATTGATTGGATATATTGTAATAATTGTTTTTCTGCTTACTCTGGGACTGATCATGTGGATCTTTCCGGGAGCTGATTTTAATATAATTGAAAGCGGATATTCAAATATTGATCCCTTATTCATAGTTGCTCCGTGGGTATTTCTTTTTCTGATTCCGGCCGTGACAATGAAAATGTTTGCAGAAGAACAAAAGAGCGGGACAATAGAAATACTACTCACACAGCCATTGACAGACTTACAGATCGTATTGGCAAAATATT
This sequence comes from Bacteroidota bacterium, assembly GCA_016708785.1. Taxonomy (GTDB): domain Bacteria; phylum Bacteroidota; class Bacteroidia; order AKYH767-A; family 2013-40CM-41-45; genus JADKIH01. The sequence goes on along the minus strand of JADJFC010000004.1, from coordinate 59,077 downwards.
TTTCTGCGGTTCTACTGGTTATCATTGCTCTTGTCCCAACATTGGTTTACTATATCACAGTTTACATGCTTGCGAATCCGGCCGGGAATATCGATACAGCCGGAATTATTGGATCTTACATAGGGCTGGTCTTTCTCTGCAGTGGTTTTGCCTCTATTGGAGTTTTTGCGTCCGCTTTATCAAATAATCAGATAGTTTCTTTCATTCTAGCTGTTATATTATCTTTTTTCTTTTACAGCGGATTTGAATTTCTGGGATCAATTATTACTCAACCAACTATAAGTAATCTACTTGCTCAATTAGGAATCAGCAGTCATTATGGCTCAATGAGTCGTGGTGTAATCGATTCAAGAGATGTGATCTATTTCATATCGTTGACACTCTTTTTTGTATTCTTCACCCGTTTTATTCTGGAAAAACGAAAATGGTAAACGGCAAAATGAAAAACAAAAGAAGCGCAAAGAGCCAAAGTATTATCCGGATGACTTTACTTTTGGGAATATTGATCTTTGTAAACGTAATTGCACAATTTGCTTTTGAGCGAATTGATATGACACAGGAAAAAAGATACTCGCTTTCCAATTCATCAAAAGATCTTGCAAAAGGATTGGAAGATATTGTTTACTTTAGAATATATCTGGATGGCGATCTTCCACCCGGATTTTTAAAATTAAAAAATTCATTAAAAGAAATGCTGGATGAATTCAGAATTTATTCGAACGATAATATCGAATATGAATTCATTGACCCATCAGCAAATCCGGATGAAAAACAAAGAGTCGAATTATATAAACAGCTTTCTCAAAAAGGCCTTTTCCCTACTAATCTTGAAGAAAATGAAAAAGGCCAGCAAAGTCAAAAAATTATTTTTCCCGGTGCTATCGTAAATTATAGAAGTCAGGAAATTCCTATGCAGATATTGAAAAGCAAATTTGGCGGGAATTCTGATGTCATGCTCAACAACTCTATTGAGAATTTAGAATATGAGATCAGCACTGTTTTAAGAAAACTTTCGCGTGAGAAATCAACTTCAATTGCATTTCTACGTGGACAGTCTGAACTACCGACTAAGAAAATTTCAGATGCCGCAAATGGACTAAGTGATTTTTATATTGTGGATACTGTCAACATTAATGGCAGGTTGAATGCGCTGAAAGATTATAAATTACTGATCATTGCAAAACCTGATTCAGCTTTTGACGAGAAAGACAAATTTGTGATCGATCAATTTATAATGAAAGGCGGACGTGTTTTATGGCTGATTGATAAATTAGCTATGAACATGGACAGTCTTGAAAAAAGAAGTACAAATGTTGCCATTCCTTTAGAACTGAATATTGATGATATGCTTTTCAGATATGGCGTTCGTATCAATTCTGACTTCGTATTGGATATGCAAGCTGCCCCAATTCCGGTTGTTACCGGATATGTAGGCAACCAACCAAAGCAAGAAATATTTCCATGGTACTATTATCCATTACTGTCTGCAGAAGGTAAAAACCCAATTGTGAATAATCTTAATATGATAAAAACCGAATTTGCAAGTTCGATCGACACCATAGAAACAGAAAGTGTAACAAAGACTGTTTTACTATCTTCCTCAAAGCTGAGTCGTTTACAAATGGCACCGGCAAGAGTGAGTCTTAATATTCTTCGCGAGAAAGCAGATCCACAGATGTTCAATCGAAGAAATGTACCTGTTGCAGTTTTGCTTGAAGGTAGTTTTAACTCAAACTATGAAAATCGTGTGCCGGAGGCAATCGCATCCTCCAAGGACATTGATTTTAAATCAAAGAGTGAGAATACTAAAATGATAGTTGTTAGTGATGGAGATGTGATTGCAAGTTATGTTAGTAAGAAAGGCAATGTTTATCCATTAGGTATGATCGCTTCACTCGACAAACATTTGGCAACAAGAGTTTCATTCTAAACTGCATCGACTATTTGTGTGACAACAACGGAGTTCTTGAACTTCGTTCTAAAGAGATCAAATTGCGTTTACTTGATCCGGCAAAGATCGAAGAACCACAATTTATACAATGGTTAAATGTGATTCTACCAACGATCATGATTATTATTTTCGGCATGATCTTCTCGTTTATCAGAAAGCGAAAATTTACTAATTAAAATGGTACTGAATGAAAAACAATAAAACTCTCCTTATTCTTTTTATTCTTTTGGCAGGAATAAGTATATTTTTTATTTACCGTACAAAGTATAGTACAGTAAAAGATGAACTAAAGAATTTCTCAGTTAGCGACACGGCCTCTATTACCAAAATATTTCTTGCTGATAAAGCCGGGAAATCACTCACCCTTTCTAGAGGGAACGATAAAGTCTGGGTATTGAATGATAAGTATTCACCAAGAAGATCAAATGTTCTGAATTTGTTGGAAGTGATTTATAAAGTTGATGTCCGTACTAAGGTTGCAAAAGCAGCATACAATACCGTATTGAAATCACTGGCAAGCAATGGTATCAAATGTGAGATCTATCTGAATGGTAAAGATGAACCTGAACGTGTCTTTTATGTAGGAGGCCAAACAGAAGATGCGATGGGAACTTTTATGATGATAGAGAATTCAAATGCTCCTTTCATCACACACATTCCCGGCTTTAACGGTTATTTGACACCACGTTTCAGCACCGATGAAATGAGTTGGAGAGATCCTGCCTTGTTTACCTATCAACCTGATAAAATAAAGTCCATTAAACTGGAATACAGAAATTTTCCGCAGAACTCATTCTTGATCGAACAAACTGCCGGAAGTAAAAAAGTGTTTTCATCTGATGGATCAAATCCACTTTCTAATCCGGATACCATAGGAATAGACAATTATTTCAATTTGTATTCAACCGTTTATTTTGAATCGATCGTAACGACATTGGATAAGAACGCAGTTGATTCAATGTTGTCATTACCACCAGCAATTTTACTTACGATCAGTGATGCAGACAGTGGGTCCAAACGTTTGAGCATTTATCCAATGCCACTTTCAAAAACGTCATTAGCTCAGACAGACTCATTAGGAAAGCCCTTGCAATTTGATGTTGACAGAGTCTATGGATATTTACAACCTGATGAACTAGTGATCTTAATTCAACAGCAGAATATCAATAAACTTTTCAGAAGAAAAATAGATTTTGACTTAAATAAGTCGAACAGTCCGGTCGTCAAAAAGCAGAAATTTTCCGCTTTTATGTTGATATTTAATTGATTTAGAAAGAATATTTTCTTTGGGAGTTAAAGGCGAATATGTAGGTTTGTGTTTCAGGTCGTATTGTGGCAGCTGTTAAAAATGCTTCTGTTACTGTCTGATTTATAAACAAATACACAGATAAAATGAAATTTATTGTCTCCAGTACCACTTTGATGAAGCATTTACAGCAAATCAGTGGCGTTTTAAATTCGAGTAACCCCCTACCCATTCTGAACAACTTCCTATTTGTAGTTGAAAAAGGGACTTTAACTGTTTCTGCGTCTGATCTTGAATCGACAATGACAACTAGTATTCAGCTTACAGAAGGAAAACAAGGTGGAAAGATCGCAGTTCCGGCTAAGATCCTTTTAGATACATTGAAAACATTCCCTGAGCAACCGTTGACATTTCTAGTTGATGAAAAGACTTTAGGAATTGAGATCGTATCTGATTTCGGTAAATATAAACTTACAGGATTTGATGCCGAAGAATTTCCTAGAGTACCGGTAATGGAAGGTTCAAAAACACTAAAACTGAGTGCATCAATTTTGCTTAATGCCATCAATAAAACATTATTCGCAACCGGTAACGATGAACTTCGTCCGGTAATGTCAGGTGTGTTTTTTCAATTGAGTAAAGACAACATTACATTCGTTGCAACAGATGCACATAAACTTGTTAGATATCGTCGTACGGATGCAAAAGCAAGTGGCGAAGGCGCACTGATCGTTCCTAAGAAACCATTGAATCTCTTGAAAAATATTGTTGGAGATTCTGATGAAATTGTAAACATCAATTACAATGAAAACAATATTTTATTTCAATTTGCGAATCACTCATTGATTTGCCGATTGATCGAGGGTCGTTACCCGAATTATGAAGCGGTAATACCGGTTGACAATCCGAATAAGCTTACGATCTCACGTTCTGCTCTATTAAGTTCTGTACGTCGTGTATCCATCTTCTCGAACAAGACAACGCATCAGGTACGTTTAAAAGTTGCAGGAAGCGAACTTCATATCAGTGCAGAGGATCTTGATTTTGCAAATGAAGCAAATGAAAGACTGACTTGTCAGTATGAAGGTGAAGATATGGAAATCGGTTTCAATGCGCGTTTCCTTGCTGACATGCTAAGCAATCTGGAATTTGAAAATGTTACAATTGAAATGTCTGCGCCCAATCGTGCAGGTATCCTTGTACCTGCAAATTCAGAAAATGCTGATGAGGATATTTTAATGCTTGTAATGCCAGTGATGCTCAACAATTGATCTGAGCGAACTGAATAAAATAAGATACAGCAAACCCCTCCATTACAGAAGGGTTTTGCTTTTTATCCCAAATAAAGATTACAATTTATCTTTTTCAACATTTTCAGTAGATTGTTTCTTACTGCCTTTTGTATCTTTTTCGTGAGGAACCGTCATTGCGATAAAACAGATCATCGCAACGCAGAATACGATAAATAATTTATTGTAAATAGTGAGTCTTTTCATGATTACGCTGCAAGTTTTACCTGGATGATTTCATCAATATTGATATTTGTCCCTAAAGTTTTATGTGCATTTGGTTCAGCGTGTGATCTTGCTGCCTGATATGCTAGGATATTTTGTTCAGGAATCAGATAATACTCAATGCGTGCATCGACGATGTTATATCGTACGACGATCATACCATCGTTTTTTTGACCGTTACTGAAAGTAAATTGTCCGTGTTGGAATACTACATTTTGAATTTCGTTCGTGCTCATATTGTTTAAGTGTTTTTGTGTTTGAATAGTTTTCAAATGTAGCTTCAGACCACGTGGGACATCAAGAAAGATTGGTAAACGGTGCGTATTAATGGGACGAACTGTTTAATTCGGTTGTAAAAGCTTGTTTTGAAAGGCAGGAAACGGCTCAATTTAAGGTCAAGGGTCAAAGATCAAAGGTGAAATTGCGTTTCTTTACTAGGTTTAAGGGATTTTAAGGGTTTAAGGGGTTTCATGTGTATAATGAGTGTAAAACGTTAATCTTGCAAAACAAGGTCAAAAGCAGCCCTCCATTTTTCATTTTTCATCAATAGAATCCAATAATCAGCTCAATCACGGTCAAAATCCCGGTCAATAAGAAAACCCCGCCAGCAATGCTGAACGGGGCTTCTTCGTCTAACCAAAAAAACCTGTCTTTATTTCACAACGACTTTTATAAATTGCTTGTCGTTATTCAGATTTAATTCTGCGAGATAGATCCCGCGAGGCAAATCTGACACATTGAAAATTTCATTATTTGTTACTTGATAAGCAACATTATTTCTTGATACAACTTCTCTTCCGGTTATATCCAGAATTCGAATTGCATATGGTGTATTAATATCTGTTTGAAAACTAACTGTAAATTCAGTCGTAGCCGGATTCGGATAAACTTTGACTTCAGGAGTGAAAACAATCTCTCCTCTTCCATTCAATCGACAAGCATTCACAACGATGCTTAAATTTCTTTCCGGACTAATTCCGCATGAGTTCTCAGCGATTACAGAAACATTTCCGCTCGTAGCACCCATGTAGTCAACAGTGATCTCTGTTGTTCCTTGTCCAGTGACAATAGTAGCTCCGGGAGGAACGGTCCAGAAATAATTAGTTGCGCCGTATAATGAATCGATCTGATAGTAAGCGATACTTGATGCAGGAATTGAATTACAAGCACCTGTTGGTCCTTGAATTTCATGACACAATTGAGGACGGGCAAATACAACACCGCAACGGGCAACACTACTGCCACAAGCATTGTCTGCCGTTAAACATAATGTAGCATGGTCAAATCCCGGAAGGAAGTCAACAGTAATCGTATCATTTCCGTTTCCATTCACAACCACTAAACTTGAATTAAAGTTCCAGGTGTAAGATGTTGCTCCTGCAACTGAATCGATAGTATACATTACACTACTAGAATTACAGACTCCGTAGAATGGGCCATGAATTGCGCCGGGCTTCATAGGAAGCGATCTGACTTTTAATTCACGATATTCACTTGAATTACATCCGCTGTTTGCAGTAATGAATAAAGATCCATACACAAAATTGTTTGGGAAGGTAATTTCAACAGTTGATGCTTGAGTCGTCAAGGGATTTCCTGAACTGGCAGGAGATGTAACGACACATCCTTGCGGTGCATACCATGTATAAGATGTTGCTCCGGGCACAGGCGCGAATGAATAAGTATAAGTACCATTTGAACAAGCACCTACTGCAGCACCTGTTACTGATCCCGGTTTCTCGGGGGCAGAATAGATTCCAATTACATATTGTGCAGATGTACCACGGCAATTCGATTTAGAAGCACGTAAATATCCCCACACAAAACCGGTATCAACTAACACTTGAATAGTAGAAGTGTTTTCTCCTGCCACAATTGACATGTGTGAAGGAAGTAGCCAATTATAGTCTGCTGCGATTGAATCTTCATCAATACTATAGGTAATTGTTTGTCCGGGACAAACAGTATTGAGTGGTCCGTATATTGTGTCCGGTGCCGCCGGTTTTGAATACGCATAATAAGTAGTCAAACAAGAAGGAGTACCAAAACCTGTCCCATCATCAACAGCCACGCAAATGTCACCAAAAGATGACCCAAAGTTCATTGTAATAGAAGATGTACCTTGACCGGAAACAATAGAAGCTCCGGCAGGAACGACCCAATTGTAAGTGATTGCCCCGGAAACAGGATCAACTGAATAATTTACGTTGGTTTGATTAGAACAAACTGCTTCTTGTCCATAAATTGCACCGACATTGATACTGTTGATCTGATTCACATTTGGATCTATATCGGCCTTCGTAATGAATGCGGCCAATACATTCACAATAATCAATGCAATTACTAAATAGGTTTTCCTCGTTGACATAAGTCTATGGTTTTTCTATAGACTTATAGTGGATTTAGAGGATTATCGTTTTTTGAGATTTGCTCAATTTCTTACAACTGCAAGGTCTGAGATATTTTTTTGGATAATAAAACATGTAAAAATCCAATTCCGAGAATTTTCTCTCAAAGCAATGATAACAAAAAAGGGCCTGCATAAATGCAAGGCCCTTTTAAAAATAACATATGAATTAATTAATTCTTAACTAATTTTTTAGTAACAACTCCACCATTTACTGAATGAAGTTTAAGCAAGTAAACACCGGCTGTTTCATTACCAAGATCGATAACTTGTATCAAATTACCATTCGCTGTAATGTTTTTAGAATATACGATACGACCAATCATATCAGTAACTTCAATAACCATGTGTCCGGTTCCATCAGTTTGAAGAAGGAAGCGGTTAGTTGATGGATTTGGATAAACACTTACATTTGATTCAGTGATATCCTCATTTAATCCAACAAATATACGATCAACGGTCAAGCATTCTGAAGTGTCAGAACAAGCACCGTTTGTCACAATAACTGCATAACTTCCATCAACAGGAGCATTAAAGGTTTGGCTCGTAGCTCCGGCAACTGGTGTACCGGTAGCACAATCAATCCATTCGTAGCTATCGGCCCCCGAAGCAAGTGCTGTAAGTGAACTATCCACATTAATTACGGGAGCTACACCTGCATAAGGCAATGAAATAGAATCATAAATTGAATGATAACAACCATTTCCATTTGAAACTTCATAATAGATGTTATAATTCTCGCAAGAACCAATAGTAAATGATGGATCAGAATCGTAAGAATACTGGAATTGCGTATAGTCATTGTTATAAATAAACCAGAAATTGTTTGTGATATTACCAATTGAAGTATTGGTTAAATTCACAGTTGTTCCTTGCACATCAAAAGTAAAGCTTGCGTATGGATCACCAATTGCTTCGACAATTTTGTTTATTGACGAAGAGCAGGTTCCATTTGAAGTAGTCAGAGTAACATAATAAGTTCCACCACAAACGAATGTATGTGTTGGATTCTGAGAAGTTGAATTACTTCCATCACCAAATTGCCAGTTGTAAGTTAGTCCGGTGCCTGTTGATGCATCAGCAAAAGTAACCACCGTTCCTGCTGCCGTAAAATTAAAATCTGCTGTAGGTGTACTAACAATTGTAACAACATCATTGTATTGGACAACACAACCGTTTACACCGGTAATTTCCAATTCAACGTCGTAATTACCCGGGCAAGTATATTGATGGGCAAACGAACCTGCAGTATTTGAAGTAGATCCGTCACCAAAATCCCAAGCCCAAGTAGCAGCATTTCCTGTTCCTGAATAAACAAAACTAGCTGTACTTCCGGTTACATTCGTTATAAATGAAGGATTCGGGTCACCAATAACATGAATTTTTTTCGTTGTTGACACAACACAACCGGCAAGATTTGTTGTAACAAGGGTTACATATTTATCTCCACCACAAGTATAAATAAATTGCGGATTTTGAGAAGTTGAAGTCTGTCCATTTTCGAAGTACCACATATAAGACAATGAAGTTCCTGTTGAAGTACTAGTGAAATCAACTGTTGTTCCGGAAATTGTATATGTAAAATCAGGCGTAGGATCACCGGTAACATTAATTAATTGCGAATTAGATGTAACACAACCTGAAGCAGAAGTTGTAGTTAATGTTACGTAATAATTGCCCGGACAAGCGTAAGTATTTGTTGTTGTACCAATCGCAGTTGAAGTATTACCATCACCAAACGTCCATGCAGAACTTATGCCACCCACAGATTTGTTATAAAAGGTTGCTGTTTGACCGGATGTTGAGTAGATGAAAGATGCAGTCGGGTTTCCAAGGATATTAATATAACGATAAAATGGTGCGCTTGTACAAGGTCCATTAGAATTCACAACAAGTGTAATTAAATATGATCCCGGACAGCTATAGGTGTGAGTAGGATTCGAAGCAGTATCAATTGCTGTACCATCACCAAAATCGTATGCGTAAGTCAAACCTGTACCAGTAGACACATCACCAATGTTTACAGTAAATCCTGAAACAGACCGGATATTGAATTCGGCTTGCGGATCACCTTCTGCAATTACGTAACCATAAGATACGCTTGTACAACCGGTATTATCAATTGTAGTTAATGAAACACTATATCCACCTGCACAAGTATATGTTTTTACAGGCGAAATTGCAGTAGAAAAAGTTCCATCGCCAAAATCCCAATTATGAGTTGGAATTGTACCGGTAGATACATCTGTAAACGTTATGATATTTCCACTGGCTGAATTAGTAAATGCCGCCTGACTTCCACCAGGAACAACGACATTGATTACCTGTGAAGTTTGATTAGTACAACCACTAAGTTCAGAAACAGTAAGGACGACATTATAATTACCGGAGCAAGTATATGTATTTGAAGGGCTAGCTAAGTTTGAAACATTTCCATCACCAAAATCCCAAGCATAACTTGTTACTGTTCCGCTTGAAACATCTGCGAAATCAGCTGTTGCCCCATTGATCGTAGCGGTAAATCCAGGTACAACAGTACATGGTATAACCTCATTATACGCTACAATATAATTTCCACCCGAAGCATCGGCATATGCTGAAACTTTAATAATCAGGTACTGTTCAACCGGTGATGTGTAAGTAACAATTGACTTTAAAGGATTTGCAGGATCATAACAATTGTCATCATCAGCTGCTAGTAGATTACCATTCGGCCAATCAAAAATGGTCAAATAGGTATCATAACCAACATCTGAAATCGCACCATCACCACAACCTGTTTTAAAAGTGTATTGACGGCCGGCTAGGGCATATACGAAATACCAGTGGCAATCACCGACAACAAGGTAATTTGAAGATGTTTGCCAGCCGGATGATGGAAACCATTGTGTGTAGGTTCCATTGTTTTGCTGATCTAAATAATCGCAATAAGTCTTTGCTTCTTGTGTGGAGAAGAAAGACATACTTAGAACGAACATAATTAATGCTCGACTAAAGAATTTTTGTAAGTGTTTTTTCATTATGTGTATGAATTTAGTTAGAGAATGAGCAAATATATTAAAATATTAATATCCTCAAAATAATGCTACTTAATTCCAAATTAATACCAGCAATTATTTAATTAATTATTGGAATTTCACAAAATATTAAAAATAACAAGGAAAAATTTTATGAATCAGAGTCAGTTCAAGAGCCAGAATCAGCGTACAGCAAAACTGATTACTGACTCTGACACTCTCACAGACATTCTAAATGTGCCCAGAACGAGATTCGAACTCGTACGGTTTCCCGCCACCCCCTCAAAGTGGTGCGTCTGCCAATTTCGCCACCTGGGCATTTAATTCAAGAAGGGTTGCAAAAGTATAGTTTTTTTCTAAAATCCCTACTCTTTTACATCAATCGTCTCTTTAGCCTTCTTGAATTTTATTTCAAATATTTGTCAAGCCAATTAAAAAATTCTCTTTGCCACATGATACTGTTTTGCGGTTTCAGTACCCAATGACCTTCGTCAGAAAAACTCAAGAAGCGTGCAGGAACATTTTTCATACGAGCAGCGGAATATGCTTCTAATCCTTGAGTATATGGCACACGATAATCTTTTTCATTTGAAATGATCAGGATTGGTGTATCCCAATTTTGCACATAACGATGCGGAGAAAATTTCTCATAGCTGATAGGTCTAGGAGTTCTCCAATACGCGCCATCAAATTCATAATTATGAAAGAACAACTCTTCCGTTGCTATCATACTCTCCAGATTAAATACTCCACAATGAGAAATGAAAGCTTTGAATCTATGTTTATGATTTCCTTCTAACCAGAAAACTGAATACCCACCGAAACTAGCACCAACTGCTCCCATTTTGTCTCTATTTACAAAAGGTTCTTTAGAAACTGAATCAATTGAACTTAAAAGATCGTTCATACATTGTCCGCCCCAATTTTTACTGATCTGGTCATTCCACTCTTGTCCAAATCCAGGCATGCCTCTTCTACACGGTGCAACAATGATATATTGATTGGCAGCCATCAACTGAAAATTCCAGCGATAAGAGAAGAACTGACTAACGGTGGATTGAGGTCCGCCTTGACAATACAGTAAAGTCGGATACTTTTTCTTCGGATCAAAATTCGGAGGATAAATCACCCATGTTAAGATGTCTTTTCCATCCGTTGCTTTTATCATTCGCTTTTCAACTTTACCAAGAGTAAATTTGCTCAGGTATTCTTTATTAGTAAAAGTAATTTGTTCAGACATACCTGATTGTTCATCGACTGAAAAAATTTCTGTTGGTTCTGTTATTGACATACGACATGCAACGATCTTATCTTTACCATTAGGCAAAGCTGTTATAGAGTAACCGGAATAATCTGCGATGTCTTTAGTGAGTTGCACTATAGAATTCACTTTGGATTTATCATTTACATCATAATAAAAGATCTGGTCGGTCGCTGCAATGTCAGAAATGAAATATACTCTGTTACCTGACGCTGACCATTGAATCGCTTCTACATTGAATGAAAAATCAGATGTAATATCACTTTTTGTTTTAGATGCAAGTTCATAGATCATGAGTCTTTGTTTAGAAGCCTCATTTATTGGTTCATCCCAAGATATCCATGCAATTGATTTTCCGTCGCGTGAAAAAGAAGGCGCTTTATCATAGGCAGTATTTTCAGATGAAATATTTGTCGTTGCACCGGTTACTACATTGTATAAGAAAATATCTGAATTAGTTGTAAGTGCATAATCCCGTTTACTAAGTTTTTTGCATGTATAAGCAATTAATTTACCATCAGGACTAATTGAAATTTCCTCATCGCCTCCATTTGGTTTCAAAGGTGAATCATAATGTTCGTCTTTTAGTAAGTCAACGGCATTACCGACAATTCCATCATTCATCTGTGCAACAAAAACATGACTGTAGCTTCCATTTGTCCATGAGTCCCATTGACGCATCATCAAGTCATCGTATACTTTTCCTGTAGTCTTCGGAAGATCCGGATATTTATCTTTCCCATAAAAATTATCAAGCTGAACATCCATCGTCATCCATACAGTTTTCCCATCAGATGAGAAACCATAGTTGCTGATGTCGCTTGTTGTTTTGCTGATCTGTTTCTTATTGCTTCCATCTGCATTCATGCTCCAGATCTGGCTACTACCGCCATCATTCAAATAGTAGATTCTTTTCCCATCAGTACTCCAACGCGGCATCGTTTCATTTACAGAATCGTTTGCTATTGCAATAGTGGATTTAGTTTTAAAATCATAGATCCACAAATCAGAATTTCCTTTGTTTTTCTGGACATCGAAGTTTCTAATGTTGTAAACGACACTATTGCCATCAGGTGAAATTCGAGCGTCGCTTACTCTACCTAATTTCCATAATGATTCAGGTGTTAACCAGTCTGCTTTTACATTATTCAATAATGATAATGCGAAAAGAAATAATATTGATTTCTTCATTGAGTTTAGTAATTAATAATGGGATTGCGAAGATAGAAATTTTGCAGGTTTCTATCTATCTGACGAGCTCAAAAACATACATTTTGAAGCCAGAATCTTCGAATAATGGATGAATCAACTTAACCTTTGGTGAATTTAACAAATCATTAAGTTTTAACCTGCAAGAAGATTCGGAAAATTGTGAATCCCAGAATATATAGGTTGGTAGTGATTTGTCTGTAATATTGTCAACATTAAGATCAAATTGTTCAATGTTCAGGTTTTTATCGAAGGGATTTCGGTCAGTGTAAAATATTATTCCGGGATGCGCATAGTAAACAACACAATCTTGCGTGTAATTTTTCTTAAACCATTTTGCAGCTTCAAACTCAACCTTTGCATCATAATTGGCTTTCAAAGGAAAGTGGTAAACTTCAAAAGTTGAACGAACAACAAAAAATAAAATTATTCCTATCAATGGTAAAGAAAATTTTGCAGGCAATCTCAGTACAATCATTTTATTGATTCCATAACAGCAAAGAATTACAAAAAAAGGCGAAACAGAAGCCATAACTCTTTCCAATCCCAACGAACCAAACATTCCAAATCTCCAGGCAACTATATGAAACAGAAAAAATAATACTCCGGGGCCTACAACAAGTAACAATATTTTATATTCAGTATTCAATTTTTTTCTATCTATTGAAGCGATAGTAGAAAAACAATTCACCAGCAACACTGCAAGACTAATTACCAGTAAAATTGTCTGTGGGGTTCCCCAAATAAATTTATATTTGGAAACGATATCGAGCCAATTACCATGTCCATACGGACTTTCCAGTTTATATGGATTCTCAGTAAAAAACCATAAGAAATCATGTCCGGTGAATTTGCCTATTAAGGAGTAAGCTAAAAATCCCACTCCTAAAAGAGGTATATATTTCCACTTTCCGATCCATAGCAAATAAAATAAAACGTATAAGGTGAGAAATGAACCTTCTGTTCGGGTATAAATTGAGAAAGACATTAAAATTGCCCCGGCTAAATATTTTTCTTTATATAAAAGATACATTGAAGAAACCAATACCAAACTCATTAACGGTTCTGTCATTCCACTTTGAATAATTATAAAATACAGCGGGGTGAATAAAAGTAAAACAATAGAATACCATTTGAATTTTATTTCAAGTGCCTCACAAAATTTATAAGTAATGATGGCTGTAGTCAATCCAACCAAAATATTGAAGATCTGCAAACCATAAAAACCGAATTGCGCAAATGAAGTGCTCAATAAAATAAAGAATGGTTTTCCCCAATGATGCAGAAAAAATTCCGGATACATTGGTGCATATTTTGAAAAATAATAATGCCAGATATTATCAGCACCACCTTCAGAAAATTCATTGAAAAACGCGAAATACCCCAACAATCCTGAGGTCAGGATTAGGATTACAATTGCGGGAAGATGCTTTTTTTGCAAACGAATATTTTATAGTAAATAACGAATGGTGAATATCGAAGGTTGTCATAGGAACATATTTACCTACGATAGCCTTTCGTTATTCACTATTCATTATTAGTTATGTTAACATTCCTCCATCCACATTCAACACCTGACCTGTAATGTAAGTTGACATATCACAGGCGAGGAATAGTCTTCCGTCATACGCATTAATAATCCGTCGCGAGTTATGCCCGCATTATTGACAACTACATCAAGAGTTCCGAATTCTTTTACAACTTCATTGATCAATTCATCAGCTGCTTTAAAATCCGCAGCATCGGAACGATAGCCTTTTGCCTTAACACCAAATTGAGAAAGCTCTTTTTCAAGTGCCTGTCCCTTTTCTACAGATGACAAATAAGTAAATGCAACATTTGCTCCTTGCTGAGCAAGTTTCAATGCAATTCCACGACCGATTCCTTTTGATGCACCGGTAATAAGCGCTGTTTTTCCGGATAAGAGTTTTTCCACGACAGATAGATTTAAGAGCTGCAAAATAGAAAGATTTGATGAATAAAATAGTGTCTAATCATTAATTGAATATTCTTGAATGATCGAAGTAAAATCTGACTCAGAACCTGGCATTTGTTGCCTAACATTCAGTTAATCAGCTAGATGTTCATTTGAAATAAATATCAACGAATAGATGTCACCTTCAGGCTTTTTCCTACTTTTATCGGCTATCTAAATCAAACCAACAAAACTCTATGAAAAAGTATTTATTATTAGGCGTAATGGTTTGTCTATTGTTCAATGTGAACGGACAACAACCACAACCTAAAAAAACAGCTTCAGTGGAAGGTATTACAGAATATGAATACCCAAATGGACTTCGTGTTCTTCTTTTCCCTGACCAAACAAAATCAACAGCCACCGTTAACATGACATATCTTGTTGGTTCAAGAATGGAAGGTTATGGCGAAACAGGAATGGCCCATTTACTGGAGCATATGCTTTTCAAAGGTTCAACCAACCATACAAACATTCCCCAGGAATTATCGTCTCATGGTGCAAGTCCAAATGGTTCTACATGGTATGACAGAACAAATTATTTTGAAACATTTGCAGCAACTGATGAAAACATCGATTGGGCATTGTCATTAGAAGCTGATCGTATGATCAATTCATTCGTAGCGAAGAAAGATCTGGAAACAGAATTTTCAGTTGTTAGAAATGAATTCGAAAGTGGTGAAAATTATCCAACTTCAATCCTACAAGAAAGAGTAATGTCGACTGCATATATCTGGCACAACTACGGTAAATCAACTATCGGTTCAAAGGAAGATATTGAAAAAGTTCCAATAGAAAATCTACAGGCATTTTACCGTAAATTTTATCAACCCGACAATGCTGTTCTAATGGTGTCAGGTAAAATAGACGAAGCAAAAACACTTGCTTTAGTATCAAAATATTTCGGAACCATTCCTCGTCCTACAAGAAAATTACAAGAGCCCTATACAGTAGAGCCTACTCAAGATGGCGAACGCCAGGTGATCCTTCGTCGTGTGGGTGACATACAAGCTGTTGCTGCGGGTTATCATATTCCATCTGCATCACACCCTGATTATATTCCTATTGAAATTCTAGATCATGCATTAATAAATGAACCATCCGGTCGTCTGTATAAAGCATTGGTTGAAACAAAACTTGCCACTTCAGTGAGTGGAGGAGTTTTTCCATTGAGAGATCCGGGCTATCTTTATTTTGACACTGAGATCTTAAAAGAAAAGTCGATTGATTCGGTTAAGAATGCAATGTTGAATTTATTGGATAATTTGAAATCAAATCCAATTACAAAAGAAGAAATGGATCGTGCAAGAACCTCTTTACTGAGAGATTATGAACTTGCTTTCAACAAAAGTGACCTTGTCGGTACGTTTATTAGTGAATTTATTGCAGCAGGTGACTGGAGATTGATGTTCCTGTACCGCGACAGAATTGAAAATGTAAAACTTGAAGATGTAAATCGTGTAGCAGTTGAATATCTAAAACCATCTAACCGTACTTTAGGATTATTTATTCCGGAAAAAGAACCTTCGCGTTCAATCATTCCTGCGTCACCTGATTTGACTGATACCTATAAAAATTACAACGGAAAAGCAGTCGTTGCAGAAGCAGAAGCATTTGATGCAACTCCGGCCCACATAGAAAAAAGAACGAAACGTGGTGATTTATCAGGCGGAGGAAAATATGCTATGCTTAGCAAAACTACTCGTGGAAATCTTGTGAAAATGAAAATTTCTCTGCGTATAGGAAGCGAAAAAAGTTTGATGAACAAAGGCGATTTTATTGATGCAACTGCTGCCATGTTAATGAAAGGCACTAAATCTTTGTCTGAAGAACAGATCAACGATACACTTGCAAAGTTGAGTGCTGAAGTTGGAGTTTCAGGTGGTGGACAAGTGGTAACTGTTGATATCAGTACAACAAGAGATAATTTAGTCAATGTACTTTCTATCGTAAATCAAATCTTACGCGAACCAACTTTCCCTAAACCGGAATTTGATAAAATGAAAGAAGAAATACTTGCAGGAATCGATCAACAAAAAAGCGATCCTCAAGCTATTGCATTTTCAAAAATAGATCAATTAACACGAGTATATCCTAAAGCTGATTTCCGTTATACGTCTACATTCGATGAAATGACTGAAGCTGCAAAAAAACTTACTGTAGAGGACCTAAAGAAATTCTACGCTGAGTTTTACAATAGCTCAAATGCCACTGTATCAGCGGTTGGAGAATTTGATGAAACAAAAGTTCTCGCAGGTGTAAATTCGATCTTAGCTAATTGGACATCTGCTCAAAAATATGAGCGTGCCGCAGATAACTATGCAAAAGCGGTACAAAAATCGGAAAAGATAATTACGCCTGATAAAAAGAATGCTACAATGGCGGCTCGTATGAATCTTACTTTGAAAGACGACAATGCAGATTATCCTGCACTGGTTATGGGAAATTATATGTTAGGCGGCGGATTTCTGAATTCACGTTTAGCTACACGTATTCGTCAGAAAGAAGGAATCAGCTATGGAGTTGGTTCATGGTTAAGAGCTTCTTCACTTGACCAAAGTGGAGAATTTGGTTCTTATGCTATTTACAATCCGGAGAATTCAACAAAACTGATCAATGCTTATAATGAAGAGTTGAACAAAATGATCTCTGAAGGATTTACTGAAGCAGAATTGAAAGATGCCATCTCAGGTTTCATTCAAAGTCGCGGAAAAAATCGTTCTGATGATGGCTACCTGGTGAATCGTTTGAATGACTATTTAAATTTGAATCGCACATTGTTGTGGGATGATTCACTTGACAAAACAGTATCTACTCTTACTCCATCAACTGTAAATGCAGCGATGAAAAAATGGATTATACCGGGGGATATTACGATTGTGCAGGCGGGAGACTTTAAATAAGTGATTCGTAATTCGTGAATCGTCGTGAAACGTAATTCGTGAAACGTAATTCGAGTCTCGCATTTAAGAATCAAATTTCTAAAAAATTAAAGGGGATTAAGATGTAACCATACATCTTAATCCCCTTTTTCATTATAACACTTTTATTATAATCTATGACCTCCGATTCAATTTTTGTTCAAAGCGAAAGTCGATTCACAATTCACGATTTACGATTCACGAAATTCGAAATTCGAACAATCACTTTGCCGCAACTGCACTCAACACTTCCGCCATTGTCAATCCAATTACAGCAGGTGAATCTACCACAGTGATTCCGCATTCACGCATGATCTTCATTTTGGCAGCAGCAGTATCTTCTGCTCCACCAACGATTGCACCGGCGTGTCCCATACGTCGTCCTGCAGGAGCCGTTTGTCCGGCGATGAAACCAACGACAGGTTTAGTACCATTTGCTTTGATCCAGCGAGCAGCTTCCGCTTCTAAGCTTCCACCGATCTCACCGATCATGATGATCCCGTCCGTGTCTTTATCATTCATAAATAATTCAACAGCTTCTTTTGTTGTGGTTCCGATAATTGGATCACCACCGATACCGATTGCCGTTGAAATTCCTAATCCTGCTTTCACAACCTGATCCGCAGCTTCATATGTAAGCGTTCCCGATTTAGAAACGATTCCGATCCGTCCTTTTTTGAAAACGAAGCCCGGCATGATACCAACTTTACATTCGTCAGCTGTGATCACTCCCGGACAATTTGGTCCGATCAAACGAGCTTTTCTTCCTGCCAGGTATTCTTTCACCATGATCATATCTTTAACCGGAATACCTTCAGTGATGGTAATGATCAATTCGATGCCTGCTTCAGCAGCTTCCATAATTGCATCTGCCGCAAAAGCAGGTGGTACAAAAACGATAGAAACATTGGCGCCTGTACTTTTTACAGCATCAGCCACAGTATTGAAGACAGGACGATCAAGGTGCTGAGTTCCGCCTTTTCCGGGCGTTACACCTCCAACTACCTGAGTTCCATACTCAATCATTTGTGTAGCGTGGAATGTTCCTTCGCTACCTGTAAAACCCTGGACGATTATTTTGCTGTTTTTATTAACCAGTACGCTCATTTTCTATTGATTTTTAAGGTATTTATATGACGGGCGAAATTAGATTAATTTCTTGAATGGTTGATGGTCGACTTGAATAAATTTGAAGCTATCGAATTTCTAGTTTTCATGTTTGCAGGTTTCAAGTTTGCAGGTTCCGGGTGAAAGCGTCCATAACAGCAGATTCATTTACAACAATGCAAAACAATGACTATAATTAACACTTCTTAAAATTATTAATATCAATCCTTTAAGATAATTTTAGAAATCAAACATTTAATAGTAATTTTCACAATTGAATATTAGAAGTATAAATCAAAGTACTTCAAACTCAGAACCTGCCAACTTAAATCCAGCTAGCCTTAAACAATTTAAATGACATCCAGTACTGAAACCATCGCCGCCCTAGCCACTCCTCCCGGAATGGGTGCTATTGCTGTGGTCCGGTTATCGGGAACGAGAGCAATTGAAATTGCTGATGAATTTTTTATCGCGAGGAAAAAAGGTGTTCGGTTGGTCAATGCTAAATCTCACACCTTGCATTTTGGCGTGATCAAAAAAGGTGGAGAAATGATCGATGAAGTGTTGATCTCTGTTTTCAAAGGCCCACATTCGTATACAGGAGAAAATACTGTAGAGATCTCTTGTCACGGCTCCGTTTTTATTCAGCAACAGATCTTAAGTCTTTGTCAGCAGCATGGCGCTCGTTATGCCCAGCCCGGAGAATTTACATTGCGAGCCTTCTTGAACAGAAAGTTAGACCTTTCGCAGGCTGAAGCTGTCGCTGATCTGATCGCTTCCGATTCCGCAGGTTCACATAAGCTTGCATTGGAACAAATGCGCGGCGGATTTTCCGCAGAGATCACCATGCTTCGTCAGGAGTTGATTCACTTTGCTTCACTGATAGAACTTGAACTCGACTTCGCAGAAGAAGATGTAGAATTTGCTAATCGAGATGAGTTAAAACAAACGATTAACAAGTTACAGAAATATATTTCCAGGTTGATCGAATCGTTTGATCTGGGCAATGTGATCCGAACAGGTATACCGGTTGTGATTGCAGGCAAACCGAATGTCGGCAAATCGACGTTGTTGAATGCACTATTGAATGAAGACCGCGCCATAGTAAGTGAAATTGCGGGAACGACCAGAGATACAATAGAAGAAGAAATCACACTCGGCGGAATCAAATTCCGTTTTATCGATACAGCAGGAATCCGCGAAACGAAAGACGCAATTGAAAGCATTGGCGTTTCAAAGACATTTGAAAAGATGAAACAAAGTCCGGTAGTACTTTATCTTTTCGATCTGCAAGAGACAGGCGCCGGCGATTTAAAAATCGAATTGGAAGATATCAGCAAAGATCTACATACGGAAATTCGTTTATATCCGATTGGCAACAAGGTTGACAAAGAAAACAGCAAAGCCATTCAATACGAATTCAGTCATTTCAGCAACATCACTTTTATTTCGGCCAAGGAGAAGATCAACATCGACAGCATCGTTTCCCTCCTGCTCTCTTTTGCAAATTCAGGCACGAATGTGAATGGCAGTGCTATTGTTACCAATGTAAGACATATCCAAGAACTCCGCGAAACGGCACAAGCGCTGACAAATGTTTACAATGGCCTCGAACAAAAAGTAACGAATGATTTCATTGCCGGCGATTTGAGAATGGCTTTGCATCATCTTGGGTTGATTACCGGTGCGATCACTACGGATGATTTGTTGGAGAATATTTTTTCGAAGTTTTGTATTGGAAAGTAACCGAGCAAAACCAACCACACATTGTTCACCAAAAACGACTCCCATTTTACCTGATCTCTAGATCATGATCCCAAATTTTTAAAATAAATGTTTCCAACTCAAATATTGTTCGTACATTTACGAACAATATTTGAAACATGAAAGTCGCCACCAAAACAAATTACTTCACCATTGAGCAGGAACAAACCGCACGTTTCGCAAAAGCTTTAGGACATCCGGTACGGGTGGCAATTTTGCAATTGCTGGATTCAAAGGCATGTTGCTTTCACGGCGATATGGCTGAGGAGCTTCCTATTGCAAAATCAACCTTATCACAACATCTGAATGAATTAAAAGATGCCGGATTAATTCAGGGAGATATTACACCACCAACAGTTAAATATTGCATCAATAAAGCGAATTGGGCATTGGCAAAAAAATTAATGAACCAATTACTGACTTAAAAAAATTTACAAGTGATGTTCGTCATTTCACGAACAACGAACATCACGTAACTTCATAATAAAAGTAAAATGAAAATGAATATAAAAGTACTGGGTCCCGGTTGTGCAAAATGTAAAACAACATATAACAACGTTCTTGAAGCATTAAAGCAGGCAGGCATTGACGCAGATGTAACAAAAATTGAGGACATCGAAGAAATGATGAAGTACAACATTTTAACTACACCGGTTCTAATGATCGACGATGTAGTTAAAGTAAAAGGCAGGGTTGCAGATATCAATGAAATTAAAAAATTGCTTATTGAAAATTAATATATGTTTATCCTAAAGCTAAAGATATGAAACGAATTATTTTATTCGGGGCAAATTGTGCCAAGTGCAAAAAGACGGAAATTAATCTTAATAACGTTATCCAAAAGCATAACCTGAATATGATAGTTGAGAAAATTCAAGATGTTCAGGAAATGGTGAAATATAACATTCTATACTTGCCAACAGTGATGATTGATAATGTAATTCTTTTTAAAGGAATTGCACCAAGCGAAAAGGAAATAGAAAAAACATTAACAAATAAATTAGAAAATAATTTATAATGTTTGACTGGGCACAAAACATAGCCGATTGGTTTATCTACGAAGTATTTCATCTAACGCGAGGAAGTAAAGCGGGTGATGCTTTAAATTTCTTCGTGTTTGATGCGATCAAGATCTTTATACTGCTCTTGTTTATCACTTTATTAATGGGAATAATCAATTCCTATTTCCCTATAGAAAAAATCAGGAATGCACTCCAAAAAAGAAAATGGTACGGGCTGGACTATTTCATGGCCTCCTTCTTTGGCACTGTAACACCATTTTGTTCTTGTTCATCGGTGCCCCTTTTTATCGGATTTGTACAAGGAGGAATACCATTAGGAGTAACATTTGCCTTCCTCATTTCTTCTCCACTTGTTGATGCTGTTACAGTTGCAATGTTTGCGGGAATGTTCGGCCTTAGAATAACGGTTATTTATGTAGTCAGTGGTATTATACTATCAATGATTGCAGGCTTTATTTTAGGCAAAATGAAAATAGATCATTTGCTCACTGAATGGGTGCAGCATTTGATTAAACAAAAACAGTCTGCATCGCAGTTCGTTGAAGAAAAAAGACATTCAAACAACGTATCCCGGAAGTTGTGAAAGAAGCAATGAATATAATCAAAGGTGTTGCTCCATACATTCTGATCGGCGTAGCTATTGGAGGATTAATGCATGGTTTTATTCCTACCGGATTTTTTGAAAAATACATCACTAAAGAAAATCCATTCGGTGTGCCAGTTGCAGTTTTAGTTGGTGTACCAATGTATAGCAACACTGCAGGCATTTTGCCAATTATGCAAGTATTAGTAGAAAAAGGAATTCCCTTGGGAACTGTCATCGCATTCTCAATGGCAGTCGTAGGACTTTCAATTCCTGAAGGATTATTACTTAAAAAAGTTATGACCGGCAAAATGCTGGCCATCTTTTTTACTGTAGTTACAATTTGTATTATCATTTCGGGCTACTTATTCAACATAGTGTTATGAAAACAAAAACCGAACTATTTCTTGATCTCTGGCTAGAAGCCCGAACAAGATTTACGAATCAGTTACAAGATCTTACGACTGATGACGTAAGGAAGAAACTACTTCCATCGCAAAATAGTGTTGGCTTTCTGATCCGGCATATTGGCGATGTGGAACTACTATTTGCAAAAAATGTATTTGGTGATGCTAATGTAAAAGTCATAGCAAAAACAGTAAGCACTAAGCATGATACAGGTGAATGGACCAATCTGGAGGAACTAAAACAGTATATTGATACCTCCTATGAATCGTTGAAATCAATTATTGAAAAACAAACGGAAGCTGACTGGGAAACAAATGTCTCAACTAAAGAATTTGGCACAAAGACAAAAGCCGAAGCATTTGGAAGAATTATATCTCACACAACCTACCATGCCGGCCAAATAGCGATCATAAAAAAATACGGAACAATTTAAATTTATACTAAATCAACATGAATAAATATATACTTATACTTACGGTAATTGCAGCTACCAATTTCATTTCATGCAATTCCGGGACAAAAAACAATTTCGTTAGCGAAAAAGAAACTGTTACTGCAAAAGAAGCAGATGAACTATTAAAAGGAAATGCACTTTTAATAGATGTCAGAGAACCTGATGAATTAGATGAACAATCATATGATGTTAAAAATAGTGTGAACATCCCTCTGGACAGCATCGAAAGCAAAATTAATAGCATTCCAAAGGACCAACAAGTTATTCTAGCTTGTCAGAGAGGTGGCAGAAGTCAAAAGGCCTTTAATCTGCTCAAAGAAAAAGGGTTTACCAACATAGCCAATCTCGATGGCGGTATGGCCGCTTGGTCAGATGCAGGTTTGCCGACAAAAAGTGCATTAAGTGAAACAAAACCATGTTGTGTAGATCCCAATTCAACAGATTGCAATCCGGATGGCACTTGCAAAACGACTGCTAGTGCAAAAGATAACAGTAACTCAGTTAAAACTGAAACGCAATCCACAAAATCAGGAAATTTAGTTAACAATCATTTGGAAGTTTATGCATTTCATGGAACAAGACAATGCGAAACTTGCAAAAACATGAAAGCAAATACCACAACTGCACTAAATAAATACTTTTCAGAAGAATTAAAGTCAGGCAAAATTGTATTTCAAATTATAGATGTCGATGATTCAAAGAATGAAAAATTGCTGAAAAATATCAGGCTACCGGACTGCTTTGATGGTAAATAATGTTGTGAATGGGCAGGACAATATCATTGACTGGAGCGATTTTGCGTTTGATAAGGCAAATGATTCCAACGAATTTATTCCTGAATTAAAAACAAAAATATCCGGCTTACTTAAATAGTTGATGGAAACAGTAAAGCAACTTTTTGAAAGTTCGAATATGCCTGTATTAGCAGCTTTGCTTTTAGGACTACTGACGGCGATCAGTCCTTGTCCACTGGCAACCAATATTACAGCAACAGCTTACATTTCAAAAACCCTTTCCGGCAGAAATAAAATACTGCTCAGTGGACTACTTTACACATTAGGCCTGGCTTTTTCGTATACCGCTATTGCCATGATTATCATTTTCGGAGCAAGTAAATTTCATGTAGCAAAATTCTTTCAGAGTAATGGAGAAAAATTTGTTGGTCCTGTAATGCTTCTCATAGGATTGATCATGCTGAATGTTATAAAACTGAACTTTCTTGGAAAAACGAATTTTACGGAAAAGTTGCAGGATAAATTCAAAGACAAAGGTTTGCTAGGTTCATTCTTACTGGGAATATTATTCGCAATGGCATTTTGTCCTTATAGCGGCGCTATGTATTTTGGAGTGCTGATTCCAATGAGTATTAAAAGCAGTATTTGATTTACTTTGCCGATATTCTATGCACTTGGAGCAGGTTCACTGGTATTGTTTTTTACTTTCGTAATTGCATTTAGCATGCAAAAGGTTGGGAAATATTTTAATGCAGTAACTAAAATTGAAAAAGTCATGAGAGTAGTCGCCGGCCTTTTATTTGTGTTAACAGGATTATATTACATCCTCATTTACTTGAAAATTATTGAATGACGAAAACCATTTTCGCCGCATAAATGAAACTTTTCTAAATAATAAATTACTTTATTTTGCATTTGTTCCGGAAACGGGAATTGAATCACAGAACGTTTAAGCCGAAATTAAACAAATGCAACTACAAAAAATTGAAACCAAAATTTATGAGGTTCGTGGGCACAAAGTAATGTTAGATTTTGACCTTGCTGAACTTTATGAAACGGAAACAAAATATTTAAAAGAGCTGTAAGAAAAAATATCCGAAGGTTTCCATTGGATTTCATGTATGAATTATCCAAGGTGGAATGGGATACTTTGAGGTGCAATTTTAGCACCTCAAACAAAAGAGGTGGAACAAGATATATGCCGTTTGCATTCACCGAACAAGACGTTTCAATGCTTTCCAGTATTTTAAATAGTGATAAAGCAATCGATGTAAATATATTAAAAATGAGAACTTTTGTATTAATGCGACAATACGCATTCACTCATTCAGACATAACTAAAAAACTCAATGAACTTGAAACCAAATTCAATAAAAAGTTTAGTGATGTCTATGAAGCAATAGACTATCTTTTAACCAAGGACAAGCAAGAAACTGAACAGAAACAGCGTAAAAGAATTGAATTTAAAAATGCATCAACAAAAAATTGAAACCAAAATATATGAAGTAAGAGGTCACAAAGTTATGTTAGATTTTGACCTTGCTGAACTTTATGAAGTTGAAACCAGAGTACTGAATCAAGCAGTAAAGAGGAACTTAATTCGTTTTCCGGAAGATTTTATGTTTCAACTTGAATCTTTTGAATATGAAAACATTAAAAGCCTAGCAAATGCAATGACAGAAAACTCATCATCACAATCTGTGATGATTGCAAATTTACCACAAAATCGCACAAATAAATATTTACCATATGCTTTTACGGAGCAAGGAGTAGCAATGTTGAGTGGCATTCTTCGATCTACCAAAGCAATAAACATGAATATTGCGATAATGAGGGTGTTTGTTGAAGTAAGACGAATTGTTGCTAAGCAAACCGATCTAAAAGAACAATTGAATGAAATAAAGGAAAAATTAGGTGAACATGATGCACAGCTAAATGAAATTTATATGGCGATGGAAAACTTTATTAATGAAAAGTCCGAACAAAGAAAATGGGATGAGAGAAAAAAAATAGGATTCGTATAAAATAGAATAGCAAAGAATAATGAATTTAGATTTGAGGCCGCAATTTGCGTCCTCAAAAAATAAAAAAAGCTATCACTCATTTCATCAAGTGATGGCTTTTAAATTTTAGTTTATCCGATTAAAATCAAATAAATCCAAAAATCAGCTAAATCCCGGTCTAAGACAGTTTAGCATCCAAGGTAATTTCCAAACTCAACGCTTTCGATACCGGACAATTTGCTTTTGCATCAGCCGCAGCTTCTGCAAATTTTTCAGCAGTAATGTTCGGAACTTTTGCTGTCACTGTTAAAGCAGATTTAGAGATGACACCGTTATCGAGTGTGATCTCACATTTTGTGTCAATATTCTCAGGCGGGAAACCTGCTGCAGTTAAAATAAAACTTAATTTCATTGAGAAACATCCGGCATGTGCTGCACCGATCAACTCCTCCGGATTAGTTCCAATACCGTTTTCAAAACGAGTATTAAATGAATATTGCGAATTTGTCAAAACTCCACTTTGTGTAGAAAGTGTTCCTTTACCTTCTTTACCTGTACCTTGCCAATTGGCAGTTGATGAACGGATCATAATATGAATTTTTTAGATGGGTTTAAGGTGTAAATGTAAACAATAATTTTTAGAATAGTTTGCAGACAATATATATATCGTATTTTGCGATTAAATATGAAATACAGAATATGGCAACCAATAATTGCGCACCTGCACATGAACGAAAAAAACTAGGATTCTTAGACAGATATCTCACCTTGTGGATCTTTTTGGCCATGGCTATTGGCGTGGCTATAGGCTATTTCATTCCTTCATCATCAAGCTTTATCAATTCATTTTCATCGGGCACTACTAATATTCCACTTGCCATCGGTCTTATTTTGATGATGTACCCTCCTTTCACGAAAGTGAAATATGAAAAGCTGAGAGAAGTTTTCAAAAACACAAAAGTTCTTGGAGTATCATTATTGCTAAACTGGATCATTGGTCCGGTATTGATGTTCCTTTTGGCAATTACTTTTTTACACGACTATCCGGAATACATGGTAGGGCTAATTCTCATCGGACTGGCACGTTGCATTGCGATGGTAATTGTCTGGAATGAATTAGCAGAAGGAAGCAGGGAATATGCCGCAGGATTGGTTGCACTCAACAGCATCTTTCAAGTTTTAATGTTCAGTATTTACGCCTATGTTTTTATAACCATCCTCCCTCCTTTTTTCGAATTTACAGGTTCAGTTGTAGACATCACCATCGGACAGATCGCTAAAAGTGTTGCCATCTATCTTGGAGTTCCGTTTGCTGCAGGATTTCTTACGAGGTACTTTCTACTAAAAGTAAAAAGTTCAGAATGGTATGAAACAAAATTTCTTCCTGTCGTCTCCCCTATTACATTAATTGCATTGCTCTTTACTATTGTTGTCATGTTTAGTCTGAAAGGCGAATTGATCGTTCAAATTCCATTTGATGTAATACGAATTGCAATTCCGTTGGTCATCTACTTTGCCATCATGTTTTTGGTCAGTTTCTTCATCGGTAAAAAAATGGGAGTCGATTATTCTACAAATGCTTCGATAGCATTTACAGCGGCCGGGAACAATTTCGAATTGGCCATTGCAGTTGCCATCGGAGTATTTGGCATCAACAGTGGTCAGGCATTCGCTGGAGTTATTGGTCCTTTAGTAGAAGTGCCGGCATTGATTGCTTTAGTAAACGTGGCATTTTGGTTTCGGAGAAAATATTACAAGACAGCTTAGCGGAAAAACCTATGATAAGTCTTATAATTCGGAGAGTTCAGCCCTTTTGTTTATAGTTCGATGATTTATTTCTACTTTGCATCGATTTCAAAAAAGCAATGAACGGACAGGTATTAATAATAGATGACGAAGAAAAACTGAGGTCCTTAATGACTAAGGTCATCAGCCTGGAAGGTTTTGAAGTTGTGCAGGCAGGTGATTGTAAATCCGGATTGCGAAAACTAGAAGCGTCAGATATCGATGTAATCATATGTGACGTAAAACTTCCCGATGGTAGCGGTGTTGATCTGATCAAAACGATCAAAGAAAAATATCCGGTTGTGGAAGTTATTCTTTTGACTGCTTATGGCAATATTCCTGATGGTGTTCAGGCTATAAAAAATGGCGCCTTCGACTACCTCACGAAAGGAGACGATAATAATAAGATCATCCCACTTTTATATAAAGCAATGGGAAAAGTCGCACTAGCTAAAAAGGTTCAACAATTAGAAAAACAGCTTGACAAGAAATATTCTTTTGAAAGCATACTAGGAAAAAGTAAAGCAATAAAAGAAGCAATTGATGCTGCAAAAAAAGTTGCAGCAACTGATGCTACAGTACTCCTTACCGGAGAAACCGGAACAGGAAAAGAAGTTTTCGCACAGGCCATCCATTACAGTAGCAATAGAAAATCAAACACTTTTATCGCTGTCAATTGTTCTGCATTCAGTAAAGAACTTTTGGAGAATGAATTATTTGGTCACAAAGCAGGTGCATTCACGGGAGCGACAAAAGACACGAAAGGAATTTTTGAAGCTGCCAATGGCGGAACTGTTTTTCTTGATGAGATCGGCGAAATGCCATTGGATCTACAAGCCAAATTATTGAGAGTACTGGAGAATGGTGAATTTTAAAAGTTGGCGACACAAAAACTACTAAAGTCAATGTGCGCATCATTGCTGCAACAAACAGAAATTTAAGAAAGGAAGTTGAAACAAACCACTTCAGAGAAGATCTGTTTTACCGTATCTCCGTTTTTCAAATTGAACTGACACCATTAAGAGAAAGAACTATCGACATAGAAGAAATTGCAAGTCACTTTTTAAAAGTCTTTTCAAATAAAACGAATAAACGAGTGAGTGGATTTTCTAAATCATACATCGATTCATTAAAATCGCATGAATGGCGAGGCAATATTCGTGAGTTGAAAAATGTCATAGAAAGAAGTGTGATACTTAGTACTGCAGATGTACTTGATATTGATTCACTATCCGGTGATTTTCAAAAAATCCAGCTGGAAAATTCAAAAGGCAAAACCCTTTCAGCTTTTGACCTGGCAAGTGCAGAAAAGATCCACATTCAAAAAGTTCTGAACTATACAAATGGAAATAAAACAGAAACTGCCCGTTTATTAAATATTGCATTGACCACTTTATACCGTAAATTAGAAGAGTACAAAATAAGTTAACCCCTTTCATTATGATAGTCCGACCCTTTCAATTTGAAAGGGTTTTGTTTTTTAGCATCCACCCATTTTTTTTGAAGTCCTTTAATTTCAATCATTTCGATTTTAAACCCTTTTTCGGACCAAGTATTGCCAATTGCACGGCAAATCAGAAAATCATGGTCATCTTATTCATCATCGCAATTGCAGTATTCGCATATATGTGCTATGTACTCGTTAAACCCGAAAAATTCTAAGTCATGAATACAGAAATCCTAGGGGTCATTTTTAGTTATTCCATTGCTCTACTTCTCGCCATTCCCCTTGGCAGGTACATTGGAAAAATATTCAGCAATGAAAAAACTGTGCTCGATAGATTATTAAATCCTGTAGATGGATTTTTTTACAAGCTCAGTGGAATTGACATCAAAAAAGAAATGAACTGGAAACAACATTTGATGGCCCTATTAACTATCAACTTGTTCTGGTTCCTTCTTGCCATGTTAGTTCTTACCAATATGGGTTGGCTTCCATTAAATCCCGATGGCAATCCTTCCATGAGTGCCGACCTGGCTTTCAATACAGCAATCAGCTTTGTAACGAATACCAATTTACAACATTACTCCGGTGAAACTGGAATGACCTACCTCGGGCAATTGGTATTAATGTTATTCCAGTTCATAAGTGCAGGATGTGGAATTGCCATTGCCGCAGTAGTTTTTCAGGCAATGAAAGAAAAGTCAGCTGAAAAATCAGGAAATTTCTACCATTATTTTGTTCGTTCATGTACAAGAATTCTGTTACCGATTTCAATAGTTGTTGCAGTACTATTAATGATAAATGGTACCCCAATGACTCTGGAAGGCAAAGACAGCATAGTCACTCTGCAAGGCGATAGTGTTCAGGTAAGTCGTGGACCGGTAGCAGCGTTTGTTGCAATAAAACATCTTGGAACAAATGGCGGCGGATTCTTTGGTCCAAATTCTACGCATCCATTTGAAAACCCATCATATTTTACGAACATCGTTGAGATTGTAACTCAGATGCTAATTCCAATAGCGTTAATCTTCGCCTTAGGTTACGTTTTAAAAAGACGCAAACTCGCCTTGATGATTTTCGGTGTGATGACTTTAGGCTTCTTCCTGCTTGCAATTCCAACGATCTTCAATGAAGTCAATGGAAATCCCGCAATTGCTCAAATGGGCATTCAACAAAACATGGGAAGCATGGAAGGGAAAGAAGTTCGCTTTGGCTCAGCCGCTTCTGCATATTGGAGTATTGCTACAACTGTAATTTCTACAGGAAGTGTCAATGCAATGCACGATAGTTTTACTGCATTGAGTGGAATGTTTCAAATGCTGGGCATGATGGTTAATGCATTCTATGGCGGAGTTGGTGTAGGATTTTAAACTTCTACATCTATATTATTCTGGCTGTATTTATCAGCGGATTGATGGTTGGCAGAACACCGGAATTTTTAGGTAAGAAAATTGAAGCAAGAGAAATGAAAATAGCAATGATAATTGCTTTGTTACATCCTCTGCTAATTCTTACCGGAACAGCGATTTCAAGTCACTTAATATCCCATGATCCTACCACCTATGCCGGTTGGTTAAACAATCCGGGCTATCATGGTTTTAGTGAAATGCTTTATGAATTCACTTCATCAAGTGCAAATAATGGAAGCGGTTTCGAAGGGCTTGGAGACAATACTCCATTTTGGAATATAGCTTGCGGGATAGTAATGTTAATCGCAAGGTATTTACCAATAATTGGTCCGGTAGCAATTGCTGGAAGTCTGGCTAGTAAAAAATACATTCCGGAAAGTGCAGGCACTTTAAAAACCGACACTTCCACATTCGGATTAATGGTATTTGCAGTTATTGCAATAGTAGCAGCACTATCATTCTTCCCGGCATTGGCTTTAGGTCCTATTGCAGAATATTTCTCAATGTATTAATCGATCGAAAAATGAAACGTAACAAATCAAATAAATTATTTCAAAAAGAGCTGGTATCAGAAGCACTCAAAGAGTCTTTTGCAAAACTGAGCCCGGCAAAAATGTTCCGCAATCCTGTCATGTTTACAGTATGGATTGGCACATTGGTTATGGCCAGTGTTTGTGTATGGGTAGCAACTGGAGAAAATAATCAAGGAAGTTTGTCTTACAACATCATTGTAACTTCTGTACTGTTTATTACACTCTTGTTCGCCAATTTTGCTGAAGCAATAGCCGAAGCCCGAGGAAAAGCACAAGCAAACAGTCTACGCAAAACCAGAGAAGAAACACCTGCAAAATGGATCCAGGCTGTTGGTGAAATGTACCTGAATGAAATTAAAATTGTTCCATCATCACAGTTGAAAAAAGGTGATGTCTTCTTATGCGAATCAGGAGATATCATTCCGAATGACGGAGAAATCATCGAAGGATTAGCTACAATTGATGAAAGTGCAATTACAGGAGAAAGCGCACCTGTAATTCGTGAAGCGGTGGTGATAAAAGCAGTGTGACCGGAGGAACAAAAGTTTTGTCCGACAAGATAAAAGTACGCGTAACTACTGAACAAGGTGAAAGTTTTCTTGACAAAATGATCGCTTTAGTGGAAGGTGCATCCAGACAAAAAACTCCGAATGAAATTGCTTTGACAATTCTACTTGCGGGATTTACACTTGTCTTTATCATAGTCACAGTAACATTGAAACCATTTGGTGACTTTGCAAAAACGCCGATAACGATAGCTGCCTTTATTTCATTATTTGTTTGTCTGATACCGACCACAATCGGCGGATTACTTTCTGCAATTGGTATTGCAGGAATGGACAGAGCATTAAGAGCGAATGTCATTACGAAAAGCGGAAAAGCTGTTGAAACGGCAGGAGATATTGATGTACTCTTACTTGATAAAACAGGCACTATTACAATTGGTAATAGAAAAGCAACACACTTTTATCCCGCAAATAATGTGAATGAAAACCACTTTATCAAAGCAGCTGTATTAAGTTCCATGGCCGACGAAACACCTGAAGGAAAATCGATCATTGAACTTTCAGGGATTAATCCAATGAGTTTGCAGGTACCTAATCCTCGTTACATAAAATTCACTGCTGAAACCAGAAGCTCTGGAATAGATTTTGAAAATTCTAGAATCAGAAAAGGCGCAACAGATGCGATCAGAAAAATATCTGAAAAAGCCGGTCACATTTTCCCAACAGAAACTGCCGAAAAAGTAAATATCATTTCCAGCAATGGAGGTACGCCATTAGTTGTTTCAGAAAATGATAAAGTAATTGGCGTAATTGAATTACAAGATATCATCAAACCGGGCATCAGTGAACGTTTTGAACGTCTCCGTAAAATGGGTATCAAAACAGTTATGGTTACCGGAGATAATCCACTGACAGCAAAATTCATTGCTGAAAAAGCCGGTGTCGACGATTTCATCGCTGAAGCGAAGCCGGAAGATAAAATGAATTACATAAAAAAGGAACAAAGTGAAGGAAGATTAGTAGCTATGATGGGCGACGGTACAAATGACGCTCCTGCCCTGGCCCAAGCTGATGTTGGTGTAGCAATGAACAGCGGAACTCAAGCTGCAAAAGAAGCCGGCAACATGGTCGATCTTGACAATGATCCGACGAAACTAATAGAAGTTGTAGAAATTGGCAAACAACTTCTAATGACAAGAGGAACATTAACGACTTTTAGCATTGCCAATGATGTGGCTAAATACTTTGCAATTATCCCGGCATTATTTATCACAGCAATCCCGGCTTTACAAGGATTGAACATTATGAAACTTCACAGTCCTGAAAGCGCGATCTTGTCAGCAGTAATTTTCAATGCCATTATAATTCCATTGCTCATCCCATTGGCATTAAAAGGTGTGGCATACAAACCAATTGGTGCTTCGGCATTATTGAGAAGAAATCTACTCATCTATGGATTAGGAGGAATTATTATTCCATTCATAGGTATAAAAATGCGGGACCTTTTTGTTTCACTATATTTCTAATATCAAATAACAATGAAAGAAAACATCATATCATCATTAAGACTTACTATTGTTTGTCTACTCTTCTTCTCAGGTATCTATACACTGATCATACTCGGCTTCGCCAAAGTTTTTCCGGGAAATGGAAAGGGTGAAATCATAACCAATGAAGGAAAAAAGTACTATTCTAATATCGGTCAGAAATTTACTGACGACAAATATTTCTATTCTCGTCCATCGGCTGTTGATTATAATGCAGCAAGTGCAGCAGGAAGTAATAAAGGACCGTCAAATCCGGATTACCTTGCAGTAGTTCAGGCAAGAATAGACACATTCCTTGTCCACAATCCGGGTGTTGCCGATTCCGAAATTCCTTCAGACCTTGTAACAGCCAGTGGCGGCGGATTAGATCCTCACATTTCTGTGCAAGCGGCAACAGTGCAGATTAAACGCATATCAAAGATCAGAGGTATTGCAGAAGGCAATCTTCAACAATTGGTAATTAGTAATACAGAAGAACCATTATTAGGTTTTCTTGGAACAGAAAAAATTAATGTATTAAAACTCAATATAGCTCTTGACAATTTAAAATAATTGAAATGAAAAGAATACTTACGATCATCATAGTACTGAATTCTATGATGGCAAATGCTCAAAAAGATACTACGGTAAACCCACTTTCATTTAGTGGTTACTTAGAAACTTATTACTTGTATGATTTCGGAAATCCGGCCGATCATAACCGTCCGGGCTTCGTTTATTCTCATAACCGCACAATGAAGTTAATATCAATCTTGGATATATTAAGGCTGCATATGAGAAAGATAATGTACGTGCAAATCTAGCATTAATGGCAGGCACCTATTCCAATGCCAATTTAGCAGCAGAGCCTGGAGTTTTGAAAAATATTTACGAGGGTAATATAGGAGTAAAGGTTTCAAAGAAGAGTAATCTTTGGATAGATGCCGGAATATTTTCCTCACACATCGGTTTTGAAAGTGCAGTAAGCAAAGACTGCTGGACACTTACACGAAGTATTCTTGCTGACAACTCTCCATATTATGAAAGCGGTGTTAAACTTTCATATACATCACCAAATGAAAAATGGTTTATCAGTGGACTATTCCTTAATGGATGGCAACGTATTCAGAGAGTTGATTATAATAATACACCGGCTTTCGGAACTCAGTTCACATTCAAACCCAATAAAAAAATCACTTTGAATAGCAGTTCATTTGTTGGCAACGATAAACCAGATAGCACGAAACAAATGCGATACTTCCATAATTTGTATGGAATTGTTAAACTAAATGATAAATTGGCCTTCACAGCAGGATTTGACTTTGGGGCAGAGCAAAATTCCAAAGGAAGTAGTGATTATAATACGTGGTACTCCCCTGTTCTCATTCTAAGACTTAGCCCAAATTCCAAAAATAGTTTTGCCGCAAGAATTGAGTATTATGAAGATATAAATGGTGTCATTATAAACACAGGAACTCCTAATGGTTTTAAAACAATGGGCTATTCATTAAATTACGATCATGCAATCAGTGATAATGCAATGTGGAGAATTGAAGGTAAATCATATACTTCAAAAGATGAGATCTTTCTAAAAGACGATGCGCCTACTAACTCCAATTTTTCAATAACAACATCATTAGCAGTTTCTTTTTAATGACTGAGAAAGAAAATAATGTCCAACATTTCCTCGATCTTATAAAAAAATCGCGCCGGGGAAAATTCAAAATTTACATCGGCATGAGTGCCGGTGTGGGTAAAACCTACCGTATGTTACAGGAGGCCCATGCACTTATGCGAAATGGAATTGATATCAAAATTGGATATATTGAAACTCATAATAGAAAAGAAACACATGATCTCTTGGAAGGTTTGCCTATAATTCCCAGAAGAACACTTTTTTATAAAGGCAAAGAGTTAGAAGAATTAGACGTTCAGGCAGTAATAAATTTAAGGCCGGAAGTCGTGATCGTTGATGAACTTGCACATACCAATATTGAAGGCAGCAAAAATGAAAAACGGTGGCAAGACATAATAGAAATATTGGAAGCCGGAATAAATGTGATCAGTGCTGTGAATATTCAGCACATAGAAAGTTTAAATGAGATTGTCAGGGAGATCACAGGTATTGAAGTTAAAGAGAGAATTCCTGATCGCATTATCGCTTTGGCTGATGAAGTAGTAAACATTGACCTTACGGCAGACGAATTGATCACACGATTAAAAGAAGGTAAAATTTACAAAGAAGAGAAAATACAGACTGCATTAAATAATTTCTTTAAGAGTGAACACATTCTCCAACTAAGAGAACTAGCTTTAAAAGAAGTAGCTTCACAGGTAGAAAGAAAAGTTGAAGCTGAAGTTACAAGTGTAAAGTCGGTTAAACATGAACGATTTCTTGCTTGTATCAGCAGCAATGTAGAAACGGCAAAGACAGTTATCAGAAAAACTTCAAGATTAGCAAATTACTATAATAGCAAGTGGTTTGTCTTATATGTTCAGACTCCTGATGAGAACAGCAGCAAGATTCCACTTGACAAGCAAAGGCATTTGATCAATAATTTCAAATTAGCAACAGAATTAGGTGCAGAAATAATTAAAGTCGAAAATAATAATATTTCGAAAGCTATATTGGAACAATGTGAAGAAAGGAAGATAACAACTATTTGCATCGGTAAGCCCCACTTGAACCTTTTCAAAATCATTTTGGCTACCAATGTCTTCAAAGATTTATTAAATAAACTATCTAACAGCGAAATCGATTTAGTAATTTTGAGCTAATGAAAATTAAAGCAAAACTTAATCTGGGCATAGGCTTATTATTTGCCATGATCGTCCTTTTAACAGGACTTTCCAGTCTATTCATTTATAAATTATCTAGTGACACTAAGAACATTTTAGTTGCCAATTACAATACACTTGATTATTCAAGGCAAATGCTTATTGCTTTAAACAAAGGGATTACCGGGAACCAATGAAAGAAAACAATTTGAAGATAACTTAGCAAAGCAACAAAAGAATATTACTGAAATT
The DNA here is from genome assembly GCA_016708785.1 of Bacteroidota bacterium. Classification (GTDB taxonomy): domain Bacteria; phylum Bacteroidota; class Bacteroidia; order AKYH767-A; family 2013-40CM-41-45; genus JADKIH01. The sequence goes on along the minus strand of JADJFC010000004.1, from coordinate 23,268 downwards.
GGTGAGAAAGAATTGACAGATAAACTTACAGAAGATTATAATCAACTTAATGGTGCAGCGAGTGATACTCATCTTGTAAGCCAGATCAGGACAAACATTTCTAATATTATGCTTTTGAATATGCAAGCCATACAACGTAAAAGCAATATTGCAGAAAAAACAGCAGATACTTCAATTTTTTGGGTTGCGCTTATTGGCTCATTTTGCTTTTTAATCGCTTTTATTCTGTTAGTCAATTTGCCAGGAAATATCGCCAACCCAATAAAAGAACTTACTGAAAGTATAAAGCAGATAGCCAAACAGAATTATTCTCAAAGAGTTCATTTTGAGAAGCACAATGAATTTGGTGAATTGGCTTCTTCATTTAATACCATGGCCGAAAAGCTAGAGGAATACAAAGCCGGGAATCTCGAAAAACTGATGATGGAAAAGAAACGGATTGAAACCCTCATTAATAATATGAATGACCCTGTAATGGTCTTGATGAAAACAGTATCGTTATTTTCATGAATGACACTGCATTAAAAGCAACAGGTCTAAAAAAAGGATGATGTAATTAGTAAATCGATTCAGAACATTGCAGAAAGAAATGATTTGATGCGGTCACTCCTAAAAGAATTTAATGCTTCAAACAAAGGAGACAAAGAATTTAATCAAGTGCCTTTTAAAATTTTTGCAGATAACAAAGAAAGTTATTTCAATAAGCAAATAATTCCAATTAAAATAACTCCCACTGGAGAAAAGAAGAAAAATTGGTCGGCAATGTGATATTACTTTAAAATATCACATCCTTTAAAGAACTTGATTTTGCAAAAACGAATTTCATTGCAACAATTTCACACGAATTGAAGACACCACTTTCCTCAATAAAGATGAGTTTGCAATTACTGGAAAATAAAAAGGTAGGCGAATTAAATGAAGAGCAAAAATATCTGATGGGAAGTATTCAAGATGACGCCAACCGATTGTTAAAAATTACAAGTGAATTATTGAACATGACACAAGTTGAAACAGGAAGAATTCAATTAGCTGTTCTTCCGGTTTCGCCTATTGAAATAATTGATTATGCTGTAAACAGTAATAAACTGGCAGCAGATGCTAAGAATATAAAACTACAGGTCACTAAACCGGATAATATTCAACAAGTTTTAGCAGACAATGAAAAATCTGCATGGGTATTAACCAATCTTATATCAAATGCAATTCGATACAGTTATGAAAACTCAATTATTCAAATCAATGTTAAACAAGAAGCTGACAAAATAATTTTTTCAGTGACTGACACAGGGCAAGGAATCGCGCCGCAATATGTCGATAAAATATTCAATCGCTATTTCCGAATTCCGGGATCACAAAAAGAAGGTACAGGACTTGGCTTATCTATCAGTAAAGAATTTATCGAAGCACAGGGCGGAAAAATTTCTGTGAAAAGCGAGTTTGGATCAGGTAGCACCTTCATGTTTGAATTACCTGCTTACAATTCAAATATTCTTTAATGAATTTATTTAAAGTGCCCGAAGAGAGACTCGAACTCTCAAGGATATAACTCCAACGGCTTCTGAGACCGCAACGTTTGCCAATTTCGCCATCCGGGCTAACAGTGAGTGATAAGCACTATCCCTCCTATTTCATGATGCAAAATTAGTGATTCTTTCATTAATACTATATACTCTTCCTTAAAGATTTCACTGCGCTTTTAAAGTGTTCAAAAGCTATTTCGATATCATCCTCAAAATCTGAAAGCTGCTCTTTAACATGATCTTTCTTTGAATCAAATTTAATCATGATTTTCGAAAGACAATCTTTCGCATCTATCATTTTCTTATGAAAAAGATCATTCAATTCAATACTTTTTATTTGGAACTTCAATCCAACTATTTCTGATTTCAACAGAAATTTTTTCAAATCTGATTTAAAAGAGGTTATCTTTTCATGAACAATGTTCTCCTCTTTCAATCGAGATTCAAGTTCAGAAACTGCATGAACAATCTTTGCCATTTGCTCATCGAACAGCTCTTTTGTTTCCACTTTTCCAAGATGCAACTGCAGTGACAATTCATCAATCTTATTCTTCAGAAATTCCGAAACCTCAAAGAAGCTAATGTCATCGATTTCTCTCTTTAAGTCGTGTACATTTGCAGCAAATTCTTTCTTTACTTCTTCAAATTTGTCTTTTGCATCGGCCTTTCCTAAAGAAAACTGGAGAGCCATTTCCTCAATCTCCTTATGCATTGAATTCAGTTTAGACTGAAAATATTCATGCAATGACTTACTTTCCGTTGGCGTTTTGGTTTCCATAACTTCTCATATTTTATGTGAAGGTTACGATAAAATCTGAATCAAACCATGACCTATATCAAGATTCGATTTGACAAATTCCCTTGTTAAATTATCCGGCTAGCTACTTTACAAACACATTTTTACGAGGTAGATTTTCCAAAATTTTTAAATTGTCCGTGCACCAAATGTTTATAATTTGCACTTTGAAACAAATAGTTAAATTCTCATTCTCTCCATTGAGGGTCAGGTCTTTATGAATAAAAAGGTAGTTATTTTCACTTTACTTATTGTCTCAGCCGTACTTCTATTGTTCAATATGCGTCCGGAAAAAAAAGATCCTCGATTTGTTTCAATGAAAGATGGTGCATTTTTCCTTCATGAAAAACCATTTTATCCGGTATGCATCAATTATGTCGCTGCATTGCGATCTGATTCAATCAATTATTGGGCTGCTCCAATTCCGGATTATGGTCCTGAAGGAAACATCACCTACTTTTCAAAAGATTCAAGTTTAGCTATACTGAAGGCAGATTTTGAAATGGTAAAACAAATGGGATTTAATTCTATTCGTATTACTCATATTGGCGAAGTAAATATTGAAGATACTTCAAAAGGATTAGTATTTATCAAATCATACTATAAAAATGAAACAGAGACTAAAATCATTTTTAAAGACAATGAAACCTATTCGAAATATTTAACAGCATTAGATGAACTAATTGCACTTGCAGAAAAGTCCGGACTCAAAGTAATATTACTTGTGAAATTGCATGATGAAGTTAAGTCATCATTCGATCACCTTGAAAAAGTAATGAAACATTTCGAAAGTGATTCAACCATTTTTGCTTATGATCTGTTTAATGAGCCACTCTACTTTGACAAAATTGTAAGAGATAAAAAGGATGTGATCAAAATTTCAAAACGGTGGCAGAAATTTTTTCGTGAACATGCTCCCAATCACTTAAGCACAATTGGACTTACAGGTATCCGAGAAGTATTTGAATGGGACCCTAACATTCTAAGTTTTGATTTCATTTCGTTTCATCCTTATGAATACGAACCAAACCAGGTTTTAAATGAACTTTACTGGTATGGAAAATATGTAACTGTGCCATGGATAATTGGTGAAACCTCTTTTCCTGCAGAAAATGATTCTGTCAAGTATGAAGACCAGAATAAATTTGCAATAAAAACTCTTGATCAAACCTGCAATTGTGGCGGGATCGGGTATTCATGGTGGCAATACAAAGATGTGAAATGGGGAAGCTATCATTCCGATTACATGGGAATTCTAAACTGGAAAAATACAACAGTGAATGAAAAAGGCAATGCTGTTTTTGGGACAGTTAAACCTCTTGAAAATGTTTTCAAGACCTATTTACCTAAAAAAAATTCAGGGAATTGTATTCTGCCTGACAACTATTACAATTATTCAGGCTACAAGGACCACCTGTGCTACGGAACAATACTTGACGAATCCGACAATCCGATTGAAGGTGCAGTAATCATGGTGTGGAATAAAGAATGGAACAGATCAGCTCATACTGTTACAAAAAAAGATGGGTCATATGAATTGTATTCCGATTTTGAACAAACGCATTGGATTCTTTCTGCAACTGACTATTCTTCAACCAGAGATGATTTTTATCCTGAATATTTTGTCTATTCCGATACTGGACAAGTGAAAGTCAGTTATTATTTGAACAAGTTGAAACTGAAAAAAATAAATACTTGGTACAAGTTTCTTTACTGAAAATTTAATTTACCTGCTATTTTTTAGACGCTGTAACAAGTTTATTATTACTCCCACTCTTCTTCTTAAAGTACTTACAGAAATCGGTCAATCCGCAATTTTCGCATTTCGGATTTCTGGCAACACAAACATAGCGACCATGTAGTATCAACCAATGATGTGCTCTTGCAATTTTTGATTCAGGAATATATTTGATCAATTGCATTTCTGTCTGCAAAGGAGTCTTTGCTCCTGTCGTTAGACCGATTCTTGCCGAAACGCGAAAGACATGTGTGTCAACTGCCATCGTTGCTTTATCGTATACCACTGATGCAATCACATTAGCCGTCTTCCTTCCTACTCCCGGTAATTTTTGCAACTCATCAACTTCAGCCGGCACAACATTTTTGAAATCGTTGACAAGCATCTTTGCCATTCCTGCAAGATGTTTTGCTTTGTTGTTTGGGTAACTGATACTTCGTATGTATGGAAAAATATCTTCCGGCAAAGCCAATGACATTGCTTTTGCATTCGGGAAAACTTTAAATAAAGCCGGTGTAGTTTCATTGACACGTTTGTCTGTACACTGCGCCGACAAAATTACTGCAACCAAAAGCTGATATGGATCTTTGTATTTCAATTCAGTTTCCGCAACAGGCATTTCTTTTTCGAAATAGTCGATCACGGAAGCGAAGAGGGCTTTTTTGGTCATAAGGGCGAAGGTAAGGAGTTTGCTCTTTTGAAATTAGTTCAAGGAGAATAAATTGTTTAATAGGTTTTGAAAGAAAAATGGTATGAACATTTTACGAATTAGTTGAAGTACATGTTTGTTTTATGAAGGTCAATAAAAAAGTTTACCTAATTCACTAAAAGATTCCAAAGGGAATGACTCGCGCTTTAAGGTATCAGTCATCGAGAGTTGTGGGAGTAAGGAAAAAATGTGCATTCAGCGTATTTTTTCCATACTCCCACAACTCTCGATGATAACTGAAATAGGATAATGTCATTCCCTTGGGAATCTTTTAGTGAATTAGGTACAAAAGTTCTTAAATCAATTCAGTCCCACCGATTTACCATGCAGCTACTATCTTTCACCCAATCCTGTAAGGTAATGGGCTAAAAAAATTGATATCACTTCTGTGCGGACATACATTGCACTCATAATTCATAAACACACTTGCCTATGCATTGAGAACAGAAAAAAGGTTAGAGAGAACAAAAAAGCCGACTCGTCATAGACAAGTCGGCTTTTTTATTGCCTCCTATTTTTAGCAGAACTGAAGGATCTTTTCTATGCATCTGTCCGGTACTTGCGGTGCAGCAGAATCTAATGTGTTCATGACTACAAAAATTTCGTCATACTCACTCTTCAAATTTGGGTCACCGTCAATTGCACGTTGCGTGCGATCACCATCAATGAGCCCATGCTCATTGTATGCGTAGTTAATTAAGTCTGAATAAGTAGTAGTTTTTATCATGCTATATCATTTTAGATATAGTCAGAACGCTACCAATTCCTGCTTATTTTATCCGGACAAACTTTTTTTAATCTTTTAATGAAATCGGGCTGCCTTCCACCATTTCACGCATTTTCAGGATAGCATAGTGCATACGTCCTAACGCTGTGTTAATGTTGATATCCAGCATTTTAGAGATTTCTTTGAACGAAAGACCGGCATAATGACGAAGAATAACAACTTCTCTTTGCTCATGCGGTAATTTGTCTAACAGACTTCTTACCGTAGCAATTTTCTCATCGTAGATCATCTGATCTGCCGCATTACGACTATTAGCCGGAATTACATCAAATACACTATACTCTTCTGAGTCGTGTTGTAAGGGCATCAATTTCTCCTTACGGAAATGATCGATCACAAGATTATGCGCAATTCTTAAAGCCCAAGGCAAAAACTTCCCTTGCTCACTGTAATGGTTCTTACGCAAACTGGTAATGATCTTAATAAATGTCTCCTGGAAAAGATCTTCTGCCATCTCTTGGTTTTTGACAAGGAAATAGATAGTCGAGAAAATCCGTTGCTTGTAACGGTTGACTAATTCTGTTATCGCTTCTTGGTTACCATTTTGATAAAGACGCACAAGGTCCTTATCGTCCATCACTGTGAGTTTTGTCATAGCTGTTCTGCTTTAATAAGATTAAATTCTTAAAGTAGATTTTTAGCTATGTTTTTCCTCCTGTTTTTAAAAAAGTGATACTGTTTGTTGGACTTCGCAGAAATGGCTTCTGCATTGGTATAGAACAAATATATATACTGAAATCGATAAAAGCAAGAAAAAGTTTAGGAAATCTTTCGGGCGACCTTACAGTTATCAACAATTCCTGAAAGATTTCGGCAAAAAGGCCTGAAATTACCTATTTACAATTGATCTTTTGGATTACGGGTTTTGCTCGAACTTAGTCCGAAATCCCGAATCCGAATCTCCCGCCCATTGCGCTGATGAAGGCGCAGATAAATTCGCAATCATTATATTAAGTACCTTTGCAAACTCTCGAAATTTCTATGCAAAACATTGATCAATTAGACGCTCGCCACTTCATTATTATTAAAGGTGCTCGTGTCCATAATTTAAAGAATATTGACGTTGCTATTCCCCGAAATAAGTTCATTGTCATTACAGGCCTATCAGGTTCAGGAAAATCATCGCTGGCATTTGATACATTATATGCAGAAGGTCAACGACGATATGTAGAAAGCTTGAGCAGTTATGCACGACAATTCATTGGTCGAATGGACAAGCCCGATGTCGATTATATTAAAGGCATCTCCCCTGCTGTTGCAATCGAACAAAAAGTAAACACCCGAAATCCGAGGTCAACAGTCGGAACTTCTACAGAAATTTACGATTATTTAAAATTGCTGTTTGCAAGAGTTGGGCAAACAATTTCTCCTATTTCCGGAAAGCCTGTAAAGAGACATACGGTTGAAGATGTAGTAAAATACATCCAATCACTTAGTGAAGGCACGAAACTTTACATCCTTGCTCCTCTTTACTTGCATCCCGGTCGTACAATTGAAGAAGAACTAAACATCCTTGTGCAAAAAGGGTTTGTTAGAGTTAGTGTTGCAGATACAATTTACAAGATTGAAGATCTTCTGAGTAAAGATCATGAAAAGCTATTAAAAAGTATTAGCGGCTCTTCTGTTGTTGGAAAAGAAAAAACAAAACCTGCAAAAAAGAAAAAAGCTGCAGAACCTGAATTTTCAATTCATGATGTTCCTGTTGTTTCTGCAATTCAAATTGTAATTGATAGATTAAGCGTAACAAGTGTCGACGACGAAGGAAATTTATCGCGAATGAGCGATTCCATTCAGACTGCTTTCTTTGAAGGACATGGTGAATGTTCTGTTTTACTTCCTGACGCCACAAAAAATATTGCCGTTCCATTCAACAATAAATTTGAAGCGGATGGAATGACATTCGAAGAACCAAGCACACAATTATTTAGTTTCAACAATCCTTATGGTGCATGTAAACGTTGTGAAGGCTTTGGCTCTATCATTGGTATCGATGAAGATCTTGTTATTCCTGATAAATCTCTTTCTGTTTACGAAAGTGCAATTGTTTGCTGGCGTGGAGAGAAGATGAAAGAATGGAATGAAGCACTCATCAAGAAAGCATACAAATTCGATTTTCCGATTCATCGTCCGGTTTATCAATTGACGCAGGAAGAAAAGCAACTTCTCTGGACAGGCAATTCCTATTTCACCGGATTGAATGAATTTTTCAAATGGCTGGAAACGCAGACGTACAAAATTCAATATCGTGTAATGCTATCTCGCTATCGCGGAAAAACACTTTGTCCGGAGTGCAGAGGAACACGACTTCGTCAGGATGCGAACTTTGTAAAAGTCGGCGGAAAATCTATTACCGATGTTGTACTAATGCCCGTGAGTCAAAGCAGTAAATTCTTTGCTGAACTTAAATTGAATGAATATGAAACAAAGGTTGCAAAACGAATTTTAGTTGAGATCACAAATCGTTTGCAGTTTTTAAGTGATGTTGGTTTAGGATATCTTACTATGAATCGTTTGTCGAATACATTATCAGGTGGAGAATCACAGCGGATCAATTTGGCTACATCGTTAGGAAGTAGTTTAGTTGGATCGATGTACATTCTTGATGAGCCAAGCATTGGACTTCATCCGAAAGATACCGTTCGATTGATCAAAGTTTTGAAATCACTTCGCGACATTGGAAATACATTGATCATTGTCGAGCATGAAGAAGAGATCATGAAAGCAGCAGATCAGTTGATCGATATTGGTCCTGATGCAGGAAGAAACGGTGGCGAATTAATTTTCCAGGGAACGTTTGAAGAAATATTAAAAGACGACAAAGGCTATACAGGAAAATATTTGAGTGGAAAAGAAACAATTCCATTACCATACAAACGCCGAGTTTCTACAAGTTCATTCCGAATTAAAGGAGCTCGCGAAAATAATCTTAAGAACATCAGCGTAAAAATTCCTCTTGGTGTAATGACAGTCGTGACCGGTGTCAGCGGAAGCGGAAAAACATCGTTAGTAAAAAAAGTAATTTATCCGGCGCTGAAAAAAATTCACGGCGGCTACGGCGAGCAGACAGGAGCATTCGATAAGATCAGTGGCGACTACAGCAAACTTTCAGCAGTAGAGTTCGTCGATCAGAATCCAATTGGAAAATCTTCACGATCAAATCCTGTCACGTATGTAAAAGCATACGATGAGATCAGAGCATTATACTCTGACCTTCCACTCTCTCGTTCGAGGAAATACAAGCCAAGTCATTTTTCTTTCAACGTAGAAGGCGGACGATGCGATGTATGTGAAGGTGAAGGCGAAGTAACGATTGAAATGCAATTCATGGCTGACATTCATTTGCTTTGCGAAAGTTGTCATGGAAAACGTTTCAAGCAAGAGATCTTGGACGTTGAATACAGAGGATCAAACATTGCAGACATACTGAACATGACAGTTGACGAAGCAATAGACTTTTTCAGTTCGCCTATTAAATCATTTGGCAACGATGCAAAGATCGCAGCGAAATTGAAACCACTTGCTGATGTAGGATTAGGATATGTTCGCTTAGGACAATCATCCAGTACATTATCAGGTGGCGAAGCACAACGAATCAAGCTTGCATCATTCTTACAAAAAGGAAACAGTCACACCCACACCCTATTCATCTTCGACGAACCGACAACAGGATTACATTTCCACGACATTAAAAAATTGTTGAAAGCATTCGACATGTTACTCGATCAAGGAAATACAATTCTCGTCATCGAACACAATTCAGAAGTCATCAAATGTGCAGACTGGGCAATTGACCTAGGGCCTGAAGGCGGCGAAGAAGGCGGAAATATTGTTTTCGAAGGAACGCCTGAGGATCTTTCTAAATGTAAGGAGTCGTATACCGGGGAGTATTTGAAAGAGAAGTTTGCTTCGATGGATGTGAGGAAGGTTTAAGGGCATTAAGGGGTATAAAGGGTTAAAGGAGATTAAAAGGTTAAGGGGCTTAAGGTGCTTTCGAAACACCTTAAACCCCTTAAACGATTGAAACTCTTTAAACCAATTTACAAATCTTATTTCCCCAGATCATCAAAATTCACATCGCTATATGAATTTGAATTTTGTTCAGGAGTTGATGAATCATCGGAACTATTTTCAGATCCATTCTCGTAATTATTGTGCGAATAACTCACCGGTTCATCGCCTTTGATTGAGTGTACTTTTTCAAAAGCTTCATTCATGCCGTCCATGAATTTTTCGAAGTCTTCGCGGTATAGGAAGATCTTATGCTTTTCGTAGAATGGAGTTCCATCGTTGCCGATTCGTTTCTTGCTCTCCGTTATTGTAAGATAGTAGTCATTCGCTTTCGTACTTTTTACATCGAAAAAGTACGTTCGTTTTCCCGCTCTCACTGATTTTGAAAAAACCTCTTCACGTTGATTATTTTGCTCTGACATATAGCTTATTAGGATTTGTTAGTATTGGAACGTGACAAAAATAGAAAATTATTTAAATGTGCAAAATACGTTCGAAATTAAATCATTGCTATTTGAGGGTCTGCAGAAAAAGCATTTAACAAAACACAGATATACGCTTAGATTTCATCAGTTTATCAAAATTTCAAGAAGGAGATCTGTGAAAAAACAATTCCGCGGTTTTTCTGCGTATTCTGCGCAATTCTGCGGGAAAAAATTACTGTGTGTTTTTTCCCGCAGAATTGCGCAGAATACGCAGAAAAACCGCAGAAAATTTGTTTGTAACTTTAGACCCCTACAAGCGGATAAATCGCTTATTTTTGCACTTTGTGAACTAAATTATGATACTAACTTATTACGGTCATTCTTGCTTTTTAGTTGAAATAGGCGGGAAACGAATCTTATTTGATCCATTCATCCGGCCTAACCCGCTTGCAGCTTCTGTCGATCTAAAATCGATCAAGGCTGATTACATTCTGGTTACACATGGGCATTTGGACCACACTGCTGATTTGATTGAGTTAGCAAATCAAACGAATGCTGTCGTGATATCTAATTTTGAGATCATTGAATGGGTGAAAAAACAAGGTATTACCAATACCCATGCAATGAATATTGGTGGTCATTGGATCTTTGATTTTGGAAAGATCAAATGCGTGAATGCGGTTCACTCCAGTTCATTGCCGGATGGCACATATGGAGGAAATCCGATGGGATTTTTGATCGAGACTGATCAGATCAATTTCTATTATGCAGGCGATACAGCATTGCATCTGGACATGAAGTTGATAGGTGATTTTAAAAAAATGCATTATGCTTTCTTACCGATCGGGAACAATTACACAATGGGAATTGACAATGCCGTTATCGCTTCTGATTTTGTGAAATGCGACAAGATCATTGGAATGCATTACGACACTGTTGATGAAATTAAAATTGATTCAAAAGAGGCGAAACAAAAATTTGAACACCACGGAAAAGAATTGTTTCTTTTATCCGTTGGTGAAACAAGAGAAATTTGAACATCGAAAAAATAAATCCTATGGGAAAAATCATAGCAATTGCTAATCAAAAAGGTGGAGTTGGAAAAACGACGACAGCAATGAATCTTGCTGCCAGTCTGGCCGTGTTGGAATATAAGACGCTATTGATCGATAGCGATCCGCAAGCAAATGCGACTTCCGGTGTAGGATTTGATCCGCGTACAATCAAGACCAGTATCTACGAATGCATCATCAATGAAGCGGACCCGAAAGATATTATCCTGAAAACAGAAACTCCAAATCTTTTTCTTTTACCATCACACATCGACCTTGTCGGTGCAGAGATCGAAATGATCAATCTTCCGCAACGCGAGCGGAAAATGAAAGACGTTCTTGAAAAGATCAGTGGAGAATACGATTTCATTATCATCGACTGCTCCCCTTCTCTTGGCTTGGTAACGATCAATGCACTTACTGCAGCAGACTCTGTTATCATTCCTGTACAGTGTGAATATTTTGCATTGGAAGGATTGGGAAAACTACTTGAACACAATTAAGATCGTCCAAAGTCGTTTGAATGCTGAACTGGCAATCGAAGGAATTCTTCTTACCATGTACGATAGTCGTTTGAGATTATCGAATCAGGTTGTTGAAGAAGTGAAAACTCACTTCCAGCAAATGGTTTTCGATACGATCATTCAGAGAAATACAAAATTAGGTGAAGCTCCAAGTTTCGGGCAAACCATTATTATGCATGATGCCACCAGTAAAGGCTCTGTAAATTATTTAAATCTTGCTCGAGAGATCCTTCAGAAAAATAATCTGACGAAGATCAAAGAAGCTGACAAAAAAATTGCTGTAACTGATGACAATTAAGAAAAGCGCACTCGGCAAAGGGTTAAGTGCATTGTTAGAGAGCAACGATACTGACGTAACATCAAATTTAAGTCCTGCCGCAACCGGTGGCGTCGTAGGCTCTATTGCACAAATTCCATTAGAGCAGATCGAACCAAATCCATTTCAGCCTCGTGTTGATTTTGATGATACTGCATTGGGTGAACTTGCCGCTTCTATCAAGGAGCAAGGGATTATCCAACCGATCACTGTACGTAAACTTGGCTACGATAAATACCAGATCATTTCCGGTGAGCGACGTTATAAGGCATCAAAGCTTGGTGGATTGAAAACCATTCCTGCATATATCCGCGTAGCAAATGACCAGGGAATGCTGGAAATGGCTATCGTTGAAAATATCCAGCGTCAGGATCTGAATTCATTGGAAGTTGCATTGAGTTACAAACGTTTGATCGATGAATGCGGATTAACTCAGGAAGAACTCAGTGAACGTCTTGGTAAAAATCGCAGTACGGTCACTAATTTTTTACGTTTACTTAAACTTCCACCCGATATTCAAGCATCCGTTCGTGATGGCAAAATATCAATGGGACATGCGCGAGCGATACTCGGAGTTGATGATATCGACAAACAACTTTACATCTACCGTGAGATCCTGAACAAGAATCTGAGTGTTCGCGATGTTGAATTATTGGCCAGAGAAACCGGCAATAAATCAACGATAAAAAAGAAAAAGGAAGAAATGAAAGATCAGCTTTCATTTGAATTCAGCAAAATACAAAATATCCTTACCAGCCATTTCGGCGCGAAGATCCAACTTCAACGTGCAAATAACGGTAGTGGGAAAATTGTGATTCCTTTCTCGAACGACGAAGATCTGAATCGTGTTTTGGAACTACTTAATTACTAATCAGCAGTAAACTGCCGATGAAATATTTCTTAAACAGATTTCTTTTTTTATTTTTTATTTTTTTGTCGCTCTCTTTTGTTTCAAAAGCACAAGGCGAACAAAAGGATTCTCTAAGCCATATTGCGAAAAAGCGCGCCAATCGTGCCGCACTCTATTCTGCTCTTCTTCCGGGGGCAGGACAAGTCTACAATAAGAAATATTGGAAAGTTCCAATCATCTATGCAGGGTTTGGAACTCTTTACTATTTCATCCGCACAAATAATACAGAGTTTAAAAAATACCAATCGGCATTGGTTATCAGAAATGACGCTGATACAAATACTGTCGATGAATTTCCAACATTAAGCGATCAGGATCTTACAGTCAGAAAAGACTACTATAGACGAAACCGTGACTTGTCATATATTCTTGCGGGTGTACTTTATACATTGAATATCATTGATGCTTATGTCGATTCGCAATTGCTGGACTTTGATGTCAGTGACAATCTTTCAATGCATACCGCACCGACTCTATTTCAATCTCCGGGTCAGCAGATGAAACCGGGATTACAACTTACCTTTACATTCAGATAGAATTAAATTGACCGAACAGTATAAAATTAGACAGATATGAAAATAGCATTGATCGGATACGGCAAAATGGGTAAAACCATTGAACAAATTGCTTTGAAAAGAGGACATCAAATCGTTCTTCGTGTCGATGTGAACAATTCAAAGTACATTGATACAGGCGATCTGAGAGGAGCTGATGTAGCAATTGAATTCTCTCAACCTGATTCTGCACCTGAAAATATCAGAAAGTGTTTTAAAGCAGGTGTTCCTGTTGTGTGTGGAACTACAGGCTGGCTTGACCAGTTGGATTCTGTTTCCAAAGATTGTAAAGAATCATCAGGTGCTTTTTTCTATGCATCAAATTATAGCATAGGTGTCAATCTCTTTTTTGAAGTCAATAAGAAACTTGCAGAACTAATGAATTCACAGCCACAATACGATGAAGTTCTTATTCACGAAAGTCATCACTTGGCAAAATTGGATTCACCAAGTGGAACGGCAATTTCACTTGCCGAACAAGTTATAGAAAAGATGGACAGAATAAAACATTGGGTCAATTATAAAACTGATGAAAGTGTTACAATGGGTGCTGAAAGTGAAGGAGAACTACCAATTTTCTCAACTAGAGAAGATGAAATTCCGGGAACACATATCGTAAAATATTTTTCTGATGTAGATGAGATTGAGATTGTACACAAGGCATTAAGCAGACAAGGATTCGCAATTGGAGCTTTGACCGCTGCAGAATGGCTACAAGGAAAAAAAGGAGTTTTTACAATGAAAGACATGCTCAGTCTGTAGTCTACGTCGACAAGTTTAACGCACCATTAACAAATAAAAAGACGATTAAAACGTATTTTGGGATATCACCACTATAAGCGAACAAAAAATCAAACTAAATTCATACTATTGTTTTAGTTTTCCACGAAAATAACCACCAAAGCACAAAAATGAACAGATTCAAAATCAACTGGGATCTTATAAAAGATATCATATTCGGAATTTTCACAGTAGGAGTTTGGTTCTTACTTAAATCAAGACCCGGACAAAGAAAATCACCTACACGTGAATGGATCGATGCAATCATCTTTGCAGTTATCGCTGCAACGATCATCCGTACTTTTTTCATTGAAGCATATACCATCCCTACTCCATCTATGGAAAAATCATTGATGGTTGGTGACTTTCTATTTGTATCAAAAGTCAGCTACGGTGCGCGAGTTCCGATGACACCTTTGTCATTTCCATTTGCACATCATACCTTACCGATAGTTGGTGGTAAATCATATTTAGAATGGATAAAAATCGGATACCACCGTTTACCCGGATTTGGTTCTGTAAAACGTGGTGATTGTGTTGTCTTCAATTGGCCGGCAGAAAATGAAGGTCGCCCTGTCGACAAAAAAGAAAACTACATCAAACGTTGCATTGGAATTGCAGGTGATACACTTGAAGTGAGAGAACGCCAGGTTTACATTGACAATAAAATTTATCACAACCCGGAATTTTCGCAATCGTCATACCATGTACTTACAGATGGTTCAGGATTCTCTTTCCAGGCGATTCAACGCCTTCAATTGAGAGAGGAACAACTTTCTCCTACTGAATTTAATTTTCATTTGACGGCAAAAGAAGCTGAAGAAATGAAAACATTCGGCAACGTAAAAAGAATCGAGCCGAATACGGTACCAAAAGGAATCTATCAGGATTTCATTTTCCCTTTCGATACACGTTACAATTGGAACGTAGACAATTTTGGTCCTGTATATGTTCCGAAAAAAGGAGCGACAATTAATATTGATACTTCAAACATTGCACTCTATAGAAAAGTGATCGGTGAATACGAAGGAAATAAATTAGAAGAGCGCAACGGACAGATCATCATCAACGGTCAAGTAGCAACAAATTACACTTTCAAAATGAACTACTATTTCATGATGGGTGATAACAGACATAATTCAGCCGATTCCCGCTTCTGGGGCTTTGTTCCCGAAGATCACGTTGTCGGTAAAGCTGTTTTCATCTGGATGAGTTGGGATACGAATGGTGAGTTTTTAGGAAAGATTCGTTGGAAGAGATTATTTCATACGATACCGAGTATTGGACTTTAATTAATCAATGTGATTGTATAACGGCAATTAATTGTCGCAAAAAAAAAGAAAGTGATTCCCCTTCGGAATCACTTTCTTTTTTTTTGCGACATTCCTAAAATGTTTCATCTGTCATTCAGGAGGAACCTTTTAGGTAATTAAGGATGTAATTTTGTTTTGTGTGTTTTCGAATTACGAAGCTCAAATTTCTTATGTCAAATAAACCTACTATTCAACATCCTACCTTAGTGATTCCCCTTCGGAATCACTTTCTTTTTTTTGCGACACTCCTAAAATGTTTCATCTGTCATTCAGGAGGAATCTTTTAGGTAATTAAGGATGTAATTTTGTTTTGTGTGTTTTCGAATTACGAAGCTCAAATTTCTTCTGTCAAATAAACCTACTATTCAACATCCTACCTTAGAATTATGAATCACAAATCACGAAATCCAAACTCACAATCCTGACAAAAAAGACATCGTATCCACTCCATCTGCATAGTCCCACAATGACGGCGATTGTGTTTGACCAAAATCGACAACAATATTTTTCAATTCGTCGGAAAATGAAATGACTTTTTCGTCCATAACGATGCACTGCAATTGATCCTTTTGTTGAGCTAATTTTTGTCGAAGTGAATTGATGTCATCATAAAACTCATAATGTACAATTGAGATTGGAGAAGGAATCACCTCTTCTTCTCTGATGATAAGAAAACCATTTTGTAAAAATGGAACAAGTTTCAATAGCAATACAGAATTATTGTAATCGAAGTTATTCATGTACTTCGTATGATTCATTAATTCATTTTCATTGTAAATGGATTCGAAGAAGAGGTTGAAATTATAGTCCTTTGGAGCGTACATCTTAGAAACATTTCTACAACCCAATCCGAAGTATTGAAAGATGTCCTTACCCAAATTCGATAACTGTTCAGCCGTTTCCTTTCCTGTTAGTATTGCTACACCATTTCTATTTTTTCTGATGATGTGAGGATACTTACCAAAGTAGTAATCGAAATATCTCGAAGAATTATCGCTGCCTGTAGCAATAACTGCATCAATTTCATTCAACTTTTCAATGAAATTGATTCTTGATTTCAATTCAGGTTCAATTTCAATTAACAGATTAGCTATCCATGGCAACAAGTATTTATCGTCAGATGAATTCTTTCCAAAATAGAGATGTCCGCTGTTCAAAACTGAAAGTAGGTCATGAAGTCCGACAAAAGGAATATTTCCTGCATTGATAACCCCAATACGTTTCGGAGTACTTAGCAGTAGATTCAAATTATACGCCGAAAGCCATTGGTCGACATTCTTTTCTTGCAAAGCATTGGCCCATTGTGTCATTGAGTTGATAATACTCTTTTCAGTAAACCATCCATTTGACTGAAAAGCCCTGATCATCACCTCTTTGAGGTCTGTAAAAGCAGCCGGGTCAGCATTATATTCATCAACTTTCGACTTTAATTTAAGTCCAAGTTGTTTAGAAGCATTCTTAATATCCATGATTCCGACAAAGATAATACACAGATTTTGAAAAGAAGATAGGATGTTGTTTTGATATGAACTTTTTCTATTTAATTTTGTCAAAAATCAATAACCCTCAAAAGTAAAAGAGATATGGCAATCATGATTACCGAAGAATGCATCAACTGTGGTGCATGTGAACCGGAATGTCCGAATAATGCAATTTACGAAGGTGGTGCCGAATGGCGTTTTTCAGACGGAACATCCATAAAAGGAATGTTCAAACGTCTGGATGGTACCGAAGTGGATGGTAGCGCTCCCCAAGCTCCAGTTTCAATGGATGCTTATTATATCGTAACCGATAAATGTACAGAATGCGTAGGCTTTCATGACGAACCACAGTGTGCTTCAGTTTGTCCTGTAGACTGCTGCGTTGACGATCCGAATTTCCGTGAATCAAAAGAAGTACTTCTTGGAAAGAAAGAAGCGATGCACGGTTGAATGATCAACTAAATAATAATAAAGGCCGCCAAACGTTCATGCTTTGCGGCCTTTCTTTTTATAAAATGAATTTACCCAGATTACCAGTATATCTTTTATTCGTTATCATAAATCTATTTGGTACGAAAACATCACTTGCTCAAAGTGATGACTCTCTCCATGTGTTGATTTTAAAAATGCAACGAGGAGAAAATGACACTATACGTGCAATCGCCAATTCAGAATTCCAACGCCGATTTTTAGACTCACTAAATGCTGTAGGTTCATTCGACAAAACGTTCACAGACTTCAAAAACATTTCTGTTGTGAAGTCTGAAGATAATTCTTTCAAAGTGTACACCTGGACCTATCCAAATTACAATGGAGACAAATATTATTACTCCGGTTACATTCAAATAAAAAATGAAAAGAATGATAGTATTTTAGTTTACCCTCTCTCCGACTCCACTTCTGTCATCCTTAAACCGGAATCAGAAAAACTGAGAGGCGATCGCTGGTTAGGTTCCGTTTATTATGCAGTGAACAAAGTGAAATATAAAGGGGAATTCTTCTATGTTCTATTAGGATGGAAAGGTTTCAATCAGCAAGTCACAAAAAAAGTAATCGAAGTTTGTTACATTGACAAAGGCGTTTTGAAATTTGGATTTCCATTATTCAAATCAGGTTCCGTATATCGTAATCGAATGCTCTATTCTTTTGCTGCACAAGCAACCATGTCAATTCGTTTCGATAATAATGGTAAAAAAATTATCCTAGATCACATCAGTGCACCAAAGTCAAAACAAGAAATCGATCTTTCAAGTCAATCAGGTCCTGATGGTACCTATGACTCTTTCAATCTGAAAAAAGGCCGCTATGTTTTGGATAAAGACGTTGATGCTCGATCAGAAACGGCACCAACAAAAGAGCTTCCTGTCTCCTCCAAAGAAAATAAGTGAAAATTGTGATTATAAGCTGCCGCCGTGGTGGATAGTCTGATTGGGCTTCCGCCGCAGCCATATTTATCCAATGAATTTTTACTAATTTAACGCCCTTCAAAACCAAGCACATGGAGAATTTGAAATTATTTATACCGGACCAACCTATGTTCACCCCGATGTACTTGCAAAAATGAGTACACCAATGATTGGTCACCGCACTGTGCAAGCATCGGACCTTCAAAGAAGTATCTCCAATAAGTTAAAGCAATTGATGTTTACGACGAACAAGATCGTTCTTAGTACGTCATCAGGTACAGGTTTGATGGAAGGAGCAATTCGCTCGGCTACAAAAAAAAGAGCGATCGTTTTTTCTGTTGGGGCATTTGGCAAAAGATGGCATGAACTGGCATTATTGAATGGCATCGAAGCAGATCTGCATGAAGAGATCGAAGGTCATCCGACGATGCCTCAAACGGTCGATAAGTACCTTAAAGACCGGGAAGTACGATGTCGTTACCATCACACATGAGACTTCTACCGGACTCATGAATCCAATCGAATCGATTGCAGAAGTGATCAGAAAATATCCTGATGTTGTTTGGTTGGTTGATACGGTAAGTTCATTAGGCGGTGTTAGAATTGAAGTAGACAAACTAGGAATTGATGTATGTATTTCTTCTTCACAAAAAGCGCTTGCACTTCCCACTGGATTATCTCTGGCATCGGTTTCAGAAAAAGCTGAAGAGCGTTTCCGTAGTATCGGGCATAGAGGATATTACCTCGATTTCCTTACGTTATGTGAATTCATCGAAAAGAAAGATCACCAATACTCTTGCACTCCTTCACTCTCACATATGTTTGCCATGGATTTCCAATTGGATCGTATCATGAAAGAAGGAATTGAAAATCGATTCATTCGTCATATTGAAATGGCAGAATATGTGATCAATTGGGCAAGTCACTTTTTCAAAGTATTCCCTATGCCCGGTTTCGAATCAATGACTGTAACTACAATAGAAAATACGAGAAATATAAAAATTTCCGATCTCAATGCTGAATTATTAAAAGAGCATATGGTCATTTCTAATGGTTACAATGAATTAAAAAATAAAACTTTCCGAATTGGTCACATGGGCGACCTTACACTTGACGATGTTATTGAAGTTACTTCAGCCATCGAAAGAATATTAAAATTAAATTGATCTAAAGAAAATAATAAATGGCAATTCTAAAACCTTTCAAAGGTATTCGTCCGACGAAAGAAAATGTATTGAAAGTAGCAAGTAAACCTTACGACGTACTTGATGAGAAAGAAGCACGAAAAGAATGCGAAGGAAATCCATTGTCATTCTATCATGTAATCAAACCGGAGATCGATTTTCCGGATGAGCATGATCACTACGCTCCTGATGTCTATGAAAAAGGCATTTCAAATTTCAACAAGATGCTAAAGGATGGCGTATTTTTCGTTGATGACAAGGAATATTATTACATCTACGCTCAAACAATGAATGGTCGCCGTCAATATGGAATTGTTGGAGCTGCTTCCATTGATGACTACTTCAACAATGTTATCAAAAAGCACGAGCTTACAAGACCGGACAAAGAAGAAGACAGAAAGAATCATGTGCGTTATAGTAATTTGAATTACGAACCGGTTTTATTTGCTTATCCGAATTTGCCTGCATTAGATGCAATCGTGAGTGATGTTGCGAAAGCGACACCGGAATATGATTTCGTTACTGACGATAGAATCGGACATACTTTCTGGATCGTAAAAGACGATAAACAAATTGCAGATATTACAAACACTTCGCTTCCTCCCATCAACGTATGTCGCTGACGGGCATCACAGGACTGCTGCAGCATTAGTTGGTAAAGAAATTGAAAGAGAAAAATCCTAATCATACAGGTAAAGAAGAGTATAACTATTTCCTTGCTGTTCATTTTCCTGATAATCAGCTTGCCATCATGGATTACAATCGTGTGGTAAAAGATCTGAATGGAAATTCTGTCGAAGAATTTATTACAAAGTTGAAAACGAATTTAGAAGTCGAAGAAAAAGGCACCAAAGAGTTCCGTCCGATGCATCTGCATGAATTTGGAATGTATCTCGATGGAAAATGGTATCGTTTAACAGCAAAGAATGGAACATACGATAACAATGATCCAATCGGTGTGCTTGATGTAACAATACTTTCAAATCAAATTTTGGAACCGATTTTGAATATCAAAGATCTTCGTACAGATAAAAGAATTGAATTTGTTGGTGGCTTGAGAGGACTTGGTGAATTGGAGAAGCGGGTGAACAATGGTAGCATGAAAGCAGCTTTTGCTCTCTATCCGGTTACGATGAAACAATTAATTGACATTGCAGATGGCGGATTGATCATGCCTCCGAAAGTGACATGGTTTGAGCCGAAATTGCGTTCTGGGTTGGTTATACATGCACTTTCTTAGATCGTAAATCATGAATCGTGAATCGAATTGTGCTTCGTAGGAATGCAATTTAATTTCCTCAATACATTTACAACGATCGCAATTCGATTTACGATTAACGAATTACTACTTACGAGAAAAAAGATGTCAATAAAAGGTACGGCTAAAGGGATCTACAGAACGATAAGAAATTATATTTTCCCGGTCAGACAATCTGATGGAAAAGCTTCAGGTTCAATTTACGAATACAAATTTATAGACGATACAGGTGCAACGATTGATCTTTCAATGTATAAAGGCAAAAAACTTTTGATCGTTAATACAGCATCTGCTTGTGGATTTACAGGACAATATTCCGAAATGCAACAGCTGAATGATAAGTTCAAAGAGAAGGTAAATGTGATAGCATTTCCATGCAACGATTTCGGGAAACAGGAAAAAGGAACGAATGAAGATATTCAGAGTTTCTGTTCAGTTAATTACGGAGTTACATTTAAAGTATTTCGCAAAACAAATATTAAGCGAACAACAACGACTGATTTATTTTACTGGCTTAGCAATTCAAAACTTAATGGGTGGAATGAACAAGTTCCGCTATGGAATTTCTGGAAATTTCTGATTGATGAAAACGGGAAATTAATTGCCATCTTTCCTTCGAGAGTCAACCCAATGGGAACGAAGATGAGAAGTTTAATTAATAATGAATAATTCTCTGCGGCTTTTCTGCGTAATCTGCGAAATCTGCGGGAAAAAAATTTAAGTAATTGCGGATTCGGTGCAATCCACAGACCTCTTACCAATTACCAATTTAAAATGATCAACCTCGACAACTACCACCGCATCCTCGCCGAATTGAAACCATTCAAAGCGCAGTTGGTTGCTGTGAGTAAAACGAAACCTGTTGAAGACATAAGCGATTTGATGCAAAATGGTCAAAAGATCTCGGAGAGAATTATGTTCAGGAGTTGTTGGAAAAGCTAATATCATTCAAGAAGCAGATTAGTATTTCATCGGACATCTTCAATCCAATAAAGTAAAAAGCATACTTCCGGTTACAAAATTGATTCATGGTGTGGACAGTATCAAACTTCTTCAAGAAATCAATAAGCAGGCAGAGAAACAAAATTTAATAGCAAACTGTCTATTGCAGATTTACATTGCTTCTGAAGAAACAAAATTTGGATTAGACTATAATGAAGCAGAAGAGTTTCTCACCGGACCATTAACAGACCAATTGACAAATGTGAACGTTAAAGGTTTTATGGGAATGGCATCCAACACTGAAGACAACAACTTAATTCAGGCAGAATTTCGTACGCCAAAAAAATTCTATGATAAGTTTAAGCAACTTGGGCTTGACACACTTTCAATGGGCATGACGAGCGATTATATGATAGCATTGAATGAAGGTAGTACCATGATCCGAATTGGTTCGGCTATTTTTGGTTCAAGAATATAATAGGCTTCAGATGTTGAACTCAGGAATATTTTTCGGATTGTTGACTACCCTTTCGTGGGCTTTCTGCATCTTTCCTTTCACGCAGGCCGCAAGAAGACTTGGCTCAAACTCATTGAACCATTTTCGACTGCTACTTGCATTGATCTTTATTGGAACGATCAGTACAATTCTCGACGCAACAGGTTTTTCGAAAATATTTACATCAGATTTTGCACAAGCCTGGTTATGGTTAGGTCTTTCAGGAAATTGTTGGTCTTACTTTCGGAGATTATTTTGCATTTGAAGCTTACTCAATTTTAGGTGCCAGATTAGGAAGTGTACTCACAACTTTCGCTCCTGCCGCTGCACTTTGTTTAGCCTGGATCTTATTGGGCGAAACATTGTCATTCATAAGAATAATTGGAATTTTCATCACAATTTCGAGTCAACTTTATCAGTCTAGGTAAAAAAGAAAGGGATAAAATTCCAACAAACAAGCAATCTAAAATTTCACTGGGTGTAATTGCCGGTATAATGTCTGCCTTTTGCCAAGGTGCCGGGTTGGTACTTGCAAAAAAAGGCATGATAATGGAAAAAGTGCACGTATTCTGACAAAAGAAAAAATAACATGGCAGTCTTTATCAGGAGTTATGATTGCAATGTTTGGAGTTATAGTTTTGATCTGGCGTGATAAGATCGGAGAATATTTTATTTGAAATCATTTTCGCAGGTCGATTTTCGAAAACGATTAATACGATTATAATTCTGAATCATTATTAGCTTTTGTAAAAAAAATCACCGTTCAATCATAAATTTTTTATTCGCATAATTTTCTCCATAAAAAAAATTGATCATATAATCCATTGGGAAGTTGACTTACATCACATTTTCAGCACTTGATACTCAACTTCTTTGCTCATCATTATCTCAAAATGTTTACAATATAAAATGAACTTGGTTGGTAGGAATGAAAGTTGAAACTCAAATAATCATTTGCAGGATTAGGAAATAATTCAAAGTCTCGCGACCGTTAATTGCATCATGAACAGAAGTTGTATTACACAAGTCGACATTCATTTGTAAATTCGATTCTGCTAGATTATAGATA
>JADJFC010000003.1 GCA_016708785.1 Bacteroidota bacterium | reverse complement strand
TACTGATGGATTTGATGGACAAAGTTGCACGTCGTCATCATTTGAAAGTATTGTTGCATGAAAAACCATATGCAGGTATTAACGGAAGTGGAAAGCACAACAACTGGAGTTTGAGTACGAACACCGGTAAAAATTTATTGTCACCGGGAAGTACACCGAAGAGCAATCTGATGTTCCTAACGTTCTTCGTGAACACGATCATGGCTGTTTATAAGCATGCCGATCTGTTACGCGCAAGTATTGCATCAGCAAGTAATGATCATCGTCTAGAGCAAATGAAGCTCCGCCGGCAATCATGTCTATCTTCCTTGGTGGTCAATTGTCAGCAGTACTTGATGAGATCGTACAAATGGTGAATGACAAAAAAATGTCAGCAGATGAGAAGACAGCATTGAAACTGAACATTGGTAAAATTCCAGAGATCCTTCTTGACAATACAGATCGTAATCGTACATCGCCTTTTGCTTTTACCGGAAACAAATTTGAGTTCCGTGCAGTTGGTTCATCAGCAAATTGCTCGAATGCAATGATGGTTTTGAATACGATGGTGACAAATCAGTTGATCGATTTCAAAAAAGAGGTAGATCAGTTGATCGACAAAGGAGTTAAGAAAGACGAAGCAATTTTGAAAGTTTTGCGTCAGTATATCGTAGAATCAAAAAATATTCGTTTTGAAGGAAATGGTTATGGTGATGAGTGGGTAAAAGAAGCGGCTAAGCGTGGCTTGTCAAATATCCAAACAACTCCACTATCATTGGATGCATATGTGAGCAAATCATCGTTGAAACTGTTTGACGATCTGAATATATTCTCACATCGTGAAGTAGAAGCTCGTCATGAGATCCTTCTGGAAACATACATTAAGAAGATCCAGATCGAGTCAAGAATCATGGGCGATCTTGCGATCAACCACATCATTCCTGCAGCGATTCGCTATCAGACAGAACTAGCAAGAAACGTTGAAAAGTTGATGAACATCAAAGCCGGTGCGGATACTACAAAAACGCAGATGGAAATGATCACAGAGATCAGCAAACACGTGAACTCTATCAATAAACTTGTTGATCAAATGATTGAAGCTCGTAAGAAGGCAAATAAGATGGAGAACATTCGAGAGCGTGCAATTAACTATTGCGATGATGTGAAACCATACTTCGAACAGATCCGTGATCACGTTGATTCGCTTGAGATGTTGGTTGATGATGAGATCTGGCCAATGGCGAAGTATCGCGAGTTGGTTACTATTCGATAGTTTATTTCGTAAATTGTAAATCGAGATTAGAGATTCGTAATTCGAAAGGTTGGTAATTTGAATGGATTGTTTTTGAACAATTTTTCAGGTTGCAAATTTTCGGGTTACGAATTTTTGTTTGGGCTTAGTCTGCAGACAACATCCCAATAAAAATACGAAGTATCAAAAAAGTAACCCACCGTCTTCATTGCCGTCGCCTTCAGGCGACGGTCCCCGGATTGCTGCCAATTAAAAAGAGCTTTGGATGTTTTTCTCAATTGACAAATTTAGCTGTTATGAATGGAGTTCATTTTGGTAAAGTTGGAGGTGTAGTCTGCAAACTACACATGTATCTGTGGTTTAAAAAATACATAAAAAAATCAGCACAATAAAAAGAACATAAAGTAGTTTATCAATCGATAGATTACGAAGTGATTAAAAAGATTTACAGCTATTTTTCTAATTCGTCAAATTTAGCCATTCTGAATGGCGTTCTATTAGCTATAATAATTGGATTGAATATTTACTTTCAAGCATTTTGCATTCCGACAACATGGACAATTATTACTCTATCCATTTGTTTTACAAACACAATCCTCTACCCTATTCTCGAAAAAACAATAATTGCACCTATATCAAGTTTTATAAACGGCATATCACTTTTTATTTTTACTTATTGTGCAATATTTCTAGAACAAATGAACCTGTATGGACTAATTTTGAGTTTAGTCGGAATTGGCCTGGTCATTTTTATACCGCACTTTTTTATAGCACAATTAATTTGGAAAAATGTTATTAAACCTATCAGCAAAGTCTCACAGTACTTCTTTAGTTCAGCAGTGTTAGTTTGTGTATGCATTGCTATTTATATCGGGCATGAGTACAAGAAAGCGATCCATTCCATTGAGACTTTCGAAGAGACAAACTATAAAGAACTAGACAAGAATTTTATGACTGAAAAGATAATAGGAATGCATTTTATTTACCACACAAGATTTTGCGAATTTGACGGATGGAGACCGCCTATACATGAACCAATTTTAGTTATTGGAATGTGGCTCAATAACAGATACGACCCTTTAAATGTCGACTTAAAAACCCGCCTTGACCTTTACCGAAAGTTTTTTCCTGAAAATAAATTTAAATTTGATTGTAGTTGCGGAATTGAATATAGCGAAGACTACATTAATGACAATCTTTGGAAATAGAAGAAATAGGTGATGTTCATAATTGCATTTAAACAAGGCAAAGGTAGCTCTATCTTAGGTTGGTAGTTCGTAGTCTGCAGAATACCCCCCAACCTAAATCATCTGCACAGCTTAATAACCAAAAAGATTCCTCCTGAATGACCATCCATTATGTTGAATATGTCGGAAGTGGAAGAAAAAAATGAAAATGATTCTTTCAGAATCATTTTCATTTTTTTCTTCCACTTCCGACACTAAAAGGCGCGACAACAGTCATTCAGGAGGAATCTTTTTGGTTAATAAATTGCGTCGTTTTTAGAACGTAATTTGAATACTCTTTTAAAGAACTTTCTACTGAAAAACGAAATGCAAACAAGCAAGCAAATTGTTCTGACCCATCAATTCGAATTACGAATATCGAAACACGAATTGCGAAACTCTACTTCTAAATGACGAAAATCCACAAACATTCAACTAAAAACGAACATAAAGTACCATCCAACCGTTGAAAGTTGGAAATCGGGCATGTAAGTGCTTGTAATAGAGCACGAAAGTAGAAAACTACCCCTTCGTAATTTTATTCGAAAAGGGCGTTAATACTTTTGTAATCATTAAAATTCTTATTTTCTTTGCTGTAGAGTGTATACTTTGCTCAACCCAATCTAACCAAGGATGAAAATGAACTTTCGTTTACTTTTGACTGCAGCTTTTTTGTTTGCAGCTTCACTAACTTTTGCCCAACGCGGCCCTACTTATCAGGCTGATTTAGCATTCGACAAAGGTGATTATTATGATGCTGCGGCTCTTTACAAGAAAGCCTTTACGAAGGAAAAAAACAAAGTAAAGCGTGCGGAAGTGATCTACAAAGTAGCTGAATCATATCGCTTAACGAACGATTACAAAAATCAGGAAGTTTGGTATGCGAAAGCGATCAAAGCAAATTACAAAGCGCCTGAGTGTATCTTGCATTATGCTGATGCCTTGAAAATGAACGGCAAGTACGATGAAGCCATTGTTCAATACACAGCCTTCCAAAAAGATTCTCCGAATGATCCTCGTGGTGAAAATGGCATCAAATCATGCCAGCAAGCTCAGAAATGGAAAGACAAGCCAACACGTTATCGTGTTTTAAATGTTGCACCGATCAACACAAAATACTCTGATTTCTCAGCGGCATACTCGAACAAAGATCATCGTCATATCATCTTTACTTCTGCTCGACAGGAGTCAATTGGAAAAGGAAATGATGGCGGTACAGGAGAAAAATTCCAGGATCTTTACGAAGCAGCTGTTGATAAAAAAGGAAAATGGAGTAGCCCTAAACCATTATTAGAACCAATCAATTCAGGATCAAATGACGGTGGAGCATCAATGGATTCAAAAGGAGTAGATATGTTTTTCACTCGTTGTGATGCCGAAAAAGGAAAATTTGGAACGTGTGAGATCTTTTATACAAAACGCAAAGGACAAACTTTTGACGAACCAAAATTAATTCCGTTGTGTGCCGACAGCTTTACTGTTGGTCAACCTTCTCTTTCTGCTGATGAACAAACATTATATTTTACTTCGAACATGCCTGGTGGTCAAGGTGGAAAAGATATCTGGTTAACTAAATACGATAAAAAAAGTAAGAGCTGGGGAACACCTGTAAATGCAGGAGATAAGATCAATACAGAATACGATGAAATGTTCCCTTACATTTCTTCCGACAGCACATTGTATTTCTCTTCTAAAGGTCACATCGGAATGGGTGGACTTGATATCTTCAGTTCAAAAATGGCCAATGGTATTTTTGAAGAACCTGTGAATTTAAAATACCCCGTGAATACGTCTTACGATGATTTTTCATATGTGATCGATGAGACAACAGGCGATAAAGGATTTTTAACTTCTGATCGTGATGGTGGAAAAGGAAGTGATGATATTTATTCATGGAGCTTACCTCCACTTCTTTTTACAGTATCAGGTCGAGTGTTTGATGCTGACACGAAAGGAAATGTTGAAGGTGCTACGATTGAATTATTCGGAAGTGATGGTTCATCAGTTCCATTGAAGACAGATAAAACCGGTGCATATAAATTTGATTTGAAGCCGGAAACATCTTACCGCCTTTCAGCACAAATGCCAAACTACCTGAACAAATACATTGAAGTTACTACTGTTGGATTAGAGCAATCGAAAGACTTCATTGGCGATTTCGACTTTGCACTTCGTTCAACATTACGTGCGATCGAATTACCGGAAGTATATTATGATTTAGGTAAATGGGATCTTCGTCCGGAATCAAAAAAAGCCCTCGATGGACTAGTTGAAACATTGAAAGACAATCCAACGATAGTAGTTGAGATCGGTTCTCACACCGATTCGCGTCCAATACCGATGACGAATGAATTGCTTTCTCAGCGTCGTGCTGAATCGGTGGTAAATTATTTAGCACAACACGGAATAGAAAAAGATCGTTTATCTTTCAAAGGTTATGCAGCAACACAACCTCGTACTCTCGACAAGGACATGGGTAGTTTCAAAGCAGGAAACGTTTTGGACGAGAAATTCATCAATGGTTTGTCGACAAATAAATTGAAAGAAGAAGCTCACCAAATGAATCGTCGTACTGAGTTCCGTGTATTAAGAACGAACTACGTGAAAGGACAATCAGCTACAGAAGATATTAATCTTACAGAACCAACAGCAACATTAGTTGATTCAACAGGTAAAATAGCGGTAGATGATGCTTCTGTTGCAAAACAAGTTGAAGCAAAAGATGCAGCAACAGGTGAAGTTGTAAGTGGCGCTGCTGTAGGAGCAGCAGCAGATGTAAAGACACCAACTAAATCAATTGGTGAACTTTATGTTGTAAAAAAGAATGACACGTATACCAGCATTTCAAAAGCAAATAGCATGACGGTAAAAGATCTGAAGGCATTGAATGGCTTGAAAGGCGAAGTGATATTCGAAGGAATGGAATTGAAGATCACACCTGATGGCGATTACACGGAATACGATAAGAAATTCCGTATTCTTGAAAAAGGTGAAGACAGTTATAGTGTAGTTGCGAAAAAACTAAACATGAAAGCAGCTGATCTAAAGAAATTAAACAAAGGAGTTGATGAAGACACTTTCCGTCCGGGAAAGAAAATCAGAATTCTTCAATAGTCAGAAACAAATAATAAAAAGCTGCTCCCAAAGGGCAGCTTTTTTTATGCCTTTTTTTTCTTGATTTTAAGGCCATTACAACACTTAATCAGGCCGGAAAATAGTAGAGAATGGCCAAAGTATTCCGTACTTTTGCAACCAATTCAACCAGTCAATAAACCAATATGTCGGGAAATTATGCATTAAGAGGCGTTTCTGCCACTAAGGAAGATGTTCATGCTGCAATTAGCGGTTTGGACAAAGGATTGTTTCCTGAAGCTTTCTGCAAAATTGTTCCTGATCATTTATCAAACAGCAACGATCATTGTCTGGTCATGCATGCAGATGGTGCCGGTACAAAATCTTCCCTCGCTTATGCTTATTGGAAAGAGACCGGCGATTTAGCTGTCTGGAAAGGTATAGCGCAAGATGCAATCGTAATGAATCTTGACGACCTTATCTGTGTTGGAGCAACAAATAACATTCTCCTTAGCTCAACTATCGGAAGAAATAAGAACTTAATTCCGGGCGAAGTAATTTCAGCATTGATCAGAGGCACAGAAGAAATTCTGCAAAACTTACGTGATCAGAATATTGATATCCATCTTACGGGTGGTGAAACAGCTGATGTTGGAGATTTGGTACGAACAGTTATAGTTGATTCGACTGTTGTTTGCCGAATGAAACGATCGGATGTGATAACGACAAAAAATATTCAGGCCGGAGATGTGATTGTCGGACTTGCATCCTTTGGAAAAGCAAGCTATGAAAGTGAATACAATGGCGGAATGGGAAGCAATGGATTGACATCTGCACGACACGATGTATTCAACAAAGTAGTTGCAAAAAAATTTCCGGAGACATATGACAATTCAATAGATGAAAAAGTTGTTTACTCAGGAAGTAAATCGTTGACTGATAAAATTGATATCGAATATAGAGATGTGCATGGAACGATGTGCAAAGAAAAGATCGATGCCGGAAAATTAGTCCTCTCTCCTACACGCACCTATGCGCCTATTATTCAAAAAATGATTGCCGAATGCAAAAGTGAAATTCACGGAATTATTCATTGCAGTGGTGGCGGACAAACAAAGATCAACCACTTCAATAAAAGTCTTCGCATTGTAAAAGACAATTTATTTGAATTGCCACCGCTTTTTAAAATGATCCAGAATGAAAGCAAAACTGATTGGAAAGAAATGTATCAGGTCTTCAACATGGGCCACAGAATGGAAATATATTGTTCTGCACAAACAGCACGATCAATCATAGAAATATCAAAGAGTTACAATATCGATGCACAGATAATCGGAAGATGTGAATCTGCTGCACAAAAAAGCTTAACAATAACTTCTCCTTACGGAGAATTTCAATATTGAAAAATAATTCAGGCGAGGAAGACTGAGAGAAATAAAAAAAAATGTTATTAGATAAATTAGAAGCGATCAAAAACAGATTTGAAGACGTAGAGCGGGAGATCAGTTCACCGGAAGCGATGTCTGACATGAAGCGCTTTGCTCAATTGAATCGTGAATACAAAGAATTACAAGTTATCGTGGAGAAATATGCTTTGTACAAAGATGTAAAAAGCAACCTTGAACATGCACGTGAATTAGTGACAACGGAAAAGATGACGAATTCCGTGACATGGCTAAAATGGAATATGACGAATTGACTGCGCAGTGTGAAAAAATGGAAGAAGAGATCAAACTATTATTGATCCCTAAAGATCCGGAAGATCAGAAGAATGCAATCGTGGAGATCCGTGCAGGTACAGGTGGTGACGAAGCATCCATTTTTGCAGGCGAGTTATATCGCATGTATACAAAGTTTTGCGAACGTACAGGATTGAAGACAGAGCTTGTCGATTTTACAGATGGAACATCGGGTGGATTTAAAGAGATCATTTTTAATGTGAGCGGACCGAGTGCATATGGCATTATGAAATATGAAAGTGGTGTGCATCGTGTTCAACGTGTTCCTCAGACAGAGACACAAGGCCGAGTGCATACATCAGCAGCGACTGTCGCTGTACTACCTGAAGCAGATGAATTTGACATCGATGTAAAAGCAAATGATGTCAGAAAAGATTTGTTCTGCTCATCAGGGCCGGGAGGTCAATCAGTGAATACAACCTATTCGGCTGTACGTTTGACGCATATTCCAACCGGAATTGTTGCTCAGTGTCAGGATCAAAAATCGCAGATCAAAAATTTCGAGAAGGCAATGACAGTATTGCGTTCCCGGATCTATGAATTAGAATACAATAAAGTGATGGAAGAAAGAGCTCGTCAGCGGAAGACTATGGTTTCCAGTGGCGATCGTTCGGCAAAAATTCGGACATATAATTATCCGCAGAGTAGAATTACAGATCATCGCATTGGTTTAACGATGTATAATCTTCAGTCTTTTATTGATGGCGATATTGGGGAGATGATTGATGCATTGCAAGTAGCTGAAAATGCAGAACGTTTAAAAGAAGGAATGATTTAATAACTAATAGTGAGTAGCAAGTAGTAAGTAGTGAGTAGCGGAAAACGAAAGACGAAAAACGAATAACGAACAACGACAACAACCATCGAATGATATCCGAACCGGCAAAAACAAATCGACAAGTGGTAGATAAAAAAATACTGGCGAAAGCATATGAGTTGATGTGTACTGCGCGTGCCATGTCTGATTTGTATGAGGAAAAATCGCAGATCACACAAAAGTATGTTCATGCTACTTCGCGCGGACATGAAGCCATTCAGTTGGCATTGGGGATGCAATTGAAAGCATGCGATTATTTATCAGCTTATTATCGTGACGACAGCACTTTGCTTGGTATTGGACTACAGCCATATGAATTGATGTTGCAGCTTTTAGCAAAGCGTGACGATCCTTTTTCCGGCGGAAGAACATATTATTGTCACCCGAGTTTGAATCGCGCTGACATGCCAAAGATCCCACATCAGTCATCAGCAACAGGAATGCAGGCTATACCTACTACGGGTTTAGCAATGGGTGTCCAGTACAAAGAAAAGATGGGACTCACCGATCCCTCACAAAAAGATAAATCGGTTGTTGTTTGTTCTCTTGGTGATGGGTCGATCACAGAAGGAGAAGTTGCAGAAGCATTTCAGATGGCAGTATTGAAAAAAATGCCAATACTTTATTTAGTTCAGGATAATGAATGGGATATTTCAGCTCACTCAAAAGAGATCAGAGCAATGGACGCTCCTGAATATGCAAAAGGATTTCCGGGACTAGAAGTTCGTTCAATTGACGGAACCGATTTTGTGAAGTCATATGAGACGATAAACGAAGTACTGAATATCATCAGAAAAGAAAGACGACCTTTTTTAGTTCATGCAAAGGTTCCATTATTAGGACATCATACAAGCGGAGTAAGAAGAGAATGGTACAGACACGATCTGGAAGAAGATAAAAAACGTGATCCGCTTCCACGCTTTAGAGGTGAATTATTGAAGGCAGGATTTACCGAAAAGGAATTAAAGGACACTGAAGCTAAGGCAGTGATTAAAGTTGCTGACGATTTTGAAAAGGCTATGAAAGCCGAAGATCCAAGACCGGAAGATCTTTTTAATTACGACTACGCTCCTACTCCTGTCACCGAGGAAAAAGGTGAGCGTGAACCGAAAGGGAAAGAAAAAACACTGATGGTGGACTGTGCTTTATTTGCTGTTAAGGAATTAATGACGAAGCATAAAGAGTGTTTATTATATGGACAAGATGTAGGTGCAAGATTAGGTGGAGTGTTTCGTGAAGCAGCAACACTTGCACAGAAATTTGGGGACGACAGAGTGTTTAATACACCGATACAAGAAGCATTTATAATTGGAAGTACAGTTGGTATGAGTGTAGCGGGATTGAAACCTATTGTTGAAGTTCAATTTGCCGATTACATTTGGCCGGGACTGAATCAGCTCTTTACAGAAGTCAGTCGGTCGTACTATTTAAGTAATGGCAAATGGCCGGTAGGATGTATCATACGTGTTCCTATAGGGGCTTATGGTAGTGGCGGACCGTATCATTCATCGAGTGTAGAAAGCGTGCTTACAAATATTAGGGGAATTAAGATTGCTTATCCATCGACAGGAGCGGACCTTAAAGGACTGATCAAGTCAGCATATTACGACCCGAATCCGTGTGTGATACTAGAACACAAAGGATTATACTGGTCAAAGATCAAAGGCACTGAAGAGGCAAAAACAATAGAACCCGATGAAGATTATATTGTTCCGTTTGGCAAAGCAAGAATGGTTCAATCTGCAGAAGCTGGAAAAGAAACAACGCTATCGATCATTACCTATGGCATGGGAGTTTATTGGGCAAAGAATGCCTCGAAGAAATTTCCGGGACGTGTTGAGATCATTGATCTACGTACTTTGAATCCTATTGATGAAGAAGCAATTTTGGCATCTGTTAAAAAACACAGTCGTTGTTTAGTAGTTACAGAAGAACCTGTTTCCAATTCATTTGCTCAATCAATTGCAGGTATGATCAGTGACAAATGTTTTGAATCATTGGATTCACCGTAAGAATTATCGGTTCAGAAAATCTACCTGCCATCCCACTTAACTCCGTTTTAGAGTTTAGAATGATACCCAACACAGAAAAGGTAGAAAAGAAGATTGAAGAAATATTAGCGTATTAAGAGTTACAATCTTACATATTCTTACAGGTTCACAATTTCTTGTAAAAAAACTGTAAGGGCCAATTTGAATTTCACTTCAAATTGGCTTTTTTATTTGCGTTTGTTCGAATATTAATATTTTGAATCTGTAAGATAGATTATCAAATTTCCCCACGTAGACCTTGATTTTAGGCTTTGTTTGTTGTTGAATAAAACGCACAAATGAAAACCAACACATTACTTTTCGCGAAGGGGGTTGCCCTCCTGTTTCTGCTTGCGATCTTTTCAAATATCGCACAGGCACAAAGTTTTAAATGGGCTAAATCAGGTGTATCACAAGGCTATGATTATGGCAATGCCATAACATCCGATGATTCAGGAAATGTTTACGTAACCGGTCAATTAGAATTTCGATGTGATTTTGGCGGAGGTGTTGCATACACTACAGCCGGTAAGCATGATATTCTGCTAGGCAAATACGCAACAGATGGAACATTGAAATGGGTCAAGCGTGCCGGAGGAGTTGGTGGTGATGTTGGCTGGGGAATCGGTGTTGACCGAGTTGGAAATATATACTCAACAGGTGAGTTTGAAGGAACAGCAGGCTGGGGTCCTGGTGATTCAATGACTGTATGGGGAAGCAACGATATATATCTAACGAAGCATTCAAATTCCGGGCAACTAATTTGGGCGAAAAAATTTGGATACACGAGTGATGATAAAGCCAGAGCACTTGTTGTTGATAGAGATGGGAACATTTACCTGACAGGTTATTTTTCCGGCACAGCAAGATTTGGAAGTATCAATGTCACAAGTAGTGGAAACAATGATGTTTTCATTGCAAAGATTGATTCCGCAGGGGATCCACAATGGGTAAGAAAAGGCGGAGGATCGAGAGAAGACCGAGGACGTGGTGTTGCACTTGACAGACAAGGAAATGTTTTCATCACGGGTACATTTACTCAATCAGCCAACTTCAGTGGTACAACTTTAAATTCACAAGGGAAAAATAGTTTGTTCGTCACAAAGTATGACAACAATGGAAATTTCCAATGGGCAAAGGGTGCAGGAACATGTTGCGATACTACTCGAGGAAATGCAATCAGTGTTGATTTAAATGGCGATGCATATATTGCAGGATATTTTAAGGACAATACAACAATCGGCAGCAATTCATTTACTGCTTTCGGTTCGTCAGATATTTTTGTCGCAAAATATAACGGATCAAATGGAAACGTCATTTGGTCAAAGCAAGCAGGTGGACCATATGAAGACTTAGCTTTTGCTTGTGCTTTTGATACCGTAAAAAATCAGTTATATGTAACAGGTCAGGTAGATGATCACGGAAATTTCGGATCGATCTATGTTGGATCAGCAGGAAACAGAGATGTTGTAATTGCAGCTTATGATGCAAATGGAACAGAACTATGGGCAAGACCAGGCGGAGGAAATCAAAGAGATGCCGGGCAAGCAATTACCTATGACACATTAGGAAATATTTATACAACAGGATTCTTCAACGATACAGCTAGTTTTGGTACAACTGTGTTACAAGGTTATCCACTTGCAGATTTCTTTGTTGCAAAAATGGCACCGCCACTTTCATCACAACCAACAACTAATGCGTCTGCAGTGACAGCATCACTTGCAAATTGCAACAACATACAATTGAATTTTACTGCCGGCAACGGTACACGTCGAATCGTGATTGCTAAAGCAGGATCGACCGTAAATGTTCTACCTGTAGATGGAAATTACTATACAGCTTCAAATACATTCGGAGCAGGAACAGATCTCGGTTCAGGAAATTTTGTTGTATATGATGGAACAGGAACAAGTGTTACTATTTCCGGTGTAACTACAGGTACAAATTATTATTTCGGAGTATTTGAATATAATGGAGTTGGCTTTGGATCAAATTATTTACTACCGTCATTCGGGACAACGAATTTTATTTCATCCGGATTTTCAATTACTGCAAGTGTTTTCCAAAATACTATTTGTAACGGAGCTTCTACTCTATTGCATTCTAGTCCCAATGCAACTTCCTATTCATGGTCACCGGCAAATGGACTTTCATCATTGACCGATTCAGTAGTTTCAGCTGCTCCGACAAGTACAACGATATACACTGTCACAGCTTCGAATGGCAGCGGCTGTACAGCATCACAAACATTAACGATTACTGTTAATCAATTACCAACCGTTACTTTTTCATCACCTGCAACTGTGTGTGATAATTCAGCACCGGTAACATTGACAACAGGTTCGCCTTCGGGTGGAACCTATTCCGGAACTGGTGTAAGTGCAGGAGCTTTCAATCCGGCAACTGCAGGAATAGGAACAACAACTCTCACATACTCTTATACCAATGTAAATAATTGTACTGCCAGTGCTACTGCACCGATCTCAGTTATTGCAGGTCCTGCGGTTACACATGCGGCATTGAATCCTATTTGTCAGGGAGCTTCATTGTTTACACTTACAGGCGGCTCGCCTGCTGGTGGTGTTTACTCAGGTACCGGTGTTATCAATGGAAAATTCAATCCATCAGTAACCGGACCGGGAACCCATACAATTACGTATACTTACACTAGTGGTGGTTGCTCTGCATCGATTAATACTTCAATTGTTGTTAATCCGACACCAACAGTTTCACTTGCAACATTCGCTCCGGCTTGTATCACTTCATCACCAATCACATTGAGTGGTGGTTCACCGGCTGGAGGAAATTATTCAGGGTCTCAAGTAAGCAGTGGAGTATTCAATCCGCAAAGTGCAGGAGTCGGAACACATTTAATTACATATTCCTACATCGACGGAAATGGATGTCTAAACTCCGCAAGTTCGAACATCACTGTGAATTCCATTCCTGTTGTAACATTAGCAAGCATAAGTCCTGTTTGTGTGAATGCATCACCGGTTACACTCACAGGAGGAAGTCCGGCAGGAGGAACATATAGCGGAACCGGAGTGAGTGGCGGAATTTTCAATCCGTCAATTCCCGAAACAGGAAAACAAGTATTACCTACACCTATTCAAGTGCCAGCGGATGTCAATCATCAGCATCAACAAATGTTACAGTAAGTGCAATCCCAACTGTGACGCTTTCAGCACTCTCACCTGTTTGTCAGACTGCAAGTGCAGTAACGTTGTCCGGTGGTTCGCCATCAGGAGGAACGTATAGCGGAACAGGTGTAACAGGAAATTCATTCGATCCGGCTACATCCGGAGTAGGAACATTTGCGATCACGTATTCATATACAAATGCAAACGGCTGTTCCAGTACAGCGCAATCAACAATGGTTGTAAATGCAGTTACCACGGCAAGTATGTCAACTCCTGACGCCGTTTGTGATAATACAAGTTCATTTGCATTAACAACAGGAACACCAAGCGGTGGAACATATTCAGGTACAGGCGTGAGTTCAAACAACTTCGTCCCTTCTGTTGCGGGAGTAGGTACAACAACGATCACATACACATATACGAATGCACAGGGGTGTGCTTCAACAGCAACTGCTAGTCAGGTTGTGAATGCAGCACCAACCGTTACCTTAGGAAGTTTCACCAATCTCTGTTCGAATGCAGCGGCAATTACACTTGCCGACGGTAGTCCAACAGGAGGAACCTTCTCAGGTAACGGTGTGAGTGGAACAACTTTCACTCCGTCTGTTGCCGGTGCAGGTACAACGAGCATTACGTATAGCTATACGAATGCACAAGGATGTACTGCAACTGCCAATTCTCCAATTGAAGTGGATGCAGCCCCGAGTGTAACATTGAGTAGTATTACTCCTCTATGTAT
The DNA here is from genome assembly GCA_016708785.1 of Bacteroidota bacterium. Taxonomy (GTDB): domain Bacteria; phylum Bacteroidota; class Bacteroidia; order AKYH767-A; family 2013-40CM-41-45; genus JADKIH01. Next base: position 581,127 of record JADJFC010000003.1, on the reverse strand, counting down.
AAATAGCCCGGCTATTACATTAACAAATGGTAGTCCGGCAGGTGGAACCTATTCAGGCACAGGTGTAATTGGAAATACATTTACACCGACAAATGCCGGAACAACACCACTCACCTACTCTGTCACAGCTGCGAATGGTTGCAGTAATTCTTCTCAAACAAATATCGTAGTGAATTCATTGCCGGTAGTTACATTAAGCAATTTTGGAACTGTATGTATCAATGGTTCGCCAGTGACATTATCGGGTGGACAACCAAGTGGTGGTGTATATGGCGGAACGGGAGTTAGCGGTGGAGAATTTAATCCTGCGAGCGGCTTAGGCTTACATACGATCTCATATACTTATACAAATGCAAACAGCTGTACAAATACAGCCACATCAAATATCATTGTGAATCCGGCACCGACTGTCAATCTTGGAGTTGATACATTAGTATGCGGACAAGCAACAGTAGTATTGAATGCAGGCTCAGGATTTACGACTGTTCAATGGTCGACCGGCTCGACAGCAAGCAGCATTTCAGTTGATAGTTCAGGCGTAGGATTCGGAACGAAGACCATCACCGTAAGCGTAACGAACAGTGCAGGTTGTTTAGGAAGAGACACGCTACAGATCACATTTGACAATTGCAGTGGAATAGAAACTTCACACGAACCGGCTTTCGGAGTTTATTTTTATCCAAATCCGTTCAATGGTAACTTCCACATTCTTTGTGAACGAACACTTGACTACAACATCTACGACATCAGCGGCCGATTAATTGAATCGAGAAAAGATATTCAAGGGAATTATGAAACGGGGGATGATCTGGCTGCGGGGACTTACTTTATTGAGTTTAGTAGTAAGGATCAACGGAGAGTTTATCAGCTGGTAAAAGCCACAGGAAAAAATTGACTTAAGTACAAATTGATAATTCATCATACCCAATGCTCTTGCCGACAGAGTGTTGGGTTTTTTATTTCTTTATTAATTTTTGTTATGTACTTTGCACATATTCTATAGATAAGCCAATCTGTAACTAAAATGGCCAATTCTAATATGTGCACAAGTAAAATAGGCAAACTTTTAAGTAAGACACAATGACTCAAATGCAACGATTTCTCATTCGATTTATAATTTTGATCTTTCTTCAAGTGAAACTTTCGGCTCAAGTTATTGAAACAACAATTGCGGAAGATGTGCTTGTTAAGGATGATTCACTTCAGGAATTCAATGACGATTCACTTGGATTTTTGAATAAAACGCCACTTTATTTCTATTATAAGAGTTCTCTTATTTATCTTAACAGGTTAGATACAGTGAGTCATTATACCTTTATTCAGCGAAATTATTCTGACCAATTCTTGCGTATTTATAACGACAAAAAAATTCTGCCTGCCAGTCGCATTTATGCATTTACCCGAAACAACCGATACTATCGATCTGTTAATTTAGGCAATCGTTATTTTGGATTTGCTGAACAAATTGAGTCCGGGAAAATGAACCTTTTCTGCATCGACGATTTAAATTCTTATGGTGAAGTGAGGACAATTTCGCAAGACGCTAACAATTCCGATTATTCGAATAACTTACTGGTGTTAGATTACGATAGAAGAAAATATCATTCTCAGAATTATCTATATTTTGTCTCTTTCGATTATAATGGACAACAGCTCATTCCTATAACCCCAAAAGAACTCGCCAACCAATATCTGACCGTATGTCCCGAAGCAGCAAACTATTTAAAAAAGGTAGTTGGGAATCCTGGATCAAAAACAATAAGAAATCTTCTGGCGATTAGTTTTTTCGCATCTCTTTTCGCATCAATAATTGCTCCCTACGAAATCAATAACGAAATTGCCGGTGAAAATAGTAAGATCAACTACGTGCATCTTTATACTTGCATCTCAGGAGGAGCATATTTAACATATACAATCGTTCACAAAAAACGAATTGTTAAACGACAAAACATGCAAGAAGCGGTGAAAATGTATAATGCATGTGTGAAATAATAACAAAGGAGTACTTATATAGAGCTAAATAAATCTCAACTTTCATATACCCGATTGGCGAAATGCTTTACGGAGATTTAATTAATTTAAATTTTCAATAAAGTTAACAGTTTGAAATCTGTAAAACATATTTCGAGAGTTGATTGAAAAATTTTAAACATACGAGATTCTGTTTCATCTTCTTTTGTAATAAAATAACCAGCAAATATTAGTTGTCCAAATTCCATCTGGCCTTTAGCTTTGTGTAAAACAAATTGAAAAAGAACAGAAAAATTATTGTTAAGGATACTGAGATCACGATCATCTATCAAAACGATAATTATTATATCTCTCTAATAAATATTTTGAAAGCCAAAGATGGCGATTTTTTTATTTCCGACAGGCTAAGAAATCGAAATACAGTGGAATTCCTTGGAATTTGGGAGACTATTAACAATCCTTCTTTTAATTATGGCGAATTTGCCATAATTAAAAGTCATGTGGGTAGAAAGGTTGGTTTTAAATACAGTTGAGATTGACGAAATGTAATTTTAAGATTGTAGCGTTGTGTGAAGTTTGAGTTTGTACTGTGAAGTGTGTGGTGTGAAGTACTTTGTGAAAATGAGGTTTAAAATTTATTTAGAGTCACCCCGCCCAAACGACATCCCCTGCAACTGCAACGAAGTCTTCACCACCTCTTCCGTCTCAGGAAGTAATCGCTCGCCAATTGGGTCCATGAGTTGTCTATCGTTCATGCGTGGATTTTTGATGCGCTTGTCGATGGGATAAGCATTCATTTCATCGGAAGGAAAAGGTTCGAGCATGCCGGTGATCTCGTTGAGGTGTTCGGCTTTGAGCCAGCGGCGTTCGTGACTTTGGGAGAGAATGACAGGCGAACGATGATGAGGAATCATTTGCAACAATGAATTTGAAACGGTGGTAATGATTGCAAATGAATTGGTGATTTCTCCGGATTCAGGATCGGCCCACTTTTCCCAAATGCCGGCAAATGCAAATGGACGCTTTTGATTTCTTAAGTAAACGACATATGGTTTGTCGAGTCCTTCGTTGGTGCTTCCTTCGATAAAAGCATCAGCGATCACCAGACAGCGCTGCGAACGAATTGCTCTCTTGAAAGATGGCTTTGAAATTATTCCTTTTCCGCCTGTGTAATTCGGATCGTTCTCTTTATTGCCATCACCTTCTGCCCGTGCATTGAAGAGATACATTTTTTTCTTTGCCCAAAATGGTGTTAGACCAAATTGAAAAAACTGAACTTTTGTAGGTTGATCGTTTGTTATCACAGGCGCAAGCGATCCCGGTCCGATATTAAACGACGGAAGTACATTCAATGGAAGTTCAGGCACCGTAACGTTGAAACGTTTTTCGATGACTTCTACTTTACTTACGACGACATATCTTCCGCACATTTTTTTTGGGTAAGTAGTAAGTGGTGAGTGGTAAGTAGCACTACTTACATAATTACAACTTGCATACTTTTATTGTGAGTAGTAAGTGGTGAGTAGTAATTAGCACTATTTACTTAATTGAATCCTGATTACTACAATTTAAAAGACGAGCGTTTCAAGGTCGCCCTTTTCACTTCACTTTCACTTCACTTCACTTCACTTCACTTCACTTCACTTCACTTCACTTCATTTCACTTCACTTCATTTCACTTCACTTCACTTCACTTCACTTCACTTCACTTCACTTCATTTTTTGAAAGTACGATATACGTCCTGCTGTTTCGGACGATCAGCGGGTACTTCACGAAGTGGTTAACAAGGTTTCAGTGTTGCATATAATTCTGCCGGAAGTTGTTGATAGAGTTGTGTGCCTTTTGTTTTCCACGCTATCATTTCATCGCTGACGTCTTTTACGATTTTACCTGGATTACCTACGACTATCTTTCTTTCGGGAATGATCATTCCGTCAGGAACAAAACACAAGGCTCCGATAATTGAGTTATCGCCGACAACCACGTTATCCATTACGACTGCATTCATTCCGACCAAAACATTTTTACCAATTGTTCCGCCGTGAATAATTGCGCCGTGTCCAATGTGTGCATCTTCTTTCAACAACACAGTAGTTCCGGGAAACATGTGGATCGTGCAATTTTCCTGAACGTTGCAACCGTCGCTGATAATGATTTGTCCCCAATCACCACGTAATGCTGCGCCCGGACCGATGTAGACATTTTTTCCGATGATGACATTACCGGTAACAGTAGCATTCGGATGCACGAAAGAAGATTCATGAACGACAGGTTTGTAACCGTTGAATTCGAAAATATTTGCCATTGAAATTTCTTTTATGCTTTTTCAATTATCACTGCATAGCCTTGCCCTACTCCAATACACATTGTTACCAATGCATAACGTTTGTTTTTCTCATGCAACTCTAGTGCTGCAGATCCTAGAATTCTCGCACCACTCATTCCAAGTGGATGCCCTAAAGCAATTGCTCCACCATTCGGATTTATTCTTTCATCATCGTCTTTCAATCCCCATGAACGAATCACAGCAAGTGCTTGCGCTGCGAAAGCTTCGTTCAATTCGATAATGTCGATATCTTTCCAAGTAAGTCCTGCACGTTTCAATGCAATGTTTGCTGCTTCCACCGGACCAATTCCCATGATTCTTGGCTCAACACCAAATGCTCCCGAAGAAACAATCTTTGCAAGTGGCTTCAAGTTATATTTTTTCACTGCATCAGATGAAGCTAGTAACAATGCTGCTGCACCGTCATTTAATCCTGCTGCATTTCCTGCTGTAACTGTTCCTTCTTTTCTGAATGATGGTTTTAACTTTCCTAAGCCTTCAACTGTTGTATCCGGTTTCATGAATTCATCTTTATCGAAGATTTTCACTTCACCTTTCTTACCGGGAATTTCTACTGCTACAATTTCTTTAGCAAATCTTCCGCGCTCTTGAGCTGCTTTTGCTTTGCGCTGCGAATTGAAACTGAATTTATCCTGATCTTCACGAGAGACTTTATCACGATCGACTAAATTTTCAGCCGTTTCGCCCATTGCATCAACTCCGAACTGTTCTTTCATTTTCGGATTCACAAATCGCCAGCCGAAACTGCTATCGAAAAGTTGTGCATCGCGACCATATGGTGTACTTGTCTTTGACATGATCCATGGACCGCGCGTCATATTTTCTACTCCACCTGAGATTGCTAGTTCTGCATCACCAACCATGATTGCACGAGCAGCGGCAACAGTTGCTGAAAGTCCGGAAGCACAAAGTCTGTTCACCGTTTCACCGGGAACATTGATCGGTAATCCGGCCATCAACGAAGCCATGCGTGCAACGTTTCTATTGTCTTCACCGGCTTGATTTGCACAACCGAGAATGACATCGCCGACTTGCGTGAAATCTACATGCGGATTTCGTTTCAATAATTCTTTCAATACGATTACGGCGAGGTCATCGGTTCGCACGGGGGCTAGTGTGCCACCGAAGCTACCGATGGGGGTGCGGATGTAATCGATTATATATGCGTCTTTCATATTCATAATTCGTGTTCTGATGTTTTTTCTTTCCCGCAGATCCCGCAGAACTCGCAGATTTATCGCAGATTTATTCTATTTATCTTAATTAGCTTAGCGACTAATTCTCTATGCAACTCATTTTTTTCTTTATGCTCTCCGTGTTAAATTTTTTAGCGATACCATTTCACATATAGAATTTTGACTTCTGATCCCTTTAGCTATCGGGACTGATTTTTGACTTAACAAACTAAACTTCCCACACCTTCGGCGTTCGATAAACTGTTCCTTTAAATAGAGCTACGATTTCATCTGCCTGATTCTTCACAGTGACATGATACACACCAATTTTATCTGTCAACGATAATTGCTCAGCAACAGCAGTGATCACATCACCTTCCTTCACTGATTTTGTATGGGAGATATTTGTTTCGACAGACACAGACATTCTACCATGACTATTCGAGGCAAATGCAAGTGCGCTATCAGCTAATGAATATGTGATGCCACCGTGTGCCATACCGAAACCGTTAAGCATATCTTTCCGAACAGTCATTCGAAGGGTGCACGTTCCTTCACTCACATGTAATCGTTCAATGCCTAACCACTGACTGAATCCGTCGTGGTTATACATTTTACTGACTACTTTATCTGCTATTGATTCTTTACTCATAATTATAACTATCGTTTTCCGAATAACATTCCCATTAATCCTCGCGTCAATTCTCGAGCGACTTGCTTCACTACAGGATTCTTCGATACTTCAGCAATTCGCTTGCTGATATCTAATCCTCCGTCTTCTCCCACTTTCTTACTAGGTTTTTCAACTGTCTTCACAGGAGGCGCTGAATCCGGCTGAATTTTATTTTTCAGCATTTCATAGGCGCTGTTTCTGTCAATTTCTTCATTGTAAGAACGTGCGATTGATGAATTATTTACGATCTCATCTTGTTCCTGAGTGGTTAGGATATCCATTCGAGTAACAGGAGGCGAAAGCAGCGTATGAACTAATGGCGCAGGAATTCCTTTTTCATTCAATACAGAGATCATTGCTTCACCAATTCCCATTTCCGTAATGAGAGAATCGGTTTTATAGAATTCCGTTTCCGGATAATTTTGTGCAACGAGTTTAATGTCCTTTCTATCATTGGCAGTAAAAGCACGCATTGCATGCTGAAACTTTGAGCCAAGTTGGCTTAACACTGATTCAGGAATATCACTTGGAACCTGAGTGCAGAAATAAATTCCGACTCCTTTCGAACGAATCAAACGAATGACTTGTTCGAGTTGGTCCATCAGTGCTTTTGATGCATCATTGAAAATAAGATGCGCTTCGTCTATGAAGATGGCAATTTTCGGTGCAGCCTTATCGCCCATTTCGGGAAATGATTTATAGATCTCAGCAAGCAGACAAAGCATAAATGTCGAAAACAATTTTGGCTTATCCTGAATGTCGCATAAACGGATTATGTTGATAAAACCTTGTCCGTTTGAATCTTTCCGCAGAAGATCATTTACATCGAACGATTTTTCACCGAAGAAAATATCACCGCCTTGTTGTTCAAGTTCCAGCAATTTACGCATGATCACTCCTGCAGTTGCTGTACTTACTGTGCCGTATTCTTTTATATTTTCTTTTCCTTCATTCGTAATAAAACGAAGTACTTCTCTGAAATCTTTAATATCCAGTAAAGGCATTTGATGATCATCACAAAATTTGAAGATGACAGTCACAGCGCCTTGCTGATTATCATTTAACTCAAGTATTTTCGAAAGCAAGAGTGGACCGAATTCAGAAACTGTTGCACGAAGTCTCAAGCCTTTTTCACCGGAAATCGACATCAATTCAACTGGAAATTGTTTAGGTTTCCATTCTCCGCCAATTTTCGCTACGCGCTCATCTATTTTCGGATTGCTAACACCCGGTCTTGCAATACCACTTAGATCACCCTTGATATCCATCAACAAAACACTCACCCCTTTTTCAGAAAGAGATTCTGCAAAATGTTGTATCGTTTTTGTTTTACCCGTTCCGGTTGCACCGGCAATAAGACCATGACGGGAAACCATGTTCAATGGCAAACGCACAGGTGTATTGACAACTGCTTCTTTATTGAGCATTGCTGTTCCAATCAAGATTGAATCACCTTGAAAAGAAAAAGCACTATCTATAGTCGATTTAAAATCTGCCATTTAATTATTTCGATTTTACTTCCGGTCAGAAGTAATTTTTAAGAATAGAATTTTGTTTTACCCGCTGCCACTTTTCTAAGCAAGACAGATGGACGATATCTTTCTTCAAGATACGTTTCATGCAATGCTACTAATGAATTCAGAATTTTATCGGCTCCAATTTCATCGCACCATTTTAACAATCCTTTCGGATAATTAACTCCATTGCAAACAGCAGTATCAAGATCATCACGACTAGCAACATTGAGATAAAGTGCATCAACAGATTCATTGATGAGCATTGAAATTACACGCATGAAGATCTTTTCGGCAAGAGCACGATCCATCAAAGGTTCAGGCTTTATTGCTGTTGCAGAATAATCATAATATCCGGCGCCGGACTTTTTTCCGAAACGCTTCGCTTCAAACAATCTCTTTTGCGTAAGAGAAGGTTTGTAGCGAGCGTCATAGAAAAATTGTGTCCAGACAGTTTCTGTAACTTTATAATTTATGTCGTTGCCAATGAGATCCATCAATTCAAATGGCCCCATTTTAAATCCACCCACTTCTTTCAATGCCCAATCGATCGTAGCAAACCCTTTTTGTCCGGCAGGAATTCCCTCCCAACCTTCTTCATGAATCCGAATGGATTCGCCGTAATATGAGCGAGCAAGTCGATTGACAATAAAACCCGGAGTGTCTTTTGCAAGTACAACAGATTTTCCCCAGCTTGTTAAAAGCGTTTTTACTTTATCCGACAGCAATTCGCCAGTTGTGATGGCTGGAATAACTTCCACTAATGGCATCAACGGAGCAGGATTGAAAAAATGTATTCCGATGATCCGTGAAGGATGCGAACATGCTGCAGCAATTGATGTAATAGACAGTGAAGAAGTATTTGAAGCAATGATACAATCAGGAGTAACGATCGATTCAATTTCAGCAAATACATTTTGCTTGACGGTCAAGTCTTCTACGATTGCTTCAATGATAAGATCACATGTTGCAAAATCCATTAATGAAGAAGAGAACTTGATCTTTGAAATGATCTCTGTTGAGCGCTCTGCAGTAAATTTTCCTTTCTCAACCAATTTTGAAAAAGTGGCTTTCATTCCGGCTTCTGCTTTCTGCAAAACGGTAGAATTAGTGTCAAGAAGTACAGTAGTGTGTCCTGCTGTTGCAGCAACCTGAGCGATACCCGAGCCCATTGTTCCGGCACCAATAACGCCGATTATAGAGGTTTTTGTGAGTTCTTTCATAAATTCGAGGTGACAAAAGTAGCAATAATTTGCTCCTAGTCACGAATTAATATCAGTCGCCAACTACATATTTGCCTGTTTTTCAACGTTTTATAAATTTTGTATTTCTTATAAAAACATAGCCTAACCATTTGCATTATAAGTGGGAATATGTATATTTGCATCCCCAAATTTGAGTACGGGAAAAGCTATCTGACGATAGTTTCAATAATCTTAAAGAAACCAAATTACAATGGCAAATCATAAATCATCAAAGAAACGCATCCGTAGTAACGAAGCTAAGAGAGACACAAACCGTTATCAGGCGAAAACTCTTCGTAATGCAATTAAAAATTTCCGTGCAGTTACAAGCAAAAAAGATGCTTCTGAAGCACTTCCAAAACTTGCTTCTATGCTTGATCGTCTTGCCAAAAAAAGTGTTATTCACAAGAACAAAGCGTCTAACTTGAAAAGCGAATTAGCTATTCATTTAACGCACTTAAAATAATCGGTTTTCATAGTAAAAAAGAAGGGACTCATTCGGGTCCCTTTTTTTGTGCCTTATGTTTTTAGCCACGAATTCACGAATAAAAAAAATCATTCATTCGTGCATTCGTGGCCATAATCATATTGCCACGAATGCACGAATAAAAAAAATAAATCATTCGTGAATTCGTGGCTAAAATCATGGGGTCACTAATTCACGAATAAAAAATAAATCATTCGTGCATTCGTGGCTATAATCATATTGCCACGAATGCACGAATAAAAAAATAAATCATTCGTGAACTCGTGGCAAAAATCATGGGGGCACTAATTCACGAATAAAAAATAAATCATTCGTGAACTCGTGGCAAAAATCATGGGGGCACTAATTCACGAATAAAAAATAAATCATTCGTGCATTCGTGGCTATAATCATATTGCCACGAATGCACGAATAAAAAAATAATTCATTCGTGAATTCGTGGCTAAAATCATGGGGCACAAGAAAGTGCCGGTGATTTATAATTTTAAGGTTCATTTCTCCTCATATATAGAATGTGGAAGTGACTTAGTCTTCATTTCTTGCAGGATGGAAAACCATCTCAGTATAAAGTCGTGGTCAGAGGAAGATCGTCCACGCGAAAAGTTCATGCTCAAAGGCAGGCATACCTTGACCGACGCAGAATTAATCGCCATTCTTATTTCGACAGGAAATCAAAATGAATCGGCCGTAGAACTGGCAAGAAAGATCTTACAGCAAAGCGACAATAACCTGAATAAGCTTAGCAGGTTGAACGTTCAAGAACTGATGCGCATCAAAGGTATTGGCAAAGCGAAAGCGATCACAATACTTGCCGCCCTTGAACTCGGCAAACGACGAAAAGAAGGACAGGATCTGAAGGCTGTGCAAATCACAGGAAGCAAAGATGCTGTTGACATTTTTCAGCCTTTGCTGGGCGATCTTTTACACGAAGAGTTCTGGGTTCTTTTTTTAAACCGTGCAAACCGAATAATAAGTAAGCAGCAAATTAGTACAGGCGGAATGAGTGGCACCGTTGCCGATCCACGAATGATCTTTAAGGCCGCTTTGGACCAAAAAGCGTTGTCGATTATTCTATGTCACAATCACCCTTCGGGAAATATACAACCCAGCACAGCAGATATTCAGCTGACGAAGAATATAGTTGAAGCCGGAAAGGTCTTGGAAATCTCCGTGCTTGACCATGTGATCATTACACAGACAGGATACTACAGTTTTGCGGATGAGGGGATAATTTGAAATGTAAACATGGAAGCTGCTGGAGCGTATTTGTTGAATTACCTGAATTGGTTGGGGGAAACGATACGGTGATGCATTGTGTAAAATTTGCGGACGTTATTAATTGCTGTGGCTGCTGCCTAATTCGCATACGACCCCTCCGGGGTCGGGTCGATGTATTGGATTCATTTTTCTACCAACATACGACCCCTCCGCAAGTCTAGTTGTGTCTCATAAAGCTCTTTTATAGTTCAGTTCTGTTTGATATTTACCAGACAGCTTTTTGACTTTCGAATTCTAGAAAGCTTCTTCCTGGCCTTATGGTTCGAAATCATTTGTAATTGGTGTTTCTTCAGCGTTTTTCAGGAAAACGATTAAAATTAAGTTCGGTTTTCTTATTCCTGCTCCTTTTTACTGAATTTCTCCGACAGGTCTTTTTCGATTTATGGTGTGGGTGCCAGTACGCTAAATCGGTTCAAACTTTTTTTTTGTGCATTATAGTTGGTCATCCCCATCTCTAAATTCCCTTAATACTTGGGTTCTTTGTCATTGTCAAAATCTCAATCTCCACCTAGTTAACCTTTGCTCGTACTTTTGTGGTTCCCTTCGATTTACATCCTAGCTTGAATAATTCAGCATCTGCTTCTAAGAAATAAATGTATCTTTGCCTTTGGTCAACAAACTCCCGCCTTTGGCTCCTGTTTGTCCATCTAGTTTTTGGGCGACGTCTCCACCAGTGCCACCCCACCCACTAATTTCATCCCCCAAAGAGGTGAAAAATTGAGACAGCTTTGAACGTGTAAGCGTTGCCCCCTACCAAGGAAAGAAAAACCCCGCAGCAACACTCTTCTTTGGGAGATTCAAAATGATGCAACAAGACGTGAAAAGTTCAGTTGCTTGTTACTGTAAAATGGTTCTTGTTTTCGATGAACATCTTTTCAGTGAACATTTTCAATAAAATCTCGAATTAAATTTAGAATTACTAAATTTGTCGTCATAGGGTTTGGTTTACCATAAAGAACCAGATGGTCTTTACCCAGTTCCCTTAACTGCCCGTCTCCAACTGACTCCGCTGGGGTCGTACGACACCATTGTAAGGTTACTTATTATTCTTGATCGTCGCCTGGGGGTTAATATGTATACAAAAACAAATGTTTATCTTAGCCCAACATTGTAAATACACCATTGGTCTTAGTCTATACAACTTCCGCTCCGCCTCGTTTGAGGTATATTTTTGAATTGATATTAACCGAACTGGTTGGTGTCGAATACGAATTCACTCACGATGCAGACAAATTTACTTTTCACACCGGACCAAAATTAAATTACAGTGAAAAACAATTTGGCGACGAGTTATTTTTCTTTTCAACGCAATTACTTTTCGAAAAAAAAATCAGGCAGCAGGATCTTTCGGTTTTAGACTGGATGGATACGAAGGCGTTTTTTGCGACACATCCGAAATACGTTTTACCATTCGATCCATTTGCAGCTTCCTTCTATATGGTGAGTCGGTACGAAGAACATTTACCATTTATAAAAGACAAGCACGATCGATTCGAAGCTGCTCAGAGTCTGGCATTTCAAAAAGGTTTTTTACATAAACCAATAGTAAATATTTATGCAAAAAAGATTCGTGAAATATTAGCAGAAGCCTTTCCTGAATTACAATTCAAGGATAAGAAATACGAATACGTTTCCACTATTGACATTGATAATGCATGGGCATTTAAAGAAAAAGGCTTCTTGAGAACAACAGGAGCATTGCTTCGCTCTTTAAGCAAATTCGACTTCCATTCTATAGTCGAAAGAGTTTCTGTTCTTGTGAATAAAAATCCGGATCCGTTTTATATGTATGACCATTTATTCGAAATACAGAATAAATACAAAATTTGCACGATCTACTTTTTTTTACTTGGCGATTATGCTGAAAACGATAAAAATGTTTCCGGTAGCAGAAGAAATTTTCAGACATTGATCAAATCGATTGCTGATTATTGCGAAGTGGGCATTCATCCGTCGTATGCATCCAATACCGATTCTTCAAAGTTGAAACTGGAAAAAAAACGGTTGGAAAAAATTGTACGTAGAGAAATAACAAAAAGCCGGCAACATTTCCTAAAACTAAGTTTTCCTGCAACTTATCACGAACTGATAGAGAATGACATTACTGATGATTACACCATGGGGTTTGCTGATGAAGTAGGATTTCGTGCAGGAATTTGTTCTTCATTTTACTATTACGATCTGAACAGAGAAATTCAAACACGATTACGAATCCATCCGTTTGCAGTTATGGATGCAACGCTGCGTTTTTACATGAAAGTACAACCGGCCGAAGTAATGAGCTATGTTGGGCCATTGATAAAAGAAGTGAAAGCTGTTAATGGAACCTTCATGTCGCTATGGCACAATGAGTCTATTTCCAATATGAAGCCATGGGAAGGATGGAAAGAAGTTTATGAAGACGTAGTAAAAGCAGCACATAAAAATTGATAAAACATCTTCGTCATACTGAAATCAACAAAAGTAAATGGGACAACACAATAAAGTTGTCGCCTGAGGGAATTGTCTATGCGGCATCCTGGTATTTAGACATTGTTTCACCCGGCTGGGAAGCTTTGATGGACGATGATTATAAATTCATTTTTCCGCTATGTAACAGAAGCAAATTTGGGTTTAGTTATTTGTATCAGCCGCACTTTACGCAACAAGGCGGATTGTTTTCAATCTCAGGCTTTCCCTCTACTAATAAAGTAAAACAATTTCTGGATGCAATTCCGGAAAAATACAAATTGATAGAGATCAATCTGAATACATCAAACCATATTGATGCATTTGGTAAAGGAAAAATTTCAAAAAGAAGAACACATCATTTGTCCCTTCGAAAACCCATCGAAGAGTTACGGAAAAATTATTCTGACAACCTTAAACGAAATCTAAAAAAGTCGAAGCAAGTTGAACAAATAATAGAATCTGCGAAAGAAGTAAAAGAGATTATTGCATTGTTCCGTTCAGAACGAGGAAAGAACATCGAGCAACTTGGCGATAAAGAGTATACTATTTTGGAAAGGTTAATTTCCATTGCTCAAAAAAGAAATGAAGTTGAAATTCTCCTGACCAGAAATAGTTCAGGTAAAATTACGGCCGGTGCGGTTTTTCTGAAGTCATTTACATCTTACATCTTCCTTTTTTCAGCGACCGGTAATGAAGCCCGGGAATCCGGTTCTATGAGTTTGATCATTGACCATTTCATCGAAAAGCATCAAGGGGAGAATAAACTACTTGATTTTGAAGGTTCAATGAATGATGACCTTTCTCGGTTTTACAGGGGTTATGGTTCGCAAGAAATTGTATATTTACAAATCAGAAAAAACACACTGCCAATTCCTATTCGTTGGTTTAAATAATCACTTCCACTATGGTTCACGATTTAAGTTTAAGCAATTCCATCATTAATCAATTCGTTGCTGAATTGAGAGACGTCAATATTCAAAGCGACAGAATGCGTTTTAGAAGAAATTTGGAACGCATCGGTGAGATTTTCGCTTATGAGATCTCGAAGACGATTTCATTTGAATTGAAAGACGTAACAACACCTTTAGGAATTGCGAATGTTCCTGTGCTTGGCGAACAGCCGATCGTTGGCACTATTTTACGCGCTGGTCTACCCCTTCACACAGGAATATTAAACTATTTTGATGCAGCCGATAATGCGTTCATTAGCGCATACAGAAAGCATCATAAAGATGGTTCATTTGACATTAAATTAGAATATGTTGGAAGTCCATCATTGGAAAACCGTATTCTCATTCTTTGTGATCCAATGCTGGCAACAGGTTCATCGATGGTAATGACATACAAAGCTTTGATGGATAAAGGCATTCCTAAACATACACATATCGTATGTGCACTTGCGAGTATTGAAGGCATTGAGTATGTGAAACGTAACTTACCGGAGAATGTAACAATCTGGGCAGCGGCTATAGACGAAGAATTAACCGCACAATCCTATATCGTTCCGGGATTAGGTGATGCCGGTGATCTGGCATATGGAAGCAAGTTGTAATTATTTACGTTCTCTTACGATTTAATTTTTTCAATTTCGTTTAAGAGAACAACAAGCAAGATGGAAGCCTTTCTGAAGATATTGACATTGATCCTTATTAGCAGCGTAAAATTTGCTTTCGGTCCATCCTTTGCCTATTTAAACGAGAAATACGATTTTACCTGGTTGGAAACAAACATCTATGCTATCATGGGTGGAATGATGGGCGTGACCATTTTTATGCACGTATCAGACTGGTTGATTTCAATGTGGGACAAAGTACGTGAAATGATTTTTAAACGTAAGCGCAGAAGAAATAGCATGTTCTCCCCTCCAGTAGCCGATACTCCTGAATTGCTGGAAATCCATTATAATTATGTTGAAAGCATGGTTCCTGAGAAAAAAATATTTACTCCGCGGACACGTAAAATCGTAAAGATCTGGCGTAAGTATGGACTGATCGGTTTAGCAGCTTTGACACCAATTATGCTCTCAATTCCGGTCGGAACATTTTTCATGACTCGTCTAGAAAAAAACAAAAAGAAAATAATTTTCTATATGTTCGTTTCAATCACCTCATGGTCACTTTTGATAACAACAATATTTCAATTAGCTCACGTGAGAACACTCCACGAAATCCTACAATAGCAAATAAGCAGTTTCACAATTCGCTGTGCACACAGCGAATTCAGCAATTATTCTTCAACTATAATCCTTGCCTTGAGAAATTACAAACACATTTTCTTCGACCTCGATCACACCCTCTGGGATTTTGACAAGAATTCTACTGAAACGTTATTGGAATTATATAACAATTATAATCTTGCCGGTCTTGGTGTAAAAACATTCGAAAGTTTTCATGCTGCATACAAGGACAGAAATGAAATGATGTGGGATGAATATCGTTTAGGCAAGATCGACAAAGCAACGCTTCGCGATAAACGATTTACGTTTACCTTTTGGGATTTAGGACTGGATCCTGAAACAGCACCTAAAGGGCTTTCAGAGGATTATATACGAATGAGTCCTGCACGAAAACATCTGTTTCCACATTCTCATGAAGTACTGACATATTTAAAAGAAAAATACAAATTACATATTATCACAAATGGGTTTGAAGAAGCACAGCACATTAAACTTGAAGCATCCGATCTGAAAAAATATTTCGAAGAGATAATCATAAGTGAGCATACAGGATTCAAAAACCTGACATCAGAATTTTTGAGTACTCGGCAAAACTTGCGAAAGCACTTCCTGAAGAATGTATAATGATAGGTGATGGATTAGAAGTGGATGTGCTTGGCGCACTTGCTGCCGGATGGGACGCAGTATTTTTCAATCCACACGGCACATCACACACTGAAGAATTAAAATTTGAGATCGCTTCTCTTGATGAATTAAAAAAGATACTTTAAAAAATTGCTACAAATAAAAAGGCGGTTGATTACCAGGTAATCAACCGCCTTTTTTTATTTTGTGAAAATAATTATTTCACGTCTGTTCCAGATTTAGGAGCATCATGAGAACATGATTTACTTGCTTTAGCGCAAGATGCTTTTTGTTCAGGTGTGCAAGCTTTAGCTTCTTTGTTGTTTTTGCAACAAGATGCATTCGGCTTTACACAACAAGATGATTTTTCTGTTGCAGGGGATTCTTTTTTATCGGAAGCAACTTTAGCGTCTTGAGCGAAAGTGTTTACTGAAAGGAAAGCTGTGAAAGCTACCAGGGCGATTACTTTTTTCATTTTTTCTATTTAGATTTTGAGTTCTTTGTCTTGAAACAAAAATAAGCATTATTTTCACAATAATATGCTGATTTTAAGCAGAAAAGGTAGTGAAATCATCCATTTTCTTTCATTTAACAATGTTTAACGGCTTTTTTAGAGAGAAATTGAATGCATTTCATACTTTCACAGCGGTTTATTCATGGAACATTCAGAAAATTTAAAAGTAGCTTTTCAAAGCGTCAGAAGTCAGCTTTTGCGGACCGTACTTACAGCGCTTATCATCGGGATCGGAATCATGGCTTTGGTTGGCATATTGACGGCTATTGACGCCATCAATGGCTCTATCAGTCAGAATTTCGCGAGCATGGGTTCAAATTCTTTCACTATTCAAAATCGTGGAATGAATATTCGAATCGGTAACAGAGGTCGAAAAGCAAAACGATTTAAACCGATCGATTATAATCAGGCGACACGTTTCAGAGAAGAATTCAAATTTCCGGCTACTGTAAGTATTAGCACTTTTGCTTCCCATGCGTCAACAGTAAAATGGAACGATAAAAAAACCAATCCAAACGTCAGCATTTTAGGTGGCAATGAAAACTATGTCAACACTGCCGGCTATACAATAGATCGTGGACGAAATTTTTCTCCACATGAAATTCAATATGGAGAGAATGTTGTCATACTTGGAAAAGACATCACAGACAAACTTTTCATGAGCTCTGATCCGCTTGACAAAATTGTTGCTCTGGGAAGCCAAAAGTATCGTGTCATTGGAACGTTGAAAGAAAAAGGATCTGCAATTGGTTTCGGTGGTGATAAGATCTGCTTGATTCCTGTTTACAATGTAAAACAAAATTATCATAGGGAAGGAATGTCATTTTCTATTAATGTAAGTGTTACGGATGTTAGTCTGATGGAACCGGCAATTGGTGAAGCAACGGGACTACTAAGAACGATCAGAGGTTTGCGAATTGGCGAAGACAATACTTTTGAGATCACAAAAAGCGATAGCATTGCTCAATTATTTATATCGCAAATTGGATTTGTGAGAATGATAGCCTATGTAATTGCATTTATCACTCTGCTGGGAGCAGCAATTGGCTTGATGAACATCATGCTCGTATCCGTTACAGAACGAACCAGAGAGATTGGTATAAGAAAAGCGCTTGGAGCAACTCCGGCTTTCATTCGTCGACAGTTTTTATTTGAAGCAATCATTATTTGTCAAATCGGTGGATTCATCGGAGTATTTTTAGGAATACTTGTCGGCAACATTATGAGTTTTGTACTTGATTCCGGATTTATCATTCCATGGAACTGGATCTTACTCGGACTATTCATTTGTTTCATTGTCGGAATCATTTCGGGATTTTATCCGGCGGCGAAGGCGGCGAAGTTGGATCCGATTGAGGCGCTTCGGTATGAATAAGAGTAGGAGTTTTTTTGTTTAAGGGGTTTAAGGTGTGGAGCAAGTAATTGAAAAATTGACTATTTTCGGGTCTACGGAATTTTAACACTAAGAGCACAAGTTCACAATGAGAACACGGAATGTAGTACTACTTATTTTTGCTTTCACACTTTTTGGCAACCAATCGGTTTGGGCATTGAACATGATGGCCGCGGATACTGCATTTATCAGGACATATGGCGGGATAAATTTTGAAGAGTTTCGAGATATCGTTCAGACTCCTGATAGCGGATTCATGATGGCAGGGATTACGAATGGCTATGGACAAGGAAGCAATGCAATTTATGTTGTGAAGACAACAAAGGACGGAACTCACATGTGGTCAAGAGCGCTTGGTGGCGCTGCAGTTGACCTCGCCTATTCCATCAGTGCAGATGCGTCCGGTAATTATTATATCGCAGGAACGAGCAGTTCCGGTGGCAATGGCGGCTATGACGGATATCTTGTTTGTCTGAATGTAAGTGGAGACGTTCAATGGGAAAAATACTATGGCGGATCTGACTGGGACTTTATTTACTCTGTTAAAGTTATGCCTGATCAATCCATTTTATTAGCAGGAGAAAGTTATACGTTCAGTGATGGAGGCAGCGATGCATGGGTGTTGCATTTGAATTCTGTCGGCGATACTTTATGGACGAAACATTTTGGCGATACAGGTAATGATGCTTTCAAAGATATCAATGTTGGCGCAACAGCAATTTTTCTTGCAGGATATGTCGACAGTACCGATGCCAACGGTCATGATGGTTTTTTAGTAAAATTAGATTATGATGGAAATGAGATCTGGAATCAACGCTACAGCAATTTAGGTAAAGACATTTTGAATGGAAGTGTTTTTGTCCCTTCCGGAAATATTATTATTTATGGAGCCACTGCTCCTTTCGACTCAGTAAAAAATGACATCTGGGTTGAATTAATTGACACTAATGGAGTATCAATATGGCAAAACAATAGCGGAAGCAGTGAAGACGATTATGCGAATAAAATAATTCCCATCCGCAATAATGATATGGTTATTGTTGGACAAAAGGATCCAAGTGGCTTGGGAAGAAAATGTATGTATCTTGCCCGATATGACGAAACAGGATTTCAACAAGGACCACAAAGTCTTGGAGGCGTAAATGACGAAGAGGGTTATAGTGGCGTAAGAACGATGGAGGGCGGAATTGCATTTGTTGGTTATACCACAAGTTACGGTGTTGCTAATAAAGATGCAATGTTGGTTTATTTGAGATATGATTCGACCATTACTACTTTAGATTACGATATTGTTATTTACATAGAACAACTTTCACCAATTGGAATTGACGAAATTTCTACTGATAGTGACATTTTTCTATTTCCAAATCCTGCATCTGACAAAGTAACCATCAATTCAGGATTTGATAAAGAAGTCTCCACCCTCATGATTTATGATTACTCCGGTCGTCAGTTACATGTTCAATTGGATAATCAGTCAAAAACTTTTTCTACCAATGGATTATCATCCGGAATTTATTTGTTGAAAATAACAATGGACGATGGCAGAATGTACTCTGCAAAATTGACGATTCTACGGTGATTTTTTTCGAAAACCTAACTTTTATCATAGTGCTTCCTTTTTAAACAGCATTTCTTTGCGGGTTCAAAATTGAATCCTAATGTCAGTACAAAAAGCAGAATTAATGGCCCCTGCAGGCTCCTATGAGTCTCTCATGGCAGGCATCCATGCGGGAGCAGATTCAGTATATTTTGGAATCGAGCAATTGAATATGCGATCCCGGTCGAGCAACAATTTTACGCTTGAAGATCTGGCAAAGATCTCTGCCATTTGCAAAGAACATAAAGTAAAAAGCTACCTCACACTGAACACGATAGTTTATGATCATGATATCAGCCTGATGAAAAGTATTGTTGATGCAGCTAAAGAAAATGGTATTGATGCAGTGATTGCCTCCGATCATGCTGTCTTTAATTATGCAAAAAAGACAGGCATGAAAGTTCATATTTCGACTCAAGCAAATGTCTCTAACATCGACAGTATAGAATTCTTCTCAGCCTATTCAGACGTAATGGTCATGGCCCGTGAATTAAGTCTGATGCAGGTTGCATCTATTACGAAAGAAATAAAGCGAAGAAATATAACCGGTCCATCAGGTGAACTTGTGAAAATTGAGATCTTTGTTCATGGTGCATTGTGCATGGCTGTTTCCGGGAAATGTTATTTAAGTCTACATTCAAATTACGCCTCCGCAAATCGGGGTGCTTGTATTCAAAATTGCAGAAAGAGCTATGTAGTCATTGATAAAGAAGACGGAGTAGAATTTGAAGTCGACAATGAATATATCATGTCGGCGAAAGATCTTTGCACCATTGAATTTCTTGACAAAGTAATCGATGCAGGAGTAAGTGTATTAAAAATCGAAGGTCGCGGAAGAAGTTCGGACTACGTTCATACAGTAGTGAAATGTTATCGTGAAGCAATTGATGCAAATTATGCAGGCACTTATTCGCCGGATAAATTTGAAAATTGGAAATCGCAATTGTCCACTGTATACAATCGAGGTTTCTGGGATGGCTATTATCTTGGCAGAACAATGGGTGAATGGAATGATGAATACGGATCAAAAGCAACGAAAAAGAAAATATTTTTAGGCAAAGGAGTGAAATATTTCAAAGATGCAGGTGTAGGAGAATTCATAATGGAGTCGCATTCATTGTCAGTCGGTGATGAAATTTTAATTACGGGTCCAACAACAGGAGTAATGCAATTTCTAATCGAAGAAATTCGTGTAAATGAAATTGCCGTAGAGAAGGCACAAAAGGGTGAAACATTTTCCATACGTGTAACAGATAAAATTCGTCCTTCCGATAAATTCTATAAGCTTGTCGATTCAAAATGATCCGCATCACTCAACAAAGAGAAAAATGCATTGGTTGCAATGCATGTGTTGAAGCTGCCTCTTACCGTTGGCGAATCTCCCGAAAAGACGGAAGATGCACATTGATTGGCAGTACAGAAAAAAACGGACTTGCATCGGTAGTAGTTGGTGAAGACGAATTCGAAGACAATAAAATTGCTGCGAAGAATTGTCCGGTGCGAATAATTAAGATTGAAAAAACTAGGTAGCTTTTTGAATAATTTAATAACTAGGCTTGATTTTTTCGATAAAATCCAATTTACATCATTTTTAGTTAATTTTTCACAAGTAAAAGCGGATTAAGAGTAAATTTATTCCTGTTCATCCTTCTATTATTCCTGTTCATCAAGTTTAAGGTTGTATGACAAGTTCAAATTAAGAATAATTGCTAAACTTGCCTTTATTAAATATACACACAATGAAAAAACTCATACTTTTTATCAGCTTAATCACTGCTTCAATCTTTCCAAGCAAAGCACAGGATTATGAATGGGCATACACATCAGGACAGGCATCAATATCAAATGTTGCAGCGATCAGAAAGGATCATGACAACAACTTTTATTTTGCCTCACAGCGGGACACCTTTGTGACACATCTTTATTCAGATCTGGAAAAAAGAGATAATAATCAGCAGCTGCTTTGGACTAAGCATCTTTCAGGCGAAGTATTTATTACAGACCTTGAGATCAACTCGGCGAATAATGTTGTCGTCATAGGATATTACATGGACAGTGTAAGTCTTGATGGAATTACATTAACAAATTCAAGCTTCCTCTACAGCGGGTTCATTTTTGAAGCTGATGAGAATGGAAATCTTCTCTGGCTTCACGACATCAATGCAGTGAATGACGAATTCAAACCAATTGAGCTTTTCATAGCACAAAATGAATCCATGTATATCACAACAGAGATCTCAGGAATTACAAATGATTTCACATCATTTCACAAACTCGATTTGCAAGGGAATATAATTCAAAGCGAATTCAACAACAATACAGAAGTCCGTACTTATACTAACATCCTTGCAGACAATGAAGGCAATGTTTATCTGAGCGGGACTTGTGGTAATTTTGCAACGTTCGACACGATCGATGCAAACATTAATTATTCATATCAGAATTTTGTGATAAAATATGACAGTAGTTTTACTGCTCAGTGGTTTCATTCAAGAGATTACATTACATTCGATCACAACAACAGTTTGCAGACGAATGGGCAAAGTTTGTTCTGGTCATTTGTAGATTACACCAATCAGAGTTCGGATACCGTTAAGATCGTAAACATTGAAAACAATGGAACTATGCTTCCTGATTTTGCGGGTCCTATTCCGCAAGCTTTCTTTCCGGGAACACAATTCGCCATGGACAGTTCAGGTTACAGTGTGCTTGTCTTCGAAATTTTTTCGCGATTGTTTTTATACAGATACGACCCTACATTTAATTTGATCTGGCAAGACACCATCCTGACAGGCGCTTCCGGCTTTCCATTGACATCTGATCTGGTGTGTTACGATTCTACTTTTTATCTGGCTGCTCGATATTACAACGACACACTTCAGATTGGAAATTTTACACTTCTTAATCCGAATGTGGGCGATAATTCTCCGAGTGATAATTTTTTAGCGAAGTGGTCTGCGGCAATGATTACATCGGTTGGTGAAATTGAAAATGAAAGTATTTTTATTTATCCGAATCCGGCGAATGACAAAATTCAATTTGTAACAAAGAGCAATATCAATGTTCCAAAAGAAATAAAGATTTATAATGCTATCGGAAGCGAAGTATATTCAAAATACAAATCAACACTTGAATCAATTGATGTATCTCAATTCAGCAATGGCTTGTATTTTCTGAAAATAAAATCAGGAGATGTTGTTCAGCGTGGGAAATTTGTGAAGCAGTAATTTTATGCGAGAAAAATTTTACTTGTAGATAAAATGCAGATAATATCGAAGCTTTTTTCTTTGATTTTTTTGCTTCACTTTCATTTTCCCAAATCAATGGGAGATATAAATTGAAGCAAAAATTAAAAGAAAAAAGAAAAAATCTGCGCCTATATCTGCGAAATCCGCGAGATCCGCGGGAGATAAACACAAAAAAAAGGCAACCAATTTTCATTGATTGCCTTTTGTATTTCAGGTTATGAGTAATTACTCCGCTACTACTTCGAAGTTTACTTTTGCTTTTACGTCCTTATGAAGGTTAACGACAGCAGAGTATGTTCCAAGAGTTTTGATATGTTCAGAGTCAAGGTGGATCTTTTTACGATCTACTTCTACTCCAAGCTTAGAAAGAGCATCTGCTAATTGAAGAGCGTTCACTGATCCGTAGATCTTTCCGCTTTCTCCTACTTTAGCTCCGATCTTAATGACCATTGCTTCAAGTTTCTTAGCTTGTTCTTCAGCGCCACCTTTGATCTTCTGTGCTTTGTGAGCACGTTGTTTCATCGTTTCCGCTAACACTTTGCGATTCTCTTCGTTCGCTATGATTGCAAGTCCATTTGGGATAAGGAAGTTACGAGCGTAACCCGGGCGCACCTTTACGATTTCGTCAGCATAGCCGAGGTTATCGAGATCTTGTTTTAAGATAATGTCCATGGTTAGTTCTCCTTATTTTAATAGATCAGATACATACGGCATCAAAGCAATGTGACGCGCGCGTTTAATAGCTTGTCCAACCTTACGTTGATACTTCAATGAAGTTCCTGTAAGGCGACGAGGTAAAACTTTACCTTGCTCGTTTACAAAACGTAACAAGAAGTTACCGTCTTTGTAATCGATGTATTTAATGCCGTTCTTTTTGAATCGGCAGTATTTCTTTTTTGACGTGTCAACCGCTGGCGGATTGAGGTAACGTACTTCGTTTGGTGTTGCCATGGCTTTTTCGTTTAAGCTACTTTTTCTTCTTCTTTTTTCAACGCAGCGTTTTTACGCTTTTTTTCGTTGTACGCAATTGCGTGTTTGTCCAACTTAACGGTGAGGAAGCGCATGATGCGTTCATCTCTTCGGAATTCTGTCTCAACTTTGTTGATCAGATCGCCTTCAGATTTGAACTCAATTAGGTAATAGAACCCAGTGTTTTTTTTCTGGATCGGGTAAGCCAATTTGCGCAATCCCCAGTTGTTTTCAAAAACAATTTCGTAACCGTTGTCGGTGAGGATTTTCTTGAATTTAGTCACAGTATCCATCATCTGTTCCTCCGAAAGAACAGGAGTCATGATAAACACTGTCTCGTACTGATTTGACATGTTTGTTTTTTTTACGGAGTTTTTATTTTGGGCTGCAAATGTAGATAATTTTCAGTCAAATACAAGACAATTTCAGAAAATCCATCAACTATTTTCTGTCAATACAAAATGGCAGATTTTTTCTGTAAGAAAGTGATAATTAATAGGGTAAATAACTTGACTTCAATCGACTTTGGCGTATCTTTACAGTCTCTATTTCCAATACTATTTACAAACGGTCTTTTCTAGTTAATCACTTGATAATGAATAAAAGACCACAAAACACCCGGAAAACCGCACGGTTAGCCGGATTGGGCCTCTAGGCCCTAAACTTTTGAAAAAATTATGGCTGTAAAGCTTAGAAGTTATACTCTCGGACAATGGGTCGAAGGTGAAGGCCTTGGGACTCCACTATTCAATGCCATTACCGGCGAAGAACTTTTTACTTCGACCAGCACAGGCGTTGACTTTAAAGCCATGCTTGAATATGGCCGCAAAGAAGCCGGTTACAAATTGCGTAAAATGACTTTTCATGAGCGTGCAAGAATGATCAAAGCACTTGCAATGCACTTAAATGAGAAGAAAAAGAACTTTTATGCATTTTCAGGAGCAACGGGTGCGACAAAACGGATTCCTGGGTCGATATTGACGGAGGAATCGGAAATCTTTTGTCATGGCCAGTAAAGGACGTCGTGAATTACCTGATGAATCTTTCTACGTCGACGGCAACATGGAAATGATTTCTAAGACAGGTTCATTTGTCGGTCATCATATATGTGTACCTTTAGAAGGCGTTGCAGTTCATATCAATGCTTTCAACTTCCCTGTTTGGGGAATGCTGGAGAAAATTGCAGTCAATCTTTTAGCAGGAGTTCCGGCAATTGTTAAACCGGCAACATCTACTTCCTATCTGACTGAATTAGTTGTAAAGGAAATTATCGAATCAAAAATACTTCCCGAAGGCTCGCTGCAGTTGATCTGTGGTAGTGTCGGGGATCTGTTCAAACACCTGACTTGTCAGGATGTGGTTACGTTCACCGGTTCTGCAAAGACAGGAAGAATGCTGAAGAGCTCGCCGGAGATCATTAATAATTCGATCCGATTCAATATGGAAGCAGATTCATTGAACTGCTCTATTCTTGGTCCGGATGCAACACCGGATACGGAAGAATTCAAGTTGTTCATCAAAGAGGTGACTCGTGAGATGACTTCGAAAGCCGGACAAAAGTGTACTGCAATTCGTAGAACAATTGTTCCGGAAAATATGACGGAAGCTGTGATCAAGGCTGTGTCAGAACGATTGAAAGGAAATGTGATCGGTGATCCTGCTGTTGAAGGTGTTCGTATGGGACCTTTAGCAAGTAAAGATCAGGTCAAAGATGTAAAAGCAAATGTTCGCCAATTATTAAATGCCTGTGAAATGGTATATGGCGATTTAGATAAAGTTGAAGTTGTAGGAGCAGATTCTGAAAAGGGTTCGTTTATTTCATCGATGTTGCTGTATTGCAAAGATCCGATGAAACCTTCTGAGCCACATTCAATAGAAGCTTTCGGTCCGGTAAATACAGTGATGCCGTACCGTTCTACAGAGGAAGCGATCGAGCTTGCTAAAATGGGAAAAGGAAGTCTTGTCGGTTCAATTGTAACCGGAGATAACAATTTCGCAAAAGAAGTCGTACTAGGCTCTGCTTCTATGCATGGCCGAATGGTTATCATCAATCAGGAATGCGCTGCTGAGTCGACCGGACACGGTTCTCCACTTGCACATTTAGTACATGGTGGTCCGGGACGTGCCGGTGGCGGTGAAGAGATGGGTGGAATTCGTGGTGTGCATCATTATATGCAGAGAACAGCTTTGCAGGGCTCCCCTACTACACTCACAAAAATTTTGAATACGTATCTGCCCGGAGCAGCGATGAAAGAAGATGTTATTCATCCATTCCGCAAATACTTTGAAGAGATTCAGGTTGGTGATACATTGATCACTCATAAAAGAACAGTAGGCGAAGCTGACATTGTCAACTTCGCAGGAATCAGTGGAGATTTCTTCTATGCTCACATGGATGAAACATCTCTGGAAGGATCGATCTTCGAAAAGCGTGTTGCTCACGGATACTTTGTGATCTCAGCAGCAGCAGGTTTATTCGTTGATCCGAAAAAAGGTCCGGTATTGGCAAATTACGGATTAGATAACTTACGATTTATACAACCGGTTTACATCGGCGATACTATACAGGTAAAACTGACTTGTCAGAGAAAGACAAAGAAAGACAAACGTGAAGGTCAATTAGACCAAGGCGTAGTTGAATGGTATGTGCAGGTAGTAAATCAAAAACAAGAAATTGTTGCATTGGAAACAGTGCTCACTCTTGTTGCATGCAAAGAACAACAAGCTTAAAAAAATATTCAGTATCACAGTACAAAAAAAAATGTCCATGTTACTTTATGACACCCTTGACAGATTCGAAAAAAAATTCGGATACTTAAAGAAAAAAGGCCTTCGCATCAATGGATTGAAAATGATCGATCCAAAGAGAAAGAAGCACGTTATTGATGTAAGCCGTCCGCTTATATTTGATAACCGTTTACTACCAAAATCATTCGAAGGATTAGAGGTAAAAGCCATTATTCACGGGGACCTACCAACGGAATTCAAGATCGATAGAACTATTCCTGATTGGCAGAAAAAAGTTTACATCTGGGCTCCTGAGCGTTTCGAGACGTTTGTTGACCGTTGCAGTGTTGAGATCAAAAAGCAACTTGGCAATGTAAACATGTCGCGTGATGAAATGTTGTCTGCTCTTTGCTTCGGTGATTATGGAGCTCACAAAGAGAAAACGGATACGTTGATTGCTGAGGGGAAATTGCCGTCATATACTGCCAACTGAGACCTGGATTAAAGGATAAATCTGATTTTTCAGATCGTTACCGGGATTTAAGGATTAATCGGATTTTCCTGATTGGTGTTTCGATAACCACTTGATTCCTTAATTGAGAATTTCAAAAAAATAAAAAAGCCATCGCCTGATAAGGGGATGGCTTTTTTTTGTGACCGGTAATATAATTTTTAAAGTTAAAAAAGCAGATTTTGATTCCGTAGAAAATCCTTTACTTAGCGAAACTAAAGCTATCGTAACTTTTTCAAATGGCAGGATTCAACAGAGTATATTTTATTGCATGCATACTTTTGCTACTGCCACTGCTTTATATAAATGTAAAGCCATATCAAGATTGGGGTGATGATTATGCCCAATACATATTGCAAGCAAGGAATATAGTTGAGCAAAGACCTCAGATCGACAACGGATTGGTTTTCGATAAGGTCGACGGAGATTTTGCTTTACATGCATATCCGGCAGGATTTCCACTACTAATTTCACCGGTATATTATTTTTTCAAATTGTCAGTAAAGCCTTACCTGATCTTGATTTCCGTATTAATGATCAGCCTTGGAGTACTTATGTTTAATTACTTCAAAAAATATTATAGTCCGCTGATCTCTCTTACGATTGTGATTTTTATTCTGTACAATCATTATCTGCTCTTACTCAAGGACAGCATTCTTACCGACATTCCCTTTGTATTTTTCCTGTTTCTACTGATTCAAATTGCTGAGCGAAAAAACAGGTCGATTCTATTTTACGTCGTTTGTGGACTACTTGCATCCTGGCTTACTTCAATCAGGTTTGTGGGAATTGCATCGCTCGCTGCACTGACAGCGGACATACTTTTGCATGGGACAGTTGGAGAACGCACATTTAGTTTTAACTTTTTTGAACGCAAGCGGATCAAATCCGCAGCAATACTAATTCTCAGTGCAGTACTTTTCTTTTTTCTTTTCAACACGCTCTTCTTTCATGTTGAGATGAAATATTTCTTAGGATTTTATTCCAATTCATTTGATAAAGAATCAGCGGGACTATTTGTGAATGCCAAATACTATTACGATGTGCTCGGGACAGCATTTTTTTTTCCGGGAAGTTGGAACACGATGCCTTCGTGGTGGGTGTTTTTAGCACTGGCAGGTTGGGTCGTCAATCTCAGAAAAAAAGCGGGTTTCACTGAATGGTTTTTCCTGTTCTACCTGCTAATGATTCTACTCTTCAACAGAAGCACAGGCGGTTTTCGATTTATTTTTCCGGTATTTCCATTACTTATAAAATACACATTCGACATAATATTGCTAATTACCAGATCATATAAAAGAATTTACAGCGAAGCTCTAATCCTCTTTGTTATTTTTATTACGATGACGGGCTACATTTTGCCATTCAAGAGAACACTTGAAAAACAGAACGACATTCCCGACGGTCCATATAAAACTACTTCGATTGAAATGCTGAATGTAGTAAGAGACAAAATTCCGGAAAGTGAAGTCGTTGGTTTTATAAAAGCGATTGCACTCTCTCTGTATACAGATCATCGAGCCACGTATCTGATGACAGGACAATCACCGGAACAAGTGGATGCAATGTTTTTGCGGCTCCACGTGAACTACTTGATCGGATCAAAGATCAACAGCTATGACACTGATATTTTTGATCCGCGTTTAGATGCTTATCTTTCTAGTTACAGAAACTATTATAGTGTTTTTGGGAAAACGAGGAATTTATCATTTTTAAGCGGTTAGAAGATATTTAATAAGTCCTACTTTTTTATTGCAATTTATTTTAGCTGACAAAGAGAAAAATCTAAGCAATTCGCATGTTGCAATTTTTGTTCAGAAACACAATATGATATACATTACTGCTGCTATCTTATTGAAACCAGTACAGTAGAATCATCTTAAGGCGCGACTTTAATGATTTTAATGTTCATTTGATCACCATTCTTGCTTATTGCCCGAATGACATATATCCCAGAAATTAAATCAGATACACTAAATGAATTGGATGAATTTAATTTAATCGTCCTCAAATATTTTCCTGTGAAATCAAAAATTTTCAACTCATCGATAATTACACTCTCACACTTTAGATTTAAATTACCAGTCGTTGGATTTGGAAAAATTGTAACAGTTTGACTCATTAGCTCAGGTTGAGAATCAGAAAGAGTACTTATATGAATAACATTCAACTGCGTTTCTTCTTGAAGGATAAACGCATTATCATAATCATTTGCAAAGATCAAATTAAGTCCACCTGAATAATCAATAAATTGCGTTATGGCAAAATCAGGTGTATTTCTGATATCATTATAGAACATAGAATCAATAGTCTCGCCTGTAACATTATTGAATCTCTGCATCAAAAGATCCTGATTCGAAATTGTATTATTAATATATGATCTAAAAATTATAGGATTTCCATTTATATCAAATAATATTGGAGACTTGTTATACAACATATATGAAGGATAAATTACAGACTTTACAAACCCTACACTATTATCAGGTTTTATTTGTATGAGCTGGCTTCCACCTTCAATATAACTATTCCCGGAATTACTTTCAAATTCAAAATTCCAAAGGCCTCCAACTTGATAAATATTCGCTGTTGAATATGAATTATAACTAAAATTTATTAAACTAACTTTAGTAAACTTTACTAACCCACCATTATCATGACCATTAAACGCGATTGCAAGTGTGTCATTGTTCTGATAGAACACATGTGTGATGCCTAGAGAAGAATCAATGTTTACATTTGACAATTCTAATCCTGTCACAAGATCAATCTTACGAAGTGAAACAACATATTCAGGAGCAGGATTTTGCTCTAACCTTTCTACTGAAATTAGTGCCCCATCACTTGCAAAAAACAATCCGCCGGCAATGTCCTGACGATTATTCAAACCATATTTGAAGCTGCGTAATAAATTTGCATTTCTATCTATATTGTAAAGTGTCAAAGAATCGAGTTGATTAAAATCTGCAAAATAATAGGTAGAGTCGAAAGGAGAATAAACCAAATTAGTTGGTATACCAATATCAACAACATTCACTTGATTTTTATTTTGCAGATTGAAATTATTATCAAAAGAATAAATGATAAGCCACCAACCATCGGGCAAACTTCCATTAGATCGATATGAAAAACATGATCCAAGATAACCGGAATCTGTTTTCCTAAAACTTCCATTTACATACGCAGGACTTGAAATTGTATCACTTCCATAGTTAAAATTTGCTATGTCATTTCCTGAGAACATATCAATTACCTTTATCTTCACCGAATCGTCTTCTACATAGGCAATAATCATTGAATCGCCGGATTGAATAATGCCTAATGGATAAGAAAACGAATGAGGCGCAATGCTATCAAAGCAGCAAAAATGATTGATCCGTGCCGGATTTAATTGAGCTGAAACCGAAAAACTACAACAGAATAGACAAAAGATCAGATATTTTTTCATTGTCGAAGATTTGAAGCCTTTAAGTTAAAAAGAAAATTCTTTACTTAGCAAAATAATATCCAAAAAATGAGTTCAGGTACAGTAAATACAGTGATTACAGACAATGTTGCAGAGATCACATTTTTTCACCCACAAAGTAATTCTCTTCCGGGTGCATTATTAATGCAATTAGCAGCTGAGATAGAAAAGCAGGAACAATAATGAAGCAAAAGTCATTCTGCTAAAAGCGAAGGCGAAAAAGCTTTTGTGCGGCGCATCATTCGATGAATTGGTAGCAATTGAAAATTTGGAACAAGGTAAAAAATTCTTCTCCGGTTTTGCGGCCGTAATTAATGCAATTCGAAAAGCACCGAAATTTGTAATTGCACGTGTACAGGGAAAAGCTGTTGGTGGTGGCGTTGGAATAGCCTGTGCAGCAGATTACACAATTGCAACAATGGCTGCATCCGTTAAGTTGAGCGAGCTTGCAGTGGGGATAGGACCATTTGTAGTCGGTCCTGCAGTAGAAAGAAAAATCGGAAATGCAGCATTCAGCGCAATGTCGATCAATGCTACAGAGTGGCAAGATGCCGGCTGGGCGCTATCGAAAGGAATGTATGCGGAAGTTCATGACGACATTGAAGCGATGGATAGCAGCATCCATAAACTGATCACAAAGCTTTCAGGAAGTAATCCTGAAGCGATGAAAGAACTGAAAAAAGTTTTTTGGAGCGGTACTGAAAATTGGGACACCCTTCTTATTGAACGCGCTGAGATCAGCGGGACATTAGTACTTTCGGATTTTACCAGGAAGTCGATTGCGAAGTTTAAGGAAGGGGCCAGGTAGTACAAAGGTTCAAAGGTTTTGCTTCGTTGGTACTTACGAAGCAAAATTTGACCTTTTACCTTTAAAAGGAATACGTTATCCCAGCCAACATATTAAACCTTTCCGACGGATAATCATTCCAGTAATAATATCGTGCAAAACCTACGTTGTTCAGGTTTGCGAATACTGATAATATTTTCGAGTAGCGATATTCAAGTCCAAGGTTGGCATCGAGGTAACCCTTTACACTTTCCTCGCTGTATCCACCAACTTGTTGTACTCTCACGAAATAACTTCCGCGACCGAAGATGGCAGCATTTACATATAGTTTATCACGGATATTATATTTTGCATCTAATTTCACTTCAGTATTTGGACGATGCCAAGCTTTCTGATCGAAGTCCATTGAGTATTTATACTGATCGAAATGAATCGATGCAACAAATTTCTCATTTGCACGGTAAGTTAATTCGCCATGAATATCCAGAACTTTACCATTTACATAAGCAACATTGAATTTGTTCGTAGAGATTGAATCATTGTAATACAATTGCATTCTATCAAATGTTGTATACTTAATATAGGCAAGGAATGAAACACGGGAAGAAAATGCTCCGTTCAATCCGCCTTTCAAATCCAATTTATTCACAGTATTCAAAGGTTGAACAGATGAATTAACGAATGGATTCTCCTGCGCCATTGTATAGAAATTATTCTTCACCACTCCTCCACCAACGTTAGCAAACAAGTAAAAAATATTCTCTGCCACAGGAAATATGAAATCAACCTTTGGGAAAAGGTGAACTCCTGATTCAAGGTTTTTTTCTAATGCAACATCTACACCCAGGTTCAACTTCGCTTTCTCATTTTTCAACTGGATCATTGGAACAAAATTGATAATGTTTCTGCTCAGGTCGGTATTGCTACTTAGCGGCTCATTAACTGCACGTGATTTTTTAAAGTAATCAAATGAAAGATCGGTTCTGAAGTACAAACTCTGGAGGTCCTTGCCAGCAAATCCGTGAATACGAATATCACTTTCATTCACATCATACAAGTCGCTAATAGAATTCCAATCTACTCCGGCAGAATAATCGATATGATCACGCTTCAAGTGATTTGATGCCAGATTCAGCTTTAACCCAAACATATTGAATCGTTGTTCGATCTGGATCTTTGTCTAAAATAGAATCTTCGCTGTTGTAGCCGTAATAATGGTTTGTGTTTCTGTCGTAATTGAATTCACCGGCGAAGGTCTTTTTATCGAACATATATTTCCCATAAACACCACCATGATTCTTGCTGTAAGCAGCAGGTCCTACCCCATCCAATCCGGGAGATCCGGAATGATGTCCAAGTGCAATCCCAAGCGATCCCGTTTTTGAACGAAGTGCATTTACATAAAGATCGCCATGATAGATAGAATTATTACCAAGTCCAAGCTTGATATAAGAGCGATATAACTGTTAAAGGCTCATCCTTAATTTTAACTGCCTTGATGGTACTTGTCTCATAATTCGTTTCCGCTTTTGCGAACGAATAGAATAAGTCATTGTGAGGCGGATTAGCCGAAGATGTATCGCCTTCAGGAGAATCTGAGATCTTTGCTGATTCGGCAAGAATTGGTCGATAATCCTTCACGATAATATAAGTCTCATCACCCAGATCCGCTTTCGCATCTACAGGCTTCTTAGGCTCTTCAGTACCCTGCGCAAACAGACTGAAAGGCGAAACGCAAATTGCGGCGATCAAAAAATATTTATTCATTTTTTTCATTTCTGTTAAAGTACCTTTCATTATTTTTTATTGTCAATCTCCAATGAATCTTCCACTTGATCTTCGCCTTTTAATTATTCTCCATTTCCTTATTCTTTTCAGGTGCAGAGATAGCTGCTAATTTCTCTGTAGCGATAGCTTTCAGATCGTCAGGATCATTTGGATCCTTTTCATAATTAGCAATGATACTTTTGTAGTTTCTTTTGCCTGAAAAGTATCATTCTGAGCAACATAATTATCACCTAACAGGATAAAACCTTTTGCTATCCAATAATCATAAGAAGGAACTTGCTTTTGAATTTCAAAGATGAGTTTTGTGATTCTTTGTAATTTGCAGTTTCCATATTCAATAGCAGCAAGTAAATATTTACTTTCTGCAGTCATTTCGCTATTTGTCCTTTTTGCAACGATAGACAATTCCGTTTTTGCAGAGCCAAAATCCTTTTTCTCAGAAATAAGCCCGACCTGTTACGAGATGAGCTTCGTTGATCAGGTCTTTATCTGTTGTTGTTGAATTAATGATCTTTTGAGCTGCCTCAAGTTCCTTTGTGCTTTGTCCTAATTTTACAGCTGACGCATCTGGCCTGAATATGCTGCAAGTATATTCTCTTTTACTTCGGCTGAATTCTCCAATGCTTCAAACTGAGCAAAGATCGATCATATTGCTTCAAGCGGTAATTGATCGTCGCAGCATTTAACAAGACTTCTCAGTGATATTTGTTTTCGGATGCTCAATTACAAATTCAAATCCGGGTAAGGCTTCCTGATATTTTTGCCTTATACAAACAATCCGATTTATAATAGCTTGCATTGATCTTAAAGATAGCATTCGGGAATTTCATCATGTATTTATCAAATTCACGGATAGCAACGTCACAATTTCCTTGCGTATACACCAATTCTGCTGCTTCATACGACAAAGAATCTTCCGCAGCTTCCAGATACATCTGCATTTGGAACGCCTTTTACATACGTCAGATAATCGTCCACTTTATTTTGTGATACGCTGATGTTCTTGATCTGAACTAAAGCCTCATGCGACTCAGTAGTGTTTGGATATTTCTGAACTATGCGTTTGTAAGCAGCCATTGCTTTGTCATCTTGCTTTGTGTTGTAATATACAAGAGCTGCACCTAATTCAGCTTTTCTGAAATAAATACCATTCGGATATTCATTTATCACACGATTAAAATATTTCAATGACAATTCAAAATTTCCTTGCGCCATACATGCTTGTCCGGCTTCATACAAGCCATCATCAAAGTAAACTGACTTTGGATATTTTTCGAAAAGCTTCTGAAGTGTGTTGACTTTGTCTCCAAATTTCCCTTGTACACCAAGTATTGCAGCTTTTTGGAACAATGCATAATCACTCGACTTAGCACTAGCAGCAATCGCCTGATTGTAATAATCCAGGGCGCTGCCTGATCTTTCTGAATAAAAAAACAATCAGCCAGTCGTAAAGGTCGCATCATTAAAACGGGTAACATCTATGCATTTTATCTTTTACATACTTCCGAAATGCAGATAATGCTTCAGGAAAGTTCTCAATCTTGTAGTACGAATATCCGATGTTGTAATTTGCAAGATTGTAACGCTCACTTTTTAATGCAGCGGGAGTCAAAAGAAATGCATTGTATGCCTTTATTGCATCTTCGTAATTTCCAAGTTTGTATTGTGATTCTCCTGTCCAGTAATTTGATTCGGCAACCAGATTCATTTGAAAAGTTCAATTGCTTCCTTTGTTTTATTATCCATGAACAATTCAACACCTCGATAATAACTGACTTTTGATAAGCCGTTTTATATTCTGTGTTTTATTTTTAATCTGATCAAGGGCAGTAATCGCATCTCTATAATTTCTTGTATTCATGTAAATGCTGAATCAGCATTTCATTTGCCCTGATCATAGTATTGGCTGTTCGGAAAATCCTTCATGAATGTTCTGAAAGACTCGAGAGCCACATCCTGAAAAGACAATTCATAGGACAATTTTGCATAATTGAATGCGGCTTCTTCTTTGATGAGCAAGATTGAAATCGTATTTAGCAGCAGATTGAAAACTGTTCTGGCAGAACGTTTATTATTCAACTCAACTGACAATCTGCAAGATGAAAATATGCATTTTGAGAAATAGTATCGTCAGCACCAATTGCTTTTTGAAAATAGCCTACAGCTTTATTAAATTCTTTGATTCGATAATAAGAAAAGCAATAGAATAATAATCGCTTCGATTCATTTGGAGAATTTTTCATAATCAGTAAGTATGGAATTGCCTCTTTGTAACTTTCGTTGCGATAAAAGATTCACCAACCATTCTTCAGATTTCAATTCCGTTTTTGTTGCAGCGGTATCGAGTAATGAAGGCGCATACTTTAACACTTCATTATATTTCTTCTGACGATAGTAAATCTGTGTGATGTAATACGGAGCTACAGGGCAAAAGCTTCGAGAATCTTTCAGTTTCATGAAAACTATTCAAAGCTGTTTCGTAATTCTCACTTACAAATGCGATATGAGCATAATAATACTGCGCTGCACTGGCATATTAGAATTCCGTCTTTCAGAGAGCAAAGCCTTTGACGCTTTATCGTAATCGCTAGTCATGTAATACGAATATCCGATCTTGAAATTGATTTCATCTTTTGTTCCTGCGGAAGATCGATCTGATCTATTTTTGCTAAGTACTCAATAGCATTTTTATAACGTTTCAGTCGGTAGTAATAAATCCCAAGATCAAAAAAGTGCCGGCTGGTAGTTAGAGCTTGCAGGATATTTTTCAATAAAGTCGAGCAGTAAAAATTCAGCGTCCTTATTGAAAAGTTCAGAAGCACATTTTGCATTGATAGTATGCAGAATTTGAGATCACATCATTTGAGAGGTGGGCTTTCGATTCAGTACCTGCATAAACAGTTTTGGGCAGCGCCATATTTCTGTTTTTCGAGCAGATCTAATCCTTGCTGATAATCTCTTTCAGGATCCCGGTAGATGGCTGTTTGCTGAGAAAACGCCTGAAGGAAAAAGTATTCAGCAGAACTGAAAAAAATTCTTGTCATTGGTTTTGGTAAATTTCGGTGTAAACGGTAATTCTTTCAAAATTATTGCAAACAGCCGTCTACACTGGTTTTTTCATAGTGTAGTTACGAACATAGTTTTAAACACGAGCAACAATTTCAAAAAAGCAAAGTATAAGGTTGCTAACGCCGATATATCGATTGAAATTGGCTAGACAAACAACAATTAGAATATACCTCTCGATTACAACGTTGTTCATCAGATAGATATCGTCTTTGGTGAAGTTTTAACCAAGGAGTCAAAAAGTTGAACATTTCCTGAACAGACCATTCTTTCACCTAAAAAACCAAATAAATGAGACCAGAATTTAGAAACTTCGTTATTATGATCAGTTTTCTGAGCATCCTAAGTTTCAGTTGCAAGAAAGAAAGCGAGCAACAAGCATTAGAATTTGACACACAAACAGCGCAAGATAATGCACTGGCAGAAGGGGTTTATAGTGATGTTAACAACATTGCAAATCAGGCCATCAAAAATGGTTCAAGTGGTTTAACAACCTATCGCTTTCAGGAAACGACTTCATCTTACCTTAGTGTTTGTGCAACAGTAACGATCACACTGATTCAACCGGTAATGGCGGGTTGCAACGGTTGATTTTGGAAGTACTGATTGTTTGTGTTTAGACGGGCATTATAGACGTGGGATCATAAACTTTACATATACAGGTCCATATAGTGATTCGGGAAGTGTCATCACTACAAGTTTCGACAACTACTATGTAGGAAAAGACACAACAAGAATGTTTAATGTTACCGGTTCAAAAACAGTAACCAATCTTGGTCAGAATACGAGTGGCAATATTCATTTTTCGATAAATGTAAATGGTCATTTGATTGATTCAGATGGAAGAAATATGGATTGGACGTCAACAAGAAATCGGGAGTGGATCTCAGGATCAACAACACTGAACTGGCAAGATGACCGATACTTGATCACAGGAAGTGCGCAAGGAAATAATTGCGAAGGAAACTCATATACAATGAACATTACTCATGCTTTAGACATTGACTTCAGCTGTTCATGGATAAAAGAAGGTGTATTTGACCTCACTCCTACCGGAAAAGCGACACGGACATTTGACTATGGAGACGGCACCTGCAATAACCAAGCTTCAATTACGGTGAATGGAACAACATTTCCGGTAACACTTCGTTAATAAAACGGTTAAAGAAATTTTGCAAAAGGCCTTTCGGAATGCTTCGAAAGGCCTTTTCATTTGCTACTTTTGTACTATGTACATTTTAAAAGTAAAAGGCACAGCAAAAATTCCTGATTACGTTCAGTTGAGGGATGATAATTTCACATTGCTTGCATATTTTCGGGTCGACAGACCTGAAAAGGCAATTTCAAAAGCAGGGTTAGGCGACCACGAACAAGAGATTATTCAATTTATTTCCGAATTACCTTTCGGCAAAATTCAAAAGCTTCCTTTTTAATACAACATTATGCAGACAGAAACAATCGTCGATATTACAGATGCAAATATTTTCCAATCAAGCAATTTGGTATTGTCTAATGTCCAACTGAAGATCGATAAGGGAGAATTCGTTTATCTGATTGGAAAGACTGGAAGCGGAAAAAGCAGTCTATTGAAAATGATCTATGGCGATGTTGAACTTTCACAGGGAAAAGCAGGTGTTGCAGGATTTGAATTGAATCATATCAAGGAAAGTCAGATCCCCTATTTAAGACGCAAACTCGGAATCGTTTTTCAGGACTTTCAATTGCTGACTGACCGTTCTATAAATTCAAATTTACTTTTTGTTTTACAAGCCACAGGATGGAAAGACAAGGTAAAATGAAGGAACCGCATAAATGAAGTGCTCGACAAAGTTGGATTAGCAACAAAGGGCTTTAAAATGCCTCATGAACTTTCCGGCGGGGAACAACAAAGAGTAGTAATAGCGCGAGCATTGTTGAATCACCCCCGAAATGATCTTAGCAGATGAGCCGACAGGCAATTTGGATCCGGAAACATCAGAAGGCATTATGAAATTGCTGATCGATATCGGACAGACAGGATGTTCAGTACTCATGGCCACTCACAATTACACACTGATAGAAAAATTTCCGGCGCGGATTATCAAGTGTGAGAATGGAAGATTGTTTGATTCGAAAAACTGAGTTGTAATTAAAAAACCACGAAGATCACTAAAATTTTAGCCACGAATTCACGAATGAATATTTCTATATTCGTGAATTCGTGGCTCAAATTTTAGTGATCTTCGTGTTAAATTTTTTGCCACGAATTCACGAATGAATTATTTTTTATTCGTGAATTCGCGACTCAAATTTTAGTGATCTTCGTGTCAAATTTTTTGCCACGAATTCACGAATGAATTATTTTTTATTCGTGAATTCGCGGCCAAAAATTTAGTGATCTTAGTGTTAAATAATTAGCCACGAATTCACGAATGAATATTTTTATATTCGTGAATTCGTGGCCAAAAATCTAGTGATCTTAGTGTTAAATAATTAGCCACGAATTCACGAATGAATATTTTTTTATTCGTGATTTCGTGGCTAAAATTTTATTGATCTTCGTGTTAAATAATTAGCCACGAATTCACGAATGAATTTTTTTTATTCGTGAATTCGTGGCAAAAATTTAGTGATCTTCGTGGTGAATTACTACCTATCCTCAAATTAAAATATAACCTTACTTAACTTTATAGCGCCGCTTTTATTTGAGAAATTTTGCTCTAATATTTGCTTCCGCATTTCAATTTTTTGTTTTGAAAATTCTTTTTGCTTAGCGATCTCTGCAATCTTCTTCTTCATTTCATTCGGTGTATCAGCAACTTCGCATAATGCTTCTAGTCCGGTATTAACAACCATTGGCGTATTCACAATACATTCTTTTCCGAGAAAAAGAGCAGCAAGCAGTTTCAATTTTATTCCTGTCGATTGAAAGGTTGGGAGGATATTGCATTTTGCATGTGCAATCAGATCGTAGATCTTTTCAGGAGAACAATTTTGTATGAGCTCCACATTTTTTCTTTCGGAAGCAAGTTTCTGCAATTCAGCAGAAGGTTTGCTTCCGGCAATGACCAGTTTATGAGGAATGTCGTTGAAAACTTCATTGATAAGAAACAAAGCCGCTTCATTATTTTCTCCGACGGAAAGATTTCCATGATATAGAAAATAGTCTGCTTTACTTTCTGTGATCGAAACAGTTTCGAATGGATGAAAGGCCGGTAGATATTCTACTTTTTTAGTGATCTTTTTAAAATGCTCTGTATCGGCCGGAGAAATTGCAAATACACAAGCTGCTTTTTTTAAAACAGATTCATACTTCAACAATTTCCCTGATTCGTTATAAAAATAGTATCGTTTGAAAATATTCTTCTCAACTTTGGCGAGATTTGAATAATAATCATGTTCAATATTGTGTGTTCTCACATAAATTTTTCGCGAGCGAAAATCTGCATCATTCAAAAGTATTGTTGAGTGCAATCCTTCCATCAATATGGGATCATTGTCTTTCAGCAATCTTTCTTTAAGAAGCTCAGAGCTTCTTGTAAGAACAATATATGGCTGCGCAGTAAACAAAAGCGACCTTGAATTTTTTCTTGGATAATAATAAACTTTTTGAGCATATTTATTCATCTCCTTTTGTTCAGGTCTTCCATATTCAAAGCAATGCAAAGTTATCTTCACACCGAGTTGATGCAATGCTTTTAGTTTATAAAAAACATCGATCACCCCACCGTAATCAGCCGGATAAGGCACATCAAAAGAAATGATATGTAAGTGATCAGATGACATCTTTAAATATTTGCATTAATTTTTTCTCTTCATTTTCCCAACAAAGTTCTGAGGCTGCAATTTTCAAATTTTCTTTCCACAAAACAAATTGATGATCATCAGAAATCATTTGTTTCATCGTAGCAGCTATGTCTGTCACAGAAGTTGAAGGTGCAATTTTACCAATTTTATATTGGTCAATAATTTTTCTAACTTCAGGCAAATCCGAAGCTAATACCGGTAATCCGGCCTGAATATAATCGAATAATTTATTGGGAAGTGAAAAACGATAATTCAAATTTGTATCCTTATCAAGAGTTAAGCCGAAATCTGCAAGCGAAGTATATTGATACAGAATTTCCATTGGCTGTTTTGGAAGAAAGAAAACTTTTTCTGCTATTTTCATAGCCTTGACTTTTTCTTTCAATTGACTGAGCACATCTCCTCCACCTATAAAGAGCAATGCAGCATTTTCGGTTTTAGCAATTGCCTCAATCGCCTCTTCTGCTCCTCTGTCGATATTAATTCCTGCGCCCTGGAAGAGAAATATTTTTTGTCAATTGGAAGTCCAAGGCCATCTCTTGTCACACTTGAAAATTTTGACACAGATCGAAACGGTAGATTTCTTACAACACTTACAGGAACCTTATATTTTCTGTATAGATTGGAAGCGATGGATTCATTAACAGTAAAAACGTTTTTCAATTTAGGAAATACAAATTTCTCGATGGAAAGCCAAAAATTTCGAATATGCGGACGAGCTACTAATTCCGGTACTTCCGTAAAATATTCATGACTATCATAAAAAAGTACCGATTTCTTAAGTCGAGAAATGATGAAATTGGGCAACAAAGTATCCAAATCGTTTGTTACCAAAATGTCTGCTTTGCTGAATAAAAGGAAGAAAAACAGTCGAATATTGTAAAATGCATAAAAAAGTGGTCCGGTTTCTATTCCTAATTTGAATCGCTTGGTTTGATATGGTCGTTCGGGAATTTGAAGAGAGGAACGCATTTTCCTGCCTACCAATGTGACTATCAATCCTTTAGAATGTAAGGCGAGAGCAGTCCGGTGAACTCTTTGGTCGGTGACAAGATCACTGACAACAGAAATTATTACTCTACGAGGCGCCGGCATTTGAGAGGCAAGTAAATCAAAAATTCGGACTTTTCCATTTTGTAGAAAAACGCAAAAAGACTAGCTTTGTTTACTCCACATTGTCATAAAAAAACAGGCATATTTCGACACAAAAAGTATTATTTATTTACCCAAGGAGTTCTTTTTGTCGGTTTTCATGACATCTAAATTTTAAAAACACTATTAATGAAAATACTATCAGAGGAAGAGTTGGAATTAAAATTCCAGGAGCGAATTGATAAAGGTGAGATCATTGAGCCGAAAGACTGGATGCCTGAAAGATATCGAAAGCAACTGATCAGAATGATGAGTCAGCATGCACATTCAGAAATTGTTGGCATGTTACCGGAAGGCAACTGGATCACACGGGCTCCTAGCTTAAGAAGAAAAGCTGTTTTACTTGCAAAGGTACAGGATGAAGCAGGACATGGTTTGTATATTTATAGCGGCACTGAAACTCTTGGAATAAGTCGTGATCAGGTCATGGGCGATTTCCTCACGGGCAAAGCAAAATATTCAAGCATCTTCAACTACCCTACTCTTACTTGGGCAGATATTGGTGCGATCGGATGGTTGGTTGATGGAGCAGCGATCGTAAATCAGACAGCATTAGCAAAAGGATCGTATGGTCCATATGCACGTGCCATGGTAAGAATTTGCAAAGAAGAAAATTTTCATCATAAGCAAGGATATGAAATTCTTGCAACGTTGATGAAAGGTTCGAAGGAGCAAAGAGAAATGGCACAAGATTCTATCAATCGTTTTTGGTGGCCATCACTTATGATGTTTGGTCCATCCGATAACAATTCACCAAACAGTGCTGAGTTGATCAAGTGGAAAGTAAAAAAATACAGCAATGATGAATTGCGTCAACGATTCATTGATCGAACAATTCCTCAAGCAGAGAATATAGGATTAACAGTTCCTGACAAAGATCTGAAATGGGATGAAGAGACTCGCCACTATTCACATGGCGAGATCAATTGGGTTGAATTCAATAATGTGATCAATGGAAGAGGAATCTGTAATAAAGAGAGAATGAAAGCCAGACGTGATGCACATGAAAATGGTGCATGGGTACGCGAAGCAGCCAATGCATATGCAAGAAAAAAGGCTTCGAAGACAAAAGCAGCTTAAAAATAAAATAGAAAAAATGAGTGCATCAGAATGGCCATTATGGGAAGTATTCACGCAAAGACGTGCAGGATTACCCTTTGAGCATGCAGGAAGTGTTCACGCACCTGACAAAGAAATGGCATTGCAAAATGCGCGTGATGTTTATTCAAGACGTGGTGAAGCAACATGTTTGTGGGTGGTTCCTGCAGATTGTATTGTAAGTCCAACACCTGAAGAAGCAGGTTCATTCTTTGATCCAAGCAACGATAAGATCTATAGACATCCAAATTTCTACAAAACACCCGGAGCAAATTTCGAGTAATTAAAAAATCAGAATCAACACCCACTTATGTCTGAATTAAATAAAAATATTGCTGAATATGCATTAAGGATTGGAGATACTAGTTTGATTCTCGGTCAACGTCTCGCTGAATGGTGTGGACATGGTCCAATCCTGGAAGAAGACATTGCACTTACAAATATTTCTCTCGATCTGATCGGTCAGTCACGTGCATTTCTCACTTATGCAGGCGAGAAAGAAGGTAATGGTCGAAGTGAAGATGATCTTGCATTTTTCCGTGAAGCGAGAACATTTAAAAACAGATTGATGGCAGAACAACCCAATGGCGATTATGCACAGACGATGATTCGTCAGTTGTTTCTAAGTGTTTATCAATACTATTTCTATACTGAATTAATGAAAAGTAAAGATGAGACCTTTGCAGCATTAGCAGAGAAATCATTGAAAGAAGTGACTTATCATGTTCGCCATAGCAGTGAATGGACCATTCGATTTGGTGATGGAACAGAAGAAAGTCATGTT
Source organism: Bacteroidota bacterium (assembly GCA_016708785.1). Taxonomy (GTDB): domain Bacteria; phylum Bacteroidota; class Bacteroidia; order AKYH767-A; family 2013-40CM-41-45; genus JADKIH01. The sequence goes on along the minus strand of JADJFC010000003.1, from coordinate 538,297 downwards.
CGTACATTGGAAGCAGTCGATACACTGTGAAATACACGGGCGATCTTTTTGAGACCGATCAAATCGATGCAGACTTAAAGAAAGCAGGAATAGCTGTCGATATGGATGTTGTAAAAACAAGTTGGGATAAAAAAATCCGTGAGATCTTTGAAACTGCAACATTAACAATACCACAAGAAGGATTTATGATTGGCGGAAGTGTAACAGGAATGCACACAGAGCATCTGGGACATTTACTTGCAGAGATGCAGGTTTTGCCAAGATCTTTTCCCGGAGTAGAGTGGTAATTAAACACAAATGAACAAAACAAACTATTCAGAAAAAGAAATTTACAACCTGATAGCCGGCATTCCGGATCCTGAGATTCCTGTTATTACGATTGAAGATCTGGGTATTTTGCGTGAGGTCTCGATAAAGGACGACAAAATTTTAATTTCAATTACCCCAACATATAGCGGTTGCCCTGCGATGAAGGCAATTGAAAACGATATCAAAGAAATTTTAAGTAAACATGATATTGGTCCGGTAGAAATCAAAACTGTTTTTTCTCCGGTATGGACAACAGACTGGATCTCTGACGAAGCAAAAGAGAAATTGCGCGTGTATGGAATTTCTCCTCCTGAAAAATCAAGTTCCGACAAAAACATTTTATTAAATCGCCATGTGTATTGTCCAAGATGCAATAGTACAAATACTGAATTGATAAGTCAGTTCGGATCAACTGCATGTAAAGCACTATACAAATGCAAAGATTGTCTGGAGCCGTTTGATCATTTTAAATGTCATTGATAAATTTAATCAGGTCAAAGGTCAAGGGTCAAAGGTAAGTACTGCACTACTAACCTTTGACCCTTGACCTTTGACCCTTATCTTTTGACCCATTTCATTTACTTTCCGGTAAAGATCGGTTTCCGCTTTTCGAGAAACGCCTTCACTCCTTCATTATAATCATGTGTTTGTCCGGCTTCGGCTTGCAACATCATTTCCTGTTGCAGTTGATTTTCGAAAGTATTACTGAACGATTTATTGAGAAGGCGTTTAGTAAGTCCAAGACCTTTGGTTGGCATTTCGGAAAGTGTTTTAGCCGTTTGAAAAGCGGTTGTTTGTAGGTCAGCGTCATCAACAACTTTATAGATCATTCCCATTTTCATGGCATCTTCTGCACCAACTTTATCGCCAAGCATCATTAGAGCCGTTGCTTGTTGAAATCCTATGAGACGAGGCAATGTATATGTTCCCCCACTATCGGGTACTAAACCGATCTTACTGAAAGCCTGAATAAAACTTGCCGACTTCGCAGCGAAAGTAATATCACATGCAAAAGAAATATTTGCCCCTGCTCCTGCTGCAACACCATTCACAGCACAAACGATTGGTTTTTCAATTGTGCGAAGAAGAAGGACAATTGGGTTATAATGTTCGGCGACAATTTTCTCAATTCCCGGACCGCTTGGATCGATAGCTTCTGCAAGATCTTGTCCGGCACAAAAAGCTTTACCTTCTCCTGTAATATAAATTGCGCGAACGTTTTCATCTCTTTGAGCATCCTTCAAAGCGGCTTGGAGTTCTAGCGCCATCTCACGATTGAAGCTGTTGAATTTGTCTGGACGGTTGAGAGTGATACGAGCGACGGAGCCGTCGAGTTGGTAATTGATTAGCATAAAACAAAGCTATAGAAAAATATTGTAATTCGAGATTCGAGAATTGTAATTCGAATTACGACTCACGAATTTCGGCAAATAAAAAAACCCGCCAACGAGTAGCAGGTTTTTTATTTTTTCGGCAAAAAAGATTACTTCACTTTTGCAGATAATTCAGCGCCTGCCTTGAATTTAGCCACACGCTTAGCAGCGATCTTGATCGGCTTGCCTGTTTGTGGGTTACGACCATTGCGGGCAGAACGCTTAGCTACTGTGAAAGTTCCGAAACCGATAAGAGCAACGCGCTCTCCTTTTTTCAATGTTTTAGAAGTAACGACCATAAACGCTTCTAAAGCACGTGATGCATCAGCTTTGGTAATTTTTGCTTCAGATGCCATAGCATCTACCAATTCAGCTTTGTTCATTTTACGCGAGTTTTTTAAGTGATTAATATTCAATTAGTGATTGATGAGTTAAAAGTATGTTGCAGATGATGCTTACACAAAATTTTGAGGTGCAAATGTTGATAAAAACCCCATATTGTTGAAAACTATTGCCTTATTTGTAATTCGAAAATCGTGAATCGTAATTCGAAGTTGAGCTTTGATCCGGCATTCGATTTTCGATCCACGATTTTCTATTCACGAATCTCGATTTTCACTATCTTAGCATCCCTCACAAAACGAGGGTTTACCCAATGGAAAAATTTGTTGTAAGTGCCAGAAAATATCGTCCGATTACATTTAACACTGTTGTCGGGCAACCGAATATTACCAATACGCTTAAGAATGCGATTCGCAATAATCATCTTGCGCAGGCATTCCTTTTCACAGGCCCACGTGGAGTTGGAAAAACCACTACAGCGCGAATTCTGGCAAAGACGATCAATTGCACAAACGTTTCAGCTGAAGTTGAAGCGTGTAATACGTGCGAAATGTGTCTTGCATTCAATGAAGGACATTCCCTGAACATTTACGAATTAGATGCAGCAAGTAACAATTCCGTTGATGACATCCGCGCATTGGTTGATCAGGTGCGCTATGCACCACAGATGGGGAAATACAAAGTGTATATCATCGATGAGGTTCACATGCTTTCCGTTGCTGCCTTTAATGCTTTTCTCAAGACATTGGAAGAACCACCATCTTATGCAATTTTCATTCTTGCAACGACTGAAAAACACAAGATCATTCCAACGATTTTATCCCGTTGTCAGATCTTTGACTTCAGCAGAATTTCCGTTGAAAACATTGTAAGTCATTTACAGCATGTAGCAATCAGTGAAGGTGTAACAGCAGAAGTAGATGCATTACACATCATAGCGCAGAAGGCTGAAGGAGCTTTACGTGACTCATTGGTATTTTTGATCAACTGGTTTCTTTTGCAGGAAATAATCTTACCTACAAAGATGTAATTGAGAATCTGAACATTCTAGATTATGATTATTATTTCAGAATTACTGATAATCTCTTAGCAGAGAACATTCCTGATGTATTGATGGAATTCAATGACATCCTGAATCATGGTTTCGATGCTCATAATTTCATTAACGGACTAGCTTCTCACTTTCGTGATCTTTTAGTTTGTAAGGATCAAATCACTCTTTCACTTTTAGAAGTGAGTCCTTCAGTAAAAGAAAAATATCGTGTGCAAGCAATTGCATGTAATGCCAATTGGCTTCTTGCACAACTTGACCTTGCTGCAAAGGCAGATTATCAATATCGTTCAGCAAAAAATCAACGATTACACATAGAACTCACATTGATGAAAATGTGTACGAGTAATCAAACATTGGGAACACCTTCAGAAGGTGTTAAAAAAAAAATTGAACTCCCAATAAATGCTGTTGCACCGTCAACGCAGCAAGTAGCATCGCCACAAGTAGCATCGCCACAGGCGGCATCGCCGCAGGCAGCACCGCCGCAATCTATACAGCCAATAACGAATCCGACTGCTTCCGGACCTGTTTCAGCCAAAATTGAACCGTCTGTAGTTTCACCTGTAGAAGCACCAAAGGTGTCTTCAATTACAACAGCTCCGGTACATGCTAATCCGGACGCACCAAAAACTACAGCTACAACTTCAACTCGTGCTCTGCTCCTCTTATAAAAAATCCATTTCCATTAAGGACACCTTGAATGGCACTACAGAAAAAATCACTGAGGTAAAGCCTGAAGAAGATGTTCCTGATTTGTCTGCCGCATTCGATCAACCAATGTTAGAAGGTCTTTGGAGAAGTTATGCAGATAAATTAGAGAAACATGGTCGCATGACATTATCGGCTGCCATGAAAAAGAAAGCCAACAGTAGGTGAAAATTTTGAACTAAGTTTTATTGTTGATAGTGCTGCTGCAGAAAGGATTTGAATGAAGAGAAACTGGAATTGCTAATTTACCTACGTAAAGCGTTGTCGAATTTCAAGATCAGTCTGACGATCATCGTAAATATCAATGAAGCATCTGAAGGCCCTGCATACACTCCATCCGAAAAATTTAAAAAACTTGCAGAGATCAATCCGGCAATGAACGATTTGAAGAAGTCGTTTGATCTGGAGATTGAGTATTAGTTCAAGGTTTAAGGTTCAAAGTTTTTTTGTTTAAAGTTTAAGTTTAATGCGGAAGTTATTCAAAAATTTTGCTTCGAAATTTGCTGTTTAATTGTTGAATATATTTGCAACAAGAAATGTCTCAATTTTAAACTTAAAACCTTAAACAAAATTGCAAAGAATAATTTTTTAACCGCCATTTTTTACTTCTGATTTTTGCCTTTTGGCTTTGCCAAAAATGGCCTTTGACCCTTGAACTTTGACCTGAATTTCCCCCTCCTATTTCCAAAAAAGCGGTAAAAACTCGTTAAAAAACCATGCATTCTCTTGTTAAATTGGGGTCATTTTTGTAGCTTTACAAACAATGGAAAAGGCTTGAAAACGTTAGGTTTTAGGCCAAAAAGGTCCATAATTTCCAATATTATTTCGGGGAAAATCTGGGGGGAAAAGAGTACTAAAAATGGGTGAATTGATAAACGACCAAGTGAAACCAACCGACAACGTCGGCGACGGACAAGAAGTGAAAAAAAGCAACAACAGTTATTCAGCAGATTCGATCCAGGTATTGGAAGGTCTGGAAGCGGTGCGAAAGCGCCCTGCCATGTATATTGGTGATATAGGCTTTAAAGGGCTTCATCATCTCGTATATGAAGTTGTAGATAACTCAATTGACGAGGCTCTTGCCGGTTATTGCAAGAACATTGATGTTTCTATCTTGCCGGGCAATATTATTCGTGTTACGGACGATGGACGAGGTATTCCGACCGATTATCATGCGAAGGAGAAAAAAAGCGCTCTAGAGGTCGTTATGACCGTTCTGCATGCCGGTGGTAAGTTCGATAAAGACTCCTATAAGGTTTCCGGTGGATTACATGGTGTCGGTGTGTCTTGTGTAAATGCACTTTCATCTCATTTGAAAACAGAAGTTCACCGTGAAGGAAAAATTTTCGTTCAGGAATATTCTTGCGGAAAACCATTGTATGATGTAAAAGTTGTTGGAGAAACAAGCAGAACAGGAACAACACAAACATTTACTCCTGATGCTTCTATTTTTATTACAACTGATTATCACTACGACATTCTTGCAACACGTTTACGTGAGTTGTCATTTTTAAATAAAGGCATCAATTTAAATATTGAAGATCTACGTAATCCTGATGCAGATGGTAATCATCCGAAAGATTCATACTTGAGTCTGGGTGGACTAAGAGAATTCGTAGAATATCTCGACGAGAACCGTGAAAAACTTACACCGGAGCCAATCTATATGGAAGGCGAACGTGCAGGCATTCCGGTTGAAGTTGCAATGCAATACACTACTACGTTCACTGAGAATATTTATTCTTATGTGAATAATATCAATACACACGAAGGGGGAACACATCTATCCGGTTTCAGAAGAGCGTTAACACGTACTTTGAAATCGTATGCTGATAAATCAGGTTACTTTGACAAATTGAAATTTGAGATCAACGGCGATGACTTCCGTGAGGGACTAACAGCTATTGTATCAGTAAAAGTTCAGGAGCCGCAATTTGAAGGACAGACAAAAACCAAACTTGGTAACAACGAAGTAATGGGTGCTGTTGATCAGGCTGTGAGTGATATGTTAGTGCTTATCTGGAAGAACACCCACGTGAAGCAAGAACAATTGTCGATAAAGTTATTCTTGCTGCTACTGCTCGTCATGCTGCCCGCAAGGCGCGTGAAATGGTACAGCGTAAAAATGTACTTCAAGGAACAGGACTTCCGGGAAAACTTTCCGATTGTAGTGATAGCGATCCTTCTATTTGCGAATTATACTTGGTCGAGGGAGATTCTGCCGGCGGTACAGCTAAACAAGGTCGTAACCGTTCATTCCAGGCAATCCTTCCATTGAGAGGTAAGATCCTTAACGTTGAGAAAGCAATGGAATATCGCATCTATGAAAACGAAGAGATCCGGAATATTTTTACTGCACTCGGAGTCTTCCGTGATGACAGTAAAGAAGGTCGTCCGTTGAATATGGACAAACTTCGTTATCATAAGATCGTCATCATGACCGATGCCGATGTCGATGGTTCTCACATCACAACATTGATTCTTACTTTCTTCTTCCGCCATATGCGTGAATTAGTAGAACAAGGTTATTTATATATCGCTACACCACCACTTTATTTGGTGAAGAAAGGAAAAGAGCAAACATATGCCTGGACTGATGAACAACGTATTGCTGCCATCAAAGCCTTGGCCGGTGACGGAAAAGAAGAGAATGTAAATACTCAACGTTACAAGGGTCTTGGAGAGATGAATGCTGAGCAGCTTTGGGAAACAACGATGAACCCTGCAACGCGCACACTTCGCCAGGTTGCAATTGACAGCGCTGTTGAAGCAGATCGTGTATTCTCAATGTTGATGGGCGATGATGTTCCACCACGCAGAGAGTTCATCGAGAAAAATGCGAAGTATGCGAAGATCGATGCATAAGGTTAATTAAAACGTAAAAAAGATAAAGAAAAAAGATCGGCAATGTCCGGTCTTTTTTTTTGCTTTTTTTTACTTTTTCTTTACCAGACAACTATTTCATTTCAAAAGTTGGGCAATCTCATAAAAAAGTTGGAATAAAGTTGGGGTGAACTCCAGACTTTCCTCGACTCAGAGGTAGTCGAAATGAAATATGTTTAAAGTCGCACGGAGGGGTATTGGTAGCGAAATGAAATATAGTTTCGACCCCAGAGGGGTCGCATAAAGAAAAAAATGTAATATTCGATCGACCCAGGGGAATCGGATGTGAAAATAGGAACGATATTTCAAATTAATTGATCGCAATTATTGATTGGGAATATCAAAAATATACGACCCCTCCGGGGTCGAAATTCTTGGGATCACATTTTTCTACCAATATGACTGCCCCTCTGGGGTCGGTTTGTTCAGTCACATTTTCTTCTACCATTTTTGGCGACCCTCAGAGGGCGTTTTTGAAAAGGTTGGAAACAGCTGACTGTTACTTAAGGCAACCATTTTAATCAATTGCGCGTATTGTTATTAAAGTTTTCTAAAACATTAACACGATGAAAAATCGTTTCAAAATCCCCTTCTTCGTTTTAATTCTCGCCGCATTTTATTCCTGCAAAAAAGATGAAACAAGCACTAATACAAATCCGACAAGGGTCAACTCTATGACAGATTTTAATGCGTCGCACAAAAAACCTACGCAACATTTTACGATGAATGCAAATACAGCCGGATCAATTATAACAACCGGTGGTATTGAATTCTACTTCCCACCAAATTCATTGATTAACTCATCAGGCGTAGCCGTTACAGGAAACGTTGATGTGCAGATCGACGAAGTAATTACTAAAGCAGACATGTTTTTTAACGAAATCTCTACGCATTCAGATGGTCGCCCGCTGAAATCAGGTGGAGCATTTAAGATCAAGGTCACACAAGGCAGCGAGACCCTTTCAATGGCTAGCGGACAACAGTATCATGCCTGGTTGACTTCTAATTACTTTGAGCCTCTGATGCAAACTTATTATGGTATTCCGACAACGGATCAATATGGAATAATTAATTGGACAACTACACCTCCCGGATTTACACAAGATGTATTTACAAACAACTGATTCTGTAAATATCTACGAAATGTTGGTTGACAGTTCGATTGGATCAATTGCGATTTTCCATATGACAGTTTATTTTCAGAATTGAATATTGCTTTGCCGTCAGGTTCTGAAAGTTGTCAAATCATGGTAATCGACAATTCAGCTATGTTTGGAATTAATCTTTGGACAAATGGTAACACAGCACGATGGAATTACGCCCCATTTGAACAAATCTCTCTCAGTAGTTGTAATGAAAAAATTAATGAAGAATACAAAATATCTGCTCAAACATTCTTGTTCACTGGTCAGCAAATTACTATGCCGGGACTTACAACAATTTCGGAAGCTGATTTGGAAACATTGATCAATACATTTCAATAGAACTAATTGCTTTTAACACAGAGGACATAAAGAAAAAAAGGAAGAGCACAGAGAGTTTCTCTATGCACTCTTCCTTTTTCTTATGAACTCTACGTTTTATTTTCAATCAAAAGTTCCCGCATAGCCATATAAGCCATCAACCCCACTCCCGTCTCAAGCGCAGTTTCATCTATATCAAACGTACTAGTATGAACTGAAGAGGTAATTCCTCGCTCTTCATTTCGAACACCAAGGCGATAGAAACATGCACTCGCTTGCTGCGAATAAAAAGCGAAATCTTCTGCAGCCATCCAGATCTCGAGGTCTTCGATGTTTTCACTACCTACATACTCTGTAGCAAATTTTCTGGCGCGATCTGTCAGCTCCTCTTCGTTGACCAGAAATGGATAACCTTTTACAATATTGAATTCAACTTTGCCGCCCATACTCTCTACCAATCCTTCTGCCATTTTTTTCATTCTTACATGAGCTTCGGCGCGCCATTCTTCATTGAGTGTACGGAAGGTTCCTTCGAGATAAACCTCATCCGGAATTACATTGGTTGCTCCATTTGCTATCACCTTTCCGAATGTCAAAACAGATGGAACAGATGGTTTTGCATTTCTGCTTACGATCTGTTGCAAGGCAACGATCATATGCGATGTAATAAGAACAGGATCTATTGTAAGATGCGGCATTGCACCGTGACCACCTTTGCCTTTTACTTTCACATAGATCTCATCGGTACTTGCCATATAAAGACCTTTCCGAAATCCAACTTTGCCGGCTTTTATTTGTGGCATTACGTGCTGACCTATTACTGAATTTGGCTTTGGATTTTCCAACACACCTTCTTTGATCATCATCGATGCGCCACCGGGTAATTTTTCTTCGCCGGGTTGAAAGATAAATTTTACAGTTCCTTCGAAATCATTTTTCAACTCATTCAACACTCGTACAACACAAAGCAATGACGATGTGTGTACATCATGTCCACATGCATGCATTACACCGCTATTCTGCGATTTATAATCAAGGTTATTAGTTTCGATAATTGGAAGTGCATCCATATCAGCACGAAGTGCAACAACTTTTTTACCGGGATTCTTTCCTTCGATCAATGCAACAACTCCTGTATTTGCAAGTCGATGCATATTCGTAATTCCATATTCCTTCAATTTATCCTCAACGAATTTTTGAGTATTGAATTCCTGAAAAGAAAGTTCAGGATTCATATGCAAATGGCGACGACAAGCGACAGTATCGCTGTGGAATTTTTTAGTGAGGGTAAAAGTCCAACCCCAATGAGAAGTAAAACTTACTTGGATAAATATCTCTATTCTCCACTCCCCATGCCCAGTCTGCGCGCATGAAATAGCCTAGAATACGTGTACGCAAACCGAAACCATAGCCGGCAACGATTGGTTCATTCTGCTTCACCACAGTGACTACGAATGGAGTATTTGAGATCACACTACGATTGAACATGTTTGTAGAATCGTATGGAGATGCTCCATTCCAAGCTGTACCAACGTCACCAAATCCAATGATCTGGAAGTTTCGCACGAAATCAGATTTTATTGGTCGATTCAAAAGATATTTAAACACCGGCCAGGGATTTCACTGTTGACTAAAGCAAATGAATTTCCATTTCTGATATTCTGATCAAAGCCTCTTAGATTTGAAGCCAATGCCTGAAAATAATAATTTTGAGAATAATCAATTGGCGTTGAAATATTAAATCCCGGAGAGATCCAGTTATCAGTTCCGCCCATATAATAAATAAGTTTTTCGCTACCGAACGATGTACTTGCAGCAAAACGATTTGCCCAAATTAGTTCTCTGTGAATTTTCAAATAGTGACGGAAGTCGTCTCCAACAATTGCCATCCCCGACCCTTCTTTATTAACTTGTTTGTAATACTCCCCAAAGATCTTAAACCTTGTTCCATTGAAAAGATTCAATCCCATACTGATCGTATTATCAAAAACATATTCCAGTTTTGCAGTTGTCCAATGCACCATTCTATCCGGCTCTTCTAATGAAGGTTGATTATAAGAGGGTAACTATCTTATCATTTCTGTAAGCAATAGACCCACGCAAAGACGAAACATCACTGAACGGATATTTATTGCCATATCTTAATTCATGTGAATATTGTTTTGTTCCAAATTCAGGAAGCATTGTCGCCTGACGATAAAAAGTCAACGACTGATCCATTCTCTTTTTCAAATATTCGAAACTCAAATAGTATTCATTACTATTCAGATCAAATGCTAGTTTAAATCCACCGGTTATTCTATAATCTTCCAACAGGTCACTTATACCAAGTTTGAAAAAGCCATTAATACCGGGATTATAATAGATCGGACTACCACCGTTAAAGATCTGATAAGTCTGATTCAACAATGAGTTATCGAGCTGACTAACAAAATATGTTGAAGAAAATGCAATCTCATAATTTCGCTGCTTTGGCAATTGAAATCCAAGTGAATCATTTGCTGCTTCAGAAATTTTAATTGCAACTGAATCTTTAGGGACAATAAACGCTGATACTCCTGCATCTTTTGACTTCTTCTTTGATTTTGGAAATTCAGATTGGAAAATATAGTTGTCGATGTTTACTGCATTTGAATCGACAGGAGCTGTTGGTGAAGATGCATCATTATCTTTAATTTCTATTGTAGTGAAATCTGTTTTGTTTTCGGCAAAACAACAGGTGTTACGGATGCACTCTTCTTCATTCCTGAAAAGTGTTTTCGGCAAAGGCGTTTCTGTGAACTGACTTGTTCTAGGCCGTCCAACATATAAATGGAATTTCCCGTTACTAAAAATGATTTCACTTATTCGATCTTGAGTGTGATTGACATCATGAGATAAAATACTTCTTGCATAATTCGTCAATGGAGCATTGTCAACGATCATTCTGTAATGTTCGGTTGTATCCACAAAACTCAATGCACTATCAAGGTGGGCAACATATCGGTTTACAATTCCATTCTCATCGCTTAGGTAGCTAATTGCTGATGAATCATATTGCATCGGCTGCAATTCATTATAACGTGGAGTATTTGTAATCCTGCGAAGGATTGTAGACTGCCCCTTATAATCATAATAGAACACATCATAATTTGCTTTGTCATGCAACAAAGTTTTATTGTCAACTCCCAATGTATCATTCAAACGATTTGATGAAAATACAATTGCTCTCGATTTATCAATAAAATGAGGATTAAGGTCATCAAAGAAATCTTTCGTTATCTGTTCAGCAACACGGGTACGAAGATTAAAAACGAAAATATCGCTTTGCCCCTTTTGAATTCCTGACATTACGATAGATTGTCCATCATCAGAGTAACTGAAGTCTAGTACTTTTTCAAAGTTAAAAAGCGGAGTTTCTTCATACTTCTTCGTTTCTAAAGTATAAGTACCCATGAGCAATTTCCCTTTTCTTTCGCGGATAACAGCAAACATTTGTCCGGTAGGATGCCATGCAAGTACAGGGAAAGAAATATCCGTTTCATGAGCATAACTTCTGTAACCACTTTTTAAGATCCTTTTTCGCTTTTTCCTTTCATGATCGTACAAATAAACTTTATACTTTCCAAGGTTATTGGCCACATAAACACTATAACGGCCATCTGAACTTGTTTTTAATTGAGCATAAAGAGTTTCTTTCTTTGCTCTCTTAAGAATGTTTTGCTTTCAATTGAGTCGCGTTTTAAATCAGAATTTAAGTAACGTGATTTCATTGCTTCTTGCCAGTTGAAAGCGACTTCTTTTATATTCTGACCCAGCACGTACATCAAACCGCTTTCAATATTTCTGTTAACACGAGTCATATAAAGTAAATTCGCAACGGCTGATTCACCATAGGTATCGATAATAAACTTCCAAACTGAATGTCCTGCATAAACGGCATCAATACCTGTAAGATGATTGAATTTCATATATTTTTTTGAAACAACACCATCTCTTACTCTGTTATCAATTTCCGGGTCCCAAGGTGATGAGACATAAGAGATCAATCCGTTGAGATACCAATCAGGCAAAGCAAGTAAAGCTGAATTCTGAAGTCTATCCTTGATATCACCACCATACATGATCTGGTCGAGAAGAACTTTTGCGATTCCTGCTCGGATTTGTTTATGAAATGCAATGTGATCGCCGGTGAAATAAAGAAATACTTTGTTACCAACTATTCGTGTACTACCGCCTGTGTTACTGGTGTTATCTTCCTCTGTCTCTAATCCGATATTAGATTGCTTTGCATCGCCTAATTTATTGTAAATAATAAATTGAATTCTTCCATCCAATTTATAATCAAAAAGTTTTTCAATTTCTTCCAGATCTTTTTGAGCAGTTCGTCCGGTGAAAGTAGCAAGTTCAAGTCCACCCAGATAATAATATGTATCGTAATTCTTAAAACGCATGAAGGACCAAAACCGATCTTCGAACTGTACCCGGTTTTTACCAAATTTCATGGTGTAACCGTTATAGAATTGTGCATAAATGCTAGCAGGCAAAAAGCTTGTCAGGAGAATAATAAACGCTATTGCACAAAAGTGTCTTTTCATAGAATCAATTTCCGTGAGGAGAAATCTTTTTCGTTAAGAAACAGTAAGGTACGGAAAGAAACAATTGATATAATTTCCGTCATCAATCCTTATACTGCGAATGTAACTAAAATTGTACAATAATTTATCAATAGAAAACCCTTTCTTTGCAATTCCATGACCAAATAAGTCAAGTTTAACGATGCTCAAAATAGACAGCTTTACTTTCAATCCTTTCCAGGAAAACACCTATGTTTTGAGTGATGAGTCCGGTGAGTGCATAATCATTGATCCGGGCTGTTACGATGCTGAAGAAAAAGAGGAATTAGCAATCTTCATCGATTCAAAAGGCTTAAAACCGGTTAAGATCCTTTTAACACATGCTCATATTGACCATGTTTTAGGGATTAACTTTTTAGCAGGCAAATATGGACTTCCAATCGTTATGAATTCTATTGAAACTGAGCTTTTAAAGTCGGCCTCAATTTATGGTCAAATGTGGGGCATCCAGGTTGAACCAGCCCCCGACCCACAGGAATTTCTGAAAGACGGCGACACTTTCACTTTTGGGAAGACAGAGTTAGAAGTCCTATTTACTCCCGGTCATAGTCCGGGTAGCTTGTCCTTTTATCACAGACCCACAAAGCAATTGATTGCCGGCGATGTCTTATTTTATGGAAGTATTGGGCGTACGGATCTGCCCGGTGGCAATTTCGAAACACTGGAAAAAAGTATTCGAACAAAGCTTTATACTTTAGAAGATGATGTAATTGTTTACTCAGGGCATGGACAAAGCACAACGATTGGACATGAGAAGCGCACCAATCCTTTCGTGAATTTTGTTTAAAGATTTATTTATTGGGTACTCTTTAGAATTTCCAAGAGCATGTTTCTATTTGAAACAATAAATCACTTTCCTCCAAAAAACTTCTTGCAAAATTTAAAAACCAACCATGTTGCCGGCACGGCAAAAATTACATCGATCGTATAATGTACATGCTGAACTAAAAGCAAAAAACAAATTGCTACCACACACACAAACAGGAATGAACGCGTCTTCGGTAAATGAGTTCCAAGATAAACAGACATCACTGTAGAAACATGTCCTGAGAAAAACAGGTCCTTAGAAATAATTCTACCTCCATTAGTAAAAAATTGAACTAAAGGCTCTCTTAAAGGAACATATCCAATGGGCGGTTCCAAAGGAAACAAAGTGATGGTTAACATTCTTACAAATGTTACAAGAATGTAAGTCTGAAGAATTATCAACACCGTCTTTGGGTGTGCGCGATGGGTATATAATCCAACAACTATAGCAGTATAAAGAACAAAGAACACACCCCATGAAACATTATACGAAGGAATATTATCAAGAACAAAATCATCCAAATGTTTTCCTGAACGCGCTTCAATGAAATCAAAAAAGTGTGTGAAAATAAATGTAAACGTAGATAGGACAAGAATGGTAATAATGAACTGCCACCTGAAATTCAGGTTGTTCATTGCACCTTTCCATGCTTGAGAAGTACTAGGTTGGGAATTAAGATTACTCACAAAAAAATTTCCTCCTTATGAATTAATTGCATCCATGATCATGGTCTCAACCTCGTGGCTATCCCATTTTTCCTCAATGCCTTTTAGGTTCATAACCTTTTCATGATCTCATCCTGCTTGCGTCCATTTGCAAGAGCGACAGAATAAGGAATATCGCTAAAGGTTACTTGTGAGTACAACGGCAACCATTTCTCCGGATATTTATCATGAATTCTCGCTTCAATTTTTTTACGAAGCAAAAAATCTTTGCTTCCAACCAGATCTCTCATTTCAACAAAATTCATAACAGCTAACTCAGCTATAGCATCAGAATTTGGTTTACGTGAATATTGAAATTCATTGAGAATTACTTCCCAATTGTCACCATGTTTTTCCATTAATTGATCAAGCACAGTACAATCTTCAAATCCACAATTCATTCCTTGTCCATAGAAAGGAACAATTGCGTGTGCAGCATCACCGATCAAACACAATTTATCTTTCACAACCCAAGGGAAACAACGTACAGTGACGAGTGATCCAGTCGGGTTGCCAAAAAACTGTTTTGCCACATCAGGCATTAAACGTATTGCATCAGGAAAAACGCGATTAAAAAAATCTTCACAATCGGTTTCTGTTTTTATCGACGCAAATGAATCTTCGCCTTCAAATGGAAAAAACAAGGTGCATGTAAAACTCCCATCCAGATTAGGAAGAGCAATTAACATATATCCTCCGCGAGGCCAGATATGAAGTGCATGTTTCTCCATGAGGAAAGAGCTTTTATCGCCTGCAGGAATGAGTAGTTCTTTATAGCCATGTTTCAAATATGTTTGCGAATATTCAAAACGGTCGGTGCTTAATTGCATTTGCAATCTACCTGCAGAAAATGCGCCGTCAGCACTAAAGATCAATCGGCTTTTCACCTCTACTTCTGCGCCGTTGTAATCAAATTTTGCAACATTGTTTTCTATATCAAGACCGGTACAACGATGATTAAAATGAATTTTTACTCCACTCTTTTCGGCTTCATCCATCATTACGCAATTCAGGATTCCTCTTGAAGTAGCATAGATCGATTGTCCGTCTTCACCATACTGTTGCGATGTCAATTCACCTTTTACATTATGCATAATGCGACGATCCATAGGAATAGCCACTTTACGAATTGAATCTTCAATACCAACACCTTTCAATCCTTTCCAACCGCGATCAGACAATGCAAGATTGATCGATTTTCCTGCTGAGATCGTTGCCTTCCGCATATCGACGCGTCGTTCATAAATTGAAACGTTATAACCACGCCGAGACATATAAATAGAAAGTAAAGAGCCAACCAAACCGGCTCCAAGAATTGTGATATTTTTATTTTCAGTACTCATTTTGTCGATTTTTATTTCATTATTTAATTTAAAGCATTCAAAAGATGTTGACCGAATTCAAACACATCTTTGAAAGAATTATAAAGAGGAACAGGAGCTGCACGGATTACATCCGGTTCGCGCCAATCAACGATGACACCGCTTTCGGTTAATTTGCGATGAACTTCTTTTCCGTTTTCATTGATGATAATAGAGATCTGACAACCTCTTTCCTCTGCTATAGTAGGAGAAATAATTTTCAATGCATCTTTTCCGGTTGCAGCTTTGTGTTCCATATTAACTTGTTCAAGAACAAATTGAAGATAAGCGGTTAGTTTAACGCTTTTCGCTCTCAATTCATCAAAACCTGCATCTTCAAAAATATCGAGTGACGCTTTTAATGCAGCCATTGGAAGAACCGGAGCATTTGACAATTGCCAGCTTCTTGCTCCTCTTGCAGGAACAAATTTTCTTGGAATTGTAAAACGTGTATCAGGGTCATTACCCCACCAACCCGCGAAGCGAGGAATAGTTTTGTCATCAGCGAATTTTTCGTGAATAAAAATTCCTGAAACTCCACCGGGACCTGCGTTCAAATATTTATAACTACAGAAGCAAGCAAAATCCACGTCCCAATCGTGCAGCTTCATCATTACATTTCCGGTGGCATGAGCAAGATTGAAACCAACTGTCGCTCCTACTTTATGCGCAGCTTCAGCGATCTTTTTCAGATCAAGATATTGACCGGTATAATAATTAACAGCTCCAAGCATTACCGTAGCAAGTGATGAACCTTCCTTTTCAATGGCTGAAATAATATCTTCAGTACGCAGAAGAAATTCACCGGTTCTTGCTTTCAGCATGACCACTGTTTCATCGGAATTGAAGCCATGAAATTCAGCCTGCGATTGGACAGCATAAAGATCGGACGGAAACGCATCGTATTCACAAATGATCTTATTGCGGGTAGCAGTTGGCCGATAAAATGATACCATCAAAAGATGAAGGTTCGTGGTCAATGAATTCATTGCGACAACTTCAACCGGAAGTGCACCTAGTAATGTTGCCAGTTGATCTGTCAGAATTTCCTGGTAAGAATACCACGGATTTCTGCCATGAAAATGTCCTTCAACACCAAAAGTTGCCCAGTCTTCGAGTTCAGAAACAACATAATCCTGAGTAATTTTTGGTTGTAGTCCAAGAGAATTTCCTGTAAAGTAGATAACTTTCTTGCCATCCATTATAGGAAAGTAGAATTCATCTGCAAAAGACTTTAGTGGGTCTGCATCATCGAGTAAAGATGCAAAATCGGCTGTGTTTTTAAATTCAAACATGGGTGCAAATATGCTATAAAATTTCAGATTTTTAGTCGATAAAATTGAATTATCGGAGGTTATTGGTTGAAGGTTTGCGGGTTTGCAGGTTACAAGTTGGCGTAAACCACTACTTTTCAAATTGAAAGACAATACATTTCTCTAATCCACATATTCCGATTAAATTTGTACGCTAAAATGAATGGACAAATGAAACGCGAGAAATCAGAATCACTTTTTGAAACAGCAAAACAATATTTTCCCGGAGGAGTAAATTCGCCGGTGAGAGCATTTCGATCTGTTGGAGGAACGCCACTCTTCATAGAAAAAGGTGATGGTTGTCATATCTGGGATGATGATAGAAATCAATTCATTGATTTTTGTTGTTCATAGGGGCCGCTCATCAATGGACACAACAATAAAGAAGTAAAAAAAGCGATCATAGAAGCCGTTGAATTGGGAACGACATTTGGTGCTCCAACAAGAAAAGAGAATGAACTAGCCGAATTGATTCTAAAGAACAACCGTTTCATCGAAAAGATCCGTTTCGTTTCATCAGGTACAGAGGCTGTGATGTCTGCATTAAGACTTGCACGTGGCTTTACAGGAAAATCGGTTATCATTAAATTTGATGGTTGTTATCATGGTCATGTTGATTCACTTTTAGTAAATGCTGGCAGTGGACTTTCCACATTTGGGATTTCATCATCAGCAGGAGTTACTGAATCAGTCGCGAAAGACACAATGGTGTTACCTTTGAACGATAGACGTGCGGTGGAGATTGCTATTTCAGATTACCGCGAAGATATAGCAGCTATTATCATAGAGCCTATCCCTGCTAACAACGGATTGATCTTACAAGACAAAGAGTACTTAGAATTTTTGCGTGACATCACAAAAAAGAACAACATCTTATTAATATTTGACGAAGTGATTTCCGGATTCAGGGTTGGATTTGAAGGTGCTGCCGGCTATTATGGAATTCAGCCTGACATTATCACCTATGGAAAAATTATTGGTGGTGGAATGCCTGTTGGCGCCTATGGTGCTAATAAAGAAATCATGTCACATATTTCTCCTGATGGAAATGTATATCAAGCCGGAACATTGTCCGGTAATCCTGTAGCAATGAATGCAGGTATTGCTCAATTGAAGATCTGTTTACAGAAAGACTTTTATAGTAATTTGAATAACAAAACGGAAAAATTTGCAAAGACAATAAATGATTTTGCGAAAGAAAATAATTATCTGTTCAAAATATTCAGGATTGGATCGATCTTTTGGTTTGCATTTACGGATAAAGAATTTGTAAAAACCTCTTCAGATATTGAAAGCGAAAGCATGAAATACTTCCGTGAGATGCACAAGGATCTTTTAGAGAGTGGAATCTATTTAGGCCCGTCAGGCTATGAAGTGGGATTTATTTAGTCTGCTCATACAAATGAAATTCTTTATGTTGCAGCAAAGAAAATTTGCAATTCTCTTACGAAAATATTCAGCACATCAACGGAAAGGGTTTCCTAAATTAAACAGCATTCCCCAAAGTCCTTTCTTTTCCTTCTTCTCTTCTTTATCAAAGAATTCTTTGGCAACAAGAAGCCAACCTCTGTGCTCTTGTTTCATTAAGTAAGCAATTGCAGATTTACTTCCGTCGCAGGCATCTATAAAGGCGGCGAGTTCGCGATTTCCGGACTTAACAAGAAAAAGTTTTGCTTTGTCATTTCCATTATAGCCATCGACAGTTGCAGCAAGTTGTCTGTAATTATTATCGAGGAGCCATTTGAAAGAATTCTCCATTCCTTCAATAGCATCGAAGAATTCAACTAACTCCCGGAAATTATTATTTAATAGCCATTCTCTATCCGATTTATCATCTTTTCTAACGAGCAGCACAAGATGTTCGAATGTTTCTTTGTCGTACGATTTCATATATAGTAAGCAATATAAAGAAAAAGAAAGCGCAGCACCATGGTGCCATCAACAAATAATTTATAGAAATAACTTTCTCTTTTCCGGGTTTTCACAAAAATCCAGCCCAATGCAATTACAGATGACAAGTCCAGCGCAAAAATACCTGCCGGACTGATTGGCATATAATGGTGGATCACAATTTCTGCAACGATCAAGATTAAGCCTAGGATTCTGGTCTTATTTACTCCAAAAACCAATGGAAGTGTTTTCACATTTTCTTTTTTATCCACTTCAAGATCCCGAATTTCAAAGGGAATGCACAAGGCAAAGACGAAGAAGAACCGGCAAATAACTTGTTGAACAATGAGCGGTGAGTTCAATTGAATATTTTGTTCTGCTAATGGAATTATCACTGTAGCGAGCGACCAAACTGAAGCAAGTAATGGCATTTTCACAAACAAGGATTCTCTTATCCTGAATTTTCTTTTGATGCCTACCAGAGGCATGGAATAAAGCAAAGAAAAAATTGCAAGGAATAAACCACAGCAGGACATATTCGTTCAGATAAAATAAATTGATAGCAGCAATTAACAATACAAACACAAAAACTATTTGCTCGTAAATTTTAACATTCAATGCATTGAATGAAGCAAAGAACTCACCGATATTTGAATAATCTAAATGAAATGAATAGATATGAAAATTGTATAAAAGAAATGTAGCGCAAGCAAGAAAAATTGTAAAGTGAGTAACGTGAACAGGAATGCCAATCAACAAATAAGTTGTAAACACCATCGAAACAGCACACATTGCAATAAAATAATTCCGGAAGACCAGCTCATGAAGAAATCGGTTAAGTATTTCTTTCACCTGCAATACTTAGTTATTATTGATTACAATGAGTGTTACGCCACCAATAATATATCCAATAAATCCACCAATAAGTGCACTTCTTATCTTGTAATCACGCGAACGTTTTTCAAAGCCTTCTCGATAAATTTCATCATCAAGATTTCTGTCATCGCTAGATTTGAACAATCTTAACTGATTATTCTGATTAACGGCATGCACACGATGCTTTTTAAAATCAGCATTGATCATAGACACAGCAGAATCCAGATTTGTATTTTCAGTAAAAATAAATTTCCTGTTAGCGATCGTTAATTCTGAATCTTTGTCGAAGACAGGATTAGGAACTGTTCCGATTGAACTATTCAGCACAGGTCCGGCTTTCAAACCTGCTTTATCAAGTGCGTTGCCGCCAACTTCAAAACTCATTTTTTTCTTCAGATTTGGCGAGTAAGCACCAATTACCGTTGCATAAATTACAGGAAAGGCAAACCATAAATTGCCAAATATGAAGAGGCTGCCCCAACGAGAAAGCCGGTGTATTTGGGAGTATTATTACGATAAAATTCACGTGCATCTTGCTCGCCCTTTATAAACCGACGCATTTCATCCTCAGTAAAGTCGATTGGATCCAAAGAATCGGTTCTAAAAATTACTCTTTCGGCACCATTAGCATACTTAATTGAAAACACGCGTGCGGGATCAATATCTTTTACTTTCAAACCATCCAGGGTTCTGTAAGTGATTGAATATTCGCCGAGATCAACAGATTTTACCGGTATCACTTTTCCGGTTATAAGAACAAGCGTATCCTGTGCATTGCAAAGGCTTGAAAATAAAAGTATGAGGACGAATGAGAGTCTTAGCATCAGTTGTAATATGGAATTCAAAAATACAATAAAAGTCTCAATTACTCTTTTTTTTTCAACAGCAAACATTCGTCGTATTTTTTAAATTAAATCCTTGTACTTTTGCGCCTCAAACATAATTCCCCCAAACTATGTCAAATTCAGAGTTTTCTAATCGTCACATTGGTCCAAACAGTGACGATACCAATCAGATGTTGAAAGACATCGGAGTTAATAGTCTTGATGAATTGATTTCACAAACAGTTCCTGCAAGTATTCGACTTAAAAACAAGCTCAATTTACCTGATGGACAGGCAGAGCACCGCTTTTTAAAAGAGCTAAAGCAAGTAGCGTCTAAAAACCAAGTGTTTGACTCATATATTGGTTTGGGATATTATAATACAATTACTCCCGGCGTTGTATTAAGAAATGTTTTTGAAAATCCGGGATGGTACACTGCTTACACGCCCTATCAGGCGGAAATTTCCCAAGGTCGTCTTGAAGCATTACTGAATTATCAAACAATGATTCTGGATCTGACAGGTTTGGAAATAACCAATGCATCATTACTTGATGAAGGTACGGCAGCTGCAGAAGCAATGCATATGTTTTTTGCCGGACGTTCTAAAGAACAAATACAAGGAGGTGCAGTTAAGTTGTTTGTATCGTCTGACTGTTTTCCACAAACAATTGATGTATTAAAAACGCGTTCTGCTCCATTAGGAATTGAACTGGTTATTGACAACAGTGATACTATTAAATTAGACGATCAATTTTTCGGGGCAATATTGCAGTATCCGAATACAGAGGGGAAAATAATAGATTATAGTGCATGGACTAAAAAAGCGAAAGAGAAAGGAATTCAGGTTGCTGTTGGATCGGATTTGATGGCCTTGACAATGTTGACGCCACCGGGTGAATGGGGTGCAGATGTTGTTTTTGGCAACTCACAACGTTTTGGTGTACCACTAGGATTTGGCGGACCTCATGCTGCATTTTTTGCTGCAAAAGATAGCTACAAGAGAGAAATGCCGGGCAGAATTATCGGAGTTTCTGTTGATGCGCAGGGAAATCGTGCATTAAGGATGGCACTTCAAACGCGTGAACAGCATATTCGTCGTGATAAAGCAACATCGAATATTTGTACAGCACAGGTTTTACTCGCAGTTATGGCAAGCATGTATGCAGTATATCATGGTCCTGATGGGATCAAAAATATTGCAGGAAAAATTCATTCCAATACATCACGTTTAGCAGAAAGTGCAATCAAGTTAGGTTATACATTAGTACACAAGAACTTTTTTGACACAATCGTTTTGAATGCAGGCTCTGATCTGGAGAAAGTGAGATCAAATGCCCTGGCATCAAAGATCAATTTCCATTACATAAATAAAGAACAATTCTCTATCAGTCTGGGTGAAGCAACAGATGAGGAAGAACTTCAATCTATTTTTTCTGTTCTTGCGAAAGCAAAAAACAGTTCAGAAAAATTAGTTACAGCTTCAACGACACATATCCCTACTGACCTGAAAAGAAAGAGTTCGTTTTTGACACATCCGGTTTTCAATACCCATCATTCAGAAACTGAGATGTTACGTTACATCACTTCATTGGAGAATAAAGATTTGTCATTGAATCATTCAATGATAGCTTTGGGAAGTTGCACGATGAAATTGAATGCTACAAGTGAAATGATTCCGGTAAGCTGGCCTGAATGGAGTTCGATTCATCCGTTTGCCCCAACATCACAAACTGAAGGATATAAAGAAGTAATTTCTTCTCTTGAAAATTATTTGTGTGAGATCACCGGTTTCGCAGCAATGTCATTGCAGCCGAATTCGGGAGCTCAAGGTGAGTATGCAGGATTGATGGTGATCAGAGCGTACCATCAAAGTCGTGGTGACAACCATCGCGACATTGCATTGATACCTCAATCGGCACATGGAACAAATCCTGCAAGTGCTGTGATGGCCGGGATGAAAGTAATTGTCGTAAAGACAGATGATCATGGCAACATCGATCTTCTTGATCTTCGCCAGAAGGCAGAGCAGCACAAAGCCAATTTATCTGCATTGATGGTTACATACCCTTCTACACATGGAGTTTTCGAAGAAGGAATAAAAGAAATTACACAGATCGTTCACGACAATGGTGGACAGGTTTATATGGATGGAGCAAATATGAATGCGCAGGTTGGGTTAACAAATCCGGCTACAATTGGTGCTGATGTGTGTCACTTGAACTTACATAAAACATTTGCGATACCACATGGTGGTGGTGGACCTGGAATGGGGCCAATCGGAGTTGCCAAACATTTAATTCCATTTTTGCCATCGCATCCACTTGTAAAGATGGGCGGCAACACGCATGCAGTTTCCGCTGCACCATGGGGAAGTGCAAGTATATTATTGATATCGTATGCATATATAAAAATGCTTGGTGGACAAGGAGTAACCGACGCGACAAAATATGCGATTTTGAATGCCAACTATATAAAGGCAAAATTAGAAGCTCATTATCCGGTATTATATGTTGGCTCTGCCAATCGTGTAGCTCATGAAATGATCATTGATTGTCGTCCATTCAAAATGACAGCAGGAATTGAAGTTGAGGATATCGCCAAAAGGCTGATGGATTATGGCTTCCACGCTCCGACTATGTCGTTTCCGGTACCCGGAACGATCATGATCGAGCCTACTGAAAGCGAGCCAAAGAGTGAACTTGACAGATTTTGTGAGGCCATGATTCAGATAAGAAAAGAGATTGAAGAGATTGAAAGAGGCATTTCTGACAAGAAAGACAATGTGTTAAAAAATGCTCCTCATACAATGCATGTGATCTGCTCTGATGAGTGGAATCATCAATATTCGCGTAAAAAAGCAGCTTTTCCACTTCCTTTTGTGAGTCAGCATAAATTCTGGCCAACAGTTGGCAGAGCAGATAATGCTTATGGCGACAGGAATCTGGTGTGTGCATGCCCACCAATCGAATCGTATTTAGAAGAGGCCATATAGGCCTCTTTTTTTTTAACCATACTAATCTTTGAAAAATATAGATTTAATCATACATTTGAGTCCCTAAAACCAAATTAAAAAATAACTAAAAAGCATGAAAAACTATACTCGTATTGCTTTACTTTCACTTCTTCTATGTTCGTTTTCAGTATTTGCAACGTCAAAAAATGGCGGCAGACATTTGAATCCGACAACAAGAGCGGTTCAAAAAGCAGCCAATCAAAATCAAATCCAAGCAATCACACCATTCTTCTTTGAAGACTTTGCGTCCGGACTTCCTTCAGGATGGCAGGCGATTGACAATGCGGGTAATGGTGTTAACTGGACCTACACTACAACAGGAATTGCAAACCAGGGAAGTTACCCGGGTTATGATTCATTAAGTACTACTAATACGTCTGCAAGCAATGGCTATATGATGTATGATAGTGATTCTACAAATGGTGGTGTTGGTGGAGAAGATGCAGATCTTATCACTGATGCTATTGATTGTTCAGCACATAGTAATGTACATCTTTTCTTCAATGAATTGTTAGCACATTATGCAGAGATTCCAACAGTTTCAGTAAGTACAGATGGTTCTACATGGACTCAGGTGTTTGATGCTGCTGCAGGATTGAATCAGAACGATGTAACTCCAAACCCTACAGCAATTGATATTGATATCAGTGCGATTGCTGCAAATCAGGTAACGGTTTATATTAAATTCAACTTTACAGGAGATTACGATTATTTCTGGATGGTAGATGACATTACGCTTTATGAGCAAGAAGGTACAGATGCGTTTTTAACGAGCATTACAGCACCAACAAACAGCTGTACACTACTTTCAGCTACTGAGGTAATAGAAGTTTCTATTTACAATAATGGAGGAACAGATATTACTCAGTTCGATATCACGTATATTGCAGATGGAGGAGCACCTTCACTTGAAACGGTTACGACATTAATAGCACCGGGTGCTACTTTTTCTTACCCATTTTCTGCAACAGCAGATTTTTCTTTAGCAGGGGCTCACACGATTCAGGCATTTATTACTGTGTTAGGTGATACGACTCAGACAAACGATACAGTAAACGCTTCGTTTTTCACAGGACCACACAGTATTCCAACAAGTCCGGGTTATTCAAACGGTTTTGAATTAACAGATGATATGTCAGGTTTCGCGACTGAAGATCTGAATAATGATTCTATTACGTGGGATCTTTCAAATGTACTTCCAAACACAGGAACATATTGTGCTAGAATTTCTGCTGCAACTGCAGAAGACTACTTATTCACAACATGTTTTGAATTAGTTGATACTGCAGAATACACACTTAGTTATTTCTATCGTGCTACCAGTACTTCAACACCAACATTCTTTGAGATCGTATTAGCAACTGATCAAAACAGTTCATCAATTACTCAAATTATTTCTCCGATTGCATTAATTTCTAATCTTGCTTATTTACCTGGTGCAGCTCAAATTGATGTAGCAACGACAGGAACATATTATATCGGTTTCCATGCAGTAAGTGGAGATTCACTTGCAGGATTAAGACTTGACGATATCAATATTACAGGTGCAGCCGGAGTAGGAATCAACTCTATTCAAGCAGGAAAAACTGTTGTATATCCAAATCCATCTACAGGATTTATATATCTGAACAGTACTGTTAATTCTGCTTCTTTCAATGTTGAAGTTATCAATGCTCTTGGACAGGTTGTATTTGCTAAGAAATATGGACAACTTTCTGCAGAAATGATCGACCTGAGCAATCAGTCTGCCGGCCAGTATGTAGTAAAAGTTATAAACGACAAAGGTGTAAACACACAAGTGGTGAATATCACTAAATAATCAACCTTACTTTATATGAAAGGCTGCCTCCAAAAGGCAGCCTTTTTTTATGCAAAAAGAACTCCGAATTGACACATAGGCCTGTTGGCTTTGGAGTAATGATTGAAAGTCAACCAGTTTAAAGTGAAGTGGCTATAAAATAAGCCTTTACCAAATATTCGGCAAATTCTATATTACAATTTAACGAAAAATGGCAGGAATAATATGACAAAAATTTGGTTAAAAAAGGAGAAACAAATTGCTCAAACTAAGAAAAAACATAACTTTGCAATTCGTAAATCTCTAACCAAATTAATGATGAAAAAATTATACGCAATGATTGCGTTAGTAGTTGTTGGTAGCTTATCGGCTTCTGCACAATTGACTCGCAAAACTGCTGTTGGAAAACAGCACCAAAAACAAGTACCTGCAAATTTGAATGCAGCACGTCACAGTTCACAAACAAATTCTACTAATGCAGTAATTTGGAGTGACGATTTCTCAACACCTGCAAATTGGTCAATCGCTCATGAGGCGGGAACAACAGGTGACTGGGCAATAGGAACAACAGGACCAAGTGGTTCATTCCCTATCAACACGATCACTTCTGCATCAGCAGCTAATGGTTTTGCTATTTTTGATTCTGACTTGATCTGTTCAGGAAATCAAATTGGAAATCTATCTACAGTTAACCCAATTGACCTTACCGGTCACGCTTCTGTTAGATTAACTTTCTCTCAGTACTATTGCCGTTATTATGATTCAACTTATGTATTTGTAAGTACGGACAACACAAACTGGACAAAATTTGAAGTAAACGGAAACTTAGTGATCAATGATTTCAGTGCAAACAACAATAGCGCTGTTAATCCGGAGATTGTTAATGTGGACATCTCTTCAGTTGCCGGTAATTCAGCAACAGTTTATATCCGTTTCCAATTCTATAGCCCTAGTACAATCGACGTATCTGCAGGTTGTGCTTACGCTTGGATGTTAGATGATGTTAGTATTTCTGACATTCCTGCAATTGATGCAGCTGCTTATAACAAAGCATTTGCAGGTGAATATTCAATCATGTCTCTTTTGAATACAACAGCATTCACTATGAATGGCCGTATTGTGAATACAGGCGGTACAGCAATTACAGGTGGTACGATAGCATTCAATGTTTACAATGCTTCAGGTCAGGTTTATAATGATCTTGCGACACTTTCTTCTACACTGAACCCTGGTGATACATCAGCAGTTTTAACTTCAGCAGGTTCATATGCTCCGGCAGATACAGGT
Organism: Bacteroidota bacterium; assembly: GCA_016708785.1. Lineage (GTDB taxonomy): Bacteria > Bacteroidota > Bacteroidia > AKYH767-A > 2013-40CM-41-45 > JADKIH01. The sequence goes on along the minus strand of JADJFC010000003.1, from coordinate 511,674 downwards.
ATCTACATCATTGAGCAAATCATTGGTGTTAGTGGTGATGGCGATGCAGCAAATGACACTATTTTTGCATTTGTATATGTTGACGATTCAACTAATGCACGTGACTATACAGCACTTGATGCTTCAGGATATTTAGGAGGATTTGGTTTCAATGCACAAGCAGGTTCATTGGGTCAGATGTATCATATTTATCAGGCATCTCAAGCTACTTCAGCTACTTTCTTCCTTGATGCTCCAACTATCGGTGATCAGATTTCAATTACTCTTCATGCAACAGCTGCAGGAATGCCAGATGCTGAAATTGGTACAACAGGTGTTTATACTCTTACAGCAGCTGATACAGCTGTTTTCGTTACACTTCCATTCACATCTCCGGTAAATGTTACAGCAGGTGATTATTTCTTGGCATTAAATCAATTAGGTGTAAATAACATTACACTAGGTGCTTCTGCTGATATTTACACTCCGGGTAAAATCATGTTTGATGGTGGTTCAGGTTGGACAGATGTTGGCGCTGTTGGCAATCTTTCATTCATCCTACGTTTGAACAATCCATCTTCTACTTTAGTTAGTGTTCCAAAAATCAACCAAAATGATCTTTACTCTGTATATCCAAACCCATCAAACGGTCTTGTTTATATCAAGAGCACAAGCTCTCAAGGCAAAGTTTTCGTGAACATTTTGAATACACTAGGTAAAGTTGTGAAATCAGCTACTTACAATTCATTCTCTAACGAGACAATTGACCTAAGTACACTTGCAACTGGTACTTACACAGTTCAGATCATCTCTGAAAATGGTGTAGCTAACAAATCAATTGTTCTTTCGACAAAATAATAAAAAGTAACTTTTTGGAGAAGCCTCATCGGAAACGGTGAGGCTTTTTTTGTTTTATAGTGAGTGGTAATTGGTGAGTAGTAAGTAGCAAAGATTACATACGTGCAATCACAAATTAATATTCATCATTTTTGTGATTTGGAATTGGACAAGTCGGATAGATTAAGCCCACTCAAACACAAATTTTTATGACCGTTTATTGGTTCTAAATAAAGTTTAATTTATGGAAATGTCAGTGAATTTATAAATGCTTTGCTACTCACTACTTACCAATTACTACTCACTAAATTAACCCGGTTTTTTTAATATTCTTCGCAAGCTTACTGGCAAAAATAAAATCGTTAAGTTCTTTGTTATCTGTTTTTAGGATGTCTTCAATTGTTCCTTCCCACCATTTTTCCCATTTGTGGACGAAGAGAATTTTATCGCCAATTTCAAGAACTGAATTCATGTCATGAGTATTAACGATAGTGGTGATATTAAACTCTTCTGTAATATCCTTGATAAGATTATCTATTACAATAGAAGTTTGCGGATCCAGTCCGGAGTTAGGCTCATCGCAGAAAAGATATTTTGGATTAGGTGCAATTGCACGAGCGATAGCAACGCGCTTCTTCATTCCACCGGAGAGTTCTGATGGGGTAAGATGATTTACATTGACAAGGTTTACATGCTTGAGACAAAAATTGACGCGGTCCCTTTTTTCTTCAAACGACATTGAAGTAAACATATTCAAAGGGAACATTACATTCTTCTCTACATTCAAGGAATCAAATAATGCACCACCTTGAAATACCATTCCTATTTCCTGACGAAAAGGTTTTCTTTCTTTTCTGTCGAGATTAGAGAAAATTTTATCGTCGTACTTTATTTCTCCAGTATCGATCTCAACCAGACCAACCATGCACTTCATGAGAACGGTCTTCCCGCTTCCACTTCCGCCGATCACAAGATTGACATGACCGGTTTCAAATGTTGATGAAACACCTTTGAGTATCTGCCTTCCATTGAAACTTTTTGCAATGTCTTTTATCTCGATCATGTCAAAATCAATTGAGTGAGTAAATAATCGAAGATCAAAATAAGAATACTGCTATAAACTACTGCGCTGGTACTTGACTTTCCAACTTCCAATGCACCACCTTCAGTATGATAACCATGGTAAGCAGAAACAGTTGTTATGATAAATGCGAATGTGATCGTTTTGATCAATGCAAATACGATGTTAAATGGAACAAATGAATCCTGAATTCCTTTGATATAATCTGCAGAACTCACAACACCCGCTAATACACCTGCTATCCATCCTCCTAAAATCCCCAGGAACATTGAAATAAGTACAACGAAAGGAAAGATCACCATTGCAGCAACGATCTTAGGTAGTACCAGATAAGCAGATGAGTTTATACCCATTATTTCAAGAGCATCGACTTGTTCAGTTACCTTCATTGTTCCAATTTCAGAAGCGATGCTGGAACCAATTTTTCCTGCTAACACCAACGACATCATTGTAGGAGAAAATTCAAGAATGATAGAATCTCTTGCTACGATGCCAACTGCGGAGAGTGGCACCAATGGATTAACAAGATTATAGACCGTTTGAATGGTAATTACAGCGCCCATAAAAACGGATGTCAAAGCAACAATTCCAAGTGAACCATAACCGAAGTTATCTAGTTCGCGAGTCAACTGTTTCCGGTAAATAGAAAATTTTTCCGGTTTGATGATCAGATCCTTCATAAAGATCCAATACCGTCCTAAGTGAAAAAGCCAATTCATAAGTTGCCGTAAAAATAGGAAAATTGTTTCTCGAAAATCGGAATGAAAGGCATTGTTGGTGAATTATACTAACAGGTTTAATACCTGGAAATCGTTTGTTTAATGTTTAAAGTTGGGACACGTCAACCTTAAACACTAAACCAACAACAATTTCGATTCATGAAATCCCTCAACAGTCCATGTGAATAAACTGAGACCAATGATTTAGGAAATTCAATTTCCAAACAGTGGTTTCGTTACCTTTGCTACAACTGATTCATAACAATGTCCCATTCAAAAAGAGCAAGCCGATTTTTTTTCATAATTATCTTAGCGAGCGTATCCATATGTTCAACCGGCTGCTTTATTTTCAAAAAGAAATGTGACTGTCCGAAGTTTAGCAAAACCACAGAAAAGCAAGTTGAGAGAAGTTCTTGAACATTCTTTTTCGGAATAATTTTCATTCTTCAAATTGCACTTAACGGATCAATTCCGCACATAATTGCCCTTTTCAATCTAACCACCTGATTTAATGCCATTTAGAATTATACAATTTGGATATCCAAATGACAAAAATCCTCTAAAAATTAAAAAATAAGGAATACTTTTAACCCCTTGTTTAAAATGATTCTTAATAAGAGAATGGGGACGACGATCAAGTATCTTTCAGAGTTAAAAAAAGGGCAAAAAGGCATAATCGACTCCTTCACAGATTATGAATTGTCACTTAAACTATTGGAAATGGGATGTATACCCGGAGAGATCATTGAAGTAATCCGTATTGCGCCGCTTGGGGATCCAATTGCAATATCTGTTGCCGGCTACATGCTAAGTTTACGAAAAGCTGAAGCAGCTACCGTCCGCTTAAAGCCAAATTAAATATATCTCCAATAGCCACTGTGATCAAAAAAATAAAAATAGCATTAATCGGGAACCCCAATAGCGGGAAGTCGTCCGTTTTCAATGCACTTACCGGACTTAATCAAAAAGTGGCAAATTTTCCGGGGGTGACTGTTGAGAAAAAAACCGGATATACATCGCTACGTGATAAATTCGGGAATACCATTGAAGCCGAAATTATTGATCTCCCCGGAACCTATTCACTTTATCCAAAGTCACCCGAAGAAAGAATTCCTTTTCAATTACTTTGTGATCCACAGAATGAAGCTCATCCTGACCTGACTATTGTAGTTGCAGACGGTGCAAATTTAAAACGAAATTTATTTTTAGCATCTCAACTGGTCGACCTTAAAATACCGGTCGTACTTGTCATCAACATGATGGACATAGTACGCTTCAAGAAGATCAACATCAACTTTGAAAAATTATCGGTTCGATTAGGAGTACCTATTGTTTCTATGAATGCAAGGAAACAAGAAGGACTTAAAGAACTTAAAGAGGCAATTGCTAAACCGTTTAGCCCTCCTGCAAATGACTTTATTGATATAAGACCATTTGCACCTGAAGTCATAGATACAATTCGACAAACAGTAAATGTAAACAGTAACTACAATGCATTTTTAGTTGCCAATAATCTTGATCTGATTTCAAACTTCGAGATTCCGGAATTTAAAAAGGAAAAGATCAGAGCAGTATGTGCGCAATATGAATTCAATGCGCAACAGATGCAGGCAAAGGAAACGCTGGAACGTTATCGCGTGATCAGTACGATCATGAATGAATTTATTTCATCGCCGGAAAACCCTATACAAAAATCACCATCCTACAGAATTGATAATGTATTAACTCATCGATTCTGGGGTTACTTTATTTTTCTTGCAGTACTCTTTTTGGTCTTTCAGGCAATATTTGCGTGGGCAGTTTACCCTATGGACCTGATTGATTCTGCATTTGCATGGCTGAGTGTGCAGGTACAAAGTTCTCTGCCACCCGGTCTCATAAACGATTTATTAGTCGATGGAATTCTCGCTGGACTCAACGGAATTGTTGTTTTTGTTCCACAAATAGCATTACTTTTTTTCTTCGTTGCTGTGCTGGAAGACACAGGCTATATGTCGCGTGTGAGTTTTCTCATGGACCAGCTCATGCGGAAATTCGGTTTGAATGGTAAGTCGCTTATTCCCTTGATGAGTGGCGTTGCGTGTGCAGTTCCTGCAATCATGTCAACGCGCACGATCTCCAACTGGAAGGAACGGCTGATCACGATAATGGTCACTCCACTGATGAGTTGTTCGGCTCGATTGCCTGTATACACCTTGCTAATTGCGCTTATTATCCCGAGCGATTACATCTATGGTGTAAATCTTCAGGGGTTGGTGTTGATGTTTATGTATCTGATTGGTTTCGTAGCAGCGATCTCTGCAGCCTGGGTTATGAAACATATTCTTCAAAGTACAGAGAAAAGTTATTTTGTAATGGAACTACCAACATACAGACTGCCACGTTGGTCTACGATTGGAATTCACATTGCAGAAAAAGTGAAAGTGTTTTTATTTGAAGCGGGAAAAGTGATCGTTTCGGTTTCAATTATTCTTTGGGTGCTGTCATCTTTTGGACCATCGGGAGCTTTTGACAGAATAGAAGACAAATACTTGTCTGAAACCTACATTAGGTCAATGCCACAAGATGAGATTGACAGAAGGATTCAGAGTGAGAAATTGGAGAATTCATATGCCGGTCGGTTGGGACATATCATAGAACCGGTGATAAAACCTTTAGGCTATGACTGGAAGATCGGTATTGCATTGATCACTTCATTTGCAGCACGAGAAGTTTTCGTAGGAACTATGTCAACAATATATAGTGTTGGTGACGAAGAAAGCAGCAAGATGACAGTGAAAGAAAAAATGCGAAATGAAATTGATCCGGAAACAGGTGGACCAAAATATACTTTTGCTGTAGGAATTTCACTGATGCTTTTTTATGCATTTGCAATGCAATGTATCAGCACGGTTGCAGTGGTGTACAGAGAAACCAGAAAAATCAAATACCCATTGATTCAGATCTTGTACATGAGTGGCATGGCTTATTTAGCTAGTTTGATTGCCTATCAATTATTGAAATAATAATAATTATCTTGGGCAATACTATTTCTTAAATCAATTCTCGATCTCTTTATGTCGCGACATAAAATTGCTGCTGTACTTTCCAATTATATTCCTGAAGCCACAGTCGATGAATGCACGTCGTGGATCATTCAGAAGAATATCCATCTGAAGATCACCAAAGGTCGGGCATCAAAATTCGGAGATTACAAACCTCTAGAAAAAGGTAAAGGTCATCACATTTCTGTTAATCACGATCTGAACAAATATGCATTTCTGATCACCTTTGTTCATGAAGTTGCACATTTGCATACTTATACAAAATATCCATTTCGACATGAGCCTCATGGTAAAGAATGGAAAAACGAATTCCGGAATCTGTTGGGAAATTTTGTTGTTCGCAGAGTTTTTCCGGAAGATATTTCCAACGCTCTCACCTCCTATCTGAGAAATCCTGCTGCTACCAGTTGCAGTGATCATAACCTTTTCAGGACCTTAAAAAAATATGACTTAAAAGAGAGCGGCGAAGAAGTATTTCATTTAGAGGAATTATCAACCAATTCGAAATTCGCGCTGTATCAATCACGCTCAGGAATGATCTTTCAAAAAGGGGAGAAAATGAGGACTCGATATAGGTGCCTGGAACTGACTACCAAACGACACTATTTTGTGAGCGGACTGGCAGAGGTCACGAGAGTGGAAAATCCGTAATTTAATGTTGAAAAACGCCCATTTTTCGGGCGAAAATTCGTTTTCAGCCTTTAAAAATAGAAGATATTAATTACATTTGTGATCATACGTAAACGGAATACCCATGTCGGAGAGCGCCTTAGTGCAGAGCGATCAGCATATGGTTTCAGAAATGGCTGAAACTTTGATCGGTTCTGAGATCATCAAACTTGCTGCAGAGATCAATGAAAAAATACGCAATGGCGAAAGGATCTATAATTATACGATAGGCGATTTCGATCCGAAAATTTTTCCGATACCTGTCGAGTTAAATGATGCTATTATAAAAGCATACGAAAACCGACATACCAACTACCCTGCGGCAAACGGTATGTTAGATCTGCGTAAAGAAGTTTCCGAATTTTTGAAAGAACGACAAGGACTGGAATATAGTGCAGATGAAATATTAATTTCCGGGGGTGCGCGTCCGTTGATCTACGCAACATATATCACACTATTGAATCCGGGTGAGTCAGTGATTTTTCCGGTGCCATCATGGAACAACAATCACTACTGTCATCTGTCGCGTGTTAAACCGATCTTCGTTGAGACTCGTCCGGAAAACAATTTTATGCCATCGGCAGATGATCTTCGACCACACATAAAAGAAGCAACGATGATCGCATTGTGTTCGCCGTTGAATCCTACAGGAACTGTTTTTGGGGAAGGGCAACTGGCAGAGATCTGTGATATGATCATAGCAGAAAACAAACGCCGTGGTTCAGGTGCAAAACCATTATATCTGATGTACGATCAGATCTATTGGGTATTGACATACGGACAAACAGAACATTACGATCCTATCTCTTTACGTCCTGAAATGCGTGAATACACGATTTTCATTGACGGAATTTCAAAATCATTAGCAGCAACAGGAGTACGCGTAGGCTGGTCATTTGGCCCACGAGCAATCATTGACAAAATGAAAGCAATACTTTCACACGTTGGAGCATGGGCGCCGAAGGCAGAACAAATTGCAACTGCAGATTACTTAAAGAATAAGACAGCATTAAATAATTTCCTTGGACAGTTCAAGCAAGCAATTGATGAAAGGCTTCATGGTTTTTACGATGGATTTGTTGAATTGAAAGAAGCCGGATATAATGTCGATGCAATTTCACCACAAGCTGCAATTTATCTTACGATCAATTTCGATTTGAAGGGAAAGAAGAATGCTAGCGGAAAAGTTTTGTCAACACAGAAAGATGTTACTCAATATATTCTTGACGAAGCGAAACTGGCTGTGGTTCCATTTTCTGCATTTGGCTCATCAGACGATTCACCGTGGTACAGGCTTTCAGTAGGAACATGTACGATGGAAGAAATTCCTGAAGTGTTCATCAAATTAAAAAAAGTTTTAAGCGAGCTCTCATAAGAGCGATTAAATAAATAATCCACTAACCGTTACAACCTATCTCTATCGAATAGACCTTTACTAAAAGACAAGTTTGTAACAACATTCCAGATGAAAAACAATTACTGTATCATCATGGCCGGAGGCATTGGCAGCCGATTCTGGCCCATGAGTCGTAACAATTTCCCAAAGCAATTCATTGATATTTTAGGAACGGGCAAAACATTGATCCGTCAGACATACGAACGCTTTTTAAGTGTATGTCCGAAAGAAAATATTTATATCGTAACCAATGAAGCATATTTGGATCACGTCTTTAAGCAGATTCCGGAGCTGAATAAGGATCAGGTATTAGCAGAACCGCAAAGAAGAAATACATCGCCATGTATTGCTTATGCCAGTATGAAGATCTTTAGTTTGAATCCTGATGCGAATCTTGTAATTGCACCATCAGATCATGTGATCACAGATGAGAAAAAATTCCAACAAGCAGTTGCGAAAGGACTAGAGTTCACAGCGAAAAACAATTCATTGTTAACGATAGGAATTCACCCAAGTCGTCCTGACACCGGATATGGATATATTCAGTTTAATGGAGACGATAGCTCTGAAGAATTTAAAATAAGTAAAGTAAAAACATTCACAGAGAAACCGAATTTAGAAATGGCAAAGTTCTTTTTAAAGAGCGGAGAATTTCTCTGGAATGCCGGGATCTTTTTATGGAATGCAAAGACGATCTTAAAAGCCTTCGAAGATCACATGCCGGATATGTATGCTCTTTTTCAGGATGGCAAAGAAATGCTGAACACACCTAAAGAAGCAGAATACATTAAGAATGCCTACACACAATGTAAAAACATATCCATTGATTATGGCATTCTGGAGAAAGCGAAGAATGTATATGTCTTGAGCGCAGAATTTGGCTGGAGTGATCTTGGTACATGGAAATCACTATACGAACAATTACCGCACGATACGAATGGCAATGCAATAGTTGGTCCGCATGTAATGGTTGACAATACAAAGAACTGTATCGTGAATATGTCCAACAATAAGCTGGCTGTGATCCAGGGTCTAGAAAATTTCATCGTCGTTGAAACAGATAACGTTTTGTTGATTTGTCCGAAAGATGATGAGCAACAGGTTAGAAATCTGGTGAACGATGTGAAGTTGAAGAAGGGCGATCGATACGTTTAGTTTTTTTTGATTTCGGATTTGGCGTTGTGGAAAGCAGAAACCTTTTCCAAACATCGCTTTAACAAATATTGCCGGTGATATCTTTAAAAGATGGGTGGATTGAACTTTAAATTTATTTTTTGGATAAGGACGCTGGTAATTAGTTGCCTATTCCTTTTGACATCTATAGAAATTACTTTTTCGCAAAATTTAAAAGTTGATACATTAGAAAATAAAAAAATATCGTTAGGGGAAGTTCTGATTTCAGTTAATAAGGTTGAAGAATCTAAAAGATCAACTGCTCAGCAGGCTAAAATTCTTGATGCGACTGAGATCTCAAATTCTCAATCGCAGACAACAGCCGACCTGATTGCAAACAGCGGCAGCGCGACAGTACAAAAAAGTCAGCTTGGTGGTGGAAGTGTAACACTTAGAAGCTTTAAAGCCAACAGAACATTGATGGTTATTGACGGTGTGAGAATGAACAACTTGATTTATAGATCCGGTCACTTACAAAATATCCTTTCAACCGATAATAATTCCTTAGACAGAATCGAAATACTTTACGGACCGTCATCTACAATTTATGGGAGCGATGCTCTTGGTGGCGTAATACATATGTATACTAAAAAACCACTTTTAGCTGAAGAGTCATTAAAATCAAGAATTAAAGTCAATGTTTTCAGCAGATACGGAAGTGCAGACAATGAATTCACAAATCATTTCGACTTCAATTACGGGTTGAAGAAATTTGCATCATTTACATCCTTTACGTATTCAAAATTCGCCGACCTGAGAGGTGGAGAAAATAAAAATCCATTTTATTCAGACTCTTATGGCGAACGGGAATATTACGTAGAAAGGATAAATGGGCAAGATTCATTAGTCAGAAACAGCGACAAATTTTTGCAAGTACAAAGTGGTTATTCGCAATATGATCTGGTACAGAAATTTTTATTTCAGGCAACAGCAAAGACATCACACTCACTGAATGTTCAGTTTTCAAATTCAACTGATGTACCACGGTACGACCGATTAACGGATCCCGGTAGTGATGGATTAAATTATGCTCAATGGTATTATGGCCCACAGACACGATTGATGACAGCCTATGATATGAATTTTAAAAATACGGAAGGTAAAATTCAGAATGTGCACTTAGGGTTAAATTTTCAGGATGTAACAGAAAGTCGCCATACACGAAAATTCAATAACGATAATTTAACGCACCGCAATGAAAAAGTGAATGTATATGGACTGAATCTTGACATGCAACGAATCGTCAAAGAACATAATATTCGCTTTGGTCTTGACGGGCAATTCAACACGCTCAAATCAACGGCAACTAACGAAAACATTGCAACAGGCATTCACGAATCACTGGATACACGATATCCTGATGGTGATAATATCATGTTGAATTCCGCTGTTTACATTTCACATACCTGGAATATCAATGAACGATTTATTCTCGTTGATGGCTTGAGGCTTGGGTTTTCGATGTTACATTCAGAATTCATCGATACAACATTTTTTAAGCTACCATATACTGTAGCTGAGCAAAAGAATCCTGTTTATTCAGGAAGTATAGGTATCATCAACAATACTCAAAACGACTGGAAGTTCTCGCTCCTTTTCTCGACCGGATATAGAGTTCCAAATATTGACGACCTCAGTAAAGTATTTGAGTCAGCATCAGGCTCTGTGATAGTTCCAAACTCAGACTTGAAACCGGAAGAAACAGTGAATGCTGAATTAGGAATATCGAAAGTATTCAGCAAAAAAACACTGTGGGAGAATTCGTTTTATTATACAAGAATCTTCAATGCAATAATCACTGATAAATTCACATTCAACGGCCAGGATTCAATTTTGTATGACGGGACGATGAGTCAGGTTTATGCAAATCAGAATCAGCAAAAGGCATTTATCTATGGTTTTTCATCGAATGTAAAATCGCAACTATCGGAAAAATTTCTTTTTACGTTTGGCATGAGTTACACTTACGGACGAATCAACACAGACAGCACAACTTATCCATTGGATCACATTCCTCCTTTTATGGCTCGTATTGCTCTGTCCTATTCAGTTAAAAAATTCAATGCTGAATTTTCTACAATTTATAACAGCGCTAAAAAATTGAAAGACTATTATTTGAATGGAGAAGACAATGAACAATATGCAACACCGGAAGGAATGCCTGCATGGATGACTTTCAATCTTCGAACATCCTATAAAATTCACAAACTAGTTACTCTGAATGCAGGAATTGAAAACATTCTTGACACACAATACAGGACATTTGCAAGTGGGATAAATGCTCCGGGGAGGAATGTTTTTGTTACTGCCCGTTTTAATTATTAAACATTAAAATAATAGAAACTAAATATTTACTGTAAGGATTTCATCGACTGAAATCCCTCCATGCGATTCATTGTAAATACTTTTACCTTTAGAGACGACCAACACTTGCGGCGATTCATGAACAACATCATAACGACGTGCGATTTCATTAGAAATATTTCTGTAAGCCAGCAAGTCAAGAAAATATGGCTTAAGTGTTTCACTATATTCCGGTTTCCATTTACTTTCCAAACGGTTCAATGCCATTCTACTTATACTGCATGTAGTGCTATGTTTAAAGATCATTATCTTTTCAGATTGTGATTCGGTATCGATATCGTTGAGTTGATTGAGTGTTGTTATTTTTGTCCAGATCATTAGTTTCGCTTTTTGTGAATTGTAATTCATGAATCATGAATCGAATATTTGCGCTTAATATTTCCCGCAGATCCCGATAGCTATCGGGAGCGCAGATTACGCAGAAAATCCGCAGAGTATTATTAGTTATTAGTTACAAGCAAGTCGGAAGTTCGGAGTATATCTTCTAACGCCTTATAAAGAGTGTCAAGGTCTTGTTGAGAGTTGAATGCTTGTATGGAGTAACGCAAAAAGACATTGTCGCCTTGTACCATTACAGGTATTTCAATTTTGTATTTATCATACAGCAGCGATTTCAATTGTTCAGGTTTTGAAGTTCTGATTGGGATCGAACACATTTGTCCAAGGAAATCGTTGTTGATTGGACATAAAGGCAGTGTATGCAACAATTCACAAAACCGTGAGTAATTGCTTTGCGCCAATTCCGCGCATTGCTTAGCAACAGCTGTCCAATTATTTTCTTTCATGAACTCAATTGACTTTGGTATAGTTAGGAAGGCAGTAAAATCGCGTGTACCTTGTTGCTCGTGGTAATCCAGAAATTGTGATTTCGAAGGCGCGTCACTTTCATATCCCCAGCTTATTACTAGTGGATCAAATTGATTTTGCAATTCTTTCTTCACATACAAGAACGAAGAACCTTTTGGCGTCATCATCCATTTGTGACAAGCTCCTGTGTAAATATCTGCTTGCAGTTCCCGCAAGTCAAGCGGCACATGTCCGGGAACATGTGCGCCATCTACTATTGTAAGCAACCCTCTTCGTTTTGCTTCTTCACAGATTTCTTTTACCGGAAGTTTCAATCCAGTTGTACTTGTGATTTGACTAATGAATATAGCCTTCGTATTTTCTGTAAAGCCTTTCCAGAAATTCAGCAGAAACATTTCTTTTGAAATGATCGGTAAGTAAATTTCTTGCCGAACAAATTTAGCTCCGCTTTTCTTGCAATAGTAATTCCATGTGCGATCCATTGCGCCATATTCAATATCTGTCGACAGGATTTCATCGCCCGGATTTAACGCTAAACTTTTTGCAATAATGTTGATTGCATATGTTGGATTCGGAACATAGACCAGATCATCTGCATTGCAGTGAATATAATCCGCAAGTGCAGTTCTCGACTTTCGGAGATTTTCACCATTCCGGAATTTTATAAACTGTACCGGTTCACTCTCCATTTCCATTTGCCATTTCCGGAGATCTTCCATGATGGGTTTGGGACATGCGCCGTAGGAACCGAAGTTGAGAAAAGTGATATTGGGATTGAGGTTGAAAAGATCTTTTAGCATTCTTTCCGAGAGTTTTTTTAACACTAAGAACACAAGTTACACAAAAGTACACGGATATTTCCGTGTACTTTTGTGTAACTTGTGTTCTTAGTGTTTTATTTTTTAGATAGATAATTATTAATCAAAACAACAGACTCAAGAGCGAGTTCCATCATTTTATTCAATGAACTTTGTCTGTGTTCAGCAGATATCGCTTCATGTGTAGGTATGACATCGGAGATTGTTAGTATCGTGCCTGCTATTTTATTTAAGTATTTAGCATTAGAAAAAGAGCGAATGCTTCCATTTCTACCGCAACACAATTGTTATCGATTGCAACTTTTGGTGAAGCATCAGGCGCACGATAGAAAACATCGCTGGAATGAATATTAGCTTCAATCACCGGCATTCCTAAATTACGCGCAGCTTCATTAATCAAATCAAAAGCAACACCTTGATGAGCGAAATTATCGCCACTATAATTGAAAGCCGCTTGCGCATAGGTTGACTCACTATATGCTTTATCAACGTTAAGAACGTCATATACTTTTAACTTTTCAGTATAAGCACCTGCTGTTCCGATTCTGATGATACATTCAACATCATATTCGTTATACAATTCATATGAATAAATACCAATAGACGCACAACCCATTCCGCTTGCACCAACAGTCACTTGAACACCTTTATAAGTTCCTGTAAAGTAAAATGCATTTCGTACAGTATTGACCAATTTTGCATCAGTCAACATCGTTTCTGAAATATGTTTTGCTCTTAAAGGATCTCCTGCAAGTAAAACGATCTTTGCAATTTCTCCCTTTGCGGCTCCGATGTGTACGCTCATGTTGTTTTAAGTAAGTGGTAAGTAGTAAGTGGTAAGTGGCACAGTGTACATAAATGAAATTATATACTTCGTAAATAATTAATTAAGAGTTTGTAATTTAATAAGCAAATATAGATAGTGAACAAGTGCAACACAAATCCGGTTTAGCAGACTGTGCTACTTACCAATTGCTACTTACCACTCACTCATTATAGTCCAACCATCTCCTCCGGCTTCACCCACTCGTCGAATTGTTCGGGAGTGACGTAGCCAAGTTCGACTGCCATTGCTTTTAGTGTTTTGCCTTGCTTGTGTGCGGTTTGAGCGATCTCGGCTGCTTTGTAGTAGCCGATCTTTGTATTCAATGCAGTGACAAGCATAAGTGAGTTTTCCAGATTCTTCTGGATGTTTTCGCGAATCGGCTCGATACCGATTGCACATTTATCATTGAATGACACACAAACATCACCTATCAATCTTGCTGAATGAAGGAAGTTATAGATCATCATTGGTTTAAACACATTCAATTCAAAGTGTCCTGTCGCTCCACCGATATTAATTGCAACGTCATTTCCCAACACCTGAGCAGCGATCATTGTCATTGCTTCGCATTGTGTAGGATTTACTTTTCCCGGCATGATTGAAGAACCCGGCTCGTTATCAGGAATAAATAATTCACCGATACCGCAACGTGGTCCGCTGGCAAGTAGACGAATATCATTTCCGATCTTCATCATAGAACAAGCAACAGTTTTCAATGCTCCATGAGCTTCAACGATTGCATCGTGAGCAGCAAGTGCTTCGAATTTATTTTCTGCTGTAATAAATGGCAGACCTGTCAATTTCGCTATATGCTTCGCTACATTTTCAGAATACCCTTTCGGTGTATTGATACCGGTACCAACAGCTGTCCCGCCAAGAGCAAGTTCAGCCAGGTGAGGAAGCACATGATTGATAGCACGCAGTCCATGGTCAAGTTGAGAGACATAACCGCTGATCTCTTGTCCGAGTGTAAGTGGCGTTGCATCCATCAAGTGCGTACGACCGATCTTCACAACATTCATGAACTCTTTCGATTTTGCGGCAAGAGTATCACGAAGCTTTTTAATTCCTGGAATAGTAACATTCACCAAAGCATAATATGCAGCGATGTGCATTGCAGTCGGGAATGTATCGTTTGATGATTGTGACTTATTCACATCATCATTCGGATGAATGATCTTTTTCTCATCCATCAAGCTGCCTCCGCTGATGACGTGAGCACGATAAGCGATCACTTCATTTACGTTCATGTTTGATTGCGTCCCGGAACCGGTTTGCCAAACAACAAGCGGAAACTGATCATCCAATTTACCTGCTAATATTTCATCACAAACTTGTCCGATGAGGTCCGATTTATCTTTTGGCAAAACGCCAGCATCAAGATTTGTAAGAGCTGCGGCTTTTTTCAGGTAAGCAAATGCGCGAATAATTTCTTTCGGCATTTTGTTTATGTCCTGAGCGATCTTAAAATTTTCGATCGACCGTTGTGTCTGAGCTCCCCAATATACATCTGCAGGAACTTCAACGATACCCATGGTATCTTTTTCTTTGCGAGTTGCCATTTTATTAATTTCTAGTTGTGATTGCATTTAAATTATTTCTAGTACTCTTTCTATTGGTCTGCCTATAATAGCCTTTCCATCTTTCACGACAATTGGCCGCTCGATCAGAATCGGATTATTGGCAAGTATTTTTATCCATTCGGTATTAGTGAGTTTTTTACCATCGTACTTCGTTTTGTAAAGAGACTCCTTCTTTCTAACGAGATCGATCGCTTTTAGTCCAAGCATTTTCAGGATCTCTTTTATTTCTTTTTGCGAAGGCGTTTCAACCATGTACTCAACCAACTCATAATCTTCGTCAGTATTTTCTTTTATGAGAGCCAAAGCATTTTTGCATGTGCTGCAAGTCGATTTAAAATAGATCTTAAGCATTCTCCAATTTTGTATATTCCATTAAATAAGCTTTCATGAATTCATTCAAATCACCATCCATTACACCTTGCACATCGGAAGTTTCGTAATCGGTACGATTATCTTTTACAAGTTTATACGGATGAAAAACGTAAGAACGGATCTGTGATCCTCATTCGATTTTTTTCTTTCCGGCTTCAGTTGCCGCTTTCGCTTCATTACGTTTACGGATCTCGAGTTCGTATAACTGTGAACGAAGCATTTTCATTGCAAGTTCTCTGTTACCCATTTGTGATCTTTCGACCTGACAAACGACTACGATCCCTGTTGGTAAGTGAGTCATTTGAACCTTGGTCTCTACTTTGTTTACATTCTGTCCTCCTGCTCCACCGGAACGGGAAGTTTGAACTTCAATATCGGCGTCTTTGATCTCGATGTTGATCGTATCATCGACGAGAGGATATGCATACACAGAAGCGAATGATGTATGTCGACGTGCATTAGAATCGAATGGTGAAATACGTACCAGTCGATGAACGCCGCTTTCAGCTTTCAAAAAGCCATAAGCGAAATCACCTTCGAATTGAAGTGTAGCTGATTTGATACCTGCACCATCACCATCCTGGCGATCGATCTCAGAGACTTTGTAGCCATTTTTCTCACCCCACATGATATACATGCGCATGAGCATTTGAGCCCAGTCCTGACTCTCTGTACCACCGGCACCGGAGTTTATCGTTACAACGGCAGAAAGTTGATCTTCCTCAGCGCCAAGCATCCGTTTGAATTCCATAGCATCAAGTAATTTGAGGCTTTGAGCATAATGGTCGTCAACTTCGGCTTCAGTAGCAGCGTCTTCCTTGTAAAAATCGTATAATACGGAAAGGTCATCGACAGAAGTCGACAATTCTAAAAATGGTGCTGTCCAGTTTTTCTTTTGATTAATACCCTTTAAAACCACCTGCGCTCGCGTGGGTTCATTCCAGAACTCAGGGGCATGAGTGAGTTCTTCTTCTTCTTTTATAGAGGCAACTTTTCGATCGATGTCAAAGATACCTCCTCAGGGCTTCAACTCGCTCTTTAATCTCTTTTAATTGGTCGGATGTCATGGGGCGAAGATACGGAAATTGTTTGAATTTAGGTAGCAGAAATTGTAAGTGTGGAGTTCAAAGTAGTGTGGAGTTTCGGTGTGAAGTGTGCTGTGTACTCTGTAGGAGATTCCGACACACTCCACACCACAAACTCAAACTCAAACTTTTATTTAGTGTGAAGTTTCGGCGTGGAGTGCGAAGTGTGTCGTGTAGGAGATTTCGATGCACTCCCTACCACCGACTCAAATTAAAATTATCAATTAACAACAAATTTCCCTTTTGTGAGATTTCCTGACCTGGTCGTAAGTTTATAGAAATAAATTCCACATTTTAATTTTTCAGAATTCAAAATATAGGACTCTTTCAAAATACTGAATTCGGAAAATTGCAATTTCCCCAGATCATCATAGATATCTATTTGAATTATTTTATCATTATAATCAGCTAATGAAATTATTGCATCTGAATAAACAGGATTTGGGAAAACGGTTGATTGACTATTTGCTTCCATATTCTCTATCCCAACAATCTGGTCTAATTCATATGCGCCCATGTCAGGATATGTACCGGCTGGCATTGGACGTGGATTTCCATCTAGATCGTACGGTAGTCCCGAACTAAAATTACCCGCATTTAAACATGGTGATGATTGAGTTAAATGATAATTTCCATTTCCAATAAAAAATGGTTCCGAATTAATGTTACCATTTAAGGTATCACCGTTTCTAAGATCACAATTTCCTATAGTAACAATAATATTTATCGTATCAATCTCCTTAAAACATTTAGGATTCCAGATAATTGAATTAATAAATTTAATTGAATCACCGTATACTCTAATAGCGGCTCCCGAAGTTGTATCATTTATAAATTCATTATCTGTTACAGTGCAATGATCCATTTTAACATATGAACCGCTGATAAACAATCCACATCCAATATCTGTATGGATAGCATTAGTATCAATTTTATTTTCAGCTACAAGACAATTCTCAAAGTTAATATTTGAAGACGTACAGTAGAATCCTCCTCCTCCAAAACCCAATGCTATAGTAGTTGAATCAGGAATAACACTGTTCGATCTGATTTGAGAATTCTGTATTAAAACTTCACTGTATTCTGTATAAATTCCGGCACCTCTGAAGAACCTATCTCCTTCCATTACATTCTCTGAAATCGAAGAACCAAATATTTGACCTTGACTGCTAAAACAACAGACTCCTCCACCCGAATGATCAAATGGGCCATTTAATAAGTTATTTTCAATTCTACAATTGTCTATAATGAAACCAGTATTTTGATAAATGAAAATACCACCGCCATCTGCATAAGGCCCATCACAAAGATTATCTGAAAGGCTGGAATTGACAACGATGGTGTTTGAATTCCCAAAAATATAAACGCCTCCTCCACTTGAAAGTCCTGGTGCAGCATTAATATTATGATGAATGTTGCAATCACTTATTCTAACTATAGCTGAATCTGTGATTGCAACGCCTCCACCTCTTGCATTCTGATTTGAAGTAGCTGAATTGCCAAAAATCTCACAATTATTTATTATCACATTTGAATTTGAATTAATACAAATTCCGCCTCCATAAGTTGTTATTTCACCAAAGCTTTGATTGTCATGGATTGCACAATTTTCGATTAAAGGATTGCTATTGAAGCCGACGTATATTCCTCCGCCAAAAGATGAATCAGTCATCGATAAAACACTATTATTATTTACATCAAGATTTCTAAGAACTGGACTTGCTTCGGACAGAAAAAGTCCTCCACCTGAAGCACTAACTGTATCGACTCTTCCGTTCGTGATTTGGAATCCATCAATTATAGTCGTGGAATCAATCTGCGATGTAGGTCCCTGAATCATTGTAATAACACTACCCGTTTGCGTTCCCACAATAATTGTAATCGCTGATCCTCCTGAACTTAGCAATTTTAATCCGCTTTTATCAGGCCATAATATATCTTCAGAATAAGTTCCCGGAGCAACTAAAATTGTATCGTCATCTTGAGACGCTGATAATGCAGATGAAATAGTTGAATAACTCATCGGGACATTTCGCGTTGTTGCAAAAATCAGATGATTCGATAAAACAAATATTATTAGTAAAGCTTTTCATATGGTAATTAAACTTCATGAATGTAAAGTAATGAGAATTAAAATATAAAAATGGAAATTATATTAAATCGACTTAATGAAGGGTAAACAAAATGAAAATGGTGAGGAAAAATTGCGCTACAATGAGAGTACTGTTTAAATGCTACTCAAATTCTCCTAAAACCTCCCAAACCAACTGAGGTTCGAAGCCTCTCGAAATCGCATACGAAGCAATCTTGTATTTACGTTTGTAAGGGTCTGTTTCTTTTACCAGTTTCTCTTTCGAAGAAATAACTTTCAGCAACATTTTTCTGTAATCAGAATCAGAAATTTCTCCGAGTGCTTTTTTTATCAGCGGTTCGGAAACTTTTTTATTTTTAAGAGCAAGTTTGATCTTGATCTTTCCCCATTTTTTCACTCTGAATTTTCCGCCGGCATATGCAATTGCAAAACGTTCTTCCTTTAAAAATCCTTCGGAGATAAGATGAGAAAGAATATTTTCTACTTCACGCTGATGCAGTCCCCAGGAATAGAGTTTGTCACGCATTTCCTGTTGACTACGCTCCTGATAGGCACAGAATTTTAGAGCTTTGGAGAGGGCTTTTTCGGGGGTGAACATTTGTGGGACCGTTTTTCGTTTATCGTTTATCGCTATTCGAAAAACGATAAACGAATAACGACAAACGGATTTTATTGAATCGGAAAGTAAACATCCGTCTGCCATTTAGCAGTATCTTTTTCAGCCATTGGATCAGTGATGTATTCTTCCCAAGGTGCTCCTATAATTTGTTTATTGTTCTTAGCAATATATTCCTTTAATGCTGTATAAGCTGAAGCGGTTTTATCATAGCTGCCAAAGAAATGTGCTACAACTGCATTGCTTGCATTTCTTTTACCTGCTTTTACTTCACCGTCGTCTTTTCCTGCAGGATTCACAGGGACAACAGCGTCCAATTCCCACTCAGTTTGAGACTCCGTGTAATAAATTGCTGATGGTGCTCCGGCCATTGTTAATTTTTGTTTGCCTAATGCTTTACCGATCTTTCCATATGACTCTCCTAAAAATTTACCTACTGTGCTGACATCAGCTTTACCATGCACGAACAAATAATTTGTTTCCGGAATTGCTTTCTCTTCAATTGAAATATCGCCACCGGATGATGCAGGCATACTTTCAAGTTTAGCTTTCAATTTATTCAATCCTTTCTCGAAATCAGGGCCAATCATTCCGTCCATGAATTTACCCATGATACGCATTAGAGGATTCATTCCGGCATCAAAGCCAAATCCCCATGTCATCTTTGTTCCATTTCCTTCCTGAGCGAATGCATATGTTCCTTTTGCAACACCATTTTCCATAAAATTCAGGTCGAGAGCCACCATAGAATCTTTCACAGATTCAGTGATCGTCATATTTCCTGTTCCCACATTATCAACTTTACTTTTCCAACTCATAGAAGCCCCTGCTCCTGCAGTAACTGAAGAAAGAGTATATTCAGCGGCAGTATCCAATTCATACCAAGGCGACCACTGATAAAAGTTTTTCAGATCATTTGTAAAGTCATAAACCATACTTCGATCTTGATTGATCACAATTGATCTTTCTACGTGAATTTTCGCCGGAAAGAAAAGCAATCCGATTGCTGAGATCACAAGCAGTAAAACTGCGATAACGATAAGGATTTTTTTGAAAATTTTCATGGTTGTGTTTGCTTTGTGGTTTGTTATAGCGAAAGTGGGGAAAATTGTTTAAAGTTCAAAATCGGAGCAGGTTGGAAATTAGTGCCAAGGGGTATAAGTAAATCAAAATCATTTCACAGGTCAAAGGTCAAGGGTCAAAGGTTAGCGCAATTCAAAAGTGGAAGTAAGGTCAAAGGTCAAAGGCTATAGCAAATCAAAAGTCAAAGTCATTTCAATGGTCAAGGGTTAGAGCAAATCAAAGGTCAAAGTAATTTCAAAGGTCAAAGGTCAAGGGTCAAAGTAGTAGCATTACCTTTGACCCTTGACCTTTGACCTAGATTATAATTTGTTAGTGGGAGTTTAAGTAATCCGCAACTAAATCGGGCGATTAGATCTTAATTTCTTCTTCCGTCTTATTGAAAAAATGATACTCCATCATATGGTAATTTGTATTCGCTGTGACTTTTAATTTCACTTTGAATTTCTTTTTCCATTTGGCAACAACAGAAGGATTGAAGAAATTTCCTTTGACCAAATAAGCTTCAAGATAAGGGTGAATGGCAAGGTGAAGTTCTTTTTCATTTTGCTCTTGAACGAAATAACGTAAGTTGTTTTCGATTTCATCAACAATTAGAACACTTGCTTTGATCTCGCCTGTACCATCGCATGCAGGACATTTTTCTGCGGTTGTGATATTTGTCTCCGGACGTACACGTTGACGGGTGATCTGAATCAATCCGAATTTAGATGGAGGCAGAATGGTATGTTTAGCGCGATCGCGCTTCATTTCATTTTTCAGTTTATCGAAAAGCATCTTCCGGTTCTGCGGATTGTGCATATCAATAAAGTCGATGACAATAATTCCACCCATATCACGTAAACGCAATTGTCGGGCAACTTCTGTAGCGGCATCAAGATTTACTTGCAAAGCATTTGCTTCCTGAGTAGAGTCATCAGCGCCTTTTGTGCGTCCTCCGCTATTCACATCGATGACGTGCATTGCTTCGGTGTGTTCTACAATTAAGTAGGCACCATTTGACATTGTAACCGTCTTACCGAAACTTGATTTGATTTGCTTCTCAATTCCGAAGTTTTCGAATATTGGAAGTTTGCCTTTGTAAAGTTTTACTATTTCAGTTTGCTCAGGGGCAATTCCGCTGATGTATGACTTGATCTCTTCAGCTAAACCGGCATCATTTACATGGATGGCATTGAAATTCGGATTCAGCAAATCTCTTAAGATCGTAGAAGTCCGATTTAATTCACCCAATATTTTTTGCGGGGGCTTTGCAGTCTGGAGCATTTCGAAAGCACTCTTCCATTTGGATACGAGGTCTTGAATGTCTTTGTCGAGTTCAGCGACTTTCTTTCCGTCCGCAACCGTACGTACGATGAGACCAAAACCTTTCGGCTTGATGCTCATTGCAAGTCGTTTCAATCGTTGTCTTTCTTCAGCGCTTTTTATTTTCTGGGAAATGCTGACCATATCCGAGAATGGCACTAAGACAACAAATCGTCCGGCAAGAGAAAGTTCAGAAGTGATTCTTGGACCCTTCGATGAAATTGGTTCTTTGGCTACTTGAACCATCACCCATTGATTCGGGGAGAGCACATTGTTGATCTTCCCGCCTTTATCAATGTCTTTTTCCAATTGGAAAGAAGCCAAAAGTGGATCAGGGTTTTTACCTGACGTACTTAATTTGATAAGTTTAAGGAGGGAGTCGACTTGAGGACCCAGATCAAGGTAGTGGAGAAAGGCATCTTTCTCGTGACCGACATCTACGAACGCAGCATTCAGTCCCGGAATTAGCTTTTTTACTCTTCCAAGGTATATATCACCGACTTGAAATCGCTGATCTTTTTTTTCGCTATTTAGCTCGACAATATGCTTGTCTTCCAGCAAGGCAATAGTGACCTCATCCGGTGTTGAGCTAATTACTAATTCATTATTCAACTAAAAAATTCTTTATAAACACAAAATACCCATGCAGCACGAGTAGGAAATAAACAAACAGTTTACATCTAGATCCGGAGAGAGAAGGGCATACGACTCATCGCATACCAAGACATATCCGAAAAGCCGGGTCTATCTAATTTATGATGATGTAATAATACTGTTCAAACAGTGTAAGAAAAATAAATAATCATGATGAGTGATTTGAATCGACTCATCATGATCATTGGGAACGTTCGCCAAGACCTAAGCCTTAAGAACCACCTATTTATTTTTTCTTATGTCTGTTCTTTCTAAGACGTTTTTTACGCTTATGCGTTGCCATCTTATGTCTTTTTCTTTTTTTACCGCTTGGCATGACTTTACTGTGTTTAGTGGTTATTAATTTTACTTATTAAACTTTCTACTTCTTTTACAAGTGCCGGGTTTTTCGATTCTTTTCTCAAGATATCAAAATTCTTCAGAGCACTTGCATTATTTCCCATTTGCATATACGTTTTTCCCAGAAGGAATCGTGCATCTTCAATTGTAGGGTCGATCGCCAGTACATTTTCAAATCGGTCGACAGCTTTATCGAGCTGACCTGATTTTACCGAAAGTACACCCAGATTATACTGAGCCATTACGTGTTTCGGTGCTTCTTGTACTACTTCTCTGAGCATCAGAATGCCTTGCATAGGATTTGAAGTTCCTTCTGCATAGCAAACGCCCAGATCAGTTTTAGCGTCGTAATTTTTTGGATTAATTTCTATTACTTTTTTATAACAATCAATTGCCTTGTTAACGAAGAAAACTCTTTTGAGGGAGTCGCCGGTCATTTTAAACGCATCGAAATATCTAAAAGCAGCATTGATCCAATTTTGCTCTGTGGATTCAGACTTTGCAATTTCTTCGTAATAATAAGACGAAATTTGCGGAGTTTGAAATCTATCCCAAAGTTTTCCTAAAGAATCCTGAATTTGTTTGTCGTCAGGATTTTTCTTCAGTAGATCTTCGAAAGATACTATCTGGTTTTTTTCTTCTTCTTTAAGTCTTCCCTTTACTTCAGTAATCTGATCTTCAATTGAAAAGCCTGATGGATTTTCAGCAGACACTTTTTTTTCAATTTTTCGAGGAGCAAAATAAAGAGCAGCAGTCAACGCAATGACGCCAAGAACAACCAGTAATCGAATTCTACTGTTCTGCATCCTTAGTCGATTGCCTCAGTTGTCTGATTCTTTTTGATCTTTGCATTCTTCACTTTGTTAGCGAATGTCTTTGCAGGCTTGAATGCAGGGATGTTATGTTCAGGGATGATGATAGTCGTGTTCTTTGAGATGATACGTCCCAGCTTCTGAGCACGCTTCTTAATGATAAATGAACCGAACCCACGTAGGTAAACGTTTTCACCGTCGGACATTGTATTTTTAATCACTTTCATAGCCGCTTCTACTGCTTGTAATGCCACAGTTTTTTCTATCCCTGTCTTAGTGGAAATTTCGGCTACTAATTCTGCTTTTGTCATTTCTTTGAGTATTAGGTAATTAAATATTGGGCGGCAAAGATAGCGCTTCAAATTAAATCCAAAAACCTATTGAGGTAAATTTTACTAAAGAATGAAAAATAATTTTTTATGGGTTAACAACTTGATTTCTAATTTGTTAAAGCTACTTTTAACCATAATTCACTAAAATATCCTACATATTTTATCAACGACTCCCGGAAAAAGCCGTCGTTTCCCGGCCGGAAGGCGCCGATTTTAGTAACTTCGTAGCTGAAGGTTTTTTGATAAGAAAGAACAAAGAAGGCAATGAAAGAATTCGGAAGAAAGGTCATTTCGTGGTATAAAAAGAACAAGCGGGATTTGCCGTGGAGAAATACGGAAGACCCCTATAAGATCTGGCTTTCCGAGGTCATTCTACAGCAAACCAGGGTGGATCAGGGCATGGCATATTATCATCGCTTCACAGAGACCTTTCTCGATGTTCACGCGCTGGTAGCGGCCTCAGAAGATGAAATACTGAAGTTATGGCAGGGACTTGGATATTACTCAAGGGCAAGAAACCTTCATGCCGCCTCAAAAGACATTGTTGAGCGATTTAACGGTGATTTTCCTGACAATTATGATGATATTAAATCGCTCAAAGGCATTGGTGAATATACAGCAGCCGCAATAGCATCTTTTGCCTTCAAATTGCCCCATGCAGTAGTAGATGGCAATGTTTTCAGGCTCTTGAGCAGGTATTTCGGGATAAAGACACCGATCGATAGCAGTAGCGGAAAAAAGGAATTCACAGAACTGGCCAACCGATTGCTTGGAAATCATCAGCCTCATACTTTCAACCAGGCGATGATGGAATTTGGATCAAAACAATGTAAGCCGGTTTCACCGGATTGCTTGAACTGTCCGTTGCAGGACACATGCTTTGCATTTGAAAAAAAATGGTTTCTGTACTACCTGTTAAATCTAAAAAGACTAAAATCAGGAAGCGATTTTTTCATTATCTTGTCATACGTGAAAAGGACAATTTTTTCATTCGGCAAAGGAAGGAAAAAGACATTTGGATTGGGCTGCATGATTTTCCGATGATAGAAACAGAGACAGCCATCAGCGGCAATAAAGTGATGTCAACCAAAGAATGGAAAACTCACTTTGCCACCAAAAAATCTGAAGTCGTACGAGTAAGTAATGAATTCAAACATATTCTAAGTCACCAGCATATTCATGCAACATTCTATGAGATCAAGTCAGATTTAAAAATGTTCAAAGAAGAAAAACAACATTGGAAGAAAGTAAATTCTGACACGGTAAAAGAATTCGCAGTTCCCAGATTGATTGAAGAGTATTTAAAGCAAATGGTACAGTTCAAAAAACCAATAAATTAAACATCAAAAAAGTACCAGCATTTGCGGTTTTTAAAACGCAATTCACTGAGTTATCTTTGATGTCATAAATTTCAAAATCTAAAACAAATAACAATGAGCGGAATTAATAAAGTGATCCTTGTAGGACATGTAGGGAAAGACCCTGAGGTAAAGTACCTTGAAGGCGGAGTAGCGTTAGCACGTTTTCCATTAGCGACATCTTCTTCTTTCAAAAACAAAGAAGGGCAGAAAATTGAAACGACTGAATGGCACAATGTTGTGGTTTGGCGTGGTTTAGCTGAAATCGTTGAAAAGTATGTACGTAAAGGCAAATTGATTTATATCGAAGGCAAGATCAAAACCCGTCAATACGGTGAGGAGAACAATAAAAAGTACATCACCGAAATTGTGGCCGACGAAATGACTATGCTTGGTGGTCCTCGAACTGACAATCCGGAACCGGCTGCCAGTACACAATCGACGCCGGAAATGGCAGTAACTTCTGCACCATCAGACGACCTACCATTTTAATTAATGTAAATGTTAAAAAACAGGCTCAAAGTTTTTTTTAGCTTTGTGCCTGTTTTTTATTTTAGCAAACTCTAACAACACTCCTTGGACCCCGGCAGTTACCCCTTATTGATCCATTCGCAGAATCTTTTAACGATTCTCAATCCTGAATTTACATTTTCTGTCACTTTTATCGCAGAAATCATTGCTTTGTTTACTTTACTCCTGATCTCCGGGTTTATTTCGGGTGCAGAAACGGCATTCTTTGCAATTTCACCGGTTCAGCTTTTTGAACTAAAAGAATCTCAAAAATCACGTTACAAGCTTGTTTATGATCTGCTTGAAAGACCAAAGAGATTATTAGCAACACTATTGATCACTATCAATTTCGTCAATATTGCGATTGTTGTATTATCATCCATTCTTATTGAACAAATTTTTGATTTCAGAAACCATCAAACGGTCGGATTTATGATCCAGGTTGTAGCGGTAACATTTGTGATCGTTCTATTCTGCGAAGTGATGCCGAAAGTTTATGCAACTCAGAATCCATTACGTTCATCTTTAAAGAGCGTATATCCAATCTTTGCCCTCAGTAAAATTTTACGTCCGTTAAGTACCGTTTTAATTGCATCTACATCAATCGTTGACAGAAGGTTTGGACAGAAAGGGTATGATATTTCAGTCGATGAATTAACACATGCTATTGATATTACCAGCGACAAGAGCACACCGGAAGAAGAAAAAAAGATCCTAAAAGGGATTGCACGTTTTGGGAACATCGATGTGAAGCAGATCATGAAATCCAGAATGGACGTGGTCGCTTTCGACAAAAATTTAAAATTCAGTGAACTATTTCCGCTGATATTGGAAAACAGATATTCAAGAGTTCCGGTTTATGAAAACTCATTTGACACCGTTATTGGTGTATTATGTATAAAAGACCTTCTGCCCTATTTAGATCTTCAAAACGACGACACATTTGAATGGCAGAAACAAATGCGTCCGGCTTATTTTGTTCCGGAAAGTAAAAAGATCAATGATCTTTTGCAGGAATTTCAGGAAAAGAAAAATCATTTAGCAATTGTTATTGATGAATATGGTGGCAGTTCAGGAATTGTGACCTTGGAAGATGTACTTGAAGAGATCGTCGGTGAGATCAATGATGAATTCGATGATGATGAATTGACATATAGCAAACTGGATGATCACAATTTCGTATTTGAAGGCAAAACAAATCTGAATGACATTTGCAGGATCATGGAGATCGATCACAAGTTGCTCGAAGTTGAAGAAAGCGAAGTTGATTCTCTTGCCGGATTGATCCTTGAAATAATGGGCAGCATTCCAATGCGTAATGAAGTAGTAAAACTGAACGACATAATATTTACTATTGAGTCAGCAGATAAAAAAAGAATCAAGCGTGTTAAGATCACATTACCGGAAAAGAAAGTAGATTCTAACGGGAATGGCGGCTTTACAGGAATGACATCGTTGAATTTCGTATTACTTTTTTTAATGTCTACTTTGTTATTTTCGTGCGAACAAGAATATAATCCAAAGCCCCGAGGTTATTTTCGTATAGAAGTTCCTGAAAAGAAATACGAATTATTCAAAGCAAATGATTGTACTTTTTCTTTTGAAATTCCTGTGTATGCCCAGGTAATTAAAGACACACTTCAATCCGCTGAACCATGCTGGTACAATGTTGAATGGACAAAATACAAGGGAACACTTTATTTGAGCCATAAAGAAGTGAACAACAATCTTGCGAAGTTCATCAATGACAGTCAGACGCTTTCAATGAAACACATTGCAAAAGCCTCCGGAATGCAGGAAGAGGAGATCAATGTGCCTTCAAAAAAGGTTTACGGATTTTATACATATGTAAAAGGAAATGCTGCATCAGCAGTGCAGTTTTATCTGACCGACAGCAGTAAACATTTCATTCGTGGCGCTTTGTATTTTTATGCCATTCCAAATCCGGATTCTATTGCACCGGTTTTAAGTTTTGTTGAGGAAGATGTGAAGCATCTTGTTTCAACTTTCTCTTGGAAATAAATATTAAGGTAACTGTTTTCAAATTAACAACTGCCTGAACATACGTTTTTCCTATGTGTACTATGTGCCTATGTGGTAAAAAATATTTCTACCACATAGGCACATAGTACACATAGAATAAGTGGGCCAACAAGTATAATTTCACGCTTCTTTTTTCTCAAAGTGAAACAACAAATAAATACTCACACTAAAAAAGAAAAACGCACCAACTTGATGCAATGAAGCAAGAACAATATTTGCTTGTGTGAGCACTGTGAGTACTCCCAGTAAAAACTGTAGGCAAACTGCTATGAAAAGCCAGGTGATACCCTTTCGTTGGTATGTGTTTAACTGTTCCTTGTGTGAAGCAACAGCTAACCAGGAACAAAGAAACAAAAGCATGAATGCAAAAAAGCGATGAATGAATTGAACTGTTACAGGATTATCAAAAACATTTGCGAGAGTCGGTTGCATGACTCCCATTCCTGATGGGATTACTTGTCCGCTCATCAATGGAAATGTATTGTGAATTTTTCCGGCATGTAGTCCTGCCACAAATGCACCATAAATAATCTGGACGCTCAATAATACAAATATCAATTTATTCAAAGCAGAGGATTTTTTACTCCGCTCCTCTGATTGTTTTTCAGAATAGACAAACTCCAATCCATAGTAGAAAGTAAAGGCGAAAGTTATAAAAGCGAACATAAGATGAATTGCTAATCGAATGTGGCTCACGCTTGTTCTTTCTGCCAGTCCGCTGCTCACCATGAACCAACCAAGGAATCCCTGAATACCTCCGAGCAGGAAAAGGAACAATGCTTTTTTTATTGTAGGCTTATCCAACTTCTTTTTGACAAGAAACCAAACGAATGGAACGATAAAAACTATTCCTATCATTCTGCCTAATAGTCTGTGAATGTATTCCCACCAGAAAATAGATTTAAAGTCATCCATTTCAAAATGGTAATTGATTTTTTGAAACTGAGGGATCTGTTTATATTTTTCGAAAGCAGAATTCCATTCAGCATCATTCATAGGCGGAATAGCACCCATGATTGGTTTCCATTCAGTAATTGATAATCCGGATCCGGTAAGACGAGTGATGCCACCAATAACAACCATTCCAAAGATCAAAATGCAACCGCTGAAGAGCCAGACTGCAATTTGTTTGTTAGTTGATTTCATCATAAATAAAACAAAAGAGAATTGAATTAGTTTGACAAAGCAATTGAAAAAACTTTGCCGTGCATTTTTTAATCGTATTTCGGTTTAATGAACCAACGATCGTTGATGGTGAAGCCAAGAGTAAACTTAAGAAATCGTTCTTCAATAGGATTAACTTTCGTGCTTCCTCTTTGATCTGCTTCAATAGCCAAATGAATATAAGTTCCAGCTTTTCTGATCGGGAAACCAAATCCCAATGAAACGCCGATTTCATTTATCTTCGAAGTACCTACATTGAGATAAGTTTGTTCATAATGAAATCCAAGACGATATGCAACAAAATTGCGGTAACCTCCCACTGCTCTGTCATTTGGTATGTATTGACCACCGACAGCTATTTTCCAGCTATTGAACAATGAGTCAGGTTCACTTAGAAATTCAAATTTTTCCCATTGCTGAAAAGAGTAATCGACACCAAACTGCAATTTATTTCCTTTTCTCAATGTGAATCCAACACCTGCTTCAAGAGGAAGTACAACCGTACCTTGAGCACCCACCTTATAGAGTATTGTGTCGCGGACCAATGTTTGAGTTGCCTGAGAGTCAAAGTATCGGAAATTTGAAACCACTCTTGTTTCTCTTCCATGCAGGTCAGCTTGTGGACTTACAGTAGCACCGAGTAGCAGACTCCATTCACTTTTTTTCTTGCGGTCAACAATTTTTTTCCGGACATCCTTTGCCTGAGCAATTTCCTGATTAATGGAATTCTTTAATTCATAGTTTGTGCCTGCAGCATCACTGGCAAGTACATTTTTCAGAGAATCTGAAAGAGTTGAGATCTTCTGGTCATAGATAACTATAGAGTCCGATTTAGATAAAGACAGGCTATCAAATAACATTTGTGCACCTAATGTAAAGTGGAACCAACCAATCGAAGTACTTGATTGATCAAGAGTGTTCATGTAAAAGGACTTAAGTATGAAACCGTTCTTTCGTTATTTATTGAACCGAAAATATATTCAACGTCGAAACCACCTGATAATTTTTTATTCAATTTTTACCGGTTCCAATATGAAAACTATTTAAGCCTCCGGATCCATTGTAAGTTCTTAATTCAGTATCACCAAAAGGAGTAACACTTTTATCGATAATGTTATATCCGACATTAGAATATGGTTTCAAGCCAAAACCAACAGACCAGTCATCCGGTCTCACAGGAAATGCAAAATCAAAATAGGCCAAAGAAGCGGTATTCGTATTTTGTTCGATATAACTTGTACGTAACTGAGTCTGGGTAAATTTTACTCCAATATCAAATGTTGTATAATAAAGTTTTGAGTATGCGGCAGGATTTCCGGGGTTGATCATGTATGGTACAGCCATTCCGATCTCAAGGCCACCCATTCCAAGATTTCTCGCGAAAGAAGAACCGCTGATATCACCAATTCCATAACGGGAATACGGCGAACTCGTTGCATTTTGGGCGTTACTGTTGTTTAAAGCCAGAAATAATAGCGAGACGAGAAAAGCGAGAGCTCTTTTATTTATAGTTATTATACTTGATAATTTCATTTAAACCAATGTTTACTAAATCGGAGGCGGCAAAGATGCTCAAATTTAGTTGACCTGCAAAACGATGGGCGTCTCCACCGGTGAGAATGACTTTAACTTGACGGTATTCATTTTTGTAAAGGCTAATAATTCCTTTGATTTCTTCGATCATTCCGTTAAAAACCCCGGATTGAATAGCAGTAACGGTAGAAGTACCAATCAATTTTCCCGGATCATGAATTTTCACAAGAGGAAGTTTTCCGGTGAGTTTATGCATTGCTACGAACCTCATACTCAGACCCGGACTTATATTTCCACCTCTATATTGCTTCTTTGAATCAACAAAATCGTATTTAATGCATGTTCCGGCATCAATGATAAGGACATTATGCCTTGGAAAAAGAAAATTGCCGGCAATTCCGTTTGCTAAACGGTCATTACCCAAAGTTTTTGGTGTTGTGTATAAGTTTTTTAGTGGAATTTTTGTTACGCTTGAAAACTCACGGATACGGTATTTTTTCAGTGCTTTTTTAAGTGTTGGTTTGAGAGGAATAACAGTAGAAATAAGTGCATGTTCGATTTGAAAATTTTGAAAAAGATGATGTAAAGAGCGAGTGCTTAGCGACTTGCAAACATGCCGAAAAACAATAACGTTGTTTTCGAAAATGATGATTTTACATAATGTGTTTCCTAAATCGATGGTCAGATTCATCATGAAGAATTTGATGCAATGTAGGTAAAGGCGAAAAAATAAGCGCGAATTAATTGATTTAAAGGGAAAAATATTTTGGCAGTTTTAATTTTTTTCTACTTTTGCGCACTCTAATAAGGTGATGTAGCTCAGTTGGTAGAGCAAAGGACTGAAAATCCTTGTGTCGATGGTTCGATTCCATTCATCACCACCACTTATCAAAACAGAATCATGAAAAACGTAGACAAAGGCATTAAGTTTGATCGGGTTCTACTGATTGATGATAATGACATTGACAATTTCATCAATGAGCGCATGATTACTACCAATTCATTTTCAAAGGTAGTGATTGTTAAAAACAGCGGTGAATCAGCTTTACAATTTCTTAAAGACAATAGCGACAATCCAGACGTATTACCTCAGGTGATCTTTCTAGATTTGAATATGCCTGTAATGGATGGTTTTGGATTCCTTGAAGAGTACGAGTCTTTGCCGGAAAGTATTCGCACGACATGCAAAGTGATCGTTCTTTCATCATCGATCAGTCCTGAAGACATTAATCGTGCTTCGACAAATCAATATGTTGTGAAGTATGTGAATAAGCCATTGAATGAAAAATATCTTGAAGCGATTAATTTTTGATCCTTCAAATTAGCAATAAAAAAAACGCCTCTTGAAATTCAAGGGGCGTTTTTTTTTAAAATCGTGAATCGTAATTCGTGAATCGACGTTCGAATTACGATTCACGATTCACGATTTTCGGTTATCGATTATCAATCTTTAATCGGATTCGCCATTTTACGAATCATAGCATCATCCAATTTAACATACCATAGCATTCTGTTTGAACCTTGATTTGCTTTTTGGAATGCATCATAGATCTCATTCAGCTTTTTCACTTTCTTGCGGAACTCTTCCGGTTTGATAGCTGCTTTTAACATTTTGATGAAGATAGTAGCAGGCTCGTATAACGCTTCGTCTTCAACGATCTGACGTTTTACTGACTGAAGAAGTTGCGAACAAAGTCCATCTTCGCCCATGTAGCAATATTGCATTGCCTGGAATAATTTATATTCAACATCAGTGAATGTAAATTTCTTCATCGACAATTCGTTTCTCAGATTATTCAGGATACGTGCAGAGCCTGAGAAATCTCCTTCGTAGAACTTACCAATTGCAAGGAAGCGACGGAAAGAAACGTGAGGATATGGTTCGTTGATATTGGTGTCAAAGTTTGAATCCAGATCAGCGTTAAGGTCATTTAATTCCTGAACATTTCCATTGACAAGGAAGCGTTCAACTTTCGAAGAAAGGAATTGAGTCACATAAAAACTAAATACCGGTTTGAAAGCGATTTCAGGAACCTCTGTATTGATCTGACGATAGTAATGATCGGCACGAACAACATTTCCTGTTTTCTGATAGTATTCGAAATATAAGTAGTCAACTAAGAATTTAATGCTTTGATAGAAAGTGTCCATTTCATATTTATCAAAATTCTTTTTGATATTCTGAAGAATGGTATCTACTTCGATTTCCAGTGATTTAAGACTTTCTGATCTTGTGAATACGCACATGTAGTAGATACGTACAATGTTGTACATAACTGACAAACGATGTCCTTGATATAGTTCGGAGATATTTGTCAATTCACGCAAAGATGCCTGAACTGCTTCACGATCTCTTTCGTCGCGAGTCAACAGATAATTACCGGTACGTTTAACGAAATCATAGAAAAGGTCTTCTGCTTTAACCACTGCCAGGCTATAAGCAACGTGACGATTATATTCTTTTTCATAATAATCGAAATCGCCATTGAACATGCTCAAACGAGCCAATGCTTTATATACTACGATCAATTCGTTTGAAAGATCATATTCGATTAGTTGTTTCTCTAAATTTTTGAGTGCACGAATTGCAACTTCGCGATCGTTACCAAAAACCATGGCAGGCACCATTGATACTTTATCTTTAAGTGCACTGATTGGATTTTTAACGTTCTGAGCAAGATATTGAGCGATACGTTCGTTCAATCTTGACTTTAATGTATAGTATGTACTTGGATTAACTTGAAGAAGCTCCATCATCTGACCTTCGTCGTAATTATTTTTACGTGCAGATTCCAGTACTAAGTAAGGCTTGTTGTTTTTTCTACCGGCAACAGCAGACAACAATTCCTGATACTCAGCGTCATTTAGTTTTTTGATGGTCTTGTTTAATGTTTCCATAATTATCGAGGCAGTTTATAAGTGATTTTCTTTGGGGTTTAACGGCGAGAAAATCTATTTGGATACAGTTTGAAGAATTTTCTGAAATAATGCGCTTTTGGGCTGTTTGATGGAGGTTAATCATCGATTTCAAATCAAAAACAAATAATTAACCATCTCTTACATCTTCATTCCTCCAAAAAAACATTTTGACTAAAACAGGCGAAATCTTACAGTTGTAAGAAGGCCATCAGATTCTAAAAACAAGAGGGACCTCTATTAGTATATATTGTCATAAGAACAAAAACAATTTATGATGAAAACATTTATCGCTAAATCAGAAGATGCAATTCAGCCTGTGGGCGCAATAAAAGCCATTCGCAGCAAAGCAGCTTCGCACAAACTATTCACTTATGCTTTAGAGCTGGTGATCCTTTATGTACTGGTATTTGCAGCAATGAGCACATTTGCGCAAGAGCCTGCTACAGCAACAAAACCAACCGGTAAACTGGAATTCGTAAAAGAAAACATCGTTTTCAATTCGGGTAAGGTTTATATGAATTGGGTTTCAAAACCATCTTCAGATGACTGTATATATGTCATTGAAAGATCGATCGATGGAACAGAATATGAGCCTGTCGGATTGAAAGAAGGTATTGGATCTCCTTTAGAGTTGCTTTACAGCTGGGTAGATACAAAACCGGTTACAGGAGTAACTCATTATCGAATCAAACAGATCGATAACGAAGGAAAACTTGTAGCACAAGCAGATCCAAAATCTGTAATGTCACCTGAAACAAGTCCATTGTTTATTGACAAGTCAACAAGAATGGTTCAGGTTAAATAATTACCTGCCGCTCGTGTTTGTCGTTACGGTAAGACATATCACAATTATTGACTCTTAAAACCAATGAAAACCAAAACGCTGAATGTTCTTCATAATATAAAAGCACCAGGACTGCTTATGGCAGTCCTGATTCTGTGCTCTGTTATTGTGCAAGCAACTCCTTCAGCTTCTTTTACTTCTGACCAGCAGACAGGCTGTACACCTCTTAATGTGCAATTTACCAGCACATCTACCGGTGCAGCATCGTATCTCTGGGATCTTGGAAACGGAAATAGTTCCACACTTCCAAATCCGGCCAATCTATACACTTCCCCGGGTACATATACAGTAAAACTTACTGTAAATGACGGAATGGGTAATCTGGATTCGGTAGTCATGGTAAATTACATTACTGTTGTTGGAAATCCAATTGCAGATTTCAATTCACCAATTTTAGCCACTTGTCTGGACGGAAACAGTTTTACGTTCAATAACACTTCGGTAGGTGGAGCAACCTATTTATGGGATTTCGGTGACGGATCAACTTCAACGCTACCGAATCCAACACATTCTTACACATTGCAAGGATCGTTCACTGTTACCTTAATTGCAACAAATGCCTTTGGATGTATTGATGTGAAAATAAAAAACCAGTACATTACTATTTACCCAAAGCCGAATCCAACGATCACTTCTGCTGTTACGGCAAGTTGCGACCCCGCGACAATGTTTCAGTTTTCCAACAATGCTTCAAATGCGACTTCATGGTTATGGTCATTTGGTGATGGAACAACGTCATCAGTCCAAAACCCTTCACATAGTTATGGCGGTCCGGGAACATTTAACGTTTCGTTGATCGTTACCAATTCTTTTGGATGTAAAGACACAACAGATAGTCCAACAGAAATCACCGTTGGCTTGAACAATTGGGCAAATTTCTCAGCAAATATCGACAGTGGATGTGCACCATTGGTAGTACAATTCGCGAACAACAATTACAATGTTGCTACAAGTTTTTGGGATTTTGGTGATGGAACAACATCGACACTCCCCAACCCTTCTCACACTTATTCAGCAGGTGGAAACTACTCAGTTTTCTTAATAGTAACAACAAATACGGGTTGTGCTGATACAGTTTTCAAATCCAACATGATTGAAGTTGGAATAAAACCGGCAGTGAGTTTTTCTTATGTTAATACAATCGGTTGTTCACCGCTTGCAGTACAATTTACAAATACATCAACAAATTATGTGTCCTGTTTATGGACATTCGGCGACGGTACAACCAGTACTGCCACTAATCCAACACATAGTTATACTAACAACGGTACATTCAGTGTTATCCTCAAATGTTGGGGACCTACCGGATGTTATCGGAGTATGATCTATCACGACATTATCACAGTAACATCTTCAGAAGCAATTTTCAATGCCAGCCCACGTGTGGGTTGCCCGCCATTAACAACAACTTTCAACTCACTATCGCCGGTACAAGGATTAAATTATCTGTGGAATTTCGGAGATGGTACAACTTCAACGCAAGCAAATCCATCACATACATATACTACATCAGGAAACTTTGATGTTTCACTGATCATAACCGACTCATTAGGTTGTAGTGATACACTGATCAAAAAAAATTATATTCAGACCGTAAATCCTGCAGCAAATTATATTCCACCACCGACAACTGTAGGATGTGGTCCATTGACAACACAATTCACAGATGCAACTGCCGGAGCAAATAGTTGGTTATGGGATTTCGGAGACGGAACAACATCGACATTACAAAATCCTGTTCACTCCTATTCTATTCCGGGATTATATACAGTTTCATTGACAACAACATCAGCTGCCGGCGGATGTTCGCAGCAAATAAATAATTTCAGTTCATTTGAAGTACAAGGAGGTTATGCAGGTTTTACTCATACTGTAACGCCATGTCCGCCATATATTGCAACATTTCAAGATACTTCGCTTAACGCAGTCTCCTGGTTATGGGATTTTGGTGATGGCTCAACTTCAACATTACAGAATCCGGATCACACCTTTTCTGTTGGAGGATACCATAGCGTATCATTAACAATTACAACAGCCGATGGATGCAGTTACACAACTATGCAAAGCAACAGTGTGTACTTTCAACCTTTCGGTGCCAATTTCTATGGTATACCACAAGACACTATCTTTCCAAATCCTGTACAATTTTATGCAAATTCAATTGGAGCAACTTCATGGTTGTGGGATTTCGGTGATGGGTCAACTTCTACACTTGAAAACCCGTTGCATATATTTCAAGTTGCCGGTAATTATAGTGTGACTCTAACCATTTCGAATGGAGTTTGTACTTTATTCTATGATCCGCCGCCATTTGATTTTGGTACTCCAGATATGACACCAATTGATGGTGGAAATCCGGGAGGACCTGTAGTACAAAGTGGTTGTGCACCATTGAATGTACAATTTACAAATATGATACCCGGTTCAGTTATGTGGAATTGGGACTTTGGTGATGGAACAACTTCGACAGAACAGTTTCCATCGCATATGTATAGTTCACCCGGAATTTATACTGTTACATTGATCGTTCAAGATACTCTTAGTATTGTTCAGACCATGATCATGGATAGTATCGTACGAGTGTCCGGACCAAAAGCGGGATTCTATATTCTTCAAAATACTTCATGCACAGGAAGTCAGATCTCATTGGTTGACACTTCAAGCAATGCATCTACCTGGAACTGGAATTTAGGTGATGGTACAACATCAAATGTTCAAAACCCTGTACACACTTATCCAACCTCTACACCAAATTATGTCATCACACAAACTGTGACTGATACTATGGGTTGTAGTAGCAGCATAAGTAGAAGTATCTATTCAAATTTCATAAGTCCATTGATAGCCAGTGAGACGGAGATATGCGGATTGGATACCGTTCACTTTTTTACCAGTTTACAAAATTACGCCGGCTACTTATGGGATTTTGGCGACAGCACAACAAGTACACAGACAAACCCTTCGCATGTTTACACACAAGAAGGAGTTTTCAACGTAACATTGACCGTAACAGATAATGTAGGTTGTCAGCAATCATTTAATGTAAGTCCGGGGATTACCGTCAACCTGCCTATTGCTGACTTTACAGTAAATACTACAAGAAGTGGTTGTAATCAGATCAATATTCAGTATATAAATAATTCACAAAATGCACAGATGTATTTGTGGGATTTTGGCGATGGGAATATTTCTTCAATTGAACAACCATTGCATACTTATACTGACGTAGGAATTTACGATGTAAGTTTGACAGTCTATAGCGGATCATGCATAAGCAGGCAGGTTGAATCACAATATATACGAGTAGACACAGCACATGCAGATTTTGTTTATACAACCGATCAAATGTGTCTTCCGATACAAGCTGAGTTCACTGATCTAAGTGTGAATCCGGTTTCTTGGATGTGGCTATTTGGTGATGGAGATACATCTTCTGCACAATCTCCATCTCACACTTATATAATTCGACCTGGAGGGTATCCAAAACTTGTAATAACGGACATACATGGATGTGTTGACACAGCTTTTTCAAATACATTCTTTCTTTTAACAGCAGACTTTACTACATCGGCTGACTCAGGTTGTTTTCCATTCACGGTTGACTTTACAAATACGTCAACAATTAATGCCGATTCATATTATTGGGATTTTGGCGATGGTACTTATTCCACAGATCAATCACCTAGTCACTCATACAGTCAACCCGGCGATTACGATGTACAATTAGTTGTATCGGCAAGCTGGGCAAATTGCAACGATACGATTCGAAGACCGGCATTAATAAAAGTCAGACAACCGGTTGCAAACTTCTCGACATTAAATACGCGAGCTTGTGCTCCGTCTATTGTAGACTTTACCGATCTTTCAGCAGATGCAGATGTTTATCTTTGGAATTTTGGTGATAGCACTACTTCAACAAACAGCAATCCATCGCATATTTACAATCGTCCGGGCATTTACACCGTAAGTTTGATTGCAACAAGTTTGATGGGATGTAGCGATACGATCACTTACAATAACTTAATTCAGGTTTTAGGACCTATTACAGATTTCTCTACTTCGACATTAATTGGTTGTAATCCATTTCAAATTGAATTTACGGATCATTCGATTAATGCAAGCAGTTGGAATTGGAACTTTGGTGATGGCTACTCCCAAACTACAACAAATGCATCGCATGTGTTTGCAGATACAGGAAGTTTCACTGTTTCTCTCGTAACATGGGATACAACAGGTTGCAGTTCATACTATCAATTTCCTCAGCCTATAATAATTCATCCAAGTCCGGTTTCAGCATTTACTGCACCGAGTTTGTCCGGCTGTACACCTTTCACAGGAAACTTCACCAATCAATCTACGGGCAATACTTCAAGCTATTGGATCTTTGGAGATGGAAGTACTTCAACACAAACAGACGTCAATCATTTATTTACTCAAGCCGGAACGTTTGACGTACAATTGATCACTGAAAATTCTTTTGGTTGTACAGATACTGCTCATCTCACACAACCAATTGAAGTATTAGCAACGCCAAGTATAAATTTCAACGCATCTTCAACTGCAGGTTGTTCGCCATTAAATGTGAATTTCTTAAACAGCACTTCAAATACTGTTGGAGCAACTTATAATTGGGATTTTGGAAATGGACAAACATCTAATGTTGTAAATCCGACAATGGTTTATACACAACCCGGATTCTATACTGTTTCGCTTACTGTAACTAATTCAAATGGCTGTGCAGATGATCAAGTATTCTCTGCAATGGTTCAGGTATATGACACCTTACCACCGAATGAAACGCTGATCTATAGTGTATCAGTGATCGACGACCATAAAGTTGAAATTATCTGGGCAAACAATCCGGCTATTGATCTTGCTGGTTATATTGTTTACAGAAAATCTGATCAGTCAGCTAACTACAATGAGATCTACACAGAGACGAATATTCAAAATACTAATTTCAATCTGACATCATCATATATTGATTCAGGTCTTACGACGCTTACTAAATCGTATACATACAAAGTTCAGGCAATCGATATTTGCGGTTACACTATTCCACTCGATCAATTGACTGCTCATACAACAGTAAACATTTCCTCTCAGCGTTCAGGAACAAATATTGCAGTTGACTGGACAGCGTATTCAGGATGTCCTGTTAGCACTTATCAATTGTACAGAGCAGCACCTGGAGAACCATTTAGTTATTTGGCAACCGTACCGGGCAATACTTTGAACTACCTCGATTCAGGATTCATTTGTCCTATTCCATACCGTTACAAAGTGATAGCAACAGATCTATGCGGTACAACCTATACTTCATGGAGTGACACATCACAGACCTATCCGTTGAACACATTAGAAAATCAGGTTGTAGATGTTGTGCGTTCGACTGTTGTAGACAATCAGACAGTCTTAACAGAATGGGCTCAACCATTGGTACATCCTGAACAAGTTGCGCAATTTGATGTCTATCGTTCGACAGACAATACGAATTTCAGATATCTCACATCCGTTCCATCAGTACAAACTGATTTCATGGATTACGATGTAGATGTACAGAACACAAATTACTATTATAAAATTTTAGTCATCAACACTTGTAACATCGATGAAGACCTGAGTGGCCATACATCAACAATTGTGTTGAAAGGCACCATGGATGAAATGCGCCAAGTTCATTTGAACTGGACAGGTTACAAAGGCTGGTCATCCGGAGTTGAATACTACATCCTCGAAAAGCTCGATGAGAATGGCCATTGGCAGATTCTGAAGCAGGTTGATGGGGAGACGTATCGGTATGATTATCAGGAGTAGGTTCCGTAGTGGATTTAAACACTAAGAACACGAGTTCACAGGGTACATAGAATTCTTTGCAAAAGTTTTCACTATATTAGCAAAGTGAAACGCCCCGTATTCATTCTCTATTTGTTAGCATTTTATATTCTGTTCCAGTTTTGCTGGTGGGCTTATTTATTGGTTTCATTGAATGATGAAGTGTATCAGCATAGAATAGAAAACGTCGGACTTCAAGTGTTGACGCCGGAAGAAAGAGAGCAGGTGACTTTTAAGCTGGAGAAAAAGATCAACAACAGAAGATGGATGGTAATTGGTGAAGGACTTGTCTTTATTTCAATTCTCATCTGGGGAACATCGGTGATGCTGAAGATCTATCGTAAAGAAATGGCTTTGGCCAGACAGCAGAAGAATTTTCTGCTTTCGATCACACATGAATTCAAATCGCCTTTAGCTTCGATCAAATTATACTTGCAAACTCTTTTGCGTCACGACCTGGATAAAAAGAAAGAGATCTCATTTATCAATAGTGCAATTGGCGATACGGATCGATTGAACAATCTGGTTGAAAATGCTTTGATGGCAAATCTTATCGATCACAAGGGTTATTCATTTTCAAAAGAAGACATCAATATTTCAGCATTGCTTCGATTGATGATCCAGAAATTCCAACAAATTCCGGGACATGAAAAAATTGAATCTCATATTGAAGAAGGGCTATATGTTCATGCAGACAAAAACGGCTTGTCCATACTCATCTCCAATTTAATTGAAAACGGATGGAAATATTCACCGAAAGAAAGTGCATTAGAAGTGAGTATTAAAAAAATCGAAAACAAAATAATTCTTTCCATAGCAGATCAAGGCATTGGAATTCCCGATAAAGAAAAGCAAAACATTTTTACAAAATTTTATCGGATAGGTAACGAAGAAACCCGCCGTACCAAAGGAACCGGTCTCGGACTTTTTATTGTGAAGTACATTGTTGAAGAACACGATGGTAAAATAAGTGTGATCGACAATAAACCGAAGGGGTCGGTTTTTAGGGTGGAGTTGCCATTGTTGGCATGAGGGCGTTTAAGATATTGTTTAAGGTTTCAACAAAAAAATGTCCAATTCAAGAACTTCCGTCACTTTTCAACTGAATTAAAACCCTTACCTTTGCCCCCATGAATCCAACAAAAGTTGCCTTAATTATCATGGATGGCTGGGGCCATGGGAGGAAAGATGAAACGAATGCCATTTACATGGCAAATACTCCTTTTGTTGACTCACTTTATCCGAAGTATCCGAACACTGAATTAAAAACCAGTGGTGAAGACGTAGGTTTGCCTGACGGACAAATGGGGAATTCAGAAGTTGGACATTTGAATATCGGTGCCGGCCGAGTTGTTTATCAGGATCTGGTAAAGATCAATCTTGCTATTCGCGATAAAAGTCTGCATTCAAATGCTGTCATCTTGGATGCAATGAAATATTGCACTACAAATAAAAAGAAGCTTCACCTCATCGGACTTGTATCCGATGGCGGAGTGCATTCGCATATCAATCACCTGAAAGCTCTTTGCGACATTGCAAAAGCGAATAATGTTTTAGATGTTTTCATTCATGCTTTTACTGATGGTCGTGATACGGATCCGAAAAGCGGATTAGGTTTTTTGAATGAGCTCGAAGAACATTTACAACATTCAACAGGAAAAATTGCATCCATCGTTGGTCGTTACTATGCAATGGATCGCGATAAACGTTGGGAGCGCGTCAAACTAGCTTACGATCTTTTGGTGAATGGAATCGGTCATGCGACAAATAACTACGCTCAGGCAATTCAGGAATCGTATGATGCCGGAGTGAGTGATGAATTCATCAAACCAATTGTCATCACAGGAAACGACATGAAGCCTCTCGCAACCATTCAAGATGGCGATGCAGTTATTTGCTTCAACTTCAGAACTGATCGTTGCAGAGAGATCACCACAGTATTGACACAAACAGATTTTCATGAGCAGAACATGCATAAGCTCAATTTGAAATATGTTACGATGTCGAACTATGACGATACATTCAAAAACGTTGACATTATTTTCGATAAGGACAATCTGACCAATACGCTCGGAGACATACTTGCACAAAATGGAAAGACACAAGTCCGTGCTGCTGAGACTGAAAAATATCCGCACGTTACTTTCTTTTTTAGTGGCGGAAGAGAAATTCCTTTTAATGGCGAAACGAGAATTATGGCGCCATCACCGAAAGTTGCCACCTACGATCTGCAACCACAGATGAGTGCATTTGAATTAACAAATTCCGTTTGTGATATAATGAATGCCAACCAACCGGATTTTATATGTTTGAATTTTGCAAACACAGACATGGTCGGACATACCGGTGTTTTCAGTGCAGTCGTAACTGCAGCAGAAACAGTAGATGCTTGTGTAAAGAAAGTTGTGGAAACCGGATTGAAACATGGTTATTCATTTCTTATTACAGCCGATCATGGCAATGCAGATTT
The DNA here is from genome assembly GCA_016708785.1 of Bacteroidota bacterium. Taxonomy (GTDB): domain Bacteria; phylum Bacteroidota; class Bacteroidia; order AKYH767-A; family 2013-40CM-41-45; genus JADKIH01. Next base: position 469,015 of record JADJFC010000003.1, on the reverse strand, counting down.
TATGATCAACGATGATGGCACACCGAATACAGCGCATACTACAAATCCGGTTCCACTATTTTTAGTCGGATCAGAATACACAAAGATCAATAACGGTCGTTTAGCTGACCTCGCTCCTACTATCCTTCATTTAATGAATCTACCGATTCCGAAGGAGATGACGGGCAAAGTGCTTGTTCAATGAATAATGAATCCCGATAGCTACTGGGATGAAGGGCTTTGTTGATGGGATTTATTCTTAGATAGAATAGTTTGTAAGCTTTCAGTTGTTTCATAAAATATCCTTCATTTATGGGGTAACGAATGCCAATTAAAATAAAGTCATTTGTGTATTTATTACTGCTGTGCGCCGCGGCGCATAGTCATGCGGAAGGGGAAAACCTGGGGCCTGTCCGCATGGCGTCAGCCTTTTTTAATCAACCAAAATTTATTTATTGTATCATTGTTATAGGGACTTTTCATTTGAAAAATCGCTCCCCGGGGTTAAATATGTATAATCATGAAAGCGAATGCAAAGTGATAATTAATTTTTTTACCTTCATGACCTCTTAAATAAACGCAAACACATTTATGGAAACCATTCAGAATTACATTAAGACAAATGAAAAAAGATTCATCGATGAATTGATCGAACTTTTGAAAATACCTTCAGTAAGTGCAGACAGTAAATATGCGAAAGATGTTGTTCGTGCTGCTGAATACGTAAAAGCAGAATTAGTCAAAGCAGGTGCCGATAAAGTTGAGATCTGTACAACACCGGGACATCCGATCGTGTATGGAGAAAAAATTATCGATCCGAAATTACCTACTATTATAGTTTATGGTCACTACGATGTTCAGCCGGCAGACCCGATGAACTTATGGGATTCCCCTCCTTTCGAACCTGTGATCAAAAACGGAAAGATCTATGCACGTGGTGCATGTGACGACAAAGGACAAGTGTACATGCACATCAAAGCATTTGAATTGATGATGAAGACGAATACACTTCCTTGCAACGTTCGTTTTATGATTGAAGGCGAAGAAGAAGTAGGATCATCACATCTTGGTCCATGGGTGAAAGCTAACAAGGACAGACTGAAAGGTGACGTTATTCTTATTTCAGATACATCTATCATTGCAAATGACATCCCTTCGATAGAAAGCGGTCTGCGCGGACTTTGTTATTTAGAAGTTGAAGTTACAGGGCCGAATCGCGATCTGCACTCAGGCGTTTATGGTGGTGCTGTGCCGAATCCAATTCAGGTATTGTGTAAAATGATCGATTCATTGAAAGATGAAAACAATCACATTACAATTCCCGGCTTTTATGATGAAGTTCAAGAGTTGACAAAAGAGCAAAGAGAAGAATTAAACAAGACTCCATTCGATCTTAATGAATACAAAAAAGACCTGGACATCGATGATGTCATGGGAGAAAAAGGATATACAACTCTTGAGCGTACAGGAATTCGTCCGACGTTGGAGTTGAACGGCATCTGGGGTGGTTACATTGGCGAAGGAGCGAAAACTGTTTTACCCGGAAAAGCATTTGCAAAGATCAGCATGCGTTTGGTTCCAAATCAGGGCAGCGATAAGATCACAAAATTATTCGAAGATCATTTTAAGAAGATCGCACCGAAAGGCGTAAAAGTTATTGTAAAGCCTCATCATGGTGGCGAGCCTGTTGTTACTCCTACTGACAGTATTGCATTCAAAGCAGCGAGTAAAGCAATGGAAACAACTTTTGGAAAGAAACCAATTCCAACTAGAGGTGGCGGAAGCATTCCTATCGTGGCCTTGTTCGAAAAAGAGTTGGGATTAAAATCCGTTTTAATGGGCTTTGGATTAGACAGCGATCTTATTCATTCACCGAATGAGAATCACGGACTTTTCAATTTCTTTAAAGGCATTGAAACGATTCCACATTTCTATAAAAATTTCACAGAAATGAGTAAATAAGAATGATTGATGAAAACCGGCAACTCAAAACCGGTTTTCATTTTCATATGATAATAACTATTTTTAAGTGACATTTATAATTTACTATTTATTTTTAATTTAGGGGGCATGTTTATTGAATTCCTCAGAAAATTTCATATCCCAATAATCTGCATTGCAATATTACTACGAATCGAGAACCTTATTCTCTTTTCCGGATTGAATATTGACAAAGCCATTCAATTAGCCGCTACTTACAACTTTCTCAATGGACATGGCATTCTTCTCTCCACTGTATTTACTTCTGATTTAAACCAAATTTGCTACGTACCATTTTCAGGATGGCCGCCCGGTTTCACTTTTTGGATACTGCCTTTTACTATTCTCAATAACAATTTTCATACAGTTTCAGTAATTGCAGATTGCTTTTTTATGTTGATTTTATTTGTTGGTGTATACAAATTATTAAGATCACTGTTCAATGAGCGTGCAAAGGAATACTTTTCCTTATTCTGCTTATTAAACATGTTTAGTTTCTCGCCATTCTATTATTTTACATCGACTGATAGATATGCTGTTACTTTTTTCATTTTTGCGCTTTACTTTTTTGCCCAATTAATTCAAAATAAAAATAATAATCGCTTAAATAGCTTATTGACAGCGCTATTTATTTTCCTTGCCGCACTTACCAGATTTGCATACCTGCCCATGACAATTTTTTTACCTCTGTCAATCATATTCATTGGGAAATTCAAGAAAGACAAACAGCTTATTAAAAATGGTCTGGCAAGCCTTGTCCTGGCATTCGTTCTCAGTGCGTCTTTGTATGCATTCCAAAAGCTATACTATGGAAATGGCACTTACCTTGAGCAAGCGAAATTTGCATTGCATTTTGAAAACCTCTTGCAATTTGATCCAATCCTTTTCAAAACATTTTTCTTTACTGAAACATTTGAATCTCAAATCTCCAAAGGAAGCAGTTTATCTTCTGCTTTAATTACTTTCAAATTACTATTCACCTTTACTCTTCTATTTCATTTTTTATATGGCCTTTTTCAAAGAGCTAAAAAAAACTCTCACGATATTCTCTTTTATTTCGACATTGTAAGTTTGATCGCTCTTTCAATTACTATTGGGACACTTGTATTGCTTAGCATTGTATCTCCTGCTACACATTTCAATGGAAATCTATCGTGGACATATGTTGAAGAATCAAGATATTATGCTCCGGTCATTCTAATATTTCAGATCTATCTAATACGCCTTGCACTAGGCATGAGTAATGACAATCTTAGAAAACTAAGCAGAGTTGTAATTTATTCATCAATCAGTTTTAGCATATTGTACTTTTCCTTTAAGCATTACAAGATTTTAATAAAACATGAATATGCAGGGACATACTTTGAGGATAAAAAAGTCTACATAGATTTAAGCAAGCAATTAAAAGATCAAGCAAATGACAACGAGCTAATATTAATCGCATCAAAAGATGAAACTTCCAGGACAACTTCAATATATAGTGGTGGAGTGCCTGTCAGCAATTACGACAGTTTAATTAATACGACAGCAAAGATCCCAATGAATAAAACAATTTGGATTGAATGTAAAGGTCAAAAAACAATTGAAGAAGAGAATTTTCTTAATCGATATTCCGGTGAAGTTATTTTCACTTCCGGCGAGTCAACATGGTATAAAATAAGTACACAATGAATCCCGGAAATATATACGTCGTTGTACCTTGTTACAATGAGATCCAGGTCATTTCGGATACAATAAAAAATCTGTTGCCATATAACTACAATATTATTGTGGTAAATGACGGTTCGAATCAAAATATAAAAGCCGCAATTTCGGACTTACCTATAATCTATGCAGAACACAAGATCAATCTTGGTCAAGGCGCCGCACTACGTACCGGATCAGACCTTGCAATGAAGAAAGGTGCTGAGGTAATCGTTCATTTCGATTCTGACGGACAGCATTTGGCTAGCGATATTGCCGCAATGATAGAACCATTAAGAGACAACAAGGTCGACATCGTAATAGGCTCAAGATTTCTAACAGAAAAAGATAAAATTGCAATACCAAAAAAGCGAAGACGCTTGTTACGTATCGCAAGAATAGTTAACTTCATTCTGACAGGCGTTAAATTAACTGACGCTCACAATGGTTTTAGAGCAATGAACAGAACTGCAGGTGCTTGTATGAAAATCAGAGAGAATAGAATGGCGCATGCATCAGAAATTTTGATTTTAATACGCAAAAACAAATTGAGATACACTGAATGTGCCACACATATTGTATATTCGGATTATTCAAAACAAAAAGGTCAAAGTCCATTGAATTCAATTAACATTGTTATTGATCTAATTCTAAATAAAATATTCAAATGAATTTATTCCAGATCATCCTAATCACAGCACTTCTCGTACTTCTAGCACTGTACTTCAAGTATTTCAAAAATCAACTTGTCATAAGACTGATTTTGATTGGCGTTTTTTCATTCGGAATTTTCTTGCCATCAATCCGGGACTTACAATACAAGTAGCTAATGCCCTTGGAATTGGTCGAGGTGTAGATCTTTTATTTTATATAAGTATCCTCTTTGGGATTATTGGATTTATAGTTTTGTATGCTAAATACAGAAAACTGGAATTACTGCTAACTGAGCTAATAAGAAATGAAGCAATTCGTTCAGCAACGAATTTAAATGAAAAAAATAATAACAGCCTTTAAATAAAATCGAAATTGACGCCTCCTGAAATCACAGAATATAAATTCAAGTGTAATATTTGCGAAAACGACACACATAAACTTCTTTATGTGAAAAGAGGTTTTCCAATTACAAAGTGCACGAAATGTGGACTAGTATCAACAGTGTTGCCGAATGAATTTGATACTCACAAAATTTATGACGACACCTATTTTCACGGTGGGCAGATAGACGGTTATAGCGATTACAAATCGACAGAAAAAATTCTGAAAGCCGAATTTCATTCTGTGGTGAAAACACTGCTTCCTTATTTCAAAGGCAAAACGAATTTGAAACTACTTGAGATCGGAAGTGCGTATGGATATTTTCTTGATGAAGCTTCAAAATATTTTGACTGCTATGGAATAGAAATTAATCAGGAAGGCGTTGATCTTTCAAATAAGCGCGGGCATAAAGTTTTTCAAGGTGAATTAACTGATACTGTTCTGAAACAAACAGGAAAGCTGGATGTAGTTGTCATGCTTGATGTAATAGAACATCTGACGGACCCGTATGCGATAATTAAAAAATTATATGATCACATGAATCCCGGGGGAATTATTTTAATCGTAACGGGTAACCATGATTCAATGCTTAGCAATTTAATGGCCCACAATTGGAGATTGATGACACCACCACAGCATACTTTTTTCTTCTCCGTAAAAACCCTTAAGGCACTTGTTAAAAAAGCAGGTTTTGAAATTCGATCAAGTTTGGCTCCATGGAAAACAATCCCTCTTGGACTGGCATTTTATCAGATCGGAAGTCGCACGGGTATTCGCATTAAGTCACTTGAAAAAATCAACTCTGTTGGAGTACCGGTTAATCTTTTTGACACTGTGAGAATTATTGCTGAAAAAGTCTGATTGTATTAGCAGAGCAAATCTGAACTTATTATTTGCAGCGATGAAAGTTCTCCCAATATGCCGGGCGGAATTTTAAAATTCCGCCCGGCATATTGGGAGAACTTTCATTTAATGCAATAAGACAAATTTTAAAATTCCGCCAAGCTCCCAGGCGCCAATATCTTCACCTTCCCCAAGCTTCTTCGAAGCCATTATTCACTAATCGTTATTCTCTATTCACTACTTTCTTAGGCCACGTTACAAGATATACGCCGCCAATAATCAAAATAAATCCAACGTAATGAATAAGCAGTGGCTTTTCGCCATCAAGTAATCCCCACAGTAAAGCGACAACAGGAATCAAATAAGTAACAGATGAAGCTGTAAGTGAATCAGTGAGTCTTATCAGACGATTAAAAAGAATTGTTGAGATGGCAGTTCCGAAAAGTCCGAGGATAATCACACAACCCAGACTGAAAATTGCATCAGGTGACGACATGGTTCTTGCCAAAAAATCTGTAGAGAACAAATAAATTCCAAGAGGGATTCCGGCAAACAAGAGTGAAAATCCAGTGTTTCTAATTGGATCTATTCCTAGTAAATAATTACGAATCGTATTTACACTCACTGCATAACATATACAAGCAAAGACAATAAAGTATGCATAATTCGCATTGCCGGTTTGACCTGCACCTCCGCCACCAACGAAAAGTATTGCGCCAATCAATCCTAAAAATATTCCGATCAATTTTGTTTTATCACTTTTCATTTTAAAGAAAAGCACACCAAGAATTAATGTAAAAATAGGAACTGTGGAATTGATCATTCCTGCCAGTGCACTGCTAATCTGTGTTTCAGCAAGCGGAAATAAAACGGCAGGAATCCCATTCCCACACATTCCGGCAAGAATTAAATATTTCCACCTCGACTTTTCTACCTTTTTAAAATGTCCGACCAAAAACGGAAATAAAAAAAGCATAGCGACAAACATTCGGATAGCACCAACTTGATAAGGAGTGTAAACAATAAGTCCTTTCTTCATTAGTATAAAAGAACTTCCCCAAACAGTGGCCAACAATAAAATTAAAAAGATAACGAGACCTCTGTTCTGCGTTTTCACTTTCCTTTATCCTTTCCCTTTGCTTTAGATCTTGCTATAGCTTTTGCTTGCTTCTTTTCTTTTCCTTTATTTTTATTCTTAGCAACATCGCCTTTTTTACTATGCTGAATTCCTTTCTTATCGTGAAACGCTCCTTGAAAAGTTGGGTCTTCCCGCTTGCGCTGATCATCGATCTGTCTGCGCATTTTTTGTTCTTCCTCAAAAGGTGTTGGAAGAATTTCAACTTCAGTCGGAATTGCGGCTACAGGAATTTTATCGCCAATCAACTTCTGAATTTTCTTCAAATGGTATTCATCATCAGGAGCACAAAAAGTAACAGAGTCGCCCAGTTTCATGGCACGTCCTGTACGACCGATACGATGAATGTAATCTTCATAGACAAGAGGCACTTCGAAATTGAAAACATGCGACACGTCTTCAATATCAATACCACGAGCAGCAACATCAGTCGCCACAAGAAAACGCAATTTATCTTCTTTGAATAATTTTATCGCATTGATCCGAGTGTTCTGATCTTTATTTCCATGAACAACGCGCACAGAATCTTCGCCATATTTTCGATCCAGATATTTGAAAATGTTTGTGGCAGTGGTTTTTGTTTTACAGAAGATGATCATCTTCCGATAGGTGATGTCTTTGATAAAATAATCGAGCAGATTAATTTTAGTACGAAGATTCGGAGTAAAATAAACAACCTGACTAACAGACTTCACTGTTTTCATTTCAGGGTTTATCCTTATCAATGCAGGAGTAAGAAGGAAATTTTCCGACACTTCCTGTACTTTTGCATTCCATGTTGCACTGAAAAGTAGATTTTGCCTTTTACGAGGCATTACTTCTATCATTCTATCGATCTGCTGTCGAAAACCCATATCGAGTAGACGTTCAGCTTCATCCATTACAAAAACCTGTAAGTATTTTAGCACCAGAAATCCGGGCAGATACATATCCATCAATCTGCCGGGTGTAGCAACAACAATATCAACCCCTGCGGCGAGCGTATCTTTCTGCGTCTTCATCCCTACTCCACCTACTAATGCTACAGCACGAAGATCCGTGTACTTTGCAAGCATTTTAATACTTTCAAGTACTTGTAATGCAAGTTCGCGGGTAGGAACAACTATTAGTGCACGAGGATCATCGCCTTTGGCATATTTGATTTTCATCAACAAAGGCAATAGATAAGCTGCCGTTTTTCCTGTTCCGGTTTGAGCAACACCGACAACATCGTTGCCTGCCAGAATCAACGGAATAGCTTTCTGCTGAATTTCTGTCGGTGTTTCATACCCCGCATCCGCCACGGCGGACCATAGCTGCTTATTTAACTTAAAATCTAAAAAATCGACACTTTCTTCTGACATGGGGGCGAAGATATGACAATGGAACGAAACTGTGGTGAAATGTTGCAATTGGGTAATGGGGCAATTTGATATTTCAGTAGCTATGTGTTCTATGTGCCTATGTGGTAAAATAAAAACACATAGGCACATAGATCACATAGCAATGAGAACAGGAGAATAAATTAAACATCAAAAAAACCAATTCCCCATCTACTTTCCTATAAAACCAAAAACCTGCAAACCTTCAACTTGTAACCTGAAACTATATTTTGTTCCAGGTTACAAGTTGAAGGTTTGCAGGTTTAATTTGCAAATGCGAAACTTAACTTACCAGATCTTCGCTCTCAATGAATCAGGGCGGTACATAGCGTCTTTTTCAGTTACATTGAATGCTTTGTAGAAATCTTCAATGTTTGAAAGAGGACCGTTCACACGGTAAAGTCCCGGTGAATGCGGATCAGTGATGATACGTTGTGCAGCTGTCTCAGGACGAACATCGCCTGCCCAGATCGTAGCGAATCCTAAGAAGAAACGTTGTTCAGGAGTCATTCCATCGATCAACTCTTTGCTTTGTCCTTGCTTAGTACGTTTGAAAGCATCGTAAGCAATGGTGATACCACCAAGGTCTGCGATATTTTCACCTAGTGTTAGGTGACCGTTTACATGAAGTGTATCAAGAACTGTAAATCCGTCGAACTGATCGATGATAATTTGAGCACGTGTTACGAATTTTGCTGAATCTTCAGAAGTCCACCATGCATTCAAATTTCCTTTTGCATCGAAGTTACGTCCTTCGTCATCGAAACCGTGAGTTAATTCATGACCGATAACTGCACCGATTCCGCCGTAGTTAACAGCATCATCAGCTTGAGCATTAAAGAAAGGAGGTTGAAGAATTCCTGCAGGGAAAACGATCTCATTCATTGATGGATTGTAATATGCATTCACTGTTGGAGGCGTCATACCCCATTTAGTACGATCAACCGGTTTTCCGATTTGACTGATTGCATAATTATAATCCCATGCCGTTGCATTCATTAAGTTTTTAAAGAATGAATTGCGAGTGATTTCAAGTCCTGCATAATCTTTCCATTTGTCAGGGTAACCGATCTTACGAGTGATAGCATTTAGTTTTTCTTTTGCTTTCACTTTTGTTTCAGCGCTCATCCAATCTAATTTGTCGATACGTTCGTTATAGACAGCGATTAGATTTGAAACTAATTCATCCGCTTTTTTCTTTGCATCAGGCGGGAAATATTTTGCAACATAAAGTTGTCCTAATGCATCACCTACTGTACCGTCTGTCATTTGGATCATCCGTTTCCAGCGTGACTGAATTTCTTTCTGACCACTTAAAATTTTATTGTTGAAATTAAAGTCTTCATTCACAAAATCTGAACTCAGCACATTTCCTGCAAGGTTTAATACATTCCATTTTAGATAGATCTTCCAATCGTCAACACTATTTGTCTTTACTTGATTTTCCAGTTCTTTCATGAACTCAGGCTGACCAAGTACAAGATAATCGTAGCCACTTTTAATTTCAAGATCATTCATCATCACATCCCAACGAATTGATGGTGTTAATTTATTAAGATCAGCGATGGTTACTTTGTTATAAGTTTTGAAAGGGTCACGTAATTCAACGCGAGTCATTGATGCTTTTGCAAGAGCGGTTTCAATACGCATAACTACGTTAGCATATTTAGTAGACGTAGCCTCATCCATTCCATAAAGCTTAAACATGTTTACCATGTGCTTCAAAAATTCCGAACGGATATTCTCAGAACGAGCATCTTTAGAAATATAAAAATCGCGATCAGGAAGAGAAAGTCCGCCTTGATAAAGCTGAGGAACTACTACTTCACTGTTCTTCGGATCTTGTCCTGCGTAAAGTCCGTACATTGGACTAGCGCCCCATTTCTGAAGCATTGCAGTGTAGTGAAGAATAGAAGTGATGTCTGTAAGTTTATCGATATTCTCCATTTCAGGACGAATAGGATCTGCGCCTAATTTTTCAATTGTTGCAGTATCCATTGCGCTAAAGTAGAAGTCACCTACTAATTGCTCAGGAGTACCTTTGGCTGCATCTTTTTTAGCAGCAGCATCATCAACGATCTGATGAAGATTCTTTTTGTTGTTTTCATTAAGGATACTGAAAGAACCCCAACGAATTTGATCAGCAGGGATCGGATTTTTCTTGATCCATCCGCCATTAGCAAAATGGAAGAAGTCATGTGATGGTGCTACAGTTGAGTCGAAATTTGCCACATCGATTCCTACACCTTTTTTCGCCTCGCTGTTTGAGCAAGAAACATAGACAGCTGCGCATCCTAGAGCAATGGCTGCTAATTTGAAAGAGTTTTTCATTAGATTGTTACCGGATTTTATTAGAGTGTCAAAATTACAATTTTACTGTATGATTAATAATTGATTAACCTTTCTTAACCAAATCGAAAGAAAAATCGAAAAACAAACAAGCTGACCTTCACAAAATTGCCGGCAAATCCAAATTCCGAATTCCGAATTCTGCAATAAATTAAATTTCTTAGTTTTGTGAGATGAAATTCAGTTTTTGGCAGATATTAACTGCCTTTTTTATTCTTTTTTCCCTCTATTCCTGTGAAAACGACCTGGATAAAGTGAAATTATACAGCAAAGGCCAGGTTATACCAACGGAGACGGCAAAGAGTATTAAGATCATTTATAGTGATTCGGCAAAAGTCCAGGTTGAAATAACAGCACCTATTTTAGATCATTATTCAACAGAAAATCCGTATATTGAAATGCCAAAAGGATTGGTGGCCATTTTTTACAATGAAAGAATGGAGGTTAAGAGTAAAGTAGTAGCAGATTACGGCATTCGATATGAGCGCGAACAAAAAATGGAAGTGCGAAAGAACGTAATCGTTACGAATGAAAAAGGGAATACATTGAATACAGAGCATCTGATCTGGGATGAGAAAAAAGCAAAGCTCACGAGTGATGAAGATGTGAAGATAACTACGAAAGACGAAATTATTTTTGGTAAAGGCTTTGAAGCAAATGAGGATTTTACCAAGTACAAAATATTCAATCTTAAAGGCACAATATCTATAAACAACCCGAAAAATGATTAGGACATTAGAAGTAGCATGGTTGTGTATCACCATCATCAGTTTTGGACTAACGATCTTTCAGTTCTTTAAGGAAGGGATCCAGTCTGGGCTTTTTATGCTTGCCGTCACTGCCATAGCCTCAGCGATGTATACTGTCCGTCGGAAACAACGGATCAAATTTGAACAGAAAGACGAAAAGGAATTATATCATTGAAATTTCGCGTTTTTTTAATGTCAAATAATTATCTTCGCCCGATAAAATTTACTTTTTGCCTGTGTCTGACTGGACTATAATCATTATTACATTACTTTTCTCTGCATTTTCATCAGGAAGCGAAATTGCCTTTCTGTCATCGAACAAACTTCGTATTGAATTAGACAGAAGCCAGGGAAGCTTCTCGGCAAAGATCATCTGGAATTTCGTTAAGTCGCCTTCGCGCTTTATTGCGAGTATGCTCATTGCAAATAATATTTCACTTGTCATTTACGGTATTGTAATGGAAAAGGAAATCCTGCAACCGGAATTGCTCAAAGCATATTTACCAATTCAATTACATGGGCCGGGAACGTTATTGATCATCCAAACGATCTGCAGTACACTTATCATCCTTATCGCTGCCGAATTTATTCCTAAAGTTTTATTCCGGATAAATCCAAATGCAACACTGGATCTTCTTGCAATACCAATTCGTATTCTATATCTGCTTCTTTATCCGATTGTATGGATAGTTTTGAAACTCTCTTCTTTTTTCATGCAAACATTATTCAGGATACAGATCGTTGAAGAACGTCCGGTCTTCGGGCGAGTCGATCTCGATTTATATGTCAGGGAATTGACTACACGAAATAATCAAGCTGAAGAAATGGATACGGAGATTCGTATTTTTCAAAACGCTCTTGATTTCAAAGAAGTGAAAGTTCGTGAAAGTATGATTCCCAGAAATGAGATCGTAGCAATGAACATCAATGGCACGGTTGAAGAATTGCAAAAACTTTTCATAGAAACCAAGCTGTCAAAGATTCTGATCTACCGTGACAATATTGACAACGTTATAGGCTTTGTTCATTCATCAGAAATGTTCAAGCGCCCACAAAATCTGAATCAGATCCTTTTGCCTGTTACAATTGTTCCCGAAGTAATGAATGCAAATGATCTGTTGAAGCAATTCACAAATCAACACAGAAGTGTTGCCATTGTCGTGGACGAATATGGTGGAACATCAGGGATGGTTACGATTGAAGATATCATAGAAGAAATTTTCGGAGAAATTCATGATGAACATGATATACCTGAAGAAATAGAGAAAAAACTATCGGCTAACGAATATCTTTTCTCAGGTCGATTAGAGATCGATTACCTGAACAAAAAATACGGTCTGAATATTCCGGAGTCAGAAGAATATGAAACCTTAGGCGGTTTTATTTTTCAGAATCATGAAAACATTCCTGAGCAGAATGAAGAGATCATTATTCCACCCTTTACAATTGTAGCTTTGAAAGTGAAGAATAATCGAATTGAACAGGTGCGTTTTAAGATCACCGACGAAGGTTGAAATGGTGATTGGCAAGTAGTAAGTGATGAGAAGCTATGTCGTCTTTAATTTGAATGTCGAATGCTACTTTGAAATGGGTTAAAGGGGTTTAATTTGTTAAAAAAGTATAAATGTTTAATAAGCATCGATACGCACTAAAAACCTTAAACAATTTAAACCTTTGTTACGTATAGCTCAATCCGAAATCCCAATTTCGGAATCCGGAATCCGAAATTATTCGTTATTCATCCCGATAGCTATCGGGATTGGTTATTCGCTATTAAAGATTAGGATTTCCATCATGGGAATTGTATATTCGCCCCTCATTTTGCGGGAGTAAAGAGTAAAATGACATAAACTACTGACTATCAATATTTTGTGATTGATGGTGAAGTGGTTTGTTCATGAAAGAAATTATCTAGTTTAATCACATAAATAAATTCAACGGCTATGGCTGTAATTACAAGAATCAGAAAGCGCGTAGGGCTACTGATAGGTTTTGTCGGGGTATCAATGATACTCTTCATTTTGGGTGACCTGGTGACATCGAACTCAGGACTATTACAAGGAAACTCTGACGTTGTCGGTGTGATTGGTGATGAAAAAGTTCATTATCAAGAATACAACCGACGTGTAGAAACCTTGACCGAGAACTACAAGATCAACACGAAAAACGAGAACGTAGATCAGAACACACAAGACATGTTGCGTGAGCAGGCATGGGGAATGTTTGTTACGGACAATACGACTGGAAGAGAAATCAAAAAACTTGGACTAACATGTAGTGCAGGTGAGTTGTATGACATGTGTGTCGGAACAAATCCTCATCCACAGATCAAACAAGCGTTCACAGATCCAAAGACAGGAGTTTTTGATCCGGCGAATGTGATCAAATTTTTGAAAGACCTTCCTAACCGTGATGAGAATACACAACGTCAATGGAAAACTTTTGAAGATGCGATCGCTGAAGAACGCATTGGAACAAAATACAAAGACCTTATCAAAGCCGGTTTATTTGTAACCGGAGAAGAAGCTAAACGTAATTTCGAAGAAGCACAGAAAAATGCTTCCATCCGTTTTGCACGTCTTGATTTGAATACTATTCCAGATTCATCTGTAAAAGTTGAAGACAGTGATCTATCAAGTTACTACAATGCAAATCAGCAAAAATACAAGCAAGCAGAAACAATCCGTAAGGTAGAATACATCACTTTCGATGTTAATCCTTCCCCTGAAGACAGAGCAGCAGTACTTGCAAGTATTCAGAATTTAGGAAAAGAATATGCTGCAACATCTGACAACCTTTCATTTGTAAGTCAAAATACAGATGGAGCAGTTGATACAACATACCATGCAAAAGGAACACTTCCTGTAATGGTTGACACAGCGTTATTCAATGCGGCAATAGGAACAATCGTTGGACCATATGAAGAAGGAAACTCTGTAAAGGTTTCTAAACTTACCGGTGAAAAAGTTGTATCGGATTCAGTTAAAGCACGTCACATCCTGATCAACATTATGGATGGCGATTCAACAAAAGCGATGGCAACAGCAGACAGTTTAAAGAATGCTGTTAAAAAGGGAGCAAAGTTTGCTGACCTTGCAATGATGTTTTCAAAAGATCAAGGTTCTGCAATTAAAGGCGGAGATCTTGGATGGTTCCGTCAGGGAATGATGGTTCCAACTTTTAACGATGCATGTTTCAACGGGAAGAAAGGCGATATGCCAATCGTAACTTCTCAATTCGGTATTCACTTGATCGAGATCCTTGATAAAAGTGCAGGTTCAAAACAAGTTCAGGTTTTAACATTGGAACGTAAGATCGAACCATCTCAACGTACATACGATGCGGCTTATAATAAAGCAAATGAATTTGCTTCAAAGAATTCAACAGGCGAAGCTTTCGATTCAGCTATTGTTAAACAAGGATTGAACAAACGTATCGCTGATAACATCCGTGAAAACGATAAGAACATCCCCGGCTTAGACCAACCTCGTGAATTAGTTCGTTGGGCTTACACAGCGAAGAAAGGTGAATTGTCGAAGATCTTCACGTTCGGTGATAAATATGTAATGGCTCACTTAGTAGGAATAAAAGAAAAAGGAACGTTACCACTTGATGAAGTAAAAGATGCCGTTACAGTTGAAGCTCGCAAGATCAAAAAGCACAAATGCTACTTGACAAGTTCAATGCAGCGGGTTCTGGAGATGTAGATGCAATTGCACAGAAATTAAACGTGACTGCAACTGATGCCGATAACGTAAACTTTGCAAACAGTTACATCCCGGGAATGGGTAATGAACCGGCAATGGTCGGAACGATTTTCGCAATGAAAGCGGGTCAGACAAGCAAAGCAATTAAAGGTGAGAATTCTGTTGCAGTAATCATGGTAAAGAGCTTCACAACTCCTCCTGCAACTACTGATTTCTCTGCAAACATCAAACAATTACAAGATCAACGTAAGTCACGTAGTGATTACGAAGTTCAAAATACATTGAAAGAAAAAGCAAACATCGCAGATAACAGAGCGAAGTTTTATTAAGCACTTGTCTTCCTTGTTTAGTTGCTAAACACAAATTGAAAAGCCGTCCTTTGTTTGGGACGGCTTTTTTAGTGAGTAGTAATTGGTAAGTGGTAAGTAGCAATGTGGAAGTATTCGAGTCAGGATTAAAAAAAAATTAAAATTGCAAGCCTACTTTCATATTTGGCAAGAGTGATATATTTAAATTAAAAGTAGTGAACAAGATTTACTTCGGCAGTGCTACTCACCACTTACCAATCACAACTTACCAATTTGCAGATGTAAAAAAAATCGTTACTTTTAATCAATGAAACAATTTCTAAAAGTTTCCCTGCTCATAATGCTCGCCGCTTGCTCTTCTAAAAAAGAAGAAGGCGTTGTGATTAGCGATGCGACGCTTTTTGAATTGACACAAACACTTTCCTCTTTCACGTACTTAAAAAGAAGTTTAGACACCCTTCCTGCTGCAGGAAACAGTCCGCATGGCGGATTTGTCAGGGTTCGTTTTAATCAGAAGGCAATCTCTGCGATGAACGATTCGGCTACTAGGCTTTCGAAAACATTCTTTCCGGATGAATCATTGGTCGTTAAGGAAGTTTACGGCACCAGTGGAGGCCCATTGCTTGAATACTCTGTGATGTATAAAATTCCCGGTGCTGCAAATAGTGGATCCGGTTGGGTGTGGGCCGAATATTTACCGGATGGAACACCTGAATATCCTGCAATTAAAAAAGGTGATGATTGTATCTCTTGTCATTCTGCAAGTGGGAATTATGATCTGGTGCAGATCTTTCGGTTCCATTGACTAGTGAAATAGTGAATACTTGGAAATAAAACACAAGAACACAAGTTCACAAAAGTCCACGGAATTTTATAGTTCGTAGTTTTCTGTATATTCGTTTGATACCGAAAAACGATTTGAGTAATTCATTAATATTAAATGTCTCCTGGTTTTCTGAGTATAAATCGAAGAAAGTAATTCCGTGGACTTTTGTGAACTTGTGTTCTTGTGTTTAAATTTTACGAAATAAAAAAGGTGAGTACTAAGTGGTAATTAATAAGTAGACACCTTCTACTTACTAATTACCACTTACCACTCACCAAAAAACTACCACATAAAAACACATTTTTTACATACCATTTAAAGAGCTTACCGAGCCATTGTGACAACTCTGGCATTTCGCACCTTTTTCGCTTGCATTGTATATTACATTTCCATTTGCATCAGTACTCAACCACAACCATCCATTGCTAGAATGCGGATCTGATTCTGATCTGTACATGATATCACTGCCTGTTACATTTCCATTCTGATCGAGTGCTTCACGAACAAGCATACTGTTGTTCGGAAAACTTGCCTGCAGTCCGTGACTAATTGCTTTTGATGCAACTGAATTCATTTTAATTCTAAAGCTGCTAACAGTTTGAAGAGACTTTGACGATGATGCCAAACAAGTTAACCTATCAGACGAATTCGCCAAGCGCGCAATGGTCTGATCTGAGATGTTTGTTGAAGAGCAACTATCGTTGTCTTTTGTACACGACTGCATGACTCCTAAAACTGAAATCAGGCAAAGAATAGAAAGTAGGCTTTTTTTCATGGTTTTTTAGATTTGTTAAGTTAAAGTTAAATGAAAGAACCACGAAAAATGTCTTGGGAATGTCAGGCTTTTGCCTGAAAGTGAAGAAATTGCAATTATCTTAAAATTTGGAAGCGATAAGCATCCAAGCGAATGAAAATAAATAAGAGGATCGTAAACGACCAAAGCGATGAACCGCCATAGCTAAAAAATGGCAGTGGAATACCAATTACCGGTGCAAGTCCGATGGTCATACCTATATTAATGAGTAGATGGACAAACAGAATACATGCAACTCCATAGCCATAGATTCGAGAATAGGCTGACCTTTGCCGTTCCGCAACATAAATAAGCCGTGTTAACAGTGCGACAAAGAGACCGATCACAACAACACTTCCAATAAAACCCCACTCCTCGCCTACAGTACAGAAAATAAAATCCGTGCTCTGTTCAGGAACGAAATCATATTTAGTTTGTGTTCCCTGTAAAAATCCTTTTCCGAAGAAACCACCTGAACCAATGGCGATCTTACTTTGATTCACATTATAACCGGCTCCTTTTAGGTCAACTTCTTTCCCAAGTAAAACATCGATACGAACTCTTTGATGTTCCTGAAGAACGGAATTGTAAAAATAATCGACACTGAATACAATTCCCATTGCGACTATAGCTCCTGTTGCAATGATCAAAATATTTTTTTTATTTCTTCTAACGACCATTAAAAACAATAGCGCAATAATCCCAATCACAATAAACAAAGTTGTTTGTGGGAGTAACAAAGACAACACAAAAAGTGCCCCTGAAACAAGTCCAAGAAGTAATACATTTCCGGAAAGTCCTTCGCGATATAATACAAGTACAAAAGCTCCGAAGACCAATGCTGAACCTGTATCATTCTGTAATAGGATAATAATTGCAGGAATACCAATTATAACAAGCGAGATCAACTTCGTTTTGAAATCCTGCATTCTTGTATCGAGTGTACTCAAAAATTTTGCTAAAGCCATATTAGTTGCAAACTTCGCGAATTCGGCGGGCTGCAATTTATAGGAACCGATGTCAATCCAGCCATACGATCCTTTCACGTTCTTTGCGAATGCAAAAGTTGATAGCAAGAGCAAGAGCATAATTATATATATGGCATACGAAAAAGCGGCATAGAATTTACCATCGATAACAAGAACCATTAAAGCGATCATAAAAGCGCAAACGATCCAGATACTTTGTTTACCGTAGTTTTGAGTGAAGTCGAGAATACTTTTATGTTCATCGTTATAGACAGCTGCATATATATTCATCCAGCCGAATAAAACCATAACAAGAAAGATCCCAACCAGGACCCAATCGATATTCTGCAATATGCCGCGATCGTTTCTTCCCATTATAGTGCTTTTAAAACAGGTCTGATAGGTACAATTTTCTGAACAGTGTCTCTTAACACTTCTCTCTTTGGTTGATACACTTTTGGATTGATCACCCCTTCAAACATTCTCTTCTCTAATGCCGGCCTTGCAATTGTGTCATTCAAATATTTTTCCATCATCAATGTTGCAATTGGCGCTGCCCAGTCACTACCCCATCCTCCGTTTTCTACCATGATCCCAATAGCGATCTTTGGATTTTCCCGCGGTGCAAATCCTACGAAAAGCGAGTGATCTTTCCCCGGATTTTGCGCTGTACCTGTTTTTCCCAATACTGTAATTCCTTTTATTTGAGAAGCGGCAGCTGTTCCTGATTCCAAAACTTTCTGCATCCCATCCTGAACGATATCATAATATTCAGGTCGAATATCGGTATGATTCTTTTCAGTGAACTTTTTATCCTTCTGCGATTTGTCTCCAACTTTTTTCATGATGTGAGGGATATAAAAATATCCTCGGTTGGCAATGATACACATTGTATTCGCCATCTGTAGTGGAGTGATCCCTAATTCTCCCTGTCCGATAGAAAGTGAAACTACTGTCGACGATCTCCAACGACCTTTGCCGAAATATTTATCGTAATATTCTACAGTCGGTACGTTCCCTTTTAATTCCTGTGGAAGATCGCTGTAAAGTCTTTTCCCAATACCGAAAGTCAACACGTGATTTCTCCATACGTTATATCCTTCTTCTGTACTTTTGAAACGCTTTTGATCGACGATGCTTCTGAACACATAACAATGGTAAGTGTTACACGAATGTGCGATAGCGGATTCAAGTGCAATTGATCCATGTCGTGCATCACATTTAACAGTAAGCGAACCCATGTGATAACCACCGTCGCAGTAATACGATGTGCTTGGAAAAAGAACACCTTCCTGTTCACCGATAAGATCGTTGATCAATTTGAATGTTGAGCCAGGCGGATAATAAGCCATGAGGGCTCGGTTGAATAGTGGTTTTGACGGATCAAATAAAAGATGAGCATAATTTTTTGTTCGCTGACGACCGACGAGCAAATTCGGATCGTATGATGGATTGCTGACACAAGCTAAGATCTCACCGGTTGAAGGTTCAATTGCAACAACGGCACCTACTTTATTCTGAAATAATTTTTCGGCATAGCGTTGAAGTTCTGCATCAATAGTAATCATCAGACTTTCGCCTGCAACAGCAGCAGTGTCATATCGCCCACCCTGAAAACTTCCTTTCTCACGGTTGAACACATCGACCATTACACGTCGCACGCCTCGTTGTCCTCGGAGAACCTGTTCATACGACTGTTCGATCCCACTCTTGCCTATATAATCACCATCACGGTAATACGGATTTTTATGAGTAGTGGCTGAGTCAACCTCACCAATATATCCGAATAAATGTGCGGCCATTGGATCAGGATACTTCCTTAAAGTACGCGGCTGAACGTAAAAGCCGGGAAATTTGTATAATTTTTCCTGAAAAGTAGCATAGGTAACAATGGACAATTGCTTTTCAAAAATTGAAGCTTTTACAGGAGAATATGATTTGGCTTTTTTGAATTTCTCAATGTAATCTTCTTTTGAAATTCCAATCAGCTTACAAAGTTCAACTGTATCGTTATCTTTCGCCTGCTTTGGAATGATCATAAGATCATATACAGGCTCATTGAACACAAGCAATTTCCCGTTTCTATCGTAGATCAATCCACGTGAAGGGTAATCGATGACCAAACGTAAAACGTTATTATTGGCAGAAAGCTCATAGCTCTTATCGATCACCTGAATGTAAAACAATCGCATCAGGTAAATAATAGCTACGACAATAAAAATAAAATAAATAACTGTGGTTCTACCCAATGATACGTTCATTTCTCTTGCCTTGTCTTCCGAATAAATACTGTCCGACAACAATGAGCGCAACGGTGATCATTGAATTAATGATTGCCTTAAAGAATGTCATAAAAAACTCACTGAACCGGAATACTTCGATGTAAAAATAAGCAAGATGATGGAGTAATACCATAATACTTATATAGGTTATGAACCAGTTAAAGCCCATAACACCTGGAGTCAGTCTGGTATCGGTATCATATCCGTCTCGCGGTGCAATTAATTTTAACACTCCCGGTCTGGCAAAGGCCATGAAAACCGTACAAGCCGCATGGATTCCTCCGCTGGTGCCAAACATATCGATCACTAACCCTGTGCAAAGCGCGAGTATGAGCAGAAGCCATTTCGGAGTTTCAACGGGGAGCATCAGAATAAAAAGGATGTAGACATAAGGGTTAACATATCCGCTCCATTGAATGTGATTCAATAGAACAACCTGAATTCCTATCAGGAAGATAAAGCGCCATAGTTGAGCCAGGATTTTAACGATCATTTTTTAATGGCTCCTCCAATGCCTGTTGTTCAATAGAAGAAAATGAAGTAGTGATAATCGTATCGCCTTTATTCACTTTAACGTGTTTTTCAATATCGTTCAATCGTCCGTGAGTTGCATCAAAGCCATCCCAAACCATTGAACCTATAAAATTTGTTTTCTTTAATCGTGCACTGATGCGACTATCCTTGTGCAAAAAAGAAATTACCGAACAATAATGATCAGAAACATCTTTTACGATACCGACAATTCCATCCGGACAAATTACACCCATTTCAGGTTGTACGCCTTGCAAACTTCCACGGTTAAGCGTTAGATAATTACTTCTACGGTTGGTTGTATTGTTCACGACTTTGGCAGTCATGAAAGTGTATTGTTGTTTGAGGATGGTATCGGATTGAACTCTGCGAATTGCGCTATCAATGTAAAACACATCAGGCATGAGTGATTTGAAAGCAGCATTTTCGCGGGAAAGAGCATCGTTAGTAATACCGAGATTGATATATTCGGTTACCGAACTAACGGCAGAATTAACTTTAGCAGCAACTTGATTGGTAGAATTGATGAAACTTGCGCGTTGGAAATTATTGTTTTGAACGATCAGATAACCGCACAATACTTCCAGGAGCAGAAATGAAATAAAAAAGTTATACTTCCAGAGGAAGAGAAACAGATTACGCATTCATCAAATAGATTTTCCTACAGAAATCATATCGATTGCTTAAGGAATAAGGAATTTGAAACGTCCGATATTCTTTAACGCAATGCCAGTACCGCGTACAACAGCACGAAGAGGATCTTCAGCAACGTGAACAGGCAATTTTGTTTTCAAAGCTATACGCTGATCTAATCCGCGAAGAAGCGCACCGCCACCTGTAAGATAAATCCCTGTGCGGTAAATATCGGCTGATAATTCAGGCGGAGTCATTTCGAGAGCTTTCAGGATCGCTTCTTCAACTTTTGAAATTGATTTATCAAGAGCATGAGCAATTTCAGAATAGCTCACTGTAATTTCTTTTGGAATACCTGTCATCAGATCGCGTCCATGAACGGCGAAATCAGGTGGCGGGTTTTCAAGTTCAGGTAAAGCAGAACCGACTTCAATTTTTATACGTTCAGCAGAACGTTCACCGATCAGGATATTATGTTGACGACGCATGTAATCCCAGATGTCATTTGTGAAACCATCACCGGCAACACGAATAGACTGATCACAAACGATACCACCAAGTGCAATGACAGCGATCTCGCTGGTACCACCACCGATATCAATGATCATGTTACCCATGGGTTCCTCTACATCGATACCAATACCGATTGCAGCTGCCATAGGTTCATGAATCAGATATACTTCTTTAGCTCCGGCATGTTCTGCTGAATCGCGAACGGCACGTTTTTCCACTTCCGTAATTCCCGAGGGGATACAGATCACCATTCTCAAGGAAGGAGTAAAAGGCTGCCTTTTGGGCTAAGCATTTTTATCATTCCTCTGATCATATGTTCTGCAGCATCGAAATCGGCGATCACACCATCTTTCAATGGTCGAACCGTTTTTATATTTTCGTGAGTCTTTCCATGCATCATCATGGCTTGCTTACCGACAGCAATGACTTTACCAGTCATACGGTCAATTGCCACGATCGATGGTTCATCGACCACAACTTTATCGTTATGAATAATCAGCGTATTGGCCGTTCCCAGGTCAATAGCAATTTCTTGAGTAAGAAAATCGAACAATCCCATGCGTTCAATGAGCCCATAGGGCCGGTATTAGGTTGGTTAAATAGTCAGAATACACTTTCGTCCCATCTATACGCAAATTCAAACAGATAGTTTTAGCTAAATGAATAAGTTTGAGAATAATTAAAGCCGATTAGTGCTTAAAATGTCGTTTGCCGGTAGTCACCATTGCCAATCCATGCAGATTACAATAGTCAATCGATTCTTGGTCTTTTACCGAACCGCCGGGTTGAATAATTGCCTTTATTCCTGCCTTATCTGCAATTTCCACACAATCCGGAAAAGGGAAAAAAGCATCAGAAGCCATGACCGTTCCATTCAGATCGAATTTGAAATGCCGTGCTTTGGCGATTGCCTGCTGCAAAGCATCCACTCTTGATGTCTGACCTGTTCCACTTGCCAAGAGTTGTCCGTTTTTCACAATGACAATAGTGTTCGATTTGGTGTGTTTTACAATTTTATTTGCAAATTCCAAGTCAAGTAACTGTGATGCAGTTGGAGCAACTTTTGTTACGGTAGTCATGTCGGCAACCTTTTCAGTGCTATTGTCGCGACTTTGAACAAGGATACCATTCAATGCTGATCTTGACATGAATTCAGGGAACTCAATTTTTTTACTCTTCAAAATGATCCTGTTCTTTTTGGAGGCAAGAATTTCAAGGGCTTTAACATCAAAATCAGGGGCGATCAATACTTCAAAGAAAAGTGAGTTCATTTTCTCTGCAAGTTCTACACTTACGTTTTGATTAACGCAAATAACACCACCGAAGGCAGAAACCGGATCACCTGCCAAAGCATCGTCCCATGCTTTTTCTATTGTTTTTCGGCTTGCTAATCCGCAGGCATTATTGTGTTTCACGATAACGACAGTTGGCTCTTGAAATTCTGTTAAAAGCGAAATAGCAGCATCGATATCAAGTAAATTGTTGTACGAAATCTCTTTACCATTCAATCGGTCGAAAAGTCCTTCGAAATTTCCATAGAATATTCCAGACTGATGTGGATTTTCGCCGTAACGCAGCACTTTTGACTCATTGCTACTTTGACGGAAAAGATTCAAGTGATGATCCTTATTGAAGTAATTAAAAATTGCAGAATCATAATGCGAAGAAGTTGCAAAAGCGTGTGAAGCCATAAGGTGTCTGTCCTCCAGACTAGTTTCTCCATTGTTATTTTCGAGAATATTCAAGAGAAAATCATACTGATCTTTCGAAGGAATGATCAAAACGTCTTTAAAATTTTTCGCTGCAGCACGAATGAGTGAAATACCACCGATATCTATCTTTTCGATGATACTTTGGCTGTCCGCTCCTGATGCTACTGTTTCTTCGAAAGGATACAGATCAACAATGACGAGGTCAATTTCCGGAATATGAAAATTCTCGAGTTCAGCGATGTCGCCAAGATGTTCGCGACGACTTAAAATACCACCGAAGATCTTAGGATGCAGTGTTTTTACCCTTCCTCCTAAAATTGAAGGGTAATCTGTAACGTCTTCAACAGGGATAACCGGAATTTCCAGATTTTCTATAAATTCCTGAGTTCCGCCCGTTGCATAAAGTGTAACTCCTAAACGGTGTAAATGCCTGATAATCGGCTCCAGATTGTCTTTATAATACACTGAAATCAGTGCGCTGTTGATCTTTTTTATTGCTTTCATTTACCCTCTTAATTCGGGTGCAATTTTACGGAAATTTGACGCGCATTAAACGGGAGGGATGAAAAATAATTGCGGATTTCGGACTGCGGATTTCGGATTGGGCCGCACAAACCGAAATTTGAAATCCATCATCCGAAATTATTCATAAAATGAGTTAACAAGCTTTCCAATCCCAACCATAATCCTACTTTTGTCAAGTGGCTACACAATCAGAATTTAAATTAGTACTTCGTTTAATACGCGAAAGTTTTTTATTTGCTTTGGAAGCACTGCGGGTGAATAAACTCCGAACAATTCTTTCTTTGTTAGGAATCACCATTGGTATCTTTGCAATTATAGCCGTTTTTACTGCTACCGATGCACTTGAGAATAAGATTCGGAAAGACATATCTTCTTTAGGTAACAATGTAATTTATATTCAGAAGTGGCCTTGGGTTCCTGAGGGTGGTGATGAATATCCGTGGTGGAAATACATGAATCGTCCACTACCTGCAATTAAAGAACTTACGGATCTTCGAAAAAAAATTACCACCAGTAATTCACTTGCCTATGCTGCTGACATTGGTGGACAGACCATCAAACACGAAAGTAGTTCAATTGAAAATATACAGGTGAGTTGTGTATCCGAAGATTACGATAAGGTAAGGAACTTTGAAATTGAAGATGGACGTTTTTTTACAGAAAGTGAATTTGCTAGTGGTAGGCCTTTGATCATTCTTGGTAGTGATGTTGCGAAAGCCCTTTTCCCAAGTGGGAATGCAATTGGTCAATCAGTAACGATACGAAAATTCAAACATACAGTAATTGGAGTTTTGAAACACGAAGGAAGCAGTACTTTTGATAATTCCTTCGACAATGTGGTGATCATTCCTGTCAACTTTGCCAGAAATTTGGTCAACTTAAGATCTAACAATATCGACCCATATATTTTAGTGAAAGCCAACGATAATGTGACGAATGGGGAAATGAAAGATGAATTGAGAGGGGCTATGCGTTCCATTCGAAGACTACAACCTCAGGAATCCGACGATTTTGCACTAAATGAAACGAGTATGTTCTCCAGCGGATTGGACGAGCTCTTCAATACACTTGGTTTAGCAGGTTGGATCATTGGCGGATTTAGCATTGTTGTTGGAGGTTTTGGAATTGCAAATATTATGTTCGTTTCGGTTCGAGAGCGTACTCCGATTATTGGAATTCAAAAATCTCTTGGAGCGAAAAATTATTTTATTCTGTTGCAATTTCTAATTGAATCAATTGTACTGTGCATTATTGGCGGAAGTTTTGGTTTAGGACTCATTTACGTTTTAACGCTTTTGGTTTCAATGGGAACAGGAATGGATATTGGACTTTCAATGGGGAATATTACAATGGGAATTTTAATCAGCGCCATTGTAGGCATAATTAGCGGCTACATTCCTGCATATCAGGCTTCTCAGATGAATCCGGTGGACGCCATCCGATCAAACTGACTTTTTGTTCAAAATTATCCACAGCATCACTTTAAACAGGTGTTAATTACTGACGATAAAAGCAATTTTTCTGCCTTTTTTTTAATATGTTTGCCATACTACAAATCAATGGCAATACCTGTACCCACTTATGTTTAGAAGTTTGTTTTCAAAAAATCTATCCTACATTTTTTTAGCATTGATCGCTCTCTGTTTTTCACAGGGATGTGGTTCAGACAAGCAGGGCGATGAAATAGGTGCTTTGAAAAAGAACAATTATCCGGAAACCTATGATGTCCGGAAAAATGAATTGTTTACAGTCGGCGGCATCAGAGGACCTGAAGATAAATCAGAATTAACAGCCAGGAATTTGACATCGTGGACTGCATATTCTTCCGGAAGTTCGAGTCGACTTGCAATTTTATTGACAGACACAACTGCTTCATGGCTTGGGCTAGCACATGGCTTTAAATCTATCGGTATTCCATTTATTATTACGACAGACTACCGACGTGCCTTACAAAGCAAGGTGGTAATGGTTTATCCCATTGTATCAGGCGCATCATTATCACCGGATGCATTACAAGCTCTTGCAAATTTTCCAAGAAATGGAGGAACGCTGATAGGTTGACAGGTTTTAGGAGCATTAAACGAAATTTTTGGTTTTGATGAACCGGTTCCAAGTAAGCAACATTTTGAAATTGTAGTTGGCAAGGACAGTAGCAATCTGCTTACTAAAGAATTCAGAAACGACAAAGAAACTCACATTTCAATAGGAAATAAAGAAAAATTCAAAGAGACAATTGGAACGTATAGCTATTCTAAACCACGCCTTTCTCCTGTTGCCACCTATGAAGACAAATCAGCAGCGATCACTCAACGATTTTACGAAAATGGAAATGCATATGCTCTGGGCTTCGATCTTGGCTACTTGATTTTGAAAGGTCATAATATCCGACACGAAGATTACAATCGCGCACCGGCAAATAGTTTTGAGCCAACACTTGATGTTTTATTGCGCTTGATTAAAAATATTTATATCGCCAGCAGTAGAGATGCAGCATACATTTGCACTGTTCCTTATAACAAAGATCTTTCGGTATGTATTACGCATAACATCAATTTCAATAAAGCGCTTGCACAAGCACCGGAGTTTGCAAAAAAAGAAAAAGAAGCAGGTATCCGTTCCACTTATTTCATACAGACAAAATACATCCGTGACCGCCATAATGGTATTTTATTTTCAAACGACGACATAAATAAATTGAAGCAGATTGCTGGAACAGGAATGGACATTCAAAGTAACACTGTTTCCGGGTCACCATTATTTGATCAATTTGATCAAGGGACAGGTGATGAAGTCTATCCGGATTATCAACCATATGTAATGGCGTTTAATAAAACGTATCACGGAACGATTTTCGGAGAGATGCGAGTGAGTCGCTATTTACTTGATCATTTCATTCCGGGAAACAATACGTCTGCATTCCGTTCAACCTATTCTTATGTTCCTTTTACTTATCCACAAAGTTTAGCGGCGAGTGGATATCGTTTCAGTTCATCTGTCCCGGCAAATTTAGCTTTGACCCATTTACCTTTTCAAATGAATTTCAATCGTGAATATGATTCAGAAATTGAAGCATTTGAATTTCCGGTAACTGATGACGATGAAATGCCACCATTTGATCTATCAAGAAAAAATTCTGCAATCAAATTAGCAAAGAAGATTGCAACCTATGGCGGATGTTTCATAGGACAAGTTCACCCAAATGAAATAGGCTGGCAAATTGAGAAAGATTTTGTAAAAGCAATAAAAGATATTGCATGGATCGGAACTTTTAGAGATTTCGGTTTATGGTGGGCAGCACGTAATGAAGTAACGATCGACATTTCATCAGTTGGTGGAAGTCGTGTTGTCAATATCAGTGTCCCAAAACGCATGGAAGGCCTAGCTATCATGCTTCCACTCCGCTCCACTCCTGTTTCAATTGAAGGTGGCGGGAAGTACTCTGTTGATGGAAAGCTTGTTATTTTTGAATTGGCGGAAGGTGATATTCGGATTGTGCTGAATAATTGAAAGTAGCTTAATCAGCTCGTACACCTACTCCTACACTTGCACGAAGTTTAAAGACTGCACTCCAACCTACATTTCGTCTTAATAACCTAAAAGTTTCCTCCTGAATGACGGCGTTCGGTTTTATTTATTGCGAAGGGTGAAAAAAAGTGATGCCTTCGGCATCACTTTTTTTCACCCTTCGCAATATTAGATAATGCAGATTGTCATTCAGGAGGAATCTTTTAGGTTATTAAGCTACGGACTTACTAGTAAATAATGATTTTCATGTATAAAGCTTTGTTCCTATAAATAATTGGTTGGTTGAGGTCTTGTATGTGGACGACTCTTCAACCAAAATGGAACGAATCAATTAAATCAAATTCTATATGAGCCAGACCAACGCTTTTTACACTACTTACACAATCACTTACACAAACTTTTAGAACAAGTAACTTCAAACTAAACTCTAACGAACTTTCCGTCTTAATAACCTAAAAGATTCCTCCTGAATGACAGCGCCCTATTTTATTTATTGCGAAGGGTGAAAAAAAGTGATGCCTTCGGCATCACTTTTTTTCACCCTTCGCAATATTAGATAATGCAGATTGTCATTCAGGAGGAATCTTTTAGGTGATTAAACTACGGACTTACTAGTAAATAATGATTTTCATGTATAAAGCTTTGTTCCTATAAATAATTGCTTGGTTGAGGTCATGTATGCGGACTACTCACCAACTACTTGAAACGAATCAATTAAATCAAATTCTATATGAGCCAGACCAACGCCTTTTACATTACTTACACGATCACTTTCATAAACTTTTAGAACAAGTAACTTCAAACTAAACTCTAACGAACTTTCCGTCTTTATAACCTAAAAGTTTCCTCCTGAATGACGGCGTTCGGTTTTATTTATTGCTGAAGGGAGAGAAAAAAGGTGTTGCCATCGGCAACACCTTTTTTCTCTCCCTTCAGCAATATTCCAAACAACAGACAGTCATTCAGGAGGAATCTTTTAGGTAATTAAAATTATGAAAGTAACAAAATAAGGTCTAT
This sequence comes from Bacteroidota bacterium, assembly GCA_016708785.1. Taxonomy (GTDB): domain Bacteria; phylum Bacteroidota; class Bacteroidia; order AKYH767-A; family 2013-40CM-41-45; genus JADKIH01. The sequence continues at coordinate 440,561 of JADJFC010000003.1, read as the reverse complement.
CAATTTTAATTGTTGAAAGACTATTCAAAATCTGAAATCGAATTTTCAAACTTTCTTTAATACCAAGTTCAAACTCCACGCCCTTTTTCAAAACCTTTAGTAACCCCCCGGCCGGGGGTTTTCAACCTTCAGTTCCATATACCCACTCACCGCATCCTTCTCACGCATATAAACAACCTCATCATGTGTCCCAACAACTAGCTCAGCAGTTGTGCGCACAATACTTCCTTCCTTCAAATGTCCGCCAATTGCTTTTCCGTTTTCATCAGTAACAGTAATATGAAAATGCGAACCTTGAACCGAAAAAGTTCCGGTCAAAGAAGTTATTTCCAAAGGACCGGCAACTGAATTTGTTTCAGACTTGCCTGCAAAACGAATTGCTGCGACTGTAAGACTTCCAACGCATGTAATAATAAAAGCAGCATCCAGTTTTTCTCTAGCTGCAAATGCCTCAAGTTCGTGTTTCAGGTCAGTGCCAGGAGTTAGTCTGAAGGTGAATAGTTTCATGTTGTTGTTTTTCGTTTTTTGTCTTTCGTCTTTCGTAGTTACATATTTAATTGGAAAGAGTTTTTAAGAATGCAATTGCTTCATCAACGGTATCAATATTTCTTATTGTCAGAGAAAGTTTAGACTTCTCTTCTCTCAATTTCACTTTGTGCGAATTCTTCTGCACGTATTTTAATACTTGCGAAAACGTTTCTGATTGGTAGAATGGCGAAACCTGATTACTCACAAAGTATCCTATAAATCGCATATTCTTAAGTAGCACTTTTTCGAATCCGAATTTTTCTGCTAACCAGCGTAAACGAATTGTTGCCAGCAATTCCTGAGCTTGTTTTGGAATTGGTCCGAATCGATCTTTCAACTTATCGGCAAATTCATTCAACTTTTCCTCTGTTGAAATGCTGTCGAGTTCTTTGTATAGAATCAATCGTTCCGAAACACTGTTCACATAATTGGCCGGTAATAGTATTTCCATATCTGTGTCGATCTGACAATCAGAAACGAATTTCCTTTCAACAGTTGTGTCGGTTTCGAAGACTCCGGCGAAATCTGTATCTTTTAATTCTTGCACCGCTTCATCAAGGATCTTGTGATACATCTCAAAACCGATCTCAGAGATAAATCCACTTTGTTCTCCGCCTAATAAATTTCCTGCTCCACGAATATCAAGATCACGCATTGCAACATTGAAACCGGAACCTAAGTCCGAGAATTCTTCAATTGCTTTCAATCGCTGTTTTGCTTCATTGGTAAGTACAGACATTGGAGGAGATAACAATATACAGAATGCTTTTCTGTTCGAACGTCCGACACGTCCTCGCATTTGATGCAGATCACTCAATCCAAAATTCTGCGCCTGATTGATGATGATGGTATTTGCATTTGGAATATCTAATCCGGATTCAATGATCGTAGTCGCAACCAAAATATCGAATTCATGTTCGATGAATTCCATTATCGTTCCTTCCAGCTTTTCGCCGTCCATTTGTCCGTGTCCTACTCCTATTCTCGCTTTAGGAACAAGGCGTTGTATCATTCCTGCAACTTCGTGAATATCCGATACACGATTGTGGATGAAGAACGCTTGTCCATCGCGTGATAGTTCATACTCTATCGCCTCTTTAATTACCTTTTCATTGAATACATGTAATTCTGTTGTCACAGGTTGCCGATTCGGCGGAGGAGTATTTATAATGCTGAGATCTCTTGCACCCATCAATGAGAACTGCAGCGTACGAGGAATTGGTGTTGCAGTAAGAGTAAGTGTATCTACATTCACTCGAATTGCTTTCAGTTTTTCCTTTGCCGCTACTCCGAATTTTTGTTCTTCATCGATAATCATCAAACCGAGGTCACTGAACTTAACATCTTTTCCAAGTAAGCGATGTGTACCAATAATGATATCAATCTTTCCTTTCTCCATAAGAGCAAGTGTTTCTTTTTGCTTGGCAGCAGATTTGAAACGATTGATATAGTCGACTGTACAAGGAAAATCTTTTAGACGTTCGCTGAACGTATTAAAATGTTGCAAAGCTAGAATCGTTGTTGGCACAAGCACAGCGACCTGTTTGCCATCCGTCACTGCTTTAAAAGCTGCACGAACAGCGATTTCTGTTTTACCAAAACCTACATCACCACAGATCAGGCGATCCATCGGATATTCGCGCTCCATATCTTTCTTTACATCGACGGTCGATTTTACCTGATCAGGAGTATCTTCATAAATAAAACTTGCTTCCAATTCATTTTGCAAATAAGTATCCGGATTAAATGCAAAACCTTTAGTCGCTTTTCGTTTCGCATAAAGTGCGATAAGGTCTTTAGCAATATCCTTGACTTTCTTTTTAGTCTTTTGCTTGAGTGTTGCCCAGGTTGTAGAACCCAATTTATGGAGCGAAGGTGCAGTTCCTTCTTTACCGGTGTATTTTGCAATACGGTGCAATGAATGAATGCTTACATAAAGAATATCATTGTCCTTATAAACAAGTCGCACTGCTTCCTGTGGTTTATCATTCACCATCACCATCTCCAATCCTGCATATCGTCCGACACCATGGTCAATATGCGTTACATAATCACCGGGTTTAAGTGAATAGATCTCCTTAAGTGTAAGTGCTTCATTTCTGCTATAGTTTTTCTTGAGACGGAAACGATGATATCTATCAAAGATCTGGTGATCGGTATAGCAAGCGATCTTTTGGTCATGATCAACAAACCCTTCATGCAGTGAAAGCAGAATTGTAGTGAACTCTACTTTGTTATCAATTTTATTTTTCTTCTCAAGGTCTTCAAAAATTGCATATAGCCTCTCTACTTGTTTAGCAGAATCCGCAAAAATTAAATTTTTTATTTTTTGTGCATGATTTGCCTGTAGGTTTCTGATGAGCAGATCAAAATTTTTGTTGAATGAAGGCTGAGGTGAGAATGCAAATTTAAATACTTCATTATTTTTGAAATGGAATCTATTTCCAAATTCTATTGTTGTTTTATTTGCAATCTTTTCTTCAATTACAGATGCACTATCAAATACTTCATCAATCTTCGCTGAAAAATAACTTTTCGATTCATCGATCATTTCCTTCACCTTATTCTGGTGAAGTTCTATGAATGCCAGAACAGAAGTAAGATCTTTTGTCCAGATGGTAGTGCCTGCCGGAAGAAAATCGAAAAACGAGGTCCGACTGTCTTCCAGTAATTTTGTTTGAACATTCGGTATGATCGTCACATGATTCATTGGCTGAACCGATAGTTGAGTCGACGGATCGAATGTTCTGATACTTTCCACCTCATCGCCAAAAAATTCAACACGATATGGCAATTCATTTGCAAAAGAAAAGATATCGATGATTCCGCCTCGGACAGAAAACTCTCCTGCTTGCGCTACGAAATCGACACTTTCAAATTCATGATGAAGGAGAAATTCAGTAATGAAATCAGTCGAAACTTTTTCCCCAACACGAAGAGCAATCGAATTCTGCTCCAGATTTTTTCTTGTAACCACTTTTTCTGCAATAGCTTCCGGGTATGTTACAACAATTGCAGAAGCAGATTTATTCAACCGACTTAACACTTCCGCTCGCGACAGAATACTTGCATTATCGGAATCGTCGAGTTGGAAAGTTCCTTTGTATGATGATGGAAAAAATAACGGTTGATTATTTGCAAGAAGATTTTCGATATTATTCAGAAAGTACGCTGCCTCTTCTCTGTCATTTAGAATTACAAGATGCGAATGTTCCGTAAGCGAAGTCACAGCAGCTAAAATGATAGCATCAGCCGATCCCGCCAACCCACCAATTTGCAAATGATTCGCAGTTGGTTCTTTGATTTTCGCAGCTAAAGAAACGACAAGAGGCCGGGATGTATAATATCCCAGCAGTTGGTTACGGTCCATAGAGGGTCGAAGGTACGGAAAATTGGTGAGTGGTCAAGGTCAAGGGTCAAGGTTAGTAAAGGCACTCCTGACCTTTTGGCCTGTGACCTTTAAAAGTTCGAAGATTACTACGAAGAAACTATTTCGCTTCCACCTGCGAATATTTCGCCATATAATCCTCTGCCATCGCTACCATATCAGCAGAACCAATAAAAAGTGGAGTACGCTCATGAAGTGAAGTGGGTTGTAATTCTACGATACGTTTGAAACCGTTAGATGCTTTTCCTCCGGCTTGCTCAATGATAAATGCAAGCGGATTACATTCGTAAAGTAAACGGAGTTTTCCTTTTGGCGATTTCAATGTCGACGGATAAATAAAGATTCCGCCTTTTAAAAGATTACGATGAAAGTCAGCTACGAGTGAACCAATATATCGAGAAGAATATGGACGACTTGTTTTTGAGTCTTCAACCTGAGTGTATTTAATGTATTGTTTCACACCATCGGGAAAATGCACATAATTTCCTTCGTTGATCGAATAAATAATTCCGTCGCGAGGACAAACCATATCAGGATGAGATAAACAGAATTCACCGATACTTGGATCGAGTGTAAATCCATTTACTCCTTTTCCTGTTGTATAAACCAGCATTGTCGATGAACCATAGATTACATATCCGGCAGCAATCTGATCAACACCTCTTTGTAAATAATCTTTTCTTCAACGATTCCTGAAAAAGACGTACGTCTGTAAATTGAAAAGATCGTACCGATTGCAACGTTCACATCGATATTAGATGATCCATCGAGTGGATCGATACAGACAACGTACTTCGCATTTTTACTAACGGCACTATCCACTTGAACAAGTCCTTCGTTCTCCTCAGATGCAACAGCACAAGTTTCTCCACCGGCACTGAGAGCGGCGATAAATTGTTCGTTAGCGAAAACATCTAGTTTTTTAACTGACTCACCTTGGACATTGATGGTACCATATTCACCAAGGATATCGGCCAGACCTGCTTTATTTACTTCCCGGTTTACAATTTTTGCAGCAATTCCAATATCACGGAGTAGGCGAGATAATTCACCTTTTGCATATGGAAAATCAGATTGTCTCTCAATGATAAACTGTCCGAGGGTAACTACTTTGTTCATTTTTCGTGTCATTATTGGTGCAAAACTAACATTTGAAACCGAATCTGAGACTGATTCCTGACATTCACTTCAGACCTATTGAAAATCAAGCCTTTTCGCCTATCAAATTACATATAATTTTGCATTAATTCGGAAATATTCAAAGATCGGTTCCATACTATATATAAGCATGATTGCTGATTGCCAATTTTTGATGAAAAGCAGTACCGAATCATTATCTTCGCCCCCACCACAATTGCCATATATGAATACAAATACGAGTTTTCCAAAAGAGAAGATCAAGATTTTAATGCTTGAAGGAGTTCATCCTGCCGCATTACAATTATTTAAAGATCATGGCTACAGCGATATTGAAGTTGTAAAAGGAGCCATGAGTGAAGATGATCTTTGTGCGAAAATCAAAGATGTCCATTTACTTGGGATCAGATCAAAAACACAATTGACAAAAAAGGTTCTTGATTCCGCTGACAGGCTGATCTCTGTTGGTGCATTTTGTATTGGAACAAATCAGATTGATATGAATTCTTCAATTGAAAATGGTGTTGCTATTTTTAATTCACCATTTTCTAATACACGATCAGTTGCAGAATTAGTGATCGCTCATTGTATCAATTTGATGCGTCGTGTATTTGAAAAGAGCGAAGGCGCACATCAAGGAAAATGGATGAAAGACAGTGCTGATAGTTACGAAGTTCGAGGAAAAACTTTAGGTATTGTTGGCTATGGACATATCGGTTCGCAAGTTTCAGTACTTGCCGAGAACATGGGCATGAAAGTGATCTTCTACGATATCGATGCAAAACTGAGTTTAGGTAATGCAAGTTCTGTTAAATCATTAGATGAATTACTTCAGAATTCAGACATCGTTACATTGCATGTACCTGAACTGGATTCAACGAAAAATATGATCAATGAAAGCAAGCTTCGCAAAATGAAAGCCGGTTCGATGTTGATCAATTATAGTCGCGGGACAGTGATCGATCTGCAAGCTGCAAAAGCTGCAATTGAAAGTAATCATCTTCGTGGACTGGCTGTAGATGTATTCCCATATGAACCTGAAAATAATTCAGAGAAATTTGAATGTCCGATACAAGGATTGCCGAATGTAATTCTTACTCCTCATATTGGCGGATCAACTCAAGAAGCGCAAGAAAATATCGGTCTGGATGTTGCAAATAAAATGATCAGCTTTCTGGAAACTGGATCAAGTAATGGTTCATTATCGGTGCCTGCTTTGAGCTTACCTGTTCTCTCAGAAACACATCGCTTGTTACATATTCACAAGAATGTACCCGGAGTCTTAAGTGAGATCAACGGATTGCTTTCAAAAATGAATGTGAATATCCTTGGACAATATTTGAAAACAAATAATCAGATCGGTTATGTTGTTTTAGATATTGACAAAAGCACATCACCGGGAGTTTTAGAAGAATTGAAAAAAGTAAAGAGCACCATTCGTGTTCGTAGTTTATATTAAGATGAACATTCGTAAAGGAACAAAAGCAGATCTTCCCGGAGTTTTTCTCCTGATAAATGAATTGGCATTATTTGAAAAAGCTCCCGAAGCAGTAACAAATACAATTGCCATGATGGAAAATGACGGCTTTGGAGAAAATCCAGTCTTCGGATTTCATGTTGCAGAAGTAGATTCTGAAATTGTAGGTATGGCTTTGTACTTTGTCAAATATTCAACCTGGAAAGGTCGCGGACTGTACCTTGATGATCTTATAGTGACAGAAAGAATGCGAGGAAAAGGAATCGGACAGAAATTGTTTGATGCATTTATTGCAGAAGCAAAAAAGATCGATGCAAAGCAAGTTCATTGGCAAGTTCTTGATTGGAATACCCCTGCTGTCGACTTCTACAAAAAACTTGGAGCGAGTATAGAAGCGGAATGGTGGGATTGTAAAATGAATGAAAATGAAATTGCTTCATATAAAATTAATAATTAATAATTAAAAATATCTGCGGATATTCTGCGTCTTCTGCGTAAATCTGCGGGAAATTTTTTTAACACAGAGCCCACAAAGAAAAAAATAAAGAACACAAGAAATATCTGCGCCTTAATCTGCGTAATTTGTGGCAATGCCACAGGAGATTTTTTTTAACACAAGAACACAATGAGAGTTTTCAAATTCGGCGGAGCATCAGTTAAAGACGCCGCATCCGTAAAAAATGTCGGACAGATTTTATCACAATTCAAGAATGAGAAAATCATTGTTGTTGTTTCCGCTATGGGGAAAATGACGAATGCGCTGGAGAAGGTGACAAAAGCTTACCTAGATAAATCCGCTGAACTGCCTGTTTTGATCAATGAGGTAAAAGAGTATCACACAACCATTATCAACGAACTTGGTTTTAAACCTGATCATGATGTTCGTGCAGAAATTGAAAATTCTTTTACTGAAATTGATTGGATCATTGAAGACGAACCATCACGTTCATTTGGATTTTATTACGACCAGATTGTTTCGCAGGGAGAATTGATCTCGACACGTATTGTTAGTGCGTACCTGAATGAAATCAAAATTGAAAATAAATGGGTAGATGTTCGTGATTTTTTACAGACTGACAATACCTACAGAGAAGCAAAAGTAAATTACGAGCTCACAGAAAAGTTGATCGGGATGCGGATTCCGGCGTTGTTTTAAAAGACAAATATTCTCATAACGCAAGGATTCATCGGTGCGACATCGGAAAATTTCACTACAACATTAGGACGTGAAGGGTCAGATTACACGGCTGCTATTTTATCGTATTGTTGTGGCGCAACAGAAATGGTTGTCTGGAAAGATGTTGCCGGAGTGATGAGTGCCGATCCAAAACTTTCTGATGATGCCATGAAATTAGAGCAAATCAGTTATCACGATGCAATTGAGTTAACGTATTATGGTGCAACAGTCATTCACCCGAAAACGATAAAGCCGCTGGAGAATAAACACATTCCATTACGTGTTTGTTCGTTTAAGTCACCACAAGACAAAGGTACAAGCATTGGAAATTATCAGGCTACAAAGCCATTGGTACCATGCTTCATTTACAAATTCGATCAGATTCTTTTTTCGCTTTCTTCGAAAGATTTCTCTTTCATTGCTGAAGAGTCATTGAGTAAGATCTTCGGAATTTTTGCAGCGCATGATATTAAGATCAATCTGATGCAAAACTCTGCTGTGAGTTTTTCTGTATGTGTAGACAATGACCCATTCAAAATCCCAGGCCTTATAGAAGCATTGAAAAAAGATTTTCGTTTACTCTATAATGAGAATTTAAAACTAGTCACTGTCAGACACTATTTTGCATCCACGATTGACACATTAACCAAAGGTCAAACGATCTTATTGGAACAACGAAGTCGACAAACGGCCCAAATTGTTCTCAAAGCATAAGACAATAGCACTCTTCAATAATCAGAGACACTACCTGTTTCCATTCATTCGATACGTCCTCTTGTAACTTTTTCGTGAGGCTTTAGCATCATTGACTTTCTTATTTTCCTGATGCATTGCAACTTCTTCGCGATGATGAAAGACATTTTCAAAGTTATGAACCTGAATGGGGTTAGAAGGTTTTATATCGCCGGCTTCAGGGATAAAATTTTGGTCTTCGCCTTTGCCTCTTCTATCGGAATGAGAGGTTCAATTATGAAAGAATCAACAACGGTTTCTTCAGGTTTCGGGCTTTTCTTCTTTGCGACAATTTTTTCTTTAGCAACAACTTTAACCGAATTTTCGCAGCAACTTTAGCTTTTTTTCTTAACGGAGCTACCACTTTTTTCGCAACCACTTTCCTTTTAGGAGCCGCTTTCGCCGGTGACTTGACCGCAACTTTTTTAACAGCGGACTTCTTTGCAGCGACTTTCTTCTTTGGTGTAGCTTTAACAGATGACCTGGCAACTACTTTTTTAACAGGAGCCTTTTTAACAACTGCTTTCTTTTTAGGAGATGCTTTAGAGCTTGACCTAGCAGCTACTTTTTTAGCTGGCGCTTTTTTCACAGCGACTTTCTTTTTCGCTACGACTTTATCATTTTTTGTCTTCTTCACAAGTAGGTTTTTTATAAAACTGAGATGATCTCAATTTTTGTTAGCCTAAAGTTAAGGAGTGAATTGGGAAAACTGTTACATAATTATTGGCGCGGGCGAAAAATTTGTGTGATTTTCTCCCGCAGATCTCGCGGAACTCGCAGATTTGGCGCAGATATTAATATGACCTTAGTTTTTCACAAACCGTTTTCGGAAAGTACCTTGGTCACTGGTACCGTTGAGAAAATATATACCCGGCGATAAATTTGAAACATCTATTTCCAAATTGGAATTATTGCAGGAAATTGTCTTGATTAATTTTCCTGTGAGATTGCAGATGGAAATTTTCTGAATGTAACTTGAATTTATTTCAATGGTTAATTTATCTGTTGTTGGATTTGGAAATATCTCAATTAGATCATCGATTCCCATTTCATCAACACCAATCACTTTGCAAACCAATGTTGGGGTCATCTGAGTTTGATATTGATTGACCACTACTGGAGATGAAGAAATATTTCCGGGAATCAAATAAGTACCAATGTGTAGGCTAAGTGATTGGTTTGACACAACAAAATTCAAAGTTTGTAAGTCACATGCTGTATATAATAACGAATCCATTTTTATCAATTTTAGTAATTGCATAGAATACGTAGGATTCCCTGGATTAGCAATGCCATCTGCTCAAACTGCAATATATCCCATGTCAACTGTTGGATAAATATCATTTACGTTAGCACCAAATACACCTGAATATGTACGGGCATTTAAAATATTCCCCATCGAATCCATCGATAACACAATCCATCATTTAAAGAATCTCTATAATTTCCTGCTAAAATCAAATTACCGGTAGTTGTTTCCAATATTTTTTTAAAACTTATTTCATTTTGACCATAAGTTTTAGCCCAAATTGAAGTGCCGCAGTATCCAATTTGAAAATGCAAGTTGACCCGAAATAATTCCTGCTAAAACATAATTTCCATCTGCACTTTGCATTACATCAGTGACATGATCAAAACTTACAAAACCAAAGGACTTTGACCATAACAAATTTCCTGGACCGTCAGTTTTAATTACAAAAATCTGTTGGGCTAAATTTGTCATATATTCATCAAATGCCGTCAACAGCGCTCCATCAAATGTTTCTATTACATTTTATTAGACCTAATTGAATTTCAGAAAGAGGTGTCTCCTTTGCCCAAACTAGATTACCAATTGAATCTAATTTGATTAATTGTAGAGAACAATCTGCTTGAACTTGGAGATATGTCGAAATAGCAACTCCTCCATCAGAAGTAATAATAAATCCTTCCTCAGCAATAAAACTTATACCAGAAATACGTTTTGACCAAATTACATTCCCTAAATTATCCAATTTCATTATCGATTGTCCACCGCCTAATAAAAGATCTCCATTAACAAACCTTTTCATTGAAGGAAAAATTATAGAAGTATCATAATTTTTTACCCAATTTACCATCCCTAAAGGATCGCATTTTGCAAGGAATGTATTACTGATATAAGTTATCGTATCAGTCGAAATTCCCGTAAATAAATAACCACCAGCAATATCTTCCACAATTGAAAATCCATCACTAACTGATCCGGGAATTGTGTATGTTTTCACAAAAGTAATTTGGGCATTTACTTTCGTAAATGACAGTGTCAAAACAGTTAAAAGCAAAGCAATTTTTTTCATATGGCCAATTTTAAAATTTTAATTAATTCGAAGTAACAATATTTTAAAATGTACTTTATCAATTTCTTGTCATAATTCAATGATGGATGATGGCAACAATTCGGTTTATAAATCCGAACAACCGTAACAAGCCGTTCGGGATTTATAATCCCGAACCCGCCGTTCAGGATTTATAATCCCGAACCCCCGTGCTCTGGATTTTCAATCCAGCTCTCTAATCTTAGAAACCAAAACTTCTGCTATCTTCCTCAACGACTCCACCGTCCACCCTGCAATATGCGGACTTAAAATAACCTGATCAGAAGAAGTAAGGTATTTCCAATCCGGATTATTTAAAAGTCCGGCGGATTCAATACTGAACTTTTCGAAGGACGTATCCTCATATTCGTAGACATCAAGACAAGCACCAATTATTTTTCCGCTTTTCAATCCGTTGACGAGATCATGAATGGAGACACATTTACCGCGAGCTGTATTGATCAGATAAAAAGGTTTTGCAAATGAATTGATGAAATTCTCATTGACAAAATAAGTTGTTTCAGTGGTAAGCGGAACATGTAGGCTAACTACATCTGCATTGTTTTTTATTTCTTCCAATGAAGATTCCGTTATATATTCATTACCGAAACTTGTTTTGTATTTATCGTATGCAAGAATTTTACAATTGAAGCCTTTCAGTTTTTCTGCAAATGCTGAACCCATGTTTCCATAGCCGATTATTCCGACTGTCTTTCCTTCGAGTTCATGTCCACGGTTTTTTTCGCGAATCCACTCCCCTGCTCTGATCTGTTTGTCGGCACGATTGAGATTATTAAAGAGCGACAACAACATTCCCATTGCATGTTCACCAACTGCATTTCGATTGCCTTCGGGCGAGTTGAGACAAGCGACACCTTTTTTTGTAGCGTATTCCACATCAATACTCTCCATCCCTGCTCCTGCGCGGGCAATGAATTTCAGTACATGTGATTTATCAAGGAAATCTTTATCGATTGTTATTCTGCTGCGAATCATTATTCCATGCGTCGTTGGCATGTGAGCAATAATTTCCTCACGCGAAAGTGTATATGCTTCCACACATTCATGTCCGTCGGCGATCATAGAATCCCAAAGCAGCGGATGAGCAGTATCGACAAATAGAATTTTCAAAGTTAGCTTACGGATTTACGATGTTCGATAATAAAATTAGTGAGTTCAACGAATTTCTGCCAGCTCAAAGCCTCCGCACGCAATCCGGAAAATGGAATCTCAACATCCTTAGCTACCATTGTGCCCATTGCATTGCGCAATGTTTTACGACGCTGATTGAATGCTGTTTTAACTGTCTTCCTGAATTCTTTTTCATCGCATCCCAGATTGAAATTATCTTTCCGTAAAAAATGCAATACAGTAGATTTCACTTTTGGTGGCGGTTGAAAATCGTTTTCATTCAACTGCAAAACAATATTTACATCGAAATATGCTTGCATGAAAACACTAAGTATCCCATATTCCTTACTTCCCGGATCACCGGCTATTCGCATAGCCACTTCTTTCTGAAACATTCCGACAACTTCCGGAATTCTGTCTCTGTCGTCAAGGACTTTGAATAAAATCTGCGATGAAATATTGTATGGAAAATTTCCAATGATAGCAAATTGCCCTTTGAAGAATTGATCAAAGTCCATTTGCAAAAAATCGGCGTGAATAATATCCTGCTGACGCAATGGAAATCTGTTATTCAAATAAGTGATCGATTCTTCATCCAGATCAACAATGCGTGTCCTGTACCCTTTCTTCTCGAATAGAAAATCTGTTAGTATCCCCATTCCCGGACCGATCTCAAGAATGTCTGTATAAGCTTTGCTATCTCCTAAAAATCCAACGATGCGTTCAGCAATAGCAGGGTCTTTAAGGAAATGTTGACCGAGGTTTTTCTTTGCTCTGACGCCGGAGGAGGTTTGTTTCATTGGGGGAATGTGGTATGGTCAAAAATACGAATATTCTCGAACACTCATGTAGAAAGTAATTATAAAATTTCATTATCTTGTAACCTTAGAACATCATTCTTCAAAATGAAAAAAATAATTCTAATTATATTTTCCGTTTGTACTTCTCAATTCTTCTATGGCCAGTCTGTTGATTGGATAAAATTTTTTAGCGGAAATTATATTGAACGTGTTGTTGACATGGCAATCGATTCCAATGACAATATAATTCTTTATGGAGATTATAACCATGAAATAGACCTTGATCCAGGCCCGGACACTTTGATTGCAAGAGTTGATACAGCTAACAATATTTTTATTGTAAAACTTAACTCAGATGGAAATTTGATCTGGGCCAAAACCCTAGGCAACACAGGATTTGAAAGAGCTGAACAAATTAAATTAGACAACTTCGACAATATATTTATCTCAGGCGATTTTCAAGGTTTCATGGATTTCGATCCTGGTCCAGATTCATTGATTCTGGATTCTTGGCAAGGCGATCGATTTATTCTTAAACTTGACTCATCAGGAAATTTCAGGAATGTATATGTTTCAAATAGTGCGACTTTACCAAACGTACGAACTTTCACTATTAAACCGAATGGAAATTTACTTTTAGGTGGAAATTTTCATGAAACTAATGACTTCGATCCGGGTCCTAATGTTTACACCATTAGTCCTGCTTATGCTGCATCTTTTATATGTGAATTAGATACAGGTATGCAATTTGTCTCTGCGCAAATTGTTGCTGACAACTCAGGTACAACTCAAATATCAATTGATAATGATCAAAATATTATTTTAGGAGGTTATCTTCAGAATGATGCAGACTTTGATCCGGGACCCGACACCTTTCTACTCGATCCACATAACTCATATGATGTATTTTTTGCTGAATATGATTCGACAGGAAATTTTTTATGGGCAAAAACTGCAGGCAATAATACCAATACCAGGATAAAAAATCTTTCCGTTGATCATTCAGGTAAAATTTATTTTGCACTTGACGCTTATGGGTCGATTTGCATTAGAAACAATATAAATGATACATGTCTCTTTCCTGGAAATGCAAATAGTGGCGCATACTTACTTAATTTTGACAGTTCCGGGAATCTCAATTGGTCCCAATATCTAAATGGTTTATATAGTAGTGTACATTGTTATGCATTAGCTTTTGATCAAATCAACAACATCTATTTAAGTGGTATCTATAGCAATAGCGTGGACTTTGATCCCGGGTTAGATACTTTTATTGTAACGAACTATACAATAGCCTCCAGTGTATACCTACAAGTTCTTGATTCAAATCACACTTTTTTGAATTATTCCGGATACACAGGCAATTCTTTGAAATATATTAATTCGTTAAAATTCAACTCACAAGGAAACCTTTACGCCGCAGGTCGTTTTTCTGGCTCTTGCACATTTGATACATTAGCAGGATTAAATTATGTTTCACAAGGAGACGATGACGGATTTTTAGTAAAATATAATCCATTGATCCTCGGAAATTATTCCGAAAAAATTAAAAACAATACATTATCTATTTATCCAAATCCGGGAACCGATCAAATCAATATAAAATTAGAAAATTTGACCCACGGCAAAGCAAGAATTAACATTATTAATATTCTTGGAACGACAGTTTGGAGTTCTACTCTAGAAAATTCGCTATTGAATGAAGGTTATCCTATTTCATTGTCAGAACTTTCCGATGGAATTTATACAATAGTAGTCTCAACTGAAAATAAAATATTTTCCGGACGATATATCAAGTTAAATTAAAATCAAGTTGCAAATCATTTTCTAAAATTGCATACGACTATTCATATTAAGTCAAAAACATAAATAATCTTTTACTCGTTCTCAGATAGATAAAACCACAAGGATATTGTTTCATAAAAGAACCGCCTTTTATGCGGTAACGTATCCCAATTAAAATAAAGTCATTTGCCTATTTAATGATGCTGTGCGCTTTGGCGCATAGTCTTGCAAGGGGGAAAAATGCGGGGTAACAGCAGGGCGTAAGCTATTTTCTTTAGCCGAATAAGTTCAATTTTATTGTAATATACGTTTAGGAGCGATTTAAATTTCGCCCCCGGGGCCGCGCTATGTTCAATTGTAAGTGATTATGAAGCAGAATAAATTCAACAAATCAAAATTACTTTATCACCTCCAACAACGTCCGAAACGATACACTCTTATCCTTATACCGTCCAATAAAATCCGCTCTCAAAGCAGGCGCATAAATATCTTCATACTGCTGATATTTTTCCATGCTCGCACACAAGTACTGAACAGAATATGTATGTCCACCCGATTCATCGTCGCTCAGTACTTTGAGAATGTGATATTCCAGAAACATTCCGGTGGACATAACATCTGGAATGTGTGCGGTGAGCATCCAGTCTAGCCATTCTTCGTGAACGTTTGCTTCGACGTTGGTGGTGACGTTGTATAGTATCATTTATTGGTGAGTAGTAAGTGGTAAGTGGTAATTAGCAAAGTACGATCAATATTATCTGTATTCATTCTATGTTCTCGTAATGATCTTTATGTTATTTGTGTTAAAAATATTTCCCGCAGATTTACGCAGAATACGCAGAAAATCCGCAGATTTTAATTATTCGTTATTAGTTATTCGTTAATTTAAGACATCGCCGCGGAGTGCACGATATTTTTTCCTCGACTCAACGACGAAAACGCTTCCCGGATATTTTACAATGAGATCCTGATATAACTCAAGCGCTTTGGCTTTGTCGTTAAGTTTTGTTTCGTGTAGAATTGCACGTTGGTATAATGCATCATCGGCTATCACACTAGCACTATCGTATGCAAGGATTTTTCCATACAGAGAATCTTCAGCAATGTAATTTCTTTTCATATCCATTATCTGCGCTTCTTTGTACCAGGCATCATCAACCAATGAATGATTAGGATATAAGATGTGCAATGAATCAAGTATAACCAATGCATCATCGTTCTTATTGCGATAACTCAGTAAGTCTGCGCGTGCATAAAGCATCAATGCATCTGTCGTAGAGTCGAGACCCATGTTGTCACTGATAAGCAATGACAATGAAAGCGCATCATTTGCGATCAATTGAGAGGTTGCAGATTTCAAAACATCTAATTGCGCCTGTGCCCAAAGAAAATCGCCGCGGAAATAATCAAGACGTGCACCACGGAATTTTGCTTCCTGACCTAATGCATCATGTTTAAAGTCCTTGTCAACCTGCGCATATAGCAGATCAGAATCCCAGACATTCCCGCTGAACAAATAAATGTCTCCTAACTCCAATTTGCAATCTGCTTTTGTTTGAGCCTGGATATTCGGATAGTCAATTGCCTCTTCCAGATCAGACATTGCTGTATCGATCTTGTCAAGATAAAAAGCACGTAAGTGAGCAAGACCTTTTACCAATCCTGCCGTTCTTCCTGATCTTCCCAATTCCGCTAAAGTTGATTCGTAATCACCTTCAAGCTTTAAGAGATCTGCTTTAGTGTAATTATTTTCCAGCGTAATTTTCTTATTGTAAGTATTGAGCAATTCCATTCTCGCCGGAATGTAGTTGTTATTGTCTTTCCCTTTTTCTACTACATACTGATAGCATTTTATTGCAGCATCGTAATTCATATTCGATGCAGCCATTGATCCGATAGAGAGCACTCTGCTTCCATCTTCTTTCATCCGTTTATCGACAGCTTTCGCCTGAATAAAAGCGGAATCAAAATCTTTTTGCTGAATAAAATACCAAATGAGCATTTCAGGTAATTCTGTTTTCTCAGGTGACCGTTGAATTCTACGGAGAAGAGCCGTACGTAACATATCACCTCTGTTATTCTCCGGATCAAAACCAACTCTTGATTGCAATACATTCAAAACATTTTGTTGCATCATTGGATTGTCGGCAACTGCATCAAGGTATTCTTCGATCATGGCAGCATAGTTTCCCTTCTGATAATATACTTCTGCCGTTTCAAAATAGAAACCATAGATCTCACGCATCATCTTTCTTCCTTCCAGATAAGTCTGCAATGCATAATCTGTTTCCTGCTTATTTAAAAATGAACTCGCAAGAATAATGACCTGGTTTTGGTCGGGCGTCAACGACTTTATTGCCTTTTCATATTGCACCTTTGCCTTTTCGGGCTGATTCATTTGCGCATACACATATCCAAGATCGACCAGGTACGACAAATTCGTTTCCTGCTTCTTCACCATTTTCTTCGTCAGTTTTTCAACTGTGCTATAGTCCTTCATAGCGAGCAGACAACGATAGTACTGCGGATAAGTGCCATAAGGATCTTTGTCCATTAGCTTATCATACAATTGCGCAGCCTTTTCGTATTCGGCATTATTCAAGTACTGATCTGCCAACTGACGATCCTGACCAATTTGTCCGAATGAGTTGAAAGCAAAGAAAAGCAGTAAGGTCAACAATGAACCTACTGCTTTTCCTGTTTTGAAAATGTTGTTTTCTTTTTTCAATTGATCTTATCGAAGCCCGTATATGAACGGATGGCATCGGGCATAATAACGCCATCAGGCGTCTGATTATTTTCTAATAAAGCTGCAACAATTCTTGGCAATGCAAGAGCGCTGCCATTCAAAGTATGCGCAATTTGTGGCTTTTCGGCACCTTGACGGTAACGCAATTTCATTCTGTTCGCCTGGAATGTCTCGAAATTCGAAACTGAACTTACTTCCAGCCATTTTTTCTGTGCTGCAGAATAGACTTCAAAATCGTATGTCAATGCACTTGCAAAACTCATATCACCGCCACATAAACGAAGGATTCTGAATGGGAGTTGCAATGATCGCAACAAACCTGAAACATGTTCAACCATTTTGTCAAGCGTTTCATAAGATTTATCAGGATGCTCTACCTGCACGATCTCCACTTTATCGAATTGATGCAAACGATTTAATCCGCGAACATCTTTTCCATAGCTACCCGCTTCACGACGGAAGCAAGGAGTATAGGCGCACATCATGATCGGCAGCTCTTCACTTTTCACGATCACGTCGCGATAAATATTTGTAACCGGAACTTCAGCCGTCGGGATCAGATAATAATCGTCGATTTGCATATGATACATTTGTCCTTCTTTATCGGGAAGCTGTCCGGTACCATAGCCGGAATCTTTATTCACTAAAATCGGAGGCTGAATTTCCTTGAAGCCTGCTTCCGTTGCTTTATCTAAAAAGTAATTGATAAGCGCTCTTTGCAAACGTGCACCTTTTCCTTTGTAGACAGGAAATCCTGCACCGGTAAGTTTTACACCTAATTCAAAATCGATGATGTCATATTTAGTAGTCAGTTCCCAATGCGGAACAGCGCCTGCATGAAGTTCCGGAATTGTTCCTTCCTGATTAACCACTTCATTATCTTCCGGAGTTTTTCCTTTTGGTACTTTCGAAGAAGGAATATTGGGAAGCTTCACCATTTCAAGGTTCAATCTTTCTTCCAGCTCATTCAGCTGAATTTGCAAAGCAGCAGATGATTCTTTCAATGCACCACTTTTATTTTTCAGATCATCACCTTCTGCTTTCTTTCCGCTTTTATAAAGATCGCCGACTTGTTTTGCAAGTGTGTTTTGTTGGAATAAAAGTTCATCCAGTTCACTCTGCATTTTCCGACGATTTTCATCGAGCTTTAAAATATCGGCAACAATTGCTTTTGCGTCAAAGTTCTTCACAGCTAAGCGTTCGATGACAAAATCGCTTTTTTCGCGAATTGTGGTAATCTGGATCATATGGTTCTCTTAAAGTCGTGCAAATTTAGAAGATTTCTGCGGTTTTTCTGCGTATTCTGCGGAACTCTGCGGGAAATAAATCCCTATGGTTTTTCTCCCGCAGAATTACGCAGAATACGCAGAAAAACCGCAGAAAAGCGTCAAACATGAATGGCAGTATTTAGGAAATCCAAAAACGGCTTCATGATCTTCGCTCCCTTTGCAAGTTGTTTTGGGAAATCTTTTTTCATGACTTGTGCATCTGTGAATTTATGGACGACGATAAAGCTATTCAGTTTTAAGATATCAATATCGGCATGATCTTTTGCATATCCTTTTGGTGAGGTCTTTAAAGCGTATGATTGATCAAGTTCACCATAATATGATTTGAAATCTTTCTTCTTCAGAATAGCACGGAGGTCTTTTCCATTGTAATCGATCTCTTGTCGTATCATTTTTATTTGATCTGCAGGAGGCATCCACATACCGCCGGCAATGAACGATCTGCCCGGTTCAACGTGTATATAGTATCCGGCATTCATGGCCTTCTTGCCGCCTACATTGACGCTGGCGCCCAGGTTGTTCTTGTATGGTTTTTTGTCCTTTGAAAAACGGACATCACGATAGATGCGATACACGCATTCTTTCGAAGTGAGATTTGCAAAACCTTTCTCAAACTTCACTGCTTCTGCTAAAAATGCATCGATCATTTCACCAACGTTATCCTTTGCATTCAGAAAACGATCTTTGTTTTTTTCGAACCATTCACGGTTGTTGTTTTTCTTGATGGCAGTTAAGAAATCAAGTGTCGATTTTTTGATCATGATACTATCAATTTGGAGAATTTCAAGATAGGTATATTAGAAATGATTATAAAAAATAAGGCAAAAAAAAAGCTGTCCCTAGAGACAGCTTATATTTTTTCGGAAACGAATTATGCTTCTGCTACTGCTAAAGGAGCTACAGAGATATAACTTTTCTGATCTGCTTTTTTACGGAAAACAACTTTTCCTTCGATCAAAGAATAGATCGTATGATCTTTTCCAATTCCAACATTGTCACCCGGCATGTGTTTAGTACCACGCTGACGGATGATGATATTTCCCGGGATCACATGTTGACCTCCGAAGATTTTAATACCAAGGCGTTTACTGTGCGATTCGCGACCGTTCCTCGAACTACCTACCCCTTTTTTATGTGCCATGATCTTTAGATTTTATCAGGTTAATGAATAGTGAATTATGCTGTAATAGCGTCAATTTGAATGCGTGTCAAATCCTGACGGTGACCGCTTTGCTTTTGATAGCCCTTACGACGTTTCTTTTTGAAAATGATAACCTTGTCACCACGTAAATGGGTAACAATGCTAGCCGTAACGGAAGCACCTTTCACTGATGGTGTTCCAACTTTTACTTTTCCGCCGTTTTCAACTAAAACTACGTCGCTGAATTCCAGCTTTTTACCTTCTTCGCCTTCCAAACGGTGTACAATGACCTGCTGGTCTTTTACTACCTTAAATTGTTGTCCGGCTATGTTTACAATTGCGTACATATTGTTTCTACTTAATCCTCTTTTTGAGGGATGCAAATGTAATTAAAAAAAACAATTATCAAAATCGAAATATGAATAACTTTTGTACACATATGTAAATATGTTTGCTTAACATTAAATATTGGAATTTTGAAGGAATTTATAGGTTTCCTCCAAGTCCAAAACTGCGAAATCTAAAGTAAATCTTATCGACTTAATATCTACGTAACATTGTCATTATTCAGATTTCAACTATTTCTTCATTTGACCTTATTACTGGTAACTTGCAGAAGTATGAAACAACCTTCTATGCACACGAGCAACTCGAACCACCTTTTGGGTGAAAAGAGCCTGTATTTGCAGCAGCATGCCAAAAATCCGGTCGACTGGCACCCCTGGTCGGCAGAGATTTTTGAGCAGGCCAAGCGCGAAAACAAGCTGGTATTGATTTCCATTGGCTACTCTTCCTGCCACTGGTGTCATGTGATGGAAAATGAATCGTTCGTTGATTCTGCGACGGCGAAAATAATGAACGACAATTTTATCTGCATAAAAGTCGACAGAGAGGAACGGCCTGACATTGATCAGATCTACATGAAAGCAGTTCAGATTATGACAGGCAGCGGCGGATGGCCATTGAATTGCTTCACGCTTCCTGATGGAAAACCAATTTATGGCGGGACTTATTTTCCGAATGCGACATGGAAAGATCTACTAACACGACTTTCAAAATTTTATCGAGAAACTCCTGCACAAGCTTATAAATATGCAGAAGAGTTGACTCAAGGAATTCATCAACCGGAATTTGCTGCAACGATTGAATCGCAAACTACTTTCAGTAAAGAAATTCTCGAAGCGACAGTAAATGAATGGAAAAAAAATCTGGACAATCATGATGGTGGTCCAAATCGGTCACCGAAATTCCCATTACCAAATAATTACGAATTCCTTTTAAGATATGCATTAGAGGAGAAAGACGATGTACTTTTAAAACATGTGAATCTTACTTTAAAAAAAATGGCATATGGTGGGATCTATGACCAGATCGGTGGCGGATTTGCAAGATACTCTACTGACAGCGCCTGGAAAATTCCGCATTTTGAAAAAATGCTTTATGATAATGCACAACTGATCAGTTTGTATTCTAAAGCATATCAAGTTAACAAAGATCCATTATACAAACAGATCATACTTGAAACTACAACTTTCTTGAAAAAAGAAATGTCTGATGGTAATGGCAAATACTATTCTGCCATTGATGCAGACTCAGAAGGTGAAGAAGGGAAATTTTATGTGTGGACAAAAAACGAATTGAACACAATTTCTTTTCCTCCTATTAAAAATAATAAGCAGCAAGAACTTGTCTTCGACTATTTCAACATAAACGAAAGAGGATTTTGGGAACATAGCAACTATATTCCGGTTAGACATTCAGACAATCAAACGCTGGCAACTAAATACGACTTATCGCTTGAAGAATTTGAGTCATATATTGCTGAAGTAAAGTCAAAATTATATACAGTACGAGACAGTAGAATTCGTCCGGGACTGGATACCAAAATGATCACTTCTTGGAATGCTCTGGTGGTAACAGGACTTTGCGACGCTTATCAAGCGCTAGGCGACAGTACTTATTTGGAAGAAGCAATCAAGTGCATGAATAATATCGAGGCAAACTCATTTACAACTCTGCAGGAAATTTATTGCATGTAGAAAGTCAAAAAGGAAAATTAAAAACCGGCTATCTGGAAGACTATGCATTCACGGCTTCAGCATTGATTTCACTTTACAAAGTTACTTTTGACGAGAGCTGGCTTAATTCATCAGACAATTAACCGAAGCAGCAATTGAACAATTCCAGGATAAAAAAAATGGAATGTTCTGGTTCACTTCTAATCTTGACCATTCCCTGATCAGCAGAACGAAAAGAAGTTTCCGATAATGTTATACCTTCTTCAAATTCAGAAATGGCAAATGTATTATTTCTTTTAGGTGAATATTTTGATGAGCCAAAGTATACTAACACTGCATCATCGATGCTCTCCAAGATAACATTAGAAATGCCACGATGGGGATCAGCTTATAGTAACTGGGCTAACTTAATGATGAATTTTACTACTCCTTTTAAACAGACTGTTATTTCCGGGAAAGACGCTGAAGCAAAGCGAAAGAATATTGCTTTGCATTACTTACCCAATGTACTGCTTGCCGGAAGTGTAAGCAATAATAGCGAATTACCAATTTTATCGAATCGTTTTGTAGCGGACAGAACCTTCATTTATGTCTGCGAAAACAAAACCTGTAAATTGCCCGTTGAATCAACTGCAGAAGCATTGAAATTACTATCGTATTAGAGTTGGCCCACTTTTGAATTTATTCAGTTGCATTATTCACACTTTTTGTAAGACTTGTTGATATTTATATAGGTAAATTGTAGCTATTCGGTAACACTAAATGTCCAAAATCGTATTGAAGAATAAGGTATAATAAACCCTATCTTTCAATTATGGAAAAAATCCGCAAAATTCTTGTCGCCAATCGTGGCGAGATCGCAATTCGCGTTCTTCGTGCAGCAGCCGAATTAGGTATTCGCACAGTAGCTGTTTTTACGTATGAAGACCGATATTCATTGCACCGTTTTAAAGCAGATGAAGCCTATCAGATCGGAAACGACAATGATCCATTAAAACCTTATCTGGATATAGAAGAGATCATTCGCGTTGCAAAAATAAATAAAGTTCAAGCGATTCATCCGGGCTATGGCTTCTTATCAGAGAACGTCCGCTTTGCAACACGATGTCGTGAAGAAGGGATTATTTTCGTTGGACCTACTCCGGAAGTAATGGAACAATTGGGCGATAAAGTAAAATCGAAACTTGTCGCGCGCTCTTGTAACGTTCCTGTGATTGAAGACAACAAGATCAAACTTACCTCGCCGGAGATCGCTTTGCAAGAAGCACAGCGCATTGGACTACCTGTCATTCTAAAAGCAAGTGCAGGTGGTGGTGGCAGAGGAATGCGTGTCATTCATGATGAAGATGAACTAAAAAAATCGTTTGCCGAAGCACAACGTGAAGCAGGAAACGCTTTTGGCGATGATACCATTTTCATAGAAAAATATGTTGACGATCCCAAACATATTGAAGTTCAAATATTGGGCGATAATTTTGGAAACATCGTTCATCTTTTCGAACGTGATTGCAGTGTACAGCGACGATTCCAGAAAGTTGTGGAGATTGCCCCTGCTCCATCGCTGTCGCAGGAAGCAAAAGACAAACTTTACACTTACGCACTTAACATTGCAAGGACTGTTCATTATAACAATGCAGGAACAGTAGAGTTTCTGGTTGACAAAGACGAAAACATTTTCTTCATTGAAGTTAATCCTCGTATTCAGGTAGAGCATACCGTAACGGAAGAGATCACAGGAATTGATATCGTAAGAAGTCAGATCCTGATTGCAGAAGGAAATAAACTTCATGAAAAACCAATTGAAATCCCACTACAAGCAAATCTAACATTTACAGGAGTTGCAATTCAATGTCGGATCACAACTGAGGATCCGCAGAATGATTTCAAACCGGATTATGGAACCATTATAGCATATCGACATGCAGGAGGATATGGAATTCGTTTGGATGAAGGAAGCTCCTATCAAGGGGTAAAGGTTTCACCATTCTTCGATTCAATGCTGGTGAAGATCACTGCAAAAGGAAGAACGTTGAAAGGTGCGCGCCGAAGAATGCTTCGTGCATTGAGAGAATTCAGAATCCGTGGTGTGAAGACAAATATTCTTTTTCTTGAAAATGTTTTGAATCACCCGGAATTTGAAATGGGACAAATTACCGTTCGTTTCATAGAGAAATATCCAACACTATTTCAATTTGAAGTGCGTCAGGATCGTGGAACGAAAATTCTACGTTACATGGCCGACGTAATGGTAAACGGAAATCCTGATGTAGTAAAGGTCGATCGTTCAAAAGTTTTTCATACTCCAAAAGTTCCGGAATTCAATCGTAATGAAAAAATAATTCCGGGAACAAAACAAATGCTCGATGATCTTGGTCCGGAAAAATTTGCAAAATGGTTGAAAGACCAAAAGCAGGTGATGTTCACAGATACAACATTACGTGATGCTCATCAATCGCTTTTGGCAACAAGTGTTCGTACACAAGACATACTGAAAGTTGCCGAGAGCTTTGCTCATCGTCATCCGGAACTATTTTCGATGGAAGTCTGGGGCGGTGCAACCTTTGATGTAGCATTACGCTTCTTGCATGAATGTCCTTGGAAAAGATTGGAAGCAATACGTTCTGCAATACCGAACATCATGCTTCAGATGCTGATCCGCGGATCGAATGCTGTAGGCTATACTTCATATCCTGATAATCTCGTTGCAAAGTTCATAGAGAAAAGCTGGGACAGTGGAGTCGATGTCTTTAGGATCTTCGATTCATTGAATTGGATCGACAGCATGACGAATTCTATCAATGCCGTCCGCGAACGCACTTCAGGAATTGCAGAAGCATGTATTTGTTATACAGGCGATATCATGGATTCGAAGCGACAGAAATATTCTTTGCAATATTATGTCGACATGGCAAAACGTCTGGAGGATAGCGGCGCGCATATACTTGCAATAAAAGACATGGCAGGATTACTTAAACCATATGCCGCAGAAATTCTTGTTAAAGAGCTGAAGAAGTCAATTGATATTCCTATTCACCTTCATACTCACGATACTTCTTCAATACAAAATGCTTCTTATCTGAAGGCAATAGAAGCTGGAGTTGATGTTGTAGACGTTGCATTAAGTTCATTGTCAGGTCTGACAAGTCAACCGAATTTCAATGTTTTTGTTGAATCACTTCGCAATACTCCATACGAAACAAAGACCGATGTAAATTCTCTGAATGAATTCTCGAATTACTGGGAAACGGTTCGTGACTATTATTATCCGTTTGAATCGGGATTAATGGCCGGAACAGCAGAAGTGTACAAACACGAAATTCCGGGCGGACAATACTCAAATTTGAAACCGCAAGCAATCTCCTTAGGACTTGCTGAGCGAATGGATGAGATCAAGAAAGCCTATGAAGATGTGAATGAAATGTTTGGTGACATTGTAAAAGTTACACCATCATCAAAAGTTGTGGGAGATATGGCTATGTTCATGGTCAACAATAAGTTTACGAAAGAAGATATTTTCAAGAAAGAAAATTTGTCTTTTCCCGGAATCTGTGAAGAGTATGTTCAAAGGAGATCTTGGTCAACCATTTGGTGGCTGGCCGAAAGAGCTTCAGAAAATAATATTACGAGACCAGGTTCCATATACTGATCTGCCCAATGCGCATCTAAAACCGATCGATTTCGAAATCGAATTTGAAGAGTTCCAGAAAAAGTTTGACAACTATCAGAGCTTTCTTGATTTCCTTTCCTGGAAATTCTATCCGAAAGTTTTCGAAGAGTACTATAATTTCAATAAGCAATATGGCGATGTAACTGCACTCCCAACTACAGCTTTCTTTTATGGAATGAAGAGTAATGAAGAGATTCTGGTGAATATTGGTACAGGGAAAACGCTATTGATACGTTTGCTTTATATTTCAGATCACGCCGATGAAAACGGAAACAGAACCGTGTTCTTCAGATTAAATGGACAAACGCGTTCGATAGAAGTAAAAGATCTGAAAGCCAAAGTAGAAAAGATCTCACACACAAAAGCAAAAGGTGACAATCAGATTGGTTCGCCATTACAGGGAAGATTGACAAAGATCTTTGTGAAAGAAGGTGACATGGTAAAAAAGAATGCGCCATTGTTTACTATTGAGGCGATGAAAATGGAGACGACGATTACTGCTTCGGCCGATATCAAGGTTAAGAAATTACATTTGAATGAGGCGACGATGGTGGAGAATGAGGACTTGGTTTTGGAGAAGGAATGAAGGGGAATGAAGTGAAGTGAAGTGGAGTGAAGTGAAGTGGAGTGAAGTGAAGTGAAGTGAAGTGAAGTGAAGGAAAAGTGAAGTGAAGTGAAGTGAAGTGAAGTAAAGTGAAGTGAAGTGAAGTGAAGTGAAGTGAAGTGAAGTGAAGTGAAGTGAAGTGAAGTGAAGTGAAATGAAAATTTCGGAGCTAAAAATTAAAATGTAAGTTAATGAAGTTAAATATAATAATTTTCTTTTTAGCAATTTCGGCAGGAAATACTTTTGCTCAGCGGGAAGTGGTCCGTCAGCCGGATGAAAGAAAACCATTTATTTTGGGCGTTATTGAAGAATATCAATCGACGATCTTAGGTGAGAACAGGACATTGAATATTTATTTGCCGGAAGGATATAATGGGAATGATACGACTAAATATCCGGTGATCTATTTACTGGATGGTTCGGCAGATGAAGATTTTATTCATGTTGTTGGACTTGTTCAATTCAATACTTTTTCATGGGTAAATCGAATACCAAAATCAATTGTAGTTGGTATTGCTACTGTTGACAGAAGGCGCGATTTTACATTTCCAACGACAATCGCTGAAGACAAAAAGAATTATCCGACGACAGGACACTCTGACAAATTCATTTCATTCATTGAAAATGAACTGCAACCTTTCATAGCAAAAAAGTATCAGACAAATTCGGAGAAAACAATTATAGGTCAATCGTTGGGCGGACTTTTAGCTACAGAGATCTTGTTAAAAAAGCCATACCTTTTTAATAAATACATCATTGTAAGTCCCAGCCTTTGGTGGGACGATGGCTCAATATTAAAACAGCAATCTGAAATCCTAACAGAAAATTTCGCACAGAAAACGGAAATCTATATTGGCGTCGGTAAAGAAGGATTAGCACCATGTACAGCGCCACATGTAATGGAAGTTGACGCAAATCTTTTAGCTGAAAAACTAAAACTCTCCAAGAGTAAATCGATGACTGTTCATTTTGATTATTTACCGGAAGAAGATCATGCGACGATTGGGCATCAGGGGATTTCGAATGGGTTTCGGATGGTTTATAAACCTTAATATTCAACAGAATTATAGATTTAATTAAATTTATTTCTGTATCAAACAAAACTCTTGAAAATTGCAAAATGCAAGACGCTAGGCAGAATGTTGTGCGGAAATTAGGGACACACTTTCGAGTTAGTAACAAATCAAGCGACATTCTGCAGGGGTATATACATTTTTTTAAGAAGCTATACTTTTAACATCAGACATTAGATAAAATCTTTCACTTATACAATACTTCCAAGTGGTTATTGCTTCACAAGCTTCCCACTCTTTACTATTTCACTTTTATCTTTAACAACATACAAATAAATTCCAGGCTCAAGGTTTTCTAAATTTAAAATTCGTTGTTCAAAATTTTTTTTTGAGTCGATTTTTCTTCCTGCTAAATCATAAACAGAAAATTCGCGTTCTTCGTTAAACGAGGATTGAATATTAATTCCAACATTAAATGGATTTGGAAAAACAAAAAATCCCTTGTCACCTTTGTTTAAATCAGTAGAATTAATCTGACTACAATTGCCGGAATCAGGAGTAACGCAAACCTGATCTATATAATAATATGCATGATTCCATGGAGCGGTTGTGGGCCTCATATCTATCGTATCAGTGTTATTATCATCGTAAAAATTCCCTAACATAAGAAACCTATATAACGAATCAGCAGTAAAACTTCCTTCGATAAGTGTCCAACTAGTTGTATCGGTTATTATTGCAGTATCTCGATAATGTGAAAAATTATCAATTGGCACTTCGTTAAACGCATCAAATTCTACAGTTGAAAACCTGAAACCGAAATTATTTGATGCCCCATGAGTTGCGTTTTCATAAGCTCGAGCAATATAACATGAGAAAAAATATTTCTTGCCAATTTCTAATGTATCAATTAGCTCTGCAATAATTATTTCTCTATTATATCCTGAAAATGATGATAAAATAATTCCGGCATATGCTCCTCCTGAGAAGGCGTTTTGCGTCCCCGCCCAGTTGTTGGGAATCCCAGCGCATGTTTGAGGCGGCAAACAACTTGGTGCGCATATATTGAAATAATCAGGTGACCCATGACAACTTCCCCAATTACTACAACAGTAAATACAAGCTGCTCCATTAGGACACGCAATAGTATCTTCAAAATCCTGGTTAGGAACAAGATTCTGAGATTTACTTTCAACTATTGAAAGTATTAAAGCAAAGACTAAAAATATTTTATTCATCTTGCAACTATTAATTTAGCAACATTACCTTCATTATCAGATACTAAATATAAACCACATTTAAAATTATCGATTCGTATTGTAAAATTTTTATTATCTAAGCTAAAACCCCAATCGACGGAATATTCTGTATTAACATAAATGTAAAGCAAATTCACTTCTCAATCAAACAAAACGATTAAAATTTGCAAACTGCAATTTGATAGGCAGAATGTTGAGCGGAAATCAGGTACACACTTTGCAGTTAGTATCGCATCAAGCGACATTCTGCCGGGGAGTTGGGAAAATAGTGAAAGAAACCGAAATGAAATTGCAGAATAAATTTGAAGTGTTTTTTTACAAAGCCTTAAATTTTCCATTTTGCAAATACTCCTGAAGCTGGGTGGAATTTTAAAATTCCGCCCAGCTTCAGGAGTATTTGCAAAATGGAATACGGTTCTCTATTAGCTATTAGTTCGCTTCGGTCCCGCCACAAAATCTTTCAAATAAAACGGTTCAAACAAAGCCACATTTTCGAAATCAGAATTCTGGAATTTTTGTTCGGCTAATTCAGCCATGAATTCCGCCTGTGGGACAAAAGATGTTTGTATCTTTATTGAAGATTCGTTTTGAAATAGTACCTGACATTTATCCGCACCATCACCGGCAAGCACTAATTTTTTTTCGCTTCTGAAATTTGAATAGTATTGATTGTCGACGACGATAGCCTCAATTTCACTAACTCTTTTTTTCTCGGAGTCATATACTGCACTGTAAACTTCCATTCTTCTTGCATCAATCATTGGTACAATCAATTCATCTTTCCTGGCGTTGAAGCCTTGAGCCATTGCATCGAGTGTATTGATAGCAATCAATGGAATGTCAAGAGCGTAGCACAAACCTTTTGCTGTGCTTATACCGATGCGAAGACCTGTATAAGAACCAGGGCCGCTACTTACTGCAACAGCTTGAAGATCTTTCAAAGTCACGCCTGCTTGAGCAATGACTTCCTCAATAAAAACATTAATTTTTTCGGAGTGAGAATAGCCGCTGTTGATACTTCGCGAAGCCACTACTTTGCCATCAGAAGCCAATGCAACAGAGCAATTGGTCGTTGCTGTTTCTAATGATAAGATAAGTGGCATGTGATTTATTTTTTCTCTGCAGAATAAAGTTTATCCTTATCAACGATCTCCACAAGATCTTCATTCTTCAACGTCTTTGCGATCATGCTATAAGGAGCAGAAACAATTACTTGTCCTTCTTTTAAACCACTCTTTATCTCGATATGATTGTTATCCTGAATTCCAATTTCAACAGGCACCAACTTCACTTTTCCATCCTCAACGACAAATACACATTCTACTTCCTTCTTCTCAACTTCACCGGCTTTCTCTTTAGTATCCTTCACTTCAATATCAGTTTGATCAGACATTTCGCCGGAATCAAGTTTTCCTTTACCGGAACCCATATTACCGGTAGTATCGCGAGTAGTTACTGATTGGATTGGAACTGAAAGCACATTTGAAACACGTTTCGTTCTGATGTCAACTGTTGCAGACATTCCGGGATTAAACACATTTCTTTCCGGATGATCTTTGTCGATAATATCAAGATACGACTCTCTCAGTACTCTTACTTTAACAGTAAAATTCGTAACCTGATCAACACTCAATCCACTTACATTAGCAGAATTCGCAACTTCTGTTACAACACCTTTGAATTTTTTTCCGATGTAAGCATCCACTTCAATGATAGCTGTATCGCCAACGTGAACTCTTACAATATCATTTTCATTTACATCGACATTTACTTCCATTTCATTCAAGTCAGCCAGGACGAACATTTCTGTACCGGCCATTTGCGATGTACCTACTACTCTTTCCCCTTTTTCAACTCCTAGTTTCGAAATCGTTCCATCGACGGGAGCAAAAATTGTTGTCTTGCGTAAATTATCTTGCGACTCTTTCACAGTAGCTTCAGAACTTCTCACTCCAAAATCTGATGCTGAAACATTCTGACTTGCTGCATCTACTTCCGCTTTTGCAACTTCGTATGCTGACTTTACTGTTTCCCAATCGGACGATGAAATCAATTTCTCATTATACAATTTTTGATTTCTTTCATAGGTAAGTCGTGATCTCTCCAATTGAGATTCAGCCTGCAATTTCCGTGATCTTGCATTTTCTAAATTTGCTTTTGAAGAATTCAGAGCTGCATTAGCACGATCAAGATACGATTGATAAATATCAGGAAGGATCTTTGCAAGCAATTGTCCTTTCTTAACGCGGTCGCCTTCTTTTACATTGAGCTCAACAATTTCACCTGAAACATCGGGAGAGATCTTTACTTCAACTTCCGGCTGAATTTTTCCGCTGGCAGATACCACTTCAATGATATCGCGCTTGGTTACTTTTTCAGTCGCAACTTGTTTCTTTTCGGCTCCACCTATCCAGCCGGCTTTTTTACCTATGACAGCAAAAATTATCAGGACGACCACAGTAATGATCAACCATTTCAACAAATTACTTTTTTTCTTTTTCTGCATATACAATCTATTAAAAAGTCAGGGGTTTTCCTTCGTAAAAATCAATAATTTTCACACGAAAGATGTAATCATATTTTGCTTGCAAAAAATCTGCCTGAGCTTTTGCATAATTATTCTTAGATAGCAAATAATCAAATGTGGAGATCCCTCCTAGTTCAAGACTTCTCTCATTGAACTTGAATGATTCGTCTAATGCTTCAACACTTCTTTGTCCGGCCACATATTTTTTATAAGAAGAAGTCGCATCTATCACCGCTTGCTGAACACTTTTGAACAACGCTTTTTTATTTGCTTCGTGATTCAACTGAGTGATCTGATAATTCAATTGCGCTCTTTTTACATTGCTTCTTGCTGTAAATCCATTGAATATCGGAACTTGCAAGGTTACACCAACTGATTTACCTAGGTTATTGTCGAGTTGATCATTGAAAGGTATATCCTGTATTATAGGAGATATGTTAGGCGTGACGGTATAGACATCTTCACCGGAAGCAGTATATCCGGTAAGAGTTGACAAAGGAGTTCCCTGAGTATAACCTACGATGGTTTGCCCGGCAGAAGAATAATTTGTATTGACGGACCCACTTGCAAAGAGGCGTGGGTAATAACTTCCTTTGGCAATTGCCAATGATTTTTCCGAACTTAAAACCTTGTACTCCGAACTCTTAATAATTGGCTGAGTGGTGAGTGCTTTCGCATAGATATTGTTTGTATTGAATTGCTCAGCATTCGGTTCAGGAACTATAATTTCAGGTGCAGAAATGGTAAAATTTTGTACTGAATCCAATTCAAGAAGTTGCGTGAGCGATAATATCGACTGATCATATTGTGCCTGGGCTTGTATAAGTCGAAGTTCATCAGTAGCATACTGCGATTCAAGATCAAGATAACTGCTCTTACTAATTGAACCCAATTCATTCATTCGTTTGGTTCTGTCGCGTTGTACTTTAGAAGCATCCAATTGACTTCTTGTAATTACCAATAGCTCTTGATTATATAAAATCTGAAGGAAAAAATTTATCACATTCAAAGAAACATCATCTTTAATTTTCTGCAAATCATTCTTAGAAGAAAGGTAATTGAGTTTACTTTGTTTGAGTGAATTCTGGAGCTGAAAGCCTTCAAAAATAGATACTGAAGTGCTCAAAGAAAAAGCACTGGACTGAACTTCTTGAAGAGTAAAATTATTTGTTGTCGGATCGATAGACTTTCCATTGTAATAATTTTGCGATGCACTTCCATTCAAACTTGGAAACATTGCAGCCGAACTCTGATCTATATTGACCTGATTAATTTCATTGCTCAGTGCAGATTGCTTGATAGATATATTGTAATCAAGTGCGCGCTGAAGGCATTGCTGCAAGGTCCAGCTAGTCTGTTGACCCTGTACATTTACCATTGTAAATAGCAGTGCGAAAAAAAGAAGCGAATATTTTCCGGTCATAGAAGAATTAACAATTGTGGTGGCGAAATTAGGATAAAACTAAAGATAAAAACAGTCATTAACCAAGATTAACCAATTAAATTCTGTGTTCATTCTGCGGTTTTCTGCGCAATCTGCGGGAGAAATTTACAGTTAATTTTTCTCCCGCAGATTGCGCAGATTACGCAGAAAAACCGCAGAAGAAGGTGCTAGTGTATAGATAGCATTTCAAGGCTGACTTTCATGATGTGGCCCATATTTTTGCACTTTCTGAACATTTCAGACTTGTAATGGTCAGCCAGCTCGTCCCTCAACTGATAAACTTTCTCTTTTTGACTGATTTCATCGCCTTCCATGACTTCCAACAAAGAAGCGAGTCGGAACCGGGCAGTCTTCATCCTCCTTGAGATCAGAGATCTTTCTTCGAGTTGATACTGTAAGATGGTTTCCCTATTCATATACTTCACGCACAGTTCGACATATGGATTATTTTCCTTGAAAAATTGAGGTAAGTACATCGTTTTTTTACCCTCATAACTTTGCTGATCAAAGTCGATAGCCCGGAAACGAAATTGTGTATCATCAAAATCTGCTGTCATATCAATTATGAAATTATAGGACCTCATATCGCCCAACAGCCTGACAAAGCACCTCTCATTAAACTTGATAAATTCCTTAGCCAACCGAGTATGGTTAACGGTAAGGTCACGAAGATTATTTTGAATGAATTGATCGCCGGGTATTCCTATGATATGTTCTTCAATCAAAGTATCGGCATTGACCATATAATTGATCCGATTTGGCGAAAGAATATCTTCGAATTCCAGTCCATAGACCCGTGATGCATCAGCCAATTTCACATAAAAGTAATCGTAGTTATCGTTGTACTGATTCTTGATCCTGATTCGAAATGGCCTCGAATTACCAAAAGGGCAGTAATCGATTCGGTCAACATATAAATGTTCCATCAGCGACATATTCCCTTCCACTTTCATCATGGCATAGGTCATAACCAAACGACTGTTCAGCTCTTCTGTTTCTTGTGGAGTATAGAATACCGTTTCCCAAAGTGTATCTTGTCCGGCCTTATTGGAGAGCTGAATTGAATAATTGTATCTAAGCAAATCCTGATAAACAAAAGGCAATTCAGCAGTACGGCCAAAATCTTCCAAATAAATAAACAGCTCTTCGCTGATCCGATAACTCTTTTTCTTTTTTGAAATTTCGTTCATTAGAAACAAAAATAAGGCATTAAGGACACCCTTTTCGATGGTAAAAAAAGAATGATTAACAATCGAACTGTTAGAGAATCTTGGAAACTAATGAAAAAATAGTATTGTAAGTCACAAACTTAAATGTTAGGTTTACAATTCAACAATATCGCACACGATGAAAATTAAAAAAATCTTAACCTTTGTGCTTTCGCTGTTCGTCTGTGTTCAGGCATTTTCGCAAGCAGGAATCATTGACAGTTCTTTTGGGACCTACGGAGTAGTAGCCACTCCTCTCAGCACAACTGGTACTGCAACGTGTAGAAATATTTTATCCTTGAATACAGGAAAATATCTGGCAACCGGTTTTATAAATGATGGCACAACGATAGAATTTGCAACCGTCAGATATAACCATGACGGCTCGGTTGACAATCTCTATGGAATGAGTGGCTTGAGTAAAGTTGCCATCAATGGCGGACAATACAGTTACGCTTACTGTTCAGCTTTGCAAACAGATGGAAAGCTAGTAATGGGTGGCGATTATTATGATGGCACAGGATATAGCTTTGCTGTAAGTAGACTAACAATTGATGGTGATCTTGACACGACCTTTGGTAACGGTGGTTTTTCAACGCTAGGAGTGGGAAGTGCTCCATTTAATAATTATGGTTATGGAATAGGAATTCAAAGCGACGGAAAAATTATCCTAGCAGGAATCGTTTCAAACGCCGGCACCGCAGACTTTGGAATGGCACGGTTCAACAGTAACGGCAGTGTTGACAGTACGTTTGGGAATAATGGACAAGTAGTTACTGCAATTGGAACTTCAACAGACAATTGCTATTCGATGAAAATACAATCGGACGACAAGATTTTATTGGCCGGTGACATTTCAATCGGTTCAGCATATGTATTTACATGCGTGAGATATGAAATAGATGGAGCAATTGATAGTTCTTTTGCAGTAAACGGAATTGGAACCTACCCAATGGGTGCGAATGACGACGATTACGGGTATGATATCACAATACAAAATGACAAGAAAATTCTCTTTGGAGGCACGTCCTATAACAACGGTCAATATGATTTTACAATCCTAAGAATTGATTCGACAGGAACACTTGACAACTCCTTTGGCACAAATGGTTTTGCTTCACATGATTTCAATGGAACAATGGGCATTGACAATGGACGACGAATTGCGCTTCAATCCGATGGAAAAATTATTGTGTCAGGGAGAACCTATGTAATTGGTAGTGCATTTGGATTATGCCGATTTGATGAAAACGGTATGATAGATCCAACATTTGGCACGAATGGAGTTTCATACAAACAAGTTGCAAGTGCACAGCACGAAGGTTTTGGGCTTACGATAGATTCAAATGATGATATTGTACTGTGTGGAAGTGCGAGGACATTGCCCGATAATTTCTATGTACTGCGCTATCTCGGAGGTTTGAACACAGGCATCAATGAGATTACTAATACTGAATGGCACGTTTATCCAAATCCAAACAATGGATCGTTCTCTTTAAAGATTGATTCAAACGATAAAGAAAGTAATGTGAAAATATTTGACCTTACAGGTAATTTGGTTTATGTAAAAGATAATTTAAGCAATTCAAAAATTCAGTCTGAGCTACCTACCGGTGCATATATTGTTCAGATCACAACTTCTGCAAATGTAAAAAGAGTACCTATGATCATTCAATGATGCCAATTGTTGTTAGGCAATAACTAATCACTATTTCTATCGTACAAGATCGGAGATTTTTAAATACGGGCTCCAAATCAGCCTATGCCAGAAAACCAACCAATAAAAAGAGAAAGTATCTATTTCCCGGGATTAAACGGGCTGCGGTTTATTGCGGCTTTTTTTGTCTTGATCCACCATAATGAGCAAATAAAGCAGATTTTCCAAATGGAAAATTTCTTTGATTTTCCTTTTATCGAAGTAATAGGAAAATTGGGCGTCATCCTGTTTTTTGTTTTAAGTGGATTTTTGATAACCTATCTTTTGCTTAAAGAAGAAGAAGCCACAGGAACAATTGAAGTAAAGAAATTTTATATCCGCAGAATGCTCCGCATCTGGCCACTGTATTATTTGCTCATGGGAATGGGCTTTTTTGTCTTTCCCTATCTTGCTTTGACACAAGGGCCAATCAACTACACAGCTCTTTTCTCAAACTACTCGAGCAACTTCATTTTCTTTTTATTTCTGATGCCCAATGTTGCATATATCTTGAATTCTGCTATTCCATTTATTTCTCAAATGTGGTCAGTCGGAGTAGAAGAACAATTTTACTTTGAATGGCCGTTACTAATGAAAAAGGTGAAAAATAAAGAAGTGTTACTTTACAGCATTATCTTTTTCTATTTAGCAGTTAAGTTTGGTGGATTTGCATTGAACAAATATGTTTTAGGGAGTAGTGGTTTAAAGACATTTCTCTCCTTTTGGCAACTTTTCAATATTGATTGCATGGCTATTGGTGGACTGATAGCATTTTATTATTTCAAGAAAGATGAAATAAAATTAAAATTCCTTTATCATAAATTTACGCAGGTGTTTGTCATTTCTTTACTGACAATACTAATAGCTTTAGGAATCCACATCCCATACTTTCATTATGAATTTTATGCAATACTTTTTGGAATACTAATTCTGAATTTGGCCACCAATCCGAATGGAATATTCAATCTTGAAAACCGAGTATTAAATTTTCTTGGAAAAATATCTTATGGGATCTATATGTTACATCCATTTGCAATTTTCGCCGGAATTAAATTACTGAACATGTTTGCCATTGACAATTTCTTTGTTGAATTGGTCACTGTTTCTTTACTGACCATTCTCATTGCTTACATTTCATACGAATTCCTTGAGAAGTATTTTATAAAAAGGAAGATTGCATACTCAAAGATCATCAGCGGTGACAACGTCAAGCAGTGATTTCTTTAATCCGCATTTTAAACAATTCAGAGTACAAGATATATTAAAGGATCACACTTCCGAGCCATCTTTCTACTTCTTCAATAGCAAGTCCTTTTCTTTGCGAATATGAATTCACTTGGTCCTTGGCAATTTTTCCGAGGCCAAAATAATGTGAATCGGGATTTGCAAAATAAAGTCCGCTAACAGAAGATGTCGGATACATTGCCAGACTTTCAGTTAATGTCATTCCT
This sequence comes from Bacteroidota bacterium, assembly GCA_016708785.1. GTDB lineage: Bacteria > Bacteroidota > Bacteroidia > AKYH767-A > 2013-40CM-41-45 > JADKIH01. The sequence continues at coordinate 404,004 of JADJFC010000003.1, read as the reverse complement.
GTATTTTTCTCCACTTCCAAAAGCTTCCAGATCGTTATTTTTTCTGTATGATCAGGTTGAGCAGGATAACCGGGAGCAGGACGAATGCCCTTGTATTTTTCTTTGATCAATTCCTCGCTTGTCAAATTTTCATCGCCTGCATACCCCCACAACTCGCGGCGAACCTTGGCATGCATTAATTCAGCAAAAGCTTCTGCTAATCGGTCGGCAAGCGCTTTTAACATTATCGATGAATAGTCATCATGTTCCTTCTCAAATTTCTCGATCCACTTCTCCATCCCTATTCCTGTAGTCAGGGCGAAAGCGCCTATGAAATCAGTTTCAGGTGCAGTGGCCACAGAAAAATTTTTATGCGAAGATTTTTGCTCTGTGAGAACATGTGCTTTAGGTCTGATAAAATCGGCAAGAGCTACATTTGCAAAGCCATCAGCTTTTCTGCTTTGTTGGCGAAGTGTATGAAATTTAGCTATTGTTTTAGTCGCATCATGATCCAGAACTTCAATATCGTCACCAATTGCAGTAGCCGGGAATATCCCTACAACTGCATTTGCAGTGATCCATTTCTCATTAATGATTTGTTTCAACATTGCTTGCGCATCGTTGAATAATTTCTGCGCTTCTTCTCCGCGAATTGGATCTTTCAGGATCTTCGGATAAGAACCTTTCATTTCCCAGCTTATAAAAAACGGGGTCCAGTCGATATACTTTGCAATTTCTGCAATTGGATAATCGATAAAGACTTTTGTTCCCAATAAATTTGGCGCAACAATCTCTGCAGTTTCCCAATCGATCTTGAATTTATTCTGCTGAGCGTTTTCCAAAGAAAGCACATCTGCTTTAGCACGCGCATTAATATGATATTCGCGAAGTCTTGAATTTTCTTCTGAATTATTTTTTACGAATTGCTCACGATTAGCAATTGAAAGTAGATTAGAAACAACAGTTACGGATTTTGAAGCATCGTTAACATGGATCACAGGACTTGAATAATTCTGCTCTATCTTAACGGCAGTATGGACTTTCGATGTTGTCGCACCACCAATCATTAAGGGGAGATTGAAACCTTCACGCTGCAATTCTTTTGCGACGTGCACCATTTCGTCCAGACTTGGAGTTATTAATCCGCTCAATCCGATCACATCCACATTCTCACGTCTGGCTGCTTCAAGTATCTTCTCTGCAGGCACCATTACACCCAGATCAACAATATCATAGTTGTTACATGCCAATACTATCCCGACAATATTTTTACCTATATCATGAACATCACCTTTTACAGTCGCCAGTAAAACTTTCCCTGCTTTACTTTTTCCTTCGGCTTTTTCCGCTTCCAGATAAGGTGTTAAATAGGCAACACCTTTTTTCATCACACGAGCACTTTTAACCACTTGTGGTAAAAACATTTTCCCTGCACCAAAAAGATCACCGACTACATTCATTCCATCCATTAAAGGACCTTCAATGATGTGAAGTGTTTTCTCATATTTAGTTCTTGCTTCTTCAAGGTCTGCTTCTATATAATCGGTAACGCCTTTCACTAATGCATGAGTCAATCGTTTTTCAACCGGCTCACGACGCCATGCTTCGTCTTTTTCTTCTTTTACGTTTACCTGCCCTTTGAGTGATTCTGCAATAGCAATTAATTTTTCTGTAGCATCATCATTTCTGTCGAGCAAAACATCTTCAACAGCTATTAAGAGATCTTTAGGTATATCGTCATACACTTGTAACTGACTTGGGTTTACAATTCCCATGTCCATTCCGGCTTTCACCCCGTGATATAAAAATGCAGAGTGAATTGCTTCACGAACTACATCGTTTCCACGAAATGAAAATGAAACGTTACTAACACCTCCGCTTACTTTTGCATAAGGCAGATTTTTCTTGATCCATTTTGTTGCTTCGAAAAAATCGATTGCATTTCGACGATGTTCATCCATTCCTGTTGCAACAGGAAAGATATTCGGATCAAAAATAATATCCTGAGGAGGGAATCCTACTTCTTCAGTCAATAATCGATAAGCACGTTCACATATTTCTATCCTGCGATTCAAAGTATCAGCCTGGCCTTTTTCATCGAATGCCATTACGATTACTGCAGCACCATACCGGCGGATCACACGAGCCTGACGTAAAAACTCCTTCTCGCCTTCTTTCATAGAGATGGAATTCACGATCGATTTTCCCTGTGTGCATTTCAATCCTGATTCTATCACCGGAAATTTCGATGAGTCGATCATGATCGGAAGTTTTGCAATATCAGGTTCAGAAGCGATGTAGTTTAGGTAAGTCGTCATAGCATAATGCGCATCCAACATACCTTCATCCATATTTATATCGATTGCCTGTGCGCCACCTTCGGTTTGTTCACGTGCAACTGACAAAGCTTCTTCATACTGCTCTTCTTTGATCAGTCGTAAAAATTTTTTCGATCCCGTAACATTTGTCCGTTCACCGACATTCATGAAATTAGATTCAGGACGTAGTGTTACTGCTTCCAATCCGCTGATACGAAGATATGGTTCAATAACAGGAATTTCTCTCGGCGTAATCGTAGACGCAATTTTAGCAATGTGTTCGATGTGTTCAGGAGTAGTACCACAACAACCACCTGCAATATTTAAAAAATCCATGGTGTAAAAAATCGCTCATGTGATGACCCATGTGTTCAGGGGTTTCATCATATTCTCCAAATTGATTTGGTAATCCTGCATTTGGATATGCGCTAATATTAAAGGGCGCCTTCTCTGACAGCTCTTCAATATACGGTCGCATTTCTTTTGCGCCTAATGCACAATTCAATCCGATACTAAGCAGATCGATGTGCGAAACTGAATTCAGAAATGCTTCAACAGTTTGTCCGGATAAAGTTCGTCCGCTTGCATCTGTGATCGTTCCTGAGATCATAACAGGAAGTTTCACTTTCTTCTCTTCAAAAACTTGTTCAACTGCAAAGAGAGCGGCTTTTGCATTCAGCGTATCGAAGATGGTTTCAATCAGAATGAGATCAACACCACCATCTATCAATCCTCGTATTTGTTCAACGTATGCATTTGCAACCTGATCAAAAGTCACTGCTCTGAATTGCGGATTATTTACATCCGGCGACAAAGTCAATGTTCGATTCGTTGGACCGACAGCACCTGCAACCCACTTCTTTGTATTGCCGGTTTCAGCTGCATATTTTGCAACAGCAGCTTTTGCGATCTTAGCAGATTCAAAATTCAGTTCATAAGAGATCTCTTCCAGATTATAATCTGCCATAGAGATACGTTGCGCACTGAATGTGTTTGTCTCGATAATATCGGCACCTGCTTTTAGATACTGAAGATGAATTTCCTCGATGATATCAGGTCTTGTAATAGACAAAAGATCATTGTTACCTTTCAGCAAATGAGAAAAGTCGGCAAAGCGAGTCCCTCTGAAGTCATCTTCTTCGAGTTTATATCTCTGAATCATGGTACCCATTGCACCGTCGATAATCAGGATTCGTTTTTTTAATTCTGCTTTGATTGACCAGGGGTGGTTCATCTGTAGTTTGTTGTTATTTATTACTATTACTTAAACTTCATTGTTCAAGGTTTTCTCAAAAAAAAATCTCCTCCGACAAAGCCAGAGGAGATTTTATATAATTGAATATTATTTTACAAATCGAATCTGACTTATCTGACTTCTTTTTGAGAAGAGCGAGTTGGCACCTTCTATTCGCAGCGGCGAATAAGGGTTGCCAAGGTTTCATAGGGCGCAATCCCTCCACCTTTCTTGATAAGCGTCTCCGCTGGGTAGCGGAGTAATAATTTTTAAAGAACGATAGGCAAAAGTAATAAATAGAACGATTCGATCTGCATATTCCTATTAATTAAGTACAATTTTTCTTGTAAGCGTATTGTTTTCTGTTTCAAATCGGATGAAATAAATTCCGGCTGAAAGGTCAGAAGTATTGATCTCCAAAGAATTTGAAGCAGAATGAATATTTCTACAAATACGGCCTGTTTGGTCGAGCAAAGTGATTTGCATCGAACCTTGAACAGGTGATTGAACAAATATTCTGTCATTAGCAGGAACAGGATAAACTTTTATCGATTGAAGAGGATTGTTTTTCACACCTGTTCCTAAAACAACATTCACGGTATAATCTTCCGTTTCACCAAAACCATTTGTTGAACAATCGTCAGTTGACGTGACTAGAGTACTATAAATATATCGCACACGCATTCTTGTTGGTCCTAGAACAGCATTCACAGGAATATTGATATTTGTGATAAAATCGCCCGACAATTCAGGGATAGTATCGCTAACATGTGTGTATTCACCGGCATCCTGAAAATCGCCATCAGCATTAAAATCAAACCAGATTCCGGCACCATGCATTCCAGAGCCGGGTCCTGAAGCAATAGTAACATCATAGTAATCGCCTGTGCCAAGATCTGTAGTTAAACTTCCTGTGTCAGGCCATAGTGTATAATTCTCCGGAAGTATACCATTACAATCGACACTTACATTCAACAAAGTATTTACTGCCACTTTTCCAAGTGCATCACATCCATTCAAATATTCAGGAATGCAATAACAATCAAGTGGAGCATTTTGGCCGATTGCAACAACAGCTGAAGTACCAGTTAATCCGCCACAAGTTATATTACACAAATAATATGAAGCCTGTGCTTGACCTGAAAGCGAATACGAAGATGAAGTCGCTCCTGTAATATCAGTCCAGTTAACATTGTCTGTTGACACTTGCCATTGGTAAGTAAATCCTGTCGAGCTATCCGCAAATTCAAGATAAAGGTCAATTACATTGAAAGGACAAGCGGTTGTAAAACTAGAAGCTGCAGTACCAGCATTTGGAGGAGTTGCGCAGGTAACAGGATAATCAATAATTTCCACATTATCGATTGCCCACCACCAATCCCATGTACCAGTCCATGTAAAGCGAATGCGAACATTTGCTGCACCTGTCAAATTCATAGCGTATTGTGCATGAGCAGGAACAGGATATCCAAAGTCCATTGAATCGTAAACAGCAGTTGTCCATGTAGCACCGGCATCTGTACTGTATTCAATTCGTTTTGATGAGCCATCTGTTCCGGGACCGCAAGTGCGCGATATTGTTCATCAAGTTCCAGATATACTGCACCTGTAGCAGAAGAGACGTTAATATCAGCGGTTGTCAACGAAGCGTATTCTTCAATACTGTCATTTGTGCTTGCTTCATCACTATCGAAGATTGCAAAATCAGTATCGAAACCTCCACCTGTAATAGTACGCAAATAGGGGTTATCAAATAACCACACATTTAGTGGAGTTACACCGACGCTATCATTAGTCCACCCAGATGGAAGTGCACCTGATGCAAAATCTTCTGTGTAAAGAACCGTTTGCCCTTTGGCATTTAAATTTAAAAAAAAGAATGTCAAGCAGGCAAAAATTGGGAGTAGAGTTTTTTTCATTCGAGTTAATTTGAGTGTGAGACTTAAATATGGATTTTATTTTGATCTAAATATTCACGTAAGTTAGGGCGCAATCTGCTCTTATATACAGAATGTGCATTTTCTTTTATTCTGCCTTTTCTGAGTTCGCGTTGTTCTTCAACAGGCATCAATGAAATGTCTTTACACGTAGGTGTACAACAGCCATTCATTTTTGCTGCGCATTTATCACACTGTATGAAAAGTAAATGACAATCATCGTTTGCGCAGTTCACATGTGTGTCGCAAGGCTCACCACATTGATGACATGTACTGATGATCTCTTCTGTGATACGTTCTCCCATTCTATCGTCGAAAACAAAATTCTTCCCGATGAATTTAGATTCCAGTCCTTCCGCCTTCACTTGTCTTGCATAGTGAATGATTCCACCATTCAATTGGTTGACATCTTCAAAACCTTCATGCTTTAAATATGCACTTGCTTTTTCACAACGAATTCCACCTGTGCAATACAAAAGAATTTTTTTGTCTTTTTGATCTTTTAAAAGATTCACAACCATTGGGAGTTCATCACGGAATGTATCAGCGTCAGGAAGAATTGCACCTTTGAAATGGCCTACTTCACTTTCATAATGATTGCGAAGATCAACAACGATCGTTTCCGGTTGTTGCATTGCTTCGTTAAATTCTTTTGCGTTAAGATGATTTCCGACATTGGTTACATCGAATGTATCATCAGCTAAACCGTCAGCAACGATCTTACTTCTTACTCTGACAATTAATTTATAGAAGGATTTGCCGTCGTCTTCGACAGCGATCTTAAGATCAACATTTGCAAATTCAGGATGCGAATAAAGCTGGGATATAAATTTTTCGAAATTATGAGTTGGTACAGAAATCTGAGCGTTAATACCTTCTCTGGCAACATAGATTCGTCCAAAAACCTGAAATTCCTCAAACTCTTTATAGAGCATATCGCGCATTTCATTCACATTTTCAAGGATCACATACCTGTAAAACGAAAGCGTAGTGCGGGGAAAATCCTCCGCCATAAGCTTATTTCGAAGCGTTTCTTTATCGTACTTATTATATAACATGATGGCAAAAATAGGGAAAATCCGAATGGGGTCAAAGGTAAAGGGGCAAAGGGCAGGTGTAAAAAGTTAAAAAATAGTAGGTTAATGACAAAAAATGAGGTCTGAATGCCCTATCCACAGACTTTTTGATCAATTATCCAATTATCAGTTTATATTAAATAAAGCTCAAATTCCCACAATTTAATTCGTCATTCCAACTTATTATAATCGATCCATTCAAAGAGATACTGTATTTTGAAATCAATTTCGAATTCATTAAGAATAGCTATGTATTCATCTTTAAATGATTGTGAAAGGTGATGATTTTTTTGATTACGAATGTAATTTATCACTGTTTGAACTTCAGAACGACAATATGAAAAAGCTCCAAATCCACCTTGCCATTCAAATGCAGTAGTATTGCCCAATTTTTCATTCATAAATTTATTTGAAGCTTTTTTGACTTCTCTGACTAGATCCGAAATACAAATATCTGGTCGCAATCCAATAAAAAAGTGAATATGATCCGGCATTCCATTTATCGCCAACATTTTTTGTTTTTTATTTTGAATGATACCGGTAATGTATTTGTACAATTCCTCTTCAAAAGAATATGGGATCAGGCTTTGTCGACCTTTTACAGCAAAGACCACTTGGATGTGAATTTGAGAATATGTGTTGCCCATGAATTTTTTTTTCCAAAAATAAACAGAGGGTTTTAGAATCTTGTTTCATACAATAGATGAAATTATTCCGATCAAAATGAATTGCAATAATTGATGTGTATTATAATAAAACATGTGGCCGCGATACCGACATGCGACCGTGTTACCGACGTGTGACTGCGCTACCGACATTCGACCGCCTACCAACATGTGACCGCGCTGCGGTCAGGCGGGGTGATGTGTTGGTCACATTTGGCTTTTCTACCAACATGTGACCGCGCTGCGGTCGGGCGGTTGGATTTATTTTGCTACCAACATGTGACCGCCTACCTACATGTGACCGCGCTGCGGTCTTTCATTGTTTACACTATGTTGGTCACGATCAATAGGCGAATCAACGCATATGATCCCAGAGGGATCATATGTTGGTAGAAAAAATGACAACGAATGTAGCCGACCCCGGAGGGGTCGAATGTGCCTTTGTAATTATTCACCTATGAAAAATTAATATTCAAAGGAATATTAAAGATGAAAACCGATAATCTTGATGTAAATTTTTAGGGAAAGGTAGAGACAGTTGAAGTTGAAGAAAAATGTACTACGCCTTCCGCTTCTTCGTATACGCATACAACCCAATTCCCGCTAAAACATATGGAATAGCCAACAAATACATAATACCACTATTCAACCCACGACCAACTTTGTTTTCATGGGCGTCATGACTGCTTTCGGCTACGCGACGACACATGGCGCACTGTGCATTGGAGTCAACTGAAAAAGAACCGATGGCTAATAATAGTATGACGATGAATTTTTTCATGAGTGAATTGCTATTCAAATTGGTAATCAGAATTGGTAATAAGGTGATATCATCAAATAAACGACAACACCTGTAATTGTAACGTATAACCAAATCGGTATGACCAACGGGTGATCTTTTTGTGACTGCTAACCTGATTTGTTAATCCGCGGTACAAAGATAACAATACCAAAGGTAAAACCACAGCGGCAAGAATGATATGTGTGATGAGAATTGTCAGGTAGACGGGGCGCATTGGATTATCAACCGGAAACTTGGTTTCTACGCCAAATGAATGGAAAGTAACATACGACAACAGGAAAACAGTCGATAGTGCACAGGCCGTAATATTTAACTTCCGGTGCATAGCGATATTCTTCCGTCTGATGAAATATAAAGAGAAGAGCAGTAAAATGGTTGTTCCGCCATTCAAAAAGGCATTCATCTTCGGCAAAAACGAAACCCATGATGGGATCACTTCCTGTTTTGGCAGACGAGAAAGGAAAAGTACAAGTAAGAATACTACGACTGAAATAATGTAGATCAATCGTTTATAAAATGAATCTTTTGCAGTTAATGTGGCCAAGGTGATCGTAATTATTTTACTTTTTTAATCTGTATTCTTCAAGAAGTAATTTCATGTGATCGATCAATGAATCGACTTCATTTGGTTCTGTACCATCATAAACACCACGGATGTGTTTTTGTTTATCGATAAGTATGATGTCTTGTGAATGAAAGAAGTCATCGTCTTTTGTACCCTGGGCAGCGGGAACCAAGAATCCCTCTCTTGCCAGAGTATAGATCTTTTCTTTATCGCCAGTTAGAAACCACCATTTAGAATTATCGGCTCTCATCTTTTCAGCATATGCTGCAAGAACCGGAACTGAATCTGTTTCCGGATCCACAGTGAAAGAATAAATATGCAGCTTATCATTTTCTTTAAATGCATACTGAACCTTGCCCATCTGTTCATTCATTTTTGGGCAAACCGTTTTACATGTTGAGAAGAAAAAGTTGGCAACGTAGATCTGATCTTCTGAGTTCCTGGAACCTACGACTTCGCCATTTTGATTGGTAAAAGAAAATTCAGGGATACTATGGTAAATAGTATCGCCGGAAGCGCTGATCTCAATCGGACCGAGAATAGGCAATGTCTTAAAATGATTATGGCCGGTAACTAATACCAGCCATAACACTACCGGAAAAAGTAAAATCACAATTGGAATAATTAATTTCTTCCAGAATTGATTTTTCATTTCCAATTAATAAATTGTAAGTCCCAATGCAGTCCCTTCATAGATAGCTATGAAAATAAGATAAACGATCAGGATAAATGGTAAAAGCAAGGACCATTTCATTGGAACTGCTTCAAATTTCAAGTGCATGAAGTAACCAACAATGAAGTATGCTTTAACGATCGTAAGTACAACGAAAGTAACAAGCAATACATCTTTTGAAATGCCTGTAAACGAAATTGCAACTTCAAAAATTGTTACTGCAAGAAGGATCCAGAAAACTTTCCAGATCATTTTAGTATTTAATCCGCCTTCGTGACCATGGTCAACAGCGTGTGATTGTTCGTGATTTGCTGACATAGAAATCTTTTTTTTTGAATTAAACGAGGTAGAAGAATGTAAAGACGAATACCCAAACTAAATCGACAAAGTGCCAATAGAGACCGACTTTTTCGACTAGCTCATAATCTTTTTTACGCTCATTGAACCCTGATGAAACCAAGGCCAAAGTAATAATGTTGATCATCACACCCGAGAATACGTGGAATCCGTGGAAACCCGTAATAAAGAAGAAGAAATTTGCGAACAATGGAGTATTTCCATATTCATTCTCTTCAAGATTAGCCCCAATAATATTTTTCTTAGACGTAGCGATCAACTCAGTTGCTTCAGCACCTTCAACTTTTGATCCGTCGCGGAATTTCAAAACACCGGGTTCAAGGTCATCGGTTCTTCCGAAACGACCATCAGCTAAAACATAAGCACCTTTTTCAGAACCATGGATGAAGTGATACCACTCCCATGCCTGTGAGCCTAAGAACATAAAACCACCGATGATAGTAAGTACTAACCATTTCTCAACTGCTTTCTTTTGAAATTTATGTCCGGCATCAACTGCAAGCACCATTGTTACCGAAGACATGATGAGGATGAAGGTCATCAATCCGACATAAGCCAATGGCATGTGACCATGAACAAATGGGAAGTGAGTGAACACTTCATTTGGAAGCGGCCAGATATCTGTGAAACGATGGCGCATTGCACCATAGGCGATCAATAAACTTGAGAACGTAAATGCATCGGATACAAGGAATATCCACATGTATAACTTTCCCCAACTTACCTTGAACGGAGAAACATCACCACCCCAAATGGAGGTCGAAGGAGATGCTGCTGTAGAATGGTTTGACATGAAATTCGTGTTGGTTTTATTGTGGTTTTATACGTTAATTTCTAATGTTGTTACTTTTAACGGATGTAAAGTAAAAAGAAAAATAAATACACCCATAATCCATCTAGGAAATGCCAGTAAACCGCACACATACTCAAGCCGTTGTGATTTTCTGCCGTGTATTTGTTTTTCGTTGCGTGCGAAAATACAATAATTAATGAGATTATACCTCCCAATAAGTGAAGAACATGTAAACCGGTTATCACATATAAAAATGAACCTGCTACATTCCCTACTCCACCTGCTTCGGCAAGGGTTTCTTTGCCTGATGGTATGTAATTGAAATTCGTTTTAATATCGTTCACTGTTCCGGTTAAAACGATACCGTTTTGGTAAAGATCAGCCCATGCAAGATATTGAGTAAACATGAATCCAAATCCCAGTAACAAAGTGATCAACAAGCCGGTACGAATCTGAGCCGTATTTCCTTTCTTAGCTGAGTTCAACGACCATTGCATCGTTACACTACTTAAAATAATTAGTAAAGTACTGATGCTGAACATTGAAGGGATTGAAAATTCTACCCATTTCCCCTCACCTTGTCGAACGATGTATGCTGATGTCAATCCGGCGAATAACATCACAATGCTCACGATTCCAAACCATAATAAAGCTCGTAATGCTTTTCGTTTTACTTCTACTTCTGAAAGTTCGTTGAGTTCTATCTCCTGTGCCATGGCCATCTTATAATATCTTATTTAACATCCAAATGATTTGAACTACAGGCAGATAAATAAATGAACCAAACATCAGACGTTGAGCGGATTTCAAATCACAATGATTGAAAAGTCGCAAAGCCTGAAGGGTAAATAATATTCCTGTAATCACCATTAATATGGTTGCTACAATGCCTGTATATCCGAATACCACAGGCATAACTGCTAATGGTATAAGACAAATTGAATAAACTAATGTTTGAAATGCCGCTCCTTTTGTCCGCCCTTGTCCGGTAGGCAACATTTTGAAACCGGCCTTTGCATAATCATCATGAAGTACCCATGCAATAGCCCAAAAATGCGGAAACTGCCAGATAAATTGAATTGCATAAAGGAGAAGTGCTTCCATTCCGATCTCATTTCTTCCGGCAACCCAACCCAGTAATGGAGGGAAGGCACCGGGAAAAGCCCCAATCAGAACCGAAAACGGAGTAATTTTTTTCGATGGAGTATAAACGAGTGTGTATAGTAAAAGAGAAAGCAAGCTAAGGACGCCACAAAGCGGGTTAATGCCAACCCAAAGGATTAATACCCCACTGATTCCCATGGCAATAGCAGCAGCGTATGCTTCAGGAACCGTCATTCTCCCAGTTGGCAGAGGACGATTAGCTGTCCTATCCATTAACTTATCCAGGTCTTTTTCAATGATTTGATTAAATGCATTGGATGAACCTGTGACTAGAAAACCCCCAACAGAAAGTAAAAAAAGAGTTTGTCCGCTGAACCCACTACCCATAGCGATAATGTAGCCCATTGCCGCTGAAAAAACGACAAGACTTGACAACCTGAATTTCGTCAGCTGAATATAGTCCTGAATGCGCGTTGAAAAGTTCACAGAACCGGGAATACTTAAGGATTTTTGCTCCATTGCCCTAAACCGGGAGGCAAGATTACTGCTTTTTTTTCAGATAAAAAAGTAAGTAGTAATTGGTGAGTAGTGAGTAGCACTTTCTACGTAAATGATTGTGCTTACACAAATTAAATAAAATACTTGAAAGATTTAAATGGGTTCACTCAAGGATCCTTCTAATCTTTAATATAAAATTGATATTTCCAAGCTTGAAGTTATTGCTACTTACCACTCACCACTTACCACTTACTGTTTTAAAAGGTCCTCGACAAAAATTTCCCCGGGAACTTTCTCATTGAGAATACCGGCGAGGAGTTCGACGAAATTCAGACTAATTTTTTCGCGGATAAAATTTTCACCGATTGCCAATGTATTTGGCAGAGAGTTGGCCGGCTTTTCGTAACGAATCTTTGCGATTGCTTTTTTCAATGCTTCTTCGGAATAATCATCGATCGCATAAATGTTATCGAAATTCTCCAAAAGTGATTTCGTTGCGCCTTGACCCAGAAAAAGAATTGGTAATCCTGTTGAGAGGTATTCGTAGATCTTAGAAGGCACTGCCGTATTAAATTCTTCTTTTAAGCCACTGTAAAGAATCGATGAACTTTGATAATATGGAATAATTCGCGCCCACCGTAATTTTCCGGGAACAAAAACATTTCTTACATCTTCTTCTAGCAAATAGCGTTGAATGTTTTCTCTTTCATTTCCATCGCCGATCAGATTTAATTTGACACCTTCTTTATTTCGTATTGCTTCGATGAGAGGAATGAATACTTGTGCAGAACCAATATTTCCGATATATGAGATCACGAAATCCTTTTGCGGTTTTGAATACCGGATGGTTTGCAGGAAACGGAATTTATCTTCCGACAAACCATTTGGAATGACTTCAATTTTTTCCGGATTAACGTTTGCATTTTTTATCAGCCAATCTTTTTCGGAATGATTTGTAACTGTAATGGCAATAAATTTTTCAAAAGAAGAATGGACATGACGAGTAACGACACTTTTTAACTTCCGCTGAACGAAGTTTTTTGCCGGCAAATAATGCCACACCAGGTCACGGATATCGGCAACTTTGTTTTTGCAATTCGATAAATTTGCCACTGAATTCAACAAGAACATAAATGGTGAGGTAAACATGACCAGATCACTGTTCACCGAATTTGAAAACCTGACTAATTTTTTTGAATACCACCATTCAAAAAAAGCACGAATGAGAAATATGTTTTTGGGATAGTTTGGCAGATATAGGTAATGAACTTTCAGGTCGTCATTCCATTGCTCCACATTAGCTCTGGGCTTCTTCCCTTTTTCCGTCAATGTAAAAACATTCACCTCAAAACTTGCCGAAAGAGTGCGTGCAACACTTTCCATGCGATGGGATGCTGCGGTATTTTCAGGCGCAAAGTGCGGAGTGATTATATTTATTTTTTTTCTGGGCATGAAAAGCGAAGATAGAGGATTTTTTAGATTTGGAAATATTCAAATTCCGGTAAGTATTAACAGGTGTTACAGCTTTCCGATTTCAGGTTAGGTAAGTTGCATCCTGCTAAACCTGAAACCATCAATCTTTTAAACCTATTTATTCAACCGAATAGTTGTCACAAGTTCACCCGAAAAATCTATCTTAACAACATAACAAGGAAGTTGTTTTCCAAAAGCAATAGCATAATAATTTTCTTTAACCTCAATATTTGATGCATTATTAAAATTGATATTTACAAATTTTGAAACAAGTTCATTTTCTTTTTTAACCAATCGATTCTTCTTATCAATATGCAGAAAGGCACTGCATTTCCCAGGCACTTTTCCGATAATTTTATCGGTGATAACGATTTTATCCAAACCAAAAGAAAAAGTCCGTGTATGCTTAACGCCTATATGTTGATATCCATTATGAGATGCTTCCAATTCGTTAGACGTACATTTTAACAGATTAACTTTTGCCCGTCTTCCGGCTCTGAAAGTGCCATAGATCTCGCTTTGATTCAGATCATTTACTACAACTGTATTATGAGCTGCAGTGGAACGTTCATGCATCCGTAACTTTGAAGGTTCATAAGTAGAAACTCCTGTATCAATGATCAATGGGTCCCCAAAAACATGAAGGATGAAATGAAAAGTATCGGCATGTGAATGTCCGGGTGCTTCAGGTGGAGTTAAACCGTTAACATCAACAAGCATTTCAAAATTTCTATTCTTGAATTTACGAAAACCACTTTCTTTCAATGGATGAATGGACGCTTTCAGTCCAATATCATATGCAATTTTTAAAATCGCATTTATTCCCGGACCATAACCTTCAGAACTATCATTCACAGCAGGAAGGGAACCATTTGCAAATTGCATTTGGATGATCCAGCCGAGCATTGCTGAAACTTTCTTTTCTAAAACATCTACAAAGGACTTCACCTTAAAAGAAGATTTTTTGAGAATCTGCAAACATTCGAGTAAACGATTTACTGTCCAAAGATGATACATAGGACACAATTCAAAATGCGCACCATCTGCCAATACTTGCTTGTCTAGCGCTTTCATTAATACCTTAGATGAATAGTGAAATAATTTTTCATGCCCGAAGAAATGTGAGGCAAATAAAAGCGCAAAACCGTTCTCGAGTAAGTGATTATTGCTAAGGTGCACCTCCGAATTTTTCCTTACATACAATGCCTGAGAAAAACAAATGAATTAAACTCCGGTATATCGATTTGATATCTGGAACAAAATTTGATCACATTTATGATACGAAGGGATGCGCAATGTGAATCATATCGTGTGCGATTCTTTTTATTTCCTTGATAAAATCAAAAAGAACAATTTTCCCATCTGAAGCGGAAGTATCCAGATGACTCAAATATTCAAGTGAATTCAGACGAATATTCCAAAGTTGTCCATACTCTGAAAAATTCCAGTCGATCGACGATTGGAATCTTTTTTCTTTATTCAGAAATGAAAAACTCCCTTCTTTGAAAACAGAACTGCTGCAATTGGAAGGAATCAGTTCGACAAAATGTACATGCGGATTTTTCTTTACGGGTGGAGGAAAAATGTTTTTATCGTAACAGAACTTCACCAACCGGTACTGAAATTTAGCACCTAGCTGGGCGGTTTTGAAATGACTAACTGTACGACCTAGTCTGAAGACTTTATCCACGTAAAAACAGATTAGAAATCAATTTCCCCCGAAATGCCCTTCCACTCTATTCTGGAACAGCTATCACAAATATAAAATTATTAACGTTATTTCCAAAAGTCTTTTCACAAAATTTCAGATTATTTATCCCAAAGAAATGTACACCTCCAGGACATTCTTGGAAAAATCGAACTGGTCTAACGGCTCTATTTTAGGCATAACCATCAACTTCTTCATTTCATTTGTCAGTGAAACCGGATCGTTAACTTTGAAAAGCGCCGTACCTTCCGGCCTTGTTACGCAATCACTTGCCAGAACCTTGACGCCGGCACCCAGGGCTTCACGAATAGCCAGGCTATCTCCATCAGATCTGGTCGGTCTGACATAAATAGAAACCAGAGGCAGCAGAGCGTTGAAATCAATATCTGAAGTCAAATAGATAACAGGAAAACCTTCACTAATCAGTTTTTCCACCTTTTTGGAATACGCCGCTTTCATTGATCCGTTAACGTCAACCAAGACCAAAGCTTGTCCCGACTGATAAAAACCGGGAAAAGAATCCAGCAACAGATCAAAGCCGTATAGGTCACTGTCGTCAATTGTCATTTTTACATTTTTGGGATGTGTCGAGATAGCAACAACTAGTGAACTGTAGTTAGCTAGTTTCTTTTTAATCTGATCATCTAAAGGAATAATTTTACTGCCAGGTATAAATGCCGGAATAATTTTCGTTTTTGGATCATTATTCTTAACTGAACTTTCGTAAACCAAAATAGCAGCGTCAGAAATTTCATGCAATCTTGCTGAAGCAACTGAATTTTCTTCACGAATATTATGCCTGGTATAAATAATTTTCTTTCTGAACATCTTTGCCAGCTTAGCAATGAAATATTTTTTTGGATGAGATATATGAAAATGAATAATAGATGCAGAAATAAAATAGGCGATTGCTTTAAATACATTTATTAATTCAAGTTTCTTATTATAAAACTTTAGTCGTCCAATATCAAAAACAGCACATTCAAAATCGGCTGTAGAATTGATCTTTTCAGAAAGCCTGAGAATATGAACACTTACGCCTCCAGCTGGCGGAGGTAAAGGACCGATCAAAATTATTTTGCGTTTCATTTAAGAGAATTAATAAGTTTCAAATATTCAGCAACAATACGATCAACATGAAAATAATTCGCCCTTTCAACCAAAGAAATTTTATCAACCTTTGAATTCACCGCAAGATCAATCGCTTCAGCCATATAATTAACGTTGCCAACCGGGCACAAGAATCCGAATTTTCCATTTTGCAAAATCTCTGCGGGCCCATTATCACAATCTGTGCTAACGACCTTGCATCCGCAGGCTAATGCCTCAATGATGACACCAGGCAAACCTTCATAATCCGAACTTGATATGAATAGATCAGCTTTGGAGAAGTAAGAACATGGGTCAGGGACGAATCCGGGAAAAGAAACCAGATCATTCATATTTAAAGCCGCAACAAGACGCTTAAGATGATGCCTTTCTTCACCATCTCCCAAAATGATTAGCCTTGCCATATTATCCTTATTGTAAACTTTAAATGCTTTGATAAGGAGATCAAAATTTTTACTCTTGATAAATCTTCCCGCAGAAATAAAAACAGGATTTCCGGTATTGAAATATGGGTGACTCACCGGTTTGTCTTTTACTTGATAGAGATGTTCAGTGATAACAGCATTAGGAATTACACATATTTTGTTTTTCATCCCCGGAAAATTTCGTTTAAGGTCAGCAGAAACACCTTCAGAAACAGCTGTAATACTATCTACTCCGGGAAAAAGTAATTTGCTAAGTTTCTGTTGAATGCTTCCTTTAAAACCGATCAAATTTCTTGAAAATGTACTTTGTTCATTCAGGATTATCTTTCCTTTCCAACTTGTTAATTTTGCAGCAATCAAAACCATTAATTGAATATGATTTTGAACAACTAACAATTTTTCAGGATTGTTTTGTTTCAAATACTTTCTGAATGCTCCAATTCCTTGACTTGCTTTCCGCTTGTTTAGGTTTACTATATTAATATTCGGATCAATCGAATCAAGAAAATCGCCTGCTTTGAATAATAAAACAAGGTCAACTTTTAGGCCCTTTTTTGACAAACCATTTATTAAATGCATAGTTGCACGCTCTGCTCCTCCAATGCGCATGGAGCCAATGACAACAGAAATATCCGGGCGACCTTGACTCATGATAATGTCTCTTTTTGTTCAAGCAAATTCCAATATCTTGCACTCAAAAGCAATCCAAGTCCAATAGAAAATGATTTATGATAGAAAGAGTGATAGAATAAAAAGATCATTGGAATGATCATGATAAAAATGTAAATACATGTTCGCCTTCTATCACCGGCAATGTCTCTTACAATTGCATCCCGATAAATACTCATGAGATATAAAAATGCGATCAAAGCAGGTAAGCCCCAATAGATCCAGACTTGAAAGAAGGCATTATGAGCAGCCATAGCCACATCTGTAGTAAATCGGTTAGTGATCCCGGCATTAACAGCCCATCCATGCCAGTAATTTCCGGAACCAACTCCGGTAATAAAATACTGGTTGACATTTTTCAATACTGCTATGTAAACTTTTGTGCGTGAATCTTCTTCTTGCAACTCAGTAATCCTTATCAATGATCCTAAACGAACCCAAACCATATCAGGAACAGTAAATGCCAATAGGATCAACAATGTTGGAATTGCCAGCGCCCACTTTTTAAACTTGATCTTTGACTTATAGATGAATAAAAGAAAAGACGCGAAAAAAATTACAGCACCTGTTCTTGATGCCGGAAGAAAAACACCTAAGATCGATGGAAATGTTAAAGCAACCAGCAACCATTTTTTCCAGGCGACTTTTTCATAATAGGCCCAGATGATTCCAATAATAGAACCGATGGACGAGAAGTAAGATATATCATTCAAATTTCCCCGAAGGTAAAACTCCTCAAATGCCATTAGTCGTGCTTGTGATGCATCAGAGAATCCAACCGCATTTATGTTTTGCATCAACGGAGCAGTTCCTGTTATGATCAGGAATGATTGTACTGCACTGGCCAGTATGAATGTAAACAGCGCAATATCCAAAGCCATTCTGTCTCTGCATAAAGCGACAATACAGAACATTCCAATAATCATATTAACATAGCGTGATATGAAATCATATGATGGGAATGGATGCAAAGTTTCCATAAAGACACATATGATAGCAAATGAAATTGAGATCAAAAAATATTTTCCTGAAAACAACCGTATCAATGTTTTCAATCTGGTTACAGCCAGATAAAACAATGTTAACCCAAAAAGAAGAAAAGGAGTGCTTGCTCCATAGATCAATGGGAGATTAGACTCAAAATAAATGCTGAATACCAGAATAAATATCAATATCCGATCGATCCGGTTTGAACGGAAATCGTCAGTAGCCTGATTACTTAAATCTGCTGATAAAGGAACTAACAAAATGTTTTGGATGAAGTTCCGAAGATACAAAAATCCCGGCCCCTTTGATAGGTCTGAAAATGAAGGGCGAACTAAAAAATACTTGCCTTGATTCTCAATCTCTTCCTTACATACAAATAAGCTGAAATGTTAAGAAAAATCAATCCAACAGAACTTCCAATGGCAGCACCTGTGATTCCCATGAACTTTATCAAAATCGAATTCAATACGAACTGAATGACAATTGCTGCTACATAAAAGACAAAAAACATTTTCTGGTGACCGGTCATGGTCAATAATCCACCGACCATTCCGGTAGCAGCATTGATCAACTGTCCAACCAATAGAATGACCAATGGTACATATGAAGCAACGTATGGTTTTCCAAAAAAGCCAAGGATCATTTTCCCGAAAATCAGCATACACACAATTACAGGTAAGGAGATGCTCAGAATCTGAAAGCTGGCGCTACGAATTAATTTTTGCAGTTTACCAAACTGTTTTGACTCGTAGAGTGCTGCAATTTTTGGCATGATCACAAAATCGGCAACAGATAAACCTAAGGAAGCAAGCGTGGCAAGTTTAGCAGAAACAGAATAGACTCCTGCCTGAGTGTTGCCAAGGAAATAACTTACCATCAGAATATCAGATTGCTTAAGAAGCAGATCCAATGCAGTTGTCATAAACAAAACTGCAGAAACAGAAATCCATAATTTTTTGTTGTATGTAGGTTCCGTTGGCTCAACTACTTCTTTCATTACTTTTCCGGCCTTCCGATTTATAAAGATACAGATCAAAAAAGTAATTCCAAGATTGATCAACATTGCTGCATCGACGGTAAGCTTGTTATTTGAACTGAAATAATACCAACTAGCCAATGCCATTAAAACAGGAAAAAGAAAGTAAGCAGGTAGTAAAGATAATTTTATCATTCTCAAAGAACGAAGCACAGCACTAGCCTGATTAGTAAATGCCATAAATGGCAATAGCAGGACAGCCAAGAACAAACCTTCACTGACTCCGATGTTGAATTTTTTGGACTTTGCGAGTAAGGAAATAAAAATGGCAAGACTGCAAACGATTGCTAGTATTAAAATGAATCGAGAAGAGAATTTCACAAAACCATTCGCAGCAGAGGTGTCGCCTTTTCCAAGAGCAGAAGGAACGAATCGTAAAATTGATGAATCAAAGCCGAACATACTTACAACCAGAAGTAAATTCACTGCTGTAATGATAACGGTATAATCACCATAATTCTTTGGTCCCATTAACCGTGCAAGAACGATCTGCAAAACGAAGATCAACCCTAATCCGATCAAACGAAATACAAGAGCCTGCCAAACCGATTTCTCAAGTTTGCCAGATTTTTTATATTCCTCTACAATAGATCCGACTTGCATTCAGGTTTACGACTAATGAATGATTACTTTTTAAATTGAACACCGCAAAAATCAAGAACATTTTTTCCATGTGGAATATCCACAGAAGAAAATTCTTTGTGCGCTACTAAGAAAACAAGAATATCAGCTTCACTAACTGCTCTTAAAGTATCTGTAATTTCTAACTCAGCATGCTTTCTAAGATTTGGTTCAACTGCCATCACATGACTACCGGATTTTTCAAGTTCGTGAAAGATCTCCAATGCAGGAGATTCTCTAAGGTCATCGATATCGGCCTTATATGAAAGACCCATGCAAGCTACTTTTGGTTGACGACCGGTTGTCTTTGCAAATTTTTTAATAGCGAGCTGAATTTTTTCAATCACCCATTCTTTTTTGTAATTGTTGATTAGCCGGGCTTGCTTAATGATCTTGGCTTCTTTAGGGAACTCAGAAACAATGAACCATGGATCCACAGCAATGCAATGTCCACCAACACCCGGGCCGGGTTTCAGTATTCGAACACGAGGATGTTTACATGCAAGCTCGATCAATTCATTTACATTGATCTTTGCTTTATCGCATATCATCGATAATTCATTTGCAAAAGCAATATTCACATCACGAAAAGCATTCTCCACCAGCTTACACATTTCAGCTGTTCTGGAATTTGTTTTATGCAAATTTCCTTTAACGAATTTTCCATAGAATTTAATTGCGGCTTCTGTTGATGCTTCATCAATGCCGCCGATTACTCGGTCGTTTTGTTGCAATTCATAGATGACACTTCCCGGCAATACTCTTTCAGGACAATAAGCAATCCAGATCTTATCCTTTAATTCAGGGCGCTCCTTAAAAATCAATTTTGCCATTTTTTCAGTTGTTCCCACCGGACTGGTTGATTCAATGATGAAAAGATTTCCCGGTTTCAGATGAGGGATGACCATTTTAGTGGCTTTCTCTACAAAAGATAAATCCGGTTTATGATCTTTTCTGAATGGCGTAGGGACAGCAACTAAGAAAACGTCGGAAGGTTTTACCGATGTAGAAGCTGTCAAATACTTTTTAAGGACAGCAAAGTGTACAAGACCATCTAAGTCAGGCTCCACAATATGAATCTTTCCTTTATTGATCGTATCGACAACATGCTTATTGACATCGACACCATTTACATCAATTCCTTTACTTGCTATTAGTGCTGCTGTCGGTAAACCGATATAGCCTAAGCCCATGATTGTTACTTGCATCTTCCGGAATCAGTTCTAATGAATTAATAATTTACTAACTATATCTGCAATTTGTTTACATGCCGTACCATCACCATAAGGATTAACTGCTTTCGCCATTTTTTCATAGGCAATTGGATCATCCAGTAACTTCGACAATTCAGCTACGATCAGATCTTTATTTGTTCCAACAAGCTTAGCAGTACCAGCAGTCACACCTTCCATTCTTTCTGTAACCTCGCGCATAACCAAAACCGGTTTACCAAGTGATGGCGCTTCTTCTTGTAAGCCCCCGGAATCTGTCAGAACGATGTTTGAACGTTCTATCATCTGAATAAACTCAGGATAATCGAGTGGCTCGATCAGATGAACATTATTTTTATTTGCGAGTAGCCGTTTTACAGGTTCCTGAACGTTTGGATTCAAATGAACAGGATAAAGAAAATCCACTTCCGGATATTTCGACGCGAGAGTACTGATTGCTGAACAAATATCTTCAAATGGTTTTCCGAAACTTTCACGACGATGGCCTGTGATCAGTACCATTTTATTTCCGGCTCTCAAGTAAGAGTAATCAAATGTAGATTTACTTTTTCGAACTTGCTCCAATCCTAAGAACAAAGCATCAATTACAGTATTACCGACATTGTAAACGTGGCGTGTAATATTTTCTTTCTTCAGATGATCAACTGCCTGCGTCGTAGGAGTGAAATGAAAATCTGCAAGATGACCTGCAAGTGTTCTATTCATTTCTTCAGGGAAAGGTGAGTACTTATCGTGACTTCTCAAACCGGCTTCAACATGTGCGACCTTAATTTTTTTGTAGTATGCCGCTAATGCACCAACGAATGCAGTTGTTGTATCACCTTGTACAAAAACACAATCTGCTTTACTTTCCGTCAATACAACTTCCAGTTTTTTCAAAGCATTTGAAGTAACATCAAACAGTGTTTGATTTGGCATCATAATATCCAGATCGAAATCAGGGACGATCTCAAAAAATGAAAGAACCTGATCCAGCATTTGACGATGTTGAGCGGTGACACAAACAAAGGTGTTGAATTCTTCGCGCCGTCTAAATTCCTTGATCAAGGGAGCTAGTTTAATTGCTTCCGGACGAGTTCCAAAGATGAATAACAGCGTTGATTTTTTCACTTTAATATCAGATAAAGGCAAATAGCCTGGTCGGCCCCGGTTTCAGAGCACAACGTGTTTATACTGAATGCGCTTAAAGTGGTTGCAATTTTATATGATTTGACGTGGCTTTTTAAGTCGCAAGAAAAGAAGAGGTAATTGCGTGAATATTAAAGCAGTAGCCACCAAAGAATAGAGCACAAATGAAGGATTTTCATGTCTTAAAAACCACGCTGATAAAATAAATAATGTATTGACAAGATAAAGAAGTAAACAAGCATGATGTGGTTGGAAACCTAATTCCAATAACCGGTGATGAATGTGATTGCGATCAGCAATAAATGGCGACTGCATTTTGAAGATACGAATAGTAAATACACGAAGAGTGTCAACCATTGGAATCACAAGAATTGCAAATACAACCGTTGGCGCAGATTGATAATCGAACCATGAATTTACTTGTATTGTACGAGTAAGTTCAATAAAATGAAATGAGAAAATAGAGAGCACAAAACCAATTGTCATTGTTCCTGTATCGCCTAAAAAGATCCTGGCATTTCTAAAATTATACGGGAAAAATCCTAACAATGCGCCACAAAGCGACAATGCAAGGATGGACATTAAAGGTTCACTATAAACGTAAAACAAAATAGAAAAAACAAAAGATGCTATAATTCCGAGGCCGGAAGCAAGTCCATCAATACCATCGATGAGGTTATAACTATTTACGATAAATAAAATTCCAACCAATGTAATTCCAAAAGAAGCATATTCATTCAGAATGTGAATACCAAATAATCCATGAAGTGATGTTAATCTTATATTGCAAAACAGAATAAGAATTAATGCAGCAGTAATTTGTCCTGAAAGTTTCTTGAGTGGGGCTAATGGAGCTATGTCATCACGAAGCCCAAAGAAGAAAATCAAGATCAGAGAGGTAATTATAAAAAGATGTTGCTTTTCAAAGTAAGGTGCAGCTCCAAGTGTAAAAGAAAAGATCATAGCGGCAAAAACTGCAACGCCGCCTAAGAGTGGAGTTCTTTTAATGTGGAGCTTTCTTTCATTTGGTTCATCAAACAATTGAAGTCGCGAAGCTATCCTTATAATTGTTGGGATAGATGCAAATGCAACTAAAAAAGAAGTAATAAAACAAGTCAAGAAAAACATTTTCCGTTCGTGTTTTTTAGAAGTCAAAATAATAATTCTCCAAAGATGTTCTCATTCCAAAATAGAAGAATGAAGACCGATCATTTTGTTGAACGTTCTCAAAATTACGCATTATTACTCCTGCTTCTATTACAAAATTATACTTTGGATTAACCAGGTAATTAACTCTTAAATCAACTGTATTTAAGTCACTTTTTAGCCCATCAAACATATAATGGCCATAATCGCTATTCCTGGTTTCATAACTTTTGAAAATATCATTCCCTAAATTAAGGTCAGCCGTATCTCTTCCCATTGTTGCGATCTGTACTTTGAGCTCGGCAAATAAATTTTTATACCTGTAGTTGACAAAAGTAACCGATTCGGAAAAATTCGCACCTAATGGATGTGCCAAAGCCTGATTATATTGATTATAACTTTGCGAAGATGTTCTGTGCTGATAAGTATATGGACGAACCCAATTATACTCCGTTTGAAAATTCAAATTTTTCACCTTAAACAAATTGCTGCTTTTGTATCCTAATTGAAAACCCTGCTTGTTTCCCCACCATCCTTCACCGGCTCTGACTTCATCAAGCAATAATTCATCGAGCATTACTTGTCCATAAAGAGTATTTTGCTGATTGATCTTCCATCTCACATTTGAACCTAGAAGTACATTATCCGGTGAACCCAAAGAATTTTCGACAGGTCGAATAAACAAAACCGGATTAAGGTAAGCCAGTTCATATCCGCGTGACGCAGACGGTGCCCACATCACAGTTTCAAAAATACTGACTGTCAATTTATTTTTCTTGCCTATATTCAAATCAAGATTATGGACTGTATTATACTTTTTCAAATAACCTACATTGGGATCCGGAGCACTTTGTAAATCACGGTACACAGTATACAGAACCGTATATCTGAATTTCCAGAATGTCATATTGATACGAAGGAATGGATAACTGTATGAATTGTCTGATAATAAAAGCGACCTATATCCATCGCCGATAAAATTTTTATCCTGAGCAAATAAAAAATCAAAATGCTTATTCAAGATATAGCCTATACCACCTATTGACTGACTAAAATCGAATACCTGTTCAGGATTGAACTTTACGATTCCCTGTCCCGGAACAACAAGTGTTGTATGCACAGTACTATCAATATAAGGAACATACCGTGCCTGATTTTCGTGAAAGCCTGTATAGAAATAAAATTTATCCTTTACATTTCCCTGTACCAACAATCCTCTCGTATTCACAAAATAACTTGGTGAAGATTGTTGCTCTTTTCCATATTGCAAATTAAACACAGGATCTACAGAAAGTACAATATCATCTTCATCAACAAAGAGCAAATGCTCTTTGAATAATTTTCTTCCTACCCAAGTTCTGGTGAATTTTCCGTCTTTAACAATCGGACTAAAAATGGAATCGACAGGAACAGCCTTTCTCATTTCGGGAAGGAGATAGGGTTTTACCGAAGAATGGAATCCCGTTGTATCGGCATTGATGAATGATTCAATGCGTGTATTCATATCACGACTCAATGGAAACAAGACATCTTGCGCAGAAACTTCACATATAAAAATACCGGCAATAAGGATGAACAGAATTTTATTCATGCCACCAAAATACGATATTATGCTGCTATTTTCATACTGAAAAAGAGGAGTTATTAAACGAATAATGAACTATTGACAACAAATAGATTGTGCTCTTCTGTGCTTGATCTTTGGGAACTGCAGGTTATTAAACACACGAAACACAAGAACAAAAAGAAAGCACGGCAAAATTTACATCAATAAAATCTGCGCCTAATCTGCGAGTTCTGCGAGATCTGCGGGAGAAAAATCGCGCTAAAATTTTCCCGCAGATCTCGCAGAACTCGCAGATTAAGCGCAGATATAAGTTTATTAAAGTTTTACCTTTGGCAGGGACTTCAAATCAAGCGACTCATACGCTTGCCCCAAACTCATAAATTTAAAATCTGACAGTAATCGCTCTAATTTATCATGCGAAGAAGACAATCCCACATAGCTCATGAACTTTCGTTTCATAGAAAGGTTATCGAGTCGCGGCTGTCCGGGGTCAAAATCGCGGGGATGAAAGTATGTCATCACATAATCCGACTGTTTCATCCATTTATGGATTAAAGGATAAGGCAACATCCGAAAATAGCCGCCACCGGAAAATACAATTTGTTTCGAGAGAAAAGATCTTGTGTTTATAGGAAACTCTGTTACTTCGAAACCACTACCGGCAAGTGTACACGGACGTTGAACAGGAAAATCCGATATACCGCCATGATTACGAGCGGCGGGAAAAACGCTACAATCTATATTTATTCCCAATCTGTTTAGTTCTTCGAAAACATAACCATGCTCTCGAGAAATAGAAAATCCGGGAGCGCGATATGCATTTATCTTTTTTCCGGAAAGATTTTCCAGAACAGAAACATTTCGCTTCAAGTCATCTTTAAATTGCTCCTTATTTTGAAGATACAACAATTGGTGATCCATTGAATGGCAAGCCAATTCATGCTTTGCAGAAACTTTTTTAATGAGTGAAGGATATTTTTCAGCGATCCATCCAAGACAAAAGAATGTTGCAGTCAGGTTATGCTTTTCAAGAAGTTGTAGTATTCTGTCAGTGTTCTGTTCTATTCTGCTCTCGAAATTACTCCATTGAGCAGGTCGTGCTGTTTCCTCAAAGTCGAGAATATGGAACCAGTCTTCTAAATCGAAAGTGAGAATGTTCATCAAAAAATATCGTAGTCGCCAAAGGTAATAAACCACTTCTTAAAATCGCAGATCGAATCTGAAATATTTTTATTATGCTTTCTGATTATGACATGCAATTTTTTCAACATTAAAAACTCAGGGACTTTGAAGAAGCCGGCTTTTTGCAATACTTCAAATTCCATGGTAGCAACCGGGACAGTAGCAATGAACAGATCAAGTTTACTCTTCTTCAATTCGGAGAAAAAGAAGTTTACATCTATCGCAGTATCCAACACTAAAAAATCAACAAGTACACCACAACGCATTCCCATTATTTCCTTCAATCGCAAAATTGCAATTCCAACAATTTCCCCACCGACTTCAAATTTAAACAATTGATACTTTCGCAGCGGAATGTCTATGTAACGCCACTTTAAAAACTCTGTTGACCGGTCTGAAACAATCGGATGGCGTTCTTTGAATTTATCCCAAAAGGCATTGTACTTTCCGGCATCTGATACCAGATCAAATTTTGACACTCCTTTATTTTCTGAGACCGGTATTAATTCAATTTCCTTACCGTATCGTGAGCTGCCCTTTGATATAAAACTAACCACACTATTTAAAGGGTTGATCAGTTTTATGAGTAATGGTAGTCTTCCAATCTCTACAAATTTTAATTTAGAAAGAAATCCATTAACAGAATTAGCATTTGGAAAGCCTATTGTGAAATCGACACCATTGGTCTCGCACTCACTATAAGTCATTTCAGCTAATTGAGTAAAATATCCGCGACCTCTGTAGCCGGGATGTGTGATTGTGTTCAATGAAAGTGTCCCGGAAATTATTTTGTTTTCTAACACCAGTTTTTTAGGTAAAACTACATATTGAGAAACGAGCTGTGATTCACTTTCTACAACGAAGACCATAGCTTTCCCTGATGGATTGAGCTTATATTCCCAATCGAGGTAGTCCTCAGAAATAATTTCTCCACTTGCATAAGTTGATTTAGCAAGAGTAGTCAAACCATTGAGGTCTTCTAGACCATGACGGGAAAATTTCATCTTCTTTGATTCAACAATATTTGTGAAAACAAGTCCTCGTATTGCATTGCTATTTTTTCCCAGGAATAATTCTCAACAACACGATTGAATGCTTTATTTGAAAGATCCAATTTTCTACTCTCATCTTTTTCCAATTCCTCCATAAGTGTCACTAATTCAGAAGCACTTTTAAAGTATTCTTGATTACTACCAGTTACCTCTCTGTTAAATACATTGTCATGACAAAGGCAAACGCTTTTACAAACCATGGCTTCCAAGAGTGCGGGATTAGTTCCACCAACGCTATGACCATGAATATAGGCAAAACAATTAACGCGGAGACTATCCAGTTTATCTTTTTCATAAAGACTGCCAATAAATCGAACCCTGTCATCAGTGCTAATTGAAATTGAAAGAGCAAATTGATTATCATTGGCGTTACCTACAACGATAAGCTTTTTTCTTCCTTTGTACAATTTGAATGCCTCTAAGATCAAAAGAAGATTATTTTCAGGGACAATTCGTGCTACAACAAGATAATAATCATTTGCAGCAATTCCTAATTCGGTTAGAATAGAATCATTGAATTTAACGGGCACTTCTGCGCCGTATGCAATTGAAGAAATCCTATTTTTGACTTTTAGAAATCTTCTATTCCAATATTTTTCCACTTCGAAAGAATCAGCCACAAGATGGTCGCTGAACATCGCTGCAAATTTTTGCAATACAAAAACTAATTTGCGTTGCAAAAAGGTATACTTCTTTCGTAAATGTTCTAAACCATCAACGTTTGTAATCAGAATAGCATTTTTCCTGTAGAGTGGATAAAAAGCGGCACCTCCTACTCCACAAACTAAAACGATATCATGCGATTTACATACAAGCCTTAATGATTGCTTATAAAAAAGCAGTGGATTTTTACTCTTCTCATATTTCGAAAAAATAATTTGCACAGAGAAGTCGAAATTAATGGCGTGATTTCCCTTTTCATTTACGACGGTAATTTCATGAGAAGCGCCAGACAAATGTTTTGCCAATTGAAAAGCGAATGTTTCAAATCCTCCATAAGTTGCAGGAATACCTTTTGTACCGACAATGGCGATCTTCATCTACAGATAATTTGTTTGAAACTGTTTGCAATTTTATTCCAATTATGTGAACTTTCAAGGACACTAAAACCATTCTTTCGAAGCACATCTCTTCTATCCCTATTGGCCAATAAAGAACTCATTACCCTTTCTAGCATTAAATGATCCCCAACTTTAAAAAATTCCATGCAGTCAATTTCGCTTGCAAGCTCAAGATTCGGCTGAAGGTCACTTGCGATAACAGGAATACCATAACTCATTGCCATTAGCAGTACACCACTTTGGTAAATCTTGGTATATGGTAAAACAATAACATCAGCTGATTTAAAGTACAGATCCCGCTTTTCATTTGTGATATAGTTAATATCTGTCACTAACTTTCCTTGCTTTTTCAAATCAGAAAAAGCCTCAGTATAATCAGACATCGATTGTTTTCGTACCCTACCGGCAACAATCACTTGTGCGTTGATCTTTTGCATAGCTTTCAAAAGCACATCCAGACCCTTGGTGGGTTTGATCATTCCAAAGAAGAGCACTTTAGGCATTTTTTTATCCAATCCAAGTTGCGCTATTGCATCGTCTTTCGAAACACTTGAAGGAAGTTCATGAAAATCTCCATGGGGTATAATTGTAACTTTCTTTTCGGCACCAGGATTTTTTTAAGAAGTTCACTTGCGGTAAAATGATTATGTACAACAATTTCATCTGCCAGTTGGAGACATATATTCAGTTGATTGTTATTGGAAACTTCATCAATTAGACTTTCGATATCATGTAGAATATAGACAAGTTTAATATTTTGCTTCTTTATTTCACTACTCAAAGAAATACTTGCTCTTGTTGCATTGAATAAATGTAAAATTACAATGTCCGGTTTTTGTTGTTTTAAATTTTTGAAGACCTTCATCAATGAAAAGAACATTTCAGGTAAAAAGAAAATGGACTTTCCAAAGCGAAATTTGAAAACAGGTTCAGAATATTCAGATTTGTAATTACTATAAACTCTGACTAAAACATCGAGTTTGTTGAGCGATTTGGCAAGACTGTCATTATAGTGATCCAGTCCGGCCTTTTTTCCGACAGGATCAATAATAATTACATTACATGCTTCCCTCATATTTTTCATATTTACTACATCCAGGACGAGAGGTCACGTGCAATTAATTTTTCCAGTTTTATCAGATCTTCACGATAAATATTTTTAAGCTTCTCTCGAGTAAGAGTACTCATTTCCGGGTTCTTCTTTTCTGAAGAATTCAAACGCATAAATTGCTCTTTTATAGTTGTCCTTACATTTTCCGGTATTCGGCTTAAAAGCTTAAACTTTGTTTTACTTTCAATTGTAAGAAGCTTATTCAACAGAGTTGATTTAGGTAGAAATGATGCATTCTGTTCCGTTCTCTTTACAAAAACAAATTCATTATCAACATTAAGAAAATCACAAATTGAAGCAAGAGTTTCAGATGTTCTATCCTTAAGATCTTCAAACAGCACAATTTTTACTGATTTGAAATTTTCAATATATGCTTTAACCTGTTCAAAGTACATTCCTCTGTCAACATAGAAATAGTCGAAACTATAGTTCTCCTTCATTCTTTGTGGCTCAGCGGCTATTGCTTGTTCAAAGGTAAGTTCTTCCCTTCCATCACGGACTCGCCAGAGATATTGAGAATATGCGCGATCAGTTGGGTTTCTAAGAATTATAATTATTTTGATAGAGCTATAATCATCATGAAATTTTTTCAGATTATGTATTGTCTTCTGATGCTTATACAAATAAGGAGTCGAAATATCGCCTGTGATCTGAGATTGAAGTGCTTTCTTATAGAGCTTTGCATAATCTTCAATAGAAGTTAAGGCAAAAGCGAATTTCCCATTCTTATAATCGATTTTTTCGCCGGCAAAAGTGTAGAAACAAGGCTCTTTTACTACCGGCAAATAAATTTCCGGGTGCTGGAGCAAATAGGAGTTAAGAGATGTAGTTCCGGCACGTGCTGTACCGGCAACAATAAATTGCGGATATCTCATGCATTTACAGGTTTAAGTTTTTCACTTGATACAATAGGCTCTTCATAATAATACCTGAAGTAATATAGCAAACAAACCAGGAACATAATGCTACTTGAGTCCCGGATATTAACAGCAGAAAAGAACATACAAAGGAAGAAAAAGAGTAGCATATACTCACACGTCTTGAAAAACACATGATTCGAAGTTACTTCTCTGGACATGGTTAGTGAAAAATAATATGGGAGATAGATCAGAACAGTTCCAAGTATACCGAACACGAAGACATTTCCAAGGATACCAATATCTACCGGATAAAAATATCCGAGTATATCATGCCAACCACCATTCCATTGGTTAGAGATAAATCCATTTCCCAGTACCGGGTTCTTTTTAATGTATTCCAATGCCGTATTAAACTCCATAAATCGCACAGCTGAAGAGGCTTCATCCGGTGATTCGCCTTGAAATACATTAAAGACATTCTGGTACAAAATCTGATATTTGTCAAACAACGATGTGTAGCCTAGCGTAAAAAGTATAGTCACAAGAATAAATCCAATTCCGCCATAGAGTAGTGTGTTCTTCAATTTCTCCTTCATTGAGAAATTACGAATAAAATAGATGAAAATAGTTATGGCAAGAACTACCAAGGTGGTTCTGGACTGGAGAAAGTAAATCAAGTAAAAGAGGATAAGTAAAGCGACTATGGCAAATCTGTTCTTTTTATCGTGAGATACTTTAAACAATGAATAGAATAGCAACATGATCACTAATGCAAATTGAAATCGATACCGGTAACCACGTATTGGAGAGTATGCGACAAATTCAGCATAATTGAATTTTACAGGATTCACAAAGAGAAAAAAGAAATAGAAGACAAATAACAATGTCAATGATATAAAAAGGAAAGATCGTTCTACCTGTCGAATGGTGATCATTCCTTTATTCAACATTGAAACTATTAGGATCCCACTTATCGACAACAGCACTGATCGTTGTGCCATGATTCCATAATAGTATGGTTGGCCGAAAACTTCATGGCCTTTGTATGCAGCCAGAAAATTAACCAGAATAAACAGCCACATCAAAATGTCCAATTTACTTATTCTACTGTTTTTAATATTCAGAAATAAACTAAACAAGTAATATCCCGATAGTAAAACGATTGCAAAAGTTGACAGTGACTGATGTAATGTTTCAAGTGGAAGTGTTGCAAATATTCGAAAAGTTGATGTGTAAACCAAAAACAACAGTGTGTAGGCCACAAGCGGATGAAGTTGATTTGGTCTATCGTTTTCTATTGACATTTTCTTTTACTAAAGTACGAAAATACGAAAGTTGAAGGACTGTATCACTTAATTTTCCAATGAAATAGTAAGGGTTTTCAACTAAAAGAATCAGTTGTTCTTCGCGAACGGATTAAAAAAGGTAAAAAATCCAAAGTGATTCTTTACGGATAATATGGAAAGTAAATTCCATGCAAAAATTCCTGCAAACTGTGCAATGCAAGTGCCCATAATACCGTATAGCGGAACCAATATGACGCATGCAACTACATTCACTATTGCTGAGAAAAAGGCAATATTGCGAAGAATATGCTGACGGCCGGTCATATTTAAAATTTGTGATGGAAGTCCGGTGATTGCAACAATAAACTGTCCGGCTAAAAGTACATACAAAGCGGTTTCATTGCCGGGGAATTCCTTTCCAAATATGGAAAGGATCCATTTAGGAAAAATAGTCAGCAATATGAAAGCAGGAATAGAAGTTATAAATATGAGTCGTGAAACCTCTTTTGAAAGCTTCTTTAAAACATCTAATTTACCCAATGCGAAAGCTTCAGCGAACCGTGGCATAGCCAGACTATTTATTGCCAGAATTGTGATATTGGTAAAAACGGAGATTCTCACCAAAGCATTATAAACACCGACATCTGCCTCAGAATTATATGCCGCCATGATCAACGTTCCGGCCCACGACATGATCAACTGCATTAGTGTTGTAAAAAACATTGAAGAAGATGTTCTCATCAAAGTTGATACAGGAAATTCATTTGCAGATTTCTCTTTGAAGAATTTGCTGTAATAAAACCACATCATAAGACTTAACAGTCCGGTAAAAGCAATACTTAAAAACTGAATATATGTAGGAATTTCTCGAGCAGAATAGAAGAAAGACATAATAATTAACAACACCAATGCCATCAAAGAAACTGAAACTGTTTGAAAAAATGTATACGACCGAATTTTTTTAAGTCCTCGGATACACTCAGAATTTACAAGTATCAATACCAAAGGCAAGGTTAACCAGGCATTTACTTTTAAGAGTTCTTCAAGATAAGGTTTATGCAAAATATTTGTTGCAAAATAACCTGACAAGAAGAATAAGACCGACGATATCAAAAAAGAGACCGGCAGAATTATTTTCATTGCTGAAATATATACTGACTTTATCGAAGCGAAATCATTTTTTCCTGCGAACTCGGCCACATACTTCATTAATGCTACATCAAGTCCAAGTTTACCGAACACAGAAGCAAAACTTAAAATAGCGATGCATATTGAGACAAGTCCAAGTGCATCTGCGCCAAAGAATCGAGAGGTAAGAAGCGTAACAAAAACCGGTCGATACACCGATCATTCTTACCAACAAAGCAAGAAAGCTTGTACGAATCAGTTCGTTGTATTCTTTATCGGTTTTAAAACGCAATAAAGAGCTTCTTAAATTATCGAGCAATGAACCAATCATTCACCAGTGAAGGTTTGTTATATTTCATTTCATTATTGGAAGGATAGAGAAGAATGTTCTTCCCACATGCCTTCAGAATGGCGTGACCTGCAGCAGTATCCCACTCCATTGTCGGAGCAAAACGAGGATAAACAGTTGCCTTTCCTTCTGCAAGTAAGCAAAATTTCAGTGCACTTCCTGCATTGACCATTGAGATCTTATCACCATTCAGATTTAACATCGAAATGAAATTTTCCGTTTCAGGAGATAAATGAGAACGGCTAGCAACAACTTTAATTTCATTTTTTTCGGAATTTAATGTTGATTTCAATGTATATTCTTCAAGTTTATTTTCAGACAAATCTGAAGCCTGCAACTTATTCAAAGAATAAACGGTATCATTGAATCCGGCACAAATACTGCCACTTACAGGACAGTAGATCACACCAAAAACAGGCGAATCCTTATCCATAAAAGCGATATTCACAGTGAACTCACCATTCCTTTTCACAAACTCTTTTGTGCCGTCAAGTGGATCAACCATCCAGTAGTATTCCCAGTCTTTGCGAACTTCATATGGAATTGTTTTCCCTTCTTCAGACAAAATCGGGAAACCCCATTTCAGTAGCTCAGCACTGATCAGTTCATGAGCTGCTTTATCTGCAGCCGTAAGTGGCGAATGATCATCCTTCAATTCGACAGTAAAAGCAGTATTGTATATTTCAAGGATCTTTTCCCCTGCGAGAACAGAAGTTTTTATAGCAGATATAAGAAGTTCTTTATTCATTTCAAATAGGTTTATATAAAAATAACATCATAAAAATTAAAGCAATCGAAAGATCGCTGATTATACTTAAACAATCATTCCGGCACCAACAGTTTCATTTGTTCCTTCATCAATTAATATCAGGCTGCCGGTATTTCGATTTCGTCTGTAGCTATCAAAAAATAAGGGTTGAGTTGTTCTCAAAACTACTCTGCCAATATCATTTACTCCAAAGCTTGTTTCATTTTCAATTCTTCGCAAATGACTAATATCAATTTTGTATAATATTTCTTTTACGATACAACGTACTTCACGGGAAGTATGTTTGACAATATATCTGCCACCTTCCTGAAGTTTCTTTTCATTAAGCCAGCAAAGCATAATATCAATATCCTGACTATTCTGCGGTGAATTATTCTCGCGCACAATCATATCACCGCGACTGATATCAATTTCATCATCCAACAATAGCGAAATCGACATTGGTGCGAAAGCTTCTTTGATCTCACCTTCCGGTGCATTGATCGTTTTAATAGTTGAAGTAAATCCTGAAGGCAAGACCATTACTTTGTCGCCCTTTCGAAATACGCCGCCGGCAATTCTTCCTGCATATGCCCGATAATCATGGTAAGCATCATCTTGAGGGCGAATTACATATTGAACCGGTAAACGGCAATCGACGTGATTGAGGTCACCACTAATGTGAACATGTTCGAGATGAAACATCAATGTGCTACCTTCATACCATGGCATTTGAACAGAACGGTTCACTACATTATCTCCAAGTTTGGCACTGATTGGAATAAACTGGATATCCTGCACATCAAGACGTGAAGAAAACATTCTGAACTCATCCACTATCTTTTCATAAACGCTCTGATCATATCCGACAAGATCCATTTTATTGATACAAACAACCATATGCGGAATTCCTAAGAGTCCGGCAATAAAAGAATGACGATGCGTTTGTTCCACCATTCCCTTTCTGGCATCAATCAAAATAAGTGCAAGATTCGCTGATGATGCACCGGTGACCATATTTTTGGTATACTGAATGTGCCCAGGCGTATCTGCAATAATAAACTCCCTCTTAGGCGTAGAGAAATATCGGTATGCAACGTCAATTGTAATTCCTTGTTCACGTTCAGCTTTTAATCCATCCGTCAATAACGACAGGTCAATTTCATCGAGTCCTTTTCGTTCACTTGACGATTGCAAAGCCAAAAGCTGGTCATCGAAAATATTTTTTGTGTCAAGCAGCAATCTCCCGATGAGCGTACTTTTTCCATCATCCACACTTCCGCAAGTAGTGAATCGTAAAAGTTCTTTTTCGGTTTTGATTGACATGGCGTTGGTTAATTCGATTTAGTAAGAGGTAATTGGTGAGTAGTAAGTAGCAATGCACACTTCACCGGCACCACTATTCACTATTCGTTATTAGTTATTAGTATTAGTTATTCGTTATTCACTAAATTAAAAGTATCCGCTCTTCTTTCTCTCCTCCATAGCATTTTCCGAACGTTGGTCATCGATACGGGATCCTCGCTCTGTTACTCTGGAAACTAGAAGCTCATCTATTATTTCATTTACAGTGGACGCATTACTTTCAATGGCTCCGGTACAAGTCATATCGCCAATGGTTCTGAAACGAACTTGCAATTTCTTTACTTTTTCATCCGGCAATAATTCCATGAAATCAGCATATCCATAGATCACCCCATGCCGTTCAAAAACATCTCTTTTGTGAGAGAAATATAGCGAAGGCAATTCAATCTCATTTCTTTGTATATACGACCACACATCTAATTCTGTCCAGTTGCTTAAAGGAAAAATTCGGAAATGTTCGCCTATCTTTTTACGGCCATTGAATAAGTTCCAAAGTTCCGGACGTTGATTTTTAGGTTCCCATTGACCAAACTCATCTCTATGAGAAAAAAATCTTTCTTTTGCGCGGGCCTTTTCTTCATCTCTCCTTGCACCACCAATTGCTGCATCGAATTTAAATTCTTCAATGGCATCCAACAATGTAATAGTCTGAAGAATATTTCTACTTGCATAGGGACCTGATTCTTCATGTGCTCTGCCTGAATTTATGCTCGACTGAACAGAACGGACAATTAATTTAGTACCTAGTTTCTCTACCCACTTATCACGGAAAGAAATTGTTTCCTGAAAATTATGCCCGGTATCAATATGAAGTAAAGCGAAAGGAATTTTTGCGGGATAGAATGCTTTTTTAGCCAGATAAGAAACGATGATTGAATCTTTTCCGCCACTAAACAATAGAACAGGTTTTTCAAATTGCGCAGCAACTTCGCGTAAAATAAAAATACTTTCCGATTCCAGTTCTTTTAAGTGATCAAGATTATAGCTAAACATATGATAGTGTAAAGATAATAAAATCTGACAGTTTATACTTTGACGAGGTCCTGAATAAACGAATACAATTTTTCTAATGATTGGGCCTCAGAAAATTTATCAGATTCAATGATCAACTCCGGTGACAATGGCTGTTCATAGGGTGAATCAATTCCCGTGAAATTTTTTATTTCACCGGCCCTGGCTTTTTTATAGAGGCCTTTTACATCTCGACTTTCGCAGACCTCCAGAGAAGCATTCACAAAAACTTCAACGAAGCATCCTTTCTTAAATTGCGCTCTTATAGCATCTCTTTGTTGGCGCAAAGGTGAAATAAAGGAGGTGATAACAATAAGTCCTGCATTAGAGAGTAATTTGCAACCCTCTCCGGCTCTTCTTATATTCTCATTCCTATCTTCAATGGAAAATCCGAGATCTTTATTTAATCCGTTTCTCAATGAATCACCATCAAGTAAAAAAGCAATATAACCTTCATCAAGTAATTTTTTCTCCAAAGCACGACCTAATGTTGATTTACCTGAACCGCTCAAACCGGTCAGCCAAATTACAACGGACTTTTGCTTCATCAGCACTTCGCGGTCATTTAATCCAATCAATGAATCTGTAGGGAAAATATGTTCAGCCATTGTACAAATTGATCATTGACCGATCGGATGCCAGGTTGTTTTTGTTTCCTGAACATCCATGATGCGATATCCATTATGTGTATTCTCAATCATATCATCGATACCTTTATAGATCAATGCACGTTTTACATTCAGAGATGAAAGTTCTTTGATCTTCGCGATTTCTTCAGCATCATCACCCGAATACATGATTGCATTTACATCCATATGATTTGCGAAATGCGTAAGTAGTTCTGATCGTTGTCCGGTAAGTATATTAACAACGCCTGCAGGTACATCCGAAGAATTGATCACTTCACCGAATGTGACAGCGCACAAAGGTTTTTCTGAAGATGCCAATATGATGATCGTATTTCCTCCAACAATTGCAGGAGCAATCAATGACACCAGTCCGATCAAGCCATAGTTTTCAGAAGAAAGAGCAGATACAATTCCCATAGGCTCGGCCATTGAAAAATTGAAGTGCGAAGAATCGACAGGATTTACCGCGCTGAATACTTGCTGGTATTTATCACTCCAGCCGGCATAATAAACCAATCTATCAATTGCAAGTTCAACTTCTTTTTCGGCTTGTGCTTGTGCACTACCCTGCAACATCAACTCTTCTATGAATTGCGATTTTCTGCCTTCCAGCATTTCAGCAATGCGATAAAGGATCTGTCCTTTATTATAAGCTGATTTAGATGCCCAGCCCGGCTGTGCTTTTCTTGCGGCAACAACCGCTTCACGAAAATCTTTGCGCGACGACTGACAGATATTTGCTATCTGTTCGCCATTACTATCTTTTAAAATATAATATCGTCCCGATTCCGTGCGAGGAAATTTTCCGTCAATATATAGTTTATAAGTCTTCATAATATCAAGACGTTTTCCCTTTCCGGATTGTCCATTGGCCCTGAGCCATTTATTACATCAACTTTTGTTTTCTCTGTCTGATCCATTTTACTCCGTTTTAAATAACGTTAAAAAAATTAATTGTGTTCTACTTCTAGGTAAGGCATAAGTCCATGCAATCCACCTTCACGACCAACTCCACTTTCTTTGTACCCGCCAAAAGGAGAAGTAGGATCGAATTTATTATAGGTATTTGCCCAAACAACTCCTGCACGAAGCGCTCCCGTAACTTTGAAGATCTTTGACCCTTTGTCGGTCCAAACTCCGGCACTTAATCCGTAAGGAATATTATTTGCCTTTTCAATCACTTCTTCAATCGTTCTGAATGTCTGAATGGCCAGAACAGGTCCGAAAATTTCTTCTTGTACAATTCTCGATGATTGAGAAACATTTGTAAAATTGTAGGCTTACACCAAAAACCTTTCGTTGGCAATGAACATGATGACTGATACATTTCGCCACCTTCATTTACACCGATCTTCAGATATTGTTTGATCTTATCAGCTTGCATTCTAGAATTGATCGCACCGATATCTGTATTCTTATCCAATGGATCACCAACGATCAATGTCTCCATTCTGTCTTTGAGTTTCCGAATTACTTTTGCAGCAATACTTTCCTGAATAAACAATCTGGAACCTGCACAACAAACATGACCTTGATTAAAGAAAATACCATTGATAACACCTTCTACAGCCTGATCGATTGGCGCATCTTCGAAAAT
This sequence comes from Bacteroidota bacterium, assembly GCA_016708785.1. Classification (GTDB taxonomy): domain Bacteria; phylum Bacteroidota; class Bacteroidia; order AKYH767-A; family 2013-40CM-41-45; genus JADKIH01. Next base: position 365,522 of record JADJFC010000003.1, on the reverse strand, counting down.
GATATTCGCAGCTTTGCCGCCTAATTCAAGTGTATATTTTTTATTGGTACCGGCAATTGCTTTCTGAATGATCTTTCCGACATCGGTACTACCTGTGAATGCAATTTTATTGATATCAGGATGATTGACCAAAGCTGCACCTGTTGCACCTGCACCGGTGATAATGTTCACAACACCGGGAGGCAGATCAGCATCACGAATAATTTCCGCAAGCTTCAATGCTGTGAGTGGTGTTGTTTCAGCAGGTTTTAATACAACGGTATTTCCGGCCGCTAAAGCTGGTGCAATTTTCCATGCAGCCATAAGCAATGGAAAATTCCATGGGATAATTTGTCCTGCAACACCTAATGGCCTTGCAGAAGCACCGGGTACAGCATACTTAACTTTATCTGCCCAGCCTGCATAATAGAAAAAGTGAGATGCTGCTAAAGGAACATCTACGTCGCGAGATTCCCGTATCGCCTTTCCTCCATCCATCGTCTCTATGACAGCAAGTTCACGTGCACGTTCCTGCATGATTCGGGCAATGCGGTAAATATATTTGCCTCGTTCTTTTGCAGGCATTTTACTCCAGTATTTATCGTATGCATTACGAGCAGAACTAACTGCTTTGTCAACATCTTTTTCATTTGCATCAGAGACCATTGCCAGCTTTTTTTCATTTGCAGGATTAATGGTTTCAAAATATTTTCCGGAGGACGGAGGAGTAAATTTACCATCGATGAAGAGATCGTATTTCTCTTCTAATCGAATATGGTCTTTGCTTTCCGGTGCCGGTGCATATGTCCAGTCAGTATCAAATTTGATCGCTGCTGTTTTCTTTGTTTGCTTTTTAGCCATTCTATTGTAAATAATCTAATTCACTATGTGAAACAATCCCAACACGATCCGCAAGCGGACTAGTCTTTTGAAAAATAATCGATGCTTTGATAAACTCCCGTTTTCTCTTTTACAATTTGCATAAGCAAATCATTCGCTAGAGCACTGGCTCCGAAACGGAACATATCTGCATTCATCCAGTCGTTACCGAGTGTTTCGCGCAACACGACCAGATATTGAAGTGCAAGTTTAGCTGTTGCAATTCCACCGCAGGCTTCATTCCAATTTGCTTTCCGGTTTCATAATAGAAATCACGAATTGCTTCCAGCATCACCAATGTAACTGGCAATGTAGCGGCAGGTTGAATTTTTCCCGTTGATGTTTTTATAAAATCGGCTCCGGCATGCATAGCAAGATCGGAAGCACGACGAACATTATCGAGTGTACTTAATTCACCGGTTTCGAGAATAACTTTGAGATGAGCATTTCCACAAGCTTCTTTCACGGCGGCAATTTCATCATAGACGAAACCATATTCGCCTGCGAGAAAGTGTCCGCGGGAAATAACCATATCAATTTCATCAGCTCCTTCGCCAACAGCCCATTTTGTTTCTTCCAGTTTCACCTTACGGGTTGACATACCGCTTGGAAAAGCAGTAGCAACAGCAGCAACTTTTACTTTTGATCCTTGCAATGTTGTTTTTGCAACACGCACAAGATTTGGATAAACACAAACAGCAGCTACGGAAGGAATGTCCGGAAAGATGCTATGAGGATGCATAGCTTTTGTGCAAAGCTGTTTCACTTTTCCGGGAGTGTCTTTGGCTTCAAGAGTAGTAAGGTCGACCATACTCAATGCCATTTTGAGGGCAGTCATTTTAGACTCCTTCTTAATACTTCGTTTTGTAAAACGGGAAATCCTCTCTTCTACTCCAACTTGGTCAATAGCCGGACTGTCACTTAAGGAAAAATCTGATCTTTTCATAATGAATAGTTCCGCAAAAAGCGGAATAGCGAAGATATAAAAAATGTATTAAAACTGATACGAGAATCCAATCTCAATCAGTCTGTTATATTGCCCATTTTCCATAAAAGGAGTATACCCTGCGGGTGAGGGGCGAATTGTAGCAAGAGAAATCGAATATCTCGCATCAACTGTCCATTGTTCAGATAATTTGTAGCCTAATCCAATTCTTCCGGCTACTTCATACTTTTCAAATTCCGGACCTGTGAATTCTCCGGCTTCTGTTTCCTCATATGAATTTAACAAGACTCCAAATGATGGTCCGGCGAAGATATCTATGCTCTTTGATGCATGCCATTGGATCATTAATGGTACTTCAATATAACTGAGTCGCATCAAATAATAGGTGCGGTTAAATTCATCAACAGGTTTTCGGCTTCCTTTTTGAATAAAATTCATTTCGAACTGCATTGAAAAAGGGTCTGAAATTTTTCTACTGACATAAACGCCAAACGTCAGGCCTGGTTTATTGAAACCTTCATAGGTATCGCCATCGACCTGACTTGCAATTATTCCAATGCGGGCACCGGCATTAAAACTCTGGGCAAAAACTAAACCGGGGAAAAACAACAGAAATAAAACCGAAATTTTTTTTACCATCATTATTTTACAACATGTTCTTCAATAACCTGAATTACTTTCATCGTAGTTGCATCATAAACAAAACAAACTACTTTACATTTATCAGCATTCCAATTTGCAGCAAGTGTTGAAAAATAGCCGTTAAGGAAAATTTCGCCCGCAGGAATAGTTGCATCAGCTACCAAAGAATCACCGCTGTTACCATTCATTCCTACACGAAGAGCATCATGATGTACATAGTCCGGAACATATTGTGGTGTGTGATTATACCATTGTTGCCAATCAACCAAACTATCTTCAACAATTTCCATTTGAACCTTCAAATTCCCTGTATAAGCAGCAAGCATTTCGGTTCTCACGGCAGCTTTTACAACTCTTGTTGCAGCATCATATAAAACTTCACTTCTTAGTTTTATCGTTGGAGGCATACTTAATTCTGTAGAAGCCCAATTTTTCCATGACAAATACGATTTCTTATGCGATGTCGGATAACCTACACGATTTATCATTGCAAGAGGATTAGCCGTGATTCCAAATTGAGTATAGAGTGCATTTCCTACATCACAACGAAAATCAGTTTCAAAAGAACCGCTTGGCGCTGCAGAAGGACAATCCAAAGCGGAAGGACAAACTTCTGCAAAGTTTCCAGCATGTATAGATACAACAACCATTTGGTCACCAAATAATATGCGCATTGAATCGTTCAACATTTTACCGGCCGGTGGACAGGTACCACAAAGATGCCCGGTAAATTCTTCGACCAAAACACGCTGAACTGCGGCAGAGGTATCTTCTTCGAATAAAATTGAATCTCCATCTACAATGATAAGATTATCTCCATAAGAAACTCCTGAATTATCGTCTTCAAGTCTTGGGCCTTCAATCTTATCACATCCGTAAACGACAAGTGATAAAACAGCAATTGCGAAATAATAATTTATTTTTTTCATCTTCTTAGAAACTACTTGTTACTGATATTGTGAAACCATTTGATGCAGGAACCGTCCTGCAGACACCACCTACGCACAATAAACCGGCGCGTTGTCTACCATACCCAACGGAAATTCTATTTGCTTTATTGGTATAACCCATTGACAAATTGAAATAATTGAATTTACGATCTTCATCATCGTTACCATAATTATATTCATCAAAACCGGCAAGGAACCAATGAGGTGTAACTGAATATTCGGCCAGGAATAATGCCCAACTGCCATCATCTTGTTTTGTATAGAGATGTTGTAATTCTGTTCTGAAGCTACGTTTTGTATTGATCTTCCAGTTGAATTCTGCGATTCCAATGTGACTATATACGTGTCCGAAACCGGGGCGGCCTTCGATCACATCCTTATTATAATTGAGATAAACGTAGGTCAAGATCATTCTCAGATCTTTTCTGATCTTAGTGTTAAACTCTACATTAAAGTCTTCAAAATATACCGCATCGCCCCCTTTAAAAAATTCTGATGTATATCCTTCAGTCGGATCAGCAGTCGGTTGTTTATCGATGCTTTGTGCGCGAGAATAATTGATAGAAAGATCTGCTCCTCTCGCTCCGCCTAAAAATTTACCTTCTTTGATATGATAGAAAGTTTCTGCTTGAATTCCAAATTCGCCATTAGGTTGGGTTGCATAAGGATAAAAAGAAGCAAGGATATAAGTATGCGTCTTCGTCATCGCAGGCAGATAATTTATGATCAAACTATTTAATACTGCATTCCGATCAGAACGATAACTCATATTATCAATTCTCTTGATACCAAAATTAAAACCGAATCCGGGTTTAGAATAAGTAGCTGTCAGCAAAACAGCAGAACCCGGCTTGTAGATATACCCATTAGTATAAGACGGATCGTTGATTTTATAGGCAACCTCACCACCAATATTCCAGCCTCCGCGAAGTACATTGAAACGGCCGGAACCGTTAGCAACATTTTCAGGAAGTATATATGTGTTATCATCATCGATCTGGAATTTACTTACAAAGCTTCCTCCCAGTATCACTTGTGTTTTTTTGTCTTTCCACTTTTTGATGCTTTCATTCAGATTCCAGTCAACATCGGCTGCGCGTACAATTCCTTCACCAACGGTAAAAAAATTTCGTTGAACACCAACGAGTCCTTTAAAAGTAACACCTGCAATTGGAGTAAATTTCACTCTTACTCCATTGATGGCATTATCATATCCAAGTCCTCGGTCTTCATAACTACGAAGTACTAGTCCATTTCCGAATTGCTCATAAAAATTACCTGCCGTAACTTCGATTGCATCTTTTTTATATCTGACAAACCAGAATGGAATTCCGCTACCGGTATAATCACGTTCGAAACCTAGCAAAGGATTTCTGTAACTTTCATAACGCAATCCGGCATAGAAATCCTGATACTCATAATTCAGATTTAGAAAAGAATTGTTCAGGAATTTTTCCGGGACATCAGGTGCGCCGATCACAGAATCCTGAAAATAATACTGCCCGTTGAATTCAAAATTACCATGAATATTTGAATTCAAAAGTCCTTGTGAGTGTGCATTAATTACATTCAATAATAGTAATGCAATGAAGGTAAATCTTTTTATCACGTTTTTAGTTTAATTAGTTTAATGGCAAACCTGCGGCAACTTTTTTCACTATTTCAAACAATTCTTCTTCATTCCCTTCTGCAAAGCCGACATGTTGCCAAACGATATTTCCTTTTCCATCGATAACAAATGTATGAGGAGGCATGTTAACATTCATTGCTCTTTTGAAATCTGCATTTTGATCGATATAGAATTCATAAGGCCAATTTCTTCCGTTCACAAAAGGAGCAACACGGTTCATCGTCTTTGCATCATCGAGAGAAACAGCGATTAATTTAACACCCGTTTCCTTTTTCCAATCAGGATAAAGTTCATTAATTGCATTTAGCTCTTCAATACAAGGTTTACACCATGTAGCCCAAAAATCGATGATCATAGGTTTACCATCGTTACTGAATGTAGAGGTATTAACGGATTGACCACTTAGGTTTTTCAATGCGACATCAGGAATAGATTGCGATGTAGCTTTTTCATTTTCCTGAGCGAATGCAAGATTCGCTGATAGCAATAAACAAATAATGAGGATTTTTTTCATAGTCAGATATTGGATTTTAAAAATGAAAAAGGGACTTAATTACTTAAGTCCCTTTTAATTCATTTATACAAATATGAGTATTATTCTGTAATGTTCAAACGAGTATTGAAAACATCTGACCCGCTTGTGATATTAACTACATAAGTTCCTTTAGCAAGACCTGTTAAGTCAAGTTTCAGAATCTGATTAGTAACTGATTCGAATGCAAACGTTTTAACAACAGCACCGATTGAGTTAAGAAGAGTAACCTGAAGATCAGACGCTTTTGCAAGATTCGCATTCAAATATGCCTCATTTCTTGCAGGATTCGGGTATAATTCGATTCCTGAATTGAATAAAGTGACAGGAACAGAAACAGTACCATCAGTAATATTGATATTATCGATATAAGCATTGTTTCCATAAGCACTCATTCCTTTGAATTGTACTAAAAGTTCAGAAGCACCAATGAACTGATCTAAAGAAACTGTTTCAAGTCTCCACTGAGCTGCAGTTGGATTGTAAGCTGAAGTTGTTGCAGCAGTAGTAGCTAATACAGAACCTGCTTTGTCATATACGTTAGTCCAAGTAGCACCACAATTAGAAGATACGTTTACTTGAATTCTGTCATTGTAAGCAGAAGAATATGGAGCGTGAGCAACTTCAAATGTCAATTGAGCACCTGCGATTGCATTTGAGAAATCAAATTTAGGAGCATAAAGATTATCGATTGTTCCATCAGCTGCGCTATAGAAATTCATTTTAGCACTACCGGCACCATTGTGACCATAAGCAGAACGTGCCCAAGTATAAGAATCACCATCTACGTTCTCAACTGCAAAACCTGCAGGAGGGAATGCAACTGCTAAGAAGTCAGCAGAAACCGGAGATGTCACATTCGAACTGTAGATAGTAGTATTACGTTGTTCAGCATCGTTGTGAGTGTCTTGATCTGTACCTGCATTTGGATTACTTGTTGAAGCATGGAAAACATGAGATCCTGTTCCGGGAGTTAACGTCGGCAATGTGATTGTAACATCAGCATCTGGAGCAAGTGTTCCAGTCCAGTTATAAACTGTTGGAGCATTTGAATCAAAATAGTAATTGATATCTACAGAAGTAAGATCTGAGATAGCGTAGTTATGAAGAACAACAGAAGGCGTAACGTCAGGAGTACACTGAATAGCTGCCAATCCTGAAATGTCAAGAACACCTGCATTGTTCGTCATCTGTGGTTTCATATAACCAGCCTGATATACTTCTTTATTTGTATTGTTTTGAATGAATACGACAAGTCCTAATTGGTTAATGTCATATACATTGGCAAGCTTCCAGGCATAATTCAATTCCATAGAATCACCTATTGCCCAATTTGAAGCTACAGGAGTTCCTGCATCTGAAGGAAGCATTCTTTTCATCACACCTTCGAATTCAAGTTCACCGTTAGTTCCCGGAGGATTAGCGGACGTGAAGTAAATGTTTCTTTCAATTACGACCATGTGGGCTACGTTTACACCACCCGGTACGGCTTCAGTACAACGAATCATTGCATGACCGTAAAGTGTATCCAGCGTTGCAGATAAATGAAAGTCTACATCAATAGTAAAAGGTGAAGGAGTTGAATAACGAGCAGCAATATCTCCATAATTCATATTAGCAGGTTGACCTGAGAATCCAACACCACCATCAAGTTCTCCACCCGGTACACCTGTAACGCTGTAATAAGCAACACGTGTATCAACCTGTGCAGGATTATGAACGTTCATTACGTCCGACCCCGGCCAGTCAGTTTGATATTTAATTGAAACAACTTCGCTCGGATGAGCATTCAACATCGCATTCAGCGATGGGTTTGTCGAAGCACATGGCGGACAAGATGCCTGAGTAAACTCTTCGAATAACACTAGACGCTCAGACTGCGCAAATGCAGTAGAGCCGGCCAAAGTAATGGCAAGTAATAGAGTAATTTTTTTCATGTTTTGGTTAGATGAATGTAATAAGTTCAGCAGAATTACAATGCAAATAAGGCAAAAAAAAAATGAATTCCAAGAACAAAAATCATCATTCATATTCACGCTCCTAACTAAACTTCATTTACGCCCAATTTCAAATCGCTTTAAAGAAGATTCATTATCAAAATCTCGCCGTTTTTACACTTAAACAAGCCTTTTTACAATCATTTTTGTAATTATGACAATTGATCTCTTTATTGATCCACCTCGAGTTTTTACACTTTTGTGTCATTTTTTTAGGGCTACGGTCAAGGATGTGAAATTCTGTTGGAACCAATTCAATAATGATTATATTTGTAATTCCTAAAAAAAATACAATGCAAAAAATTACAAAAATTCTATTCTTCGGCGCCCTTTTAATGGTTTCAGGTTGGGTGAAATCCCAAAGTCTTAGTGTACCAGGTGGACAATTTACTGTTCAGGGTGTGGTTTCAGATGCTCGCTTAGAAGCTCATTTGGAGATTGAAAACACAAACAATTCTGACCTTATGGTTTTGGTTGAATGCGACAATAGTCAGGTAGTTTTCGGACATCAGACTTATTATTGCTGGGCATTGTGTTACGATACAACAGTTTGTGATCTTGATCCCACTACACTTGATCCATTGATCGTTGCAGGAAGATCAATTGACTTGAACAGTTTCCACAGCTATATTTACCCGAACGGCATCGCCGGTTCAAGTACAATAACATACACCTTCTTTGACATGAACAATCCTACTGATATGGTTTCTGCTGATATCACGTTCGATGTTCTTACTTCAGGCGTAAACGAACTTTCTAAAGGAAGTCTTTCTACAGCAAGTCCTAATCCTGCTAACACATTTACAAACATCAATTACAAAGTACCGGCATTGAAAGATGGCCGTTTGGTGATCTATAATATGCTTGGAACTATAGTAAAAGAATATAACTTAACGAATGCTCAATCAACAATGGTACTTTCTACATCTGATCTTTCTTCAGGAGTTTATGTATACACGCTGATGAACAATGGCAAACCGGTTTCAACTAAAAAACTGGTAATAGCACATAATTAATCCGGCAAATAAGTTTGCCTTTTAAAGAAAAATAATTGAATCTTTGAAGCACCTGAAATCTCAGGTGCTTTTTTAGTCTTAAACCAAAAATAAGTTCTCCCATAATATAATGAGCAAAAAAAATCTTAGCCAGGAAGCACTCGATTATCATTCACAAGGACGTCCGGGTAAAATTGAAGTCATTCCCTCGAAACCATATAGTTCACAGCGAGATCTTTCATTAGCATACTCTCCCGGAGTTGCAGATCCATGTTTAGCAATTGCAGAAAACATAGATGACGTGTACAAGTACACAGCAAAAGGAAATTTAGTCGCAGTGATCAGTAACGGAACAGCGGTTTTAGGACTTGGAAATATTGGTCCGGAAGCATCTAAACCGGTGATGGAAGGAAAGGGTTTACTTTTTAAAATCTTTGCAGACATAGACGTATTTGATATAGAAGTCAACGAAACAGATGTAGACAAATTTGTAGAATGTGTCAAAGCAATTTCACCCACTTTTGGAGGAATCAATCTGGAAGACATAAAAGCTCCGGAATGTTTTGAGATAGAAAAACGACTTAAGAACGAATTGAAGATTCCTATCATGCACGATGATCAGCATGGAACTGCAATCATTTCAGCAGCGGCTTTAATTAATGCGCTGGAACTTGCACGTAAAAAAATAAATGAAGTAAAAATTGTTGTTAGTGGCGCGGGTGCCTCAGCGATTTCATGTGCTAAATTATACATCGCATTAGGAGCAAAGCAAGAAAACATTGTGATGCTGGACAGTACAGGAGTTATCCGTGCCGACAGATCTGACCTCGATGATAATAAAAAACTTTTCGCTACAAAAAGAGATATCCATACCCTTGATGAAGCAATGAAAAACGCAGATGTTTTTCTAGGACTTTCAAAAGGAAATATTGTTTCAAAAGAAATGGTAAAATCGATGGCAAAAAAAGCAATCGTTTTTGCATTGGCCAATCCGGATCCTGAAATCACTTACAATGACGCACGTGATTCAAGAGAGGATATTATTATCGCTACCGGTCGTTCCGATTTTCCTAATCAGGTGAATAATGTCTTAGGTTTTCCCTTTATTTTCCGTGGAGCACTCGATGTCAGAGCCACTCAGATCAACGAAGAAATGAAATTAGCAGCAGTTCGTGCTATTGCTGAACTTGCAAAAGAACCCGTTCCTGAAATTGTGAATCTTGCTTACAATGCTAAGAATATTACGTTTGGCACAGATTACATCATACCAAAACCATTAGATCCAAGATTGATCACAACTGTGGCGCCTGCTGTTGCAAAAGCTGCAATGGATTCAGGCGTTGCGCAAACGCCGATCAAAAACTGGGACAAGTACAGTGACGAGTTACGAAAACGATTAGGGCTCGACAATAAATTGATTCGTGTTATTACAAGCAAAGCAAAACAACATCCTCAACGAATAGTATTCACTGAAGCGGATACATATAAGATCCTTAAAGCAGCACAGATAGTGCGTGACGAAGGAATTGCCAAGCCAATATTGCTAGGAAACAAAGAAAAGATCCGCAGACTAATTGAAGAAAACAATCTTGATCTGGGAGATACGCCGATCATTGATCCACGCGTTGAAGAAGAGCATCGAAATTATTTCGGCGAATTACTTTTTCATAAACGAAAACGACGTGGATTAACGTTGTATGAAGCCAAGAAGATCATGAATGAACGTAATTATTACGGAGCAATGATGGTCGATGTTGGAGAAGCGGATGCAATGATCTCCGGACTGACTAGAAAATATGGCGATACAATTCGTCCTGCATTACAAATTATCGGTACGCAAGAATCCGTAAATAAGGTTGCAGGCATGTATATCATGGTTACGAAAAAAGGTCCGATCTTTTTTGCAGATACTACAGTAAATGTGAATCCGACTGCTGAAGATCTTGCTGAGATCACTGTGCTTACAGCATGGGCCGTGCAGCAGTTCAACATTAAACCACGAATTGCATTGTTATCATTCTCCAACTTCGGTTCTTCGAGCGATCCGTCTGCACAAAAAGTTCGTGATGCTGTTGCAATCCTTCACCAGAAATATCCGGGAATGATGGTTGACGGAGAATTACAGGCAAATTTTGCTTTGAATCCGTCGCTTCTTTCAGACAACTTTCCGTTTTGCGAGTTTGCAAATGAAGGAGCAAACGTTTTGATATTCCCGAATCTTGAATCAGGGAATATCGCATACAAATTATCACAGGAAATGGGTGCTGCAGAAGCCATCGGGCCGATTTTATTAGGAATGAAAAAACCTGTTCACGTTCTTCAACTTGGTAGTTCTGTTCGCGAGATCGTAAATATGGTTACGATCGCTGTGGTAGATGCACAGTCGAGGAAGCACGTATAGGATATTCAGTTTACACGTTAAATGTTTCAGGTTACAGGTTTCAAGTAGCAGGTTCGCAACCTGCAACTTGAAACCTGTAACCTGAAACATTTTCAACAAAGTCCTCTTCGAAGAATTTCTAGCCCCAAATTTTCTTACTTTCGAAAAAAATTCAACAATAATGATCACCTCATTAGAAGGAAAATTGATTGAGAAAACACCTGCCTATGTTGTCGTTCAATGCGGCGGGGTTGGATATTTCGTTAACATTTCACTCAATACATACTCGAAACTCAGTGATAACGAGAACGTTCGATTGTTAACACACCTTCAAATAAGTGAGGATGCACATACGTTATACGGCTTCGTTGACGATGAAGAGCGGCGATTATTCCGACTGCTCATCACTGTCTCAGGAATCGGTTGCAACACTGCACGGATGATGCTTTCGAGCATGAACGTTCAGGAAATTGAACAATGCATCTTATCGGACAATTCTGCTAAACTGAAAAGCATCAAAGGAATTGGAGAAAAGACGGCATTAAGAGCTATTCTTGAATTGAAAAGCAAGTTGGTAAAAGAAGGAATTGTCCCTTCTACGCACAGCCATCTAAAAGTCAAAAACGAAGCAATGGCAGCCCTTTTGACCTTGGGATTTGTCAAAAATAATGTAGAAAAAACGCTGGAATCTTTGCTCAAGACAAGTCCTTCTTCGAATGTTGAAGATTTGATCAGAAATGCACTTAAAGCGCTTTAAATTTTAACGCACAAATCGCTAAAAAAACCTATTTTTAGCCCTCTATTTAATAACGCAAAGAATCGAGCTGAACTTCTACACTTAAACACACCATTCAACAACTTAATACGCCTTGAAAAGTTTAAAGAAGGTCATTTTCGGGATCGCTAGCGCTTTGTCCGTACTCACCATGGTATGGGGCACAAGTAAACCGGCATCCTACGATTACGAAAGTGCCTCCACTATAGCAGTAGCTGATTCAGATACTTTAGTTTATCCTTTTCAGGACAGGATTGCCGATTCTTACTCCGAAGGAGAAAGTCCGAATCCGCTTTACCTAAAAGATCCATCAAATATTAAGTCCGAAATTCAGTACGACCCCGACAACAATCGTTATAACATCAACGAAAATATGGGGGAACTTTTTTATCGTAACCCCTCTTATTTAACTTTCGATGAGTTTGTAGAATCCGAATTTAAAAAAACAACAAAAGACTACTGGAAGCAACGCGCCGGTGAAGAAGATGCATTGAATAAAAAATCATTCGCACCTAAGATCACGATCAATAGTGCAGCGTTTGACAGAATTTTCGGAGGCAATACAATTGACATCCGTCCTCAAGGTTCTGCTGAATTGAGTTTCGGCGTGAATGTCAATAAAAGCGACAACCCTGCTATTCCTTTAGATCAGCGTAGTATCACAACATTCGACTTCAAGGAAAAAATTCAGATGAATGTTATTGCCAACATCGGTGATAAAATGAAGCTGACTACCAATTATAACACAGAATCAACATTCGACTTCGAAAACCGAATGAAGATCGAATATACCGGTTACGAGGACGACATCATTAAAAAGATTGAAGCAGGTAACATCACCTTAGATCTTCCGACTCAGTTGATCAGAGGCTCACAAGGATTATTCGGTATCAAGACAAAATTACAATTTGGTAAATTGATGGTCACCGGCGTTTTCTCGCAAAATAAAACACAAGCAAAAACAGTAAAGGTAGAAGGTGGTGCACAGACTTCAACTTTTGAGATCAAAGCAGATCAATACGAAGATCTACGTCACTTCTTTTTAAGTCAGTTTTTCAAAGATACATACGACCAAAATCTTTCCAACCTGAATCGTATTGGTACATCTGTAAACATTACGCGGATAGAAGTGTGGATCACGAATAGACAAACCATTTCCACAAACAATCAGAACAGAAACATCTTTGCCTGGGCCGACCTTGGTGAATCAGCACCCGATCCCTCACAATCTTATGTGAACGGCATTCCAGGAAGAGGTCCAATCCCGGCAGATGACGTCAACGACTTGTATCCTAATCTTGAAAGTAATTTCGGTATCACAAATTTGCGTGACATTTCAAACGTTAGTTTGTTGAACGGATTAGTCTCACAAGGTTTCCTTGTTAAGAAAAACTATGAAACAGTAAACAATGCCCGACTGCTTGCAGCTACAGAATACACACTGAATTCGAATCTTAGTTACATCTCACTGAATTCAAAACTTAAACCGAATGATGTACTTGCTGTTGCTTATGAATACACGATTAATGGTGTACCTTATCATGTTGGTGAATTAACAAGTCAAACCAATGGTACTGTTTCCGGTACGCAGGCACTCTTCGTAAAATTGATCCACAGTACGAATTTCAGTCCGAAAGTTTATACATGGGACCTGATGATGAAAAACATTTATTCATTAGGTGGTTATAATATTTCTCCTGACAAATTTCGTCTTGACATCCTTTATCAGGATGATAGGATTGGTGGTAACATCAATTACATTGGAGCAGGATGTGATCAGGTAAAAGGTATTCCGCTGATCAAACTTTTGAATCTCGATGACTTGAATACAAATCGTGACCCTCAACCTGATGGAGTATTTGATTTTGTTCCGGGCATTACGATCAACTCTCAAAATGGCCGGATCATCTTCCCCGTACTCGAACCGTTTGGTTCATATCTGGCCGGGAAGTTCTGTGCTTCCGATGGAAGTCTGCCTGACCGATATGCTTACTATGCTCTATATGATTCTACCAAGACAGCAGCACAGCAGCAACCGGAGAAGAATAAATTTACGATGAAAGGTTCGTATCAGTCTTCATCAGGTTCAGACATTCCTTTGAACGCAGTAAACATTCCGCAAGGATCGGTAAAAGTGACAGCAGGTGCTGTAACGCTTACAGAGAATGTTGACTATACAGTTGATTATACGTTAGGACGTGTAAAAATCCTGAACGAAAGCTATCTGAGATCGAATACACCACTCGAGATCAAACTTGAAAGTCAAGCACTATTCAATCTTCAGACGCAAACAATTTTAGGAACTAGAGTTGAATACACATTCAACAAAGATCTGCAAGTAGGTGGAACGTTAATGCACATGTATGAACGTCCACTTACACAAAAAGTAAATGTTGGCGACGAACCTGCATCAAATACTATCTGGGGAGCAGATGGAAATTACAGAAAAGAGTCGCGCTTCCTCACTAAGCTACTCGACAAACTTCCTTTTTACAGTACCAAAGAAATAAGTACGTTGACATTCAGTGGCGAAGTTGCGCAAATGATTCCGGGTCACTCCAGTGCTGTCGGTAAAGCAGGTACATCGTACGTCGACGACTTTGAAGGTGCAGTTACTCCGCTTGATATGAAATCTCCTAGCTTTTGGTACCTGGCCAGCGTACCGGAAGGTCAGACAGAAGCTGCAATGTTTCCTGAAGGGTCTCTTTCTGGAGTAACAGATACAGTTGCATCCGGCTTGAATCGTGCGAAGATCAGCTGGTATTATGTAGATCCATTATTTCAGCGTACACAAAATGGTTTGACACCACCGGACATCTCTACAGACGATCAAAGCAATAACTTCGTACGTGAAGTTCCACAGGCAGAAATTTTCCCGAATAAAACTTTTCCTAACGGTCCTCAATCGATCACGTGTATGAACGTTGCTTTCTATCCTGAAGAAAGAGGTCCATACAACTATGATGTTTACCCAACAACTATTTCCAAAGGATTAAACGCAAATGGTTTGCTTGCCAATCCTGAAACACGTTGGGGCGGTATCATGCGAAGAGTTGAGACCGTAGATTTTGAATCGAACAACATTGAATTTATCCAATTCTGGATCATGGATCCTTTTGCAGACGACTCTCCAAATGATGGATCGGGTGGAGAACTTTATTTCAACGTAGGTTCACTTTCGGAAGATGTATTGAAAGATAATCACAAGAGTTTCGAGAATGGACTTCCGGCAACAGGAACAAATAACTACACAACAGAAAATTCACCATGGGGAGTTTATCCAACGATTCAATCCATCGTAAATGCCTTCGACAATAACGATGCTAGTCGTTTACAACAGGATGTCGGATTAGATGGATTGAGTGATGACAATGAAACAAATTATTTCACCAATTACATTAATCTAGTTAGAGATCGCTGGACACAAACTTCCGCAGCTTACTTAAATGCAACCGATGATCCATCAGAAGACAACTACAAATATTTCTTAGCTCCTGATTATAGCGCTAACGATGTTCCGCCGCTGGATCGCTACAAAGGTTGGAATGGTATGGAAGGAAATTCCGTTTCAAATGGTAACACTGTTTCACAGGCTACGAATCAACCTGATATCGAAGACATCAACCGTGACAATAACATGAATGTTGGTGAAAACTATTTTCAGTACAAAGTAGTTTTGAAGCCGGGAAACATGGTAGTTGGACAAAATTATATTACCAACGACATCCTTTCACCCGTTACTTATGCAAACAATACAACAGGTCAGATAAGATGGTATCAATTTAAAATTCCGATCAGAACACCGGACAGAACAATTGGAACGCCCGAACTAACGAACGTTGAGTTTGTCAGAATGTACATGAAGAATTTTCAGAAACCGATTGTGTGTCGTTTTGCAAAACTGGAATTCTTACGTGGCGAATGGCGTCGTTATAACTTCTCATTGTTAAATCCTGGTGAATACAGTCCAACACCTGAAACACCTGGATCAACAACATTCGATATTGCAGCCGTTAGTATTGAAGAAAATGGTGCACGTAAACCCGTGCCATACGTTCTGCCTCCGGGAATTGAACAGGAACGTGATCTTAGTGCTCCTGCACTCTCAACATTGAATGAGCAATCGTTATCATTGAAAGTTTGTGACCTAGAAGATGGTGATGCAAGAGCGGCTTATCGGAATACACAATTTGATTTCAGAGCATACAAAAAACTGCGGATGTTCATTCACGCAGAATCCAATCAGAACACTACTGCCTTGAGCAATGGCGATATGCATGCATTTATCAGGATTGGAAGTGACTTCAACGAGAATTATTACGAATACGATCTTCCATTAGTTATTACTCCACCATATACTACAGATCCGGGAACAATATGGCCGGATGCTAACAGTCTGGAGATCGATCTTGATGATCTGATTGCAGCAAAGCTTCGTCGGAATGCGGAAATGACAACGAATAATACTGTCACCTTACTCACACCATTTAAGGTTGCTGATGGTGACAGAACAATTACAATTAAAGGAACACCGAATTTGGCCAAAGTAATGTCCATCATGGTTGGTGTCAGAAACCCTAAAGATCCGAATGGTACGGGGCAAAAAATTTGTGGAGAAGTATGGATCAATGAACTTCGGTTAACAGACTTCGATGAAGAAGGCGGATGGGCAGCTACGGCAAAGATGACAGCAAAGCTTGCCGATCTAGGAACATTCAGTATTGCAGGTTTTCATAGTACAGCAGGCTGGGGACAATTAGAATCAAAAGTAAGTGAGAGAGATCGTTTCGATAAATCGTCATACGAATTAAGTACTGCAATAGAACTAGGAAAATTCCTACCGGAAAAATCAGGCATTAAAATTCCTGCCTACTTCAGTTATTCAGAAGAAAAAGTTAAACCTCAATACAATCCTCTCGACCCTGACGTATTACTGGACCAGGCCCTGGACGAAGCGCCTACGCCGGAGATCAATGATTCCATTAACAGAACAGTAACTGAATATACACAAAAGAAAAGTTTCAATTTCACCCAAGTACGTAAAGTGAAGAGTAAGCCAAATGCAAAGGCTCATATCTACGATGTAGAAAATTTAAATTTCAATTATGCATACACAGAACAGTTCCAGAGAAATTACAACACGGAATATAGTCTGGCAAAAACATATTTAGGGTCGATCGGATATAATTTCAATAGTGGATCTAAACCGTATGCGCCATTTGAAAAATCGAAATCAAAGGCTTTGGGTTCAACATGGTTGCGCTTGATCAAAGACATCAACATTAATCCTATTCCGAGTGCAATCAATTTAAGAGCAACTCTTGACCGATCTTATTCAGAGACACAACTGAGGAACAACACAGGTCAGCTTTTTGTTCTAAGTCCGACTTACATTAAATCGTACCGGATGAACAGGATCTATGGTCTTAACTGGGATCTTACAAAATCATTGAAGGTAGATTTCAATGCAGCAGCAAATGCAATCATCGACGAGCCGATCGGCAGAATTGATACCAGAGATGAAAGAGACTCGGTGACGACAAATTTGAAAAAGATGGGACGTCTGAAAGACTATCACCATAGTACAAATGTGACGTACAATATTCCATTCAATAAATTACCGATCACCGATTTCATTTCAGGAAGTGTTCGTTACGGTGCAGAATATAACTGGACAGGACGAGAGCTTGTATATGATTCTTTAAATTCGAAATTTGGATTTGATCCGTGGGGAAATACAATTTCCAATTCACAAACGATTACATACAATGCCAGTCTGACATTTACGACTTTGTATAATAAGATTGCGTATTTAAAGAAGATCAACACCCCTACTCCACCAAAACCGGTGAAGCCAAAGGTCAAGCTTCCATCCGATTCACTAAAGACACAAAAAGACAGTACAGAGAAAAAACCATCTGTCATTGGTCCGATCATCAAAGGAGTTGTAAAAACGTTGATGATGTTAAAAACAGCAACGGGTAGTTATGCAGAAACAAATGGAATTTTGCTTCCAGGATTTAAAGGCAGACCGGATTTCTTAGGGCAAGACTGGAATTACAGTCAGGGAACGAATGCTCCGGGTGTTGGATTCATTTTCGGTAGCCAGGAAGATATACGACCGGATGCCATCAAGTACGACTGGATCACAAAAGATACATCGTTGAATTCATTTTACATTACTACCAAGACACAAGCATTGAATTTGAGGGCAACATTAGAGCCGACGAAGAGTTTCAAAATAGAATTATCAGCGACAAGAAATCTGACGTTGAGTCATAATGAATATTATAAATACACACCAACAGAAGGAATATTCCGTTCCTACTCTCCTACAGAAACAGGTACATTCTCTATATCATATCTGACATGGAATACACATTTCGTTACTGACGCTGAGGATTATTCGAATAAAAACTTTGATCAATTTGTTGCAAATATTAAAACAACTTCGAGTATTCTTGCCGAAGAGAATCCGAATAATGCCGGTACAGCAACACCTGCGCCATATGCTCAGGGTTATGGACAAACTCAACAGGAAGCATTGACGAGTGCTTTCCTTAGTGCTTATACAGGAAAAACACCAACGACAAAACAGACAAAGAAATTCATGGACATGATTCCGCGACCAAACTGGCGTGTGACTTATGACGGACTTTCGAAATTAAAATTTGTTCAGTCCTTCCTTCAATCATTATCGATCAGTCATGGTTATCGTTCAGTATACAGTGTAAATTCTTTCAATCAGAATTTATTGTATGAAGAATCAAACGGATATCCATCGCGTCTTGATTCATCACAAAATTTCATTCCGCAATACGATCAGCAGCAGATCACCATTAGTGAGCAACTTTCTCCATTGATCGGAATTGACATGACATTCAAAAATAGTTTACAGACGCGTTTCGAGATCAAGCGTGACAGAACAATAACGCTTGCCTATTCCAACATTCAGGTCACAGAAGTTCGTGGTATAGAATATACCATTGGTTTTGGCTACAAGTTCAAGCGCGTAACATTACCATTCAAGATCGGCGGCAAGAAAAAGCTGAGCAACGATCTGACGGTAAGAGCTGATTTCAATTTACGTGACAATACTACGATCTTACGAAAAGTAATAGAAGGAACGAATCAACCAAGTGCAGGAACAAAAACGCTCAGTGTAAAAGTCTCTGCCGATTATCCTGTGAACGAACGTTTCAACGTAAGAGCATTCTACGACTACAGTGCAAACAATCCATTTGTAAGTACAAGTTATCCGACATCGTATACGAATGCGGGGATAGCGATTCGATTTACGTTGGCGCAGTAGTGCGTGAATCGTAATTCGTGAATCGTGAATCGAACGCATCAATCGAATTACGGTTCACGTGGCCGAGTACTGTGATTCTGAAAGAATCTTCTTGCGTTTATTTTCTCTTCCCCCTCCATGCAACCAAAGAATGTCATTCGGTAGGGGATTTTATACGGGAAGGGGTGAAAAACACCTTAAATCTACACCCCACCCTTTTTCCCATTTCCCCATTCCAAAAAAAATATTTACGTTTGTCAAAACTTACAGCTATGAATTTTCCCGAGAATTTGAAATACACCAAAGATCACGAATGGGTCCTGGTAAATGGCAATACGGCTACAATTGGAATCACGGATTTCGCGCAAAGCGAACTGGGTGACATTGTATATGTTGAGATCGAAACAGAAGGCGATTCTTTGGATAAAGAAGCGGTATTTGGAACGGTTGAAGCCGTGAAAACGGTATCGGATCTTTTTATGCCGGTTTCAGGAAAAGTAACTGAATTCAATAATGGCCTAACGAAAAATCCGGAGTCTGTGAACAAAGACCCTTATGGAACAGGCTGGATGATCAAAGTTGAAATGTCGAATGCTGCTGAAGCAAACGAATTGCTGTCTGCAGCAGATTATAAAAAACTGATTGGCGTAGACGCGTGAGCTAATGTTTTGGCGACACAATAGAGCAGCATTTGCCTGGGCAGTACTGATCCTCATTCTTTGTGGTTTGCCGGGCAGCAACTTTCCGAAATTATCATTTCTCGAATGGCTTCGGCCTGATAAGATCGTTCACTTGATTTTATTTGGTGTCCAAAGCTTTCTTTTTATTAAAGGTTTCTCAAGACAAAATAGCTTTCTTGCCTTAAAGCAAAACGCAATTCGCTGGGGAGTGGTCCTCAGTATTACTTATGGAGCACTTGTTGAAGTGCTCCAGACCACCATTTTCATAGGTCGTTCAGGCGATGTAAGAGATGCTTTAGCAAATGCCATTGGTGCTTTACTTGGGCTTTACTTTTATCGTAAATTCAGCAAAAAGCTTGCAGTGTAATCGCTGAACATTTTCAGCGTACCTTTGTTGCTCTTATCATGACTCCTAAAAAACATAAAATTATTGTTGCAGTGACCGGCGCCAGTGGTGCTATCTATGCAAAAGTACTTTTCGATAAACTCATTCAACTCAAAGATCAGATTGAAACAGTTGGTGTTGTTTTTTCAGGTAATGCAAAAGATGTTTGGGAGTATGAATTAGGCAATAAAAATTTCGATACCATTCCATTTAAGATCCACGACAGAAACGATTTCTTTGCTCCCTTCGCCAGCGGCTCTGCCAAATACAATACAATGATCATTTGTCCATGTAGCATGGGAACATTGGCCAGGATCGCTACAGGAATATCGAATGATCTGATCACGCGAGCTGCCGATGTTGCGCTGAAAGAAAGACGCAAATTGATCATGGTTGTCCGCGATACGCCCTACAGCCTCATTCATTTGAACAATATGAAAACAGTAACCGAAGCCGGCGGAATTGTTTGTCCGGCCTCACCATCCTTCTATAGCAAACCGGTTGATTTTGAAAGCTTAGCAGGAACAGTTGTTGATCGAGTCCTGGATCTTGCCGGATTGGACCAGAGTTCTTATCGATGGAGCGAATAAGGAATTAATTCAACTATAGTCAATTGTTTTCAACAATTTGCTACAGAAAACCTCTATTTTTAGTTAAAAAAAGAATATATCTGATAATTAGCAGTTTAAATTCTTTAGCCTCCGAATCCAATAAATTCCTTGACTTTTCGTATAAATAGGTATAATTTAGAGTACCAAAAGCTAAAGCGAATACCATGTTCGAGTACACAAAGCAAATTCTCACGAAGGTTAGTTTCGATAGAAATCTATTTCGTAAAGAGTTAATTAAATCTCTTCGCCTGCTAAAAAGAGATGAGCGTCGCTTATTAAAATTGTGGTGTGTGGCAACGTTTGCTACTTACAGTGATGTAATCATTGATGCATTCAGGAAGTTTCACTCCTGATAAATTCCAGATTCCTTTTTATTCCTTGAAAACCGGTTCGCTTAACTGCGGACTTACTGAAGATCGTTGTGAAGATCTCTGCAGTCATTTCATACCATTGTTCTTTATCCAGATCAAGTAATGCTCTGTTAGCATTCAGTCTTTTTTCTGTAAGTGGTTTTGAGAAACGATTCCACGGACAAACATCCTGACAAATATCGCAACCGAAAACCCAATTTTCGAATTGACCTTTCACACTCAGAGGAATCTCATCTTTTAACTCTATGGTGAAATAAGAAATGCATTTACTTCCATCAACGACATAAGGTTTGATAATTGCATCTGTCGGACAAGCATCAATACAACGAGTGCAGGTTCCACAAAAATCTTCTACTGCTCCATCGGCAATCAGGTCGAGATCAGAAATTATTTCTGCAATGAAAAAAAAGGAACCACTTCCTTTGTTGATCAGATTTCCATTTTTCCCAATCCAACCTAATCCGCTTTTCTTTGCCCATGCACGATCGAGTACCGGTGCAGAATCCACAAAGACCCTCCCTTCAACTTTCCCGATCTTCATTTCAATGGATGAAACTAATTCTTTCAATTTCTCTTTGATCACATCGTGATAATCTTTGCCATAAGCATACTTGCTGAGTTTTGGAGCCGATTCGTTTTGCTTTTCCGTAGGAAAATAATTCAGCAGAAGCGAGATCACACTTTTTGCACCCGGCACAAGCAATCGCGGATCGAGTCGTTTGTCGAAATGATTTTCCATATACGCCATTTTACCATGGCGATTCTGCAACAACCATTGCTCAAGACGCGGCGCTTCCTCTTCCAGGAAATCAGCTTTCGAGATGCCACAGAAATCAAATCCCTGACGAAGCGCTTCGTCTTTGATCCATTGTGAATTTTCGGCTTTTCTGATATCCATGCGGCAAATTTATTCTCTTTTCGGAGATAATTGTCGGATAATTGATGCCGGGAAAATAAATTCGACGATTTACTTGACTTTTTCATTTTTTAGGTGATACCTTTGTGATATCATTTTAATATCACTCACCATGATCAAAGAAAAAACATTTAAGGCAACATCAGGATTTCTGATGCTTGTCGCTTTGCTTGCAAGTATCGTTTGCGGCATCTTTTTTATCAACAATGAATTTGTACCGGGAATTCTTTTGTGCGGACTTGTAATGATGATCCTTGTTCCCGGATTCGTGATCGTTAATCCGAATGAAGCCCGAGTTCTGGTCTTTTTTGGAAAATACTCAGGCACTGTGAAAGACAACGGTTTCTTCTGGGTAAATCCTTTGATGAATAAAAAACTGATCTCCCTTCGTGCAAGAAACCTGAATGGACAATTCCTGAAAGTGAACGACAAAATGGGAAATCCAATTGAGATCGCTGCAGTAATTGTATGGCAGGTGAATGAAACATCAAAAGCACTATTCGAAGTGAATGATTATAACATGTATGTCAATATACAGAGTGAAGCTGCCATCCGTCACCTTGCAAGTTCATTTCCATACGACAATCTGGAAAGCAACGACGATGAAATCACTTTGCGTGGTGCGCCTGAAAAAGTTCATGAGATGCTTGTCGTAGAATTGAACGAACGCTTAGCAACTGCAGGAATCCATGTACTGGAAGCGCGCATTAGTCACCTTGCATATGCTCAGGAGATCGCTCATGCCATGCTTCAGCGTCAGCAGGCTACTGCAATCGTCGCTGCGCGTAAACAAATCGTTGAAGGAGCAGTAGGTATGGTTGAAATGGCTTTGAAAAGATTATCAGAAAACAAGATCGTTGACCTGGACGAAGAACGTAAAGCAGCAATGGTGAGCAATCTCCTCGTTGTACTTTGCGGCGACAGAAGTGTGAATCCTGTGATCAATGCAGGTACGTTGCATAATTAATATTTTCCAGCATGGCAGAAAAAAAAGCATTTGTCTTAAGGATCAATCCGGAGATCATCAAGCAGCTCGAGAAGTGGGCTGCTGATGATTTTCGAAGTGTCAATGGGCAGATTGAGTTTCTTTTGCAAAAAGCACTTCAGGATGCAGGGAGAATGAAGAAAAATAAGTGAAGTGAAGTGAAGTGAAGTGAAGTAAAGTGGAGTGAAGTGAAGTGAAGTGAAGTGAAGTGAAGTGAAGTGAAGTGAAGTGAAGTGAAGTGAAGTGAAGTGAAGTGAAGTGAAGTGAAGTGAAGTGAAGTGAAGTGAAGTGAAGTGAAGTGAAGTGAAGTGAAGTGAAGAGTAAAATTTAATTTATTAGGGTGAATTAAATAATGAAATTTTTTAGTTTTTAAAATAAAATAAAACAAATTTCTATTTTCATTGAAAATTTTCTCAATGAAAAAACCGAGTATATGTTTTGACAAGAGTATTGAATTTTCACTTGCAATTATCAAATGTACATCTAGAATTGCAAAGGAAAAACATGAATATACTATGACAAAACAACTGCTAAGATCAGGAACATCTATTGGAGCAAATATTTCCGAAGGTATATATGCCCAGAGCAAACCGGACTTTATCCATAAATATTCAATTGCTTTAAAAGAAGCAAAGGAAAGCAGTTACTGGTTAAAATTATTAATAGATACAAACTACTTAAACAAATCCGAGCCCGAAAATCTAACTAGACTAAATAATGATTTAATAAATCTACTTTCAACAAGCATCAGAACAGCAAAAGAAAATCTAAAAAAATCCAATTCATCAACCAAATAAAAATAAGTCCTCTCTCCCCACCTCATTAATTTTATTTCATTCTACTTCACTTCACTCTACTTCACTTTACTTCACTCTACTTCACTCTACTTCACTTCACTCTACTTCACTCCACTTCACTTTTATTAAAACAATCCCCCCTGTTGTTGCGTAAACGTCTTCCCAAGATGCTTATAAGCTAGCTCTGTCGCTTCTCTTCCGCGGGGTGTGCGTTTCAGATAACCTTCCTGAATTAAAAACGGTTCATAGACTTCTTCAATTGTTCCGGCTTCTTCGCTGACGGCTGTTGCAATAGTTGTGAGTCCAACGGGACCACCTTTGAATTTGTCGATGATGACTGATAAAATTCTGTTATCCATTTCATCAAGTCCATGTTGATCGACATTTAAAGCAGACAAAGCAGTATGTGAAATCGCAAGATCAATGATACCATTACTTTTTATCTGTGCGAAATCGCGTACTCTTCGCAACAATGCATTTGCAATACGTGGCGTTCCTCTGCTTCTTCTGGCGATCTCGAAAGCAGCTTCATCAATAATTTCAGTGCGCAACAATTGCGAAGAACGATTGATGATCTTTTGCAAAAGTTTCGCATCGTAATATTCGAGGCGACTGGTAATGCCAAAACGAGCACGCAATGGTGAAGTCAACAAACCGGAACGGGTTGTTGCACCTATCAATGTAAAAGGATTAATTTTTATTTGAACTGATCTTGCATTGGGACCTGATTCGATCATGATATCGATCTTATAATCTTCCATTGCTGAATAAAGATACTCTTCAACAACAGGACTCAACCGATGGATCTCGTCGATGAATAAAACATCATTCGGCTCCAGATTGGTGAGTAGTCCGGCGAGGTCACCTGGCTTATCGAGCACCGGACCTGAAGTCGTTCTGATATTTACACCAAGTTCATTGGCAAGAATGTATGCTAAAGTGGTTTTTCCGAGTCCGGGAGGACCGTGTAATAAGACATGATCCAATGCTTCATCGCGTTGCTTTGCAGCTTGCACAAAGATCTTCAGGTTATCCAGAATGGCATTTTGCCCGGTAAAATCCTCAAACCCCTGAGGTCGTAAAACCTTGTCGAGTTCCTTTTCAGTAGAACTCAGTTGGTCGCCGGAAGGGTCTAAATTGGGGTTGATCATATGCTGACAAAAGTAATGCTTTGAGCCCTTCGAAAATCAATCCCTAAATTTTATTTTCCCGACCGAAGTTCATAATATAATTCATCTAAAGACAGTCGGAAATCGAGGGAAAAATTAAATCCGGGGAGGGCTTTTGTTTGTTCTTTTGAACGGTACAACGTAAAACGATAGCCGGTAGAAACACCAAAGCCAAACCATGTGAGTATATTATATTGTGCAGTCACTTCAGGCTGATAAACGACTATCAATTCCGAAGGTCCATTCACACGTTTACCGGATGCATGACTGACATATTCATAATGTCCGGAACCTACAGCAACATTGAATGGGACGACAGAAAACTGCCATGGAAATTCGTGGTAAAAAAAATACTCTGCAGTAAGATTGAAGTAATAAAGTTCAAGCTGACCATTTGTTTCGAAGGTGTTGGTTCCCTCTTGAACGGAAATGGTTGTAACTACTCCGTTGTTAGCCAGAGCAAAATAACCGACTCCAAATCTGACCTTTTTATCGAATGTTATTCCGGTTTCGATTCCGTCAAAACTTGCAAAATCGCCATCAATAAATGTATTGAAAGAGGATAAATTAAGAAAGAATTTCGGTTTTGTCTTCAGACTTGTATTGATCTCTTCCAGTATTTGTCCCGAGCTTTGAAAATGCGCGATGAGCAAAAAGGAAAAAGCAAATAGAAATAATCTGAGCTTTACCGGCATCTTTTCCTGATCAGAATCTTTTTTCTACTGCTTCAATTACAATTATCTTTTTACCGACTAATTCTTTACCATCAAGACCAACCATTGCCTTCTCAGCATCTTCTTTTTTCTTGAATGTTACAAATCCGAAACCTTTAGATTCCCAGGTAATTTTGTCGTAAACGATTTTTGTTTCTACGATTTCACCGAACTGACGGAAGATTGATTCCAGTAAAACTTCGTTTACTGATCCTTCTATGTTTTTAACGAATAATTTCATGGAGCAAAGGTAGATATTTTGTTTGTTTCTAACAGATTTTAAACGCTCTTTTGGTTTAAATATTTCACTAGACCAATTCTAGAAACTATATTTACAAATTAAGCAGGAATTGATAAGTTCACAGCTTTTAGATAAACAGAATTCATAGCAAATACAGATGACCCTTACGACAAAAAACAAATTACTCATTTTCTGTATTGGACTATTTGTGTTGAATTTTATCCTCAAATTTATTTTCATTTCGTCGACAGACATTGGCCTAGACGAACCCTTTACATTATTTCATGCACAAAAAAATGTTTCTGACATCATTGAATTACCTAAAACTGACATTCATCCCCCACTCCATATTCTTATCATTCATTTTTGGATCAATTTATTTGGGACAGGAATTGTTTCCGCACGATTTCTTTCAGTTCTATTTAGCGCATTAGCTGCAGTAGCAATCTTCTTGACCGGAAAAAGATTTTTTTCATTCAAAACGGGATTAATAGCATCCTTAATTTTCACCGCATCTACTATTGAGATGTTTTATGCTCATGATGCCAGAGTTTACCCAATATTTATTTTCCTTTCAATTTCAAACCTGTTTTTATTCCTGAGAATAATTGATTCAGGAAAAGATAAAAACATTAAACTGCAAATACTATTTTCAATTGTCAATATTCTTTTGTGCTATCTGCACTTTTTTGGATTCGTGATACTTTTTGCTGAAGCGCTACTTTGTCTTTTAATTTCTCAATATAGAGTACGCTTCAAAATTATATTCTTGTCAATATCTGCAGTGCTTTTATCTTTTAGTTGGTACATTCCAATTATTCTTGATCGATTCAAAGCTACATCACATGGAAATTGGATCCCTGAGCCCCTCATGTCTGACCTATATACAATGATCTGGCGATTCAGCAATGTTCCAATTATCGCTGTCACATTCATTGCTATTTTACTTTTCACGACCATTTTCAAATGGAAGCAAATTAATAGCGAAACCAATTCGAAATTTAAAACATTACTAATTTTATTCTCTATCTGTTACTTCGGGCTCTTTATCATTTCATGGATTATTCCGGTTTTCGTTGACAGATATTTACTCTTCACTTCGATCTACTTTTACCTTTTAATATCTTACTCATTGGTAAATTTAACATCCAATGTTAAATTAAACTTAATCATTGCATTCGTTCCTGTGACAATCATGTTTGCTACACTCGATTTAAAAAAAGGAAAGAGAACGAAGACAAATGCAATGACAGAATTTGTAAGCCCTATGATGGAAGAACCTGTCAGTGTGATAATAACTCCTGTATGGTTTGACGTTAATTTCACATATTATTACAATCGTGAATGGTTTAAATACACTCAACACCTAAATGACACTTTAAAATCTCATTCAATTTTTCTGGCCAATCATGCAAAAAATATTCCGGTCTTGAATTCAAATTTTCCGGTAATTTTAATCGACAATAACACAGGCAATGATTCAATTAAAATGTTCTTGAACAAAACCTATAATTACAAAGGGGAAAAGGAGTTTGGAGATGGGCTCAAAGTCATGCTATTCACTACTAAATAAATGAAAAAGAAATCGTTTTAGCTACTAGGGCAAATTTTATTTAAAAACCTCCGTTTTACTTCAATTTCGCATAAAAAATGGACCATTCATACCATTTCTTTCCTTATCTTCGCAACACATAAAATTTTTGTGAGCGATTCACTTGTCATAATCCCTACGTATAACGAAAAAGAGAACGTAGAAAAAATGATCCGGAAGGTTTTTTCTCTGGAGAAAGAATTTCATTTACTTATAATTGATGATGGTTCGCCGGATGGTACGGCAGCAATTGTCAAAAGTCTGATCCCTCAATTTAACGGCAAACTTTTCATTGAAGAACGCAAAGGAAAACTGGGATTAGGAACAGCATACATCCATGGATTTAAATGGGCGATCGCACGAAAGTATGATTACATCTTTGAAATGGATTGCGACTTTTCTCACAATCCTGATGACCTGGAACGACTATACCACGCCTGCACAAAAGAAGATGGTGATCTTTCAGTAGGATCACGCTATATCCGTGGTGCAAATGTTGTTAACTGGCCTTTAGGTCGCGTCGTGATGTCCTATTATGCATCAGTGTATGTCCGCATCATCACAGGCATGAGAGTAAAAGATACTACTGCCGGCTTTGTTTGCTACCAAAGAAAAGTTCTTGAAACAATTCCACTGGACATGATCCGCTTTATTGGTTATGCATTTCAAATTGAAATGAAATTCACTGCCATCAAATGTGGATTTAAATTGATTGAAGTACCTATCGTTTTCACCGACCGTACAGAAGGCACAAGCAAGATGAGCAAAGGAATTTTCAAAGAAGCGATACTCGGAGTGATTCTGATGAAATGGCAAAGTCTTTTCAGGAAATATCCAAAATGGAATAAGCAGTGAAATCGTATATTATAAAAAATGCAAGGATCGTCAACGAAGGAAAAATCATTTCCGCAGACGTTCTATTGAAAAACGGTCGCATAGAAAAGATCGCTTCGGAAATATCTTCACCGAATGCAGAAGTGATCAATGCAGAAAATAATTTTCTTCTGCCGGGCATGATAGATGATCAGGTTCATTTTCGCGAACCCGGACTTACACATAAAGGCGACATTTACACGGAATCAAAAGCAGCTGTCGCAGGTGGAATTACCTCTTTCATGGAAATGCCCAATACGGTTCCAAATACTTTAACGCAATCTTTACTGCAAGACAAATACGATCTGGCATCAACGAAGTCATTGGCGAATTATTCCTTCTTCATGGGAGTTTCAAATGACAATTACGATGAAGTGATGCGTACCAATAAAAAAACAGTTTGCGGAATAAAAATCTTTATGGGTTCATCGACAGGAAATATGCTAGTCGATCAACCATCCACTCTCGAACGAATCTTTGGTAATTCAGAATTGTTGATTGCCACTCACTGCGAAGACGAAAAAACAATACTGAATAATCTGGAGAAAGCACGCAATCAATTCGGAGAAAATGTACCGATGTGGATGCATCCACAGATCAGAAGTGTAGAAGCATGTTATCTCTCGTCTTCTTTTGCTGTTGCTCTCGCCAAATCAAAAGGTAGTCGCTTACACGTATTGCATATCAGTACGGCAAAAGAATTAGAACTATTCGACAATTCAATTCCTTTGGGCAAAAAAAGGATCACCGCTGAAGCATGTGTTCATCATTTATTCTTCGACGACTCTGATTACGAAAAATTGGGGACAAAGATCAAGTGGAATCCTGCTGTTAAGTCTGCTGAAGATAAAGCAGCGATTTTAAAAGGTGTATTAGAAAATAAAATTGACGTCATTGCGACCGATCATGCTCCGCATACATTAGAAGAAAAATCAAAAACATATTTTAATGCACCCTCCGGTGGACCATTAGTACAGCATGCTTTGTTATCGCTCATGGAACATTATCACGACGGAAAAATAACGATAGAAAAAATCGCTGAAAAAACTTCTCATGCATTGTCGGAATGTTTCGGCATTCCTGATCGTGGATATATCCGCGAAGGATATTATGCAGATCTTGTTCTGATCAATCCAAATAAAGGGTTTCAGGTAACAGAATCAAACCTACTTTACAAATGCAAATGGAGTCCGTTTGAAAATTACACATTCCGTTCAACAATTGAGAAAACATTTGTAAACGGGAATTTAGTTTTTGACAACAATAATTTCGAAGAATCAATAAAAGGACAACGCTTAGCTTTCACAGGACTGAATTAATGAAAAAACTTCTTGCCCTAATCTTTCTTTTCACTACACTTCTTGCATGCAGCAAAAAGAAGGTAGCTGTTCCTGAAGAAATGATTCAAATGAAGGATATGCAAATCATTCTAAGAGATATTCATCTGGCACAATCAGCTGCCACAACAGAAAGCATTTCCGACTCATCAAAATACTCAGCAAAAGAATACGTGAATTACGTTTTAAAAGACCATAAAGTCACCCGTGAAAAGTTTTTAGAAAGCTTAAAATTTTATACAGACAATCCTGCTTTACTTGAAGAAGTTTATGATTCTGTGATCACGGAATTGAGCAGATTGCAAGCCGAGAGTGAAGCTAAGTAGATCTACCATCTCACTATGTTTTCTATGTGCCTATGTGGTTCAATTTATTTTACCACATATGCACATATAAAACATAGAATTCTGAAATCCTAAATTACTTTACGTATAGTGCAGCAGTATGCTTCACTGCTTCTTCAATCGGAATAAACTCCACCCCAATCTCCTTTTTCACTCTATCGTTTTTGTATTTCCAATTCATATTTCCGTTACGGGCAGTTTCTTTTGTTATCATTGTTTTGTCCCGCATAATGAAGCTGCGAAGTGATTCCAATCTCCAGCCGATTTCTGCGAGAAATGGTGTTACCCGGATTGTTGCCTTCGGTCTTTTCAACTGCTCTGCAATTGCATCAAATACGAATCGATAAGATAGATTATCTGCATTAACAATAAATCTTTTTCCGGCTACGCCTTTATTCATCAATTCAATTGCGCATTTAGAAACATCGCGATAGTCAACAAATCCTGTACTTCCTGTTGTATAAAATTTCAATCCTTTTGCAACTGAAGAAAACATCTGCGCACTACCACTATACCAATCGCCGGGACCGATCACAATTGTCGGATTGATGATGAATGCAGAAAGTCCTTCTTCTATTCCGCGCCACACTTCTCTTTCGCCACCATATTTACTTATTGCGTAATTCGAATTTTCCGAAGATGTTTTCCAGACTGAGTTTTCATCTACAACTTCACTACCTGCAATTCTTCCCAAAGCAGCGACTGAACTGATATGACAAAATCGTTTTACTTTTTTATCCAGAGCAATGTTCACCATGTTAGCAGCTCCTTCAACATTGATCTTCATCATAGCTTCTCTATCAGAAGGCCGAAAAGAAATAAAAGCAGCAGAATGATAAACCACATCTACATTTTCAAAAGCATCTTCAAGCGAATAAATATCGTTTACATCGCCAATCACCCAATCAACGTTTTTCAAACGATCGAGATCAGCAGAAAAAATCCTGTTCACCACATCCATAGAACTGGTAGCTCTGCGCAATGCTTTTACTCTTTCGTTTTTTGAAAGATCGAAGAGAAGACGGGCGCCGATCATTCCGGTGGAGCCGGTAATTAGAATCATAGTCGAAAGATAAGCAATTCTGATTTAGGTTAAAGGCATTAGTGTCCGATAAAAATCAAATTCAATAGTTTTAGTTGAGAAGTATACCTTAAATCAACTGTTCGCAGTACAAATTTAAAGCAAGCCCCCACTATTAGTTGACATACATCTTTTTTAATCAAAGAAAAAGCATTGGTTGTGCGGGGAGTCCACGCGCTGCGCGAAATCATTTGAAAGGCTAATCAAGGATGTATCCAATAATCGAAGATTCAAATGATTTGGTGCGCGTGGTGGCCTTTTTTTGTTTCTTTTTTTGGCCAAACAAAAAAAGAAAAATTGAAAGCATCAGCTTGAATTCAAGAAATTACTTTCAAATGAAAATAATTTTATCGGACAGTGGTGGGTAAAAGGTAAGGCATGCCGGAGGGCAACGCTAAACTTTAAAGATTAAACAAAATTTAAGTTTGTCAAGTCCTCTACGAAATTTATCTTAGCTCCATGAAAATGAAGAACTTTATCGAAGAATTACGCTGGAGAGGAATGTTGCACGACATGATGCCTGGAACCGAGGAATTGCTTAATTCTGAAATGGTTACGGGGTATATTGGCTTTGATCCAACGGCAGATTCATTAGGTGTGGGCAATTTGGTTCAGATCATGACCTTGCTTCATTTTCAGAATGCAGGCCATAAACCGATTGCATTGGTAGGTGGCGCGACAGGAATGGTTGGTGATCCGTCGGGGAAATCAGCGGAACGGAATTTATTAAATGAAGAAACACTTCAACATAATCTGAATAGCCAGAAAAAACAATTAGAGAAATTCCTCAATTTTAATTGCGGTGAAAATTCGGCAGAGATCGTAAACAATTACGATTGGTTCAAGAATTTTTCCTTTTTGGAATTTATCCGCGATGTCGGAAAACATATTTCCATCAATTACATGATGGGAAAAGATTCTGTGAAGAACAGAATGGAAACAGGGATGTCGTTTACTGAATTTTCATACCAGCTAGTTCAAGGGTATGACTTCTACTACTTATGGAAGAATCATGGAATTAAAATTCAAATGGGTGGTTCCGATCAGTGGGGAAACATCGTTACCGGAACAGAATTGATCCGACGTAAAGATGCTGGCGAAGCATTTGCTTTGACTACACCGTTGATCAAGAAAGCAGACGGAACAAAATTCGGAAAAACAGAAGGTGGTAATGTGTGGTTAGACCCGAAGCGAACTTCGCCATATAAATTCTACCAGTTTTGGCTGAACACTTCCGACGAAGATTGCAGTACATTCATTCGCATTTTCTCACTGAAAGGTCGTGAAGAAATTGAAGCGCTGGAAGCAGAACATTTAAAAGCTCCGCATCTGCGTTTACTTCAAAAGGAACTGGCCAAAGAAATCACGATCAGAGTTCACTCTGAAAACGATTTCAATGCAGCAGTAGAAGCATCGGAAATTTTATTTGGAAAAGGAACTGCAGAATCATTATTGAATTTATCAGAGAACGATCTGCTGTCCGTATTTGAAGGAGTACCACAAGTAAAAATTTCGAAAGAAGAAATGAACAGTGGCATAAACGTGATCGAATTCTTCTCCGACAAAACTCAAATTTTCCCATCACGCGGCGAAGCTAGAAAAATGCTTCAAGGTGGCGGAGTGCTCATCAACAAAACAAAAATAGAAGATCCGGAATTAAATGTAAGTGCAGAACATTTGATGAAAGGAAAATATTTACTGGCGCAGAAAGGGAAGAAGAATTACTATTTGGTTACGGTTGTTTAATTTATTTAAAAAAAAACGATATAGAGGTATGTTCAAATTGCTTAGAAATTTCAGAAAATTGGATATATTTCCTTATTTTAAGGAAAATCAAGTTATATCGAAATAATTTAGTTTTAGTAATTTGCATTTATCAAAGTAATTCTATATGTTTGATTAAGGAACTGAGCGAAGCAGTAGTTTAATTTTTCGACAATTATTAATGCAATTCCTTTAGTATAAAATATTTTTATTGGTTTGTGAGTATTAGTTCCTTGATTTCTTTTTGAATATCTTCCTATTGATTGTTAAACAATTTTAAAATATATACTATGAAAAACAAAGTCAAAATTCTAATCCTTCTTTTTTTGATTATTTATTCAAAAAAGACATTTTCCGCATGCAGTAGTATTGCTGATGTAACATTGCCAACAGGAGTTACAACTCTCACTAGTGGTACATATCAAAATTCCTTTATTGTTCCTAGTGGTGCATGGTTGGATATACCCAGTGCATTAGTTCGATTTACTGCTGGACGTAAGATTGAAGTACAGCCTGGAGGTACATTAACAATCACAAATTCAACTTTATCATTAGATCCTGGGTGTTCACAAATGTGGCATGGCATAGAACTTCAAAGCAATTCTATTTTTTACTCTGATAAATCTGAAATAGCTGATGCAGACTATGGATTATTTGTTCATGATCAGGCATCTGTAGATGTTAATTCCACTATCTTCAATATGGATCTTGTAGGAATTTATGTCAAACCCAATAGCTCGACAAATACATTTCCTTTATTTAGTTTGATTGACGTAGACTTCCAGTGTTTAGGCACATTGAATACTCCCTGGTCTTCACCTTTTATTGCAGGTGATAAAACCTATGTCGGATTATATCTGAATGATTGTGCACTAGTAATAGATGGTGGCATTAACCTTAATTATTTTGCAGGAATCAATATTGGAATTTATTGCCATAATGCAACTCTAGATCTTTCAAATAGTATTTTTAATAATATCTTACCTGATGTAAAATATGGAAATGTATTTGATGGGACAGGAATTTATTGTTATGGAAGTACATCATCATTTAGTTTAACAGAAACAGGAATTGGGCAATTTGCAAGCCCTTCATTTGATTTCTGTCGTTATGGAATCTATACTCAGGGTGTTGATGTAGACTTCAGCGAAAATAATATGACAAATGTTAATACAGGAGTTCATATTAGAAAGTCAAACAGTAATGTTCTTAGAATTCAACGAAACGATATATATAATGACGTCGTAGGTATCGATTTTCATTTTAATGAATATTCTGAATATGATATTAACCATAATAACATTTATGTAAATACAAATGCAACTAAAGATGGAATAGGTATCTATATAGCAGAGTCTGATGTTATAGACATTGGTCCAGACAAAAGCGTAGTAGATAACTACATACGAACAGAGGAATCAAAATACGCTATATATTATAGTAAGGTCAGTCACATTGTTACACGTTGGAACATAATGGATATAAATCTTCCTGCTATAATACATGGTGTAGCAGTAAAAGCTGGTCACGATAATTATTTTTCTTGTAACACCGTATTCAACAACTGGACAAACTCCAATCCTCCTCAGTGCTCATTTTATTTTATATCAAGTGTTGATAATATATTGATCTGTAACCATGCGAAAAACGGAAGTATTGGATTTAATTTTGATGGCTATTGTGGTAATACACAATTTGTAACTTCTGAGATGAAGAATAATCAATACCGAGGATTACTTATTGGACCAAGTGGTTTTATAGGATTACAAAGTGATCATAGTAATGAATGGACTGGCACGTCTACTTCAGCAGAGTGTGACCCATCAATGGCACCATCTAATCAGTTTTTTGTTAATCCATTTTCAGCACCATATATCCCTACAACAATTTTTCCTCCAAGTTTATGGCTTAATGGTTCATCAGGCGGATTAAGCACCGGATGCCTTTCAAATTGTCCTGCGCATATTGGAGATGGCAATGAAGAAAGAAGATATTCATATGAAGAGTTTTTAGCAGCAACTCAAAATAATTTATTTCCAGTATTCAGTAATAAAATGCAAGCTACAAGTGCACGGGAGCTACTCAATAAAACAATTGAATTTCCAGACTCTATTCCTGATTATACCGATTCGTTTCGTTTAGCGAAGATTAACACTGATTTGTATTCAATGTTATTAGTTGAAAATTCCTGTGCGTATGATTTATCTTTTAATGAAAATCAAACAGCTTCAATAAATTTAGTAAAACAAAATGTAGAAGATTTACTATCCCAAATAAAAGCAAATATCCAATTATATTTAAATTCTACAAATGTTGCCTATAGAAATTCGATTTTAGTAGTAAATGCCAATCTTCAATTACAAATTCAGTCAGAGATACAAGGTAATATCGCTCTAGTTAATTCCATCACATCCCAAAACCAGATCAACTTGCAATATAAATTGGATGCTCTTTCAACATATATATTTAATGAGGAAATCTATAGCAATGAAAAATTCGTAACCGAACTCATTCTTAAAATTACATATGAAAATTATGATTTAACTCAGACAGAATTACAGTTAGTGCACGATCTTGCACAACAATGTTCATTAACTTCCGGTTCATCTGTCTTCACTGCTAGAAATATTTATAAATTGTATTTCCCTGAATCAGATTTTGATGATGCAGCATGTGGAGGGCAATTCGCATTAAGAACAATAAAAAAATCTACTACTGTTTCTGAATTACCATTGTATCCAAATCCCGCTACAAATGAGATCAATATTGGAATGACAATGCCGGAATTTGATAATATTCAGATTGTTGTACGAAACAACATGTCGCAAATTGAAAAAGCAGATACAAAAGTCGATGGAAATGGGCAAATCAAACTTGACATTTCTTCTCTACAAGATGGGTTGTATTATTTGCAATTAAAAACATCAAGCGGAATTTTAAAAACAGGAACTTTTATTAAAATGAAATAAAATGAAAGCTTGGTCAATAATTTTGTGCTTTTTTATATTAGTGATAGAAGGACATTCACAGGGGAACGATAATTTATGGATGTTGGGATACCAATGTTGTCAACAGAATTTCGGTGGAACAGATATAAATTTTATAACTGGATCTCCATTAATTTCCACTAGCTCACGCCAAATGAGTTTTAACATTACCAATGCATCGATCACAGATTTATCGGATAATCTGCTCTTTTATACGAATGGTTGGTATATTGCTAACAGTGAAAATGATACTATGGTGAACGGATCTGGTCTGAGTTTGGATCCCGCCAATAGTAGCTTCAGGCAATTAGGGCTTCCCATAGTTCAGGGGGCCCTAATTGTTCCTTTTGATGAAACTTCAAAAAAATATTATTTATTTCATGAAGAATTATGTGCTCCAATTGTAAAACCCAATAAACTTTTTTACACCGTAATTGACATGGCGCTTGATAGCGGTAGAGGAGCAGTTATATTGAAACGTCAGCCTCTATTTTATGACACTCTTGATTACGGACAAATCACAGCATGTCGTCATGCAAATGGTAGAGATTGGTGGATAACTGTTCCTAAAGCAAACTCAGATCTATATTATATTATTTTGTCGACACCATTTGGGTTAAGCTATACGGTACAACATTTAGGCTTTACCATTTTAAATACTGATGGAGCCGGCCAAAGCACATTCTCACCTGACGGGTCAAAGTTCGCAAGGTTTGCAGTAGATGAAGGACTGAATTGTTTTGATTTTGATAGGTGCACAGGTACATTTTCCAATATTCGCAATATACCACAGTCTGCATTTCCGGCATGGCAAGGTTGTGAAGGTGTTTCTTTTTCACCTAACTCACGTTTCCTATATCTTAGTTACTGTACATATCTTTATCAAGTTGATACTTGGGATACAAGTTTAGTAAACTCACGAATTTTGATTGATATTTATGATGGGTTTACTTCACCAGCTGCAACCACTTTTTTTTCCTCCAAGCTTGCTCGAGATGGAAAGATCTATATGAATTCAGCAGGCAGTGTAAATACAATGCATGTAATTAATTCTCCTGATAGTTCCGGCATTGCTTGCGATTTTATGCAACATTCCGTTTCTCTTCCAACCTATAATGCTTCTACAATTTCGACACAACCATTTTTTTTATTAGGTGCAGCTGCGGGAAGCCAATGTGATTCACTTTTAAATGAAATTTCTAATGCGGAAGAAAAACAATTTGTTCTTTATCCAAATCCAGCACTGGAATTTATCAAGATACATTTTAATCATTTCGAAAGTTATCAAGCAACTATATTTGATTTAAATGGAAAAATTCTAAAAAAAGAAAATTTATCTGGCAATGAAGAACAAATTCTAAATTTAAATGAATTTGCATCTGGTATCTATTTTCTAAAAATAGAAACAGAAAAAAATCACTTCTACAAGCGCTTCATTAAAGAATAGACTTAGTGTGATAAAATGATTTCGGATTCTGGATTTCGATGTGCGCACAGTGGAATCCGCAATTCTTCATTTCTTCATTTCTTCATTTCTTCATTTCTTCATTTCTTCGTTTTCTTTCTCCTTCTGCTCCCTATCGTACTTATTATTCATCCGTTGCAATAAGATTGAAATGCCAACAACCATAGCCGCAGAAAAAAAGAAATTAAATCCGAGATTAATATATTCTTGTTTACTCAGAGTCCCCATTCGTTTTTGAATGAGATAAAGTGAGATCAAACTTCCAACACCAACGGAAGCAAAGATGATAAAGAAGCGGCGACGTTTGTTCATTTTAATTTATTGATCGGTCAAAAGTAAGCATTAAATTTATTCTACCATCAGGTTACAACCGCGAATATCGCTATAATCGAATCGACCGATAACTTCGAAAGCCGTATCGTTCACCAATTTACCAAGATCCTGAGTAGCGATAAAAGCACACGAATCAAGATTTGCCAGATCGATGATGTTGATCGCCCCGCTCCTACCATGAGCAGCGATGTTCAACGGATCATTCATTTCACGAACAAGTATGCGCATCCATGGCGGAGTTTCGAAGACACCATGGCCTTTTGAATAGGCCTGAGAAAGCAATTCTGTCATTCCATATTCTGAATGAATTGAAAGAACGCCAAAAGCAGGTTTGAGAATTTCATGGACTTCGTCACGTACCATTTCTTTCCGTTTCCCTTTCATTCCGCCTGTTTCCATTACGATCAGTTCAGGGAAATTGATTGAATGCTTTTCTACAAAATCAAGAAGTGCATACGTCACACCAACCAGTACGACTTTTTTATTTTCCGACTTTAGTTGGACGAGAAGGTTGTTGAGTTTATCAAATTCATTCAGAAAAAATCCACTTCGAAGATCAGTACTTTCAGAGATCAATTTTTCCATCATATAAATCAATGATGAACCTGATCGTTCCAGATAAGACGGCAGCAAAGCAAGAAAAACATAATCAGATGGATCTCCATAAAAATGGATGAACGATCTCATAAAAGATTCTTCATAAAGTTCAAGATCTCTGATAAAATGTTTTGATGAAATACTTCCTGTCGTCGTGCTACTTGTAAAAATTGCTTCCGGTTGAAACTCTCCTGTCTTGATTTCATTGGACTTGAATAATTCAACAGGAAGAAATGGAATTTCATTAAGCTCTTTAACTTTCTTCGGATCTACTTTACAGCCTTCAACGAATGACCTGTAAAAAGAATTGTTTTCAAATTGATATTGAAAGATCTCAAGCGCCAATTCGAGAAAAGAACCCTCTGAATGTCGGGCAAAAATTCGTTTACGAAGTTGAGATCGTTCCATCTGAAATTATTTATTTACCGGTGGATAATCTGTTGAATAATGCAAACCAACACTCTCTTTTCTGGCTTGAGCAAACTTCACAATGAGATAAGCAACGGATATCAAATTTCTCAACTCACAAAGCCGTGGAGAAACGATCGTTCGTTCATACAATCCTTCCGTTTCACCATATATAATTCGAAGTCGGTCCATTGCTCTTTTCAATCGCTGATCAGAACGAACGATACCGACATAATTACTCATTACAATTTGCAATTCACTTAAGTTAGAAGTGATAAGGACAAGTTCATTTGGCTGTACAGTTCCTTCCGAATCCCATTCCGGAACATTTTGGCATAATTCAATCGAAGCAAATCGACTGATCACATCTTTAGATGCCCGATCAGAATAAACTAAAGCTTCCAACAATGAATTTGATGCAAGTCTGTTACCACCATGCAGTCCTGTGCACGAACATTCACCGGCAGCATATAAATTATTGATGGAAGTTCGTCCATCGAGATCAACAACAATTCCTCCGCAGATATAATGAGCAGCGGGAACAACAGGAATCATGTTTTTCGCAGGATCGATTCCGAGTGACTTACATTTTACTAAAATATTTGGGAAATGAGTCTGGAATTGCTCCGCATCAATATGACGACAATCCAGATAAACAAAATCATCGCCATGAATTTTCATTTCATTATCGATGGCTCTTGCAACGATGTCGCGTGGCGCCAACGATTTTCTCTCGTCATACTTTTGCATGAATTCATTTCCATCCTTGGTCTTCAATATTCCTCCCATTCCACGAACAGCCTCAGTGATAAGAAAGGAAGGATGTTCGCCAGGATTATACAAAGCTGTTGGATGAAATTGTATGAACTCCATGTCCTTCACAATTCCTTTTGCACGATAAACCATTGCAACACCATCTCCAGTTGCAATAACAGGATTTGTTGTAGCACGATAAACTTGTCCGGCGCCACCGGTTGCTACCATAGTGATTCGAGAAAGAATTGTTTCCACTTCTCCCGTATGCAAATTCAATGCATAAGCACCGTAACTCTGTGTATCGCTATTGGAACGTTTCACTTCCTGACCCAAATGATGTTGGGTGATAATGTCAATCGCAAAATAATGTGTGTACAAAGAAATATTCGGGTGACTTCTGATTTGAGCTAAAAGCGCACGCTCAATTTCATTTCCCGTTGCATCTTTATAATGGTAAACACGATGAGCGCTATGTCCACCTTCTTTAGCAAGATCATAATGTCCTTCAGCATCTTTGTCAAATCGAGTTCCCCAATCAATAATTTCCCGGATCCTATCAGCACCTTCTGTAATAACAGTTCTTACTACCTTTTCATCACACAAACCTGCTCCTGCGATCAGCGTATCTTTTATGTGTTCTTCGAAAGAATCAGGCGCTTGCAATACTCCGGCTATACCACCTTGCGCATATTTTGTATTGGATTCATCTGCATTTGCCTTAGTGATAATAAGCACTTTACCATGTGCTGCCACTTTTAGTGCGAATGTTAATCCTGCAATGCCTGAACCGATAATTAGAAAAATCTACTTGACGCCTCATATGGTGATTTCGGATTGCGGATTGTGTAATCCGTAGCACTCCAATTATTTAGACAACAAAAGTAGGGGTAGAATGGTTAAAAAACTAATAATAATTTGGTAAACGGTCAAAGGTCAAGGGTAAAGCAGCAAATTAAAAAATCCGCGTCACCCTTGACCTTTGACCCTTGACCGCCTTTAACCTAAGTTTTGACCAATCAATTTCCCGTGAAAATCCGTACCTTTGCCCCATGGAAAAAATGCCCATCAACATTTACGCAGAAGCAACACCGAATCCTGCAGCGATGAAATTTGTAGTGAATCGCTATTTACTGGAAGAAGGAAGTGTAGAATATACATCAAAGGAAGCAGCTCATAATTCACCTTTAGCACAACAGCTTTTTTCATTTAGTGGAATTTCATCTGTATTCATCAGCTCCAATTTCGTTACGCTTTCAAAAGCAAATGACATGGACTGGTATGAATTGATTCCAATCATTCGTGCTTTTTTAAAGAACTTTTTCGATAACGATGAAAAGGTTTTTACAGGACCAACACAGCAAGTTGCTGACCCTAAAATTGAACGCACTAAAACGGCATCCGCTGTAGAGACAAAAATTATCGAGGCGTTGGAAGAATATGTAAAGCCTGCAGTTGAACAAGATGGTGGCGCAATTCACTTTAAATCATTTGAAGATGGAATTGTCACGGTAGTGATGAAAGGTTCTTGCAGCGGTTGTCCATCATCGACAGTAACGTTGAAATCGGGAATTGAAAGATTGCTGAAGCAATTAGTACCCGAGGTAAATGAAGTCGTAGCCGAAGCACTTTAATTTTAACGAATAACTAATGGCACCGACCCTGTAAGGGTCGCATGTCGGTAGAAAAAAAAATAAAACGTCATGTGCGACCCCTCTGGGGTCGCACATGATTTGTAAATTAATTTTTCCATGAACGAAAAAAAAATGAAATGCCCATTCCAATTCACATACGACCCCTCCGGGGTCGGGGCAATTCAATTCATTTTGCTACCGACATTTGACCCCGATGGGGTCGTTAAAAGAAGGGCTATCGTAGGTTTATAATTTCCTATGATAGCCCTTCGTTATTCGTTATTCGTTATTCGTTAATAGTTCATTTCAGATTCCAAGTAAAGTCCGAGTCGGATCTGCCCCGCCAAACAGCATCTTAGTTGGATCTTCCAGCATTTGTTTTACTTTCACTAAGAAGCCAACTGATTCGCGGCCGTCGATGATACGGTGATCATATGAAAGGGCGACGTACATTATTGGTCGAACTTCAACTTTTCCATCTACGACAACTGCACGTTCAACGATATTGTGCATACCTAAAATTGCAGATTGCGGTGGATTAATAATAGGAGTTGAAAGCATTGATCCAAACACTCCGCCATTTGTAATTGTAAAAGTACCGCCTGTCATTTCTTCCAATGTAATTTTTCCGTCGCGTGCTCGTGTTGCAAGTTCATTTACTGCGCTTTCAATTTGTGCAAGCGATTTCGCTTCTGCATTTCGAATGATGGGAACCATTAATCCTTTTGGTGCGCTAACTGCAATTCCGATATCACAATAATCATGGTACACCAATTCAGTTCCATCGATCTGTCCATTCACTGCGGGGAAGGATAACAATGCTTCGCAAACCGCCTTTGTAAAAAATGACATGAAACCTAATCCGACTCCATGAGTTTCTTTGAATGTATCTTTATATTGCTTTCTGATCTTCATGATTGCACTCATATCAACTTCGTTGAAAGTTGTAAGCATTGCAGTTTCTTGTTTCACAGCAACCAGACGCTCAGCAACTTTTTTACGAAGCATCGTCATTTTTTCACGACGAACATTTCTTCCTCCGCGGGTGCTGATGTCGATGATATTCGGATTCAATACATCTGCTTTCGTAATTCTTCCACCTTTGCCTGTACCTTCTATCTTATCGGCAGCAATTCCTTTTTCGCGAAGAATTTTTTCAGCCGCAACAGAAGGAATACCTTCTGCATATGTTTTCGTTGCGACAGGTTCTGCTTTTTTCGCTTGAGCCGATTCTTCTTTTGCCTTTGCAGGAGCGGCAGCTACTTTTGGTTCAACTTTAGCTGCCGGTTTTTCACCTTTCGCATCTGTATCTATTGAACAAACAACAGTACCGACTGCAATGGTCTCACCTTCTTTTGCCAGGATTTTCAGAGCACCGGAAGCTTCAGCGTTTAATGTTAATGTTGCTTTATCTGAATCGATCTCGCACAACTCTTCATCCTTTTCAACATAATCGCCGTCTTTTTTTATCCAACGTGCAATTTGAACTTCGGTGATTGATTCACCCGGACTCGGAACTTTCATTTCAATTACTGGCATAAGAGAGAAATTATTTTTGATTAATATTAAATGCTTCTGCGATCAATTCTTTTTGCTCACGCTCATGTGCTTTATAACTTCCTGTTGCAGGACTTGCACTTTCTTTACGTGAGATCACTCTAAATGGAAGTATGCCGTTTGTCAAACGAAGAATATACGACCATGCTCCCATGTTTACAGGTTCTTCCTGAAGCCAAACCCAATCCTTTGCATTTTTATATTTTGCGTTCACTTCCATCAATTTCTCAATTGGGAAAGGATATAATTGTTCGAGACGAATCAAAGCGACATTATTGATCTGATCTTTTTCTTTTTGTTCAAGAAGATCGTAGTAAACTTTCCCGGAACAAGCAATAACACGAGTGACTTTTGCAGCATCAGCAGAATTATCGTCTATCACTTCGTTAAATCTTCCTTTCGATAATTCATCCATTGAAGAAACACATCGCGGATGACGCAACAGACTTTTCGGAGTAAAAATTACCAGCGGCTTACGGAATGGACGATGGATCTGACGACGCAATGCATGGAAGAAATTCGCCGGCGTTGTACAATTTAAGATCTGCAGATTATTTTCAGCACACAGATTCAGGTAACGTTCAATACGGGCACTTGAATGTTCAGCGCCTTGTCCCTCGTAACCATGAGGCAATAACATCACAAGGCCATTCATTCGATTCCATTTATCTTCTGCGCTACTAATGTATTGATCGATGATGATCTGTGCACCATTATTGAAATCACCAAACTGAGCTTCCCATATCACCAGTGAATTTGGTGAAGGCAAAGCGTAACCATATTCAAAACCCAATACTGCATATTCTGAAAGCAAAGAATTAAAGATCCTGAAAGGAGCTTGTTTTCCTACAGCAATGTGATTCATCGGTGTAAATTGTTCATCAGAGTCTTCTATCTGAATAACAGCATGACGATGAGAAAAAGTACCACGTTCAACATCTTGCCCTGTGAAACGAACAGGAAATCCTTCATTTACCAATGTTCCATAGGCAAGCAATTCACCCATTGCCCAATCAAGACGATTTTCTTTTACCATCTTCTTGCGGTCTTCAAATAACCGAACGGTTTTAGTGAAGAACTTTTTATCAACCGGAAATGAAGTGATTTTATCAGCAATTGCAGAAAGCGTTTTCATCTCTACGCCTGTCTCCGGACTTTGGAGAAAATCTTTTGCAGTTGAAAGACGAAGACCTTTCCAACTTCCTTCACCAAAAAGTGAAACCGCTTTATTCTTTACCAGTTTTGCAACATCAAGACTATTCTGCAGCATTTCGCGAAATGATTTTTCCATTTCACGAGCGAGATTCGCCTCTACTTCACCTTGCAACAATAATTTGTCATTATAAATTTCACGGGAATTTTTATGTGCAGCGATTGCCTTATACAAAAGTGGCTGAGTGAAACGTGGCTCATCACCTTCATTATGGCCATATTTTCGGTAACCAAGAATATCAATGAATACATCACGATGAAATTTCTGACGGAATTCCATTGCCAGCTGAATAGTATAAACCAATGCTTCTACATCATCACCATTCACATGGAATACAGGCGACAAAGTAACTTTGGCAACATCGGTACAATACGTACTTGATCGTCCGTCAGTATAATTTGTAGTAAATCCTATCTGATTATTCACAACCATGTGAATTGTTCCACCGGTACGA
Organism: Bacteroidota bacterium; assembly: GCA_016708785.1. Lineage (GTDB taxonomy): Bacteria > Bacteroidota > Bacteroidia > AKYH767-A > 2013-40CM-41-45 > JADKIH01. The sequence continues at coordinate 321,267 of JADJFC010000003.1, read as the reverse complement.
TAACCACGAAGCAAGGACATTTGTATCACTTCGTAAACAACGCCTTGTCCGGCCATAGCAGCATCGCCATGAATTAAAATTGGTGCGATCTGATCTTCTGTTCCACCCGGAGTATTATCAATTTTAGAACGAACGATTCCCTGTACAACAGGATCGACCGCTTCAAGGTGAGACGGATTTGGTGCAACACTGAGGTGAATATCTTTTCCTGTTGAAGTCTTAACATCAGTTGAAAATCCAAGATGATATTTTACATCACCGGAAAATTCATGCTCATCATATTCGAGTCCTTCGAATTCAGTGAAGATCTCCTTATACGTTTTACCCATGATATTCGCCAGTACATTAAGGCGACCTCGATGCGACATTCCGATAACGAATTCTTTGATTCCCATTTCGGCACCGCATTCAATAACTTCATCGAGTGCAGGAATGAGCGTCTCACATCCTTCAAGCGAAAATCTTTTTGTCCGACGAATTTTGTATGAAGGAAACTTTCAAATGCAACTGCTTCATTTAGCTTAGAAAGGATACGACGTTTTTTATCGATTGAAAACGGCGCAGTATTTTTACTGCTTTCCATTTTCTGTTCAAGCCAATCAACAATTTCAGGTGTACGGATATATTTATATTCAGCGCCAACACTTGCGCAATAGGTCTGATCGAGATGAGCAATGATAGACCGAAGCGTAGCCGGACCAATACCGATCAATGTACCTGAATGAAAAGTAGTATCCAGATCATTTTCAGTTAAACCGAAATTAGTGATCTCCAAAGTTGGAGTGTACTGACGGCGCTCTCGTACAGGATTTGTCCTTGTGAAAAGATGTCCGCGCGAACGATAACCGTTGATCAGATTGATTACGTTGAATTCTTTTTGTACATTTTCAGGAACGACATCCGCTGATGAGTGACCATTTTCCGCAAAATTTGTTCTTGCAAAATCAAATCCGTCAAAAAATTTTCGCCAGCTATCTGTTACACTTGCCGGGTCGATGCGGAACTGTTTGTATAAGTCATCTATTTGCCCAACATCTGCACTTCCTAAATATGAAAATCTGTCCATGATACTTTCTTCAATTGAAGCGGCAAAGGTACAAATTCATTATGGCAGATTATTCTAAAATTCTGCGAATTCAATCATTTTCTATTCTGACCTCAACAAGCTCCTTGACTTTCTTTCCTTTAGAAAATTTCTTTCTATACGAATTCATCCATCTGGTCGTCAATGGAACTCCAATTATTGTAGGCCAAAGCCATTGGATCACAGGCGGCAACCAATCATAATTGAGATTTACAGCTGAAAAAGCTGAAACGGCGGCAATATAGGCGGTTAACATACCTAACATATGATCAAAGAACCACTTTTGAGGGTCAGGAGATGGTTTTAGAAATCCATGGATTGATTGATAAGACAAGCCAGTCCCTAAAGCACCAAAAACAGCGGCAACAACACTTATTCCATTTGGCATTTTACTGATTTTGAAAATTAATAGTCCTACTGAAAAAGAAATGGTAAGGATTGCAAAGAACCAATCGATGACAGCAACTTTTTTTGTTTTAAATGCTTTTTTTCGGAAGAGACTTCTGTATCCGGTGAATGCCAGATAGAAACTAAAAACAGACACCATTAGAAGAAAAAGATTCTTATGCATCGGAGCCATGATAGCAGCCGTTGCAGCCACGACACTCATCGACCAGAAAAAAACTAGTCCCCACTTTCTATGTGCACTACCGCCTTTCTTCACGATCATAGCGATTGGAGCAACAAGGAATGCTGTTGCACCGGCGGCGATGTGGATGATGCGGAGGGTATCGAAGAGGTTCATCTTTTTGTTTGTTAGGTTACAAGTTTCAGGTTGCAATTTGGGTAACCAACCTGAGACTTGCAACCTGAAACATGTAACTGCAATTGCCTACCACCCAAGTACCCACCCAAACATCAACGGCGCCACAATAGAAGCATCCGATTCGACGATGAATTTTGGTGTTTTGATATCAAGTTTTCCCCAGGTAATTTTTTCATTTGGAACGGCACCGGAATAAGAACCATAGCTTGTTGTGGAGTCACTGATCTGACAGAAATAAGACCAGAAAGGTACATCATGCCATTCAAGATCCTGATACATCATTGGAACAACGCAGATTGGGAAATCACCGGCAATACCTCCACCGATCTGAAAGAAGCCTACTCCTTTTCCACCTGAATTTTTTCTGTACCAGTCAGCAAGCCAAACCATATATTCTATTCCACTTTTCATAGTGGTAGCTTTCATTTCGCCTTTGATAACGTAAGAAGCAAAAATGTTTCCCATTGTAGAATCTTCCCAACCCGGAACAACGATCGGTAAATTTTTTTCTGCTGCTGCCAGCATCCACGAATTTTTCGGATCGATCTCATAGTATTGTTTCAAGTCGCCGGAGAGAAGCATCTTGTACATATACTCGTGCGGGAAATATCGTTCTCCACTTTTCTCAGCGTCATTCCACACTTTGTAAATATGTTTTTGTAAACGACGAAACGCTTCTTCTTCAGGAATGCAAGTATCGGTTACACGGTTGTAATGATTTTCAAGCAGGTCCCATTCTTCCTGCGGACTTAGATCTCTGTAATTAGGAACACGTTTATAGTGATTATGTGCAACAAGATTCATGATATCTTCTTCCAGATTCGCACCTGTGCAAGATATAATTGACACTTTATCCTGACGAATCATTTCGGCAAGAGAAATTCCTAACTCAGCAGTACTCATTGCACCGGCCAATGTGATCATCATTTTTCCACCTTCATCCAGATGTGTTACATAACCTTTTGCTGCATCCATCATGGCTGCTGCATTAAAATGGAGATAATTTTTCTCCATGAATTGTGATATTGGACCTTTTGACATTTTTAATTTTTTATTGGGGAGACGAAAATAATAAATCCGACTGAAACCAATCGGATTTATTTTCACTAAAGAAATTTTAATTGATTTGCGAAGAAATCAACCGTGTTATTGAGCTTTTTTCAGCAAAACTAAATAAGTCGGAAAGTGATCGCTGTAACCTGATATGTATGTATCAAAATCGTAAGTTCGTTTTGGATAACCTTTATATCGTCCATCTGTTTGGAGCATCCAGGGTTTGTTGAAGATATGTGCTTCACGGTAAAAGAAACCAGACTGCTCTTTGCTTAAAAACCCACTGGAGACCATGATCTGATCAAATAAATTCCAACTGTCATTGTAAGCTAATGTTCCAATGCCTTGCTTGTAGGGTTCCACCCAAGGATTGAACATTCCACCTCTTTGCACTTTGTCTTTGTCACCTTTTGCGCCGATCACAGTTGCAACACTAGGACTAACGGGATCATCATTCAAATCGCCCATCAACACAATTTTTGCATCGGGATTGATCTTTGTTATCGAATCAATTTTATGTTTACACACTCCTGCAGCTGTAGCGCGACCGGGAGCACTTACTTCCTCACCACCGCGACGAGAAGGCCAGTGACCAACCATTACATACATATCTTCTCCATCATATTTTCCGTAAACAAATAAAATGTCACGAGTATATCTTGGTGAACCATCTGCATCAAACAAAGGAACAAATAGGTGATCGCTGCTGATAACGGTAAAGTATTTTGGATTGTAAAGCAAAGCAACATCTACCCCACGAATATCAGGCGAATTATAATGAACGATCTGGTAATTTCTGCTTTTCAACAAAGGATGATGCACAAGATCACTTAGTACTGCTTCGTTTTCAATTTCAGCATTTCCAATAATTGATAAGCCGTCGGGTGAAACATCGGTACCAATTTGAGAAATTACCTTTGCCAGATTCCCAACTTTATCAAGGTAAATTTCACCTGTATAATGTTTAGTTCCCGTAGGTAAATACTCAGCATCATTTGTTAAAGGATCGTCGATCGTGTCATAAAAGTTCTCCAGATTGTAAAATCCAAGAAGAGCAACTTTATAATTTGCTTTTTGCGCATTTGCATTTGTTAAAGCGAACACACACAATGCAGCAAGAATAATTTTAATTCTCATTTATCTTATTTTTGAATAGCCGACAAACATACAAAAAGCATCGACTTTGTTCTAATTCGTGTCAAATGTTAATTAAGTGGTCATACAAACGTAATTTTAGGCTAAAAATATCAGTAAACTCTCTGAATAACAATACATTATTAAGATATAATGAATATATCTCTTACATTAGAGGTCTTTTGCTAATTTGTTTAGCTTTGTCACCCCAAAAATATTTCTACTAATTAAAGAAACTATGAGTTTAATCAAAAAACTACTTTTCACCCTTATCTTATTTATTCCGTCAATTGCGTTTTCGCAAACGGGAACTATGAAGGGAGTATTAAAAGATGACCTGAATTTGCCTCTCGGAAATGTAACAATTTCTGTATTAGGAACAGACATTACTACACAGTCTGATTCATTAGGAGCTTACGAACTTAAGAATGTGCATTATGGCAATCAAACGATCGTAGTTTCTGATGGTACCGGTAGATTAATGTCAGAAACAATTGAGGTTAATCAACCAATTATTGACACACCTTTTATTGTTACAAGCAATCCCATTGTCGAAACAACTGATCTTCCAACTATTTCATTGGGAGATGACGATGTGAAAGAAAGCGCTGCACAGAACGTATCAAGCGTCTTGACAGCAGGAAGAGATCCATTTAACCAGGCATCAGTTTTGTGTTCAGCATTGCAAGATTTCGTCAACGTGGATATGATGGTGACAATGCGCCGGGATTTATGAATGGCGCCATCATTACAGATTTAGCTAATGGCCGTGTCGAATTCAATGCATGGTCAGGGTTGAACGATGTCGTTCGTTCACGTGACAATTTGTTAGGCCTTAGTCCTTCGAATTACACATTTGGCGGAATTGGTGGTGGATCGAGCATTGACAGCCGTGCATCTAAACAACGTAAACAACTTTCTGTTTCTTACGCTGCATCCAATCGTGTATACGATAATCGTTTAGTACTTACTTACGGTTCCGGAGTAAACAGCAAAGGTTGGTCTTATGCAATTTCAGCTTCTCGTCGTTGGGCAGAAGAAGGCTATGTAGATGGAACTTTCTACGATGGAACATCATTCTTCGGATCAGTAGAAAAAAGTGTAAACAAAAGCCACTCTTTAGCACTAACTGTTTTTGGCGCTCAAACTACATCGGGACGTAGTGCAGCTGCTGTCCAGGAAATGTATGATCTTGCAGGTTCAAACTATTACAATCCAAACTGGGGTTATCACAATGGCGAAAAGAGAAATGCATCAGTAGGAAGAAATTTCCAACCAGTTGCGATCTTATCACACGATTGGAAGATAAATGACAAATCCACTCTTGAAACAGCAATTTCTTTCCAGACAGGTAAGAACAAAGTTTCAGGAATTGACTGGTACAATGCTGCAGATCCAAGACCTGATTACTATCGTTATTTACCGAGCTTCGATCCGGCATATGGTGACAATCCACAAGCCTATGCAGAGGATTCAACTCAACTTGCAAACTTGATGAGTTCAAATGAAGATCTGCGTCAGATCAACTGGAGTAAAATTTATGAGGCAAATCAACTTCATGACACTGCAAAATACGTTATTGCAAATCGCGTAACCGATGCAACACGTTACAGTTTCAATTCAACTTACAATTCAGAAATAAACGAAAATCTGACTTTTACTGCAGGTCTTACATTTCAAAAACAAGATCTGAATTACTACAGAGAAGTTGAAGATCTTTTAGGCGGAGATTATTTTGTCGATTTAAATCAATTTGCAGATCAGACATCAATTGAAGACTCTTCTATTATTCAGAATAACCTTGACAATCCGAATCAAAAAATTTATGAAGGCGACAGATATGGATATGATTATGTTGCGCATTTACAGAAAACATCTGTTTGGGCACAAGGAAACTGGAAATACAATAAATTGGACTTCTTCCTTTCCGGAATGTTAACAATGGATAACTTCTACCGTACAGGTAATGTAAAAAATGGTGTTTATGCTAACGATTCTTATGGCGATTCCCCAAAACAAAATTTTACCAACCCTGCATTTAAAGGAGGCGTGACTTATAAATACAACGGAAGAAATTATTTCTATGTAAATGGAGCATACATTAACAGAGCGCCATTGTTTGAAAACACATATGTTTCGCCACGTACACGTTCACTATCTGTGCCTGATGTTAAAAACGAAAAAATCACTTCTGTAGAAGGAGGATATATTTTCCGTGCACCAAAAGTAAGAGCACGTGCAACTGCATACTTTACACAATTTGATGATTTGACTGATACACGTTCATTCTACCATGGCGATCTGAAAACTTTTGTGAACTATACATTGACAGGAATTTCAAAGAGTCATACAGGACTTGAACTTGGAATTGATGCCAATCTTGGAAAAGGATTTAGTGCAGCTGCAGTAGCATCGATCGGACAATTTATCTTCACAAATCGTCCAACAGGTTATGCAACTCAGGATAATAAAGACACTGTTCTTATTGCCAACGAAGCCATTTTTGCTGAAAACCTTCACGTTTCCGGAGGCCCTCAATCAGCTTATACTTTAGGACTAACCTATCGTTCAAAGCAATACTGGTCAGTGTTTGTCAACTTCAATTACTTTGATGAAATCTATACTGAATTCAATCCGGCACGTAGAACATTATCAGCACTTGACTTAGTTGATTCTGATGATCCGAAATTCGAGCAGATTTTATCGCAAGAGAAACGTGATGGTCAGTTTACAATGGATGTATCTGCATCCTATTCTTGGAAGCTGAACAATAGATACAAGTCACTGAAGAAAAACACCTTCCTTGTGTTTAATCTGGGAGTAACCAACATCCTTGACAATCAGGAATTGACTTCATGGTCATACGAGCAATTGCGCTTTGACACAGATGCACATGATGTGAATACATTCCCTGCAAAATATGCATACTCATTCGGTGCATCGTACTTTGCAAGTATCACATTGCGTTTTAATTAATCCTTTAGAAAAAAACAAAACATTATAATCAAACAAATGAAAAGATCAACTCAAATTCTTCGCTCAGCCATCATTATGATGTTAACAGCGTTTGTATTCACGTCTTGTGTAAAGAAGGAATATGATGACTTATCAACTGCTAATGTAGATCCTGCATTAACAGCAACTCATACGATCAGACAATTACAAATTTATGCAACAGGACCTGTTGGCACATTGATCACTGACGATATCATTGTAGCCGGAATCGTAGTGGGTGACGATGCATCAGGAAACATTTATAAAAAGATGATCCTTCAACAAGATTCATCAGGTATTGCAGTTGCAGTAGATGTTACCAACTTCAACACTGATTACCCAATTGGTCGCAGAGTATTTGTAAAATGTAAAGGACTTTACATTTCTAATAATGAAGGAAATTTTGAACTGGGCACTTCTCCTACCAATCCGGTTGGACGTATCCCTGCAAATTTACTGGGTCAATATCTTGTAAAAGGACAATGGGGATTAAGTGTAACTCCAATGGTATTTGATCTTGCTACAGCTGATGATTTTCCTGAAGATATCCCAACAAACACATTGATCAGATTTGAGAACGTAGAATTTGATGCTGTAAGTTTTGGTAAAACATATGCACCAACTTCAGGTTCGAATCTTTATTTGAATGACTGCAATACAAGTCCTGCAAGTCTTGCTGTTTATTCATCCAATTTTTCAACTTTTGCAATGGCACAATCCCCAACAGGAAATGGTAGTATTCAAGGTGTTTATACGATATACAATGGCGATGGTGAATTACAGATTCGTGATTTATATGACGTAGACATGCCAAACGTTCGTTGCGATGGCACATTCGGACAAACAACTCTGATGCCTATTGATTCTGTTCGTATGCTATTAGGAGGCAATGTTCCTGCCGGTCGCAGAATTAAAGGAATTGTTACTTCTGATTTTTCTACAGGAATGTTAACAAGCAGCAATCTTTATCTTCAAGATGCTACAGCCGGGATCTACATTCACTTTGATGACCCGCATACTTTTGCAATTGGAACTGAGTTAGAAGTTATTGTTAGCGGCTTCGCTGTGAGTACATATCAGGGAGTGCTTCAATTAGCGACAGTTGGTTTAGGCTATGCACTACCTGTTGGATCCGGAACAGTTGCACCACGTGTTACTACAGTTGCCGACATGATCACAAACTATAATGCATGGGAAGGACAAGTTGTTCGTGTTCCGGCCGGAACTATAACAGGTTCAGGAACTACCTATGGATTCAGTACTAACTTCATCGATGATGGAACCGGTACTATTCAGTTGTACACTTCGAATTTTGCATCTTTTGCAAACGATACATATCCGACAGATACAGTAATGATCACCGGAATTCTAACACAATTCAACGGTACAAAAGAGATCATCATCCGTAATTTACTTGATGTGCAATAAGAAAAATATTTTTTAATGAAAAGGGCTTCCGGAAGGGGGCCCTTTTTTTGTGAAAACAATTCTGCGGTTTTTCTGCGTATTCTGCGCAAATCTGCGGGAAATAATTGCGCTTAATATTTCCCGCAGATTTGCGCAGAATACGCAGAAAAAATAAATGAATTATTTCTTTAAGAATGCCAGACTCATCTCCAAAAACGCTTTCGGATTTTCGGCGTGCAACCAATGTCCGGCATTTGGTACAGTTTTTATTTCAACATTCGAAAATCGTTTGTGTATCAATTCTTCTTGTTCAAATTGAATATAACCTGAACGTTCTCCTTTCAAGAACAAAGTTGGAACAGCTATCACATCATCACCCGGCAATGCTTCACCAACCATTTCAATATTGTCTTCGATCTCTTGTAATCCGAATCGCCAATCCAATTGAGTATCTGTTTTCCAATACAGATTCTTTAGGAGGAATTGTATAGTGCCTTCATCGTTCAGAGCATTGCGAAGAATTTCTTCTGCCTGTTTTCTACTTGTAAGTTGACTAAGATCCATTGAATGTAATGCAGACAAAACAGCGTGATGATGTTGAGGGTAATATGACGGAGAAATATCGGCGACGATCATTTTATTTACCAGCTTAGGATATTCACGCGCGAAAAACATGGCAGTCTTCCCTCCCATTGAATGACCAATGAGATCTGCCGTTTCAAGTTTCTCGTCTTCCATCAACAACTTCAGATCATTTGCCATGAAAGCATAATTGAAATCGAAACTATGTTCACTTCTTCCATGATTTCGTTGATCGATCTGATACACACAAAATCCATTCAGGGCAAACGCTTTTGATAATGTCGCCCAATTGTCGCCCAATCCGAAAAGTCCATGTAGAATCAACAATGGTTTTCCTTCACCAATTTTTTTGAAGTGTAATTTCATTTTAGCTGTCGCAAGTAAAGTTGAACCGTATTTTCCAGACCAAAATATAAAGCGTCAGAGATCAATGCATGCCCGATGGATACCTCCAGTAACTGCGGAATATTCTGAGCAAAATATTTCAAATTCTCCAGACTCAGATCGTGTCCTGCATTAATTCCCAATCCAAGTTTAGCAGCACTTTCAGCAGCGATAATATAAGGTGCAATCGCTTTTTCTTTTCCTGCTGAATAAAGGCTTGCATATGATTCAGTATAGAGCTCTATTCTGTCTGTCCCGGTATCTTTTGCATGCATCATCATTTCCGGATCTGCATCGATAAATACAGAAGCTCTTACTCCATAAGAATGAATTTCAGCGATACACTCTTTCAGAAAAGATTTATGTTCACGAGCATTCCAGCCGGCATTTGAAGTGAGCACATGAGGCGGGTCAGGTACCAGTGTTGCTTGTTCAGGTTTTATCTCTTTTATCAATTGAAGAAACTCTTTTGACGGATAGCCTTCAATGTTGTATTCAGTTTTAACGACAGGTTTCAAATCAAAAACATCTTGCCGACGAATATGTCTCTCATCAGGTCGAGGGTGAATAGTAATTCCCTCCGCACCGAATCGTTGCAGATCAATAGCAATTTTTATTAGATCAGGAACATTGCCTCCGCGTGCATTTCGCAAAGTGGCTATCTTATTGATATTTACGCTAAGTTTCGTCATAAGTACTATCAGTAAAATGTAAAAATCAGTATAAAGATCGGAAATGAAAAGGAATGGTACACAAGTTGTTGTATATTGGTGAAAACAAAACAATTAAGTACTGATAAGAATTCCGGAGAAAAAATCTCAAACTGATAAATTTCCGTAAGTTTGACACCCGTAGAAAGCTGAAAACCTTATTTTCAGAAAGACGTAAACGAATTCCCTTATGATTGCCAAAGACCTAATTAATGATTCATTTCCACCTCTTAAACTGAGTGACACCGGTTTAAAGGCATTGAACTGGATGGAAGAATTCCGTCTGGAACATCTGCCAATTGTTGACGGAGTGAATTATATTGGCTTAGCAAATGAAGAGGATATTCTCAAATTAAGTTCTCTTGACCAACCTTTGGCCATTCACAAATTACCTTTGATTCGACCTTACGTTCGATTTAACAAACCGGTATTTGAAGTTGTCAAATTAATTTCAAAAGATAAACTTACTATTATTCCTGTTCTTGATGAAGCCGATCATTACATTGGTTTGATCACACTCGCTGATATTTTGAAACATTACGCTGAGAGTGGAATCTTCGAAGATGCAATGGGAGTTATCGTTCTTGAAGTTGGCATCAAGAGTTATTCTCTAAGTGAGATCGCAACACTTGTTGAAGCAGAAGGTGCCAGGATCATGAGTAGTTACATGACACCAAATCCGGAAAACGAAACTTTTGATCTTACTTTGAAGATCAATCAACAGGAGCTATCAAGAATTCTTTCTTCTTTTAACAGACGAGGTTTTATTGTAAAAGAATTCTATCATCAAAGTGAATTCACAGATGATATTCAAAGCAGATATGATTCATTAATGAATTATTTAGGGATATGAACCGACATGCATACCTGCCTAAAAATTTGTGTCTTGCTTTGTTTTTTTTTATCGTCATTTCAATCGAATGCCTCATCTGATATTTATTCTGATTCTACGGACACATCGATCGTAGTTATCGATTCATCATCTATACTTTTACTCACCGACCAGATCGTTTTGATCGGCAATAAGATCACCAAACCCCGCATCATTCTACGTGAATTAACTTTCAAAAAAGGAGATACGATTTCCTTAGCCGAAATCAACCTTCGAATCAAACGCAGTGAGGAAAATTTACAAAACACTTCCCTTTTCCATTCTGTCAAGATCACCTGGATACAGGATAATGACCGTGTCAACTTTTATATTGTAGTTACTGAACGTTGGTACATTTTTCCATTACCAATATTTGAAGTTGCAGAAAGAAATTTCAATGTGTGGTGGGAAACAAAAGATTTCTCACGAGTGATCTATGGTGCATCATTGAACTGGTATAATTTCAGAGGGAGAAATGAAATTCTTGCAGTAACGATTCGATTAGGATATACACAAAGGCTAAGCTTTTATTACAGCATACCGGCATTAACAAGAGGACAAAAGTCGGGATTAACTTTCAGCATGGCCTATTCAAGAAATCATCAGACAGCAGTAAAGACACTGAATAATGATCTTACCTTTTATAATGACCCTGAGCTCTTCACTAAAAAAGAAGTCGGAGGATCTATCGTTTACTCTTATCGCCCGGGGTTAAACATCACTCACAATTTCGAGGTATCGTATAGACATGCAGAAGTTGTAGACACAATCGTCGGATTGAATCCGGAATATTTTTCCACCACCAATGAAGAAACTTTCGGAACACTTCGCTATTTTTTAAAAATCGAACACAGGGATCTGGCTGTCTATCCATTGAAAGGAAATTACTTCGATTTTGAATTTGCAAAAACCGGTTTAGGATTTATTGGTGATGATATCGACCTGACATACACCGTTGCACACTACAAACATTTCTGGCCATTGTCAAGACGTTTTCATGCAGCAGCAGGACTCAGTGGAAAATATTCTTTCAATTCGAAGATCCCTTATTATTTTACAAAGGGCCTGGGATATGGACGTGATTTTATCAGAGGATATGAATACTATGTAATGGACGGGCAGCATTTTGGGCTTTTGAAAACAGGAATTAAATTTACCCTCATGCCGAAGAAGGAAGTATATGCGCCATTTATTCCATTAAACAAATTTGCTACAATTCCATTTGCCTTCTACCTCAATTTATTTTCTGATCTTGGATATGTTAGCGATACACAATTCAATGAGACAAATTTCCTTAATAACACATGGCAATACAGCTACGGAGCAGGCATAGATTTTGTAACTTATTACGATATGATTTTCAGATTAGAATATTCGATAAACAAATTAGGAGAATCAGGATTTTTTCTTCATTTTACATCACCAATTTAGAACAGAACAGTCTTCAGACTTCATGAAAATATGTATTTACGGCCGTCCCGGAATCGGTAGTCAGGCCGAACTAACAGAAGGAATCATTAGCATCCTGATCAAGGGCGGACATACTGTTTCTATGCATCGTCCGTATTATGATTTTATGCGAACGCAGGCAAAACTACCTCTCTCGGTAGAGTGTATTGAAAGCGGAAAAGAATTATTAGGCAATACAGATTTCTTATTCAGTATCGGTGGTGATGGAACATTGCTTGACACAATTTTTCTTGTAAAAGAATCAAATGTTCCTGTTGTAGGAATCAATGCCGGACGACTTGGATTCTTAGCTTCCATATCGAGAGAAAATCTGGAGATGGCAATTGAAAGTCTTGCAAAAGGACATTTTGCATTAGACCCAAGAACGCTTTTACGATTGGAAACAAATCATCCCATATTCGAAGGCGAAAGTATTGCTCTCAATGAATTTACGATCCATAAAAAGGAAACATCAAGTATGATCACCATTCACACTTATTTGAATGGTGAATACTTGAATTCATATTGGGCGGATGGAATTATGATCTCTACTCCTACAGGTTCAACCGGGTACAATCTGAGTTGCGGTGGGCCAATCATTGTTCCTCAATCAGAATCATTTGTTATCACTCCGATTGCTCCACATAATCTGACCGTTCGGCCCATCGTCGTTTCCGATAAAAATGTAATTTCATTAGAAGTAGAAGGCCGGAGTCAGCATTTCATGGCAACCTTAGATTCACGTTCTGCGACCATTGACAGCTCTTATCAGCTGGCAGTGAGGAAAGAGTCCTTCAATATTAACCTGGTGCGATTAAATTCCCAGAACTTCCTGAACACTCTCCGAAAAAAGTTAAATTGGGGCCTGGACACAAGAAATTGATATTAAAAAAGTTAACCAAAAAGGCATTTAAAGAATAAAAATAATTGATGGAACATATATACCATTGTTAAACGTATATGTGTTCATATCTTTAATTTATTATATTTGCCCACATCTCGCTATCTAATGAAGAAAGTCATACTAATCATCTTATCTGTTATCATTCTGATTCCCTCTATTTCTGAGGCTCAGAGATGGAAACGTCAGCGCTATGAATTCAGTTTTGGCGCCGGTGTGAGCAATTCTGGGGGAATTAGGAGGAGCAAATCAGATAGGAAACACATTATTTCAAAGATTTGGAGTGGTCAATGACACGTCTGGCGCTTGCTGTTGGATTACGTTACAAATTGAGTAATTACTTCGCTTTAAAATCACATCTTACTTATGGCCGAGTGGCTGGAGATGATAAATTGACCACAGAATATTTCCGAAATTACAGAAATCTTGATTTTTACTCCGATGTCTACGAATTTAACATCAATTTCGAAGGGGCATTCCAACAAGAACAAATTGGTCACCGCTACAGACTTAGAAAAGTAAAGGGATTAAAAGGGTATGAGATCTACACCTATGCTTTTGTTGGTGCCGGAGTTTACTTTTTTGACCCAAAAACAAATTACCAGGGAACAGTTGTCCGATTGCAGCCTTTAGGCACAGAAGGACAAGGTTTTGTTGCTACACGTTCAAAATATTCGCTTATCCAGTTTTGCATTCCGGTAGGAATTGGTTTCAAATATACTCTTGACAGAAGCTGGGGTGTTGGACTTGAATTAGGTATTCGGAAAACATTTACTGATTATATTGACGACGTAAGTACGACATATTTCGATTTTGCGAATTATTCAGGAGCTGATCCTTTGTCAGCGCAATTGTCAGATCGATCAAACGGTTCTGATCCGAATATTACTGCACCAGGCGCACAAAGAGGTGACCCGAGAGAAAACGATTCATATATGTTTGCGATTTTCAGCTTAAACTATAAGCTCACAAACGGAAGAGGAAATTTACCGCGATTCTAGTCCAATTTTTCGCCGGTATTCACGTTTATTGTCTTCTTTACCAACCAAATTCATGTCGATTCGATTCGTTAAATATTGCCTTGTTTTAGTTCTTTTTGCTTCATTTTCAAGCGTTAAAGCACAGTATAACGAATTTGGGATCATGCTTGGCGGATCCACATACAAAGGAGAACTTTCAGAACATACTTTTAACACTGATTTTGTACACCCGGCATTTGGGGCTTTCTATAGACATAATTGGGATAGACGATGGAGCTGGAAAATAGAATTGAATTACGGTAAAATCTCCGGCGACGATGCATACGGCAGTACAGCTTATCAGCGTGACCGAAATTTGTCTTTTGAGAGTACGATCTTAGAGTTATCTCCACAGGTTGAATTCAATTTTTTACCTTATGAAACAGGTAGGCCAGACTATCCATTTACACCCTATCTCTTTACCGGAATCAGCGTTTTTACATTTAATCCAAAAGCATATTTAGGGAATGAACTTTACGAACTTCAGCCATTAGGAACTGAAGGACAAGGCATTAATGGTACAAAAAAGTACAAACGAACCGCTATTGCAATTCCAATAGGCGGTGGAGTGAAGATAAATGTTGGCCGTTTTGGAATAGGTATTGAAGTCGGTGCCCGTCGTTCGTATTCTGACTACATAGATGATGTCAGTACAGTTTACCCTGATCCGGCACTATTGCAAGCAGCAAATGGAACAGCAGCTGTATTGCTCTCAAATCGATCATTTTTGGCAAATGACACAAATTTTGTGCAACCTCCCTTCAACTTCAAACAGCGCGGTGATTCAAACACTCCGGATTGGTATGTTTTCGGAGGCGTAACGATTTATTTCAGATTGACGAGTATGCTAAAAGACATCTGTAAACCGTTCAAATTCAGAAGGTACTAATGGTGAGTGGTAAGTAGTGAGTTGTAATTAGCACCACTTTCTTTAATGCCAAATTTCTCTATTTAATCAAGGATATTGTAGAATAAACTAATTGAATTGAAAATGACAGTTGAAGATTGTACGAATGTGCTACTTACTACTCACCAATTACTACTCACCGAAAAAAAGTATTAACACATTTTATCACTTCAAGTCCTAAAAAAGAGGGCTTATTTATTAACTTGCGCCGCTTTCTAAATTTGAAAATGAGTCTAAAAGATCAGATTAACACTCAAAAGTTACCTCAGCACATTGCCATCATCATGGATGGAAATGGCCGGTGGGCAGAACGTCATGGAGAACAAAGAGTGTTTGGTCACCAAAACGGGGTGAAATCTGTGCGTGATACCACAGAAGCAGCAGCTGAACTTGGTATAAAATATCTGACGCTCTATGCTTTTTCAACCGAGAACTGGAATCGTCCTATCGAAGAAGTAAATGCTTTGATGGAATTATTGGTTTTAACAATTAGTGCTGAAAAGGAGACACTCAACAAGAATAATATTCGTTTACTGGCAATCGGTGATTTGGATTCATTACCGGGTAACTGTCAGAATGAATTAATGGAAGCAATTAAAGATACTTCAAAAAACACAAGAATGAGTCTTGTTCTTGCGTTGAGTTATAGCTCTCGCTGGGAGATCACCAATGCGATGAAAAAAATTGCAATCCAGATCAAAGAGGGAAATTAGCACCGGAAGACATCAATGAAGAATTGATCTCAAATTCACTAACGACTAAAGATATTCCGGATCCGGAATTGATGATTCGTACCAGTGGAGAAACAAGGATCAGTAATTTTCTTTTGTGGCAACTTGCTTATACAGAGTTATACTTTACAGAAAAGCTGTGGCCGGAATTCAATAAAGAGGAATTTTACGCTGCCATACTTGACTACCAAAGCCGTGAGAGAAGATTCGGAATGGTCAGTGCACAAATCACCAACACTAAATGATGAAACGCTTTCTGGCAATTGTTGCCCTTTTTATATCTACCCTTTCAGTGTCGGCACAAGTTCTGATTGGCGGTGAAACCCAAACGATCGATTATGGCAATCCGAAGACCTATATGATAGGTGGTGTTGTTATAAGTGGAACTAAATATCTTGACGAAAATGTTTTGATCAGCATCTCCGGATTAACAGTAGGAGATTCATTGGAGATTCCAAGTGAAAAGACTTCTGAAGCAATTAAAAACCTATGGAAGCAAGGGTTGTTTTCTGATATTCAGATCTACGTAACACGGGTTCAAGGACAAACAATTTTTCTTGAACTACGACTTACTGAGCGACCGCGGCTATCAACATTTAAGTTTAATAATGTCAGCAAGTCAGATGCAGATAAGATTCGTGAGAAAATAAAACTTGAACGTGATAAAGTTGTGACTGAAAATGTGAAGGCTGCAACAAAAACTGCTGTAGTAGATTATTACATTGAGAAAGGTTCACAATAAAAATCGATGAAGGGCACCAGTATTTTTTCCGCAACATTACCTGGGTTGGAAACATCAAATATTCATCGCATGTACTTGATTCAATTCTAGCAATAAAAAAAGGCGATATCTATGAGCAATCTGCATTGGATGAACGTTTGTTCATGAATCAGAATGGTCATGACATCAGTTCACTTTATATGGACGACGGATATTTATTCTTTTCCGTTACACCAGTGGAAGTGAATGTTGAGAACGACAGTATTGATCTGGAAATGCGTATTTATGAAGGCAAACAAGCAAGAATAAATAAAGTGACAGTGGTTGGAAACATAAAGACCAACGACAGAGTGATCATGCGCGAGATCAGAACTAAACCCGGACAATTATTTTCGCGTGCCGATATTATTCGAACACAAAGGGAATTAGCACAATTAGGATATTTCGATCAGGAAAAATTAGGAGTTAATCCTAAACCAAATCCTGTAGACGGAACAGTTGATATCGAATATACAGTTGAAGAAAAACCATCTGATCAGTTGGAACTTTCGGGAGGTTATGGTGCAAATCAATTAGTAGGAACGCTTGGACTTTCTTTCAATAATTTTTCTGCCAGAAATATGTTCAAAAAAGGTGCGTGGACTCCACTACCTTCAGGTGATGGACAACGGCTGAGTTTACGTGCACAAACGAATGGTAAGTACTACCAATCATACAATGCATCCTTTACTGAACCATGGTTAGGCGGAAAGAAGCCAAACTCTTTAAGTGTCTCTGTATTCCACTCCGTGCAATCGAATGGAGTTTCTTTTGGTGAAGGAAACCGACAAGCCATTTATATCACGGGTATGTCAGTTGGATTAGGAAAACGTTTAAAGAAGCCGGATGATTTCTTTACTAATTATAATGAAGTAAATTATCAGTACTACACCTTAGATAATTACGTTGGTACGTTCTTGTTTAACAATGGTCATTCAACAAACTTAAGTTTCACAGAAGCGATCTCGCGAAATTCAATTGATGCGCCGATCTATCCGCGTACAGGTTCTACGTTAACGTTCTCATTGAAATTCACACTTCCATATTCATTGTTCAACAATGTAAATTATGCTACAGCATCGATTGCTGAGCGTTATAAATACATTGAGTATCACAAGTGGAAATTCTCTTCAAGTTGGTTTACAAAACTTGCCGGCAACCTCGTTTTGAATACGAAGATCCAGTATGGTTTTCTTGGCTTATACAACCGTGCTGTTGGACCGGCACCATTTGAGAGGTTCTATGTAGGTGGTGATGGATTAAGTGGTTATGCACTTGATGGACGTGAAATTATCGCCTTAAGAGGGTACACCAACAATTCTGTTACTCCACGAAATGCAGCAGGCGCTCAAGTCGGTGGCACAATCTTTGACAAATACACTTTAGAATTAAGATACCCACTTTCTTTGAATCCATCAGCAACTATATATCTCCTTGCCTTTGCAGAAGGAGGAAATTCCTGGTTAACGTTTAAAGATTTCAATCCGTTCAGCTCAAAACGCTCTGCGGGCGGGGGTGTGCGGATCTTTCTTCCGGTATTTGGTTTGTTAGGCTTGGATTGGGGATATGGATTTGACGAAATCCCGAACGATCCAAATGCAAATGAAGGCCAATTCCACTTCACAATTGGACAACAGTTTTAAATTCATAAATTTGATTCCCATGAAAATGACAAGCAAAAAAACATTCGTGATGAAAAGTGTAAATTCACTGAAAGGAATTATTACAATTGCAGTAGTTGCAATCCTTTCTTTAAATACTGCCCATGCACAAAAATATTGTTACGTAAACAGTGAATATATTTTAGAAAATATTCCTGATTACAAAACTGCACAACAAACACTCGACAATCTTTCGCTTACATGGCAAAAAGAGATTGAAGATAAATATGCTATCATTGACAAATTATACAAAGCATATCAGGCAGAGCAGGTGCTTCTTACTGAAGAGATGAAAAAACGTCGTCAGGATGAGATCACTGCAAAAGAAAAAGATGTTAAAGATCTTCAGAAGCAACGTTTCGGTTATGATGGTGACTTGTTCAAGAAAAAACAAGAATTGGTGAAGCCAATTCAGGACAAGATCTTCAATGCAGTAAAAAAGATGGCAACAGATCAAAGTTATGCTGTGGTCTTCGACAAATCAAGTGACCTGATCATGCTGTACACAAATCCAAAATACGATAAGAGTAACGATATTCTTTTATCCATGGGTTACAAACCGGCTACACCTGCTACAAAAGACGGGAACAAAAAAGCAGGAACCGCAACTCCGGGAGGAACTACACCTCCGGAACCGGGAAAAGAAAATCCAGATGGAGATCAACCTAAAAAATAAATTAAACCTATATTACCACTATTATGAAAAACAAATGTTGTTTGCGGTGATCGTTCTGTTATTCTCAGGAATGACAGCAATGGCTCAGACTTTAAAATTCGGGCATATCGATTCAGGCGCATTAATTCAAATGATGCCGCAAACAAAATCAGCGGATAGTACACTAAAAAGATTCGGTGAATCATTAGATGGACAATTAAAAGCAATGACTGCAGAATATCAGACAAAGCTTCAATCGTATCAGTCAAAAGCTGATTCTTTACCGGATGCGATACGTGCAACGAAAGAAAAAGAATTAACTGACTTAGGACAACGGATCCAGGATTTCCAACAAACAGCTCAGGAGTCAATCCAAAGCAAAAAGCAAGAGATCTACGGTCCAATCCTGAAGAAAGCAGAAGATGCAATTAAGGAGATCGCTAAAGAAAAGAGCTACTCTTATATCTTCGACACAAGTCTGGGTTCTGTGATCTATGCACAGGAAAGTGATAACATTATGCCATTAGTGAAAACGAAATTAGGCATCAAATAATTTTTCGTCTAACCAAAATTTAAAAGACCGCTCAATAAAATGGGCGGTTTTTTTGTGTCGTATTTTGTCAAATGCAATTTAAATTGCTTTCGTCTTTCAAAACATTTATTGATTGCGTGAATCACATACGACCCCTCCGGGGTCGGTTCGGTGGTGTTGTGCATCCTTCTATCAACATGCAACCCCTCCGGGGTTGGTTCGGTTGTATTGTGCATCCTTCTACAAATATGCGACCCCTCCGGGGTCGGTTGGTTGGTGGATTTTATTTTCTACCAACATGCAACCCCTCTTGGGTTGGTTCGGTGGCATTGTGCGTCCTTCTACAAATATTCTAGCCCTCCGGGGTCGGTATTGTACAAGATGTCATGTACCTTTTCAATGTTGTCAATTGCAGAAGTGATTTTAAGTTGACCACAAAACGTTTTGCATTCAATTATATCACCAAGCGGAATGGAAATTCATATATAACAATTTGCAACCATGTAAACACATACTAGTGCTACAACCTGTTTGTTTCCATCGCCACTCCGGCAATTTCAAAAAACGTTGATGACCTCTGTAATCCGAAGATCAACTTGCATCGGAGCACGACCTCAAAGAGGTCGGACATTTGTAGCCAACAAATAAAAATCGATTAACCTACCTTAACGGGCTCGCATATCTGTAGCAAACCGCTTGTCACCACCAACATACGACTCCAAAGGGGTCGTATGTTGGTAGAACGTATTACACCACCAATTATCGACCCCGGAGGGGTCGTATGTTGGTAGAAAATAAATAATGGATATCGCACGACCCCAGAGGGGTCGCATGTGAATTTGTATCGAAAATACATCAGATGTAATTGTATCACCAACACACAAATTGCTTACACACATATCCAAACATACATGTTGTTTACACCCAAATACCAATAGAATCCCATCCCCATCGTTAATATCTAATTCCCCAAAAAGCACGTAAATTCAACAGATGCGTTAAATTTACGGATTCTAAAGAGCTCCGCCTTGATGCGTTTCATCGCCATCGTATTTTTTACCCTTTTAGTCTCAATTGCAACCGGGCAGAACCTGAGCAATCTGCGAAGCAAACCTATTCCTATTTATCCCGATACTGTACAAATTGACACCTTCAGTATCGCACCCGGCACATTCAGATTGTACACTTCTGACCAATTGATCGATACCTCCGCCTATACGCTTGACTTTATAAATTCCAGATTGATCTGGAAAAAAAAATCCGGGGCATACACGCAACTAAGTACCGACTCTGTCACCGTAAAATATCGTGCATTTTCATTTCTTTTTTCAAAAGAAGTTACTCATAAGAACAAAGCGATCATCAGTACCAATTCCGCTCAGCCATTTTATTACACAGCAAAAACGCGCGAGCCCGAATTATTCCGGTTGTCCGGACTTACACGTAGTGGAAGTATTTCGAGAGGAGTATCATTTGGAAACAATCAGGATGTATTTGTAAACTCCAGTTTGAATTTACAGTTATCCGGGAAGCTAACTGATGACGTAGAAATTCTTGCTGCGATCACAGATGAAAATATTCCTGTTCAGCCGGAAGGAAATACTCAGCAGTTGCAAGACTTTGACAAGGTCTTCATTCAGATCTCTAATCCAAAAAACAAATTGATTGCCGGTGACTTTGATGTGACCAGACCAACAGGGTACTTCATGAATTATTTCAAGCGAGGACAAGGTGCAGCATTTTCGTCGATCATTGATTTTGATACAACAAAACAACAGCTACTGAAAGTTGGTGGAGCTTTAGCAGTAAGCAAGGGCAAGTTTGCTCGAAATACAATAACTGTATCAGAAGGAAATCAAGGTCCGTACAGGTTAATAGGAAATAATGGCGAAACATTTATTATCGTTTTGGCAGGTACAGAAAAGATCTACCTCGATGGTCAACTTCTTGTGAGGGGATTCGAAAACGATTATACGATCGATTACAATACTGCAGAAATAACTTTTACGACCAAACGAATTATCACAAAGTTCTCTCGGGTAGTAACTGAATTCGAATATTCCGATAAGAATTATGCCCGTTCATTGATCACAGTGAAGACAGACTATGAAAGTCGCAGGTTGAAATTACATATGAATGTTTATTCTGAACAAGACAGTAAGAACCAGGCATTGAATATAGAATTAGACAGTGCAAAGAAGGCATTACTTGCATCGGTAGGTGACAGTATCCAGGATGCATTTTATCCAACGGCAGATAGTGTTGCATTTAACAGCAGCATCGTTCTTTACAAACTTATAGATACTGTAGCAGCATCAGGCACCTACTCGATTTATGTGTACTCGACCAATGCTGATAGTGCATACTGGCAGGTGAATTACAGCGAAGTTGGTTTTAACAGAGGCGACTACATTCAATCTTCAAATTCCGCCAATGGAAGAGTTTTCACATGGGTAGAACCTTTGAATGGTATACCGCAAGGTAATTACGCTCCCGTTTCATTGCTGGCGACTCCAAAGCAGCAACAAATGATCAATGCCGGAGGCGAATATATTTTGAATGCGAAGAACAGTGTGTTCTTTGAAGGAGCATTGAGTAACTATGATGTCAATTTATTTTCAACATTAGATAAAAGCAACGATGCAGGCTATGCCGGCAAGTTGATCTATAAGAACCAGATTCAATTAAGCGCGGATACGCTTAAAGGATGGCGGTTGAACAATGTATTGAATCTTGAATATACCGATAAGAATTTCAAGCCGATTGAGCGATTCAGAAATGTTGAATTTGAGCGGGACTGGAATATGGGCACAACGAATATTTATGATAATGAAAAGATCTCTTCCTTTCAAACAACTGTATCAAAGCCGGAAGTATTAAGTTTTACGTATCAGCTGAAATCGTATAATAAAGGTACAGCCTATCGTGGCTTGATGAATTCAGAATCGACAAAATTGCGATGGAATAAATTTGATTTTATCTCCAATGCAAGTTTTTTGAATTCAACAGGTTTATCATCACGAACAAATTTCTTTAGACATATAACAGAGCTGTCAAGACCAGTATGGAAATTACGTGTAGGCCTCAGAGAAAACAGTGAAAGAAACAAATACTTTCAGATCAATACCGATTCACTTACACCGGCAAGTTATTCATTCAGTGAGATCGAAGCATTTGTAAATACACTCGATAGTACAAAGACTAAAGCTTCGTTTCAGGTAAAGCAACGAATTGATCAGCTTCCTGTAGGCCAAGAATTTCGAAATTCAACAAAGGCGCAGGAAATGACGCTAACGACAGATTTTTCAAGTCAGCCAAAACATACATTAAGAACGACTACTACGTATAGGAATCTGCAATCCGCAGATTCAACTTTGGTACAAATTGAACCGACCAAAACTCTTTTGAACCGACTCGACCATTACGTAAGTTTATTCAAGGGAATTCTTACTGCAACAACATACTATGAAATCGGAACGGGTCAAGAGCGGAGACAAGACTACTATTATCTGGAAGTTCCTGCAGGACAAGGTGTGTATGCATACCTGGGTGATTATAATTTAAACGGAGTAAAAGATCTGGATGAATTTGCTCCGGCAGCATTTCAAAGTGATGCGAAATTCATCCGAGTATTTGTCCCAACTAGTAATTACCAAATCACCAGGAGTAATCGCTTCAGTGAAGTATTAACGATCACTCCTGCAGGCAAATCCAGTTCATATCAAGGTAAAGAAAAATTCATTAATCGATTTACAGATCAATTGTTGGTAAGCTTAGATAAGAAAACAAAAGACGAGACTCTCCTATCTTCACTCAATCCATTTTCGACAGATTTGAATGACACATCATTAATTGCAAATACTGCCAGTTTCAGAAACACTACTTATTACAATCGCAATAGTGCAATCTATGGTTTTGATTTTACGATACAAGAAGTTCGCAATAAATCTCTTTTAAGCAATGGCTTTGAATCGCGTTTAAATAGAAATAGAATTTTTAATATAAGGTGGAATTTAAACCGGGAATTTTTACTGAGCTGGAATTACGAGAACGGTGAAAAAATAAACACTTCTGAATATTTCTCCACGCGTGATTTCCACATTTTTTCTAATGCAGCTGAGCCAAAACTTTCTTATCAGCCCGGCAATTCATTTCGTGTTTCCGCTTCTTATCGTTATAGTGACAAAAAAAATACGATAGGGAATGAAATGGAAAAAGCATTTCTAAATAAATTAAATCTTGAATCAAAATTTACATCTGTAAATTCAGGTACTATTACCGCAAAGGTGAGTTATGTAAAAGTAAAATTCAATGCACCTCAATCGAGTTTTCTTGCTTATGAAATGCTTGAAGGATTTAAACCCGGAGAAAATTTTATCTGGAATATTTCAGTACAAAGAAACTTGAGTTCGTATATGCAATTAAGTCTTAATTACGAGGGACGAAAGTTACAAGATTCGCCGGTGGTGCATACCGGTGGAGTTGAATTCAGGGCGTTCTTTTAGTAATGACGCATAGTATTTGCAAACTTCATAGAACAATTTGTCTTACTTCCTCTAATTTTCACAAAGTAAATTCCCGGACTAGATGAAAAATTATCTAATAAAATTTTATTGGCGCCATTTGTTAGATGCAAGTTCTTGATCCGGTAAATAATGGCTCCCGAAATACTGTAAACTAAAACCTCTACTTCATCTGTATCATATGAATTGATCGAAATAAATGGCGAAGGGTATTCACTATAGAATAAGTCCAAGTACGCCAGGTTCTGCTCATCGACGCTTAGAGGAAGGGACGTACCACAATATAAAGAATCATAAAAGTGAGCTGTGTAATCAAGCATTGAATAAGAAACCGAAATCGCTGTATCTACATCGTTAAAATAGGTGGAATCGGAAGAATTATATATGACATCTGTTATTGTAAAATTCAGTAACGTGCTGTGACATGGCAGTCCAAGCATAGAATCAGCTATACCAATCACAGTCTTAGTTGCACCGGCTAAATACCCGCTGAAGGCTATTCGTCCGTCCGGCAATTCTAATACGTCAGTAGCCGTATAATCTGGATAATATTTAGAACGAAGAACATTAAAATTGGTATCAACTACAATGACGTTTATACCTACCGTTGGATAATCACTATAATTGGTCAATATAACAAGTTCATCATTTTTGTTGATCAAAAAATTACAAGGTTGTAAATGCGGGAAATAGAATTTTTTTGCCTTTAATAAATTTCCATGACTATCTGTTCTGGTTAAATAAAAATTATCTCCTAATGTACCGGGAAGTTTTTCATATGAGTAAAAATAAAGATCCCCTGCCCTGCTTTCATTTACTGAAATAGGCTTTGGTTGGTCATTTTGAGTTTGATAAGAAAGAATTCGATTCCATTCAAGAAAACCGGTTTGATCAAACTTCAAAATCATATCTTCATATGTATTATTGATCGTATTATACTGTTTTCCGAATGCAATCGAACCATCTTGAGTACTAACAAAATCATCTATGACCATTGTATAGGTCCAGGAATTATTCGTAAAATGATATTGATGAGAACTTAAAATATTGCCCGCAGTATCGATCTGAGCGGTCCAATAGTCCATGGTCCAGGAAGGGTCATCAGTAATTCCAATAAGTAAAACTGAATTATTGGCCCCATGACACATTCCACGCAAATAAGTTTTAGACATAAATAAGAATGGTTTTAACCAAACTAAATTTCCTGAGGAATCGAATTTGGAGACCGCAACACAAACAGTATCATTAGTCCCATATGTAGAAAGAGCAGCTATCGTACTTCCATCTGTTAATGTAACTCCGTGGCTCCACCAATTATGGGCAGCTACATGATGAGTTTGCCATAGCAATGAACCATTTCCATCGGCTTTCATAATAGAAGAAAAAACAGGTTGAATACTGTCACTGCTTCTTGCCAGCAAAATCAGATTCGAATCTGCAGAAAGAAGAAGTTTATTCACATAGGTTGCGGAAGTCCCTGTAGAATCTACTGTCCGGATACCGGTAAATTGTGCATTAATCTCCGAAGAGAGAATCAAAAAAAAAACAAGAACAATATCCTCATTTGTAAAGCAGGATTATATTACCAAGTAAACTATTTCAAATCTATCACTGACCGCCAATAACAGCACCACCGTGATAGATCTCCACATTATATTTGCCTTTTGCAAAAGACCCTCCTTTACCAACAGCAATATCAACCGGTGTATCGGAGTTGGCGTATTCAACAGTTTGTTTGACTGTGTAGATCAGATCCTCGCCGTTGCTTTTAAAGCTTTCATTATTGGTAGATTTCATAACGTCTCCATCGGGGCCTAATACTCTAATGAAAATATCAACGGGACCGTTATCAATGACTCTGTTTTCAGCGAGAACAAATTTTGTTCTTAGTTTCTGCACCTGCTTTGCTTTGTTTGTTAAAACTTCATCTCCATTACTTTTGAAACGGAAGCCTTCTGTTTTAACATTCATTGCTTTTAAGATCGAACCTGCTGAAACTTTACTGAAAAGTCTGCTATTTTCGGAAGCAAGGTTATCGTTCTTCGAACGTTCTTGTGAAAGGTTATTGTTTAATGAATCATTGACAGCAAGAAGTGTTGCATTTATCTTATTAATGGAGTCGATCTGAACAGCGTAAACGTCATTCATCTCTTTCAATTTTGCCAATTCCGCTTTCGCTCTGGCAATCTGTGCAGGGCCTCCAAGGAGAATTAGTTTTTGGATCTCAGCAACTTTAGCTTTGATTTGTTCATCCTTTTCAGTAAGTTGATTTTGTAATGTAGAATTATCCGTCTTTAGTTTTTCGAAATCTACTTTGAACTGATTTAATTGAACTTGTAGGGCGTCCTTTTCTGCAGTAGTCGTGACGATCGTTTGGTTAGCCTGATCAAGATGGTTCTTTTTATCAAAAAATTGCCAAAGCAGAAGTCCATTAGTACCTAGTAATATTGTGATCACAATAATTACAATTCCTTTTTTGGGTCCTTGTTCCTGGTAGTCTGCTTTATTGATTTCTTGTGAATCCATAGTATTGCTTTTCAATTGGATTTATTGTGCTATTGAATCTTTATTCTTTTCGTCTACAAAGTTTAACCTCAAATCGGTCAGTATACTCTCTAACATCTTAGATTGTTGCGCAGAGAGATTGCCGGAAGTCTTATTTTTAATTACTTCAAGCATTTCAATTGAATTTTGAGCCTGATCCAGATTTCTCTCGATCTTATCGGTCGAAGGGTTTTTTAATTTCCCGAGAGCGACCATGGCAGAAGAGTAGAATATTGAAAGTAGCTGAGTGAATAGCTGGTCTTCGTTTTGCATAGTTTTTCGATATGAAAATCATACAAATGTAGTATTTTTTCGAAGTTAAAAAATTAAATTAAGTCCTCTGAAAGGCCTATTATTCACAATATAATAAAAAGTAAGCCCTATCTTTATACGCATTGAATTTAACTTATGAAGCGACGCTCGATCTGGAGAAATTATAACAAACCTTATGTTGCCAATCACTCTATCGAATGGATCCAAAGTGGTGAAAAATATTATGACAGATTAGTCGAAATTATTGCTTCTGCCAATACAGAAATCCAACTACAAACATACATCTTTAAGGCAGATAGAACCGGGAGGAAAATCGCCAATGCCCTAATAGATGCGGCAAAGCGTGGGGTCAATATTTATATTTTAATTGACGCTTATGGTTCTCAAGACATGAGTTTGGAATTACAACAAACCATGGAAGCAGCAGGAATCCAACTAAGGCGGTATGGTGTACTTTTTTCCAAAGGTCGGTTTCATATTGCACGAAGGCTTCATAGAAAAGTAATGGTAATTGATGGGCAGACGGCAGTAGTTGGCGGCATCAACATTGCCGATCAATATGCAGGAACTTCAAAGATGCCGGCATGGCTTGACTTTGCAGCAATAGTAACCGGTTCGACAGCCGGCAGACTTGAATTAATTTGCAGAAGCCGATGGAAGTTAATCAAATTTCCAAAAAAGCCTAAAACAGACAAAAAACAGGCCTCACATCCTTCTATTATGATCAGGGTACGGAGGAACGATTTCGTCAGAAACCAAAATGAAATTGCTATCTCTTATCGGCAAGCATTTCGGCAAGCTGAAAAAACATTGGTTATTGTTGGAGGGTATTTTCTTCCTGGCGGTCGCACACGTCGACTAATCAAAAATGCTGTCAACAGAGGTGTTGATGTTTCTGTTCTTGTCGCTGAAAAATCGGATGTAGGAATAATGGTTAGTGCACGAAGATACCTATACGGCTGGCTCACTAAAAACGGCATCCGGGTTTTTGAATATCGCCCATCGAATGTACACGGAAAGGTTTTAGTAAGAGATGAAAAATGGTGTTCCATTGGATCATATGACTTAAACAATTTGAGCACCTTCAGCAATATAGAATTGAATCTCGATGTCAACAATGTCGAATTTTCAAAAAGTATAAGTGATCATATTCAGGACATCATGAAAGTTGAAAGTACAGAGATCACATTACGCTCTATGCTTATGAATAGAAATATACTCACCAGACTTAAATGTTGGCTTGCATATAGGTTTGTAAAAATACTTTTCGTGTTATCGGTAGTTCTGGCAGGAAAGAAAGATGAAAAACAGTAATTAGTTTTAACTCGCCAATCGCTTAACCAAAGTCCTTTTTGCCAATGGAAGAAATGTCTCTTCGAAAGGAATAGAGAGCGAGGTCTCAATAACAAATGTGGCAGGATTTGGAAACTTTTTATTGAAGGAAATGAGATCTGATTTGATCGCTTCGAATGTATTCATGATACTTTTTTCATAGATCGTCAGGTAAGAAAAATGTACACCACGGTATTTTTCTGTTGGATTTTCGAAGATCGTCACTTGGTATTCATACACTTTTGTATCGGTTGAATTGCCTTCCTTTAAGAACACATAACCGAATTCAGAATTCAAAGGCATCAATCCAACGGGAAATATTTTCATGCGGTCTTCGATAAAATCATAGATCTTTTTCCCTTCCCTCAAATAACTTTCCATTTTGGGAATTGAAAAATCGAGGATGCTTTCTATTTCACTCATGATAGCATCGTCGCTGATCATTTTTTCATAGATGAGATTAAAATGATCCACATCTGCCCCTTTCAAACATTCAGGGAACATATTGTAAAGTTGATGTTTATTTTCCTGAAGTACTTTAAGATTTCTGTAATGTTCGACTAAATCACTCAGATACGGATATAGGCGCTTATCGGTAAAATTTTCGGAAACATGCTGAAGGTATGCAAGCAGCATATACTTCTTGTATTCAAAATCAATTTGATTTTCGGTAATCCAGTTTTTATTTAGAAATTCCATAAGCAGTTAAGATTAAGATTCCGGGAAACCTATGATATAAAACGGATAAAACCGTAAAATGTTCGAATCCATTGTTGAAAATTACCCAAAAAACAGTTAAAGAAACCGTTTTATTACAGGTAACTTAGCAAAATAGAATAAGAACAATAACTAATATAGGTTTTGATGAAAAAAATAAATAACAAATTCGCAAGTTTTCTTGCATTTGGACTAGTGTGTGTCGGATTACAATCGTGTGTACCGGCAAAAAAATTCGAAGACATTCAGAAGAGAGAGCAGACATGTTTGGATGAGAACAACAAACTTCGCTCTGAAAACGAAGGTCTAAAAACCGAGAACACAGAAATGAAAGCCTCGGGGGCTGAGATGCAAAAAGACATTGTTCAATTAGTAAAAGATACGACAGATATGGGTAATGCCTACCATCGTCTAACTTCACTATATGGCGAGTTGAACAAATCGTACGACAAATTGCTTTTCAACAATGAAAAACTTTTGGCAGGAAACACAGAAGAAACACGTAAACTAATTGCTGAGTTAAGTGCAACGCGCGATGAATTACTTCGTCGTGAGGAGCGAATCAAAAAAGATTCACTTGCATTGAATGAACGCGAAAAAAATATGGCAGATCTTCGCGTTGGCATAAAAGAAAAGCAAGATCGCGTTGATGAACTTGAAGCTATTTTGAACCGCACTGATAGTGCAGTGAATAGTTTGAAGAAAGCTGTGAGTGATGCATTACTGGGCTATGAGAATAATGGACTTTCTGTTTATCGTAAAAACGGGCAAGTGTATGTATCTATGGAAGAGCGATTGCTTTTTGCATCCGGAAGTACAAATGTTGAAAAAGCAGGAAGCGATGCACTTAAAGAACTTGCGAAACTTTTGGGAACAAAGAAAGATATTTCAATCGTTGTGGAAGGCCATACTGATAATGTTCCGATCAATGGCACATTGGCAAGTGGTGCAAAAGATAATTGGGAGTTGAGTGTGTTAAGAGCTACTGCAGTTGCGAAGATCCTTTTAAAAGATCCGGCAATTGATCCAACAAGAATTGTAGCAAGTGGAAAAGGCTCCTACTTCCCTATCGATCCGGCAAACACTTCTGAAGCACGTAAAAAGAATCGCCGGACAGAAATCATTCTCTCACCAAAATTGGACGAGTTGAT
Source organism: Bacteroidota bacterium (assembly GCA_016708785.1). GTDB lineage: Bacteria > Bacteroidota > Bacteroidia > AKYH767-A > 2013-40CM-41-45 > JADKIH01. Next base: position 291,127 of record JADJFC010000003.1, on the reverse strand, counting down.
GAAAGTTCTGGGAATACAAGACAAATAATAACGAATAGTGAATAGTGAATAGTGAAGGGCTATCTTAGGAAACAAGTTACCTACGATAGCCCTTCACTATTAGTTATTAGCTATTAGTTATTCACTAATATTACTGTCCGTAAATGCCTTTTTGTTTCCAGGTAAATTTGTAAGCCATTTCAAGACTTACATAGGTAAAAGAATCTTTCCTATCAGGGTTACCACGAACACTTGTTATAGGTCCGATGACACCGTTGGTGCCATAGCCGGTCGGATCAGAAATATATTTAGCAAGTTCGTATTCTGTATCATCCGGAAATGAGTTTTTCAATTCCTCATAAGTTGCATATCGTCCACTAACATCATCAAGATAATCGGTCAGGAAAAGATACCAATTCATTTCTGCTGAAAGGGTGAGCAACTTGTTAAAACTATATCGCATACCGCCACCAATTGGGAAGCCGATATTCCAGTTGCTATAAGGTGGATTTGAATTTGCTTCTTTGTTATAACCTTGTCCTTCCGTCATCCATTTTTGCAAATCAGTTTCATATTCACCATCCTTTTCAATAACATTTCCAAACTGTTTATCATTTTCTTTTACGTCACGGATGGTACCGTCTTTCCAATAATAATATTTGTTTTCCGGTGCTATGTCACCCCGAAATAAATCAGCTACCGGTTTGCCGTAGAAAACGCCAACACCTGCAGACAAGAAAAGACTGAATCGTGGTTTTGAAAGCGGCGCATATTTGTTGATGAAAAAATTATATGTGAAATCAACTTCTGTCCCGAAGAGATCGTTTCTGAAATTCATTCCACGAAGATAATTTCTGAGTTCTGTACCTTGTTTATCACCGATTGCTGTTGATTCATCATATTGCAAACGATGCCAGCTGAGTCGAAGTTGAGCATCAAAAGCAGGATATAAATTATGTGACTTCTTCGGATTGTTCAGAAAGTTCCGCAGAGTAATAGCAAGTCCCGGACTGGCAGCAGAAAAAGGAAAAACTTTTTCATTACCAAGATCACCGGTATAATTCGTTACGCCTCCTGAGATAGCGATATTCGCAGTACGTTGACCAAAGGTCGCACTTGTTGCGAATAGAAGAACTAGAATGAGTCGTAAAGTTGCTTTCATGGAGAGAGAATTTATCAGAATGAAAGTACCGTAAAAAGCAATACCACCGACGGGAATTTGATAAATGAATGAAAAACAGGGCGAAGGGCTTGAGTGTGAGTGTGAGTGCCAGGGTCAGAAATCAGTTGATGTCGCTTATGATTTACCTGGACTACTTTTGAGTATAAAAAATTGATACGATTTCTTCCAATAGGATCGACTTTAGTACTGTGAAGTGAATACTGAAAGTTCCAGTGTTATCAATGCTTTCAGGCTGTTTTAGCGATTAGAAAAATTACATACAATTTTGGATTTTTCATGAGAAAATCGGTCAATAAATTCAAATCCGTCTGCTTTCTTACATTTTTTTTTACGCTTTTTTTGCGACTTTTTTAAAATGCGGAATAATTTTCTGCGAACAAGTGCTGAATTCAAAGGTTGCATTTAAATTTTTCTCATTTGGCTAATGAATTACACAGAATTCATGTCAATGATGTGATTTGACAGGGTGAATGATAACTCTTTAGGTCCTATATACTATAACTTGATTGAGTAAAACTAATCTACAAAAACCGATTAATTATTAAAAATAGGCAGAAAAAGTAAACACAAAGACAAGTATTCCTTGTCCAATGAATTCATTGTGATATCTATCCACGGTCCGATGGAAAAATTCATTACAACGATTACCGAACACGAGTACCCATAAATCCCACTACCAAATAAATGTCAATTTACCACTAATTTCTTTTTGTCAACCATTGCTCTTCAGGCGAACCATCACTTTCGTGATGCGATGTCTTGTAGTGGCAATTTTATTTTTACTACAGCCTTAAAAGTTGATGCTGCCAATGGAGATTACAGAAGTATTGCATCAACAAACTGGACTACAAATACAACATGGCAAGCCGATTATGGTTCAGGATTCGTTGCTGCAACAGCCGGTGACTATCCCGGTAAAAACCCCGGAACAGGTCTAGTCACAATTCAAAATAATAATATTGTCAGTCTGGACGCCTCAATTCCAAATGCAATTGGATCATTGACAATAGCCGGCACTGCGAACAACACAGGACTTGTATTTGATGGTCTGGGAGCATGGACACTTTCTGTTACCGGAGCGACAACTATCAACGGTCCGACTACGAATGCAATGAACAATTACGTAACGGTATCACTTGGATCCTTTACGACAGGAAGTGTTGCAATGATCAACTCCGGAACTGCTACACGAGATTCATATATTTCAATTCCTTCAGGATCGGTCACAGTTTCCGGAAATATAGCAATGCCGGGTGCAAATACGTTGAACTACATTTTATTTCCTGCCGGAAGTACAGGCACACTTTATCTCGCCGGTGCCTTCACAGGCACAGGAGGAATCACAAGTACTGTTGGCGGAGGTGCCATTTCACCGTCGGCAGGAACAGTGAATTATAACAGTGCAGGAAACCAATCGATAGCAAGCTTTACCTATTTCAATTTGGCAACATCAATTGGGGGAATTAAAACATTACCGGCAGCAGCAATTACTATAAACGGAAGTTTAGATGTTTCTTCATCAACATTGGCATTTGATGCAGCTGCTGCACGCATCGTTACCGTGACAGGAAATTGTTCAGGTGCAGGAACGATAGACATGAGTTCAGGCTCACGAACACATACCTTAAATCTAAATGGTTCGACGAATTCAATTGGGTCATTGGTAACTGCTGCAGTGGCAAGTACAGTGGCTTATAATCTGGCAGGCGCTCAAACAGTTTTTGCAAGTTCCTCTTATCGTAATTTGAATTTTACCGGTGCGGGTATAAAAACTTTACAAGGTGATGCAACGGTTGGTGGAGCATTGACAGTTGGTGCCGGGTCGACATTCAATCTTGGAACAACAGCAACCATAGTCGACGTAGTTGGGACAGCAACCTTAACCGGATCATTAAATTTCGGATCTACAGATAAAACGGTCACAATAACCGGCAACATCTCAACAGGTGCTGCAGGATCATTGAATATGAGCGGTAGTACAAATCACCTCTTGAAATTAAGAGGAACGGCGAATACGTTTACTGCAGGATTTACATTTACTCCGGGTAATGCGAATCAAACTGTAACATATGATGGGGATAATGCTCAAACGATAATGCAGATGACATACAATCATCTTTCGTTAGAGAATTACAATGCTTTGTCAGTAACAGCAAGAACAAAAACACTTGCAGGAACAACTATTATAAATAAAGATCTTACGATCACCGGAATCGGAGTTACTCCCAGAGTGACATTGCAATTAAGTACTTTCACTCTGACTGTAAACGGCTATACAAATATTAACGGTTACGGAATTCTAGATGACAACAGCACAACCGGTACAAACACCTTTGTTGGATTGGTGTCGGTGAATTCAAATGGGTCCTGGACAACTTCTGTCGCAGGAAATTCATATACTTTGAATGGAGGACTTACATTTGATGGTTTAACTTTCACACCTAACACTTCGATATTCAATTTCACGATCAACGACCAAAGTATTAGTGGAGCAAATGCATTTACACTTTACAGAGTTGTTTGCGGAACTGCAGGAAAAACAATAACAAACAATACTACAAATGCCGTAACCGGACTTACGATTTCAAATTTGATATCAGGAGTTGGTAATTTTACAAATGCAGGATTGTTGAATTTAACGGTGACTGGAAATCCGTTTACGATAACCGGTACACTTGATTTTGCGACCAATCCGAATACAGTTAATTACTCAGGAGCAGGAATTGCTCAAACGATTGCAGGTGTTGCTCCGAGTACAACATTAAATTTCTACAACCTTACAATCAGTGGCGCCAGAGCTGCGACCAATGTTACATTGTGGAATGGTGGTACGATTGGCATTTCAAATGCTCTTACTTTATCTGCCACCTTCACAACAGGAAATTATGTCACGGCATCCAATACTGTAAATTACAATGGCACAATAGCGCAGGATATCCCTGCATTAGTTTCAACTATAAGTGTTGCATATAATAATCTGACCATTTCCGGTGGTAGTACTAAAACTCTTACTAATAATATTTCTGTCGGTGGAATTATAAATTTAAATTCCGGAATACTTGAACTTGCAAATTACAATTTAACGATTACAAATAATGCAGCCGGTGCTATAACAGGTGCGTTTGATGCAACTCATATGATCTCCACCGGAGGGACTGGCTATCTGATAAAAAATACAGCAAGTGCACAAGCATTAAATCCAATTGGGTCAGGTGGATTTTATTCGCCAATGACACTTACTTCCATTGCACCAAATACAGGAACATATAGAATCAAAGCAATTCCTACCGGACTTAATCCAATTTACATTAACAAGTATTGGGATTTAATTACAAGTTTGGGTGGAAAGACCATAACAGCCACATTCCAATATGACCCGGCAGAATTAAATGGCGCTTCCAATACTATAGTTTATTTACCAAATCCACCGGGAACTACCGTTCAATGTCCACCGACAACAGGTGTAAGTACGTTTGGTGCGAATACATTTACCATTACAGGAAACTCCGGTTTTACAAGTGGATACTGGTCGATGGGTGGAAATGCGACCTACTATTCTTATATGACAGGCGACTGGAATACAGCGTCGACATGGACTTCTGATCCGAGTGGTACTTTGCAAATTGGCAGTACAATTCCGGGGTACAATGATAACGTTGTGATCTTAACAGGACGAACTGTTTCATTGCCTGCAATTATTACTACCCAAAACCTTAACGTAACCATTAATGGAGGAGGTACTTTAGATTTGTCTACCTATAGTTTTTCGAATGGTCTTACTTCATTGTCCGGACAAGGTACCCTTCGTCTAGCATCTTCAAGTTTTCCCACAGTAGCAACAAATACGTTTGTAGCTGTCAATGGTGGAACAACAGAATACTATAATATTTCCGACTTCACATTACCGGTTGCGCAAACAACATATAACAATCTAACAATAAATGCACCTTCTGTTTTTGCAACACAATTAAGCAACTTAACATTGAATGGAAATCTATATGTCAGGAATGGTACATTCAAAATCAATAATGATGTATCCGTTGCAAAATTAAATTTAACTGTAAACGGAAATGTAACTGTTGATAATGGCGCTGCGATTGCTGTTGGGACAGGTATCACAAATCCCGCTATTGGTGCAGTAAGCGTTGGCGGTGCGGCTCCATTTATTAATTACTATACTTACTTTCATACAGTCATATTAAAAGGTGATCTTATAAACAATGGTACAGTTCGATTTACAAATTTAGACTACCCTATTTATAATGCCTTCCCGCCGACTGTTGCAGGACCGACAGCCGGTGCAGCTTCTGTTTATTTCCAGGGCCCAACAAGCAATGTAATAACTTGTAATGGCGCGACAGATTTTTACAATCTAATTCTGGATAAAGGAACTGATCAAACATATACTCTTACAATAAGTGCTCAAAGCTATACGAACTTCAGATTGTTTGGTGCTAACACGCTTACAACTGAAGCTGCAGTTACTGCTAATCCAAATATCAGAAAAGCACTTTGGATCAGGACAGGAACATTAATTCTACAAGGACAAACGTCTATTCCATCTCTAACAGAAGGAACAACAGTAGGTCCACCGAATTCAGATTATTATATACCTTCTAATGGTGCAATGATTCTTGACGGACCGGAAACATTTGTGCTTTCCACAGCAGACGATTATAGAGAGATCAATACAACTTATGGTGTTTCAGCACCAAGTAATGCTGCAATTGGTGTTACTACCGGAGGTTATAGTTCGGTAGATGTTTTTGGTAAACTTCAGATCAACGATGGATATTTATCTACACGCGAGTCCGGAGGACTAATTACTTCGAATATTGCATCAGGAACAATGGTTATCAACGGTGGTGTTGTTGATGCAAAACAATTTCTATCAACAACAGGATCCTCTTCTTATTCTCAATCCGGCGGAACTTTGATTCTACGTGGAAGATTTCAAAGGACACCAGCATCCTACTCTTCAATGAGCGACTTGACAGATACATCAACTGCATCATTGAATACGTCAAGAGCATTGAACGGAACATCAACAGGATTTGGAAGTTTCAATCTGGAGCAAACAACCAATATCTTTTCAATGTCAGGCGGAGTCATTCGTATTTATGACGTGTGTGATGTTGCAACAGGCGAATCATTCGATGTAAAATCAGCTGCAGCAAACATTAGTGTTACTGATGGAACTATTGAATTTATTCCAACAACAGGAACGGTATTAGCTGATGCGACAAATTATTTTATTACTTCAACAGCTTCACTTGGGAACGTACTTATAAACAGAGCAAGCGGAAGTGCAATTGTTCAATTGACAACAGGATATCCGTTAACCGTTTTAAATGATCTTACTTTAAGTTCAGGTGACTTCAATGCAAATTCACAAAATGTTTCAATAGGTGGAGATTATTCGATAGCAACGGGCACCACATATACTACCGGAACGAATACAACGGTCTTCAATGGAACAGGTACGCAAACATTCACTGTGGATCTTGCAAGTGCATTGACTCTAAACAATCTGACAATGACAAAATCTGCCGGCGATGTTTTATCGATGGCCGGTTCTCAGACAGCAATAAATGTTTCGGGTGTCTTGAATTTGACTGCAGGAACCTTTGATGACAATGGCGATGTAATTACTGTTGCCGGCAATGTATATAATTCAGGAATTCATATTGGAACAGGGAAAATATCATTGACCACAGCAGCGACAGTACAGACCATTGACGGCGGTGGTACATTCCAGAATCTTGAACTGAACAATACAAATGCGTCTGCTGCTCCGATTTCATTGCTAGCAGGTATTACGGTGAATGGAGTTTTAAATCTGCTTGCTGATAAGATATTCAATATTGCTTCTTACAATCTGACAATTGCATCAACGGGAAGTATTGCAACCGGCACTGGTTTTTCAAATACATGCTACATTCATTCCAATGGTCAATCAGGTGACGGTGGTATAACAAAGGTCTATACTGCAAATACACCATTCACTTTTCCTGTAGGGTGTTTTTCTACGAACAGGCCGGCGACATATGCATATACTCCGGCAGAAATTGGTTTTAGTTCAAGTCCGACATCCTATGGTTCACTTACGATAATTCCTGTTGGTTATGAATATCCGGCTACGACGGTGAAGAATCAAAGTTTGACATTCTTCTGGAGAATTCGTTCGACAGGATTTACAGGATATGCAGGAAAAGTAACGCATTCATTTATCTATTCACCAGCGGATGTAAATGGAATAGTCGCAAACTATATTCCAAGTTTGTATGATCTATCTGCAAATACTTGGAACAACGGTGATTTTCCAAATATCAATACAGGAACATATACGATCACCGATTGGACAACACCGGCAGTAAGTGCCAATTTCCTTGACGACGATTATACAGCAGGTGATAATACAACTGCAGGTGGTGCATTTGGTACACCACTAATATTTTATAGTATTGCGGGCACATCTGGAGCATATGCAACATGGAGTTCAAATACGACATGGTCATACACATCAGGTGGAGCTGCGGTTCCTGCAGGAGCTGTTGCAGGAGTTAACTTCCCGGGACCAAGCAGCATTGTAATAATTGAGAATGCACATTTTGTCAGAATAACAGCAACAGCAAATTGTGCTAACCTGACCATTAAAACAGGATGCGCATTAGATGTACAAACATTTACACTTAGTACATTTAGCATGGTCCTCTCTGATACAGGAGGCAATGGAACGATAAGAGTTGCAGCTTTAAATCCAAGTGGTTCAACATATACATTCCCATCGGGTGACTTCAGTAGTTTTGATATCGGACTCGGTACAACTGAATTATATACAACGAATGCTGCAGCCGGAACAACTTATTGGTTACCGCAGACAAAAACTACATACGGAAATTTGATTTTAGCGCCGCTAGGAGGTTCGAATATTATCTTCGGTAACCTTAGTATAACAATTTATGGAACATTGACTGCGCAAGGACAAAATGCTGATTCATGGTTCTTACCAACATGGAACGGTGCTTATCCGACAGCACCAACTGCTGTTATCGCCAAAACAATTACCATAAATGGTGACATGGATATTGTAGGTGGCGGATTCGGTTTTTATATGAATGCGGCTCATCCTCTTCAGAATATTATTGTGAATGGAAATGTTACCGTACAAAATTCAAATGGAGCAATTGATGACTGGGGAAATGGGAATGGACTTAAAGCCATGTCGATTGGAGGAAGTCTTATAAACAATACAAATGGAATTGTAAATGCTCCGGCAAGTACAGTGAGCAGATGTAATTTTACAAACATCCCTCTTACATTCTTCAGTTCAACCAATGCAACTATTTCAAATACGATCAATTCACCGACTACTACTTTCGGTCAAGTAATAATTAACAAAGGAAATTCGCAAGCAACAACACTTACTTGTGACATCGGCGGTACTCTTACTACTCCTGCGAATAACTGGTTGACACTTCAAAATGGTACATTCAGTTATGAGCGAACGAATCCTGCAGCCGGACAACATTTTACGATCTCTACCGGCTCATTTACAATACCACAAACGGCAGGATTAAAAATTGACATGCCAAGCAATACAAATAATATAAGAGTATTGATAGGTAATGCGACGTCAGATGCAAGTGATCTTTTTCTGAACGGAACCTTGAATGTCGCTAACGGAAATGTTTACATAGGCCCGATTACAGGAACAGCATTATCAAACAATGATATTGAATACTCCGGAAACTATGCATCCCTTCGTGTATCAGGTGGAAATTTATATGTGAATGGTCAAATAAGAAGACCAACAACTTCTACAAATGGAGTTTTATCATACATACAAACAGGTGGTGCTGTAACCATAAACGGATTAAGCTCCGGTGGTGGTGCAGTTACAGCAGCTACTCGCGCTAAACTTGAAATCGTCAATACCGGAAGTGTTTTCAATATGTCAGGTTCATCGACATTGACAATCGTACGTGGTGGCGGAACTACGTTTGGAGATCTATACCTGAGACCAACCAATTCAACCATCACAGGTGGAACAATAGTATTTGACAATGCCGTTCCAAATACAGCACAGACATATTCAATGGATGCAAATGTTTCGTTGTACAATCTGACAATCACAGGTGCCGGAGCTGCAAAGAATGCTACCGTTGGATTATCAATTAATCCACTTGTATTGAAAGGCAGTTTGACATTTACAAATGCAAACAGTATACTCAATGCTAATAATTTTAATGTAAGCATCGCAGGAAATCTAACCAACAATGGATTGCCGGCATCCTATTTATACGGAACAAATACAACAACATTTAACGGAGTAAATCAAAGTATTAATGGAACATCCATTACGAATTTCTATGATATGAGCGTTTCTTGTTCAGGTTCGTTAAGTGTGAATAGTTCATTTACGGTAAATAGAAATTTGTCTATTAATACCGGCACTTTAATTTTATATCCGGTTGCAACCGATTACAAAATAACATTGCTTGGAAATCTGATCAACAATTCTTCTTACATCGACAACAATACTTCCGGTGGTGGTATTATGCTAGCGGGATCTGTTCAACAGCAGATTTCCGGAACAGGAGCATTTGGCAGACTTGAATTGAATAATGCAGCAGGAGCAATAACACTCAATGATATTTCATTGCAAAATGACCTGGTATTAACGACAGGAATTTTGACGATCAGTTCAAACTTACTTACCTTAAGTCAGACCAGTAGCATTGGCGGCTCGCCGTTCAGTGACACGAAGATGATCAAGACAGACGGGGTTTCGAGTAGTTCAGGTGTCAGCAAATTCTTTAACACAGGTGCAGCCACATTTACATTCCCTGTCGGCGTAACAGGAAAATACACTCCGGCAGATTTCGATATTACTGCTAATACATCATTAGGGTACTATATCAATTTGACACCCGTAAATCAATATGCACCGTCAGTGATGGATCCAAACAATGTCCTCAAATATTATTGGCGTGTACAAAGTTCAGGACTTGCAGGATTTACTGCAAACGCACAGTTGTATTACAATTCAAGTGATGTTGTTGGTGGACCTGAGAGTGATTATGTTTCTGCATGGTTAGAAAATCCGGGAACAGTATGGATCAAGTCAGCACCGGGTGCTGCAACAGACAATGTTGATGAAGCATTAAATTCGATCAACTTTAGTTTTTCAAGCAGAACAAATATTTCAGGAAACTATACATGCGGTAATGATACTGCCATACCGGACAATATGCCAACATATATTTCCAATGCGAATGGTGTATGGTCTGATAACTCTAAATGGACAAATATTGCAAATGGTTTGCAGGATTGTCCTGTTGGAGGACCGAATGGGTTCAAAGTAATCATCAATACTACGATCACGACAGATGTAAATCAATGTAATGCATATCAGACTACAATTACCGGAAATGGTATCTTAAGAGTGGTGACACCGACGTATGGTCACAATCTGGGTAACGTAGATATTGATCAAGTCACTTATCCGAATATAGATCCAACCACAACTCCAACGTTGTATGTTGAAAGCGGGAATTTACCTGCCGGAACTTATACTTCCTTTATTGATTGCGCAGGAAAAGGAACATTAGATTATGGTGGTATAGGAACCTATTCCATTTTCCTTCCCGGATTTACAAGTATTCCTTATTTGTATTTATCAGGAACAGGAACAAGAATTTTACCAAATACTAATCTTACAATTTGTCAGCGATTAAAAATTGATGGTCCAACACTTGACAACAGTTCAAATAATAAAAAGCTGACGATACTAGGTACAATGGAACGGTACAATACCGGAGCGTTCAATTCCGGTTCAGGTGCGGGCGCAATTGTTTCTTTTGCAGGATCAACAGCACAAACTTTGGGTGGAACACTTGGTGATTTTACAGGAACAAATGGATTCAATCATTTCGAGATCAATAATACAGCAGGACTGACGATTGGAAACAATACAACCATTGAAATAAAAGGGAATTTACTTTTAACGAATGGAATTATAACAACAACATCAACAAACATGTTGAGTGTGGTGAATACTTCAACCAGCGCTGTTATACCAACAGGCGGAACATCGACATCATATGTCAACGGACCAATGACTAAACAGTTTTTAAATGGTAATTCATTCCTGTATCCGATTGGAAAACTGGCGGTAGGGAAAGGACATGATTGCACGATCACTTCTACTGCAGCGGCAAGTTCTGCATGGACAGTTGAATACTTCAATCCAAACCCAACAGGTATTTCAACGAATTTGAATAATCCACTCGTTGTAGAAAACATGCTTGAATATTGGAGTGTGAATACGACAGCGGCGAAGACAGCCAAAATAAGACTTGCATGGGATTCGCAAAGTGATCTGAATGGTTCAATGACAATCAATGGATATACAGATCTTCGAATTGCACAGAAAAACGGAACACGATGGGATGCAGTTGTCTCAACACCGACAGGAGTAAATAATTTGGGCGATGTTGTTACAACAGGAAGTGTCAATATTTCAACAACACCAATTGATTTTTCAATCGCAAGTATTTCAGCAACAAAACCAATTGCAACATTGTCACCATCAGGTCCGGTGTGTGGTAATGCGGGAATACCGGTTACTTTCACGACATACATTACGATCACATTGCCATATACATTGTACTATACAGTTGATGGTGGTGCTGTACAATCGGCAGTTGTCAATTCATTGCCATATACACTTCCAACAACTGCATTAGGTGGCGATTATTTACTCACAGGCTTCATGTACGATAATAGCACAGTAGCAGGTGCAGTTGATCCGACAGTGATCAGTGTTTATGCTTCGCCTAACACTTCTAATGCAGGAACAGATCAATCGCTTTGTGGTGTTACGAGTACATTATTAAATGCGAATGCAGCAGTTGCACCATCAACTGGTCTATGGACGATAGTATCCGGAACAGGTGGAACACTGATGGCTAATACAAGTCCGGGATCAAATTTCTTAGGACTTTTGGGACGATCGTATATTTTGAGATGGACGATCAGTAATGGTTCTTGTGTATCACAAAGTACCGTATCTATTGCATTCTCTTATTCACCGGCTGCTCCTCTTGCATTTAGTGCAGCTCAAACTACTGTTTGTCAATCGTCATCAAACATTGTATATACAATTCCAATTGTATCAGGAGCTACTTCCTATCAGTGGAGCTACTCAGGTACAGGAGCAACAATTACAGGAACATCAAATTCCGTTTTAGTAAGTTATAATTCTACTGCAACAAGTGGTACGCTAAGTGTTTCCGCAGTGAATGGTTGCGGAGTTGGATCCACAAGAAATTTAGCTATTACTGTTACGCCAACTCCGATTGCGACATTTAGCTACACCGGAGATCCGTATTGCCAGAACAATACAAATCCATTACCAACATTTAGTGGTGGCGGAACAGCGGGAATTTTCTCTTCGACTGCAGGATTAGTATTCATAAGTACTGCAACAGGTGAAATAGATCTGATAGCAAGTACGCCTGGAACATATACCGTGACGAATACAATTGCAGCAGCCGGAGGATGTGCAACGACTGTTGCGACAAGCTCAATTACGATCTATGCTTTGTCAACGTGGACAGCAGGAAATAATTCAACCGATTGGTTTGATGCCGGTAACTGGGGATGTGGTGTACCAACTTCAACAGTAGACGCTATCATACCTCCGGGAAGACCCTTCTATCCGATCATCGTAGGTTCAGGTGCGGTTTGTAAGGATGTACGGATTTATGCAGGTGCTTCTTTGACGATTGCAACAATTGATACATTAACAGTGTATGGTAACTGGACGAACAATGATACATTCAATGCAAACTCAGGGACAGTTTTATTTGAAGGACCTTCATTAATTTCCGGAGCAGGAATAAACACTTTCAACCATTTCATCATTGATGCAACAGGAAATGTTACTTCTTCTGCCGGCAATGTAAACATTACCGGTAACTGGATAAATGCAGGAACATTTAATCCGAATAACGGAACCATAACATTCACAGGAAGCAATTCGCAGTTTATTACTTCTGCAATTGGCGATGCATTCAACAATATTACAATGCAGAAGTCGGCAAATGAATTAACATTGAACACCGATATTCATATTACAACAGCGTTGACACTAACGAGTGGAAATGTGAGACTTGGAAATTATAATATGACACTGGGAACTTCTTCGGCAAATGCAACTATCAATCCTGCTACCGTTACCAATGCAAGTTATGTAATTGCAGACGAAACAGGATTTGTGAAACATTTTGTAAATAGTGCAGGTGCAAGTGCTACAGCGAATGTGAATCTGTATAATTTCCCAATTGGAGATTCGCTCAACTTCTCTCCGTGTGCTATCCATTTAAAATCTGCTACGACACTAAATTCAGGAGCGTTCATAACAGCCAATGTAACAGATGCAAGAATTCCGGGAGCATGGACGGTGGATTATCCGACTTACTTAAGCAGGTACTGGACAATTGAACCATGCGGCACAGGATTACTCGATGATTTTGTGTATGAGTCATATGTTTATTACATACCAACTCCGGATGGTTCAGGTGGTGACATGGTAGGAAGCGGCACGATCATGCCATGTAAAGAAACAATTGCAACGGGAGTATTCATGGATGCATTGCCGGGCGAGATGCAAGATATAGACATAGGAAGCACATTGGGTGCAGCGTGTCATGAATTCAGATGGGATGCACGTACATCGTTCAGTCGATTCTCAGGAAGATCAGGAGTAGCATTGCCGATAGAATTGATTTCCTTCCGTGCAAAATACACAGGCAAAAATACTGTCAGTTTGAAATGGTCAACTGCCAGCGAAACCAATAACGATTACTTCCAGGTCGAACGATCGGCAGATGGAATAGTCTTTACTCCTATCTTGAATGTAAATGGAGCCGGCTCAAGTACGAAGACATTGACCTATTCAACATCCGACAATGAACCTTTGGCAGGAATATCATACTACAGATTGAAACAAGTCGATTACGATGGGCAATTTAGTTATTCGGAAATAGTTTCTGTAGAGATTCACAATCTGAATGAAGATTTCAAATTCAACGCCTTTCCAAATCCATCAAATGGAAGCGACTTGAAATTTAATCTGAAAGCAAAACGTGGCGAAACAATTGACCTTGTGATCAACGACATGTCAGGAAAAGAAAATTTCCACAAACAATTTAATGTGGAAGATGACAGAGAAACACTTTATGTTTTGGATCAGAATCTTATTTTGAAACCCGGCGTGTATTTTATTTCGGTTACAGGAAACACGAACTCGATTAGGGAGAAACTTGTTGTAAAATAACCCTGATCAGTGAAAAGTCCAACCGATTTATAATTGTAAATTCGTTTGAACATCACACCATTCTTAGTTTGAGTTCGAGTGTGTAACTCGAAAGCTCCAGGAAAGAATCGATTTTATCACACTCACACTCCAAACTCAAAACTGAGTTTAGTAGCCCCGACCGTTATTATTTCGAACCGCTTTATTGAAGAATTGAAGAATTTGGGCACTTTTTATGAAAATAATAAGTCTATTCAAAACGTTTAGCATACTCCATTCGGTTATTCTTAACTTGGTATCTACTTCTGCAAAGCGAAACAAAACATCCGACTTTTTCTTTCTATTAAACCAATTTATTCTTGATTGCCAAACAGGAAAGCGATTACTTAAAAATGGCTCGAAGATGAAACCAGGAACCGTTAATAATTATCGGAGTCTACAAAAGCTTCTTTTAGATTTCGTTGCTAAGAACAGAATAACATTACGCATTAAAAATTTAAACAATTGCACCAGCCGACAATTTCTCATCGAAAGAAACTATTGGAAAAAAGTTTACCGAGGATTGACAAACTATATGTATAAAACTAAAAACAATCACGACAACTATGTTGGTACGAATTTAAAATTGATACGATCATTTTTTAACTACTTGAACACAGAAAAAGGAATAGAAACAAAACAATTACAAAAATTATTCTACCCGATTTCAGAGGAAATTCCGGTGATCGCATTAAATGCTGAACAAATCAACAAGTTAATCTACTACAAAGAATTTGAGGCACTTCTCCCCTATCAATTAAAAGTTTCAAAAGACATATTCGTGTTTGGCTGCACAGTGGGTCTTAGATATTCTGATCTAACTGCATTAAAAAGATCAAATATTGAAACAGTTTATAATGAATATGACCTTAAAGTAATTTCATAGAAAACTCAAGTAAAAACTCAAATAAAATTGCCAGAGTATGCTGTAGAAATTATACAGCGATATAAAAAAAACAAATTATTTCTCTTGCCGCGATTCCAGCTACTAACGTTAAACAAGAATTTTCGAAAAATTGGAGAGCTAGCCGGATGGACAGACTTAGTCCAGAAGAAAAGAAGAAAGCGTGGCATACTTAAAGAACTTCTAAAGTTCAAAGACGGGAGATCCTATCGTTTCTGCGATCATATTTCAAGTCATACTATGAGAAGAACAGCTAGTACGACATTACTTAATTTGGGCATGCCTGAGCACCTGGTAAGAAAAATATCAGGACACGTTGCCGGTAGCAAAGAGTTCTTTAAGTACGTACAGTACTCACAAAATTATATTGATCAGAAATGGAAAAGGCTCATTCAAAACTGAAACGAATGAACAATACTAATTCAAAGAATAACATTTAAAACCCTAACTTTTCTGCATTTTATGCATATTTTTGATATGCACCAATTAATTTCTAAAGCGAACAAATCCAACACGATACATAGTTTTGCATATTACCCGTTCGGGATAATAACCCGATCGCTATATTTAGCGCACTTTCAAAGAACTAATTTAAATCAATTAACAATTAACTTCCTTCTTGCAATTCCATTTTTATTGGTTATTTCAAGAGTGTAGAAATTACTTTTCAGAGAAGCGACAGACAAATCTGTAATCTGTTTTTCACGAGAAGAAAATATTAGTTCACCAGTAATATTATAAATACTTACAGCGTCTACCGGTTCATTAAAATAAATATGGTCATTAGCAGGAATAGGGTAAATTACTAATGAATTATTTTCGGGTACATCAGCCATATTTACAAAGCACGCGCTGAAATTCCATCCGGTATTATTGCCTGCATCAGTACTATTTGCACCTGTATAATAACTAGCATTACCCATAACAAACATATCTTGAAAATTAATATAGTCGCCACAAAAGTCATTTGCCATTATTATGGTGTCTTGAACTCCAGGTTGATCACTCGAAAAATATATTAATTGACCTGAACTACCAGAAGCAATCAATGTATCAATCGTTATTGCATATCTTGATTCGAATACATGACTGGTATTTGGTTGCAATTGCATTCGATCGCAAAATATTAAACAGTATGAGCCATTATTTGCAACTTCAACATATTTAACATTTAATTGATTAAAATAATCTATTATAGGTGCAAAACCTGTTATGTTTAAATTTTTCTTAGCTATAAGGGAGTCGATTTCGCATATCTCACCTCCATCGTTATAGACACTTCCATCGATTGTTAAGTCTTGCGCGGATATTATTTTTTGAGTGCGACTACTTTCTCGAGCCAAATTCTCAGATATGAGGACGAATCAGCGGATGCGTCGATATAGTCAATATTACTCTGTCCTGCATCCATTTGACACAATCCAAAGCCTGGAGTATTTTGTATTTTCGCGTAGTTGCAAAAAAAATCGAGCATGTCTACATGACTTATATTTTCTATAAATAAACTATCCATTGAAGACCCATACATAATTAAATCGGGATCGTGATTATAAACGTACATGTTCCTTAAAATAAATTGTTTTATTTGTCCTGCCTCTGTTAAATATGCATTAGCACCACTGAAATCAAATGTTCCATACCAACTAAGAAGGTCAATAAAACCTTTTACGTGTATATCGGAGCTTTCAAAATCAATCAGCTTCACTGTTGTAGATTGAGCACACGATACTGAGTTAAGATAAACTGCATAGCTTTGGGTAAACAAACTTCCATTTAAAAACAATATTTTATTTTCACTCAATAATGAATCTGCCAATGTGAAAGTTTCTCCAGTGCCATCAAATACTATGGTACTAAAGAGCGGGGTAAAAGAAGTTCTAATACTAGATGTTGATCGGATTATCAGTTCGCCATCAAAGGAGAAATTAAATGGAGTAGTAATGTTGATGTCGCCATATACATTAAGTTGCCTAGTAATAGTATCACATTCTATTTCGGCATAGGAAAAGTTATCGTAGTTGAAACTTTTGCAATCTGCATTTGAATCGATAGTCACTTTGTCTGAAGAGTTGTTGAATGAGTTTACATCAAAGTATACAATGTCGTTCTGTGTAGGTGGACCGACTTGAAATGTCGAACCTCCGGAAGTTGTTGCCCAATGATTTGCATAGTCATTCCAATTTCCCGACCCACCGATCCAATAATAATCGAAAGCAGAAGAGCCCTTAATAAAAAGTAAAATAAAAATTAGTAGTAAGTTTAATTTCATAATTATTATTTTTGAAGTTGAAAGATTTGATACCAGTTTATTTAATATGAGTATTTCATTGAAATTCTAAACTTGGAAATTTAATTGATTCTGTTTACTGTCCAGTCAAAACATTAGTGTCAGTATGCTGTCAAATAATGATTTGAGTGAAATTTAAGACTTATTTTAAATTAGTTAAATATCTGAAATGAACCAATTCTCAATTTAGGGTAAATTTATATACTATTGTTATAAGCTGCAATTTGTTTAGTTTAAATATAAAGGGAATTGAACAGAAGGTGTAAGTACTGTTAGTAGCCAAAAATGAAACGACGACTTAAACTGTTTTGTGTAAGTCAGTGTAAGAGTAGGTGTAAGCCCGAATTTTATAAGTATCTACTTACACTTACTCCTACTCATACACTGCGGTTAAGCACCGACAGGATTGTTTTCGAACCAGTTTATTAGAGAATTAAAGAATTTAGCTGTTTTTCTCAAAAAGGCGGACCTTTGGGCTCGTAACCCAAAGGTCATCGGTTCGAGTCCGGTCCCAACTACCAAACAGGACTTAGTGAGATTTATCTTGCTAAGTCCTTTGTTTTTTTGGCCACATTCACTTGAGATTGTAGAGATTGCATTGAAAAACGAATTCACTTTTCCGGTTCGACTTTCGTTATTTTGCTTGGAGTAATTCAACCCTTCTGGAAACACCAAATACTATAACTTTTGTTTTCCATGGTAGCCCGCAGAATGCCATATTTCATTGAGGTTTGCGGATAAATTCAATGCTTTTTCTATAAATAATTCAAGGTTCGACTTTTGAATTCCTATACCTCCATTTTCCTTCTCCATTGAACCTAATTCCTCTTTCAATTTGGCACCTACTTTCAAATATATTTCTTGAGAAATCAGATCTAACGCAAATCGTTCTTGCACCTTTTCAATTTTCTGCTTTTGATCAGATATTCTTTACCCAAATTCACATCCCTTTCTTCTTTCTCATCTATTAGTTGATTGAAAGTTGCCGTCAATTGGTATTTCAACATCTCTACAAATTCTTGAGGTATTGAATACTTTCTTAATTCTTGTTCGAACTTCCCCTCTAAGACTGTTGCGCGAATGTTACAGCCATAACCTATTGTATTGCACTTATAATAATGCAATCCTTTAGCTCTGATGATATAGCCTCTTAAAGCAGTCTTACATTTATCACACATGTAAAACAGTTTTAATAGTAACTTTTGATTGTCCATATTCCATGTAAAGCCATGAAAATATTTCGATTGCATTTCATTCACCTTTCGAAAAATTTCAGGTGTGATAAACTTTTCATGTTTCCCTTCAATGATCTTTCCTTCTAACAATTTATGCGATAGCAAGCCTGCATAGAATGGATTTTTACAGATCTCCGAAAGATGTTGTTTGAAATTAATATGTTTTTGTGCAAACAACCATAATTTATTAAAACATCTGTAAAAAAAATGCAAGTTCAAATTGAACTTGCATTTTCCAAATTATAATAAAATAATATTGACTTTTATTTAATTATAGTAATGACACCATTTTTCTCTGGTATACTATTTACTAAAATCGAGTAGTAATAAATCCCTGGAGCTAAATCTGATAAATTGATATTCATTTCTGAATTATTGTGATCTATTTTCACTACAGCCTTTTTTACCCCTAATGCATCAGTAATAATAATTTCTCCTGATTGATCATTTTCTATTTCATAAGTTAAATTGATTATCCCTGTTGTAGGATTTGGATACACAGAAAACACTTTATCAATTTTTCCACCACTTAATCGAGGCGATATACCACCTAATGCACAAATCACATAATCATTCCAAACATAATCAGGATCAATTAATGAGTATAATGAACGTGCTTCGTAAACAGCATTACCTCCGATATACGGGCATTGATTCATAATGCCAACGATTTCATTGGTTTGATATGAATCGAAACTGAACACACCTTTAGCAACTGTGTTCAAGTAAATTTCATTGATCTTAGCTTCATTTATTTCATAAACCTCATTGGTAATAACAGCTCCGTTTCCTGATAAGGCATTCGCTTTTTTGAAATCTTGAATCTGCTTAATTGTTTCATAAATTAGCCTATTACTTTCCTGAGTAATTTTAATTCTTTCATTAATCTCTATCATCTGATCCTTAAGAGCAGCGTTATTGGGATCTAATTGTAAAAGGCTATCAAGATTATTAATTGAATCCGTAGCATTTTTAATCATCGTCGCATTGGTGGAATACGTTAATGCGTAAACCGTTTCCCACCGTACAGCATCGGCAATTTCTTCATCCAATTCAGAAAACACTCCAATGTTACCTGATAATTGCTGACTGAAAAATGCTTGAAGTATTGGGTTGTTCAACAATAAATCTGAGTTGCTTTTCAGTTTTTCGAATAAAAATCTATCCGCAAAATAATTTGTTGCCTGAGATATCGGGTCTGAATTACCAGAATTGACCGCAATTTCTCCGTCTTCAGGTTTCCCTTCTTCTTCTTCGTGAGGAATTGTTGGAAGACAATCAAACTTTGCACAAGAAAATTCTTCTCCATCATTGTCAATTTGAAACCAATCGTATCCTGGATCATTTGTTACCGTTGGATAATTATTAGTGCCAGAACTCAAATAATAGAACTTATTCAAATCTGCTAAGTTCTGGTCTATACCGGACAAATATGCTCCATAAGATGACATTGTTCCATTCCAAGTATTTCCATTGTGTTTTTGTACTCCAATGATACCATCATAATAAATTCCCAAACCAATGTCATGATTGTTCATAGAATTGCCCCTTAGTCTTGTATCATTACAAGCCCCATAAAAATTAATTCCGTTTTGTTGACGGTTAACCCAGTTACAAGAGAGCTCATTTGCACGGCTTGAACTTACAGCGATACCAACTTGTGGATTGTTATACGTTTGCAGGGCATTTACACTATTACACTTATAAACATTCTTTCCGCCTGCATAAACCATAATTCCATATAAATTGGCATTGTTATTCATCTCGATGGAATTTTGTTTAATCTCACCAGCAGATAATTCGTAATTCACAACACCAAACGCGGCAAGATTTAATTTCATTGTATTATTACTAATCACAATTTTATTTCCAAGGCTGAATTCATCAGTTCTTACACAAGCAATTGAGTTTTTAGTAGTGGACATACGGAAATCATTTTTGTCAATTAGAATATCTGCATCAGGATTATGATATGTAAATACTCCATATTTCATACCTTGAATACAATTATCTGTTACTGTTGCTTTTTTGGTATCGCTTAAGTAGATAACAGTATTATTATCTGGCGTAGATGCAACAAGACTAACATCGCAATTCCCTTTATTATTTACCACTCCATAATTACAATTTTCAAAACAAATATCAGATCCATAAGTTCCACCAAGTCCCTTCAAAGAAAGATATCCGCCATTGATACTTATTCCACAACCATTAAAATTACCCAACAAAGGTGTATATGCATTATCGAGAATAATATTCTTGAATGATGTATTGCTGACATACAAGTTAGAATTATGAGAAATAATTCCATTGCTGAGATTATAAAAGCGTATATCCCCTCCAGCTACATTCGGAGTTTTTCCAATTTTCACAAAAGAACATAAGTTGATATATATTCCTGCATATGGCCTTATACCCAAAACTGTTGTCTGTCCGTCATATTGAGGAACAAAACAATTATAGTTTGTGCTGCTACAAGAAAATACATCTGAGTAGAATTCTGTACTGCTTATAGAAGATCCTGTTAGATCGACTGATTGAATTCCATTACCAATTTTAATTCCAATATAATTATTTCTAAAGTGTGATTGAGAAATGTTATACGTTGACTTGTCATTCACCATCAAGCCGATTTCTGCTTCACTTATTGTTGAATTGTTTTTAATTTCTATTTTGGCCCCTTCTTTCAAAACTATCCCTTTCCACATCTTACAGCAACTGCCACTTGAAGTTAAGGTACAATTATTTATAGTTAAGGTAACGCCAGGATTTACTGTTAGTTGACTTCCTGGAGCGAATTCTACAATACCACAGTTATTCAAGGTTAAATTTTCATCTATAATGAAGTTACCGTTGAACACCATGCCGCTTAAGCTGATATTTGAATTGACAAATAAATTACTCGAAGCTTGTCCATCGTAATATGTATGAGTGTTGGTACAACAGCCTTGTACATATAGTGTCTCTCTCATACAACAACTTGCTGGTCCAAAGGAAACAATAATTTTTCCGCCATCAGTATTCTGCCAATTAATAACAGCACTGCTTTTTATATTTTGTGGATATGTAATTGTAGCTGAGCCCGAATTAGGAACTACAGTCCAGCTGTACATATCTGCGTAGGTGCTATTAAAATTAGGAATCGTATAACGATTACTTCCAAACATGTTTCCACAAGCACTTGTCGAACCAGAAATAATCGGAGTTGGTAAATTTGAAGGAAAATTGTTAACGACTTTATTTTTGCTAACAGAACATCCCCTAGAATCGGTCACAGTAACACTATAGGTTCCTGCCAATAAGTTGGTAATTATAGCAGTTTGTTGCAAGTTGTTCCATAGATATGTGTAAGGTCCAACGCCATGATTTACATTTGCAACACCAAGACTTCCGTTATTCATTCCAGTGCAAGACTGATATTCCTTAACATCATAGGTAATCAATTGGCTATTAGAAACTGTAATGTTGTTCACAGTTGACTGGCATCCATTTTTATCGGTAACCGTCAAAGAGTAAATTCCAGCAGGAACATTACTTACAACTGGACTTGAATTTAATAATGGACTCCATGAAAATTGATAAGGGCTCGTACCGGAAACAGGTGAAGCGGTAATAATGCCATTGTTCAACCCGTTACAAGTTGAATTGACATTTACATTTACTGTCAAATTACAGCAAGATGCAACAGTGATTTGATCAAAAGCCGTATTACCACAAACATCAACTACTGTACATGAAATTGTTCCTCCTGTAATATAAGCAGTCCCCCAATTAACCGTTATTGAATTGCCATTTTGAACGAAACTAGCTCCAGCTGGTACAGTCCATTGACATAAAGAATTATTGCCATTTTGTGGAACAGAATAAACATTACTTCCACAATTTGTATTACCTCCAGAAATTGTAGCATTTAAGTTAACAGAGTAATGCAATGAATTTGAATGGCCACAGTGATTGTTCCCTTCTACTTCAACAGAATAATCACCACTTTGATTAATCGGAGCCGTGTAGGTTGCTAAAGTTTCATTCGGAATTGGGTTGCCATTATAAAACCATCGAATTGAATTATAATTTTGCGAATTAAGAACAGAAAATGTTCTATCACAATTTAAATTTGAATTAATAGATTGTATTACGGGATTCAAAATATTATCAGTAGGCACGAAGAAATCCTTTGTGATATTATATTGATAATTACTTCCATTTAAACAATCAGTAGTTGATGTGGCTTGCACTCCGGAAAAAGTGTAAACCGCTACAGTGTAAATGCCACCAGTTAGACCATTGAATGTTGCGGGGGTGCTACTACTTACTTGTTGGATTTGTAATCCATCCTTAAACAATCTAAGATAGCCGCTTCCATAATTAGTAGATACTGTTACTGAGCCATTGTCGTAATTTGGACAAGTAGCATAGTTGATGTCGCTGATAAAAATATCTGTAGGAAAATAGCAACCAGGTGAAAAAGATACCGCTAACGAATTCGAAGTGAATTCTTGAGCGGCTGCGCAATCACAAGGGATATACACTAAATACAATTCGTCATTTTCAATAAAATCATCGCCTCCAGCACTAAAACCAGAAGGAACAATATCTAAAGTGCAAGGCGGACATGGAATATTTTGTAGTAGATGCGTGGTATTTACTCCAATTGGATCATGGCGCCACCATAGTTGAACAGTTCCTGTTGCACATGACGGAGCGGGCGACAAATTAAATGATAAGGTTGTTTGCTGTCCTATGTTTAGTACTAACGCACTCGCACTAAATGTAAAACTTGGATTATATGAATTTGGTGTCACATTCATTGTAATGTCACTAGTTCTCGTACAACTTGTTCCTGGATCTGTATACAAATATTGTATAACGTGTGTTCCAGTTCCGGCTGCATTTGCATTATACTCAAAAGTACTTCCATTAAGAGACACGTTACTCCCCGAAAAGTCTCCAGAAGAAGGATTAGGATTTATATTTGAATTTAAATTAAATGCAGTTTCATTTACACACACATCAACAGGAGAAGTAGGTACAATTACAGGTGGCAGATCATTAATAACAACATTTTGAGTAACAGAAGTTGAGCAACTATTACCATCAATGCTTGTGTACACTACATCATGCGGGCTAATCGCTAAAATTCCAGGATTCAACTCTGAAGCTGTTGTTCCATCAATTGAAAATATTCCGCCTGGCGGATTCCCTTGCAATGTTACTGAAGCATCGTTTGAACAATAATTGTTATTCAAACTAATAATTGTTGGTGGTGTCGTTGAAAAAACTGAAATCGTTATGGTATTAGAATTAGTAGTCAAATTACCTGAACATAATGCATCTGAGGTCATAATAGCTGTTACATCAGCAGTAGCGTCTATTTCATTGGTTTGAAATATATTTGCAAAACCCTTCGAAGCTCCATTTATAAACCATTCGTAACTTGGATTTACGCCATCTGAAGTCGGAGTAAATGTTACAACAGAGTTTGGGCAAATTGTAGTTACATCTGCTGATATACTTAGGCTAGGAGTATAACCTTTAACATGAATATCATCTCTGAGCTTTAAATTATTAAATATTGCATCACTATTGGGGTCATCAAATTCAATTTCCGCAGTCCAAATATCTTCAACACCATTAGTAACTTGCAAGGTACAGGTAGGAGTGCTAATTCCTTGGTCAACACCGTTCTTATACCATTTATAAGAAACAGGACTTGCATTAGTTCCAATACCATGAGAAGGATCATTCAACCAATTGGGGATCGAATAATTTGAGGAATTATGAGTTGTATTAGTTACAATTTCATCTGCTTGAAGAGTAATATTGCAAGTGCGAATATCTAATTGGTCCGCAGGAAGCGAAATTAGGTGTCTTGCATCGGGCATACATCCAAATTTAAACCAGCCAACACCTGAATTATTAATTATATTGGGCACACTGGAAGAAGCAATAATTTGATTCATTGTTTGTGTGGCGTGAGAAGAACCTGCCGATTCACTATAAGGGTTGACTATTGTGTTATAATCTGTTTCAAATCTATTTTTAAAATCATCTAATGAATAACAAGTTCCCCCTTGCTTAAAGCAAAAGTTGTCAGCATTTAACATGTTATCTCCAAAAAAATTATTGCCGGAATTTGATGACGCCTCAGCGGAAAATAGCGGGATTGTTATTGAGGGAATTGTGTTGTTTGAAAAGACAAAAAAACGTTGACCCAAGGACGCATCCCTACTAAAAAATGGATTGGCATCATCAAAATCATTGCCACTAACTGGATGTGCAGGAAAATATTCTTCAATATAAATGATGTCTATATTACCATCCATTGCATTTGCAATAGCTTGTGGGCTTACCCCAGATGAGTTTAATGTATTAAGATTACTAATATACGTTCCGGTAACAAGTGGCCAGTAAGGTCCAGGAGTGGTTCCTGCAGTTAATTTTGCTTGATGCATTGCAATCATCCCGGGTGTAAACCAATCATTCCAATCAGTAATTGCAGCGCATGGCTGGCAATCAGAACTATACCACCAGTCAGATTCAATATATAGCATATCGATACACGCATTCCCTGTAGGATTAATGATAAGGGCACGTTTGTTATATTGGTTTACGTTATCAAATATTGTTGTAGGAATTGTTGAAGCGCTAGCAGGGCTTGCTTGAATTGCTACTTTAGTTACACCCGCTGCATGAGCTGAAATTACAAAATTTCTCAATTTCGTTTCCATTGCCTGTTGTCCACTATTCAGACTGCTCGTGGGACTTGAGATAACTGAACCCTTTACTATTGTTGAATTATCTGCCTTGTAAATTTTATAAAGAATTAAAGTCTTTATTCCATGACTTTGGCAATAATTTATTAAGTCAATTTGTCGTTGAAATGTAGTTCCCCCTTGTTCATCAATTGCAAAAATATTACTTCCAAATACTTCTACCATTATCATTCGATCTTGCCCCATCACAATTGCTGTTGCCGTTATTGTTGTTGCAGAATACGCAGATGATCCAGACGAACAAATTGCCTGTACCTGCCACTCGTAGCCAGTTACGGGAGTAAGGCCTGTTAAAGTGATTAATGCAGATGATGTGGTTGCACTCGACCAGGTGGTTGTACCTACTATACGATATTGTACATTATATGAAAGAGCCCCGGAAACAGCTGTCCATGTAAGGCTTACAGAATTGGTCGAGGCTGATAAAGTGGTAGCTCCAGTAGGAATTCCGCATTGACCGAATGTGGTATTAAACCAAAACAGAAGTAAAAGTTGCAATACAATTGAACTCAGTTTTTTCATATCAATAATTTTTAGTTTATGATTATTTTTCCTGTTAAATGTATACTGTCGTTTTTAAGAACATAATAATAAAGCGCTGAAGTCAGTTCTGGAAATTCTAAAACGGTCTCCGTTTTCATTAAATGCTGATTGGTATAAACAATTTGTCCTGTGCTATCAAATAGGTTGAATTCTAATTCGCTTGTAATTTTTAATTCTTTTGGAATTCTAATAATAATCCTACGGCCACTAGGATTAGGATAAATAATTACTCCAGAATCTTCAGATAGCAATTCAGTATTCATATTTGTAGTAATTAATGAATCACAAATCTTAATTATGAAGCCAGTTGAAGAACTTGATCCATCATCAATTCTTCCTATCGCGTATCCACAACCTAGTGTGTCAAATGTGATGGCTGCAACAAGTCCATCGGGCTCAATAAGCTGATAGTCCCAAATAGTATCCCCTGTTAAATTACCTTTATGGAATGTTATACCGGGCATTGTGGATAGAAAGGTACTATCATTAATAAGGTTGCAATAATCCATGCTTGGAAAATCAGATCTCCCTAATTCATTAAGCGAAAGATCGTAACTAACAATGGAAGTTAGCGGACCTGCTATTGAAGATTTAAAAAATGGAATATATAAGACAGAATCAAACAAGCATAAATTTAGTGGCCGTACTGAACCACTATCTATAAATTGAATAGTATTGAGGACATTTCCGGATGTATCTAACTTAACTACAAAAGCCCAATATTTAGAACCTACAGTATCAAGCAGCATTCCCGTAGTAAAAAGTTGATTGTCTTTATTAATTATTCTCAATCCAATAGCAGAATATGGATCAAATGAAATATCTTTTGTCCATACGGTATCTCCATTTGAAAAATGTTTTTCGATGTATAATTTAGGGATGGTGTCAAATTTATTCCCAACGGTATAAAAATCACCATTACTTAAACCTATAATTTGCCTATCTGAAGTATAAGCAAAAGGAAGCGAATCTAATCTTGTCCAAAGAACCGCTCCTAAACTATCGACACATAATAGAAGAATTTGTTCTTTATAGGGTGAATAAGTCGTAAGCATCCCACACATAATAAATTTATGATCGACAGTTTCAATAACATCATAAAGGATATTTGAGGAATCAAGACTACCATTGAAATACGTCCCTGTATTCCTCCACAATTCATTTCCGAGTGAATCAGTTTTTACATAAAAATAATTGCCACCATTAGTCGCAAATGCTTGACCTACGACTACGAGTCCACCATCGTGAACTTTAATAATGCTTGAAAAAGATAATTCGTAGTTGCTCGAAAAATGCTTGTAAAATTCTATTTGCTGACAGAATGCAAATTGACTCAAGCCGAAAAACAAAAACAATATCGAGATTTTTTTCTTCAGACTTTTCAATGTGTTTGATATTAATAATAAGTTAATCAAATGGACAATGATGACCAATTGTAAAAATATTTTTGACTAGAGGTTATTCCAATAAATATTCTTTCTGATTTATTCCGTGAAAGAATTGAAACCATTGGCTATTCAAAATTAACAATAGATTAAACTCGACTTTTCATTTGATGTACAATTTGCTTGACCAACTGTTCAAAATAATTAATTTTAAATTACCTTTTCCTCATTACAAGAGCAAAATTTGTCTAAACACTTTTACTTTCAATCAGAATTTATACAGCAATATTATTCATTAAAACAATAACTCAATTCGTACTTTAGGAGTGGGTCCTGAAAATGATTTTCAAATGTAAAGATAATTTTGACAAAAAGTTATCCTAATAAATATTTATTCTGAAATATTCCAAGAAAGAATTGGACCCATTGACAAATCAAAATTAACAAAGAATTAAACTTTCCTTTTGATGTACAATTGGCTATACCAGAAGTTCGAAATAAAACGATTTTAAATTGCCTTTTTTCTCTTTGCGAGAGCAAAGAAATGACAACGCCCAAACGCTACTTCTTTTGCTGACCAAATAAGACATTGAATCATTAATCCAATAAATCCATAGACTTGGCCTGATGATTAAAAAGCTTCCGGTCAATATTTGAGTCAGTTATAATGGCGAAAAATAAATCCCGCAATCAGAAATTTCACACAAATCCCGGAAAAATCTTCTGAAATCAATTAGAAAATTGACCTAAACCGCTAATTTTTTCAAAAAATAGCAATAAAAAGAACATATAATTAAAAATTCTGAAGTGTTTCACCCGAAAGAGTGAAAATTTAATGTAGATTGACCTTTAACTAATAAAAAAATTGACTCTTTAGACACTTTACAGTTTTGTAAATGACATTTACAGACAAATTTCAAACGCGAATCGACAAATTCAGGCAAAAAATGACACTTTTGACTCAATTGAACTTGACTTTGCATTGCAGGTTGCCGGAATAGTAATGAATATGTCCTTCATTAATAGTAAAACACGATTTTACATTCAATAATCACCATTAGTGATTTAACGCCAGATAAAATACCGAATCCCTATATTTGAAACATCTATTTATAAAATGTTAACAAAAGAAACCGCACTTAAAAAAATTGCTGAACTAGTTGAACGCTTTGAAGAGCAATATGCATCATACAAGAAGGCCGACTATAATGAGACACTTACACGAAGGGACTTTATTGACCCTTTTTTCAAAGCTCTTGGCTGGGATATAGACAACGAAAATGGTTACGCTGAAAGTTATCGGGAAGTAATTCACGAAGACAGAGTAAAAGTCGGCAAAGCGACCAAAGCACCGGACTATTCTTTTCGATTAGTCGGTGGCAAGAGACTGTTCTTTGTTGAAGCTAAGAAACCGAATGTTGACGTAAAAGTAGAAATTCAACCTGCATACCAAGTGCGAAGATATGGATGGAGCGCTAAGTTACCGATCAGTATTATTACCGACTTTGAAGAGTTTGCTATTTATGATTGCACGAAGAAACCATTACCGACAGACAAATCATCAGTAGCAAGGGTAAAGTATTTAACTTTTCGTGAATACCTGAAAGAGTTTGATTTTATTTGGGACACGTTCAGTAAAGAAAGAGTTCTGAAAGGAAGTTTTGACAAATTTGTTCAAGGCAATCTAAATAAAAAAGGAACTGCAACAGTTGACAAAGAATTTCTGCAATCTCTGGATAGCTGGAGAACATATCTGGCAACTTCGATAAGTTGGAACAATAAAGATCTTAATGAAGACGAAATAAATTTCGTTGTTCAACAAACAATTGACAGAATTATTTTTCTCAGAATTGCAGAAGACAGAAGCATTGAACCATACGGGAATTTGCAACTAACAATTAAGCAAGGCGATTTTTACAAAAACCTGTTTCACCAATTTCAACAAGCTGACGATAAATATAATTCAGGGTTATTCGATTTTAAAAAGGATAAAATAAGTAAGACGCTTTCGGTTGACAACAAAGTTTTAAAGACAATAATCAATGAACTATATTATCCTGAAAGCCCATATGAGTTTTCAGTTTTATCAGTAGAAATTTTGGGAAGTGCTTATGAACAATTTTTAGGAAAACAAATAAAAATTGACAAAGCTCATCGTGCTCATATCGAAGAAAAGCCGGAAGTACGGAAAGCGGGTGGAGTTTATTACACACCTCAATACATCGTAGAATATATTGTAAAAAATACTGTCGGAAAACTCACTGAAAACAAAACTCCAAAAGAGATAAGTACAATAAAAATAGTTGATCCTGCTTGCGGTAGTGGAAGCTTTCTTATTGGCGCATATCAGTATTTGTTAGATTGGCACAAAGACTATTACACAGACAACGGAAAGGTTTCTAAAGGTACTAAAGGCAATCCTCTTACTCCGGATGGACATCTCACAACAAGCGAAAAGAAAAGAATCCTTCTTAACAATATTTTCGGTGTCGATATTGATGTAAATGCAGTCGAAGTAACAAAGCTAAGCCTGCTATTGAAATGTCTTGAAGGAGAAACAGAAGCTAGCATTGCTTCGCAAATGAAGTTGTTTAATGAAAGGGTTTTGCCTACGCTGGATAGTAATATAAAGGATGGGAATAGTTTAGTTGATACGGACTTTTACGGGGGAGAACTTGATTTTGGTGAGGAGAAAAAAGTTAAACCTTTCAGTTGGAAAAGCAATTTTGAAGAAGTGCTTAAGAAAGGCGGATTCGATGTTGTAATTGGAAATCCACCTTATGTTCGTCAAGAATTGTTAGGTACACAGAAAAATTATTTTCTCAAAAAATATAAAGTGTATCATTCTGTTGCAGATTTATACACCTATTTTTTTGAAAGAGGAATTGAATTATTAAATGAGAAAGGTTTGTTTGGAATTATTGTGGCCAATAAATGGATGAGAGCAAATTACGGAGAACCTTTACGAAAGTGGGTAAAAAATCAAAACATAAAGCAAATTATTGACTTTGGTGATTTACCAGTTTTTCAAAATGTTTCGACTTACCCTTGCATTTTTATTTGTGGAAACGGTAAAAGTGAAAAACAAATCACAGTAGTCAATGTAAAGACATTGCAGTTTGAGAGCTTGGAAAAATATGTTTCGGAAAATAAGATTGCTTTAGAACAAAATTCTTTGAATAATATCGGCTGGAATCTTTCATCCGATCTAGAACAAAATCTATTAAATAAACTCATTCAAGTGGGAATTCCATTAGGAAAATATGTAAAAGAAAAAATTTATTATGGAATAAAAACTGGTTTTAATGAAGCATTTGTAATTAATGAAGCAACGAAAGAAAAATTAGTCAATGAACATAAAAGCAGTGCTGAATTAATAAAACCTTTTTTAGGAGGCAGAGATATTAAACGTTACCAAACACCAGTCAGTGACAAATTTTTGATTTCAATTCCAAAAGGATTTACAAACGACAAAGGGAAAAATCCGAAGAACGCTTGGAAGTGGTTACAAGAAAACTATTCAGCAATAGCAAATCATTTAAAACCTTTTAAGGAAGCTTGTGAGAAAAGGCAAGATAAGGGGGATTTTTGGTGGGAACTTCGGGCTTGTGACTACTATGAAGAATTTGGAAAGCCAAAAATTATGATTCCAGATATAGCATTAAGCATGCAGGCACTGTACGACGATAAAAATTTCTATTGTGTAAACACTGCATACATTATTCCTGTTAATGATAAATTTTTATTAGGTATTTTGAACTCCAACCTTGTTCAATACTACTATTCAAAAATTAGTAGTTCAATCCAAGGCGGATATTTCAGATTTATAAGGCAGTATTTAGAGACAATACCTATTTCAAGAAATGTCAAATTGAAAATCTAAATTGAAAAGTTGGTAAACCAACTTTTACAACTCAATCAGCAAAACAGTGAAGCAAAACTTTCTACTCAAGTTTCTCAAATACAAGGCAAAATTGACTTTTTCGAAAACAGGTTAAATCAAATGGTATATCAACTTTACGATTTAACAGAAGAGGAAATAAAAATTGTAGAAGGAAATGGGTAGAGAAACATTTTTACTATCAGATAAAATAAAATTGATTGAAGCCTCTTTTATAAAAGAAGGCTGGGCAACTGTTTATGAAAGTTATCAGCCAAATATCGATGATCAAAATCTAGTTTATTGTTGTCTTGTTGATTCCGAAAGAGTTGAAAAATATCGTCAAGATACTAATTGGGTCATTCAATATGGAAGCGAAGGGAAACCCACTATTTGGGGAAATGGCAAATACCAGACGTATGGTGAAAAGGGAATTGAACCATTTCTTTTTTCCAAGCATTTTAACTTCAGTGGAGGACATGAGTCTTATTTAGATATTTCAGAAGAGTTTGTTCTCTATTTCAATTTATACGAAAAAGGAAGGGATAAGCAGAATCGCAAATTTTATTTCATCGATGAAGTTGGCGACCTTGATGAAGTTATTATAGTTGAGCCAAAGAAAATAAAAGTCAAATTGAGATATTTAATTGAATACATTTCAATTAGGAATATGTATTTCTCAATTTGTTTTGACTTTATGCGACTAGACAGCAAAAGTCTTGCAGAATTGAATGTTGAACCTTTAGACAAAGATTGCCAAACTGAAAACAGCTTTTACAATTGCTACATTCGTTCTATCATTGGGAAAAGTCAAAGTTGGGTGCGCGGGAAAGTGATTCTCAACCCAGATCGAAGTAAAAAGAGTTATCACTTTGATTACGAAAATCAGACTTATGAAAAATTCATTACAGGTTATGACAAAGACGGAAATGAGATTTTGGAGGAATGCAAAAAGGATGACAAGAATCATTTTGTTCTGACTTATTTTAAAAAAGAAGTTTTAGATAAGTATTACAACGACCCGATAAAGTATAAAGTTGATAGCTGGAGAGTAAGTTCAAACTTCTTTTCATTGAAGATTGATAACAATGTGGAAAAATTTGTTCCTGTTTTTCTGACTGAATTGGGAATGTTGCCATATAAAGAACAACTTCATTGGAAACAATACAACATTTCACCTCAAGGCGGGATTAGTAGCACATATTACAAAACAATGATTGAAGGAAGTTGGGTTGAGCATCCTGAAACGCCCGATCTTTTCTTTAAGTATAAATATAAATAATTTAATTCAAACTGGGAAAAAGAATTTGGCTGGGAATTTTACAAGCCTTTAGCGAAGCAAGATGAACACATTTTCACTTCTTTGCATTTACCAACTTCAAATAATGTGAAATCATTTTGCGAACAGGTTCTTTCACTTACTAAGCTCACTATTGATCGATTAAACGAAAAGGAATTAGAGAAGAACCCTTTATCGGAAAATGGCGATAAAGGTATTACCAAACTCGAAAAATTCCTAAAATCTAAAGACATTGAAATTCCAGATATGATTTTGTTTTTAAGAACACTTTGGGACTTACGGTCAGGTTTGCTCTCCCACAGTTTCAGCAATGCCAATAAAGCTTGCAAGAAGGCAATTGAATATTTTAATTTACGGGATGACAATTATGTAGAAGTTGCAACAGAAATATTTACAAAATCAATTTTCACATTAAATACTCTTGAAATTCGATTGCTTAAGGACAAGACACAACATGTATAAAATATTTAAATGAATACTAAATCGCACGAAATTGATAAAGTTGCCGCAGTCAGTGAAGAAATAGAAGCTTCTTTCAAACTTATTTCAGCAGGATTAAAAAGCTTAAAAGAACAAACCTCTTTCATTTCAAGCAATATATGATAAATCATTTCGTGAGTTTCTAAAAATTATTACTGATTTTTCAATCCAACAACGATATTATTACATTGACTCAATCATTTTAGAAAGCACAAACCAAAATTTCAATCCCTTTGATCAATTCAAGACCTTTATTTATTCATTTGGCGATGATGTTGATTTAACAAAGTTAACATATGAAAAAGAAGAAAAATTACTTCTGAATGCATCAGTAATTTGTATTGAGAAAGGAGTAAGAGCAATTGCAAGATTTTTCACTCATGGATTGGGCAATTTAGGTAAGCAATATTACAGTGCATTTTCAAGTTTTATTCTGCTTAATGACAAAGATCTTGGCTTACTGAAATACACCGAGAAGACAAAACTCCCTGCTGACAATTACAAACCAATAAGCACTTTCTCATTCTCATTTCTTTCTATCAGTATGTTTTCAAAAACAAAAACACTCCACTCAAAATTTTATAAGGATTGGGTATTTAAAGTCAAAAAAGTAACTGTGTATTCTCATAAAACTAATTTTTTCTTTGTCAAAATTGGTTGGAAGATATATGCTTTAACAGGCGAAACTAGCTCACAATTCAAAACACCAAACTATCTTTCAAGCAAAAAACTTAAACCGAAAGCATCTGCACCTTTTTTATTGGAGGAAGCTAAAGCATATTCGTAATTCTCAACAGTTTCATCTTGAAAGAGGCACAAAGGATAATGAAAAAGGAACATTAAAACGTCAGTTGAATTAAAAGTGCTAATTAACTAATTAAAATAATCAAGAGCATCAGAACAACCAAATTAATGATGGAAACTAAAACAATACCGTTTCATTCTCTTAAGGAACTTCAACTTCACTTAGAAACAAACTATAATCATACTACAAAAAGAACTGAACTTTCACGAGATATTTATTTATTATCAGATCAAACAACTGATGTTGAAGTAAAAAGAAAAATAATTGCCGAATTACTAACTTTTGACTTTAATTTCGATGAAGGAAAAACTAAACCCAGACATACCTCTACCAATTACGCTGGAGATTTATTTGAATATCCTTCATATAAAGAATTTACGGATGATCAATTAGAGTATATTAAAGAACGTTTGTCAAGCTCTTCAAACGATTTTCTGATTAATCGTTATAGCCAACTTCTCTGGAATGGGCCATCTAAGATTAAACATTCCACACAAGCTAAATTATCTGTCGATTCTTGTCTGAGGATTATTGCTTCATTTGATTTAAAGAACCATAAAGATTCAGGATGGGAAGCATTGAAGTTTTTAAAGAATGGTTTATATAATGCGATTCAAATTAAGTATAAAGTTGAAGATTTTAAAAGCATATTGAAGAATTGGTTATTTGGAAAAATCTATCCTCATGATACAAAAAAATATGTAATAGATTTAATGCTGGAGATTTCATCCGTTTTTAAAGATAAAGATTTTGAAGGGATGCTTGATTTGATACTTGATATTGCTAAAGAGCACGCAAAAGTTAAAAAAGACTATTTTCAGATTAAGGACATCTTATTAACCGGACTTCACATAGCAAGGAAACTGAAAACTGATACGTCTATCTGGAATGAATACATCGGCGATGCTATTGTAAAAATGGCTGAATTTCGTATGGATGACGAATCCAGAATGATACCATTAACATTTTACAAGGAAGCAATCACTTACTATAAAAAGGCTCATCATAATAAAAAGGTTAAGAAGACCGAAAAAGTATACTCTGACTTAAAATCGCAATTAAAGTTATCTAGAATTGTAATACCCATTGATGACGATTCCTCTAAAAAACTTGCTGAATATATGGATGCAAGAGTGAAAGCACTCTTGCGATTAAAGCCTGAACAAATAATTTTATATTTGCTTGAAGGGAATGATATTTTTCCGAGTTCTGATTTATTAGAAAAGATGATTAAAGACAGCTCGGTTAGTTTTCTGGACTTCGTGACAACTGTAAAATTTGACATCAACAATAATATTTCCAATTCCGAGACTAGCAATAGTAATGTCGAGAAAGAGAAATTATTTAGTACATACAACATCTATATTCGTTCCTGCCTTATTCCATACCTTCATAGAATTTTTATCGAAGGAATTAAGTGCGGTAAAATATCATTTGAATCTGTCGTAGAATATTTTCATAAAAACACATGGATTGGCCAAGAATTCGTCGATCCAGAATCATCAAGAAAATATAAATGGCTACATTTAATTGTTCCATCAATACAAGAATATTTCTTTGGAATGGAAAGTGCTTTACGATCAAAAAGACCAACTCTCAATCTTGTGTTGCCCATAGATTCACTCACACTCAAATTTGAAGGCGTCTTAAGAGATTTTGCAAGACTTATCGGCTTGTCTACGACAACTCTCGGTAAAAACGATATTCTTAGGGAAAAGTATATAGAAGAATTGCTTCAAGAAGAAGAAATTCGGAATTTCTTTGATGATAACGATCGAATATTTTTTGAGTACCTTTTTACAGCTAAAGATGGAATGAATTTAAGAAACAACATTGCACATAGTTTCTTCCGTTTTGAAAACTACACCCTTCACTATATGCATTTGTTGATTTGTGCGTTTCTTAGAATAGGAAAATATAAGATGGAAGGAAATCCTAGTAATTTACCGCACACAAATCATAAAAGTGTAGCTGGAAAATAACAAGTAAATACACAAATTCCTACGCAAGATTGAAATAAGTTAGGTTTCCTTTGCACCGTTCTCTTCAACGGCCGGAGGTGACATGCATTTTCTGATCTCATCATCTTGAAAGGTAGTGATACCGTTTTCAACATTTTGGTAAAAGTACCTTCTGGTGAGATCAGCTTTCACCAAATCGGATACTTCTTCAGCATTTGGATATTTTTCGTTCGTCGGAACTGTTGCAGTAGCGATTACAAAATCAAAATCATCTAGCAATTCTTTATCTTCTGGCCTTACAGGGGCTAGCCAAGGGAAATTCAACAGCCCATTTTTCTGTATGGATGGATCTTCGTCGCCTAGCCCGAAATCTTCAACGTGAAATTTTTCGTAATCATTATCAAGAATTAATTGACTGTGCCACCATTCCATGATTTTTTTCTGGTCTGCATGTTTAATTTTATTCTCATTGAATAAGATACCGATGACACACCAAG
This sequence comes from Bacteroidota bacterium, assembly GCA_016708785.1. GTDB lineage: Bacteria > Bacteroidota > Bacteroidia > AKYH767-A > 2013-40CM-41-45 > JADKIH01. The sequence goes on along the minus strand of JADJFC010000003.1, from coordinate 254,552 downwards.
GTTTGTCTGCTTTATCACAAGCGATAAAAGCTTTCTTCATCCCTTCAGCCATTGCAAGCCAGATAGCTTCAGTATTGATGTGAGAAAGACTCATGATTGGATTGCCCTTGAATGGCATTACAAAAGCACTTCCTAACTTATCTCCTACTGCTTCATTGGAGAAAACCATCGTGTAAATATTCTTTGATGAAAGCCTGCCGTATCTAATCGGTGCTTTCACATGTATGGCATCGCCCTGATCTAATCTCGTGTTTCGCCAGCTAGCTCTTTTTCTTTTTCATCCCATAGCAGAGAACCAATTATCAAAACTCCACCCTTCAGATTGAAAATATTTTTCATGGTACTTCTCTTTTGTTCTAATTCTTCACTCCAATCCGCTATATGAGAGAACAATTTCCATTTCAAATTATCCATTGATTTCGAAAGCTCTTCCTTAGTCAGGCCAACTTCCATAAGAAAAGAACATACCAACAGTATTTTCAACTTTTCAGAGAGGTAAAACAAGTCAGAACCTTTAAGCGCATGCTTTTTCCCATCGTCAGAATAATGCGTGTAATAATTTCTTGAACGTTTTACATCTTGGACAAATTGATTCTTGTCTCTCAATATCTTGTCAAGGATTGAATTAGCATACTTATCAGTAAGTTCCGTTAGACGATCATGTAAGCGAAGGCTGTTTCCCCAACTGAATTGATCACCTAACCATTTATGATATTTCGTTGGGGTCAACTTAAGAATATCCCTTTTCATTGCTTGGTAATCCACCTTATTCATTCTCGGATGATTGTGAACGCGAGCGTGGAAAGTTTCAGCCGATTGAGCCAAATTCAGAAATGTATTTACGGAGAAACGACCACTATTGTAAAATTGCTCAAATACTAAATCAAATGCTGGTTCCAATAGTTCATACTTTTCAAACCAGCTCCTAATAATAACAGGAAACCGGTCTTTGATTTGCGCGTAGCTAAAAATCATTTCGGGTGCACTTTTTTCTCTTTCATTCAGTTTTGCATTTGGCATAGAAAAGAACAGTTTGACCTCCTTCTTCAAGGGTATCCCATCACCGTAATCTTTGGTATGTCTTTGACCGCGAAGCGTGACGGATTTCGGGTATGTGCTTCCGTATAGTGCCAGAACTAAAAAATTCTGAAACGTGAAAACGTGTTCTAGCAGGTCACTAAAATTTCTTTCTACCGATGAGTAAACCTCGAATGCAACACTCTGCTTAATCGTCGCTTGCTTTTGAAAAAAATGCATTCCAGGTCGAGAAGCAGAAAAATTGAACTTTCCTTCTAGGTCATTACTTAATGGGAAAACGACTTGATCGGGTAGTTTGTAATGAATCTTAGATATATGATTCTTTGCGTCTTCATTTTCTTCCCCAATGTTTCGGCTGAAGCCACTCACTCTAAGCCATTCATCAAGGTTGAATATTTCACTTGAAACACTATCAAATTTAAGATCCTCAATACTATCTGCGTGCAGGCCAGTCATACAATATAGCGGTGAATAAATGATGGATGGTTTGCCGGATTCTTCTCCAATTACAAGCTTTGCTCCGCCTGAATGGGTCATCATGCAATTATAAAGTGTTACCTGCTTGCTATCGCTCGTTAATCCTAAAATTATCGATTGATCCTTATGTTCAGGAAGTATTATATCCATACTGAAACTACCATACAACTCAAGTTCAGCACCTTCATGTGGGTCGAATGTTAATGTTCCATATACTCTTTCATCTTTGTTGTTTGGTAGGAACCAGTAACCTTTAAATGTAAATTTCTCCATAGCCTTCAAAATTTGAGGCAGTAAAGATAAAGAGATTGCAGGTAAAATATTCAAGCAGGAAGATTATTAAGGTTAAAATTCTTTATTCCATTTTTATTGCCCAAAAAAGACTATACTTAAATTGCAGATCAAGGACTATTTCGTTTTAATTTAGTGTAATATTTTTTAACTTTGAAAAAACCTCTTTCAATATGAGTGAACAATTCCCCTGCCAGATGAAATTACAGCAGCGTACCGATATGCCTTTGAACATGCAAAAGCCGATAGGGAAGGATATTTCAATTTGATTAAGGATGAAATAAAGATAGCTGTTGATCTAATTAACAAGTATGACAAAATCTACGTTTTAGGGGGACTTGGTGCAAGGTTATTGCAATCATCACCCAATTTCTACAATCAATTCATGAAGTCTTATGATGGACCAGATAAAGAACATGCTATAAAAGAAGAAATGCTGGAAGATGATGAAATAGAAATTCTACTTGAATACGCAATGAGTATCGCATCCGCATCACCAAATACTAATGCAGGTATTTTGCCAACTCTGGAAAATATTGAAGTAATCAGAAAACAACTTTCAAAAATTAAATTTAATGTTGGCTTTTATGAGACAACAGCTGACAAACCAAATGACAACGAATTTGATCATTGGTTAAAATTAAGAGTCATGGAAGATGCACTCCATGTTCGTGGTGATGGCTACCATTCACATCTCTCTGAAATTTACAAAGAAATGTTCGCCCCACACGACGGGTTTTTAATTCAATACTATGGCTTTGATTCAAATGATATTTTGAACGCGATTCAGAGACTCGATATCTTAGTAGCATCAAAACAGGGTAATGCATTTGGAGGATCATTAACGCATCAGCGTTTCACAGAATGGAGCGAAGAAAAAGGACAAGAAACTATTGCAAAAGAAATGCATGATACTGGTAGACATTTCATGCAACAATTTACAAGTGATAATCCCGATCTTTACGATGAAGCAGTTCCGGATGGGTACATGTTAATTCCATTTGATTGCATTATTGGTTACAATAAAATGTTTTGGATCATTCCCAAAAATGAAAAAGAAAGAAAAATATTCGGCCTTTTATCGCATCAATTCGAGGAAAACATAGCTTTTTTACAAGGTAAATTTGGTGGCTTTCCATTGGGTGACACCTTAATCCAAACAAAGCCCCTTATAAAAGTTGGTGATAAATTTTATTGTTTCAACATTCATCTCGCTTTCAGGAATATCTTTGAGATTACTGCAAACCTTTTGCAATCAGCCGATGCAATATACCATGAGCAAAAATTTAAAAATAATCAAAGTGCTAATTCAAGAGATAATTATATTGAGTTAAAATCAAAATTACTATTTGAAAAACTTCTTCCAACTGTTCAATTCTATCACTCACTTGATTACAATATCACGGAAAACGGATTGGAAAAAAAACCAGAACTAGATATTTTGGGCTTAGGAAATGACACCCTATATATTATCGAAGTGAAAGCAGGTGAATTAAACAAGAAACATCGTCGCGGTGCCTTAATGGGATTAAAAGATCGAATAAAAGAAACTGTCAATGAAGGTTCATATCAATGCCACAGAGCGGAAAAATTTATAACAGATAATGCTTCTCCCGAGTTCAGTTATATCGACAATAATCAAAGAAAAATTTTAAAAATAGACAAGAGTAAAAACTATCGAATTATAAAAATATCTGTTACTTACGAACATTTCTCTACTGTTTCAGTCAATTTAAAATATTTGATAGAGTCAGGGGTATTCAGTAGTGATTACAAATGGACATGGATTGTTTCTCTATTAGATCTAATGATCTTCGCAGATTTAATTGAAAGCGAACAAGATTTTAAGGAATATCTCCAAAATAGATTTGCTTTATATGATCGTGACGATTATCAATTCCAAGATGAAATAGATATACTGGGCGTTTTCTTCGACAAGCAATTTCCTTTGCCTGAGACCGAAGAAGGCAAAAAAATATTCATTCCTTCATATAAAGAAGACATTGAACAATACTATACGAAAAAGGATTTAGGAAGGCCTGATGCAGAAAAACCGAAAAGAAAACGATAATTACATTTAAAGCCAAATCTTTTCTAGGATAATTGCTGTTCACTTTGCTTCGGTTTGGTGTGGTCAGTTTAGTGGGTGTTTGCACACAATGATTAATTTAATGAATATTTTGAAAACATCAGAAGAAATTTCTGAAATATGGAACGAACAGGTTGAGCCCCTTAAGGAGAGTGACAACCCACTATGATTTAAGGTTGATACTTTGTTTCTGGAGTCCAAAGAATAACTATATTGCAATATAAGATTTCGATATATGTCTAAAAAATGTTATCGCTGCGGAAAAGACGCAACATCAAAGGAACACGCTCCGGCTAAATGCTATTTCCCAGAAGAAGCCGAATACAGAAAAAATTTGATAACTGTTCCCTCATGCAAGGAACACAATGAGGACACGTCAAAAGACGATGAGTATGTGCGAAATTGGATTTGTATGTCATTAGGTAATAACGGTACGGCTTATAAACAGTTTTTTGGAAAAGTAATCAAATCAATCCAAGAGAGTCCTGGTTTAAAAGCAATAATGTTTAAGAATGCGAAAAGGGTTTTTGTTGAGGATGAAAAAGGCAACAAGTTGCCGACATGGGCATTCGAATTAGACAGGGTAAGATTTGACAGCGCCATTATAAAGATTGCCTACGCTTTGTTTTACAATACTTATAAGGAAACTTGGCATAAGGATTTACATACAATGACTGATTTTTTAGTCTATGGAGACATGACACAAGATGAGCAGGGAGCGCTATTACAAAGTTTTCGAGGGCAGATTCACGAGCACCATTTTGACGGAAACAACCCACAAGTTTTTAAATATAAATTTCTTCAAACAGAGTCGGAAGATATTCATGAACAGGTTTTGCGAATGCAGTTTTATGAAGGATTTGAAATATGGGTAATACCTAAAATAGAAATAAACACAGTATAATGAACCGAAAACTGAAGATTTACATTCCTGATATTGCATTCTCGGATTGATTCAATATGGAAAACGCCTATTACGCCAGCTCGGCTTGCCGGAAGAAGTTTATCGAGTTTCCGAAGAGACTTTATTTCCACTTATAACATGCCTCCCTCACGTTGGATCAGAATAAAAAGATTGGAAAAATCAAGGGAATTACTTTCGAATACAACCATGACGGTTACTGACATTTGTTATACGCTAGGTTTTGAAAGTGTTGCCCACTATTCACGCATCTTCAAATTGCATTATGGTTACCCACCATCGGAAATTCGTTTGAAGTCTTATCAAACATAAATATGATCGCACCACATTAATAATACTGGAAATCTTATGATCAACTTCTACTACAAAACTTGCTTCGTTTGGAGCAGCAAAAAAATCATATGATAACTTCACACCGATATCGATGAAGAGGGGATTTACTGAAATTTCGCAATTTCCGTAATTAAGTTTTTTTAGTGCGTTTAGTCAAGTATTGAATTGATTTATCAAGAAGCCGCCTCCGATAACTTGCAAATAAATCAAGAAACCCGTCAAGTAAAAAAAGTAAATCCCGAAAATTTGAATTTTTAAATGCTTTTCTGCAAATATAAAATATTTGATTTTTTTCTAGCCAGAACACATTAATTCGGATTAATGCGGATTGATTTCAAATTAGAACTTTACCTAATAAAAATAATATCGCAAAAAAACAAATGCTGTAAAAAAAGAAAAATAAAAAAAATAAAAAAAGCAAATTCCGAAAATTTAGAATTCTACGTAAAACTATATTGGAAGGCTTCAAAATCATTTTGCGAGAAGTGTAGCTATAAAATCTGGACACTTGGAAAGGGAAACAAGAATTAATCTTGTATTTTGAGATTCGAAAAAATAAAGAGGGTGATAAAAAATAGAGGGGCAAAACCTTCCTTGACCAAAAGTTCTAAAAGTAATTAGTAAATATGCTTAACTCTGTATCAATCTTTTTTGATTTTTTCCGAAAGTTGGTGATATAAATATAAACTAATCATGGCTGCCGAAATGGTAACTAGACATATAATTATAAAATGCGAATTGTCCGGCACATTTTTTTCTGAGAACCCGGACTCAAGTGGATTGTATGATTTCATTTTCTTGTTCTTAATAGTAATTTCTTTTCAATATGAATTCTATTTTTCTCCACTTCGTTTGTCCATGCATAAAGACAACAAGCAAAGTACTGTATTCCTTTTTGGGATATTATTATTTCGGAGAACCTCTCAGGCCGGAAATCTGTGCTTTTTAGATCATCTAGGCTAATCCCATTTCTTTTTTTTGAAACTTCATATAGATCTTCAAGAATTGAGTCATTTAACATTAGAGGTTTAAGTACAAGGTTAGCCCTTCTATTCCTCGATCGAGCAATCCGGTTATTGTGGACTTCTTTACATTTTGGATGATAAAGTTGGTTTAGTCGCCCATAAAACTCATCTCCACACTCCAAACAATAATGTTTGAACCCTTTTCCCAGTATATAATCCAAATTCTCATTTTTCATGGTTTCAAATATAATAATAAAATCAACATATATGTGGATTTTTATCAATACATTTGAAACCATGGAATTAGATATGATTACTCATTATAAAACGACATATTTCGATAAACGTCCCTTTTTACTTGAGGATACCGGCGTTACACATAGAGAACTTTCTCATTGGGGAGGCAAGGACCTTTTATTAACTCCTCCAGATCCGAATAAATGGAAACGATTTAACCTGGTGGAACTTACATGGATTCGATTTATCGCTCAACTAAGAAAATTAAATGTTGGCCTCAGCACCATCAAATTAATTAAAAAAGAACTACTAACAGACGCTACACTACACACAAAAAATGAAATTTTTTTGGAAGCGATAGCGAGCATAAATAAACTAGACCCTAACTATATTATAACTGAAGATAACAAAATTGAACTACGACAAGAAATTGAAAATACTTCTATGTCCTATTTTGAAAGCTCTCTTTATGAAATGTTAGTACATGAAACACCTATCTCGATAGCAATTTCTATTAAGGCAGGAACAAAAGATAAAGAAATAGAATCTATCAATGACAAAGTGTTTATGGATCTTATTCACTGGCAAAGGATAATTGATCAAAATGATATTGATAGATTTGTCGATACGCTCAAATCGACTTGCGTCTGCATATCATTAAATGAAATACTTGCAGATGTCTTTAAAAACACATCTCCTCTTAAACTTTCAAAATTATTTAGTCTTTCTCCCGAAGAGCAAAAATTAATTTCAGAAGTCAGAAAATCAAAGTACAAATCTGTAGAAATTACTTTTAATAATGAAAATGAATCCAACCTTATTATTACAACAGAAAAGATTGAAATAACAAGCCTGGCAAAATTATTAGACATCCTTTCAATAAAAGACTATAAAGACATTAAAATGATTAGCGAAGCAGGAAAGGTTGTTTACTTTGAAATAAAGAAAAAAATTAAATTATAACGGTATTAGAGATCCTAGGCCAACTTTAAATTCTGAAGACTTTATCTGATAAGCAGGGAAGTCATCGTGGTTTAAATTGAACATGCTAACATTTGATGAAGCAAAAAAAATATTAAATAAAGAAAAAGAAGACTACACTGATAACGAGGTTGAAATAATCCTTAATATTCTGCAAAGATTTGCAGAACTGGAAATAGAACATCTAAAACAAAAAGAATCCGATGATTGATGTGATAATTTATTCGAGAGTTTCCACTGATGAACAAGCCGATAAAGGTTATAGTTTAAGGTCTCAGGAAGAAAAGATGCAAGTTTATTGTAAGTTCTTAAATTACAACATAGTCAAACATTTCCAGGAAGACTTTTCTGCAAAAACATTTGATCGCCCACAGTTCATTCAACTTCTACAATATCTAAAGGCAAACAAAAATATTAGAAAACTTATCCTATTAAAGTGGGATAGATTTTCTAGGAATGTATCAGATGCATTGAATATGTTGAAGACTTTACGATTGATGAATGTTGAAGTGATCGCTATTGAACAACCGATAGATATTAATATTCCGGAACAAAAAATGATGTTATCCATTTATCTTACAGCTCCTGAAATCGAAAATGACCGCCGCTCCCTAAACACAATGTCAGGAATGCGCCGAGCACAACGCGAAGGTCGCTGGGTAGCTTCTGCACCAAGTGGATATAGTCTCAAAAAAGATGAACGTAACAAAACTATTCTTGTAAAAAATGAAAAAGCCAAGCTTGTTGTTATGGCTTATGAACTATATGCCAGTGGAAATTATCATTTGGAAGAAGTTCGCAGAATCATGAATAAGAAAGGTTTAAATATTGGCCGTAGTCAATTCTGGAACTTTTTGAGAAATCCCATTTACATTGGAAAGATTGTCATTAAAGCGTATGGTAACGAGGAAGAAGAAATTGTTGATGGAATACATGAAGCAATTGTTTCAAAAGAACTATTTCATAAAGTACAAGATGTTGCAGACAGCAAAGCTAGAGCAAAGACAAGAATGAAAAAAGTCAATTCAACTTTTCCTCTTAGGGGGCATTTGATTTGCCCCAAATGTAATAAAGTTTTGACGGCAAGTCAAAGTAAAGGAAACGGAGGCCAGTATTCTTATTACCATTGTCAATCAGGATGCAAAGAAAGGCAGACTACCTCAGAGATACATGAAACTTTCTTGAAGATGCTAAAAGCACTAACATTAAAACCTAAAGTAGCAGAGTTGTATCATGTAGTTTTACTGAAGTCAATACAAACACAACGATCTAATCATAAGTTAGACAAGAATGTTGCTAACGAAAAGATTTCCACAATCAATAAAAAAATAGAACGAGTGGATGAGAAATATATTGATGACGGTCTTGATAAAGAGACTTACAAGCGATTATTGAGTAAATACAAAAAAGAAATTTCTGATCTTCAATCTCAGATTCTCGGAGACACAATTCCAACTACAAATAAAAATGAAATAGAAAATGGACTTGGGCTATTGACTAATTTAAGAAAGTTCTACGACGAAGCATCAATTGAAATAAAACAAAAACTAATTAGTTCGATATTCCCAGAAAAATTAATTTATCAGAAAAAAACTTATCGAACCACTAAACCAAGTGAGATACTTCGCCTACTTTATGCCACCAGAGCGGCTTCTGGAGCTTTTCGAAAAAAAGAAAACCGGAAGAAATTGAATTCTTCCGGTAAGGTAGCCCCGACAGGAATCGAACCTGCATCAAAAGTTTAGGAAACTTCTATTCTATCCATTGAACTACGGGGCCAGTATAAAAAATGATGACGAAAGTACGTAATTATCGCGTTTTTTGAGGGCTTTATTCGGATACTTGGAGAATTTGTAAGTGACTGCCAATGCGCTTTTTATGCTAAATAATGCAATCTTTGAACTTTTCAATCTTTAGATTGTTCTACTTCGCAGTGAATCATCAACAAAATAATTTCAATTCATACCAGCCGGGTAAATGCAATATCGGTCAACGGGAGATCAGTGTGCGTAAAAAATTTCTCCTACTGTTTTTGCCGATGTCCATTATACTTTCTGCAGGCTCTTATTTTATACCAGAATCTAAGATCCTTTGGATAGGCGTATTGGTATGCTCCTTCTCTTCTATCGTCTTATTGAGTGAGATCAAATATAAATTCTGCGTCATCTTCGGATTTTTTAGTTTGTATAATTTTAAACAATTAGGCAACCTTGACCACATTCAAGAATCCGACAAAAAAGAAAAAGATCGACAAAGAGTTTTGAAAACAATTGTTGCGTCGATGTTTTTGGCATTGATCTACTCTGCAATGTTGCACTATGCTATTTTGCTTGTAAGAAATTAAAATTTGAACATTAATAGTTCTCTATTCATTATAACTCGTTCCCAATAACGTTATTTTCATTTGAAGATAAGTGAGATCCTGCAATTCGCTTCCTCCAATTTTTCTTTTTTTGTTTGCCCAAAAAAAGAAACAAAAAAAGGGCACCACGCGCACCAAATCATTTGAATCTTCGATTACTCGACACTTCTTTGATTCAACTTTCAAATGATTTCGCACAGCGCGTGGACTCCCCGCACAATCAAAGTTTTATCTTTGATTTAAAAAAATGCTTGTCAACTGAGGACAGGGGCTTGCAATAAAATCACTCTGCGAAAATTCGATTAAAGTATAATTTTTAACTTTTACTTTTAAATTAGATTTTTATTGGACCTTTATGATTCTTAATCGTCCTTTCCGGTTACAACTTTTTTAACTCCATTGAAGATCGATTTCCAGCTGTAGTTGAAAATGAATCGCTCCGGGTCTCGTTTATAGGATATTCTCGCACTCGTTCGATTGTCTTTTTTTGTAGGCACATCCGATTTTACGATGAATGCATTGGCTAGAAGTGACACGATTTTCTTTCCGGTATTTTGTGTTTTTCCATCAACGATATCAACAACTGCAACCTTCAAATCTTTATAATTCATTGCCACCGTTCCTGTAGAACTTTTCTTAGTCGCATGAAAATTAAACTTTACATAATTAATGTAACCATCATCTGCTTTCACCCCTGCAACATAGGGAAGCATCGAATTTAAAGTACTTGCAGGAAAAGAATTAAGTTCGCCATTACAAAGGAAGGAATTGTCATTCTCCTCCATTGGAAATTCAAGCTTCACATCTAAACTTGCCTTATTACCGAAAAATGCTTTTGCGTTGACAGTTAAAGTGTCTTCCGGCTTAAAATTAGAAATATTCTTTATCTGTGATACGATATGATTAAAGGAAATATATCCGGCTGTGATTGAACCTCCATTCAATTCTTCATACAAAACATCACCATCTAGAACATTCAGATGCTTTACAGAAACAGGAATATCAATACTCTTAATTCTTTCTTGCAAAGGAAGTGGGTACTCAACAATCTCGTGAATATTTTTATCACGATATGCATTCAATGCAAAACTTTTAATCTCCATCGAATCTGCTATTACCATTTGTCGTTCAACAAATGATTTTGCATCAAACGTGGAAGAGGTTATCAGCGGAATGATTAGAGAAAGTCTGTCCGTTTGCTTCCCGGCTCTATGTCCAAATTCTTTTTTTGAATAGCTGGGAATCACCTGGAAAGAATCAATTTGCAACGACCTTTTCGCAAAAGAAACTTGCAGCATAGAAACCTGGATGGTATACAAACTATCTTTGGTCAGATATTTTATTCCTTGCAAACGTGCATCGATATCATAGGCGGAAAAGGCCTTGCTATCTTTTATAGTATCTACAGAAAATTCTCTAATAGTAATTAGTCCCTTATCTGACTTGAAAAGCGGAAGAGTATCCGTTCTATTCGAAAAGTAAGCGAAATGAGGATCTGTTATTTTGATCTCAGAAATGTTCAAGGAATTTTTCGCCTCCGGCTTCTTCTCCTGTTCACCGGTCTTTTTTTCCTTCACTCTATTCATCGTCAGATAAGGTGAATTGATTTCCAGCGTACCGGCTTGTAGATTTTTTTTAAAGATCAGCTTGAAAACAGAAACGTTTTCAATACTGATAGACTCAGCCTTTAGCGATGTCAATGGCGAATCAGAAGCAGTATCAGAATTTACTAACTTCACATCAGTAAGTAACATCCCGGAATTAAATCCTGTGAGATTGATTTCACCAACCTCAAGAATGTAATCACTCTGTGATCTGTTATAAATTTCAACCAGATTATTCTTGATATACGATTTAAATATAATTGGCAAGAAAATAAAAAGTGCCACTATTGATATCAATACAAGCAAACTGATTTTTAGTATTCGTTTTTTAACCTTCATCAACTCAAAAGTACGGTTTATATATCTTATTCTACTTTTTATTAACAAGATGCATTTCAGGCCTGAACATGAAAAGAAATTCTCAGACGGCATTTCATTGAAATTGACAAATTAATTACATTTGACAAAAATAAATCACGATGAGAAAATTCTACTTTTTTATATTGGTACTATTCGCCACGACAGCAAATGCCCAAAATCCAACTGTGGTTGGCGATTCCATGCTTTGTCCAAATTCAACCGGAATGGTAAGCACGCAACCCTATGACACTTACCAATGGTTCATTCGTTACTTCGGTTCAAGTACGATCACGCCTATTAGTGGAGCGAATTCGCAATTTTTACCAATTGATTACTCGACCTATGCAGCATCTTATCTTTCTGTCGAAGTCACACTAGGAGCCAACGATTATATTTCACCGGAGTTTTTCGTAGATGGCTGGGTATTTTCAGGATTTACCGTTGCATCGACAGGTGATTTTACGATCGGGCCATTTGGTGAATCCGTTTTATGTCCCGGTGATACCATGTACTTCGAAGTCATGCAGCCATATGATACCAACATTACCTGGTATTATAATGGTGACACGATTCCCGGAATAAACAGCACTATTTTAACAGTTACTACTCCGGGTATCTATTATGTTACAGGTGCGCCCTCTCTTTGTCCATTATACATCGAAGGCCCGGGAGTTGACTTAACTGTAATAGACTGCCCTGTTGGTATTGATGAAAATGGACTTACATCATCCATCACTGTTTATCCGAATCCAACCTCTGATATGATCAGAATTAATGGTCAAGGCCGGGAAATAAACTACATCCTAACAGATGCATTAGGCAAAATTGTTAAGTCAGGAACTTCCGGAAGTACTGAAACAGAAATTGACCTGAGATCATTCGTTCCGGGAATTTACTTTCTAAAATCAGAATCGGGGACGGTAAGAGTTATAAAGCTGTAACATAATTGTAGCAATGTTAATGTCATAATCATATCTCAATTCTAATAGAGATATGATTATGGTTTTATGACAGAGATAAATAGCTTGACGTTATTTTCAATTAGACTATAATCGGCAGACTCAACTAACCTATCACCGGTAAGATCTTTGTAATTGTAGCCCGATAAGAATGAAGACAACGTGCTTTGCTCAAGATTAAAATCAGAGTCATTGATAATTCCGTCTTGCGTGCCTTGAATTACCCCGTTATGGACATCACCACTCCAAATGGCAAAAGCGCCTGGTCCAACATTGACCATATTATTTCCATATGCTTTACTTAATGTACTTGTAAAATTATATGACCCATTCGCCGCCATAGTTACCGGATTAGCACTCCATGTTTCCAAGGCATTTCTATGTTTAACAACAAGGTAATATTGTTGCCCGACCGTTGCACCTGAAAATGCAAAAACACCGTTTCCTGATAAGTTGAGAGTACTGGTTGATACATCCACTAAAGCAAATGGAGTTGTTATATTATGCAACTCAATTTTCACTGTGTCACAAAGACCAGGATAAGCGATCGGATCAACTGCAGCTCTCATTGTTCCACTTCCTGAATAATATCCCTGAATGAAAACTTTCACAAGAAAGTTAAATGCACATGACCCTATTGAAATGTTTGATCCATTATCGTTGCCGGTATTTATAGGATTTGAAGAAACGATTCGAATTCTGTAACCGGCACCTGTGGCTGTACCTGCAGGAATAAATGCATTGATTGTTCCACTTCCGGTAGCAGTAAGTGTACCAATATTTGTCGGACTTGCAAAACTTCCGACGCTATTACTTAGTTGTGCCGTAAAAATATTTCCCGCATTGAAGCCACAGCTTGTGGTAAATGGAATATTTAATGCAGAATTGGCGCATTGAGATGCAGCAATACTTGCATTTGTAATTACAGGACTTTTTGGATTGACAGCCACTGTTACCGATTGTGTATTCACAGTACAACCATTTGCTATTATTGAATATAAATAGACAACATTCAAACTTCCTGCTGTGGTATTCAATAGCACTTCATTCGGATTTGATGTTTGCGGAACTGTGATCGCAGCATTACTGATCCCTGCTACTGCTGCTCGTGTCCATGTAAAAGTTGCACTACTAAAATTACTTGTTGGCGTGTATGTAAAAGCACTTCCTGAACAAATTGCAGCAGGCGTTAATGTGCTGCTCAATGAAGCAGTACTGCTCACTGTGAATGCAACAGGATCGGATGCAATTCCATTTGCGGTAACAACCAATGAGTAATTTCCTGCCGGAACAGTTGCAGGAATTGTGAACTGTGTAGTGTCAGGCAAATTCCCTCTTCGCACTCCTGTACTATTCCAGTTGAATGTACGGACATAATACACATTCGCTCCCGAAGTCAAACGGATGATGGGATAGTTAGTAGCCATCTGCCAGTCATCTCCGTAACAAGCTCCTTCTGAAATTCCATTGAATTTAGTTCCGGTAATAGTGTAAGCATTACAACCATTTGCAATCACATTACTGATTGTCGGCTTACCGGCAGCTAAAGGAGTACCGGCTGGTGTATAAACATAATATTGGCTAGACCCTTGTTGTGAATATAAAACCTTTCCATCAGGAAGATCTGTAAGATTGGTAACGTAACAACTAATATTTAATGAAGTCGAACCACCCGGAGCTAAGATCTGAGTATAAACATTCGTCAGATAATTAAATTCGTAAAAAGTTGTTGGAGGCGGAAAGTGATCTTGTGAAGTTGGAATGGGCGATACAGTAATTAATATTTTACCATCCACCATCATTGCACCGGGAGCATCGGGTTGACCTTTCGCTCCGGGAATATCAGGACCTAATGCCCATGTTCCCGGACTTGTTGTACCTGATGGTGTATAATAAGCTGTCTTACCTGTAGCCCCAACAAAAAATGCCCGTCCATCTGGCAACAATAATGCAGTACCAAATTCTGACCCGAATGGATCGTAAAGCGATGCAGGAACAGTACCGTCAGCAACCCATGTATTTGTTGAAGGAATATATCGTTCAGAAGTTGTCGCATCACGATCAATAAACAAGATGCTATTGTCTTGAAGTTTTACCCAAGAAGATTCATTATGAATCCCAAGGCAGCTTGGTGCTGCTGAAAAAGTATTCGTTACAGGATTATAAATATTATTCACACGTAGATTGCCGGTTACCAATGCTTGTAAAACACGACCATCTTCAAGGATAGCTGAATTAGCATCGCTAATGTTTACACCGGGAGAAGGTGCCATTGTCCAAACATTTGTTAGTGGATCATAGACCTCCGCTTGTTGGAGTCCGGTTCCATATTCTCCACCTGCAACATATACTCTTCCGTCTTTCAAAATTTGTGATGCAAAATAAAGGCGGGTATGATTCATTGGTGCAATCGACGACCAAGTACCATTGACATAACTACCTTGACTATTAGGAGTCAATTTATTCCAAATATTTCCGTAACCGGCACCTCCCGCAGATGATTTACAAATTACAGTTCCATCTGAAAGTACAAGCATCACACCTCCATTTGAATTTGGTGCTAATGCAGCTATTGGTGTCCATGTACCTGAAGTAGCAATTGATTGTGTTCCTACAGGACAAGTTACACTAGGAGTTCGTGTTCCCATAGTACCTGAACCAATGATTTGTGTACAACATCCGGAAATAACATCATTGACTACAGCTGCTGATTTGATATCATAGGTCAGCCAGAAATAATTTGTCCCTTCTGACAATGCAACGGAACCAGTTACTGTATGAGCACCGTTTGGCGCGGCTACAGTTGATCCAAATTGAGTAGTAGTAGCAAATAAATTATTGCTTCCTGTGAAATAGATCTTAGCATTTTGAATATCACTTAAGGCATTTGTACAACCGGTTGTAGAAAATGTTAAAGAAGTAACATTGAATGGAGACGAAGTTCCTGTTGTCACCACTTGAATCTTTAGAATTGGATTTCCTGCAATCCCTCTGGCAATTGCTTGTGTAGCATTAATAAATCCTGTAGTTGAAGATGTATATACCATTGGAACAGCAGCTCCGGGAGTCCAAGTATATGTAGTGCCAAAAGCAGGAATATTTGTTGGAGACATCATACAAACAGCCGATAGTGCAGCTCCCGGATTTGAAGACGCCCAAACGTTTCCGGTATTTGCTACAGCCCGGATATTAAAATCAGCCGTTGTTGGTCCTAATAATCCAACGTTACCGGACTCACTTGCTACATCAGAACAATTGTTCGCACCCATTGTAGTTGCAACCGTTGATGTTCCCCATACAACTTGTACCGTATTACTTGTTTCGTTTAAAACAATTTGAAAAGTCCAATGATTTTGATTTGAATTATTATAATGATCACAATCGCTCCACTGTATTACAAATTGCCGGTTAGGTGAACTACCTCTCGTTGTATAACTAATAGAAGAAGTAGCACTTGCACCAACCAGATCAGTCCCATATCCGGCAATCGAATTAACAGCACTCTGCTGTAATCCGCAATAAACATTTGAATTAATCGCTCCCATTGTGATGAATCCATTCGCATTTACACCTAGTGTGGTATAACCGGTTCCATTGTAAACAAAGGTGAAAGGAATTGTCAATAATGCTGACGATCCATCATCCCATGAGCCGGAATACAATACATTTGCTCCTGATAATGCAATATAATTACCGGCAGAGTAGGCGAAAGTATAATTGGCAACAGTGGCTCTTGATGATTGAAAAGCAAATAAAAACAGGAAAGACAATTTCCAGATCTTTACAATTGATCGACTTCTATTTTTTAATTCGGGTAAAATTTTTTTCATTTCCATATACTTGATTCAACTTGACAACTAATTTTATTAATCGATATATAAATTATTCTCAATCTCATTTATTGAACCAACATTACCGGTTAGATGAGCCAATTTTAAAGAGGGAGATTATTTTCGCAGGAAACAGTGTGTATCAATTTTTACACTAACTAAGTGTAATTCGAATTCCGGCAGATTAATTTACTGTAATGCATATATACAATAATAATTCAGACTGCCAAAGATGACTTTTAACAGTATTGGATCATACTTTGCTGATTTACCAATTAGAATAGCCCCTTTGCCAAATTTCCAATGGTTAATGCGGGAATATGAAAGATTGACTGTTTTTCAAATTACGAAATCCAAGATAGATTGGTAAAACGCTAAAACGACAACATAGATTAAGAAGTCCTTAACGAACTATTAACTGAAAAGAGAGTTTGATTGATGTATGTTCGCATAACAGACACACGACTATGAAAAATTTTATTTTTTTTACCATCCTACTTTCCACAGGTTTTGTCAGCATAGCTTTAGCTAAATTACCGGGTGTCAAAGGAAGTATTAAAAATTCAGCCAATAGTCCTGTTGAATTTGCAAATGTTGTATTGGTACAGGCCAATGACAGTTCAATTGTAAAAGCAGGATTAACTGAACCCGATGGAACTTATCTTTTCGAAAATTTGCCTCTCGGTCAATATAAATTACTTGTCGTTCAGTTAGGTTATCAAAAATTCTATAGTGAGGCATTTGAAGTAAAGGAAAGTCCGCAGCCAATAATTTTAAAAGAAGTTGTTTTGGAGGAAAGTGCGATCAATTTAAAGGAAGCAACTATTACCGCGAAAAAACCACTCATTGAACATCACATAGACAAGACTGTTGTAAATGTAGAGAACAGTGTTGTGAATGCAGGAGCAACGGCGATTGAAATTTTAAAACGTTCTCCCGGAGTTATTGTCGACAACGAAGGAAACATTGGTCTCAGTGGAAAATCAGGTGTGAATGTGATGATCGATGGCAAACCAACATATCTTTCCGCAAAGGATCTTTATGAAATGTTGAAAAACATGAACAGTGATCAATTGAGCCGAATAGACATCATTACAAATCCTTCAGCAAAATATGACGCTGCCGGAAATTCCGGAATTATTGATATTCGCTTACGAAAAAGACAGGATGTTGGTTTGAATGGAAGTATCAATGGAAGTTATGGTCAGGGATCATATCCTGATGCTAGCGGCGGAATAAACTTAAATTACAGAAAAGAGAAATTCAATCTTTTTGGCGGATATGATTACACTAAAGGGTATTATTACACGAAAACAAAATTAGCACGTCGTTTTTTCAGTGACGGAAGCAATACACTTTTTGATCAAAGTACATTCAACAAAGGAAATTACACAAATCAGAATTTTAAAGGCGGAATTGATTATTACATTGGGAAAAAACACAGCTTCTCTGCCGTCCTGCGAGGAAATTTCAATTCAAACTATGACAGCACTACAAGTACTACGTTGATCAAGAACACCTCTGAAATTGTGGACAGCAGTTACATTACCGACAATATAAATAACAGTAAGTGGAATAGTTTGACGGGAACATTGAACTATCAATTTAAGATCGATTCATTAGGCAGAGAATTAACGGTCGACTTCGACAAAGCGAAGTATGACAATGGCAACGACTTCGTTTTCCGTACGAATTATTACGATTACAATAATACCGTTGTAAAAACTGAATATGCAACGAACGATCAACCGGCTACAATTGATATTAATTCGGTAAAACTGGATTACACTCAGCCATGGAAAAAGACAATGAAAATTGATGCCGGCTTGAAGAGTAGTTTTGTCACGACAGATAATGATGTGAGGTATGTTAATTATTATGGAAATGAAGCAGTATTAGACACAGGAAAGACGAATCATTTCAATTACAAGGAGAACATCAATGCAGCATATATAAATTGGACGGGAGAGCATAAAAAAGTTGGTTTTGAGATCGGACTTCGCGGAGAACAAACAATTGCAGATGGCGAGCAAGTTGTGAACAATGAGACATTTTCAAGAAATTATTTCCAATTATTTCCAAGTGCATTTTTCAATTACAAATTCACAGATAAACACATGACACGTTTGTCATATAGCAGAAGAATAGACCGTCCCGGCTACCAACAATTAAATCCATTCCGCTATTTCCTTGATCCATATACGTATCAGCAAGGCAATCCAAATCTTCAGCCACAGATAACAGATAATTACGAAGCGTCCTATACTTTCAAGCAACTTTATACGATCACATTTAATTTCAGTCATACTTCTGATGCCATGACTCAAATTACGAAGCAGAATGACTCGACTCATACTACTTTTATTACAACTGAAAATCTGAATTCAAAAGATAATTATGGCGTGAATATAAATTTGCCAATTCATGTTACAGAATGGTGGACAAGTTCAAATAACATTTCGATATTCAACAATACGTATCAAGGTGTTTCATCTGTTGGAAATATTGATCAGTCGCTTACCTCCTATTTCATCAATAGCGTCAATAGTCTTGAAATGAAAAAGGGATGGTCGTTTGAAGTCAGTGGCTACTATCAATCAAAAATGGTATGGGGTACATGGCTGGTCAATCCACAATGGTCTGTGAGTGCAGGTATCTCCAAAATGCTCCTGAACGATCGCTTACAAATCAGAGTAAATCTGAAAGACATATTCTTCACTCAACAAGAGAATTCAACGATCAAATATCAAAACATCGATGCTACTTTTTCGCAGATGTACGATTCTCAATTTGTGCGTTTCCATGTGAGCTATAGCTTTGGAAAGAGAAATTTGAAAACAAAGAACCACAGTCGAGGGCCTGAAGAAGAGAACCGCATTAACTCCGGTCGTCAGTAATGGCTGAAAAAGGGTTACCTAAAAGGATCTTTTGATTGATTCCGGTCGGAACAATTCATCTCCGGGATTCGATAAGTCCGCTTATAGTGCATTGGCCGGCTTCGAAATGCTATAAAACTTACGTTCAAAGTACAAATCCTCTTGAGAATTTTCGATATTGCAAAACCTTTCGGAACCGGGGTTATCTGATCATTTACGGCAAATAACCTTCGTTTTCTTCGATATTCGTTAATAGAATTAATGCTTAAGAGTTCAAAGTTCCACATTCTTACCGTTTTATTGGTGGTCTTATTCCCAATAACTTTCTTCGGACAAACCATTGTCAGAGGACTAGTTTCTGATGCCAAGACCGGCGAACCGCTTCCATTTGTAAGCGTCATTCTTGACGGAACCACAGAAGGTCGGAATACTGATTTCAATGGTCAGTATTTTATGGAAACAAATACAAATGGTACAAAGTTGAAATTTGTTTTGATCGGATACCAGACCGTTATTAAAGATGTTGTTCAAGGTCAATCACAGATCATTTCTGTGAAAATGTCGAAAGTGAGTAAAGAATTAAGAGAAGTAGAGATCAAAGGTTCAAAGCAGCGATATAAAAACAAAGACAATCCTGCCGTTGAATTAATTGACAAAGTAATTGCCCATAAAAAGCAAAACCGTAAAGAACAGATTCCTGCCTATCAGTATGAAAAATACGAGAAAGTACAATTTGCGTTAAGTAACATAAGTGAAAAATTCAAAAACAAAAAGTACCTGAAGAATTTCCAGTTCATTTTTAATAATCTGGATTCAAATCAAATGCCGGGAAAAGTAATACTTCCTATGTATTTACAGGAAACACTTTCTGAAGTGTACTACCTAAAATCAGAAAAGAAACTGAAAGAAATTATCAAAGGAAGTCATAAAGTCAACTACGACGATTTTGTAAACAGCGAAGGAATGGGAACTTTTATTTCCTATTTGTATCAGGATATAAACATCTATAACAACAGCGTACCCATCCTGACAAATCCTTTTATCAGTCCGATAGCTGACAATGGACCACTCTTTTATCGTTACTATATAAAAGACACTGTTCTGGTTGACAGTACAAAATGCTATCACTTGATTTTCTATCCGAGAAACAAAGCCGACATGGTTTTTCAGGGTGAGTTATATATTACGTATGACTCCAGTTATGCCGTTAAAAAAAGTGAGTTAACAGTGAGCTCTGAAATTAACCTGAACTTTGTAAAAGAGTTAAAAGTCACACAAGAATATACAGAAGTCTCGCCCGGAGAGTGGCTATTGAGCAAAGATAATATTGCAATTGACTTCGGACTTGGTCCAAACGGCATGGGAATTTTTGGGCAACGGGCTTTAAGTTTCAAAGACTTTGTTTTTAACCAAGCAATGCCGGATACTTTCTACAAGGGTGAAAGTGTAATCACTCCGGATTCAGCATTAAAAATTGGAGAAGAATACTTTGATACCCGAAGGCATGGAGAACTTACCACATCTGAAAAAGGGGTTTATCAAATGGTCGACAGCGTACAAAAAGTACCTGCATTCAGACATACGATGAATGTACTTGAATTTATATTTACCGGCTATAAAGATTTTGGCGCATTTGAACTTGGACCACTAAGTACATTTTATAGTTACAATCCCATCGAAGGATTCCGATCCAGATTTGGTGGGCGGACGACAAAGCAATTCAGTGAACGAATTCAACTTGAATCATATGTTGTTTATGGATGGAAGGATGAGCGTTGGAAATATTTTGCAGGAGTAAAAAAAGCAATAGGAGAGAAATCTTATATCGACTTTCCACAGAAAAATATTTATCTGACCTATCAGCATGAAACAAAAATTCCGGGACAAGAATTATCATTTGTTCAGGAGGATAATGCATTGTTATCAATTAAACGAGGCACGAATGATAAATTGATTTACAACAAAATATTTACTGCTGAAGTTCAGATTGAACATGCAAATCATTTCTCTTATACTGTCGGATTACAAAACCTGATACAAGAACCGGCGGGATCACTGACCTTTAAAAAGTACGATGAAAATAATCCTCAGGGAACGCCTGTTAGCGAAATAGAAACATCCGTAATGAGTTTGACGTTGCGTTATGCGCCGAAGGAGCAATTCTATCAGGGAAAAACATATCGTACTCCAATGTACAATGGCTATCCTATTCTTTCGCTTCGTTTTGACTATGCAGAAGAAGGGGTATTGCAAAGCGATTACTCCTATCGTGCTGTGACTGCAAATGTATTTAAACGAATCTTCATTGCTCCAATTGGCTATGGCGACATTGAACTTGAAGCCGGGCGTGTTTTTGGTAAAGTTCCTTATCCTTTATTGGAAATACACAGGGCTAATCAGACTTACTCTTACCAAATGCAATCATATAACCTTATGAATTTCCTTGAATTTGTAAGCGATGAATATTTCTCAGTCTTTTACAGCCACTATTTCCAGGGATTTTTCTTCAACAAGATTCCATTATTCAAAAAATTAAAATGGCGTGAGGTTGCAACTTTCAAATTATTGTACGGAAAGATCAGTGACCAGAATAATCCCGAAAAGAATGGAGGTTTATTCCAGTTACCTGTTAATTCTGACGGCACACCTTTAACCTATTCACTTGAGACTCGACCGTATATGGAAGCAAGTGTTGGGATCTCAAATATCTTCAAGTTGGTTAGGATCGATCTTGTGAAGCGATTGACATATCTTGAACATCTCAATGTAACAGAGTTCGCAGTCAGGGCGCGGGTAAAACTTGACTTTTGAAATGACAATTTTCACATTACCTTTGGCGCCATTCTCATTGAATTTATATGCTAAAAATATATAGTCTTCTTATTTTAATGTCGATTACGGGAACAGAGTTTGCTGAAGATTTTAAGCCGCATTTGTACCCTGTTCCACCAACAAATGAGAATTCATTATTTTATGTCCAACGGAGTAAAAATACAAATGCAATAGTTTATGATCTCAATCGAATGCCTGATGGTACGCCGAATCCAAAAAACCCGATAAATATTTACTGGATCAGATATGCGGTTGACAGTGCGAAAGAGGAGCTCTCATATATTCAACAAAAATATGCATACGGGCTGGTTTCTCGTCCCTATAACAGCCAGAAAAATGCCTATGTTTTGCAATTTGTTTCATACGACAAAAAGAATTTCTATCTGCTTCCGACAAGTACCCCTAAAAAATATGCAGCTTTTACCAATATAAATGGAAAATTAGCCGAATTAAAAAAAGTTTTTATCATGTTAAATGGTGGTACCTTTTGGTTTCCGACCATAGAGTACATTGAAATGATAGGTAAAGACCCGACAACGCATCAAATGATTTCAGAACGATTTGTTCCCAAGAGATAGCAATTAAAGCAGCTTCATATCAGGAGTAAAAAGCAATTTGAAGTTAGTGCCATCAAACAAACCTTTATCACTTAATTTCAAATGCGGAATGACCAGTAATGCCATAAATGAAAGTGTCATAAATGGAGCACCAAGAGTTGAGCCGGCACTTTTAGCCATTGCATCAATTGCAGTATACTCTTCAGCTACTTTAAAGCCATCGTCTGCACTCATTAATCCGGCTACGGGCAATGCAACAACTTTCTCTTCACCATTATTTACACAGCTTACTCCGCCTTCATTTGCTACGATCAGATTAACTGCTCGGCACAAACTTTCGTCATCACAACCAACTGCAACAATGTTATGACTGTCATGTGCCACAGAAGACGCAAGCGCTCCTGACTTTAATCCAAAATTTCGGATGAAAGCTTTCGCTACCGGAGCATTCTGATAACGATTGACAACTACCATTTTGAGAATGTCATTCTTCGTGTCACTTTCGAAACAATTATCAATTACCGGAATTTTTAGATCAAGTTTATTGGTAATCAATTGTCCATCGAGGGCTTCGATAACCGGTAATGTATCTCGTCCATAGGTTTCTATTTTAAAATCCTCCGGTTTTTTCAATTTACAATTGAATTGATTGATAGGAACACATTTCTTTCTTTCGATGAATGTCTTACCGTTCTCCGCAACAAGTTGTCCTTCTATGTAAGTTTGTAGTACCTCGTAATTCTCCAGATCATTCACAACAATAAAATCGGCCGGATCACCTTCACGCAGTAAGCCCATTTTTATTTTATAATGCTCAACAGGATTTATTGTAGCAACCTGAATGATCTTATAAATATCGATTCCCTTTTTGCAGCTCTTGCGCAAAGTTGATTGATATGGCCTTGCACTAAGCTGTCAGGGTGTTTATCGTCACTACAAAACATCATATTATCATGGTGTTCATTGACCAGTCCGATCAATGCTTCAAAATTCTTCGCAGCACTACCCTCTCTGATCAGAATTTTCATTCCGTATTTTAATTTATCCAGTGCTTCCTCCGCTGTAAAACATTCGTGGTCGGTCGATATTCCGGCTTCAATATACTGTCTGGCCTGGTCTCCTCTAAGTCCAGGCGCATGTCCATCTACAGGTTTCCCTAATTTGTGAGCTGCCTTTATTTTCAACATTACCTGTTCATCTTTGAAAAGCACACCGGGAAAATTCATCATCTCGCTGAGATAAAGGATATCATCTGATTTTAAGAGTGTCTCAACCTGATCGGCATCTCATGCCGCCCCGCTGTTTCAAAAGTCGTAGCAGGAACACAACTTGGCGCACCGAAGTTAAATTTGAAAGGAACAGTTTTTCCGTTTTCAATCATGAAATGAACACCGTCGATACCACAAACATTTGCGATCTCATGCGGATCACTTATGGTGGCAATAGTTCCATGTACAACAGCCAATCTTGCGAATTCACTAGGAACAAGCATTGAACTTTCAATATGAATATGTGAATCGACAAAACCCGGTAGAATATAACCTTTGTCAATCTGTGCATCGACAGATAATTTTTTTATCGAAGTAATGATTTTATCCTTAACAGTAATTTCCGCCGGATAAATTGATTTGGTCCGGTAATCGACCAACAATGCGCGCTTTATAAATGACATGATTTGTTTTTTCAAAGATACCAGGCCCTAATTGACATCTTTAAAAACGTCGGGCCAGATTGTTTTTCCGGAATAATCGCGAATGTATTTTTTCATTCGTGGCATATCATTTACGAAAGTACTCATTTTATTGATAAGCATGGTGTCCTTCGAGGCATTTAAACTGTCAAGTATTTTAGCACTTAAGATCACACCCATGAACTTATGATAATTTTCCCGGTAGTTTAAATTCACGTTGGTTCCGGATAAATAATTAATCGTCTGATATGCAGAGTCGATCTTATTTTGATTGAAATATGTTGCACTCAGATTCAGTCGTGCATCTGTTAGTTCCGGACTGATAGATAATGCTCTTTTATAATATACAATGGCGCTATCCGGTTGCCCACTCTGTTCGTATGCAGTAGCCAAATCATTTAATGTTCTGATATGATAGGGTGTTTTAAGAACTGCCTTTTGATATTCTTTCAGAGCAGGAAGAATCTGTCCGGAATAAAACAAGGCCATCCCTCTGTACCAATCAATAGAAGTGCTGTTAACTTCAATTGGATACCAGAACGGATCGATTTTTTCTGATTCTCGGATGACTCTTGCAAAATTTCGTTTCATTTTTGCTATGATCAATTTTTTTGCATGGACTTCACTGTTCAGACGAATAGATGTTACGATAACGCATGACAAACAAATTACACCTGCAATGATTGCTACCAACGGCTGAATCGAAAATGTTTTTTCGTTTTCATTTTCCTTTCTGAATAAAAGCGAAATAATGAACATCAATAAAACAGGAGTGTAAATTCTTGAACGCGGATAGCTAAATAGTGAGATCACTAGAAATGCTACTACAGAAAACAAAATCACTAAAAGAAATGACCGTTCATTACTTCCTGAACTTTTCCATTTAGTTATCCAGACACTAAAAACAAAAATGAAAAATAGCAGGTATAAGATCAATCCGATTATTCCCTGTTCACTGAAGACAAGCAGATAGTCGTTATGCGGATGTTCAAAATTCATGGCTCCGCTATTAATTACTTCTGTTCCGCCAATTCCATAGGAGGGATAAAGCAATTTCCAATTGTTGAGTCCTGCTCCGGTCAAAGGATGGTCAGCGATCATCTTCAAACTATTTCGGATCATTAGTATTCTGTCAAAAACACTGTTGTTGTTGGTTTTCACATTCTGATCAAGTAAAGTTGGATCGGAAAGGTACTTGGACATCATTTCTGCTTTAAATTTCAAATTTTGTCCAACGGGAAATTTAAGAAAGATGACAGTACCCAAAGCGATCACCCCAACTACGAGGGCGATTCCCGCAAAAGAATTTTTCTTACCGGCGGCTACTTTTGTCGAACGGCCAAAAAGAAAGGCAAGTCCGACAACAAAAAGAGCTACAGCAACTGCCAACCAACAACTCAAAGATGCAAGAATAAGAATATAGAATGATGCGAGAATAAAAGCAATAAGATGAAGTGCTTTAAAACGCTTTTCGTCGCTCAACAAAGCAAAGAAAGACGCAGGCAATAGCAATACCAACACTTCAGAAAAGAAATTTTTATTGGAAAGTGTGGAAGCAAGTTCAGATGAAATGCTGATCTTTTTGTCGTTAAAAAGATATTCAATGATTGGCATTGTCTGCACGATTGCAAAACCGGAGAAGATAAGAATTCCAACTGAAACAAATCGCAGAATGGTATAGAGTTCCGGTTTACTCTTTCGTAAAATGACCAATGAAATAAAGGCGAAAGAATAGATCACGAAAATCCGAAGCCACTCTGCCAAAGCATCACCGGGATTGATAGAAGACAATAAAGCAAACAGAGTAACTAAAACGATACCGATTGACACAATTCCTATATTTCTGTAAGTGGCAGGAATTTCGATTGGATTCCTGCTAAAGATCAAAAAACCAATTGCGCAAAAAGCGGATACAGCAATTACCCTGGGACTAAGGTCCGGATCAATTGCAGAATGTACATTTAAAATCGGTAATGCGGCAAAAAGAAATACCAAAAGGACAAATCCACTTCTACTCGATTTATTTATTCGCCACATATTTTGGTATGCTTACAGTATTACAGTGCAGTTTACAAAATCTTTTGAAAAGTTAGAATAAATTTTCTTAACATTACGACATCTCGATTTTATGTCTAAAACACCGACAAACACATATTCAAGAAAAATAGATAACGACACATTAATTTTGGTCGAATATCTTGCAAAAAGGAAGTTGAAATATCTTTCTTTTTGTATAGCAATTGGCGTGGCTTCTTCAATTTTTATCAAGCTGTATATTCTTGGATACTCTTCTACCGGTTCGTTTTTTGTGAACGACATGAATGTATTGAGTTCTGCAAATGTTGATCTGAAGATTGTTGACAATCTTACGCCAAGCGATAATTTTAACCGAATTTTTCAGCAAGTGATTTCGACTTCCGTTCAGGATCATTTGATCAAAAAATTTGACCTTACTAAGCATTATGGAGTAGATTCAACCAAAGAATTTTATTTACAGCAAACAGGAAATATATTAAAGAAGAATATTTCTGTAAAGAAAAATACATACAACACTATTCTTGTCACTGTTAATGACGAACATCGTTATCTGGCGGCAGACATGGTCAATGAGATAATGAAATATCTTGACGAGCTCAATCGCGATTATTACGCGAAGAATATTGAACGAAAATTAAAGATCTCAGAAGCTTTCCTTATTGAAATCAAAAAAGACAACACAGCGAAGAGCCGGAGTATAGACTCATTGCTTTCTGAGATGCATAAATTGACGACATTGGCCAATCGATCTACGACAAGTTCCATTTCAATGCTTGAGCTTGAGCAACGATTGGGAATTCTGATCAATGAACTTTCAAATTCCACTCATGATCTGATGAATTCACAGAAATTATATAACTTGTCGCTACAGGCATTAAATCAAAAGAATTACAATACGATAACTGTAGTCCAGTCGGCTATGCCGGCTCCAAAATCGAATATTTATATTGCACTGTTGTATGGCGGATTAATTTCAATAGCGGTTTTTTTCCTTTTGATCCTTCGTATTCATATCAAACTATTTTATTCTGACCACATGAATTTACTTTTCACCAAAAGTAAGGAAGAGTCCTTATTTCTTCGGATATTTACAACTATGAATAAAATTGCTTTGATTGTAGCCGGCGGATCAGGATTGCGAATGGGGACAACGGTCCCAAAACAATTTTTATTGTTGAAAGGTAAACCTGTCTTGATGAATACGATTGAACGTTTCAACTCTGCAAAGGCCTTTGATTTAATTATTGTCGTTCTACCAAAAATGAAATACAACAATGGGAAAAGCTAATAGCGGAACATACTTTCATTGTACCTCACAAAATAGTTGCCGGCGGAAATTCCAGATCTGAATCCGTAAAAAATGGTTTGAAGGAGATTCGTGAAATCGAGGGGCATATTGCAATTCATGACGGAGTTAGACCACTTGTCAGCACTAATCTGATCAAACGATGTATGCAAGAGCTCAAGGATCACACGAACGTAATTCCGGCTGTTCCGGTTGTGGATACAATAAGAAAGTTTGAGAATGGCAGTAATGAGGTCGTAGACAGAAATTTGTTAAGAGCGATTCAAACACCACAATGCTTCCACCTTGACTTATTGAATTCAGCTTATGAAGGCGAGAACAATGAAAGCACAGACGATGCAACTGTCTTTGAAAGAGCCGGCAATACGATTCATTTAGTGGAAGGAGAAAAATCGAATATCAAGATCACTGTAGCAGCAGATCTAATCATTGCAGAAGCACTGATGGATGCAGAGATCGCTTAGACTCCGCTCATTACATTACCAGTTGTCTTTATTTTTTACAGCTTTTGCTTCTGTGACCGCTTTCTTTAATGATGCAATGACTTCCAGCGCTGTTTTGTCTAATTGCTGTAAATACTCATTATAAACCGGCGCATACGAAGTCGATTTTGTATCCATCCATCTTTCAGCAGGATAAACAGACAATTGTTTCCAATTCACTTCCGTGATCTCATATTTAAACCGGCCTTCTTTAGCTGCAACGGTAATTGTATACTGTGTTACTCCACCATCAGACTTTACGCCATTCTTATCAGGCAAATTTGATAATCGAAAGCGCGGTTTTCCCATCATTTTGTGATTTATAGAATCATTTTCACGAATCACTTCTGTTGGGTTCTTATAATAAGCCATAAACCAGGCATTGATTCTTTGGTACAATTCGCCGTCAGCGACTCCTTTTACATCGACAACACCTTCGTATGTGATCTTTTTTGTGATTGAATCTACTGGTACTTTATAGGGTGTAATTGTTGCAGACTTGTCCTGAGCAATAGCAAAAACGGATGCCATAACCAAGCATAGCATGGAGACTACTTTTTTCATTGATAGTAAGATTAGTGATGGTAAAATTAAGAAAAAGTTCTTCTGATAAATCAGGCCTGAACTTTAACTTTTAACTTCATACCAGGCTTTAACGAACGTACCTTCTGGATATTGTTGAGAGTCTTCAACTCAGCAACACTAACTCCCTGATAACGTTGAGCAATATTGAAAAGAGTATCACCCGGAGCAACCGTGTGATAGATGTATTTTGATTTGGCAATTCCGGCCTTAGCCTCCGTTTTTGGAGTTTGCGGTTTTACTGTCTTATTGACCTTAGCAGCCACTACCGGTTGTTCCTGCTTAACTTGAGTATTTGTATCCGGTTCCTGTACTTCAGAAACAGCAATTGATTCAGTTTGATCTGCGACAATTGGTTTGTCGTCTTCTTCTTCCGTTCCATTATCAACTTTTGCAACGAAAACTTTTCGGTTCACATTTGCATAGACATATAACTTTTGTCCTTTGTAAACGGTTGTTCCTTTTACTTTGCCCTTGTTCCAGCTTTTCAACTGAGCAGTAGAACACTTATATTTCCCTGCGATCAATGAAAGATTTTCACCATTCTTTACAACGTGTACTTTTTTCACTCGCTCAGAAACGGTAACGTACTGACCATCGCCGACAGGTTGGTTATTTTTTGCAAGATTCGGATTCGGAAGCAAAGGGGATGGACAATAAGGACCTAAAGGATCCAGTCCGATAGAGGTGTAATAATTATTGATCATATCACGTACCACTTCATTTCTGATCTGTGGTCCACGACTACCAAGAACAATACTGACTAATCGATGATCACATTTAGCAGTAGTAGCTACCAGACAAAATCCGGCACGTTTTGTATATCCTGTTTTTAATCCATCGACTTCACCGGAAAAATCAATCGTCAAACGATTATGATTTCTGATAACAGAAGTTGACTTCCCATTTTCAATCGTCGCATAACCCATCTTGGCAATATCCAGGATCTCCGGATACTTCAACATTTCTATTGTAAGCTTTAAGAGGTCAGTTGGAGTCGATGAATTATCATATGCCCACTTTGGTGCAGGAAGTCCGGTTGGATTTCCGTAATAAGTAGAAAGCATTCCCAATTCACGCGCCCGTTGATTCATACGGTCAATAGTTGCCGGTAGATCCCCATTGCCAATGTATTTAGCAAGTTGTTCAGCACATTCATTATTGGAAGCGATCATGGAAGCCTTAAAAACATCACGAAGCGAATAACTTGCAGGCGAGCTGACCGTCCTGCGGTGTTTTCTACGGCCGACAACATAGGTACGAGTCCATTTTACGGTATCATCCCAATGAAATTTTCCTGCGTTGATGTCTTCTATGGTCAAAAGCGCACCCATCATTTTCGTGAGGGAAGCGATAGGAAAAATAGTATTCAGATTTTTTTCCCAGACGATCTTGCCATTGGCAACATCATAGAGGAGTCCGGCTTTTACTTCGGATTCATTAACGCCAAGATTAGTATCCTCTAAAAGGCGGAATTGCCCTGAAAGTCCTGAATAGTCGATTGGAACGATAGAATCGCCGTTTTCTGAGCATTCAATAGGTCCTGTCACAGCAAATCCCGAAAAGGAAATGTGCAGGATGATGGCAAAAATGAAGATCAGTGATTTTTTCATAAGCAATAAATACCCAAAGATTTATATCAATATAAACCTCTAAGGGTGTAAATCAATTTCTTTCCGTCAATATACGGCGCAGCTACTGTAAATATTCACTATTTATACACGAATATTACAATAAACGTTACTAAGATATAGAACTTTTCGAAGAAAAAACGTTAAAAACCGACCTTAATGACAACTATCAGATTTAACTACCCCTTTTTCCTTGCAATTTGAACGAATAAAACCATCGAATATTCTGATGTTTCAGGCGAATTTAGCAATAATTTCGTTTTTCAAAAAGCCAAATTTGACTCAATTAAAGGTCTATTCGTTTGGATGTTGATTCATTCAGCAATTTGCCTGAAAGGAGGTCAACATTTTCGATCAAAACAATCCCCGGACGTTTACCTCTTTCGAATGAACCAAGTACATCTTCCTTTCCTAAAAACGCAGCGCCATTGAGGCATGCCCAGTTCAACATTTCATGTAGTGAAATTTCAGGAAAATGATCTGAAATTGTTTTCAGTTCATCGACAATTGACAATGTTCGATTACTTGCATAGCTATCTGTTCCGATAGTAATTTTACAATTGTTACGTCTGAAAATTTCTACATCAGGCAATTGGTTTTCGATGTACATATTTGCATTTGGACAAAAGCACCAATATAGATCATCTGAAAATTCATGTGCTTCTTTGATGTGTTCTTCTTTGGTAAATGTATTGTGTACTAATAGAAGTT
Organism: Bacteroidota bacterium; assembly: GCA_016708785.1. Taxonomy (GTDB): domain Bacteria; phylum Bacteroidota; class Bacteroidia; order AKYH767-A; family 2013-40CM-41-45; genus JADKIH01. The sequence goes on along the minus strand of JADJFC010000003.1, from coordinate 223,400 downwards.
TTTCAAAATGATGTAAGTGATCAAGGATATATTCAAGGGAAGAATTATTATCATGTTCATGTTCCTTCACAGCCGGATTTAAACCAACCAGAAAATCGTAGATGTCGCCACTTTGACTAAGAAACATCGTGTCCTCATCTTCTGTTTCCTGATTATGAATTGTTGAAAGTTGTGCAGAATTGAAATATGATTTTGACAACAATGAAAGTAAAGCGGGCGAAACAGTGTACGGTGCATGTGGAACAAGTGATGACGATAATCCGGATTCGGAAAATTGCTTTAGCAACGATTGTCCGTCTTTAAAAACTTTTTCTGCACGACCGGGAGCAATGTCAAATAATTCCACAAACGTGTGGTAATAGATCGACGACTCTTTTTTTATTTCGATAGTATGATTCGTATTGGAAATATCGCCAACAGCAACAATACCGTTTTCTGTCATTTCGCGATCAGCAGCAGAAATCGATTCATGTATCATTTCACCATGGCGACTTAATCGCATTTGATCAATGAAGCCAACTAAACCAGTCTTCTCTGCAAACTTTCCTTTCAAGTGCGACAGTTCCAGATGACAATGCATATTTACAAACCCCGGACATAGAAATCCCTCGTGTTTTATTATCCCCGATGGCAATTCTCCATACGTAAGGGGATCAATTATTTCAATTATCACTCCTAAATCATCAACCACAACTATTCCGTTTTTTATTGGCTGGGAGGTGATGGGGAATAGGATGGTGGCTTGGTGGAGGGTCATGGGGTAAAGGTACAAATCAAAGGTCTAATTTAAGGATAGCGTTAACAGGTTGCAGGTTTTAGGTTTCAGGTTCGCTACAAACACAGAACATGCAACCTGCAAACCTGAAACCCGCAAACACATTGGCCCCCTTTGAGTCTTTGAACCAAATAAGAAATCGTATCTTCGCCCCCCAATGCAGAACATCCGTCATTTAAGTCAGGAGGAGCTAACTAACTGGTTCACAACCAATGAAGAAAAGCCTTTTCGCGCCAAACAGGTGTGGGAATGGTTGTGGAAGAAAAGTGCCCGGAGTTTCGGGGAAATGACGAATTTATCGCAGGCCCTTCGGGAAAAGCTAGAGGCTTCATTTGTTCTCAATGCGGTGACAATTGACACCTTTCAGGTAAGTCGTGACCGGACCATTAAAAATGCTTTCAAATTATACGATGGAAACATTGTTGAAGGTGTTTTGATACCAACAGAAACAAGAATGACAGCTTGTGTTTCTTCACAGGTTGGGTGCAGTCTGACCTGTAAATTCTGTGCTACAGGAAAACTTGAGCGATTGAGAAATCTGACAGCAGACGAGATCTATGATCAGGTTGCAATAATTCGCGAGCAGTCGGAAAAGAACTATGGAATTCCGCTGAGCAATATTGTGTACATGGGAATGGGAGAACCGTTGCTCAACTACACGAACGTATTGAAAAGCATTGAACGCATCACTGCTGGCGATGGGCTGAACATGGCTCCCAAACGAATTACAGTTAGTACTGCGGGTATTGCAAAGATGATCCATAAACTTGGTGATGATGAAGTAAAATTCAATCTTGCACTTTCATTACATGCTGCGAATGATGAGAAGAGAAACAAGATCATGCCAATCAATGAAAGCAATTCATTGGATGCACTTGCAGACGCATTGAATCATTTCGGCGACAAGACAGGAAGCAGAGTGACGTTTGAATACATCGTCTTCAATGGATTCAATGATGAGGTGAAAGATGCGCAAGAGCTTGAAGCATTTTGCAGACGAGTAAAAGCAAAGGTGAATTTGATCGAATACAATCAGATCGATGGAAATGAATTCGCAAATACCAGTGACGATAAAATGAAAGTTTTCTATTCTTATCTTGCCGATAGAGGAATCATTGTTAATTTGCGCAGGTCAAGAGGAAAAGATATTGATGCTGCATGCGGTCAATTGGCAAATAAGAATGAGCATGCTGTTGTTAAACTAAAAAAATAGATCCATTTTTTACAAAGGATTATAAATACTATTCTGTGTCGCAACTCGACGAAATAAAAGCCCCGATCTCTTCAGTGATGGATGAATTTGAAAACAAATTCAGAGCCTCCATGAAAAGTCAGGTTCCTTTACTTGATCGCATCACTCACTACATCGTTAAACGCAAAGGAAAACAGATGCGTCCGATGTTTGTATTTTTATCTGCAGGATTATGCGGAGGTATCAATGAAACAACACATCGCGCTGCTACATTGATCGAATTACTCCATACAGCAACATTGGTGCATGACGATGTGGTTGATGATTCGAACGAACGTCGCGGATTTTTTTCTATCAATGCTCTTTGGAAAAATAAGATCGCTGTTTTAGTAGGCGATTATTTATTGAGCAAAGGACTATTACTTTCCGTTCAACATAAAGATTTCAATTTCCTTAGTATTGTTTCCGAGGCTGTGCGTGTAATGAGCGAAGGCGAATTACTTCAGATTGAGAAGGCAAGAAAATTAGACATTAATGAAGAGATCTATTACGAGATCATTCGTCAGAAGACTGCTTCTTTGATCGCATCCTGTTGTGCCAGTGGAGCAGCATCTGCAGGATCTTCCGACGAGGAAATAAAAAAAATGCATGAATTCGGAGAATTGATTGGTATGGCTTTTCAGATCAAAGATGATCTGTTCGATTACGGTCCGGATGGAGTAATAGGAAAACCAACAGGAATTGATATCAAAGAAAGTAAAATGACATTACCATTGATCTATTCTTTGATGCAAGCCGATAGAAGTACAAAGAGAAATATTGTGAACATCATCAAAAACCATAATACAGAAGATAAAAAAGTTAAGGAAGTAATTGCATTTGTGAAAAAATCAGGTGGTATGGAATATGCGACTGAAAAAATGAAAGCGTATCAGGCTAAAGCATTTGTTATTTTAGATACATTTCCTGATTCCATCTTCAAGAACTCGTTACGAGAGCTTGTAAAATATACTACAGAGAGAAATCACTAGTCATGAATTTAAACAAATTCTTTTTTTTAATTGCAGCTTTCTTGATTCTCATTGCAGCATTCATCAATGTTGCACCAACATTGATCACCGGAAATTTTATTTATCCGACAAGAATAGATTCAACCTATATTCGATTTCATTCAATTGAAAACAGTGCAATAGATACAAATCTGATGCGTCCATCAGATGTAGGACTTGACTACTCAGAACTTTCTTTAAAAACAGCCAGTGGAGAACTATTGAAAGGGTGGTACATTCCAACCACTGATACTCCGGCTAATACCATACTAATCATCCATGATCTGAACCAAAGCAAATTGATGATGCTTGACCAGATCAAGCAACTTCACGATCGGGGAATGCATGTTTGCATTTTTGATTTGCGTGCACATGGTGAAAGTGGCGGTGAAATTTTTACGATTGGAATGCCGGCAGTTGGCGATATGAAATTGATCACAGACACACTGCTTACTTTCCTTGAAACAAAACATATTGTTCTCTTTGGTATGGGCATCGGTTCAGCCATTGCCATGCAATCAGCTGTTTTTGATGGTCGTTGCGATGCCATTGTTTTACAGAGTCCATTTAACAACCTCGACACCTATTTGAGTCGGTACTCCTATAAAAAATGGGGAAATATGAAGTATCTCTGGTATCCGATTTTCAGGAAAAAAGTTGAAAAACTGCTTGAATACCCCGTTAGTGACCTGGACCTCACTAAAATAGCGGCTTTCAACGAGCTTCCTATCCTTTTCATTACTGCCAGCGACGACGATGAAGTTTTCACCTCAGAGACACTTCAGATCTTTTTAGCTTCGGCTTCGCAGAAAAAAGACTTATTTTTGGTCAAGAAAGCTGACCATAACAATATTGCTTTGGTTGGCGGTGAAAAGTATTACAACCGAATTTCCAATTTCATAAATACGGTTCTGCCTAGAGAACCAAAAAAAACACGCTATAAAAAATTAGCTTTCAATGATTACGAAAGAAACAATTGACAGAATTTTCGAGACCGTCCGAATAGAGGACGTGGTTGGCGATTTTGTGCAATTAAAAAAGCGTGGTGTGAATTATCTGGGCTTATGCCCATTTCACAATGAGAAGACACCTTCTTTCAATGTAAATCCTGTACGAAATATTTACAAGTGTTTTGGCTGTGGTAAAGGTGGCAATGCCGTCAACTTCATCATGGAGTTGGAACATTACACTTATCCTGAAGCGCTGAAATTTTTAGCAAAAAAATACAGCATTGAAATTGAAGAAAGCGTTCCTGATCCGAAGGAAATAGAATTACGGGATGAACGTGAAAGTCTTTACATATTAAATTCATTTGCATCAAAAACTTTTGCGGAAAATCTTTTCGACAATGAAGAAGGAAAAGCGATTGGTCTCTCCTATTTTCATGAACGAGGATTTAGCGACGAAACGATTCGCAAGTTTGAGCTGGGTTACAGTTTAGCTGACTGGTCAGCGTTCTCTGAACATGCGATCAAGAATGGATATAAATCAGAGTTCATTATAAAGACCGGACTAGGATATCCACGGCAGAAAGATGGTGAAGTAATCACGGGCAATGAAAAATTAATAGATCGCTTTAGAGGAAGAGTAATGTTTCCCATTCACAATCTGAGTGGAAGAATAATTGCATTTGGTGGAAGGATCTTAAAGAAAGATGATAAAGCAGCGAAGTATGTTAATTCGCCGGAGTCTGATATTTATTTCAAGAGTAAATCGCTCTACGGAATTTTCTTCGCTAAAAAAGCGATCGTACAAAAAGACAATTGTTATTTAGTAGAAGGCTATACCGATGTGATCTCCTTACATCAAAGCGGAATTGAAAATGTTGTTGCATCATCAGGAACATCATTGACAGTTGAGCAGATCCGTTTGATCGGAAGATATACAAAGAACATCACTGTACTTTATGATGGAGATGCAGCAGGTATAAAAGCCTCGCTTCGTGGAATAGATTTGATTCTTGAAGAAGGGTTGAATGTAAAAGTCGCTTTATTTCCTGATGGCGACGATCCGGATTCCTATAGCAGAAAACATGGCGGAGGTGCTACAGCAACCTTTATTCAGGAAAATGCGAAAGACTTTATCGTTTTCAAAACGAATTTGCTTTTAAGTGAGGTCGCCAACGATCCAATTCGTAAGGCAGGATTGATTCGTGACATTGTTGAAACGATCTCAAAGATTCCTGATCCGATCACACGCTCAGTTTACATCAAGCAGAGCAGTGCCATGATGGATATTGAAGAGCAGGTGTTGATTGCGGAAATGAATAAAAGCCGGAAGCAGCAACTGAAGAAAGATGTTCCGGGAAATGATGTAGAAGAATTGATGCCTGACATTCTTTTTCAGCAGGCACAAAAAGATGAAGGTTTAACAACAGAATCGCAGGAGAAAAATATTATAAGATTGCTGTTAAATTTCGGAAACCACGATCTGCATTTTGATATGGAAGTCGAAGATGAAACGACACCTGAGCAAAAGAAAATCCAGGTTGTTGCAGTAAAAGTTTTCCGATACATCGTAGAAGAGATCAATACCGATGAGATCACATTTGAGCATCGTGTTTATAATAGTTTTCTGAAAAAATACACTGAGTTATTAGTTGAACAGGACACTGTTGATCCCCAGGTCTTTCTCAATTCCGAAAACCCGGATTTCAGCGGTATGGCTGTTGAGTTACTAAGTCCACGTTATTTCCTTAGTGAAAACTGGGGTACGATGCACAAAATTATTGTGCCTGAAGAAGAAAGTGTTTTAAAAGAAGCTGTTGAGAATGCCGTCATCCATTTAAAAAATCGCAAGATCCAAAAAATGATTGAAGAGAATCAACGGCTGATCAAAGAAGCGCATGAGCGAGGAGATGACTGTACTGCTTTAATTGAGCGTCATATGAAGTTGGAGGGGATCAAGATGGAGTTGAGTAAGGCGCTCGGTATAGACATACTTCGGTAGTTGATAATTATAAATTAATTATCAAAAATGAATAATGAACGACTGTCGTGGTCAAGGACTTTCCTACGACCCATTAATTATTCATTATTAATTCAAGAACGTACTTTCAACTCATCGTATACAAAGTCCTTCACCTCTACTAACAATCGGTAACAGGAATTAATTTTTTCTTCCCCGAGGCAATACGACATAGAATGGTCTTCGGTGTGTTCACACCGGCAATTCAGAGAAGCGAAATCAAAGCTATTGAATTTATCATTTTGCTTTAATGAGAGTTGCACAAGATCATCGATGTTTCTTGTCTGGCTTGTATCTACATCTTTGTTTTCAAGATACAATTTCAAAACATTTCGAATTGCAGTTTTCGTTGCAATACAAACCGAAAACTCAACAACATCATCTTGCGGCTTTGACAGCTCATCTGTAATCATCTGATAAGTACCATTGACACTATCAACTAGCTCTTGATTGATTGGCTTCATGACATTCGTTTTTTAGATTGTGGTTAATATTTTTAATGAGTCCCATTTCTCACGGACAAATTCTTCTGCTTTGTGTAGTAGCTCTTCAGCCATCTCAGGATTTTGACGTTGCAAAACGCTGTAACGACCTTCTTTGTACATATAATCTTTCAGTGCAAGTGTTGGCTCTTTTGAATCGAGCGTAAAACGTTTGCCATGAGGATTCAATGGGTTGAATCTGAATAACGGCCAGTAGCCTGATTTAACAGCATTGCTTTGTTGCTCCGCTCCATGGCCAAGATCAAAACCATGCGCTATACAATGGCTGTAGGCAATGATCAAGGAAGTTCCGGGATAAGCCTCCGCTTCTTTGATAGCACGCAAAGCCTGAGTGTCGTTAGCGCCCAATGCGATCTGAGCGACATAAACATTTCCATTTGTGATAGCGATCTGTCCCAAATTTTTCTTCATCGATTTTTTTCCGGAAGCAGAATATTTAGCGATAGCGCCTATTGGTGTAGACTTAGAAGTCTGGCCGCCGGTATTTGAATACACTTCAGTATCCAATACAAGAATATTTACTTTTTCGCCAGTGGACAGAACATGATCCAATCCTCCATAACCGATATCATAAGCCCAACCATCACCGCCAATTATCCAAACTGATTTCTTCACAAGATTTTCGGAGAGGATCATCAATCGTTTCGATTCATCCGAATTGAGATCAACTAATTTTTTATTCAATTCATTGATGTATTCATGTTGCAATTTAATTCCGTGCTCATTTGACTCATCGTTGGTAATGATGTTTTCAACAAGTGTATCGCCAATATCACTACTCATCTTTTTCATGAGCATCAAAGCTGCATCTCGTCTTTGGTCGAAAGCCAGTTTAATTCCCAATCCAAATTCAGCATTGTCTTCAAAAAGTGAATTTGCCCAAGCAGGGCCATAACCATCTTTATTCTGAGACCATGGAGTTGTAGGAAGATTAGCGCCGTAAATTGATGAACATCCGGTAGCATTTGCGACAACCATTCGTTCACCAAACAATTGAGTGAGTACTTTTAAATAAGGAGTCTCGCCGCAACCGGAACAAGCACTTGAAAATTCAAATAATGGTTGAAGAAATTGAGTACTTTTCACACTAGTCATATTCACACGTTCGCGATTAATCTCCGGCAGATCAAAAAAGAACTCCCAATTTTTGCGTTCATGTTCAACAAGTGATACTTGATCATGCATATTAATTGCTTTCACCCCAGCATGCTCTTTGCTTTCAATAGGACACACTTCAATGCATAAATTACAACCGGTACAATCTTCAACAGCTACCTGTAAAGTGTACACTTCGGTTTCCTTATTGAATTCTTTACCAATTGGAGCAACATGTTTGAATCCTTGCGGTGAGTTGCTTAATAATTCTTTGTCATAAATTTTTGCACGAATAGCTGCATGTGGACAAATGATCACACACTTATTGCATTGTGTACACAGTTCTTCATCCCAAACGGGAACAACTGCAGCAATATTTCTTTTTTCCCATTTTGTAGTGGCTGTCGGATATGCTCCATCAACAGGGAATGCACTCACAGGAAGTTCATCGCCATTACCGGAAAGAATCATTTGGAGAACATTCTTTGTAAATTCCGGCGCATCGGCACTCATTGAGAACTTTTCTTCCTGCTTATCGCTTGAACTAGAAGGATATGAGACAATCTTTAAGTTCTCTAGTGCTTTATCAATTGCAGCATAGTTCTTATTAATAACGGCTTCTCCTTTTGAAGCATATGTTTTTGCAAGAGCGTCTTTAATTTTGGTAACAGCTTCCTCTTTTGGAATGATGTCTGAAATTGCAAAGAAACAAGTTTGAAGAATTGTATTGATGCGCGAACCTAAACCGGCTTCCCGAGCTACGCGTGTTGCATCAACAACATAAAATTTTATTTTCTTTTCGATGATCTGCTTTTGCATATTTACAGGCATTTGTTCCCAAACTTCTGTTTCATTGAATGGCGCATTCAAAAGAAAAGAACAGCCATCAGCTGCATTCTTAAGCATATCAAGTTTATGTACAAAGTTGAATTGATGACAAGCAATGAAGTTCGCATCATTGATCAAATATGTAGATTGAATTGGATGATGTCCGAATCTCAAATGTGAAACTGTCGATGAGCCTGATTTCTTGGAATCATAAACAAAGTATCCTTGAACAAAATAATCAGTTGACTCTCCAATAATCTTAATAGAGTTTTTATTTGCGCTTACTGTTCCGTCTGCGCCTAATCCATAGAATAATCCTTGAAATTCATGAATGTTTTCAGGAGCAAATTTTTTATCGTATTCAAGACTTTTATGAGTTACATCGTCATTGATCCCAACGGTGAAATGATTCTTTGGTTCAGGCTTTCCCATTTCATCGTAGATCGCTTTCACCATTGCAGGAGTAAACTCTTTTGAGGACAATCCATAACGGCCACCATTGATTTTTGGCATTTTTGCAAAATGTGGATTATTTCCAGCAAAGTTTTCCGCTATTGCAGTAACTACGTCCTGATACAGTGGCTCTCCTATCGCTCCCGGTTCTTTGGTGCGATCAAGTACTGTGATATATTTTGCAGTCGCCGGAATTGCATCAATAAAATCGGCAACTGAAAACGGTCTGAACAAGTGAACGATTACATAACCAAGCTTTTCGCCTTTACTATTTAGGTATTGAGATGTTTCTTCCACTGCCCCTGCTCCTGAACCCATAATGATAATTACTTTTTCAGCTTCAGGATTCCCGTTGTATTGGAAAAGAGAATAATTACGACCGGTTAGTGATGCAAACTTTTTCATTCTCTCCTTTACGATGTCAGGAGTATTTGAATAGAATTTATTACATGCTTCACGATTCTGGAAAAACACATCCGGATTTTGCGCTGTTCCTTTCAACGATGGATGAGATGGTGACAAACTACGACTGCGATGTGCATTTACATCTGCTTCATCGATCATTGAACGAATTGTTTCATCTGTGACAACAGAAACTTTAGATAGTTCATGTGACGTTCTGAATCCATCGAAAGCATTTATAAAAGGTATTCGTGATTTCAAAGTAGACGCTTGAGTGATCAATGCAAAATCCATCGCTTCCTGAACATTGCTTGCAAACAACACTGCAAATCCTGTTGAGCGAACTGCCATAACATCCGAATGATCACCAAAAATTGAAAGGGCATGGGTTGCAATTGTTCGTGCAGCAACATGCAATACGAATGGAGTAAGTTCACCTGCAATTTTGAACATATCAGGAATCATTAGTAACAATCCCTGCGATGAAGTGAAAGAAGTTGATAATGCTCCGCCAACTAATGAACCATGAATAGCTCCGGCTGCTCCACCTTCACTTTGCATTTCTTGTATGCGCGGTATTTCACCCCAGATGTTTAATTTTCCTTTCGACGACCATTCATCACAAAATTCGCCCATCGTAGATGATGGCGTAATTGGATAAATAGCACAAACACCATTTGTTTTATATGCAACGTGAGCAACGGCTTCGTTACCATCCATCACTTTTAATACCTCAGACATAACAGCTTTTTTTTAAAAGTAAAAATGTGAAGGCATGTGGGATATGATGCAAATCAGATTTTTGGGGAGATTTGTCATGTTCATGAGCTCCTTCGAAAGCAATTTGGGCTAAAGCCCGATTTTTTCTGCGGCCTCCTATTCCGTCAGCTGAAGCTGACGGCAATAAATTGACAACCTTTTAATTATCGTCAATCGTTATTAAAGGCATCGCAATAAAATTTAGTACAAACTTCCCTATAGAGATTTTTATTACCGTCAGCTTTAGCTCAATGTTATTAAGCTAAACACAAAAATTCAAAATTAGCAAATACACATAGAAGTGGCAGGCCCGTTAGGGCCGTACTTTTGGTCACACGAGACAACACAGGCAAGCCAAGCCCCGTTAGGGGCGCACTCTTTAAACACAACGTACGTGTCCATTAATTCAACTGCATAATAGTTCCGGCATATATTGATTGCATGCGACTCATTCCCGATGTACAATTGTGAAAAAAATCATATGTCAAATACATACACACAAATACATCTTCAACTCTTTGAGGTTGATTTTGACGAACGATATATTTTTAAACAACCGATATCCCACGGTCCTTCGGACGATATTTGATGACAAGTTGTTGGGAAGGTGAAAACAGTTTGCTTTCGTTGTTCAAAAAAACTGTGTGTTTAAAGAGTGCGCACCTAAAGGGGCTTAGCGAACTTGTAGAGTCCCGAAGATACCAAGAGTATGGCCCTAACGGGCCTAGTAATCTACAAGTTGATTACGAATACATCATTCGCCTTAACTAAATGAGTATGGCCCTAACGGGCCTGATAATCTATAAATTGACAACGAAGCCATCATTCACCTTAACTAAATAACATTATGCTTTAGCTGACGGGGAAGGCAAACATCAACCTTGGGCTTTAGCCCAAACCGTATTTCCGGAAATTAACGACAAGCTTTAACGTAAAAAAAAGCCTGAAGAAATATTCTCCAGGCTTTTCAAATTATTCAGATGAAATATAAAATTATTTCGTTTTGCTCGTCATCATTTTCAATGAAGCAACTTCCATATCTGTAAGGAATCTCCATCTTCCTCTAGGAAGATCTTTTTTAGTAAGTCCTGCGAAAATAACACGGTCAAGTTTTTTTACTTCGTAACCTAAGTGTTCGAATATTCTTCTTACAATACGGTTCTTGCCTGAATGCAATTCTACTCCAACTACATTTCTGTCTTCACCATTTCCTGCATAAAGAATGTTGTCAACTTTAATGGGACCATCTTCTAACTTCAAACCTTCAGTGATTGCTTCCATATCTTGAGTCTTCAGATTCTTATCTAATTCCACTTGATAAACTTTCTCCATCTGGAAAGAAGGATGCGTCAGCTTTCTTGCAAGGTCGCCATCGTTTGTAAATAGAAGAACACCTGTTGTGTTTCTATCTAATCGTCCTACAGGATAAACACGTTCCTTACATGCTTTCGCAATAAGTCCCATTACCGTTTTACGATCTTCCGGATCTTCCGTTGTCGTGATAAAATCTTTTGGCTTATTCAAAAGAATATAAACCATACTCTCACCACGTAGTGTTTCGCCATTGTATTTTACTTCATCGCCTGGCATCACTTTGTAACCCATTTCAGTGATCACTTTCCCATTGATGGAAATCACACCGGCTTCAATCATTTCATCTGCTTCACGACGTGAACAGATTCCTGCATTGGCAATGAATTTATTTAAACGTGTAGAACCATCATCAATATCAGATTTCGGTCGTGCAGGAGAAGATTTTTTCTTCTCGCCGTAAAATCCGGCTGACTCTTTACGATTCCACTTCGTTGCTCCGAATTCTCCTTCATCCTTCTTTCCTCTGAAAGATGGTTTCTTGTCGAATGATCCTCCACGACTTCCTGCAGAACTTCTACCTGCCGGTCGTTCGCCTCTTGAACCACCTCTTCCACCTGCATCGCGGGAACCTGTTGAAGATGTTCTTCGCTTGCTCCGATCAAATTCACTTTTCGGTGCATCATCGTTAAATGCTCTACGTGCGGGACGTTCAGCATCGGGTGTTATATCTCTACCAAATGTAGGAGGCCGCTCATCGCCGCCTTCTCTTTTGTTGTAATTTCTTTTTGGTGCTGTTTCATCGAATGAACGACGCGGACGCTCATCTCTCGAAGGAGATGAATCATCACGTTTTGTATATGCACGTTTTGGTTTATCATCAAATGAACGAGACGTCTTTGGACGCTCACCGAAATTTGATCTGCGTTTATCATCTCTCGATGGTGACTTGTATTCGCCTTTATCGTATGCACGTTTTGGACGTTCGTCTGATGAACTTGATCTTCTTGGACGATCATCAGTGCCTTCACCTCTTGTATATGGACGTTTTGGAGATTCATCATCTCCAGTTGATCGTCTTTCTTCTCTTGGCGAATCGGAATCGTCACGTTTTACATACGGACGTTTCGGACGATCTTCGAATGATCGCGAAGTTCGTGGACGATCACTGAATGGAACTTCTCCACTTGGTGTACGTCTGTCGTCTCTTGGTGTTTCTGTATCATCACGTCTAGTGTATGGACGTTTCGGTTTTTCATCGAATGATCTTGATGTTTTCGGACGACCGCTAGTACTTCCGCCTCTGTTGTATGGTCTTTTTTGAGAGTCTTCGCTTGAACGAGAACGTTCAGTGCTTCCTTCTCTTGATGGACGTCTTGGTTCATCGCCAAATGATCGTGTTGATCTTGGACGATCACTACTTCCTTCACCTCTGTTATATGGACGTTTTGGCGCATCATCATTACTCGATGTTCGTCTATCGTCTCTGGGTGCATATGCTCTTTTTGGTTTTTCGTCGAATGATCTTGACGTTTTCGGCCAACCTGTACTGCCTTCGCCTCTGTTGTATGGACGCTTTGGAGCTTCCTCGCCGTAAGATTTTCTTCCCGGTCTGTCGCTACTTCTGTCATCACTTCTGGTACTGCGACGATCGCTTGGACCATCTGAACTCTTGCTAAATCGCGGTTTTTCGCTGCTCGACGAGGCACCATATGCTCGTTTACCACCACTTTTTCCTCCACTACCTTTAGAAAAAGAGCGTTTTCCGCCTGATTTCGAAGAAGAACCTGTCCTGCCTGCTGAGGACCTGCCTGTTTTTTTCATCCGGCGAAGGTAAGCTTTTTCGGCGAAATTGTGAGTAGTAAGTAGTAAGTGGTGATTCGCACTACTGATATCAAATCAATTGCATGTTTTCAATCAAGTCTATTACTTCACTCAGGTAATTTAAAGTAATAATGGTCCAATTAAGAAAATAGTGCCACTCACCACTTACCAATTACCACTTACCAAAATCAAACCATCGGATAAAACGCATCCACAATATGCTCCTGCCGTGTATATTCATTGTTCGTAATGACAATAATGATATCAAAACGTGCTTCATAGTCGGGAAAAAATTCTTTCAGGTAAAAATCTGCGACTTTGATAATTTGCTTTTGCTTTTTTATCGGAACGAGCAATGCAGGATCGCTTAGATAAGGACTCATACGGGTTTTGACTTCTACAAAAACAATTTGTCCTTCATGTTCGCAGATGATGTCAACTTCTTTATGATCATAAAAGAAATTTTTGGTCAGCAACTTATATCCCTTTTTTGAAAGTTCTTCCGCCGCTAATTTCTCCCCTAACTTTCCAAGTTCTTTTGCATCAACCATTGTGAAAACTCAATTCCATTTTATCTGTTACATTTAATGTCACTTCACTACCCATGATCAGTGGAAAATTATTAGGAATATGTCCTGCCGGAAATCCATATATCACCGGAAAGCTAAATTCTTTCACTGCATCATGAATGATCTCTTCAGCAGTTTTGCCAAAAGGGATTGGATTGTCTTTCATTTCTGTCATACCGCCAACGATCAGTCCTGCAAGATCTTTCAACTTGCCGCTGCGTTTTAGATTCATCATCATTCTGTCAATGTGATAAAGGTATTCATCAAGGTCTTCGAGGAATAATATTTTTCCTGCAGTATCAATTTCGGAAGGCGTTCCTGCCATGCTATATAAAATCGATAGGTTTCCACCCACAAGCCGACCTTTTGCTTTTCCTTTGCGGTTTAATTTTTCCAAAGCAGGTAATTGTTTCGACGAAGAATATCGAAGCGGCTTGCCGAAAAGGGTTTCTTTAAAAACCTGAAGACAAGGAGCGCTAAGTTTTGGAATATTCAATGACATTGGTGCATGCATGGTTTGAACCATACAATGTTTATGAACATGAGAATGTACCACCGTGATATCACTATAGCCGATCAGCCATTTTGGTTGTTTGATAAATTTTTTCCAGTCAATATTGTCAATCACTCTCACAGTCCCATAACCTCCGCGCGCAAATAGCACAGCCTGAACATTTTTGTTATTGAGCGCTCGTTGTAAGTCACCGGTTCTATCTTCGTCAGTTCCCGCAAACTGGTTATCTTCTTTGTACAGGTTCTTTCCTGTCTGGACCTCAAGTCCCCAGCTTTTTAACAGGTCGATGGCAGGTTTAATTTCGAATTTTGATACTTTTCGGGCCGTTGAAACAATTGCTACAGTATCTCCTTCTTTCAAGTATGGAGGTCGGATCATATTTCTATCTTTGTCTGCGAAATTACTTTAAAGTTCGGGGATTCACGTTTAATCTATGCTGAATATTCAACATCGGTTTTGAACAATCCCAACCACCTTATGAAACCAACAATAGTCACAGCAGCATTACCTTATGCAAATGGTCCGGTTCACATCGGACATTTGGCAGGTGCATATTTACCTTCAGATATTTACGTACGTTTTTTAAGAATGATGAATGAAGATGTTGTTTTCATTTGTGGTTCAGATGAGCATGGTGTTCCGATTACTTTACGTGCTCGTAAGGAAGGAATTACACCGCAGCAAGTGGTAGACAAATACCATTCAATCATAAAAAAGAGTTTTGCAGATATTGGAATTTCATTCGACATCTATCACAGAACATCAGAAAAGATCCATTACGAGACTGCTGCAGATTTTTTCAAAGTTATTTATGACAAAGGCATTTTCACTGTAGCAGAAAGCGAGCAATATTACGACGAGGAAGCGAATACTTTCCTAGCAGACAGATACATTACAGGAACTTGCCCGAACTGCGGCAATACGAATGCATACGGAGATCAATGTGAGAAGTGCGGAAAGAGTTTATCGCCTGACGATCTGATCAATCCTCATTCGCAACTAAGTGGAAAGCCTCCTATAAAACGTAAAACGAAACACTGGTATTTACCACTTGACAAAATTCAAGGAGAATGGCTTGACACATGGATTCGTTCACACGAAGGTGATTGGAAGAATAATGTATTTGGTCAATGTAAATCGTGGTTGGATCAAGGATTACAACCGCGAGCGGTGACTCGTGATCTGGATTGGGGCGTTCCTGTTCCATTACCGGAAGCAAAAGGAAAAGTCTTATATGTTTGGTTTGATGCACCTATTGGTTATATCTCAGCAACAAAAGCACTTTTCGTAGAACGGAATGATCCGGAAGGCTGGAAAAAATATTGGCAGAATAAAGATGCACGGTTACTTCATTTTATTGGAAAAGACAACATCGTTTTCCATTGCATCATTTTCCCGGCAATGTTAAAAGCGCATGGTGATTTTATTTTGCCGGAAAATGTTCCATCGAATGAATTCCTGAATCTGGAAGGAGATAAAATTTCCACTTCCAGAAACTGGGCGGTTTGGCTTCACGAATACCTGGAAGAATTTCCAAACAAACAAGATGTATTACGTTATGTTCTTTGTGCAACAGCACCTGAAAATAAAGACAATGATTTTACGTGGAAAGATTTTCAGGCGAGAAACAATAATGAGTTAGTCGCTATACTTGGCAATTTCATCAACAGAACTTTAGTTTTAACACAAAAATATTACGAAGGAAAAACGCCGTCAATGCATGAACTCAATGCAGAAGACAAATTGTGCATTCAAGCGATGAAAGCTATTCCATCGAAGATAAAAGAGAATATTTTAGGTTATCGTTTCCGTGATGCATTATTTGAATTGATGAATCTTGCACGCACAGGAAACAAATATCTTGCAGACAATGAACCTTGGAAGATTCAAGCGACAGATCCAAAACGTGTTGAAACGATTCTCGCTGTTTCATTGGAAATCGCAGCAGCATTGGCTAATTGCATGCAGCCATTCCTTCCATTCTCATCAGAAAAACTTCTAAAGATGTTGAATCTGAAAGCATCGAAGTGGGATGATTTTCATGGCAAGATGTTATTCAAACCGGGACATCAATTAGGAGAAGCATCATTGTTGTTTGACAAAATAGAAGACGAGGCAATTGAATTTCAGATCAACAAATTGAATGCAAGTAAAGCTGCTAATGTTGCAGCTGCACCTGTTGCTCAAGCTCATGCAGCAAAACCTTCTACATCATTCGACGATTTTTCGAAGATGGATATCCGTGTTGGAACAATTCTGACAGCAGAGCGCGTACCAAAGACCGACAAACTGATGAAACTTACGATCGATACAGGTATTGATCAACGCACTGTTGTAAGTGGAATAGCCGAACATTACAAACCTGAAAACATAATCGGTCAGCAAGTAACCATACTAGTAAATCTTGAACCGCGAAAAATAAAAGGTATTGAATCGCAAGGAATGATATTGATGGCCGAAAATGCGAATGGTGAATTGGCTTTTGTTTCTCCTGTTAAAAGTATGGAGAATGGTGCCGGAGTTAAGTAAGTTCCCTTTAGGGGCTAGCAAGGTTCATTGCTCAAAGTTTACTGTTCAAAGTTTAAAGTTTAAGGGGTTTAATTAGTTTAAGGGACACGTTTCTCCTTATCGATTTCCCGCAAGGACACGTTCATCATTATCATTGTCCCGCAGGGACACCCCAATGTCAAATCTCCGTATCACAAGTCCCGTAGGGACGAACTATCGGTACCAAGAAAAATAAGAGTAACGGCGCAAGTCCCGTAGGGACGGCATATCGGTGCCGCTACCGATACAAAGTCCTACCCCCCAAGCTAATCGCGCCTCTATCAATCCTCCACCTTCTTCATTTGCTCAAAACCAATTTTCAACCATATCATTACAGCAGGAATTGCCTTCAACACAAAAGGCACAATTAAATTCTCCCGTAGGCTTTTCGGAAACAAATCTGTCGGCGACAATGAAACTAAAACAAAAGCAAGTAAGATCAAAAATAAATTCAGTCTGCTCTTCTCGCTAGTAAAATACCACAAAGCACATCCAACAATTGCGACAATATAAGACGACGACTCCGCTTTGTGATTGAAGATGACGATCCAGATCAAAAGTGAACAAATATATAACAAGCGAAATTTAAATTCTTTGAATCGATCCACTTTTACCAAAGGGAGAAGCAACAAAATTAATCCGAAAGATAAAATCACCAATTTAGACGGTTCGATTGCAAACCATGAATGAATAACCCCAAAGATGGAAATACCATAACTTTGTGTATGGTCATCGACAATCAATTTCCACCAATTTTGATACTGAACAGAAAGGTTTTGAAAGGTGGTAAATAGCAAAGGCAATGTGGCAAGAATTAAAAACCAAAATGCAGACCACAAAATAAATTTCCATTTCTTATCATAGAATAAAAATAAAACACATGCCAGTATACCTGTGAGTTTGATAAAGAAGCAAAGCATGATCAACAAGGCTGCCAATGGAATTCTATCTTTTTCAAAACATACAAAAGCCAACAATAAAAACCCGGCGATGAGCGCATTACTCTGTTGATTCTGCATTGACGTCACCAGTTCTATTAATGAAAAGGAAAGAATAAAAACTTTAGTCTTGTCAGCTAACTGCGGAATCTTCGTAATTCCATAGAACAACAAAAGACAATTTAACAAATTCCAGACGATAAGCCCCAGCCAATCAGGCATGTAATAAAACGGCGCCATTAAAACGGCAAACGTCGGACTGTACTTATAGAAATCGCCATATTCCTTTTCATATAGATCATACAGATTGACCTGTTCAACGAGATGCTTGAACGAAGTTTTAAAGATCACATAATTGTTATAATGCGATTGTGTGTGTCCCCAGAAACTACGTTCTCCTTGGAAAAGTTTTTGAACACTAATTGCAATTGCAAGAAGAATAAAAACGTATAGCAAAAATTTCAGAAGACGAGAATAGTTGATTTTATCTTCGGAAAGGGATTGTGAAATCATGAAGACAAAATAGTAATTAATAATCACTACTTTCCGATAAAATTATTTTCATTTGAAAGTAATTTCTGAATGTTTACTTTGTTTGGCAAAAAAAAACCACAATCTTTCTCTACAAGTGATACGGAATCGTTGAGTAACATGCCTGATATTTTTTTACTTTTTTAAGATTCAGTGGACTTGAATTTTCGGACGTCCATATAAATTTTTGATAATTGGAAAGTCCTACAATCAAACCTATGGCTGCACCTGTAACTGAACCTACAATTAAGCCGGTATAGGCGGGTTCAATGGCACCAAATTCTTCATTATCAGAAAATGCTGCTGCTGTTAAAGAAGAAACAACTCCTAAAGCAGCACCATAGCCCACAGTTCTTAAAAGAATTTTCCCTTTTTGTCTTTGGTAAAAACTTGTAACACTATCTACTCGATAAATCTTTAAATGGTCCTTCAAGATCAGCGTATCATACGGGCCATTTCCTAACCAGGCCACAATTGTTGAATCTGTTACGTACAATACTTTGACAGTGTCCGTTTGATTGATAATCGTCACTGACTTGGAATTAAACTCAGGAAGATACTCAACTCGCTCATTAACATCTTGTGCATTTACAGTTAAAATATTCAGCACGATATAAGCGAAAGAGAAAATTAAAATCCTTAGTGAATGAGTGTGTTTCATTTCAATTTGGGTTTAGAATTTCAGAGTAATATTAAGAATAATTAATGATGAATAATAAATCCCGATAGCTATCGGGATGGAAAATATTCCAAATTTTGAATAATTTCAGCGCATAGTTAAAGCAAAATAGAATTTTCTGATTAAATTACCGTTCTGAAAAATCAATTCCTCATCAGAATGAAGATAAAAAGATTCAGTTTATTTCTTGGATTTATACTGTTATCCAATTCCATTTTTTCGCAGAAAATAGCTCTTCATTCTGTGTTTTTCAATACAGCAAAGAGTGAAATAAGTTCGGATGAAACGGAACAACTGAAACAATTTATTCAAAAAATCGACACAACATTTGAAATAGAAATTTCCATCAATTCCTATTGCGATGATAGAGGAAGTTTTGAGTACAATCTCCGGCTTGCTGAAGAGCGAGCGCAATCGATTAAATATTTTCTACTTCAACATACAATAAAAGAAAAGGCAATTGCTACAGTAAAAGCAAACGGAGAAGTACAACTTGACCGGTCAAATTTTAATATCGATGGACAAAGAAAACATAATCGACGGGCTGATCTTGTAGTAAATTACAAAACAAAAATTGCCGAAAAAACTATTGACACTACATCTTCTGAGCAAGAATTTTTTTCCAACAGCATGCAAGTCGGCGATAAATTTACGCTTGACAATATTCTTTTTGAAGGTGGACGAACATTATTACTAGAAGAATCTTTTCCGGCCTTAAACAATTTAGTTCTTGCTCTAAAAAACAAACCACAATATGAAATTTGTATCCTTGGACATGTTTGTTGTACTAGTTATGGCTTAGACGGATTAGATCACGATACAGGAAAAAGAAATCTCTCCGAAGCCCGGGCAAAGACTATATATACATATCTTATTTCAAAAGGTATTTCATCTTCCAGACTTAGTTATAAAGGAATGAAAGGAGATTTCCGGACGGGGCTTGGCGATAAATATGATCGAAGGGTGGAGCTGGAAATTATTCGAATTAATAATTAATCCCGATAGCTATCGGGATTAATTATTAATTCCCTTCTTAGCAAATGAGATGTTAAGGCGGTATGGTGTTATTTATTAATTATTAATCACTACTTTCCGATAAAATTATTTTCATTTGAAAGTAATTTCCTGAATTCAATCCGATACTTTCAATTTTTCTTTTTTGTTTGCCCAAAATCCCGATAGCTATCGGGAGAAACAAAAAAAGGCCACCACGCGCACCAAATCATTTGAATCTTCGATTATTGGATACATCCCTGATTAACCTTTCAAATGATTTCCCCATTGGGGTGGACTCCCCGCACAACCACTGCTTTTTCTTTGATTTAAAAAGATGTATGTCAACTAATAGTGGGGGCTTGCTTTAAATTCGTACTGAGAACAGTTGATTTAATGTATACTTCTCAACTAAAATTATTGAACTTGATTTTTATCGGACACGATTGATTATTAATTCTTTTTGTACGGTCGTATAATAAGCCGTATCGCTCTATCATACGAAAGATAATTCCAAACCCAATTAAACAAAACAATAACACGATTTCGGAAACCGACCAGTAGCATTAAGTGAATAAAAAGCCAGGCGAGCCAGGCGAAGAAACCTTTCAAGTGAAGGAACTTAATGTCGGCGACAGCTCTGCTTCGGCCTATGGTTGCCATGGAGCCTTTATCTTTATAGACAAATTTCTTCCGGTCGTTTTTTGTTTTACGATTTAAATTCTTCGCAAGATTTATTGCCTGTTGAATGGCAACAGGAGCAACCATTGGATGCGCACCGGATTGCATCGACGCAACATCACCAATCGCATAAATATTTTCGTTACTGACTAGTTGATTGAAATCATTCACGAGTAATCGATTTCCACGAACAACAGAAGTTGCATCAAATCCTGCCGGAAAATTCCCTTTCACTCCTGCTGTCCATATCAGTGAACTGGTTTCAATTATTGTCCCATCAGCTAAAACTGCTTCTCTTCCATCATACGATTTCAATTGTTGTTTCAACAGCAACTTTACACCAATTTCGATTAGTTGATCTTTCGCTTTGCGTTTTGAGAATTCAGACATCACATCAAGAACATTTTCACCGGATTCAAGAATAGAAATTTCCATCATAGAAATATCCAATTCCGGATAATCATGAGGCAGAACATGACGTTTCAATTCTGCTAAAGCTCCGCTGATCTCCACACCGGTAGGACCTCCGCCGACTACAACAAAATTCATCATTCGCTTTTGCTCTTCTTTGGATTTCTCAAGAAGGGCAGCTTCAAATTTTTGCAGTACAAATGATCGGATATTCAATGCATCGGTAACACTTTTAAGTGCAAGTGCATTTTTCTCCGTTTCTACCATATTGAAAAAATTCGTCATGGCACCGGTAGCTATGATAAGTATATCGTAAGGAATTTCTCCAATGGTTGTCATCACCTTTGATGATACCTGATCTATGCTTGTCACTTCTGTCAGACGAAAAAGTACGTCTTTGTTCTTTTTCAGAATTTTTCTAAGTGGATAAGCGACTGAATCGGGTTCAAGTCCACCGGTAGCAACCTGATAAAGCAAGGGCTGAAAAGTGAAATAATTGTGCTTATCGATCAGCAAAACCTCGTATTGACGAGTATCCAGCCTCCGGGCGATCTCAATTCCTCCAAATCCACCACCAATGATCAAGATTCGCTTTTTACTTGTGTTCAATGAAAAAATATCCATGTAATCTTTGTTTTTATTGAAAATTGATTGATTCTCCGAGAAATCAATCGTGCAAAGTTCAGGGTTTTATTGATATCAATCACTTATTTGCTCAGATAAAAGTCCGAAAGTCGACCAACTCTCCTATTTTCATTAAATTATTCTCCTGCTTATATAGGAGAAAACAAGATTTTTTCTATATTTGCAGCAGATTTAAGGAACAGGAAGAAGGGGACAACAGTCCCCTTTTTTATTGACTATCAATGGATTTAAAAGAAGAAATAACCAAATTAGTAGAAGAAAAGATCGCAGGAAGCGATAATTTCCTCGTTGAAGTAAAAGTGACACCGGGAAAAGTTCTGGTGACACTTGATCATCCACAAGGAATCATGATCGAAGAATGCGTGAAAGTAAATCGAATGCTACAGGCACATTTCGAAAACACACCTGTGTTTGAGAAACGTGAACTGGAAGTTGGTTCACCCGGAATGGAAGAACCGCTTTTGGTACTTCAACAATTTCACAAAAGAATTGGTCGTGAAGTAAGTGTATTGACACTTGACGGTGTGAAGCATACAGGCACATTGATGTCAGCAGACGGAAATGAATTAGGTTTGAATGAAGACATTGTCATCAAGACCGGCAATAAAAAAGAGAAACACAAGCAATTAAATAATATTCCCTTCAACACAATTAAAGAAACGAGAGTGATATTCTCATTCGACAAAATCATTTGAAACAAATGGCAAAGGTAGAAACGAAAAACGAGCATGCTGAACTGGTAGACGCCTTCTCGGAATTTAAGGAACTAAAGAACATCGATCGTGCTAGCATGATGAGTATTTTGGAAGATGTATTTAAAAACATGCTTCGTAAAAAATACGGTACTGCTGACAATTTCGACATCGTCATCAACACAGAAAAAGGTGACCTGGAAGCTTTCCGTAATCGATTGATCGTGGAAGACGGACAGGTTGAAGATCCAAACACTCAGGTAGAATATTCTGAAGCTGTGAAGATCGAGCCGGATTTTGAAGTTGGTGAAGAAGTTTCTGAGAACGTGAAATTCATGGACTTCGGACGTCGTGCTGTACTTGCTGCCCGTCAGAATTTGATGGCTCGTGTACAAGAACTTGAGAAAGAAGGAATTTTCCGCAAATACAAAGACCGTGTTGGTGAAATCATCACCGGTGAAGTATATCAGACTTGGAAAAAAGAAACATTGATCATGGATGACGATGGTAATGAATTGATCTTACCAAAAGTTGAGCAGATCCCTTCGGATTTCTTCAAGAAAGGTGATGCCGTTCGTGCAGTTGTATTACGTGTTGAAATGACGAATGCAACTCCGAAGATCATTTTATCTCGTACCTCTCCTCTATTCCTGGAGAAATTATTTGAACTGGAAGTTCCCGAAGTTTTTGATGGTTTGATCACTATCAAGAAGATCGTTCGTGAACCGGGTGAGCGTGCAAAAGTTGCAGTTGAGTCGTATGACGACAGAATTGATCCGGTTGGAGCTTGTGTTGGTATGAAAGGATCACGTATTCACGGTATCGTTCGTGAATTACGCAATGAGAACATCGACGTTATCAATTACACTACAAATATTCCATTATTTATCTCAAGAGCGCTTGCTCCGGCAAAGATCTCAACGATAAAATTAGACGAAGAAAAGAAACGTGCATCTGTATTCCTTAAACCGGATCAGGTGTCGCTTGCCATCGGAAAAGGTGGAAATAACATCAAATTAGCAGGAAAACTATCAGGATACGAAATCGATGTTTATCGTGATAACGATGATGACACTGAAGATGTGGATCTGGAAGAATTTGCAGATGAGATTGAACCATGGATCATCGACGAATTAAAGAACATCGGCTGTGATACAGCGAGAAGCGTTCTTGATTTGCCGGTTGAGGATTTAGTGAAACGTACAGATCTTGAAGAAGAGACGATTCGCGAAGTAGTCCGCATTCTACGTTCAGAATTTGAGTAAAATCATGGGTAAATCGAGGTTTACCGAGTACAATAAATCATTACCTTGCGCAAGTCCACTTAAATGGGGGCTATTGCAGGGCAAAAACAAAATATGGCAGAAGCAGAAAAGACGTTTAGATTAAGTAAGGCTATCAAAGAATTCAATCTTAGCTTAGACCACATTGTGGATTTTCTAACCAAGAAAGGATTTAAGGTAGAAAGCAACCCAAATACGAAGTTGCCCGGGGATGCCTATGCCCTATTGTTAAAAGAATTCCAGGGAGATAAATCTGCCAAAGAAGAAGCACAACAACTTGCTCAGAATAAAATGAGAAAAGAGTCAGTGGTTCTGGATGCGCAGGAAAAACCAAAAGCAGCTTCTAAAAAAGATGATGATTCTTCAGAGATTCTCATTAAAAACGTAGGCGCAGCAACTGCTCTGAAAGAAGAAGCTCCAAAAGCAAAGAAAGAGGAAGCTCCAAAGGAGAAACCCGCTTCAGTGATCAAAGCAAAAGCTGATAAAGTCGAAGGACCTAAAGTTGTTGGCATGATCGATATCGATGGCGATTCGAAGAAAAAGAAAGCTGCCAAAGAAGAAACTCCTGTCGAAGACACTAAAGAGGAAAAAGCGAAGAAGACTGCTGCAAAGAAGAAGAAAGATGACGACGATGCTATTGCAGCAAAAGTTGTTGCTGATGCAGAAAAAGTAGCAGTTGAAAAAGCGAAAAAAGCTCCGGTAGCGAAAGAAGAAAAACCTGTTGCTCCGAAAGAAGAAGTGAAACCGGTAACTCCTGTTATGGAAAAACCGGCAGAACCCGTTGCGACTCCTCCAACACCAAAAGTTGAAGAAGTAGTTGCAACTGCAGCTCCTGAAACTCCTCCTGCAGCAACAAAAAGTGAAGAACCACCTGCATCTGATCAAGTTGCCGGTGATGATATTCACAGAATAAAAAGAACAAAACTTTCAGGTCCTACGATCATGGGGAAAATCGAATTACCGGTTGATCCTCCTAAACGTAAACCTGTCGCATCTTCAACAGGATCTGTTGGTGATAAAGACAAAAAGAAAAGAAAACGTACTGACCGTAAAGGAACTCCTGTACCGCAGGACAAAAACGCTCGTCCTCCGGGAGCGCCGGGCTCACAAGCTCCGGGTGCTCGTCCTCCGTTTAAACCGGGTGGAAGAAATCCAAATTACAAAGGCAACAATCCAAACAATCGTCCGGGAGGAACACCTGGTGAAAATAAAACTGAGTTAACTGAAAAGCAAATTCAGGATCAGATCAAAGCAACACTTGCACGTTTGAGCAGTGGTGGTAAATCGAGATCTTCGAAAATGCGTAAAGCTCGTCGTGACGAAAGAAATACAGAGAAAGAAGCACAAGCACAAGATGCAGCAGAGAACAAAGTAATTCAGGTAACTGAATTCGTTACTGCAAATGATCTTGCACGTTTGATGGATAAATCAGTTACTGAAATTATCTCTGCTTGTATGTCTTTGGGAATGTTCGTTTCCATCAACCAACGTTTGGATGCAGAAACATTGACTGTCGTAGCTGAAGAATTTGGTTACACAGTTGAATTCGTTTCAGCAGATGTACAGGAAACAATTGGTGTAGAAGAAGACAAGCCTGAAGATATCAAACCACGTTCACCGATCGTAACCGTAATGGGTCACGTCGATCATGGTAAAACTTCATTGCTTGATTATATCCGTAAAGCGAATGTTATCGCCGGTGAAGCCGGTGGTATCACGCAGCACATTGGTGCATACGAAGTACAACTTGAGAATGGCAAGAAGATCACGTTCCTGGATACACCGGGTCACGAAGCCTTCACTGCCATGCGTGCACGTGGTGCGAAAGTGACAGATGTTGCAATCATTGTGATCGCAGCAGACGACAGTGTGATGCCTCAAACGATTGAGGCCATCAATCACGCTCAAGCTGCAGGTGTACCAATGGTATTTGCTATTAATAAAGTGGATAAGCCGGATTCAAATCCGGAGCGTATCCGCGAACAATTATCGAAAATGAATATCCTTGTCGAAGACTGGGGTGGAAAATATCAGTGTCAGGAGATCAGTGCGAAGAAAGGTCAGAACATTGAAGCGTTACTTGAAAAAGTATTGCTTGAAGCAGAGATGTTAGATCTGAAAGCGAATGCAAATCGCCGTGCAAACGGAACTGTGATCGAGTCAATGCTTGACAAAGGTCGTGGTTATGTAATGACAGTGTTAGTACAAGGTGGAACACTGAAAGTTGGAGACATCCTTTTAGCAGGATGTTACAGCGGACGTGTGAAAGCATTGTACAACGAACGCGGCTTCCGTATCAAAGAAGCAGGACCTTCAGCTCCGGCACAGGTTCTAGGTATGACAGGTGCGCCGCAAGCGGGTGATCTTTTCAACGTAATGGAAGATGAACGCGAAGCACGTGACATTGCGAACAAACGTTTGCAGTTACAACGTGAGCAAGGTATCCGTACTCACAAACACATTACACTTGATGAGATCGGTCGTCGTTTGGCGATTGGAAACTTCAAAGAGTTGAACGTAATTGTGAAAGGTGACGTGGATGGATCAATTGAAGCCCTTGCCGATTCATTATTAAAATTGTCAAATCCTGAAATTCAGATCAACATCATTCATAAATCTGTCGGTGCCATCACTGAGTCAGACGTATTATTAGCATCAGCATCGAATGCCATCATTATCGGCTTCCAGGTTCGTCCGTCGGTGAATGCACGTAAACTTGCTGAATCAGAAGAGATCGAGATCAGATTATATTCTATCATCTACACAGCTATCAACGAGATCAAGTTGGCCATGGAAGGTATGTTAGCTCCGGAATTCCAGGAGAAGATCGTTGGTAACATCGAGATCCGTGAGACCTTCAAGATTCCGAAAGTCGGAACGATTGCAGGTTGTATGGTATTAGATGGTAAGATCAGTCGTAACACGAAGATCAGAGTTGTTCGCGATGGTATCGTAGTCTACACAGGTGAACTTGCATCACTGAAACGTTTCAAAGACGATGTGAAAGAAGTTTCTTCAGGTTACGAATGCGGATTGAGTATCCATAATTTCAACGATCTTCAGATCGGAGATGTAATTGAAGGATATGAGCAAGTGGCGGTGAAACGTACTTTGGCGTAATTCGTGAATCGTAATTCGAGAATCGTAATTCGAAAATAGATTGAAAGGCCATCCGGAAGGATGGCCTTTTTTATTTCGGTATTATGTGAATGGTTACAATGCGTGAATGAATTTAGTTCGATGCATATTTTTTTGAATTACCTTAATTGAAATGTTTAAGGGGTTTAATGTGTACACCGTCACACATTAAACCCCTTAAACAATTTAAACCATTAATCCTTTCAACTTAGTTCTTTACAAACCGTCCGATAGAAAGTCTATCGCCATTTAAAATTCTTACCAAATAACATCCTGCAGCAAGAGAAGAAACATTCATTGAAACTTCTTTCATAGTAGTTTCAATCTCATTCGTCTGAATAAGCTTACCTGTTATGTCTAAAATTTCAATTCTGACTTGCGAATTGTTTTCATTCAGAACAATATTCAAATCTGAATGAACAGGAGAAGGATACATTGAAACAGCATTTATATATTCCGGAGAAGAAATTCCAACCTGAACAAATTCATACGCGCCCATATCAGGTGTAGAACTTCTTGTTAGACCAACAATATCAGTAGTCACAAAAGGAATAACAATTCCTGTATTATCCATTGCTCCACTTGTCGGAACCACATTGGTTGATGAAATAAATCCCGGATCGGCTTCCACTGAATTCATATCCTGAGAACTGATCGATTGCCAGTCACCCAATGTTGGATAAGGCACGGGCACAGTAGCATTTCTGTAAGCAATATTTCCACCCGGAATATTGAAGCCATTATAATTACTTGTGAACGTATTAGTAATATTAGAGATCGAACCAATTGAATATACTACTTTCACTGCAGTTGTTGGTTGCTCAATGCTAATAATATTATTCATCAAAATTGTATTCGTATTCGACAATTCTTCGCTCACACCAAAGAGTTCGCCGGAAGTTTGATTTGGATTATCAATTGAAATAGTATTGTAATAAATTTCAGGTGCAGTTCCACCGGTACGAACTTCAATTGCAGTAAAATCACCACTGATCAGATTTACATCATAGATTACATTATTGTACACTTTGTGTCCTGTACCATTAAAAAGATAAATTCCTCTGAAAGGCATTGTGCCATTATTTGTCTGCGACACTTTAATAAAATTCCCAAAGACCTGTGAGTTAAAATTTGCCGCCTGAGCAAGCTGAATTGCATTTACTGAAGTGATATTTGATGTTCGCTTATCGAAATAATTATCTTTAATAACAGCACCATCAGTTTCACGAAGGTAAACACCATTTGAATGGAAATCATAAAATGTATTGTTCGAGATCACAATATCTGTAGCCAAGTCACTGATCAATCCGAAAACAGAAACTCCGTAACCGCCACCAACTGCTGTGTCATTCGAGAAAAAGATGTTATGAAAATCGCCTGTAGTCAAAATACTGGTCTCGGAACCGGAAGCAACATATGCACCATAAAGTGTACTGGTTGTCCCAGATAGGTCAACATAACAATTGGTAATGGTGATATCATTTCCTGTATTAAAAATATGAATCCCATAAAACCCACCTGTCGAAGCCGGATTCCAATTAATTCGGAGGCCATCAATATTGAAGAATTCAACATCCGTTAATCGGATCACATGTCGATCGGTTGTAGTTGTTACAGCAGTGATCGTTTCACCATTCCCATTGATCGTAACCGATGCACTCGGAGAAGCGCCTGTGACCGCAGTAAATACAACTTGTTCATTGTATGGGCCGGAACCTATAACAACATCTGCGATCACATTTCCTGAAATCCCGTTTGTGGCAAGTGCAATTGAAAAATCAGAGAACGACTGGAAATTTGTTCCTCCTGTAGCCTGACCGGAATTGATAGTATAAATTCCAACCAAAGGCTGAGCAATGACTCCAATTACGGAAGCGACCAATATAAAAATTGTCGCAATAAAATTTTTGTAGGTGTTTTTCATCTTTTTTAATTTTTAGGTGCAATGACTTAGAATCATTATTAGCTGATTATTGTAAAAGTAAACAGAATTATGAGTTGTTTTAAGCCATAATTCATATTTTATCCAAACAAAATACTTATTTTTCACCCATGAAACAGTTTCTTTTCATCTGTGCAATAGTTCTAATGTCGAAGACAACATTTGCACAAAAAACAATAACCACCTACAATGATGACAGCACATTGCAGATCACCAAAGATCCTCGGTTTGATGAGCTTGTAGCAAAACAAAAGCGACTTAATGCGGCCACTCAAACGATGCCCGGTTACCGCATTCAGATCTATTTCGGTGCTGTTCGTCAAAAGGCGTCTGAAGTAAAGTTAGAATTTGCATCCAGATTTCCGGGTGTTCCCGCTTATTTGACTTATCAGCAACCCAATTTCAAAGTTCGTGTCGGTGATTACAGAAGCCGTTTTGAAGCACAAAAATTTTTGAAAGAAATCGATGGTATGTTTCCTTCCGGGTTCATTGTTCCTGAGGATGTGAAGTTGCCGCCAATTAAGTAGAAAAATAAACACTAAGAGCACAAGTTCACAAAAGACCACGGAATTACTGTATTTCAATTCCGTGGTCTTTGTTGTGTTAAAAACTCGACTTGAAATCTGCCAATCTTGTGTTATTGAATAAAAAAGTTCCACTAGACAGAGTTTCATTCCGTGGTCTTTGTAAAAAATCGCTACTTGAAATCTGCCCAATTCTTTCCGCCTGTTTTTTGAATAAAAATAGTTCCCCAACTTCGCTACTTGAAATCTGCCGACAATTCTTTTTCCGCCTGTAATTGTTATTGAATAAAAATAGTTCCTGACTCCAAATCAGAAACATCAAGAGCACAAGTTCACAAAAGACCACGGAATTACTGTATTTCAATTCCGTGGTCTTTTGTGAACTTGTGCTCTTAGTGTTTTAAAAAAAATTACTTCGCTACTTGAAATCTGCCGACAATTCTTTTTCCGCCTGTAATTGTTATTGAATAAAAATAGTTCCCTGACTCCAAATCAGAAACATCAATCGAAATTTCTTTCTCAAATTGTCTTGAAGAATTTTCTCGTATCAATTGTCCAACAAAATTATAAATTGAAACTGTTTCAATCTTTTCACCAGCAACATCTATTGTAAGAAAACTACTTGTCGGATTCGGATATGCAACACTCATGAAATCGGAATTATTTTCAGTAACTCCTGTAGTATTGAAATCAAGAAACGCCACCGTATTATTTCCGGAATTCGGAACCGCTAATATATCGTGCGTTACATCATAGAAAATATCTGCCGGACTGCTCATACTTGTAGCAACAGTTGTTGGAGGTGCCGCAAATGAACTGTCAAATCGCACAATACTTTGAGCTCCCCAGTTTGAAACGTAATATCTGCCTTGTCCGTCGCGAGCTACACCATCGCAGCTACCTAATGTCGTAGCGATAATTGTTGTTACTGCATAAGTTGAAAGATTGATGGCTTTTATTGGAGCATTACTTCCCCAGTTCACAAAAACACAACGGTTATTTGCCTGATCGAAGATGATACCATTCGGTGATTGTACCAATCCGCTTGCAATAATTGAATCGGTCTGCGCTGCAATATTGACTTTGTAAATTGTCTTTGCTGAAAAATCTGTTGCATATAAATTTCCTGCATCATCATGTGTGATACCATTTAAAAAAGATGCACCAACATTCAAGTTGAATACTTGAGTCGCAGTTGTGAGAGAATATCCTTTTATACTTGCACCCGAACAACAAAATAAAGTGTCACCGACAATTTCAATTCCATACGGACCGCTGCCTAAACCGGAAACAAAGATTGATAATGTACCTGCACTATCTCTTGCCAATACCTGATGGCTTGAAGTATTTGCAATCAGCCAACGATTGTTTGCTGCATCGAATTCGGCGCTTTCGGGGCCGCTGTAGGTTTGAGAATTTGCAGTAAGTGCAATTAATAAGAATGTAATTGTATAGATTAATTTCATTATTTTTTATATTAGATTTCTTTGAATTGATTTGGAGTTCGTAAAACTAGTTAAATAATCAGATACAAACTAAGCTCATTAATTCTTCGAATTGTTAAAACTCCTATTGACCAAGTAAACCCCGGCAATGGTTAACAAAACTGCTGTCCATATGAGTCCATTCAGCGGCTCATCCAACCACAACCAACCCAAAAATACAGCGACAACAGTATTGATGTATGCATACGTACTAATTATTGTAGCCGGCAATTGTTTCAACACATACATGTAGGCGCCATAGGCGATAATCGATCCGAATACGATAAGATATACCAACGCCCAAATCGCTTCTGACGAAGGGTGAAAATAACTCCACTCTCCTTTTGCTGTACCTACAAGATCTAATATAATACCTCCAAATATCATTTGTAAACCTGCCCCAAATACCGGATTTGTTCCCGTCTTTTGATTTTTTGAATAGATTGTTCCAACAGCCCAGGCTATGTTTGCAACAAAAATAAATACAATACCGGCTGTATATTTAGGATCGGAAAAATCTTTTAGATTATCTTTAAATATCAGGAATTGACCAAGCAGGCACAATAGAATTCCTGCAACTATTGCAAGATTTATTCTTTCTTTTTTTCCACCAATAGCATTAACAGCAATAATCCATACAGGAGTCAAAGAACAAATAAGCGCGGCGAGCCCGCTGCTGACATATTGTTCAGACCAGGTTACAAGACCATTACCCAATGCCAACATCAGAAATCCATTTATGGCAAATACTTTTAAGTCTTTTGAAGCTGGCAGCTTATACCCCTTCAATAAAAAATACGCACAAATAAGAATTCCGCCTATGCTGTGTCTAAATCCGGCTAATAAAAGTGGCGGGAAAGTTTCAACACCTATGCGGATTGCAAGAAATGTAGTACCCCAAAAAACAGCTACTGTTGCATAAGCAAGCCATGCAAATAAATTGATATTCTTTTTCATAATAAATGTCCAGCCAAGAACGGACAAAATTCCATCATTTCAATACGGAATCAAACTTGATCTCAAATTTTTCATTGGAATCGATTAAATTCACTCGACCGGGAAGAGTAAGAAGAAATTCACCTAAGTCATCGAGCACAAATGGTAATACACATGTTTTAAAATAACGAATTCTTCCATTATAATGCACTTCTAAGGTATAGGTTGGAAGATCGATATTTTGATTAGAACTACATTCGACAAGATCGAGTTGAGCATAACGGAGAATCTCTAACAATTGCTTGTATTGGTCGCTTGAAATGGTCCCGGAATAGTGGCCATTTCTTGCAGAATATTTTCCTCCGATGAATCGAAAATTCTCATCACTTTTTATTTCCAATGACATTGCCGGACATCTACCATAACATTCAGTAGCATTGAAAATGATCTTTTCAAATTTCAATGAATCAAATGGGAAGTGATGAATTTCTTTATAACTTAATTTCTCCTTAACTCCATCAAGAGTAATCAGGTTTGTTAATTGCTTTGCTCCGGAATTTATGGGCGTCATTGTCATTTGACTTTTACCATTCAACTTAACTAAAAAATTACTGGTCAATCCACTTTCATCATTATTTGAATCGACAAGTTTTAAGGTGTCAGTATTGATTGAATAAAATCTCGCTACTCTTGTATTCCCAAATTTTTTCGAAAACGTTTCAAACCGAATAATTGTCGAATCTGCTTTTATGTATTCATTGTTCTCTCCAACCCAAAGTTTATTTGCAATCGATACCTGTGAAATTCCCACAGCAGGAATCACCGATATAAATGCCAATACAACTATTCTTAAAAAAACAATTTTTCTCATTTTGAATCAATGTTGAAATCTACTTCGATTTTCTGACCTTTGCCCCTTTACCTTTGACCTTACTCACCAGCGCGTACGAATCATCCACCCACGAAAGCACCATCTCATCCGTTACAGAACCATCAACGAAAACCGTATTCCAATGTGTCTTACTCATGTGAAAGCCCGGTTGTACACATGGATATTCGGCGCGCAATTCGATTGCTTTTTCCGGATCACATTTTACATTGAAACGCAGATCATCTGTGTCAAGTGGTAAAAGAAGAAACATTTTTCCTTTCACCTTGAAGACAAGAACGGTCTCACCAAATGGAAAACCCTCTTCTACATCAGCTTTTTCAATACAATATTGGCGGAGTTCTTCGATATTCATTTCTGAACAAAGGTAGGATAAGTTCAAAATGGGGAAAGGTTCTTCTAAAATTCAAATGGCGGACTGGTTAAATATTCTTGTGATGATTCAGTTACATTAAGGCACTCAATATTGAAAGGTA
This sequence comes from Bacteroidota bacterium, assembly GCA_016708785.1. Classification (GTDB taxonomy): domain Bacteria; phylum Bacteroidota; class Bacteroidia; order AKYH767-A; family 2013-40CM-41-45; genus JADKIH01. The sequence continues at coordinate 190,370 of JADJFC010000003.1, read as the reverse complement.
TTGCCGGCCCCTCGGGGTTAAATATGCGTAACGATTCTTAAGGACCGTCAAGACGGAAAAAACTTATTCAATATCAAAGGTTAGTTTCTATTCAGAAAGACCTGAAAGCAATCCAAGACTTTTGCGATATTTACCCCTCAATTCTCCCAAAATGAAAAAGTTCCTGAATTACTTTTTACAAGGCTGCTTGTTTGTAGTGCCTATTGTTGTTACCCTATGGGTTCTCCTAAAGACTATCTTCTGGATAGACGGACTTCTACCATTTCAGATTCCAATCAAAGTTCCGGGCATTGAAGAATTGGAAATACCCGGACTTGGTCTGCTAACTATCTTCGTTACTGTGGCTGTGATCGGCTATATCGGGTCACACTATATCCGTAATCCATTCTTCACGTATGCAGAAAAAGCTGCCAATAAAGCTCCTCTCGTAAAAATTATCTATTCCTCAGTAAAAGATCTTGTTGAAGCATTCGTCGGCGAGAAAAAAAGGTTCAAGACACCTGTTCTCGTTCGACTTGAAAAAGATTCAGAGATCAACAGAATTGGTTTTATCACTCAGGAAGATCTTTCAGATATTGGTCTTGAAAAACGATGGTCGCTGTTTACCTTCCATTTTCTTATAGCTTCGCCGGTGAATTGATCATCCTTCCAAGAGAAAACATCCGCCCGTTAAATGCATCGGGAACTGATATGATGAAGTTTATTATTAGTGGTGGGGTGACGGAGATTAAGGAATAATTAATAATTATTAGTTTAAAAAAAGGATATCAATGCATCGTCGCATATTCAAGCAAGATGAATTCCGGGAAATTGGTTTCGGCAACAAGGTTGTTGACGTGAATCAAAGGTTGATGAATAAAGACGGGTCGAGCAACGTAAAACGTGCAGGACTCCGGTTTTACGAGTCGACAAATCTTTATCACGAGCTGATTACGATGCCATGGTTGAAATTTTTCTTTCTCGTTTTCTTTTCTTACATCGCTGTTAATTTTCTTTTTGCATTCGTATATTTTCTAGTCGACCCCGATCATATTGGCGGCATGATCTATACAAATTCAACTGAAAAATTTAAGGAGATCTTTTTCTTTAGTGCACAATCATTGACAACTGTTGGCTATGGTCGTTTAAATCCGACAAGCACATTCAACAGTGCACTTGCAGCTATTGAATCGCTTACGGGTTTACTTGGATTTGCATTGGCGACAGGATTATTATATGGACGGTTCTCGAGACCGGTAGCCAGAATTCTTTTTAGCAAAAATGCACTAATTGCTCCATATAAAGGCTTCACAGCTTTCATGATCAGAATAGCTAATAAAAACAGATCTGAATTATTGGATCCGGAAGCTACTATCGTTATGTCATATATTAATGAAGAGAATGGCAATAAACTTCGTAAGTTCGCAAACCTAAAATTGGAATTAACACATGTTACCTTGCTTACCATGTCCTGGACGATCGTACATCCAATCGATGAAGAAAGTCCTATGTACAACTGGTCAGAAGAAGATATTCTCAAAAGTGACGTTGAGTTTCTCGTTCTGGTGAAAGCTTACGAGGAGACATTTGCTCAAACTGTACATACACGGTCATCGTACAAGGCAGAAGAAGTAGTTTTCGGAGCGAAATTCATTCCGATAATAAAACCCGGCGACAATAATTCCGTAATAGTTGAACTCAACAGAATAAATGATCACGCAACAGCGCCATTATTCGAAGAAGTCAAATTTTCCGAAGAACCAAAACAATAATTCCGTCAGATACAATTAAAAATAAATCGAGTTGAACAAAAAATTATATTCACTAATTAAATACGGAATTCTACTAGGTGTTGGAGCCGGGCTTTTATATCTGGCTTTTAAAAAAGTCAATATCAATGAAACGATTGATAAAATAAAAAATGCAAACCTGCTTTGGGTTACACTTTCTGTAACTGCCAGTTTAATTGCATTTTTCAGTCGGGCAATCCGATGGAATCTATTGATTCATCCTTTGGGTTATAAACCAAAGGTCATGAATACATCTACAGCACTTATGATCGGATATCTTGCTAATCTTGCAATACCAAGATTAGGGGAAGTTACCAGATGCGGCACATTGACACAATCTGAAAAAATCCCTTTTGAGAAACTGATTGGGACAGTGATAACAGAAAGGATCATTGATGTTTTAAGTTTACTTGCATGCATGATCTTAGTTGCTTTCTTTGAGTTTGAAAGACTGACAAGATTTTTGAATGAAAATTTCATTGACACATTCAAACACAAGATCAATTCAATTATCAATTCACCATTTCTAATTTTATTGACCTTAGCAATATTCTTTTTACTTGTCTACATTGTCTTTGCAAGTAAAAAAGGAAAAGCTTTTCTCAACAAAGCAAAAGTAATTTTAAAAGGAATCGGTGACGGTATTATTTCAGTGAGGAAAATGAAAAAACCTTTATTGTTTTTATTCCATACGATTCTGATCTGGACAATGTATTTCCTTATGTCTTACTTCTGTTTCTTTGCTTTAGAATCTACAGCAGGACTTAACTGGCATGCCGGATTATTTATTTTGGTTGTTGGTGGCTTAGGAATGAGTGCACCTGTACCCGGTGGATTAGGCGCATATCACTGGGCAGTGAGTTTAGGGCTCATGCTTTTTGGTATTTCATATGATGACGGAATTACTTTTGCGACCTTGATGCATACCACAAATACGCTTGTTGTAATTGTATTGGGATCATTATCTTTCTTACATTTATTCCTCAAACAAAGAAATGGAACCGCTAACGCATCTTGATATTATAAAACGAAAAGTAATCGATCTGAACCAGCTTCAGCATGCTTTATACAGGTGGCGATTTTTATCTAAAAGAATAGTTTTTACTAATGGGTGCTTCGATATTCTGCATTTAGGCCATATTGACTACCTCTCAAAAGCGTCAGATTTGGGCGATATTTTAATTGTGGGAGTCAATTCTGATGCCTCAACCAGCCGTTTGAAAGGTCCTCACAGGCCGATAAATAATGAAGAACAACGCTCCATTTTGCTGGCAGCATTGCATTTTATTGACGCAGTCATTGTTTTTGACGATCCTACCCCCCTTGAATTGATCAAAATGGTCCGTCCGGACGTGCTAGTGAAAGGTTCTGACTATAATTTAAGCAACATCGTGGGAGCTGACGTCGTTCAATCCTATAACGGACAGGTAAAAACGATCGATTTTTTACCCGGTTATTCTACTACTCTTATTGAGGAAAAAATTATTTCCGGCAAAAAGTAATTCATATATCAATATATATTTTATATTTACATTAAAGAATAAGGCATGAAAACACTTCGACACTTACCTGTCTTAATAATGACCCTCTGCTTTGTAGCACTTTTTTCTTGCTCCAAGGAAGAGTATTTTAAATCAGAGTCGGGCATTAAGAAGCAATTGCAAGGAAGCTGGACATTAGTACCGATTCCGCGTGATGACCCTAATCAAAATTGGGCTTTTAACAATAGCTCTAAAATGACTCGGAGCGAAAATAATGTGGATTACACTGGTGACTTTAGTGTTCACACTACGATTTCAAAAGCTGAAATCAAAATAGAGAACTTACTCGTGGTATCCGGTCAATTTGATTATAATGGCACCTGGCAGATCGTACAACTCGATGACGATTTTCTGATCATCGCAAATGATAGAGATGGTACATCAGGTATCAAACAACTAGAATTTACAAAAAAGAAATAGCCTTCACTTAAGGACACACTAAAGCCAATTCCGAAAGGGGTTGGCTTTTTTTATTTCGGATTACTATTTTAACACAGAGAAAAAGGAGAAAAAAGGGAGAAAATAAAGTGCTCTTTTTTTTCTCCTTTTTTTCTTTGTATCCTCTGTGTTAATATTTGGCATTCCGAAAATTTTTCATTTAATCTATTTTATGCAACTCGAATACTAAAATCTCAAGAAAAATTACTCTACTTTCACCACTTCAAAAAGTAAAAAGTGGCTAAAGTAAAAACATCCTTTTTTTGTCAGAATTGTGGGGCGCAGGCACCAAAATGGACAGGCAGATGCCCGTCGTGCGGACAATGGAATACATTCGTAGAAGAAGTAATCCAAAGAAGCGAAGACACACCGGTATGGAAGAAAAATGATGGCGCTAAGAAAAAAGTTGCACAGGCACAATTGCTTAACGACGTTGCAATAAAAGATGAACATCGCATTGCTGTTCCTGATCAGGAGATGAATCGGGTATTAGGTGGTGGATTGGTACCGGGATCATTGATATTGATGGGTGGCGAACCGGGAATTGGTAAATCAACCTTGCTACTTCAGATCGCTTTGTCTATGAAAAAGCAATCTGTTCTTTATATAAGCGGCGAAGAAAGTGAACAACAAATAAAAATGCGTGCCGACCGACTGAAATTATCGAGCAGCTCATTTTTTATCCTCACTGAAACATCTCTTGAAAATATCTTTCAGCAGATCTCAGCAATGCAACCGCAAATGCTGATCATTGACTCAATACAAACCATTTTCAGTAATAAGATAGAATCATCTCCTGGCAGTGTATCACAAATCCGTGAATGTGCGGGCGAACTCCTTCGTTTTGCAAAAGAAAGTTCAGTTCCTGTTTTTCTTATCGGTCACATTACCAAAGACGGAACAATTGCCGGACCAAAAATTCTTGAACACATGGTCGATACCGTACTTCAATTTGAAGGCGATCGTCATCATGTATATAGAATTCTTAGAGCAATAAAAAATCGTTTTGGATCAACCGCAGAAATTGGAATTTACGAAATGCAAGGATCAGGCTTGCGCGAAGTGAGCAACCCGTCTGAAGTCTTAATCGCTAATCGCGAAGAGAGCATGTCAGGTGTTGCCATTTCTGCGACGATGGAAGGAATACGTCCGATGCTCATTGAAACACAGGCACTGGTAAGTTCTGCGGTTTACGGAACGCCACAACGATCATCAACAGGATTTGACCTTCGTCGTCTCAGCATGCTTTTAGCAGTACTTGAAAAACGATGTGGTTTTAAATTAGGAGCGAAGGATGTTTTCTTAAATATCGCAGGAGGAATTAAAGTCGAAGATCCGGCAATTGACTTAGCAGTGATCTGTGCTGTATTATCATCGAGTGAAGATATTGCCATCTCACCACGAATTGCTTTCTCCGGTGAAGTTGGATTAAGTGGAGAGATCCGTCCGGTGACACGTATTGAACAACGAATTAGTGAAGCAGAAAAGATGGGTTTCGAAGAGATCCTTATCAGCAAATATAATTTGAAAGGACTTGACAGAAGCAGGTACAAAGCCATTAAAATAATTGCAGTGTCAAAGGTTGAAGAAGTTTTTGGGCATTTGTTTGCGTGAGGGAAATATTTTATGCAAGATTTTTTAATCACAAATTTTCTCAACGCTTATGCGATAATTAAACGGCAAGCGGGATGTATTGTGCATTTTATTTGTAAGGCGCGAGTACTACCTTCTGTTTCTTTACTATCTCTCATCGTATCGTAATAAATTTGAGTGGATCTGGATTGAGACATATTCGCTAATTCTTCACTACCCTCTTCACCACTTTTGATTCCGAATTTTCAACAGAAAGAAAGTACACTCCACTTGCAACACTGCTAACATCCAATGTCAACAGAGTAGTTGAATCAGCCACTCTCTTTTCTAATATTAACTTTCCGTCATCAGAAAACAGTTTTAAGATGTACTCTGAATTTGAATTGTTTAATTGTACGGTTAGCTGATCACTAAATGGATTAGGATAAACTTCCGTAAATATTGAATTCACTGTTGATATTGTTCCGCTGATAACGGAAATACTTATCGTATCACTCGCTGTACAGCCATTTACATCCGTAACCAATACAGAATAATCACCGGCAATACCAGTAGTTAAATCCTGAGTCATTGCCAGTGTATTCCACAAATAAGTTACAAATCCGGTTCCCGCATCCAGTGTGATCGAATTGCCGGATTCAATTGCTGTATCATTCCCAAGTGTGATGGTTGGAATTGTATTGATGATTGCATTGACTGCCATTGGAGCACTTGGACATAATCCGCCTGCAACAGCATAATATTGATTTGACGAAGTAAGAAAAGGTGTGGTAAACGATGTCCCGGTTGCTAGTAGATTTCCTCCAGGTGCATCGTACCAAGTGATCGTTTCAGGAGAGGAAGCAGTTAATGTAAGAATTGAACTTCCACAGCTTGACGCATCACTTACTGATAATGTCGAGATCGGATTTATTGTTGCCTCAACAGGAACAAAATTACTCGGACAAATTCCTGCAGTCTGGACATAAAGAATAGTTGTAGCAGTAACTACCGGCGTCGTCAAAGAATTTCCGGTAAAGATGATCGTACCATTGATGGCATCAAACCAATTGATTGTTCCACTTCCATTTGCAAGTAGAACTAATGCCGCAGGGCCACAAGATGAAGCACCAATTGTTGTTGGATCTGTTTCCTGAACATTAATCGTTGCAGTAACCGGAATGAAATTACTTGTGCACATATCGCCTGCCTGCACATAGAAAATTGTCGTAGAAGTCAATACAGGTGTTGTAAAATTACTTCCCGTGAAAAGCAAGGTGCCATTTGGTGCATCATACCAATTGAGTACCACAGGCGAACTAGCCTGAAGATTTACCGTACCCGTTCCACAACGATTGTTATCAGCCCCTGTTGGGTCCGCTGCAAAAGCATCTATCGTTGCATTGACCTGAACAAATGCACTTGGGCAATCAATACCCGCCTGAACAAAATATGTAGTAGAGCTATTCAAAAATGGAGTTGTAAAACTTGGTCCGGATGAAAGCAGATTTCCATTAGGTGCATCAAACCAATTCAACGTCGACGAAGAAGAAGCTTGAAGCGTAAAAATTCCGGCACCACAACGTATAACATCAGTTACAACAGGGTCAGGAGTTATTGCTTTGATAGTTGCAACAACAGGAACACGATTACTTACGCAAACACTACCTGCCTCGGTATAATATGTGGTAGTTTGATTTAAGAAAGGAGTTGTGAATGAATAGCCGGTAAATAAGACCGAGCCACCAATTGCCGTACCATACCATCTTACAGATGCAGTATCACTCGCAGAAAGCACTACTGTTCCACTTCCACAATTTTCCGCATCAGTTACCAAGGGTCAGCACTAATAATATTTACGATTGCATTTACAGCAACACGTGAACTTGGACAAGTAGTTCCGGATTGAACAAAATAAGTTGTTGAACTATTTAAAGATGGCGTAGTAAATGAAATGCCGGTACCAATTAGTGTTCCACCACTCATTGAAGAATACCATGCAGTAGTTGAAGAACTGGACGAAAGCGTCATTGTTCCATCACCACAACGAGATACATCAGCAACTGTAGGAGGAGTCTCAACTACATCAATTGTAGCTGTTGCAACAACACGAGCAGAAGGACATATTGTGCCCGCTTCTACATAATAATTTGTTGTTGATGAAATAACAGGAGTGTTGAAATTTGTTCCTGTAAAAAGCAGTGTGCCTCCACTCGCTGCAGAATACCAGTTAATGACCGCTGTATCAGTTGCAATGAGCAACAGACTTCCGGGACCACAATTACTTGCATTTGTAACTACAGGCAATTCAGTAATATCATTTACAATTGCATTCACTGCAACTCTGGGGCTAGGACACAAAGTTCCTGCAGCAATATAATATACAACACTTGAATTAAGTGATGAAGTTGTGAATGAAGTTCCTGTGTTTACAAGCGTGCCCCCAACAGCAGCAGTATACCAATTGATAACAGCAGTATCACTTGCTGTTAGATTGATTGTTCCCGGACCACAACGTGAGACATCGGCAGCAACAGGCGAAGCGGTTATTGCATTAATTGTTGCTGTAACTCTTACTCTCGGACTTGGACAACCACCGGATGCTTGTACAAAATAGGTAGTAGATTGATTAATTGAAGGAGTATTGAATGCACTTCCTGTAAAAAGGACCGTTGCTGAAGTAGAATCTGCAAACCATTCCGATGTAGATGTACCAACGGCAGATAATGAAACACTTCCTGTTCCACAACGTGAAGCATTTGTTACTCCTGAAATTTGTTCAGCACTTCCTGTAGTCAATGCAACACCGGCAGAGCTCGCAGAACAACCTGCAGCATTTACCTGAACAGAATAAACACCCGCTGTTGAAACACTAATAGTGTTTGTTGTGGATCCAGACATCAGAACATTATCCTTATACCACTGATATGTTGCACCACTAACCGGATTTGCATTCAGTACGACTAAAGATCCTGAACAAATTGTTGTAGTACCTGGCGCAGTAATTTGCGCAACAGGTCCTGAATATCCTCTTCCCGGTGAACCAAGAAGACAACCGGCAAACCAGTTATTACCATCATCGGCAACTGCAGTTTCATCCAATCGTTCCATTGTATATCCACCTGCATCAGCACTAACCGGAAATGGCAGTTGATCTGAATAGATAAATGAAGTATACAATTGATCGTTTCTGTCGAACAGTCTGAGTTCTTCACTGTTGTTTGAGAAATCGAATCCGAAATCACCGATCACATTAGTAACCGTTGGATGGACAGATGTGAATTTTTCCAGATCAGATGCAAGTACAATATAACCATTTGCAGGCACAGAGGTTGTTACCGGAAATTTGAATGTATGATTATCTGCTTCATCTCTGAAGATCCAATTTGAAAGATCGATCGCAAAATTCCCTCTGTTGTGAATTTCTATCCAATCACCTGCTTCATGTAATGAATCGCTGTGGAAATTCAATTCGCTGAAAGCTAATTGCGGACTTGCAGATGCACCGGTAAAGTAACACGTGATCGCATCACTCGAAGTGAAATTATACGTTACACTTTGGTTTGTATTGTTGCTTGAAATTACAACATTACTTCTCCAATGATCGAACGTATAACCGGGATTCGGAATAGCAGTAATCGTTACAGGATTACCATTGAAGTAAACACCATTCCATGGGTATGTTGTTGGTGTGATCGTAGAGATCTGGATCACACCGGCACCTGCAGGACTCACTTGCAATGTTAAAGTAACTTGTCCTGCCATACCATATTCACTTTGCACAAAATTTCTAGCATATGAAGGGCGATTATTTGCAAAGGTCATCATAGTTGCAATATTGCTGATCCATTGAGTAGAATCTGCTCCGCCCCATTTCTGATTTTGCATTCGGTAATCATACTTCATACTATCGCGCAAAGCATAAGCATTCGCTTGAATATTTGAAGGAAGAAAAACAGTATTGATCAGATCGGCATAACGATTAATGAAATAACGTTTGTATGTTGGATTCTGAGTGAATGCGTCGAAGATATCTGAATTATAATTGTGAGGTGATGCATTTCTCGCAGTGCCAAGCATATTGTTGGAAACGCTTCCGCTGTACCCAAGACCGAATTCAAGATCATAGATCAGATATTTGAATTTACCATCTCCCTTTTTAGGTCTCCACAATTTTAAATTATTATTCATTCCACCCATCCAGTCATCATTCGGATAATATGTTTCAGCAATAAAATAATCAGCCATATTCTGCAGATCCATCATTGACGAAATTGTTGAATAGAAAGCAGGATCAGAAGGAGAAGTTGTTGTTGCATAATTATACATAGCGAAGAAAGCAGAATCGCTTCCTTTCTTCACCTCTATTCCCGAATAGAAGTAACTCTCTTTAAGAAAATCGATCTCACTTGCTTTATAACCATAGTTACCTTCTACCCAATGGTGATCATCATTTTCACGGAAATAATAAATACCCCAGTTAGCACCATTAAGCATTAACAGACAAGGTTCATAAGCGATATAATTATTGAACGTTGGTTTTAGCACACGATTCATTAGCGCATCACGCATGTGACAAATGTCTCGATCATTTCCTGCCATGTGCAAAACAAAATCATCCCATTTGTCATTCCAGGTTTTCAACGATTGAAGACTATAGTTAAGACTTGACAATCCGTATTTATCTCCCAATTTTATCTCCAGGCTTTTTTGATTAGCAGAACGCGACCAACCACCGGTAACAGCAAGTCCTGCATTGAATTTAAACTGAAGACTTTTGTCCCGTTCATAATATTCTACAGTCACATCTTTTTCAAGATCCAACCAATAGTTTGCACCGAAATGAGGATTAGCAGAAGCGTAGCCGTGACCATCAGCAAAAATACCGGTGTTGTAATCATATAAGTTTGCAGGATCTGTAGTAAGTGCAACAATTGGCAATCTGCATGTCAGATTAATAAAATATGTATGAGTTACAGTACTACTACCAATTGCATTTGCAGCAAATACTCTGTCACGAATTGTCTTTGTAGTAGAAATTGAAATTGGACCAGCATATAACGTTGAATTTTCTTTTACATCGCTTCCATCAGTAGTATAACGAATTGAACCACCCGGAAATGCAGTTGACAAAGTGAGTGTTCTTGCCCCTGTATAGAATCCCCCTTGAATAGAAAATATTGGAAAAGTCGCATATCCAGTCTTGCAACTGGTAGAATTGTTTGATGCATTAGGAGTTGGAACATCTGTCAAACACCAGTTTGCACTACCATCAGGTATTCTTGCAACAGAATTATCTATTTCCAGATTTCCTGTTGATTTCTTGTCAACCAAACCGCTTGTCGCATTCGTAAGAAAAACCGTTTCTCCTGTTTTGCTTAATTTGAAATTAGCATGCAAATAAGTAGTTGCAGCTTTATGAAACCATGAAGGAGTCGCCGGGAAAAGTGAATTTCCATTTTGCACAGAGAATGACAAGAATGGATTTGAACTCATGTCTGTATATGTTCCTGAAGTATTATGGACTTCTACAGCAAGAACGTTAGTACCATTAACTAATAACGATCTGACAGTATTAAAATCTAAATGGATACTATCGGGATATTCGTTTTGATAAAGAACAGCTTCATGCGAAAGTGGTGCATACTCATTCCAAGCAGGGAAATTTCCGGGGGTACCAAGATTTACTCTAGCGATTTCTACGCCATTCAAATAAGCAACAAATCCATCATCAAAATCCATATTAAAAACTGCATTCAGAATTTTTGATGTGTCAGAAATGGTGAATGATCTTCTCATATAAACAGAAACGCAACCCGAAACAGATGTTCCATCATCTGAATCAGACATTCCGATTCCTCCTGTTCCACTCGACCATGAAGCATCATTAAATGCCGGGTCTCGCCAATTTCCTGAAGCCGGTGCAGAAGTATTCGCACGGTATTTCCATGAATCACTTGCTTTAACAGCGGTTTCCCAATGCGAAAGTTTTGTTACATTAGTATCAGCTGCAAAAATAGTTACATATGAACCGGCAGCTAGAGTGTAATCCGGAAATACAAATTTGTATGGCTTCAATGAATCATCAGAAAGGCCATACCCACTCAAGTTTACACTTGAAGCACCGGAATTGTAAATTTCAATCCAGTCATCATACTCATAATTTTCATCAAAAAATGTCTTTGTATTTGATGTCTGGATTTCATTAATAACAACCTGTGCTTTTGCAAAAAAACTTAGTGATAACAGGAACAATAAAAGTGCAATTTTGTGTGTGTGTCTCATTAATTCATATTAAATAATACATAGCTAAAATGCACCTCGAAACGCCTGAAATCAAGGCTTTGTGGCCAATGGCCATAGAACCATTGTAAAACCATAAGATTAATTGGTAAAAACAGACAATTGCGTGGTAGTGAAATAAACTTCTTTCGCCTCAAAAATTTTCGATATTTCATTAACTATGATAGATTTGTGTTTTACGGAAAAGCCTGAAAATTCAGAAATTTGAGCAAATAAACCTTTTACTCAACCGTAAATTGAGCTAAATCCACCACAAATAGCTTAATTTCATTTACCTTAAAAAAATAGACTCGTTGTCCCGAAAGAAATTGCCTTTTGTTTTTTGCACAAAATTGATGATTTTGTTGATCAGCTCAATGATATTCATCAATGAAGCAAGGGGAAGTCATTCAATGGGTGCCGATCTTACCTATAAATGTTTAGGTGGAAATTCCTACGAAATAGAATTATCATTTTATCGTGATTGTGCAGGGATAGAAGCTGACACAGAAGCATACATCGTATTTCAATCATCATGTTTTCCTGCTGATTCAATTCGAATCTATCAAATAGCCGGAACCGGACAGGAAATTAGTCCTGCATGTCCAAACAATACAACAACATGTAATGGTGGAACCTTCACAGGAATTCAAGAATACATTTATCGTGGTGTTATCAATTTACCCGGTCCATGTGCCGACTGGCAATTCAGCTATAATTTGTGTTGCAGAAATAATGCGATCACAAACATTAACAATCCGGGACAAACACAGATCTACATTTTTGCAAATCTGAATAGTACCATATCACCTTGCAATAACTCTCCTACGTTTACAAACAAACCTGTACCGTTCGCATGTCGTGGTCAACAGTTTTGTTATAATCACGGAGCATACGATCAGGATGGCGACTCACTTGTTTATTCTTTGATCACGCCATACGAAGGCCCTGGAACGCCGATTAATTATTCGCCACCATGGACAGCAACAAATCCACTCACATCATCACCTGCTGTATCGTTGAATCAATTCACCGGAGACATTTGCATGACGCCAACCAATCTTGAAATTACTGTTATGGCAGTATTGGTTGAAGAATATCGAAATGGTGTTTTGATTGGAGCGGTTGAGCGAGACATTCAATTTACAATCATCGATTGTAACAATATTATTCCGACACTATCAGGAATAAATGGAACAAATAGTTTTTCTCAAACAGTGTGTGCAGGAACACAAACTTGTTTCGACATTACTTCTTCAGATGTAAACGGCACGCAAAATACTTTTATCGATTGGGACTACTCTATTCCCGGTGCAACTTTTACAACTTATCCTGCATCAAGAGAAACAGCAACTTTTTGCTGGACACCAACATCAGCGCAGATAAGTACTAATCCGTATTGCTTCACTGTAACAGTACGTGATGACAATTGTCCGTTTGTCGGAAGTCAGATCTACGCTTATTGCATAACAGTCACAGGAATTATCGCAGACGCAGGACCTGATCTCACTGTTGCATGTAATGCAACCACACCAATTACTGCAACAGCCTCCGGTGGTAGCGGGATGTACAATTACCAATGGAATACCGGAGCAAATACACCATCGATTATTGGCGGAGCAGGTACTTATGTTGTTACGGCATCAGATGGATCATGCACTGATTCCGATTCTGCAGTAGTATCACCGGCTATCGGTTCACCTTCAGCAGCATTTTCAACCAATTCAAATTGTACAAGTCTTACTGTTCAGTTCACTGATCAATCGACCATCGTCGGAGGAACTATTGCCAGTTACTTCTGGAATTTTGGCGATGGCAATACGAGTGCATTGCAAAATCCATCTCATCCCTATGCAGCGACGGGAGACTATCAGGTTCAATTGATCGTCACTTCCACAACAGGTTGCATCGACACACTCATTCAAACACTTCACCTTAGTCTTAATGCAGCAGATGCATTGTTTACTCTGGCGAATGGATGTATAGGCACTCAAGTAAATTTCACAAATCAATCGACTTCATTATCTGCGATCAATTCATGGATGTGGTATTTTGGTGATGGTACAACATCGACTGTATCTGATCCGGCTCATATTTATTCTACTTCAGGAGCATTTAATACTTCTTTGGTCGTAACGAATGTTGACGGATGCAGAGATTCTATTATGCACCCACTTACAATTTTTGCATTGCCAATTGCAAATGCAGGAATAAACGATACAATTTGTCCGGGCGCTATTGCAACTCTTACAGCATCAGGCGGGGTAAGTTATTTATGGAATCCAGGAACACTCAACACTGCAGCGATTGCTGTTAGTCCGAGCGCCTCTACAAATTATGTTGTGACGGTAACAGATAATAATGGCTGTACCTCGACTGCAGGAGCAAGTGTTTTACTTGCGCGAATACCACAGCTAAATGCACAAGACAGGACGATTTGTTTAGGTTCATCAACAAACATTTCAGTGAATGTTTCAGGTGGTGGCTGGGGTGGAAGTTATACGTATCTATGGAATCCGGGAGCATTGACAACACAGCAGATAAATGTTTCTCCCATCGTAACGACCGATTATTTTGTAACTGTAACAACCAATTTTGGCTGTACAGCAACTGACACATCTACTGTAACAATTAGTGCAGCAATTGCTGATGCAGGATCGAACCAAAGTATATGTATTGGAAATTCGACTACTCTTAGTGCCGCCACAGGTGGAACATTTTATAACTGGATGCCTGGAAATATAAATTCGCAACAGATCAACGTTACTCCTATTGTTAACACAACATACACAGTCGAAGTTACTGATAACAACGGGTGTACTTCTACAGATCAGGTGAATGTTAACGTAAATAATTTACCAAATGCAAATGCAGGAATCGATCAGACAATTTGCAGAGGGTCTTCTGCAACATTGAATGCATCAGGTGGAACGAGATATGTCTGGACTCCGGGGAATGATACTTTACCACAATTAACTGTATCGCCAAATTCGAATTCGAGATACATTGTTTCTGTTACTGATGCGAATGGCTGCACAGATAATGATACGATAGACATTATTGTAAATACACTTCCTGTTATTGCAGTATCATCTACAGATGCATTATGTTTTGGATCAACCGATGGAACAGCAATGGCAATTGCATCAGGTTCTACTCCACCCTATGTATATTCATGGTCACCTTCAGGTGGTGCAGTTGATACAGCAATTGGTCTTGCATCACGTATGTATTATTTAACAGTTATTGATTCCAATAATTGCCGACAAGTTGATTCAGTTTTTATTGATCAACCTGATGAAATCATCATGACTGTAAATAATATTACTGCATCATGTTTGATTTCACCAACGGGAAGTGCTGCAATAAGTGCAAGTGGTGGCACATCAACATTGACATACGATTGGTGGCCAAATGGAGGAACCTCATCAACAGCAAATAACCTTGATGCAGGTTATTATACAGTTACTGTTACTGATATAAATGGTTGTACACGAAATACCCCTGTTTCAATTCCACTTATTCCTGCATTGGCAGTAACAACGATTACACCTCCGCCACTATGCGGTGGATACATTGCACAATTGCAAGCAGCAGGTTCAGGTGGAGCCGGGGGTCCGTACACTTACTCATGGAACAACGGTGAATTTTTTGGCGACAGTCCGACTGTACTTGCTGTATCCGATTCAACATTTACAGTCACACTAAGCGATGGCTGTTCAGCAGAGGTAAGTCAATCTGTTTACTTGAGTGTTTATCCATTGCCACAAGTAGATTTTACACCACAAGCAATTGCAGGATGTACTCCTGTTGAAGTGGATTTCAGAAATTATTATCCGCAACAATCCGGTTCATTATTTTATTGGGATCTTGATGACAATGTTCTTAGCAGTGATACAAATCCAACTCATACCTATACAGCGCCCGGCGAATACGATATCACATTAATGATAATTACTCCTGACGGTTGTTCAGAAACAAAGACTGTCACTAATGCCGTGACGGTTTATGGTTTTCCTGTTGCTGATTTTTATCAAAGTGCAGATCAGGTTCCGGAGTTTCAACCTACTGTTTCTTTTACGGATAACAGTACAGATGCCATTAATTGGGAATGGGATTTCGGTGATGGCACATCAGTAACCGGTGAACCGCAACCATCACATGAATACAGTGATAGCGGTACTTATAATATTCGACTTATCGTTACCAGTGCCGGTGGGTGTATTGACACAACTTATGGAATCGTCAGAGTAGAACCTGAATTCACGATCTATGTTCCGAATGCTTTTACTCCGAATGGAGATGGTGTCAACGACTATTTTTTTGCTACCGGTGTAAATTTTGCTGACTATGAAATGTGGATCATGGATCGTTGGGGAAAAGAAATTTTCCATTCAACGGAACAATCAAAACAATGGGATGGGTCTTTTTATGGCAATGACAATTTTTGTCAGAATGATGTCTACGAATTTATCATCAATGTGCATGACTACAAAGGCAAGGCGCATAAGGTGATTGGGCATGTGTCGTTGGTGAGGTAGGAATTCGGTTTTCGGTTTTCGGTTTGCAGGTCAAGGGTCAAAGGTCAAAGGTCACTTCGGCCGCGTTGACCTTTGACCTTCCGCCTTCCGCCCCCCCTACCAAACTTGGTAAACGTCCACTTTTGCGTGGTAGCGGATTTCCCCACATTCACCTCAATTGTTTTTGCGGATTCACTAACAATGATAGATTCGTCCTGTGTGGGAAGTGCTGAAATTTGAAAGATTTCGGCTTTGGAGGCCTAAATTCAGAGGTTTTGTACCATTAAACGTTAAGACCATAAAAACAACTACCTGCTTAATTCGCGTAAAAACGCTGTTTTTTTTGCTCTTTTCACTGGCCACGGCAAATCGTTCTTTAGCGAGCCATTCCATGGGGTCTGATCTTACCTATCGTTGTTTAGGTGGGAATTCGTATGAGATCACCTTGTCTTTTTACCGCGACTGTGCGGGAATTGACGCCGACCCCACTGCAGAAATTTTCTTTCAATCATCGTGTTTCCCGGCAAGTTCATTTACAATTAGTCAGATTCCCGGTACGGGTCAGGAAATCAGTCCGGCTTGTCCTAACAATACTACCACTTGTAATGGTGGAACATTTACAGGAATTCAGGAATACATTTATCGAGGTGTGATCAATTTACCTGGTCCATGTGCCGACTGGCAATTCAGTTACAATTTGTGTTGCAGAAATAATGCGATCACAAACATCAATCTTCCCGGACTAACTCAAATGTACATTTATGCAAATTTGAATAATACAATAACGCCTTGCAATAACTCGCCTACATTTTCGAATAAACCGGTACCGTTTGTTTGTCGTGGACAACAATTTTGTTACAATCATGGTGCATATGATCAGGATGGTGACTCTCTGGTTTATTCTTTAATTACACCTTACGATAGTCCGGGATTGCCTGTTAATTATTCCAATCCATGGTCTGCAACAAATCCACTTTCATCATCACCGGCTGTAACTATAAATCCACTTACAGGTGATATTTGCATGACGCCAACCAGCCTCGAGATCACAGTAATGGCTGTGTTAGTAAAAGAATATAGAAATGGAGTATTGATTGGTGAAGTAGAAAGAGATATTCAGGTTACTGTTATTGATTGTAACAACATTGTTCCGACGATGACAGGAATTAACGGAACAAATAGTTTTGCTCAAACTGTATGTGCGGGTGCGCAATTTTGTTTTAATATTTCTTCAGGCGATGCAAATTCAACACAGAATACTTTCATTGATTGGGACTACTCTATTCCCGGTGCAACATTTACTACTTATCCCGGAACAAGAGAAACTGCAACTTTTTGCTGGACACCAACATCAGCACAAATAAGTTCTAATCCGTATTGTTTTACTGTTACTGTTCGAGATGATAACTGCCCATATGTTGGTATGCAGACATATTCCTATTGCATCACTGTTACCGGAGTCATCGCAAATGCCGGACCCGATCTTACTGTAGCATGTAATGCAACTACACCAATTACTGCAAGTGCAACCGGGGGAAGCGGAGCATATTCTTATCAATGGAATACAGGTGCGAACACACAGACGATAAACGGCGGAGCAGGGACATATGTGGTCACTGCATCAGACGGAACATGCTCTGATTCAGATACAGCTTTAGTAGCTGCAGCAGTCAGTTCACCTATTGCTGCTTTCAGCACAAATGCAAATTGCTCAAGTCTTGCTGTTCAATTCAATGATCAATCAACTATTACCGGAGGAACAATAGCAAATTATGCATGGAATTTTGGCGACGGAAATACAAGCACACTTCAAAGTCCATCACATGCTTATGGAGCAACAGGAAATTATCAAGTCCAATTGATAGTTACATCAGCATCCGGATGTATAGATACACTCACTCAAACTTTACACCTCAGCTTAAATGTTCCCGATGCACTTTTTACATTACAAAATGGATGCATTGGTTCACAGATAAATTTTACAAATCAGTCAACATCACCAACAACAATTAATTCATGGATGTGGTATTTTGGTGATGGAAGTACTTCAACGGTTTCTAATCCTGCTCACATTTATTCAACAGCAGGCGCATTCAATACATCGTTGGTTGTGACAAATATTGATGGATGCAGAGATTCAATTGTTCATGCAGTTACAGTTTTTGGATTACCTGTTGCAAATGCAGGATTAAATGACACGATCTGCTCCGGAATGGTTGCAAACCTGACAGCTAGTGGCGGCACAAGTTATTTATGGAATCCCGGAACCTTAACGACAGTTTCAATAGCAATTAGTCCGAGTGCTTCAACAACTTACGTAGTAACAGTTACAGATAATAATGGTTGTTCATCTACAGCCTCAACAAATGTAATTGTTGCAAGTCCGCCTCAACTGAATGTTCAGGATAGAACCATCTGTCTTGGCGCGACGGCAACTTTAACAGCAAATGTATTTGGTGGTGGCGGAAATCCCGGCGGGTATTCTTACCTATGGAATCCCGGTGGACTTACCACACAACAAATCAACGTTACTCCGGGAGTTACTACTGATTATTATGTGACTATAAGCAATACTTTTGGATGCACTGTAACTGATACTGCTACCGTAACTGTGAATGCAACAATTGCTGCTGACGCCGGACTAAATCAGCAAATTTGTCCGGGCGATTCCGCTATACTCAATGCAACAGGTGGGAGTAGTTATCAATGGGATCAGGGAGCAACATCACAACAAATTATTGTTTATCCAACTGTCACTACGATATACACAGTGACTGTAAGCTCTGGATCTAATTGCACAGGTTCAGATCAAGTTGAAGTTACCGTGCTTGCTCCACCGTTAGCAGATGCCGGAACTAATGAAAATATTTGTATTGGAGATTCTGTTGTATTGAATGCAAGTGGTGGAACAAATTATTTCTGGTCACCGGGAAATATACTTTCACAACAATTTTCCGTTGCACCGATAGCAAACACCACTTACAATGTCATTGTCACCGATGCAAACGGATGTTCAGTTTCTGATCAGGTAGATGTACTTGTAAATAATTTACCAATTGCAGATGCCGGTCTTGATCAATCGATCTGCATTGGAACGGCAACGACTTTGATTGCATCAGGTGGAGTCAGTTATCTATGGACACCAGTGAATGATACAGCACAACAACTTGTTGTATTGCCCGATTCAAACATGACATATACGCTGCTCGTAACAGATACAAACGGATGTCAGGCGACAGATCAAGTCAGCGTATTTCTTAATCCTTCGCCTACAACTGCTACTTCTTCTATTGATGCTTTTTGTTTTGGATCTTCGGATGGAAGCGCAAGTGTAATTGCATCGGGAACAAGTACGCCTCCTTATTCATATTCATGGTCACCGGTTGGCGGAACTTCAGCAACAGCAACAGGTCTGTCATCGGGGATGTATTATGTGAGCGTAACTGATTCTAATAATTGCATAAGCATCGACTCAATATTTGTTGGTCAGGCAGTAGCAATAAATTTAGCAATGGATTCTGTTGCTGCATTATGTTTCGGTTCTGCTACAGGAAGTGTTTCTGTTTTAGCCGGTGGTGGTGCTTCCTCTTTTACTTATCAGTGGTCGCCTTCGGGTGGAACATCAGATACAGCAATTGGATTGACAGCCGGAATTTATTCTGTTACTGTTACAGATGCGAATGGATGTACACAGACTGCAACAACAACAGTAACACAACCGAACCTTCTGAATTTACAAATGCAGTCAATTCCGACACTATGTAATTCTGATTCAACCGGCTCTGCAAGTGTAAATGTCAGCGGCGGAACAGCAGGCTACTCATATGAATGGTCGCCGGCCGGTGGAACAACTGCAAACGCTAATAATCTGAGAGCAGGAAATTATTCCGTGACAGTTACAGATGCTAATGGTTGTACTTCTACGAATTCAATTACTGTTAGCGAACCTTCTCCAATACAGCTAACAACAAATACAACAATGGCTGCATGTAATGTTGCCAACGGCAGCGCAACGGTAAATGTAAACGGTGGTTCACCCGGATATACTTACTTGTGGTCACCAGGAAACAGTACTTCTGTAAATCCGGGAAATTTATTTGCCGGAGTTTATTCAGTAATTGTAACAGATAATAACGGATGTACAGAAAGCGCACTCGCAAATGTTCCAAGTGGCGGCGGGCCTGTTGTCAATGCACAGCCTACACAAAATGTTAGTTGCAATGGCGGTAACAATGGCGCAGGTACCGTAAATGTTTCTTCAGGAGCAGGGCCATTCACATTCAACTGGACTCCGGGAAATTATTCCAATGCAGTCGAGACAAGTTTACCTGCAGGCCAATATTCAATTGTCGTTACCGATGTGAATGGTTGTCTGTCTATAGATTCAATAACGATAACACAACCTGCTGCATTATCAACTGTAACGAACAACACTCCTGCAACTTGCAACGGTTCAGTAAATGGCAGCGTTTCTGTTGCAGTTAGCGGCGGAACAATTCCATATTCATATTTATGGTCACCGTCAGGAGGAATCAATGCAAATGCAACGTTGCTTTCTGCAGGAAATTATTCAGTAACAATAACCGATAACAATGGTTGTGTGCAAACAGCTTCAACAGTTGTTGGACAACCTTCTCCATTAAACATTTTGCTAAATTCAATTCCGGTAGCATGCTATGGAGGAAATGATGGAAGTGCAAGTGCTATTGTTTCCGGTGGTGTAACTGGATACACCTATCAATGGTCGCCTTCCGGCGGCAATACAGATATTGCAATTAATCGCACTTCAGGAAATTACACAGTAACTGTCACCGATGCTAATGGTTGTACAAGTACATCTTCAATATTCATCGATCAGCCTGATCCGCTTTCATTGATTGCAAACTCTTCACCTGTATCATGCAATGGTGGAAATTCAGGAAGTGCGAATGTTGTTGCGAGTGGTGGAACACCATTTTATTCTTATCAATGGTCACCGACAGGTGGAACAAATGCCAATGCAACATCGTTGGCAGCAGGAAATTATTCTGTGACAGTAACCGATGTGAATGGTTGTACTTCCATTGCAGCAACAACAGTTTTACAAGCTATACCATTGACCGTATCAGTTGCAAGTGTTCCAACGATTTGCATTGGACAAACAACAAACCTTGCTGCAGATATCGCAGGTGGTGCATCACCTTATTCAGTTTTATGGAGTACAGCCGATACTTCCGCACTAATTCAAGTTTCACCGGCAACAACTACAAGTTACACTGTGAATGTTCTGGATGCGAATAATTGTCCGACAGCACCTGCAACAGTAATTGTTCCCGTTTATCCTCCACTTGGATTAGCAACAATTGGCGCACCACCAATTTGTGAAGGCGGAACAGCAAACATTCAAGCAAGTGGATCAGGAGGAAATGGCGGACCCTATACTTATTCGTGGAACGATAGTTCAATTTTCGGCGCTAGTCCTGTCGTTGCTCCTATCAATGATTCAATATTCACAGTTACTATCAGCGACGGATGTTCGCCGGAAGTAAGTCAGTCAATTCCATTAACAGTTTATCCATTACCGGAAGTGGATTTCACTCCTCATGTAATTTCAGGATGCACACCGGTAGAAGTAAACTTTCAA
Organism: Bacteroidota bacterium; assembly: GCA_016708785.1. GTDB lineage: Bacteria > Bacteroidota > Bacteroidia > AKYH767-A > 2013-40CM-41-45 > JADKIH01. The sequence goes on along the minus strand of JADJFC010000003.1, from coordinate 168,625 downwards.
AATTATTTTATCCAGGCACCAGGTACTATTTACCAATGGGATCTTGATGACAATTCGCTTAGCAATGATCCCGATCCAATTCACACTTACATAACACCGGGAGAATACGATGTAACGTTAATGATCATTTCTCCTGAAGGATGCACTGCAAGTCAAACTGTAAATAATGCAGTAACTGTTTTTGGTTTCCCTGTTGCTGATTTTTTACAAAGTGCAGACCAGGTTTCCATTTTCAACCGGTTGTAACTTTTACCGATAACAGTACAGACGCTATTACATGGGACTGGAACTTCGGTGATGGAAGTTCTGTCGTTGACATTACACAACCAATACATGAATACAGTGATAGCGGAACTTATCAGGTACGACTTATCGTGATGAATAATGGTGGTTGCATTGATACTTCATATGGAACAATAAGAGTAGAACCTGAATTTACGCTCTATGTACCAAATGCTTTTACTCCGAATGGCGATGGCGTGAACGATTATTTTTTCGGAACAGGAGTTGGCTTTGTCGATTATGAAATGTGGATCATGGATCGCTGGGGAAAAGAAATTTTCCATTCCACAGAACAATCACGTCACTGGGACGGTTCATTCTACGGCAACGATACTTTCTGCCAGAATGATGTCTACGAATTTATCATCAACGTTCAGGACTACAAAGGCAAAGCGCATAAGGTGATTGGGCATGTGTCTCTTGTGAGGTAGGAAGTTGATTGTAGGTTTGTAGGATTGCAGGTTTGTAGGATTGCAGGTCAAGGGTCAAAGGTCAAAGGTCAGTTCGGCCGCGCTAACCTTTGACCTTTGACCCTTGACCTTAATAATTTTTGATCTACTCCATAGACAACGCCCCACTCGGACACTTCTTCACCTGATCAATCATTTCCTGCGTCGTCGCACCATCAGGTCGGATCCAAGGTCGAACTCTGGGATCAAAAACAGAAGGCAGCCCTCTAAAACAATTGGCGCAATGAATACACAATTTTGGTTGCCATAAAATTGTGACCTCTCCGTTGGTATACCTTTTCTTGATTTCCATAGGCCTAAAATTATTAAATATCTTCCAATTAATTAATTTGTCTGTTTAATGGGTTTATTGATTTAAATGGTTTCAAATAGTTTAAAAAACACATATAAATTCCGTGGTCTTCTTGTGTTCTCGTGTTCTTGTGTTTTATTTTCTCCATGTTTCTCCCTTTTTTCCTCCATGCCCTCTGTGTTTAATTTTAAACCCATACTCTAGTTTAGGCCAAAAAATCTTACTTAACCCTTACAATCCCCCAACAAAATTCCCTTATCTTGCCCCTCTAAAATCAAAAAAAAGCAATCCCGTGAAAAAACTTTTATTCTTCATTGTATTCCTCTATTCTGTTGCCATAATGGCATCCCCATTCAACGGAAAAATCGTCCCTTTCAAACAAGCCGATGGCAGCAGCGTTGACGTCAAATTATTCGGTACTGAATATTACATGCGTGCCGAAGGACTGGATGGTTTTACGCTTATCCGCGATAATTCATCGAATAATATTGTTTATGCGAAATTATCGGATGACGGAACTGAGTTGCTTTCAACAGGAATCATTTATACTGGCACAAAAAGCAATGTAATTACTCCAGTTGTTGTTTCTCAATTTGCAAAACATCAAGACATCACATCGAAAGCTCGACTTGCAATTATAGAAAAGAACAAGCAAGCATTGAGTGGAAACGAAAAAGGAATCTTCGAACGTAATAGCAAAGGCTCAAGTGGAAGCAATCAGACTGACGGAACACCGATCAATCCGGTTTCGGGAAATATCACGGGACTATGTATCGTAGTGGATTTTTCTGATGAACCGGGAACATTGCCTATGAGTGAATTTGAAGACTTCTGTAACGATCTAACATATTCAAATTTCAGCAACAATGGGTCACTACGGACTTACTACAGTGACATATCAGGTGGACTGGTCGATTATCAAAATGTTGTTTATGGTTATTATCGTGCACCATTGACATTTGCTGATTACGATGCTATGGGTTACGCTGTTGGTGCGCAAGAAATTCTTGGATTAGCTTTGGAATGGATCGATTCATTGGGATTTGATTTCAGCACACTTTCTACTAATCCTGATAATAGCATCAAAGCGATCAACCTCATGTATACAGGCAATCCACCTGTATGGGCACAGGGCATGTGGCATCACAAAGGAAATTACAACGGCTTCTCAGCAGATGGTGTGCATTCAAACGATTACAATTGTTCACCTGCTAACAGTCCGCTTGAACTTGCTGTTGTTGCTCATGAGAATGGCCACATGATCGGTCAATGGCCTGACACCTACAAATACAATAGTTCAACAGGTCCTGACGGAATTGGTTCATTCGATCTGATGTGTTGGTATGGAAATTCATTCAACCCGACTCCACCGAATCCGCTTTTCAAAAATAACTGTGGATGGAATACTATGATCGATGTGACAAATTACAATGGCATCATCAACGATACTGCAAATTCATTGACATGTTATCGTTATAACAACATGAATGACACAAATGAATTCTACGTTCTTGAAAACAGAATGATGACTGATCGTAGTCTGTACATCGACGATGAAGGATTAACGATCTGGCACATCAATCGCAATGGCGACAATCAATCATTCGACCATGAAGTGTATCTGGTTCATGCCGGAAACGACAATCAGGATCATTCTACAGCATGTTTCAATCTGACTTTCAATAATGAATTCAGTGAAACAACAACACCGAATTCTAATTTCTACAATGGCGATCCAAGTGGATTACGCGTTTGGGATATCGGTAATGAAAGTACGATCATAGAATATAAATTAGGAACAGGTGCTCCCGGGCCTTCATTACATCTTGCTTACAATTCACTTTCGGGTGATGACAATGCAAACGGATTTCTTGAGCCGGGTGAATCTGCGAACGTTGATTTAACTTCTACTAACAACGGACAGCTTAGCTCAGCTGTAGCAACGTTATCATGTGTTGCCATTGGAGCAAATGCTTCATTGGTAACTGTGAATACAAATCCAATCAATGTAGGAGTGATAAATGTTTCACAGCTTATCAATTCAACGTTCAACATTACTGTAGATCCAACATTGACAGCAGGTCAAAGTATAACACTTCGTTTTACGCTTTCCGACGGAACAGATTCAACGTATATTACAAAAACAATTCTGATCGGAGTAATTGATCTGATGAATGATGTCGATCTGACAACATGTTCAGCAGTCTTCCTTGATCAAGGTGGCGCATCAAATTACAGCGACAATACTGATTTCACAAAAACAATTGCACCGTTAACAAGCGGACAATTTATCACTGCAGATTTCCAATCGTTCGATGTTGAAGATGAGATAAATTGCGGATACGACTATTTACAAATTCACAATGGACCAACAGCATTTACCACATTGATAGGAACCTATTGCGGAACCAATTCACCGGGCGCAGTTACATCAACGCATTCCACAGGAACATTGACATTCGAATTTCATTCTGATGGAGGTGCTACAGCAGCAGGTTGGTTAGCAATGATCACTTGTAGCGGCCCTACAGGAATCAACAGTGCAAACCAGTTGAATACAGTAGAAATTTATCCAAATCCATCGAAAGGTCTTTTCAATATCAGATTGAACAGCAACGAAAAAGTAACTGTGACCGTTACTGATATGCTAGGAAAAATAATTGCAACAAGAGTAAACACCAACCAAAGCAATTTCGCATTAGACTTATCAGAATATTCCAACGGCACCTACTTCCTGAAATTCCAATCTGACTTAGGAACGCGAACGGAACGAATCGTAGTGAGTAGTAATTAGTAAGTGGTAAGTAGCAGTACTTTAATACTGCAACTGCGAATTTAAAATCAGTGAAAATTGATTACAAAAAATTTGATTTAATTAATATACTATAAAATTAAGTATGTAGTGCTACTTACCACTTACCAATCACTACTTACCATTTTGCTACTCACCACTTACTAATTACTACTTACTAATCAAATAAACCACCTTCCTAACGAAACAAATGAGTTCCCACGAAAGAGCCCAACACGACGAAGCAAATAACGTAACCTACCAACGTTGCCAGTATGCATATGAATATGCAAAGCCATTTATCACAGGAAAGAAAGTACTGGATGTTGGTTGTGGCAATGCATATGGAACAGCACTCATGGCAGAATTTGCCAGTGAGATCATGGGACTAGATTATGATCAGGCGACGATAGACGACAACAAGAGCAGATATTCAACGATAAAAAATCTTTCATTCAAGCGTGCAGAAATTCCGCCATTGCCATTTGAAGATAATTCATTTGATGTAGTGACTGCATTTCAGTTCATCGAACACATTCATGCGCGAAAAGAGTTTATGAAAGAATGTCTGCGTGTTTTGAAGCCCGGCGGAAAAGTGATGATCACAACACCGAATGTAAAAAAGTCATTGGCAAGAAATCCATTTCATGTTCATGAATACACCTTCGACGAGATCAAAGGCGAGATCAGTTCATTGACAGGCGGCTATGCATTGCAAGGCTTGAATGGAAATACTGTTGTCAATACGTACTACGAAGAGAACGGCAAATTCGTGCGCATGATCCTGAAATGGGACATCTTCAAATTGCATCAAAAACTACCATCAGCCTGGCTTGCAAAACCTTACAATCTGATCACCAACATGATGCGTAACAAGCTAAAAGAAAAGGTAGACACCACCACCCAAATCACCACCAAAGACTTCTTCCTCCAACGCGAAAAACTCGACGACTGCTGGGACATCTACTTGGAAGCAAGTAAAAACTAAGTACTTATCTTTTATTTAAGCATTAAGAATCCTACAATCCTTAAATCCATAAATCCCGGTCCTTTTTTCTGGCTTTTGTTTGCAAAACTCAATCAAATCACTACTTTTGCCGTCCCAAAACTGTCCTATGGTGTAATGGTAACACTGCAGATTTTGATTCTGCCTTTCTAGGTTCGAATCCTGGTAGGACAACATTTTTGCGAATAGAACGCCCTGTAGGTCAATGACTTACGGGGCGTTTTGCATTCCAGTGGAAGGTACAGTGGAAGGTAAAACGGGTCTTGCCTTATTAATTTTGTTGCTGGTTTTCTTTGGTTTCTTTTATTCTAATTTATAATGTTCCTTGCGTCTCTTGGATATTTAATAAAGTACACTATCTAACTATTATTTATGTGTTACAATTAACCTTGCAACATCCCGATATTCATTTCCGGAAAGTTCAACAATAAAAACTCCTGGTCCTTCTATATTAAATTCCACATCACTCAAATTGCTAATTTCTTTTTCCAAAACAAGTTGACCAACCAAATCATAAACTTTTAATTTCGTCGATGGGGAAGTTAAATGCAAATGAAATAAACCACTCGATGGGTTAGGAAAAATTTCAATATTATTTATCTGATCAAGGTCTTCCATCCCAACTACTGATTCATGTATTTTTGCTAAGTAAACATTGTCCGAACCAAATGCATAATTGTCGACATGAAGCGTATCGAAATATAGATCGGAGCTGCGAAAATACCCAGCAACATATAAATCTGAATTACCATTTGAGCTAATTGCACTACTAACTACTGTATTGTTTGCAGTAATCCTTTTAGCCCAATTACAATTCAGGTCTGCATCAGCTTTACAAAAAAAAAGCCCTCCTGCCGGAATGGTTATATTTCCCAAAATTAAATTAAATGAACTAGACTCTCCAGAAAAGTATATTCCACTTCTGGGATTAAAAGAAATTGAGCTCCCTATAGCACTATAATTTAAAGAAGGAGTAAGTACTCTTAGTCGATTTCCTAAAGAATCGAACTTAACTAAAAGGAATCCTCTATAACTTTGATTAATAAACAATGTGTCATCTAATCCAACATTATCATAATAATTAACACCCCAGTAAACATTCAAATTACTGTCAACAGCTACTCCAAATTGTGCGTCAAAAAATTCACCATTTGCATTTTTAGACCACATAATATTTCCTAAAGAATCAAACTTCGCAAGAAATGAATTATCCAGAAATCCTGTTGTAAGTGAATAGTAATTAAATAAAGTATCGCTATCAAGGACTAACAAAGAATCAGAATAATCTCCACTCAGATAAAAATTATGAGCATCATCCTCTGCAACAGAAAGAGAATATAACAGATTGTAGGATTCAAATTTATGAGCGAGTAAGTAATTACCATTTAAATCATATTTCGCGAAAAAAAAGTTGCATCTATTGTTCTTGACAAATAAATTACTATTGTCAAAATACATGCTATCACTTGTAAATTCTCCGGTAATTAAAATCTCATCATTTGAATTAATGTGAATCTCATGCGGAAGTTCGAATCCTTCCCCACCAATAGTTTTAGCCCAAAGGACAACACCATTTGATTGCATTTTAATTAGACAAATATCAATTGAACCTTTTGAAATCAATTGAACTGATCCGACATCCATTACTGAATCTTCAAAAGACCCTAATAGGTAAACGTTGCCAAATCTATCAGAAGCAGTTCCCGATGAATAATTATATCCACCATTCCCAAAATTTTTTCCCCAAGTAGCTAAACCATCTTGATCATATTGTACGATAAAAATATCACATCCCGGATTATTTTTTATTAAATGAACACTTCCATAATAGGCATCAAGACTGTATTGTCTACCTGAAACATATTCATGTTCAAAACCATCTACTGATAAAGCCTGACTATTATCAAACTCTTCACCGCCACCGCCACGGGCCCATTCCCAATTACAACTCTGTGCTGAAGCACCTGAGCAAAACAAGAAAACTGCAAGTTTTATAAATGATTTTAACATTCTGTAAAACTAAGAATAAATCATTCCAATCGGCGAAATGTTCAACCGAATTATAAATGTAATATAAATTCCTCCGCTAAGAGAAGGCATTAAATGAAACAAATTCTAGTTGACATTTCTTCAGACTAGCATGTCCTTCTAAATAAATTATCGTTATTGCTTTTGCTCGTTAACCAATTGTGTACCTTAGCCCCCCCGATTAGCGAAATGCGCAACCGAAATATAATGTAAACTAAATTTCCTCACTATCAAATTCAATCGATTAGAGGATTTTCATTTTAAATAATTTTAAGTCTATAATTTATTCCTATTGAAAACACTTTACTATCAATTTTATATGGCTCAATAAAAAATCCTACTGCTGACTTTATTTTACCAATCTTGAAATTATATGCAATTGTTAGTCTGAATAAATATGGTTGAGTTAAAAACCAATGAGATCGAACATCGCTTTCTAAATAAGTAGAATTGTCTTTAAGATAATTTTCAGTTTCACTGTTTAAAAAAACTTGCCTTATTAACTGTCCGCTAAAATTCCAGTTTTTAAGATGATATCCAACACCTATTCCTATGTCTAAAAAATTAAAATCATAGTCTATTTGACTATAAATATTTAAGTCATCTTGAAGATGCTCTTTATAGACATGACCTCTTCTAACCAATTCTAAATTTACAATAGCATGAATTGGCGAGTTCTTCTTGATTCTATACTGACCAACTATTCCAAATTGAGGTAATAACTTACTGTAATATTTCATTCCACTAACTTCAGGAACATATATGGTTCCCGGTGGAGAAAGAGGCGGGTTAATAAAATGTGTAACCGGAACTACTTTTCCGAATATTTAAAATCCATTCTCAATCCAACAGATATATTTAGTTCGAAATTATTTTGCTTTGCTATACATTGAACAGAATAATTTATGGAAATAACAAATAGAACAATTTTAAGTTTTCTCGAATTAGAAAATAAATTACTTGTCGACATTTTAGAAGCGATTTAAAATAACCAATGACTTAACTAGCATCCTTGTTTTTAAACAAATACACTAGCTTAAAATCTCCAGCTCAAGGTAGTCTCCAAAAATTCACATACCCTTTTAATTATTTACCCCACTTGAAAGATAATTAAATAAAGTAAACAAGTGAATTGGGAAAATGTCTTTTTGAAGATTCCTTTGAGTGGGGAACGCCCTGTAGGTCAATGACTTGCGGGGCGTTTTTATTTTATTGCATTTAAATTAATCGACTATTTTTAGTACATTGGCTTGATGAAAATCACTCTATTCATTTTTTTACTTTTTGCACTATCGGCAAATTCTCAGCCTGTTATAACTTCAATGAATGTTCCGGACTCTATGACAAGCAATTTGTTTAATTCATGTAGTAACCATCCACAAATTATCATCTCTCCTCCAGGTTCAAATCAAGTTTGGAACTATTCTATCTTAGATACTTGTTCTAACCAGGCTCCCGGTTTGAATACTTATTATAGTGCATCAATAACAACTACTCCGAACTATTGGGATTCAGCCAATATTGCATTTGGAACAGGTTGGGTTGCGTATTATCAAGTCAACTCCAATGTTTACAGAGAGCTTGGTTCGAATTATCAAAATTATACTGCTTATTCATATTTTGGCAATCCGCGTGATCTATTAAGATTTCCGGTGAATTATACTGATTCATTTGTTGATGAATTTTCAGAGTATTCTTCCGCTCCAACTCAGAGCGGATCGCTTTACGGTGCAGATACTGTAGTTGCAGATGCATGGGGAACGTTGATCACAGCAGCAGCGACTATTCCAAACGTAATGAGAGTTAGAGATCATCGATATTCAGATGGAAGTATCCTCTCATCTTCCGGAACTCAACCGGTGCATAATAATTATATTATTTACACATTTTATTCTCCTCTTTATCATGATAAACTTTTAGAAATACAAACTGATTCAACAGGCCTACCAATTTATCTTAAATATCAAGACTTCTTAAATCCGATCAATAAAATTAGTTTCGATTCTTATTTCGAATTATCACCCAACCCATCTAATGGCAGATTTATTTTAATCAATACAAGAAATGAAAATATTGAGATTAACATTTATAATTTAGAAGGAAAAAATACCTACAGTTCAGTTGTTGAAACTTATCAAAGCGAAATAGATTTAACAAATGAATCAAATGGAATATATTACTGTATTATAAAAGACGAAAGCAATTCAATTTTTAGAAAAAAAATAATTGTCCAGAATTAAACTTCTTTACTAGTTTCATCGTAATTTTATTTCCATCAATTCTCCTGCTCGCCGGAATGTTCAACCGAATTATAAATGTAGAATAAATTCCCATCTATCAAATTTATTTGTTGAAAATTGCAAACTGTACGACGATAGGCGGAATGTTGAGCGGAAGTTAGAGACACACTTTCATATTAGTAACCTGTCAAGCGACATTCCTGCCGGGGTAATAGGTACACAATTTACAAGAAAGCAAATGCAATTACAATTTATTATTTTCAAAGCACAAGTAAAACTAATAAAATAAACTCATTTGTATTAATTACCTCGAGCGATCGTTTCATTTAATCGCCTACTTATAGTGGTTGTAAAAAATAATTTTCGAAATTATTTTTGTTGCATGTCACACGCATATCAAATTCACAAACAAGATTCAGCTTACTTTTTGACATTAACGGCAGTAGAGTGGGCAGATGCATTTATGAGGAAAGAACATAAACAAATTTTATGCGACAGTCTCAATTATTGCGTAAATGTAAAAGGATTAGAAATATTCGCTTATGTAATAATGTCAAGTCATATGCACATGATTGCAAGAGCTAAAGAAGGTAACTTAAGCGACATCATCCGCGACTTTAAAAAATTCACAAGTGCAATGTTGATCAAAGATTTCCGTACATCAACAGAGAGCCGAAGTGGATGGATGCTTGATCTATTCAAAGCCGGTGGCAAAAAACAAAAGAAGAAATCATCAATGCAATTGTGGCAATATAATAATCATGCAATGGAAGTTTTTAGTCCGAAGTTCACTTTATCAAAAATTCTTTACATTCATAATAATCCAGTTGAAGCAGGACTGGTTGGAAGGGCAGAGGATTATTTGTTCAGTAGTGCACAAGACTATTCGGGACAAAAAGGGCCTGTGGGGGTTTCAGTAATTAATTTACATAGCTTGTTTTAAAGATAATAGCGGTAAATTTTTGCACTTAACAAATTGTGTACCTAAACCCCGGCAGGAATGTCGCTTGACAGGTTACTAATCTGAAAGTCTGTCCCTAATTTCCGCTCAACATTCCGCCTATCAGCATACAATTTGTAATATTCAAATGTTGAATTTGATAAGGCAGCATATCTAATTAGCATTTATTATTCGGCTGAAGAGCCCACCGAACAGGAATGTTCCTCTAATAAATTATTGTTATTGCATTTGCTCTTTAATCAATTGTGTACCTTTGACCCCGGCAGGAATGTCGCTTGACGAGTTACTAACCTGAAAGTGTGTCGCTAATTTCCGCTCAACATTCCGCCTATCATCGTACAATTTGCAATTTTTAACGATTAAATTATTTGGCATTTCATCACAATTCGATTTCAGAAATAGTTAAGAGCAGTTGTAAAATACGATTTTTAGTTAAAAAAGGAGGATTACCAACTGCTATATATTAGAGAATAATAAATGAAACAAGGAAAATTTAAAAATTTAATTACATTTGGTATTGCTATCTCAATGATGAGTTGCACGAATCCCTTAGGCAGAGGAACCTGGACACCTCTTCCATTTAAAAAGAAACAGATATTGAATGCTCCGGCTGATTCAACAAAAATGAAAGTCGAGAAAAATAAGTGAAATGTTTTAAAAAATTAAACACCATGAAAAAACTAATTCACACTCCAAAATTTTTCCTGCTTATTGCATATTGTTTACTTTCTACATTTAGTGTAAGCGCACAGGATACTATCTACAAACGCAACAAAGAAATCATCCAAGCCAAAATTATTGAAATTGGGTTGGACGAAATAAAATATAAAATGCCCAATTATGAAGATGGGCCAACGATCGTAATTGCAAAAGATCAGATCTGGAAAATTGTTTTTGCAAGTGGTGTTACACAACTTATGACGCCGGAAATGTTTAATCCGGAAACCTATGCTTCGCAAAAAAAGAATGCACTAAAGACAGATTTCCTTGCACCGATGTTTCACCATATCACTTTTATTTATGAGCACAGTTTAAAACCCGGACAAAGTATCGAAGCGAGTTTAGGGATAATAGGTGTTGGATATAATCCGGATAAGGGTGTAGAGCAAACTGGAGCGTTCGTGCGATTTGGATTCAAGTTTATTAAAAGCCCTGACTATTATTTGAGAGGAATGAAATATGCGCATATCCTTAAAGGAAGCTACATCCGCCCTGAAATTATTTTTGGTAGTTATTCTGAAAACTATACGATTCAGGAATATACATATAATGGCATTTTCGGATACCCTTCAAATAGGGTCACTACAATTAATGACAGAATCACTTACGGATCACTTCAACTTTCATTCGGAAAGCAATTTATTTTTGACGATTCGTTTCTTGTAGATTACTATGTTGGGTTAGGATACGCATTTATTAATCATAGTGGAATCGATAATAACGAAAGTGTGCATTATCTTGGAATTTCAGGTGGCGGTTCCGAATCTCCATTATCTTTTAGTGGAGGATTACGAATCGGATTTTTAATAAAGTAACTATTTCACAAGGCAAGCCATTTTGAAATATTTATTTGAACCTGACACAAGCAAATACCCAATGAATTAGCAGGATTTGACAAGACTAAAGAACAGTTTTATCGTTACTTTTGGTAAAATTTATTCCCAAAATTTCAGATCCAATGCATTACCTAAGAACAATTCTACTTGTTAGTCTACTTTTTAATTCAACAAGTGGAACCGCTCAAACAGTTCCATTTATACTAGATAGTATACTCGATCATACTCTTGACAGCATGCGCTTATCAATGGGAGCAAAATCATTGAGCGGTGCAATTCAATTTCCTGATACTGCCGTTTGGGCTCATGCGGATGGAATTTCTTCTGCAAGTCCTGCAACATTTGTTGATATCGACGATGCCTATCTGATCGGAAGCGTAACAAAAACACTTACCGCCGCTTGCATACTACAACTGGTCGATGACGGCATAATGAATCTGGATGATAGTTTATACATGTGGATGGATACGATTCAACATATTAATCCAAACATTACCATCCGACAATTGCTTCGTCATCAAAGCGGAATTTATGATGTATTAGGTAATCCGGCCTGTCAACCGGCACTTATCTCCGATCAGGATTCTATCTGGTCAGCTGAAGATCTGGTCAACACTTTCATTGGACCACCGATCTTTCAACCCGGTGCAAATTGGTCTTATTCGAATACAAACTATTTTCTTTTAGGAATGATCATAGAACGTGCAACAGGAAATCCATTTCATCAAGAAATCCGTACTCGTTTTCTTTCAGCACTTGGCTTAAGTTCAGTAGCGATCAAAGCGTTTGAACCGGTTAACTCTCCGGTTGCTCATGTTTGGATGGATCTTAATAACGATCAAATTCTGGAAGACGCACATAATTTCTACTTCAACTATCTATCGCTGAATTCTGCTGCAGGAGCTGCCGGCGGATATTACTCTACACCCTCAGATATAACAAAATGGATGCGTACATATATGAGAGGTGATCTTGTTTCGCCGGCACTAATGGCAGAGGCTAAAACAACAGTCACCTCTCCAGGTGTTCCGGGTGGAACCTACGGACTTGGATTGATGAAAAAACCATTTTTAGGAATTCAAGCATACGGACATGGTGGAGATTTGGCTTACGCTGCAAGCTCATGGTATTTTCCGTCATTAGATATCAGCATTTCTGTTTTAATGAATGATGGCAGTAAAAATTCATGGACATTAGCTCCTGTTATCGTTGCGCTATTGAGAACCTACACTAATTACATTGCCTCTACGACTGCCATAAACGAAATTGATAATTCAGTCCTAGGTTGGTCTGTTTATCCAAATCCTGTCTTAGATAAACTGAATCTAACTATCACACTTAACAAGCACGCAGAAAATATTCATGTAACGCTGACGAATATCTTAGGCGAAACTATTCGAACAACTTCTTTGTCCAACATAACTCCGGGACAGCATATACTTGAGTTCGAAAACATCGAAACCATTTCAAAAGGTATATACATTGCAACATTGTATTTGAATGGAACAAAGGTCGGTTCAGAAAAAATTATCAAATAATCCTGCGAAAGTGCATTTACCCATGTTGATTTGATTTCCAATTGGAACGACGTGCTATTGTCATACTATTGCCAAAATGCAATCAATTTCATGGTATTTTGCACCATTTACTCCAATAAATTTATATAAAATATAAATATACATTATATTTAAGCTTCTCTAATCAATTTTGCAATCGTAATGAACAGAGATCGCTTTAAAAAGGAGTAAAATGTATACAATATTTACAGACGATAGTATAAATACCAAGGTCCTTCCTAAAAGAAGTAGCCTTGTTAATTTTTCATTGTATAAAGAACTGTACTGCCCTATTCTTTTCAGAAGCTTTTCAATTAAATATGTCAGCGAAGGTTGCGAAAAATATACCGTTAATGGAAACAAATATCATGTTAGAACAGGAGATTATCTTCTGGCTAATCACCATTCAGAAGGATATGTTGAAATAGAAAGTACTAAAGCTGTGAAAGGAATTTGTATTGATGTTGCTCCGGATCTATTATCGGAAGTAGTTGCAAGTTACCGCAGACCGGACACACCTTTTTCCGATTTGGATCTTGATCCGTTTTTTAACAGCTCTCAATTTTATGAAAACAAATATCAGTCAGGCCAAACTCATATTGGAAAATTTCTTCATTCTTTGGATGTCGAATTATCAAAAAATCCTTTCGAGAAAAAGGAGTTTTCAAAAGAGTTTTATTTTTCTCTAGCCGAGAATATATTATTGGACCACATCCCGATCTACAAGCAACTTCAATCTGTTCCAAGTCTTAGATCGGCAACCCGTAAAGATCTATTACGAAGAATCACGAAAGGCAAAGAGTTCATTGACGCTCATTATACCAAATCAATAAGTGTTTTAACTGTTGCAAATGAAAGCAACATCTCTGAATATCATTTCTATCGGCTCTTTAAAACATTCTATGGTATATCACCAAAACAATACATCGTTGAGAAAAGATTAAAGTATGCAATTTCAAAACTCAAAAAAGGAAATTCAACCGTTACACAAATAGCAATCGAATCAGGATTTTCCGACATACATGCTTTTAGCAAATCCTTTAAAAATCATTTTGGTGTTTCACCATCAACTTTTCAAGTTTAGAATATAACTACTTTGATGCTCCATTGATTTGGAAGTAAGCCCCCTTTCCCTCGCCAACGGAATATTCAACCGAATTATAAGTGCAGATTTAATTTCCTCTCTATCAAATTTTATCGTTGAAAATTGTAAACCATACGACGATAGGCGGAATTTAGCGATACACTTTCAGAATAGTAACTGTTCAAGCGACATTCCTGCCGGGTTATAAGGTACACATTCGGTTAAGAGTAAAACTCATCGCTCTTATATCTAAAACAAATTATGCAAATTAAGGTAGTGGGTCAATTTGAAATTTGTACTATGTGTTCTATGTGCCTATGTGGTAAAATAAAACCACATAGGCACATAGAGCACATAGTAATGAGAACTGGAGAAGATATTTAATATAAAACAAAACCACGACTGGCGAAATTTTCTCCCTAATTCCAAACATAAATTTTAGCACAATCAAATTTAACATTTGAAAATTGTAAACCGTACGACGATAGGCGGAATGTTGAGCGGAAATTAACGATACATTTTCAGGCTAGTAACTGTTCAAGCGACATTCCTGCCGGGGTATAAGGTACACATTCGGTTAAGAGTAAAACCCATCGCTCTTATATTTAAAACAAATTATGCAAATTAAGGTAGTGGGTCAATTTGAAATTTGTACTATGTGTTCTATGTGCCTATGTGGTAAAATAAAACCACATAGGCACATAGAGCACATAATAATGAGAACAGGAGAAGATAATTAATATAAAACAAACCCCTGGTCGACTGAATATTCAACGAATCAGGGTCAATTAAATTAAAGCTCTCCCAAATCTCGCTTCAACCTATCTTTTTTCCCATTCAGCCACATTTACTTTCACCTTCTCGTTTATTGATGCTGCTTTGAAGTGTAATTCAGAAGGGCTTTCAACTTTTGTATTACTGTTTGAAAAGTTAATTGAACATGCTACACTGATTTGTAAACCCGCAAATAGTTATTCATGTAAATTAATCTAAAAAAACACAAAATGAAAAAAGCACTAGTACTCACCACAATTATGCTTTCTGCCCTTATTACAAGGTCACAATCAGTCTGGACAGTATGCAATTCGCCGGTAACCGAAAAACTCCAAAGCGTTTCAATGCCTGACATGAACAAAGTTCTCGTTGGCGGGAAATCCGGATTACTTCTAATGAGTACCGATTATGGAAACACCTTTACTTCCATTAATCTTGGAATTTCCGATGATGTAAATGCTCTTTATTTCTTCAACACGCAAAATGGAATTATGCTTTTAGGTGATCACTTTATGAGAACAAGTGATGGTGGAAACAATTGGACTCTGATCTCAGATGTACCGGGGAAGCCAAAAGGATTCTTCTTCACCAGCCAAGATACCGGCTATGTTGCTTGTGATTTTGGTTTGACTTTCAGCACGACAAATGGTGGCAATAGCTGGAACGCTTTAACGACAGGAGTAACTGAAAGACTTGAAGCAGTATATTTCAAGAACTATTCGGAAGGATTTCTTGGAGGCCGTAACCAAGCAAGTCTCCAAACATCAAACAATGGAAACAGTTTTACTTCGAATGTAATTCCGGCAAATGGTGATATTAAAGACATTCAATTTGTAAGCAATACAAATGGATATACTTGTGGCGACAACAGTGAAATACTGTTTACAAGCAATGGCGGACTCTCTTGGTCTCCACAGTCAGCGCCTCTAAATAATGTGGACATGGACGCCCTTCATTTTGTTGATGCCAATAATGGTTGGAGCAGCGGTGAAGTCGGTGCTATGTTTCATACTACCGATGGTGGCAACAATTGGTTTTTAGATGTTACAAATACAAGTCGCGAAATAAACAATGTTCATTTATTTGATAATCTACACGGCTTTGCAGTATGCGATAGCGGTACTATCATTCGCCTTGGAAATGGATCAGTTTCAATTGACGATCAGTCATTGAATAATACATCCCAACTCTCAGTATATCCTAATCCGGCGACCAATAATTTTACTTTCAAAAGCAACAACTATGGAAGTGAATCAAAAATATCGATAATGGATGTAACAGGAAAAACTGTTTACACATGTGCAATGGTGAACTCTTCTCTTGCAATAAATACAGAATCGATTCAATTAAGTCCGGGGATATATATGTGCAAATTGGAATCTAAAAATTCATCTAATACTGTTAGATTAATAGTAAAATAAATATTGTCTGTAAAAGGTTCTGTAAAACCGAAAAGACTTGGTTAGCGACTGCTAATGTCCAATGGAAAGAAAGCAACGTACTCCTTAAACACTGATCATTTAGGGTTGCTAACCATTCTATAATTTAATTCCAAACAAGATGAAAAAAACAATTATCCTTGCAGTAATTATGCTCTCTGTTCTTGTTTCAAGATCACAATCACTTTTAAAAAGCGGCACTTCATCAATAAAAATAAAAAAC
This sequence comes from Bacteroidota bacterium, assembly GCA_016708785.1. GTDB lineage: Bacteria > Bacteroidota > Bacteroidia > AKYH767-A > 2013-40CM-41-45 > JADKIH01. Next base: position 151,923 of record JADJFC010000003.1, on the reverse strand, counting down.
CTGTCAATGCCTTGTAAAAACAAAATTCTTGTCGGCGGGAAATCAGGAGTACTTCTTATAATTACAGATCTGTAAACTCATCTCCCTCACAACTATCAAAAATAAACCATGAAAAAACTCCTACACATTTCACTTTTCGTAATCGCAAGCATAGCCACAAATGCACAAATAACATTTCAAAAAGCCTATGGCGGAACATTTTCTGAAAATGCTACTAGTGTTCGACAAACATTTGATACCGGTTACATCATTGCCGGTACAACTACAAGTTTCGGCTCCGGAGGGCGAGATATCCTTGTCATAAAAACCGATGCATTAGGAGACACCACTTGGACGAAAACGTTTGGTGGCGCTATGGATAATGAATATGGATTTTGTGTTCAACAAACCAGTGATAGCGGTTATATCGTTTCAGGAGTAGCATCGTCTTTTGCAGATGTTGCAGGTGATATGTATTTGATAAAGTTAAATGCATCAGGCGATACCATGTGGACAAGAACATATGGTGGTATTGGATATGAATGGGGATCGTACGTTTCACAAACTACTGATGGTGGGTATATACTTACCGGACAAACTCCTGCATTTGGCGCAGGTGGATTTGATGCTTATCTGGTTAAAACAGATGCTGCAGGAAATCTCTCCTGGACGAAAACGTTTGGCGGCGCCGGACTAGAAGTTGGATCAGCTGTTCAACAAACAGATGATGGTGGCTACATTCTTACCGGTCAAATTGATTCATATGGTGCAGGCTTTGGCGATTTTTACCTCTTAAAAACAGATAGTATAGCAAATGTGATCTGGGCAAAAGCAATTGGAATTCCGGGCGAAGAATCCGGTGTGACAGTCAAGCAAACAACGGATGGTGGTTATGTTATTGGAGGAAGCTCAGAAAGCACAGGAGTACTTGGCAAAGACATGTGCCTGATAAAAACAAATTCACTTGGCGATACAATGTTCGCCAAAACCTACGGTGGTTCTTTAATTGATGAATGTTACGAAGTCATTCAAACAAATGATGGTGGTTATATATTGTGTGGCCGGTCATTTAGTTTTACTGCTTCTGCTGACTATGCTGTTTATGTTGTAAAAACAAATAGTCTGGGAATATTACAATGGTCTAAAACCTACCGCAGTACAGGAATTGCATCTGCAACTGATATTGCATATTCAATAGATCAAACCAATGATGGTGGTTACATCATTGCCGGCGAAACAGCAACTTTGGGTGCAGGATTTAAAAATGTTTATCTGATCAAAACAGACTCTTTAGGAAATAGTGGTTGTAATGAATCTATTCCTGCTACTGTTTCATCTGATTTCCACCCCCAAGTGATCGCAGCACCAACACTTACTTCTGTAGGCGGAATACTTTCTTTTCCCGCAACGCAAGTAAATTCAGGTAGTAGTTCTACTAATATCTGCTTGTCGAATGATATTGCAGATACTCATTCTGATCTTGCAGCAACTATTTTCCCTAACCCCTTTTCGTCTATCGTTTCTTTAAGCTTCAATATTGGCAACGAAAAATTAATTTCGATTTCAATTATTGATGTGACAGGCAGAATTGCGAAAAGTATACTTACAAACAATCTATCTTCAGGAAACAATTCCATCGACCTGGATCTATCTGAATTGAAAAATGGAATGTATTTCTGCAAAATAAATTCAGACAAGAATTCGCAAACAATAAAGCTTTTAAAGAATCAATAAACTATCGAAACAAAATCGCTTATTAGAATAATCCAAAACTTCCGGAAATCGTCAATTTGGAAATTTATCTATGTAAATATCCAACTTGACGATTTTCAATTTAACATGAACCCTATTTTATCGTTTTTTCATAGGGATAATAAATAATTTTCTGAATAATATTTCGCGGAAATAAATTTCAATCCGAAATTATTTTCGTTTCAATTCTGTTTCAATTTTGGATTTTTAAATTGAACTGCAATTTATTTTCAATTCAATTTTGTTTTCTCTCTGAAGATTTTTGCCTTTTGTTTCAAGGCAGTAAATATGATATAGTTTTGAAAACTCAAACAGGAGTCATTCAACTAGTACTCCATTTGTCACTGCGCCGACAATTAGTTTATCAAAATTCTGCGATCCTTAATTAATTAGTCAAACAAATATAATTCTACCAAAACAATGTTAAAAAAACTTACACTACTCGTGTTGTCTTTGACTACAGCTGTATTTTTTACAAGTACAATGATGTCAGACAATGGTAAAGCAGGAAAGACCGGATCTCCCGGAGAACTTACCTGCATCGATTGCCACGGGGATTTCGCTGCCAATTCCGGCGGTGGATCAATTGCAGTTTCCGGTATCACCGGAGGAACGTACACTCCGGGTACAACTTATAATTTAAGTGTTGTAATTGCGAGAACAGGCTCATCTTTATTTGGACTTGGTTTCGAAGCGCTCACTGCTGCGAATGCAAATGCAGGCACACTTACTATTACCAATGCGACACAGACTCAATTAAAGAGTGCAACAGTTAGTGGCGTAAGTCGTCAAAGCGTAGTGCACCAATTGAATGGTGGCGCAACAAGCAATACGCACACTTTCACATTCAACTGGACTGCTCCTGCAGCCGGTGCGGGGAATGTTACCTTTTACTTTGCAGGTGTTGCATGCGATAATGACGGCAACGAGAGTGGCGATTATGTTTACAACAGTTCACTAGTATTAACAGAAGGAGGTGGATGTCTTCCGCCAGCTCAACCGGGAACCATAACTGGTACTGCTGCTGTTTGCGCCGGTTCTACTCAAACATATTCTGTTGCCGCTGTAAGCGGAGCAACTGATTATATTTGGACAAAGCCAAGTGGGTGGACCGGTACTTCAACTACTTCTTCAATTACAGTTACTGCAGGTTCTACAGGTGGAGCAATAACAGTTGCTGCGCATAATGCATGCGGAACAAGTACTGTTCGTTCTATGACTTTAACTGTAAATCCAAGCGCTGCTCCGGCAGTTAGCATTGCCACTAATCCGGGCTCAACTATTTGTAGCGGAACCAGTGTAACATTTACTGCTACACCAACCAATGGCGGAACAACTCCGGCTTACCAATGGAAATTGAATGGTGCTAATGTTGGAACAAATAGTGCAACATATACAAATGCAGCTCTTACAAATGGAAACACAGTAAGTTGTGTAATGACATCCAACTCAGCTTGTGCATCTACTCCAACAGCAACGTCTAATACAGTTACAATGACTGTAAGTTCATCAGTTGCACCATCAGTAAGTATCGCTGCTAATCCGGGTTCAACTATATGTAGTGGAACCAGTGTTACATTTACTGCTACTCCAACAAATGGTGGAACGACTCCTGCATACCAGTGGAAGTTGAATGGTACAAACGTTGGAACAAATAGCGCTACATATACAAATGCAGCTCTTACAAATGGAAATACAGTAAGTTGTGTGATGACATCCAACTCAGCTTGCGCAACTACTCCAACTGCAACGTCGAATACAATTACAATGACCATTGCTGCAAGCGTTGACCCAACAGTCAGTATTGCTGCGGATCCGGGAAACAGCATTTGTACAGGAAGCAATGTAACTTTCACTGCGACTTCAACGAATGGAGGAACAACTCCTGCGTATCAATGGACGCTTAATGGCGTCAATGTCGGAACAAACAGCGCAACCTATTCAAACAACGCTCTTGTTTCAGGTGACCAGATCCAGTGTACGTTAACATCCAACTCGACGTGTGCTAGTCCAAATACTGTCATTTCTCAAATAATCACAATGACAGTTAACAGTAGCTTCACTCCTACTATAACTCCGAATGGAGCAACAACTTTCTGTGCAGGTGGCAATGTAATTCTAAGCGTATCAACAGGATCGTCTTACTTATGGAGTAATGGTGCAACAACACAAACGATCACTGTTGCTTCAGCAGGCTCTTATTCTGTTGCTGTTACCAGTGGATCTTGTTCAGGAACTTCAACCGCAATTGATGTTACTGTCAATCCACTTCCAACTGTTACAATGGCATCATTAAGTCCTGTTTGCGCAACTGATGCGCCGTTTGCACTTACAGGCGGAAGTCCTGCCGGTGGAACGTACAGCGGCAACGGTGTAACAAGTGGGACTTTTGATCCGGCAGCAGCAGGGGTAGGTACTACAATCATTACTTACACTTATAGTGATGCATTGTCATGCTCGAATACAGCAACAACAAATCAGGTGGTGACTAATTGCGGTGGTGGTGGTTGTACTACAGCACCAAACAGGCCGAGTCGTATAAGCGGACCATCATTTGTGATCTGTGGTTCCACTGGCATTGTCTACTCTGTAAATCCGGATACGGCAGCAACTTCATACACATGGACAGTTCCGGCCAATGCAGTGATAACAGCTAACAATGGAAACTCAATTACAGTAGATTTCATCCAAGGATTCACAAGTGGCAGCATTTGCGTAACAGCGACGAATGCATGCGGAACAAGCGATGATCGTTGTAAATTCGTTCATCAGGTTCCAATGCGCGTACCTCCTATTCATGGTCCAAGAGAAATTTGTCCTGACAATTATATTGGTCAATATAGTATTCAGCCTGTAGTAGGTGCTGTAAGTTATGCCTGGACAGTAACAGGCGGCGCATCGCTCACTTCAATTGACAACAATGCAACTGTTGACTTTACCAATGCAACAAGCGCATGGGTATTGGTTTCAGTAAGTGTTACAAATGCCTGCGGAAATGTAAGAAGCAGAACGTTCTTAGTACATGTTCAAAATGATTGTGATGATGACGACGATGATGACGATGATGATGATGACGACAGAATTGCAAATAGAATAAATTCATTCGAAATCTATCCAAATCCGAATGCCGGTGAATTTGCGATACAGGTTTCTTCATCAGCTGATGCAAATGCAGAAATTTCAATTGTTGACATGATCGGTAAAACTCAGTTTACATTCACACAAGTTATAGATCAGGGAATCAATACGATCAATGTAAATGCTTCTCACTTATCGAAAGGAATTTACTTTATGAAAATTTCAATCCCGGGAATGCCTGTTGAAATGAAACAAGTAGTAATTCAAAACTAATTTTTCCTAAACAATAAACAAGAAAGGGAGGCTCGAAAAGGCCTCTCTTTTTTGTGCCTAATCCTAACATCTAGGTTTGAACCTGCTTATTCATATGTTAGCTGATGCATCACAGCTAATAATTTTGAAGCGCAATTCCAATAAAACAGAACAAATTACATCAGTAAAAAAGACATGGATCAGTTTTTTTTAAATCAAAATTTAATAAATTTGACAAAGTCACAAACCCTTCAAACCACTCGAATATGAAATACACAAAAAACATTTTGGGATCGTTGATATTATTAGCAATCTCTTCTGCTACCTACGCACAGATGGCCATTCTATCAGGGCCTAAACAAGCATCACAGTACCGTTTCGTTCAGGATATTGCTTCCATCGTTGGGCCTTCACTTGATTTCGAAATTGTAAATACCGAAACCCTAGGGGCAGCAGCTAACTTTGATCAGTTGGTCGATCCAAAATCACCATTTAAAGTTGCAATCATTCAATCAGATTTCTGTATTACATGCAAACTCAGGATATGCGTCTGAATACAAGTAAGACGAAAGATCTGAAAGTAATACTTCCATTAGGTGGTCAGCAAATTCATCTGGTAACAAAAGCCAGCAAAGGATATAAAGGACTAAAGGATTTGGAAAAGCAAAAAGTTGCAATTGGCTCCGTTGAACAAGGCACTTATCGAACTGCTTTCCTTATCAAAGAACGGTCAAATGTGAACTGGACTGCCGTTAACACGCATTTTGAAGATGCCTTTGGCGCTCTTAACATAAATGATATAGATGCATTTTTTATTGTCAGTTCATCACCAATTGAGAAACTCGACGTGAACCCTCAAACAATGGTAGACAAACTTGCCCTTGTACCCTTAGTTGATTTTAACGACTGGGCCAAGTATTACAAACCCGACACCATTCATAAATCAGAATATAAGTGGCTCGATAACGACATTCCGACTTTCAGTGTCCCTACAGTCTTAGTGGTAAATGAAAGTAAGTTACAAACTGAGGACGATAGAAATGAGATCATGAAGCTAAGATCAGCAATTCAAAATAATAACGAGAAACTTAAAACAAATGGTCATCCAAAATGGAAGGAGATCAATCTTTATGAATGGACAAACTCCGATTGGCCGATGTTCAAATAGAAAATTAAATACCTGCATGACATGAGTCATAGCAGGTATTTTTTTCTCCAATTGCATGGACTGCAAATTATCTAAGTACGTTCCAAATTAAAAAATAAATTGTGTTCAACTTCACTTGTTCATCACTCCTTATTTCAACCTAATTCCCACTCCAAATTCCATCGAAACATTCGCCAAGTTTGCATCGATAGCATAGCTATCTGATGTTAAAAATGGATAAGGATACAAAGGAATATACATACGATAACTAAAATAAATTTTTTTCACACCAATCTTTAAATTATACATTATACCAAAGTCAGGGCTAAGTGAGCTTACAGAAGCAGATACAGATTCAAATTCGGGATGGTCAAATGTTTCTTTGAAAGCATCGTATTTGATTCCGGCCATTAATGAAAAAGTGTGTGAAGAACGTTTTGCATAAATAGAAGTCCCAATACCAAATTTCTGTCCCAATGAATAATTATAGTTGGTTCTAACGTGATTAAATTCGCGTAGGAAAGCATTGTTATATGTGTAAGATGAATGCATGGTAACACTCAAACGTTTCTTAATATTATATTGCATAAGATTGCTGATCACAAGATCTGACATAGGATAGGGATTCAAACCAATTGCAGGTTCTATTGTCAGCTTTCGCACCGGATAGCTCTTAAATGTTTTTTCATTGGATTCCTTTTGTGCTGCCGATGTTGTGAGTGACAGAAATAAAAAGGGAATAATCAGGTAGCTTATAGTTTTCATTGGGTTTGTATGTGTTGTGATTAGAATTGAATTAGAATTTATTTATCTGTTTTGAAAATAGAAGTTTAACGCTTTGATGATATTAGGATTCTTGGATCCACCATGACTAAGGTGTGGTTCAAGACTTTTCTTGATGATCAAATCCGGATAATTATTTTGGAGTTGCTGGTAATATGCTTCAAAAGGAGCAAGCATTCTTCCTGAATTTTCCATTTCACCTAAGCCCAGAAAAACTAATTGATGGCTTTTCTTGTTCTCGCTTCGATTTTCTTTTTCATACTTTAATACAATTTCATTGTCATACCAAAGTGAAGGACTAAGCATAAGATAATTACCGAATACATCATTAAATTTTGCAAAAGCATAAGCCCCGAGTAGACCACCAAAAGAATGACCTAGTATCGTTTTGCTTTTTCTGGATGAGTCAGCGCCAAAATCCATTTCCATTTTCGGCATCAATTCATCTTTGATAAAATGCATGAATTTTTCCGCTCCTCCACCTCCTTCTGCAACATCTGTCGGAGTATAATCTACTGCTCTGTCATTTCCATATCCAATACTAACTACAAGAACATTTGTGGATGATCGTTCTGAACATATAATTTGGCAATTCTTTGCAACCAGGTCGAAATTCTCTTCGCCATCTAGAACATATATGGTTGCATACTTCTGTAATTCCGAATTATAATTTTGAGGCAGCGCTACTTTAATAGTATAGTTTGCACCGGTTGATGTTGATTGGATTGCAAATTCTCTTGTGAATTCGGCTTTGAAATCTTCTTTCTTACAAGACACGAAAGCCAGTAGAAGAAGTATTGTTATAATTTTTTTCATTTGTGTGGTTGTTTTTTTGTTTAACTAATAAAAGCCGCCCTAAAAGAGCGGCTTTTAAGGATTAGCAATTACATGAAGTGTTACAGTTACACGCATTACCGCAAGTGCAAGTACCGGCTTTAGAAGTACCACAAGTACAAGTTTCACAAGTACAAGTTTCGCATGTGCAATTCGCTTTTCCGCATGAAGAATTGCTGTTTTTCAGAGCGCTTTGGCTCAATACTGATGTGTTTTTCATTTTTATTTGTTTTTATAAATTGATAGGACAAAAGTATGGCAGCCACCGTGCTCGGGTGTTATACTACTTTGGGTATGGGTTATATAATCTTGGGATTATACCTTATCAAGCGCTTTTCGCTTGGCAATACCTACTTCTTTGAAGTAAGAAGGCGTAAGACCGGTCAGTTTTTTAAATTGAGTCGAAAGATGAGCGGTACTACTAAAGTTAAGTTCAAATGCAATTTCAGAAAGGGTCATTTGTCCATAGATAAGCAACTCTTTTGCTTTTTCTATTCGCTGATCAAGAAAAAAGTTTTCAATTGTTCTTCCTTCAACTCCGGAAAACATGCTACTAAGATGTGTGTATTCGTAATGAAGCTTATCAGACAGATAAGCTGAAAGATTGAGTTTGACATCTTCCTTGCTTACTTCGTTTCGCGCCTTTTGAATCGTAAGCAACTTGATCTTTTCAATCAGTCCGGTCATATGACTATCGATCAATTCAAATCCGACCTTCTTTAATTCTTCAGTAAGAACGACCTTTTGCTTAGGATCCAATTCATCGGATAAATGAATTTCTCCAAAAAGCACTTTTTGAAAAGGAATATTTGTTCTCTGCAAAATATCCTCCACTGAAAGCACACAGCGGTGGCAAACCATATTTTTAACGAGGAGAATATTTGATGACATTTAAATGTAATTTAATTGAAATAGAACAGCTATTATATACCGACAATCCAATCAGAAATCAAATCATCGAATGACAAGTTACAACTATTCATCTGAATTTTTAAAGGCATTTGCTAGTAAAATGTCATTTTTTTGAAAAAGACCTGTTCAAGATCAAAAAAATTACTAATATTGATTTAGAAACAATTCATTCCTCAAAGGTTTTATCTGTATTTCAAAATTTAATCTGCAAATTAATTCTACATGAATAAAATAATTTACTTCCCTTTCATTCTCATTTTGTTGTTTAATTCCAACGCAAATGCTCAATGTGAAACCAATTATCAAGGTTGTGTAATTAATTTCTCACCACTTGAAGTAAATTTCGAAGGAAACCCTTCTGGCTCAACAACAGGTATAAATTCATACACCTGGGATTTTGGCGACGGACAAACCGGAACAGGGCAAAATATAACACATACTTATTCTGCACAAGGAACGTATCAAATTTGCTTAATGATTGCGACGAATGTAGGATGTATTGATACAACTTGCATTGGTTTATACTTCATTCAACCGGCACCAAACCTTACTGGTTATTTATGGCCTCAATCCGGCACAATATACAGATGCAGTGCCCCAGACACGGTGAGCTATTTATTCAGTGGCATCGTTTCCGATTACAATATTAATGACTCTGTATTATTTCATTTTACTTATGGTGATGGAACAGATACTTCTTACTATGAATTATTAGGACCTTGTCTGGGTAATCAGTTTATTTCTGCTTACTTCATTCATACTTTTCAAAACCCCGGAACATATAATTCACAATTAACAGTTACCACGTCAGGCGGAATTACAGCTTCTTTTTCAAGTACAGATATCGTTATTGGATCAAGTTGTGGAAATATTTCAGGAAAGGCCTATGCAGACAACAATACTAATTGCATTTTTGATTCAGGAGATAGTCTTTTAGCCAACACTCCAATATATATATTACAGCACCCTCTTACGACTTTCACTTTAACAGACTCTGTCGGCAATTATTCTTTTAACACAATTGCCGGGATGAACTACACTATTTCCGGCCAAGGAAGTGCAAGCAGAATGACAGCCAACTGTCCTGCCGGCGGATCATATACTAATGTTTCATCGCCGGCAAGCGGTATTGACTTTGGTTTCAATTGTGAACCGGATTTTGATCTAGAGGTTAATGTATTTAGCACTTTAGTTAAAACGGGATTTCAAAGTTTTGCAAATATCAATGCACGAAAGCGATTATGTCATACTCCCAATGGAACAATTCAAATTATCTTTCCATCAGACCTTACACCGCTTCCTGATTCATTAAATACATATACGATAGCCGGAAATACCGTGACTTACTTTTTTATTGATACAATCTCTGAATGGAACTTTAAAATTCCATTAGCAATTGACCCAACAGTTACTATTGGCACCATTGAATGCATCTCTGCAGTTATTTCACCGCTAATAGGGGACTTGGACACAATAAATAACTATAACACCTACTGTGCTACTGTTAGATCATCTTTTGATCCGAATGACCAACACGTTTCACCGGAAGGTGTCGGACCGCTAGGAAAAATACAACCGAATACTGATCTTACCTACACCGTTAATTTTCAAAACACAGGGAATGCAAGTGCTGTTAATATTTTCATACTGGACACGATCAGCACAAACCTTGACATAACCTCATTAGAAGTTCTAGGTTCAAGTCACCAAATGACATGGACAGTTTTAGCAAATAATGTTGTACGATTTCAATTTGATGATATATATTTACCCGATAGCAATTCCAATGAACCACTTAGTCATGGTTTAGTTCAATATCGAATTTCACAAAATGCGAATCTGCCTAACCTTTCGACAATTAATAATACGGCAAATATTTACTTTGACTACAATGCACCGATAATCACAAATATGGTTTCAAATACAATAGACAATACCATTGACATTTCTGAAATTGACAAGAATTTGGAGTACTTCACACTCTTGCCCAATCCGGCAAATGAATCAATTGATATTCGATTTAGCGAGTCCGGAAATCATAAAATAAAAGTAACAGATATTTTAGGCAAAATCATTCTGGAAAAAACTACTAATGAGAATTCACTAACTATAAATTCGTCTCAACTCCCGAATGGAATTTATTTTGTCTTTGAATTCAATAGTAAGAATCAAATTTTCACACAGAAATTAATTATAGTTCATTAAACTGTCGTTTCTATGGATCACAAACCAAAAAGCAACGACCCTCTCCACGGCATCACACTAGAAACCATTGTCAAACATCTGGTAGATCATTTCGGATGGGCAGAGCTTGGAGAGATCATCCCTATCAATTGCTTCAAAAGTAACCCAAGCGTGAAATCAAGCCTTACATTCTTAAGAAAAACGCCATGGGCGAGGAAAAAGGTGGAACTGCTATATTTGGAAATAATGAAGTGAAATGAAAAATGAGGGCTGCCCATTTTTCATTTCACTTCATTCCACTTCATTATTTTTTTATTGGATAATCAACCGTTCGGTCTTCAACAAGTTTCCTTCGGCCAAAATTTTATAAAAATAAATTCCCGGTGAATACTTGTCTATATTCATTACTACCTGCTGAGAATTGTCGTATGAAACACTGTTCACCAGCTTTCCGGTGATGTCATACAATTGAATACTTACAGTTTTAAACTGCTTGCTCAGATCGAAGTGTACAAGTTCAGATGCGGGGTTCGGATAAACACTAGCACTTGAATTTTCTATTTCATTAACTGCATTTGTTGTCGCTGCAGGAATGTAACCCGAGAGACTCACATAATACAAATTGTTTCCTGAACCATTGTCTTCGTCAGTCAGGTAGATCTCATTGTTAGAAGTAAACGTTACAGACTCTTTTTGTGTCCAGCTTCCGCTAATATTGATCTGCGTATGCGAGCCATTGAAAAAGTTGTTACCGCTAAAATTTTTGAACACATGTATATGTGAATTCGAAATCAAGACCAAAGCAGTACCGTCGGCATTGATGTCTGCTGAAGTAGTACGGTCATTCGTATAGAAACTATCAACCAGCGTAGCTACATATGTCCCCGGATTATCCGGAATCATATACATTTTAGTATATCCGATCGCTGAACCATCTGTTTTCGTAAACAAATAGATGTTACCATTGAAATGACAAAAAGCTTCAACATCAAAATTCATCCATGATGAAGGAATAGAACGTTGATCAGGATAAGAAAAGTGAATTGCATCAGCAGCAGCTGAAACAACGCCTGTATGCGGATATGGAATTCTATAAACACAAAGGTTCGTACGGTCGCAATTATTGTTTCCGAAATCTCCAATGAACATATAGTCTCTGTTCGCATCATGTGTCAGATCTTCCCAATCGTAATTGGTCGCACCTGTAACAGTGATCGTCTGAGTCAAGGTTCCTGAAAAGTTAACCTTATAAAGTCGATTGTCTCCAAACCCATCGTTATGTGTCCAAAAAGACGCATTTCCGTTATAGTCCAAACCTGAACTTTCACTCACAACAGAAGGTATTGCACCTTTAACTGTAGTAGTAATCGCTTGTGACTTGTTGATTGTCAGACACAAAGCTAATCCAAGAAGAACCCTTGAGAGGTTTTTGATTGTAATGTTTCCCATTTGTTATAGTTATTGTAGTGAATCCCCTGATTCCCCTCAGGAGATACTGCAATATAAAGCGGGGCAAAGATAGAAATATTGTAATATGATGACTTCCTTACATTTATGAGGTTTTCAACAGTTTTTCCACTATTTAATAAGGCAAGTAGAATGTTTGTTCGATTTTACTAAAAAAACGGAATTTTCTTTTTTGGAGGTAGTATGAAGATGGTTCCTTATTTCATAATTTTTCTACCTTCGCAGGCACTCAAAATTTCTTTGATTCTATGAATTATCAGCGCATTAATAATCTAGTAGGTTGGTTAATTTTCTTAATCGCCTCTTTCACTTTCATTTCTACCATTGAACCGACAGGAAGTTTCTGGGATTGTGGAGAATTTATCGCCACAGCGCACAAACTTGAAGTAGGTCACCCACCGGGTGCACCATTCTTCTTAATGCTTGCAAGAGTATTTATTTTGTTTGGCGGCGACGACGTAAAAATGATTCCTGTAATGGTGAACATTCTGTCGGCACTGATGAGTGCTTTTACAATTTTGTTCCTCTTCTGGACTATTACCGCTCTTGCAAAAAAGTTAGTGTTGAAAAAATCAGCAGAGCTTACAACAGACAAGATCATTGCTATCATGGGAGCAGGTGCAGTTGGTGCATTAGCATATACATTCAGCGATTCTTTCTGGTTCTCGGCTGTTGAAGGCGAGGTTTACGCAAGTTCATCTTTCTTCACAGCGATTGTAGTCTGGGCAATGTTCAAATGGGAAAATGCCTCTGAAGAACCTCACAATTTACGTTGGTTGATCCTGATCGCCTACTTGATGGGACTTTCAATCGGAGTCCATTTATTGAACTTACTTACGATTCCGGCGCTTGCCTACGTTTATTATTTCAAACGATATACGATCTCTACAAAAGGAATTATCTATACAGCATTGATCGGTACAGCTATCCTTGGATTCATACAATACGGAATCATTCTTGAAATGATCGCTCTTGCAGGATCGATCGATTACTTATTCGTTAACGGCTTAGGAATGCCATTTGGAACAGGAATTATCATCTATAGTATTGTAATAATCGGTTTCCTATTCTGGGCTTATCGTTACACTCGCAGAAAAGATATGCCGATATGGAATACTGCTGTACTTTGTGTTTCATTCATTCTTATTGGATATTCAACTTTCGCACAGATCGTAATTCGTTCGAATGCCAATCCGCCATTAGATGAAAACAATCCTGAAAACGTTTTCAATTTCATTTCTTATCTGAAACGTGAGCAATATGGAGAACGTCCTTTATTCTATGGACAATACTATAATGCAAAAGTGGTCGATCAGAAAGAAGGCGATATGAATTACGCTAAGGTTGACGATGCAGATAAATATGTAGAAGCAGGTCGCCGAATTTCTCCTGTTTACGAACAAGACAAAACGACTCCATTCCCACGGATGTGGAGTAATCAGCCAAACCACATCAATGAATATAAAAAGTGGGCAGATATTAAAGGCGATCGCACTCCTTCATTTGGCGACAACCTGAAATTTTTCTTCGTCTATCAGATGGGAGAAATGTACTGGCGATATTTTATGTGGAATTTTGTGGGTCGTCAGAATGACCTTCAAGGTCCCGGTGGAATTACAAAAGGAAATTGGATCAGCGGTATCAAAGCCATTGACGAATTCCGCTTAGGTCCACAAGATAAGATCCCTGAAGGGATGAAAAACAACAGAGCCCGAAATACGATGTTCTTCCTTCCATTCATTCTCGGAATTATTGGAATGATTTATCACTATTCGCGAGATAATAAAGATGCATGGGTCGTAATGTTACTATTCTTCTTCACCGGTATTGCCATTGTAATATATTTGAATGGTACACCACAACAACCACGTGAACGAGATTACGCTTATGCCGGATCGTACTATGCTTTTGCAATGTGGATCGGTATAGGAGTTCTTTCTATTTATGAATTCCTGAAGAAAAAGATCAACGGAAGCACTGCTGCCGGAATTGCAACTGCACTTTGTCTTGTTGCAGTACCATTTGTAATGGTAAGAGCAGAATGGAATGATCACGATCGTTCGAATCGTTTCACTTCACGTGACTTTGCAACTGATTATCTTAACTCATGTGAAAAGAATGCTATCATCTTCACCAACGGTGATAATGATACGTTCCCGCTTTGGTATGCACAGGAAGTGGAAGGTGTGAGAACAGATGTTCGTGTTGTCAATTTGAGTCTCCTGAATACTGACTGGTACATCGATCAATTGAAACGTAAATATTACGATTCAGAACCGATCGATATTTCTTGGGCATCTGACAAATACAACTTAGGCAAACGTGATTATCTTCCATACTATGACCGTGGTGTTAAAGGTTCTGTTGAGTTAAAAGAACTGATCGACTTCATGGGCAGCGATAAACCGGAAGCAAAAGCAAGAACAAACAGCGGAGAAGAGATCAACTATTTCCCAAGCAAGAACATTCGTCTTACAATTGATTCTGCAGAAGTTGTTGCAAATGGTGTTGTAGCTCCTGAAAATGCAGGCAAGATCGTTAAAGCAATGGAGTGGTCAATTGGTGGTAATTATCTTATGAAAAACGATTTGATGATCCTCAACATCCTTGCAAACAACCATTGGAAACGTCCAATCTACTTTGCTACCACTGTTGGATCTGACAATTATCTGAACCTTGAGCCTTACTTCCAATTGGAAGGATTAGCATACAGAGTCGTTCCGATCCGAACAGATGTTGCACAAAGTGAAGTTGTGCCGGGAAGAGTTGAAACAGATAAGATGTACAACAACGTCATGACTAAATTCGTTTTCGGAAACATGAATGACGAAAAAGTTTATCTTGACGAGAACAACGTAAGAATGACGACAAACTTCCGTATTAATTTCTCTCGCCTTGCCGAAGAATTATTGATAGCAGGAAAACGTGATTCTGCCATTAAGGTTCTTGATAAATGTCTGGAAGTTATGCCTGATAAAACTGTTCCATACAATTACTTCATGGCAAAAGTTGCAGAACTTTATTACCGTGCAGCAGGTGTTATGAATAAGCCGAACATGCCTATCTCAACAACCGATGTTGAAATGCCGAATAAAAATGAACTAATAGCCAAAGGAAACGCTATCACTGATAGACTACTTACTATCTATGCAGACAACATGAATTATTATGCAAGTCTGAAAGGCACTAAATATTTCAAACTTGTAGATGCCGAAATGAATCAGGCACTCTATATTTTACAAGCAATGTCCACGACAATGAAACAAACTGATCAAAAAGCTCTTGCCGATAAAGCAGAGAAGATTTTTGTCGACGCAGTTTCTAAGGCGGGAATGTAAACACGTTAACTTTACGAAAAGCCGATCTCTTTTGAAGGGGTCGGCTTTTTTTTGTTTCTGGTTTTTGGTTTTTAGAAAAAATATTGGTTCATGAAGTTTAAAGGGTTTAAATTGTTTAAAGGGTTCAATGGGTAGATCAAATTTACTCCAAAGCAATACTTTGGTTTACGTGAAATAGAATAAATTGTACATTGCACAATCCAAAGAATAATTAAGATCGAATAGTGAATAGCGAAAGCAGCGCTACTCACCAATTACTACTTACCACTCACTAAAAAATGCTCCTCGACGCCCTAACAAAGAACCTCGTCTGGTCCATCAAAACCACCAAGAAAGAAGTCTTCCTGACTTTTGATGACGGCCCGATTCCGGAAGTGACGCCATGGGTATTGGAGACTTTAAAACAGTATGATGCAAAGGCTACATTCTTTTGTGTTGGTGATAATGTAAAAAAACATCCTGATATTTATCGCATGATCGTTGATCAAGGGCATAAAGTTGGAAACCATACGATGAATCATTTGAACGGGTGGACGAATTTCAACAAAACGTATTTTGAAAATATCGAAAAGTGCAATGCATTGATTCATTCGAATTTATTTCGTCCACCGTATGGAAAAATAAAGCCATCACAGATCAGTCATCTGAAAAACGATTATCGAATAATAATGTGGGATGTTCTCACAAAAGATTACGATGCAAGTGTGACCGGTGAATATTGTTTTGAAAAAGTAAAGAAGAATTGCAAACCCGGTTCTATAATTGTATTTCATGACAGCATCAAAGCCGAGAAACGTTTGCGTAAAGCTCTTCCTAAAAGTCTGGAATATTTAAAACAAGAAGGCTATACCTTTTCATCTATTCAATGAGAAAAAAGCTACTCTTTATTTTCTTTTTTGCATCCCTTTCAGTATTGTTATTTTCAAATATAACAAATGCACAAGAAAGCAGAGGGACAATAGGCATTGGGATTTCAGGTGGTGCAATGAATTATGCCGGCGAACTTGATGACGATTTCACATTGGTCTTTACAAGACCAGCCTTCGGAATGCATGCTCTCTTCGTTGTTTTTCCACGAGTCCATTTTCGACTAACGTTATTACATGGAAGCATTGCAGCGAATGATGCTCAGGCAAATTTCACAAGTAATGCGGATAGAAATTTACGCTTCTATAGTGACGTCAATGAAGCCGGATTTCATATTTTGTATTCGTTACAGAGCAGAAAAAAAGGTTTTACGAAAAGAAATTTTGCTGTTCCATATGTATTTGCAGGGATAAGTTATTTTCAATTTGCACCCAAGAGAAATATCAATGGAACAGAGTACGATCTGCAATCAATAGGCACAGAAGGACAATATTTGCCGGGAGATTATCCGGAGCCGTATAAGCTTCAGCAATTTTCCGTCCCATTTGGATTCGGTTTCAAAATAAAAATAAGTTCCAATTTTGATGCAGGAGCAGAAATCGGCTTTAGAAAAACATTCACTGATTATCTTGACGATGTGAGTACGAACTATCCTGACAAAACTGCATTATACAATGCACAAGGTCCGCTCGCTTTGTATCTATCTGACTCTTCCACAGAACCACACGATTCCGGCAGTCGAAGAGGAAATCCAAATAACAGTGACTGGTACGTTTACACCAACATTCATCTGACCTATTATTTTACGACATCACTTTTCAAGCAATACAAGTTGAAGAGCCAATTTAAGGGGAATACGTGCAAGGGTTTGTTTTCGGGGAAATAATGGGATTGATTAACTAATTTCAGGTCAAGGGTCAAAGGTCAAAGGTTATCGATGACCTTTGACCCTTGACCTTTGACCTCATTTTTTATATTTTTTCTTCCAACCAAATCCGATAATTCAAAATATCCGCATCAGCAGCCTCTTTATTTCCCGGCGATAAAATGTGCTCTTTGATCTGAGTTAAAAATGCTTTATCCTTCCGCAACGAATCGGTTCTTATCAATTTGGAAATCGCTTCAATCATCATTATTTCGCGTTCATTTGATTTGCGCGTAAAAAACTCGCTGTAATCTTTTTTGATCAAACGAATTTTATTCTCCAGCACATCAAAATCCTGGAGCTCATATCGGATCATCAATTCCGCTATGGCAATTTTAAATTGTAGAGATTGATCTGCCGTAGTATATCCTTTCAGTGTATGCAATTTATTTAGACTCCGAATCGATTGATGGAAATCCTTTGTATCAAAATAAGATACAGCTAAATTCAGATAGATAAACATTTCATAAAACGGAACAGAAACAATTTTTTCTATCGTCCGCATTTCATTCAGGATCTCAATTGCTCTTGTGCGATCCGATTTGCTGTAATTGATAACAAGCGAATTGTAATAGAAGAACAAATATTTATCGTAGAACGAACGGTTGAATTCTTCCATCGACTCTTTCAACTTGTTTGCATATGCTAACGACTCTTTAACTTTACTGTTTTTAAAAAGTGTGTTAACGATATAGACAAGCATCTGCAGCTTCACATCATGATTAGCTTTGTTGAATAATCTGTCGCTCGTAAAATCCTTGAATGTTCTCAGCAGATATTCTTCCAGTGAAAAATAGTCCCGCTTTTGCAATAATATCTGGCTAACTGAATGATAGATCCTGAATCGCAACGTTGGACTTTTAAGCAGATCGCTGTCAGATGAATATTGTTTAACGGTCTGTTCCAGCAACTCAAGTACAGGATTTTCATCTGAAGAAAAGTTTTGCGTTACCTTCATCTTATAACTTACGACAGCAAGAATATCATCAATGGTCCTTAATTTTCTGATGTGCTCATGATTGTCGATTCGCAATTGAATATATTTTTCCGGATCAATCGTCACAAGATCATGTGAGAGTCGGATATAATCACCATAAATAATATCAAGCAATTCAACGTTTTCCGTTTTTAGAGCTTGAGCCTCGGCTTTCTTTAAGAAGTAAAGTGTGGTCTTCGTATTATTCTTTGCAAGAAAATATTTTGCAAGCGAAAGCAAATGCAAGAGATAAAGATTCTGATCATCATCAACATGTTGAAGCATCAGACTTTTATTCAAGTCAGCAAGCAATCGATTTCGCAAACGATAAAATGCATTCTTATCCGCTTTTTGATAAAGTGATTTTACGATCTTCTCTTCATCATATTCATCACCCGATTTTCTCATGTAGTCGAAAAGCTTTTCATCCATTCGATCTTCGTGATAATGACTTCGTCCCATGAACAGTTTGAAGAAGCGCACTTGCTCCTTCGACATTCCGGAAACGATAGAATTCAATACATCCATGACATTTTTCTCAGCAAAATTGCCGAATTTTAAATAAAATACTACTTTTGACTACTGTGAATAAGTAAGAAATATAAAAAATAATATAGTGCCGGTCAAGTCATTGCTTAAATTTGAGTAATCAAACAAGAAATCATGAAATTACGCCACCTGCTTTTAACCATTTTAATGGCAATCGGACTCGTCAATGCTTCTGCACAAGTGCATTTAAGAGTTTCCAGTTTAAGTCGCTTTCCTGTTGCGCCAACGGATACAGCGTATGAAAGTCTATCGTACGACAGCATCCAGGTCCTTGTCGAAAACATCGGTAATACCATTTTAAATGCAGACAACATCATTCTTTATATACTGGGGAATCCGGCTTCAGGACCTGACATTCTTTATGATGATACAAATGCAGTTTATACAGCGCAAGCCGGTTCGGTAACGCCTATCAACTCATTTACCTATAACTTCCGTCCTACTCATTTTGATGATGGCGACAACATTGTTGTTGTATGGCCTGCTGCACGGTACACTCCACACACAAGCGACAGCCTCACTTTTCATGTGTATTTTGTATCTCTTCTTGCAGGAATTGACAAGCCGGTTGAAAGCCCAATTATGATTGCGCCTAACCCAATAAACGACTACATTGTTCTGGATCTACCCCCTGAAATGGCCTCTAAACAGGTAAGAATTATCGACCATTTAGGAAGAACTGTATTCAGTTTGAAAGAAGGACAAAACTACATCCCAACAGACAACTGGGCTCCAGGCATGTATCTACTTCAATACACTGAAAAAGGAGGAAAACAAGTTACTAGACGGTTGATTAAGAACTAGCGAATTTGGTGAGTTGTAAGTGGTGAGTTGTAATTAACACGCCACTCTCAAATTGGAAGTAATTTTTTCAATCCAACGAAATGGATCATAGATGATAGCCATCTACAATATCCCCCATATTCACTATTCGTTATTCACTATTCGTTATTCACTATTTCCCTATCTTTGTGCCTTCGGAAATTATGAAAGAAACAATCCTAGAAGGCGGCTATTGCAATAGTCTAACTGCATACGAACGACTAATTACACGTGAAGTAAAAGTTGGCGATCTGATCATCGGTGGAAACCACCCGATACGGATCCAATCCATGACAACAACCGATACGATGAACACTTTGGCCACTGTGGAACAAAGTATTCGCATGATCGATGCCGGTTGTGAATTGGTTCGCATAACAGCTCCCAGTCTTAATGACGCAAAAAATCTGGCAAACATTCGCGACGAATTAAAAAAACGTGGCTATTCTGTTCCACTTATTGCCGACATTCATTTTACACCAAATGCTGCTGAGGCTGCTGCCAGAATTGTTGAGAAGGTCAGAGTCAATCCGGGAAACTACGCAGACAAAAAGAAATTTGAAACGATAGACTATTCCGATGCATCCTATGTAGAAGAGCTTGATCGAATTCGTGAACGGTTTGTTCCGTTAGTGAAGATTTGCAAAGAATATGGAACAGCCATGCGAATTGGAACCAATCATGGCTCATTGAGCGATCGGATCATGAGTCGTTATGGTGATACACCACTTGGCATGGTTGAATCTGCTTTAGAATTTTTGCGCATCTGCGAAGATGAAAATTACTACAACATAGTATTGTCGATGAAAGCCAGCAATCCGCAAGTGATGGTTCAGGCTTATCGTTTGTTGATCTCAAAAATGCAGGATGCCGGAATGAATTATCCATTGCACCTAGGAGTCACTGAAGCAGGTGAAGGAGAAGACGGACGAATTAAATCTGCAGCAGGGATTGGAACACTTTTAGAAGACGGCATTGGTGATACAATTCGTGTCTCTTTGACAGAAGATCCTGAATTCGAAATCCCGGTTGCAAAAGCATTAGTTGATCGCTATTCAAATCGAAAACCTAAATCGAAAGAGATTCCATCGATTGATGTCGCCAGCAAATTGAATATAGAATCAAATCTTGAATTATCATATTCACCTTTTGAGTATCAAAGAAGAAAGAGTTCTGATGTTGCGAATTTCGGCGGACATGAAGTTCCGCGTGTGATCGCAGATTTAAGTCAACTTGAAAATATCAGTCCTGCCTCGCTTTACGCATGCGGATATCAATATGTAGTTGATGCCGACAAATGGAATATTAGTGACCAGGCCTGTGACTACATTTTTACAGGAGATAAGCTTACCGATTTCGATATTCCCGGAACATTGGGAGTGATTGTCAATCATAAATCCTGGGATGAAAGCCGTATCAGAAATTATCCGCTTTACTCATTCAATGAATTTAATTCTTCAGCAAAGAAATCAAAAACTCTAAACTTTGTTTCGCTTTCCATTGATTCACTCTTTGGAAATGAAGCAAATGAGATAAAGAATTTTCCTGCCACTACCGTCCTCGTATTTGAAACGGGGAATGAACATGGAATGGCTGAACAGCGAAGAATGTTCATCGAACTGAATCGTTGCAAAATTAGTCTACCTGTCATCATTCGAAGAACGTACACTTCAGAAAACATTGACGACGTTTCACTCTTTGCATCAACAGATAACGGAGCATTATTCTTAGATGGCTTTGGCGACGGCATCTTGATCTCTGCACCGAGTATTACGGCAAGAAAACAAATCAATTCGACTGCTTTTGTAATCCTTCAAGCGAGTCGCACAAGAATATCAAAGACAGAATACATCAGTTGTCCAAGTTGCGGCCGTACACTTTTTGATCTACAGGAAACCACAGCAAAGATCCGTTCACGCACTGATCACCTAAAAGGAATCAAGATTGGAATTATGGGATGCATCGTAAATGGTCCCGGCGAAATGGCTGATGCTGATTACGGATATGTAGGAACAGGAGTAGGAAAAATTACCCTCTACAAAGGCAAAGAAGTTGTTTCCCGAAATATTGATTCAGAAAATGCCGTTGATCAGTTGATCGATCTTATTCGAGAGAATGGGGATTGGGTTGAACGAAAATCGTAATTCTTTAATTTTAAACAACATTAGTTTTTTCAGTTCAAGGGTCAAAGGCATTACTGTCCGATAAAACTAATTTCATAGGGCAGTAAATGCTTGCTGCAAGTTCTTGATTTCAATTTTTCTTTTTTTGTTTGCCCAAAATCCCGATAGCTATCGGGAGAAACAAAAAAAGGGCCCAACGTGCACCAAATCATTTGAAACTTCGATGATTAGACACAACCTTGATCAACTTTTCAAATGATTTCGCGCAGCACGTTGACTCCCCACACAATAACTGTTCTATCTTTGATTAAGTAAGATGTGTGTCAAGAAATTGTGGGGGCTTACTATGAATTTATTCTGCGAACAGTTGATTTAAGTTATAATTTAAAACTAAAATTACACAGTTTGATTTTTATCGGACACTAATAGGTTAAAGGTTAAATGCCGTTGACTCAAAACATGTACATGACCTTTAACCCTTGACATTTGACCCATTAAATATGAAATTCATTTCTTGATATAGCCCTGCAAAGCTTTCACATAGCCCTCAAAAGCCAAAATCCCTTTTGGTGTAATCTTCACAGTTGTTAATGGATAATTATGCCGAAATGTGTTTTCAACAAGAATATATTCAGCTTCACTAAGTTTTGTGATCTGCACACTCAGGTTTCCGGCAGTCGATCCTGTCTTCTCTTTCAAATAAGAAAACTCCGCCTCCTTCACGCCGATGAGTATCGACATTACAGCGAGGCGAAGTTGTGAATGCAATATGGGATCCAGGTCTTTGAACATTATTTAATGCAAGTATTTTAAGAAACGCTCTTGAATTTATTTTTAAGCATATGTCCCGGAATTATATATCCAAGTAATACTGCAATGGCAAGAACAATTAATTGTTGTTCAAATCCAACGAAGAATGCAAATGCAGCAAGAACCCAATTGATCGCCCCTCCGATTTTCAATGGACGGAATTCTAATGCACCACCGGAAATAAATAACCAAAATCCATATACTACCATTACCATCGGATAAGTACTCAAGCCAAGTTTCGACATGAAGAACAAGACGATGAACAAAGAAACCAAAAATGAAACAAGTACATATTTCATCAGAGAATCGACGTACGATGTCACTTTAACTTTTTTGGCTCGTCTGCTGCCATATACTGCTGTTATAATTCCTGCTAATGGCATCAGTATAGTCCATCCTATAAAAGGATATGCATACCCAAATTTCAAAAGCACAAAGTTCGCTGTGCATGCAGCAAATACTGCCCATCCCCAAAGAAGAAAATAAAAACTATCATCTTCAAGATCATGTTGAGCAGTCTTGATCATTCTATGAATGAGTTCAAGGCTTTGTTCAGAATTTAATATTTTATCGTTTTCCATTTTTATTATGGTTTTAAATTTGTCAAAGACTATTCTGACTTCTTACATTTCTTGATCAGCTCTTCTGTCTGAAATTGTCCCCAGTGTGGAACAATACTATTTTCATTCTTTGCATTTTTGAACTTCTCCAATGCTACTTCCAAAACAGGAAGAGCCTTATCAATTCCTCCGCCGTAATTTGCAGGAGTATAATATAATCCTGAACCTTTCAGAAAATATGCTCTCGGATTTTCAGGATTCAATTTTATTGCTTTCTCATTAAGCATTCCTGAACGTTGACCAAGTTTTTGTCCGCGAGTCATCGGATCAACACTAATTTTCATGGAATTGATCCATGACTGAACAACAACGATCTCAGAGTTGTCCGGACTTAATGCATCTGCACGATTTATAATTGCTTCTGCTTTGTCATAATACTCATCCATTTTAGAAGGCGTCTCTTGTTTCATTCCAATCATCACCGTACAAAATGCCTGGTAATATAAAGGCAACCATTCTTTAGAATTTGCACTTCCGATTCGTTCAAATGCATTGCCAACTTCACTGTATGTAGAAATGGCTGTTGCAGAATCCAGAGTCGCTACATTTTTTTCCATAGCCTTCATGTATTTTGCATCTTCAGCATTCATTGAAAATGAAACCAAGAAAGTTGTCACGATTAATAAGATCTTTTTCATTTGCTTTAATTTTAGTGTTAGAAGTATTGTGTATATGATTATTGTCTAATTGTATTTATCTGAATCATCTTTTTGTGAACCAATATTAATGAACATTCCAATAAAAAAGAATCGATCTGCCGTTGGTCCAACAGCCATTCGATTTGATCCATCAGATGAATAGTTGTATGAAAATACATTCTTCACAGCAGCGACATTATTGACAGAGAATACCAGGACAGTAAATGATTTTCTAATACTCGTCAGATAACTGAAACTTACACTCAGGTTGTGATAATCGATCGTTCTGTCTGCAAGAAAATCAGGATTATTTGGATTATAGTATGGCCGTCCTGAACTATAAGCATACGTTAGGCTTGGCTGTAAACTGATCTTTGGAATAAAATACTTGAAAACTAAACTTGCTGTGTGATTAGCTGCAAATGCAGGCATGGCTTCTTTCCGAAAATCATTATACAATCGTTTGGTGTCCAAATATGAATAGGAGATCCAATAGTCTGCTCTTTTAATTGTTTTCTTATCGCGATAAAAGAATTCAATTCCACGTGAATGCCCATAACCGGTATTCGTACCGAAATTATTCGCCGAATTCAGATAAAATAAATTATTGTAGTCTTTGTAATACGTTTCTATTCGGAACGTACGCATGTCGCTCACATGCTGAAAATTGAAAATGTAATGCGTTGCTTGTTCAAAACTAAGTCCTGCATTGGAATAATTCAGAATGTTATTTTTCTGCGGCACCTGATAAAAATTGCCGTATGCAAATGAGAACTGACTGAATTCTCCTGACTTGTATGCAAGTGAAACTCTTGGCGCCAGATTTGTTTTATCCAGGATCGATGAATACTCGCCGCGCAATCCCATTCGAGAAACCAACTTTGGCGTGATGTAAATATCTGCTTCAACAAATGCAGCAGAATACTTCTCTTTGAAGTCGACCGGAGAAACAGTAATTGCACTTTTCACATTCTGAAATTCACCGCCAAAACGAAGAACAGATAATTCACCAATAGAATGTGAAAGAGTAAGACGCGATTCAAAAAATGTATTCTTATTCTCAATAGGATATTCATTCACGCGAATATGGTCTCTGTTATCACTATATGAAACAGCGGCATTCATCGTCCATGACTTCAAAACAATTTCTTTGTAAGATGCCGATGAGTAAATATTATTGTTGTGCAAATTATAATTGTAAGTTCTAAGTAATAGCGGATCCGAAGTGTCGGGTACTGCAAGCAACAGTTCATTCCATGAATAAGAAACAAAAGCCTTGATCAATCCTGTTGCAGATGTTTTATGACGCAACAAGAATGAACCATTGATAGCACGTGGTGCATTTTCCCATTCCCGGTTTTGCGAAACTAAAGCAAAGTAAGGGCCTAGATCAGTATAGCCACCGAATACTCCAATAGAAGTATTCTTATATCGCTTCGTTGATCCTCCGCTGACGCCGAGTGACATGATTCCAATATTGGACATGCTTTTTTCCGGCAAGTCTTGCGATTCTAATATCAACACAGATGACATTGCTTGTCCGTATTGTGCTGAGTATCCTCCACTGCTGAATGATGTACCTTTAAAAAGAAACGGTGAGAATCGTCCGCGTTGAGGTACATCGGGAACAGAAGTGAAATACGGATTATCTACAAGCAATCCATCGATATATGTTTTTGTTTCGGAAGCATCTCCACCGCGAACATATAGTCCTTCTTTTTCTCCAACAATTCCGGTACCGGGTAATGTTTGAATTGCGCCATAAATATCGCCAGATGCTCCTGCCGTTGTAACGATATCAAGTGGACGAAGCATTACCATTTTCTTTTCATCGCTTGCTTCGAAAGAACCGGCAGAGATAGTAACTGTTTTCAATTCACTGATCGCATCTTTCATTTTTATAGAAACTGATATCGGCTCAGATGCAATTGTGATCTTTTGTTCAAAAGGCTGAAAGCCGATCGAAGTAGCGACGAGAATTTTTTCTCCTGTCTCTTCTGTTGTGAAAGAATATTTTCCGGAAGCATCAGATGTTGTTCCATCGTATGTGTCCTTGATAAATATATTTACACCCGGAAGACTGATTCCCTTCGAATCCTTAACGACTCCGGAAATGATCGTCTGTGCATTGGCTCCTACCATTAAAAGTAGCAACGGAAAAAAGAAGATTAGTTTTGCTTTCATTGTCTTATCTGGAAGCAAACATAAAGTAGTTTATACTTTAAACCAAATAAATATTAAATAAAATACGTAACCAACTAATTATAAATGGTTTAAATTGAAAGGGAAGCTAAGAAATGACACATTTTTGCTAATTTTTAAAACACAAGAACACAAGTGCACAAAAGACCACGGAATTTCTGGCTTCAAAGTTTTCTTAAAGGATAACTACATTCCGTGGTCTTTTGTGCACTTGTGTTCTTGTGTTAATAAAAGCTAGTTATTGCTTTACTATACTATCCACCCAACTCTTCCCCCACTCACTCATCTCCTGCTCCGTCCAAAGCTCAGGGAAAAAGATTCGGCGTTGGAAACGTGGAGGCAGATACTTTTGCCAGTTAGTTCCTCCTGTTGCTTTAATGTCTTCAGGATCTTTTGCAAATAACGCACGGCCGATTTATAATGACTCAAAGGCCAGTTGATATTCACACAAACATCGAGTGTCTTTAATGCATCGATCAACTTCGGATTTGATCGCTCAGTTTCCGGAAGATTATTATATAATGTATGGAAATTTGAATGCTTTTTTTCTTTTGCCAGAGCGATCAAGGAAGCAGAATATTTTTCTTCGAATTGTTTTAACGTCAGTGTTTTTTTACCTGTCGCTAATTCAGTGGCTCCGGCTTTCCAATAAATTGACTCGAACATCTCATCAATTGTCGACTGGGCATTGAATTGTTCGCGATGGTCTTTGCTTACTAATCTGATAAATTCAGTTGAGCTAATTTCAATCATTCTATATTGAGCACTTTGAAATCCGCTGGCAGGAAGCAAACTCATTCTGAACTTTAAGAATTGCTGATGCTCCATACCATCCACCATAATGTCGAAGGAGCGAATCAGATTTTCGAAATAAGAATTGATTCTATTTAGTCGTGCAATAAAAAATTTCGCGTCAAGATTTTCTTTCGTAGCGATTTGTTCAAATTCATGCAATGACAATTTGAAATAGAGTTCAGTTATCTGATGATACATAATGAAAATATGCTCATCGGGAAAACTTGTCTTAGGATTCTGCAGCGACAATAATGTATCGACATGTATGTAATCCCAGTACGTTAAAAAATCGGCGTATAATAATCCATCGAGATACGAGAGCAAGTCCTGCCCCATGGCATTGTACTTCTTCTCTAATTCTTCGATGCGCTTGGCTACTTCGGGGTTGATTTCCATGGGCCGAAGTACGGAAAAATTTAATGAATAATTAAAATGAATTTCGGATTGCGGATTGGGCCGCACGGGAAGTGCAGCTACTTACTACTTACAACTTACTACTTGCCAAAAACAAAAAAGGTGACTTGCTCTCAGAACAAATCACCTTTTCCGGTTTTATTATTTAACTATGGCTGGAGGTCCGGCGAGATTAGCGTAGTCGACAAGATCCATTTTAATAGAACCGACTAATATATCTGCCTGAACGCGAACCGGAATTTTATTTTGGTCGTCGCTTACCCAGATCGTCATGTCTTCCTGATCCTTGAACACACGACCTTGTTGTAACATTGGTCTGAGTTTAATACAACGGAAATCACCTTTTTTACTAGAGACAATTTCTCTTCCAAGAAATCTAAGATTCATTGGAAATATTGCATCATCTAAATAGCCGGTGATCTCAAAAATATCGCCTTCTTTCGCATTGGTGAAATCGATCGTTCTCGCATAGTAGAATGAAGAAACGAGATCTTGTGTATTATCGGGAATTGCAATTGTTGCTTTTTCACTTTTCGCAGAATCAGAATAATGATTGAAGCTGACATTCTGGTTGATGATATATCCGCCTTCATTTACACGACGAACAAATAACCAAGGCACCATTGCATCTTTGTCTACGACACTTTCATAACGGTCGCGGACTTTGAAGAACCAATCGAATGCTCCGACTGATTTACCGTTTCCAACGAAATGGTAACAATCGCGTCCGCCTAAATTTGTATAATCTGATTTTACTTCGAGAGTAGCCTCTCCGGCGTCCATAATTCCATAATGGATTCTGAACTTTAAAATTTCCCCGGGCTTGAATGCTGTATTCGTTATTGTTCGAAGTCCACGTGGTTCTG
This sequence comes from Bacteroidota bacterium, assembly GCA_016708785.1. GTDB lineage: Bacteria > Bacteroidota > Bacteroidia > AKYH767-A > 2013-40CM-41-45 > JADKIH01. The sequence goes on along the minus strand of JADJFC010000003.1, from coordinate 123,590 downwards.
TACTGTTAGCATTAAAGCCGATTAGCAGCAAAGAGATGAAAAGAATAATTCTAGTTTTCATATTAACGGTTTTACAAACACTGTACCGAAATAATGATACATTAAAGGTAACGAAAAAAGCGGCTGAAACATAACGCTTCCGGCCGCTTTTTATTTATGTATTTTGATAGGAGATGTTTATTCTTCTTCGTTTTCGTTCTTTATTTCAGCATTTTCGTCGATTGCCTCAACATTATGCTCGTTTTCCAGGTAAATTGCTTTCCGGTCAGGGATTTCCATGACTTCTTCAGCATCTGCCAATTCTTCCATTTCAGCTGTCACGTCTTCGTTTTCAACTGCCTCGATGACTTCAACCTCAGATTCCACTTCAATAGAACTGATTTCCTCAGAATTTTCGACGATTTCAGTAGAATTCTCAGCAAATTCAGGGTTTTCGTTTTCTGTAGCGCTTGCACCTTCAAGATCTGACGAATCCATCATTTCCGTGGCAGAACCGATCTCATTTCCTTCAACGTGAAGATCTTTCAATTGCGGAAGGTCTTTCACATTCTTGATACCGAAGTAATCCATGAAGTTACGGCTGGTGCTATAAAGCACCGGACGACCGGGACCATCGCTTTTACCTGAGATTTCGACTAGTTCTTTCTCCAGAAGTTTCTGAACAGCATAATCGCAACTTACACCACGAATGTGTTCAATTTCAGACTTCGAGATCGGCTGACGGTAGGCAATGATGGCCAATGTTTCCATCTGAGAAACCGATAATTTCTTCTTCGATTTATGCTGAATAAGAGCATTGATAGTCGGGTGATACTGTTTTTTCGTCAAAAACTGATATCCGTCCGAAATCTCAAGCAATTCAAAAGCAAATTCTTCCGATAAATATTTCGATTTGATTCCTTCAATAGCGTCAATTACCTCTTCATCTGTCAGCTCCCATTCGAACGACAGCTTCAAAGAAGCCTTAATTTCATCGAGCGAAATACTTTGTTCTGAGCAAAATATGAGCGCTTCGATCTGTTGTTTCAATAACTCCATTAGTTCTTTAATTGATGATGCGAATATTGATAAATAAACGACTCAAAGCAAAATTATTTGTTGACAAAATCGTAGGTCGTTGTTCGTTACTCGTTTTTCGTTTTTTGTCTTTCGTTTTTCGTCTATCGTTTTTCGACAAACGACAAACGATAGACGACAACCGAAATGTGGGCGATACTGGGCTCGAACCAGTGACCCCTACCTTGTCGAGGTAGTGCTCTAAACCAACTGAGCTAATCGCCCTTTTTTTGTCGTGAATTGTGAATCGTGAATCGAAAGATCGATCTTCGAATTGCGATTATCACATTTTGACAAATTTAGATAAATTAATGCGGTCGTCAGAAATTATTTTGAGCAAATACATTCCATCTTGAAACCGACTTACATTTAAAGTAGTTGTTTCATCACCCTCAAAATTCAGATTTCCTTTTACGATAAGACTACTATTCAAATTATAAATTTCATATGTAATTTCTCCATGATTCTTTTTTATTCCAGTGGAACGTATTTGCAAAATGCTGGATACCGGGTTCGGAAACATATCAAATAATAAATTGTTATTCATTTCTTCATTGTTTAAAACCAAGCAGTAATCTGTAGAAAAATTTACAGGTGGAGTAAGTGTATTGTATGGTGCAACTTGTGCAAGTGAATTTTGTACAGGTAAAAAAGTTGAAGCATACTGAGTTGGAATCGAACCCACCTGTAATATTTCAGGAGTAATAATTAAAGTCCCAGTTACACCTGTTCCAAGACATGAATCTAATAGGGTATAATCAAAATTGAATTTTGAAACTCCATCATCATAAAGTATTGTTTGGTTTTGAAACTCAATACTTCCATTTGCCAAAATAGAATCATTTGGCCAAATTCTTCGCGCAAGGACTGTTCCAGTGGGACTAAATATTGCTCCACCCGAAAAACTAACTGTTCCATTATCCGTAAAATTGAAAAACACAATGGTATTTCCGGCAGAATCAATTTCACTAGTTCCCGGATAACAAAAAGAGTAGTTTAGTTGGATTGACTTTCTCCAAATTGCAGAGCCCGACCTGTTGATCTTTGTAATAGTACTGAAACTGGCACTAGTGCCATATGGAGTTGTAGTAGAAAGAACATAAGAAGAATCGTTCATTAAATCCATTCCATTGAAATAGGTATCAGTCGACATCCAGGCATCTATTGAGTTGGTCATGAGACCAAGTGAATCGATCTTAGTACCTTTCAAATGATATGAATTCGTTATCAAATATTCAAAAAGCCATATTCCTCCATCAATATTTGCAATGTTACGCGAGCTTGAATAAGAGCCCGCTTGATTAAATTCCCAATATCGAATGGCATGTACAGCTCCAATTGTATCCAGAACAATTATTGCAGGATAATAAGTTACGATTCCCGTTCCATTTTGAATTGACTTGATGTAAAGAAATTTTCCATCACTCACGATCGAATGCAAGTGATTTGTATCTGAAATCCCTGTTTTTATCTTACCACTGAAATCCAAAACCCAATCTGTATTTCCCAAGGTATCTGCTTTATAAACTAGGTTACCGGAAATTCCATATTGAGAAGCCCCAATAACAACTCTCTGTTGGCTATAAGAGTATTGAAAAATAAAAATCGAAAAAAAAAGTATGCCGTAAATTTTCATCCTGTTTAATTTTAAAACAATGTATAAAACTTAGTACTCAAAAAATTCACCGTTTTGCAATTGTATTAAAATCAGTGGCGAGTGATGGATATAAACGGACTAACTAAGTCATGTTGGAGTGGAGTCTGCAGACTCCACTCCAACATGACTTATCAAACTACTACATTCACAATCTTCCCCAATACAACAATCATCTTTTTGGGCGATTGGCCATTGAGGATTCTTTGCATATCGGCACTTGCCAAAACTTCTTTTTCCACTTCTTCTTTTGTTAATGCAAGCGAAAGCGCAAGATTGAATTTCGTTTTTCCGTTCAATGAAATGGGATATGCGAATTCTGATTCAACGAGATACTCTTCTTTGAATTCAGGGAATGTTGCTTTTGTAACGCTCTCTTTATTTCCCAACAGTTGCCATAGTTCTTCTGCAATGTGAGGTGCATAAGGTGAAACAAGTATTGTAAGCGGCTCAAGGATTTTTTTCTTGTTGCATTTTAGATCTGTCAATTCATTTACACAGATCATAAATGTACTCACGGATGTATTGAAAGAAAATTTCTCTATGTCTTCTTTTACTTTCTTTATTGTTTTATGAAGCGCCTTGTATTCTGCTTTTGTGGGCTCTTCATCTGTTACTTCAAATACAAGATCTTTTCCCGGCTCCGGATGTTTGTGATACAATTTCCAAAGTTTGCGAATGAAACCGGATGTTCCGGTGATGCCATTTGTATTCCATGGTTTGGAAAGTTCAAGTGGACCAAGGAACATTTCGTATAAGCGGAGACAGTCGGCGCCGTATTTGTCGATCATCAGATCCGGACTAACAACGTTCCATTTCGATTTAGACATTTTTTCTACTTCATTGCCGCAAATATATTTTCCGTCTTCAAGTACAAATTCTGCGTGCTTGTATTCTTCTCGCCATACTTTGAAAGCATTAATATCGAGAACATCACTTTCAACAATATTTACGTCAACATTTAATTGCGAATATTCATACTGATCTTTTAATCCGAATGAAACAAATTTATTACTGTCCTTTATTCTGTAAACAAAATTCGACCGGCCTTGTATCATCCCTTGATTGATCAACTTCTTTGCAGGTTCTTCAACAGAAATAAATCCACGGTCGAATAAAAATTTTGTCCAGAAGCGAACGTATAATAAATGTCCGGTCGCATGTTCTGCACCACCTAAGTACAGATCAACATTTTTCCAATAGCCAAGCGCTTTCTTCGATGCAAATTCAGAATCGTTATTCGCATCCATGTAGCGAAGGAAATACCATGACGATCCTGCCCAACCCGGCATCGTTGTCGTTTCAAGCGGATGACCTTTGTAGCTCCAGTCTTTTGCGCGTGCTAATGGCGGTTCACCATCTTCAGTAGGTAAGTATTTATCGACATCAGGCAATACAATAGGAAGATCTCTTTCTTCAACTGCATGTGCAATTCCATCTTTGTAATAAATTGGAATTGGTTCGCCCCAATAACTCTGACGACCAAAGACAGCATCACGCAAACGGAAATTCACTTTTCCTTTGCCAATACCTTTTGCTTCTATTTGTTCGATCGCTTTTTTAATTGCTTGCTTTACTTCAAGTCCATTCAGAAAATCGGAATTGACGAGCTTACCTTCTTTCGCATCGTATGATTCATGAGTGATATCTCCGCCGGACACCACTTCTTCAATTGGAAGATTAAAATGTTTTGCAAAAGCATAATCGCGCGAATCGTGAGCGGGAACGGCCATAACTGCTCCTGTACCATAGCCGGCAAGAACATAATCACCAACCCAGATCGGAATTTTATTTCCTGAGAATGGATGAATGGCATATGCACCCGTAAAAATACCGGTGATGTTTTTCACTTCAGCCATTCGTTCACGTTCAGTGCGATTCTTTGACTCAATCACATAACTGTTTACTTCATTTCTATAGTCACTCGTTGTAATGATGTCGACATACTCATGCTCAGGAGCAAGTGTCATGTATGTTGCTCCGAAAATTGTATCGGGGCGTGTAGTAAATATTTCCAACTCAAGATCAGAGTGAGCAATTTTGAAACGCACTTCTGCTCCATCACTTCTTCCGATCCAATTACGTTGCTGTTCTTTAAGTGAATCAGGCCAATCGATATTATCAAGTCCTTCTAACAATCGCTGAGCGTAAGCAGTGATACGCATCGACCACTGCTTCATCTCTTTTCTTTCAACAGGATATCCACCACGTTCGCTAACACCATCTTTCACTTCGTCGTTGGCAAGAACAGTTCCCAAAGCAGGACACCAGTTGACCATTGCTTCTGAAATGTAAGAGAGACGATAATTCAATAAGATCTCCGCTTTTGTTTTTTCATCAAACGACTTCCAGTCATGAGCAGTGAAATGCCAATCATGAGAATGAACGGCTTTAACATCTTTGTTTCCTGAAGATTCGAATGTTGCGATCAAAGTTGAAATGTCTTCTGCTTTATCTGTAGAAGAATTGTACCATGAGTTGAACAATTGGATGAAGATCCATTGTGTCCATTTGTAATAAGAAGGGTCAGACGTTCTCACTTCTCTCGACCAATCGAATGAGAAACCGATGTTATCGAGTTGTTGACGATAACGGGCAATGTTCTCTTCAGTTGTAATTGACGGATGTTGTCCCGTTTGAATAGCATATTGTTCAGCCGGCAAACCAAATGAGTCATAACCCATAGGATGCAGTACATTGAAGCCTGTCAGTCTTTTGTAGCGAGCATAGATATCGGAAGCGATATAGCCAAGCGGATGTCCGACATGTAAACCTGCACCTGAAGGATACGGGAACATATCAAGGACATAATATTTTTCTTTAGCAGAGTCATTATCGGCACGGTAGGTTTGATTTTCCTTCCAGTACTTCTGCCATTTTTTTTCAATTGTATGAAAATTATACTCCATAATGCAATAACAATAATTTGCCGGAAAACTGATTCCGGAGAGTTTGTAGTTGATGAACATGCGAATGTAGAAAAATAAGACGAAAGGCCTTTTTTTTCGGGGCTGTTACCGATAATCTTTTTATACTTTCGTTTCCTGAAAGTTATGCAACTCGACCAACCAAAAGAAGGCAGTAAACGCCTCCGCACCTCTTATGCCTCTTCCATTATCAGTGTTTCGCTGGTGCTTTTTATGTTGGGATTGCTGGGATTACTGGTTCTGGATGCAAACAAGATCTCTGATTACGTAAAAGAGCACATTCAGCTGAATGTTTATCTGCAAGACGACATCAACCAGCAAGATCTGAATCTCTTTTCTGCAGGCATTGAATGAATCAGACTTTGTTCGTTCGACTCGTTATGTATCCAAAGAAGAAGCACTTGACAGTCTGAAGAAAGAGTTGGGCGAAGGCGCAATGGGAATGATAGACAACAATCCATTACCGGCAACGATAGACATCAATCTGAAGGCGAGTTACGCTAATTCAGATAGTTTACAGAAAATAAAAGAGCAATTGTCATCCATTCGATTGGTCAGAGAAGTTGCCTATCAGCAAACGGAGATCAAGAAGATGAATGAGAATTTCAGAACTGTTGCTATGGTGATTCTGATATTTTGCGCATTATTACTTTTTGTGGCAGTTGTGCTTATCAATAACACGATTCGAAGTTGTATTTGTGAAATGGTGAGTAGTAAGTAGTAAGTGGTAAGTAGCAATACATTCTTCATAACTTATTTACTACCAATTACTTGAATTTCTTTTGGTTGGAATTCGCACTTCACAATTACAAATCACAGTGCTACTTACCACTTACTACTCACTACTCACCTTTTTCCCATCAACAAGATTTTTTACATATATTGCGCCCCTATTCAACAGCACCAAACAATGGCAAAAAAAGAAACAAAATCAAATCTTGACTTTCCTTTTGGAAAAGAGAACTTAACATGGATGTTTATTGGCATCGGAGTTATTTTTATTGGTTTTTATCTGATGATTGGCGGAGGCTCGGACGATCCTAAGGTATTTAATCCTGAGATTTTCAGTCCGCGAAGAATTACTGTCGCTCCGGTATTAGTGATATTAGGACTTGCCATTGAAGTTTATGCCATCATGAAAAAATCAAAAGAGTAGTACAACCTCTTTTGTTTCTAAACGAATTCGTATGTCGCATAAAGACATGAGTTCAACTTTACACCAGATCAGATGACAATTTTCCAGGCTATAATTTTAGCCATAATAGAAGGGTTGACGGAGTTTTTACCTGTTTCTTCCACAGGACATATGATCATCGGTTCATCGATGATGGGAATTGCATCCGATCCATTCACAAAATTATTTACTGTTTGCATTCAATTCGGAGCTATTCTTTCAGTGGTGATGATCTATTGGAGAAAATTTATTCCGGGAAATAATTTTTCAGAGACCTTTAAATTCTACAAGCGGTTGATCATTGCATTTATTCCGGCTGTTATTGTAGGATTGTTGTTAAAGAAGCAGATCAATGCTCTATTGGAAAATGTTGTTGTTGTTGCAATTGCATTATTGGTCGGAGGAATTATTTTCATTTTGCTTGACAAGTGGTTTGCCTATGCAGAAGAGCGTGGTGAAGATGAAATTAAATCAGACAAGAAAGCATTTGCAATTGGTTGGTTTCAGGTGATTGCAATGATTCCCGGTGTATCGCGTTCCGCTGCGACTATCATTGGTGGATTAACACAAAAGTTAAATAAAAAAGCAGCAGCAGAGTTTTCGTTTTTTCTTGCTGTGCCGACGATGTTTGCTGCAACTGCTAAAGACCTGCTTGATTATTACAAAGAAGGTGGAGACAAATTACACAGCAATGAGATCATGTTATTGATTGTTGGAAATATTGTTGCGTTCATAGTTGCGTTATTGGCAATACGTTCATTCGTTGCTTACCTCACAAAACACGGATTTAAAATTTTCGGATATTATAGGATCATAATCGGATTAGCTATACTCATACTTTACGGTATGGGATATAATTTGCAGATCATATAAATGGATAATTCGACAGACAGAATTATTCTCATCGACAAACCATTGCGATGGACTTCATTTGATGTAGTAAAAAAACTGAAGAAGCCTTTACTGGAAGAATATCGAATGCAATTTCCCGAAGCAGAGAGGAAAACGATCAAACGTTTTAAAGTTGGTCATGCAGGAACGTTGGATCCTCTTGCAACAGGACTTTTGGTGCTTTGTACAGGCAAGCTGACAAAGAAGATCAGCGAGATCCAGGACGCGGAGAAAGAATACACGGGAACAATTGTTTTAGGGGCAACGACTGCTTCTTATGACCTGGAAACAGTGCCAGAAGAACATAAGCCTTTCGACTTTGTAACGGAACAAATGGTTCTGGACATGGCCAAAAGCATGGAAGGTATTCAGCAACAGATTCCTCCGATTCATAGTGCGATCAAGGTTGATGGACGAAGGGCATATGACATGGCCAGAAAAGGTCAGGAAGTCGAATTAAAATCGAGAACCATTGAAATCCGACAATTTGAGATCACGCGAATTGAACTTCCGGAGATCGATTTCAGAATTGTTTGTACAAAGGGCACTTATATCCGTTCACTGGCACATGATTTTGGGCAAAAGATCGGAACGGGCGGACACCTTTCGGCGCTTTGCAGGACACGCATTGGAACATATGACTTGAAGAATGCCGTCAATCCGCTTGATTTTCTAAGTCAAATCACTGTAAATAAGCCCATTACCGAGCAATAAAAATATTCGGGCAAATCCTTTACAAGGGGGGTATCACTGTAGTATATTTGCCGCCCGTTTGGGGTCTACCTAACCATCTCAGGCGTTAAATTAAAACTATGAAATTATCTCAATTTAAAGTGAATGTACCGGACAATCTGATTGCTACCCATCCGGCGAAAAATCGTGAAGATGCACGTTTGATGGTCATGGATAGAAAGACAGGGAAGATCGAACATAAGCACTTTAAAGATATTCTTGAATACTTTACGGAAGGCGATACGATGGTTGTGAATAACACTCGCGTATTTCCGGCACGTCTTTATGGAAACAAAGAAAAGACAGGTGCGAAGATCGAAGTGTTTTTACTTCGTGAATTGAACCGTGAAAGTCGTTTGTGGGATGTATTAGTAGATCCGGCTCGTAAGATCCGTATTGGAAACAAACTTTATTTCGGTGATGACGATCTTCTTGTTGCCGAGGTTATAGACAATACTACATCAAGAGGAAGAACATTACGTTTCCTTTTCGACGGTCCTTATGAAGAATTTAAAAAGACGATTACAATTTTAGGTAATACACCGCTTCCGAAATACATTAAGCGTAAAGCTGAACCGGAAGATATGGAGCGTTACCAAACTGTATTTGCAAGAAATGAAGGAGCTGTTGCAGCGCCTACTGCAGGATTGCATTTCAGTTTGCCATTGGTAAAAAGATTAGAATTGAAAGGCGTGAATTTCGCAGACCTTACACTTCACGTTGGACTAGGAACTTTCCGTCCGGTAGAAGTAGAAGATCTTACAAAACATAAAATGGATTCTGAGCAGGTAATCATTACACCTGAAGCTTGCACAATTGTGAATAAAGCAAAGACACAGAAGAAAAGAATTTGTGCAGTAGGGACAACTGTTATGCGTGCGATTGAGTCGTCTGTTTCGACGCAGGGTGAATTGAAGCCATTCGACGGTTGGACAAACAAATTTATTTTTCCTCCATACGATTTCAGTGTAGCGAATTGTATGGTCACAAACTTCCACATGCCTGAATCAACGTTGTTGATGATGGTGTCTGCTTTCGGAGGTTACGAAAATATCATGAATGCATATAAAGTAGCTGTGAAAGAGAAGTATCACTTTTATAGTTATGGGGATGCGATGCTTATTATTTAGGTAATTGGTAAGTAGTGAGTGGTGAGTAGCACTGCACAGGTAATTCATTTGCGGATTTTAAATCGAGATTCGTAATAAGAGAATAGATTTTTGAAAGAGTTTAAATGGTTTAAGGGGTTTAGGGTGTTGAAAGCACTTTAAACCCCTTAAACTTTTATTATATTTAGCCATTCGAATTCTCCAGTGCTAATTACGAAAGACGAGAAACGAATAACGATTTAAAATGAATCCGAAAAAAAAAGCGCAACCAATTAAGCCAATGAAAATCGTTGAAGACAAGAATCAGAAGTGGTTTTTGATTGCTTTGATTGCTATCTGCTTTGTTTTTTATGGCAATACTTGTTACAATGATTATTGTCTGGACGATGCTGTGGTGATCACTGAGAATACGAGTACGCAAAAAGGTTTCGCCGGAATCAAGGAGCATGTTAGTCAGGATATGCTATTCGGCTATACTCATACAAAGGGGCGCAAAGCTGCAAGCGCAGGGTGGCGACCACTTTCAATGATCACCTTTTCAATGGAAGTTGGCTTTTTCGGTCCGGGTCATCCGGGGATTAGTCATTTTATAAATGTTTTACTTTTTGCAGCTATTGTTGTATTACTTTATCTTTTTTTGGAGAACCATTTGCTAAAAAATAATTGGGTAGCATTTTTCACAGCATTACTTTTTGCCATTCATCCGATACACACAGAAGTAGTTGCCAATATAAAAAGTCGTGACGAACTACTTTGTTTGTTATTTGTATTGCTGTCATTGATCCAACTCTGGAAATATATTTCGGAAAACGAAAACGATCACTCCTACTCTCTTACTTCTTTTACTTTTTAGCTTTCACGTCAAAAGAAACGGGAATAACATTTTTATTGGGCATTCCTGTGATGCTTTATTTCTTTACTGATTTAAAAGGAAAGCAAATTCTGACCTATGCATCAGGATTTGTTGCAATGGCATTGTTTTATCTCGTTATGCGAAACACATTTGTACCATTTACAAATGTTGCTGCGAATCCGGAAATAATAAACAATGCATTTTTTGAAAGCTTCGGGATTGGAAGCAATTGCAACAAAATTCTACGTGTTGTTACTATATATTAAATTACTTATTTATCCGAATCCACTTAGCTACGACTATTCTTATAATCAAATTCCCTATCAACAGATCAGTAATCCGCTTGTGATCTTGTCAATATTATTTTATTTGGGGATTTTCATTTATGCTTTGCTTGGATTCAAAAGAAAGATAGATTATCATTCAGTATTCTGATGTTTTTGATCACACTATCGATTGGAAGTAATTTGTTCATAGAGATTGGCATGTTGATGGGCGAACGACTTGTATTTATTCCTTCCATCTTCTTTCTGTTAGCAGTTGTATTCATTGGAGAAAAAATTGTAACTCTACTATCAGAGAAAACGCATACCAAGAAAATCATTCTTGCAAGTATATTAATTTTTCCTGCATTTGTTGCAAGCGCGTATCAGACCATTACCAGAAATGCAGATTGGAAAAATAATCAGACACTTCCTTTGGCCGATATCAGTAAGAGCCCTGAAAGTGCGAGAGTGAATTGTGCAGTTGGAAGCGCATATCTTCATGAGTTGACTACTTCAAATGCGCTAGGCAAGCAACGAGATACTTTGCTTTCAAAAGCATTTTTCCACTTGAGTAAATCGGTTAGCATCTATCCTGAGTACAACGATGCATTGCTCGATCTAGGTTTTGCATATAATCTGGAGGGAGATTTCGACAAGGCCGATGAATATTGGAGTCAGGTTCGGGCAAGAACTCCCAATCATCCGAAGCTTAAAATATTCGATGACTTTCTTGCAAAAAAATATTTGAATGCAGGAATTTATGCAGGCGAGCAGAATAAAACAGATTCAGCTATCTATTTTTATAACAAAGCTGCGACCTATGCATTTAGGAAAGATTCAATGATGCTGGTCATTTATTATAACCTGGGTGGAATTTATTATAACACTAGCAACTTTCCAAAGGCGCAAGAGTCACTACAAAAAGTTCTTGCTATCGATCCGAATTATTCAAATGCGAGACAGGGGCTTGAGGCGACGGAGCAGATGTTGAAGAAGTGAGTGGTAAGCGGCAAAGCACGGGTAATTATGATGGTAAAATTAAAAGGTCAAGGGTCAAAGGTCAAGGGTTAGTACTGCCTTGTTAACCTTTGACCCTTGAGCTTTGACCAAATATTTAATTCTTGTAATCCAATTCCAAGATGAATATAGTGCTAATTACCAGTCACTACTTACCAATTTATTAAGGGAAGATTCCCAACGACTGATAGCTAACTCCCAGTTTCCTGATACCACTTACAAATGCAGCAGTGCGCAGGTCTTCAATACGTTTATCTGATTTTTTTATTTCGCGAATCTCATTGAATGCAGAGATCATTGTTTCTTCTAAGCCTGAACGTACCAGATCGATCTCATCTGCACCATGCGTGATCACTTTTTTCTGACGTGCGTCCAGACTTCTTCCAGTCATGTCTTCAACCGCTTTGATCATTTCAAAAGTTGAAGTTTCCTGAAAACGTTTTTCCATTCTTCCAAAACGAACGTGTGATAAATTTTTCAGCCATTCGAAATATGAAACGGTAACTCCACCTGCATTCAGATATAGATCAGGAATGATCATTACGTTTTTCTGATTCAGGATCACTTCTGCGTTTTTCGTCACCGGACCATTTGCGCCTTCAGCAATTATTTTTGCTTTGATACGCGGAGCATTTTCTTTTGTGATCTGATTTTCCAATGCGGCAGGGATAAGAATATCGCATTCCATTTCCAACATTGACATTGCATCAGTAATATTTTTTGCTCCCGGGAAATTTAGAATACTTCCGGACGATTTTCTATGATTAAACAAAGCCTCAATGTCAAGTCCTTTCTCATTGTAAACTCCACCTTCACGTTCAATAATTCCCGTTACGAATGCTCCACCTTCCTGACAAAATTTAGCTGAATAGTAACCAACATTACCAAGACCTTGAACGATCACACGTTTGCCGCTGATGCCTGTTGTCAGTCCGATTTCCTTCATGTCTTCTGCATGACTTAACGCTTCACAGATACCAAAGAAAATCCCTTGACCTGTAGCTTCAGTTCTACCTTGAATACCACCTTGACCTAATGGTTTTCCGGTTACGCAACCCAGTGCATTGATATCATCATACTTAAATGTCGCATATGTATCAGCGATCCATGCCATTTCACGAGGACCACTTCCGTAATCAGGAGCAGGAACATCTATTCCGGCTCCGATCATACTTTTCTTGATAAGTTCTGTTGTATAACGACGGGTAATTTTTTCCAGCTGCTTAACAGTGTAGTTTTGCGGATTCACTTTGATACCACCTTTGGCACCACCGAATGGAACATCAACAACGGCACATTTGAAAGTCATTAATGTTGCCAGTGCTTTTACTTCTTCTTCGTTTACAAATTCACTGTAACGAATACCACCTTTAGTAGGAGTTTTATGATGACTGTGTTGTACACGAATACCTTCGACAACTTCAAGCTTTCCGTCTTTTTCTAAAGGGAAAGAAAATTTATAAATGCTGTTACAAATTTTTATTTGATGTAGCAGTCCCGGTTCAAAATCAGTCAGGGCAGCCGCTTTATCAAAATACGCCATCACGTCATTGTAAAACTTCTGGCCATTTTCAAGATCATTGCTCATAGATAGAGTCCTTTTTTTTGTAAAAATAGCTAAGTTTTCAAATCGTGCAACAGATGTTTGCGGAAGTAATGCACTATCGAGAATGTTGATCGTAATTCGTGAATCGTGAATCGTAAATCGAAAGAGACAACTAATCAAAGGGGAATAGGATTACAAAGTAATCTAAATCAGATCGTTAATGCGAAACGTTTAATTGAACAAGTAATTACCAAAAAGCCGGGATTCGAATTACGATTCACGAATTACGAATTACGAATTACGTTCCTGATTCCCAAGTGCATTGAAAACCGAATTAATCAAAGTAAGAATGATGCTAAAGAAAAAAGCGGTCCAGAAACCATCGACATGAAAACCGGGAACGATCTTACTAGCAAGGAGAATCATTGCAGCGTTGATAACGAGTAAGAATAATCCAAGTGTTACAATTGTGATTGGAATCGTTAGTATAACTAAAATTGGTTTAATGAGTGCATTGAGAACTGCGAGAACAGCAGCGACGAGGATAGCAGTAAAAACAGAATCAACTTCAACACCTTTGAAAAGGAAAGATGCAATTACAACAGCAAGAGCGCTAATGATAAGTTGAGCAAGAAGTTTCATTTATCCGATTTTTGGGGTTACGACTACTTCAATTTAATATCCTTCACATTCATTTGAATGCTGGTCTTGTTGTTAAATGTGTTTTCATCCAAAGAATAGCAAACGTCAAATGGAATTTTTCTTGAGATAAAAGAAAAATGTTGGCCCATTTGAAAGGCGATTCCATCCATACCGAAGCGAGTAGTTTCATCTTCGGCAAGATTAAGTTTAAGGTGATTATTTCCAACCACACGAGACATGCCTGTATCCCGAACATTATCACTACGAAAAACAGGATTCATATTTCCCGGACCGAATGGAGCAAATTGTTTGAGGATATTAAAAACGAAGGTGTGATCTCTGACAATCGAAGCATGGAATCAATTTCGATTTCCTGCGTGAGCATATGTTCTTCAATAGTCGAAGCAACGATTTCTTCAAAACGCTCTTTGAACTTTTCGATGTTCTCGATCTTCATCGTCAAACCGGCAGCGTACATATGTCCACCGAATTGTTCAAGTAAGTCGCTGCAACTTTCAATTGCATTATAGACATCAAAATCTTTTACTGATCGCGCCGAACCTGTTGCCATTCCATTAGATTCAGTAAGGATAATGGTAGGGCGGTAATATTTTTCTGTAAGTCGTGAAGCGACAATTCCAATTACACCTTTATGCCAACTGCCATTGAATAAAACTGTAGAGCGTCTTCTTGAAAACTCAGGGTCTGCCTGAATCATATCAAAAGCTTCCTGCGTAATTTTTACATCCAGGCTCTTTCGTTCTTCATTATGTTCTTTAATTCGAAGTGAATTCGTAATTGCAATAGCAGAATTTTCAGAGATCAATAATTCAACAGCATGTTTTGCATCATGAATTCTTCCGGCTGCATTTATTCGTGGACCGATGATAAAAACAAGATCGTTCACTGTAAGATTGTAATGTGGCACTCTCCTATCGTCCTCTTGTACATCTACATACACAGGAACTTTTTCCATTTCAAGAATGGCTTTTATTCCTAATCGTGGTTTATAATTAAGTTGCTTTAATCCGAAGTGAACAAGAACACGATTTTCTCCAACTAATGGGACGATATCGGCAGCTGTACTGATTGCAACCAGATCGAGGTATTGTTCAATTTCTTTGAAAGGAATTTTATGTTTCTGCGCATATCCGGAAATAAATTTGAAACCGATACCGCATCCGGAGAGTTCATCGAATGGATAATAATCATCTGCTCGTTTTGGATCTAGAACAGCAACTGCTTCGGGAAGAGTTTCACCCGGACGATGGTGATCACAGATGATGAAATCGACGCCCATTAATTTAGCTGCGTGAACTTTGTCGTTCGATTTTATACCGCAATCCAGTGCAATGATCAATTTAAAATCATTCAATGCAGCGAATTCAATTCCGGCAGTAGAGACTCCGTAACCTTCCTTGTAACGATCAGGAAGATAGAAGTCGACGTTCTCATAAAAACTTTTGATAAATGAGTAAACTAAAGCCACAGCAGTAGTCCCATCCACATCGTAATCGCCGTAAACTAAAATTTTCTCATTTCTGAAAATGGCTTCTTCTAAGCGAGTCACTGCTTTATCCATATCGGTCATTAAAAACGGATCGTGAAGATCCGTAACCGAAGGCCGAAAGAATAGGCGTGCCTGATCGAATGTAGTAATTCCGCGACGCACCAGAAGAGTAGCAAGAGTTTTGCTAATATTCAATTGCGATGCAAGCGCAGTAACCAGTTCGGGTTTCCCGTCCGGTTTCATTGCCCATCTTTTCTCACGAATTTCCACGTCTGTCATAATGCGTTGCAAGATAGGCAAAATGCCCCTTGTTGAATGTTCTTATATTAAAAGAAACGTACAGTATATGGTGTATAACTCAAAACTATTGGCAAAATGTTAAATTAAGGGTCAAAAACAACTTTTTCATAGGTAAAAATCGCAAAATTTTCATCATTCGTTATCCTCATCTTCTGCAGATTCAAGGTCAACTTCTTGTTTTGAATTTTTACCGGCCACCACAATTACTATTTCGCCTTTTACTGTTTTTGCACTGAAGTGTTCTTTACATTTTAGCAAAGAACCGTGATAGTTTTCTTCAAACATTTTGGAAATTTCCCTGGAAACACAAGCACTTCTTTCGGGACCAAAAATAGTTATAAACTGATCGAGTGCTTTTACCAATCGGTAAGGCGATTCATAGAAGATCATGGTCCGTTCTTCTTCGCGCAATTTCTCCAAACGTGTAGCTCTGCCCTTCTTTTGAGGCAGGAAACCTTCGAAAGTAAAGCGATCAGCAGGTAAACCGGAATTGACGAGAGCGGGAACGAAAGCAGTTGGACCGGGAAGTGTTTCCACTTTTATTCCTTGTTTGATGCATTCTCTAACGAGTAAAAAACCCGGATCAGAAATACCCGGAGTTCCGGCATCAGTAATTAAAGCGATTGTTTCTCCTGCAGAAATTCTATTTACGATATCGGCAACGATCTTATGCTCATTGTGCATATGATACGACTGCAATCGTTTATCGATTCCAAGGTGTCGCATCAGATTTCCGCTTACGCGTGTATCTTCAGCAAGAACGGTATCGGCTTCTTTTAAGATCCTGATTGCCCGTAAAGTAATATCTTCTAGATTACCAACGGGAGTTGGCACAAGGTAGAGCCCTGTTTTTTCCATTACCCAAGGAAACGTCTTTCAACTATATCCATGAAAAGGGATGCGGCTGAAGATTGTTTTTCCCAATTATATTCCTGAGAAATATTTTTCAGAAATTCCTGCGCACGATTCGAAGAGCCGCATGAATTCAAATGGTCGATAGAAGCATTGTATTTCTGCGAATCACCATTAAAAAGTTGGTTGATGAATTGAAATTTTTCATTCAGTCCGATAGCGGCTTTGATGTCTTTCACAGGAACCTTGTGCAAATGATCAGATACGCTATGCGAATTTTGACTTAATGCTATCCGATCGGCAAGAGTTTCGAGATCTTCAAAATTATGAGCGATTGAAGGAGCCGATTCAAACATTTCATGCAGATCAGAATGTGATTTTTTAATATGATTCAATTCTGCAGCCGTTTCAGCCTTTGAAATGTCAGCCATCAATTTATCCATGGAAATATTAGAATGTGAACTTCCCGGGATTTCAACAGGTGCTTCACTTAACTCTTCTTTACGAATCGGCTCCACAGGAACCGGTACAGATGCAACTATAGGTGGTGCAACATCTTTTGTGATTGGTGACGAAACAGGAGTTTTATCCTCAGCGATAGGCGCCTCAGATGTCTGAGAAATTGGTTCTGTTGGTGCAGAAGATAAAGGCGCAGAAACAGAATTAGTATTCATCCTCATTTCAGCAATGTTCGGCATCTGCATTTCATTGAGGAGTTGCATTGCATTCTGATAATTCAGTTGCAGCGCCAGCTCATAAAGTTTGCGGATCTCTGCTAAAAACACTTCCATTTCCGCTGCAGGGATTGCAGAAGAATGAGCTTGCATGGAACGATGGAGGTCTCTGATTCTTTCCGTAGAAAGAATTAATTGCTGATGAATAATGGGACTTTGCATGCCCCTTATAACGGAGCATTTTGGAAGATGTTGTGGTTTTTGGGAAAAATTTGGGTCGACTTTATGGGATTGAAATGGGTCAAGGGTCAAGGGTAAAAGGTCAAAGGGGTCAAGAGTCAAGAGCTAATAAAAAGTAATCGGCTTATTGAAAGTCCGCTGACCTTTGACCCTTAACCTTTGACCTAAAACAAAAAAACGGAGGCGGAAGTGAAGGTTTACAGAAACAAACCTTGCGGATACACCTTGGAAAAGCCCTCCAAAAAACGTACGTTTGGCCCTTCAATCAGCTAAACATGTTTCTGGAATCATTATACGCAAGAGAAGTCCGAAAAGGCCATATAGAAGTGGTTTGTGGATCAATGTTTTCAGGAAAAACTGAAGAATTGATTCGACGATTAAAGCGTGCAAAGATTGCCAAACAAAAAGTCGAGATCTTTAAACCAAAGATCGATACGCGTTACGACGAAGTCAATGTAGTTTCGCATGACTCCAATTCAATTCACTCCACACCAGTTGAATCAGCATCTCAAATTTTATTGCTTGCAAACGATGTTGATGTGATTGGAATTGATGAAGCACAATTTTTTGATGATGAACTTCCTTCTGTTTGTCAGGTTCTGGCCAACAGAGGCATTCGAGTTTTAGTGGCTGGATTGGACATGGATTACCTTGGTAAACCTTTTGGTCCTATCCCTACCCTTTTATCAATTGCAGAATATGTGACAAAAGTTCACGCCATTTGTATGAAATGCGGTGAGCTTGCTAACTATTCACATAGAACAGTAGCAGGAGAAAACCGAATTTTACTTGGGGAACAAGAAAGTTATGTTCCGCTTTGTCGTCATTGTTTTAATCAGGAAAGAAAAGAACATAATTAAATGAACGAAACCACGTATAGCATCAGTCAGATAGCAGTGGTTACGGGTGGACAGTTAATTCTAAACTGTCCGGAACAATCCGAAATACGCGATCTTTTAACGGATAGTCGAAGAGTGCTTCAGAGTGAGAGCGCATTATTTTTTGCTATAAAAGGTGAGCGTCACGATGGTCACAAATTTATTGCAGATCTTTTCAATCAAGGTGTACGAAATTTTATTGTCAGCGAATTGAACGACGACTTTAAAGATCTGAACGCAAATTTTATTTTTGTTGATGATGCATTGAAAGCCATGCAACGGTTAGCCGCTCATCATCGTCAGCATTTCAATTATAATGTAATCGGAATAACGGGCAGTAATGGAAAGACCATTGTTAAAGAATGGCTTTATCAGTTACTGCGCGCAGATCTGAATATTGTCAGAAGTCCAAAATCATACAACTCCCAAATTGGTGTTCCAATTTCTGTTTGGGAAATGCAGGAGGAGAATCAACTTGCAATTTTCGAAGCCGGTATTTCAATGCCGGGAGAGATGAAAAAGCTGGAAGCAATCATTCACCCTACCGTTGGTATTTTCACAAATATTGGTTCTGCACATGATGAAAATTTCAGCAGTGAAAAAGAAAAAGTTCATGAGAAATTGGAATTGTTTTCAGGCGTTAAGACATTAATTTACAACAAAGATTATACAACAATACAAGAATCTGTAAACGATTTTTCTTTCCGTGAAAAAGACATAAAGATCTTTTCATGGTCAAGAAAATCGCGTGCAGATCTGCAAGTTGGAAGAGTAACAAAAAGTAATGATGATACAGAGATTCAGGCTGTATTTGAAAACGAATTCATCAATATAACTATTCCATTCATTGATGATGCATCTGTAGAGAATGCTATTAATTGTTGGTCTCTCATGCTCGTTATGGGCTACGACCAGACGATTATTCAAGAACGCATGCATATGCTCAGTCCTGTAGCGATGCGACTGGAAATGAAAACAGGGATCAATAACTGTTCAGTGATCAACGACAGTTACAATTCAGATATCGGATCGCTAACGATTGCACTTGATTTTTTAAATCAACAAAAGCAGCACGAAAACAAGACTCTTATTCTTTCAGACATTTTGCAAAGCGGGAAGAATGAAGAGGCGTTATACAAGGAAGTTGGTGACCTTTTAAAAGCAAAAGGAATTACATCCTTAATTGGTATTGGTCCGGCAATTTCCCGTCAGGAAAATTATTTTTCGATGGAAAAAAAGTTTTTCCGTTCAACCGACGATTTTCTCCGAGACTTTTCGCCCTCTGATTTCAGAGATGAAACCATTTTATTAAAAGGTGCAAGATTATTCGGTTTTGAAAAGATCTCGAAAGTCCTTGAGCAAAAGGCGCATGAGACCGTTTTGGAGATCAATTTGAATTCATTGATTCACAATTTGAATTACTATCGTTCACGTTTAAAACCTCACACAAAGATGATGGCAATGGTCAAAGCTACTTCGTATGGAAGTGGAAGCTTTGAAGTTGCAAATATTTTACAATTCCACCATGTCGATTATTTAGCCGTCGCATATTCTGATGAAGGCGTTGAATTAAGAAAAACAGGAATAACACTTCCGATAATGGTGATGAATCCCGAGGTGATGAATTTTGAGATGATGATCAAGAATCGTCTGGAACCGGAGATCTACAATTTCCGACAGTTGAATCAGCTTGCAGAAGTTTTGAAGAAGCATCAAGGTGAACCTTTCAAGATCCATTTGAAACTGGATACAGGAATGCATCGCTTAGGTTTTGAAGAACGTGAGATCAATGAACTTGTCGTTAGATTAAACAACAACAAACATCTTCACATTCAATCGGTATTCAGTCATCTGGCAGGTAGTGATGAAGCGGAACACGATGGATTCACAAAATTACAAGTTGATCGTTTTAAAAAGATGAGTGATGAGATCATGTCAAATTTCAATTATCCGATCATGAGGCATATGTTAAACTCATCGGGCATCCTTCGCTTCAGCGAAGCACAATTTGAGATGGTGAGATTAGGAATTGGATTATATGGTTTTGCTGCGACTCCTAATGAACAAAATCATCTGGAACAAGTAGCAACATTGAAGACAACAATATCGCAGATCAAGAATGTAGCGGCGAATGAAACAATTGGGTACAGTCGTAAAGGGAAATTGAAACGCGACTCCATTGTTGCAACAGTTGCAATTGGCTATGCAGACGGCATTAGCAGACGGCTAAGTAATGGTGTTGGGAAAATGATGGTGAATGGTAAATTAGCACCTATCCTTGGAAATGTTTGTATGGATATGTGTATGTTAGATATCACCGACATTCCTGCAAAAGAAGGCGATGAAGTGATCGTTTTTGGAACTGATTATTCAGTGACAGAAATGGCAAAAGCTACAGGTACAATACCATATGAGATCTTAGTAAACGTTTCGCAACGCGTGAAGCGAGTCTACTTTCATGAATGATTTTGTTGTTGCCACGAATGCACGAATAAAATTGATTTTTTTGCCACGAATGCACGAATAAAAATTGATTTTTTTGCCACGAATGCACGAATAAAAAGATTTTTTTTATTCGTGCATTCGTGGCAAAAAAAAATCCTAGAAGAACTTCGGCATTCTGTTATAGTGTCTGGCGTGCTGACCTCTTTTGATTTGGGTCACATAAGAAAAATTGAATTCAATTGCGCTGGTTGAAGCAGCAGAATTAGACAAAGATGAAACGTTATTGTCGTAAGTGATTCCAAGTCCAAATGAATTGTATTCGAAACGTGCATTAATTGCAACTGCATCATTCCAGCGATAGAAACCTCCTAAGTAGAAAAAGGCTTCTTTTTGATAATTGGTATATCGTGATTTGAACTGAATTTTATTTTTGAATAATCCGCCGAACATAAGTTCCTGTTGCGGGCCTTGTGTCATGTAAATTGCTTTTGGGAGAATCCACATATAACCTTCTTTATCAAGGCTCAATTCTGCACTTGAATGAACAGTGATCTTACTGTTCAATGGCGCATCTTGCTTAAGAAAGAAACTAACATTGGGAGATCCTACGTGAGCCATCGATGCACCGATACTAAAGAAATTAGTTCCATCAGGAACATAGTAATAGTTTACTCCTGCATTGAAATCCAGATATGAGAATGTTTCGAGTTGAATGTTTTCTCCGCTCATGATAGTTGGGTCGTAACTATCGCCATTCCACTGCTCATCCCATGTTGCTTTTGAAAGGTCTAATGACTGCTGATTTAGTCCTGCCTGAAATCCAACAGTAAAAAACTGATCGCCTTGATCTGACAACCCAGCAGTATAAGATAAAGATCCTTCAACAATTGTTGATTTAAAACCCGCTTCACCTGCTTTATCTTGTGAGACAACCATTCCAATACCAAAGAAATTGCTTCCCATTGTTCCTTTTCCAAGAGGCGCATCAGCAGATACGTGAATTGTTTTATAACCTTCACCTAAACCTGACCATTGGCTGCGATAAAGGTTACTCAAGCGGAATTTTCCGTCGAACACACCTGTAAGCGCAGGGTTTACAATAAGTGGAGCATTGTAAAACTGAGAGAAGTGTTGGTCCTGGGCATGCAAAGTAGTTGCAACCTGCATTGCAAAAGCAAGCAGCACAAGGGTTATCTTATTGTTTGGTAAAATTTTTCGCATTGAAAAATTTATTACTTGCTTATCTGATTAATGTTACACTTCCCGTCTTACTTATTGTTGAACCATCATCGAAATTGATGGTATACACATAAGTGAAGACGCCCGGATTTAGATCTTTGCCTTTATAGGTTCCATCCCAGCCTGTTGTTTGCTGAGTGGTTTCAAATACTTTCTCGCCCCATCTGTCATAAACTGTGAATCTTATTCCATAGAGGTTATTTCCCCGAAGGAAGAGATAATCGTTACGACCATCACCATTTGGAGAAAATGAATTTGGTACAAATACGTCGTTATTATGCAATATCGTTACAACCACTTGACGCGTTGTATAGCACCCTGTTCCATCAGAAATTGTAACTGTATAAACAGTAGTTTCAAGTGGTGTAGCGATTGGATTAGGTGCTGTTGCGCTATCAAGACTTACAGAAGGCGACCAACTGTAAGTTATACCACCACCGGCAGTCAACTGATATGAACTTCCCCAATACATAGCAGTATCAGGACCAACGAAACCTGTCGGAACGCTTTCGATCTTTATAAATGAATACTTAATAATAGTATCTGAGCCGTATTGGTTCGTTACAATTAACTGAACATCATAAAGGCCATCTTGAGTATATAATATGCCTGTTGGATTTTGCAGAGAAGAAGTATCAGGAACACCACCTGGGAAATACCATGACCATGAAGTGAATGGTCCGCCGGCGATAATTTGACCCTGGAATGAGAACGGAGTACCTGAGCACCCTTCTGTGATCGGCGCAATGAAATCTGCTTCAGGCAATGGACATGTGTCTGCTCTTATATATGCAGTCTTCGTGAACGATGCTGTGCCATATTGATTTCCGGCAGTCAGTGTGACATCGTATAACCCTGGAGCACTGTAACAAACACTTGGATTCGGCAATGTACTTGTTGCAGGCACTCCACCCGGGAATGACCAAGCCCATGTAGTTGCACCGCCTGTTGAAAGATCGGTAAAGGTCACACATTCTCTTTCGCAGATCAAAGAATCGTTGGCAACGAAATCCGGATTAGGAGGAGTACATGCATTGACAACAATGTAATTTATTTTTTGCATTGTATCTGTTCCGGCAGGACTGCCAACAATAAGTTGAACAGAATATGTTCCCGGATTTGCAAAGACGATATTTGTAGGATTTTGAGCAGAAGATGAACCGGGAGTTCCACCGATAAACGTCCATGCATATGAAGAAGCAATAGTAGTTGTATCAGCATAAAAATTCACAGTATCACCGGCACAAATTACAGTGTCGGAAGCTGTAAAATCAGCAACGGGAACATCCAGACTACCAACAACGATGCTGTCAATTGCAACAGAAGGTCCACTCACTCCAACACCTAATCCTTGGTTTCTCCACCGGAAGCCAATTTTCACCAATGGGTTATTATCTGCAGAAGCAGGTAGAGAGATTGAATATTGTGTCCAGGTAGCGAAATTAGTATCTGCAATACACTTAGCAGTTTTCGGCAATTCAATTAAGCTGGTCCAGGCAGTACCATTAAAATATTCTATAAAGACATTGTCATTATTGCTGATCTCCCCATCAAGTTCACCTAATATATAATTGAATGCAAGAACCAGATTTGAAACACCAAGGCAATTGATCACAGGCGACTCCACACGTTTTTCTGTTGGAGTAGTTTGGAGAAAACCACCCGGATCATATACAGCACCGCAATCACCGGCTGGGCAATTCACTGCAGCACTGGATGCATTTTCAGAACCGGGTACATTACCAACATGCAATGTTCGTTTTGTTTGAGTCGGGTCAGTCTTGCATCCTCTTTGTGAACAAACACCGGAAGTTTTTCCAGGCTCAGTTGAGCTGATGAACCATTCATTTGCATTTGGACCTTGTCCGCCGATAGGTGTAACATTCCATACACCTCCTGAGGTCGGACTTGAAAATCCGGCAGCCAGATTTGATGAATCACAAGTACCGGTTGTCGACCCGAAATCATCGAAGAAGATAGGAATCTGACCAAAGGAGTTCAATGACATTGTCAATGAAACCAAGGCAATAAGAAGGAATCGGTAGATTTTACCGGAGAGTAATTGGTAATCCATACGGTTTAAAAAGTGAGTCAATTTACAATTATTTTGGAAATCCAACAGCATCACTTTTTATATTGATTAGCAAACAAATAAAGGTTAAAATCAGCTTTTTGGGCTTCTTTTGTTATTTGTTCTTTGATTAGTTCTTTGTTAACATCCTTCATTTTATAACGACGGATCAAATGCATTACTTTTTCTGTCAGCAAAAAGACTTTCTTCTCATTATAACCTGCTGATTTAAAATGCTTTTCGATTTGAGAGATCAATTCGTGAACTCCTTCTGATTGTGAGGCTATTGTTTTGACAACAGGAGCGACCCAACCTTCTGTCATGGAATGATGCATTAACTTTTGCAGATTATTGACAAGAGCATCGGCACCCGGACGATCAGCTTTATTGACAACGAAGATATCGGCAATTTCCATAATGCCTGATTTCAATGCTTGCACTTCATCGCCCGATTCCGGAACGACGACGACAATTGTTGTATCCGCAAGTCCGGCAATTTCCACTTCCGATTGTCCGACGCCAACTGTTTCAACAATGACCATATCGAAATTCGAAGAGCGCAGTACATCTGTTATTTCAATTATCTTTTCAGATAAACCACCGAGCGAGCCTCGTGTAGCCAATGAGCGAATG
This sequence comes from Bacteroidota bacterium, assembly GCA_016708785.1. Taxonomy (GTDB): domain Bacteria; phylum Bacteroidota; class Bacteroidia; order AKYH767-A; family 2013-40CM-41-45; genus JADKIH01. The sequence goes on along the minus strand of JADJFC010000003.1, from coordinate 98,881 downwards.
AATACGTTATTATTATTGAAATGTTCCGCCATTCGTAAACGATCGCCGAGAAGAGAACCGTAGTTGAATGGAGAAGTCGGATCGACAGCAACGATGGCAACATTTTTCCCGAGTTGTGTTAGTTCGCGAAGAAGAGAATTGATAAGTGTGCTCTTCCCTGCACCCGGCGGGCCGGTAATTCCGACAACAGGAATTTTGGAAGGTGAAAGTGCCTGAAGAATTGTATCCCAACCCGGTAGTTCATTCTCAACAATAGTAATTGCACGAGCAATTGCTTTCCGGTCGCCGGATTTGAGGAGTTGAATGAATGCGGTTTGGTCTTGGTTCATTTTGATGAAGCAAAGAAACAAGAATGATTGCCAATGCGAAAGGGTTTCGGGAAATAGTTGCTAGGTTTTTTTAACACAGTTAAAATAAAACACAGGTATGATAAAACACAAGAACACAAGTTCACAAGAAGTCCACGGAAATTGCTATCCGTGGACTTCTTGTGAACTTGTGTTCTTGTGTTAAAGACTTCATTTATTTAAAAGAAATTTATTGAGAAAGCTCATGAAGTTTCTTATACTTCAAATAAGTCGACCAAGCCGAAATTTTTGCAATCGTAAATCCAACTCCTCCATCCAAAAAACCAAAGTGAACTATGTAGTGATGAAGAAATTTTGCAATTGGATTAATGAACATTTTATAGTATGGCGCTTTCTTTCCTAATTTGAAATATGCTTTTGCTGCTATGTCGGCGAAATATTCTGCTTGCTTGTAATGTTCGGCTACGCTGTAATAACTATAATGTAGTATATCGCCATTCAGTTTTCCGGTATTAGAATCGCCGGATGTTAATTCATATTTATCATGTGGATTGATTCCCGCCCAATGTCCTTTTCTGCTATCCCACAAACGTAACTTTGTATCCGGGTACCAACCACTGTGACGAACCCAATGTCCGCAGTAATTCGTAAGTCGATTCATGTAGTAACCGTCAAGAATAAAATTTTCTTTGGCTGTCAAAATTGATTTCTTCAGCTGTTCATCGAGGGCTTCATCAGCATCAAGTGAAAGGATGTGTGGATATTTTGCCTGCGTAATTGCGAAATTCTTTTGTTCGATGTGCCCGTCGAATTTGTGTTCGATGAATTTGGCCCCGTAACTCAGACATATTTCTTTTGTGCGGTCTTTACTGAATGAATCAACGATTACGATCTCATCAGCAATATCTTTGACAGAGTCGAGACATCGTGCAATGTTCTTCTCTTCATTGAACGTAATTACAACAACAGAAACAGGAGTCATATTGAATGCTAATGTACTATTTTTTCACTGTCAGGTTCCCGCTTCTGACAGTAAAACAAAATAAAGAACAATCCGACAAATGTTGCGCCCGGTTGAGTTTCCAGAGTATCTTCCGTAAGCATTGATACCATGCAAATGATGAGAAACAAAATAAAGATCGCAGGCAATTGTTTAGCTCTTCGTAAAGGATACAAAAGTGCGAAAAGGAAATAGATCAGTCCGGGAATGCCAAAGGCTGCGGCTATAGAGAGATATTGATTATGTGAACGAAGACGATGATGTTCATCCAGCTTTGTATTCATCAATTCATATTGCCGATTGAAAGCACTCAACAGATCGCCGGTACCTACTCCTATAAAAGGATGGACTTTGATAATTCCAATAGCAGCACGCCAGAATTCCAGACGTTGAGCAACAGAGTGGCCGCTTGGGTCCCCGCCTTTCAGGAGATTGTCAATTTCCCATATCACTTGATTTAGTCGCGAACGGATATCAGACATTTTCTGAGAGTTCACATTTGGAATGCCGGCTTCTATTGATCTAATTTCATTGTCGGTCAATGCAAATACGGCATCTGCATCTTTCCTCTGTCCTTTGCTGGTCAGGAAACGAACCAAGGTTGCTCGAATCGGTTGATTCCTCAAATCGAGGGAATCGAATTTGATCTGGCTTCTTTCATTCCATGCCGTCTTTAATTCGGGGTAACATAAGTACACATTGACTTGGTAACCATTTTCAAATTTGTCATCGTCAAGATAAAAATCATATGCATTTCCTGCTGAGGTCTTATCGTTTACATTAATTGTAAATGTTTTTACCTGATAGAAATCCTTTACCAATTTAGAAATATAAATTCCTATAGCAAGAGGAATACAGACGATCATGACAAGTGAAATAACTTTCTTGATCTTATTTCCGGAAACCAAAAGATGATAAACAAAGATTGAAATAGTTAAGATGAGAAGAATACTTAAGCCGGTCAGGGACTGAACGATAAAAAGAAAAACAACAAACCATGCGGCCAAAATCAATGCAACGAATTTAGCAACAGGAGTTAACTCTTTTCTATAACCGATATAAAAAACCAAGGTGCAAATTGCCACACAAGTAAACAATGCAAAACGAATATGAGATATTTTATAGATGAAAATGTCTCTGATATCATAGATTTCTCTATGAATTATTCCTGTTAAGACTGAAATGGCAGAAATTGTTCCTGCAAAAACAGCAAACACAAATGCCCCCATGATCCAGCGGAATTGTTTTTCAGTCAGTTTTTCTGTCCCTGCAATAATTATTGGCAAAAGAAGTAGTGGAAGTTTTATCCTAAGATCTTTTATTCCATTTGCAAAATCAGAGGTCCAGAGCATTCCAACCAAGTGCAATAACCAAATTCCTACAAATAGCACTGCAACTTTATTGGAAGTAAAACGACTCCATTTTTCTTTGATGTTTCCTTCCAGAATAAATGAACCAACAAGAAAGAATTGGGAGAGACTGGTAAGGAACAAAGACACCGGCAAGCCGCACATCAGCAGTGTGAGGCCGGTGAGGTAGAGGTAGTTTGTTTTGTATTTTAGAATTGGGCTCAAATTCTTGGTTTCTATTTCTTTTGCGATAATAATAATTGCATTTCCAAATCACATGCGACCCCTCCGGGGTCGTACGCTACCTAATTTTGCATTATTTCTACCAACATACGACTCCGCTGGGGTCGCACGCTGCGTAATTTTGTATTATTTCTACCAACATACGACCCCGCTGGGGTCGGTTACTTTGTTCATTTGCATTAGTATTCAACTTGGACTCTTCGGGGTTGCCTTGCTAACTCGTGTTTTTCTCAAACGTGCGTTCCGTTGAAATACATCCGTGGTCTCATTGTGTCTCGATAGCTATCGGAATTGTATCCTTGTGTTTTTATTCTTTGTGTTTCTCTATTTTTTTCTTAATGCACTCTGTGTTTAATTTTTTAATGCAAACGCTTTTGAATTCTAATTTTTGATTTTAGCCCCTTCATTCTTCTCCCCTGCACTTGCATTGATTGCTCCTGAAAGGATACCTGTATAAGTAGCTTTATCGTTAAGTATATCTATAGCCTTCATAATTTCTTTGTCATGCGTCAACGACTCACGGATTCTACCTTGTTGATAGCCATAACGAGAAGCGATTTCATCTTCAAGAAGTGCAACGATATCTGTTTTATTTTTGTCGATATCTTCCTGTTTGTTGTGATTCAATTTTGACTGCAATGTCTCTATATCGGATTTTAATGTTTCATAATACAATTCATCTTCGCTGTTCTTTTTAAATTCTTCCAGCGACTTTTCACTTTTTGTGATGTAATCATACTCCTTATCGGCAATATATTTCAGGAATTCAATCCAATCTGCATCGGTCAACACAAAATCTCCCTTTGGAATACTATCATGAAGAGTCCGGTATCTGGAAGCGAAATCGAAGATGATACTTTTATTTACCAGACTATTGCAAATAGGATTCAATTTTTTGATAGGTGTAGAATAATCAGGATTAATTCCTCCGCCATCGTAAACTTTTCTGCCTGCGCTTGTTTTGAATTCACTGACGAGGGAATCCGGGATCTTGCCTACGCTTCCATCTTCATTACGATGAGTATAATCGAGTTCTTGAATACATCTCCCACTTGGAATATAATATTTCGATGTTGTAATTTTTATCTGTGAATTATAAGAAAGTGGGCGTGTTGTCTGTACTAATCCTTTTCCAAAAGTCCGTTGTCCGATAATAACTGCTCTATCCAAATCCTGCAAAGAACCGGAAACAATTTCTGACGCAGAAGCTGAACCGCTGTTCACCATAACAGCAAGAGGAAGTTCGGTATCAACTGCCTCATTGATCGCCTTGTAAGCACGATCTGCGTCTTTGTAGCGACCTTTTGTACTTACAATTTCTTGTCCACGCGGAATAAAAATATTGGAAATATTTACTGCCTCGTTGAGTAGTCCACCCGGATTGCCTCTCAGATCCAGAACCAAGCCTGAAAGTGTATTATTTGATTTCAATTCTTTCAAAGCATCGGCAACATCACGGCCTGAATTTTCTGTAAAACTATTTAGTTTGATATACCCGATACTATTGTTGATCATTCCAAAATATGGGACAGGTTTTACTTTGATCTCTTCACGAACAAGAATTTTTTCGAACGGTTTTGCTACGCCTTCTCGTTGAATCAATAATTTTACTTCTGTTTTTGGCGAACCTTTCAGAGCGCGACTGATTTCATCTGTCTTTTTATTCTTGGTGGTTTTGCCATCGATCTCAAGAATGACATCGCCTGCACGAAGTCCACTTTTATCTGCCGGAAACCCTTCATAAGGCTCACTGACAATTACGAAATCTCCTTTCGCTCTGATGACTGCCCCAATTCCACCATATTGTCCGGTCGTCATGAATCGATAATCCTCTATGTTTGATTCGGGAATATAATTTGTGTATGGATCAAGCGTCGATAGCATTTCATCAATTCCTTTTTTCATCAATTTACCGGGATCAACTGAATCGACATAGTACATATTGACTTCACGATAAAGTGAAGAGAATATGTCGAGGTTTTTTGAGACTTCGAAATAATTATCGACGAAGGAATATGATGTTATGGAAACAAGAGCTGTGAGAGCAATGACAATTTTCAGCTTTTGGTTTTTGATGAATTTTTTCATGGGGAAGATTTCAATTTTATTTTCGTCTGCGTTTCTAGTTTTTTCTATAGGTAATCTGTGATAATTTTCTCCCGCAGATTGCGCAGAATAACCGCAGATTTTATTTTGGGGTGAAATGTTTAGGAGGAGATGATAGTTTAAGTGTAAGTTAGTGTATGAGTAAGTTTAAGAGTAAGGGATCGTATCCACTTCCACCCCACGGATGACAGCGAGATATTCTTTTTATGGCTAACCAACCACCTTGAAAGGGCCATATTTTTTTATTGCCTGAGTAGCATAAGTAGAGCATGTGGGGTCGAAGCGACAACTTGGACGGAGCAAAGGAGAAAGCGCCAGCTGATAGAATCGGATGAGACCGAGAAAGAGTTTACTAAGAATGAGTTTGAAGATCTTTAGCAAAGCGCAGTAATATTTGTTTTATTTTTTCGTCGGCTTCCTGAAAAGTGAGTTGTGTTTTTCCTGAGTAATGGAGGAGTAAAGCACACTGCATTTTCCTGTCAGAAAGTAACGTATAAATATCTGATTTATTTTTTCGATACGACTCTCGCATGAGTCTTTTCATCCTGTTTCTATCAACAGCCTTTTTGAAATTTCTTTTGGGGACGCTGAAGGCGATCTGTGCAGGGGAATCAGTTGGTAAAAGGATTGGAATCCACATCAATTTGAAAGGCGAAATAATGATATTCTTCCCGGAAGCAACTAATTGTTCAATTGCTTTACGACCATTTAGCCGCTCCGATTTTCTAAAAGTATGACGGCGAGGCGAAACGGCGTTCATAGGGTATTACTTATTTGCTTTCTTGATATATTGTTCCAATGCCATCGTCATGGATGGAGCTGCAGGAACAGGTGCTGAAATATCCAAACGTAATCCTGCATCAGCGACAGCCTGAGCGGTAGTCGGACCGAAGGCAGCAATACGAGTATTATTTTGCTTGAATTTAGGGAAGTTTTTGAAAAGGGAGGTAATCCCTGAAGGACTAAAGAAAACCAGCACATCATAATTTACCTCGGCAAGATCAGAAAGATCACTGGCAACGGTTTTATAGATTACTGCTTTTGTGTAATCAATTGAATGAGTATCGAGGGTTTCGAAAATTTCCTGTTTATGGATATCAGTACAAGGGACTAAGAATTTTTCCTTCTTGTGTTTTTTGATAAGGTCCATCAGATCATTGATTGTTTGTTTACCAAAGAAGATCTTTCTCTTACGGTAGACAACGAATTTCTGAAGGTAATAGGCAGTTGATTCTGAAATGCAGAAATACTTCATTGTCTCGGGAACAACGATTCGCATTTCATTGCAGATGCGGAAAAAATTATCTGCTGCATTACGGCTAGTTAGTATTACAGCAGTATGATCAGGAATAGCCACTTTATCTTTTCTGAAATTAGCAGCAGGAATCGGTTCAACATGAATGAACGGTCGAAAATCGATTTTTACGCTAAATTTCTTTGATAAATCAAAATATGGCGACTTATCTGTTTCAGGCTTTGGCTGTGTAACCAGGATACTTTTAACTTTCAAACTACTCATAAATGGGATTTCCGTTTCGTTATAAGATATCGGGGGTGCACAGTTGATTAAGACACGATGATCCGAATCAAAATCAACAAGGGCGCGATTTCAAGGGTGCAAAGATATAAAAATAAATAGAGCAGTGAGAAAGAAGGCATACTCAAACCTACGAGAACGCCGCGAAACATCCGGTAAGCGAAGGCAATACCCGCTAAAATTACTGAAATCAGGATTAGCAGGGAGGTTGGGAGTAGTTGGTTATAAGCAATCAGGCAGACAAAGGGCAATATGGCGATACCTAATATGTTATTAATGAGGAAAGTATTAAATATATAGGTGGCCATTTCCCGGTTCAGGTTAAAAAGCCATCCGCATATTTTTAGAATAAGGAATTTGACAGTATAAGCTGCAGAAACGACCAGGGCAAAAAACAGAAACCGACTAAAGCCAAAACCAATTCCGACAAGTTCCCATCCATAATAAATACTGATCAGATACAAGAATAAAGCGGCAATCAAATTGAAAACGATACTCAGATATACAGAAGCTCTTTGCACAAGAATATTTTCATCACGGACAATTTGATTTGTGAGATTATTATTGACGAAAGCAACTAACATCTGACTGAGGTATTTATTATAAAAGATCCGCAGGGATGCAAAGACAGCAAGGACAATAAGAATAATGGGAAAAAACCATACAGGAGAAATATGGTTCCGGTCAATAGCTTCATTTCCTTTTGGGTGCAATAGATGTCCTTTGTAAATGTCGGTGTATTTACTTTTTACAACAACACTATCATTAAAGTAAACTACAGAATCTGTTTTCCAGTATGTATGAAGTGCGCTGTCGATGTTGAGGGGTGAAGCAGCTGTGGTATCCGAAAGTAAAACCTTAGAAGTCGGGCTGACAACTGAATCAACAGAAGCGATGTTTATTGTATTTAGTGAATCGACCGACATGAGCAGGAAATATGCGGTTTCGTTGTACGGTTGCCTTTAGGAAATGTTGCTATAATATTTTAACAGGAGGACACTAAGAAAAAAAGGGAGAAAATAATGAAGCGGTCTTTATGTACTTCTTTTTTTTCTTAGTGATCTTTGTGTTAAAAAAAATCAAAGCCCAACTTTCCAATCTCAAAAAACTACTTCCCGGGTTCCGCATCTGCTCCGCCGATCTTGAACATTCTGGAGATATTAAAACTTAATTTGAAACCGCCTTTTGACCATGAATCCATTGTGTTGACCAGATAATCGTTTTCAAGAATTCCGGAAGCATTGCTGAACATAACTGTGAAAACGTGTCCGCCGGTTTCAACTTCTATTCCCACACCTACTACATCGTAGTGCGGCAATACCAGATCCGGTCTGCCAAATGTATGAGAGTAATCAACAATAACTGAAGCGCTTGGTGTAAATTTCAGACGGAATCCGCCGGAAAGACTAAAAGTATTATTTTCATCATCGGCACTTACAAAGTTTCTATGGATAAAAGTTGGTAAAACAACGACAGAAAAACGCGAGGTAAATTTGCGAGCAAAAATAAGTTGGGAGCAGTAAGAAAAGCGATAAGTATTGGTGATAAAATCTGATGATTCTTTAATTGAGTATGCAATATTTGTGAAAGCGGAAATAGAAACGGGAACTGCATTATCAGTTGTTTGATTTAGAATTTTATATTTGATCAATCCTTCAAGATCTTCATTTCTTTTGGCGCGACTTACACCTATCATCAGATGATCGGTTATGCCATAGTGAAATCCGATACGAATATCTGCAGATTGATCTATTCCATAAAGGTTATGGATACCGCCTCCGCTCTCTTGGCCCATATTTCCAAAAAGGTGACTGATTCTTACGTCGAGATTATTTTTACGAACGGTTTCATTAGTGTGAATGTTGATCAGCTTATTCGTTTTGAACATAGCAAGCACAGGCTCTCTTTTAACAGGTGATCCTGTTTCCAACATTTTAAGAAGGTCTTCCTGTGCAAATCCCACTCCACACGAAACAAAAAAAAACAGAATTAGAGTTGTAATATTTTTCATTTGGTTGAATTTGATTTCTGAAATGGCTTATAATCTAATGCAACGTGAACATCAATCACTTCAGCAATATTTTCGAACAACAATTTTGGCACTGTGATATTAAAATCTTTGATGGCAATTTTAAAATCTGAAATAAGTGAAATTGAATTTCCAGTTCTTTTCATTGTTCCGGTTAGAGTCATTTCCTTTTCTACACCGTGAATTGAAATAATTCCTTTTGCAGTAGCTTGCACCTCACCATCCTTTGATATATCAACATCATCAGTAATTATACCTTTGAAGGAAGCCATGGGATATTTTTCGGACTCCATATATTTTTCGTTGAAATGTTCCTGCATGAGCTCTTTTGCGAACTTGAAATTCCGAATCGGAATTATTACAGCAATATCTCGAGTTGTCATGTTGATCATGCTTCCCGGTTGCTTGTTTTCAGCAGTAATATCTTCAATCGGAGCATGTGAATAGAAGGTCACCAGGCCTTTACTGACAGAGAATAATTCCTGGGCAAAGACCCCTCTGGAGAAGCATATAAAAATGATAAGGAGTAAAGTTTTTTCATTATTTTTCGGGATACCCTTGTTGTATCCAGGTTTTAATTTGAAAATAATCACATTGGCTTAGGTTGAATTTTTCAGGCATGTGTTGAGGATCGGATGTAGGTAATTCAATACGATATTCAATAGTGCCGGCTCTTACCCGGTTTGCGACTGTTGGATAAGTTGTGTAATCATATGCCCCTCTTCCACCCGGTGCATGACATTCTGTAAAATTACAATTGGCATTAAGTATTGGCAGGATATGTTCATTAAAAGTGAAGCGCAAGCTGTCGCAATTTGGCGGACGGATAATTGTTTGCTGAAGTTTCTCTTTAGCACAAGAACTTAAGATAATAAATAAGAAAAAAAGCGCCGACCATTTCATCATTTCAAATATAGGTCAACGAATTCCCAGCAAATACATTTGATCCAAAGTTGGACTCACACTACCGCCTTTTGGCTCAAGTGTAACAGCCCAAGCATCTGCTGCGGGAATATCTTTTACTCTTTGAATACCGGATAAAGTAATTTCAAAAACACCTGCATCTATAGGTTTTCCGCCGACGAGCGCCCAAAGTTGGTATTGTTTCCCTTCGTCGGGAATTGGTAATGCAAGAACATCTATATATGACTCATGAGAATTTTTATTCCAATATATTCTGGCTTCAAAATTCTTAGTTGTATCTGTTGAGAAAAGTTGAATGACTGTCGATTGTTGATCGCGCATTATGATCAAGTCATTGACATTTCTGTCATATTCATTTTTAACAAGATTATAATTTTTCGCCAATTGATTTTTATCGTTTAACAGTGCTGAATATCTGTCTTCAGCTTCATTCCAACGGGAATAAAAGAACCAGGATGCGAAAGTACTGACTACCAAAGCTGCCAGACAAGCTGCAATCAAGTATTTATATGTTAAAGAATTGTTTTCCCGAATTGGAAGGACTTTTGCTTTTTGCTTTTTGGATTCTATCGATTGCAATATTTTTGCACGGAGTTCAGGCCGTGGATTGCTTGCATGAGATTCGGAATAATCATCAAGACTCTCTTGAACTTTTTGCAGTTCCTTCTTCAGTTCCGGATACAATAGCAACTTTTGCTCAAACTCCGCCTTTTCTTGCGGATTAAGAGCATGCATTGCGTACATCTCAACTACTCCTGAGTTTATGTATTCTTTAATATCCATTACTTACTTGAATCAAAATAATTTCTTAATCGTTGGATGGCCGCTCGCGACCTGGTCTTTACCGTTCCCAGCGGTATATTCAATTTTTCTGCCGCTTCTGACTGCGAATAGCCTTCAAAGAAGAGCAAATCGATGATCTGTTTGTATTCAGGCTCTAAGTTCTTCACTATATCGCGAACGCCAATAAGGTCTGGGTCATACGAAGTTTTATGGTCCGAAATAGATACGGCAGATTCGATAGATTGGTTTTTATTTTGATTGACAATTTCTTTAGAACGGACTTTGTCAATCGAAAGATTACGGCAAACATTGACCATCCATGTAAATAAACGCCCTTTAGCGGAGTCGTATTGAGGCAAAGTTATTCCAGATTTTAAGGAAAGTTTCTTGCAAGACGTCTTCTGCAACTTCATCATTCTGAACGATCCTATTGATTACACCATACAAAGCAGAAGAATAATTATCATAAAGAATCTCTATACCACGCTTATCTCGATTAACAAGTAGCTGTATCAGATCATCTTCTTCTATTTTGGTTTGTCTTCCCACAAATAGTGCATTGGTTTAGGCGTTACAAAGAAACAAAAAATAATCAATTTTTATTTTCGACGAAGAGTAATAATGAAGTGATCAGCGGCCCGATTGAAGGGATAGGTAAATCTCACAGCATTTTCAAGCCTGGTCAGGATTTTGAAAGTCCTTTTAAGTCTTTTAGGAAAATTCTCAAAGTACGGTGGTGGAACAAAAGAACAAAGTCCTTCTAATTTCACCAAAGAAAATTCTTCTCCGAAAACCTCCCTTATATACGATTGAGAGAAGTAAAATGTTTTAAAATATTCGCCTTCGAGGTGACTTTCTGCACCTGCTTTTTTAAATCTACGGAAAGCTACTTTAAAATTGCCTTTTAATGCCAGCAATATTTCCCATGGACATATGTGGGGCATCACCACGAGGGTAACAATTCCTCCGCTTTTTAAATTTCTTTTAACTCCTTCAACAACAGGTGTCAAATCAAATACAATTGAGTCCACCGAAATCGGAAAATGCAACATCAAATGGTCCTTGAGGAAATTGAGGCAATTCTGTGTATGAACATTGTTGAGCTGAAATTCTGCTTTCAAGGTTGAGTGGGGCAATTTTGGAATTGATTTTTTCTATCATCCCACTTGCAACATCAGTAGCTAACACGGTCATTCCATGTTGGGCAAAAAGACAGCATCAATTCCGGTACCGCAATTCAATTCAAGGACCTTTGCATTTGGCAGGAAAAAACGCAGGCAATGCTGATGGATGCGCTTCCGCATATACTGCAAAATGAGGTTCTCCTCTTCAATCTGATCAAAGGTTGAACTTTGCTTTGAAAATGCTCGTGCCGGACTTTCCTGGATCATAGCGTTCTGTACTTATCCATTGAACTCAATTTGAAACCATTGAAGATCTTGTACAATGCATGTACCGGAACGAGTAAACTCCCTCTTAACTTTGCTTTTGTGATCGTAGATGGTGATTGAAGCATTTCAATAAAACCATCTTTCCCTTGTTTCATGCGAAAAGATCGATGTACATAGCGTTGCAGAACTTTATAATAATCCTTGGGCAAGTCCTTGTTGAACATCAATGCTAATTCGTCTGAATCTTTCCAATTTGATTTCACTCCTAACTGATCTTTTACTCTTTCATAAAATACTGTTCCGGGCAAAGGATAAGAAACTGAAATCCCAATATCATCAGGCATAAGATCCGAAAGCATTTTTAATGTTAATTGAACATCATTTTTATTTTCGCCGGGATAACCGAACTGTAAAAAAGAGGCAGGTTTTATTCCTGCTTTCTTCAATCCATTAGAAGCCTCATAGATCTGCTCTACTTTAATTCCTTTATCCATTGCATCCAAAACTTTCTGCGAACCACTCTCTGCTCCCATCCAAACAATATCACATCCTGCGCGAGCAAGATCTGAAATTGTATTGTCGTTTGTCAACAGATCAGCACGTGACTGAATTTTAAATTTAATTTTAAGGTGTGCTGCTTCGATGAGATCTGCAAATTCTTTTGTCCAACCCGGTTTCAATCCGAAAATATCGTCTGTCATCCAGAAATGACTTGCGTCAAAATTCTCTTGCAGAAATTTAATTTCATTCACAATTCGTTGCGGGCTATGTACATTGTAACGATTGCCATATATTGGTTTCGCGCACCAGTTGCAATGAAATGGACATCCGCGGGTGGTGCTCAGATTCAAAGAAAAATATCCGGAACTCGCCATCCATCGATCTTTGTACTCTTGCATGTTGATCAGATCCCAAGCCGGTGTCGGAAGTTCATCGATTGCTTTGAGCACATTTCGTTTAGGAGTTTTGACAAGGCCATCTGTTGACTTATACTGCAGTCCCGGAATTTCAATTGGTGCGTCATCTGAATTTGAAAGATGATCGATCAATTCTCCAAGTGTTTCTTCTCCTTCGCCAACGATGATAAAATCCGCTCCTACTGACAAGTATTTTTCAGCATGATCTGTTGAATCGCTGCTGTTCACGATCACTTTTATTTTTCTTGCTTGTGCAAAACGAATCATTTCAAAAGCTGCTTCACGCATATTTGTGAGGCACATTTTTGTGAGGTAATTAAAACCATCGTCATATATGACAAGAAATTCAGGTTGAAATTTTTCGAGCTCAGGAATAATTTCATCTGCTGAGTGAGCGAACATAGTATCAAAAAGTTCGATCTGATAATTTTTATTGCGCAAATATGCAGCGGCCGATATCGTACCCAATGGCAGATAAGGCTGTTGCATCTTCCATTGCTTCGGATCGAAGCGCAGGAAATAGCTATGCGTAAAGAGAACTTTTTTCATTGCTCAAAGAGATGTCATGCATATTTTCAAATTCTGTGATCTTCGTTTGAAGTTGGCTCAAAACCTTCTCCTGAAAGCCATTTGGATGATGCTTCGAAACATTTTTTTTCGACCGCATACGTAGATCAAAGGTACTCTCATCAAATGTTTTGAATTTCTTCTTCCATCGCTTTAACGTTAATTTGAAAAAAAATGTATCAAGTTTCTCCCCAATTGAATTAGAAAATAGTTTTTCAAGTACCGATTTAATGTTAGGATAAGCTTCTTTTACTACAAGATCTTTTCCGCGCAAAGGAAAATTTGGAAAGAATCCTTTATTCCAATCATTAACTTTCATGAAATGGAAATAAGCATTATAATTATAAACAGGAATGAGGTAACTTACTTCAGTTGCCGTGAAAACATTTCTATCCGGAATCGACATTTGATCTTCCGATACAAAATAATTTACACAGAAATTCTTTTTGGAGTTAAACAGAAATAATTTTTTATACAGGATCAACAATGTTCTTGCCAGCCAAAGCCTGTTTCTTTCTGTAATAATAAAATAGTCAATATCGGAATTCTCATCCATATAGTTTTTTGACAGCGAACCGCTGATGGTAACGGCTTTTACAAAAGGGAAGGATGAAATAAGGCTGCTAAACTTTTGCATCCGCTTTATCATAGTATTCGCACATAATTCACCTGCTAATCTTCTTTTTACACTCTCAACTGAAGGCGACAAAGAATAATAACCGCTATGATAATAAATCAGGTTATGAGTTGTAAGATCAGTAAGCACATCCATTAATTCACATTCATTGATAGAATGGATAGGAATTAAATGACAAATTTCCTTCTTTGAAAGCGGATGATTAAAAATATCGAAGTAAAGAAGTGCACGAATCAAAGAAGTACGAAGTTCGGCATCCTGATCCGGGAGAATTTTATAAGATGCCACAACTGATGAATTCATAATTATTTATCAGCAATAAAGATACTAATTTAGGTGGGAATAGTGATCTTAAAAATGTAAAGGTTTTCCGTAATAAATTGCTTGACCGCTACCGCTTTTATTAAAACAGCATTCTTTTTAGCTATTTCGAAGATCTTACTAAAATTGCAGTCTTCCGATAAAACCATATACATTTCCGAATCGCGGCCCATATAGTTTCTACATTTAGAAAAAAGTTCTTCAAAATACTCCATGTCTTTTCCGGCATACCAGGCATGATCTCCGGGCTTTTTTGCATCACCTTGATAGAAAGGAGGATTAAGGATCAATAGATCAAAAATTCCAGCCGGAACATTTTCAAATAAATTTGATTGAAGTACTGTTACATTGCCACCACATAGAGAAATTTTATCCTGATTTGAAACCACATTTAAATTAGTGTTCTCCACAGCAAGCGGACAAATATCTATTGCGGTAACATTCGCTCCTTCATTAGCAGTAAAAATAGAGATCAACCCTGATCCTGATCCAATTTCCAAAACTTTTTTTCTATTGAAATTTATGAACTCAAAGAATTCCAGCAAGAAACCGGTGCTGCTAAAAAAGCGCGGATGAAAAACTCCCGGTTTTACTTTCACATGAATATCCCGGTATTTGTACGAAGACTCTCTTGAAGTGTACCATTCCACAAAAGGTTTGTAGATAAGATTCCTGACTCTTTTCTCAAGAGCACGGAAAGGCTGTTTCACACTGTTCCGTTTCAAAATTTGTTCCATTGTTCTGACCTCTTTCATTTCAATTGTATTCGAAAGGATGAAATATTTGAAGTAATTTCAAAACGAAAGTCGCTGAATGGGAAAAACAGTGCTCTGAAACGGAAATAATGTAATAAACCAGCTTAAATAACATAGTTATGATCTTAAAAACCCTCAATTTCAGGTTGACGATATTTCCAGATTTTCTGTATCGCTTTTATCTCATACGGAAATGAATACAATTTATTCTTATAGCGGAAGGAAGAAATTGATTTCAGTACCTTGATCTTAGATCTATTCAATCTGATATCAGAATAGGTCGGGAAATAACCATTCAAAACCGTTTCGAAATTTCTGATGTAATCGATCATTTCAGCACTTAACCATGGTGTCAATGGATTCTTACGAAGATCGAATTTTTCCCATGATGGCTCGATCCAATCTTCTAGTTTCTCCGGATAATGAAAACCGGATGCTAATACTTTTTCATACAATTCACTTCCTTCGACAGGAACAGGTGAATAGACATAAATTATTATTTCTGTCTCCGGATTGATCTCTTTTATTTCACGAATGAATTCCACATCGCGTTTAATTTGTTTCCACGATTCTTCTTCAGTATCTGCGGGCATTCCGAGAACGAATGAATATTCAGGAATGATGTCAAATTTTTTCATTCGTGCAGCAAATGAACGGATCTGTGCAGCGCTTTGTGTTCCGCCTTTGTCCATTCGCTTTAGTATCTCATCATTTCCTGTTTCTGCCCCGAAGAAGATCATTCTGCACCCGCTGTCGCGCATGATGGCAAGTGATTCATCGCTGTATTTATTTATCGTATCGATGCGACCTTCACCCCACCAGATCATGTTCTCTTTTTTGATGAGGTTTGAAAATTCAACTGTTCTTTTTTCAGAAACAAAAAAATTGTTGTCATGAAATTCAATTGCATTTCCACCGTAGTTATTTTTCAGGAATAAAATATCCTTGTAAATATTTTCCGCAGACTTCCCTTTCCATCGTGCATTATAAATTGGAACGACAGCACAGAAACTGCACGTAAAGGGACAACCGAAACTGGAATGGTAAGCAATGGTTTTCGTACCCAGACACGTTTTGCCAAGATATCTACGAATTTCGTAGAACTCGTTTAATTGAGCATAAGGAAATGAAGGCAATGTATCCTGATCGTAGATCTCGTCTTTCTTTGTTGTGATCAATTCTCCGGATTCATTTTGAAAATGAGATTAGGGATTCCGGAAAAGTTACGTGTACCTGTTTCAAGTTCTTTAAGCAAAGCAGGAAATGCTTTTTCTCCAGGACCGTTGATTACAAAATCAACAAAAGGAGAATTGAGAACTACTTTGGAATGATTAGAGGGGAAATATCCGCCCCAGACAATTTTTACTTTGGGAAACTTCTCTCTGATTTTTTTTGAAAATGGTATTGCTTGTTTGAGTTGTGGACCTGGCATAACGGTCGAAGCAAAAACGTTAAACTCACCTGAGGCCAGATACTTTTCGATTTTCGTCCATGGATCAGTCTCCAAATTTCCATCGACGATGACCCAATCGTAAAGTCCTTTCAACGACGAAGCCACAGCCAAAACCGAATTCGGGATCCGGGGTTTTGTTGCAGCAGCGCGTGGGTTGAAAAGGAGGACTTTTTCATGGGGACAAGATATTGGTTTTCAGGATAATGGGGTTGTTTTTTTCGTTCAATCAAGTAGACTTCGTGTAGACAAACCAAGGAAAACACAAGAACACAAGTGCACAAAAGACCACGGAAATTGTTCTCCAAAATTCCGTTGTCTTTTGTGTCCCGATAGCTATCGGGATTGTGTTCTTGTGTTAAAAAAATTAACTACAATTAAATAAATCCCTTTCCAAGCCGTTCGGGAAGTACAAGAAGTCGCTGTTGGTATTTTTTCATTGATTGGCTCTCTCTCCTTCTTGATGCACCCGAAGAATGTAGTTGTGGCTATGCCGCACATTTTGGTTTCAAATTATTCTATTGTAATAAATGAATTGCAAATAAGGTAAATTATTTGTCTCGGACCTCCTATATCCAAATCTGAAAAAACATGAACTGACTACTACAAAATTGATGGCAATTCTGCTGTGCCAAGGAACTGCACGGCATCTATATATATCAACTGTCAATATTCATAGTCATGTCAACCAATCAAGAAAACAAATCAGCCAAAGTTAAAAAGGGAGCGCTATTTGCTCTTGTAGTTCTCGCAATTTCATCCGGGTTCTATTTCCTCTACTTTGAAGACACGGTCGAAAATTACTCCAGTTCACCTGTAGCGTTTCAAAACAGCAAACCCGAACCCGGCATTGCCATTCAGTCGGATCCAAACGAGTATTCAGTGATTACCGAAGGGCCGACATTTAAAATACTAATGCCTGAAAAATTGGAAAGAGAGAAAATTGAAGCACCGATTATCAATCCGCCAATACCACATTTAGTTCAGCCCGCCATTGCGACAAGGGTGAATGCAAACATTGGTCAGAACATTAATACAAATCATCATTCATTGATCAGTATTCCTCCGCGAACATTTGTCGATAAGAATGGAAATGTTGTAACCGGAGATGTAGACGTTTTATACAAAGAGTATTACACTCCACTCGATATTTTCCTGAGTGGAATTCCGATGAAATATGATTCGGGAGCAAATGAACAACTCGTTTCTGCAGGCATGATTGAGATCACTGCCATGAAAAACAACGAGCCTTTGTATGTCAACAAAGAAAACAAGATCAATGTTATGCTGGCATCATTGAGTGGCGATCCTGATTATTCGATCTATTATTATGATACCAATAAAGCAAAATGGGAATACAGAGGCAAAGATATTGTGTCCCCAACAGCAACCGGTCTGACACAAAAAACCAGAGAGTTTTCAGATACAATTGAAACGAAATTCAAATACACTGAACCTGAATTTTCAATAGAGCTTTTTTCAAATACAATTATGGAAGAAAAACGAAAAAATATTTTTTCAAAGAAATCACGGCCGGAATCATTCGAATTAAAATTGAATCCGAAAAAAGATTCGCCTGAAGAAAATAAATTTATTAAAAATGTACGTTGGAAATATACCGGTCAGGATGCATTTGAAAATTATCTCATGTTAGTTGCAGATCCACTTGGAAAGCATAAATATGCTGTCAAGAAAAAATGGAAAGAAGTAAAAATTGAGAAGTCAGAATCGGTTGACACCTATTACTTGAAAGCAAGTAATGACACTATAAAAATTTCTTTAGAAGTAACTCCTGTGATCAAAACTAAATCTGCAGAATTGGCCTTTAAGAAAAACTTTATGGCCTATTCTAATGCTCGTCAAAAACGAGAAAACGAACAGAGCGTTGCTTTTGAAAAATTTCA
The DNA here is from genome assembly GCA_016708785.1 of Bacteroidota bacterium. Lineage (GTDB taxonomy): Bacteria > Bacteroidota > Bacteroidia > AKYH767-A > 2013-40CM-41-45 > JADKIH01. Next base: position 80,660 of record JADJFC010000003.1, on the reverse strand, counting down.
GGCCGATTCAGCTGCATACTATGCGCAATACGGAAGATATACAGTGAAGTCGGTCAATTACACAGCTGCAGTAAGTCGAGCATTTCAAGTCGACGGATTTGGTCTTTGGAATTGTGATCGTCCGATAATGCGACCTCAAGGCGCATCGGTGTTAGCGCAATTCAAGGATCAATATGGAAGACAGCTAGATGTTACCTGTGTTTATCTGGTCGAGAAGAATAGCAACACTGTCTTCGCCTACTATCCGAGTAATTTCAAGTCATTAAAGTACAATCCAACGAGTGATAATGTTATGTGGACAATTTTGCCTGACGGTAAATTTGCCTACATCACTGCTGAAGACTTTAAACAATATAAAACGAGAGGAGGTCCATGTGTCTTTAAATTCACTGTCGATGAAGTAGAGAACCCATCGCGAGCCTATTTAAAAGACAAACTTAAATTCAGTTAATGAAATGCACAGAAACCCGCGTCGATCTTGAGAGGGAGGTTGGCGTGGGTTTGTTCTTCTTACAATAAGTTATATTTTAAAAAAACTTTTCTTCAGTAATTTTAATATGATATTCGTAACTCGACCGGTTTGGTGCAATATCAACTTTCATATGAATATAAAGTGGCGTATTCGTTGGAGGTAATTCCTCCGCTGATTTTAGTGACCTTGTGATTTCACGCAAAAACTGATCACCCCAAGTTGTCGTCATTAAAATATCCTTAGCATTTCCTTTTTCATCAACAGTAAATTGCACAGTCATATAATTTTCACCAATAGAATAATTTCCCGACCGATTTTCTCTAAAATCAGTTTTGATAACATCAGCAATTCTAGCTTTCATTAAGCTAAAAAATTTAAAGGAATCAAAGTCTGAATTTGGCTGTTGGAGATGAATCGAATCCTTACATCTTTGAAACTTAAATTTTTCCAATTCCAGATAGTAATTGCCCGGAAAAAAAGCATTTAAAATAGATCTATTTGTATAATTAGGGTCCCAACCTTTTCTAGTATTTAAAAAAACACCTTTTACAAACTCACCATCAACAAACTCTTCTTGAGAGTATGAATTATCAGCTTGTGTAGAAGACCATTTTCCATTAGGTTTCCCATTAAAAATATCACCTTTTGCTATTGTTGAGTTTTGAGTGATGACAGAATTACCAACGTATCCATTAAATTCTCCATTTCCGTCAATGACTTTTTGAATACCATTCTTATTATAAAAACTGATCAGCAAAGTATCATCAGAAGAAATTTGAAGTGTTCTTTCAGGCAGTCCATTTTCATAGAAAAATTTCCACACACCAGTAGGTACGTTGTCAACAAATTTTCCTTTTGATTTTGATTTCCCATTAGTGTAATATGATTGGAAGAAACCATTCTTTTTTCCATGGTCATAAAAACCGGTTGACAATAAAACACCATCTCGACTAATATCTGTAAACAGACCATTAAAATTCGCATCAGCATCTACTCGAGTAAACCTAATTCCAAATGCACATTCTTTCTCGACAAATTTATCTTTATCATTAAAGAATAACATAATACTATCATCCTTTACAACTTCATAATAACTAAAGTTGTCTTGGCAAAAGGCGATTTGCGGTAATTGGAAAAATAAAACAATTATCAATATCAATTTCATGGGCACAATGATAGAAATAATTTTCAGTCAAGTCGATTTTCTTTTCTGGTAACTAGAAAATAAATGGAAGTGACAAAAAAACTATTCAAAAAGATCAAGCGATAAAATTGGAAAGGCAAAAAGGAGACTTTTGAATTTATAAAGTTGAATAAAATGCCACTAAATCCTAGAACGAAGATTGAAATTACCAAAAAAGCAATAAGCGCTTCATTATCTTTTTCAAGATTAATAAGCAATGCGATCGGAAACAAAAGCAGTAGTAAATGATAACTCGCTGATGCAGGAGAAAAAGCCAGTGCGAAAAAAGAAATCAAAACGATAGAGTATTCAGCAAGTTTTGCATGTTTGCGTAATTTGTAAATTGCATAGACTAACGTTGATAACAATCCAAGAAAGACAAGTAATTTGAGAATGAAAATCCCTTGCGGCCAATCAAAGACAGGGTTAGGATTGATGACTGTATCTTTCGAAAACAAATTCAACGCAAGCGAATTCCACGATTGAAATGCAAAAGCATACGGATTCTGACCTTCCAGCTTTCCATTCAAATGATCAAACAAAACGGAATTTATAAAATCATTACAGGGTTTTACACCGATAATGATTATTGAAAGCAGAGCAACTCCAATCAGCGAAAGCGCTGTTGCCAACAGCATTTTGAAATTCTTCTTTATAAAAAGTGCAGGAATAGAAACAATTGGAAAGTACTTTATCGAGATCCCTGTCGCAAGAAGGACACCTGCAAGACCGGTTCTTTTTTCAGCCCACAAGTAAGAGAGCATCCAAATAAATAGTACAAAAAGATAAACTTGTCCGAGGTAAAGATTGTTAAACAATGCGCCGCCCAACAATAGAATGGCCGATGTGCTTTGAAGCATCGTGAGTTTAGAAATCCTACGAAACAGCACGATGACTGCATAAAGCAACAACAAATTGATGCATGTCCAGATCCGTTTTGCAGTCAACGGTTCAAATCCGGCCAAAGGCACCATAATAAAAGCAGTCGCCGGCGGGAAAGGTGCAAATTTACCGTTCTGATCTATACCATAGCTGTGTATCAGTTTGTTAAAGTGTTCGTTGGAATAAAGGTCCGATAAATCCTTGCCCTCCAGTAACAATTTGGATGAAACATAGTAATTAGGGAAATCACTGCGGACTTCTGTCAGTGCCGGATAAATACCCTTCCAAATTTGCACTAAAACCAACAATAAGAAGAAAATTCTGTTCGAAACGGAATTAGAGAAAAGCAGATTTTTGAACCACATCATTGGGCTAATTTAGGAGAATTCAGGAAGAGATGTTCGTGAAATTCTGCTAAATTTGCGACGCCTTTTTGAAGGTCGAAAGGTCGAAGGTCGAAGGTCGAAGGTCGAAGGTCAAGGGTCAAGTCAAGTCAAACCGCAAATTACATTTGACACTTGACCTAATGAAGAGGGTGAGTTTAAGAAAAAAGTAAAAAGAAAAAAGAAAAAAATGTCAAAAGACAGATACCAGTACCACGATTATTATTTGATGGATGAACTTCTTACGGATGAGCATCGATTAGTTCAAAGCAGTGTTAGAGATTGGGTGAAGAAAGAAGTTTCACCGATCGTTGAAGAAGCTTGTCAGAAAGCGGAATTTCCAAAACAGTGGATCAAAGGTCTTGCTGAGATCGGCGCATTCGGTCCATACATACCGGCAGAATATGGCGGTGGCGGAATGGATCAGATCGCTTATGGAATCATCATGCAGGAATTAGAGCGTGGCGATTCAGGTTTGCGTTCGACTGCATCTGTACAAAGTTCACTGGTGATGTATCCGATCTACACTTACGGTAGTGAAGAACAACGTAAAAAATATTTACCCAAATTAGCTTCAGGCGAAATGATGGGATGTTTCGGATTAACAGAACCGGATCATGGTTCAAATCCGAATGGAATGATCAGTAACATCAAAGATAAAGGCGATCATTTTGTTTTGAATGGCGCAAAGATGTGGATCAGTAATGCACCTTTTGCAGACATCGCAGTTGTATGGGCGAAAGACGAAGCAGGAATCGTTCGCGGAATGATCGTTGAACGCGGCATGAAAGGCTTCACCACTCCTGAAACGCATGGCAAATGGTCATTGCGTGCAAGTGCAACAGGCGAATTAGTTTTCGATAACGTAATCATTCCGAAAGAAAATATTTTACCGAATGTGAAAGGATTGAAAGGTCCTTTGGGTTGTTTGAATTCTGCCCGTTACGGAATTTCCTGGGGAGCAATTGGAGCTGCATTGGATTGTTATGATTCAGCATTGAGATATTCGCAAGAAAGAATTCAATTCGGAAGACCTATCGGCGGATTCCAATTGACACAGAAAAAACTTGCTGAGATGATCACAGAGATCACCAAAGCGCAAATGCTTACATGGAGACTAGGTGTATTGAAAAATGAAAATCGTGCAACACCTGCACAAATCTCAATGGCAAAAAGAAATAATGTGAACATGGCATTGCAGATCGCAAGAGAAGCAAGACAAATTCACGGCGGCATGGGAATCACAGGCGAATATCCGATCATGCGTCACATGATGAATCTTGAATCAGTTATTACTTACGAAGGAACGCATGATATTCATCTTTTGATTACGGGGATGGATGTTACCGGGTTCAATGCATTCGAGTAATTAATTCTTAGGTCAAAAGTTCCTATAGGGACAAGCAAGGGTCAAAGGTCAAAAACCTTTGACCCTTTTTTTCTGCTGGCTTAGTGGGTGATTTTTAACAAGGACAAAGAAAATCTGCGGTTTTTCTGCGTAATCTGCGGGAGATTTTTTTAGGCACTGCGTAAGTGTAAGCTTAAAGAAAAAGGAAAGACGACACTCTATCTGCAAAATACTTCCCATTCTCAGAAAGCGTAAACACATTTCCATTTTTCAGAATCATATTTTCTTTGACCTGAATATTCAACTTTTCAATTAGCTCCAAAGACATTTGTTCTCCAAATTCACTCGAAACAAAATCCTGGTCAATCCCCCATTTCGTTCTTAGAGTTGTCAAAATATACTCATTGAATTTATCCTTCACCGACAACACTTCCATCTCTGAAGGAATTTTATTTTCACCAAGCGAACGAATGTAGATCGGATTATTTGAAACATTCCATTGACGCGAATCTCCATTGTAAGAGTGCGCCGATGGACCAACTCCTAAATATTTTTTTCGCTGCCAATAAGAAGTATTGTGACGAGAGTATTTTCCATTGCGTGCGAAATTACTGATCTCATAATGTTCGAATCCATTTTCTCCGGCAGCTTTCATGAGCATTTCAAAATGCAGAGTTGAAGCACCTTCGTCAATGTCATTTACTTTGTGTTGCTTGATCATTGCTGCCAATGCAGTCTTTGGTTCAACTGTAAGTGAATAACACGACAGATGATCGACTCCTAAACCAAATGCAATGTCCATGTTTTTAGTCCATGCATCAGCAGTAAGATTTGGTAATCCGTAAATCAGATCGATTGTAATGTTATCGAATCCTGCTTGCTTTGCATCATTCACACATTGCAATGCTTGTACAGCATTGTGTGCACGATTCATTAATTGAAGATCCTCTTCACGGAACGATTGAATACCGATGCTCAATCGATTTACTCCGGCTGATTTTAACATCTGCAATGTTTCTTTGTTAAGTCATCCGGATTTGATTCGAGAGTTACCTCTGCATTCTCATCCACAATAAAATTTTCACGAATAGTATTCAATAATAATTCGAGTTGATCTTTATTGAGAAGTGAAGGAGTTCCGCCGCCGAAATAAATGGTCTCCACTTCTTCTCCTGCCAAATAATCCTTTCGTAAAACAATTTCCTTTTGAATGGCATTCACCATATCACTCATCATTCCATGTGATGTCGAAAAATGAAAGTCACAGTAGTGGCAGGCTTTTTTGCAGAAGGGGATGTGGATGTAGATGCCTGACATGTTTCAGTTTGGGTAGGGAGTGTGAAATTAGTGTGGTGTAGTGTGGAGTGTGGGTGTGGAGCGGTACACACACTTCGCACTTCAAACTCAAACCCAAACTGAACTAATCTGTTTTAGTGTGGAGTTTCAGTGTGGAGTGTGTAGTGTGAAAAGGAAGCACCCACACTACACACCACAAACCCAAACTGAAAATTTTATTTCTTCAGCACGATCCTAAACGTCGTACCCTTATCAATTTCAGAATTCTTCACAAAGATCTGTCCATCGTGGTACTCTTCAATGATTCGTTTGCTCAATGAAAGTCCAAGTCCCCAGCCTCTGCTTTTTGTAGTGAAGCCCGGTTTGAAAATCGTTTTGTATGATGACTTTGGAATTCCTTTTCCTGTGTCTGCGATATCAATATAAACGAATTGATGTTGATTGGTAATTGTTACTGCAATTTTACCATTTCCGCTCATTGCATCTATTGCATTCTTCAAAATATTTTCAATCACCCATTCAAACAAAGGAACATTCATTGGTGCCCAGATCTCTGTCGATGGATTAGAAAGATCGAAAATAACTTTATCTGAACTGCGTGTTTGAATATATCCGACAGAATGTTTGAGTACTTCATGGATATTAACTTTAGTAAGTGATGGAGCAGAACCAATTTTTGAAAAACGTTCAGTGATCGTTTGCAATCGGTTGATGTCCTTCTCAATTTCATTGGTATAATCACTACTCATTCCTTTGAGTCGCAAAAACTCAAGCCAAGCGACGAGCGATGAAAGCGGTGTTCCCAATTGATGCGCCGTTTCTTTTGCCATACCGACCCACACTTGATTCTGTTCCGCTTTTCTTGAACTACTGAATGCCAGATAAGACACTACAAGAAACAAAGCAATTACGGCCAACTGGAAATACGGATAATACCTGAGTCGAATCAACAATTCAGAATCACGATAAAGAATATATTGTTTGATCGTTCCAATATGAATTTCAATTGGATCGTGTTCAGCTCGCATTTCTATAATTTGCTGATGAAGAAAAGCAGCGTTCAATGAATTCAGTGAATCCAGATTTCGTGAAGAGATCGGATTAAAATGATCATCAGCCCAGATAACAGGAATGGTCGTATTGTTACTGATTACATTGGACAAAAAGTTGATGTCAGTATTCAGCTCACTTACGTCAGCCAAACGACGTGTAGCCTCTGCCCAAAGCTCGATCTTCTTACGTTCTTCCTCAGAAAGTTTCTGGACCAAACGGTTGGTGTACCAAAGAGAAGCGGTGCCGATCATTAGAGCTGCGAGGAGCAACAATAATTTCCAACGTTGTTTTTGAGTGTAAATATTCACGTAAAGAGTGGTATTTGAATAATCTTCAAGCACTTACCTGAAGCATTCTCCTGATCCGATAGGACAAAGATGGGAGAAATTCTTAGAATAGAAAAATCAATCTTGCTCTGAATCCCAATCTATCTGCATTTCATCCTTCTTTTTTGGTTTTGAAGTCTTTACAGAGTCCTTTTTTCCCGGGCTAAACTCTTCTTTGAACAGCTCTTTCAGCGTTTGCCGCTCCTTATTGATCTCCGTTTTGATCTTTTCACCAGCCGCTTTGTGGTCATAAGCAAATTTCGGGTTATCGACCGGGCCTTTCATCGAAAGCATTAGCATTGGCCGCCCAAGCCCATCGTCTTCAATTTCACCGAATTCTGTGGAATTAGATTTCATCTTTTTCCCTAACACATCAGACAAAAGTAACTTTAGATGGTAATCGACGATATTATCAAAACTATGAGTACCGTTTCCTGATATATTGATGGCGCTGGATTTGATCTCCATGTTTGGAATAAAGATCTTTCTATCCTTGATGGCTATCCTATTTGTTAGCGTAGAAAATTTGATCTTATTCAAATCCGGAACTTTGATGTATTTCGCTAGTGCCAGTATAGGTGTAAAATTATTCAGCTCGCCATTTTCTATTGTAATATCACAGGTTGAAATTACTTTCGACGAATTGATGGTCAGATCCTTCGACCAGATACTTGCAAATTGCACATCAGCGCTAATCCTGCCTTTCACATTTTTATCAGTCATAGTAGTCTGATCGAAATTTTCCATCTCATAAAAAAGTCGCGTGATGTCGAGTTTGGCAAAATGTGCATCACAACTCATTACAATACTATCGCGTCGGGAAGCATTGATATTTGCATCCATCTGGACGACACCATCCATCGCTTTGAAGTTTAGTCCACGGCTGCTGATAATCTGTCTTTCCAGATGAATTTGTCCACGTACTCCGGACGCCTGAAACTTTCTGAACTGCATATTCCCAATTGATACATTCAGGTCGCATGTTAATCGTGGATTAAACTTCATGATGTATGAAGTATCGTTTGGTGAAGAGGTTGCAGATTTATTGACCAGTAATTCATCCATTGCAAGATTATTTGAAACGACATCAGCTATAAAATCACCGGGTTGATCACGCACAAGGATAAACGGAATGAAATTCTTGAACACACCATCGAGTTTAAAATCGGTGGAAGAAATTTTTCCTGATAAATTTTCAATTGCTACATCTTCATTTTTAAGAACGAAATTTCCACTCATGTTTAGAAATGCAAGTGGATTATTCTTCAATTTAAAATTCACATGACTGATATCGATATTACCGGAAGCTTTCACTTCATACAAACGATCCTTCGACATATTCTGTAGCTGACTTAACTTACCGCTATAGTAAACATTCATTGCCAAATTTCCGGAGAGTTGTTCAAGAGTGTCGGCAGTGATGAATGGCTTCACCTGAGCAAGATCCAGTTGTGTGGAAGCATGAATGGTGAGAAATGCATTATCCAGATCATCAATACGGATCTCGGCTTTAATTTTGTGTCCGCTCAAACTTGCTGCAAGAGAAGGAATGACCAAAGCACTTTTACCGGTAGAAGAAGAGTTGTGAAAATTTCCCGAAAAATTGATTGCTGTTAATTCAATTTCATTATTCTCCGGTTTCAATGTACCATCAGAAATTGCAAAATCGACTTTTACATCAGGCGTCTTCTCTCCTGCTGATTCACCTTTAATGGTTGAATGAAATACAAATCGTCCTTTACTTTTGAACGATTTCATTCGTGAAGAATAATTTGGAGGAAGTAAAGAAATAAAAGAAGCCAGATCCGCTTCATTCGATTTCACATCCAAATCAAGAAATACAGAATGAGATGGAGCTTTGACCGTACCATTGATATCAAATTTTACATCTGCTATTTTCACAGAACTATTTTCAAGTTTATAAAGATCTGTTTTTGTATTTACTTTCAGATTACTTGAGATCTCTACCTCTTTTTGGTTGATGTAATTGATGTTTTTAACAAGGAGTTTAGAGACAAATAAATTGGCTGAAGTAGTTAGTGTGAATTCATCACTGGAGAATCGACCCGACAATTGCGCTTTATGAGCAAATGCATTATAATGCTGAGAATTTTTGAGATCATTATAGGTAATATCAACATCTTTCAATAGTATTTTCTGCAGATCGATCACGCCATTTTTAGCGGTATCGTTGGTTGTCTTCCAAAATTTGTAATTCCCTTCGCCGTCCTCATCGATTCTGATATTTAAATTTCCTTTATCGAAAATGATCTTGCGAACCGTAACGTCTTTATTAAAAATTCCGGTGACGTTAAAAAGCAAAGCCAGACGATTTGCATAAATGAGTGTATCTTTTTTAGCAGAATCATTCACATCGTTGATGAGAACATCTTGCATGTCGATGGAAGCGAAAGGAAAATGTCGAATGACAGAAAAGCTGAATTCCCGGACTTTTATTTCCGTTGCCAGGTTCTTATTCAGTTCACCGATGATGAGTTGTTTAATTTCCTTGCTATAAAACAAACTGACAAGAGTAGCCAAGGCAAAAATCCAACGACAGCAATAGCGACAACTTTTAGTAAGATCTTAATTGCTTTCATCTGGTCAGGCAGTTCGGTTAGGGAACGCTACAGCAGTTTTGAAATTGTATGACTGTAAGGATTGATACTAGAAAACGAAAAAAGTTGAAAAAGGTTGCTGTCGAATCAAATTTCAAAGTGACGACAAATCATATTGTAGTTACAATCGATCAATATTTTTTTTCAATTCATAAGGGCCACCGATAGTCCGTCCCTACGGGACTCATGTCGCAGCGTGGTGGCCATGGTGGAACCGATAGGTCGTCCCTATGGGACTTGTTGCGATAGGTGTGCATCTGTTACCGATATTTCGTCCCTACGGGACTCTATGAAGAGTATCCGACAAGTCCCGTAGGGACGAAATATCGGTAACAGATGCAGCAAAGATGCGCAGAGAGTCCCGTAGGGACGGACTATCGGTAACAGATGCAACAAAGATGCGCAGAGAGTCCCGTAGGGACGGACTATCGGTGGCCCTAGTGAATTGAAACAGGCTCTCCCCTCCTCACTTCACACTTCACACTTCACACTCACACTTCACACTCACACTCACACTCACACTCACACTCACACTCACACTCACAAAAAAGCCCCGCAATTGCGAGGCTTTTTTAAAGTTTATTTTTTCTCTTCCAACATCAACTCCCTAATATACTTCACCGGAGCACTGCCATAACTCAAAAACTTCTCATGCCAGTCTTTCAACTTGAATTTATCGCCTTGTTTCTTTTTCATTTCCTCACGAAGATCGTAGATCTCTGTGTAGCCTGTGAAATAACAACAAAGTTGAACCGATGTCAATGAAACACGACGCCATTTGTTTTCAGCTTCTGTTTTTTGCTGGAAAGCTTCATTTGTCAATAAATTCAATGCATCTTCTTTCGACATGTTCTTTGTGTGAACACTGTTATCCAGAATGAAATTGCATGTGCTTCTCAAATTCCATTTGTAATACATCAACCACATTTCAGGTTCGTTGTTGCCATAGCCTTCTTCCAACATCATACGCTCTGTGTACACTGCCCATCCTTCAACCATCGAACTTGAACCCAGCAGTGATTTGATCAGACTTGGCGATTGGTTTGCATAGACAAGTTGAGTATAATGTCCGGGAATTGCTTCGTGGATATTCAAGATCTGTAAAATGTATTGATTGTATTCACGCAAATAACTTTCAGCGCGGTCTTTGTCCCAACCCGACAAACTTCCAACATTGTAATAGGTGTTTCCTGTTTTGTCGTACGGTCCGGGTGCAGAAATAGAAGCTCCGGCAACTCCTGCCATATAATCAGGTTCTTTTCTAACAACAAGCGGTTTTGATGGATCGATGTAGATCAGATTTTTTTCTTTGATAAAATCAACGAGCACAGGGATCTGTTTATCGATTGCAATCTGAAATGAATCGGGATGAACATGGATCAATGAAAGTTTGTCGATCATCTGACGGATCAATAACATGCTATCTTTCGGCATTTCCTGTCCGGCGAAATATTTTGGCCACAATTTAGCAGAGATCTCCGCCATTTTTTGATGCAATTCTTTTTTGTGTGAAATTGCTTTTGCCAGCACTTCATCCGCAGTATAACCCGATTGAATATCGAATTCAAATTTCTTTTTGTAAAGTTCTTCGCCAAGACGGAAGCTTCGAGGACTATCGTTCTTCATCGTCTTCAGAAAATCTACATATGATTTGATTGCACCGACAGCTAGTTTCGCCTGATTAGAAATTTCAGATTTTTCGGCATCACTCAATTTAGATTCTTTCAAAGCATTAACAAGATCGTTCTCAAAAACAGAAACACCACCCATATTTTGTTCGATGGCAAGTTCAGTATGTTCAACTGTCGGATTCTTCAGATTTTTTGTAGCAGCTTCATAATATGCAGGAATATTTTTCATTTTTATTCCCAGGTTATGCAGACGAACATCAAGTGAATCGTAATTGTTGTTGATCATTTCAGCGACTTCACCTGAAACATTGTAACTGGCAGGATTCCATTCGCCGGATTTCATTTCATTGATAGACCAAACAATTGACTTCAGCTGGTTTTCTATCATATAAAAATCTGTCTTGTTGTTATCCGACAGTTTCTTCAGATCAAATGCCTTTAGTGAATCAAGATTTGCATTGGCAAAGGCTAATTGTTTTGTATCATATTCTGCATTTGGAACGAACATAACGCTATCAAATTTATGATAGCCTTGTGAGCTTGCCCAGCCCGGATAAATTTCCCACATGTGTTCGACGAATGCATTTTTGTATTGATCGAATTGTTGATTTTGATCGCCGGTAGATTCCGTTTTCTTTGAATTACAGCCAAATCCTGCTATGATCAGCAATGCCAGAGTAAGTATCTTTTCATGTTGCAATGATAGGAAAATATTGAAAGCAAGAGAAAATCTGTTTCTTAGTGTGTGTTAAAATTTATAATCCTAATTTTCTAACACAATGGACTTTATTTGGCAGGATCTTCTTGGTTCTATGTGTCTATGTGGTGAAAATTTTTCTACCACATAGACACATAGGAACACATAGAAATTATCGTGTTTTTACTTAATGATTTGTTAAGGCTTTTAGTAATTGAACAAAAAAAAGGCCCCACTTTCGTAGAGCCTTCCATGATTTCTTATTTCATTATTTGCTAGCTGCTGCCAATCGACGATTTACTTCATCCCAATTGATCACATTCCACCAAGCGGTCATATAATCAGGGCGACGATTTTGGTAGTTCAGATAATATGCATGCTCCCAAACATCACAACCAAGAATTGGCGTTCCTTTTACCTCAGCAATATCCATCAAAGGATTATCCTGATTCGGAGTTGATGTTATGGCCAATTTTTTATCTGCACCTACGATCAACCAAGCCCAACCACTACCGAAACGAGTTGCACCTGCTGTATTGAATTTTGTTTTGAAATCTTCAAATGAACCAAATGCAGCATCAATAGCTGTTGCAACTTCACCTGTTGGATTTCCTCCTCCATTCTGTTTCATTACAGTCCAGAAAAGAGAGTGATTATAATGACCACCGCCATTATTTCTGACAGGCATTGGATATTTAGAAATATTTTTGCAAATATCTTCGATGCTTAATTTCTCAGCATCAGTTCCTGCAATTGCAGCATTAAGATTAGTAATATAAGCCTGATGATGTTTACCGTGATGGATCTCCATCGTGCGTGCATCAATATTTGGCTCTAGCGCATTGAATGCGTAAGGAAGTTTTGGAAGTTCGAATGCCATTTGAATAATTTTTTAGATGCGTAAAGATAAAGTTTATTCAGCAAATAATCGAAAGTGAATTAAATATTTGTTTTACAGAATTATTATAAAAATAATTTCTGCGCTATTTACTTTTATGCCATTTGGCCATTAAATAACCGTTCAAAGCCCCAATTATTAATCCGGCTGCAATATCAGTTGGGAAGTGCTTTCCGGCTTCATACCTTAAATAACCTGTTGTCAATGGAATCGCTGCAGCTCCAATGTAAATATATGGCAATGCTTTACTATTAGGATGATAAATGCTATAAACCGCTGCAGTATATGCAGCCGCATTTGCAGTCAATGCTGTGTGACTCGAGAAAAAAGAGGCATTGGCATCCGGTTTTTGCTTTTCACTCATCGGCGCATTCTCATTGTATACGAATGGCCGGGTACGATCTACTAAACCTTTTGTCATCAGAACTTCTCCCGAAGTAATCAATACAGAATGAAAGTAAACGAGCATTACAGGAGTTGCATCTTTTCTGATGTCTTTATCTGTCAACAGTAATGCAGGAAGAGCCATTGAAGTTTAAAGAAGGATATCAGATGCGTCAGCCGCGCCTACTGAGTAATTATTTACTGCCGGTCTGTCAAACGAATTGATATCTGAAATTTTCAGATTAGAAATTTGTTCAACACTTAAAGGATCTTTCTTCTGATAAAAATAATACCCGCCTAAAAAAAGCGTAGCTCCGGCCCCGGAAATTATTACATCTTTTGGCCGAGATAATGTGATTTTATTCTGCGCAAAACTAATTTGTCCGATAAAGATCAGTTGAGCGAAACATATAGAAATTACTTTGAAATAAATTTCTTTCACTTAACTTCCTATAATGGCAACTTGTTTTTTGTCGATCAACTCAAGCGCCTTTTTCAAAGTATTATCCAATGTCTGTATTACAGGATAAAAACCATCGTTTTTCCAGACCTGACGAGCAATTAAAGCTTTCAATTGTGTCCGAATTATTTCATCAGATGTTTTCATTCCTTCAGCATCAGGCTTTACACCGCTTTTTTCGGCATAAGAAATGAATTGATTGTAAATGTTTTCATTTATTTTGAATCCTGAATTGAACTCATCGAAGTTTTTATACTTACTCAAAGTTGTCCGGTTGTTATCGACATATTTATAGACAAATTCAGTGATCAAACCTTTCGAACTAAGACTAGAATAATATTCTGAAATTCCGGATGTATCGAGAGAAACAAAAACATCTGGCATGATACCACCGCCACCATAAACTACTTTTCCACCTGGAGTAGTAAATTTAAGAGAGTCAGCGAAATGAATACTATCGGAACTTAAAAGCTCACCATGTTTTAGGCGAACTGAAAGTTCGTTTTCGTACTCACTATAATTTTCATCATACGGTTTTTGAATACAACGACCGGTAGGTGTATAATATCTTGCAATCGTCAAACGAATTGCTGAACCATCAGGAAATTCGCTTTGTTCCTGAACAAGCCCTTTACCAAATGAGCGACGACCAACGATAGTTGCGCGATCCCAATCTTGCAATGCACCCGAAACAATTTCACTTGCCGATGCGCTTCCTTCATCGATAAGTACTACGAGAGCACCTTTTTCAAAGAAACCATTTGTAGAAGCAGAATATGATTCTTTCGGACGAGAACGGCCTTGTGTATATACAATCAGTTTTTTCTCCGGCAAAAATTCGTCAGCCAACTGAATAGCGGTTTTTAAATATCCACCCGGATTTCCACGAAGATCAAGACAAGGTTTTTCATTCCTTTTTCTTTCAACTTCATAAATCCGTCGACATATTCCTCATAAGTCTTATCACCAAAATGACTGACTTTGATATACCCTGTTTCCGGACTAAGCATGTAAGAAACGTCTACACTATAAATTGGAATTTTTCCACGTGTGATTGAATAATCGATTTGCTTTCCTTTTCTGTAAATGGTCACTTTCACTTTCGTTCCACTTGGTCCGCGAAGATTTTGCATGACCATTTGATTTGTGATGTGAATGTTTGCAACACTTTTACCTTCAACTTTAATGATCCTGTCGCCGGGTAAAATACCAAGTGCATCAGAAGGACCACCGGAAACTGCCGTAACGACCATGATAGTATCATCTTGAATATGAAATTCTACGCCGATGCCATCAAAATTTCCTTCCAATGGTTCATTTGTTGACTGAAGTTCATCGGCTGGAATATATGCTGAATGCGGATCCAGTCGGTGAAGCATTTCTTCAATCGTATTCTCGACCAATTTTTTTTGATTGACTGTATCGACATACTCTTGATTGATATAATTGATCACATCATTCAATTTATTGAATTGCCCGGTGCGAAAAGAGAAAAAAGAACTTGCATTTGCCGGTTGATTCATTCTCATTCCGACATAAATACCAACTGCTAATAGTCCGCCAAAAATTAACGGTAACCAGATTTTTAACTTATTCACTTTTTTGAGGATTTAAGGAGTGCGAACTGTTGCGACCCAAACAGTTTAAACTGATTTTTTCGAAAAATGTTTTAGTAATTGACGATTTAACAAGACAATAACACTATTGAATTTCAAATGATTGGTAGTAAAAAAAGTGCTTTTTAAGCGATAGAAACCAATTGCTCGGGCTTCTTGAACTTTTCGACTTGGACTCCGAAACGTCTTAAAAAATCAACACCTTCATCGGTGCCAATGCCTTTGTATTCAGCGTAGCTATTTAGGTAAATGACTTTTTTAATGCCCATCGTATAGATGATTCGAGCACAGGGAAGGCAAGGTGAAAGAGTCACGTAAATAGTGCACCCTTCAATAGGAACGCCATTTTTCGAGGCATAAAGGATGGCATTTTGTTCTGCATGAAGAGCCAAAGAACAGCTGCCTTTACTATCGCGAGGACAGCCTACTTCAGGCCATTCTTCATCGCAATTGTGGGTTCCGGCAGGTGGGCCGTTGTAGCCAAGAGAAACAATACGAGTATCTTTTGTGAGAACAGACCCAACTTTAATTTTTACGCAATGTGACTTATGAGCAAGGTTCTGGGCCAGCTCCATATAAATTTCATCAAAACTCGGACGATGCATGATGCAAAGATAAGAAAATTAGTGGCGTTTTTAGAAGGAGCTACTACTTTGCTCCGGCTGTTCGCGTAAGCCAGTTTTTTGCCTCTGCGTGATTAGGATTCAGGCTTAACGTCTTTTGCCAGTTCTCTCTGGCCTTTAGTATCTCTTTCTTCATCAGATAAATTCCGCCAAGATTGAAATAAGCTTCTGCATTAGAAGGCATGATGCGAGCTGATTCTGTATAAAGGTTGAGTGCCTCATCAGGTTTCCCATTTCGATAGGCTGCATTACCAAGTTGAATCAATTCATTTGAAACCATTGTACGCGCCGCTGAATTTGGGGTATATTTTTCAGAGGCGTTAATTGCAAACTCAGCTTCTTCGAACTTAAATAAATTTGTATTTGACAATGCCAAATAAGTATAAGCATCTGTGTAATCACTTATATATTCTGTAGCCTTTTTAAAATTAAAAGCAGCAGAACTAAAGTCTTTCATATTGAAATAGGCTGCACCGCAATTATAATACGCCTTTGCAAGACCCGGTGTAACTTCCAGAGCCTTTTTATAATAGAAAATTGCCGAATCATTTTGATTCATATTAAAATAAATTGCTCCACGATTAACAAGGGCGTCTGTATGTTTTGGGTCAATATCTAAAACACGTTGATTATCTTTTAATGCAAGTGCGAAATCTTTTTTATGAAAATAAGAAACCGCTCGGTTATGATAACCTCCGGGTTTATTCGGCTCTAGTCGTACTGATTCAGAAAAATCAAGAAATGCCTTGTCATAGTCATTGATCGATTCATAATATTGTCCACGATTTGTAAAAGCATCTGCTGCTGTTGGGTCTTTAGCGATAATGTCTGTCCATAAGGAGAGGCTGTTTTTCCATATAGGTATTCTAGCCACTGTCAAACCGGTGAAAAGAATACAAATTGCAATGGTAACATACGTAATTCGCATCTCTTGTTTCGGAAAACGCTCTATCAATGCAAATGCGGCAATGAAAATTCCAATGCCGGCCAAATAAACAAATCGCTCATAGATGAGGCTGAGTTGACTGCCACAAAATGTAGAACAGGAAAAATACTTACAGCAAAATTAATAATAGTCCACCTGCAAGTCTCGGATTTTTTTTCATCGAAAAGATGAAACCTACGACAATTGCTCCTATCGCTATAATTCCGACAAGAAGATCAATGATGTATGCCGAACTTCCCGGTTCAGGAAATTGATAAATAGCAATTTGATTGAATGGGAAAATTATTTTCTGCAAGTAAAGTCCAAATGCCATTATTGAATAGACAAGTTTATCAAGCAGTGTAAATGGAGCGGTATATTTATCTGCCATTAGCTCACCACTTCCCGAAACAGCGATTACGCCAAAAATTATCGCCAAAATAAAATATGGAATTTTATTCAGTAATCTTTTCGGGTCAAACTTTTGATCGAGCATTAGATCGGATGCAATAAGTATAAAAGGAAGTGTAATAGCTTGTACTTTTGACAATAAAGAAAGAATGAAAAGAATATACTTACAAAGAGAAACAGCTTTTTCGTTGAATTAAAGTAATCCAGATAAAATTTCCACGACAACAAAAAGAAAAACAAATAAACTACATCCTTTCTTCCTGCTATCCATGCAACAGCTTCCGTAGACAGAGGATGTAAGGCGAATAATAGTGCAATAATTCCGGCATGATTAGTTTTGAATCGCAATTTACGCATGCAAACAAATACGAGAATTGCATTCATGAGATGGAAAAACAAATTCACAGCATGACACCAACCCGGCTTTAGTTTTGACATCTTGTAATCATAAGCAAATGTCAACAGCACGATAGGATTATAACTATTGAGTACTTTTTTCGTGAAAATGGCTTTCGTCTTTTCCATATTCAGATCCCTTATCATTGGCGTTTCCTGCAGATAAGCTTTATCGTCCCAGTTTGTAGAATCAAAAGTTGTAACAGATTGATAAACTAAAAATGTCAAAACAGGAATGATCAGGTACCAAATCCATTTGAAATAATCAGTCTTCTTCTCACTCTTTGCATCCTTTTTTATGATCGGAGGAGTCGCTTGTTTTTTCTTCATAAGAGAATATGTGCCGGAAAAATAGGTCAGAAGTTGCAATTTAGCAGCATTTACAATAAATTCAAATGTATTTAAGTAATTTTCAAGTAGTTGCAAAATGACCTCAATATTATATCTTATCCAAAAACATAGTTTTTCTTTGAAATTAGCCAATCATTTCTATTTTTGCATCAAACAATCCTCCATGAAAAAGTTCTTAAAGCGCTCCCTTGCATTTAGTCTTATTGCAATCACTGCAATTTCTTGCAGCAATAACAATAAGCCGGAGCAAACAACTGATGAATTTGCAGATACAACAACAGTTGTTGATACAGCAAAACAAAAAGCAAGAGAGAAATTAGAATTTAAATTCTTTTATACGATTGCCAATCTTCCATCTCCAATGGAAATGATCAATGCCATTTATGAGAACAATGTACCATTCAACAGAGATCTTTTAAATTCATCATCTAGAGCAACTGATTACACTACTGCCTACAAAAAAGCAGTAAACTATGGTATCTATGGAATTGATATGGCATACACTGCTTTCTATGGACAAAATCAGGATCTGCTGGACTACTACTCTACTACTAAAAAGATGGCAGAGAAATTAGGCGTTCAGGAAACGTTTGACAAATTCACTTCCAGCTTCCGTGAAAATGCAGACAACAGAGATTCACTTGTGAAAATTATCGACCGTGCCTATACAGAAACAGACAGTTATTTACGTAGCAATCGTCGTCTGGAAGTTGCATCTCATGTTCTTGCAGGAAGTATCGTTGAAGTTCAATACCTGAGTATAGAACTTTTGAAAAACATGGAATACGGTCCATCAAATGCTGATCTGTTTGAAAGAGTGTACAACCAAAAATTATATCTTGACAACTTGATCAGTCTCTTCTCAGATTTGAAAAATTATCCAAGCTCTGCAAAATTGCTGGAACAATTGAAAGGCGTTAAAGTTGTTTTCGATACAGTAAAAGAACCAAAACAACTTACGAAAGAAAATCTGGCGAAGATGAGTGCGGCGATGAGTGCTGTGCGGGCCGATATGATTAAATAAGGTCAAGGGTCAAAGGTCAAGGGTCAAAGGTCAAAGGTCAAGTTGGCATCCTTTAAACTTCCACTTATTATTACACTACCACAATTATTTTTCTTTTTGTAATACAAACTAATTAAAAATCAGAATAGAAGGAGACATAGTAATATGCCTCCTTTTTTATTGTCATTCATATAAGGCATTAACATTGATCCAAGCCTGACCCTTGACCCTTGACCTTTGACCCAAATTCACAGATACAGTTGCCGCGAAACCAGTTTCCCTATTCCAAAGATTCCACTATATTTGACTACTTATGAGTGAGAAGATCCTTCAGGCCTTAATGCAGTTGTTTGCCATCGGAGCAGCATTAGAACGATTAACATTACAAAGTCGTTCAGTCGTTGAAAGTTTTTTGCGACAACAAGTAAGTTTGCAACGTGTCGACGAATACCTCCGCCTTTTTGATGAATACATGGAAAAGTATTCCGGAAGCGGTGATGACATTACACGTGCACGAAAAAAAATTGCTTTCAGTTCTGTGCGCGCACTTCGAATTTGTACGGAGATCAACAAAGAACTAAACACCCGACAAAAATACATCGTCTTCCTTCGACTCGCAGAATTTATGCAATCGTCGGAACTGGAAATAACAGAGCCTGAAAAAGAATTTCTGGAAACGGTTGCCAATGTTTTTAATATCGGCCCTGAAGAATATTCACTTTGCCAACTTCTTGCTGCACCAAAATCAACCGTAAAAGATTTTGATTCGGCGAATGTTTTGATCATAAGTGCAAGAGAAAATATTGATTTGCGAAATGCACATCAATTACTCCATGACGACTTAGATGGTATGATGGTATTCCTGTACTTAAAAGATGCAGGTATTTTCTTTTTATCTTATCGTGGAACAGATTCGTTTATTGCCAATGGACAACCGATTGACAGCAGTCGTGCAGCAGTAATTACTCAAGGGGCAGTATTACGCTGTTCGAGATTGAAACCGATTTATTATCGTGACATCATACGGCCATTCCTATCAGCGAATGAAGCAGATACATTCCAATTTACAGTAAGGAATATTGATTTCATTTTCAGCAATGGCAAACAAGGATTACATAACATCAACTTCACAATTAATTCCGGGAATTTAACCGGCATTATGGGTGGTAGCGGTGCGGGGAAATCTACATTGCTGAATGTTCTGAATGGAAGTATGCAACCTTCAAAGGGTGAAGTTCTTATCAACGGGAAAAATATTTACGAAGGAAATATTGCAGAAGGACTGATTGGTAATATTCCGCAGGACGATCTGCTTATTGAAGAGCTAAGTGTTTATCAGAATTTATTCTACAATACAAAATTGTGTTTTGGTGAATTAACGGATGATGTCATCAATACAAAAGTACTCGATGTTCTTGATTAATTAGGTCTAATGGAAATCAAGGATCTGAAAGTCGGAAGTGTATTGAACAAGACGATCAGCGGTGGACAAAGAAAACGGTTGAACATTGGATTGGAATTGGTCAGAGAACCGTCGATTCTATTTGTTGATGAACCAACATCCGGTTTGTCATCGAGAGATGCAGAGAATGTAATGGACTTGCTGAAACAACTTGCATTAAGTGGCAAGTTGATCTTTGTGGTCATCCATCAACCATCGTCAGACATTTTCAAATTGTTTGATCAGTTGTACATGTTGGATACAGGCGGTTTTCCGGTTTACTTTGGAAATCCTGCTGATGCATTAATTTATTTCAAGCGACAAGTTCATTTGACAGATGCAGAACAAAGCGAATGTTCTGTCTGTGGAAATATAAATCCTGAGCAACTTTTCAACATTCTTGAATTGCATGAAGTAGACGAATTCGGAAAATCGACTACGAACAGAAAAATTACTCCTAAAGAGTGGAATGAATTATTCAAGACAGTTGAACCGCCAGTTCACGAAGATAAGTCACTTGAGCTAACAGTAAAGCGAAATAAAAAAGCCGGGCCTTTTGCGCAATGGAAAATATTCTTTACGCGAGATCTGCTTTCTAAATTGAGTAATCGTCAGTACATGATGATCAATTTACTGGAGGCACCAATACTTGCCTTGGTACTCGGATTTATTTTGCGGTATTCATCCGCTTCAGATTACGAACTGATTTCAAATCCGAATTTACCGGCATTTTTATTTATCAGCGTTATTGTTTCTTTGTTCATGGGACTTTCAGTAAGTGCGGAAGAGATCATTCGTGACAGAAAGATTAGACAGCGTGAAAAGTTTCTGCATTTGAGCAAGACCAGCTATTTCATGAGTAAGGTTGCCTTGTTGTTCATCATTTCAGCGATTCAGACATTGTGTTTTGTGGTGATTGGAAATGCAATCATGGGCATTCACGATATGAATATGACCTATTGGATGATTCTGTTTACGACAAGTTGTTTTGCAAATTTACTTGGATTAAATATTTCTGCCGGGTTGGATTCTGCAGTGACGGTTTATATTTTAATTCCCTTCTTATTAATTCCACAGATCTTGCTAAGCGGTGTAATTGTTCGTTATGACAAATTACACCCGTTGATCAATTGCAACGAAGGTGTGCCATTGATTGGAAATGTAATGACATCACGTTGGGCTTATGAAGCAATGGCAGTTGAGCAGTTTGCAAATAATCCTTTTGAGAAACAATTCTACACTGAAGAATCAGTGATGAGTCAGGCGACGTATAAAAAAGACTGGTGGATCGCTGCATTAAGAGAGAAAACAGATCGTTTGGAAAGAATGATGTTGAATAAAAGTTCGAAAGACTCCGTCAACATTCCGTTAGCAGTAATTAGTCATGAACTCTCGAATGAAGCATCTATTGTTCCATCAAAAAAGCAGAGTTACTACGTCAACTGACTTATGAAACTGTGAATGCAAATACAATTACACAATTAAGAACTACTCTTGACGAACTCCGAGAATTTTACATCGAAAAATTCAACACTGCCAACGAAGCCAAAGAAACGAAGATCGCAAAGATGACATCAGGCCAAGGCAGCGAAGAAGAATTTCTTGCAATGAAGAATAGATATGAGAATGAAAGTCTGGAAGAAATGGTGAGGAATAGTAATCAAGCCGAGCGAATGGTATTAACGAATGAAAAGATCATTCAACGTTTCGAGCCTGTGTTCAATCAGAATAGTTCATTCTCCAAAGCACCCATGTTTTCATACGTAAAGAATTTGAATGGCACAAAAGTAAAAACATTAAACAGTAACATTATTGTGATCTGGTTAATGTCATTGTTGCTTTACATCACTTTGCAGTTTGATGTGTTTAGGAAGGTTGTGGGGGTGTTTTCGAAGGGGAAGTAAGAAAACCTACGCCTTCAACAACTCAAACGGAATCTTCACCAACGCACTATAATCCTCCCCTGCTTCCATCATATCTTCGTCATCACCGTCGTAGTACCAGCTGACTTTTACGGTACTTTTTCCGCTAAGGCTTAATGTTTCAAGACGACGAAAAACATCAAGTAAACATTTCGATGAACTCGTATTGAAATATTCCAAACGCACTTTTAGTTCAGTCGAAGAGTTGGGCGATTGTCCGTAGTTATCGATCCATTCAAAAACGGGGCGATAAAATTCCAGGGAGTTTTCCGGAATTGACTTTCCTTTCAATTCTAAAATTCCTGATTCCGCTGCGAATGCAACTGATGGCGTCTTAATGCTTTCTTCTATGATCAAATTGTTCATTGCGATATTGGTATTTATGGTATTGCTATTGCTAAAATAAAAAACGAGTAATGTTCATCGATGGGCACAAACTCATACTCTAATGGCATCTTCGATTTCCTTGCCATGTCAAGTATTCCTAATCCCGCTCCGCCTTTCTCAGAAAGTTCGGCAACCGATAACGATTCCTGATAAAATGCACGAAGCTGTTCAGCAGACATTGCATTCATCTTGTCGATCTTTTCACCCAATGCTTTGGTCGAAGTGTTGACAATGTAATTTCCGGAAACGATTCTGTAATTCGAATTTTCATCATTCGAAACGATGATACCTGATTCAAAAGGTTGTCCTTCGTGTTCAGGTTTTAGCTGATGATGAAAAACATTCTGCACATTCTACCATTATTAGAAAGAATTTTTTTCTTCGTTCTGATGGAATACTATTCTCTTCAAAATGTTTATCCATCAATGCCGATATTTTTTCAGTAATGCTTTCATCGATCACACCTTGATATGAATAAAGCACATTTTGTGCGCTCATTTTACTCAGGTGTACATTAACAAAATTCGATAGCATAAACGATCCGGACCGGGTTTTTGTAGGAATCCCAATATTACAAATATTTCCTTATTGTATAAGCTAAAATTGGCCACTTCTCCTTGAAATAGTGAAAAATTTCACCTAATTACCAGCAAAATGCTTACGGGAAAACAATAATAGCGTCATGTTTTGTTGCTTAAAAGAACCGTCATTTATGCGGTTACGAATTACGATTTAAATTTAGTCATTTGACTATTTAATAATGCTGTGCGCCGCGGCGCATAGTCATGCGGAAGGGGAAAACTTGGGGCCTGTCCGCATGGCGTCAGCCTTTTCACTTCATTAAATAATTTCTGTTTATTGCAAATCGTATATTGGGACACTTCAATTTTTTGGCGCGCTCCCCGGGGATTTATATGTATAGTCAAAAAATCAGACTTTTTAATGCAGCAAAGTGGCTCTTGTTTAAAGAGTCTAAAATGCTACTTTTGTAGGACATCCTCTTCCCAACCAAATTTATGTTGTTTTTAAGACCAATACTTTTAGATCAGATGAAGAATGCTAATTTCTTCAGTGATGCAATAAGCTGGTTTTTTTTATTCCTGAATGTTTGTTTGATTGTTGGCGGATACATTTTATATAAACAGCTGACAAAGAAATTTGCTGAAGAAAATAAAAAAATCTCCGACAAATTAAGCGACCGTTCTTATAATGTGATGATGCAAAAATGGGATCTGGAAAGAAAGAATTTATCAATCTCCCAACAGAATCAGGAAATTCTGGATAGTTTGCATTATGCAAAAAATATTCAGTCTGCAATCATGCCACATGCCGATTCAATTGACAGGATCTTCAAAGATGGATTTGTATTGTACATGCCCAAAGATATTGTCAGCGGCGATTTTTATTTTCTGGAAGAACTGAACGATCGCATTTATCTGGCTGTCGCCGATTGCACCGGTCATGGTGTAGCCGGTGCATTTATGAGTATGGTTGGAACAGCATTGTTAAAGCAGATCATTCTGCAAAATAAATTTACCGATCCCGCAAAAATCCTTAACGATTTGAATGAAGGAATTGTAGAAGCCCTACGACAAAAACAAACTTCATCGCATGGCGGAATGGATATTGCAATGTGTGTGATCGACAAAATGGAAATGACTTTGAAATTTGCCGGAGCAAACAGGCCATTACATATCGTAAGAAATTTTACTACAGAATTGATCAAGCCGGATAAACTACCAATTGGAGGATTCAACGATGATGAGAACAGAACTTTCAAATCACAACAGATCGCTTTAGAAAAAGGTGATCACATCTACTTGTATTCCGACGGCTATGCAGACCAGTTTGGTGGCATGGAAGGAAAGAAGATCATGACGAAAAAGTTCCGCGAGTTGATCGAAAATATGCATCAAACTCCGATGAAAAGTCAACACGACGCGCTGCTAAATTACTTCAACAACTGGAAGGGAAAGTTTGAGCAGGTGGATGATGTGTTGGTGATTGGGGTGGTTGTTGAATAACTTCGGATTAAAGTTAAAAGTTAATCTAAAAAAAATTTAACACAAAGAACACAAGTTCACAAAGGTCCACGGAATTTAGCAAGTGAATTTACCCGCCCGCTTCATTTTTTCTTTTTCTTTTTTCTTTTTCTTTTTCTTTTTCTTTTTCTTTTTTTTCAAAACTCAAAACTCAACACCGTCTAATCCAAAATCCGAAATTGCATAAAAAAAGGAGGTAGTCACCGACTACCTCCTTCCCCCCAATATATTTTAATTAATTTTTTACTACTACTAAGTATTTAGAAGCACTCCAGAATTTTTCAGGATTCGTGATTGACAAACTAACTACTTTTTTGTTTTCTGTATTCAACGTGTAAGAATCAGCCGGGTGAGAAGTAACGATCTTAGCAGTTTTGCTGTCGATTGGAATGTTATTCGTTACTACGTAATCGATCTTGTTGAATTTACTGTTATCAACATTCGGAGCAAGCGCCGGAGATTTTCCGATTCCAATAAATCCACCGGTACGGTTAATCACTTTAAGGTCTTGCAGCTCTTTTTGCTTTCCAACCACATAGTATGCAGTATGCATAACAGCAGTTTGATCGTCGATTACTTTTGTCTTTGCAGTAGATTCAGCATTTAATGTTTCTAACATTAGTTTGAAGTTGAGCAACCTGAGTATTTAAATTCGCAAGTTTCTCATTCAATTCCACAAGTTCGCGATCTTTCGTTGCAAGTTGGTCATTAAGTGACTGGATCATTTTTTCGAACTCTTTAATTTTTCCGCCTGAAGCTTTCACTTTACGATTCAGTTCAGCAATTTTTTTGCGGTTCTGATCCATCAGTTCATTAATGGCCGCGATATTCTGATTGATACGCTCACGTGAAGTAGATTTTAATTCACCTTGCTTTTCAACATTTACATTAATGGCATTCTGCTTGTGAGCGACAGAATCCAAGTTGGTTTCGATCTCACTGAAATCAGCAAGAAATTCATTAATAGAGTTGTCTCTTTCGCTGATCACAGAAGAAAGAGAATCGCTCGTTCGTTTCGCCGAATCAATTTCAGCTTGTCTGTTATCGCATCCGGCGATAACTAACATTGTTGCGATTGCAAAAATTAGTTTTTTCATAGTGTTATGTTTTAGCGTGTCGCGAAAGAAGGAGTAAAGAGGATATCAACTTCCGAAACAGCATGGTTAAAATTCAATTTGATAATGCAAAGAACGTCATGAAATTAGGAGCGAATGTGATGAATGATAAAAAGTTTTCAGCGATAGAATGTAGATAAACTATGTTATCATTAAGCTTTGCCATATTTCTCTCAAACAGATTAAGAGGTTTAAAATTCTATGTCTTCAATTAAAATCATTTTGAACATAGAATGTTCTTGAAATTGATTGATAAATATGACTATTGGTTACAAATTCAAAATGCTTACAATTGAACATTCGAAAATTAATTTTGGAATTTCATACGCATTTTAAATTCAATCATGGTTGTTTAGTCGAAGTACAACCATTTCAAATGATATAAGTTGATATTGACAAACCGTCTCATACAAGCCTGTATATTGTTGTTTTTCAACTATTTGTGGCATTTATACTGATTTACATCAGTTAACTTTTCATCACCAAAATATTATAATTTGCAGCGTAAAACGCCCTATTCGCCTAATATTCATCGAACTTCTAATTATTAGGTCTAGATTTGCCGTCTACAAAAAATTAACTGTAATCCTTTTTACAAAACCCTAGCCCTAAGCATAGTGTTGTCCGAAATTATGAAAGTATTCAAATTAAATCTGCCATTATATCTGGTATTGATACTAGTATGTGGTGCCTTTGCCGGCGGAAAATATATTTTATCGAATGGAAAATCCGAGGTCACTAGTCCTCAAATGGCAAACTCTTGTCCGAGTGCTATGGACCAGATCCGTTTAAAGGATTATGAGTTAACGCATCCATTGATACTTACTGACATCAGTACACAAAGTAATGCATTAAAAAGTATTCAAAACAAAATCACTGAATATGTGAATCAGGCAAAGGCCAATCAGAAAGCTGATGATATTTCTGTCTATTTCAGAAGACTTGATAATGGTTCATGGTTTGCTATCAATCCAAATGCAACATACAATCCTGCCAGCATGATCAAAATTGCATATTTGATCACTTATATGAAAATGGCTGAATTGAATCCCGGAGTACTAAATTCAAAAGTATTTTTTGCTAAACATTTTTCTCAGGGCAATAATCAAAACATAAAAGACTTTCAACTTAAAGAGGGAGTAAATTATACGGTCAAAGATCTTTTGACAGCAATGATCGCTCATTCTGATAATGACGCTACACTTTTACTGAGTCAGAATATGAATACAACTATTTACGACAACATTTTCAAGGATCTGAATATTCCAATTCCTAATCCGGTAGCAGAGTATTTTATTTCTGTAAACGATTATTGTAAATTCTATCGTGTTCTTTATAGTTCAACTTATACACGGCCGGAATACTCTGAATATGCATTAAAGTTATTAACTTTAAGTACTTTTAAAGATGGATTAAAAAAAGGGTTGGATGAAAATGTGGTCATTGCTCACAAATTCGGCGAAAGAATTATTGGCAATAAAGCACAATTGCATGAATTTGGAATTGTATTTTACAACAAAGAACCTTATTTGATCGGTGTGATGACAACAGGAAATTCGCTTCCTCTTTTATCGGAAATCGTAGGTGAAATTTCCAGGATCGCATATCAGGATTACAAAACTCTTTCAAACAGCTAAATAATATTCACAATACATTCAACTTGCAGTATGAAATTGTTCATCACTGCAAGTTTTTTTTTGCAAACAAATTATGGTTTTTGAATTGAGATGTTATTCTGAATATTATTTTCTATCAAACTAAAATCCGAAGACTCTATCAAATTATCGCCGGTAAGATCCAAAACAGTATAGTTTTCAGTTAAATTTAAAAGTCCATTTTCAAGTAACAAGTAATCAATATCATTTATGACACCGTCTTTATTGACATCACCGCTTAAAAGTGAAAAGGTTCCATCACCATTGTCAGCCAGATTATTTCCGAATGCTTTTCCAATTGAATTTGTGAAATCATAAATTATATTATTTTGATCAATTAAAATATAATTAGAACTCCATGTCTGGATAGAATTCCTGTGTTCAACAATGATGTAAAACTCTGAATTCAAAATCGCAGGTGGGAATAATGCTTCTATGTCTCCTGAAACAGTTATAAATGTTGTATCGGAATACAAAACAGTATATGGCGAAACAGATATTGCCAATTTAACAATTACAGTATCCGATAAACTCTGAGAATTCAATGGAGAATTTTGCGACAATGAACCTAAATAGTACCCTTGAATGAATACTTTTAAATTGATTGATACACTGCAACCTTCATCAATATCACCGTCACAATTATCATCAATACTATTTCCGCAAATTTCAATTTCGCCCGGATTAGCAAATTCATTTCCATCATTACAATCGGTATTATCGCTGATATAACCTGACGGCTGATCACAATCCAAAATAAAAATGGCAGGATTTCCATAACCGTCATTATCTGCGTCAATATACCATGTACTCACTAAATTTCTAATGACATCTACATTTGAATTCATCGTCAACGTACATCCTGAAGATTGCTTAGTAGCGACCACAGTATAATTGCCGGCAATTATCTGGTTACCGAAATCAAAAGCAAATCCGGTTCCATTCTGCGGAGAACCTATTGGAATCAAATCATGCAGCAGCTGATAGGTTACACCATTTCTGAATTGTTCAATCCGACAGCAACTCCCAGATCAGGAACAGAACAAAAACTTCCGCCACCCGTGACACTATATATGATTGGTAAAGGAAGTAAACTAACAGTAATCGTATCCGTCATCGCAGATTGGCAGCCATTCGAAAGGTCAGTCCCGATAATATAGTAGTCATCAGGCATAGTAGAATTCCCAAAAGAAATTGCTGCACCGGTACCATTAAAATTAATTCCGGTATTTCCGGAAGAATTATATAGAGAATAATTTACACCGCTCTGAGAATTTGCAAGAGTAATATTTACCCCTGAACCACCCTGGCAATAACCTCCACCACCTGCGATTGAAAATGACGATGGCGAAGTATTCTGAATCAACGAAAGATATCCAGTCATTGAAGCTGTGCACAAAGTGGAGATATTTGTTGCAACTACTGTATACAAACCAACTATATCTTTATTGCCAAATGAAATAGCTGACCCCGTTCCGGCAATTTCAACTCCACTATTACTTCCATTTAGTTTTAATTGATAACTCACTCCTGCTTCAGATCCGGAAAGTCCCAATAATGTACCTGAACTTCCTGAACAAAAACTTGAATTTCCGGTAATACTAAAATCACCGGGCAAAGAATTCTCATTGACAATTACACTACCCATCATTGTAGCTGTACATGATGTAGAAATATCAGATGCAATAACAGTATATGTACCCGTAGTTGATTGAGTACCGAAATCTATTGGGAATCCTGTTCCGGAAACTATAGGCCCAACATTATTTAAATTATGTTTCAATTGATAATTCACCGTTACTTGGCTTCCGGAAAGAATAATAGATGGAGCCGTTTCTCCCGTGCAATAATTTCCGCCGCCACTTAAAGTAAACAACTCCGGATTAGAAGTGATGTTCACAAGTTCGGAAAGTGCCGAACAACCATTTACAGAAGTTACCAAACATGAATGAATTGATGAATTTGAAACAGAGATTGATTGCGTTGTTTGGCCATCATCCCAAATGTAAGAGCTTCCAGGGTCGGCATTCAATACAACTGAATTACCTTGACATAAATTAGTGTTTCCCGAAGCGGTTAATTCCGGAATTGCTTTTTCACCTTTAAGAATAACATCATCAATTCTATACTGTGTAGTCATTCCGGTTTGAATAAATTGCAATGACAAAGTAGCAGAACTTGGAATTCCTGTTACCGTTTTTAAAGTCCAAACTGCTGTTCCGGCACCTGTAGCTAACGTATAAGGTATAGAAGTATAATTAATTCCATCTGTACTATATTGAACCAAAAGATCCGAACCATTGCTTGCAGTTGTTGATTTCACAATTCCAAATGAAAGTTCCAAGTTCGTTAATCCGATTGTATTAATTCCGGAAATGATGAAATTTTTACCAGCAGTATTGGTAAGAAAAATATTTGCCCCGCCTGTGGCCCCAATATAACCAGATGACACAGATGTAACCCTTACATCACCTGTACCTGACATAGTCAATCCATCATTATCAAATCCGTTTCCGGATTCATGAGTTGCAATTTGTGTTGTTCCTGGAACGGTACCCATTGATTCAGAAAAAACAGTGCTAATAAATGGCAAGGCACTATTTGAAATCACAACAGAAGACGACGTCGCAACGCATCCGCTGTTATCGGAAACAACAACAGAATAATTCCCTGCAGAATTTACATTTATCGACTGCGTAGTTGCGCCTGTTGACCATAAGTAATTATATCCGCTAATCGTCGATAAGGTGGCGCTTGAAGACAGGCAAAGCGAAATTGGTCCGGCCGGACTAATTGTTGCAGAAGGGAAACCTGTTACAGAAATAGATTGAGTTGCTAATGCACTGCAGCCATTTCCGTCAGTGTATGTATATGTAATTAAATGCGAGCCAACACCTGCAACAGAAGGATCAAAAATTCCTGATGAGACCCCAACGCCGGAATATACACCACCCAGTGGTGATCCTCCTGTCAGACTAAATGGCGAAGTTGTTACGCAAACTGCGCTCAAAGGAGAAAGAGAAACACTTGGTTGACTGAAAAGCGAGACCGGAATAGTTGCCACTGTAGAACAGCCCTGTGAAATTGTTCCGGTTACCGTATAAGTTGTAGAAACAGTCGGATTAGCAAACACCGTTGATCCAATTGTGGTGTTTAATCCTGTTGCCGGAGACCATGAATATGTTGTTGCTCCTGAAGCAGAAATATTAATTCCAACATTTGAACAGACCACCGCGGCCGCAGGTGTAAATGATATTACCGGATTAGGAGTAACTGTAACATTCACAGGAGAAGAAAGTACAGGGTCGCATACAAGAACACTGTTCACAGAATACGAAGGGAAAGTGATTGTCCAGTTTACAATTGTCCCTCCTGAATTCCCAGACGCTCTATCATAAACCCAAAGCCGCCAGTTACCATTTGGATTCAATGAGCCACCGCCTAATGAAGTAAAAGTTGTTTTAGTTGAAGTGACACAAGAAGTAAACGTTGAAGTCCAAGGTTTGTATGTTCCTGTATATGGTGCGCCTGTAGTAGGCAATTGTCCGGCACCGATGTCAGAAAAAATCGTATTCACAAAATTATTTCCTGTGTTTGATGAATTTCCTGTTCTGCTGCTCAAGCCAAGAACTTCTCCTGACGAAGACTGCAAAAAGATTGCAAGGTCACCTACTGCAGTATGATTGATATTAATTTTCACAGATATTCCAGAAGAAGCGACATTTCCTACATAGCCACTAACAGCAATAGAACTTGAAGCACCTGTGCAACTGTTATTTGGAATGGTATAAGAATTATTATTTGAGAAAGCAGAAACAGGATATGTTGTCGAAATGGTATTCGACGATTGTAATTGAACTTGATAATTTCAGGTTTGATTTGCGGAATAATTCTGAGTTGTTGCATTCACTATATCAACACCATTTTTCTTCCATTGATATGTAACTCCTGAAGGTTGATTTGCAGTAAGAATCACTGACCCGCCCGGACAAAACGAAGTTGGGCCTCCCGCTGAAATAGAAGCGGTCGTATTCGGATAAACTGCTATTGTTGCCGTCTGCATTGCATCGTTGGTAGCAATTGGATCTCCTGTAAAAATTGTATTGGCATTGATTATATAATTTCCTGCTAAAGACATATCCACAGTACCGCTTAGCGTAACCGTCATTGTTGCCCCGGGATTCAAAGTACCTGAATTGAGAATACCAGTCATATTCTGAACAACAGAAGAAGGATTTGTAATCTGGGCCGAAACTTGTAAATTGTTAAACGCAAAATTGATACTGCTTGTACCATAATTTTTTACTGCAACTTGTATCACTTGAGAATTTGAAGAACAGATATTGATTGATGGCGTGATCAATCCGCTAACACCTAAATCGGCAATAGGACAAGATGCATTTTGAAATTCCAGGTGACAAATAAGTGGAAGGTGATCTGCTGCATAGTGCAAAGCATCTGCAACATTTACAGGAACCGCTGTATTCGGTTGTTGATTGATGGAATCATTATAATGGTTTCCATCATTTCCCATTGGAAAAGTAGAGCCGTTAACATATGTCACTCCCCCACTCTGCATCATCGCATTTGAAAAAAGTACAAGATCAAATCTGTCATTTAATCCCCCTGTAGAGCCGCCACCAAAAGCTCTTACACGTGGAGATTGTGTATGATAACTTGAATATGCAATGTTATTCCAAGTACCTGTCATCGTAATCGGATCAATAAAATGACCGTCAACGCCGGGAGTTACAGCAAGTAATTTCTGATACGCGCTTTCTGAAGAACGATAAAAATTAAAATCACCGCAAACAATAAAATTGCTTCCTATGGGTAAAGCATTCGTATACTTTCTAAGAGTATCAACTTCCAAAGCACGTTGAGCTTCATCAGGACTGGTGTTACTTGCTTTAAGGTGTACAGAGTAAATTCTGATTGTGTCTCCCGATAAAATATGCACTAATTTAAATTCTGATATATCCCTTAGATCAGTTATGATTGGAGTATTGGAAACAAAAGTAAATTTTGATGTTTTAAAAATATTGCATTGTCAGTATCGAAGCCATTGATAAATGTTCCTGCTGAATAAGTAGTTCCATTCTCATTCAATACTTTGTCAAGAAAAAATTGACACCATTTTGTCCGGTTACTTCCTGAGCAACGAGAATGTCCGGATTTGAATATTGAATAATTGTTCGAAAGTATGGATGCCTTAAAGATGTGTCAGCAGTGATCGTTGATTGTGCAGGATAATTGAGCAGATTATAATTCATAAAGACTACCTGCTCTTTTGCAATATCAACAGCCTGACAAATCTGGTTGCTTGTTCCACAGCCGTTAATTGCAGTCACACAAATATTGCCAGGCGTACTGCCAAAAGTAGAAATAATAGAAGGTGTTCCTTGTCCGGAAGTAATGGTTGATCCTGCAGGAACAGTCCAGTTGTAAGTTGATGCATTAGCAACAGGCGACACAGAATAAGCAAGATTACTTGCATTTAGGCACACACTCGTTGATCCGGAAATAGAACCTGAAAGAACAGGAGCAGTGGATGAAACGACAATTGTTTTAGAAACGGAGTTTGTTCCGTCAGGACCTGAAACAGTAAGTGTAACAGAATAAGATCCGGCTGATGCGAATTGAACCACCACAGGACCTGATGAAGAGGATGTAGCGGGCGATGCACTTGCACCAAACACCCATGAATAACTCGTTATTGTACCAATGGAAGCATTTGTGAAGGTTACATTTTGGTTATTGCAAGGAAAATAATTTGATACAGTAAAGTCTGCAGTTGGAACGGCTACAACACTATTAATTAGTAATAGAAAAAACAATCCAAGCAATGGCTGCTTGATGGAAGCGAATTTTGTGTACACAGTATCGTTATAAGAAAGCAGTTCACGCTAAGATCAGCGGGATTGTTAAAAATAGAAAAAGTCCCTGAAATACGCAAGTAGCGCGGGTTTTAGCTGATTTTAGGCTGAAATCATTTAATTTTTATTGCCCCTTTGCATGATTTCCCTCAGGCCAAATTGGAGAATATTTTTATTATTGTACCAGTTGGTTAACAATCTGCGAAAAATGAAACAATTAAGAGTTCTATTGACCATACTCATTTGTTTGAGTATGGGCGCTAATGCGCAAACTAATTCCGGTGCGACAACCGCGAGTGATCAACCTATATGGGTACAGATGATGAGCGACGAAAACGTAAATTATTTTGAGGCAGTGGAAGCATTTAACTCCTACTTCAAAACTCACCCTATGCCTGATCTGGAAGTGGAAGAAGAATTAATGGGTGGAGATCTTAAAGCCAAAGAAGATTATGAAAAGGAAATGAAACGTGACAACAAGAGTACTCTTACAGAACAAGAACGTAAGAGCATGGTTGAAAGAGAACAAATGAATTATCAGGTAAAACGTTTCAGAAACTGGATGAAAGAATCAAAACCATTTGTTCAGGCAGACGGTCATATACTTACGGGTTCAGAGCGAGCTGCAATCTGGCAAAAGCAACAAGAAGAAATAAAAAATAATTCCTTCGATAAAAAATAATTCCTTCCCGATCAAGAAAATCCAATGAGAGTAAATATACAAGTTCTGATTCTTTATTTTATAATGACTTCGACAGCATTTGCACAGTCGAACTGGAGCGCATTATTACCTGCGCAATTTCCAACGAATGCAAGTGGTCAGATTCATGGTATCAGCCGAATCAGTCAAATGAAATTCCATCCGACCAATCCAAATAAAATGTATGCGGTAAGTGCAC
This sequence comes from Bacteroidota bacterium, assembly GCA_016708785.1. GTDB lineage: Bacteria > Bacteroidota > Bacteroidia > AKYH767-A > 2013-40CM-41-45 > JADKIH01. The sequence continues at coordinate 46,367 of JADJFC010000003.1, read as the reverse complement.
GGGGCGGATTATTTATTTCAACTAACGGCGGAACCAACTGGAGTGTAACACCGGGAACAGATTTTATGCCTTATGCCAGACTTGCTTCAGTCTGTGTTGATTTTACAAACGATCAGATCCTTTATCTGGGAACCGGAGATCACAATTATTATTATAGCGGAAGTGGCGTGTGGAAATCGACGAATGGAGGAAATACTTTTTCTCCTTCCGGTCTTGAAAACAAATTAGTAGTAGAGATGATCATGGATCCTACTGATCACAACACAATAGTTGCCGTAACCAATACCGGTATTTATAAAACTATAAATGCAGGTTCTACATGGACATTAAAAACTGCATCAAGACCATTCGACGATCTCAAATTAAAAGAAAACACTGGTACTCGAACAATGTTTGCAGCGACTACTGATTCTGCATTTTTTCGTTCAACAGATTTCGGTGATACATGGACACAGATCAACAACGGTATAGTTTTACCTTCAGGCGTTACCAATGGAAATGGAGTACGTATTGGATTAACGCCTGCCGATAGCAATGTTGTCTATCTTTCTATGGTTGCAAATGGAGGAATGGTTTATAAATCGACTGATGGTGGAACTTCTTTCACTGCAAAAAAGACTACTTCTGCACCTTATATTTCATACTATACTAATAGTTCTGCAAGTTCAGGTCAAGGCGATTATAATCATGGCCTTGGAGTAGACAGAACGGACCCAAATGTTATTTGGTATGTTGCACATTGTGTATGGAAATCGACAGATGGTGGTGTGAACTGGACGCAGCAAACCGTTTGGTACAATGTTTTGCACACTGACATGCATCAAATGATCCAAAACCCATACAACAGTTCTCAGCTTTATAATTTAAATGATGGCGGCGTATGGTTAAGTACAGATGGTGGAACATTATGGACTCCGAAGAGTGATGGAATTTATGGTTATGAAATTTATCACGGCAATTGCAGTCCGACAAATAGAGATATTGTAAGCATAGGTACACAAGACAACGGTGAACTTTATGCCAATGCAGCCGGTTGGTACACTAATCGTGGTGGTGACTGGAGCAGTCAATGTAGTTTTGATTATCGAGCGAACAGTTCGATGGTTTATTATCACAATAGTAACAAACGCAGATTGGTGAATGGAAGCAGTGTTTCATATGGTTTACCTGCAGCCATCACCGTTTTACAAGACATTGCATTTAATCGCACTAATCCTGATTTGGCTTTTGTTGGCGATACATTGGTTGTTCGTACGACCAATTTAAGTGCAACAACACCAACTTGGACTCAAATCGCAAGTCTGAATAAAAAAATTATGGCTATGCACAGTAGTTATTCTGATCCAAATCGTTTGTACATCATCACTTCCGATGCTATGATATACGTTTCGACAGATGCTCTTAGTGCTGTTCCTACTTTTTCATCTTATACACTTCCAAATGCAACAAACAATGCAGCATATATAACTTCTATAAATAATTCTCCCAATACACTTTACATAACATGTAATACAAAAGTTTATCGCTCTACTGACAATGGGGCTACCTGGGTAAACATCACTTTGAATTTGCCTTCTGTAAATCATTCACGCATACTGGCCGATGAATACTTTTCCTCAAACGAATTAGTGTTTATAGCAAGTAACAATACCGTTTACTACAAGCTTGCATCGAATCCGAGTTGGACAATTTTCAACACCAATCTTCCTTCTCGTACAAATGTTGTTGACTTATCATTATACAATGTAAACACTCCAAGTGCTGTTTTACGTGTAGCAACATATGGTCGTGGTATATGGGAAACGTCTATTGCAGGACCACGTGGGCTTGTTTCAAACTTTATTGCTAACAACTCTTATCCTTGCATTGGCGGTACAGTTCAGTACAGTGATCTTTCAAGTGGCTATCCAACATCATGGACTTGGAGTTTTCCCGGTGGAACCCCATCAACTTCCACATCTGCAAATCCAACAGTAACTTATAACACGTCCGGAACATACAATGTGACGCTTACTGTTTCAGATGGAGTAACAAGCAATACACTTACGAAAACAAATTACATCAATACTAAAGGAATAAACCTATCGCTATCTGAAACATTTGAAGGTGCAACTTTCCCACCAACGAGTTGGTCTGAATTTGATGATGCAAATGATGGAGTCAAGTGGCAATTGAATTCATCTGCAAGTGGGTTTGGCAATGGAATTCAGTGTGTATATTTCAATAACTGGTCACAAAATGCAACGGGGAGGAAAGATGAAATCAGAATGCCCCGCTTCAATGGCGAATCATATAATTCAATCACATTGACTTTTGATGTTGCATACTGGAGTTATACAAATCAAAGTGAACAGGACACTCTCCAGGTGCTTGTATCAACTGATTGCGGAGCAACTTTTACACAAGTATACAGTAAAGGTGGAGCAATGCTTTCAACTGTAGCAGGAAATTCCACATCTGCCTTCACTCCTACTTCAACACAATGGAGAACAGACACTGTCAATTTGAATTCATACATCGGACAAAGTATTATTCTTGCATTCAGAAACGTAGCCCGCTTTGGAAATAACTTATATCTCGATAACATTTCCGTCAATGCAAAAGTTACAGCGAATGCAGGAATCAACAAATCGATATGCAATGGAAACTCAACAACCATTGGGGTAGCTGGGACATCAGGGGTCAACTATAGCTGGACGCCGGCCACCGGTCTAAGTTCCGCTACAATTAGTAATCCTATAGCATCACCGACTTCCACCCAGCAATATATTTTAACTGCTACCCATCCGCTCTCAGGTATTTTCGGAAAAGATACAGTAAATGTTATTGTCAATCCATTTCTGACGTATATAACAAATAGTGCAATCCCTTCTTCTCTTTGCAAAAACATAACTGTGAATATTCCATTTACCGTTGCTTGCGCTTATACTGCCGGAAATATTTTTACTGCACAGTTAAGCGATGCAGCAGGAAGTTTTGCTAGTCCGGTAGTAATAGGAACATTAACAGGAAGCGGAAGTGGAACTATTGTTGGTCTGATTCCATCGAGTGCAGTTACCGGCACCGGTTACAGAATGAGAATAGTAACATCTTCACCTGTTACGACAGGAAATAACAATGGATCAAATATCAGTATCACCAATTGCACGTTTACCTATAATGTAAAAGTGTTCATTCAAGGTTATTATATTGGAAGCGGAACAATGAGAGCAGCTGTGAACCCGGGGCTATATCCAACATTGTGCGATTCTGTGAAGATCGAATTACACAATGCTGTTGCGCCATATTCTCTGGTTGATTACAACCAAGGCACTATAAACACAAATGGAACAGGTCAATTCCTTTTACCGACAACCGCTATCGGACAATCATTTTATCTGGTAGTTAAACACAGGAACACGCTTGAAACATGGAGTGCAAATCCGGTGAACATTACATCCGGAGGGACTTATGATTTTTCTACAAGTGCTAACAAAGCATACGAATCCAATCAGGTATTAGTCGGGCCGGGAGTATATGCAATTTACAGTGGAGATATCAGCAATGGTACCACCGGTGGAACTGCAGATGGGCAAATCAACACATCAGATTATAATGAGCTTCAAAATACGCTTGGGCAATTTTTATCAAGTTATGACTATCACGATTTGACCGGAGATTTCCAGATCGAATCTATGGATTACAGCTTGATGGAAAACAATATCAATTTGAATTTGGTGGTGAAGAAGCCATAATAAAAACTTTATTTCTGCAAATACAACTTCCCTCGAGTTTCTTCATTCCCGCATGTCATTTTGTAGAAATAAATACCACTGGAAAGGTCGCTTGCATCGAACTCTGCTGTGTAAGCAACTCCGGGATCGATATTCTCATCAAAAATTGTTTTAAGTCTCTGACCATCCATTGCATAAATTTCAATTATCATACGGCCGGCAAGATCAACTCGCTCGAATACAATATTTGTTTTTTCAGTAAATGGATTTGGATATACGCTCGATAAAATATTTGAATCATCCTGTTCTGAAGAAAGCAAACCCGATAATCTTAAAGGAGAACATGCATCAAGTGTAGAACAAGGAATTCTAGAAACTGTAGAAGTATAAGTTCCTACATAATCAGGAATACCCTGACTAAGTGCTCCGGGAATACAAAATGATTTATAATTTTCAGGTGTTCCTGCCAAATCGCTGTTACCATATGGTGATGCGGAAGCATCATCAACCGGCTGAATATTCAAAGCAGAATTTATCGGAGAAAAAACAGTATACGTAGCAGCAGACCATTTCCATCTAATACTTGTAACACAACTCGAAGAGGCTGTCCAGATTCCTCTCCATTTAACAGAACTCAGATTCGGTGAAATACCTGAAGGTGTCTGATATGCGCATCCACTGACAAAATAATTTCCCGACAAATTTGGAGGGGCAGTAGTAACCCATTCGCCACCAATGAAGGCCGTAGATGCTTGAGAAACGGAATTAGTAATGATCAACTTCGCATCAGCAGGTACAAGATTCAATCCCGAAGTGTTAATGTTTTGATTCAAAAATCGAATTGTAACAGGATAATTTCCATTGTAAACAACATTCGCGACTGCACTAAACCAAATATTTGTATTCGGTGCAATTGCATTCGCGTTAAAATTAATCATAGCAGAAGAATAATCGTACGTAGTTTTATTCGAATTGATGGTAACCGGTGATACAATAACACAACCGCCAGCATCAGTAACTCGTGACGAATAACTTCCGGCCGCTAAACCTGTCGCTGTAGCAGTACTTGCTCCATTACTCCATAAATATGTATAAGGAGCTATTCCTGCACTGACATTAACAGTTGCAGAACCTTTAAATTCATTTGAACATTTTGCATCCGATTTAATTGTAGTTGCTCGCAGCGGACTATTGACTGTATATGAACAAGTACTTGCACAAGCATCAGTATTTTTGACAGTCACGGAATATGTTCCTGCACTTCTCACACTATTTGTTGATGTCCTTATACCATTATTCCATAAATATGAAGAATAACCGGTAGGTGCTCTCAAGACTAAAACTGATCCGGGGCACAATGTCCCTCCCGTAATTGTACAAGTTGGATTCGAACTGTTTCTTGTTACTATACTTTTAATTCCTGTACATCCTAAAGCATCTGTTGCTATAACGAAAAGTGAATCTGCTGAAGCAACAGAAATACATTGTGTCGTAGCACCATTGCTCCACGCATAAGAAGTATAGCCAGCAGTTGCACATAATGTAACCGTTTCACCGGGACAAATGCCTGTCTTTCCGGTTATACTTATCTGCATAGGATTCGTATTGCTAATCGTAACACTTCGTGATGTTGTACATCCTCGGCTGTCAGTTACGGTTACTGTATAGATTCCTGTTGCCAATCCCGAAATAGAATTTGTTGTTCTGACAGGATTTGTGTTCCAGGAATAAGAATATGGTGCTGAGCCGCCCGATACATTTACCGTTGCAACACCTGTTGAAGATCCGCATGGAGTATTAATTGCAGAAGTTACAGCATTCAGAACATTTGGCGCTGCAGCTATTATTGCAGCGGCGTTTGCAGTACAACCATTATCATCTGTAACCTGATAGTTATAAGTCCCTGCTAATAGATTTATAATTGGATCGCCTGCGAATGTATAGGTTGGTATCCCACCGGAAGGAGTAAGTGTAACACTACCAGTTCCACCAAAGCAATCAATTTGAGTTGGCGTTGCTGTTAATATTAATTGAGCCGGCGGCGGATCAATCGTTGCTGATGCATTTGCAACACAACCATTGCCGTCCGTAACTGTAAAATTATAAATACCTTGAGATAGATTTGTTGTTGGCTCCGGACCAAAAGTGAAAGGACTTATCCCACTTGGAGTTAAAGCAACACTTCCGGTATTTCCATAACAATCGATCTGAGATGGCGTTGCACTTAATGAAGTAACAGGGAAATACAATAAAGTTGTTGTGATAACGCTATCGCATCCGGTCACATTAACCACATTAGACGTATATATTCCGGGGGTACTTTGTGAACTTCCATCGGGAAGTGTATGTGAACTTCCAAAACATATAAAGACTGCCTCACTTCTTGTAAAATTAGAATTTACAGTAATATTCGTTGTGATAATACTATCACAACCCTCTACAGTTGGAATTACAGAGATATAACTACCTGCTGTACTTTGAACAGATCCATCAGGTAATATATGCGACGAACCCTGACAAATTGAAACATTATCAGTTGACGAACTATTCAGATTTAATATAACCGGATTAGATGTTCCTGTTCCGGGAATATAGACTGAAATCGAGTACACACCGGGTATTGAAATATCTGACGAAGGTATTGTTGCATGAAGTTGAGTAGTTGAATTGAAAACAGTACTTCTGTCAGTCCCGTTGAAACGTATGATAGAAGATGGTGTAAAGTTAGTCCCTGTAGCTGTGAGAACAAAAGTTGAACCACCGGGTGTGATACACGAAGGTGAAATAGATGCCAACGATGCTGCCGGATAATTCATTTGAAACAAATTACTGGTTCCGGCTTCACTTCCACCTGTTCTTGTAGCTGTGATTGCAAATGTACCTTGATTTGAAAAAGAAACAGAATGAGAAGCGAGAATGCCTGAAGTAAATGCAGAAGTAGTTCCGCTTCCTGTTGCAAGTATTCCTGATGAAGTCACATCGACAGTTCCATTAAATGCACATGGATTGTCATTGGCATCCACTGCCAGAATTCGGATATTGAATGGAACCCCTGTTGTATGTGTTGTGATATTTCCACCACCGGCCGCTTCAACAAGAAACTTAGAAAAGTTTCCGCCATCAACTGTTAATGATGATGATGTCGGACCGGAATATACTCCATCAGACACAGAAATAGTTGTTGTTTCTGCTTTCCGTAATATAGTATTAAGTATAGTTGATGAAACCCCACTTGCAAAACTAACACTGGTTGTATAAGATGGCGGCGTTCCACCATTAGATGGTCCTGTGAATGTTAAATTTTTCACTCCAAAATAACTTGTTACTACATTATGAAACTGATCACACGCTCTTATCTTAGTAATAACAAACCCAACTCCTGCGGTTTGATTAATTGGTGTTCCGGAATTTCCACTTGTTGAAGCAAGGCTTGCGTCAGAAAATGATTGTCCGGGTAAAGTAATAACAAGTTTATCTATGACACCTGTTGCTGATGACAAATTAGCCATGATAGAACCGGGTGCGCAGCCATACATAGAAGCAGTACCACCTCTGATGATATTTGCCGTACATGGAATATTTCCACCTTCATTAGCTCGAACCTGAAGTCCGGAAATTGTTAGAACATCAGAATTTACAATTCCGCTGATTGTCATTTGTAAAGTGATCAATGTTGCTGTTGCTGATACAACAGAAACAGAAGAAACATCGCCGCCAGGTGCTGCTGAAACAGAAACAAAACCGGCCGAATTGAATTTCCATCTACTTGGAGCAATTAAAGTAAATGTTACATTAGTTCCAACTGAGAAATCAGCCAAAGCTCCTTCTGTAATGACAATATTTCCAAGAGCAGTAAAAGAAGGCACAGTTGCATTCTCTGCCTTATCAGCAGAAATTAATGTTCCGCCGGATGCTTTGGTAATTGTAACCGTTGCTTTCGCATTGAATGTAAAAAGTAGTGTTGATGTTAAAATAATCAACAAGCAAAATTGATGCTTAATGCATAACAATGCATTCCTGAAATTAACAGAAAGTAGATTTGACATAATTGGATGTGTACTAATGTGTAACTGTGGATAGAATGTCACTTTAATACATAAAATCAACTATAATGGATAAGCGGAATTCTACTAATTTAATACACTTCGAAAATTTGCGCATTTAACAATCAAAATATTGAATTTTGTATTCCTAATCTTTCATTCACGTGATAAAACAGACGCTTTCGGAATGAAAATTGCGATGAAATGACACACTTAAGTTCAGGTTTTTCATCATTATACTAAAATGTCATCTGAAATCATAAAAATAGAAGTTAAATCTTACAAAATTAAATTGTAAACTTTTGGTGATTTGCCTGGCTCTTTTGGTGATTATTTTCGTAGCTTTATAATCAACCAATAAACATTTTCGTAATGTCTCAACCAATAGAACAGCCATCAAAAATAAATACAGAAACCGGCGCTGATAAATCGGAAGTAATTATTATTGACGACGATCAAAGCTTTAGTTTCATGTTAAAAGATTATCTACAATCAACTTTAGATATAAAATCAGAACTTTTTTCAAATGGCAACGATTTTCTTAGCAAGTACAAATCAAATGATAGTCGAAAGATAATCCTGGATTACGAATTCGACGTCGGCCCAAATGGATTGGTTGTACTTCAGCTGATCAAAGAAATAAATCCATTGGCAATTATTATCGTTGTATCCGCGCAGGATGATCTTGAAAAAGCGCTTGAAACTATTCGACAAGGCGCAACCGATTATTTTCTAAAGACGAACAAGACTGTTTTTGCAAACATTGTCAGTTCACTTTTGAAGTTAAAAGAGTTGGAGAAAAATAAATTGAATTGATTTTATAGATCCATTTTTTTAAAGATCCGTGCAGTAGGAATATGAAAAATATAACTGAACCTGAATTTTTGATACGGATAATCTTGCAGCCCATTTTCATAAGCTATTGCAAAATCATGCATCGGATTTAACATTCGCAATTCGCTTCTGTACACTATTGGTTTATCACCATTATCAAGATAGCCGGAATAGCCACCAATACAATTTATCCAGGAAAGTTTTTTAGTATTTAAACAAATTCCTCCGCCATACAAGAAACAATCGTTTTGCAAATTCTGCAGGTCGTAAGTCTGGTAAGTATATAATCCGCCATCGCCATAAAATCGAATCTCTTTAATGAATTTATCTTTTGTGAAAATACTTTTTCCGAAACTTACATCAATAAAATATCCGGGAGCGTCTGTATATCGTGCATCTCTTAAATGAGTACCTGATGCAGTACGCAAAGCGAAACGCAACATCAAATCCGGAAACTTTTTATTCTTAATTATCTGCACACACGTCGAAACATAAATATCACCGCCGGCAGAACCTTCACCACTTTTTGTTCTTACTGCTCGCTCATCTCTTGTTATTGTATCCATTTTATACCATTCAATTGGAACAGCATTCAGTTCAATTGAAATGCGATTTTTAAAAAGCGGCAGAGTTCCTTTCAGATAAAAATCCTGCGTCATATCGCCGGTATTTTTATAATAATCGTAAGAAATATTAACAGAAGCCGCACTATCGATTAGTCCATTTTTTATTTCAGGAACAGGCAATGCATTCGGACCCATGTAAGCAGAAGAAATCGTCATGTATTGATTCCATGGCGTCACGCCATCCCAATTATGTTTTTCTACCCACCAACTGAAGTCTTCCTGGGCGGAACAAGTCAAGGTGAATAAAATGGCTAATGGGAGAAACAAGGATTTCAAAACAATACAATTCATTTCGGGATCGTTGAATAATTAGAATCAGAAGTATCGCCCAAATGTAATCCAATTTTATTTCGTTTCGAAGTTTATCAAAGGGCAAAAGAGCAAACAGAGTTTTTTATTGAGCTACCAATCAATAATTGAATAGGACTTGAACCCACAACCTTCAAACATTTCTGCTTGATGCTCTACCGATGTATCTCTATTTTACGGCACCTTTGAATAAATTTAATCTTCCCTACTTCCATCATCAGCCATTCGTACCATTTTAGGAGTAAATCTAGCAACAACATCCACTAAATCTTTTTGTGCAGCCATAACAGTTTCTATATTTTTGTAAGCCATTGGTGCTTCATCTAATCCGGCACCAATTAATGTAACACCATGATCTTTCAATACTTTTTGCATCTCAGCATTTGAGATATTTTTAATGGCTTTCGTTCTGCTCATCTGCCGTCCGGCACCATGAGAAGCAGAATTTATTGCACTTGCCTCCCCTTTTCCTCTCACCAAAAATCCAGGAGCAGTCATAGAACCCGGAATAATTCCCATTACATCTTTAGATGCAGGTGTTGCTCCTTTTCTATGAACAATAACTTCTTCTCCTTTCCATACTTCCTTCCATGCGAAGTTATGATGGTTTTCCACTTTCGCCAATACTTGTCCACCAATCGCTCTATTTATCCGCTCATGAATTACTTCATGACAAGCGGAAGCATAGTCACCGGCTAAATTCATAGCCAACCAATATTCATGTCCTTCGGCAGAATTCAAATCCAAGTATGCAAGATTTACCGCTTCACTCGGAAGTTTGCAAATCTCCTTAGCTAATTTTGTATAGTGACTTGCTACAGTAGCACCAAATCCACGGGAACCGGAGTGTGTCAACAAGGCAAGATACTTTCCTCTTTTAATATTCAATTTGGTGTCATCATTTTCAAACTCGATTATTCCAAATTCAACAAAGTGGTTTCCACCTCCGGAAGATCCTAATTGATGGACAGCTTTATCCTTCAAATTATTTATGAACGGAGTCATATTAAATTCTGCACTATCCAATATTTCATGTTCAGCCTTAAATTTTCCATCCCATCCATTACCGGCACCAAACTTTGTCCATGCGATCAATTCTCGTTTATACTTACTTTCATTTTCGTAAAAATGCTTTTCAGGAATATCATAGATCGACAAGGCCATTCGACAACCAATATCAACACCAACACCATATGGGATAATTGCATTTTTTGTTGCCAACACTCCACCTATTGGTAGGCCATACCCTTGATGAGCATCAGGCATTAATGCACCTGCTACAGTTACGGGTAATTTCATAGCAACTTCCATTTGATCAATCGCACCTTGCTCAATATTTTCAGGGCCAAAAATAGAATATGCTTCCCCGAACTCCTTTAAAGGAATAACCGGAAATTCATTCTCCATCGGGTCAACAATTAATACTTTTGCTATTGACCCCAAAATATCATCGTTAAGAAATTTTTCAGGATCCTGCACCACTCCGGCTAATAAAGCCAATACATCACCTCTGTTTAATTCTTCATAATTTCTTTCAATTACTTTCATTGCAATCCCAATCGCTTTTCCTTCCGGAAATCCGACGGATCTAAGTTCTTCTCCTTTAATTTTCAACTTATTCATTTTACTAAAATTAGTATTTATTTATTTAATGATACAAAGTAAGATCAATGCTACGCAATAGAGCTGCGCAGTTTAATTTTATTTTAATAAATCCGGGCGATAAATGAAAAATGATTTTGTTTTGCGTGAAGGGCGAAGTAACATTTTTCAACGGCACCGAATTTTCAATTGGATCAAAACACCGATCAAATTGATTGTGGAAATGGCAGGATTCGAACCTACATCCTCGGATTTTCAGTCCGCAGCATTGACCATCTTTGCTACATTTCCTTTTGTCGGCCTACTTGGATTCGAACCAAGGACTCCCGTCTTAAAAGGACGGTGCTCTACCTTCTGAGCTATAAACCGAAAGATGAATGGGTAATTAACGAAAAGAGTGCAAGGTGCTCTATCCGCTGAGCTACAAAGTAAGATTTGACTTCTGTTACTTTGATGGGATTCGAACCCACGACCACCCGATCCTAAGTCGAAGTATCTCTATTCTACGACACCATTCAATATTTTAAACAGGTAACCAGCTGTAAAAGCAATTGCTCTACCATCTGAGCTATTTCATTTTCATGAAAACCGGATTCGAACCGGTGACACATTAAATACACGAAGTACCTATTACATACGACACTGTTAATAAGATATGAAAGAGCTACGAGCAATAAGAGGAAATCCTGAATTTCTCCAGGAGCAGGATTCGAACCTGCGTTGACCACGATGTATCTCTTATTTACGGCATCTTTCAATTTTAATGTCAAAAGCAATTAGCGAATTCAGAACGGGGACACGTAATGAGGATTTGCACCTCTTCTCAATTTTCATTGAGACCCTTTCCCCTTATGGTACGATGTATTCCGATTCTACGGCATTCTGACAATTTTAAGATTTTAAAGAACTATTTTTTATAACCCACTCTGTCAAGATTAACAGAGTGGGAGCTGCAACTATAATACTACTTGTTTGATCTTTTCAACTGCACTCTCTCCATTTTCAATAGAATGCAAAACATCAAATACTTTGTCTGACCATCCTGCAATTAAGCAGACGTCGTCTCTTTGGAAACTTAATGGAATATTTCCATAACCGGCTAGATCGAACAAATACAACTTTGCATTTGGAGCCACCTTTTTGTAGTTCTTCCATGATTGTTCAATACTTGAACCATCATTCTTGCTATTCCACATTTGGCAATCAGTGAATAACATGATTTTATCCATTACAACATTTCTGTTGATCAAGTCATCTATCACTTTGTAACCATTCGTAGCATAACCAACTTCGCCTTCTCGTTTGTAATATTGATCTACATTTGACAATACTCCACGGTTTGGCATATTGATTATTTTCCATCTTTCACCGAACATACCGGTCACCACTCTTTTGCATTTCGATTGCATCAACATTCCAAGCATCAATCCGATATCGAATAACAGCACTTTGCTCTTCAATGACACGCCCTTTTGCATAGAACCAGAAACGTCACACGCGATCAACACACGAGTCGTCTCGTCAAATCCATTCAGATTTTTAGCGCTTAGGATAACTGCATCTTCCAATGCATTTAAGATCATGGTTACATATTCAGATTTCAGACCTTTTACTTCACGGTATGCTGAAAGAAATCTGAATGGCAATTGCTTTGAATTAGCAACAGCTTTTTCATTCGATAAGAAATCACAGACTTTCCTTACATGTGCTGTTGAAACTTTTGCTTCTACTATGTTTCTCAAATTTCTCATCAAAGCCATATAACCTATCTTACCGCTATCGATCAACTCTTCCCATTTCATTTTGAACGCTTCTGCTTTTGCATTTTCGTTCTCATATTTCACCTGACCTAAAGCAGATAATTCAGTTTCCCAAGTATATGGAACAGCCAATTCGTTTGCTGCAATTTTATTGAAGATAGTTTGCTGCGATTCATCCTTTGCCTTTGGGTGAACCAAGAATAATGCATCCCTTAATTTCACTTCAGCGTTGCTATTGTATTTTGCGAATTGATATTCATCAAATCTGTTGAACGCATCTGACAAGCCTTTTTGTATTTGCTTAGAAAGTTTATTCAATTTCTTTGTTCCTGTTCTACCGTTTGCCATTTGGTAGTAAGACAACAATTCAGTGATCTCATCAGCACGATTTACAATGCCATTTACCGTTTTCCCAACAACTGTATTACCGGAATTTGCTTTTGCCAATTCAACTGCTAATACCATCGGAACACTTCTCATGTACATTTCATTTCGTGTATAGACTGCAAGCTTTCCTACATATTCAGGACTGTTCTTTATCATCAGCTCCCTGATCCTAGAAAGACGCTCATCACTCTTCTCATAAAAGCTATCGCTCAATCCGGCAGTTACCACTGCAGAATATAATTCCATTTCAGGAGTCAACTTGAATGATTTTGCACCTTCATAGTTGCTTACTACATTTGCTTTTCTTTTTAAGATGTTGAATTTCATTTTTTTCAGTTTTTAATTGGTTGACCTCTATTTGAGGAAGTAACATTTGCTGTTCCTCATTGACAAGACAAAGGTGAGTTGCTACTGCGCAACCGAATTGCGCGGTACAACATTTTTTTGCTTATTTCCAATTATTTAATTTAAACTGCTGAATTTCAATTAAAATAATTCTCAAACCAATACTATTAAAGCACCTTCTACGCAAATAGATTGCGCAGATTTCGATTTTTATTATATTTACTCCTTAAATAATCAGAAAGAAAATATGCCAATTAATAAACTTGCGCTGGTCAGATATAAAACAATTGACAACTGTTTACAAAACCGTTTTCGTAAATGGACATTGGAAGATCTGATGGAGGCTTGTTCAGACGCCTTGTATGAGTACGAAGGGATAACCAAAGGAATTAGTAAGCGTGCAATTCAACTTGATATTCAAAATATGAGGAGTGAAAAGTTGGGGTATAATGCGCCAATCATTGTGACAGATAAAAAATTCTACAGTTATGAAGAAAAGAATTACAGTATTACCAACTCACCTTTAACGCAACAAGACTTAGGAACACTCAATGAAGTATTAGCAGTATTAAAGCAATTCAAAGGTTTTAGTTATTTTGAAGAATTGAATGGCATGGTTACTCGCTTAGAGGATAAACTTTACAAACAGCAGCACAAAGGGAAATCATACATTGATTTTGAAAAGAATGAGTTATTAAAAGGATTAAAACACATTGACCCCTTACACAAAGCGATAATAAATAAGAAAACAATTGAGATTACTTACCAATCGTTCAAGGCAAAACTACCGCAAGCGATTGTTTTTTATCCTTACTTATTAAAAGAATACCGAAACAGATGGTTTTTACTTGGTATAAATAAAAAGGGTTTCTCAACAATGATCTTAGCTTTAGACAGGATCGATCAATTCAAGGAAATTAATACTGAGAAATATCAGAAACCGGGATTTGATGTGAATACTTATTTCGAGAATGTTCTTGGTGTTTCAAAAATGCCAAATCAGAAACCTCAAATGATCGTAATGAAAATAATAAAGGAGCATGCTCCATATATAATTACAAAACCTGTACATCCTTCTCAAAAAATTCTTCGAGAAGATCCCGATGGAACGATTTTTTCAATAGAAGTCATCTGGAATTTTGAATTGGAACGTGAGATATTAGGTTTTGGCGAACAAGTAATTGTTTTAAGTCCCAGGAGACTCTCAGGAAAAATACAAGCCAGAATGAAACACACGCTATCCAAATATTCCAAAAAGGAGAAATCTAATTGAAAAATTAGGCCAATTCCCGGAAATATAGCAAGAGAAATGTTAAAGGTCCCATTCAGCATTCATTTTTTCCCATTCAGAAAGATTTTCAGCACCATTTTCGGAATTTACTTTTTATTTGCTACACATAAATACACACAATGAAAACAACTTTACACATAATATTGATCGCAGCGCTTTCACTTTTCAGCAAACTAACCTATTCACAAGTATTCACAGATCTCAATTCACAATTGCCCGGATTAGAAAGCGGCAGTGCAGCGTGGGCTGACTACGATAATGACGGCGACCTCGATGTTGCAATGGCAGGTTTCAGCAGTCTGGTTGCAGAACGTAGTTTCATTTTCCGAAATGACAATGGAATTATGAATCCGGTTGATTCGTCGATAATAAAAGTGTCGAACGGTTCAGTGAACTGGGCTGATTTTGATAATGACGGCGATATGGATCTATTGATCAACGGACAGAACAATGGTACGCCGATGTGTGAATTATACAGAAACGACAGTCTGACTTTCGTTCCAATGAATCCGGGATTTGTGCGCACGTTAGGATGTATGAAATGGCTGGATATCGATAATGATGGTTTTCAAGACGTCTTAATCGCCGGCGTTATGGATTCACTTTGGGTTGACACAACCATCGTTTATCGCAACAATGGCAATTCAACCTTCTCATACTTCCCAACAAATCTTCCAGCCCTTTTATCGACTGGAATTGATGTTGCCGATTATGACAATGACAGTCTGCCTGATATTTTTATTATTGCTTCTAATGCAAACAACAATCCCGTCTCAGCACTATTTCACAACACTGGTAGCGGGAATTTTACAATCGACACTACATCCTTTCATCAGATCTTTACAGGAGCAGTAAAATGGGGCGATGCAGATAGCGATGGCGATCTTGATATTTTGTATGATGGAATTGAACTTGACAACGACGCCTTCACATTGATCTATTTGAATGATGGCTCTGGAAATTTTTCAGAACTCATTACGAATCTACCCGGAACAGGAGAACCCGGCTCTGTTGATTGGGCTGATATCGATAATGATGGAGACCATGACGTATTACTTTCGTCTAACCTAATGCGTAATGATGGCAGTGGCAACTTCACAGACATTTCTCCGTGGGCATCGTTAAGCGTTTATGCAATTCCCGCAATGTTCATGGATTTCGATCAAGACAGCGACGCAGATATTTTTATGCTATCTTTTTTCGGGATCAATTCTTCGAACATTTATCGCAATGAATTGTTCACAGGAGTTACAAGTGTACTTTCTACAAATAACTTCTCAGTGTTTCCTAATCCCGCAAATGATTTCGTCAACATTTCATTTGAAGAAAGCGGGATGAAATATTTTTCGATTTACTCTGTTGATGGAAAATTGGCCAAAACGTTTCAATTGAATATTTCATCACAGGTCAACCTTTTGGGATTGAAAGCAGGAATGTATTTTCTAGAAATGAAAAGCGGAGCCGGTTTGGATCGATTCAGGTTAGTAGTTGAATGATAATTAGTAAAGTTAATTATGATGATAAAGGTGAATGACCTATGAATTATATAAAGTCTTTTACCAATTGTGTAAGTCTTGCTTCTTGAATTTTGCTCATTTTTGTTGTAATCAATAATTCCCAAATATTTAATTCATGACTGACAAGAACAAAAAACAATTCGGCGTATGGCTGGATTCACAACATGCAATAGTTGTAGGAAAAAAGGAAAACGATGCGGAAAATTTTGAAGTGCTAGCGCACGAAAAGGTTGTTCACCACGAAAAAGACGGGAATGAAAGCGCAGCAAATCATTCGGAAATTACAGAATTAAATAAGTTCTTCAAGAATATTACATCTCACATGCAAAATGTCGATGAGATTCATGTTACTGGTACAGGCACTGCGCAAGAGCAATTTATTAAATTCCTTTCTGAAACACCTCAGTATAAAAATTCGGTTGCCAAAGAAAGTACTTCTAATAAAATGAGTAATGAAAATCTGATTAAATATATTACTACTCAGTTTAATTAATGATTGAAAAGTCATTTGGTTTTAGTCCTCTTGCAAGCGAGGTTACTGCTTAATAAGTCCTAATGAAAAATTGCTAAAGCCACTTTTTTGTTCTAAAAAGAAGTAGAGTAGCCAGTGAAGATGCAATAATTAGTACGATTGCAAAAGGATAACCATTTGTCCACTCGAGTTCAGGCATAATTTTAAAATTCATTCCATAGATACTTGCTATTAATGTAGGAGGCATAAAAATTACTGACACTATTGTAAATATCTTAATTGTCTTGTTCTGCTGCATGTTGATCATACCAAGTAAAGTATTTTGCAAATAATCCAATCTTGCAAAAATAAACGAGATCGATGTGAGGACAGAATTGATATCTTTCATCAGAAATGTCAATCGAGCATCGTTGATAAAACACTTGCTTTTTAGCAATGAAGAAACAACTTTTTGCTTATCAATAAAGCTTTCTCTGATCAACATGGCAATTTCCTGATATGAGTTTATCTTTATCAATAGCTCTTCTTCATTAGTAGTGCTTATTGATAGTCCATTACTGACCAATGAAATTTCCTTCGATATAATTTCAAGGAAATCACTATCGATATCAACTTTTGTCTCTAAAATTACCTCCAAAACTTCGCTTCCGTTTTTAAACGAGTTCCGGTTTCTCTTGATCTTCTTTACAGTTTCTGCAAAGGAGGGTAAGTCGGCATTACGTTGAGTAATTAATACTTGCCCCGATAAATAAAAAAATACCGGTGTGGTTTCATACCTACCGTCTTCCTTTGCGATGAAATAGGAAGTTATCAATATTAAATTTTCCGATTCATAGAAACGTGAATTGCTTTCGATTTCATTCTCAGATTGTAATTCAGAAAAATTAAATTTAAAAACCGTTTCGACTTTCCCCCTTTCCTCATCCGAAGCGAATTGTAAATCCACCCAGAACAGTTTATCAATTGGCATATGCTCAAAGCAATCAGGGCCTTCAACCTTTTTTATTTCGTTTTCTAAACGATAAAATACTCTGAGCATAAGGACAGTTAAATAAGAATTCCGAAAGATAATAAATCGAGATTCAATTCTTACTAATATAAGGTTAAGTTTTCAGTAAGACTATTCAAAATCACCGGTAAGAATTGCTATTTGCAGACTAAGCCCATTTTCATTCTATATGAATATCTCTTCTACCCATTCTTTTTCTTTGGACAGTTCCATCATTATTGACTCATTCATTCTTAAACATAAATCAATTTTGGAGTACAATAAAATTTCTAGGGGGAATCTCAAGACTCCTTTTAACTTTAGTCGCACATCTCAGCAAATTGAGTGATGAAAATCATACTGGTTTCAGTCAATAATAGATAAATTCGTTTAGATGATACAATAAAAGAAATGAAAACACTCGATAAAAAAGTAGCGATCATAACCGGAGCAGGCTCAGGTATCGGACGCGCAATTGCTTTGCTATATTCAAGCGAAGGAGCCATCGTAGTTCTCACAGATGTTGATGATAAAGGCGGGAACGACACACTCAACGAAATAAAATCAAAAGGTGGTGAGGCCATATTTATAAAGGCCGACACGTCAAACCCACAGGATAGTGAAAGAGTGGTAAATGAAACAATGAATAAATATTCCGCGCTACATATAAGTGTGAATAATGCCGGAATTAGTGGTCCGCTAAGTTTTACCGGCGATTACCCCATTGAAGGCTGGAACAAGGTGATTTCCATAAATCTTTCCGGAGTATTTTATGGTATGCGTTACCAGATTCCTGCAATGTTAAAATCAGGAGGAGGAAGTATCGTGAATATTGCTTCCATCCTTGGAAAAGTTGGAGCGAAAGGGTCTCCTGCATATGTTGCAGCCAAACATGGTGTAATTGGGTTAACCGAAGCCGCAGCTATCGAATATGCTGATCAGAAAATAAGAATCAATTCCATAGGACCAGGTTATATTTTAACCCCTTTACTCACCAATGCACTTGACGCAGCTACGATGAAATTGGTAGAAGGATTGCATCCTATGGGAAGACTTGGCAAATCTGAAGAAGTTGCCGAATTAGCATTATGGCTCAGCTCTGAAAAGGCATCTTTTGTAACGGGCAGTTACTATAATGTTGATGGTGGGTATTTGGCGCAATAATAAAAGCTCTATCTTTTTTAAATGACAAGTGTTGGACGGAATCTGAAGATCCCGCCCAACACTTGTTGAATGATTCCTACAACTTGAGTTCCGTTACGCAGACTCTAACGCTTGATTAATATCAAAAATAATATCCTCATAATTCTCAACCCCAATCGATAGTCTGATCATCTTCTCAGTGATCGAAAGTTCTTTTTTCAATTTTTCATCAACATCGCTGTGAGTCATTGTTGCAGGGTGTTCGGCCAGACTTTCTGTGCTTCCTAAACTAACTGCAAGTTTGATCAACTTAAGTGCATTGAGAAAATTGAACGCTTCATGTTCGCCGCCTTTTATGTCGAAAGAGATCATTCCACCGTTAGTAAGACATTGACGATTTCTGATTTTAAATTGCTCGCCATCTTTTTCTGATAGATTGCCGAGAAAATATACTTTCTCAACCTTTGGGTGAGTATTTAAAAATGCAGCAACTTTTTCAGCATTCAATGCTTGCATATCCATTCGTACTTTCAATGTTTCCAGACTACGCAGAAGTAACCAACCTGTATTTGGACTGGCCATATTTCCTAAAAATGTTCGCAGTCCTTTGACACGTTTGATCATTTCGTTTGAACCAAGACAAGCGCCAGCGATAACGTCACTATGTCCGCCGATGTATTTTGTAGCAGAATATAAAACAAGATCGGCACCATGTTTCAATGGATGTTGCCATAGTGGACCCAGATAAGTATTGTCGACTGCTAAATAAACCTCTTTGTCTTTCGTAGAAAAATGTTTGGCAATTTCTTTTTTCGCCTGAATGTCGATGAGATCATTAGTTGGATTCGCAGGAGTTTCGATGTAGATCATTGCAAGTTTGTCTGCGAGTCCGGAATCTTTTACCAATTGAATCACTTCGTCTTTACCTTGCCCAACTTTAAATGTAAGCACATTGATATTAAATTTCGGAAGGATCTTTTTTATGAAGTGATCACTACCGCCATACAATGGACTACTGATCAAAAGCAAGTCGCCGGGTTTTAAAAATTCAAGCAGTACAGTTGTTATCGCGGACATTCCACTTTCAAAAACAGCACACGCTTCTGCTTCATCCCAAAGAGTAAGTCTGTTCTCGAGAATTTCCAGATCCGGATTATTGATGCGACTGTAAATAAGCCCAAGTTCTTCGCCGACATTTTGTTTTCGCAATCCATAAGCCACTTCAAAAAAAGCTTTCCCGGCTTCAGCACTTTTGAAGACGAAAGTTGACGTTTGAAATATCGGGCACTTGATTGCGCCTTCAGATAGTTCGGGTTTATAGCCGTATGACATCATCAGGCTTTCGGGTTTCATTTTTCTGGGCATACCTAGATTTTATTGGGATTCATTTGTTATCAAAAATAATCGTAATTACCTCAAAAATAGAGGTATTTCCTCAGTCAATGGCTATAAAATATTGTGAATGATATCATCTTCTAACTCAAAATTTCAATCTAATCTCCTTGAAATGAGGTATTTTAAATCATAAAATGTGGAAATCGAAAGCACATTCTATATTTCGCACAATTTCCTCAAATCATAAAAAAGACCTACTTTTGACGCACCAAAATTAAAATGCCCGGGTGGCGGAATTGGTAGACGCGTCGGTCTCAAAAACCGATGGTAGTAATGCCGTACCGGTTCGATTCCGGTCCTGGGTACAGAACCGGACAACTCAAGAAATTCACTGAGTTGTCCGGTTTTTTTTTCGCGTAAACCCTTGTCAATGTGGAGATAAAGAAGAATTGCCGAACACAAATTTGTGGTTCGATATTTACTATTTTCAAAAACGAACTTTTCAGGAAATATCGAACCAAGCAAACGAGTTTTTCTCTCTAATGAAATTTCAGAATAGTGTTGACTTAGCTTTTTTAATTGAGCGATTCCTTTTTCAATAGCTAGATCCATTTCCTTTCCACTACCGTTTACATCTGTCATATCGCTTTTGACTTCTACCAATTGCACTTCGTATTTGGATTTTAGGTTTTGATATTCCGAAACCGAAATTTGTTTATCGGCGAACATGTCTTGAAGATTTGCCAACCTGTTTTGGAGTGTTACTAATTTTTCGTTCAATGATGATTTCTGTGATGCAGTCTTCTTGGCCTTTTGTCCTAGTGCTTCCTTTAGCATTTCTCGATAAAGTGAAATAATATCTTCAGATGGTGTAAAGCAATCTAAAACCGATAGCATTTTTTCATTCGCTTCATCAGAACGGAAACGAGTTTTTTTACAAGTGTTGCAGTGATAATAAAAATACTGCTTACCTGATCTGCTTCGCGATGGACTTCCAGTCATTAAGCCTTCACAATTTGAACACTTCAACACTCCTCGCAGTGGAAGTTCATTGCGCTTCGTGGTGATGATAGGCCTGTTTCTTTTCTTTACATTTCCATTTAGAATTTCTTGAACTTTGTAGAAAGTTTCTTCGGATATCAGAGCTTCATGAATTCCATCAATCAAATAGGCAGCTTCTCCATTCTCAGCAGGAAATGGAATTTTTCCCATATAGACAGGGTTTCTAAGAATTTCCGAAAGCATTGACTTTTTAATTCCCTTGCCTTGCTTTAGTAATTCGATTCCGATTTCAGTTTGTGATAGACCCTTCACAGTTTCTTCGAATGCATACCTGACACTATCTGCAGATTCACTTGGGATTATAATAGGCTTATTGTTTTCATCTCTGACGTTTTTATATCCTCTAGGAGCACAATTTACCCAGCGGCCTTTTTTCCAGGCACCTCTGATACCACCCAATACTTTTATAGAACGTCTATCGTTTTCAATTTCAGGTAAAGCAAGATAGAACGCAAGCATAGCTTTGTTCTCCGGAACAGTCATGTCAAGTGGTTGTTCAATAGCGCATGGTTGAATTCCGAGTTTCTTCAAAATACCAATCATCTCATAAGCCTCTGCAATATTTCTTGAGAAACGATCCCATGAAGTGAATAATAGCAGATCGATTTTTCCTTTGTTTGCTTTAGCAAATTTTAAAAACAATTTAAAGGCCGGTCTGTCGAACGTTTTTGCACTAAAATCTTCTTTGAAAGAATGAACAATTGCAATATCATTTCTTTGGCAATGATTGGTGAGACTATCGATCTGCACATCTAAGGAATATCCCTTTGCTTGCTCATCACTCGATACTCTGGCCATTAATACAGCTCTTTTCATCTTTTTTAATTTTAGAATTCATTACAGATAATTGCGAATCGATAATTAAGTTCAGGAACTCAATTATCAAATTAGCCTCTTCATCAGTGTATTTGTTACCGTTTTTTTCTAATAGATTTTTACATTTTTCTTTTGTTAACATTTTTCGCATCAGATGCGAGTGAATGCCATTGCAAGGGATTCATTCCTTATTATGAATAGAGCCGAGCCAATCGGGTCCGTTAGTTTAATCTTTTTTTATTCTTTATATAAATTTCTTTTTGATTTCTGTATTTAATAAACGCTTCGTCATATGCGTTTAGTCCAAGTATTTTTTTTATTTGAATAGCTTTGTCTCCTGTTATATTCAGTTCCTCGGTAACATCAATTACAAGATCATCTTCTCCTTTCAATCGAATTATTATTTCGGTAAAGTTTCGTTCTCTGATAGCTTTAATTATTTTTTGTTCGTCGCTATTCAGTAGCCCCAAGGAAAAGCTGTATTTCTCTAACTGATCTTTTTCAAGTAATTCATCTATGATCGGATTGAGTAAAATTTGAATATGATCATGGTTGTATGGATTCGTTTCCATTGGCATATTCTGAATAGCGCTTTGGAGTAAGCACGTAAAAATCATTTCATTTTCGCTCTTTGATTTGAATGCAAATAAAACGCCTTTCTCATTCATTAGAAGCATATTAAAAACTACCGATGCAAAAATGGTATAAAGAGGTTTATCAATTGCGGAATTCTCATCAATGTTTTCGCTTAGAAAATGCAAACCTCTTTTTGCTGATAGCAATTGTGATTCACTATATTGTTTTGAATCTTCAAACTTCTTGATCATAACCGGCCAATCCTTTATGGCTTGAATAAATATATCCGGATTGTAAATCAAATTCTCGAGGCCAAGTTGGTTAATTATGTCATTTTCGGTCATATTTTAAATATAATTAGTGAATACAAATATAATATATTTATATTTGTATACAAATACTATAAAAAATATTAAACTTCAAGTCCATGATTGAAAATGTCCCAAACGATGTACTAATTCTAATAGAATTTGCCCAGGATGCGGAAAAGAATTTTCTACCCACCATAAAGGCCGAAAATTCTGCAATGATATATGTTACAATACTTACTACAATTCAAAAATTAGAAACAATCAAGATCACAGACTTGCAGCAACAGGAATTTTGCGTAGTTGCCATCAGAACATTGATTGGTGAAAGCACTACCGCGACTGTTCCAATTGAAGCACTTGATTCCATTGGCTTTCCCTTCGATCTGTATTCCAATCGGGATAAATCCTCACCTATCAGCGAAACCTACTACGTATGGTATGGGCCCTACCGATTAAATCTAACTTCAGAAAATCAAATTCAAATAACACTTAAAAATGCATAACGTTCCAGATCATATCCTTCGAATATTCGGAGGACCTATACCGCCAGACCCGGTTAAGAAAATCAATCCAATGTTTGTGGTTGCAGGGTTGAGTATATTAGTGATTGCTGTAATTATAATTTACAATCAATCGAATGAGAATAAAAAAGAGCAAATAGAAATCACTGATAAAAATAAAATGTAGAAATACATTCCAATTTTATTAAACAATTTCAAACTACTTTATTCATTCCACGAATTTACGGAAATGAACCGCTTTCTCTTTACCTCAACACTACTACCGATCCTACACTTTTCAGTTTCTCCCCTGCTTTATATTGCATGCCCTGCCATACTTGACCGTTTTCAAAAATTGCTCTTACCTTCCATGTATATGCGCCTTGTGGCACCGGTGAATCTTTATATTTACCATCCCACTTTTCGACCGGTTGTCCATTTATGAGTTTAGTTGAGGACCAAACAAGTTCACCATATGGGGAGTAAACTTCTATTAAGAATTCACTTAAACCTGCTCCTTTCGGTATAAAGTAACTTGTCTCTTCGTTTCCGGCATCAGGAGAAAATGCATTCGGAATAAATAGCGTTCCAAAATAATCAATGAAAATATTTTGTTCTGAAGTATCAGGACAGCCGAATTGATTATATACAATTTGTTCTATTGTTATATTTCCATTCGTATAAAACCTATGAATAGGAGATTGCACTGAGTCCCTTGAGCCGTCAGAAAAATTCCACACCCATTGATTAGCACCATTTGACTGATCAGTAAATTGAAAAATTCCATTATTTGAAACTGATGTGTCTGTTATAGCTTGCCATGTAAAGCCACTTGTTGGTATTGGATTTATTTGAATTGGAAAATTCAATTGCGTCGAATCAAAACAAACAGAATCGTTATTTATAAATAAAACAATATTATACGTTCCGGAATTTGAATAAGAAATTGTCGGATTTATTTCTGTTGACGGAAGCGTTCCTTCGAAATCCCAATAATATGCATTTGCATTTGTTGAATTGTTTATAAAGGTAATGGGTTGATTCACGCATGCTAAGAAATCATCAATTTCAAAGTCTGCGTTTGGTTTACCATAAACTTTAATTGTTTTATCTATAGTATCTCTACATCCAAAATTACTAACTGCAATAAGAGTAGCTTCAAATATTTCGGGATCATTAAAATTCAAAATTGGATCTTGCTGAGTTGTTGTAATATTATTTTCAAAGATCCAATTATAATTTGTTGCACCTGTACTTGTATTAATAAACTCAATTGTTGAAGGCAAGATGCAGGGTTGATTTTGGGTAAATACAAAATCGGAATTTGGTACCGGATAAACAAGAATCGGATTTAAATATTCAACATCTAAACAACCATTATTGTCAATTGAGGTCAAAGAAACTGAATATGTTCCTTGCTGAAAATATGTATAATTCACAGCAGCACCTGTCAACGTATCGCCATTACCCAAATCCCAAACGTAATAGTTTGCACCGGTTGATGTTGATTGCAATTCCAAAGTAAATGGCGCACAACCATCATTATTGTTAAATACAAATGATGAATAAGGATATGAAACAACGTTTGCAGGAAGAGTCAAAGTATCACGACAACCCGTAGAAGCAGCAACACCAATCATTGTAACATTATAAGTTCCCGGGGAAAAATATGAATGGGAAGGTGTGAATGCTGATGAGTCCCAAGGACTACCATCACCATAATTCCAAACAACACCTAACAAACTATCAGATGTGTTAGAAAATTGTACCGGCTCGTTTCCGCAATTTACAGAATCCATTGTGAATGATAAGTCTGGTTGTGGTAATACTTGAATCGTTTGACTAATAGAATCAAAGCCGCAATAATTATCAACATATTGCCAGACCGTAAATGTACCTGCAGTATCAAAAACATGGGAGATGATATTGCCAAAGCCAGTATTACCATCTCCAAAATTCCATTGTATTGTTGCATTTGGTGCTACATAACTGGTGAAAGTGACATTTAAAGGTCTACAGCCATATACTATATCTGTGTTAAAGAAGGCTCGTACGGTATTTGGATGTATGAGTACCGGCTTTGTAAGAGTGTCACTACCGCAAAAATTTGTTGTAATCAATGTCACATAGTAAGTTGAATCAAGACTGTCTGTAGTAAAAACTTGTGTAGCTAATGTTGAATCATTGGAAATAAATACTCCATTGATATACCAAAAATAATTTTGTGGACGACCTGTCGTAGTGTTTGCGAAATTAATAGTAGCCGGTGAGCAGCTATCGGTATAGTTCACACCAAAATCAACAACAGGAATCGGATAAACAGTTATTGAATCTTCGAACGTTGCAACACCACAGCCATTTGAAGCCGTTAAATGAATATGATAGATGGTTGAATCTCCTGGCCCTTGATCAAAGTAAATAGTTCCAGGATTAAAAATTGTATCTGTTTGACCATCGCCATAGTCCCAAGCATAAACAGTTGCCCCATAATAATTACTATTGTTTTGTATTGTTATTGGTAAAATAGCACATCCTCGAATTGTATCTAGAGAAAATATTGCATTTGGTGGTTCTGCGACTTCAATTGCTCGTGATATTGTATCAATACAACCATATTGATTAGTTATGAAAAGGTTGATTGTGTAATTTCCTGCGATTGTATAAGTGTGAGTAGTATTATTACTTGATACCGGCGATGAACTGTCACCAAAAACCCAGGTAGCGGAAGTGTTTGGTTGAGTATTTGAATAAGTTAATAATTGATTGATACAAACAGAATCAGGCAAGTTGATTGAACCGGGTGTTGGTGAATAAACAGTAACAAAAATACTATCGCGAATCAAACAACCCAAAGTAGGTTCTTGTAAAACATAAATCAAAGTGTCAATGCCTGTTAAATTTCCTGATGCATTGTAAGTTGCAATTCGCGAATCGATAATTCCGCTACCATTCCAATAACCACCTAGAGGACTTCCAGTAAATGTAAGAGTACCTGAATTTTTACAGACACCTGTATCGGAACCGGCATTGATATCTGCACCAAAAACATTTACTAAAAATGAATCTGTCACCGCACAGGTTAATTGACCATACGAGTAGGTGATGTAATTCGCTTGAACAGATGTAGCATTTGGATTGAATTGTCCTGCTAATACATTACTATTCCATGTCCAGATTCCGCCGCTTGGTGTTGCATTTAAATTTAACGGAGGAGTACCAGTGCAAATCGAAGTATCCTGTGGTAAGATTAATGTAGGAGGTGGCGAAAGTGTAAAAGTGTCTGTGAGAAGTATTGTCACACGCATTCCAGGCAGACGCTATTGCAACATAAGTTCCGTACACCGAAACCTGGTATGGTGGAGGATTACTACTGTTGTTAGTGAAAATCTGTGCTCCATTGAGTAAGAGTGTCCATGCATATCCGGAATCACTTATTGCAGGTGTTAAATTGAAGTAATCACTAAAAGCATAGAAAACCGTATCACAAATGTCTGGTGAGCTCTGTGTAAAATTCAAATTAGGCGCTTCGCCAATATTCAGTACGAAATTTCCCGGGAGAGAAGGGCAGCCCGCAGAAAATGCTTCCACGTTTACAGCGTAAGCTCCGGGAGCATTAAAGAAAATATAGGGTTCGTTTGAGGTTGTACTTGTTCCATTTACAAATGCACCACCGGTTGAATTCCATATATAGGTTTGATTTGCCGGAGATGAATTCGCAAAATATATAGTCAACGAATCACAACCAAACAATGTTGAAGGACTAATATTTAGTGAAGTTGGTGCACCAACAAAAAGCGTATCTGATTTTGTTAGCGTTCCACAAGAACCGGTTAATGTTAGAGAAATCGGATATTGACCGGGATTAGCAAAATATATTTGTCCGGGATTAGCAACAGTTGAAGTTGCAGGTGTCCCTCCTGGAAATGACCATGAGTAAGTACTGATAGCTCCTCCAAGTGAAAAAAATGTTACAGGATTAAAACGTGCAGTATCACAAAATTGCGGAAATGGTGAAATAGAAATTGATGGCCCCTCAAACAGAGTGAAGGTTGTATCCCATGAGCAATCACTCTGCGGGTCAGTACAACAACCTGTTGCATTTAGTCCAATAGTAACCGCGCCTGCAGTTATAACATTGATAGCAGGTTGCGAATCAGTAGGCAACGTAATAGTTGCAAGTCCACTTATTACAGACCATTGAAATCCATTAGCATTCAATGAATGAACAGTCGGGTTAAAATTAACAGGAGTGCAAATTCCCGGCAAGTTACTCACCGGGCTAACTCGTGTAGGAGGTGCAACTATGAATGTATCAGACAAGGATTTTGTTCCACATGGTCCTGTTACAGTAAGAGAAAAAATAAACGTTCCCGGATTGGGATAAGAGATCTGTCCCGGTGAAGCTGAAGATGAACTCGAAGGCGATCCACCTGGAAATGCCCATGAATATGTTGTTATATTTCCTGATGCAGAAATAATATTTCCGGGATTTATAGTTGCTGAACCGCAGAAATCATTTACCGGAGTTTTATTCAAATTAATAGTTTGAAAAACAGTGACCGTTGTATCCCATGTGCAATCACTTGCAGGATCTGTACAACATCCTTGTGCTGCCACAGATATTGTATAATTTCCGGCAGCATTAATTGAAATGGATGGTTGCGAATCTGTGGGAAGTGTAACAGTACTACTACCGCCTACAACAGTCCAATTAAAACCTGTTGAATTATGTGAATTGACATCCGGAATAAATGTTGTAGGAGGACAAGTTGAGAGAAGAGCAATATTTGGAAGAATGGTAGTAGGTCTTAATACAGAAAACGTATCAACAATTGTTTGCGGACCACAAGGGGTGTTAATCAACAATGAAACAATGTAAGTTCCTGTGCTATTATAGGATACATTGCCGGGATTGGATGAAGTAGATGTACTCGGACTCCCACCGGGAAATGTCCAGCTATATGAATTTATAGTTCCGCCTGCAATATTGAAATAGTTGAGCGGATTGAAATTTCCTGACCCGCAAAAATCGGGAATAGGTGTTTTTGTTATCGTTGGCCCTGAAAAAACAGTCACCGTAGTATCCCAGGTACAATCACTTGTTGGTGCAGAACAACAACCTTGAGCTTGCAATTGAATTGTATATGTTCCGGGAGTATTTAAAGAAATCGAAGGTTGTGAATCTGTCGGTAAAGTAATTACGCTACTACCTCCTACTGCTGACCAGTTAAAACCTGTTGCATTTTGAGAATGAACGGTTGTAGTCAAAGCAACCGGAGCACAAGTTGTTGGTAATATCAAATTAGGTCTAACAATTGTAGGCCTAAGAACACTAAAAGTGTCGGCTAGTGTTTTCAGTCCGCATGGAGTATTCATTACGAGTGTTACAATATATGTTCCATAAGTGCTGTAAGTTATATTTCCGGGATTCGCAGAGGAGGACGAGGAAGGCGAACCTCCGGGAAATGTCCAGCTATATGAATTGACTGTTCCACCGCTTATGTTGAAATAATTTAATGGATTTAATGTTGTGTTCCCACAAGCATCCGGAATTGGGCTTACAAGTTGTTGGGCCGTTATAAAGCGTCAATGTAGTGTCCCAGGAACAGTCGCTCGTTGGCGCAGAACAACAACCCGTAGCTTGCAAATGTATTCCATAAGGGCCGGCATTGTTTAAAGTAAAATAAGGTTGTGAATCTATAGGTAATATAATTGTTCCTGTACCGGTTGTGAAAGACCATAGAAAGCCGGTTGCATTGTGAGAGTTCACATCAGGAATGAAATTTCCCGGAGCACAAGTATTAGCCAAAGTAATTACAGGACTAACAGTTGTTGCCGGTCTAACTAAAACAGTTTGAGAAGTAGTAGCACTGCCACAAGAGTTGCTAATTGTAAGTGTAACTGTGTAATTTCCTGAAGAAGTATATTGATGAGACGGTGGATTTTGAAGTGTGCTTGTTGTACCATCACCGAAATTCCAAAGGTAAGTTGGGGTAAGTGAATTTGGACAAGAAGAATTACTGAAGGTAACAGGTTCGTATACACAAACATTTCCCGGAGACAAAGTGAACACCGCTTTAGGGCGAAATTTAATAGCAATTCCTGTTTGGATACCATGGTAGCTCATGCCTGCTGCACAACGTTTAAGAACACCTAACGTTATTGTTATTGGAATTTGGCCGTCACCTCCAACACAACTATCGGGTGGAAAATTGTAAAAGTGTTTTCTGCAAATTGAACTTGCAGGTCCAGAAAAGCCTTCTACTGTCCCGTCACCCCAACAAATAAAACTTGAATCAATAGTTGTGACTGTTCGGTTTTCAAATCCAACAGAATCTCCGATACAAAAAATAGTTTGAGAAGAACATACACCACCAACTGCGTTCACACTTGTACATTGTGATTGCGGTGTTATTGTGCAGCCTTGTCCGCTACTGTTAAGATAAAACCCATAGACATTAAAAATACAAATGTTTGAATGGGCCAATTAATTCTTATCATTCCGGACATTTCTGAAAAGTATTAGATGGTTGAGTAAATCCCTTTTCTATAGTGGAAAAAGAAATGTTAATTGTAATTTCATGTGTACCACCTGAACTAAGATTTCCTAAGCCGGCAGTATTGACATCATAAGAATAGGCAATAGTAGTTAGATACCTATTGTACACTTTTTCGAACCCTGCTAATAAAATAAACGAGTTTGTGTTTAATGGGCTAATAGGATTGTATTGATTTGAAATAAATAGTCCAACATAAACAGTTCTTTGATATTGTTCATTTGCTTTTCCAATGAGAGAACCGAATGTCAACTTTTTTAAATTGCCTTGATATTCATATCTGAATGTTGGTTTTAACAAGGGCAATCCATAGTAATCAACAGCATGGATAGTTGAAGAAACTGTAAGAGTAAAAAGTGGATAAATTTTGGTGCCGATGCCTTTCAAGGACTCAACACGGTCTCCATATATATGCTTCAGACTTGCCGACGCAGAAAATGGAAGCCTGAAATCATTCATTTTAATTCTATCTCGATACGTAATACTAGCTCCAGCATCAAAGAAGTTGACGTCGTTGTCAGGATAAATAAAATCAGTACCAGTATAAATACCAAAGACAGGATCTATCTGATCAGAAAAAATCAATTGCGACCAGTCTATACTTTTTCTAACTACACCACCTTCAAGTGCAATGAAGAGAGCTCTTGGGTTATAATAATTAAAAGGAAAAAACTATACCGGTAAACAAATTTTAAATCTGTCGTTTTAAGGCTTCCTACTCCTTCAACATCTTGCATTAATTTTACACCATAGCCACTTTTCATTTTTTCATGCTGATAGAAGAAACTTAAAAAACTTGTATTGTACGCTTCTCCGGTACTGTTCCACTCGCTTCGATGTGCCAATTCAATTTCATACCCTTGGCGAATTAAAACATCGGAAGGATGAGCATAGTTTCTTGTATTTTCAATTTGAGAAAAGGATGGATCTTGAGCAAACCCTGTTAAGGAAAATAGCAAAGCCGAAAGGATTATAATAAACGGTTTCATTTTTGGACAAATTTTTAAAGCGCCCTTTTATTTAGAGCACCGTAAAAATAGAATAATAAATTGAATTTCCAAATGGGATACAAATTCAATTAATAATAATCATATTTAAATATTCCAAATTGAACTCAAAAATGGCAATTTAATTAGCTATAGAACTTTGAGCAACTTACATTTAGAACTAAAATATTTCATAGTGATTATTCTATGATAATTTTTTGAGTTTCTATTTTCACGCCCGCACTAATTACATTTATCAGGTACATTCCAGATGACACATTGATCAAAATATTTTGCTTCTTTGAATTAGAATTCTGACTTTCTTGAAATACTTTTCTGCCAAATAAATCCGTTATAATAATTTCTACTTTAGCAATGTCACTTCTTGTAGTTTCGATTGTAAATGAACCACTCGTTGGATTAGGATAAACTTGAAATCCACCATTAGATTGCAAATCCGCAACCGCTGAAGTCCCATCATCATAACTCCAAAAATCGTAAAATGGAATTCGAATGCCCATACTCATACGTTCTTGTCCTTGCCCTATGAATAATTTACCACCATGGCTAAATGCGATAACATTTCCGGAACGACAAGACAATGAATGTACAATTGTTGACCAACTATTTGTGATTTCGTCATAAACATTAATGTCACACATGTCTAATCCAACAGGATCTGATAAACCAAAAGCTATTACACCTTTATTATTCCAAGTGGTTTCACAGCCAGTCATTCTTGATCCTCCAGGTACACTTTGCCTCTGAATCCATGCATCCGAAGATTCATTGTATTCCCAAAAATCATCTATGGTATAACCATTGCTATCTAAACCAGCTGCGATATATCCCTTATCTCCGATACCAAAAGAATTTCCATTTCCTTGATTTCTTCCAGGGAAATTTGATTTGATGGTCCACACATCATTCAGGGGGTCATATTGCCAAAATTCCCATGTAAAATTTGCTGTTAATCCTAATACATAACCAAATCTAGTGGTTGAAAAAGAATAATCTGCTGAAATAAGAGGAATTGTATTGCATGCAGCCCAAGTTCGATTTGCCGGATCAAATTTTTCATAGCTTCCGCCTTTTAAAGCATAGCCAATTGAATCAATTGAATACAACCATTGACTTACATCTAACAAAGAATCTACAATCCAGTTATCGTTATTTATATTATACTTAATCAATTTGAAATATGCAGTATCAGAAATAACAACAGATCTTCCACTTATATACGGTCGTTCAGTTGATCCTAGTGAAATATAGTTCTCTGTCCATATATCTGAAGTTGGATTGTAACTCAATACCCCACCATCTGATGACAATAGATAAATTAAGCTATCGACATTTCCAGAAATTGCATCATAAACACCACTTGGAACAGGTGCCTTCATTGTCCATAAATTTGTAATAGGGTCAAAACAATATAATGTTGTATCTGTAATTGCATAACCGAATAATGAATCAGACATTGCTGCGTCTACGTTAGTTCCTGGAAATAACGATATTGTTGTCCAAGTATCTGTCAACTGATCATATCTATAACTTGCAGTAGATACTTGAAACAATGAATCAAATCCACCTAACACATAACCAGAATTTCCAATGACAAAAGTTTTCGACCCAAGCAGACCAACCGGAAGAGAAGTCTTTGCAGACCAAGAATCACGTGATGGATCATACTCCCAAAGATCCGAATAATGAAGATTTAGATTATTGTCAATGCCCCCACCTGTATAGAATTTATTATTAATAACAAAAGAAAAACCTTCTTGCCTTACGGGTCCGGGAAATGCTGCTTTCGTTGACCACAACATAGTTAGTGGATCGTATTCCCACGAATCTGTGTAGCTACCCAAAATCATCATAACCCATTGTAATAAACCCTTTGCCATACATTTCTCCACCTTGAGCATACGCCCTTCCGGAAGCAGGAAGTGGAATTTGCTGTACCCATCGGTTCGTTGAAGGATTGTATCCAAAAATATCATTGTAGTAATTTCCTGTTTCAAAATTATATCCCGTTGTAATGTAGACCATGCCATTCAGTGCAAAGCCGGTATAATCAGATCTAATATGTGGAATTTCCGAAGCTGGTTGAGGACCAACTAAACCATTAAGTTCTGTCCAAGTACCTTGTGCAAATGAAAATTGATACACAAAAATGAATGAGAAAATAGTAAGTAATTTTTTCATGTGTTTCTTTTTATTCTGTTGAATCTTTTAGTTTATTTAATCAATTACTTTTCAATAATCAAACCCTTATACCCCGAAAACTCCTCTCCAATTAATCCAATCATGTATCCACCAGCCGAAAAATCTGCAACTGAAATTTGATTTCGGGTCTCTGTTAATCTGTAAGACAATATTTTTCTTCCGGATAAATCATAGATGGTACATAGCACCTCATTTATTTTA
Source organism: Bacteroidota bacterium (assembly GCA_016708785.1). Lineage (GTDB taxonomy): Bacteria > Bacteroidota > Bacteroidia > AKYH767-A > 2013-40CM-41-45 > JADKIH01. The sequence goes on along the minus strand of JADJFC010000003.1, from coordinate 12,770 downwards.
GCAGGTAATTCTAAAGTAATATTATCAAAAGCAGGATTTGGAAAGATGTTTATCGCATCAACAATATCTTGCTCATTAATATTAGTTATTATTATTGGAGTTATGACGGAAGTTCCGGAGCAGCCCAGTGAATCATAAAAAATAATCTGGTAATTTCCTGATGAAGTTGCGATAATGTATGGGTAGTTTCCGGATACTAATAAAGCTCCATTAAACCACCATTCATAATTCACTCCACTTGCTAAAGCGAAAAGTGTATCACCTTGTGCGGGTTGTGAAATGGCGACAGACTGACTGCTTGCACAACCGGTTATATCCACAATATTATAGTTGGTCGTTCCTGCATATTGCGTAAATGAGCCTGTTCCAGTATATGGCCCTACACCACCCGATGCTGATATTATTATTTGACTTGCTTCTCCGAAACAAAGAATATCTGTAGATGAAATTGATACTATAGGATTATTGTTCACAGTTAGAATTGTGGTTATACTTGAATCACATCCGGCAGTAGCCGGTACAATTGAAATGTAATTCCCTGATTGATCAGCTATGATCCCATCGGGAAGTTGATATGTCTCTCCATCACAAATTTCTGCTTGCTGAGTGAAATAAATCAAGTTTTGATTTGAAACAAAAATAGTATCTGAACTTGACGTGCAACTTATATAGCCAGAATAAGGCGACGATCCACCATGCTTAATCTCAACTGAGTAATTTCCCGGAAGACTTGTTATCAATTGAAATGTCGTTTCACCAGGCATCAAAACTCCGTTGTTATACCACTGGTAATCTGCAAAAGGATATTCTATTGCCGTAAGAATAGCAGGACCATTGCAATTAGATGTCAACCGAAAGCGCAACGAATAGATCGGACCTATTGAATATAAAATTGTATCAGAATGACCGCATTATCATTTACAATAACAGTATAATTCATGGAATCAGTTACAGTGATTGTGGGATTTAAAACTGTATCAGAAGAAAGTCCATCCGATGGGTACCAATGATATTGATATGGCCCACAACCTCCGCCACAAGTAATGTTGGCTGATAACTAGAATTAGGACAGACCATTGGTCGCTCGTCCCATATAGGTTTAATAATTTTGACAGCAGCAGTATCAAAATAAGAATAGTATTCATAATAATCCGATTCCTAACCATTGTCCAATCATTACCATGATGATAATTCATAAAGCCAATTGAATCATAAACAAAACTCTTCATAGCCACCAGAAGGGGTTTGTAAGGCCCCACGATTTTCAACATAAAATAATCTATTTAACGAGTCATAGTTGTAATCATAAACAATTGTTCTATAAAATCCTTGCCAAATTGAATCGATGGTATATTCCATAAAATTATGACCATTCATTGTTTGCTTGATTTTCAAAATTCCGTTTAATCGAATAGAATCTTTCGATTCTATATTGGCTTCTAACCATATTATTTACTGTATCAATATTTGATAAGCCTAACAGATCGATAATAAATCGCCTCATCTAGTGTATCAATATCATAGTAAAGTGTGTCATACATTAAAAGCCCATCTACAATTTTGGCGTGTAGTGAATAATTGAATCTCCAGTCACGGAATTGCTGATAAGATCTGCATAAAATACTGCCAAATCAAGGTTCAATGGTCCCAATAACTAACAGTGGCTTGATACTAAATTTCCTATATAAGTAAATTCAAAAAAGTGAATCCTTTTTCCATATTTCTGGCAACGTTCCACTTAAAAATGTCTTACTCAATGGTTGACCTCCAGTGTAAGCACGTTGAGTCATATTTATTTTTTGCCATACTCCTGATTGCATTTGGAAAGGCAATTTGTCCAACCAAATCTTGTGCGTTATTGCCAAACTTTCTTATGTAAGCTATCCCAACTACTTCCATTCCATGTTCTGTTTGCAAAGATTCCAATTTTTGTGTAGAGGTATATGAATAAGTGATTGACTTGCTATTGACCCAACCGTTTGATGATCCAGTGGAGGTCAAAATTTCCTGAATAGCACCAAGAGAATGGATAGATCGTATCTATTTTATCCCAATAATAATTGCCGCTATATCACCTGACCAAGGTCCTCCGGTGGATAGTAATTATATCTGAAGTAGACAATTCCGGAATCCAAATCATAAACAGCTATCGATTCTCTATAAAATATCTCCATCGTGATTATTGAAAGAAAATGAAACAACAGTTGAATCATTTTACAATTGCCGGAAGTACTTTGAGCGGAACAATCAATGTTACAAAGAAAAACCAATAATAGTGCACAATTAAAAATTCCTGATTTCATGTTAAAGCGTATTTGTGTGTTTCTGTAAAAATTACAATAAGCTAATGTATAATAAATCTCCGGAAGTCTAATCTCCGTTTTCGAATTTCTCATTGCTGTTGCAACATCTATTTCCCAATATTCTCCTTGCGCTTTACCTATAAACATTTTTCAAAATGCAACTATGCTGTTGTACATAAGCACATTTTTTCTTGCTTTAAAAAAATATTTTTTTCGCATTTTTCGAAAATTCGAAAAAATATTTTTAAAAATTGAGCTATAAAATTGAAAAATCCGGAGTAAAACAGATGATTTAACGCCAATTAAAAAGTCACTCCTGTAAACAACCGTTTACTTCTGTAATCAAACGTTTACGACCGTTTTTATCCGTTTACGGGCGTTTTCACGAACATTTTCCATGATAATTTCAACAGAAATAGAAATAAATGTTGGTCATTCATCTAGAAATTGCTTTAAATAATTTGAAACGACGCAAAGCGAGTCTTTCATGTGTTTTGTTTTAATTCCGCAAAAAATAAATTCCAAAATTTAAAATAAAATAGAGCCGTTTTACTTTTTTTGCGGAAAAGATTTTTTACGGTTTTACTTAGATATTTATACGTTTTCAAGACGTTGGATATTTTCCTATGTTAGAGGACACACTAATTTAAATACCACAAGGCCTGATAAAAATTACATTGTTTTTTACAATTTTGATTTCATCACTTGTTTCGATTTCGCAAACACCTATTAATGGCCTAATTGGTTATTGACCATTCACCGGCAACTCGAATGATTTATCCGGTAATAATTTTACGGGACCGTAAATGGTGCAACACTTATCACGGATCGATTTGGCCAAATAAATAGCACATATGAATTTAATGGATCATCAAATATTCAAATAAATAATTTTACTGATACAAGTCAAACGTTTACAATAAACCTTTTGTTTGACGCATATACAAACGGTAATCCGGGAACATTGGAGTTCTTGCATCAAAACGATAGCATAAGCAGGTTTAATGCTGCATGGAATATGTCATGGGGTAGACTGGAATAAGCATGAACCAAAGCAAATATTTAAATATACTTTTTACGATAATTTCTCTAATCCCACCGCCAAAAGTCGTCTCTCCTCGACTCAGATTTTCAAATCCCTCTCTGAATCACCAATCAAACCGAGTATGTAAGACCACACAAATCCGCTCAGGACCTCAATTTCATTTCATTAACCATTGGCCTCATTTCGCAAGGCTGAGGCTTTTGCTTCATTAGGCGACGTGGATCATTAGGATGAGGAGTAATTCGGTTCATGGATTCGCTAAGAGGGGCCAGTGTTCCTCCAAAGGATGTTGTCTGTGGAAAAATCGTTTTGCAGAAAAGAGAAAGAAAGGGAAATTATTTATTATTTTTCAAAATGATATTGCTCCTTAAAGATCCTCAATACACATTTCAGAAGGATTGAAACTTTATTAGTGGAATTTAATAATAAAAATAATACTTTGAAAAACGAATCCAGAATTCATTCCAATATATTATCGACAAATTTCCCAAGCCAATTCTAGAATTTATTCATAAATGTAATCTATTAAAAAATGCACTATTGAAATTAAACAATTAAAAAATTTTTCTGCGACTATTACGATGGCAATAAATATTCTTATTTTTCGACTCTATTCGAAATTTTAACTCAATCAAAACAGTTTCAGTCAATTTAGTAAGAATTATACAATCTTCTTTTTTATCCTGTAATTTCATTCAAACCAAAAATGAGATGAAAGTTTAGTTTCGGAAATATGTCAAGCAAACGGAGAGTATTGCAAAAACAAAGGTTCGAGTACCTAGAATTTGCTTTGCCACTTTGTAAAAACATTCGGTATTCAAAATCAATAAATTGGAAGGAAGTCAGTAAAGACCCAAATCTACCATGGACAAGAAATTGATTACCGCATACAAAGATGTATGGAATTGGGAACAACTCAGCGCAAACAAAGGAGTACCATGGTCATTAATTTAATCGAAGACAATATTGAGAAAGTACATTTTGGGACAATTAATCATGACAACATTTGAATTGGGATTTGACGAGATTGGTAAAATATAAATCTAATTTACTTGGACAAATATTAACAATAGATCTTATCAAACGCTCCACGCATGTATAACTATCCTTTGATCTGACATTAATGAATGCAGTGTAAGTTTTTAAAAGGATTGACTGGTCAATGAGTTAATTGATATGTTTTGGATTTGATTGATTGGAAAGAACTCTCTATGAATGAATCAATAAAAAATGGAGTCTCGACAAAATAGTGAGATTTCGAGAATAAAATTGATTTTAACTTTGAGTAGTAATAGACAGTAGTTTGGAACGAAGAAACCATAAAATCATTTGAAGAAATGGAACTACAACTATTTGTCTTTAACCTCAGCATAAATGGGATCATGATTTATTGTCAAAGTTTGAAGATAAATAGTTTGGGGATGTTAAAAAAATAATTTGAAGGAGAATTCAACTTATAAAACATAGGTGGAGAATATTTAACGACTATTCTTTGTGTACAATTTTGGCAAGACATGGAATCTGTTAATAATAGATAAATATTTCAACAATCTGGATTTATGGAGAATTTTAAAACATTCGCGCAAATAGATATTGATGTTTTTTAAATATAAGAATATTTTCGATCAAGAATACGCTTACGGGAACGGAAACATCACAAACACAGCGACTGGTTTGATGAAGAAACCCTTTTTCAGACGGGCTGGGGAAATATTGGCGACAACACTATTTTGAAATGAGCATTGACTTACTAAAATGCTCTAAAGAACTCTTGCCACTATTATAACAAAAAAGTAAGGTGATGCAAGAAGTGGTTTTAGTATTCAAAAGCTGATTGCAAAATCATTGATTGTATCTATTTGAAAAACAAGTCAATTTCTGATACTGATATAATTAAAATCATGGAATCTCCCGGAAGAATGGCATAACATATTCTATTGACTCTGTTCATTCACAATACATTACTTGAAAAATATTTAGGCCTTTTTTTACCATTCAAAATAATGTTGAAAGACTTTTAACCTTCATCTTTCACGATTGTGACGTTTTCTGACAGGAATTAAATTTGTTTTGGATTATGTAAAAAAAAAAGCAAGATTAGGCAGCAAATAAATTAGCCTTGATTAAAATTATTCTACAGCAGTTTGTAGATATTAACATTACATATGTGCGGACAAAGAACTTGATAAATTATCTACCAAGACATTTTTTACCATTTGTAACTTTGCCATTGGATTCGTATTTAAAAAACACTTAACGATCCACTCGAATTTCAAAGCCTGATACTGGATTGCAACGTGGTTATGAAGGAACATGGGAGATTAAGAGATAATTTACTCTTGCTTGTGAATTTGGAGGCTTATGTTTATAATTATCGAAGGTTGACATAAACATTTTATTCCCTGGGGAGGATACTGTATTTGCAAATTGATTTACCAATGAATTACGGATTCCGTTCGGCCGTCAAATCTACCAAGGTGGGGATTATTTCCAATCGAAATTTGATTTTGAGCTTACTATAAAAAAATTGAAAAGGGATACCTCGTTGGCACAAGAATGCAAAACACGATGAAGAAGGGTCGCAAAAAAATGTTGAAAGAAGCTTAATTGCAAAAGACCTATCCATTTTGAGGAAGAGATTTGAAACTAGGCTTTATATAATGGTGGCTTCTAAATAAAGTTTGGAATTAACTTATAGTTTGCTATTTTTGAGGTTAGAAAGTCAGTTGTGAAAGAATAAATTTAATACTCATTCCTGCTAATAGCTATTTGAACTTTAAAACTACCTCATGGAAAAGAGCGAAAAAAAGTTATTCCAGCCTGGAATATATGCAGCTACAATTACTGAGATAAAAGATAATCTTATAAGTGAAAAAAAGAAAACAGAATATTTTTCGGTTAGGTTTGAAGATGATCATAATTATATTATCACAAGGTTTTACATAACACCAAAGTCCATTCCAAAGATAATGCTTTTATTTTTTTATCTGAACTGGAAGCATTCCCTTTTTCTTATTTGAATACCGATGATTTAATTGGTAAAATTTATATTTAAAAATAGAAATGTTGACAGATCCACAGACCTTAAAAACACATTTGGAGGTCACTAAATTTTATAATTTTAATTATAAAATTGAAGCTTGATGATGACTATCAAGGAGAATTAGAGGTAAAAAATTACTTATTAAACAAACACTTATGATGAAGATGATTATGATGAGGAAAAGGAATTCAGATATGGAGTTCATTTCACAAATCCAAGGTTTGATAACATGAGGGATGCTGGAGGGGATTATTATGATGACTTGGAATGAAAAAATGCTAATTAAAGAATTGTGGAAGTAGAACATAAATGTTGTATTGTATAAATATAAGATAAAGTATGCTAATTTACACCGACGCTGTCACTTTTAGAAAGTATTATAAAATTGGCAAATATGTCAGATCAAAATTAGTTGCATTTAAAGAATCTTTAAGTAATGATAAAGTCGAATATATTGATCTTGTTTTCCAACCAATTCATGATGAATTTAACTTAGACGAAGGATACTATGGACTAACCTGCAGGATCTCTAATAAGACTGAATTAATTCCAATACTGGCTGAATTATTTAACTCATATAGGTTGCCCTACCAAAAAGGAATTCACAACATTAAACTTGATGGAAATTACAAAGCTTGACAATTTTGATCAATTAGCACCTTACGTTGCAAAATTAACTCCGGAAAGTGACCATCAATCAAATTCTTTTAATTGAATCTTACAGAAAGCGACTCTCAAATGGTCGTTTTCTTGTTAAGAATGATAGTTATCACACAAAAATTTGGAACATTTAATGATTGTGAATACTATGATTTAGCATTCGAAAATCCCAACTAAGGGGAAGTTTTTTTCAGAATTTATAACAACGAAGAAGGAAACTAAAATTATCAATTCTTTATTTAACGCAGCCAACGTTCTAGAGAAAAACACTTTTACGATTTAGAAGAACTTTCGCCATAATAATGATTTCATGAATCCTATTTTTGAGTCTATATGGTTTTACTTTACATTAGCAGATTACAGGTACGTTTCTATTGACAATATTGATAAATTAGTTTTAAAATTGAGAATGGTAACGGAGAAAGTGATGAAAGCCTTCCACTTTTTATCATGGGCATTATAAATGAAGGTACTAAGTAAGGAAGTAAATAATGTTTAGTTTGAAATTAAAATCATTTTATATATGAATGAAATAAGTTTCCAATGCCCAAAAAAATCGAACTGCTTGATAAAGTCAAGCATCTCCGAAGTTTTGTTAAGCCCAAATCCCCAAAGCCCGAGGGAAACCGCACTAGAAATCAGGTACAGCCTAAGTACGTTTCTCTTTGCATACCCGGCATTGAGGTTAAGCAGTTCTGTTCTACTGAAGGATGGGGAGTTTTACGTTGTCATTAGAATATTTTTACTTAATTCTTAATGATTATACAGGAGCTGTTTTCGCACCAAAATTTATAGATGGAGAAATGCAAGCAGGTGGATTATTTACAAAAGGGTTAGGTTACAAAATCCAGAACACACATCCGGAAAATAAACCGACAGTTCAAATTCCCTTAAATTATACTTCTGCTGACATATTAAACCTTCGCGATAAATTAGACCCCAAATCTTTGGAATTGCAAGCGCTTATGCGTTAATAGAAAGAGCAGAAGCAAAGTTGAAAGAAGATGTTAGAGATGCGCAAAAGCACTGGAGTAAATATGGTGTAAGCCGAAATGAAATTGAAGAGTTAGTGAAAAAACATATTGACAACAATAAAAAGAATGATGATCCTCCAATAAATTTTCTATGAGGGGATTAGAAATTTCTTGTAGTTCATAATCCTCAAGAGTGAAAATAAAAATGTTTTCGTGTATTAAATTTACGAAAATCACTTTGCAGCAAACTTTCTCTCGTTCAAATTTTTCAAAAACTTCGCCCTCCTCAATATCCGATGTTTCTTATGATTATTACAATTCGCACAAGCAATGACTAAATTGTCAATATGATTGGACCCAAAACTCTGAGTCCGCTACTTTCTTACCCTTTAGCGGCTTTTTTCTTTCGGGAGGGACTTATTGAGCAGATTGGTTGAAAGTGGAATCAGGTGGTCGATGACCAAACTACTACTCATGTCAGACATGCTGAGATTTAGCATACACTCTTCACCATGTTTGGAAAGCATTATTTTTTGAGGTTGTTTCTGTGATTGTTGAACTCGCTGTGCTTTTTCAGCTACTGGACGAAATTCGAACCAGTGACAGAATGCTCAATCGTATGCGATTACTACGAGAGTAATCTTTCGAAATCCTCTTGATCTTCTTTAAATTCGAAATTCATTTGAATTTCTTAAACCACTGATTGGATGAAATTTGAAAGTAACACTTTGAAATAATACCCTAATTGATCAAAAAAGTAACTGGCGAGTATACAGCTCTCATTAAAGAAAACTAATTCATCAATTAGAGAGTAATTACAGGATGAACCAAATATCCCGAAATTCAAGAAAATACTTTGTTCTTGGCTATATTCAAAACAACACGCTTTGATTTTTGGCGATAATTACGGATATTCGTTTATACCAATTTTAACATCCTGAAAATTATGGGGTCCGATTCAACTATTGCAACTAATTCGACTTTTAATTATAATGACTTTTTAAACCTGTTAGCGATCATTAAGTGGCCTATAGTAGTTCTATTTTTAGGTCTAATAATATTTTTCGTTATAAGAAAATCACTTATTGGATTGATAGGCAATATAAAAGAATAAAGTACGGTGATTTAGATGCAGATACTATTTAAAAACTCAACAAGAAGCTGAAAAAAAAAACCAATTCTAGGAAGCACAATTGTTAATGTTGAAGACCCACAACAACAAAACCACAATGTCCATCAACTATCAATTGTGGACCGAGGACATCGATGTTTCATAACTAATATACAATAAATAAAGTAGTTACACAAGTTGAAAAAGGAAACTCAGAGTCGCTGAAATCCATAATATAAGTGCGAAATACTGTCAGCTTCCCTATAATTCGGCCATTTAAAAATAGAGAAAATAATTTAAAATCTCTAAATTTAAAGTCGGATGAAAAATCAAGATTTACCGAAACGCAGATTGTTAACATACTCAGGCAGTATGAACAAGGCAAAAAAGTGTCGGAGCTATGCCGGGAACACGGCCTTTCCGAACAGACATTCTACAATTGGAAAGCCAAGTACGGCGGAATGGACGTGAATGAACTCAAACGGGTGAAGGATCTGGAAGAAGAGAACGCTCGGTTAAAAAAGATCGTCGCCAACCAGGTCTTAGAAATTGATGCGATCAAATACATTCTGGAAAAAAAGTACGGAGGCCTGCCGAGAGGATAAGTTGTGCAAAGATGTTGGTGGAAGAAAGAAAACTAACCATTCGTCAGGCCTGCAAAATAGTGGATGTGCCAAGAAGCAATTTCAGTTATGTGTCACGTCCGGACAAAGATGAACCGGTGCGAATTGAACTCAAGAAATTGATTGAAAAGCATCCGGCCATAGGATTCTGGCAAAGCTATCATCGCTTAAGAAAAATGAAATTCAGTTGGAACCACAAGAGAGTCTACAAGGTGTACACACGCATGGGATTAAATATTCGAAGAAGAATGAGAAAACGTCTTCCTGCAAGAGTGAAACAGGCACTGTGGCAGCCACAGTCTATCAATCAGGTATGGAGTATTGATTTCATGAGCGATAGTCTGTGGGACGGGAAAAAAGTAAGGCTACTAAATGTACTTGACGACTACAATCGTGAAGTGTTGTGGATCGAAGTAGACACATCACTACCAACGTTGCGTGTGATACGAGTACTGGAAGCATTGAAAGAAACCCGAGGACTACCGGAAATGATTCGCGGGATAACGGTCCCGAATTTATTTCTCATCAACTGGATATTTGGTGCAAAGCCAACAATATCTCTTTGCATTTTATTCAGCCAGGAAAACCGACACAAAATGCATTTGTAGAACGATGCAATGGCAACATTAGAAAGGAGTTTCTTGAATGCAAAATCTATTTTGTTCTGTCGAAGAATTCAGAATCAAAGCCGATGAGTGGAAATGGATTATAATTATTTCCGACCGCATAGTTCGTTAAATTACAAAACTCCAAATGAAATGAAAGAAGAGTGTGTTACTACTATTGATGTTGAAATGTTGATAAATCTTCCCGTAAAAAATTAAAAAATGATTTATCAATATTTCAATATCAACCCTATTAGGATTATTAATCAGGAAATTCTACTTTAAGTGGTCCGAAAAAGGGAAGCTGACAATACGAACGGATGTTTAATTATTCAAAAGTGTTATACATTATAATAACTTTTGAAAGATTATATAATTTTATCTATGGAAGCCAGCTTAATTTATTGCAACACATCAACACATACAGTAACCTTTCCATAGATGAATTGAAGCCTTTTTATGAAACTGCCAAATCAAATAATTCTTCGATTTTTAATAAAACTTATACTTTGAAAACTGGCCCACCTAATAAACATGGAACTTATTAATGTAAACGAGATGAATCTTATTCAATAACATGATAGGTAGAGATTTTCTGAAATTTATTATCGAAGTAGCATTCTCCATGAACAAACGATTTTAAAAATTGGATAAAATTCAGCATAGCCAATATTTTCTTGCCTAATTGATTTTTCAAAACCCCCTTTTGCAATAGACCTTTGCAAGTAACCATTAAAAAGTATGTTAAGACGAATTGACAATTTTTCTTCCGACAAATTAAGCTAATCCATGTAAATAGGCGTTTTGAATTCTTTCAACACTAATGGTCTACATTCAATAAAAAGAAATGAATTGTTCATTGACGAGGTAAGGCATGAATCACATAGATCTCTTTTCATCAAAATTAAAGATCAATTAGATCACAATTTTGAGAATTCATATAAATGGATAAACTATTTACTTTTGGAAAATCCACTATTTAATCGCACTAACATTGTTGCAAGAAGAACCTCAATTCAATATCATATTAAAAAAATAAAACTATATATAAAGCCCAAAGGAAACGAAGACTATAAAACAAGAAATAGAAATTACCTTAAAAATATAGCTAATATTATTTCTCAAATTGGTAAATTAAAAAATCTAATTTAAATAAACATCCGTATAGCAACCAATAGCTAATTATTTAGTTCGTGTTTTATCAGACAAACTCTCGTGCCTAAGCAGGTGATTATGACAATATAAAAATTTCTTGTCAATGCATTTATTGTTGAGCTTTTTCATTTTGGAGCATGATTTATGATATCAAGAAAATACCGGATATTATATTACTCTGTGACCCTTTAAAATGAGTTTCCTTTGAAAATAATTTCTAACTTCCTTGGAGACAAAGCCAAATATCAAGAATATTTAAAATCCGAAAGAAATCTATGACCATGGAAATGGATCACAATGGTCTAACCAACTTGATCAATCGACCAATGAAAGATGGTTATCTAGTTTTTAAAATCGACGATCTTTCCCTTCAGAATCCGAACCCAATTCAAATATGTAATGTCACCTTCTATAATCCTCATATTTCTTCAAAGCTAAACTTGGACTCATTGTCCGAATTAGATGTTATTCAGTATAAGCGTGTTGAGTATTTTTATGCACAACAAAATGTAGCAGTTTTAACTAACATGGAAAAGGAATCACAATGCAATGCTATCATCAAGGTAAAGTTTCGACTCGAAGCGGCAAGTAAAAATACTGACTTATTTTACAAGGCATATTTAGAAGTAGAGGTAAATCACTTTCTAATTTTGAATGACATTGTTAATACCCATGAAACTTGGGCCATAAAAACGGAATGGTGGGACATTAAAAGCACTTCTATTTACATGACAATAAACGATTATGGTTACAGCCTAGAAATATTTTGGACATTTGGAAGCAAGTGAACATAACAGAAGAAAAATGACATCAAGTATTTGAACAAAGAACTCGATTTTTGAATAGCCTAAATTTAGATTCAAATCTGGGAAAAAAGATTGCCTATAAGTAATTTGTATAAGGAATAAAACGAAATATATATGTGCTATTTAACTTTAAAGACTTATGGATCGCCCGGGAAAGTTTAATCAACCAGTGAAGAACTCAAATCGCTTGCAAAGAATGTTATTATATTAAGTATACACTTAATTTTATAACCTCAGTCAAAATTACCTATCTTCAATTTTGAAAGCAGACGAGCATTTTTCTCCAAACAGAATACTATCTTTTGTCTAAATTCGATTACAATAATATGTCTTTGGAAATAGAACCATTTAAAAAGATTGCTACATTAAAATTCTCAAAAGAGTATAAGCACTTCCAAGCTGGCACTATTGCCAATAAAACTATCGAGGACATTGTTAATAAAAT
>JADJFC010000002.1 GCA_016708785.1 Bacteroidota bacterium | reverse complement strand
AAAACTTACTACAACCTGGGAAATGCCTTCATGAAAGAAGAAAATAATTCGGAAAGTATACAAGCATACAAGAATGCACTAAAAGCCAACCAAAAGATAACGATACTCGGTATAATTTGGCTTTACAGTCAAGACTTCAACAGCAGCAGCAGCAGCAAAACAAAGACGACAAAAACAAGGACAATAAAGATAATAAAAGACAATAAGGATCAGCAAAAAACAGAACAGAGAAGAAAGACAAAGACCAACAACAGAAAGATCAACAACAAAAAGAACAGGATAAAAAAATCAACAGAAACAAGATCAACAAAACCCTGAACAAGCGAAGCGGATAAGATCTCAAAAGAAGATGCAGATAAGATCCTTCAAGCTTTGAATAACGACGAGAAAAACGCAGAAAAATTAATATGAAGCAGCCGGTTAAAGTTTCCATTGAGAAGCAATGGTAAGCATCATACAGTCAATTCAAATGAAATTACAAAACCTACATATGCCATTCAAGTTTAGAAGTACAATTCTATTTTGCTTTGTCGTATGCCTATTCACATATATTCCGACATTACGAGCACAAAATGAAAAAAACTAACAGTTATTGCAGGATTGCAGTCAACAACTGTTGTGAATGGTGACCAATTTCAAATTACATATAGCTTGGGCGTTTCTCAAGTAAAGTGGTTTACACCTTCATTGCCCGATTTTGTTGTTGTAATGGGTCCAAGTCAGATCAGCAAAATGCAGATCATTAACGGCTCAGTATCTCTGTGACTCTTCTTCATTCACCTATGTCTTACAAGCTACAGAAAGAAGGTGTTTTCAAAATTGAGCTGCGAAATTACTGTTGGATCAACCAAGATCTTCAGCAACCCACTCACCATTACTGTTATAAAAGCTTCTGCCTCCAACAAAAAGTCAAGGTCAAGGCTAGGTCCAAGGCCAAAATCAAAAGAGCGGCGAAAAACAATACCATTGAAGGTGGCGGAAAAAATGTTTTCATTAAAGCGTCAGTTGACAGAACAAATTCATATCAAGGTGAGGGGATAGTTGTATCTTATAAACTTACACAAAAGTTACATTTCGCTAAATTATGCAATTAGTAAATTACCATCGTTTATCGGTTTCTGGAGTCAGGATATCACAAGTGCAACAGCAATTGGAATTTCACAATGAAAACTAAGATGGTGTAAGCTATGGAAGTAGCAGAAATAAAGAAAGGTTCTCTTCCTCAACGATCAGGAAACCTGGTTGTTGATCCAATGGAAGGCGAAGCATCAAGAGTACAAGTTAAAAACAACAACAGCAAAACAATGATCCTTTCAGTCAAGCCTCAACGATCCGTTTTTCAACAATCCATTTTTAACAATAATGTTCAGGATGTAAAGGCAAACCTGAAAAAGTGATCCGATCTTGAATTATATGCAAAAGATCCGCCAGCTGGAGCACCTTCAGAATTTTCAGGAGCTGTCGGCAGATTATCTTGCGAAGTTTCATTAGATAAAAAGAAACAAAAGCAAATGAAGCCATTACTGTTAAAATAAAGATATCAGGAAAAGGAAATATAAACTTGATCGAATCACCAAAGATTTCCTTTCCTCCGACTTTGAAAGTTACGATCCAAAAGAAATGCGAATATCAATGCCACTACTGCAGGTGTGTCAGGATCAAAAGTATTTTGAATATTTACTTATTCCACGCAGTCCGAGAGCTTAAAATTCCCGTGAGTTCATTTGTATATTTTGATCTGGATAAAAAGCAATATGTAAGTACAGATTTTCCAGATCTCTTCTCAAAGTAACAAAAGGAGATGGGTACAAAATGTTGGGAAGGTAGTGGGCAGCGTTCAACGGAGTGATGTACAATTGCTGGAAAAGGATATTCGATTTATTAAAACACATGATCCTGATTTTGAAGTATCCCTTACCTTAATTCTAAGTGGAGTGCATTATTCTATGGTCTTGTTACGACTCCTGCACTTTTTTTATTTTGGATTCTATTAGTAGTAAGAAAAAGAAACGAACGATTGTCAGGAAATGCAGGACAAATAAAAAGTCAACGGTGGCCAATAAAGCAGCAATGAAACGATTAAGTGCTGCGAAAAATACTGTCATCAAATGAAAAGAAAAGTTTCTCGATGAAATGTTCAGGGCACTTTGGGGTTTCATCGGAGATAAATTATAGATCCCGGTTTCTTGATCTTTCAAAGGAAAAAGTTACATCCGAATTATTATTTAGAAAGTTGATGAATCGCTGATAAAGCACCACCGATACAATTGACAGTTGTGAATTTGCAAGATTTGCAGGTGGAAGAAGGACAGCAATGAAGCATTGTATCAGAAAGGTATCGACATCATAAGCAAACTAGAGGGATCTAGAATAAACAATGATTTTTCAATAAAACAGACAATGGAAAAAACTAATTTATTTCTTTCTTTTTCTAGCAATGAGCACTTTCATTTGCTCAAAAGAAAGATGCAATCACTTTATATCACACGGCAAATACTGCCTTATCAGAAACAGGATTATGCAGGTTCAATAAAACTGTATGAACAATTGATAGCAGATATAGCCGTTTCGACAGAAGTCTATTTCAATCTTGGCAACAGTTATTTCAAAGAAGGAAATGTTCCGGGAGCAATTATCAACTACGAAGAGCTAAAAACTTACCCGGAAGATGAGGACATTGAATTTAATTTGGGAAATTGCTTCATTAAAGGTAGTTGACCGCATTGATAATGTCCCGGAAGTATTTACAAACGATGGATCCGGAAGTATGGCAACTATATTCCCTGCGAATACATGGAGTATTGTTTTGTGATCTTGATCTGGCTTGTCTTTATGTCAGCAGAATTTCCGTCATGTTATAGCATTGTGTTGGCTAAAGAAAATCTGGGGTTTCATATCCGGAATAGTTAAAACAATTTTTGCTATCGCAACCTTATTTAATGTCTGCACGCCCCTACTCATTTCCCATGTAGAAGAACAAGCCATTGTGATTTCATCATCAGTGTATGTTAAAAGTTCGCCAGATGAAAAAGGAAACGACCTGTTTATCTTACACGAGGGTACAAAGGTAGAAAATACTCGAAACCCTTCGAAGGCTGGAAAATTAGAATTGCCAATGGCACGATTGGCTGGTTGAAATTGAATGAAATTGAAAAGATCTAATTGTCAAACCTGATCAATGAAGAAAATCGGTTTGCTTTCAGACACTCATGGCTATTTAGACCCAAAAGTATTCAAACTTTTTGCTGATTGTGACGAGATCTGGCATGCCGGTGATTTCGGTGATGAAAAGTTTCGAAGAACTTTCTGCTTTCAAACCATTCAAAGGAGTATTTGGAAATATTGATGGAACAAAAGTTAGAATGCTACATCCGCAAGATCTCATATTTAATTGCGAAGGAGTCAATGTTTTTATTACTCACATTGAGGCTATCCGGGGAGTTATTTCCTGAAGCTTATAAAAATCATAGCACACAAACCTGACTTATTTATTTGCGGTCATTCACATATCCTGAAAGTGATGCCAAAAAAAAGAACAATTTACTTCATGAATCCGGGCCGGGCAGGTAAACATGGCTTTCAAAAATAAGAACCATGCTCGTCGGTTAGACAATGGTAAGATTGAGGATTGGAAGCTATTGAGCGGGCTGGGAGGAACAATTGAATGAAAATGATTTCGAATTCGATTGCGTATTGGGCAAACTGCATTAGCCCCATCCTATGACAACCATTAATAATTATTAATCACTACTGTCTGATAAAAATCAAACTTTGTAATTTAAGCTTTAAATTATATAACTTAAATCAACTGTTCACAGAATAAAATCATTGTAAGCCCCCACAATTTCATGACACACATCTTTCTAAATCAAAGATAGGACAGTTATAGTGTGGGGAGTCAACGCGCTGCGCGAAATCATTTGAAAAGTTGATCAAGGTTGTGTCTAATAATCGAAGTTTCAAATGATTTGGTGCGCGTTGGCGCCCTTTTTTGTTTCTTTTTTTGGAGCTTTTGAAGTTTGTTTGGGACGAATATTTTGTTTACATTTGATTGTTATGAAGCGGACTCTGGTTGCTGGAGACAACTATAGAGAATAACCGTAGCGTGAATCAGAGGGTAATCTTCTTTCCCTGGTTCATGCCTTAAATATACTCATTTACAAGTGTCCAATATTTCTTTTTTAAATAGTTCTAATGGCGTTTCCCATTTCAGACCTTTTCTGATTCTTTCATTAAGTTCTCTCTGAACTCTTTTCAATTCTTTTCTTGTTACTGTGCTAAAGTCTTTTCCCCGTGGAAAATAATCACGTAACAACATGTTCGTGTTTTCATTTGTACCTCGTTCCCAAGGGGATGCCGGATGACAAAAGTATACTTTCATTTTAGTGTTTTTGTAAAAGCATGCTCGGCCATTTCTGTTCCTTGATCATAGGTCATACTTAATCTCATTTGCAAAGGAAGAGTCCGAAGTTCTCTCTCAAACGCCTTTCTTACTGAAGTAGCGCTCCTTTCCTTGATCTTTACTAAAATAACAGCTCTGGTCTTACGCTCAACAATTGTTCCTATAGCCGATTTACATTGTTTACCCATAAGCAAATCCTTCCCAATGTCCAGCGATCGTTCGATCCATCACTTCCTGTGGTCGTTCATCGATACTGATTGTATCAGGTAATTTACCTCTGCGGTCTTCAGTAGTCTTACGTTTGTGCCTAAACTTTTTCTTCTGCCGCAAGTGTTTTCATTAAAAATATATATTTGGTTCCCTGTTTTCTTGATATTCTTCAACGTGGTATTTGTTTCGAGACCAATTCTTTTTAGAAGATCAAGTTCAAGATACTTTTCATTTGCAAATAAGTTATGTCTTTTTGTAAAATCTGTTGAACTGACCTTTTCTGCCTGGTAGGATTTTGGAAATCAATTCTCTTGATATCGTGCTTTTATGACGGCCTATTTTCCAGGCGATCTCTGTTAAAGTATAACCAGAATCACGTAATACTTCAATTTTAGCTCGTTCCTCTAAGGATAAACGTTTGTATTTATTCATGGTGCAACTAAGATAGATTTTGTTGCGCTAGAACCTTCAGGTATCAACCAAAAAAAGAAAAATTGAAATCAAGAACTTGCAGCTAGAATTTAATGCCCTATGAAATGAGTTTTATAGGACAGTAATGATTATTAATTATTAATTACCGCAAGCGGTCCGCCGAGCGCACAAGTGCATCATCCCGTTTAATGAAACGTATTGCCAAAAAGAGGAAGATTGCAATTATCACCGGAAGGTAACTACCGTATAAATAATGTACTTTAGATTGAAATGTAGTCGACATAGAATCAGCAGAGAAAAAGAGTAGTCCGATCAAGCCGCAATTTATTAACAAAGCGAGATTAGTAGCACGAATTTGCAAGTTACGATTCTTATACATGAAGATTGATATAAGAGCCAGTACTCCAATTGCGCCATTCATTATTGCCAGAATCGCACTATTAAAAAATGGTAAACTTTGTATTGGCAGCTTGTCCGGCTGCCAGTGTCATCGAATCATTAAGAGGCACAAGTTCATAGATCGGGACATACATTAAAATTACACATAGTATAACTGCACCTAGCAGAAAAAGTGATTGGACTCTTTGAATCATAATGATATAGAATTAATGAAATAGAAGCTGCAAATTAAAGAAATACCTTCGAAAAAAGGACATAATTCGAAAAAGAACCATTAAAGATCAAATAATCAACATTTATGTAAAAAAAGTTGCAAAAATGATTGCATGATATGTATAAATGGCTTATTATTGTATCGAAATTCAAACCCGCACTGGATTTTTTATTTATCCGATCCGGAATTTCCCCTTCAACTTATCGAAAATTACGCTTGATAAACCAGGCAAATCTTCATTATTTATTGTGCTATAACTGCATTAAAAAATCCCCAAACAACCAACAATTCACCGTCAATTATGACGGAATTTTTAAACCAATAATTTTTCATGTACGATATACTTGAATTAAATGACAAACTCGTAAGTGAGTTAAAAGAGATTGCAAGACTGATGAACCTTCCCAACTACGATGAATTTCGTAAGCAGGAATTGATTTACAAAATTTTAGATCAGCAAGCTTTGCATCCTGAAGAATCGAAAAACATTCGTGACGCTTTAACAGCAAAGTCACCGGCAAAAAACACTAAACCGGAAAAGATTGAGAAAGCTGATAAGGTCGAGAAGCCGGAAAAAGCTGAAACGAAATCTGCTCCTGCTCCAACTGAAAAAGTTGTCGCTGCAAAAAACAATGCTGAAGAAGATCAGTCAGGTGGAAGACTTAAGCGTAAACGTGTATCTCCTCTGGAGGATTCTGAACTTAAAAAAGCACCAATCGTTCTCGAGCCAAGTGTGAAGACTCCACCGATTCGCCAGACGCCAACACCTCAGGCTACAGCTCCATCAGTTGTTTCTGATCCTGCTGAACGAAACGAACCGGTTCATCGCCCGCAACAAATGCGCAATGAATTTGAAAGTCGTCCGGCTCAACAACAAATGCAGCCTGCACAAACTCAATTCAATAATCTTCCATCGAATCCTGGAAATTCTTTCGGCAATACCGGTAACAATTTCCGTCAGCAACAACAGCGACGTGACAACGTTACTCCTGAAGCTCCTATTGATCCGGATACACTGATTGCAGTTGATGGAGTTTTGGAGATCATGCCTGATGGATTTGGCTTCTTACGTTCAAGTGACTTTAATTACTTGACTTCTCCTGATGATGTGTATGTAAACCAACAACAGATCAAATTATACGGATTGAAAACCGGTGATACGGTAAGAGGTTATGTTCGTCCTCCACGTGAAGGCGAAAATATTTCCCATTCGTAAAAGTTGAATTTATCAATGGACTGGATCCGGCTATCGTTCGTGATCGTATCCATTTCGATTACCTTACTCCACTGTTCCCATATCAGAAATTAAACCTTAGTGGCGACAAGTCAAATTATTCTACTCGAATCATGGACATGTTTGCTCCGATTGGAAAAGGACAACGTGGATTGATCGTTGCCCAGCCGAAAACAGGTAAGACAATGTTATTGAAAGATGTTGCCAATGCAATTGCAGCAAACCATCCGGAAGTGTACATGATCATTCTATTGATCGATGAGCGTCCGGAAGAGGTTACAGACATGGCACGTAGCGTAAAAGCTGAAGTAGTTGCATCGACATTTGATGAGCCTGCAGAAAGACACGTAAAAATTGCCAACATCGTATTAGAAAAAGCAAAACGCCTTGTTGAGTGCGGACATGATGTTGTTATCCTTTTGGATTCAATTACTCGTCTTGCTCGTGCATATAATACAGTTGCTCCTGCAAGTGGAAAAGTACTTTCCGGTGGTGTAGAAGCGAATGCACTTCACAAACCAAAGAGATTCTTTGGATCAGCTCGTAAAATTGAAAATGGTGGAAGTTTAACGATCATTGCAACAGCATTGATCGATACAGGTTCAAGAATGGACGAAGTTATCTTCGAAGAATTCAAAGGAACAGGAAACATGGAACTTCAATTGGATCGTAAAATTTCCAACAAGCGCCTCTTCCCTGCTATCGATCTTGTTGCATCGAGTACTCGTCGTGAAGACATGCTACTTGACAAAGAAATGCTTCAACGTATGTGGATCTTGAGAAATCACCTTGCAGATATGAATCCTTTGGAAGCAATGGAATTTATGCTTGACAGAATTCGCGGAACTAAGTCGAATGAGGAGTTTTTAGTCTCGATGAATGCGTAAATCTAACTAATAACGAATAACGAATAACGGCGGTAATCTTTTGATTGCCGCCGTTATCAGTTATTAGATATTAGATATTCGTTATTAGTTAAATGTTCATTTCCCCTGACAAAACTATTGCCATCCCACTCACCTGTTGTTTCGAAGCCCTCAGCATAGCGGCTGCTACTTTGGCGACATGTATGCCTTTGTAGTTTTTAAGTGGCCCAATGAATAAAAAAGACAGTGCTTTGGCAATCGCAATTCCAATTTTCTCTCCCGGGCGATTTTCTTTTCTGTCACCAATAAGAAGTGATGGTCTGAAAAATGTTATCGATTCAATTTTCAATTTCGAAATATCATTCTCCATTTCGCCTTTTGTTTTATTATAGAAAATTGAAGAATTCGCATCTGCTCCCATTGCAGAGATGACTAATAGTTTTTTTGCATTCATACTTTCACCCCACTTTGCCAGTGCAAGAGGATAATCGTGATCTACTTTACGGAATGCTTCTTTCGATCCACCGACAGTTTTGATCGTAGTGCCCAGACAGCAATAAATATCGTCAACAGATTTAATCTCAGAAAGAGATTCAGGAATCCGATCAAAATCAATTACTAATTCTGTTACTCTCGGGTGTTTCAAATTGCTACTCTTCCGGACGAGACAATAAACTTTATCATAGGTCGAATCATTTTGCAAAAGTTGCAGTAATTCATGTCCAACTAATCCGGTAGACCCGGCAATGACTGCAATGCGATGGTTTTCAGAATTCATTTTCTCCAATTTAAAATATATGTATTAAAAAAAGCCGATCTCAATTTGACCGGCTTGAATTTTATTTGACATTATTTAGAACTTTTTTCTTCAGGGAAATATTTTACATCAATTGGATTTTTCACCTTCTCTTTCAGTAATGCAAGATTGACCACCTCGATCATTTCGCTTACATAATGGAATTTCATATCCTTGATGTAGTCCTTTTTAATTTCATCGATATCTTTCTTATTGTCTTTCGAAAGTATGATGTCTTTTATTCCTGCTCTTTTAGCAGCAAGAATTTTTTCTTTTATTCCACCAACAGGAAGTACTTTGCCACGTAATGTAATTTCCCCTGTCATTGCTAACTGCCCTTTTACTTTTCGTTGTGTAAAAGCAGAAGCAAGTGATGTCAACATTGTAATACCGGCTGAAGGACCATCCTTTGGAGTTGCGCCTTCAGGAACGTGAATATGTATGTCCCACTGTTCGAAGATCCTGTAGTCGAGTTTCAATTGATCACTGTGGGCTTTAAGATATGCAAGTGCAATTACCGCTGATTCTTTCATTACATCACCAAGGTTTCCGGTGATCGTGAGCTTACCTTTGCCTTTGCTTATCGAAGTTTCAACGAATAAAATATCGCCACCTACAGAAGTCCAGGCCAGACCTGTTACTACTCCTGCAACATCATTGCCTTGATATTTATCAGCCTGATAAATTGCGCCGCCAAGTATTTTGATAACATCTTCTTCAGTAATAACAGGATCATACTTTTCTTCCATTGCAACTTTCTTTGCAATACCTCTTACAAGAGAAGCAATTTTTTTCTCCAAACCACGAACACCGGATTCACGTGAATAGCGATCGATCATGTATTCAATTATTTTCGGAGAAAGTTTAATGTGCTCTTTCTTTAGTCCGTGTGCTTCCAGTTGTTTTGGCACAAGATGTTTGATTGCAATCTGAACTTTTTCTTCTATCGTATACCCGTTTATCTCAATGATCTCCATTCTGTCAAGCAAGGCAGGTTGCACTCTGCTCAATGAATTTGCAGTAGCAATGAATAATACATTCGAAAGATCGTAATCGATCTCAACATAATTGTCGTAGAACGTATTGTTTTGTTCAGGATCTAATACTTCGAGTAATGCAGATGAAGGATCGCCATGAAAATCATTTCCCAATTTATCAATCTCATCCAATACAAAAATCGGATTCGATGATTTAGCTTTCTTCAGGTTTTGAATAATACGTCCAGGCATTGCACCAATGTATGTTTTACGATGACCACGGATTTCCGCTTCATCGCGTAATCCACCGAGTGACATACGAACATATTTTCTTCCAAGGGCTTTAGCAATCGATTTACCTAACGATGTTTTACCAACACCGGGAGGGCCGTAAAGGCACATGATCGGAGATTTCATATCTCTTTTCAATTTCAATACAGCAAGATATTCAAGTATCCGTGCTTTTACTTTTTCCAGTCCGTAGTGATCTTTGTCCAGCACTTTTTGAGCATGCTTCAGATCGAAATTATCATTCGTGAATTCTCCCCAGGGAAGATCTAAAAGCAATTCAAGATAATTCAGGATAACAGAATACTCAGCTGCGGCAGGATTCATTCTTGACAATCGTTCCGATTCTTTCTTGAATGTTTCTTCAACTGCTTTCGTCCACTTCTTCGTCTTTGCACGTTCTTTCAATTCTGCAACTTCACGATCGGGAGTATTTCCACCCAACTCTTCCTGAATAGTACGAAGTTGTTGGTTCAAAAAATATTCTCGTTGTTGTTTATCGATATCAGTACGAACTTTGCTTTGAATCTGATTTTTCAGTTCAAGCATTTGAAGTTCTTTACTTAGATATTCAAGAACACGATTGGCTCTTTCCTTATGATCTTCGATTTCCAAAAGCTCTTGCTTTTTAGAAACATCAAGATTCATATTTGAACAAATGAAATTGATCAGGAATGAATGACTCTCAATATTACGAATTGCAAATCCTGCATCCGCTGGAATATTTGGAGAATGCTGAATGATCTGCAATGCAAGATCTTTCAAAGAACCGACGATAGCCATGAATTCTTTATCAGCCGTATTCGCCGACTTCTCAGGAAATGGAACGATCTTACATCGGATGTATGGTTCTGTTTGAACACATTCATCGAGTTTAAAACGTCGCTTACCCTGGATGATGATCGTTGTATTTCCATCAGGCATACGCAACATTTTGATCACTTGCGCTACGGTTCCGAATTGATTGAGGTCCGGATAAGTTGGATCTTCAATTGCCTGATCACGTTGTGCAACAACACCGATGATCTTATCACCTTTGTAAGCATCTTTTATCAGGTTGATTGATTTATCTCTACCGACAGTAATTGGAATTACAACACCGGGAAACAATACAGTATTTCGTAATGGTAAAATTGAAAGTACTTCAGGAATATCCTGTTTGTTCATTTGGTCTTCGTCTTCTTGCGAAAGCAAAGGGATGAACTCTGTATCATCGTCGATGATATTGGCTAAATGTAGTGGGTTCAAGTTATCTGAATTTTCTGAAAACATATTTCTGATACGAATATAGTGAACGACAATGTGACAGAAAAATGTATTCTGAAACCTATGTCAATTGATTTGCCAATGGTCGAATTCCATGCCAACAACGGTTTTCTGCCAAAATAAAGAGCTAAAAACTGCCAATTCTCCACCCTTCTCTTAGAACGTTGTAATTCACTGCTTTATAATGGACACGGAGACAGTTCAAACTTGGCTATTCGCAGGGAATCCCGTAGGTTTGCACCCTCAAATATGGAACAGCAAACCTTATCCCACCGCGTGTTATCATTGTCTGAAAGTCAGACAATTGGCATGTCGAAATTAAGCCGTGAACTTTCTGCTCAAGGAGTTGATGTGATCAACCTTTCACTCGGCGAGCCCGATTTCGTTACTCCTGTACACATTCGTACTGCTGCCAAAAAGGCGATTGACGATGGCTATACATTTTATCCACCAATAGCCGGTTATGCAGAATTGCGAAAAGCGATTTCGGACAAATTCAAGCGAGAAAATAATCTGGACTATCGGCCTGATCAGGTCATCGTTTCAACAGGCGCAAAACAAAGTATAGCAAATGTTGTCTTGAGCATCGTCGACAAAGGTGATGAAGTGATAATTCCAATGCCGTTTTGGGTTAGCTATATTGAAATTGTAAAATTAGCGGAAGGGAAAACTGTTTCAGTTACAACAACAATTAAAGACGATTTCAAAATTACTCCGGCACAACTGGAAGCAGCCATTACACCCAAGACGAAGATGTTTATCTTCTCGTCACCATGTAATCCAACAGGAACTGTTTATACAAAAGACGAATTGAAAGCGTTAGCTGAGGTTCTTGTAAAGCATCCCCGTATAATCATTTTGTCTGATGAGATCTACGAACACATCAATTTCATAGACGGGCATCAGAGCATTGCCCAATTTCCATTTATCAAAGATCAAGTAGTGATTGTCAATGGTGTTTCCAAAGGTTATGCAATGACAGGCTGGAGAATCGGTTATATTGGCGCTCCGAAAATTATTGCTGAAGCATGCGACAAAATGCAGGGACAAATTACTTCAGCTGCGAGTTCAATTGCACAGAAGGCTGCAGAAGCAGCACTGAATGAGTCGAACAAACCTACGCTCGACATGCAGGAAGCATTTCGTCGACGAAGAGATCTCGTTTTAAACTTAATGAAAGACATTCCGGGATGGATCATTAATGAGCCGAAAGGAGCTTTCTATGTTTTTCCTGATATCAGTTATTATTTCGGAAAAAAAGATGGCGATGCAGTGATCAACAACTCTACAGATCTTTGTATGTATCTTTTGCATAAAGGTCATGTGAGTCTGGTTACCGGAGAAGCATTCGGCGCCCCCAACTGTCTTCGTTTCTCTTATGCTGCGGCCGATGAAAAATTGATTGAAGCCATTAAAAGAATAAAAGAGGCATTAGCCAAATTAAAATAAAGTAACAAAGTCCATTGCTGTGAAACATAGATCCATCAGTGAAATATTTTCTGCTTTTGAAAAACTAAGCGTATTAGTTATCGGAGATGTTATGCTCGATAATTATCTATGGGGAAAAGTGGAGCGTATCTCTCCCGAAGCACCTGTACCGATAGCAAGTATTCAGAAGAAAGAAAGCAGATTAGGCGGAGCAGCAAATGTTGCAATCAATATCAAAGCGCTTGGAGCAACTCCGATCTTATGTTCAGTAATCGGGAACGACATTAATGGAAGATCCTTTATTGAATTACTAAAACAGATAGATCTGAGTGCCGATGGAATTTTTCAAAGTACAGAAAGAATCACAACAGTAAAAACACGTGTCATAGGAAACAATCACCAGATGCTACGTGTTGACGAGGAGCAGGAAGACGATTTGACACCGAGTGATAGAAAGCAATTGCTCAACAGAATCACAATGATCATTGCGAAAAAGAAAATCGATGTTATTGTGTTTGAGGATTATGACAAAGGTGTAATTGGAAAATCATTGATTGAATCAGTAGTAAAATTAGCGCGTCAGAAAGGAATTCCAATTGCTGTAGATCCTAAGAAAAAGAATTTCAATCATTATAAGAATGTGACTCTCTTCAAACCGAATCTGAAAGAACTCAGAGAAGGGATGAAAATTGATCTTGACAAAAACAAAATTGAAGACATTAGCAAAGCAGTAAACAAACTTTGCAACGACAATAAGATTGACACAGCCTTGATCACCCTTTCAGAAAAAGGAATTTTCTATGTAGATGAGAAAGAAGAAAAACTTCTTCCTGCTCATATCAGAACAATTGCAGACGTTTCGGGAGCGGGAGATACTGTGATCAGTGTAGCCGCTTTGTGCTTAGCTCTGGATATAGATACGCAAACATTGGCAACTTTGTCAAATCTTGCCGGCGGACTTGTGTGTGAAAAAGTTGGAGTTGTTCCGATAGAAAAGCAACAACTACTTGATGAAGCAAAAAGATTAAAATTAAAATGAGTTTAGAAAATATTACTCCATATAAAGATTCGTCACTTGAAAAGAAGACGCAGATCGCAAAGATGTTTAATAACATCGCTTGGAGGTATGATTTTTTGAACCACTTTTTATCGTTTGGAACCGATAGATACTGGAGAAGTAAGGCAATCAATTTACTTAAAAAAGAAAATCCTAAGCTGATTCTCGACATTGCCACAGGGACTGCTGACCTTGCATTGGAAGCAATGAAATTGAATCCGGAAAAGATCTACGGAGTCGATATTTCGACTGACATGCTTGCAATTGGCCGGGAAAAGATAAAAAAGAGAAATTTAACAGATAAAATTGAGCTTTTAGAGGGTGATTCAGAAGCTTTGATCTTTGAAGACAATAAATTTGATGCTGTTACCGTTTCCTTTGGTGTTCGAAATTTTCAGAATTTAGAGAAAGGAATCAAGGAAATTCACCGTGTAACAAAAGTTGGTGGTACTGCCATGATCCTCGAATTTTCGCAACCAAGCAACAAACTCATACGTACATTATACACCTTCTACTCTTCTAAGATCACTCCAAGGATCGGTAAAGCAATTTCCAAAGACGATGCGGCCTATGCCTATCTTCACGAATCGGTTAGCGCATTCCCATACGGAGAAAATTTTATTGCAATCTTGAAAAAAGCAGGATTCAAAGAAACTAAGTTCATACCCATGACATTTGGTGTAGCCACCATTTATCTTGCAAAAAAATAATCTTTACTTGAATACTAAAATCAAATATCTTTTCACTGCACTGGTCTTTCTTTTGCCTTTTATTTCAAAAGCGCAATTAGCGAATCGACCGATCAATCTACCTAAGTATGATCAACAGAAATTACATTTTGGTTTCGCATTAGGATTTAATTCAGCAAAATTTTTAGTTAAGAAAGTTGAAAATTTCAACTTGCTGGATTCTGTTTACAGTATTGAATCGAGTGCCTCCGCAGGTTTGAACCTGACCATCTTGAGTAACTTAAGATTAGGTGAGTATTTTGATCTTCGGTTCTTACCAACTCTTTCATTTGCTCAAAGAAACCTGGACTATAATTTACTTTATAGCGATAGCATTCCCATTTCTAAAACAAAGGTTGTAGAATCTACTTATCTGGAGTTCCCATTAGAGCTTAAATATAAATCAAAGCGTGTTGACAATTATCGTGTGTATGTTTTAGGTGGATTTAAATATGGTATAGATATGGTTTCACAAGCAAAGGTGAAACTTGAAGATCCGGATATTATAAAACTTTCAAGAAACGATTACGGATATGAAATTGGTTTAGGTTTTGATTTTTACATGTCGTATTTTAAATTCTCGCCTGAAATAAAAATGTTTACAGGTTTGAAAAACCTGATTGTTCCTCAGAATACTATTTTCTCCAGTCCGATTGAAGCACTTTATTCGAGGACGTTTACGGTGTCGTTGACGTTTGAGTAAGGAGAAAATAAATCTAAAGAGCTTTTTATTTCGCACTTTTGGGCATTTTTATAATACCAATATCTATATTTCAACATGACCCCAAATTTTTAACAAAGTAACCAAAATTAGATAAATCAGCTTTTTTCTTCCATACCACTTTCTATTCTCAAAATAGATGACTCTTCTATGAATATTTTTACAAATTATACTTCTCTAAAATTCTTAAATTAAATTTTAAATAGAGATTAATTATTTACTAAAAAATTACTATCTTGACAAATGTTATAAAGGATTTCCTTAGTTTAAAATTAAATCGTTAAACCTTAAAACTTCTTACAATGAAAAAAAAATACCATTTAATTCTGCCAGTTTTTTGTTCTTGCAATTTTTAGCTATCACTGTCTATTCACAGTTAGCTGATCAACCTAGAGGCATGTATGTTGACAAATTTATTACCCTCTACATTGATGCAGCAGGAAAATCTCAGTTAGACCCTAACTTGTCAATATTAGGGGTTGACAAAAACCCTGCAGATGGTGTTTTTGAAAAAGAGATTGAATTATTAAATTTTTGCAAGGAAAATAGAATAACATATCTTACTCTGTATGATATGAGAAATTTAACTAATGGTGATTTATTAGCAAATAATCCGTCACTATACAATTACTTGAATGATCGATTATGCAATTTCATGACCGAAGCCAAGAACAATTATTGTATAAATAGTTTTGGTGCGGTTGGATTTACAAGTTCATCATTTCAAGATTTGGTAAGCTACAGTTCCAATTTCACAGTATTATCATTCACCTTAACCGTTGCTGAAAAAGCACTTCTTGGGAATAATGCGATGTTAATAAATGCAATTGAATCAGCATCAATAACAACAACGGATCCTCTTTTTTATACACAACAACTATTCCGTTTCGCAATAGGAATTTATCGTCGAAATTCTATTTCAACCACTCAAGGACATTGCCCTGACTTTGATGTCTTAAATATGGAATACGAATTCTGGAATCGCACAAATGATGGCGATGGAATAACATCTATAACCGGGAAATGGAATAAGATTAGTACTGAATATTTACCCATGCTAAAAACTATTGCAATAGCTTCAGGAGTAAAATCTGAAATTTATTTAGGATATTTGTATGATTCGGATGCCAATAAAGATGCAGGAAACCAAGTTCCATTGGTAGCAAATTTTATTGATGGAACAAATACTTCTCCGATGGTTGATCGATTACTTTTACATACTTATTTGCATTACCCTGATGTTTCTTTTACATATCCACTCTATAATTCACGATTAAATTTATTTCGCCAATCAAGCAATAAAAACGCTTCTAATGTTAGACCGATTTTCAGTGCTGAGGATGCCACCTATTACCATGGTGATGGCGACTTTTTTGGAAAATGGTTTACGGAAGTTTCATCTGCCCCATTTTCAACAACAAACCCAAACTATATACACAATTTGTTTAGTGCCGAAAGATTGTATTATAATGATTGGAGAACACCTGGTGCGACACATGGTGACGCTAATTTATCATCTGTTGAAGAGAATATTGTAAAACCGGGAGCTACTCAGTGGTTCACTTCAAGTATGATGCTTGGACAGTTAGATCACCCCGCTCTTTTCTATACGAATGATGCCCCAAAATGCACAACGAGTACAACCGTACCAATAGATATAAATTACCAGGGACCATTAGAAGAAGGATTGCAATATAATTTTACTCTTATAAATGCAATTGGTGATTTGCAAACTCCAATTAGAAATCTTTCTTGTACAACTGGTACATCAAACGATTATGCAATTTCATATCAATCAGGAAATGCTGGAACTAATCTGTGTTTACCCGGCTATGACCTCAATACTTCATCTACTAATAACCCTTATACTGATACATTAACTTTAATTAAAATTACCCAAATGCAGATGGAAATTGCAACTATTCATATTCCTTTTCCAAAAAAATATGGACAACAAATTCCGGCCTAAATATCGAGGTGATTGGCGATTATATAATGAATGGTTCTGTTTATGAGGTTTGCGAAAATCAACCAATAGTATTGGCCGGAAATGTTTCGGGCACATTGACTTGGTATAAAGTTGCTAATCCAAATATTGTTGTTGGTTCAGGATCTAACTTTCATCCAACTGAAGTAGGCTTGAATCAATATTTTTATTCTAAGTCGACAGGTAGTTGTGCAGGAAATTCTGCACTTGTCTCAGTAGACATTAAAAGTAATCCACCTGCCTCAATTGCGTCCAATTGTAGCTCTTCAACTTCAAATGTTACATTAGTTCCTTCATCGGGAAGTACCTATACCTGGAATGATGGTTCTAATGCTAATACAATTACTGTTGGATCCGGAACATATTCAGTTGAAATTGATCAAGGAAATGGCTGTTCACGTATAGCGAAATACACTACAATGTCTAAACCTTCAATTGCATTTTTTAGTGGCGATGCCTGTAATGGAGGAAACGCGATCATTGAAGAAAACACAATTGATAATTCAAATGGAAATTATAGCTTCCAATGGCTTCTATTTGACCCAGTCGCCGGGTTGTGGAATGTCCTTGCCGGAGCCACTACGCAACAAATTACAATAAACACATACGGACAGTATAGAGTAATAGTATCTCTAGGAACTAATTGCCGGACTTCAAATAGTTTTCCTTATGGATTTTACATTTCAAATATTTCTGCTATTCAACCAAACTGCCAAGGAGCAAATACTGGGCAAATCTCTTTGACCATGAATCCAAGTGGGGGTACTACATACACATATTTATGGTCAAATTCCGCAAATACTTCTTCTATTTCAAATCTAGCTTCTGGAATTTATTCGGTAGTTGTTACTCAGGTTGGTGGAAGCAATTGTACATTGAGTACATCAGTTTCTCTGAATTCAGCCTTGACTATTTCAACTACATCAACAAATGTTCTATGCAATAGTGGTCCTTCTGGTACAGCTACTGCTATTCCTAGCGGTGGAACTGGCCCATTTTCTTACAATTGGAACTCAAATCCCATTCAAAACACGCAAACAGCAAGTAACCTAATTGCTGGTTCATACCTTGTTACAGTAACTGATATTAATGGCTGCACAGGTACTTCGAGTGTAACCATTTCTGAACCGACTGCACTACATACCTACACCACTTCTTCAGACCCACTTTGCAATAACAATACGAATGGAAGTGCGACTGCAAATGTATATGGAGGAACTACACCTTACACTTACTTGTGGTCCAATGCTTTTTCAACTGCCACAATTAGCGGTTTGCCGTCTGGAAATTATCAGGTAACTGTGACTGACAATAAAGGATGTCAGGTTAATTCTTCAGTTACTTTAAATAACCCACAACCTGTAAACGCATTTTTTAGCACTAGTACTATTTGCTCTGGAGCCAATTTATTGTTGAATTTGTCAGGCACAAACCCGTGGATAGTGAATTATAATAATGGATCGAATCAAACCATTAATTGTCCAAACAGTGTTTACACTTTTGTTCAACCTTCCGTTGGTACCTATACCCTAAATACGGTAACAGACTATAACGGCTGCACTTTTACGTTGTCAAGTACTGCAACTGTAAATTCTAACATTACAGCGAATGCATCTATAGCGTTAACAACAGGTACAAATCCTACTTGTAGTGCGGCCACAAGTGTTTTGACTGCTACAACTAATGTCCCGAATCCAACTTATCAATGGAAATCTGGTGCAACTACTATAGGTACAAACTCAACGCTTTCTTCGTCTGTAATTCCATTTGGAACGAATCCTATCACGTGCATAATTTTATCTAATGCAAGTTGCGTTTCAGGATTGCCCGTTGTTTCAAATACAATTTCCTTCACAAAAAATCAGAACCCAACAGTTTCAATAAACACTCCATCCTCAAATTGTACAGGTGCCCAACTTTGTACTAATCCACAGAACTTCTCCGCTTATTCTTGGACCAGCTCTTTGGAAATTACACCATGTATTAATGCAAGTATCCCTCAAACTTACTCAGTTATAGTAACAGACGCTAATCAGTGTACAGCATCTGCTCAATACAACTTCTCTGCAATGAATATGGCTTGTTGTGGAAATTATTCAACAGATCTAACGCAGACAATTATTGATAATCTTGTTACACCTTTTGAATTAACAGGCCAATACAATTTAAATTCAAATTTGAATATAACTAAAAACGTTACTCTGAAAGGTTGTACTTTAGCAATTGGAAGTGGAGTGACAATAACAGTACAAACCGGAAAATTTTTTACAATAACTGACAAGGTAGGTTTGCCAAATATAACTTCGTGGCTCTATGGCTGTGGAGATATGTGGGGCGGAATAATAAACTCGGGTGGAGTTGTAATTGTTAGTAACAATTCACTTATTCAAGATGCTATTTCTGCAATTTCATCAGCTAATGGTAATAGAATTATTGTTACGGGTTCTAGGTTTGATAAAAACTACTATGATATTTCACTTTCAAATGGATCTTTCCCTTTGATTCAAACTACAATATATGGAAATACATTTGACTGTTCTTCTCCTATTTCTAAAGCGCCACATGTTAATCAAATTACAAGAGCTCATATTCAACTCGACAATGTAACTGATCTTGTAATTGGAGATGCTGCACGAAATACCAACTCATTTTTGAAAGGTGCTGTTGGAATCAATGCTAATTATAGCAGTCTGTTTGTATTTCACAATGATTTTAATCCTCAAGAAGGTAGATCATGTGCAATTCGTGGCAAAGGAGCAGGAAATAGAAAAAGACGGAAATATTATTATTGTTGGTGGCTCCGGAAGCAATGAATTCAATACGTTTTCCAATGCAGGCTGGGGAGTACAGTGCAATGGTGTTGAAAAAGTAAATTCCTATCATAATAATTTGAATAATTGCTATCGTGGAATTTCATTGACCAATATCCGCGAAAGTGTTTCCAATAATAATGTAGTAAAGAATTTTTACAATGGAATAGAAATCTACGATGCAATTTTCCCTGATCCGGGAGATCTGTGTTGTCCGGAAAATCATATTGTTGCTAATAATTATTTTAATCCCGGACTAACTTATGGATTAGATTTAATTTCATATGGGAATACTTCGATTGATGTTCGCAACAAAGTTCCGCAGTTTACCCCCGTTAAGGTATCTACTAATTCAATTTTGAACAGTGCCATTGGTATTCATTTTTTAAATTCTAATGGATCTATGGCGATCGACGGAAATACTTATAACTCTCAAATTCCGTTTGATCAAACTACTATTGATCATTATGGCATTTGGGTCCAGAATAGTAATAATGTAAAAGTTATCGTTAATACTGTCTTGTGGAGTGGTCCATTTGTTTCAGGTTCCATTTCCAGAGACTTATTACAAAACCAAAAAGGCATTGCTGTGGCTCGTAGTTTTAAATGCATTTTTGAAGAAAATACCATTCGCAATTTTGCAGCAGGATTTAATGTTTTTGATGATTGTACAAACGACAATCTGTATTGTAACCTCATGGACAATTGCTATAACGGTGTATTTTTAGACGACCAAAACCCGAATAACAGGATGACTGATCAGGGTGTTGCTATATTTAATCCAAACTATGACCATGATTTAAGCACTACTTGGAACAACCGTTGGAAAGACAACATCGACAATAAAGTAGATGGGCTTTACAATCAATCAGCTTTCAGATGGCTTTATTCAGATGCACCATATGATCCAGAATTTGCTCCGATTCCGGCGGGCTTCATGGTTTCCCCTCGACCTTGCCTATTGACTTTGTCTGGTTGTACAACACCAACCAGTTTCATTGACGATGAAAAGAGAAAAGAAGCATTTGGCAAAGCGGTAGGTGACAGCAGCGAAACAGAAGTAGATTCAGTTGAATATGCTCACGGAGATAAAGCCTTCTTCTACAAGCAGGCCAAAGACAATCCTACGGTTTTAAATTTAGGTTATCCGACCGATATGCTTTATCAGTTAAAGTATAACTTGATTGCTCAAACAAATATTGGAAAGTTTGAAGACATCAAAGCGTCTTTGTCTGTTAAAGAAATTCAGGAAGCAATCAGCAAATTGAATTCAATGCAGAATCTTAACTCCATTGATGAAAACAATAAATTTATTTCCGGCTTAATAGCAATGGGCTATGATGTTGACTTAGACATGGATTCTGACACCATTGCATTAGTAACAGCTGTCGCTTTGCAACATCCGTTTTATGGTGGAGAGGCAGTATATATGGCGAGAGCAATGTTGAGAATAGATGTTCACGATCAATTGCCTCAATACAGAAAATCGAATCGTCCAAAAGCGGTTAAGTCTGTAATCAACTCAGTAGTAGTTTACCCGAACCCAACTTCGAATGAAATCACAATCTTCTCCAATCAGCCATTTTTGAATTCTGAATTCAAAATTTATAATTCTACTGGAGTTCTTGTTACTCACGTTATATTAAATGACTTTCAAACGCTACAAACCTTCTCACTAATCGAATTGCAGTCAGGTATTTATTCATATCAAGTTATCACATCCAATGGTTTAGTAAAAACTGATAAATTAGTTTTAATAAAATAAACTCAAAGCAGGCAAGATAAAATCTTGCCTGCTTTTCTATTGCTATGAAACAATTACTCCTTCTCCTCGCAGTATTATTAATTTTCAAACAAGATGTTTCTGCTCAAAACCGTAACAGCATCTGGTGCTTTGGCGACAGCGCTGGCATCGATTTTAGAAACCTAAACAATCCTGTTCCTATTTCAACCGGTATGGATGGTAGGGGGGGGTGTTCGAGTATCAGTGACTCTTCAGGTAATTTGGTGTTTTACTCTTTCAGTTATGTGTCCTATGCATTAACTAAAATTCTATCAGCAAATCATACTGTGATGCCTAATTGTACCTTGTTACAAGGCTGGGGCTTGTACAACGACAATCTGATAGTTCCTAAACCCGAATCCAACCATGAATATTATAACTTTTATCTTGGAGATGCTGGCGCAATCGACACAACTTACTACGCCTTAATGGACATGAATCTCAATGGCGGCCTAGGAGATGTTGTAAGAAAAAATGTGCCGATTGGAGCGTACCGTGGTGCTGATTGTCTGACAGCGGTAAAGCATGGGAATGGACGGGACTGGTGGTTGATTGGTAAGTTCAGTTCTAATCCAACCGGAAATATTGATAGGTATTATGTCTACCTCATTACTCCAGATAGTGTTTGTGCACCGATTGTTCAAACTTTCGGTATAGGAAAAGATACTGACTTTCAGAAAATTATCTGGCATCCATCGTACAATAAATTTATTAATATTAATGCTAGTGGATTAATGGCTGAATATGATTTTGACAGATGTAGCGGTATTATTACACTGAATAGAATTATTTTTTCGCAACAATTTTCAAACTACACCCGATTATTTAATGAAGGTGCCTATTCGGCCAATGGAAATGTTTTTTATTTAACCTACAACAGCTTTGGAGGAAATTTCGGCGATTACAATTACCTCCTTCAATTTGATTTAACCGCATCTGATATTGCTGCATCATGTGATACACTTGACAGTACCCGTTATGTTCCTACAGATGCAGGTGCAGTGAGACGAGGTCCGGATGGGAAGATCTATTATGCACAAGCATACATTCCGTCGAATGCATTAAATTATCCGTATGCAGATTCGATGTATAATTACATCAATCAAAATTTAGGGGTTGTGAATTTTCCTGATTCTCTAGGTTTAGCCTGCGACTTTCAGCCATTTAGTTTTTACCTCGGAGGGAAAAGAACCTATTGGGGCCTTCCCAATAATCCGGAGTATGACTTAGGTCCGGTGGTGGGGAGTGCTTGCGATACACTCACAAATAAAGTAAATGAAATCATCAAAATAGCATTTACAGTTTATCCAAATCCAACATCAAACGAAATCACAGTTTATTCGAACGAACTATTTAATAAATCCAAACTCCGGATCTTTAATTCGATAGGCGAGCTTGTAAGATGCGTTGAACTCCCTGATCAGCAAATGTTGACGACTGTTTCATTAATTGAACTACCACCAGGAATTTATTCCTATCAAATCAACTCTTCAAATAATTTAGATAAGAAAGATAAATTTGTTATAATCAAATAAAAATACAAGGGTAATTTTACTTGAGTTTAAAAGTAATTTTACCTATCTATATAATTTAACTCTTTGAAAGAAAGATGGCAACAAAATCAGTTTCGTTTTTAGACAAAATTCCTAAATGTGTCGATTTGATTTTAGTTCAGGAATATTTAAATACGTGGGAAATCACCTATAAATACTTCGCTGCATTTAAAAATTATTCTAATCTGAATGACATTGAAATTTCGGGAATCCTTGATCTGAATGTCAAAACATTCAGAAGTTACAAGTCGAGTGGAAAACAATTGAGCGACAGACTTCAAGAGCACACTGTTGCTTTGATTGCCCTGTTTAAACATGGAATAAATGTCTTTGGTTCTGATATTGAATTTAAAAATTGGTTAAAAACTGAAAATTTTTACTTCGATAACGAATCTCCCGGAAAGAATTTAAAAACGTTTAGTGGAATAAAATTTATAGATGACCGGTTAACTGCAATGGAATACGGAGACAATGTTTAATGGAAACATTTAGAATTTCAACAAAGAAATTTTCGACAAAACTCTCTTCTTCAGGGAAAGCCAACCGTTGGAATAAAGATGGGGAATCTGTGATTTATACAGACTCTTCCAGATCATTATCAACACTTGAATTAATTATTCACCGAAAAGAAATAGTACCTAAAAATGAATTTGCTGTAATGGTAATTTTTCTTGCAGATGAAGAGAATTTATTTGATCAAATATTAATTAAAAACTTACCAAAAAACTGGCGATCCATAAAATCTTATTCTACTCTGCAACAAATTGGAAGTGAATAGTACAATTCCAAAAGATCACTGGTACTCAAGATCCCATCTGCAGTCATTACAAATGAATACAATTACATTATAAATACAGAGCATCCTGAGTTTTCTAAAAAAGTAAAGCTAATTAGAAGCAAAGATTATTTTTGGGATAAAAGATTGTTTTAAAAAAATATAACAAATACAATGATAAAGCAACTAGAGCTGGTCCTTCTCCCGGAAGAGGCAGCAGATCAAAGCAAACAGTTGCAGCAGGCGTCACAACTTTTGAATGTGACACAAGATCGAATCAAAGACATTCGACTGCTGAAACGATCCATCGATGCCAGAGGACGAACGGTGAAGATTCGAATGATGGTAGAAGTTTTTGTGGATGAACTTCCGGAAAGCAAATCATCCAACACTTCAAAGTTTCAATTTACCAAAGACGTTTCTAAATCCAAAGAAGTATTTATCATTGGCTTTGGTCCTGCCGGAATGTTTGCAGCTTTGAAACTAATTGAAGCCGGGATAAAACCGGTGGTGATCGAACGTGGAAAAGATGTCCAGCGACGTCGCAGAGATCTTGCAATGATCAATCGCGAAGGAATTGTAAACGGTGATTCGAATTATTGTTTCGGCGAAGGTGGTGCGGGAACATATAGTGACGGAAAACTATATACACGCTCCAACAAGCGTGGCGATATCAATCGCATCCTCGACATTCTCATTGAACATGGCGCTGATCCGGATATCCGAATCGATGCTCATCCGCATATAGGAACTAATAAACTTCCGCAATTAGTAGAAGCTATTCGCAAAACGATCGTAGATGCAGGTGGAGAAATATTGTTTGAGACACGCTTGGAAGATATTATTCTGAATGCAAATAAGATCAAAGCGCTTCTTTTAAAAAATTTAAACAGCAATGAAATATTTGAAAGAAGCTGTGAGAAAGTAATTCTAGCAACAGGTCACTCTGCACGTGACATCTACGAGTTACTCGAAAAAAGAAAAATAAGAATTGATGCAAAACCTTTTGCATTAGGAGTACGAATAGAACATCCGCAGGAAGTCATTGACAAAGTACAATATCATTGTGATGTACGAAGTTCATTTTTGCCTCCTGCCTCCTACTCACTCACCCATCAGCACGACAAACGCGGAGTGTATTCATTTTGTATGTGTCCGGGTGGAATTATTGCACCGGCTGCAACTGCACCGGGAGAAATTGTAGTGAATGGTTGGTCACCTTCGAAACGAAATAATCCGTTTGCGAATTCCGGAATAGTTGTAAGTATAGAGCCGAAAGATTACGAACGATTCGCGGCATCAGGAAATCTGGCTGCATTACGTTATCAGCAGGAAGTTGAACAACGCGCATTCAAATATGGCGAAGGGAATCTGAAAGCTCCCGGACAACGACTGATTGATTTTGTGAATGGAAAAGTGTCGTCAAGTTTGCCGGTGAATTCATATCATCCCGGAACTACATCTGTTGATCTGACTGACGTTCTTCCTTCTGTTGTTTCAACAGCATTGAAAGAAGCATTGAAAGCCTTTGGTAAAAAGATGAAACCCTATTACACGAATGAAGCAATTCTGGTAGCAACAGAATCGCGAACATCATCACCAGTTCGTATTCCGCGCGATCCGGAGACCTTACAGCATCCGGAGATCGTTGGACTTTATCCATGTGGTGAAGGTGCAGGGTATGCAGGAGGGATTGTTTCGGCGGCGATGGATGGGGAGAATTGTGCGGTTGCTGCGGGAAATTAGTTTTATTGGATGGTTTGTTCAGTTTGAGTTGGAGTGTGGAGTGTGTAGCAAGTAACTCCCCACACTTCACACCACAAACTCAAACTCCAACATTTACAAAAATCTATTTAACTCAATCATCTTCCTTTAAAGATTAATAAAAAATCTGCGGATTTTCTGCGTACTCTGCGTAAATCTGCGGGAGAAAAATACTGCGTGAATTATTTCCCGCAGATTTACGCAGAGTACGCAGAAAATCCGCAGAGATACTTTTTTGATTTATCACTTTCGGAATTGCGCACACACAATCCCCGCCGCCACAGAAACATTCAACGAATCCGGCAAGCCATTTTTGGCATTGGAAAAAATTGGAATCGTAAGCGCTTTTGTGATGTACTTTTCTACTTCAAGTGAAATACCATTTGATTCATTTCCTAAAACGATAAATCCGGATTGAGAAAGTTCGGCAGTAAAAATATTTTCGCCATCCATCAGTGTACCATAGACCGGCAATTTATTCTGTGCAAGGTTATCTCTGAATAATTCAGTGAGGTCTTTATACACAACTTTCAAATGAAAAAGCGAACCCATTGAGCTCTGAACAACTTTTGGATTGAAGCAATCGACAGAATCATTCGAACAAATTATTTCATCGATTCCAAACCAATCTGCAATTCTACAAAGTGCACCGAAATTTCCTGGATCTTTCACATTATCTAAAACTAATTTCAAACCACTCTGCATATTCACTTCGACATCTGTTGGTGGCATTTCCACAACTGCGAGGACAGGAGAAGCTGTTGTGAGAGCAGTGATCTTCGACATCTCATCCTCTGTACAAACTTCACAAGAAATTTCCCCTGATAAGCGATTACGATTGATATAGTCAGGCGTAGCAAATATGGTGAGCACTTTCCAGCCTGAAAGCAAAAGATCACCGACCACCTTTTCACCTTCTACAATAAAGACATTTTCCAGATTACGGAATTTTTTATTGTGAAGAGCAGTTACTTCTTTGATACGATTCTTAGAGAGCATTTCAGGCTTTGGTTAAATTGAAAACGGAAATTTCCGGCAAGATACCAACTCTGCCCGGATATCCGAGAAAACCTAAACCTCTGTTCACATATAATTTCTGATGTTCCTGTTCATAAAGGTCAGCCCATTGTTTATACATGTATTGAACAGGGCTCCATTTGAAGCCGGGGATCTCAATACCGAATTGCATTCCGTGAGTATGTCCGGACAAAGTAAGATCGACATACCGATATTCATTTGTGATCTGCGTATTCCAATGTGATGGATCATGTGAAAGAAGAATATTCACACCTTGCACTTCATAATTTTCCGTTGCTTTTTGCATATCGCCATAACGAGAGAAATTTTTCTTGCCCGAATAATTTTCCACTCCGATCAAACCGATCTTTGCTCCATCCTTTTCAAGGTAGGTATGTTCATTCAACATAAGTGTCCATCCTACTTCACCATGAAATGCTTTTAGTTTTTCAAGGTTTTCATTTTTACTTTCAATGTTTGGCCAATTATAGTAATCGCCATAATCATGATTTCCAAGAATGGAAAACACACCATGCGGAGCAGATAATCTTTGGAATATTTCTTTGAACGGTAGAGCTTCTGTATGAATATCATTCACCAGATCACCGGTAAAAAAGATCACATCCGGTTTTTCATTCATGATCAATTCAACAGCTTTAGCAAGATGTTCAGTTGTATTAAAACTTCCTGTATGCAGATCAGAGATCTGAACGATCTTCATTCCGTGGAAAGGTTCAGGAAGATCTTTAAAAGCAATATTTCTTCGATGGATCTGATAGTTGTAAGCGCCTTTCACCATTCCGTAGATCAATGAGAAAAACGGAATTGCACTAAGGATAAATCCGGTCTTCACCAGAAAATCAAGGCGTGACACTCTGAAACTTTCACTCGCTTCATATGATGAAGAGAATTTTATAGCGATCCAACCAAATGCAAAACGGAACAAGCGAATGACATCGTCCAACAACATAAATATAGTAACAATGATCTTCGAAAGACTGACAATAAAGATCATTGCAAATATATAGACCCGTAATGCTTTGGGCCAGGTATGCCAATCAATCCATTGTCCAAGGAAAATGGTAAAGATTGTCAATGCCGTTATAGACCAATACACCCAAAAAACAATCCTTTGGGTAATGACACTTTTATTCTGAATCAACAATTTTACTCCCTGAAAGACGTAAAGGTCAATTAGAAATAATATAACAGCAAAAATAAGGATACGGATGGACATAAAACTTTTTGGGA
Organism: Bacteroidota bacterium; assembly: GCA_016708785.1. Taxonomy (GTDB): domain Bacteria; phylum Bacteroidota; class Bacteroidia; order AKYH767-A; family 2013-40CM-41-45; genus JADKIH01. The sequence goes on along the minus strand of JADJFC010000002.1, from coordinate 552,297 downwards.
ATTGGTTACTTATAGGTAGACGGAAAAGGCTTCGGTAAATTTTAATTAACTATTAATAATGAATCCCGATTGCTATCGGGATTCATTATTAATTTAATCAAGGGTTTAGTCGTGACATTGTCCATTTTCCGGTTCGTGACTTTTTGAAGAGAAATCGATCATGAAGTCGGCTTTGTCTACCTTGCCAGAATTCTATTTGTGTAGGTTTAACACGGTATCCGCCCCAATGTTTTGGACGAGGTACTTTTTTTCCATCAAATTCAATGAAGAGTTTTTCCACTCTACTTTCCAGTTCCTGGCGATTGGTTAAAACTTCGCTTTGATTAGAGGCCCATGCACCTATCTGGCTTTCGCGAGGTCGCGAAGCGAAATATTTTTCCGAGGCTTTTTCAGGCAACTTTTCAATGACACCCGTAATACGTACTTGTCGTTGCAATTCCGGCCAAAAGAAATTCAAAGAAACGTTCTTATTCTCTTTCATCTCCCGACCTTTTGCACTGTTATAATTCGTAAAGAAGTTAAATCCTTTTTTATCCAAGTCACGAAGTAGAACTATACGCGAGCCAACGATACCTTTTTTCGTAGCCGTTGACAGCGTCATAGCAGTAGGTTCAAGTACCTTTGCGGCAAGAGCATTTTCCATCCATTTATTGAACTGCCGAAAAGGGTCAGAACTGATCATTTTCTCATCAAGAGATCCAATAGCAAAATCAACCCGTAAGTTGAATATTTCGTCTTTTAGTTTTTTCATAATAGCAAGTACAAACATCGCAAAAATATGGAGAGAAACGGTGACGATTGACTTCTAAACACCAATAAATGGGCGAAAAACCTAAACACGCTTTGATTTTAAGCCAATTCCAGCCTTTTTAGAAATCTATCCTTTTGACAGAAATCCCGGTTTTTGGATTCATGTTTGTAAGTTTTCCGGAGTTTCTGTCTGAACACCACGACTAAATAGGGGTAAAATAGATCATGTTCTGCGACGACAATCTGACCGGAATCAATTAACCCACACTAATTGCTTACTTAAATACAAACACATGAGACGAAAAGCAGTACATCTAGATCCGGAAGTTGGCAGAATATTAATCTCTGAACCATTTTATTGGATTCATATTTTAAAAGAGCGGTCATTCTTCTTGGTGAACATAGTGAAGAAGGCACCGTTGGATTTATACTTAACAAGCCAACAGACATGCATCTGAATGATGCATTGGAAGACTTCCCTCCTTTTGATGCACCGCTCTATTTTGGCGGTCCTGTTCAAACAGACACTATTCACTTTCTGCATACTCTTGGTCAAAAATTGGAAGGTAGTAAGGAGATCTTACCCGGAATTTTCTGGGGTGGGGATTTGGAGATGTTAAAACTTCTGATCGACACCCATCAAGTGACCAAGAATGACATTCGATTTTTTGCAGGGTATAGTGGTTGGGAACCTCAACAGTTGACAGAAGAATTAAAAGGGCATACATGGTTGATCTCTAATTGTCAGAAAGACTTTGCATTTTCTGAACACCCTGAAGAGTTATGGGGCGAAGTCCTGAAAACGATGGGAAGCCAATATGCTATCCTGGCCAATTTTCCGGATGATCCGAGCCTGAATTAAGACTCAAAAAGACATATAATTAACGTTTGTTTATGACAGGGGCCTTTCTTCGGAAAGGCCTTTTTATTTGGGGGAAACTGATTCGAATAACCTTTCATTTATCGCTTAACAATTTTAACTTTGTAGCCTATAATTCCACGACTCTCCCACGTCGTTTAACCACAATAAAACCAATGATTAAAACACACCTAAAAGCTCTACTATTCATTTTTCTAATTGCATCTGGCTTTACTGCCAGAAGCGGTGAGATCTCTAAATTGGTCAATCAGTATTCGGGACAAAATAAATTCCAAAAAGCTGATCAATCGATTTTCTCAAGCGTACAATCTGTATCACTGGAGTTGAACAACACGGTCTCAGCCTTCAAACTATTGAAGCCTACGGAAACTCAACTGAAAAAGATCGTTGCCGAAAAACCAAAGTTTCTTCGACTAAAACTGCCTGATCCAAATTCCAATGGAACAATTACCGTTTTGCTTTACGAGAAAGAAATTTATACATCAAATTTTAAAATCACCGTAAGTGATAATTCGATAGCAGTTCCTGCTAAAGCGGTAAACTATCGCGGTATGATCGAAAACAAGAACAATTCATTTGCAGCAATTTCTATTTATGAAAATGAAGTCATGGGATTGATCTGCGATGAACGTGGAAATTTTAATTTAGGTAAATTAAAAAATGACAATCAGAACACTCATATCTTTTACAATGATAAAGATCTTACTGCAACTAATCCATTTGTTTGTGGGACAACTGAGGACATTAAAAAATTAAAAAATAATAATCGCATTGGTGGTAATAATAATACTTCTTCGGTTAATTGTGCAAACTTGTCTTGGGAAACTGATCAGGATATTTATACAGACAAAGGGTCGATCGGCCTCGTTAGTACATATATCAACGGACTATTCAATCAGGTTTCGACATTGTATAATAATGATGGAATCACTGTAAATCTGGAGTCGCTTTTTATCTGGAATACGGTTGACCCATACATCGGACCATCGTCTGGAGATTACCTCGATCAATTTGGAACAAACAGAACTTCATTCACAGGAGATCTTGCACATCTTATTGGCTACGGAGGTGGCGGTGGTGTTGCATGGCTCGATGTACTTTGTGATGGTTCCACAAGTTACAGAATGGGCTACAGCGGCATCAGTGCAAATTACAACAGTGTACCAACGTATTCCTGGACAGTTGAAGTTGTTTCTCATGAACAAGGCCACAATTTTGGATCAGAGCATACGCATGATTGTGTTTGGAATGGAAACAACACAGCAATTGACGGTTGCGGCCCAGCCTCAGGTTATCCTTCCAGTCCGGGCGGGTGTGCTCAGGCCGTAATACCTGTTAAAGGAACCATCATGAGCTATTGCCATCTTTCAGGTGGGAATGGAATAAATCTGGCTCTCGGATTTGGACCACAACCGCTGGCACTCATTCTAAGTAGAATTAATACCTCTTCTTGTCTAACACCTTGCAGTGCACCGGGAATTGCAAATGATGATCCTTGTTCAGCAACCGTTCTTACCGTTGGTACTTCTTGTAGTGCAACTGTATCAAATAACACAGGAGCAACTAATTCTACAGTTCCGGCAACTTTGTGTGACGGCAATGGTGATGGTGATGTATGGTTCTCTGCAGTAGTTCCCGCTTCAGGAAAATTATACATTAATTCTTTTGCAGGAGATCTAACCGATATGGGAATGGCTGTTTATACAGGAACTTGCTCTTCCTTGACACTATTTAATTGCTATGCAGGAGGCAATTCAACAACACCATCAATGCCATATGCTCAGATCGTTTCCGGATTAACTCCGGGTGCGACAGTATGGATCAGAATGTGGGATGTTGGCAATGATGATTTTGGTGCATTCAGTATTTGTGCAACTGATCCTTGTAATCTTACTACAACTATTACCGGACCAACGACAGCCTGTGCATCAACCAATCCGCAATTGTGTGCAACAGTTGGCGCATCAGCCTATTTTTGGTCAACAAGCAACAACACAATGTATTAATCCAGCATCCAGCGGATCATATACAGTTACAGTTTCTGATGCAATCGGATGTACAGCAACAGATAGTCATACGATCACAGTTAATACAAATCCAACTGCTCTTATAACAGGACCAACAACAGGATGTACAGGAAATACAGTGCAGATCTGTGGTAATGCAGGTTCATCTTCATACCTATGGTCAACCGGCGCAACTACTCAATGCATCAATTCAGCGAGCACAAATTCATATACAGTTACGATTACAGATGCCAATGGATGTACATCGTCCGATTCACATACTGTTACATTTGGAAGTAGCATTTCAGTTGCTATAACCGGTCCGGCAACAATGTGTTCCGGAAGTGGCACACAGATTTGTGGTGATGCCGGCTTTAGTACATACTTATGGTCCAATGGTGCGACTACTCAATGCATCTCTCCTGCTTCAACCGGAACATATACTGTCAGTGTTTCGGATGCCGGCGGATGTACGGCAACAAATTCGAAAGCAGTAACAGTAAATACTGCAGCTGCAATGTCAGTCACAGGACCTGCATCAGGTTGCGCAAATTCATTTCCGCAGTTATGTGCAGCAGGTGGTTATTCATCATATGCCTGGTCGTCGGGTGAAACTACTCAATGCTTAGCGCCATTGACCACAGGCTCATACATTGTAACAGGAACAGATGCCAATGGATGTACCTCAAGTTCGTCTCACTCTATAACTATTCTACCAAATCCTACTGCTTCTATCACCGGGTCATCAATTGCTTGTCCCGGAACAACCGTACAATTATGTGCTGTTACTTCTGGTGGAACATTTTTATGGTCGAATGGAGCTACTATATCTTGTATCAATGTTGTTGATTCAGGAAATTATGTAGTAACAGTAACAGGAGGAAATGGATGTAAAAGCACAGCTTCTCATGTACTTTCAAGTTATGCAATAACGCCGGCAGTTATAACCGGTCCGACAAATGTTTGCTTTGGATCAGTAGCCCAATTATGTGCTCCTTCCGGATTTACTACTTACCTCTGGTCAAGTGGAGAAACAACACAATGCATCAGTAAATCTATTGATGGAACTTATATCGTTCAGCTAACCGATGCAAATGGTTGCACAGGAAGTGCAAGTCACACGTTGACTGTTGGTGCAAGTCTCAACCTAACTATTACCGGTCCTGCCGGTGTTTGTCCCGGACAAACTGCACAACTTTGTGCTTCAGCGGCAGGAACAACTTTATGGTCAAACGGATCAACAGCACAATGTATTAGCCCAACAACTTCGGGCACCTATACAGTAACCGTGACTGACGGATCAGGTTGTACAGGAAGTGCATCAAAAGTATTTACAGCATATCCTGCATTCTCTGCAGCGATCACAGGACCTTCAACTGCATGTTACAATAGCAATCCGCAGTTGTGCGCACCATCTGGAACTAACTATCAATATCTTTGGTCAAACGGACAAACGACCCGTTGTATCAACGCAAACACCAGTGGAATTTATTCAGTTACTGTTACCAATGCAAATGGATGTACAGCGACAGGATCAAAAGGTCTTACTATTTTCTCACAATTGAATGCCACTATCTCAGGACCGAATTCATTATGTCTGGGTGCAGTTGGACAATTATGTGCACCAACAGGAAGTGCATTATATCAATGGTCAACAGGAAATACGACCAGATGTATCAATGTAAATTCTTCAGGAACATATACGGTAACAATTACCGATGGCAATGGTTGTACAGCAAGTAGCTCTCTACCTGTAACTTTCTCCTCAAGTATAACAACGGTGATCTCAGGAACACATGCACCATGTCCGGGAGTACCTTTGGAACTTTGTGTTCCATCCGGCTATGTTGACTACACATGGAATACAGGAGAAACCACAGAATGTATAAGCGTGAATTCAAACGGAAATTATTCTGTTACAATTCATGATGCAGTAGGTTGTGTTGGAAATGACACGCATGTTGTTGTCTTCAATAGCTTACCTCCTGTTTTAATAGCAGGTCAGACGGAACTATGTCAGGGAGAAGTTGGAATTCTTTGTGCGACTTCCGGTTACACATCTTATTTGTGGAATGACAGTACAACTCAATCATGCATCTCTGTTGATACAGCAGGAACTTATAGTGTAACAATTACAGATGCTTCAGGTTGCACCAATTCAACTTCGATACCCGTGAACTTGACTGATATAAATCCGGAGATCAATTATTCAGCGCCGGATCTGATTGCAACACCAACAGGACTACAATATCTTTATTCGTGGACCTACAATGGAGTTCCATTTGGTGGAACTACCAATACTATTACACCGGATCACACCGGATTTTATACGGTAGTGATCACTGATCAAATCTCAGGTTGTATTCATTCAGTATCGTATTATCAATTTATGGTTGGAGTGAACGACATTTCTGCTACAGAGCAAATTCGTATCTATCCGAATCCGATCTCAAGTGAGTTGCTCAACATTGCTTTTGATTTCGCAGGCACAGAAAAAATCTCTGTTCAGGTTATGGATGCACTAGGACAAATTCTGGTTCAGGATATTTTCGTGAAGGCAGGAATTTTAATTAAACAAGTTAGAGTTTCAGATTTGGCAGCCGGGATTTATCTGGTGAATATTAAAGGGGAGAATTGGAGGAAGACTTGGAAGGTTGTGAAACAGTGAAAAATAATCACGAATAACTATAAAAGTTGGGGATGTAGTCCGCAGGCTACTTCCCCAACTTTTATCAGCTAGGCTACACCTTAAGGATGTTGTTTCCATGCTACATTTCTTATGCAATTACAGATTTTACTCTCTTCTTTTCGGCCGACCTCAAACTTTTATCATTAATAATTTCCAATTCTCTTTTCTTTTCTAAAACACGATACCAATATAAAGCAGGGATCCAATTATTAGAATGCAATTCTAACCTAACAAATATCTTTTTGCCGGGCTCTTCTTTATTATTTAGAATTCGACTTAGCTGCGTAAAATGTAAACTTATTTCTTTAGAGAATTCATTATCTTTTTTGTTAATAGAATGTATATATTCTCTTAAAAAGTGACTAAATGAATATTTAGCATCATAAGTATCGCTCTTAAAATATTCTTCCATCGTGTACTTTATTTGCAAAATTCGAGAATAAACCTTTTCCTTTTCAGTCATCTTACCTAACTGGTTCAAGCGAAAATTTGAAAACTCTTTATCAGCTTCCTTTTGTTGCTTCGCAGATAATTGGCTAGGCAAAATTTCAGTACCCTTAACTTTAACTTTTATTTGTTTCTTTCTAGTTTTCATTTTCTCAGTTATTTAGATACTCTTCAATTAAATTTTCTGCATCAACTAATTCTATGTACAAATTCTTACCGCCTATTTTAAATTGATACTTATCAATATAATGTTTAGCAATTACTGTTTTAGGTTGCAGAGCAACGCAACCTCCATATCCTGCAACAAACGAAAGCCTGCAAGCATAAGAAATGAGACATCCGGCTATCCTGTCATATAATTTCTTATTACCAACGTTTTCTTTCGATGATTGAATTAAGTTAATTTTGATAAATTTTTCCTCTTTAAAGTATATCAACAAAATCAAACCTAATATGTTATCTGATCCAACCATTTGAAGTTTAAAAACAATATTATCTTTTTCTAGTTTCTATTTAAAGGTTGGAAATCTTTTGCTTTTAGCGATTACTTTAAAATCTTCATCTTCTATAAAAAAAATCACACATAAATGCAATTTTCTGATAAAATCTATGATGCCATAGCGAAATTAAATTGCTTCATCCGAATCCTTTAGTTTAAATAAAATTCAACACATCATCTAAAGTCTGCGCAATTTCATCATAAGTCAACATTGATTGTTTCCCAAATCTTTTTCCGTGCGCAAGTCTGTTCCGGAATTCCACGACTTCAGCAAATTTTTCCACTAGCTCTGCAGGAAGTTTAGGAGAAATAATAGATTTAATAACAGATAATTTATCTATTTCTTTTGCAGTCTTAACAAAATCAAGGGAAAATTTATTGAAAGGCACACCTTTATACTTTTCTTTTACAATTTTCGATATTTCACCACTGGCATTTCAAGTCTATCGAAAACGATTTTTTCGAAGTCAGACACCAAACCAAGAACAATTAATTCATCCATAGAATTAACCATTTCCTCCATTTTTGAATTCACGAATGCTTTGCGGTCTTTAATTGACTGATTAACATACGGAAATCCAATTTATTCAGAAATGCATCATCATTTCTTCTGAATGATTCTTTTGAACGTATGCTAGTGATTCCTTAATTGCTATAAAATTTAGATAAGACTCAGTTAGTCTATCCGAGTTTAACTCAACCATTTTTCAAATATAGATTCTAAAACTTCTTTAGATAAAACCTGCACATCTCTCCTATTCTGTGGATTAGAAATATGCCATGTAAATTCTCCTGATTCCTCTTTATATCTTAAAATAAAATATTTGCCGGAATTATATCCCCTGGCATAAACATCAAATCTCGCCCATGCACCAATTATCAATGTACCAATAGGTTCAATTACAATTTCCTTGCCTGTTGTAAAACACAAATGCAGAATATTTACTTTGTAATTACCAATATACTCTTCAGTATTCTCTTTTTCAGAAAATTTAAAATCCAAAAGGCCTTCTGCTTTGTAATCACTAAACCACTCAATAATCATTTCATTTAGTTCATTCACAGAATTTATCCACTCAGATTTCCGCTTTTCCCAATCGACTTTTGAATTTTCGTTGGATTGAATCTCTTTCTTTAATTTATCCTTTAGGTTCATGATTTATCTTGTAAAGTTCAAAGATAATCAAAAGTGAAAATATGTGTGTCCATTAATCCTAAAATGTTGAAATTCCCCTCTTTAAATAGAATTAATAATCAATTTGAAAAATTACAGTTGGTTTTAGTCTACAACTGTCCACAAAATTAAGACTGTTCACCAGTTAACGGAAAACAAAAATACTACACAATCTTATCCTCTACCTTTGCTACCGCATTCCTTTCTTTGTCAATTAATAAACAAAATCATACTTGATGAATGCCATGGATTAAATTCTTATTTCCCTTCAACGATTTTAATTTCTTCGGGGGCTTAATTTTCTTTCCTTCAAATAATTGGATATTGTTGTCCTATGCACTGACATTCTTTTAGCAATATAAGTAAAAGATTTTCCTTTCCCAACCAACATAATAATTATTTCTTCTCTGTCCTTTAATTTATGTATTTTAGTTTTACTTCCTTTGGGTCTTCCTAAAATAACACCCTCTTCTTTTCTTCTTGCTAATGCTTCCTTTGTTCTTTGTGATATTAAATTTCTTTCAATTTCTGCTGAAAGTCCAAATGCAAATGCTAATACCTTTGAATTAATATTATTTCCAAGCACATAACCTTCTTTAATCGCAACTACACGAATATCATTTTCCATACAATCATGAAGAATTTTCATTATTCCCATCAAGTTTCTACCCAATCTTGATAATTCAGAAATAATTAATAAATCATCTTCTTTAACTTACTCAACAAACCACCTAACATTCTTTCTTTCATTTTTTTTAAGCCACTAATTTTTTCTTCGACCCATTTTTCGACAACAATTCCATTCACTTTGCAGTATTTCTCAATTTCAAATTTTTGATTTTCCGTATTCTGCTTTTCAGTACTTACTCTAATATATGCTATGACCATCTTTTGCCACAAATAAAGTCATTTAAAACGGCGTTTTATACTAACGACAAACCTTTATAATAACAGGGAACAACTTTCGTATCTCACCGCCTTTTCAATTCCAGTCTTTTTAAATTTTGTTTTAAAGATAATTTCCGAGCCTGAATTACGAAAAGTGTTTTATCCCGGGGGGGCAAAACCAGCCTCCAGTTCAAAAGCATTGAAATAATGAGTTTAAAAAGAGCAAAAAATGCGCCAAATAAAAGAATTACGTTTACAATCTCATCAGTTCGAAAATTACAATAATTTACCATTTTAATATTCTGCATTATTTATTCAATTCTCTTCTGATAACTCGAAATGAAGCAATTTCTGTTCAATAAAGAACTCTTTTCGTATCTTCTTCTCGTTTCATCTTTAGTTTCCACTAATTCAAAAATCTTCCGTGTCTGACACTTTTTAACGTAGCGAAACTACTAAACTTAGAATTTGAAAGCTGCCACAGTGTTCACCTGTAATAATAAAACATTTTGGTTAGTATAAAACGACCCTTTATCAAAGACAAACGGTAAAAATTTCGTCATATTCGGGTAAATGATTTTCTCCTTTTCAAAATCTTCAAAATAGTTAGATCCAAAACGCTGTAGGCAATACCACTCGTATCTGATACCAGTTTCAGCTTTATTTCTGGCACTAAGTTTTTCTTTAAAACCAAGAAGGTGATCATAGATTGCAGGATACTGCCTTTGAAATTCAGTTTCAGCTATTGTAGATGCGCCTTGAATTGATTTATCTTTATGTAGAGGAAAATGCCATGGTATAAAGAGTAACCATAAGTCATTATAATCAGCATGGTACTTTTGGATGTCTCTTCCCCTCAATAAAGGTTTGATAATTTCTGCACTCTTTGAATCCTTCATAATTAGCTCACTTCGTTTTGCTCCATCTATCACAAATGCATCATCAAACCGTTTGTCCATAAATCGTCCCACGCCAAAGCCCCTTTGCTTAATTTTTGAACTTCCTTATCTTGTATGAGCCATGCATTTTCACTAATTACAACAGGAACCAAATTTTCAGCATAGTAATCTTCCAACGACGATTTTAAATCAAATGAATCTGGAATTCGTACTGCTAAGAGCTTTTGTTGGTTTAGATTTAAACATTAAAATATTACTCAAAACTGTCGCATTTTCAAAAACCAAAACCATTCCAAAGTCTTTATAACAAAGGATTAGTGAATTCACAAATGAACTTTCTTGTATTTTCCCGTAATCCGCTCTCATCCATTTATTAGACGTAATAAAAGACAGATAACCATCATTTTTCAGGATACTATTTCCCCTTTCATAGAAAAGTGAATAAATGTCTCCAGTTCTAGCAAATGTTTTATACAACGCATGAGAAAGTACTTCAGCATCATTACCCATACTTTGCAATTGTATATACGGCGGATTCCCTATCACCAAATCAAACCCCACAAACTCCCCATCATTCCCCAACACCTCCGGAAATTCAAACCGCCATTCAAAGGCATTCTTATAAATGGCATTACTTTTTATTTCTTCGACTTCAGCAGTGAGTTTTTTTATTTCGGCTTCGAGCTTTTCCTTTTTGTCTTTCTGAGCTTTCTTTTCTTTGGGAGTAAGTTCGAAGATCTGGCTTTGGTTGAGTAAGGTAAATAATTCGCCACCGAGTTTACTCAATTTAATTTGCTTCGGATCGTCGCGACTGATCTCTGTTCTGAAATCGCTTTTGATGCTGTCGATGATCTTTGTAATCCGCGTTTTACATCGCGGCTCTTTTCGTTCTTGTAATCGCTTACAAAACCACGATAGGCTTTGATGTCGTACTTAATGCTCTTTAAAGCTTTGCTCAGGTCAGAATCCAAAGCAAAACGACTGAGCAAACTATTTCCGCATTTTATATTGATGTCGATATTGGGAAGAGTTTCAAGTTCTGTGAAACCGCTTTCTTCTCTATAGTATGCATTCTTCAACAGTTCAATCCATAAACGAAGACGACAGATCTTCACAGAATTAGGATTGATGTCAACTCCAAACAAACAACTTTCAATGATCGTTTGCTTTTCATGGAAGAGCGCTTTTTGAAGTCGTTGAATTTCTTTGCTCAACGGTTTTCCATTCTGCAATTTATATTCGAGAATGCTACTTTTCGGATCAGTAATGATCAATTCATCATTAACAATTTCGATCTCATAACCGCTGATACTGTTTCCTGATTCATCTGCAAGAATTCCAAGTTCTGCTTTTATACTGATGATCTCATTCAAAGAAGAAACTAAAAAGTGTCCGGAACCAACAGCGGGATCACAAATACGCAATGAATTAATAATTTCATTTGCCTTTAGAATCTCCTGCGTTTTGAATAAGCGGGAAGTGTAGTTCTTTACATCATCAAATTTATCGAACAGTTTTTCATCTTTCTTCGAAAGAGTTTCATTGAATTTCTCCACAACAGCCAAACGAATTGACTGTTTACACATATACATTGTTATAAATGCAGGCGTAAAAATGGATCCGTCTTTATATCCGTTTATCTTTTCGAATACTTTTCCAAGTACAGAAGCATTTATAATGGTTTTATTATCTTCCTGAACATCTTCAGTTCCTTCACTTGCGAAATCGTATGCATCGAGAAATTGAAACAAATAATCGAGCGGCTGAAGTTTATTGGATTTACTTTTTACAGCCTTTAAAATTGTTGTACTAATAAGTTCCAATTGTCCGCTGTTGTCAACCGCATTAATTTTAATGGTCTGATCTTCCAGTTCACTTATTTCAAACAACGAACTATTCAGATAAGGAACGCGACTGTATTTCGACTTAACAGCCTCACTTCTATCGCCAACATTTACAGCCAAAACTTTATGGAACAATTTGAAGAGCTCATCAAAGTCGTGAATGGTTTCTGTATTTAAAAATCGATAATCCTTATTGCCTTGATGGTATGTGATCAATTGTCCTTCGAGCAATTTGAGGAAAAGAATTCTATTGATCCAGGTAATGCACAATTCAAGCGAAACATTGAATGCTCTTTCTTCTTTCGTATCGCCATAGATGGAAAGATCAGGAATCCGATGAAATGGATCGTCGGTCAGGAGTGCTTCAATTGTCGATTCAATTAATGATGCAGCATTACGATTATCTTTTTTGCGACGAATAATATTTTTACCGCCTTCTTTTGCTTCTTCCAGTCCAATGATGTGAAGTAATTCCTTATAGAATTTTTCATCTAGTGTATTACTGTCATTTGGCGTAGCAATTTTGAGCAAATGCTGTGGCGAAAGAATTTTCAGTAAAGCACTTAGCTGGCGATCATCTTCTTTCTTATTATTTCTTAAAATAGTATCGTATTCGCGAATATCAAAATAAACGCAAGGGATTTCAACATCAAGTTTGGAGATAATTTTTGCAATTTCTTCCATAAAAGAAAGGATTGTCTTTTTTGTCATTGACTTTCGTTTCATACAATTTTTGATCTGAGCATTTCGGTAAATATGTTTGTCGAAGAAATTGGCATCAATAATATACCATTCGTTGACATTTGTCATTACCAACTGTTTCAGCTGATTGTTTCCCGCACTATTTCTTTCATCGAGATAATACAAAATGAGTTCGTGCAGGGCTTTTTTATTGGGATTATCAGCAGAAATCATTTCACCGATATTCGTCGGACGTTTTGCTTCTATGATCACTCCCACTTCACTATCTGTAGTTTTTCCTAAATGGATGACAAGATCCTTTTTGTCTTTCGTATTGATAGCATTTGATTCTTTGTAATACGTATCTCGCAAAAAGTCCCGAAGGTCATTTTTCAGATGCTCTTCGCTTTCGTCTTTAGGGCGTTTTTCGATTACATTAATTTTATCGAGAAGAATAATGAGATTAGCCTTAAAAAGGTCAATTTCACTTCTTAATGGTTTTTGTTTCAGAAAAGCTTTAAGTGCTTTTTTAGGCGACTGGGGTATTAATTTCATTCTATGAATCAATTCAAAATTGAGGTGGTTAAGATATGTGTTTTTCGCTAATTTCGAATAATTAGTATACGTAACACAACCTTAACCTTAGCAACATCACCACTTAAACTTGACTCGTATGGGATAACATCTTAAATTGGTCTCCCTAACCGACCCCTGTTTAAGATGCTAAAGTGCTGTTTTAAGTTAATTTTCCCTATTTTATTATGTCTTTGTCTAACTTCAAAGGCGACACCAAAGTTATTAGTGACCCAAGATACAACTTGGTCAGGTACAGTTTTGCTGGACAGGAATGTTCAGGTTTTAACCGGCAAAACGTTGACGATTCAGGCAGGATCGGTGGTCAAATTGAATCCCGGAATTTCAGTTACCGCTGATTCAAATTCGGTGATCAGAATTCAAGGCAGTGACGCATCACCTGTTTCGATTTCAGCTGCAGTACCTGGAACTTATTGGTACAATTTTCATGCATCACAACCGGGATCAGTTATTGAAATGTCATACACCGATGTAGAAGGTGGTCAGATCAAAGTATCGAATGGTGGAATTGGAAATATTCAATATTGCAAACTTCACGATTATAATCAGGGTGATAATCCAATCCTCTTCGTAATAGATGCGAATTCAATTTATGTAAATAGTACGCAGGTCAGCGACTATTATGAAATCAATATTGTGAGGACAGTTGCATTGGTTGAAAATTGCCTGTTCGAATTCACAACTGCCGATGGCATTGACTTCGATAATGTTCCTGCCGGAACAATTATACGAAACACTACTGTACGAAATGGTAAGGGATTCAATATCGATGGAATCGATTTTGGAAAAGTTGACTTTATGCCCCCAGGTTCACGAGCACGTGTAGAAAATTGCAAGATCTACAACTTTAGCGACAATGGAATTTCTATTGGTGAAGGGGCGCTTGATGTTGTGGTAACAGGAACTTTAATTTACCGTGCAGGATCAGGCATTGCAGTAAAAGACAGTTCCATTGCAACTATTTATAATAACACAATCTATGACTGCGGATATGGAATTGAAGTCTATGAAAAGAATACAGGACTTGGAGGTGGACATGCAGTTGCGTACAACAATATTTTCTGGGAAAATCAAAATGGATCATTTTCATTGTCAACTGATGCAACATTAGAACTCTCCTACTCTAATTTACAAGAGAATATTGTAGATACGGTAGCTAATAATTATTCACTGGATCCATTTTTTGTTGATGCAAGTTCAGATAATTTTCAGCTCAGTCCTATCTCTCCATTACGCGGAAAAGGAATTAACGGAGAAGATCTCGGAGCAATTTTCCCTGTAGGAGGAATTCCTGTACCGACATCGGATCTGATCTTAGGCCATCCGCAAGCTTTTATGAAATACAAAGGAGATTCAACGATTAATATTTATTGGTCAGCAGGAAGTTCAATTCAATCTGTAGATCTTCAATTTTCCGATGATGGCGGAGTAAACTGGCAACAGTTGGCATCGAATGTTTTGGCAACAGATGAATCTTTCACCTGGACAGTTCCAAATATTTACTCAACACGTTCATTCATTAAAGTAATTGATCACAATGATACAACACATCAGTCAAGAAACTTATTGTCTTTTTCAATTTTACCGAATGGCGATACAACACAATTGCCATTATATTCACGTCTTTCCGGTTTTTATCAAACTCCCATCGACGTCAGCATCACTGCACCTCCTGGAAGTGTAATCTATTATACGCTTGATGGTTCTGATCCGACAGATCGTTCTTTCGTCTATTCGTCACCGATACATTTTGAAGAAGATTCAATTCCTGTGGGCCAGCCGGAATTGAATATTACTGCATCTGATTTTCCACATCAACCTTATTCATACATACGATCAGCGCCAATAACATTGAATGGTCCAATGCATAATTTCTACAGGACTCCGAATACAACATTGATCAAGGCCGGAGTTTTGCGTTCGAGAGTTTACACACCGGGACAAGGATTAGGAAACATTGTAACATCGACCTACTTTATTGATTCAGATATTGAAGATAAATTTAAAATCCCTGTTATTTCGCTTGTTACTGATCCTGAGAATCTTTTCAATTTCTATACAGGAATTTATATTCCCGGAGCAACGTTCAATGGAAATGCATTCACCGGAAATTATGAATTGTCGGGTTTAAAATCAGAGCGACCTGCGAATTTTGAATTCTTTAAACCTAACGGACAACAAGTACTTTCACAAGAGATCGGGATAAGAACAAGAGGTGAATGGATAAGAAATCTCGGGCAAAAAGCATTGACAGTTTATGCAAGAAGTGAATATGATTTAGAAAACAACTTTAATTACAATTTCTTTAAAAGTCTAAAAAAGCCGGGTACACAAGAAACACTGGATGAATTCAAACGAATTATTCTTCGTAACAATGGAAATGAATGGGGAATTCCGGGAAATACAATGTGTCGTGACGGCCTTGTTCAATCGTTATTTGATCATTTGGATTTAAAATACCAGGCATATGCTCCAACTGTTGCATTTGTGAATGGAGAATACTGGGGAATTCACAACATCAGGGAATTAAATGACGCTTGGGGAATTCAAAAAAATTATGGAATCAATCGTGATAGTCTTATTATGATGGAAGATAATCTTGACGGTCAATATCAACTTATCACAGGTCAAGCGGGCGAAGAAGCGAGTTTCATAGCACTAAAAAATTTTATAGGTCAAAATGATCTAACCATTCAATCAAATTACAATTACGTTACTGATCACTTAGACATCAGCAATCTTATTGACTACTGGTCTGCAACAGCATTCACAAACAAAAGAAATATAAATCACAATCAATCGTATTGGAAAATGCGCAATGGTCATCCGGGATCATATGTCAAGGAAGGCCAAGATGGTCGATGGAGATTTATGGCGAGTGATTTTGATGGTGGATTTTACGACCCTGATTTCAACAATCTCAATTTCATAATCACTGAAATGAGCGATTCAATTTTCAAAAGATTACTTATCAATTCGGAATTCAAACAACAATTTATTTCAAGGTATGCTGATCTGATGAACAGTTCTTTTGACACGCAAAGAATGTTGGATAGAATTGATGAGATCGCAGCGGCAATAGAACCTGAAATGCCGCGCCACATCGGACGTTGGAGAACTCCTGACAATATGCAGAAATGGTATGACAACATTGAAGAGTTAAGAATTTTTGCCAGAGTCAGAGTAGATTTTCAACGAGCACATGTAAAATCTCAATTTAATTTGAGTGGAACACATTTGTTACATGCCAACGTTGACGACATGTCGCACGGAAATATTATTGTTAATTCACTTTTCATTTCCTCTACTCTGCCCGGAGTGAGTGATCATGTTTATCCATGGACAGGAACATACTTTGAAAACGTACCCGTGACACTGACTGCAATTGCAAAACCCGGCTACAAATTTGTGAGATGGGAAGAAATCAGTTCGACTAGTTCAACGATATCCGTTAACATGACAAGTGATCTAACGTTGACAGCAATGTTTGAATTGGATTTTTCAAGTCAGAATGGGCAACTAATGCTTTATCCTAATCCATCGGTCGATGGAAAAGTCTACATGAATGATTTTTATCGAGTGACCGTTTATGACATCACCGGCAAAGAAGTATTAGCAGAACAAACGACTAAAGAGTTGAATGTTTCTCAACTTGCCAAAGGGGTTTATTTTGTAAGAGAGGAAACGGGACTTCAGGCTAAGCTTGTTGTTGTAACGAATGGTGAATAATGATTTGCGTAGACGTTGCTTAAACTTTAACATAAACAAAAAAACCTAAACCAACACTTCTTTGAAAGGAAGTTTAAGTTTAGGTTTAAGATTAAAGTTCAAATCCCCTGCGGGGTTTTGTGGAGCTGGAGGGAGTTGAACCCTCGTCCAGACAAGCAATCAATACGCTTTCTACATGTTTAGTGTTTATTGATTGTCGGCGGAATGACTGCTAAACACGCGCTATCATCCAACGTATTTTCCTTGAATCTTAGACCTGATGCAGGAAACATCATCAGAGAGCATTCACCATACGATACCTTAATCATGAAAACGGGTGAACAGGTTCTCAAAAGGTAGAAAGCGGATTAATCTTCTGATTAAGCGGCTAACGCGTAATTGTTGTTGCCATTTAGGCATTTGGGAACCGTGTTTTACGAGGCTTACTCCCGACCCTCGACATGCTTACATACCAATTTCACCCGCTGTCAAATCCGGGCAGCCCCAGGTTAATTAGTTAGTGCGTCAAAGGTAAGGAATTTTATTGGTTTGTAGGTTTGCATATTACTTGTCGAAGATTTACCTGAAGCTAGGCGGAATTTTAAAATTCCGCCTAGCTTCAGGTAAATCTTCGACTGCTGGCAACGCTGCAAACAATAAAATAAGAGTTGAAAAACACTACCAACTTTGAATTTAAGAATCTTCCTTTTATCTGCGCAAAATCAGCGAGATCAGCGGGAGAAAAACACAAAGAAAGTGACATTTACGATTATCGGAATTTTAGTTTAGTGCGACAGCAATCCTCGCACCCAACACCGCATTATTAAACACCAATGCAATATTCGACTCCAAACTTTCTCCACCTGTAGCATCTGCAATAAATTTCAAAATGAATGGCGTTGTTTCCTTACCGGTTATGTTTTTATCATCGGCAGCCTTCAAGGCAGATTGAATAAATCCTTCCATTTTTTCAAAAGGATATTCTTTATCGGCTGGAATTGGATTTGCAATCATCACCGATCCATTTAATCCCATTTCCCATTTTGCTTCTAAAAGTGCAGCGATGTCTTTGGGAGTATTTAATTGTAACGGTGTCGCGAAACCGCTTTTGCGTGAATAGAAACTTGGGAAATCCGGACTACCGAATGTAACAACCGGCACGCCGAGTGTTTCTAAATATTCTAAGGTGAGTCCAATATCGAGAATTGATTTTACACCGGCGGAAACTACTGCAACATTTGTCTGAGCCATTTCTGTGAGGTCAGCAGAAATGTCCATTGTTGTTTCTGCTCCGCGATGCACTCCTCCTATTCCACCGGTGACAAATATTTTTATTCCGGCCAAGGATGCTATTCGCATGGTGGCTGCTACTGTTGTTGCGCCATTTAATTTTTGTGAAACGACATATGGTAAATCACGCAAACTAACTTTCCATACGCCTTTTGAATTGCCCAATAATTCCATTTGATCATCATCGAGACCGACGTGAATGTTTCCATTGAGAATTGCAATTGTTGCAGGTATTGCACCATTGGCACGAACGATCTTTTCTACTTCGCGTGCAGTGGCAACATTCTTCGGATAAGGCATCCCATGAGAAATGATCGTAGACTCAAGTGCGACAATTGGTTTTTTATTTTCAATTGCTGCTTTTACTTCTGCTGAGAAATGGAGAGGGAAACTCATTTTTGTTGTAATGAAAGTTTTTCTTCTAACAATGCAGGTGAAAGATCATTTCTGATCGCACCGAAAACTTCAAGTAAACAGGATGCTGCAGACTGTCCGTACATAATACAGTCTTTCACCGATTTATCCTGAAGCCAAGCCCAGATCCATCCTGCCAGTAATGCATCACCGGCACCATTCACATCTTTCACATGAACACGAGGAGCAGGAATAGATGAAATAGTATTTCCATCTGAAAACAAAGATCCATCAGCACCACGACTCAGCCATACATTTTTGAATCCAAGCATGTGCAGGTGAGCAATTTTTTCTTCAGGTGTAACGTGAGCATCATGCTCAAATACGGCAAGCTCTTCACGATTTGGTTTTACTAGCAATAGTTTTCCTGGTAAAGCATCTCTTAATCGTGATGCTTTTGGCACAGAAACAGTTTCTATAATCAATGGTACATCGTTCTCATTGCAGAATTTGATCAGCCATTTTAAAGCATTCACTGACAAATTACAATCTGCAACAACTACAGAAGCATTCAAAATTATCTCCGAACGACTTTGCAAAAAATCGGTGTTCAACATTACGTCCGTTTCCGAACTTACTGCACCGATGTGAAGATCGCCTGCAGGCGTTGCAATCGAAGCAAACGTTCCTGTTGGTTTATCGAGCCAGACAGTACCTTTCATGGAAATACCAATGTCCGTACACTGCTTAGATAACCAATGCCCATCGGGATCATCGCCGAGAACAGTTATGAGTTCAACAGGAATATTGAGGAGTGATAAATGATGCGCAATATTTCTCACAACGCCACCCGGACTGCGATGCATTGTCGCGGGATTGGAAGTATTTAAAACAGGCGTTGCATCACATCTGAATGTCAGATCAACTAATGATGCGCCAACGCAAACAACAGACTCATTTCTATTCGAAGGTATATTTTCTCCCATACAGGGGCAATTTACACCATTTTTCGATTTAAACAGAAATGGTATTAGCGTTTTTTAGCTAACAAAAAGGCCTTAAACTCTTCATAATCAGCTTGTATAAAATCAGCTACTTTCTTTTTGTTTCTCAAGCATTCCAAAGCTTCAGGGATGTCGATCTTGCGACCAAGAGCCTTCTCTACACTATCACCGAATTTTGCAGGGTGAGCTGTCTCTAAAATTACTCCGATGCTATCAGGATTTTCTATTTGATATGCTAACCAACCAAGATAAGCAACTGCTCCATGAGGATCAAGAATGTAACCGAATTTTTCATAGACATCTTTCATGATCTCTTTTGTTTCATCATCAGAAAAACTATATCCGTTGATAGAACTTTTCATGTCTGTCCAGCTGTTGCCAAACAGTTCTATCATACGTGGAAAGTTACTCGGATTACCGACATCCATTGCATTTGAAATTGTAGCCTGACTTGGACGTGGTGTATATTCACCTTTACTTAAATATTCAGGAACAACATTGTTGATATTTGTTGCCGCGACAAAATGTTCAACCGGTAAACCCATTTTACGAGCGATCAATCCTGCAGTAAGATTTCCAAAATTTCCGCTTGGCACTACGAAGACAACATTTTCTTTCGAAGCCAATTTTCTGAATGCTTCGAAATAATAAACTGTCTGGGGAATCAATCGGGCGATATTGATACTATTTGCAGAAGCAAGTCTGTAGACATCATTCAACTTCGGATCAAGAAATGCTTGCTTAACTAAATGCTGGCAATCATCAAACGTTCCTTTTACTTCAATAGCATGGATGTTATTTCCATAGGTAGTCAATTGTTTTTCCTGCAATTCACTTACGCCACCTGACGGATAAAGGATGTATACTTCGATACCTTCTACATTATGAAATCCATCAGCTACTGCTCCACCGGTATCACCTGATGTAGCGACAAGAATGGTTAAAGGCGTAGTATGCTTGCGATTCAGATACGACATAACACGCGACATAAACCGCGCACCAAAATCTTTAAATGCAAGAGTTGGTCCGTGAAACAATTCACATACATAGGTGTTGTTATGGACATTCACAACGTTAACAGGAAAACTGAATGCTTCGTTGCAGATCTTTTTCAAGACATCATGAGGAATATCATCGCCAAGTAATGTCTTGCTAATTTCATAACCAATTGATGCAACATTCTCATTCTTGAGATTAGCGATGAATTCAGGACGAAGCTGAGGGATCTTCTCCGGCATGAACAAACCATTGTCAGGAGGTAAACTCATTAACACAGCCTCTTCAAGACTATATGCAACAATTTTATTTTTAGTAGAAAAATATTTCACGGGAATGATGTTATGCTTTCAATTTAATTACGCCCTTCGTATTTACAGAAGAGATATAGGCAGTATTCTTTATTTTATTCTTTTTGAATTGCATTTGCATTCCGTATGCAATTTCTTTGGCTGCTTTTTTACCTTCAGCAAATGCGAAAATTGAAGGTCCGGAGCCGCTGATGCTACACGCTAAGGCTCCTGAGAAAAGCGCTGCGCTTTTTACGTCTTCAAAATGCGGGATCAATGAAGCACGGAATGGTTCAGCAACATGATCTACTACGGAGCGTGCGATCAGATCGAAATCATTGCTATATAATCCCGCAGTCAGTGCTGCAGTATTTGCCCATTGCGCAATTCCGGTTGACATATCAATTTTCCTAGGAAGAACAGCACGGGAATCTTTTGTCAGCACTTCCACTTGCGGATGCACAACAACGATCATCAGATTTTTCGGAGCAGGAAGTGAAATAATGTCTAGTGGAGAATACGAACGGATCAAAACAATTCCTCCCATCATTGACGGAGCAACATTGTCAGCATGAGCAGAGCCACATGCAATTCGTTCGCCTTCCATAGCAAACGGAACCAATTCACGTCGGGAATAAGGACGACCGAGTAGTTCATTTGCAGCAAAAACTCCGGCTACTGAACTTGCGGCACTTGATCCTAATCCACTACCAAGCGGCATTTTTTTCTTGATGTAAATATCAAATCCCTGATCGATATGCAAATCGTCGATCAATGATTGAATGGAAACTGCAGCTGTATTCTTTTGGGGATCGAGCGAGAGTTTCCCACCATCGCCGGAGATCTTACGAATGCGAATTTCTTTGTTGCGATTGAATTCAACATGAACTTCATCGCCAGGAGAATCAATTGCCAGTCCCATGACATCAAAACCACATGCAAGATTTGCAACCGTTGCCGGAGCAAACACATTGATACTATTTTCAAATTTCTTTGCCATAATTATTATTCAAAATATTTACTAATACTGATGATCTCTGCAAACACTCCGGCTGCTGTAACCTCTGCTCCTGCCCCGGGGCCTTTTACTACTAATGGACGATCAGTATATCTTTCTGTGGTAAATGAAATGATGTTATCGCTGCCTGATAAATTGTAGAAAGGATGTGAAGAGTCAACTTCTTGTAGGCTGATCTTTGCTTTACCTTTATCTAAACTTGCAATGAATCGCAATACTTTATTTGCTTTTGCTGCTTTTGCTCTTCTTGCTTCGAACAAATGATTATTCTTTTTCAATTCGACGAAGAATGCCGGAACCGAAGCGGCTTTCAGGCAAGATGCAGGAAGAATTCCTTCGATCTGAATGTCCTTCATTTCTATTTTCATTCCAGTTTCACGGGCCAGAATTAATAATTTTCGGGCAACATCTTTACCGCTAAGGTCAACACGTGGATCAGGTTCGGTAAATCCTTTTTCCTGGGCTTGTTTAACGATGTCACTAAACTCAATTCCTTCATTAAAGTTATTAAAGATAAATGAAAGTGTTCCGCTTAAGACAGCTTCGATTCGGCGAATTTCATCACCGCTATTTAGTAAGTCGGTAAGGGTATTAATAACAGGTAACCCTGCTCCTACATTCGTTTCATAAAGGAAACGTACGTTTCGCTTTTTTGCAATGGATCGAAGGTTTTGATAATTTTTATACGATTCGCTATTCGCAATTTTATTCGGAGTAACAATAGAAATACTGTTCTCCATAATTTCAGCGTAGTGCTTTACGACAATTTCATTTGAAGTACAATCGACGAAAATAGATTGAGGCAAATTCATTCCAATCATTGCCTGAACGAATTGAACCATGTCTGCCGGTTCACCTTTGTCAAGATTTTCTGCATAACGATTCAATGAAATTCCGTCTGCATCAAAGATCATTTTACGAGAATTAGAAATTCCTGCTATAGATATTTCCAGTGATCGTGAAGCTTTCAGATATTCTTTATGTTTTGCAATTTGCTTTATTAAAGTTTTTCCGATCAGACCTGTTCCCACAAGAAATACAGAAAGCGTTTTCACATCGGACAAGAAAAATGCCTGATGCAGTGAGTTCAAAGCTTTGTCAAGATCATGACGATGAATGACAGTAGAGATATTTAATTCTGACGATCCTTGAGCAGTAGCGACAACGCTGATACCATTTTTACCAAGTGCCTGGAACAATCGTCCGGAAACACCAGGAGTATTTCTCATGTTTTCGCCTATGACAGCAACGATGGAAAGATTATTTTCAACTTTTGGCTTTTGAATCATTCGAGCACGGATCTCAAGAAGAAATGAATCTTCAATGGCTTGCTGCGCACGAATGGAATCTTCAGGCTTAACGGCGAAACTGATCGTATGCTCAGACGAACCTTGCGTGATCATGATCACATTTACTTTCGCTTGTGATAATGAGTTGAACAATCGCGCAGAAATTCCGGCAACACCAACCATACCGCTACCTTGCATTGTTAGCAGTGAAATATTGTCGATCGATGAAATTCCTTTGATCAGAAATTCAGGGTCAGATGATTGTGTCGATATAAATGTTCCGGGATGTTCCGGCTTAAAAGTGTTTTTGATCACCAGCGGAATTTTCTTATCCAATGCCGGTTGAATTGTCGGTGGATGAATAACCTTTGCACCAAAATGCGACATTTCCATTGCCTCTTCATAGGTCATAGCTGAAATAGAAAACGCCTTTTTCACTTTACGTGGATCGGCAGTCATTACTCCATCAACATCCGTCCAGATCTGAATTTGTGTAGCATCCAATGCAGCTCCAAAAATAGCAGCAGTATAATCTGAACCGCCACGACCTAATGTTGTCATTTCATTTTTATTGGTTGAAGCGACAAATCCGGTAATGACTTCTATGCTTTTCGACTTTTTAAAATGTTCACGGATATTTCTATTGGTCACACTGAAATCAACACGAGCAGAGCCGAAATTCTCATCTGTTTTTACAACCGTGCGAGCATCTAAAAATGCTGCGCTCATTTTCTGCGATTTGAAATAGTGAGCAATGATGTTTGCAGAAAGAACTTCACCGTGTCCGCTTAGGAAATCCAATGTTCTAGGCGAAAGTTCACGGACTAAATAAACTCCGTGAAGAATATCATGTAATTCAGCAAACGTACTTTCTAAGAAATCATGTAGTGATTTATCACGATGCATGCCGAGTTCGCGGACTGTTTTAACATGACGTTCGCGGATCTCTCTGAAAACTGAGATATATTCATCGTCTTGTTTTGCAGCGAGACGACTCATTTTTATCAATTCATCTGTTACTCCACCTAAGGCAGAAACGACAACACCGATTTTTTTATGCTTTCGTTTTAGATCATTTACGATCGAAGCGAGACCTTCGATGCGTTGTGCATTAGCGACAGAAGTGCCGCCGAATTTTATTACTATCATGTATGTAAAAATAGATTCACATACATACGTTCAAAAAGCGCAAAATGTTATTGTATCAACATTTATACAACCAATTATATATCAATTCATTACCCCATTCTGTAAGAATTGACTCCGGATGGAATTGAACTCCTTTTATTAGCTGATTTTCATGACTTAAGGCCATGATTTCACCGTTGTTATCAAGAGCAGTAATTCGAAGACATGCCGGCAAATCATTTTTATCGACGCACCAGGAATGATAACGACCGGTTTTAAATCTTATAGGAAGTCCGGAAAACAAAGGCTCATTCGAATCGACAATATTGGTTGGTAAAGCCACACCATGATGGACCGTTGGCAGATTATAAAGTTTT
This sequence comes from Bacteroidota bacterium, assembly GCA_016708785.1. Taxonomy (GTDB): domain Bacteria; phylum Bacteroidota; class Bacteroidia; order AKYH767-A; family 2013-40CM-41-45; genus JADKIH01. The sequence goes on along the minus strand of JADJFC010000002.1, from coordinate 527,492 downwards.
CCACCAAAAGCTTCAGAAATAGCCTGCATACCCAGACAAATTCCCAACATTTTTTTTTCAGAAGAAAACTTTCGGATAATTTCAATCATACTACCGGCATCTTTTGGCAAACCCGGGCCGGGAGAAAAAACGATACGATCAAAAGCTTCGACTTCTTTTAATTCAATCTCATCATTTCGTTTTACAACTACATCTGATTCAAATTTATTCAGGTAATGAAAAAGATTGAATGTAAATGAATCGTAATTATCGAGAAGAAGAATTTTCAAAGCATTTGTTTTCAGTTTGTCCATGATAATACAAAAAATTTACTAAATATAATTAGTATGCTATTTTTAAATTCACTAATATTTTGGAAATTCCATGCAAACTTATTTTAAAAAAACAAAATTTAAAAAAAAAAATAAAATTTTTCCCATTGTGTTTTTTAAAAACAACACAATTAAAATCCTGAAGTGTTAAACAACGTACTTTATTTAAAGAGTCAATTGCAATCACAAGTGAGTAACCACATAAGCCTTGAGAAGATCCGTCACGTAAAGGTGTTTGAATGATATACTCCATTGCGACTTTAAGGTTCATAAAATGCCTCGCAGAGTCATAGCATAGGGGAGCCATCAAACCATATTTCTTGCCAAGAATTCTTACTATATCGCTACTATCCCTTCCGAGAATGCAGTTTCGATATTTCCCTGTCAACTGTTTTACATTGAATCCGATGCAAAATATATACCCTCTTCCGTTGCTGGGTACATCTTCCCAAATCTTTGCAATCCAATTAGAGGGGCACTTCGGTTTTTATTTTACAGCAATAACAGAAATCTCCACATTGACATTTTTAGGAAGTCCGGAAACCTCTACAGTTTCACGAGCAGGAAAATTGTCAGTGAAGTAATTTGCATAGACATCATTGATGGTTGCAAAATTATTCATCTCATTAAGGAAAATTGTTGTCTTCACGATATCACTAAAAGTATAGCCGGCCTCTTTCAGGATTGCTGAAATATTTTCCATTACTTGCGTTGCTTCCCGAATGATATTCAACATAACCAATTGGCCATCGGCTGGATTGATGGCAATTTGTCCGGAGACATATAACGTTCCGTTCACTTCCACTGCCTGATTATAAGGCCCGATAGGTGCAGGCGCATTTGATGTTTTGATTATTCTTTTCATAGACTTTTTGATTCGTCAAAATCTTTTCCCAACCACGATTTAAAAAACCGTTGTTGATCCTGATCTGCATTAATATTTTTTATAATTGCATATTTTGGATAATACTCTTTAGAATCACCTTCAATTGCAATATCTTTCAGACGTTTCATTGGAGTAAGTACAGTGAGAATTAATCTTTCTCCCCTACTTAGGAATAGCAATTCCTGGAGATTCTCTTCAACTTTTTTCTCGTTCACAGCGACAATCTCATCGTCTTTTCCAAGACCGGCTTTAAATGACGGAGATTCAGGAAAGATAGCCGTCACTTTTGTAGATCGACTATCTTCAATAACTTTAAATCCGAAGAATCGTTCACATTCAATTGCCGAAGAATATTGGTGAAGTTCCAGACCTGCATAGCCAAGAGTTTCTTCTAATAAAGGAGTATCGTCTTCAGTACCGTAAACAAAGTCAATAAAGAAGTCAGCCATAGAAACACCAGCACAATGACTGACGAGAGAAATATAATCGTGGTCAGTATACCCGCGCATTTTTTTGCCGAAATCGTTATACAGATTTTGCATAACAGTATCGAGTGATGATTTGTGATCGGTATTTTTTCGGATCAACAGATCAGTCATCAATGCGATCAAACTTCCTTCGTCGTAGATGGATGTTTTTCTTCCAGGCACTCCGGCACATAACCGTCAAGCCATGTATCGAAACTACTGTCAGCAACAGACATATTAAAACGGCCCGGATTATCAAAATGCTTTTGCAAACGAATATTTAATTCAACAAAAAACTGATCGATAGAATACACATCTGCACGTGCTAGAATTTGATCACCGTAATATGTAGTTACCCCTTCATAGACATATCCTAATTGAGAATAATTTTCCTTTGTATAATCATAAGGCATCATTTCAATCGGGCGAATGGTTTTAATATTCCATGCATGAAATAATTCATGTGAAGCAACACCAATGAAATCGGTATACAATGCATCGTTCATCAGTTGAGAACCCGGTCCAAGTGCTAATACAGTAGAACGAAGATGTTCAACACCGTGATAAAAACGATTCGGCAGCACTTGCACTAAAAAGATATAGTCTTCCACAGGAAAACTTCCCATGATCTCAATTTGTTTTTCAGAGAACGCTTTGAAGTCTGCAAGTATTCTCAGCCAATCAGGTTGAGAATCGCCTTGAATTGCGATTGAAAAATTCACTTCACCGGCTTCATATGATTTTACCTGCAACGTAGGACTTGCGATAAAAGGACTGTCCACCAATTCATCAAAATCTTCTGCTAACAATCTTTTTTCGCCTGACTTTTGCAATGAAGAAGCGATTCTGTAATTCGAAGGAATGGACAATTCAAGAACACATTCTTCATGAATTCTTTCCGGAATAAACATGAAACAATGAACGGGGTTGATGTAGATTTGTTCATCATCGACCCAGCAAGCACCTGCATCCAATTGTGCACAATAGTATTCGTATTTTATGATCAATTCATTTGCTCCATCAGTTGAAACACTCCAATTATCTTTATTGATTTTTCGGAAGGCCAGCACTTCGTTCTTATTGTTGTAGGCTTTCCATTTCCTAAGATTGCGAGCAAAATTCGCAATTTCATATCGACCCGGTCTCCAACTAGGCAATTGAAAAGTTACTTCGGAGCTATCGATATTTGTAATATGCATTTCAATTTCTACAAAATGAGAAATCGGATTTGATGCAGATAATTTATATAAAATGGCCATATGCAATTTTATAAATAATACCCTTGCATTTTACGTAAGTCATGCTGAAGAATTCAACATTTTTATGGCACTTTCACCCTCCGAATCAGAATGAAGTAGTCATCAATTCTGATTCTAAATTTTTGATTCAAACGCAAATTCCATTTCATCCAAAACCATGACGTTATAACATCTTATATTGCAATAACTTACGAATACCTATTCGCAAAAAAAACGCCTTCTAAATAACAAAAATGTAATTACCTTCGCACAAATTCTGAAAATTATGAATTACGATCTTATTGTTTTGGGCAGTGGTCCCGGTGGTTATGTAGCAGCAATTCGTGCGGCGCAATTAGGAATGAAAACAGCAATTGTTGAGAAATCGGAGTTAGGTGGAGTTTGTTTAAATTGGGGATGCATCCCGACGAAAGCATTATTAAAAAGCGCACAGGTTTTTGAATATTTGATGCATGCTCAGGACTATGGAATAAAAACTACCGGTGTTGAAGCTGATTTCCCATCGATGATAAAACGAAGCCGTGGTGTAGCCGACGCAATGAGCAAAGGAGTTACTTTTTTGTTAAAGAAAAACAAGATCGATGTGATCTCCGGTTATGGCACATTAAAAAGTGGACGTAAGATCGAAGTAAAAGACAGTGCGGGAAAGACTCAAACTTACGAAGCAAAAAATATCATTATAGCTACAGGAGCGCGTTCACGTGAATTACCGAACTTAAAACAAGACGGTAAAAAAGTGATTGGTTATCGTGAAGCGATGAATCTTGAAAAGCAACCAAAGTCAATTGTGGTTGTAGGTTCAGGCGCAATCGGCGTTGAGTTTGCATATTTCTATCATTCAATTGGTACCAAGGTAACGATCGTAGAATTTATGCCAAATATTGTTCCAATCGAAGACGAAGATGTATCAAAGCAACTTGCCCGTTCATTCAAGAAATCAGGAATAGAGATCATGCTCGAGTCAACAGTTGAAAGTGTAGACACATCAGGAGCAGGATGTAAAGTAAAAGTGAAAAGTAAAAAAGGCGAAGAGATATTGGAGTGTGATGTTGTACTTTCAGCAGTAGGTATTTCTTCAAATATTGAAAATATAGGTTTGGAAGAAGTTGGTATCATTACAGACAAAGGAAAAATTCTTGTCAACGAATGGTATCAGACAAATATGCCGGGTTACTTCGCGATTGGAGATGTACTGAATACTCCTGCACTCGCTCACGTTGCTTCTCATGAAGCTATTACGTGTATAGAAAAAATTGCAGGTATGCATGTTGAACCGATTGACTATAAAAATGTTCCGGGATGTACTTATTGTTCTCCGGAAATTGCATCTGTTGGTTACACAGAGAAAGCAGCGAAAGAAGCAGGTTATGAAATTAAAATTGGAAAGTTTCCATTCTCAGCAAGTGGTAAAGCAAAAGCCGGTGGTAATGCAGATGGTTTTGTAAAAGTAATTTTCGATGCTAAATATGGCGAATGGCTGGGAGCGCACATGATAGGTGCAAATGTTACTGAGCTAGTAGCAGAGGTTGTTGCTGCCCGTAAATTAGAAACAACAGGTCACGAAATTATTAAGACCATCCACCCTCACCCGACTATGAGTGAAGCGATCATGGAGGCAGTGGCTGAGGCGTATGGGGAGTGCATACACTTGTAGGTCAAAGGTCAAAGGTTAAAGGTTAAAGGTCAAAGGTCAAAGGTCAAAGGTTTGGCTTCGTAGGTGACTACGAAGCTAACTTTGACCTTTGACCTTTAACTCAATTAAGCCGGCACAACAGCATCCTTAATCAAATGATGCCTATACTGTGTAAATATTTTTGATTTGGAAACAAAACCGACATACTTGCCTTTATCGGTTACAGGGAGGTTCCACAGATTGGTTTCGTCAAATAGCTTCAGAACTTTTTCCATACTGTCATTTACATCTACGATTGCTGCGGGAGTGATCATAAGATCTTTTATGAATGTTTTGTCATAAAGTTCTTTGGAGAACATAACATGGCGTACATTATCAAGTAGGATTTCACCAACCAGTTTGTTTTCTTCATTCACCACAGGAAAAATATTTCTCTTTGAATTTTCGATAGCATGGATCAAGTCTGCAAGTGTATCATTTTCATTCACTGGAATAAAATCAGTTTCCAGATAATCCTGAAGATTCATTTTTGCAAGAACCAATTTGTCTTTATCAGTGGTGATCAGATCACCTTTCAGCGCAAGTTTTTTTGTGTAGACAGAGAATGGTTCAAAATACCTGAAACAAGATATGCTATTGATACAACAACCATCAGAGGAACAAACAAGGCATAGCCGCCGGTGATCTCTGCAATTAAAAATATTGCTGTCAGCGGCGAATGAATAATTCCACTCATCATTGCAGCCATCCCAATTACTGTAAAATTGACTTCATCTAAATGTGCTAATCCTAGCAAATTGACTGAATGCGAAAATGCATATCCGCACATAGCTCCGGTAAAGAGCGAAGAGCCAAACATACCACCATTCCCTCCTGCCCCAACGGTCAATGAAGTTGCGACAACTTTCAATAGCATGAGTGCAATTGCAAAAACAACAACAGTCCATGCTCCGGCATTTGGAATGAATGCTGAATCAGAAATCAGTGCAGTAGATTCCTTGTGTAAAAGGTTTAGTACACTATCATAACCTTCACCATAAAGTGGAGGAAATAAAAAAATTAGTGCACCCAAAAATAATCCACCAATGATTGCTTTCAGATATACCTGCTTTTTCCCATAAAACAAATCACCAATAAAAAAGTAAATTCTGATTGCATACACAGAGAGCAGCGCTGCAATAATTCCAAAAAGAACATAGTAACCCAGGTGATCTGAAGACCATGAATTGGTGATCAACACAAATGGTTGTCCGGAATAGATCAACTTGGATAACAGTGCAGATGATGCAGATGCAATTAGTAATGGGACAATCACCGGCATGGGCATATTCACCAAAAGAATTTCAAATGCAAAAATAACTCCGGCAATTGGTGCATTGAAAATCGCAGAGATTCCTGCGGCTGTACCGCAAGCGAGCAACAGTGTCCGCTCTTTAAGATTAAAATGCAGCCACCTTGCTGTATTACTTCCTATCGCTGAACCGGTTGCTGCAATAGGTGCTTCAAGTCCTGCTGACCCACCAAATCCAACTGTCAGAATACTACTGAGCATTTGCGAATACAATTTATCTTTCTCGACGTAACTCGACTTTCTGGAAATAGCAAAAATTATATTGGTTACTCCTCTTCCCAAATCACCGTTTCTGAAAACTTGAGTATAAAAGACGGTAAGGAGTATACCAAGTGTTGGAAAAACAAAAAGAAGATAATGTGAATTTTCAGCAATTGAAATCTGATGAACCCATTGCTGAATAAAATGAACACTGTTTTTCAATACAACAGCACATAAGGCAGTAAGCAAACCGATCACCACGCTTGTAAGCATTAAGGAAGTTCGTGTTCCAAAATACCTTCTACGCCAAATGCCGATTTTTTTTGTTACCATGCCGGGTAAAGGTAGACATATAATTAATCTTTCATGTCAAAAATAAAAAGTCAGAAGTCAAAAAAGTCAAGGGTCAAGGGTCAAGGGTCAAAAAAAAAGGGAAAGCCATTTTTGCTTTCCCTTTTCTATAAATTATATTTGAAGTGTTTATTGTAAAATAAGTTTTACAGTTGCTTTCTGAGTTTCGTTTTGTAGTTCGAGGAAGTAAACACCGGCCGAATATTTCTGAAGCGAGAATTCTTCATGGTAATTTCCGGAAGGAGAACTGACAACTTTCGCCTCCACTAATCTTCCATCTGCACTCATAATACGCATTGACAATTTTTTGAATGATTTACTATTCAAATTAACAATGAATTTATCATGTGTCGGATTTGGATATACTTGAATCAATTGACTCAACTCATTCTGAACAATTGCATTTGTGAAATCTACATAAACAATATCAGAACCCAGGCAACCATTTGTATCTGTTGCTGTAACTTCATAGAAACCCGGAATAGTCACCGATATCTGCTGCGTCGACTCCGAATTTGACCATAAGTAACTATCAAATCCTGCACCTGCATCAAGGATAACAGTCTGTCCGGTTTGATAATATAAAGTATCCGGACCAAGATCCACCACTGGCAGATCAAAAACTGTTGCATCAATCGCTTGAAAAGGACTTGGACAATCAATACCGGCAATAGCGTAAAAAGTCTGTGATGCAGTAAGCAAAGGTGTATTAAAAGTATTCCCTGTTCCCAGAAGTGTACCACCTGGTGAGTCATACCAACTTATTGGATCGGATGAAATTGCTTCCAAAGTTATTATGCCTTCACCACAACTATTTGATGACGTAAATGAAGAAATCTCTGATACTGCATTTATGGAAGCAATTACTGCAATACGATTGCTTCTACAAATATCACCTGCTTCAACATAATAGGTTGTTGTTGTCAAGATAGATGGAGTGATGAAAGAACTTCCTGTTAAAAGCAAAGTACCACCTGTTGCTGAATCATACCAATACAATTGTTCGGTAGAAGTTGCATTTAATGTTACTGAACCCGGACCACAACTAAAAGCATTTTGAGTTGTTGGATCAGCAGGGATTGAATTTACAGTTGCATTGACAGAAACCACATTACTGTTACAGCCCAAACCGGCAATTGCATAAAATACCGTATTAGAGGAGATCACTGGAGTAAACAATGTATCACCTATGCCTAGTAAAGTACCACCACTTGCTGCATCATACCAATTGATCTGAATGGACGCAGTTCCGGTTAGCATAACAGAACCTGTACCGCAAGTAAATCCATCGACAAGAACCGGATCCGCAGGCGGATTAGTAATAATTGCATAAACCTGAACACGAGGACTAATACAGATATCGCCTGTTGCTACATAATAAGGAGTAGAAACAGATAATGAAGGCGTAGTAAATGACGGTCCGGTAAACAATAAATTTCCTCCTGATGGTGTATCATACCAGAAAATTGTTTCACTTGAAACTGCATTCAATGTAATTGTACCATTGTTACATCTTGAAACATCTGAAGTCGCAGGTGCAGAAGGAATCGGATTCACGACAGCAGCAACTGCGACTCTATTACTTCTGCAAATATCACCGGTCTCAACATAGAAGGTAGTTGTAGTAGAGACCGAAGGAGTATTGAATGTTGATCCTGTACCCATAGAACTACCACCGGTTGGTGATGAATACCAATAAATTTGTTCAGGCGATGTAGCCGTTAATGTAATACTTCCAGTTCCGCAGCGGTTTCCACTCACAGCGATCGGATCAGAAGGAATTGGATTCACAATTGCCTGGACAGAAACTCTTGCACTATTACAACCTAATCCGGCCTCTGCATAAAAAGTAGTTGTCGTACTGATTGAAGGGGTGTTGAAAGTAAGTCCCGTTCCTAGTAAAGTTCCACCGCTGGCTGAAGAATACCAGTTCACTTGAGTGGCGCTGGTAGCATTAAGAGTCACCGAACCAGTACCACAACGATCACCATCGACTAAAACAGGTGCAGTTGGTGGCGTAGTGATGATAGCATCAACAGCAACTCTTGCTGTTCTGCACACATCGCCAGCTTCTACATAATAGGTAGTTGTAGCTGAGATGACAGGAGTAACAAAAGTTGCACCTGTTCCTAATAACGTTCCACCTGTTGCAGCACTGTACCACGATAATGGTCCATTTGAAGTTGCTGATAATGTCAATGATCCGGCATTACATAATGAAGCACTGTTTGCAACCGGTAAACTTGGTAAGATATTTACAACTGCTTCTACAGGGACACGTGCACTGCTACATCCATTTGATGCTTCGGCGTAGAATGTTGTCGTAGTAGAAATTGAGGGAGTAGTAAAAGTAAGTCCGGTACCGATTGAAGATCCTCCGGAAGCGTTTGCATACCAGATTACACTAACGGGCGAAGAAGCACTGAGTTGAACAGTACCTGTTCCGCAGCGAGAACCATCGGTTACAGTAGGGTCAGCCGGTATTGAATTAATTATTGCCTGCACAGGAATACGAGAAGATGCGCAACCGTTATTTGCTTCCACATAATAAGTAGTAGTTGAAGCCAAAGAAGGAGTTGTGAAATTTGATCCGGTAAATAATAATGTTCCTCCGCTTGCAGCAGAATACCATCTGATCTGAGCAGTTGAAGTTGCTGTCAAACTAACAACTCCAGGACCACACCTTGAAACATCTGTTGCGAAAGGATTTAATGGTATTGAATTTATAGTCGCTACGACAGGAACACGTGAGCTATTACAACCCGTTCCTGCATCTGCATAATAAGTAGTAGTAACAGAAATTGAAGGAGTTGTGAATGAACTTCCAGTAGCAATTGCAGCTCCACCGGAAGCTGACGTATACCAGTTTATTTGTGTTGTTGAAGTTGCATTTAATACAACAGTACCGGCACCACAACGACTACCATCGGTTACAGCTGGAGATACTGGTGGTGCAATAATCATTGCATCAACAGGAATTCTTGTACTTCGGCAAGTATTTCCCTGCTCAACATAATAAGTAGTAGTTGTCGAAATAGAAGGAGTTGTAAATGAACTGCCGGTAAATAGTAATGTACCTCCCGTAGCTGCACTATACCAGTAGATCTGTTGTGTACCTGTGGCAATCAGAGTTACTGTTCCTGTACCGCATCGTGAAACATCATTTGCCGATGGCGAAGATGGAATAGAATTTATTGTAGCTGTTACAGGAACACGAACGCTTATACAGCCTGCGCCTGTTCCTGCATCAGTATAATAGATTGTTGTTGATGTAATACTTGGTGTTGTAAATGAATTTCCTGTTGCAATTGAAGTTCCTCCACTTGGAACAGTATACCAGTTAATTTGTGTAGTAGCAGTTGCCGTTAAAGTAACAGTTCCACTTCCGCATCTTGATCCGTCTGTAACAACAGGACTTGCAGGTTGATTAGTTATGATAGCCTGGACAGCAACGCGGCTGCTTCGGCAAGTGTTCCCTGTTTCAACATAATAAGTTGTTGTCGATGATATACTTGGTGTTGTAAATGATGAGCCTGTAAACAATAAGGTTCCACCTGTTGAAGCACTATACCAATAGCATTGTTCAGAAGATGTAGCAACTAAAGTAACAGTCCCATTTCCGCATCTGCTTACATCGGAAGCTACCGGTAGAGCAGGAATTGAATTTACGATTGCACTTACAGATGTTCTTGCACTTGCACATCCATTATTTGCTTCAGCATAATAATTAGTAGTTGTGGAAATTGAAGGTGTCGTGAATGATAATCCGGTACCCAAAAGTGTTCCACCGGTTGATGCAGAATACCAATTCACAGTCGTAGATGAAGTTGCTGTTAGAGTCACTGTTCCGGTTCCGCATCGGCTTACATTTGAAGCGACCGGAGAAGACGGAATTGAATTTACGATAGCTTGTACTGCAAGTCGGCTTGATTGACAAGTTCCATTTCCCTGTTCAACATAATAAGTAGTAGTTGATGAAATTGAAGGAGTCGTAAAAGATGAAGCAGTCGCAAGCAAAGTTCCGCCGGATGCTGCACTGTACCAATAAATCGTTTGAGTACCGGTTGCTGAAAGGGTAACAGTTCCGGTGCCACAACGCGAAACAGCCGGTGCAACAGGCGCACCCGGAGCGGCAGTAACACTTGCCTGAACAGCTACACGTGAACTATTACATCCACTACCTGCTTCTGCAAAATATGTTGTTGTTGTACTGATAACAGGTGTTGTAAAAGTTGTTCCTGTACCAAGTGAAGAACCACCACTTGAATTAGCAAACCAGTTAATTGTTTCAGGTGAAGAAGCGTTAAGAACCACAGTACCTGTTCCACATCGCGAACCATCCACAACAGTCGGTGGAGCCGGAGGAGATGCAATAATAGCATTCACAGGAATACGCGAGCTGCGACAAGTATTACCTGCTTCTACATAATAAGTAGTATTTGCTGAAATTGATGGCGTCGTGAAACTTGGTACGGTAGCAATTGGTGAACCACCAGTTGCAGCACTGTACCAATAGATCGTCAAACTTGAGGAAGCAGTAAGAGTAACTACTCCAGTTCCGCAACGGGAAACATCTGATGCAGTTGGAGGAGCAGGTGGGGCATCAATAATAGCATTCACTGTTGTTCGTGTAGCACTTAAACAAGTAGTACCTGCTTCAGCGTAGAATGGAGTTGTCACTGAAATTGAAGGGGTAGAGTAAGTGTCGCCTGTTCCCAGTAAATTTCCTGCCACAGGAGCATCATACCAGGTTATAAGTTCAGGTGAATTTGCAAGTAGGTCAACAGATCCCGGACCACATCTTGATACATCAGAAGCAGTCGGTGCTGCAGGTAAAGGCAAGACAATTGCCTGAACTGAAGTCCTTGTACTTCGACATGTATAACCGGCTTCAATATAATATGTAGTTGTCGTAGAAATTACCGGAGTTGTAAAAGCAGTACCTGTATTTAATAATGTACCACCAATAGAAGAAGTAAACCAATATACTTGTTCAGTCGATATTGCATTCAGATCAACTGTTCCTGAACCACAGATGCTGACATTTGCAGCAGTTGGCGGCGAAGGTATCGGGTTGACCAAAGCAATTACTCTTGTTCGCGTACTGGCACAACCACTATTTGCTTCAGCATAGAAAGTATCTGAAGCAGCTAATGTTGGAGTTACCCAAGATGCGCCACTTCCAACTGAAGAACCGCCAAACTCAGATGTAAACCATAATATCGGTGCAGTTGATGTAGCATCTAAAGTCAATGTTCCGGATCCACATCTTGAAACATCACTGGCAGTCGGTGAATCAGTTGTATTAATTGTAACATGAACTTCGATACGTTGACTTGGACAATAATCACCGGCTTCAACATAAAATACAGTATCATGAGGAATAATATTCGTAACAAAAGTGCTTCCTGTTTCTAAAAGCCCACCTCCAATTGGTGCATTATACCAGTGAATCGTAGCAGTGTCAGAAGCAGTAAGTGTTACTGTTCCCGGGCCACAACGGAATACATCGTTAACCAATGGTGTTGCTGCCTGTGGCGTTATTGTTGCAACCGCAGTAACGTATCCGCTTGGACAATTTCTACTGCTTCTAACATAATATGTTGTCGTACTCGAAATTACCGGAGTAGTAAATGTTTCTCCGGTTCCCAACTCTGTACCATTAGGTGCATCATACCAGAAAATTGAATCTGACGCACTTGCCGTCAGAGTTAATGAACTGGCGCCACATGCAGATGCCGATGTTGTAACAGGATCGGCAGTAACAGACACAACTGTTAATGTTACAGATGGTGTTACAATAGAACAACCGGCATCACTTACCGATACAGTATAATTTCCGGCTTGTGTAGCAATCAATGAATCAGCATTAGCACCGGGAATTGAAATATTATTTCTACGCCATTGATAAGTATATCCGGGTACACTCGTAACATGCAAAATTGAATTATCACCTGAACAAATTGTAGTATTTCCATTTATACTCAAAGTCGTAGAAATAGAAGCACTATATGCACGACCCGGTGAACCACCTAGACATCCGGCGAACCAGTTTGAGCCATCGTTCAGACTGACATTTCGATTAACTAACTCACAGGTATAGCCTCCACCATCTGCTTCAAATGGCCAGGGCGAGATCTCCTGGTAAGTAAAAGAAAGCCGAAGAACATCTGCATGATTAAACAATCGTATTTCATCACCGCCATTACCGAAATTAAAACCTAGCTCTCCTATCCTATTGTTTACGTTTGGAAATTGAGTTTCAAACTTAAGTGAATCTTCAACAACAACTAAATATCCATTTGCAGGAATCACCGTTCCTGTAGGAAACGCAAAAACGTGATTGTCCTGACCATCTTTTAATTTCCATCCGGAAATGTTTAACGCAGTACTTCCATAATTCCATAATTCAATCCAGTCTCCGGCATTTGAAGCAGAATCTGAATTATAATTGAGTTCACTGATTGTTACTTGAGCGCTTGTAGAAGAGCCGGTAAAGTATGCGGTGATAACATCATTAGCAGTAAAATTATAGGTAACGGATTGATTAAAATTATTTGATGAGATAACAACATTAGATCTGAAATGATCGAATGTATACCCGGGATTAGGGATTGCAGTAAGAGTTACCGGATTTCCGTTGAAGTAAACTCCAGACCAAGGCAAACTAGTTGGTGTAATAGTATTGATCTCAATTCGGCCTGAACCTGCAGGTGAACAATTCAAAGTAAGCGTTACTTTACTTGCAAGTGAAAACTGCGCTTTAATCTGATCGCGAACTTTATCAGGACGAGCATTTACAAATGTCTTCATTGAATTGATATTTGATTGCCAAGTTGAGGTGTTGCTACCCCATTTTGCAAAATGGTCAACCATATCAAATGCAGTTGAATCTTGGAAGTGATCAATTTCATCCTGCACATTTGATGGTAAATAAATTGTATTTATCAAATCAGCATACCTGTTAATGAAGTACCTTTTAAAAGTCGGGTTGTCAGTTATTGCATCAAACATTTCTGAAGAATAAGAAAAAGCGACAGGATTGATTGCAATAGATAATCTGTTATCGTTCACACTTCCTTTCAATCCAAATCCGTAGTCCGTATCCATCAATAAATATTTCCATTTACTACCGCTGGAATTTGGTCTCCACATTTTAATATTATTTGTCCAGTCACCTATCCAGTCGCCATTATTGTAATAAGTTTCTGCAATAAAATAATCTGCATAATTTTTCAAATCCAGAACAGTGTTCATATAATCATAGTACGACTGAGTACTTGCATTTTGTGAAGTTGCATAGTTATACATATCCCAGAAACTCAGATCACTTCCCTCTTTAACTTCAATAGAGCTTCCACTTTCATCCAAAAGATCAATTTCAGACTTGTCTAGTCCGTAGTTATTTTTTATCCATGTAGCGTTGTTATGCTCCCGAACATTATAGACTCCCCAATATGCACCATTAAGAAACATGATCGTAGGTTCAGATGAGAGATATCCACTATATGTATTTCTCATAATTCTTTCCATTAAACCATCACGGAAATGAACGACATTCCAGTCAGTACCGGCATTGTGTACAATCACCTTTTCAACCTTATCAACATAGGGTTTGTCTGTCCAGAAAGGATAGTTTATCTCACTTGTTCCATAACGGTCACTTAATTTGATCTCGAAACTTTTCTGGTCTTTTGCTCGAGAATAATTTCCATAGATTTCTAATATCAGAATCAAATTTAATAATTGAGTTTTGCCCTTTGTCAAAGAATTCCACTGAGGCAGGTTTCTGCCAATCTTCCAGAAATTTGCACCGAAGTAAGGTGATGCAGATGCAGCATTCGGGCCTTTAACATAAATACCTGTGTTATAATCCCACAAATTTAATGAGTCGGTTACGATAGAAAATACAGGCAGATGCGTATTCTCATTAATTAAAAAGTATTTGTTATTGTTGGTCCGGGTAAGTACCCTGACAAACACACTCTTGCTCTGACTACCTTTGTACTTGTAATATGGATCTGGCTAGTGTATAATTGATCGGTCGGTTTTGGCACATTTCCATTCGTAGTATAACGTATTTGCGCTCCTGGAATTGGGCTTGATAAAGTTAGATTTTGTGATGAACTATAAAATCCGCTTGCCTTACTGAAAATAACAGGGCCTCCATATCCATTGTAACATACCGTTGAGTTATTACTGTTTCCAGGGGTTGGAGTTGCCATATAACAAAAGCTAACACCACCATCCGGTTTTCTTCCATATGAATTATCAATATCTATTGCAGGACAAATAACTTGATTGACCACTGTACCACCCGGATTATACAAGGTGATCGTTTCTCCTGTTCTTGCCAATTTAAATTTTGCATTGAAGTAATCTTCAGAAGGAGAAAGAAACCAAGAAGGGGTAGAACTATAAGTAGACCCTGTATTTATCATTCCAAAAAATAAATAGGGTTCTGATGACAAATCAGTTGATGATGCAGAAACGTCATGCGTTTCAACGGAAAGAACATTTGTTCCTTGCCGTAAGATTGATTTCAAGAAAGTTGGATCTACGAAAAACGAATCAAGCGTTCACCTTGATATCGTTGAGCTTCATGAGAAGAACTAGCAAGTGTATTCCATGCCGGACGAGGATAACCATTTAAATTTGCTCTTGCAATTTCGTATCCGTTCAGGTAAGCAACAAACCCATCATCATAGTCCATCATGAAAATAGCTTTTGCAATCTGAGAAGTATCTGATACGTTAAAAGTTTTTCGCATCATTACAGAAACGGTTGCAGAGATCGTTGTATTGTCATCTCCATCTCCATAACCGACACCGCCGTTACCGGAAGACCAGGATCCATCATTGAAAGAAAGATTTCTCCAATTCGTATCTAAACCTGCGCTACCGGGTTTATATTTCCAGCTTCCCAGTCCATTCACTGGCATTTCGTAATGATCAACGATTACGTTGCTTGTTGAATCAGAAGCAAAGATCAGTACTCTTCTACCTGACGCCAGATTAAAAGATGGAAACGTAAACCGAAATGGTTTTGTAATGTCGTCTGTTAGACCATAGCCTTGCAGATTGACAGTACTTCCACCAGCATTAAAGAGTTCTATCCAATCATCGTAATCACCATTTGAATTTTGAATGGTCGTAACGTTTGAAGGACAGATCTCATTGATTACTATTTGGGAAAACGCATTAATTTTTAATAAGAACAATAGGATTCCCAGTGCGAATGTTTTTCGTAAAAGTGTGTTCATGAAAGATTAAATAAGTGGTGGTGTTAGGTGGTTTGTGTGTGTATTGTGCTTGCGACAAATTTAAACACAAAAATTCATTTTAGCTCCCAATTTTGGCAAACGTCCAAAAAAAAATGGTAAAGAAAAAACCCCTGAAGTTATGAACAGCAGCGCTTTACAGAACATTTTTTTGTATTTTAAATAACTTCAAAATTTCATCATTTTCGCAACTTTCCAGTAGAATCAGGCCTTACAGGGGTACTGAAGGATCCAACATATTAACAATCAACAAGAATCGAAGGTGTAAAAAAGGAGCCTTCGGATGAAAATAGGTGAATAAAAAACCCACATTTCAACCCAAAGGCTCCATTTTATTTCAGGCAAAGCCTCTATTGCACTTCTACTAAAGTATATTTCCTCCCTTATTTTCCTCTTTTAACCAACCCATTAGTGGCGAGAAGTAATCCAACATTGCTCTTGCACTCAGGTCCTCTCCCGTTTTATCTTTTAGTAATTTTCTCCAGTCCTCACTACTTCCGGGTTTCATTATCTCCTGAATAAATTTCCCTACTTCTTTGTTCCCAAAATAATTAGTGTTATGTGGATCCTGATGTAAAATATTTTTTGAAATATGATCATGCACCTGGAAAAGTAAAATAAATGAAATAGCATAGTCATAATAACCGGCAGGATCGTCGTTGATATGAGTTTTGGTAGCGGCATCACAAAATTCTTCTGATCGATCAGTTGGTGGTACAATTCCCTGATACGTTTTTGCTAATTCCCACCATCTTTTATTCCATTGATCAGTCGGCAAATTATTGGCATAAAGATCATGTTCGAACATGCTCATTGTTCCTGTACTCCACGGAATGAAAACAACATAGTGTAATGCATTTTTCAGAAGCTGTCTGGTTTCATCGATCTTTGTAGTTGAATCAACCAAACCCAATCCTGCTACAAACGGTTTTTGCATTGCCGCCAGTCCCATCATACTACCCAGTGCTTCATGGTATGCTCTATTTGCACCTTCTCTCAACAAATAAGGAACTTCAGGATTGCTATATGACAAGTAATAATAAATATGTCCATATTCATGATGAACTGTTTCGTACCAATGAGAATTCGGCACGATAGACATTAGGCAACGAACGGATTTTTCGAGATCCATATGCCATGCTGATGCATGCGTATTTTTCTTGAACCCTGCATCTTTAGCAACGGGATACAAGCTTGATTTCTCCCAGAACACAGATGGCAATGCAGGAAATCCCAATGAAACATAAAACTTTTCACCTTGTCTGGCTACCCATTCGGCATCTTTCAAAGCAAGTGAACTATCAAGATTCAATCCTTCTACTTGAACCATATCGCTCCAATCCTGTCCCCATCGATTACTTAACCATTGAGCGGGAATATTATCAGGTACTTCTTTTGAATGATATTTTTTTGATAATTCATAACGCATGTAAGTGTGAAGTTCATTGTACAACGGAAACAATTCCTTATTGAACTTTTTTAGCATTGCCATCATTTCATCTTTCGTCATCCCATAATCTGAAACCATGTAGGTGAAATAATCAGGATAACCCAGACCCTGTACAACTTTATTTCTAAGCTCGCGCAAATTTATCAAACCCGGTTTCATCTCTTTGCCAATTGCCTTACTTGCCTCCCATGCTTTTCTGCGAATTGCGGTATCAGTTGCATGTGATAGTAATGAATCAATATCATTTGGAGTAATTTCTTTACCATCCATTTGAAATTTATAGCCATACAATTTTTCTGTCTGTGCAGTTCCCGCTTTGATCAATGCTTTCACTTCCTTTTCAGCTGATTCCGGACCACCGGCTGCCATGTACAAGATCTTTTTCAATTGTTTGATCTGAAGTGGCTGAAGTTCATTTTCCCACTTCATATATGCTCTTGCCTTTTCTATATTCACATTACTTCCCGTGAATTTAGCCAAAGCCTGATCAGCTAGTCCTGATTTATAAGCATTCATTGTATCACCTTCAACAATGTGAGTATTCACAGCCCATTGTCCATCGGTGCTTGCAGAGTAGAGCTCCTGATATTTTTTATTATAATCATCGAGGTAGCTTTGTACTTCTTGTACGTGACCATTTTTGCCTGCACCACACGATACGAGAGTCGAAATCAACACTGCCAATAAAATGTGGTTGATCTTAGATTGCAATAAATTCATTTGTCCGGTATTTTTTGAATTAATTAGTTAATGATCATTATTTTTTGGATGTGACTTCTTTCTCCAACAGTTACTCTAATAAAATAAATTCCCGGAGCGATGTCGGAGGTTGAAATTTTGTTTTTCCCTGAAGTGAGTAATTGGGAACTAATAACTCTTCCAATACTATTCAAAATATCCATTCTTGAAGAATTAACAGCGCCCGGATCGACAATAAATTCGCTTGATGCAGGATTTGGGAAAACAGTAAAACCGGAATTCTCTATACTTAAATTACTAAGAATGATATTCTGGATTTCGAAGGTCGATTCGCAACCATTTGCATCGGTACTTAATACACTGTAATTTCCATTTAAAGTTGCAGGATAATAATATTGATTTGCTCCTGCTATCAAACTGCCATTATAGTACCACTGATAAGTAGAAAACCCTTGTGTCGAATATAATGTATCATCAATTAAAGTAATATTCTGCGGAGATGCCGGATTAAAAACGAAAATATAATTTGTGAGAAGCAATGTATCAGTCCCTCCCGCATTCGATACAATAAGTTTTACATCATGCGCTCCCGGAGAATTATAACAAACAGCAACAGGGTCATTGAAACTACTAGTGTCCACGATTGCTCCGGAAAAAATCCATTGTGAAGAAGTAGCATCTGTGGAGAGGTTTGTAAAATTCGCGCAAGTATTTGGACAAAGAGAATCGATATCAACAGAAAAAGCTGCTACAGGTGGAGCAATGCAATTAATTATATCCACATTGATCTGACCGGAATAAAAACAACCAAAGATATCAGTAGCCATAAAATTCACAACCGGACTACCACCAACAGTACCACTATAAGTACCTTGGATGCTATCAACACCATTAGCACTCGTAAATGTCAGGTTAGTGTCTGAGCATGTCCATTGGTAAGATGGAAATGTTCCTAATCCTGAATTTTCTTTTATTGTAAATGTATCACCAAGACAAGTTGGTGAAGGAGTTACGTTTGCAATAATCGTCGGTGGAGTACACGGAAAAAGTTGAACAGTATTATTGATCGTAGTTGCACAAGTTCCGCCTGTAATTGGAACTGCATTAGCCAAACCAAAAGTAGTGTCAACCAAATAAACATAAAGTGTTACGACAGTAGCAGAATTAGGATAATAAGGAGTAACATTATCAGCTAAGCCTAGAAAAGATCCGCCAGGTAATAGGGAGTCGTATACAGCGAAGACTGCATTCGCACTTAAAGTCCCGCTACCACAACCACCACAAGGACTGCTTCCTCCATTGGTTTGTGTTGTTATTGAATATGGCGAGCAGATACAAGAACCAATTGAGTTTTTAATAGCATCCCAGCCATCTCCATCTCCACCCCAACTTGCAGTAAAACAATTCTGAGCGATGAAAATTCCGCCACCATCATATCCATCCGCACAAATGTCACCTTCATTGACATTGCACATTACTTCAATTTGAGATGTCCCTTGTCCGGAAATGATTTGCCATCCAACCGGAGTAGTCCAAGTATATGAAACAGCACCGGAAATATTTGCAGTATACGTATATACAAATCCTGGACATAATAATGCTGACCCACTAACTTGAGCTCTTGAAATTGAACTCATTAGGACCGTAAAAATGATAAGCAATAAACTTTTTTCATAATCTGTTTTTTTTTGACCCTTGAAAAGTAAATAAATATTGCAAGACCACCAATTTTGGTTTCTTCAATAATTTTACTCACTTTGATCAAGTTAAAAAAATCGGAAGTGGAATTGTTGGACTAAATGCTGCATTAGCAATGAAGCTAAGCGAACCTTCATTACACATTGTTGTTCTTGAAAAAGGTGTTTTACCATATGGAGCAAGTACACGTAACGCCGGATTTGCATGTTTTGGCAGCATTTCAGAATTGCTGACAGACTTAAAATCTCATAGTGAAAACGATATTTTTGATCTGGTAGAAAAACGATGGAAAGGACTTGCAAGATTGCGACAGATCATAGGAGATCAATCATTGGACTACGAACCGTTTGGGGGGTATGAGATATTTACTTCTGCTGACAAATTACTTTCGGATGAATGCTATGAAAAACTGAACTACTTCAATTCTGAACTTCATAGGATAACAGGCAAAAAAAATGTTTATGGTGATGCTTCAACAAAGATCAAAGAATTCGGTTTTTCGAACATTGATCGAATGCTCATCAATAATGGTGAAGGCCAAATTGATACCGGAAAAATGATGAAAGCACTCCTGGAAAAATGCAGGAATGTAGGAATTGAAATTTTGAATGGAGTTGATGTTACAAAAATTGAAAATGAGAATAAATTTTGCCGAATTGATTTCAACAACGGATTTTCCATATTATCAAAAAAAGTGCTCATTGCAGTAAATGGATTTGCACAAAAGTTTCTTCCGGATTATGACATACAACCTGCGCGTGCGCAGGTGCTGATCACTTCTCCCATTAAAGATCTAAAGTTCAAAGGAAGCTTCCATTACGATTGCGGATATTACTATTTCAGAAATGTTGGCAACAGAATACTTTTTGGAGGTGGAAGAAATCTTGATTTTGCAAAAGAAAAAACTTCAGAATTTGGGCTGACCGAAATAGTTCAAGATTCTTTAGATAAATTATTGAAAGATGTGATCCTTCCCGATACAGATTATCAAATCGAAAATCGTTGGAGTGGAATTATGGGATTAGGTGATACCAAATCTCCGATTGTAAAAAAAGTTTCCGGAAATGTTTACTGTGCAGTAAGAATGGGCGGAATGGGTGTTGCTTTGGGAAGTCTGACAGGTGAAGAAGCTGCAACACTGGTACTCAACGATTAAGGCAGTTGTTTTTATTAACATTTATTGTTGAAGGTCTATATTCCTTTTAACCCATTCCAATCGTATTTATGGTATTTTTGCATCAGCAGAATTAAATGTCCTCGTGCTTAAAAAAACAGTACTCTTTCTTTTTACACTTTTAGCGCTTGCATTTACGGCATGTAATCCTACGCGTAATGTTCCACAGGGAAGTTATCTGCTCGACAAATATGAAATCGTGGCAGATTCAAATGTGCTTGCAAAAGAAAAGTTCGAATCACTAATGCGACAAAAGCCGAACCGAAAGCTGGTAGGTTTTATCCGTTTTCATCTTTGGTTATACAATAAAGGCAAAAGCGGCAAAGACAGTAAATTCAAAACCGGATTAAGAAAAATTGGTGAAGAACCGGTCATACTTGATTCATTGGCCATTGATCAGACAAAAGAACAATTCAGGATATATGTCAATAAGAATGGTTTTTTTAATGCTGTAGTTAGTGACAGTGTACGATACGCCAAAGACAATAAAGCTCGATTTGATTACTTTAATAAATACAATCAGGCCATAGATAATTTTAAATTTTTCATAAACAAGAATATTTTTCCAATCGATTTGATATCGATAGTTCTGGTTACAGTAAAAACAAAAAAGCAACTGTTGAATATCATATTAAATACAATCAGCCGTATATAGTAAGATCAATCACCTATACTACTCAAGACACCGGAATTGCAAAAACCATTAATGGTTTTCAGAATAGTTCACTTATCAAACCGGGCGAACGTTATAACGAAGAAATACTGGACAAAGAAAGAGAAAGGATCACAAATGGGCTCAAAGACCTAGGCTACTATTTCTTTACCAGAAATTATATCACTTTTTCCATTGACACAGCCTTTGGGAACAATGAAGCAAGTATCTTCCTGTATATAAATAGAATTAATGAGAACGTTGATCCTGACCTGATCAACAACGAACCGATCAGAGATCATCAGACTTATCGCTTAAGAAATATTTATATACAGACCGATCATAATCCTAAAAACCCTTCGCTTTCTGTTCCGACAGATACAGTAGTTTACAATGGATACAACATCCTTACGACCGGGAATGGACATATTATTCGACATAGTGAATTGACAAGAAACATTTTTATAAAATCCGGAAATTTATATTTGCAGGAAAAATTGGATTACACATACAGGAAACTGCAAGAGCTCAATATATTCAAATTTATAAATATTTATTTTACCGAAGTTCCAATTGATTCTACACAAGATAAATATCTCCTCGATCTTTTCATTCAACTCACCCCGACAGATAAAATGGATCTTACACTAGAATCAGAAGCGACAAATACCGGTGGTAATATCGGGTTGGCCGGAAGTGTTAGTTACAGAAACAAAAATATTTTCAAAGGTGCAGAGATACTTGAATTGAAATTCAGAGGCGGATTGGAAGCGATTCCGAATTTCAATGACAGTGTTGATGAAAAAAAATTCTTATTCTTCAACACATATGAAATTGGTCCGGAACTATCACTTTCGTTCAGGAAAATTCCATTCTTCAATATTTCTCCCTATTTGAATCCGAAAACGGCATTGACGCTTGGTTACAATTATCAATATCGTCCGGATTATATTCGATCAGTAACAAACTTCTCTGTCAACTTTTCAGGCTCCCCAACAAAACGAACACGAATGATTCTGACACTTCCTGAAATTAATTCTGTAAAAGTAAATTTATCACCGGGTTTTCAATCCAAACTTGAAGCATTGAATGATCCAAGATTATTTTATACATATGATACGCACGTAATTTCATCAGTCAGATTCACCTATATTAATTCGAATCAGAATTTAACATCAAACAGGAACTTTATTTTCTTCCGTATCAATGGAGAATATGCTCCAAAACTTTTTGATATCAAATACAATCCGGCAGAGTTTTACAAATTGGATTTTGATATCAGTTACCATCAAAATGTCAACAAGTATAACAATGTTGTATTTCGTCTTGCAGCAGGTGTAGGTGTACCTTTTGGAAACAGTACTGCCCTACCCTTTGAAAAAAGTTTTTTTGCCGGCGGTGCAAATAGTGTCAGAGCCTGGAATGCCCGAACATTAGGGCCGGGTTCATATAAAAACACGGTAAACATTGAGCAAAGTGGAGATATAAAAATTGAAAGTAATGTGGAGTATCGATCAGAAATATTAAGGCTGTCAAATGGAATGATCATAGAAGGTGCAACCTTTGTTGATGCAGGAAATATCTGGACATTGAACGAAGACATCAGCAGACCGGATGGTCAATTTCAATTTGGGCATACAATAGAAGAATTGGGTATCGGTGGCGGATTTGGACTTCGATTTAATTTCTCCTTTTTTATTTTACGTTTAGACGCAGCAGTCAAATTACGAGATCCATCGCTTGAAATTGGTAATCGATGGGTGTATCCGAATCAGAAATTTGGAATTAGCGATGTGACTTTCAATTTGGCAATCGGATATCCATTCTAAAAGTTGCAGGTTGCAGGTTCTGCAGGTTGCAACCTGAAACTTGAAACCTGCAACCTGCAAACCACCCTTCAACCATTTCGTTGAATCTGTGTCGATTAGTTGTAAAAATTGTTTGCTTTAGAGAAATCTCAATTCCCGTTTTTTTATAGCTTTGTGACCTCAAAAGTCTAAATCTATGTCAATTTCAAAAATCACAGAACTACTTGGTGCCGGAGCGGATCATTTATTGAATCATAACTGTAAAACCATCAGCAAAGATCTTTTACACTTACCGGGACCTGATTTTGTGGATCGCATTTTTTCTGTTTCAAATCGTTCGAATCAGGTGATTCGCAGCATCAATCAATTGTATAATCATGGTCGTTTAGCGGGTAGTGGTTATATGTCAATTCTACCTGTCGATCAGGGAATCGAACATTCTGCAGGTGCTTCTTTCGCACCAAATCCCATCTATTTCGATCCTGAAAATATTGTAAAATTAAGTATTGAAGGTGGTTGCAATGCTGTTGCTTCAACGTTTGGTGTTTTAGGAATGGTTTCCAGAAAATATGCGCATAAAATTCCTTTCATTGTAAAGATCAATCACAACGAATTCTTAAGTTATCCAAATTCATACGATCAAATTATGTTTGGAACAATTAAAGATGCATGGAACATGGGTGCTGTTGCAGTAGGTGCGACGATCTACTTCGGTAGTGATGAATCAAAACGACAGATCATTGAAGTGAGTAAAGCATTTGAATACGCTCACGAACTTGGAATGGCAACTATTCTCTGGTGTTATACAAGAAACAATGCATTCAAAAAAGATGGTGTAGATTATCATACATCTGCAGATCTTACGGGTCAAGCAAATCACTTAGGCGTAACGATCCAAGCTGATATCATTAAACAAAAGTTAGCAACCAATAATGGTGGTTACACTGCCATCAATTTCGGAAAAACACATCCAAAAGTTTATTCAGAATTAACGACTGATCATCCTATCGACCTTTGTCGTTATCAGGTTATCAATTGTTATTCGGGAAGAGCAGGTCTCATTAACTCCGGTGGTGAATCGAAAGGAGCGACAGATCTTTCTGAAGCAGTAACAACGGCAGTCATTAACAAACGTGCCGGTGGACAAGGTCTGATCTCCGGTCGCAAAGCATTCCAAAAACCGATGAAAGACGGAGCCGCATTGCTGAATACGATTCAGGATGTTTATTTGGAGCCGAAGGTGACTATTGCTTAATTTTCGTTTTCGTTTCGTCAAGCGAAAACGAAAAACACGATACTTACCACTTTCAACTGACAACAAAAAAAAAAAGACATGAGTTGGTTCAAACGAATAAAAGAAGGTATCACCACATCCACAAAAGAGAAGAAAGAAACTCCGGAAGGGTTGTGGCATAAATGTAGTTCTTGTAAGCACATTGTTCCTTCGAAAGATCATGCTTCGAGAATGTATGTTTGTGAGAAGTGTGGTTATCATGATAGAATCAATTCTCAGGAATATTTTGAAATGTTGCTTGATGAAGATCAGGATGCAATTGAGTTAAACGAAAATCTTAGCTCGGCTGATCCATTGAATTTTGTCGACACAAAAAAATATACCGATAGAAATAAAGACTCACAAAAGAAGACAGGACTTAAAGATGCCATTCGTACCGTTGCCGGAAAAATTCATGGCGAAGGAGTTGTAATCGCTTGTATGGATTTCACTTTCATTGGTGGATCGATGGGTTCTGTTGTAGGTGAAAAAATATCTCGCGCAATTGATTACTGCCTGGAAAATAAATTGCCGCTCATTATTATATCAAAATCCGGTGGTGCAAGGATGATGGAAGCGGCTTATTCGCTTATGCAAATGGCGAAGACCTCTGCGAAACTTACAAGGCTAGCAGATGCCGGTCTACCCTACATCTCTTTATTGACTGACCCTACAACAGGTGGTGTTACTGCTTCTTATGCAATGTTGGGTGATTTGAATATTTCTGAACCCGGTGCTTTGATCGGTTTTGCCGGTCCTCGTGTTGTAAAAGAAACGATAGGAAAAGATCTTCCAAAAGGCTTCCAAACAGCCGAATTCGTCCTTGAGCATGGTTTTCTGGATTTTATCGTCGACAGACGGGAACTCAAATTGAAACTCGGGCAGGTTTTGGGGATGTTGAAGAGTTGACCGGGATTTATGTATTTAGCTGATTATCAGGAAAATAATGGAATTATTTTGAATCAAAGCTAACCTGAAAACTGAAACTTGAAACCTGAAACTCAAAAAGTCACTAGTGAAAGGCAAAAAACCTTGCAGGTAATAATAAAAATAGTAAATTTGCACCTCATTTTAAAAGAAATAAGTCATTACCAATGAAATTAACGTCAGCCGGAAAAAAGGAAATTTTCAAAAATTTGGTGGTTCTGAAACAAACACAGGATCAGCGGAAGGTCAAATCGCTATGTTTACTGAGAGAATCAGTTTCATGACAGGTCACCTTCAAGTTAAGAAAAAAGATTTCGCCACTCAACGTTCACTAATTCGTTTAGTTGGAAAGCGTCGTAGTATATTAGACTATCTTCAGAAAAACGATATCGAGCGTTACCGTAAAATTATCGCTGACCTGAAAATCAGAAAATAATTTAAGAAAAATAAAAAGTAATAAAGAAAAGGCAGTTCTCGGGATTGCCTTTTTTAATTTGTAATTAATCAAGCTGCAAAATGTCAAAAGGAATCGTAAAAGAATTAGATCTCGGTAACGGCCGAAAAATTACCGTTGAAACAGGGCGCCTGGCTAAACAAGCTGACGGCTCTGTAGTTGTTCGTTGTGGAAACGCAATGTTATTAGCAACAGTTGTATCTTCGAAAGAAGCAAAAGAAGGAATCGACTTCCTTCCACTCTCTGTTGATTACACAGAAAAGTTTTCATCAGTAGGACGCTTTCCCGGTGGATTTCTCAAAAGAGAAAGCCGCATGTCTGAATATGAAATTCTAACAAGTCGCTTAGTTGATCGCGCACTTCGTCCGATGTTTCCGGAAGATTATCACGCCGATACACAAGTAATGATCACGCTTATCTCCGGTGATGTTGATGTACAAACAGATGCAATGGCAGGTTTTGCTGCATCATGTGCGATCACAATTTCTGATATTCCATTTAACGGACCGATCTCTGAAGTTCGTGTTGTACGTATCGATGGTCAATTCATGATCAATCCGTCAACAACAGAAATTACGAAAGCCGACATCGATATGATCGTTGCCGGAAATCACGATAGCATATTGATGGTTGAAGGTGAAATGCAGGAAGTAAGTGAATTAGAAATGCTGGATGCAATTCGTTTCGCTCACGAAGCAATCAAAGCTCAGTGTCAGTTCCAGGTTGAACTTCGCGAACTTTGTGGAAACAAAGAAAAGCGTTATTACTCTCATGAAACAAATGACGAAGCATTAAAAGATCAAGTTCGTTCGTTCTGCTACGATAAAGCTTATGCAATTGCACGTAGTGCAAATCCTGATAAACATGCTCGTTCTGCTGCATTCAAATTATTGCACGAAGAATTCATGGTTACTCTTTCTGAAGAAGAAAGAACTCTTAAAGGTGGAATGATCAAACGTTATTTCTTCGATGTTGAAAGTGATGCAATGCGTAATTGCATTCTTGCTGAAGGCATTCGTTTAGATGGTCGTAAAACAACTGATATTCGCGGCATCTGGTCAGAAGTAGATTACCTACCTTCTACTCACGGTTCAGCGATCTTTACTCGTGGAGAAACTCAAGCATTGACGAGCGTAACTTTAGGTAGCAAGCTCGATGAACAAATGATCGACACTCCTAACAAAGAAGGTTCTACAAAATTCATGTTACATTATAACTTCCCGGGATTTTCTACCGGTGAAGTAAAACCAAACCGTGCTCCTGCTCGTCGTGAGATCGGTCATGGTAACTTAGCAATGCGTTCATTGAAGATCGTTCTTCCTTCTGACTCTGAATGTCCGTATACAATTCGCGTTGTATCTGATATCTTAGAATCAAATGGATCATCATCAATGGCTACTGTTTGTGCAGGTACACTTGCATTGATGGATGCCGGGTTAAACTTCGCAAGCCTGTTTCCGGAATTGCAATGGGTTTGATCACTGATGGAAAAGGTCGTTTTGCTGTATTGAGTGATATCCTTGGTGATGAAGATCATTTGGGTGATATGGATTTCAAAGTAACAGGAACTGATAAAGGTATCTGTGCATGTCAGATGGATCTTAAGATCCAGGGCTTACCAATGGACATCATGGTTCAAGCATTGACACAAGCAAAAGAAGGTCGCTTACACATCCTAGGTGAGATGATGAAAACACTTTCTGCGCCTCGTGAAGATTACAAATCGCATGCTCCACGTATTGAGAAGATGGTTATTGCCAAAGAATATATCGGTGCTGTTATCGGACCCGGTGGTAAGATCATCCAGGAAATGCAACGTGAAACCAATACAACGATCTCTATTGAAGAAGTTAACAATGAAGGTATCATTGAAATCTCTTCAGTTGATAAGGACGGAATTGAAGCAGCGAAAGCCCGTATTCGTGCCATCACTGCGACACCGGAAGTTGGAGAAGTGTACGAAGGCAAGGTGAAAAACATCATGGAATTCGGAGCTTTCGTAGAATTTATGCCGGGTAAAGACGGACTACTTCATATCTCTGAGATCAGTTGGAACAGAATTGATAAAATGGATGGAGTATTCAAAGAAGGCGAAAAAATAAAAGTGAAATTGATCGAAGTCGACAAAAAGACAGGGAAATACAGACTTTCTAAAAAAGTCCTTGATCCTCGTCCGGAAGGAATGGCAGAATCAGCACCGGGACAATCTGGTGGTGGGGAGAACGTCGTCCGCAGCGTCGTCAACCGAACTAATGGTAATTGGTGAGTGGTAAGTAGTAAGTAGCACCACTTTCTTTATTACACATATTACACTAAAAAGGAGCAATTTCTAATGAATTGCTCCTTTTTTATACCTAAAATTAAAGAAAGCTATATAAATCTTGTAGGTAGTGCTAATTAACACTCACTACTTTCTATTTACCATTTAGGAAAGAATATCTGTAATTTGTTTGGCTACTTCTTTACTAAAATTGAAATATTGTTCCTCTTAACTAGTTAGCATTAATAAATCTTGCATTTTTACATGCAGAAGCAGTCTTGTAATAGGTGCTATTCACTACTTACCACTTACTACTCACCAATTCCCAAGAAATATCCCATTTTCGAAAATCTGCCCGATTTTTTAAAAATTGCTGAAACTAAACGATAACCTCAGCGTTTCACCCATGTATTATTTTACCAAAATCAACAAAAAGTTAGCATGAGACAACTAAAAATTACCAAACAGGTAACTAATCGTGAAACGGCTTCATTAGATAAGTATCTACAGGAGATAGGCAGGGTTGAACTTATTACGGCTGAAGAAGAGGTTAGACTTGCTCAGCAAATTAAGAAGGGTGACCCAAAGGCATTGGAACGATTAACGAAAGCAAATTTACGTTTCGTAGTTTCAGTGGCAAAGCAATATCAGAATCAAGGTTTAACGCTTGGCGATTTGATCAATGAAGGAAATCTTGGATTGATCAAAGCAGCACAACGTTTCGATGAGACACGTGGATTCAAATTCATCTCCTACGCTGTATGGTGGATTCGTCAATCGATCCTTCAGGCATTAGCTGAGCAATCACGTATCGTACGTTTACCATTGAATAAGATCGGTTCGATCAATAAGATCAACAAGACGTTTTCAAAATTA
This sequence comes from Bacteroidota bacterium, assembly GCA_016708785.1. Classification (GTDB taxonomy): domain Bacteria; phylum Bacteroidota; class Bacteroidia; order AKYH767-A; family 2013-40CM-41-45; genus JADKIH01. Next base: position 498,482 of record JADJFC010000002.1, on the reverse strand, counting down.
GAACAAGAATTCGAGCGAGAGCCATCGACAGAAGAAATTGCAACAGCAATGGAATTGACTGTAGATGATATCAAAGACGCTATGCGTACATCAGGTCGTCACATTTCAATGGACGCACCGCTTACGCAAGGCGAAGACAGCACGCTGATCGATGTACTTGGTGACGATGATCAGCCTCACCCCGACTCTTCTCTTATCACAGAATCACTTCGTCGTGAAGTTGAGCGTGCGCTTTGTACACTTACAACACGTGAAGCAGATGTTATCCGTTTATACTTCGGATTTGCAGCCGGTGAACAACCAATGACACTGGAAGAGATCGGCGAACGTTTCGATCTTAACAAGAGAACGTGTTCGTCAGATCAAAGAAAAAGCGATTCGTCGCTTGAAACATACTTCAAGAAGCAAAATCTTGAAGACCTACCTCGGTTAAGATGCCCCATACATAATCAAAAGTGAAAAAAGTCGTTCAGAAATGGGCGGCTTTTTTTTGTGGCTTTAGTATTCGAATGGCATGATTGGTTGAACATAAATTGAGATTCGTAATTCGAAGGTTAATGAACAAATCCACGAAGCTGGGCGGAATTTTAAAATTTTACAGCCGTTCCGGATTTATAATCCGGAACTACCGTACTGTGGATTTTTAATCCACACTTCGAAACTCACCTTCTCAATGCAATATTCCGCTTACACTATAATATCCATCATTTACCAAAATTATCAACTCCCGAAATTATTGTGACGGTTAAATTACTATCTTTCCACCTAAAGGATATCTAAAGATTTAATTAAACCACGATGAATAAAATTCTACTTTTTGCTACGTTATTAATTTTCAGCACAACACTCGGATTTTCGCAATGCGGAAATGATTCAGTGGTTGCGAAAACTTATTTCGAAAACGACAATGGTGATTTTACAAGAACTATTTCGATCGATTCGTTTGACCTTACAAATGGAAAAGTCTACAACACTTTTATTGATTTAATTAACAACCCAAACCCGGTTCGAACAAACGGTAATTTTGTCAGAAGACTTTTATCATACAATGCGAATAATGACACTTTGGAATATAAAGAAATGCAAGGTACCGGTATTGGATATTCCGATCTAAATAAAATTGTATTTACCTATAACCTGAACAACAAACCACTTTCAAGGATCAATTCACATTGGAATGGTAGTGCATGGATGATATCAAAGAGTGAAGTTTGGACATATAATGGATCTGACCAAATTCTAAATTATCTTATATCTGATTCAACAGGAAATATTCGCCAGAAAAATTATTCCTACACAGGGAATCAACAAATCTCTTTTCAACAACAAGTTTATTCTGCAGGCAACTGGGTCAATGAAGAACAATATCTGATAACATATTTACCTTCCGGGAACCGTGATTCCCTGTATATTCAAAAATGGAATATCGGTTTGAATACTTGGGTGGATAGTCTTGAAGGTGCTTACGATCAAACCTCCTATTTAGCAGAATTGGAAAGATATATGTATGCATCAGGAGATACCAACAAATATTACATTGATACATTGAACAATGTTAGAATTTTGGTTCAGATTTCAAGTTTTGGAAATCCTGATACTGAAACCACTAATTGGAATTATTTTCATAATAATTTGAAAATTGTACAAAATCATGTATTCGCAAGCTATTCTTACACGGAAAATTTCATATATGATAGTGCAGGAATTTTACTTCGGAGAAGTAGTTCAACTAATTCATCAACTTCGAGTTCCGGTTCAAGTAATAATTACGATAGCCTCGGAAATCCATTGGAATATTCTTCCAGTTCCAGTTCAGGAGTATCCGATCGTAACTCCAGGACAACTTTTACATATTCAAATGTTAATGGTTTAGCAATAGATTATATTCCAATTGAAGATTATACAAACATCACTTGTCAAGGAGGCTCCGTTTTTTCATATCCATTGATTTCAGGAGCTTGCGGCCCTATTTCTATTAATTGGAGTCCTTCAATAGGATTAAGTTCTGATTCCATTTTAAATCCAATAATAACTTTTCATGATTCTATTCAGTACACTATTACAATTACAGATAGCACCGGACAAAGTGCATCTACAACTTTTATCGTAGAACCTGACGTTAAACTAAATATTACTTTCGATACAACTTTATGCAATGGATGCCCAGTAATGTTGATGGCAACTCCAGGCTATTCAAATTACGAATGGTTTAGAAATGACACTTCAATCTCTATCGGCAATCCGAATTTTATTGCAATTGAATCTGGAACTTATAGGGTGGAATCCTATTATGCTTGCAGTATGGTTTCTGATAATGTTCAACTGACTTTAACCGGTCTTACTAGAATTCGTGGTCATATTTATCTCGACATGGATTCTGATTGCGTATTTAATAATGCAGATCGAAATCTGGGAATGTATGGACAATCTCCTTTTTTGATAAAACTTGAACGACAGAGCTATAACATTACATTGAATACGGATAGTGCAGGAAATTATGACATTCCTGTTGATACAGGTAATTACAGAATTTCAATAATTAATCCTTCAAACATATTTGAGTATTCTTGTCCTGATTCAGGAGTAATCCATGTTTATGTATCTACTTATGGTGACACTGTTACAGGAAATGATTTAGGATTCAAAATAAAATATAATTGTAACAGGTTACGAGTAAATGTTTCCTCATCTCGATTAAGACCATGTGACCCTGCATCAATTAATGTATCTTATTATAACGAAGGTTCTGTTGACGAGAATAATCCGATTGTAAATCTTCGCCTACCTCCTGAGCTGATCAATATTACATCAGCCCAATCTTTTACAACACTTCCGGATAATACATATCAATTTTCACTACCTCCTATTTCTATTTGTGGAATCGAAAGTTTTAGTGTTTCAGCTGAGGTGATCTGTGATCCTAATGCGCTTCAAAATGCAACTTTATGTATGGATGCAGATATCAGCCCAGTTAATTTTTGTTCATTAGAGCCGTCTAGTTCATGGGATGGAAGTTACGTACGTGTAGTTTCAGCGTGTGAAAACGATTCAGCATGTTTCAATATTTACAACATCGCTGATGCTGGAAGTGATATGGATCTTCCATCTGAATGGAGATTATATGCAAACAATTTATTAATACAGCAGGGAGCTTTTCAATTGCTATCAGGTGGAGATACGACACTCTGTTTTTCTAGTGATGGAAGAACTTACAGGCTTGAAGTTGATCAGAGAGATTCATTTCCGACAGCTGGAACTCCGGATGCAAATGTGGAACGATGTGGAGTGTTGCAATCCGGAACAAATTATTCTCTCAATTATATTCTTCAATCGCCTCGTGACAACTCAGTGCCATTCCACAAAACATATTGTGCGCGTATTTTTAATTCTTATGATCCAAATGCGAAGTCAGTTACTCCGATGGGTTTTGGTACAAACCACATAGTTGATCCAAACGAAAGAATTACATACAGAATAGACTTTCAAAATACAGGAAATGACACTGCATATTTTGTCAAAATTATTGACAACCTGGATTATTATTTTGATCCGACAACTATTCAACTCATTTCATCTTCACATCCATATAATTTTTCGATTCAAGATAATGAATTGACATGGCTTTTCGATCCAATCTTTTACCGGACAGCAATGTAGATGAAACCAATAGTCACGGTTATGTTGAATTCAGCCTTAAAGTCAAGTCGATTACTCCACAAGGAACATCGATCAATAATACAGCACAAATATATTTTGACAACAACAATCCAATTAATGCAAATGCAGCATGGATTAGAATCTGCACGCCGGAAACACCGGCAATAAATATTTTTCCTGTTTCCGATTTTTGTTCCGGCAGAATTTCTTTTACGTCAACAATGCAAAACCAGGGGACTAATCCGATCGTTACCTGGTATCTTAACGGATCATGGATTGCAACCAGTTCAGATACCGTTGACTTCAATGGAGTATTTTTCAATGATGTAATTTCCGCAACATTAAATAGTAATTCGGCATGTTCAATAAGTGATTCCGTTGCGAGTAATCAATTTCAAATTACAGGTACTCCACCATCAATTACGTATGCATGGCCACAATTAACTTCATCACCTGCTGTTTCCTATCTGTGGTTTCTAAACAACCAAGTTATTCCCGGTGCAACAAGTCAATCATACATTCCGGTTGCAACGGGTGATTATAAAGTAAGGATTACAGATTCTACCGGTTGTATATTTACTTCTTTTGCCTTTCCATTTGTTTATACAGGATTATCAGATAACAATTCCGAATTCCTGAAAGTGTATCCAAATCCATCCACAGGAAAATTCAAAGTTGAAACATCTGAAGGCAATAAATCAATCGTTGTTCTCGACTACACAGGAAGAAGTCTTCTTCAATTTAACACGAAAGAGAAATCTTTTACAATCGATATTTCCGATAAATTTTCTTCAGGAATATATTTCTTAACTGTACGATTAGGCGAAAATATTTATTACGAAAGAATTGTAGTACAGCAATAAATTGAAAGCACGAAGAACTTGCAGTGAGATATAATTGTTCCCGATGAAGCTGGGCGGAATTTTAAAATTCCGCCCAGCTTCATCGGGAACAATTATGAATTGCCTGCGGTACCGAATTACCAGCCGTTTCGGATTTATATTCAGGAATTCCCGCGCTGTGGATTCCTAGCCGTTCCGGATTTATAATCCGGAACAAACGTGCTGTGGATTTTTAATCCACATAAAAAAACTAAACAGTAGTAGCCTTAAGCACTCGAATCGTCTCCACCGGATCCTTACTCGAAAAAACCGTATTCCCCGCCACAAAAACATCCGCTCCAGCTTTCAAAAGTGCAGAAGCATTTTTCAAATCCACTCCCCCATCAATTTCAATTTTTGCTTTCGAATTTGATTTGAGTATCATCTCTTTCAATTCGGAGATCTTTGCATACGTGCGTTCAATAAATTTTTGTCCGCCGAAACCGGGATTCACACTCATCATACATATCAGATCAATGTCAGCGATGACTTCGCTCAATGACGAAACTGGTGTATGCGGATTGATAGCCACTCCGGCTTGCATTCCGACTTGCTTGATCTGTTGAATGGAACGATGTAAATGTGTTGATGCTTCAATGTGAACAGAAAGTATATCTGCTCCGGCATCTTTAAATTGTTGAATGTAGCGCTCGGGTTGAACGATCATTAAATGTACATCCAATGGTTTCTTTGCATGTCTCTTAATTGCAGAGATCACCGGAAAACCAAATGAAATATTTGGTACAAAAACGCCGTCCATCACATCCACATGAAACCAATCGGCTTCACTGTTGTTGATCATTTCAATATCGCGTTGCAGATTTGCAAAATCGGCGGAGAGGACGCTGGGGGCTATGATTACTGACATTTTTTTCGTTTTTCGTTTTTCGCTTTTCGCTTTTCGATCAACAAAATGCTGATTTTCGAAAAACGGAAAACGAAAAACTTATTTATTATACAAGAGAAGCATAATCTTTCAAATATTCAAAACGGCTAGTAAGTTTTCCGTCTCTGAGAATAGAAGCGCGATCGATAATTGAATGATCTTCGTCTCCGAAGAGTGAAGGTAATAATCTTTCGATCAAATGTTTTCCGAAACCATCGGAAGCATCACGCGGTAGTTCGCATGGGAGATTGTCGACGGCCATAATGGTTATCGCTTCTTTGTCGAATGAACCGATTATTTCTTCTGTCAATGGATTGTAACCATAGAACTTGTCCTCTATCGTACTAGCCTTTGTTGTCGAAGGAATACTTCCATCGATATCACAAGTAACATCTGCGATCACACTGATTCGGAAATCAGGGTCACGCATTCTAGCTTTGGAGAACATTATATCAGCGCGAGGATCCCAGAATGTTGCATGTACAAGCAGATCGGTAACTGAGGCATAACTGTGCGGATCACTGAAGATGCAGCGGTAATTTTCAGGATGATGATGAAAATCGTAACTGCTGAATGGCGAACCATCTTTGGCCTCAAAATAATCGTGTGAATGCAATTGGACATAAACAGGTTCGCGGAAAGTGTAATTCAGAAATTCGTATGGAGTAACTTTTCTGAGATTCATAGCACCCATTGTTTCACAGGCACCGTTCGCTACTCTGCCTCCGCCGGTAACGACAACTTTGATGTTCGGCAAATTAACTTTATCTAACTCAGAGAATAGTTCTTTTTTATCATGACAAAGATGAGCAGGTTTTAGATCGAACATTTTATATTTCAATCCATATGCCCTGATGCCATTGTATGCACCAACTATTCCGGCGTAACGACCGAAACCAATGATGCGATTGTCGTTTTTGTCGACCAGACATTCATAATCAACCATCGTAATTCCCTTTTGCATCATTGTCTGCAGAAGTGAACGATTGTGCGCTTGCTTTTTGATGGTATGAGAGAAGAAAAGGTACTTTTTATTTGGAATCAGTTCGGTTTTAGGCACCTCTTTGATACCAATCAAGATATCACAATCAGATACGTCTTCTGACAATTTGATGCCGACGTTACTGTATTCTGCATCTTTAAATGACCGCCACTCACTTGGTTGAACGACTAATTCAACATTCGGGTATTCTTGGGAAATCTGCGCACATTGCTCCGGGGTAAAGGCAACACGCTTGTCGTGAGGCACTTTCCCTTCTCTTATAATTCCAACCTTTAACTTCTTCATAATTGCTTTTAAACGGGGGCAAATGTAAACTTTCATTTCCGAATTCGAAGAGAAAATTACCTTTTCACCTCATTAAAATGCCTATTTTTATCACTAAAACCATTAATAATCGCTAAAAGGTTATTCCACAGAAAAATCCATTTATTATGAAAAAACTACTATTTGCCTTATTTCTGACAACAAATTTTTGTAATGCTCAAGATACATTGAAAGTTGAAGAATTGAATCGATCATTTTCACTTGGAAATAAGAATGCATTTGTAATTGAAATTCCCCAAGCAGATCTTAAGAAAGTTCAATCAAATTGGAAAACCTATTTGAAAAAGCAAAACAAGAGAACGATTACAGACAAGAACGGCGAAATCACTTTATCAAAAGGTCCTATCCAAACTGTAAGTGCAGATTCGATCACCGTTTTCAGTACGCTCAACGCCGGAGAAACAAAAGTTAAATTATCTGTCTTTTTAATGATGTCGGATTCATCGTTTCTTAGCTCAGAAAAAAATAGTGAAGCAGCTTCTGCTGCAAGCCGACTTCTTCGCACGTTTGGAATTAATGAGTATAAGAATGCCGTAAATGATGAATTACTTGAAGAACAAAATAAACTAAGTACTCTACAGAAAAAGGTAACTCTACTCGATGAAGAAAACGAAGACATCCGTAAAGAAATTAAAGACAATGAGCGTGCAATCGATAGAAAGAAAGATGAAATAAAGTCGAATGAACAAGAGCAGGAATTGAAATCGAATTCCATTTTTGAACAAAAGAAACGATTGAATAATTATGTCGGTTCTGATGATCAAAAAAGCAAAGAACAAAAACAATTGAAGCAGTTAGAAAAAGAAAAAAGTAAACTTCAAGACAATAAAGATTCATTGCTGAAAAAGATCGATGATCTGGAAAGTGAAAACCGTGCGAATGAAAAAAAGATCGCTTTAAACACCGATGAAAAAATTCCTGAAGCTCAAAAGTTGGTAGATCAACAAAAGGAAGTAGTGAAGAATGTGGAGACTAAAATGAATAACATTAAATGAGAATAGACATCCTATCTGTTGTTCCGGAATTATTGACTAGTCCATTTTCGCATTCAATTTTAAAGCGTGCGATCGCTGCCAATTTGGTTGAAGTCCATGTACACAATATTCGTGACTGGTCAGTGAATAAGCATAAGACCGTCGATGATTATCCCTATGGTGGTGGTGCCGGAATGGTCATGATGGTCGAACCGATTGTTGCATGTATTGAAGATTTATCATCTCAAAGGAAATACGATGAGATCATTTATATGAGTCCGGATGGAGAGTTATTTGATCAGCCAATAGCCAACCGATTGTCCATGCAAAAGAACATCATGATTCTGTGCGGACATTACAAAGGCGTTGACGAAAGGGTTCGTGAGAAGTTCATTACCCGTGAGATCTCGATCGGGAACTATGTTCTTTCAGGCGGAGAATTAGCAGCAGCCGTTGTAGCCGATTCCATCATCCGTTTATTGCCCGGAGTGCTCAATGACGAGACTTCTGCCCTTTCCGATTCTTTCCAGGATAATTTGCTCGCTCCGCCTGTTTATACGCGTCCGGCTGAGTTCAGGGGCATGAAAGTTCCTGACGTTTTGCTGTCCGGCCATGCCGCAGAAATCGACAAATGGCGTCATGATCAGTCAGTTAAGCGGACTCAGGAAAGAAGGCCCGAATTATTGAAAAATGAATGAAATATTTGTTTGGTGTACTAAATATTTTCCTATATTTGCGGTCCGATTTCGGGCTGAACCGATTCGAAAACACTCATTATCATGGACTTAGTGAAATTTGCGGAAGAAAGCATCAATGGAAAACGCGAAACACCAGAATTCAAAGCCGGTGATACAGTAACTGTACACTACAAAATTATAGAAGGAAGCAAAGAGCGTATCCAGCAATACCAGGGCGTTGTATTACAACGTAAAGGTAGCGGCGTTACACAGACTTTTACAGTACGTAAAGTGTCTAACGGCGTTGGAGTTGAGCGTATCTTCCCTCTTTCATCACCAAAGATTGACAAGATCGTAGTTGACAAACGTGGTATCGTTCGTCGTGCTCGTATCTTCTATCTACGTGGAATATCAGGTAAAAAAGCTCGTATCGAAGAAAAAAGATCATAATCGATTCGATTATAATATTGAAGTCCTGCCTCGGCGGGACTTTTTTTTTGCTTTTTAGTGAGTAGAAAGTAGTAATTGGTGAGTAGCCTATACTACTTAGATGCGGTTGTCAAATGTTGATATTCATAAATCATGCTATTGTAAAATAAATATGTTTCATGAAATAGCTTTCGGAATGATATTTAAAATTCTACATTTAAATATTCTAATTTTAAACTCCCATTCATGAAAACAATTTCGCACAAACTTATCGTTGTTATTTTATTCCTTTTTTGTTCTGTCAATTTAAATGCTCAGACTACAGGCCAATGGACAAGAACAGGTGGCCCGGAAGGCGGGTTTTGTAATTCTTTAGCTATGACATCAGCAGGAATATTTGCTGCAACAAACGAAGGAATGTACCTATCCATAAACCAAGGTGCAAGTTGGGTACTCACTTCATTACCTACTGAATCCTTTACACGATTGGTAAACTACGATGACACCTTGATTGCAATTTATAATCCGCTTGGTTCGGGTGACAATTATTCTATTACAAGTTTTGACGGTGGAAACACATGGACAAGCCCATCTCTTATCGAAAGCCTGGGACTTGGATCTGCTTCCAGATTTTTCTTTCTGAGAAGCGGGAATACTATCTTTTTGACCGGAGACGAATATTATTACTCAAATAATTTCGGAAGTACCTGGACAGAAATATCATCTCCCAACAATACCATTTACTCCATTTCATGTGGCCGGGATTATGTTCTTCTAAGTGATCTCGATGCTTCTACCTTGCATATGAAGAAATACATTTCATCGCCTTCAGTTATCAACTGGCAATTGGTTGACAGCACATACTTGTCTTCAGAATTTGTTTATTGTGATACAGTAATTGTAGGTCAAATCAATGATACTTCATTCAATACTTTTTGCGTAAGATCTGTTGACAATGGAGTAACATGGGATACTACTTTTCAATTTTCCGGTGCTTATTCTTTAATGGATGTATTTATAGGAACAGGTGACACATTATATTTTTACAACAATGCTCTTGATTTTTATCAAAGCGTTGATCTAGGGTTAACATGGCAAAATATTCCGCTTCCACATTTATGGAAATATCAGCAAAGTATTTATCCGCCAAATGGAACTGAGATTGCATTGTATCAGCAAATGGTTGTTCAGTATTTTGCAGCGACAGATACTTTTCAGACAAGCTTTTCAGGAATGAAAGCTCATAGGATATCTATGCTAAAATCATTTGGAAATAAAATATATGTCGGGCACACGAATGGTTTATCTGTAAGTAGCGATGCCGGAATTTCCTGGCAGCCACTTTTACAATCGACCACATTTGGATATAATTCTATTGGCGCCATGACAACTATTGGTGACACATTACTTGTGGCTGCCAGCGACAGTTTTTATTGCTCCACTAACAATGGTACAACATGGAATCCTGCTGTTTTGATAAGTCATAATTCAATTGATGCTATGTCTGTCGTGTATCATAATGGAAAAATATTTCTTGGCAGGAGCGATGGAATATTAGTAAGTAGTGACCTGGGGTTGACCTGGGCTCCGGACACAATTTTTTCATCCGGTTTTTGTACTATAACTACTTATGAAAGTGTCTGGTTAACAAAGTCTGATAGTGCTTTATTTGCAGTTACAAATCATGGGGTAATTGCACACAGAGATGATGTCTCTCAAACCTGGATAATTGACACATGTTTCAATGCCACCGGTGCTTACAATGGAAACATAATCACAACTTTTGATTCAACTGTAATTGTCCGGAGCAGATACAACCTTTTGAGAAGTGACAATTGGGGTCAGGATTTTTATGACCTTGGGACGTCAATTTATCCTTACAGAATTGAATATGTTAATGGTGTTTTATTAGGCTTTGTCGGCGCAACCTCAATTTATAGATCAATTGATAGAGGTTCAACATGGCAATTGCTTGACTCCGCAGCGCTACCATTTCAAAGCACCTACCAGTTAGCCATCTTAAACAATCAGATTTTTTGTTCATCGTATGGATCCAGTGTCTGGAAAAGAAACGGAATATTTAATTCATATGCCGGACATGTTTACCGTGACAATAATTACAATGGAATTATAGATGCAAATGATTCTACACTCCGAAATATGATCTTGTACACTACTCCTTCGTCTTGGCTTGCATCAACTAATAATACCGGTGCATTTCAATTGACGACAGATGTTCAAGGTGACAGTCTGAAACTTGCAGTTCAACCATACATAACCGTAACTCCGTCAGGATATTTGCTTGATACGATCACTTTCAACAACCTCGATTTCCTTGTAAATGTCGATACAACTATTTCAGATCTTGCAATAGATCTGGAAAGTACAGCACGGATTGCTTTGTTTAGAGACGATATTTTTACAATGACGATCAGGAATAATGGTGGACGAAAGCAATCCGGAATAGTAACTTTGATTGTTGATTCAGCTTTCAATTACATCAGTGCAGATAGAATTCCATTTCAAATAAATGGCGATACTTTGAAATGGCAATTAGATACTTTGGATTTCAATGAAACAACAATTATTAATGTCACCACTCACCCATCATTTTCAGCCATGTTTGGCGATTCAGTCAGATTTTTGTCTGAGGTTACTCCTGTTTATGCTGACATGTTTCCTACAGATAACGTATCTAATTTGAATGACATTATTGTAGGAGCTTTCGATCCTAATGATAAATCATGTCAGGTTGGTGATGTAATTGAGATCGATTCTTTAGACGGAAAGATTTTCTTTACACAATACGTTTCCAGAATGTCGGCAACATACCGGCAAATGATGTATTGGTTATTGATACTTTGAATGCTCATCTTGATCCAACGACATTTCGAATTCTGAATTCTTCTTTTCCTGTCAATCTTGAAATGCAGTCTACAGGAGTAGTGAAGTTTCATTTCATCGGTATCAATTTGCCTGATTCAAACACAAATGAAGTTCAGAGCCATGGGTTTATTAAATATGCCATTCGGAGCAAGACTACAACGTCAGTTGGCGATGCAATTACGAACAAAGCAGACATCTTCTTTGACATTAATCCTGCAATAACAACGAATCTTGTTACAACTGTCGTTGTTAATTCAACGGTACTTTCTACCGGTATTTCCTTCTCTGAAAATCAATCCTTAATTGTTTATCCCAACCCTGCTTTTGATTTCTTTAGTATAGTTACCCCTATTCATACTGAAGATATTTCAATAGAATTATACGATCAAACCGGTCGAATGGTGAAAAAAGTACTGAATTCAAAGACTGTCACTACAGAAGATCTGTTACCGGGTTATTATTTGGGAATTGTTTACGATAAAAAACAACGTTCAGGATCTTTCAGATCGATTATTATAAAGTGATTTGAAAATCGTAAATCGTTATTCGAAAATCGAGGGCATTACTTCAAATTCCCTTCGAAGCGCCAAGCCTAAATCCGCATTCCCAAATGCGATATTCAATTAATACTGTCCCGTCCCCAAAAGCACCAACGTGCATGCCTCTAAATTCTCAATCCCCTTAGACTCGGCCAACGCTTCAAGTTCGGGATTTTCAGCGCCCGGATTGTAGATAATTCGGCGAGGATTTAATGACAAAATGTAGTCGTAATAATCAACCTGATTGCGCTGAGAAAGATAAAGCGTGACGGTGTCTATGTCCTGGAAAGCCGGTCTGTCCTTTGAAAATTCAACCCCTTCCACTACTCCTTTTTTCGCCCCGATGGCCACGACTTTTTGACCATGTCGAAGCAAACTTTTGATCGCCCGATTAGAGTATCGCTCTGTATTTTCAGAAGCCCCTAAAACTAAAGTAGTATCCTTTCCCATCCTGCAACTTTGAACTTTAAACTTTGAACCTTGAACTTTATTTAACTTCAATTAAACTACATCATTTCCGTATAATTCAATTCCTTATGATATGTTTCCTCCATTCTGCTTAATGCATAAAACGCAAGAGCTACAGATAGAATTCCAACAATCAGACAACTGGTGATCAGATCTATTTCCAACGATTTCCTAAAGAAATTCAGGATGAAAGTCAGTAGCACCAATGCACCCCGAACGAAGTTTGGAACGGTGGTAGTAACAGTAGATCTGATGTTAGTTCCGAACTGTTCAGAAGCGATCGTTACGAACACTGCCCAGTAACCGGCAGCGATACCCAGGAAGGCACAGATCCAATAAAACAACTCAGGCGAAATACCGGTTACGTAAAGGTACAAAGGAAAAGAGATGACAGTTAGAAATAGATAAAGTTGCACGATCAATTTTCTACTTTTGAAAACCTGGCTCAAATAACCGCTCATGAAATCGCCGAAAGATGTACCCAGATAAAAGAACATAACGGCATTCCCTGTGTTCACTCCTACGATGCCTTTCTCAGCACAAATATCTTTTGAAAGAGCGATGAGTACACCAATCATAAACCAGATCGGAACACCGATGGCAATGCAATTGAAGTACTTCAGTCCGCGCTCCTTTGTACTGAAAAGTTTGAAGAAATTCCCTTTTGAGACGACTACTTTTGTTTCAAGTGACTTGTACATATGACTCTCATATGCACCGAAACGAAGAGCAAGCAGCATCAGTCCAAGCACGCCACCGATGATATAAGCCACTTGCCAATTCTGCAATTGTTGTCCGAGGAGCCTGTTTAAAACCCCGGAAAAAGATCACCATTTCTGGCAACAAGGTTTGCTGCAACGGCGCCAAGAACTCCAAAGGAAACGACGACCATCGTTCCATATCCTCTGTGCTTTTGTGTCATTGTCTCGCTCACTAATGTAATTCCTGCTCCAAGTTCACCGGCAAGTCCTACACCGGCTATAAACCGAAGCAAAGCGTAAGTGTTCAAGTCAGTAACGAAAGCATTGGCAAGGTTAGCCAGTGAATACATGATGATGGATCCGAAGAGTACGGAGACGCGACCTTTTCTGTCACCTAAAATGCCCCAGAGTATCCCACCGACGAGCATACCGATCATTTGGTAGTTCATTAGGCTCAGGCCTGCATCCGTAAGCGCTTGTCCTGTAAGTCCTAAGGACTCCAATGAAGGATTCTTAATAACCTGAAAAAGAATGAGATCGTAGATATCAACGAAATAACCGAGAGCCGCAACGATCACTATGATGTTGAATGGCGAGGTGATAGAATTTTTGTGTGACATAAAGGTTGACAAATTTAGTACTGATATTCAACCAACAAAGAGAAAAAGAGCAAAAAAAATAAAAAAATGAAAGGAATACGAACATTTTTCCATTGTCGGAAAGGAATTTATTTTAATTTTGACCCCGGAGAGTTGGCAGAGCGGTCGATTGCGGCAGTCTTGAAAACTGTTGAGGTGTTACAGCCTCCTGGGGTTCGAATCCCTAACTCTCCGCTTCACAATTTAAGCTACCGTTATGGTGGCTTTTGTTGTCCGATTGTGGTCCCCTCGGGAAAAACTCTTGTGGTTTTTATCATTTAACAAGGTCCAGATCTATAACAAATTTCTTAAGAATTTAGCAATTTGAAAGAAATTCAAGAAAATTAGCTATTACTTGGTAATTTATATATTACCTTTACCAAATGAAGTACAATGAGTTCCTTCGACTCCTTAAAAAAGATGGGTGGTATGTTCAAAGAGTAGAAGGTAGTCATCATATCATGGCCCATCCAATTAAGAAGGGTACATTAACAGTACCAATTCACGGAAGCAAGGAAATAGGAAAAGGATTGGCAAACAAAATACTAAAGGCTGCAGGACTCAAGTAAAACATCAAGCAACAAATAGCAACAATAAACTTCAAGAAACCAATTGGGTAAAAATGAAACCGAAAATTAAAGTAGTAATCGAAAAAACAGGTGATGGCTTTTCTGCCTATGCAGAGAAAGTATCATTACCTGTCGGTACGATAGGAGATTCGATAGAGGAGATTCGTGAAAACATGATTGAAGCATTGAATTTGCATCAGAAGTATCATAATAGAGCAATGGTAAAAGAAGCTGACTTAGATTTTCAATTCGACCTTTCCTCCTTCTTTGCATACTACAAAGTTATTAATGCAAAAGCACTTGGTGAACGAATTGGCATGCACCAATCGTTACTAGCACAATATATTTCCGGCAAAAAGAAATTATGCAATACCCTTTCCCCTAAGAGATTGAATACTTCAACATCTGCATTCGTACTTTCATTGGAGCTGTATTGAATAGTGAAAGTTCCATTTGACGGATTAGGATAAATTGACGCTCTGAACGGTGTTATTTCAGTCTCAGTGATCCCAACTGTAGTATTGCAATATTTAATAGCCGAAAATTCTCCCTCTTCAGCAGACGTATAAATTCGTCCAGTCAAGTATGCACAACCATCGTCATAAATGATCTGCAACCCTTCTTGGTCCTCTGTAGGCATAGAATTTGGAGCGCAAATACTATCAGAATAAACCTCATAACCAAGTGTGTCATAGACCACAAAAAAAAGATATTTACTGTAATCAGAATTAGAAGAAGTGCCTGATACATAAACAAAGCCTTGACCAGCCGCAATTGCACTGCATTTGTTTCTTTGATGACTACTATTCGCCCGCATCTTATTTTTCCAAACGAAAGTACCGCTAGGATCCAGTTTAATAGTAATGCCATGCCTTATTACATTTGTTGAATCTTCCACGCCGGAAACGTAGATGTTATTATTCTCATCAATTGCCAAACGATACTGCAAATAAATTGTTAGGTCTACCGGATTAAAAATCGAACTCCACAAAAATTGTCCGGTGCTGTCAAATTTTACAACGTTAAGATCCCAATCAACTATACGACTGACGCAAGCTAAAACGATATTTTTATCGTGATCAAGTTTCATATCTGTTACGATATCAAAAGTATTATTTGGATTATTGTATGCCGTCGTCCATATATCATTGCCGGCTGTATCCATCATTGAAACAACTACATCCCAATCCTGTGAAGTTGTCCCAAATGTCCTATACGAATAGTAAATATTGTCGTATTCATCAACAAGTATCTGACCTCTCGATTCTGCTGAATCCGCAATAAATTTATTCCAGACGTAATTTCCTGAAGAATCATATTTGAGAATTTGAAAAAAATAAAGATTCGATGAATCTTTTCCTGTTTCCAATAAATAAATATTCCCTGAATGATCGAATACAAAATTTAAAAAGTACTCTGAACAATACGGAGTGAGTTGATGTGAAATTTGATAAATACTATCTCCATTCGAATCTAGCTTTATCAATCTTGCTTCTGACTTATACGTTATTGAAGTATTGTGGCCTCCTGCAATGTAAATATTATCACTGTCATCTGTTTTAAGTGAAGCGATATTTGTAATACTGTTGGTCTTCTTCATTGTTTTATCCCAGATGAGGTTTCCGGAATTAGTATACTTTACTAAAGCAATTGCTTGCTGTAGATCTGAAGACATTAGGTTCCCCGCGATGATAATATTGTCTGAATTATCTTTCACGATTTGAGTTGAATAATCATTACTCTGTTGAAAATTCCTATGAATGTCTGAAGTGATTGAAATTGTATCAGGTGAAATACAAATCAATTGTGGACAATATTGATTTAAGTACTGTTCTGAACCAACAAATAGATTGTCGCTGGAATTGAGTGTTACATCTTTGTAATCATCATTTGTGTTCAAAGCATTGTTGTATTGCAAATGCCATTTCAGATTTCCTGAAGAATCATATCTTGAAATTCCAAGATCAAGTCCATATACAGGAATACTAGTACTTACATTTCCGACAACAGTGACATCTTCATTCTCAGAAACAACAACTTTTTTGTATTCATCAAATTTTCCCGGACCTGAAACATAATGCCTACGCCAAAGTGTATCACCATTCAGATCTAATTTCAAAATTCCGCGATCACCTGCAGTATAAAGATGGTCTTTTTTAAAGGTTAAATAGTTTATCTTACATGAATCAAGCTGAGTAATATTCTTATGCCAGATTTCTAATCCGGTTGAATCCATTTTAGTTAATAATGACAAACCGAATGAATCGCGATGGGTATAAATAGAATTATAATCATCAACAATTAAATTGTAGGATGCACGCTCGAGCGATTTTTTTTGAACCCAAATAAAATTTCCCGATGTATCTAGTTTTGCAAAAACGCTAGAGTCCTGTGTCGAACCGGATATTATAAAATTCCATGAATGATCTGCGGCAATACCACTCGAACTGTTGTGCAGAGCAATAGTATCAGGAAAGTTCATGTAATTGCTCCAAATAATAGTTCCAGAAGGATTCAGCTTAGTCATTAAAATATCCTCGTATTGATCCGATGCATATTGAATGTATACTGTAGACAATAAATATATATTAGTTAAACTATCGAAATCAATTCCGGAAAGCCAACAAGATTGGCCTATTGGAAACGGGTAATTGAATTTCCATTGGAAAGTTCCAACAGAATCATATTTCAATAATAACATAGTATTGTTTCCTGTAGCATCTTTTTCACGGCCGCATAAAAAAACATTTCCATTTTTGTCACACTTAATTTGAGTAGTATATGCCCTACCGTCGTATGGGCTATAATACAAACGTTCCCAATCACGTTGTCCGGATGAGTTGTACTTCGTTATCATAGAAACCGTGGTATTCCAAACTGTATCTTTTGTAAGATGGGTATAGACATTTCCAAAATCATCAGCGCATTGATTTACAAAATTCATTTCAGCAGGAACAGAATCATTTCCCCAGGTAGTATACCAACTTCTGACAAAAGGTTGGCTAGAAACCTTCGTATTCAAAATCAGTGTGGTCAAAATAACAAATACTATATATTTCATAGATTAGTCATCTAGTTAATAAGAATTTTTGAAGATAGTCTTTTCAATTTTATTACAAACTAACACTTTTCTTCAAGAAAAGCCCAACGCACCTCCATTTAATCACAAACGAATCAATCTCGGCCTACCACTTCTTGTGATAGCTCATAGTAAGCGCTAAAAAATTGCTATTTTTGAAGTACTGAAGCTTAAAGATCACTAATCGGCAGAATCTGAAACCTTCAACACACGTTTAAATGAATTTCTTAAAAAAATGTAGTGATCTGTTTGTAGTATTTTTCTTACTTTCATTTAAGAATTTAGAATACAAGAAAATGAACCCCTTACCATTCACAATCGAAAGAACATACAATGCTCCAATCAGCAAAGTTTGGAAAGCGATCACTGACAAAGACCTAATGAAACAATGGTATTTCGACTTGCCAGATTTTAAAGCTGAGATCGGAACGGAATTTCAATTCAAAGGCGGAGCGGATGATGGGAAGCAATATTTACATGTATGCAAAGTGGTTGAAGTGATCCAAGAAAAAAAAATTGCTTACACTTGGAGATATGAAGGCTATGAAGGTAATTCAAAAGTAACATTCGAGCTTTTTGAAGAAGAAAATAAGACCGTAATGAAATTGACTCATGAAGGATTGGAAACCTTTCCTTCTAGCAATCCTGATTTGGCGAAGGAAAATTTTGTAGCAGGGTGGACTGAGATAATTGGGAGTTCTTTGAAGACTTTCCTTGAAAAATAATTTTGCTTTTTTGGTTTAGGTAGTGGATTACAAGTAACTTTTTAACACAAGAACACAATCCCGATAGATATCAGGATTGTGTTCTTGTGTTGTAAACAATTGATACAAAATGTAAGCTCTAATCGTCCTTTCTCAAGGCGGAACTTCAATTTAAATGATTAATTTCAACGTAGCTATTGACAATAATCACCTACTATTTTATTAATTTTCCTTTCCTTCAAACTGCACACAAAACATATTCAGCATATGGAAAAGTTAAATTACAAACGATTCATCCTAGTAAAGGACAATTTTTATTCAGATCCAGTCAAAGTTTACAAAGCAGCATTGAAGAGTGAGTTTCATGAGCCTCTTGATTGCACAGGACTACGTAGTAAAAAAGTTTATCATGAACCCGGAGTTAAAGCGAAGCTGGAAAAGATCCTTGGAATAAAAATAAACCGCTGGGATGTCGATCCGGAGGAAGAAAACGGAGTGTTCTACCAGGGATTTTCAAAAGGGAGAAATAAAGAAGTTCCCGGTGTGCATTCTGACGAACCATACAACGACATCACCGTTCTAATTTACCTGACACCCGGTTTACCGGTCGATTGCGGTACTTCGCTGTGGATGCATAAGCAAACACAGCTTACTGACCCTGCTATGAGCAAGGATGCACGGAGATTAAAAAAATCGATTTATGATATTCGTTATCAATTGGAAATTGAAAGTAAGAATAGAAGCAAATGGATTGAAACGGACCGAATCGGATATAAATACAACAGAATGGTGGCCTACCCTTCCGGTGCTTTACATTCTGCTACACAACACTACGGAGGTACCCTAAAAGATGGAAGAATTTATCAGACCTTCCGTATTGGAGTTGATTGGAAAACTTTTAAGATGAATAGAGCTTAGTCCAATTAGCGACTATTTCTCCTGAAAGAAATTTAAAAGTAGCAATTGATACTTATAAAGATCAATCGGTTTTGTCTTTATCATTTGACACATCAGATCTAATTTACCGGAATCGTTGATCTGCATTGCTTCTGCCCACAACGCTACTTCTTTCAATACTTTCTCTTCGTTAGCATTCAAATTCTTTGCCCAAAGGGTTTTGATTTTGAATCGCATCACACTGTCTTTTTCAGCCAATACACGATTACCTTTATATTGTTTCTGAATCAGCTGCTTCACTTTCTCGGAAATTTCATACAGACTAACAATTTTCTTTCCTGCAAGCTGCAATCCCATATTACTTTCGGTAAATTGGATCAACACTTTTTTTGAAGTATGATAATTCTTTCTGTTCGCTATTTTGACACTTTCATCTTTTGCGATCTTTTTAAGTTTAGCATCTATTGGTCTGAATCCGTAACGATAATAAAACCAGAAAGCACCTGTTTTAATTCCATCAGGATTATCGAGGCCAAACTGATACGCTTCGACTTCAAAAAAACTGATGTTAAATACTTGCTTATAGACGCGTAGCAATTGACACATCATATATCCCGATTCACCGCCGCGGAAGGATTCGAAAATATTTATTCCAAAGTTCGCATACTCACCAAAGATCCAGGCACCACCGTATGCAGCGGGCAATCCATTTTTAAACAGCGTGAAACCAACATAAGACTCCAGTGGAAGTTGTCGTTCAGGAATCATTCCATAGAAAGCAACTGTTACTCCACGCTCAAGTTCATACAGACTGAATGAACGTTCGTCCATATATGTGATGGGATCTGTTTCCCTCTCATAAATGGCCATGGAATTTTTGACTGCTAAAATTGCAGCATCAATTTCTTTCCTTGCGTACACTTTTGTTTTAGGTAAGCTTGCATTTAAGAGTGCTTCATGATCAAATCGCTTTAGAATCTGATCGTGATAAAATACACTATCAATTTGAATTCGATTATAAGACTTCGAAAACGATTTGTTTTTCGGTGCAAGTTCAACATAAGCTCCTAAGCCCTCAAACAAATGATCTTTTACATATGGCAATTGATTCAACTTACCTAACTCAGAAATAAGGAATGGCAATCTATCTTTCTCTTTTACCAACAAAGCATCCAGTAATTCGAAATTTGTAAATCCGGCCGTCGTTTCACTTTTCTCCAACGATGGCAATGTTAAACGCAAGACCTCATTCAAGTCAAATGCCGGACTTTCAAAACTTGATAATTTGATCGCAATATCCGGATGAGACAATAACCACTGAATACAATCATGAGAAAATCCGGTAAGAACTGCGGTAAATGGCAATCCTGAATTATTAAAAATTTCAGCCGGCAAATTCTTCGCACTTTTAAGTAGCAGACTGATCCTTTTTAACTCCCTTTCTGCCAATGCTAAAATCTTTGCATCATTCGGAAAGGCGCAAATGAATAGAAGCAATTCATTATAAGTGTGAATAGTTTCATTCAGCGGCAACTTAATTTTAGAAATCCGCTTGAGTAACTCAATTTTCTTTGAGTTATCTTCAACCCCATAACGATTTACAATTAGACTTAAAGAATCTAATGCCTTATTCAAATTTGAACCCATACCACAAAAGTAAAATTAATAATGAATAATTAATAACGAAGGGCTATCATAGGAAACTTATTTCCTACGATAGCCCTTCGTTATTCGTTATTCGCTATTAGCTATTAGCTATTAATTAGTCTATCATGATTCTTTTTACGATTCTCTTCTCATTCACCAACAATTCGACAAAGTAGATTCCTTTGCTGAGATTTAAATGAGAAATAGGAAGAGCGACATCGTGATTTCCGGATTCCTGTGTTGAATTTAATTTCTCTGCAACTGATGCGCCGGTTACACTTATTAACCGGATGCTAACATTTGCATCTTCTTCCAAAGTATAACTGATATTCAAAACATCTACGGCAGGATTTGGAAATAAATTGAGATTGAAATCTGTTGCGATTTCAGAAACGTTTGTGTTCACTCTAAAACCATTAGTCCAACAGCCATGTATCGGTGACGCATTAGCAGCATTTCCTGAATGTACAAGGCCGTACATATCTTCAATAGTTCTGAGTACATTATAGTGATTTACACCTGTTGCAATTTGTCCTTGCGTAACCATTTGTCCTGCAAAAATCGTAGGTATTCTATTTCCACTAACCATATTATCTTCATCAAAAGTAAAGATCAATAAACTGTTGTGAGTTTTTGCCCATTGAGCATAGGGATAGATCTTTGAGTAGAACCAATTATCGCCGTTTGTAATGGCAGTATTTCCTGAACCATCGTGCATACTGTGATTCATGTCCGGATTTACGAATGAAACAGTTGGAAGCGTTGAATAATCAGTAGGGAATGAAGTAAAGGTTGGTTCAAAGAAGAGGATACCTGATTTGTACCTGTACCCACCCAGTTGGCAACTGCATTATGTTTTCTTGCATATGTTCCACTTTCATCACCATCATAACCGACACTTGGCATTCCATCTGAATAAGAAATGAAAGTTAATCCGGCTTGTTGCAATGCTGCAGCAAGATTCATTGAGGTAAACTTTGAACTTGGTTTCACATTATTTGTAACACCTTGGTTACCGCCGGCGAAAATATCAAGGTAATTCGGCTGACTAGGATGTTCAATACCGTATGACTCAGTGAACAATGTAGTATTCGCTTCCGCAGCGAATGCATTGATACGAGGAGCTGCACTATTTCCAATTATTTCATGATATGCATGATTTTCAAACATAACCACTACGATATGATCCGGAACAGGTAATGAAACTACACCAGAAGTTAAGGTAGTGAAGATTGTAGAAGATGAGAAAGAACTTGTTCCTCCACTACATACAGTCTGCACTTGAAATTCATATGCCGATGTCGCAAGAAGTCCTGAAACGGTTTTCCATGCACTTGTTGATGTTGTATTCGTCCAACTAGTAGTTCCTGATTTTCTGTATTGTATATTATAAGAAGTTGCTCCACTTGCACTAGTCCAGCCTAATGTAGCTGCTGAAGTTGTGATTCCAGTAACATTTAATCCTGTTGGAACGCCGCACGTTGCAGTAGCAGAAATAGTAGTAAAGATCCCCGAAGCTGAATATGCTCCTACTCCTCCACTACAAATTGTTTGTACTTGAAATTCATACTGTGTCAATGCAGATAAAGACGAAAGGTTTGCAGATGTAGAAGTTACATTTACAGTATTCCATGCAGACCCGGAATTTCTCACTCTGTATTGAACATTGTATCCCGTTGCTCCGGAAACTGCAGCCCATCCTACAGTACAAGAAGTTGCTGTTTTGTCCGTTGCTGTAAAAAAATTCACATCGGGCACACCACATGTAATTGCAATAGTAGTTGTAAAAATTCCTGACGCTGAAAAAGCACTATTCCCTCCGGCACAAATTGTTTGCACTTGAAATTCATAAGTTGTAGCTGATGAAAGTCCTGTTACATTTTTTGAAGTTGTAGTTGAATTAGCAGCGGTCCAAGTTGATCCGGAACCATTCACACGATACTGAATATTATATCCGGTTGCACCTGTAACTGCTGACCAACCTAAAGTAGCAGATGACGAAGTGATTGCAGTTGATGTAAAACTAGCCGTAGCCGGAATGCCACATGAAGCATTTGTTGAAAATATTCCACTTGATGAATACGAACTTGATCCCGCTGAGCAAACACTTTGAACTTGAAATTCATATTGTGTACTTGCTGAAAGTCCTGTTAGATTAGCATTAACCGTAGAAGCTGGAACTATTGTCCAGGCACTAGAAGAACCATTCACACGATACCGAACATTATAACTCAACGCTCCTGATACACCTGTCCAATAAACTGTAGCGGATGAAGCAGTTTTATTAATTGTACCAAACAAGGCCACATCAGGAGTTCCACAATTAACTGTCGCTGCTGTTGTAGTAAAAGTTTTCTTGTTCCATATCCACTAGTAGATGAGGAATTGCAACGCGTCTGAATTTGATAATCATACGACGTTGATGCAGCAAGTCCATAGATGGTTTTCGAATTAGTTATCGTTGAATCATAAGTCCATGAACTTGTTCCGGTTCTTCTGTATCTGAAATTATAATACATGATTCCTGTCTTTGCAGTCCAATTTAACCTTGCACTTGTTGAACTCAACACAGTTGATGAAACACCATTAGGCGCTGCACAAGAACCGCTGGTTCTAAACCAAGCAGCTGTTGATACGAAGTTCTCTGTCGACGATGAATCCATTCTTGTAACAGATGCATTCGAAGTAGATGTTGACTTACTATTTCCATTTGAAATTCCGGATAGAATATTTGTTTGTCCGAAAGAAATAGAAACCACAAAAAGAAAAAGTGCCTGAAGGAAGAAGGCTGAACGAAGCGAGTTGTTGTGTTTCATTGTCTAAGTTATTTTACTATAAATAAATCCCCGAATAACTGAGCGAGCAAAATTGCATCGATGATTGTTGATTCCATCATCTCTCCTATTCGGTCGCAGGATTGAAGTACGCAAATACGAAAATCATTCGGGAGCAATTTGGGATTTCCTGCTTTTAACAATTGCCCTTCACAATGACCACAAAATTGAAAACAGATTTTTTTCAAAATAAAAATGCTCGTTTCTGCCAAAATTATTGCCTTTTTCCTAATTGAATGTCAAAGAACACTCTCTTTTTTCAAGTAATTTCCAATTCAGAATCGGCAAAATTTCAGATTTCCCCCAAATTGGCAATCGGATTTTCCAAAATTGACCAAAATGCGTCCTTCCTGAAAGCCTCGACAGAAGAGCCTTTCAGGCCATTTAATATTGAAAAATAAATTACTTTTTGAGTTGCTTTAAAATAATTTAAAAAATCCTAACTTCTTTTTGTCGGAATCCACACTCCACTTTTAATTCCTTTTCTAAAACTAATATACCCTTTTATCAGAGCGAGATTCATATATGAAAAGTATGCAATGAATCGAATCAATTTAAAATGCAATCCAATTTTCTTCAAGAATAAATCTAACAGCGGCGCAAGCAGCAAAAGCAATTCACCTATGAAGAAGAATAAAAATATTGGATGAAAAGGAATTAAAAAAAACAAACTCACTAGTGATGTGAGAAGAAAAATTGGAGTTATCCACCGAATTAATTTATGACTGATAAAACAAAATCCTGCCGCTGTAAATGGGTTCAGTAAAAAATGTTTGAATCGCGCCAGGTTCTGAAAATTGCCAGCAGATATTCTAGCTTTTCGTCGAAACTCTTCTTTTATTTCATTAGGAACATCTTCATAACATATGGCCATCAACTCATTTCTGCATAAGAATTTTTTTTCAAGAATTCTCATTGAAATAAAAAAATCGTCGACCAGTGAATCTGCAGGAACTTCATCATACAATTCTTTACGGATCATATAACATCCGCCAAAAGGTCCCATCATTGTTCCCCAGATGAGTCCTTCATTATATTTGATAAGATTTTCTCTTTGTATATAGGACTTCTCTTGGATAGAAATTCCATCACTACGCATTCCGACATTTAAAATATTCGCACCAACCAGTCCAACTTTAGCATCATTAAAATGTCGAATCAATTTATTGATCGTATTTTTTTCAAAATAAACATTAGCATCAGTCAATATTACGAATGGAAACTTTGCTTCCTTGACTAGATCATTGATAACCGAAGGCTTACCTCTTCTCACCTTGTAATCAAAGAAACGAATTCTAGGCTCTTTCAACATAATTTCTTTTACGATCACTTCCGTGCGATCGGTAGAAGAATCAGATCCAATAAGAATTTCAATTTTATCAGGCGCAAAATCAGAAGCAAATATTGATCTGATCTTTTCAGCAATTACAGATTCTTCATTGAATGCAGAAATTAAAACGGAGACGCCATTCTCATTTTGATTTTGAGAAAACTTAAATGACTTTTTATATGCAATAATTCGCAGTAATAAAGGAAATAAGACATAGGAATAGAAAACGGTAAAAACGCTTAAACAAAAAACAAAAAACAGAATTTTGGGAATCATTATTTTCTCTATGGAAGTGAGTTCAGCTTGAATTTAGCTCAAAAAAGCACAAATAAATTCATCTGCACAAGTCTTTGTCATTTGTTTGTTAAACTTCGTGAAATATAGGAAGAGCATTAAGCAATGAGCTAAATTTTCCTTATTTTTATATACTGTTAAAGTACAAAGTTAATCATTGGCAATACCTGATTAATACACTCATGAAAAAGTTATTTACGCTCCTATTTATTTCATTATCAGCAATTCAATTCAGTCAGGCTCAATTGGCTGCGTTTATGTCCTATAGTTCATTCGACCAACCAGATGGTTCCCCTTATCTCGAAACCTACTTGAAAGTCCTTGGCGGAAGTGCTCACCTGGCGAAATTGCCTTCAGGTAAGTTTCAAAGTAAAATTGAAGTGAAATGGATCTTTAAATCCGGTGAGAAGATCGTCCATTTCGAAAAATATAACTTGTTGAGTCCGGAGATCGCACCGGAAGATTCACTCGTTCCGGATTTCATCAATCAACAGCGAATAAATCTGCCCAATGGAGTTTACAATCTAGAATTGATCATCAAAGATTTTAATACAGCCGACAAAGAAATAACCGTCACCAAAGAAATTAAGATTGATTTCAAAAAAGAAAAAGTTGCCATCTCTGATATTGAATTACTGGAATCATTCACTCCGACAAAAGAACCAACGATATACAGTAAAAATGGTTATGACCTGGTACCGTATGCTGACAATTTTTATCCGGAGTGGACCACAAAAATTCGTTTTTATGCTGAGATCTATAATACATTAACTACAAATAATGACCCTTTCATTGTCAGATACTATGTTTCAAACAGTAACAATGATGCAATCATAGAAGACCTTTTGATTTTAAAGAAGCAAAGCGCCAAACCAGTGAACGTTGTACTTGCAGAATTCCCAATTGAGAATTTACCAAGTGGAAATTATGACGTAAATATTGAAGTGATAAGTAAAGAAAATAAGTTACTCGCATTCTCGCATGTCTTTTTTTACAGATCAAATTCTATGCGCAAACCAATTGCAAGTAATGATTTTGGGGATCTGGATATCACAAATACATTCGTATCAAATATCACCAATCCTGACACATTGGTTTATTTAATTGACGTGCTCTACCCTGTTTCCAGTCAATCAGAAGACCAGATCGGAACCAATCAAATGGCAAACCGCGATGTAAAATCAATGCAACGTTATCTGTATTATTTTTGGTCGAAAAGGAATCCAACTGATCCGCAGAGATCATGGGAAGAGTATATGATTGAAGTCAGAAAAGTAAACAACTCATACGGGGCATTGAACAAGTATGGTTATGAAACGGACAGAGGTCGTGTCTACCTTCAATATGGACCACCTTCTACTTCGAGTGAAGTACATGACGACCCCGAATCTTATCCCTATGAGATCTGGCATTACTACAAACTTGACAACCAGACAAACAGGAAATTTGTTTTTTATTGCCCGGATCTGGTATCAAGAAATTTCAAGATCCTGAGTCAAACAAAAGATAATTTTAAAAACCCGCGTTAACAATTTTCTTCTATTTTTACACCTTACCTCCTGACTTTGTCGCCCGGTAATTAATATATGTCCCTAAAAGTCGCCGTTGTCATTCTTAACTGGAATGGCAGAAAACTACTTCAGCAATTTCTCCCAAGTGTAATTCGTCATAGCGGATCGGTTGCTCAAGTGATCGTTGCTGATAACGGAAGTTCTGATGACTCTATAGCAGTTTTAGAAAAAGAATTTCCTTCTGTAAGGATCATTCGCAACGACACAAATCGAGGATTTACCGGTGGTTATAATGACGCACTGCAGTATGTCGATGCCGAATATTTTGTGCTTTTAAACAGCGATGTTGAAGTAACAGCAAATTGGATTGAACCAATCATATCGTTGATGGATTCCGATAAAAAAATTGGTGCTTGTCAACCCAAGATCCTTAGTTACCATGACAAGACCAGTTTTGAATATGCCGGTGCCGGCGGTGGATTTATTGATTATTTAGGGTACCCATTTTGCAGAGGTAGAATCTTCAATGACCTTGAGAAAGACTTGCATCAATATGATGATACAATACCGGTCTTTTGGGCAACAGGAGCATGTATGTTCGTTAGAGCAGATGTCTATAAACAACTTGGTGGATTAGATACAGAGTTCTTTGCTCACATGGAAGAGATCGACCTTTGCTGGAGGATGCAATTGAAAGGATATCAAGTTTATTATTGCGGAAAATCGACTGTTTACCACGTTGGTGGCGGAACCTTGGCAAAAAACAACCCACGTAAGACGTATTTGAACTTCAGAAACAATCTTTTGATGATCTATAAAAATGCAGGTCATCACAGGTCTTCAATTTTGCTAAAAAGGCGGTTTTTTGACCTTCTTGCAGCTTTGAAATTCTTGATCACAAACGGTAAAAAAGATGCAAAAGCCGTTTTGGAAGCCCATCGTGATTTTAGAAAAATGAGAGCCCTCTACCCTGCTTCAATGACTCAAAAGTCAACAAAGACGCCACCTTTAACAATTTATAAACGCAGCATATTGTGGGATTACTATCTTTGTCGCCGGAAGAAATATACTTCCTTACCCAAAAACGATTAAGCTTAAATACTTTTAACAGAAATAATCCGGGTTAGTGTAAGAAATCCCGTTTTATAATCAAAACTTTGTAGTCGTCAGGCACTATAATAAGATTGAATATCAGTGTCAACAACGACCTGAATTTTTAATATGGCTATAGAAAGTGTAGATATTTTAATTCAGCGTGCTCAGGTACTCCGGAGTCGCAATGTGAATCAGGCAATGTCATTGCTTGAGGATGCATTATCTATTGCCCAACAAGCAAACTACAAAGAAGGAATGGCAGCTATCATTCGTGAGAAAGCTGCCTGTTACCTTATCCAAAAAAACTACAAGCAATCGATCAGTTCATTCAACGAAGCAATTCTCTTTTTCCGTGACTTAGAAGATTTGCAGAGCGAAATGAATTGCCTGACAGAAATTTGTTCGATCTATTTCACTCTAGGAGATTGGCCTAGTGCCCTTGATTGCATTTTACATAGTTTAAAGATCTACACAGAACTTAGCGACTCTGAAGGGATTGCACTTTGTTATAACAAACTTGGCAAGCTCTATACTTATTTACAAGAATATGAAAATGCTGTCGATCATTTTAAGAAAGCGTTAAAGATCTTCGAAGGACTTAAGAATAAAACACAAATGGTGAATTCTTATTTTCTTTTAGGGAATGCTTACAACTGGTTAGATGATTACGATAAATCACTTTACTATTTACTTCGTGCCGGAAACCAGATCGATCAGGTTCCTGAAATTGATGTGAAAGTAAAAACGTTGGCCAGTTTAGCGATCCTTTATACCAAACTTAAAGAATACGACAAGTCATTAAATTATTTCAATGAATCATTGAGAATTGCACAAGATGGCGCCTCTCCTATTGTGATCGCTCAGGTGAAAAAAAGTCTGGGTAATTTATATATCGAATTGACTCAATATGATAAAGCAATAGAGGTATTGAACAAAGCTCTTGAAATTGCCGAAAGCTTTCCAATGGAAGCTCAGTTGATCAAGATCCATCAGTTTTTATCGGCTGCATATGAGAAGATCGGCAATGCAGAAGCTTCTTTGAGTCATTTCAAAAAATATTATGATCTCGATAAAAAAATTACTTCGGAAGAGATCAGTTTAAAGACAAAAGCTTTACACATCAAATACGATCTCGAAGAATTAAAAAAACAAAAAGAGATCGCTGAGTTATCGGATAAATTGAAAGAACAATTTCTTGCCAATGTAAGTCATGAGATCAGAACACCGATGAATGGCGTATTGGGCATGGCGCATTTGCTGAGCAAAACTGATCCGACGAAAGAGCAAAAAGAGTACATCGATGCCATTAAATTATCAGCGAATAATCTGATGGTTATCATTAACGACATCCTTGACTTCTCCAAGATCAATGCAGGCAAAATTGAATTCAGCGAAAATGAATTTCATTTTAGGAATCTGATAAAAGGAATTATTCAAATTCTTCAGGTGAAAGCTGATGAGAAAAAAATACAATTAGGTTGCACGATCGATTACAATCTGAAAGATAAATTAATTGGCGACCCGATCCGATTGAATCAGATCCTGGTCAATTTACTTGGCAACTCTCTTAAGTTTACCGAAAAAGGAAAAGTCAGTCTCGACATTCGTTTGCTGGAACAAAAAGATAATGTCTGCCGAATCCGAATGAAAGTGACAGATACAGGAATTGGTATTCCTGATAACAAATTAACGAGCATCTTTGAAAGCTTCGAGCAAGCAGATAATAATAAACGACGTTACGAAGGAACCGGTCTTGGATTGACCATTGTAAAACAATTGGTAGAATTACAAGGCGGAAGTATATCAGTGAAGAGTCGTTTGAATGAAGGATCAGAATTTTCTGTTGACTTGTCATTCCGCATGGGTAAGAACGATGTTGTTCCTGAGAAAACTCAGATGCTGGAAGAAATTCAGCCCGGAGATTATTCTCATGTTCAGGTTTTGATCGTTGAAGACAACAGAGTTAATCAGCTTTTGATAAAGAATATGCTGAAGAAATTCGGTTTTGAACAATTAGATACATCAGCCAATGGCAGAAATGCATTGGAGAAATTGCGAGAGAACAATTACGACGTTATCCTGATGGACATTCAAATGCCGGAAATGGATGGTTATGAAATTACACGAGAGATCAGACTTCGCCTCCGCAAAGAAATGCGCAACGTACCAGTGATTGCAATTACAGCCGATGCTTCCGATAAAGAAAAAGCGAAAGCAAAAGAAGTCGGCATGGACGATTATGTTGTTAAGCCCTACACTCCGGAAGAATTATTTTCTGTTCTTTTAAAATATGTAAAGCCCGGACCAAGAATAGATCTGCCAAAGGCAGAAAATCACGCTTCGCGATTTAAAGAGCCGGGGATGAATTTAGAATTCTTAGACAAATTTACCGGTGGTGATCAGGAATTAGCAATGCAATTGGTTGAAATTTTCCTAAAGCAAGCACCCGAAGCGATCCAAAAAATCGAAGCCGCACTCAGCGCTTCAAACTGGAAAGAAGTTCATGCTGTCGCTCACAAAATAAAATCGAGTGTTGCCATTTTCGAATTAGGTGAATTGAAAAAGATCATCACCAACATAGAAGAGTATGCTCGTGATCGGGAGCATTTGGATCTCATCCTCGCCTATTCTCTGAATTCCGTGAAGGGATTCGGTATGCGCTTCGTGATTTAGAAGCTGAGCTGAAGAAGATAAAAATCGTGAGTGGTAAGTAGTATTTTTTTTCTGCAGACTGACTCAGGATATGGTGAGTAAAGATTTAAATCGAAAAATTTTTCGTGCAACATCGGTTTAACAATCAATAATTGTAGCCTCAACCAATTATTGGCAGACATCGTCCGACATTAAATTAAATCAATCCCCGGAAGCTGGGCGGAATTTTAAAATTCCGCCCAGCTTCCGGGGATTGATTTAATTTATCCACAGATTTTTATAAATTCTTGTTTTGCTTTCAATTTTTAAAAATGTGAAGTTAGTGTTAGTTACAGTGCCAATGTCAGGTGGCGCGAGTTTAATTAAAGTATAGAAAACACATCCCCCTCCATCGCCAACGTCGTCTCCGGAAAAACTTCCTTCGCCTCATCCAACAACGGATAAAGATTTTTGTAACGTGCAGAAAAATGTCCTATGATCAACCGCTTCACGTTTGCTTTTTTTGCAATGGTCGCTGCTTGTGCTGCTGTGGAATGAAAGGTTTCTTTTGCTCGCTCTTCTTTGTCGTTTAGAAATGTTGCTTCGTGATAGAGCAAATCGATCTCAGAAATTTGAGGGAGAATTCTTTCGTCGTAACAGGTGTCTGAACAAAATGCATACGAACGTGCATTCTTTGGATCGGTAGTGAGCTCTGAATTTGCTATTACTTTACCAAATTCATCAGTATAGTCCATTCCGTTTTTCAGATCCTGATATACACTGATAGGAACATTGAATTTTTGCAATTTATCTTTCTGCAATTTTCTTGATCGCGGCTTCTCTTTGAATAAGAATCCTGTGCATGGGATGCGATGATTTAGAATGATCGTACTCACTTCCAGATCGTCGTCTTCCATGATCACTGCGGAATTCTTTGGGTCCAGCATGTGATAGTGAATAGGGAAACGGAGAATGGTTTCAGAGTACTTCAGTTGGATATCTATGATCTCTTTTAATGGCGCCTGGCAATACAGATGAATCGGAATGGTGCGACCTTGTAGGTGCATTGTTGAAAGTAATCCGAGTAGTCCCAGATAATGATCACCATGCAAATGCGAAATAAAAATGTGATTGATGCGATGAAACTTGATCTTATATCGGTTCAACTGGATCAATGTACCTTCACCGCAATCCACTAAAAAAAACCGCTCATGGATATTTAAAACCTGAGCGGTAGGATGTCTTTGATATATGGGTGTGGCAGAGCTGCTGCCTAAAATACTAACTTCAAAAACCATTAGTTTTCTGAAACAATCATTCGGCGGGTTACGGAGTTACCTCCATACGTAATGTTGTATAGATAAATTCCGGGTTGGAGATTCTGAAGATTTACCGGAATAGTATTACTTCCTTTCTGAAGATTTACATCTTTAGAAATTATTTGCTTTCCTAATAAATTAGAAACTGTAAAATGCACGACTGCACTGCGTGGAACATTCACCGGAATCAATGTACTTACTGAAGCCGGATTCGGAGTGTTTTGTCCGACAGTAAAATTCAGATTGGTGATTGGCGCAATACCCACATTATTTTCAATGTAGATGATGTATGAATCATTTGTATCCAATACCGTCTGAGGAATTCCAAATGCTTGTCCATAGATGGCCATGTTTACCGTAAGCGGATATACGCCCATCATTCCTGAATTCGGAGCAGCACCTGTTAATTGAATACAAGCATCTGAACCACCAGGAAAAACACAATTCGACGGCGTACAATCATACGTAAATCCAGCCGGCAATCCTGAAACAGAATTGATCTTTATCGAATCAATTGTAGCAGGGAAACCAAGGTAAACAGTATCCGTCAAAACTTTGACTTGTATATCTGCCAGATAAGCAAGACCGACATACGAGTGTGGCAAGCCTGTAGCACTGTCCGGATAAATTCCCGGAACGTTATGCGTAATTGCAGTATCAGGAACACATTGAGCTATGCTTGAATTGCTAAAAGCAAAACAAACTGCAATCAGAGTAATTAGTTTTTTCATTGATTACTTTTCTTTGTGAAGTTGTTTTTCAACTTCATCCATAAAAATTAAATCGACTGCTTCATTCACAGTAGGAACCTGAACAAGCATACCATCCAATTGAGAAATAGAAATCAATTTGCGAACGTGATCCTGTACACCTGCAAGTACAAATGTTCCATTGTTATCACGGCAAGCACGATAAGCAACAAGAATTGCACTTAGGCCTGATGAATCACAATACTGAACTTCATTTAAATCAAAGATCATATTTTTGAAGCCCTCATGATTCAACATCACAATTTCAGCCTTCAAATCAGGTGCTACTAAAGAGTTAAGTTTTGATTCTTTGATCGAAACCAAGGCATACTTCTCTTGTTTATCAATAGTTAAATTCATAATCTTTTGTGTTTCTTCAAATTTACGACTAAAAAGGCGTACAGATTACCATAAGGCAATAATTTTCAACAATCAAAAGGGGGTGGATTGTTAATAGAAATGGGCCTTTTTGAAGGCCTAAATGGTGCATTTCTGTGCAATGTCTCTGTTTCTGTTTCTCTCTCTGTCCCTGTCTCTGTCTTTAAACAGATAATTTAGTTAACCAACAATCCCTTTTCCGTCAGCTAAAGCTGACGGCAATGAAGACGGGGTTGTTTTTATAGGAAATAGTACAGCTTAACCCAAAACGGTATGCTGTCTTCAATGCAATCAACTTTTAATGTAGACAATGAAAATAGGGTTCTTTTCCCTATGAAATAGTCAGCTTAACCCAAAGTTGAAGAGTGTTCATTGCCGTCAGCTTTAGCTGACGGATGAGGGATTGTTGCATATAAAATATTGTTATTATAGAGATTCAAATTCGCCTTAAGCCAAATAAGATGTAGCAGTCTGCTAAAGCTGATAAAAATGAAAATGCGGTATTCTTTAAATGAAATTGTTTAAAAAAATCTTACTAAAATAAACTTTGCCCTTTGTCCATTGACCTCTAAGAAGCCAATAAGTAAATCACCGCCATCCGAATCGCCACCCCATTCTCCACCTGCTCTAAAATGATGGATTGAGACGAATCAGCCACTTCGCTGGTGATCTCGACGCCGCGGTTGATCGGTCCGGGGTGCATGACGATGATCTCTTTGGACAATGAATTGAGGATCTCTTTTGTCAGGCCGTACTGCATGATGTACTCGCGGATAGAAGGAAAATAGCGGATATCCTGGCGTTCCAGCTGGATGCGAAGCATATTGGCTACATCGCACCATTCAAGGGCTTTCCGAAGGTCTGTTTCTACTTTGACACCCAATGAGGCTACATATTTTGGAATGAGTGTAGCAGGTCCGCAGACCATTACCTCTGCTCCTAGCTTCTGCAGGCAAAAGATGTTTGACAAGGCAACGCGTGAATGGAGAATGTCACCAATGATGGCTACTTTTTTCCCTGCCAGGTCCCCTACTTTCTCTCGTATAGAAAATGCATCCAGCAATGCTTGCGTCGGATGTTCGTGAGCACCATCGCCTGCGTTAACAATCTTTGCTTTCACATGTTTGGAAAGGAAAAGTGCAGCTCCGGCATTTGGGTGGCGCATGACAACCATATCGGTTTTCATAGCCAGAATATTATTCACGGTGTCGATCAGCGTTTCGCCTTTACTGACGGATGAAGAGGAGGCGGAAAAATTAATGATGTCGGCTGACAACCGTTTTTCAGCTAATTCGAATGAAAGACGAGTCCGGGTGGAATTTTCGAAAAATAGATTGGCAATGGTAATGTCACGCAGCGAAGGGACTTTCTTAATGGTTCGGTTGATGACCTCTTTGAAATTTTCAGCAGTAGAAAAAATAAGGTCAATATCGGCACGGGAGAGTTCCTTGATTCCAATTAAATGTGGAGTGCTGAGTAATGACATAACGATCTATTTATATTTTTCTAATATCAATTTATATTAACCAGACAGAATCTTCGCCATCGGTTTCTTTCCATTGGACTTTCACTTTTTCACTGGCAATTGTATCGACCTGAAGTCCGGTGTAATCGGGAGCGATTGGTAAATGTCGGCTATATCGTCTGTCGATCAATGTCAGTAATTCGACTTTCTGTGGTCGTCCGAGATCGAGCAATGCATCCATTCCTGCACGAATTGTTCGGCCGGTATAAAGTACGTCATCGATCAATACGACCTTTTTATTCTCCACTTCGAAATCGATCTTTGTTTCGCTGGGAGCGACTATCTCCCGTCGACGGAAGTCGTCGCGATAAAAGGTAATATCGAGGTGACCAAGATGAATGGTCTTGATGTTCAGAATTGAAGAAAGGTGGTGATGGATGCGGGAAGCGACAAAAACGCCACGAGGCTGAAGTCCGATAAGGGCAGAATTAGCGAAATCGTCGTGATTTTCGATCAATTGATAGCAAAGTCGCTTGATCGTGATATCGAAATTTACGCTGTTTAAAAGCAGTCTTTTTTGCATTCCGGAGGACGAAAGTACACCAAAAGTGCGGAGTTGGCAAATAAAAGTGAGTGGTAAGTAGTAAGTGGTGAGTAGCAGCAGTTTCTTTAAAATAGACTGTCTGCCATTTATTGGAAAGTAGTAATTGTTATTGCGAATATGGCCAATCTAATCAATGTCGGCTCCTTTCAATAAGTAATTGTTGCTACTCACCACTTACTACTTACTACTCACGAAAGAAGGCCGAACTGTTTAAGATGATGCACCTCATGTTTATGCAAAAGCTGTATCCAATCATTGAAATCCAGTTCGCCGAAGAAAGGATTGAGCAGAACGGTGCCGGAATTTTTTTCGAAGTGATCTTTCATTGCTTGAATCTCTGTTTGATATTCAGCAAGAGCATCTTCCATATTTTTCTGACGCAATGGTTCTGGCTCCTCGCCCATCAACGCATTTTTGGTATTCGGTTTGAATTCTTTTTCGCTACGCACGAATGCAACCATTGCAGGCACACGTTCTTCGGGAGTCATGAGTGGAAAAGATAATTTACCATTTGCGATTCGGATGGATTCACTCATGTGTTCGACCATTTGTTGGAGGTTCATTTTTCCCCAAGCAGGATTTGTTTTTGGATCCGCGGCGCGAACGAGATTGGGAAATGTTGTGGTTAGGAAGGAGAGTTTTTCGGTAGACATCTTTTTAGTGAATATTTAATAGTAAATAATTGCGGATTTCGAATTGGGCTATGTGTTCTTCTGTGTTTTTCTGTGCAATTCTGTGGGATAATTTCAATGTAGTATTTTACACAGAATACACAGAAAATCACAGAGATTTTAGTATTAAAAACTACTTCCATTTTACCCTCAAACTAACACGCATGAGAAAGGGAATAAGATACGCATTCGAAAGACGACAAACGAAAGACGATCTTCATTTACGAATTACAAATTACGAATTTTCTATAAACAAAAAAAGCCGTCCACAAATTGGACGGCTTTTCTATTTGTTTTTTTTCGTTTAACGTTTTTCGAAAAACGAAACTCGAAAAAAGATTACTCAGCGCTATCGCTTTTTTTCTTTTCTGCAGCTTCCATTGAAGTTTTAAGGTTGCTAAGAACGCTTAGATCGCCTAGAGTAGTTTTCTCTTGGTTTTCTTTTACTTTCTTAACGGCTTTAACGCCTTCTTCGCGTTCAGATGCTTTTGCAGAACCTTCAGCTACACGAGTTTGTTGAGAAACTTCTTCGTGAATACGAGAGTGAGAAACAACGATCTTACGTTGGTCTTTGCTGAATTCAATTACTTTGAATTCTGCTTTCTCATCGGCTTTAAGCATTTTGCCATCTTCTTTCACCATATGTTTGCTTGGAGCGAATGCTTCAACACCATAAGATAATGCGACAGATGCACCTTTTTCACCAATCTTAAGAACGGTTCCTTCATGAACTGAATCAACTGTAAAGATTGATTCGAATACATCCCAAGGATTTTCTTCCAATTGTTTGTGACCTAAACTCAAACGACGATTTTCAGGATCTACTTCAAGAACGACAACATCCATTTTCTCACCTACTTTAGTGAATTCAGATGGGTGCTTAATTTTCTTGCTCCAAGATAAATCAGAGATGTGAACCAGTCCGTCGATACCTTCTTCCAACTCAACGAATACTCCAAAGTTCTGGAAGTTTTTCACTGTAGCTGTATGTTTAGAACCAACAGGATATTTAGTAGCAACATCGATCCAAGGATCTGCTTTCAATTGTTTAAGTCCAAGAGACATTTTACGCTCTTCACGATCAAGTGTCAATACAACAGCTTCGATCTCATCACCTACTTTAAGGAATTCATGTGGTGAACGTAAGTGTTGTGACCATGACATTTCAGAAACGTGAATAAGTCCTTCAACACCCGGAGCGATCTCAACGAAAGCACCGTAGTCAGCGATAACAACAACTTTACCTTTTACTTTATCACCAACGTTAAGGTCAGTGCTAAGCTGCGTCCAAGGATGCGGAGTAAGTTGTTTCAAACCAAGAGCGATACGTTTTTTCTCATCATCAAAGTCAAGAATAACGACATTGATCTTCTGATCAAGTTTAAGAACTTCTTCAGGATGAGTGATACGTCCCCAAGAGATATCAGTAATGTGAAGTAAACCATCAACACCACCAAGATCCATGAACACACCGTATGATGTGATATTTTTAACAGTACCTTCAAGAACTTGACCTTTCTCAAGTTTCTTCATGATCTCTGCTTTTTGTTGTTCTAGTTCTTCTTCGATCAGAACTTTATGTGATACGACAACGTTTTTGAATTCATTGTTGATCTTAACAACTTTAAATTCCATTGTCTTACCAACGAATTGATCGTAATCACGAATAGGTTTAACATCGATCTGTGAACCCGGTAAGAATGCTTCGATTCCGAATACATCCACGATAAGTCCACCTTTTGTACGACATTTAACAAATCCTTGAATGATCTCGTCACCTTCAAGAGATGCATTAACGCGATCCCAAGATTTAAGTGCACGAGCCTTTTTGTGAGAAAGGATCAACTGACCATTTTTGTCTTCTTGTGTTTCCACATAAACTTCCACTTTATCCCCAACTTTAATGTCAGGCATGTGGCGGAATTCTGTTAATGCAACTAATCCGTCGGATTTGTAACCGATGTTGATTAAAACATCTTTTGATGAAATTGATACAACTTTACCATCAACGATGTCGTGTTCTACCACGGCACTTAATGTTTGGTCGTACTGTTGTTCCATTTTAGTACGTTCTTCCGCTGAGTATTCGCCAGCACCTTTGTTGCTAGTCGAATCCCAGTTAAATGGCTCCGGATTATATGCCGGCGCGGGATTAGTAATTTCTTCTGTAATCATTTAATTTTTACTGTTATAAGGGTTTGATTTCGGTTCTATTTTAATGGGACGCAAATGTATCAAAAAATATCAAACGAGAAAAGCCTGTAAGCGAATCTTTTTAACGCAATTAGCTGAATAAAATTCGAGGTAATTGATTGGTTGTCTGTGTCGAATAAAAACAGGGATAATAATCGAAATTGACCTAAAAAGCGGCAATATTTCAACTTAATTGTTTTAGGAGACCGCTTCGTGCGATTCTACCAAAGCGGCAACTTTTTCCATCAGCCACATTGGGGTTGATGTAGCACCACAAATTCCAACACTATTGATGCCTTCAAGCCATTTAAAATCGACTTCTTCATCAGAAGAAACAAAGTGGGTTTTCGGGTTTTCGGACAAACAAACCTCATAGAGTGCTTTGCCATTAGAGCTTTTTTTTACCGCTCACAAAAAGGATAACATCATGTTCATGGGAAAATTTTCGCAATTGAGGTTCACGATTGGAAACCTGACGACAAATCGTATCATTAGAAACCAGGTATTCTTCTGAAATTTCTGATGAACAGCTTGCTTAGATCTCTCTTCGATGAGCTCTTTCATTTTAGAAAATCCGGCGCTGCTCTTTGTTGTTTGTGTAAAAAGTGATCGGTTTTGTAAAATCTATTTTGTGCAAATCATCTTCATTTCTGACAATGATTGCATTTCCTTCTGTCTGACCAACTAAACCATTTACTTCAGCATGTCCAATTTCACCATAAATTACGATCTGGCCGTCATTTTCAAGGACCTGATCATAACTCACGCGAACCCGATGTTGAAGTTTTAGAACAACTGGACAAGAAGCATCAATAAGTTCAATATTATTTTCGAGTGCGATCTGATATGTTTCCGGAGGTTCGCCATGAGCACGAATCAGAACCTTACAATCTCTTAGGTTTTTTAGATCATTATGATCAATGATCTTAAGTCCCCTTTTGCCTAATCGTTCAACCTCCATATTGTTATGGACAATATCCCCTAAGCAATACAAAGAATTTGACTTAGACAATTCTTCCTCTGCCTTTTGAATAGCATAAACGACTCCAAAACAGAATCCGGAAAATGAATCGATGGTGACTTTCATTATTGAGCAAAAGTACTAAATCTTAATTTAATGAATAATGAATAATTAATAATTAATAATCATCACCGTCCGATAAAACTAATTTCATAGTGCAGTAAATGCTATCTGCTAGTTCTTGATTTCAATTTTTCTTTTTTTGTTTGCCCAAAAAAAGAAACAAAAAAAAGGCCCAACGCGCACCAAATCATTTGAAACTTCGATTATTAGGCACAACCTTGATCAACTTTTCAAATGATTTCGCGCAGCGCGTTGACTCCCCACACAACAACTGTTCTATCTTTGATTAAGAAAGATGTGCGTCAAGAAATTGTGGGGGCTTACTACGAATTTATTCTGAGAACAGTTGATTTAAGTTATAATTTAAAGCATAAATTACACAGTTTGATTTTTATCGGACAGTAGTGATTATTAATTAATAATTCACTTACTACAAATCTCATTGATAAGTTTCATCGCAAAATCAAGTTGTTGATCTTCTGTGAGGTTTGAATTGTCGAGGATAATAGCGTCTTCTGCTCTTCTTAATGGACTTTCTGAGCGATGAGTGTCGGTAAAGTCACGATCTTCAATATTTTTGAGAACTTCATCCATTGTAACCATGAATCCTTTACTACTGAATTCATCAAAGCGACGTTTGGCTCTAACTTCTTTATTGGCCGTCATGAAAATTTTTAATTCAGCATGAGGGAATACCATCGTCCCGATATCACGGCCATCCATAACAATTCCTTTGTGATTGCCATAGCCTTGTTGAAGAGCAACCATACGATGACGAATAACTGGAATTGCACTTACCGGACTCACCCAATCTGAAACCTTGAGGTCACGAATCTTTTTTTCGACATTGATCTCATTTAGATAAACTTCAGAATGACCATTGTCTGGATTGATATGAAAGGCAACATGAATGTGATCTAACATTGCTTCCAGTTGATCTTCGCTCATTGACTGAAGATCATCCAGACTTAAACCATGTTGCTGAACAAACAATGTTACTGCCCGATACATTGCACCGGAATCGATGTAACGATAGCCCAATTTCTTAGCTATTGCCTTTGCCATTGTACTTTTACCGCATGAAGAATAACCATCAATTGCGATGATTATTTTCCCCGCATCTGGTCCTGGCGAAAGGTTCATAGTTTTAGAATATTGTAGGATTGTGGCCACATGGCAAAGAAATGAAATTTTCGGGAAAGTAGTGGCATTTTAGCCATTTCTTATTACAGGGAAATTACATTTTTCAGGTCAAGGGTCAAAGGTCAAGGGTCAATTTATTCCGTAATTAATGACCTTTGACCCTTGACCTTTGACCTAAAAAAATCCTTTACTAAATTACTTCACAAACTCTGCGAGATTGGTTGTGATCGAAAAATGATCCGCACCACCGGCAAGGTGATAACTGGCTCTTCCGTAACTGATGATGAATTTGCTGATCTTCATGCTAACACCAAATGAAAATCCGGTCAAGGCAGGACGTGTAGACACCTGAAGTTCTTGTCGACGTTGAAAATTATAGCCTGCATTCAAATGGAAATTTTTCGTGATCAGGATCTCAGAGGAGATGATAAAATGTCGCGAAAGTTTGTTCCAGAAACCGATGGTTTTAACTTGCGCCTCACCTGTTACCGGATCTACATCACCCAGATCATAAGGATCAGTATAAGTAAGATCAAATTGTTCTAAATGTCGGTATGTTAAATTAAATCTCAGTGGTGTATGTGCTAACCGTTTTGATATGCCAATAAGTGCTTCCGCAGGAAGTGGCTCATTTGCGCCGTCGATGTAATTATTCAACTGTGCACCGACATTTCTAATTTGAAATGTTGCCGTTACTTTATTAGTAGTATCGCAATAGGTAGCAGAAAGGTCGGCAGCGATTCCAAAGGAATTCATTACGTAGTAATCACTGTACAGAAATTTGATTGCTGCTCCGTAGCTGAATAAGCGATTCAATTCTCTGCCATAACCTAATGTTAAGCCGTAATCAGAAGCAGTGAAATTCCCTACAACAGTTCCAAACTCATCTGTTTCCATGAACTGCCCGTAACTTGCAAAATTCATTGCAGCCAAAAACGTTCCTATCTTATCATAATGTTTTGCGAAAGCGACATTCCCGAATTTAATTCCATCAGCATAAGCAACTCCGCTGAAAGAAAGCGCTTTACTCATCTCAGAATTCAGTAAAGACGGGGCTTGCATACCGCAGTTGATATCATCGTCTTTCACGGTAATATATGTTCCACCTAAAGAAGCCACCCGAGCAGAAGACGGAATGTTCAGATACTGATAAACATAATTTCCGCCAATGGCATCATTGGACTGAGCAAAACCCGATTGTCCGGCAATCAATAAAAAGCTTGCTGTTAAAATTCTTGTAAGTTTCATATACATGCAAAGAAAGGAATAATTGGGGAAACGGGAAAACAAGTAGTTTATTTGATTCTCGACGTTACTTTTTGAATGTTTTCAGGTTTCAAGTTTCAAGTTTCAGGTTTGGCTGCTACTGCCTAGTTTCCTAACCTGAAACTTGAAACCTGAAACCTGAAACGAACAGGCTACTCTAAGAATATCTGAAACAATTTAGTACCTTCGCGTGTCAAAATTTACAGTCAATTATGCAGGAAGAAAAAGAGTTGTTGGAGATTTACGGTGCGCGCGTTCACAATTTAAAAAACATTGATCTCACCTTTCCGCGGAACAAACTTGTTGTGATAACCGGATTGAGTGGCAGTGGAAAATCTTCGCTTGCATTTGACACTATTTATGCCGAAGGACAGCGCCGGTATCTGGAAAGTTTTTCTGCTTATGCACGTCAGTTTTTGGGAAACATGGAACGGCCGGAAGTTGACAAGATCAATGGACTGAGTCCCGTTATCTCTATCGAACAAAAGACAACGAATTTAAATCCGCGGTCGACTGTTGGGACGATCACCGAAGTTTACGATTTCATGCGACTTCTTTTTGCGAGAGCATCGGAAGCATATTCGTATATGTCAGGTGAAAAAATGATCAAGTTGAGTGACGAACAGATCATTGAGCTCATCATTCAGAAATTCGACGGCAAAAAGATCATGTTGCTTGCGCCACTGGTGAAAGCCAGAAAGGGACATTATCGGGAACTCTTTGAACAATTGATGCAGCAAGGTTATCTAAGAGTTAGAATAGATGGAAAATTAGTTGAATTGAAAAAAGGGCTTCAACTGGATCGATATAAAACTCACGACATTGAATTATTGATCGATCGACTTGAGATCAGTTCAGGAATACAACAACGATTAAATGAGTCATTGACATTAGCGATGAAGCTTGGTAAAGGTTCTGTGATGATCATTGAAAACGGAAAAGAGCATGAGAATTATTACAGTCGACATTTAATGTGTCCGACTTCCGGGATCTCATACGACGAGCCACAACCAAATACATTTTCATTCAACTCGCCTTATGGTGCATGTAAACGTTGCAATGGACTTGGGACAATAACGGAAATAGATATAAAAAGCATTATCCCGGATTTTTCTAAATCAATAAAAGTTGGAGGAATAGTTCCTTTAGGTCCACAAAAGACAATTGGATCTTCAAGCAATTGATTGCTCTCGGAAGAAAATATCAATTCAATCTTTCTACACCAATCGAAGAAATTCCTGAAGAATCGTTGAATATAATTCTTTATGGATCCGATGATGTATTAAATGTTGCATCTGATCATTCAGGAAGTGCTTATCACCAGCCATCGACTTATGAAGGCATCGTAAACTTTATCGTCAATCAGGATAATGAACAAGCTTCGCCATCGATGAAAAGATGGATCCAAGGTTTCATGCAACATGTTACTTGTCCGGAATGTAAAGGAGACCGATTAAAGAAAGAAGCACTTTATTTCAAGATCAACAATAAAAATATCGCTGAACTTGCTAATACAGATATTCACTTATTGGGAGAATGGTTTGCAAAACTGGACGACAAACTTTCTGTCCGACAAAAGAAAATCGGACAAGAAGTTATAAAAGAGATCCGCAAGAGAATAAAATTTTTATTGGATGTAGGTCTGGATTATTTGACGTTGAACAGAAGTTCAAAGACGCTAAGCGGAGGCGAAACACAACGGATCAGGCTCGCAACTCAAATCGGTTCGCAGCTAGTTGGTGTGTTGTACATTCTTGATGAGCCAAGTATAGGTTTGCATCAACGCGATAATGTAAGACTGATCAAATCACTTCAGGAATTGCGTGATGCAGGAAATACGGTTATCGTTGTAGAACATGATAAAGAAACTATTCTTGCAGCCGATTACATTATTGATCTTGGTCCGGGTGCAGGAGTTCATGGTGGAAATATTGTAGCTCAGGGGACGCCCGAAGAAATTTTAAAGCAACCCGGCTTGACGACCGATTATTTGAGTGAACGGAAATCGATCTTCGCGCCAACGAAATACAGAGAAGGAAACGGTAAGTTCATCGAGCTAAAAGATGCAACGGGACATAATCTGAAGAATGTAAGTATTAAAATT
The DNA here is from genome assembly GCA_016708785.1 of Bacteroidota bacterium. Classification (GTDB taxonomy): domain Bacteria; phylum Bacteroidota; class Bacteroidia; order AKYH767-A; family 2013-40CM-41-45; genus JADKIH01. The sequence goes on along the minus strand of JADJFC010000002.1, from coordinate 454,852 downwards.
CCATTGGGAAAATTGATCTGTGTAACGGGAGTTTCAGGAAGTGGTAAATCATCGTTGATCAATGAGACCCTCTACCCTATTTTGAATCAGCACTTTTATAATTCAGTACAAAAACCATTACCTTATAAATCGATCAAAGGACTACAGCATGTTGACAAGGTGATTGAGATCGATCAATCGCCGATTGGCAGAACTCCGCGATCTAATCCTGCAACGTATACAGGAGTTTTTACAGACATCAGAAATTTGTTTGCGCAACTTCCTGAAGCAGCAATAAGAGGTTATCAGCCCGGAAGATTTTCATTCAATGTCAAAGGCGGTCGTTGCGAAACGTGTCAAGGCGGAGGAATGCGAGTGATCGAAATGAATTTTCTTCCAGATGTATATGTTGAATGCGAAACATGTCGTGGCAAACGATACAATCGAGAGACCCTTGAGATCAGATACAGAGGTAAGTCGATCAGCGATATTTTAGACATGAGCATTGAAGAGGCAGTCAACTTTTTCACGAACATGCCACACATTCTCCAAAAGATCAAAACACTTGCTGAAGTTGGATTAGGTTATGTTACGCTTGGACAACAAAGCACAACATTAAGTGGTGGCGAAGCGCAAAGAGTAAAAGTTAGCTTCGGAATTATCGAAGCGCGATACAGGAAATACATTTTATATCCTGGATGAGCCAACAACCGGATTACATTTTGAAGATGTAAGAATACTCCTGGAAGTATTGAACAGATTGGTAGATAAAGGTAATTCAGTGATGGTCATTGAACACAACATGGACATGATCAAAGCATCCGATTACATTTTCGATCTCGGTCCTGAAGGTGGCGTCAGAGGTGGAACAATTATTTGCGAAGGAAGTCCGAGAGAAATTATTAAAAACAAAGAAAGTATTACCGCTGAATTTTTAAAAACAGAGCTTTCTATTGTGGCAAAACAGGCAACCTTAAGAAAAAGGCTGCGTTAAACTAGGGCTTGTTTCTCAATTTGTAAACAGCTGACCTTTGACCCTTGACCTTTGACCTATTTGCAAACTGAAAATAGGTCAAAGGTCAAATGTCAAGGGTTAAAAGCATCTAACTAATCATAAACAGATTTCAATGAATTACGATGAATTAAAAATCCGACGTGCGTTTTCGGATAAGGATTGGCAAGAAATTAAAGCACATGATACATGGCAGATCTTCAAGATCATGTCTGAATTTGTTGACGGCTTTGAGAAGTTAAGTAAAATTGGACCATGTGTGTCTATATTTGGTTCAGCAAGAACAAGTCCTGATCATCACTTCTACCATTTGGCAGAAGAAATCGCTTTCAAATTAACGAAAGAAGGTTACGGTATCATTACCGGAGGTGGACCAGGCATTATGGAAGCAGCTAATAAAGGAGCGAAAACAGCTGGTGGTAAATCGGTTGGACTGAACATTGAGTTACCATTTGAGCAGTATTCAAATCCTTATATTGATCCGGATAAGTTGATCACTTTTGACTACTTTTTTGTGCGTAAATTGATGTTCATTAAATATGCTCAGGGCTTTGTTGTATTGCCGGGCGGATTTGGAACAATGGATGAATTGTTTGAAGCCTTGACGCTAATTCAGACGAAAAAATCGGAAAATTTCCGATCGTTCTTGCCGGAAAAGAATATTGGGCAGGTCTTTTTGAGTGGATCAAGACTGTTTTGGTCGAAGAAAAAATGATCAATCCTTTGGACCTCGACCTTATCTTCCTTGCTGATGATGCGGATCATGCGGTTAAACACATCAACGATTTCTACAGTCGTTATCTGCTTAAACCGAACTTTTGATAAGCAAGTGGTTATCAACATTTGACATTGGATAACTGAATCATTTTCATTCTGAGAAGTCGCAATTGTTAAGCTAATTTGAGGCCTGAATAATATTCAAGCCAATGATTAAAATTGTACTCCTCTTTGTTTCGGCAATATCACTTTTTATTGCCTCGATCTTTGTTTCAAATGAATCAATGATCTACGTGGAACAGTCCTTTCCAACAGAAGTGAAGCCCGGAAGTGAATTCACCGTTACATTAACAGTTCACAAGGGAAGCCAAAGCGGTTTTGCGCGTTTGCAGCAATTTTTACCGAAAGGCTTTAAAGCAGAAGCACTTGAAACGAAAAAAGCACAATTTATCAACGATGAAGAAAGTGCCAAATTCATTTGGATCTCTTTGCCGGCTGATGAGGTTTTTACCGTTTCCTACAAAGTAAAAGTTGACGAAAACACTATTGGTAAGCAAGTAGTTAATGGACTCTTCTACTACATCAAAGATGAGAAGACGCAAAAGATCGCAATGGACCCAATTGAGATCAATGTAAGTAATTCAGCTGTTGCTGCGGAAGTTAAGCCCAATGTAGAACGCAAATTGATAAGTGTTAATCCGGACAAGGGTGAATATCGTGTAGAGTTAACCATTCATCCAAATCAGGAAACAAGTTCAGCACAGTTCATTGATGAAATCCCTTCTAATTTTAATGCATCAGCTATAGAAACCCATGGATCAGAATTCACTTTCGAAGGACAGAAAGCAGTGTTTACATGGACAACCTTTCCGACAGAATCCTCGTTTACCATTTCATACCTGGTACACTCATCGTCTGTTAAAACAGCGCCTCAGATCAATGGAATGTTGGTTTATGGTGCAGAGGAAAACAAAACGGAAGCAGACAGAAGCAAAGAAGTTTTAGCAGATGAAACAACACCGGATTCAATCATTGATGCTTTGATCAGCAATGAAAATGAACGACAATTAATGGCAGCAAAGGCATTGGAAGAGAGCAACAAAGCAACCAACAATGCAAGTGCTTCATCGGAAAAAGTCTATCGATTTGAATATTCCCGCTCCACAATCCGGAATTTTCTATAAAGTCCAGATCTGTGCAACGCGTAAAAGTCCATCGAGAAACGGAAAATTCTTCGAACAAAAATACAAAGTACAGGATGAAGTCGAATTGACAAATCATGAAGGATGGAAAAAATACATCATAGGAAGTTTTACCAATTATGAAGAAGCAAAGGCCTTTGGACAAAAGACCAGAACATTGGTAAAAGATGCCTTTATAGTTGCCTATGATAATGGCGAAAGAATACCTGTACGTCAGGCTCAGTCAAATAAAAAAATCAATCAATAAAATATTTTTGTTGAAATCAAAAACAAACACAATGCGGAAATTAATTATCTATTCAGTAACCCTACTCGTCTTTTGTTTCAGCACCATTCGTGCACAAGAAACAGAAAAGAAAAGTACTTTCAAATTACCGGTCATTAGTGTTGCTCAAGGTGTTTTGAATTTCAATGGAGATATTGGATACAATAAACTCAATCAACCACTCTACTCTCAATCCGGTCTTGAAATAAGTATCCAGAATCACACTGAAGGAAGATTGTCATTCGGACTTTACTTTCTGTCAGGGCGAATGACAGGAGAAGAAAACACAGTCGATAAGCATTCAAATTTTCAGGCCTCCATTTTCTCTCAAAGTTTGCGTGCTCGTTATGAATTTATCAATAATAAAAGAAGTGATCAGGTACTTTTTCCCTATGTCACGGCAGGTATAGAATACGTTTCATTTCGGTCAAAGACAGATCTGTTCGATAACAATGGTGACTTTTATTATTATTGGTCAGACGGCTCCGTTCGAAATACAGCAGAATCTGGAAACAATTCGAATACACCAAAGTCAAGAAGAGATTATGCTTATGAGACCAGTTTAAGAGATGCAAATATCGACGGTTATGGCAAATACGACGAGTCAGCATTCAGCATTCCTGTAGGTGTAGGAGTGAAATTTAAGATCTCAAACAAATGTGCATTGGACTTTAGTTCTGTGTATCATCCAACGAATACAGATTACATCGACGGTATTACACCTGATGGAATCGAAGGTCGTCAAGGAAATGACAAAAACGATAATTTCTTTTATACCTCTGTTGCATTCAGGCTTGATCTCGGTGCGCCAAGTGAACGTAAGAACAGTCGTTATACCTATGTACCAGACGTAAGAGGCGTCAACTTTGATGAATTAGCAGCTGCAGATGCTGACGGCGATGGAATTTCAGACGTTCTGGATGATTCATCAGCGACTCCTGCTTCCAATCAAGTTGATGTGAAAGGAAAACCGTTAGATAAAGATGATGATGGAATTCCGGATTACAGAGATAAGGAATTAAACAGTGCGACCTATGCTGTAGTGAATGAAGACGGGATTACGATCACCGAAGAAATGGTAGAAGAAGCGTTCAGAAAAGATTCGCTTGCAGCTTTACCTGCAGTTATTGAGTACTTGAGAGCGTATGATAAATTAGCAGAGCGCAAACCCGATGTGGAACAGAAATGGACTTCTGATCACACATCTGCAAATCCTGAGCAGCGTACCAGCATTCCCGGAATTTATGCTCGACTTGATATTGACTCCAACGGATATATCACACCAAAAGAGATCTCTGCAGCAATTGATGAATACATGTCACAAAAATCACCGTACAGTGTACAGCAGTTTTTTGATTTGATTGATTTCTTCTTTGTGCAGAAATAAGCTGGTAAGTAGTAAGAGGTGAGTGGTAAGTAGCACAACGGAAGTAATTTCGCAGTACAATTTCAATTTAAAATTTTACTTGGAGTTTCTTAGCCGGATTTCACAGATTTCCAGATTTAATTATTGAATGCAGCTAAATAAAAATATTGATTAGAATTTTACAGTTGAATAACTTTTGCATTGCTACTTACCAATCACCACTTACCACTTACCATTTAAAAAACGTAAGAAATCCCCAACCTTTTCCATTTCCGAACAAGAAAACGTAATATTTAAACACTTTTATCCTTAACGTAAAAGCACCATTTGAGTAAAATAATATGCTTAAAAACATGAGCATAAAATAATTTTACCAATGATAGATAGAAAATTACAGATACTCGTTGTCGAGGACGATGAGTTAGATCGGTTGATCATTAAGAAAGCTTTAAAGAATTCAAACATTAATCATGACCTGCATTTTGCGGAAGATCATGAAAGCGGAAAAGCTGCAACACACAATCAAGAATACGATTGTATTTTTCTTTATTATAATTTACCCGGTGGGACAGGATTAGAATTGTTGAAAGAGATCCGCAGTGCCGGAAATCAGTCTCCGATCATTATCGTAACAAGTCAGGGTGATGAGAAGATTGCTGTTGAGGCAATGAAAAATGGTGCCAACGATTACATCCCTAAAAACCTTCTTTCAGGAGATGGTATAGCACAAAGTGTGCGCTATATGGTGAACATGAAAGAGCAATCGGGTCGTCAGCGTGAGCTTGAAATGCAGTTGAGTACAGCACAAAATCAATTGAAAGCCGTTGTAGCCAACTCCCCTATCATTTTATTTGCAGTGAATGCTCAAAGTGAGATCACTTTGTTTGAAGGAAAAGGGCTTGACGAATTAAAGATCGACAAAGAAAAATTCCTGAATAAACCACTCGCTGAATTTTCAAAAGAGATTCCGATTCAACTGGAATATTTTAACCAGGCTTTGGCCGGAAAGGAAGTAAAAATTGTCGAAGAATGGGAAAACAAATTCTTCGAAATTTTCTATACATCTATACGAGACAATTCAAATGCTATTATTGGGGTCATTGGAATAGCTGCAGATGTAACGGTCCACAAGCGTATTCAGGAACAATTAGAGCATGCAAAGCAACTTGCAGAAGATACAGCGAAAATTAAAGAGAACTTCCTGGCAAATATGAGTCATGAGATTCGTACCCCAATGAATGGTATCATTGGATTAACACGAATACTAATGAATACAAGTCTAAGTGAAGAACAAGGTGGTTATCTGAGTTCAATTAAAATGTGTTCTGATAATTTAATGGTGATCATTGATGACATTCTGGATTTCTCGAAGATTGAAGCCGGCAAAATGACATTTGAAGAAGTGCCTTTCAATCTGAATGAATCCATTAAACATGCAATTGAATTATTTCAATCCAAGGCTGATGAGAAGAACATACAACTAGTTTCCGATGTTGATTCAAAAATACCTGCAACTATAACAGGAGACCCTACTCGTCTTTCGCAGATCATCAATAATCTGGTGAGTAATGCAATTAAATTTACAGAGAAAGGCGAAGTTCGCTTAAGTGCTCGTGTAATAGAGAAGACTACTGAAAAAGCAAAGATTCAATTCGATGTAAAAGATTCAGGGATAGGTATTCCGGAAAAGAGCTTGGGAAGCATATTTGAAAGTTTTACGCAAGCCAGTTCTGATACTACAAGGAAATTTGGTGGTACAGGCTTAGGCTTGACTATTGTCAAAAAGTTAGTTGAGTTACAGAATGGTGAAATAACTGTAAAAAGCAATCCGGGCGTTGGCACCTGCTTTTCTTTTTCCCTTGAATTTTCAGTGAAAGAGGTCATCAAAAAAGCAGAAAACACTAAGATCGTCGACCACGATATTTCGCAGTTGCGAATCCTCATAGCAGAAGACAATAAGATCAATCAACTAGTTGTCCGAAAAATCTTCTCAGACTGGAAAACAACGATCTCTTTTGCAGACAACGGTGAGCAGGCCGTACAATTAGCTAAATCTGAACACTTTGACTTGATTTTAATGGATATTCAAATGCCAATTATGGATGGTTTGACGGCTTCAAAGACCATCAGGACTACTCTACCTGAGCCATTTTGTTCAGTGCCGATCATGGCTATGACCGCTCATGCAACAGCATCAGAAAAGCAAAAGTGTGTAGACCATGGGATGAACGATCATATTAATAAGCCATTTGACCCTATGGATCTAAAGAAAAAGATAATTGTGCTAACCCAAACGGCGAATTCGACGTTAAAGAAGGTTCAATCTACTCATTCTGAGTCAAAAGCAACGGAATTGAAACCAAACCATACTTCAAACACAGCTCAGTTTTCGAATGCATCTATTGGACAATCTGCACCGGCAACTCCAAATAATGAGGCAGTAAATCACTTTCTGAATGCTCCAAAAATAAATCTGAATTATCTGAAGCAAATTGCTGAAGGTAATGAAGCGTTTATAATTGAAATGATAGAGATGTTTTTGAATAAAACACCTCAAGCTATTTCAGAAATGAATGACCACTTCAAAAATAAAAATTGGGAAGAGTTCAAAAAGATTGCACACCGTATCAAGCCATCCTTTGGATACATGGGAATGTCAGAAATTCAGAATGCATTATCGAAAGTTGAGCTAATGAATGACAAAGAACTAAAGGCACCGGAAGTAGATGAATTGCTGATGGAAATTGCTTCGAGAACAAGCCTTGCTTATGCACAATTGAGGACAGAGTTGACATCGCTTAAATAGAGTAAAAAAACAATTCTCCATTGATTATGTAACCCAAATGGCAGGATAAAATGTTATCTTGCAGCCGCTTTAAAACAAACACAAAATAAATGAAAGTCTTAGTTTGCGAAGACGATGAAATGGTCCTCAAAATGGTGGAGTTCAAACTTGAAAAAGAGGGCTATCAAGTCATATTGGCGAAGGACGGTAAGGAAGCAATTGAGAAGATTGATTCCTTAAGACCTGACATTATTATCACAGATATTATGATGCCCTATCTGACAGGACTTGAAATTGTCCATAAAGTCAGAAAGCAATTGAATATAAAGGTTCCAATCATTATTGTTTCCTCGATCGGTTTAGAAAAAACTGTATTAGAAGCATTTCAGTTGGGTGCCGATGATTTCATCACAAAACCATTTAGTCCGAACGAACTTTCTGTTAGGGTTAAAAGACTATTGATGAAATCGTATTGATTGAAACTACAAATGCAGAACAGAGTCAACTATTTTTGTTTTTTTTTTATTCTATTCCTGTCCGGTTTCAGCCTGAAAAGCTCGGCCCAGACCAAGGCATCTGACACATTGGTAGTTGTTACCGATACAACTGATATTGATGCATTGTTCAAAAAAGCGCGTGAATTCAGTTACAATGACAATTATGCTCAGGCACGAAGAATTTGCATCAAAATCCTGGAAAAGAAACCGGATTACTATGAAGTTCGTACTTTTTTAGGAAGGACATATGCCTGGCAAAAGGAATACGACAAAGCAAGAACGGAATTGAGTCAGGTGCTTATTGAGAGAGAAAATGATATTGATGCCTTAAACGCCTTATTTGATGTAGAATTCTGGAGTGAAAATTATGAAGTCGCAAATGATTATCTGAAAATTGCGTTAAGCTACTATCCGAACTCAGAAGAATTGCTTTTAAAAAGAGCTAAACTTCAAATGAAGCTTGATGATAAAGGATCTGCGGCTTTAACATTAAGAAGGATTCTGGATTTAAATCCGGGAAATAAAGAAGCAATACAATTGATGAATAGTCTTGAAGGCCGAAGGTTGAACAACAACTTTCAGTCAAGTTTTGTTGTCGACGAATATGATAAAGGAAGAGCACCACAAATATTGATTAGTTCACAATTAGGACGGAATTTCACATTTGGATCCTTGACGATGCGTATAAATTTAGCAGACAAGTTTGGCCAAAGGGGTTTGCAATATGAGGTCGAAAGTTATGCTCACTTCACAAAAAGTATCTATGCAGATATATCAGCCGCTTTTGCTTATGATGTTATTTTTCCTAAAGAAAGATATGGTGCAGAGTTATATTTCAAATTGCCTGCAGGATTTGAATTTTCAGGGGGAATCCGATATCAGAAGTATACGACCGGAACAACATTCTACACTTCAAGTTTAGGAAATTACTATAAAAATTATTGGTTCAACATAAGGACATTTATTTCACCAAAAAGAGATTCAACCATAGAAAACATTTCACTTAAAACCTCAGGTATAACTCTAATCGCTTCAGTAAGAAATTACTTTGGTGATGGTGACAATTACATTGGAATCAGACTTGGGCATGGACAATCGCCTGACGAAAGAAGGACACTTAATCTGGCTCAATACACAAAATCATATTCATTTAGTCTCGAGTTACAAAAAAGTGCTTTTGGACGATGGGTCATGAAAGGAGAAATACAATATTCGAAGGAAAACATCAGAGAAGATAGTTACTCACAAAGATTAACCACCGGCATTACTGTTAAAACAGTATTCTGACAAATACACACATGTTTAAAAAATACATTTTATTTACAGGACTGATATCACTGTTAGCAATTGCAAGTTCTTTTGCACAAGCAGTTGATGCAAGTAAGAAGCCAAGTAAGAAAGACTACGGCAAAAGTTTTTTTGAGAAAGATTCTATCCATGTAATCAGGATAAATTTCACTCAATGCAATTTCTGGGATTCCCTGACCACGAATAAAAAACTTCTTGACTCATTGGAGATTTCGAATTATTTGCAAGCAAATGTGATAATTGACAATAAGAAATTCTTTTCTACCGGTGTTCGCTTCAAAGGTGAATCGTCATATGATTTCTATCCGGGAAAGAAAAAACCATTTCGAATTAAATTCAATAAATTCATCAAAGGGCAGGACTTCAAAGGTCTGGAAGAATTAAACCTAACGAATAATTTTAAAGACCCATCGATGATGCGGGAAAAGCTTTATTTGGATCTATTAAACAAAGAAGGTCTCCCCGCTCCTCGCGCAACTTATGCGAAAGTATATATCAACGATAAATACTGGGGCTTATATCTGGTGAACGAAAGTATCGACAAAGTTTTTCTTGAAACCAGATTCAAAACTTCATCCGGAAATTTGTTTCAAGGTGAGCCACAGGCAAACTTCGTTTATGTCGGAAACGAACCTATGAAATACTGGAATCGCTATGTATTGAAGAATAATTTAAAAAAGAACGATTGGACTGATTTAGTGAAGTTTATTCGCTTGGTGAACGATACTACACTTTCTCAGGAAGAATATCTGCGCAAACTGGAAGCAACCATGAATTTGGATAAATGTCTCCGAGCATGGGCAATCAATAACATTATAGGAAATATTGATGCTTACAATATGTTTTATCCGCACAACTTTTTTATTTTCCACGATTCCATTTCTACAAAATGGCAATGGATCTCCCTTGACGGAAACTATGCTTTCGCTGCATGGAATCCGGTAATGCCTTTAAATCAATTAGAAAATCTTGACATTTTGGTTCCTGATTCCGTACCATACAAAGAGCCAAGACCATTATTGGAGAAAACACTGGGCGAAAACAAATTCATTCAAAAGAGATATTTGTCAATAATGACTGAATTACTTCGCAAGTACTTCAACGAAGAAACGATGAATCAGCAGATCGACAGTATAGCATTAAGGATAAGAGTTTCTGTTTATGCTGACGTAAATAAAATGTATTCTAATACTGAATTCGACACCAATATTAACACTACCGTTGGTGATCCATTGGATCCGGGGAATTTTATTCCCGGCTTAAAATCATTCATTGCAGCGAGAAGAAAATCGATTGAGAAGCAGATCGACGAACTGAATAAAAAACTAGGAGACTGACACTAATTTGAAACTACTTGCCAATATATTGCTGCAGCTAAATTTCAACGACCTTCAATATTCAGTTGATGAGGTTGGAAGATCTATTTATAGCTTCCCCGTGCATATAAGGATCCTGATTGGCGTAACCATCTTGTTTATGCTGATCATACTTATTCTTCTGGCAGTAATAATGGGTAGTAGGATCTTCAAGACAAAGCGAAGCAATAAAAAAGCCGAACTGCACAAGAAGTACCAGCCTGTTTTTCGCAATCTGATATTCGAGGAGGCACTGGATAGAGATAAAGTTCTTTCCATGTTTGACCGGATTGATCTTGATACTCCATTCAACAGAACAACGATTCTAGATGAGATAATTCATTTACACGAGAATTTTACCGGAGAAACAGCAGAGCGCTTAGAAGAGATCTACACCTTCCTCGAATTTGAAAAAGACTCGATGTTAAAGTTGAAAAGCAAGCGTTGGTATATAATTGCAAAAGGAATGAAAGAGCTTGCAATTATGAATGTAAAATCCGGTTACACTGAAATAAGCACCTTTCTTAATAGCAAGAATGAGATTCTTAGAATGGAAACAAGGATTGCTCTTATGAAATTAAGCGATACAGATCCTCTTGCATTTCTTTCCAAAGAAACAGAGCATTTGTCAGATTGGGATTCAGCGAACATTTATAATATGTTAACCAAAATGCCGGAGAAAATGATCCCCGATTTCAGCAATTGGTTAAACTCTCCGAACAGAGATGTTGTAGTTTTTTGCATTCAGATGATAGGACGGTTCCGTCAGCGTGAATCGATTAAAACACTCTTAGTACTTTTAAAAAGTCCTGATTTGAGGATCAAATTGTGTGTCATCAAGGCACTACGAGAGTTAAGTGCAACAGATGGAGAAGAGCCATTACTTGAAATTTATCCACTCGAAAATTTAGCTACCAAGAGTGAAATTCTAAAACACTTGAAGTCATAGGCAGTGCGAAATCGGTTCCTGTATTGGAAAAGATCATTCGCCAGCCGATCGAAGATTACCCCGTTTCTATACAAGCAGTGCGTTCACTACTTTCAATTCATGCAAATGGGGAACAGTTAATAGAAACTATTTTTAATCAGTCAGGGCCGCAATTACAATTAATGATTCGTCACGCTCGCGACAGGAGACTATAACATATGGGATTATTTTTTTATTATTTCACAAATTTTGCAGATCATTTTATTTTGGTCTACAGCTGTATATTGTTCGGCACTTATTTTTTGTTGTCGACGGTATCTGCTTTTGACATCATCAATTACATGCGTCGGAATAGCTTTATTGACTACAGAGATATCCTTGCTGCCCCTTCTGCCCCATCGATTTCAATCATAGCACCGGCATATAATGAATCAAAGACAATTGTTGAGAATGTCAGATCGCTATTGAACATACACTATGTCAATTTCGAAGTGATCATTGTAAATGATGGGTCTAAAGATGACACACTTCAGCAAATGATTGAAGCCTATTCATTAGAAATAGTGCCATATGCATTTGAAGAAAAGATAGGATCAAAACCAATTCGTGGAGTTTATAAATCTACCACACCGTCATTAAGCAAACTGACTGTCGTTGACAAGGTCAATGGTGGAAAAGCGGATGCTTTGAATGCAGGAATCAATGTTTCCCGTTATGGTATTTTCGCAGCTATTGACGTCGATTGTATTCTGGAATATGAATCGTTGCTCAAAATGGTAAAACCGTTTATGGAGCAGACAGAAAGCGACAGAGTGATAGCAGTTGGCGGTGTTGTACGTATAGCGAACTCTTGCGAGGTGAATGAAGGAAAGATAACAAAAGTGAATTTGCCTACGGAGATGATTCCACGAATACAGGTTCTGGAATATATCCGTGCATTTTACTAGGGCGAATGGCATGGAGCAGACTAAATGGTTTGATCCTGATCTCCGGAGCGTTTGGAATGTTTGACAAGAAAATTGCAATTGATGCAGGTGGTTATAATCACAATACGGTTGGTGAAGACATGGAATTGGTAATTCGTATGCGTAGATATATGGAAGAACGCAAAGCGAAGTACAGAGTTGTCTATCTCCTGATCCATTATGCTGGACAGAAGCGCCGAGTAATTTCAAGATCTTGAGTAAGCAAAGAAATCGTTGGACAAGAGGAACGGCAGAAACATTATGGATTCACAAAAAATTGATCTTTAATCCGAACTACAAATTCCTAGGAATGGTAAGTATGCCGTTTTGGTTACTTTTTGAGTACCTCGCTCTATTGTTGAGACGACAGCTTTTCTTTACCTGGTCATGATGGCATTCTTAGGGATCCTGAACGTCGATCTGTTTATCGTATTATTTATTCTTATATATGCTTTTGCAATCATGTATTCAACAGCAGCTATCTTATTTGAAGAACTTAGTTTTCATCAGTACAAAAAGAAACGCGATATTTTACGTTTGCTGAAAACTGCATTGATCGAACCGCTTTTCATTCATCCTTTAACTGTCTATTACGCTATCAGAGGAAATCTTGACCTCATGACGGGAGTTAAAAATTGGGGAGAGATGAAGAGGAAGGGATTTACAAGGGCACCGAAGGCGAATGAAAAATGAAGTATAATGAAGTATAGTTCTTAGGAACCAGTTTGCTAAAATGTATTTTTCATTTCACTCCACATCACATCACATCACATCACTCACTCCACTTCACTCCACTCCACTCCACTTCACTACACTCCACTTCACTTCACTTTATTTATTATATGGAGGTGTAACTTTTCTTCAATATCTTCTGCATCATAGGCAAATAGAATTCCCAGAAAAAGCGATTACGGTCGGTGACATCGACGGCATTGTACATTAAAAATTTAAGGGTAGTAATTCCGCTAAGTTTTGCAAACCTGAACTTAGTAGGATTATCTGCAAAATCTCCGCAGAAATAATAGAACTTAAAATCCTTATTTCTATGAATGATAGCAGGGAAAATTTTAGGAATTCCGTTCGCTGCTAAAATAGCCTCTCCTTCCGGCAGAGTACCGAGTACATATTTTGATATAATGTTATTTGTATCGTTCTTATTTACGATAATATCCATCCAATAAGGATAGATCATTACAGCAGGAACATTAAATTCTTCCTGATTTTTCTTATCCGTATAAATTTTTGGAATGGCATCATTGAGTTGCTTTCCGGATTCCAGTACAATTACTTTTCCGGTTTCATGGATGAAGAGCATTCCATCTTTCTTGAAATTCCATACACCTTTATTTTCCTTTTTGTAGGCTCTTACAATCCACATGGGAAGATCAGGATTATTCACTGTATCAAGAGACGCAATATGTCTGGCCATCCAGCCTGTCCATTCTATTCCCCACAATTTTTCAAATTGACGACGCATATCGACGGGAGTTGGATAACCGATCGTGTTAAATTCCGCAATAACAGGTTTGTTTTTACTCTTCATTTTTTTCATGAGTAAAAGATCCTTTTCTGTCAATCCACCATAAATACTTTCAGAATTATCATTGATATCTCTATGAGCATACCATTCATTTCCTAACACGCCATAAGTATCCGCAAAATAGGCAAGATTGTATACTGCTGCCAGACTATCAACTTCGGGCTCATCCAATTTCTCAAAATCATTGATCACATATTTTTCATCCTCTTTTGGGAAAAAGCCAAAATAATCCTGATTGATATCGTAGAAAGAACCGTCAGGTTTGGTGTACTTTTCATAATCCAGGATCCAATTGATTGACCGATGTTTGAAACTGTTAGTGTTTAAAACCGTTTTGTCGACAATAAGCATATGCAGCTTCCTCTTAGGGGAAAACTCCCATCCAATCCTCATCCAAAGCGGTGTGGCCAGGAGAATCACTATAAATGTCAAAATCAGCCTGCTTTTCATAGGAGTTTAAAAGTGTAAGATTTGGTATGTAAATGTACCGTTTAAAAGGTGCTTAAACGCAACTAAAAAGGCCATAATAGCATAAAAAGATTCACATAAAAGTGTTAAAAACAATGGGACTAATAAAAGTATTTATAGTAGAAGATGATCACTTCCTGGGAAGTTTGATCAAGAAGACCTTAGAAAAGCTTGACAACTGCGAAGTCACGCATTTCATGACCCCTCAGGACTGCATAGACAACCTGCATTTGAATCCGGATATTATTTCGATTGATTATATGCTACCGGGAATGAACGGAATTGAATTAATGGAAAAAATAAAGAATTACAATGACGGTATTCAGTGTATCATGGTTTCCGGTCAGGAAAAAATTGATGTGGTCATTGATACATACAGAAAAGGTGCATCTGATTATATCATCAAGAATGACAATGCACTTGTCAACCTGGAGAACTCAGTAAAGACACTTTGCAAGACAGTATATTTAAAACAGGAAAATGATGCCTTGAAAGAGATCGTCATCGACCGTAATAAATACAATAACATCTTAGGAAACAGTAGTCCTGTATTGAAAGTACTTCGTCTGATTCAGAAAGTGGAGAAGAGCAATATCATGGTACTGGTTACAGGTCAAAGTGGTACCGGAAAAGAGTTAGTAGCAAGAGCTATTCACTACAATTCTCAACGTGCACGAAAACCATTTGTGACTGTGAACATGGGCGCCATTCCTGAAGATCTGATAGAAAGTGAATTATTTGGTCATGAAAAGGGAGCTTTTACGGATGCAAGAGACCGCCGCATAGGTAAATTCGAAGAAGCAAATGAAGGAACAATTTTCCTTGATGAGATCGGAGAAATGGACCTTATGATGCAAACAAAACTCTTACGCGTACTACAAGAGAAAGAAGTTACACGAATAGGAAGCAATAAATCAATCAAGCTTGATGTAAGAGTCATTGCAGCGACAAATAAGAATCTGGTCCAGGAAGTCAAAGAAGGACGATTCAGAGAAGATCTTTTCTATCGCTTACAAGGATTCTTAATTCACCTCCCTACTCTGCTTGAAAGAGGCGATGATGTAGTTCTATTATCAAAGAACTTCCTTTCAGACTTCTGCAAAGAAAACAGAATGCCAAATATTCAGTTGAGCAAAGAAGCCACGAAATTCCTTATGGATTACGGATGGCCTGGAAATGTGCGCGAATTAAAAGCGGTCATTGAAAGAGCTGCGATCATGTCAGAAAACAATACGATCCTACCCGAAGATCTTGTCTTTGTGAATTCGTAAAAACGATTTATATAAATTTGGAAAATGCTTCCTTACTTGAAATTTACATTCAAGTAAGGAAGCTTTTTTTGTAACCCCTATGATGCACGACATAAGAGTTAAATAGTTTTTTCGGCTTTGCAAATACCCTAAAACCTTACAGATGTAATCACCTACCCTATTCACGTCTAACTTTCCATGCTTTATATCGTAAATCTATATAACCAAAAATCACATTAAAGTGAAACCAAAAAAGAACAACCAGAAACCGGAAATGAAAACCAGTCTGCACCAACGAATTTCGTTGAGGGCAGTGGTTATCGTGAGTAGTGGAATATTTGCAATGGGTGCTCTGGCGCTTATCATAGCGAATATGTCGAATCCATTTAGTTCACAGGCACAGACAGACAATTCAATTGAAATTGTGAAGGTTTCTGAACAGGTATTTACGAATGAAACGACACTGGAACAACCAGTACTCATTCAACAAAAGATCAATGGGAAACACACAATATTGATCCGTGACAAGAAAGTAATTAATGCACAATAAGACAACAGCCATGAAAAAAGCATTAATGCTGACGCACAAAGAGGTAAAAGGAAACAAAAGGTGTTCAACCTTACAATTTGCTATTGGTTTTATTCTCTTGATTACAACCATTCTCCCAGATTCAGTAACAGCAGGTTCAAAGATCTCTATCGCTTCCGGCAACTGGGAAAATCCTGCTATCTGGAATCCTGCCGGAATTCCGGCTGCCGGTGACAATGTTGTTATTGGTAATTCAACAACAATAGTAACGACAGGAAATACATCTGTTCAAAATCTATCCGTTTTCCAAAGTGGGAATTTGACACTTGGACAAGGAACGCGAATGACCATTGCCGGTAATATTACTATCAATGGAAGAATGAACATGAACAAAGGATTGATTACGATCAGTTCAACAGGTCGACCCTTCAAGATCGCTGCCGGTGGAACATTTATCTGGGACCCAAACATCAATACATCAGCAGAAGCAACACTATTTACAAGTTGCACAGAAAATTTTGAGATCAATAGCAATCTGATCATAAAGAACTGGTACAATTATACTATTCCACTTGGTGAAAAAGTAAATGGAAATTTTGGAAATCTTGAAATAAATACCCCGGGAGGAAATAATTCAATTGTTGAATGGAATCAAAACAATCTTTTTGAATCACATAAGATCTTTGGAACACTTACTATCGACCAAGGATGGGTCACTTTAGACAAATCAGGATCAATTTCAAATACAACGATAGGAAACATTGAACTTAAAAACGTCAACTCTGTTTTCTATGCGCATAACGGAACCCATACCGGTTCATTCAATCTGCATTGTTCAAATATCGCTAACAATGGCGGAGTATTTTACGGATTAAATGATGGTGACGGAAATGTCACTATTCACGTTGTCGGAATTTTACAATACAGGAAATGTAAAGATCATTAATAATACCGGAATCCCGAATGTAAGTAATGGAAATGCAACTTTGAATATTGAAGGAACATTTACTCAGAACACCGGGGATACAAGAATACTAGACAACATAGCAACTATCAATTCAGGAATTTTCAATGCCACGATCGGTGAACTTTCATTGAATGGCGGAATATTTATGGGCCAGACTGCCTGCCATACCAATGGTTTGGTCAGCACACTTAATGTACTTAGAAATTTCACTATCAATTTTCAGAATGCCAATGACAAATTCAGAGGTACTTCCCTATCGAGTATTTCAGGAACGCTTAACAACACAAAGCTAAAACTATGTAGTTGGAAATTTTATAGTTAATGGAATCCAATCAGCTGAAGTAACAAGTTCTGCAGCATCAGGGAATGAAGAAATCACAATTCAAGGAAACTATGAGATCAATGGATGCAACAACAGTTTGAACTATTGTTCACTGATTGCTTCACACAATCTGCAATTGAATGTGAATACTTGTTTGAAAATGAATGGAGGAATTCTAGCTCTGTCAAAGAACTTCGGATCACTGAATTCAACAATAGAAAACATGATAATTTCCGGTGGCACATTATCCGTTAAAAATAATCAAGGTTCAGCAAACATTGAAATCGCTCGGGATTTTACGCAAACCGGTGGAGATTTTATATTCCATCATAATATAACAACTCCAAGCATAGACAATATTTCAGTTGCAATATCAGGGATATTTACTCAATCAGGCGGTACGATCAACCTGGACAATAACATTCAAAGTACATCCAATGAAAATATCCTACGATTCAAGGGTACAGCAGTAAATTTTTCCGGAACAGGAAAGATCATGAGAAGTGGTGGTGGAAATTCGAATGTCTTTGGATCCATCAGTTATCAGTCACCTAAATTTTTGACATATACGCGAACAGGAACAGCACAGATCATAGAAAATGTTATTCAGAGAATTGAAACGGGCAGTAAAGTGATAGTAAAGGACTGCAACTTTCAGCTTGCGTCAAACAATCAGTCCGGAATAAACATGCTTCATATTAAAACGAATGGAACGTTAAGTTTAAGCAAAGGACAAATATCATCAAATCAACAATTTGGTTTCTCACGATTATTTGTTGATTCAGGCGGGACAATTTCCATTAGTAACCCATTCGGTTTCTATGATCAAACATCGAGATCATCGATCAACTCAACAGCGAATCTGAATTATGAATTACATCCAAACAGTATTGTTGAATATACAGGTTCAGAAAGCATGGTTCTTACCGGTATGCCAAATGCAAACAATTATGAAAATTCGAAATACGGAATCTTGAAGGTCAATCTACAAGGTTCATCATCACCATGTGCCAGTGTTTCGAACAACTTCGTGTTTGTCAGAACAAAATTGGATTTGATATCGGGTGGAATAAAACTCAATGCCAATACAATGACAATTGAGAATGGATCTCCTGAAGCGATCAAAAGAACAAAAGGGTTTATCATAAGTGAAGGATCGACACCTATCAATAACAGTAAAGTTTGTTGGAAAAAACTTTCTGCCGGTGCTCATGAAATTCCATTCGGTATCACAGCGGATAAGATCTTTCCGGTTACTTTCAAAATTACAACAGGACTCGGGAAGGATATTTATGTAAGTACACGCAAGACAAATAAAGATAATACTCCCTACCCTGCTCTAAACATGACCTTCCCCGGCGGATCACCTTTTGCAGTTGAACATGTAGTGGACCGTTGGTGGTCGTTTACAGGCGAAGGAATTAAAGCAGATGTAACACTAACCTATTTAGGAGAGGAAAACACATTGGCTTCAACAATGGCAACAGGCCCATTGAAAATCATTCAATGGACAGGATCAGGATGGAATATTACCAATGCAATTGCAAGCGGAGTTAAGAATGGCAAAGGCAGCATTACAATGAACAATACAATGCTTCAACCCGACTGGACAATTGCATCTGTTATAACTGCCTCAATTGATCTTAGTGCAAGATTGATGGAAGACGGAGTTTCCGTGGATTGGCATATACAATCAGAGACCGGTATTGAAAAATTCGTAGTAGAGAGAAGTGCAGACGGAATCAACTTCAATGAGATTGATGAAATCAAGGCTTCCTTTGATAGCAAGATCAGAGATTATACTTACGATGATAAAACCTATACAGGAACAGAGTCATATTACAGATTAAAGCAGATCGCTCCTGACGGTTCATTTATTTATTCAAAAATTGTAATGGTTGAATCGAAAAGCGTTTCAGCAGGAATGCGTATCAATTCAATTGCTCCAAATCCATTTAGCAGTGAAATGAGAATAAGTCTGAAATCAGATATTAATCAAAAATCGAAAGTGTTATTGATCAGCAGCGATGGAAAAACAAAGTATCAAAAAGAATATCAATTAGAGATCGGCGAAAATTCGGTAGAGATCAACAATCTTGAATCGCTTGAACCGGGAACATATATCCTAATCGTTGAAAGTTTAAACGATAGACTGACCAAAAAAGTCATTAAAAATTAATCCGCAACATCTAGAAATATGAAAAACAGACTACATCGCAAACAAAAAAAAAAGCTGAGAGCAAGAGTTATTCTTGTTGCCGGAAGTATTTCTTTTATGCTAACCATAACCGCAGGAATCATGGTTTACCTGAATGTAAACAATGTAAGTAAAACAAGAGCCACAGCAACCGGAACTGAAGGAAGTGGTGCTAGTCTGAGCAATGGAGACATTATCACAGAATTTACCTGGGAAAAAAATCCGGTAACAATAGCAACACTGGGTCCTGATGCAATTTCGGTTAGTAAAGATGCACATTCAATGTCAGGAGGGAGATCTTCAACCGGTGGCTTATCAGCCGGCCCAAATGGAAAAGACATTGATCTTGAAATTGAAGGAACTGAACTCTGGAACCAAGAAGGAATTGATATCAGTATTGATTACAGCAGAAATGAAAAAAGCGGGTCATTCTTTTCAAGAGAAAATGGATTTAATTTCGGTATGGAAAATGGATTTATAACCATTGCCTATCGTTTGGAAAATAAAAGAGGAGGAATAGAATCTTTTAAAACGAAAACAGAATATGAAATTCCTGTTGATATGAATTTCAGAACCTATCGTTTTATATACAATCCCTCAAAAGGAAAAGCAGAGATCTTTGTAAATAGTGTTATTGTCTGGTCAAATCCAACATGCCGCTTATTGCTCACTCTCCTGGAAAAATGCCGGAAAGATCATTGTAGGAAAAGGTATGAATGCTGAAGGTAAAGACATTGCCATTTTTGATAACTTTATTGTCAGGACGGCAGGAAATACAGCACCACTAGCAGAATCTCTATTAAATTTCATGCTGGAAGAAAAAGAAGGTGGAATAAAAATTCACTGGTCAACATCTGTAAACGACAAGATCAAATCATTTACTATTGAAAGGTCAATTAATGGAGTTGATTTTATGAATGTTTCAACAGTTCCCGTAAATCCTGATCTAACTGAAAGCGAAGAATACACGTTTTTAGATAAAACAAAAGCTACAACTGGCATTGTCTACTATAGGCTTCGTCAGACATTCACAAACGGCAAGTTCATTTCACATTCACTAGCTGCAATTAAAATGCAAAATGAGGTCAATCTGGCGATCGAAAAAATAAATCCTTTACCCTTCGATAAATCATTTGACATTGCTTACTTCCTTCCAAAATCAGGAAAAGTATGGATTCAGATCAACGATGATAAAGGGAATATGATAGACACGCAGTCTTTTGATGCTCCGAAAGGAAAAAATGTTCATGTTTACAAGAACGAAAAGATCAGAGAAAGCGGTACCTATACGATCAATATGATCTTTGATAATAAAAAAGTGACGAGATCGATTATAAAAATTTAATTAATAAGAATATTGAATAACTAATAATAACGAAGGGCTATGTAGTCACAATTTCCTACGACGCCCTGTTATTATTATTATTATTTATTAGTTATCTCCGTAGGTCAATGTATGTATTCATCTTGATATCTGTATTTCTGATCACAAGAATTATAAAGTATGTTCCTTCCGGTAATGGATCATTTGAATTATTCCCTCCTGTCCATTCGTTATTATAATTTTCTTTCTGATATACCAGATTTCCCCAACGATTGAAGATTGTTACTTCATTGTCCGGGTATCTTTCGATTCCACGAATTACCAATTGATCATTTTTACCGTCACCATTCGGAGTTATTCCTGTAGGGATCACTAGATCACATTCTGCATCCGTATTTCTTCTTACAAGTACAGTATCACTTCCGAAACAAGTACCATCTGTAACGGTCCAGACAATTTGATTATCGCCTAATGTCAATCCTGATATGGTTGAATTTGGAGATGCCGGATCGGAGAAATTAGCTGTGCCTGATGCCACGCTCCACAAGCCTGTATATGGTGAATTAAGAACAGCATTTAATGTCAGTGTCGCTTCGCAATCTGCTAAGTCAGATCCGGCTACCGAAACGATCTCTGCAGGCTCAGTGATAATTGCTGATGAATTTGTTGAGCACAAATTCTGATCGGTGATCACAACTGAATATGTGCCCGGTCCTAGATTTGTAAGCGATGGATTACTTGAAATATTTGGAGTCCATACATAAGTATATGTTCCGAAACCACCTGTTACAAGCGCATCAGCTGCACCATTGTTATCACCGAAACAAGTTACATCTGTTGATGTCAGATTCAAAGCAAGCACACCAGGTTCAGTAATAGTTACACTTAATGAAAGGGAGCAATTAACTGAGTCAACAATATTCACAGTATAAGTACCGGCAATCAATGAATCAATAGAAAGTCCGGAATCACCATTGGACCAATTGTATGTTATCGGCCCTAGTCCACCTGTGGCTACATTCACAGAAGCAAAACCATTGTTTCCACCAAAGCATAACACATCTGTTGTAGCATCGATCGTTGAAGCGATTGATGTACCTTGAATGATGTCTACTGAATCGATCAGGCTACAATTTAAGCTATCCGTAACTTGTACTAGCACAAAACCACCCGGTAAACTGTCAGCAAAATTACCGACATCACCATTCGACCAATTGAATTGGTAGGAACCGGTACCACCTGTAACAGCAACTGTGACAGAACCATTATTTACTCCATTGCAATATGCATTGTTAACAGTATAGTTAAAGGCAAAAGCATTCGGTTCAGTAATTGTAACACTACCGGAAGAGACACAATTATTAGAATCTGTAACTGCAAGAGTATAATTTCCGGCAGCAAGACTGTCAGCCGTAAATGTAGTATCTCCATTAGACCACAAATAAGTAAAAGGAGCTACTCCACCTGATAGTGTAGCGGTTGCAGTGCCTTCGGTAGTCCCAAAACAATTATTATTAGTAAATGAATTTATTGAAACTACTGCCTGTGAACTTGCTGTTACACTTACTACATCAGAAAATATACAACCCAAGCTATCAGTAACTGTAATGAAATATAGTTGCGAAGGCAAATTTGTTGCTGTTGCAGTAGTTTGGGATCCTGTCCATAGATAAGTATACGGAGCTACACCACCGGTTGGTGTTGCAGTAGCAGTACCATTATTCAAACCACATGTAGTTGGCGTACTTGAGACGACGGCAGTAAGTTCTGTTGGCTCAGTTAATGTAAATGCAGCTGAATCGAGGCAACCATTGTCATCAGTAACATTCACCTGATAAGTCCCTGACCCAAGACTGGAAATATCTTCCGTAGTTTCCGAAGAAGACCACAGATAATTGAAAGGACTGACACCACCGGCCATGGTAAGATCTATAGATCCGGTATTGGTTCCAAAACATGCAATATTATAACTGCCTGCACTTGAGAGAACGGAGTTGATGTCTATTGGAGGTGGGCCGGTAATGATAAAGAATGTATCCAGTTGACATCCGTTTCCATCAAGGATAACTAAATTTAATGTATCCGCACCTAAATCGCATCGTGTTGTTGCTGTGAGCGTATCGTTCCCATCCCACACAAATGTAAATGGAGCATTCCCTCCTATCATATTCAATGTAATACATGCAGTTGTATCACCAAAGCATGCAATATTGAAACCATTGAAATTTGGTACAACTGCTAACAAATTTATTGAATCCGGTTCAAGGATAGTAGCAGAATCAACAACTGTACATCCATTGCTATCAGTTACGGTGAGCAAATAAGAACCTGCAGTCAATCCAACAGCAGAATCAGCTACATCACCATTCGACCATGAATATTGATATGGTGAAACCCCACCGGAAACAGTTGAATGCAGTCCGCCATCATTATATCCAAAGCAACGAACATTTGTTCCGCCCACAAAAGTATCAGGCAACAAAGTTACAGCTAGTGGAATTGGTTCAGTTAATGTAATGGAAGTATCCTTTCTACATCCTCGTCCATCGAGAATTGTTAAATTGTATGTTGCTGCACTCAAACCTGTGATGCTATCTGATGTTTGTGCATTCGACCATGTGTAAGTGAATGTATTATCACCACCAAATGGGAATACCTGAATAGCACCATTACTTCCACCGGCACAACTTATATTATAGCCTTGATAATCGGAAACAATTGCAGGAACAATTATTGAATCAGGGTTGGCCATTACAAATCCAAGACTATCCAAACAATTGTTTGCATCTTCGACAATACAATAGAATGTACCGGATGTAAGGTTGCCAATTGAATCAGTTGTTGCTCCATTATTCCAATTATATGTATAAGGTGGTGTACTTCCTGCAAGATTTATTTTAATGTATCCTGAAGAATCACCGAAACACATTGGATCATATATATCTGATATATGTGTGAATGGTGGTGGCTGAGTAAGCGTTGTATCTCTTTCAATTGAGCAACCATTTGCATCAACTACTCTGACGGTAATTTTATCGGCAGGAAGGTTAGCAATACTCGCTGTAGTATCTCCGGTATTCCACACATAAGTAAACGGAGCTGTGCCACCAAAAACTGTTACGGTTGCAGTTCCACTTGAATCTCCAAAGCAACGAAGATTCACGGCTCCGATAAATGTTGAAGGCAATATCAAAGGAACAAGTGTATCCGGCTCAGTGATCGTTAAAGTATCTATTTTTGTACATCCATTCAAGTCTGTCGTTGTTAATGAATAGAATCCTGCAGGAATTAAATAAGCGCTATCATTGGTACTGATATTTGGAGTCCATGCATAAGAATATGCCGGTGACCCGCCTGTCAAATTAGCAATGATATAACCACTTGCTTCACCTTTACATGCTACGTTTCGCACATTCAGAGTACTTGCGAGTACAGCCGGTTCAGTGATGGTATCAATCATTAAGTACAACCGTTAAAATCAGTAATGACTACATCATAAATTCCGGCACCTCTATTAATGATTGAATCAATCGTTGCGCCTGTATTCCATAAATAAGAATAGGGAGGCGTTCCTCCACTAACTGTAATTTTCGACTGACCTGTAGTTTGTCCGTTACAAGCGATATCCGTTCCACCGGGAGTAATTGCATAATTAACGAATGCAGAAGCCAGTACACTTGGAGCGGTGATCGTTATGGTAGAATCAAATGAACATAAATTACCATCGGTAATCGTGACTAGATAAGTTCCCGCTATCAATGAATCTGCAACTGTTCCTGTATCACCATTCGACCATTGAATATCGTAAGGCAGTGTTCCACCTGATGGTGTAACGGAAGCAGTTCCATCGGCACCACCAAAACAATTGACATTGGAAGTTGAAATTGATGAAGCAGGAATACCAAGAATTATGGCAGGTTCAGTAATTGTCTGACTGATCAGGAACATACAGTTATTTGCATCTCTGATAGTATCCGTATAATTTCCGGGACCAAGATTTGTTATTGCAGCTGTTGAAGCACCATTAGACCAGCTATGTGTATATGGGCCCGTTCCACCTGATGGAACGATGGTCATACTTCCATTCGCATTATTTCTGCACGTGACATTATCGAATTGAGAAACGACAGCACTCAATGCTGTAGGTTGAGTAATTAAAATTGACTGTTGGCTGGTACAACCGTTGGCATCTGTCGCTCTGACAGTATAACTTACAGGACCTAGTCCTGTCGCAGTTGCTGTTGTTTGACCACTGGGAGTCCAAAGGTAAGTGTAAGGGCCAACTCCACCATAAGCAACAGCAGTAGCGCTTCCATTTGAAGCACCGAAACAAGAGATATTAGTTGAAGCAGAAATAGAATCAGCAACAACGGTTGGTGGCTCAGTAAGTGTAGTTGAAGCAGAATTGGTACAACCGTCAGCGTCGGTGATAGTTACTGAATAAGTATTTACTGCCAGACCTGTTGCTGTTTGAGTAGTTTGACCTGAAGGTGTCCATAGATACGTATATGGCGAAGTTCCTCCACCACCGGTTGCCGTAATTGCTCCTGTTGATGCTCCACTACAAGCAACATTATAGCCGGAGAAAACCGGACTGGATACAGCAGCAGTAATGACAGGGACATGAATGATAAAAGAATAGGTTTGCGATCCGGCATAAGGGCAGGCATTATCACGAACAATGACAATAAAAGTATAAGGTTGAGCGCGGGCATCAGCTAATGTTGGAGTCCAGTTAAATGTTCCAACAGGCAACTTCGCTCCTACTGTATTGAAAGTTGCAGCAGAAATTGAATTGTTCCATGACATCACGATCGTATCGGCAGGATTTGGATCGGCTGAACTTATGGTAAAGTTTATGTTGGCACCCGGACAAACAGTAACTTCAAAACTACCTGTACCATTTATTCCGGATGCAGTAGGTAAAAAATTGGGATTACAAATCCGTGTTAGAAATTGCATATCACGAATTGCACTTCCGATAAGGACACCGTTTCTATATTCTCGAACAATGATCGCACATACACCAATTTCTCCATTGACAGTTGGGAACATTGTAATATCTCCATTCGCTGAATTCAGAGTTGTAGCCGGACTGGATGTTAACGGACTTGTGCTTGAAAATCCGGGATTGAAAGTTACACTACCAACAGTATTTGTTGAAGTATTAAAGGTTTTTGGAGTGATGAAAGAGTATACCAATGAGTCTCCATCAGGATCAAAAACGCCATGGTTGTATGTGAAACTTTGATTCACACAAATCAAAGCTACAGGGATATTCGTAAACTGTGCAGAATTATTTCTTGGAGCAGCAACGTTGTTCAATGTTGCTTCAATGTACATATTGTCGGCACAAGGGTTATTAAGTGTAGTGATCGCACAATTTCGACAACATACATAGAAACTCATTACCCAATCAGTACATTGTTGCGGAAGAGTAACATTATTCGAGTATTCGTAACGTTGGTAGCCTGCATTAACAGAACCTGAACTTGTACACTTGGTCTGCACTGTTCTACACGGAAATGTGATTTCTTGTCCTGTTCCACCAACCAGATTTAAAGTGTAATTCTGATTTCTGGAACATGAAGTTGATTTTGCATTCAACGTGATGGTAGCAGGCGCAGCGACACCGGCGCAATCTCTGTAAAAAGAGACGGTCACTTTGAAAGTATTACCACTGACCCATGTGTATTGAAGATCAGCACCTGACGAATGGGTTGCAGCAGCATTGAAAGAAGAAAGATTCGTAATTAAAACGAAAGCAATAAAGAACAACCTGGAAATTGTGTTCCTGTAAAATGTAGTTAATTGCATCATGTATGTGTGAGTTATAAGACTGTATTGCCTGATTATAATAAGTTGGAAAGTTCATAAAACTTAAGCCTGTTCTTCCTCTAGTGACAGTAATCATTTAAACACACTTTTCAACATTTTGCCACATGAATTTCAATCGAAATCTCAACTTTAGACCATAAAAAAAGGCCGGATCTCTCCGGCCTTACTTGTATATTTTCAGACTTTTTACTTTGCTATTGATACAACTTTGAATTCAGTTCTACGGTTCGCCTGGTGTTCCTCTTCGGAACAAGCGACTTTATTAGCACATTGATTCACTAACATCGTTTCTCCATAACCTTTGGCAGTGATCCTTGCTTGGCTCACTCCTTTTGAAACAATGTAATTAACGGCAGCTTCTGCACGTTTTTGTGACAAATTCATATTGTATTTATCATCGGCACGAGAATCGGTGTGAGAACCTAATTCTATGCTGATCGCAGGATTCTCATTCATGATCTGAACAAGGTTATCCAATTCTATGGCTGCATCCGGACGAATATCCCATTTATCAAGATCGTAATAAATGTTTTTCAGAACGATTGGTTTATCTACAATGATTCTATCCAGTTCAAGTTTGAGCTTTACGTACATGCTCTCGCTTCTGATCTTTCCTACTGTGGTTACCGGTTCCGTATTTGTGAAATAGCCGTCTTTTGTTCCGACAACAGTATATGATGTTTCAGGATTTAACTTAAAAAGAAACTTACCGTCAGGTCCGGTAATTGCCGTTTCCTTTTTGTTTGTTATCGTATTTGTTAATTC
Organism: Bacteroidota bacterium; assembly: GCA_016708785.1. Taxonomy (GTDB): domain Bacteria; phylum Bacteroidota; class Bacteroidia; order AKYH767-A; family 2013-40CM-41-45; genus JADKIH01. Next base: position 427,273 of record JADJFC010000002.1, on the reverse strand, counting down.
AACAATTACACCTGCAACGGGCTCTTGCGTTGTCTTATCCACTGCAATTCCTTCCAAAGTAAAACGAAGATCATTGATCGTGAAAGTGTACAGGTTGTCTTGCATTGTATTCTTAGAATTCCTGTTGCTGGAAATAATTCCTGCATTACCACTATCGTTTAATGCTACACCAAAATCATCATAACTCGTATTCAAAGGATAACCCATATTACGAGCTTCTTTCCAACCGTTCTGATCTTTTGAAGTATAGAAAAGATCTAACCCACCCATGTTATAATGACCTTCAGAACTGAAATAAAGAATTGAATCTTTCCAGATCATTGGGAACATTTCATTGTAAGGAGTATTTACATTTGGACCAAGATTAACCGGCTTACTCCAGATGTTATTCATTTTTTCTGTCAGGTAGATATCAGTTCCACCTGAACCACCGGGCATATCGCTCACGAAATACATCTTCGTTCCATCTGTGTTCAATGCAGGATGTCCGGTACTGTATTCCTTGCTGTTATATTCAAATTCAGTCAGATCGATCCAAGCAGTATCTTTCTTCACGGCTCTCATTATTTTCAAATCAACAACATCTTCATTCGACTTCTGAACTTTCTTATTCACGTAATTATTACGGGTAAAATACATTGTATCTCCTTTGGAGTTAAAAGCAGCAGGACCGTCGTGATAACGTCCATTGATTCCATCCAACAAAGTAGGAGAAGCAAATCCCGTTTCAAGATTTCCTTTTGAGTAATACATTTCAAGATAAGGTTTACCTGTCCAATCTGCCGTTTTAGCTTTTGAATTTCGATCACTTGCAAATGCAATACCTTCTTTATACCATACCGGACTGAAGTTACTTTGTCCTGTATTCAAAGTTGACGACTGCATAGTGTATTTAGCAGAATCTTTTTGCCACATTTCAATACTATCGCAGCTTGATTTAAGTTTAGCAACAGCCTGATCATTCGGATTAGCTTGCAGATAGAGTTCAAAATAAGAACGGGCAACTACATACTTTCCACTACGCATCAGCAATTGACCATAACGTAGTTTATGAACTGGCTCAGCCTCAGGAAGCAATACAACCTTAGCATACTCTTCTTCAGCTTTAGGCAAATTGTTCATTTTTCTATAGCTTTCTGCCAGCTTTATGCGGGCAGCAGCATTTTCTTTTTTACTCAGGCCTTTTTGATACTCTTCAATTGCCTGGCTATAGGCAAGGTCTTTATAAAGTCGATTTCCCTGTCTGAGGTGATAACTTGCACAGCCACTTAAAAGCAGTCCGGCAGCAATTAATAAAACAGAAAATAATTTTTTGGTCATTCGTAGGTGTTTTTGCAAGCAGTTATTGTATGCAGTGTAAAATGGAAGTAATTAGAAGTAACGTGGAGTTTTGACTTTCATGATGTCATAACCGAAATCATAACCAAGCATGATTTCATGTGATCCCGATGAATAATTCTTCACATTAGTAGTGGTAAAATCATAGCTATATCCTAATCTGAATTTCTTAGACAATTGCAATTCGATCAGTGCAACAATAGCATCTTCAGTTCTATAACTTACACCCAACCAAAGAACCTGTGCAAGTAATACATTCACATTTATATCTGCTTCAAGAGGCGCATTTGCACATTGCTTAACCAATACACTTGGCTTGATCACTAAATCAGGATTGATCTCAAATGCATACCCTGTTGTAAAGAAATAATGTCGAACCTGATTCGGCACTACATTACCACTCATACCAACGCTTAGCACTTTTGTAGTGTCGTAGGTGATTGCATTAGGAAGTGACACACCAAAATAGAATTTGTCTGAGTACAGATATGCACCTGCCCCTGCATTCGGGAGAAACTTGTTAGTTTGATTTCCTTCAAACAAAGGATCATTAGCATCCCAATAAATCAGATCGCTGTTCTGGTAAGTGTAATATGCACCACCGGCTCTCAATCCAACACCTAGTTTGAATTTCTCGCTTAATTTCATTTGATAAGCTGCACTAAGAAAGCCTTCTGTCCGATCAGTAACACCAATCTTATCGTGAGCAAGTGTAACTCCCCAGCCGAATTTAGAAAGACCTAATGGTCCATGTAAAGTTCCAATCTGTGTTGTTGGAGCTCCTTTAAAATCGACCCACTGCTTACGATATAGCAATGTTGCCATCATGTAATCTTTACTTCCTGCATATGCAGGATTAAGCAGTAATGGATTGAACATGTACTGGCTAATCAGAACATCTTGCTGACAATAGCCGGCGACACTAAAAAAACATCAGCAGGGCTGAAATGCAAATCCTCTTCATATTATATTTTTTGTGGCTTCTGTGTGAATGTTATTTTCTACGTAAGTCAACGTAAGTACCAATTTTAATTTCTGTATTTTTTATTTCAAGAACAACAAAGTATGTTGATTCAGGAAGTTGACTTCCGCTATTATTATTTCCTAACCAATCTGTATTCTTATAATTTTCTTTTGTATAAACTTCATTTCCCCAGCGATTATAAACGTGGAAAACATTCAACGGATATCCTTCAATCCCTTTGATCTCATATCCATCGTTATAGCCATCACCATTTGGAGTAAAACCTGTAGGCAATTCCAGTTCACAAGCAATATCATAAAACAGTGAAGTAGTATCAGAAGCAGAACACAAACCATTCGTTACTTGCCATACTAAGATATTCGCTCCTAATGATAAGCCATTTACTGTTGTATTTTCAATTGTTGGATCGACAAAAGTCGCTGACGAAGGAGCTTGCACTGCCCATTGCCCTGCTCCAACCTGTGGAGAAAGCGCACTCACTTCACCTGTGTTTGAACAAGCAATATCGAATGGTCCGGCATCAGCAGATACGGGCTCATCAACAATAAAGAGCAACGTGTCACTATCAATACACTCTGTATTTGTGAGTGTCCAGGTCACAACATGTTCTCCAAAAACTGAACCTGTTGCCATTGCATTATATAGAGTCGAATCATTAAATGTAATTGGGAAACCTGTCCAGTAACCGGTAAAGCTCACCAATGTGTTACCATTTAATTGTGTTGACCCCGACCCGCAAACTTCAAAGTCGGAACCGGCATTCGAAGATATCGAATTGTAGTTATAGACTGTGATCGTTTGAGCGGTCTGACAAGTTCCGTCAGAGACCGTCCATGTTAAAGGATTTGCACCACCGGTTAAATTCATAGCTATTGCATCAGGATCAGTAGTATTGTTGAATGTAACTCCGGATACAGAAGAAGACCATGTACCTGTAGTTCCGGCGAACAAGTTAGCGTCTAATTGATATTCGCTGACACCACTGCAAATTGCAGTATCAACACCTGCATCAACAGGTATAGCGGGTGGCTGGGAAATGTTAACAGTCAAGGAAGAAGTACAACCAATTACATCTGAAACCACAACAGTATAAGGACCTGCATCAATGTTTACAAGGTCTTCAGTGAAAGCTTCGCCTTGATTCCAGTTGAATGTAAACGGGTCACTTCCGGAAACCGTAAGGTCAATGGAGGCATCATTGCTACCATGGCACGATGCGTTTACAGAATCGGTAACATTAACAAAGATCTGTGCAGTTGTTGAAATAGTGGTTGATGCAGTAGCTGTACAATTGTTAGCATCTGTAACGGTTACAGTGTATGATCCCGGTGGCAAATCTGTTGCACTTGAATCCGATCCACCAATTGGTGACCATGAATAAGTGAATGGGAAAGTTCCGCCTACAGGACTAACCACTGCTCCTCCACTGCTGTCACCAAAACAGCTTGGATTGGTTGCAACAAAATTAATATTGAGAACTGCCGGTTGAGTTATGATAACTGTAAAGAAGGAAGAACAACCAGCAGAATCCGTAACACCGGCAATATAAGTTCCGGCTGCAAGATTTGTAATTGTATCATTTGAAGATGCTCCATCCCAAGTAAAAGTAAATGGCGTCGTTCCTCCTTGAGGAATGATGATAGCAGTTGCATTAGCATCACCATTACACAATGGCTGACCGGAAACATTTACGTTTGGTGCCGGAATAGCTGTATTAGAAACGGCAACATCTAATGTTGATGTACAATTATTTGTGTCAACAACTGTCACTGTGTAAATTCCCGCAGGTACATTGTTCAATGTTGGAGTAGTAACTGAAAGTGTATCCCATGAATACGTATATCCCGGTAAACCACCCGAAACAGTTACCGATGCGCTACCATCGGCAAGATTACAACCTGCCGGAGTACTTGAACCGGTTAGGTTTATTGCAGGAGGCGAGACAACGTTTGCATTTTGAGTTGAAGAGCATCCGACAGAATCGGTAACAGTTACAGTATATAATCCCGGAGGAAGATTAATTGCAACAGGACCAGTTTGAACAGGAATTGTATTCCATACATATGTATAACCGGGAGTACCACCGGTTGCGGATACGCTGGCATAACCTGTTGTATCCGTATAACAATTCAATGATGAAACTGAATCGATCGTTACAACAACAGAACCGGGTCCGGTCGAAACAGCAACTGAATCGGTTGTTGAACAACCATTGGCATCAGTAATTGTAACCTGATAAGTTCCTGCTGAAAGTCCGGATACGGTATCATTTAATGTAGGAGGAATAGTATTCCAGCTATAAGAATAAGCACCTGTTCCTCCTGATGCAAATACTACTGCAAATCCATTTCCTGTACATGGTGTACCGGTTGAATAAATACTATCTGTAATTATAGCAGGATCTATAATAGTTGTAGTACCAGTTGCAGAGCAACCGCTGATACTATCGATCACTGTTACGGTATATGTTCCTCCTCCAAGTCCAGTGATGGTTTGAGTAGTAGCTCCGCCCGGCGACGAGAGAAAGAATAATTTCCCGTCGGGCTGGTTGTCAAAGCAGTTGCCGTTCCATCCCCTGCTCCATTACAAGTTACATCTGTCGAATTCACACTTTGAATTGGAGTATTTACATATATATTGAATGAATAGGTTTGATATCCATTACTTGGACATGCATTATCAGTAACTGTGACGGTAAAAGTATATGGCAATGTACTAACGTTTACTGTAGGCGCAGTCCAGCAGAATTCACCTGTAGGAAATGGGAAACCGGTAACATTAAAAGTACCACCTGCAACACCTTGATTCCATACCATTGACACGCTTTGATTGGCATCGACATCATCAGAGAAAATATCGAAGCAGAAAGATGTTCCCGGACAAACAGTAGTATCTCTTGATGGACTACCGTTGATACCCGATGCAGTAGGAATTGTATTCGTACACGGACGAATGTAGATCTCCATATCGCGGATTACACTTCCGATCAACACACCATTTCTATATTCCTGAACCAGGACAGAAAGCACACCAACCTCTTGTTGAGTTGGCGTAAATGTGATGTCACCGGTTACAGGATCAATACCAAGTGCGGGCGATGATGTTATTGGACTTGCAGCAGAAAATCCGGGCATGTAAGGAATCGGACTATGGACGCTATCGCTAGTCAAAGGATCAACCAACGAATACACCAAAGAGTCTCCATCGGGATCAAATACACCATGGTTATATGTGAATGATTGTCCAACACAAACGAAAGCAATAGGAATATTAGAAAATTGCGGTGAAGAATTACACGTTACGTTTAAATTATCAAGTGTCGTCTCAATATATAGTCCGGGATTAGACCCCGGAACACATGGTACAGTTTGAACCATAGTTGTGATGTCACAGTTTCTGCAACAGTAGCCCCAGCCGATGATCCAGTCACTACATTGTGCAGGAAGAGTTACGATTTGAGTATAGACATATTGTTTGATGCCTGGATTAGGAGAAGCGGGATCAGTACATTTTGTACTTTGCGATGGACACGGGATAAGCGATCTCTGAACTGTCTTCTACAACCAAGGTCTGCTGAAAACTTTGGCCGCAACTAACAGAACTGAAATCAAGATATACTTCAGATAATGCAGGCGAACCTGCACAATCGCGATAGAATGTTAAATCGATACGATAAGAATTACCACCCAGACAGGTATAGGAAATATCCGCACCAGCCATGTGCGTTGCGTAAGCTTTTCTTGGGAAAATGCCAATCGTTGCTGCGATTGAAATAAAGAGTATCAGTCTACGTAGAAAAGGACGCATACTGCTGTGGGTTTCACTTGTTTGAGTAAAATTCAGCATAGGGTTAGATTTATTCTTGTAAGAATTATCGATTTTTTACTGCAATTGTTGGTAAAATGTTCCATTAACTAGAATAAAAGCTCAATAATTAACAAAAAAGGGAAAAAAGACATGTAAGAAACGACCAAAAAATTTATTAATGAATAAATAATGGTGAAAAAGCAGCTTAATTTAAAAGTCAATCCCGATAGCTATCGGGATCAAAATTCAAAAAGATTGTTCAATCTTAATTACTTTCCTAACAATTTCAATTCCTTTACTCAAAAACCGAAAATTATAGATCCCGGAAGAAAGTTTATTAAGCTCAGGTTCATTTAATCCGCATGCAATTTTTGATTGATGTACAATTCTCCCCAATTGATCGATCACTATCAATTCCCCTTCTGCATTGGAGCTAATTTGAACTGATTGCGAAAAAGGATTTGGATAAATTTCAAATTGATCATTATAAAAATTCTCTACTATCGCAAGCGGAGTACAAATTGCATCATATAAAAAACTATTCTGTGATAACAGATAAGTATTAGAGTTCAAATTCCACAGGAAACTCGAAGTACTATCTTGAATTGTATCAGAGATCACATAACCTGAAATTTTGCTGCATTGATCCAAACTTGCTACACTTGAAAAGCACGTTTTTCCTGTTGAATCTGCTCTGCCAAAAACATTTCCAAAAGCAAAAAGAACGTCGTTCACTCTATTCTTAGTTGCAATTCGATCAACCCAATTATCCGGGCTTGTGTTTAACCTATTTGAGTAAAGTGGAAATCCGGTTGAATCAATAACTCCTATATAAAAGTCAGAATCTCCTGTCGCAAGAAATAATATATCACCATTTGAATTGATCCGAACTGGTGAAATGTAGAACGAAGCGCCAGCAATATTAAAATCATCTTTCACCACCCATTGCAAACCATCCTTTGTCATCTTAAAAATTTCATCAGCTTCAGGACCGAAATTATTATAGACGACAGTTGATCCAACGATAATGCTATCATTTAAAACTTCCGCTCTACCAGCCCAAAACGAATAAAATTGCCCAGGCCCTGTACTTCCGCCTTTGGAAATGAAATTGTAATTTGAATCAAGAACTATATTAGAACCTGAAATAAAATAACCATTGTTGAACTTTGAAATTTCGCCAACATAGTTATCTCCAAAGTCTCGGAATTCACCAAGATTAAATGCAGTATCCGTTATTGCTAAACCATAATGGTAACCTGTATTATCATAGTAATTAATTGAAGTTAATATTGAATCACCTTTATAGTAATTACCACCTAACCGAGTAAAAGTTGATCCTTGAATTGAAATTGTTGAATAAGAAATCAATGTTCCATCTTCCCGCAACTTGATCAAAGTTGTATCATGACATGAAATAATAATTTCTCCGTACAGACTAGAATAACTTGCTATTGGAAATGTCACTCCATTTGGAGTTTCAATTATTTTCGTCCAAAGAGTATCAAGATCCAATAACACAGTTCCCCTTATTTTCATTCTTGATTTTAAATTAACAAGTCAAATCGCTGTAGCCGTCGGAAAATCCTCCTTATGAATCGCAAAATTATCCTCCGCCTCTTTATATTTCAAGATCTGATCCAATGCATCAGGAACAACATCGCTACAAATAACAATGAACGCTCCTTTTTGCATTCTTGATTGCATGATCGATCGCTTCTGATTCTTTCGGCATGATGGTCACTTTCTTTTTCGCATCATCACTTTGAATTCCGCGCATCATCAATTCTATGATCTCGTCTTCACTTCTTCCTCTTAGATTTTTATCTTGTCGGATGATGATCTCGTCGAACATCTGAGAAGCAATTGTCCCTAATTGAATAATGTCTTCATCTCTTCGATCTCCTACTCCGGCAATGATTCCGACTTTCGGTTTCGCTTCAATCTTTTCAAGGAAGCGGGCGATTGCCTGGAAGCCTGCAGGATTATGCGCATAATCGACCATAACATTAAAGTTTCTGAACTGGAACATATTCATTCGACCAGGTGTTTGTGTTGGTGAAGGAATAAATGTTTCAAGCGCAAGACGCATGTCGTCAACTTTGAATCCGCGGATAAATCCTGCGAGAACTGCAGGTAAAATATTCTGGATCATAAAGACGGCCTTGCCTGAGAATGTCAAAGGAATGTTGATGACCTTATCAATTCTGATCTTCCATGTTCCTTTGCAAATAGTAACGTAACCGTTCTCAACTATAGCTGCAAGTCCGCCGCTTTCTGTATGTTTAATTATACGCGGATTGTTTTCATCCAAACTGAAGAGCGCAATATTTGCTTTGATGTTTCTGCGCATATCATACACCAGATCATCATCAGCATTAAGAATTGCATAACCTTCAGGCAATACACTTTCTGCAACAACACTTTTTACACGTGCCATTTCTTCCAATGTGTTGATGTCTTTCAATCCTAGATGATCAGCTGCAACATTCGTTACAATACTGATATCACAATTATGAAAACCTAATCCGGCTTTTAAAATTCCACCGCGTGCACATTCAAGTACAGCGAAGTCGACAGTCGGATCACGCAAAACAAATTCAGCACTCAATGGTCCGGTACAATCCCCTTTTTCGACCATTTGATTTTGAATGTAAATTCCATCAGTCGTAGTAAAACCAACTCTATGTCCCATTGTTTTTACAATGTGAGCGATCAAACGTGTTGTTGTCGTTTTTCCATTTGTTCCCGACACAGCAATGATAGGAATACGTGCTGTACTTCCCGGAGGATAAAGCATGTCAATCACCGGTTCAGCAACATTTCGTGGCAGACCTTCTGCCGGAGCGATGTGCATACGGAAACCGGGACCGGCATTTACTTCGAGAACAGCAGCACCATTTTCATGAAGAGGTTCACGAATATCAGGACTCATGATATCGATTCCACAAATGTCAAGTCCGATGATACGCGCAATTCGTTCTGCCAAGAAAACATTGAACGGATGTACGATCTCTGTTACATCAGTAGATGTTCCGCCGGTAGAAAGATTCGCAGTACGTTTCAAATGCAACTCTTCACCTTTCGAAATTACAGAGTCAAGTGTGAGATTTTTCTCTTGAAGCATTGCAAGAGTTGTATCGTCGATCTTGATTGCAGTCAAAACTTTTTCATGGCCATAACCACGACGAGGGTCGCTATTCACAATATCTATTAATTGCTTGACAGTGTGTGTACCATCGCCGGTTACCATTGCAGGCGTACGTTTCGCACCGGCAATAAATTTATAATTTACAACAAGTAAACGGTAATCATAGCCTGTTATAAATTTTTCTACGATAACACCACGGGAAACTCTTTTTGCTGCAGCCAATGCTTCCAGTGCTTCTTCCCAGGTCTGCACATTGATAGTCGCACCGCGTCCGTGATTTCCACCAACCGGTTTCAATACGATCGGATAACCGATTCTCTTTACTGCAGTTTCAAGATCTTCTTCATCATACACTACTCTTCCACGAGGAACAGGAATAGATGCAGCTTCGAGTAAATTTTTTGTTTCTTCTTTATCACATGCAACTTCAACTGCAATAGATGAAGTTGTACTTGCAACCGTAGCCTGAACACGATGCTGATTTTTTCCGTAACCCAATTGAACGAGTGAATGTTTGTTCAAACGGATCCACGGAATTTTACGTTTGATCGCTTCATCGACTATTGAACCCGTTGATGGTCCAAGACGGTCTTCTTCACGGATCTCGCGCATTCGTTGAATATCTTCAGAAAGATCATATTCTACATTCTTTACAAGGGCATCAGCAATACGAACAGCAGCTCTTGCAGCATAGAATCCGACTTTTTCTTCCATGTAGTGGAATACAACGTTGTACACTCCATGTTGTCCTGTACTACGCGTACGACCGAATCCGCAATCCATTCCTGCAAGGGTTTGAATCTCCAATGCGAGATGTTCCACGACGTGACCCATCCAAGTACCTTCTTTTACACGTTTGAAAAATCCACCGGCATGTCCTTCCGAACATTCATGAGAATACATAGAAGGGAAAACTTTTTCGAGTCGTTCTGAGAATCCAGCGATCTTATTAGTAGGCAAATCTTCAAGCTCTTCAATATCCAATTTCATCACCACTAATTTGTGACGACGTATAGACCAATAGTTTGGGCCTTTCATGACCCGTATGTCAAGTATATTCATAAAATAGTTTTTGCGTGGATTTCCGTATCAAAGTAGAGAGTTTTTGTCGAATTTCAAAAAAAAGTTTAAAAAATATCTAAAAATGGCATTTGATTGTTGGAAAAAGAGTGAATAACTGCAAGTTAAAACCTCCTCAAAACCGCTTGTATTCCTATATTTGCCCCCTATTATCAAAATATTAATAAACTATGATTCCTAAGGGAAAGCTTATCTCCATTGGTGGAGCAGAAGATAAAGGGACAGAACCGGAACCGAATTTCACTCAAAAGAATAATCTGAATTTTTTCGAGCTACAAATTTTAAGCAGAATTGTCAAAGAAGCAGGTGGCCATGATGCATATATAGAAGTAATCACAAGTGCTTCATCCATTCCTGAAGAGATCGGACATAATTATGAGGATGCATTTAAGAAGTTAGGTTGTTCAAATATCCGAGTGATGGACATTCGTAATCGCGAAGATGCCATGAAGCGGAAATGATCGAGCGGATAAAAAATTGTCATAGTGTGATGTTCAGCGGTGGATATCAGCTTCGCCTCTCTTCTATTTTTGGTGGCACTGAATTTCTGGAAATTCTTTCTTATCGATATTTTCACGAAGAGACATTTATTATAGCCGGAACAAGTGCCGGTGCAATGGCCATGTCGAATACGATGATCTACCAGGGAAACAGTTCTGAAGCATTGTTCAAAGGGGAGGTTAAGATCACAACCGGATTAGCATTCATAAAGGATGTAATCATCGATTCACATTTTGTGACTAGAAATCGTTTTGGTCGTTTGACACAAGCAGTTGCTGCGAATCCGGGATGTATTGGAATTGGTCTGGGCGAAGACACAGGAGTTTTGATCTCAGAAGGTCGTTATATGGAAGCGATTGGCAGCGGACTTATCATCATTATTGATGGTCACAGTATTCGTCACAATAATATTGCAGATCTGAAAGAAGGAACTCCACTATCGATTGAACATCTGATCGTCCATGTAATGGCAAAAGGGAATCATTATGATTTGAAGTCGAGGAAGTTTTATTCGGAGGTTTTCGTTAAGCAATAATATCCACTATTAGTAGTTGATTATTTTTTATATAAAGGCTACATCTCTTTCAGAAGTCTACTTACGATAAATAGTTGACTAATTGGACTTAAAATTATATACTTGTAATTGTAACAAGTGTAATTAATGAACTTAAGAGCATTTTTAATTGGCCTTTTATTGATTTTTAACGTCTATTCGGCGAAAAGTCAGTCTAACAAGATGTTAGTGAGAACTCTTACGGGTGTTAAATTAATGGACCTTACCGGTCCTGTGCCTGTTATTGGCCCACAAATCGCAGGTTTTGGAGGCGGGTCAGCTGAGGAGGAATTGAATATTATTACTGATGTTTCAAATAATATTTTGTTTATGACAGCGTGTGACAATTCAAATGTCATCAACGTTTTTACCTCAGCTTATACTCAAATGCCAAACGGAATTATTCGTGGCAATGCTTCATCGTTAGAATCTGCCATCTGTAAAATTCCATGTACAACAGATCAGTTTTACTTTTTCAATTTTTTCATGGATCCTGGTACTATGAGAGACTCATTATTCTATTCAATAATTGACATGTCATTGAATGGCGGGTTAGGAGCAGTAACACAGAAAAACATTTATTTAGGAAGTGGATTCAAGGAAGGTATGTCAATTTCTCATCAAGCACGAAATGGCTGCCGATGGTTATTGGTCAGCGGTTATGATAGTTCAAATAATTTCCTTGTAAAAGAATTCAAGATTTCAAATTCCGGAGTCACAGGGCCAATCATACTTGACACTTACCCTATGGCTGCGACAATCAATAATCCGCATGAACTTGAATTATCAGGCGACAATTTAAAAATGTGCGTTTCGACATTTTCGCCAAGTCCAACTGATGCAGACATTCTATTATATGATTTTGATTTGGAATCCGGAACTCTTTCCGCAAGACAAACATTAAATGTGTCTACTCAAATTGTACTTGGCGTGGAATTTTCACCGGATGCAACAAAGATCTATTACCAAACAAATACAACTAATATTTCAACTTTAGGCAGGTATGACATTACAACTGCTACGAATCAAATTATCGATAACACAAGAACAAGATATCAGACCGATCCGGAACTTGGAGGAAATGGTCGAATCTATATAGGAGGAAATTATGTAGAAAATTACATCAGCGAAATTGCAGATCCGAATAATCCTAATGTTGCGAATATTCAATATACTCGAAATGCATATTTTGTAGATGCTGCAGGTTGTCGACCCGGCCTAACGAATACGATCGACGGCGAACCTCCCGGAACATCAAATGTTCCTAACCAAATTGATTTTACATATTTGGGTTTGGCCGGATGCAACGTATTTCAATTTTTGGATTCAACATGCCTCGGAACATGGTTTAAGTGGGATTTCGGAGATGGTCAAGTTTCATTTGATGAAAATCCAATTCATCAATTTCAAAACTCGGGAAATTATAATGTGAATTTAAGAGTGTTAATTTGCTCAGACACATTGAGTATAACTCATACTGTAAACGCTAATTTTACAATTCCTACAATTAGTACCTCCCCTGATGCAACAATTTGCAATGGAGCATCAACTCAACTAACTTCAAACGGAGCATTAACATATAGTTGGGCGCCATCTTCCGGGCTAAGTTCTACAACTGATTCAATCGTATTTGCTACTCCTGCAACAACTACTATTTACACGGTAGTAGGCACTTTTGCCAATGGTTGTACCGCAACATCAACTATTACTGTCACTCCTTTTACCGCCAATGTTTCAATCACACCTGTTGGCGATACAATTGTTTGTGCAGGAAATGCTGTAACATTAAATGGCAATGGTACTACACAATATCTGTGGTCTACAGGTTCGACTTCGTCTTCAATAATTGCAACGACCAGTGGCATGTATTATGTGCAAGGTTTTGACAATGGGTGCCAGGCAGAAGATAGCATTAGCATTTTAATTAATCCGATTCCGAATCTAACAATAAGCAATGCACCATCAGTTATAATTTGCAATGGAAGTTCTGCAACAATTCAAGCCTCCGGCGCCAATGCATATTTTTGGTCCCCATCGCTTGGATTAAGTTCAACAACAGATTCAATTGTCATTGCGAATCCATTAGTGACCACAACATATACTGTAACAGGTACGAATCAATTCGGCTGTAGTAACACATCAACTATTACTGCACAACCTGTTATTGCCAATGTATCGATAACGGTAACAGGCGATACGGTCATGTGCTCAGGAAACACTGCAAATCTGACAGCCAATGGAACATCACAATTTTTATGGTCGAACGGATCTACTGCTCAATCTTTATCAGTCAATTCTTCCGGAACATATACGGTACAAGGTTTTGAAAATGGATGCTCAGATACAGCTTCAACAATCATTACAGTTAATCCGATTCCCACGTTAGTACTAAGTGTACCAGCATCCATTGTTACATGTAATAACACTTCTGCAACAATTGAAGCATTTGGAGCAAGTACTTATTTATGGTCACCCGCTTTGGGACTGAATTCAACTACTGATTCAATAGTGGTAGCAAACCCAATTTCAGCAACTCTTTACACAGTAACCGGAACAAATGCATTTGGATGCACTTCGACTTCAACAGTGAATGTTCAGCCCGACTATATAAATGCATCAATCAGTTCTTCCGGCTCGACTAATTTGTGTGATGGCGATTCAATTGTATTGACTGCCGCAGGAGGGCAACAATATTTATGGTCATCGGGTGAAACTGCAGCATCCATAATAGTTTCAACAACAGGAAGCTATTTTGTATTTGCAAGTAATGCAAATTGCATGGATTCAACATCGATAAATATATCTCTAATTCCTTCACCCACTATTTCACTTGCAATTCAACCTTCGTATCAATTTTGCGAAGGTGACTCAGGTCTTATCACTCTCTTTTCTTCAACAAATGTATCGAAACAATGGTACTTAAATTCTTCTCTACTTGCAGGGCAATCTACAGATAGTTTATATGCTTCGACGACAGGCACCTATTCCGTAATTGCTGAAAATACTAATGGATGTACAAGTGAAGATTCTGTATTTGTGAATGTCGTTGCACAACCACTTGCAAATTTTTCTGCACCAGTAATATCTTGTTCTGCGTTTGTGACTTTTAATAATACTTCTTCAAACTCAAGTGCCTATCATTGGACATTTGATACATTCTCCCAATCAAACTTTGGAAGTCCAACAATACTTTTTCCTGATACCGGAAATTATATTATTTCATTGATTGCACAAAACAGCCTTTGTTCAGACACAATAACAAACTCAATAACCATCGGTAATACACCATTTGCAGAATTCCAATTTGACACCATATGTGGACTTTCAAGAACTTTTACAAATAATTCCATTGGAGGCACGACCTATTCTTGGGATTTCGGAGATGGTGACACATCCTATTCTTATGCCCCCATGCACGTTTATAATTCACAAGGAAAATATACCGTTAAATTGTTTGCTTCAGACCGAAATGGGTGTACTGATAGTCTATTTAAGGAAATTTCACTTCTGGAAACTGTAACCGCAGATTTCATCTTCAGTTTTGATTCTTGCTCTAGAATAATTTCATTCCTTCCCGGCAGTACATCTGCAAATAGCTATAATTGGGATTTTGGTGATGGCACAAGTGATAACAAAACATATACCCAACATATTTATCAATCGTCGGGAGAATACGAAGTTTCACTTATTACAAATTTCGGGACACAATGTGCTGAAGTCTCAAAAGTGAATTTAGATATTGAAAGATCAGAAGAAAAGCATCTTTACATACCTAATACTTTTACTCCAAACATTGATGGATTAAATGAATTATTTGAAATTGTCGGAATTGAAATTTGCAATGAATACAAATTAGTAATATTCGACAGATGGGGTTCGACAATTTATCAGACAACTGACTTAAACAATTTTTGGGATGGAACATTTAAAGGTGAAAGAGTTCAATCCGGCATTTACCCATATCTACTCTATGTAAATGAAAATAAAATCGAAGGTAAAATTTTCGTTCTTTATTGATCTATCTATTTCCCTGAGTAAATATCCTTGACAAAAGAATGTTTTCCGGTTTTATTTCTACAGTTCTGTCCGACAAGTCTTTCCATACGAAGGCTGTTCCCTTTTTTATAAAAACAAAACCAAGCTTTTTAAGAACGCTGATTTCCATTCTGGTAACATCATTACCGTCAAATCCCCAAAAACGCAACATGAAAATATTCTTCGTTTTGATACTATAACGAATTGCATCCCCGGTCAACTGTAAGCATGAATTAAATGAAGACTTATCCACGAAATTGATCTCTTCAATATATGCAAATCCTTCTTTTCTATAATTGACCAATACCGCTGAATTGACCAAGTCATTTTCATTATGATCGGAAAATTGAAGATAATTGTTGGCAAAAGGGTTCAACTTTAAACGCCAATCAAGATACTTTTGAGTTTGATGAATAGCCCATAAGTTAGTATTAGCCAAAAGGTTTTTCTCAACAACTTTTTTCTTTAAAGAATAATCGTCACTCTTAAAATAGTTAATTTTACTTGCAACTTTTAATGAATGAAATAAACTATTACACCGTGACGCCAATACTAAGGCAAGAATTTTCGCCTTTTCTTTTAAGCCATTAGATTCATTCAAAGAAGTAAGATATTTATACGATTCTTTTGGCTTTACAATAAATAGACCTTGAATCGTATCGAATGGTATTTCAAATCCCAGTTTCAAAAAAGTTTTCTGGCATATGTGAAGCCCCACAAATATTGAATGCCTGCATTTTTACATTCACTAAAAAGAAGTTCATACATTCTGTCAAACAACTTATGACCTCGATAATCCGGATGTACAAAGGTATCTTCCGATTTTGCAGTCAACACAGTTTCACCTTTACCATTTATAAAAACCATTGGAATTGCAGATTGTGTTCCTATAATTTTATTTCCTTGCTTTTCCAGATCCTCAGCAATTACATAGATTGCTTTTCCCCAAGGACCATTGACAAATTCCCATTTGAATGAATCCAATGGACGGATATTTCCATAGGCTTCATTGTAAACTTCATTTACAGTGGCGTATTCGCTATCTAATAAAAGTCGGATTCTAATATTCATAATAATACTCCTTTATAATTTCTGACTGCGAAATCGATTTCAAATCAGATTCATAAAAATACTTCAGCAAATTTCTGAATGCTGTAATGTAGCCTTTATATTTAAAATCAGAAATATAATTATTGTGAAAAAGAACAGATAATACATTTCCTTTTTTGTGCTTTTCACAGAAATCAATAGTTGCCTTTTCAAGATCAGAGGAATTCAATTTCAAATAATTATGAAAAGTGGTATCCATAATATTCAATGGACATTCAATAAAATTATAAGCCTTTCCTGTTTTAAAATTGAATGGCCTGTATGGCTGTCCATAACAATTTCTGAACCCGCTTCTTTCTGCAAATCCAAGCGATGAATCAAACAACAAACCAGCATCTTCAATTTTTTGAAAATCAACTTCTGGATTGAATTTGAGATAGTGATATCGATTGCCGACTACTTTAGTTTTTAATTTATCTAACTCAACTGAAAAAGAATCATCAGAAGCACTTTTATGTAATCCATTCTCCCATTTTGATTTGCTTATGCTCTCAATTGCTGACCTGACTTTTACATCATTAATATTATAATCAGAGTTAGAAAGTCTTTCATCCACCTTACCTTTATTTACGAGCCAGAAAAAAGTCGAAGTAAAATCAGCTTCTGATTCCATTTTCATGATCCGATCAACATTAAGCCACGAAGGCTTATCGATGAGATTCTTTATTAAGACTGAAAGCAATTGATCAGGCCTGAATTTTTTTAATGTAAAAAAGCCATCCTGCATAATTGAACCGTGAATTGAGTCCATATCATGCGATAGAAATATCCGTGAATTTCCATTAACGACTCCTGAATTCAAACTCAATATTGGCAATTGTGACAAACTATCAAAGCAAATTTGAACCAGATTCGTTTCAATAAGATCAAATCTTTTTTGAAAGCTTGACGCATATTGAAATCTTCCGAATTTATCGACCGCTTTTGACCTTATTTCCTGAACACAGGACACCAAATAAAATGCAGTAGAAAGATAATCATGAGTGCCATCGGCCAATTCAATAAATGAACTTTTCTTAAAATGGATCATATGATCATACATTCCATTTTTTAAATTGACATAAAAATTCAAATCAATTTTAATCGAATTATGTTCTAAATGGCCAATGCTTAATTCTGAATCTGAAATAGCTTCTACGAAAGTAATAGCTATCTTTTTGTTGAATGCAAATAGCGAGAAAATGTATTTTACCTCATTGAGATAATTCGGATTATTTTCAACAAATATTTTCATTTCAATTAAAATTATTGATCCAATAGTTGAGAGTAGCTATCCGCCAAACAAGCTTTGAATTTTTATTGTCCCCTTTTTGGTAACCTTGTATAACACCCTTTACAATTTCCTTATTTAGGAAGTCAAGCTTTGTATAATCAATTTCTAGTAAGTTCTTCATGGGTCCACGCAACCAATTTACTTCACCCGGAGTCACAAATCCTTTTTTATCCATCCTGTTATAAATTTTTGACGGGAGAATATCCTTTACACTTTCTCTCAAAATATATTTAGTAACGCCTTTGTGAAATTTTAATTCATTTTTCAAAGAAAAACCAAATTCAACGAGTCGATGATCAAGTAAAGGCACTCTGGATTCTACGGAATGCGACATTGTCATACGGTCGACATAATGTAAAATCGTTGGAAGACTGCTTGTAAAAAGAAGCTGATAGAGAAATTCATTTAAACGACTATCTGCATATGAGTTATTCAAATCAAATGGAACAGCCTTCACTTTTTCCTTTTTTACGGCAAAAGGCAAGTAATTTTTATACTCAAGAGAATAGAGATTCATTTCATTATAAAGCACAGATAAAGCCGTTTTACCAAGAGAACTTACTAAATCGCCAATACTTTGCTTTTGGTGTTTTTTAATAGCAAGGACATTCACCAAAAACTCTTTGAGATGTAGCTTCCTTAATGAATCCGCATTATTCCTGTAAATAGAATGCATATACCCTGCAAGATATTCATCGGCTCCCTGTCCGTCTATAACAACCTTTATTCCATCTGCATGTATTTTTTCAATAAGATACGAGTGCGAAAAATTTGAGGATCCTGTTGACGGCACATCCACCTGATATAGTATGGAATGGAAACGTTCCATCATCTCATCATGTGAAGGTTTGTAATAGTGAGGAACAATCGATGGATACTTTTCTATAACTTCATTGATATATGGACGTTCATCAACTTCGTTTTTCCCATCATAGTAGATCGAATACGATTTAAATTTCTGATCAGGATATAATGTTGCTATCAACGACGACAAACTCGAACTATCTATACCACCACTAAGACAAATTGCAATTTCAACATCACTTCTCATGTGAATTGAAACACTGTCCTTCAATAATTCAAGCAACTTATGTTTAGCTTCATTCACATCTGTTAATTGCACCTTCTTCTTTTCAATATCCCAATACTGCTCAATTGAAATCATGCCATCCTTATAGATCAAATTGGAAGCAGCCGGAATTGACTTGAGACTTGAGTAGTATGTTTCATCATTATAAGAAACCCATCCAAGCTGCAACCCCCTACTCACCTGATCCAAATTCAATTCTTTTGAAAAGAGCGGCGATTTTTTCAGTGCCTTATATTCCGATCCAAAATAAAACCGGCCATTATCGAGAATGTAGTAAAATGGCTTAATACCAAAACGATCTCTTGAACAGAATAATTCATTCTTCTTTTTATCCCACAGAGCAAAAGCCCACATCCCTAAAAACTTATCGACGCATGCTTGACCGTATTCACGATAGGCTGCGAGGATAACTTCTGTGTCTGATTGCGTCGAAAATTTATATCCCTTGGCAATTAATTCTTCTCTTACTTCAATGTAATTATAGATCTCGCCATTGAAAACAATTGCTGAATCGAAATAATGCATTGGCTGAGTGCCATCGGGACTAAGATCAATAATGCTTAAACGATTATGACCTAATACAACAGGCAAATTGACCCACGTAGAACGAGCATCAGGGCCACGATGAGCAATACTTTCCAGCATAGCACCTATGGTCTTCTCTGCAACTTCTGTAGATAATTTAGTATCAATAAATCCTGCTATTCCACACATAATTTCAATTTCTTACGACTTCATCAATGAAGCCAGTTTTGAAGTCAGATTTTTTCGGGAGTAATTTTCCACTGCTTCAATCTTATTCTTGAACAACTTTCCGTCCTTTTTCATTAAGTACAATTCCTTCAGGTAAAGATACAATTCTTCCGACTTACTTCTCTCGAACAACTTTCCTGCCTCACACTCTTCAATTATCGCTGACGCTTTCCCGCCTTTTGGTCCGAGTCCAACAATGGGTTTTCCTGTACCCAGATATTCAAACAACTTTCCTGTCAGAATCCCTTCACTATTTTCAACATCAGGAATAACCAGCAGTAACACATCTGCCTTTTGCATGTATTCTATTGCAGCAGAATGATCGACATGCGGAACAAATTCAGCAATTTTATCGACTCCACTTGCTTCCATGATCTGCTTTATTGCAGATGCAGAAGAACCAACCATGGTTAAGCGGATATCATTTTTTTCTACTGAAAATTCTTTTATCAGTCTTTGAAACGCTTCAAACAAAATTGCAGGACGATAAATGTCTGCCATTGTCCCAACATAAGTCACTTGAAAGAAATCTAATTGACTTTTTCCTGCATTAATAAAATCATCACTATCATAACCATTTGGAATGATATGAAATTTCTCTCGCTTCAATTTTGCCGACTTTGAAAGAAACATTTCATTGATCGGTTCACTCACACTGATCACTTCATCAGCACCTTCCAAAACCTGTCGTTCATAAACAGCATCGCGTGAAGCGGCAAATTTAGTTTGTAAAAGATCTTTATAATAATAAATATCTGTCCAGGGATCGCGCATGTCTGCTATCCATCTGACCTTGTACTTTTCTTTCAGCTCCATGCCTATTAGCTGACTGCTATGCGGTGGAGAAGAAACAAAGACAGTATCGATCTTTTCCTTTTCGATCAGTTCCGAAGCAGCTTTAACTGCAAATCTCACCCAACCACGACGAGCATCAGGAATAAAAAAATTGCCTCTAACGAATCGAAGAGTTTTTTGAGTTATGGATTCTTTATTGGTATTCGCAAATCCGCCGTGAGGAATATTATCCTTTCCTTTAAGAGCAGATAAGATCTTCAATGGTTCAAATGACCGGGTACGAATAACTCTGATTGACGGATCTATTTCTTTCTCCAACGTTTCATCAACGATCGGATAAGTCGCTTGGTTTGCATCGACTGTAATTACAATTGGCTCGATTCCAAAAGCAGGAAGGTATTTAACGAACTTAAGTGAACGTTGAACACCGGCACCTCCGCTGGGTGGCCAGTAATAGGTAATTATCAGAACCTTCTTCAAATTCTACTCTGCCTTTTTTGCTGACTGAATTTCTTTGAAGATAACTCCGACGAAAAACAGAATCAGCAACAATGAACCAGCCAATGTGATCTTCCCTCCTGTCGCAACAACAGTTGGCTCGAACTTCCATTCTACCTGATGTTTTCCGGCAGGAATACGCATTGCACGTAAAACATAGTTAGTCCGTACATAATCTACCGATTTACCATCAACATAAGCATTCCAGCCCTTGTCATAATAGATCTCTGAGAAAACGGCAAGCTGTTCAGAATTTGAATTTGATTCGTAAGTCAAATGGTTCGGCTTGTAACCTGTCATCTTAATTGTTGCAGAAGAATCAGCTTGCAAGTTTAATCCGGTGAGTTTATCAGTAAATCGCTGATCAACGATAGCAGTTGTTTTTGGATTGAAATTATTTAATGCAGCAAGTTCAGCATCGGCATTGGCAACCATTTTATATTCAGAAACGAACCATGCATTTCCAAGTGCGCCTTGATTAACAATTGGTTGCGCATCCGGATTGTAAATGATGTACTTTGCATTAAGCATATTCAATGTCGTCTGACTTGCAAAGACTTTTTGTGTCGATGAATCAGGTTTTTGCATTGCTGTACGAAGTGCTGTCATTTCAGGAGAGATGCGGTAATCGATCAGCTCTTTGTACCGTTTCAATTTCGCACCATGATAACCACCAATTGATTGATGATAATAAGACGTACTTGCATCATTGAAAGTATTTGCTGCAATATTCAATACACGATAACTCAACGTTGGATCGGTCTTGATCATTTGATCAGCCACCGATTCAGGGAATGGGGCGCTATGGGAAGCCTTTTTAGAGAACGAATCTGAATTTACATAACGCTGGTCAACACCAATAAGATCTATTGCTATCAATACCAGTAATCCGTAGATCAGAAATTCTTTCTTGAACCTGTATTTCGCAAAGCCAAATACTAATGCACCGGCAAGAATTAACAAGATCAAACTTCTTCCCGCATCACTGCTAACAATATGTTCACGTGCAGCTGAAACAGCAGTGAAGAATTCATCAACTATTTGTCCGGAATTTTGCTGACCTTTTACTGATGCACTTACTTGCTCATATTCACGATCAGTATACAAACGGGTAAATGTTCCCGGCGAAATTTTCACAAGGAAGACAAAACCGATCACGATTCCCATTGCTATCATTAATTTTTTTCCATAACGTGCAAAGAAATCTTCTTGCTTGATCATTTTGTCAACAGCAAGAACAGCCATAAGAGGAATTGTAAATTCAGCGATCACAAGAATTGTTGTTACTGCCCTGAACTTATCGTATCCCGGAACATTGTCGAGGAAGAAATTGGTGAACGACATAAAAAATTTCCCCCAGCTTAGAAGAATAGATAGTAAAGTTGAACCAACGATCCACCATTTCAATGGACCTTCAACAACAAACAATCCAATCACAAAGAGCAAGATCAGAATGGCACCTACATACAATGGTCCGCCGGTAAAAGGTTGATCACCAAAATAAGAACCAAAACTACCAACATACTGACGATAATTAGAATCGACTTCTTTCAATGCATCTTTGTTATTGGTAGCAATCGCTTCACTCGCTCCACCTTTGAAATCAGGTATCAACAAAGTGAAGGTCTCTCCTATTCCATAACTCCAGTCTGTGATGTAATCGCGATCCAGTCCTGTAGTCTGATTTTCTTTATCAGCTGTCAATTCTGATGGACCACGTGTCGAGTATTTGCCATACTCTTGCGTTGCCCAAAGATTGGTGATATTTGACGCTACTGCCAGCAAGGCAACTACTACGAGTAATGCCGATGCCTTAAAGAAGTCTGCGATCTTTTTTATTAACGATAGCTTCGTAAAAAAACATTCCTGCCAAAAGAACAACAATCATCATGAGATAATAGGTGATCTGTAAGTGATTTGCGTAGAGTTGCAAAGCAAGTGCAATTCCTGTTATTGATGCCCCGAGTAATACACGCCCTCGGTAGGTCATAATGATTCCGGCTATTATCGGAGCCATGTAACCAATTGCATGCGCTTTTGAATTATGTCCGGTACCAATAAAGAGTATGAAGTAAGATGAAAAGGCGAATCCAACAGCACCCATGATCGCAACCCTTCTGTCAACTTTCAAAGTGATCAAAAGAAAGTAAAATCCGGCCATGAATAAGAACAGATAATTTGCCGGCGTAGGTAGACCAAGCGTCAGGATGTTGTCCACATATTTGAGCAATGTATACGGATAAACAGCAGAGATCTGATATCCCGGCATACCGCCAAACATGGAATTAGTCCAATACGTAAATTCACCTGTCTTTGCCTGGAAATCGGTGATCTCTTTCGACATCCCTTCCCAATTGGCAATATCCGATTGTTTGAGTTCTTTGCCACCAAGCATTGGTGAGAAATAGAGAAAAGTGATGACAACAAAAGCCAGTAGTGCGACAACGTGAGGCAGGTATTTTTTCATGGATTTTCCTTAAAATTTGAAGCGAATATAGGGAATTCTCGGGGAATCAAAACCTTTAAATCGCCTAGATAAACGTGAAAAATCGATATTATTTCTCGCTGTTATTTTTTTAATAGCTAATGTAGAGGCGCATCTATGATCAAACAATATATTGTTATTTAAAAATCAAAAATGTGGATAATCGTTTTTTCTATGTTCTCTATGTGTCTATGTGGTTATTTTTTTACCACATAGACACATAGAGAACATAGAAAAAATACATTTATTCTTACTTTATAATTAAAAAGTGTAGAGTTATTTTATTTCCTCATAATCATCAAACTTCTCATCCTTACTGATCCGTGCTTTTGTATCTACATACACACGACCTTCTTCCTTGCGTTGACGATCTTCGGCTTCTTGACGTTTCATGAAATCCTGAGCCGCTTTATTGAATGCATTGTGAGCACTGAAGAAAATGAATTTTCTGAGTGCTCTGAAAAGCAACATTAAAATAATGACTATTAGAATAAACTTTAGCATGGCTATTGGTTATCTTGACAGATATAAATTTCGTTCTGAATAAATTTTCTGGAAAAACTCGTCATTGAGATCGTCGATGAAATAAATGGCTTCACCGGTCGATTTCATTTCAGGGCCGAGTTCTTTATTTACGTCAAGGAATTTGTCGAAGGAGAATACCGGAACTTTGATTGCATACCCAACCTTGGTCGGTTTGAAATCGAAGTCAGTTACTTTGTTCTCGCCTAACATCACTTTCGTTGCATAATTGACATATGGTTCATCGTATGCTTTTGCAATGAATGGAACTGTTCTCGACGCACGCGGATTCGCTTCGATCACATACACTTTTTCACCTTTGATGGCGAATTGAATATTGATTAGACCGATCACCTTCATTGCCTTGGCAACTTTATGGGTGATATCTTCCATTTGCTTGATGACATTATCACTCAAATCGAATGGCGGAAGAACTGCATTACTATCGCCGCTGTGAATTCCTGCTGGTTCGATGTGTTCCATCATTCCGATGATGTAAACATTTTCCCCATCGCAGATCGCATCAGCCTCCGCTTCTATTGCATTTTGCAAAAAATGATCGAGAAGAATTTTGTTATCAGGTATGTCGTGTAAAATTTTGATCACATGACTTTCCAGTTCTTCTTCATTGATCACGATCTTCATGCTTTGTCCGCCTAACACATATGATGGACGAACGAGCAAAGGGAATCCTAATTCGCGAGATAACTCAACACCTTGATCGGCATTTTCAACAACACCGAACTTCGGATAAGGAATTCCTAAGTCTTTCAGCAATGTCGAAAATCTTCCTCTGTCTTCTGCAAGATCCAATGACTCATAGCTTGTTCCTATGATCTTGATTCCATATTTGTTCAGCTTCTCTGCAAGTTTCAATGCAGTTTGTCCGCCGAGTTGAACAATTACACCATACGGTTTTTCATGTTCAATGATCTCGTAAATATGTTCCCAGAAAACGGGTTCAAAATATAGTTTGTCGGCAATGTCGAAATCAGTCGAAACAGTTTCCGGATTACAATTGATCATGATCGTTTCATAGCCGCATTCTTTCGCAGCAATAACGCCATGCACGCAACTATAATCGAATTCAATTCCTTGTCCGATACGATTCGGGCCGGAACCAAGTATTATGACTTTCTTTTTATCAGAACTTACGCTTTCATTCTCTTCGTCGAATGTCGAATAATAGTAAGGTGTCTTTGCTTCAAATTCGGCAGCGCATGTATCAACCAGTTTCCATACCCGACGAATATTTAATTCGCCACGCTTTTTGAAAACCTGACTTTCCAGACAACGAAGCAAATGCGCAACTTGTCTGTCTGCATAGCCTTTCTTCTTCGCTTCCATCAAAAGATCGCGAGGAATATTTTCTACTGTATATTTTTCAATTTCTTTTTCAAGCTGAATAAGATCTTCAATTTGTCTTAAGAACCATGGATCAATTTTAGTCAGCTTCTGAATCGTATTGAAAGCGATTCCAAGTTTGAATGCATCATAGATATGAAACAAACGATTCCATCTAGGGCGTTCCAAGCTGTCAAGGATCTCATCTTTCTCACGGATCTCACGACCATCGGCACCGAGACCGTTTCGCTTTATCTCCAACGACTGACATGCTTTTTGCAATGCTTCCTGGAAACTTCTTCCGATTCCCATTGCTTCACCGACAGACTTCATTTGCAATCCGAGGTGACGATCCGTTCCAACGAACTTATCAAAATTCCAACGTGGAACTTTTACGATGACATAATCTAATGTCGGTTCAAAGAATGCTGATGTATTTTTTGTGATCTGATTTTTTAATTCATCGAGGTTATAACCGATAGCAAGTTTCGAAGCGATCTTTGCGATTGGATATCCTGTTGCTTTCGATGCAAGAGCAGACGAACGCGATACACGCGGATTGATCTCAATTACGATGATGTCTTCTTCGTTATTCGGATTCACAGAAAACTGAATGTTACAACCGCCTGCGAAATTACCGATACCATTCATGCATTTGATAGCAAGGTCACGCATTTTCTGATAAGTAACATCAGAGAGTGTCATAGCAGGCGCAACAGTAATTGAGTCACCGGTATGAATTCCCATCGGATCGAAATTTTCGATCGAACAAATGATGATGACATTTCCTGCAGTATCACGAAGTAATTCCAATTCGAATTCTTTCCAGCCGCTGATGGATTGTTCGATCAGCACTTCATGCAATGGTGAAGCGTGTAAACCACGATTCAATGCGCCATCGAATTCCTCTTTAGTATGGACGAAACCTCCGCCCGTTCCTCCAAGTGTGAATGACGGACGAATTACCAATGGAAAACCTATTTCTTGTGCGATCTCTTTTCCTTCGAGGAAAGAAGTTGCAGTACGGCCTTTACAAACACCGGCGCCAAGTTCAAGCATACGAAGACGAAACTTCTCGCGATCTTCCGTCATGTTGATGGCTTCAATGTCAACACCAACCATTTTCACTCCATACTTCTCCCAGATCCCACCCTTCTGACAATCGATTGCCAGATTAAGAGCAGTTTGTCCGCCCATAGTTGGAAGCACAGCATCGATCTTATGTTTCTCTAAAATTTCGATGATCGATTTTCGTGTGAGTGGCTTTAGGTACACATTATCTGCCGTGACCTTATCGGTCATAATTGTCGCAGGATTGGAATTAATAAGTGTAACTTCTATGCCCTCTTCGCGAAGCGAACGCGAAGCCTGCGAACCCGCATAATCGAATTCGCATGCTTGTCCGATAATGATCGGACCACTTCCTATAATGAGTATTGATTTGATGGAATTATCTCTTGGCATAGCTGTAGAATATGTTGTTAGAGACTTCCGGCCTTTGGGGCTAAAAAAGTCAGGCAAAAGTACGGGTTTTGTTGATTCTAGCGAGAGAATGTTATTGACAATTTCAAAGAAAAATGAATAATTTCTCTGCGGTTTTTCTGCGTATTCAGCGAAAATCTGCGGGAAAGAAAAATGCACATCGAAAAAAGCAGTAATTTCGCCCTGTGCGAACGGAAATCCAACTTGACGATAAAGTTTTAGAGGTATTTATATATGGAAATGGCTCAAAGAAAATGCTCATTTTCCACGGCTTCGACAATGAAGCCACTGAGTTTGAACCGTTAAGCACCTTTTTACCGGAATACACTTTGATTTCCGTGAATCTATTTTTTCATGGCAATAGCACTGCTTCGGAAAAGTCAGTGCAGTTAGGATTAAGCCACGCCGGATTTATCAAGTTGCATCAAGTTCTAATGGACAAATTTCCGGCAGAGAAATATGACGTCATGGGATTTAGTCTGGGCGGGAGAATTGCATTGATGTTCTTTCAATTGTTCACTGACAAAGTTGATCGACTGATTCTACTTGCGCCTGATGGATTGAAGCCGACGACGATGTATCGTTTCATCACGAGAAATAAATACGGCAACAAACTTTTTCGTAGAGTAATGAAAAATCCGGATCGATTGATTGCTTTTGGAAATGGATTAATGAAACTCAAACTACTCGATGAAAAGAAAATTCGTTTTTTGAAATACAATATGGAAAATGAATTGCGACGTCAGAAAGTATATGATGCATGGATGATCTATCGTTTCATTCTGCCGGACATTGCAGCAATAAAAAAGATCATCAAAGAAAGAAGCTCAAGAGTCGATCTCTTCTTCGGAAAATTTGATGTGTTGATGCGACCTTCGCTTGGTACTAAATTCAAGAATGGATTAGGAGAAAATTGTAAGGTGCATGTTTTGCAAACTGGGCATCAGTTGATATCAGAAAAAAATTTAGAGGTGATTGCTGGATTGTTGAAGTAAAGAATTTCGGATGGCGGAATTCGGACTCACTAAATTTTTGTTGATACAACTTGAATTCCATAGTTAAAATTAGCTGCGGGTTTTCTGCGTATTCTGCGCAATTCTGCGGGAAAAATTTCTGTTTGTTTGTCTCCCGCAGAATTACGCAGAATACGCAGAAAATCCGCAGAGGCACAAAAAAAACGATGCTAGCAAAAAGCCGGCATCGTTCAACAAAATAAGGTATAGAGAATTACTTATTGTTCTTTTCGCTGGAAACCGTAAGTTTTTTACGACCTCTTCTACGACGTGCAGATAGGATGCGACGTCCGTTAGCAGTTGCCATACGGGCACGGAAACCGTGTTTATTTTTTCTTCTTCGTGTCGAAGGTTGGAATGTCCTTTTCATATTATTCGATATTTACTCTAAAAACAGGACGGCAAAGGTAATATTTATTTCAAATGCAACAAACAAATGAACTCTTTTTTAAATAAATAATGATGACCGAGTTTAACACTAAGATCACTAAGTTCTTAGCCCAAGAACACAAGTGATTTAATGCCCAATCTAATTGTGCTTGTGCTAAAATCTTAGTGAACTAAGTGTTTAATTTTTTTTGAGCTAATGTCTATAATATTTATTATCAGGCAGTTATATAGACAACCTTCTTAGTTTCAAAGAATTCATCCTTAAACCAATCACTGACCTCGAAAACATCAGCTGTTTTGCCCGATTGCTCTATTTCTTCAGTCAGATCGCCACCTTTTAGCAAGATCCAACCATTTTGGAGGTCATTTGTTCCGCCCTTTTTGATCAATTTGGACGACCAATGAACAATGTCTTTGACCGGAGCTACAGCCCTACTCACCACAAAATCAACTTTCATATTGAGTTCCTCTGCCCTGGCCTTTTCCGTAGAAACATTGGTAAGCCCAATGGCTTTTACCACCTCATTGACAACAGCGATCTTTTTTCCAATAGAATCCACCAGATAAAACCGCACTTCAGGAAAAAGTATGGCTAAAGGAATTCCCGGAAATCCGCCACCGGTTCCAATATCTAAAACAGATGTGCCGGGTTTAAAAGTGATCAGCTTCGCAATTGCTAGTGAATGCAAAACATGATGAAGATAGATCTTCTTTATGTCCTGTCGTGAAATGACATTGACTCTTTCATTCCAGTATTCGTACAGGTCTTTAAGCTGGGCGAATTGAGATTCTTGTTTCGCCGTTAAATTTGGAAAATGTGATTGAACAAGCACTGCGATTATTTATTCTCGAAAGTTACAGGTTTCAGGTTGCAGGTTTACAGGTTGCAACCTGTAAACCTGCAACCTGAAACCTGTAAACCAACTTTATATCTGCTCCTCCTGATTCTTCAAAATCTGATACAAAAACTCTCTCGCACGAAACAGCTGTGCTTTAACAGTTCCCAGAGGTAATTTCAACTCGTCTGCGATCTCTTCATATGAGCGTTCTTGAAAGTATCTCAATTCAACTAAACGCTTGTAACGAGGCTTTAATTTCTCTACAACATCTCTCATTAAGATCGCTTTTTGTTTCTTGATCATCTTCTCTTCGGGATCAAGCATTGGCGATTTAATTTCGAATTGCATTTCCTGTCCGCTGTCATTTTCCATTCCTTTGTCAATAGAGAACGTGAATTTTCTCTTACGACGAATGAAGTCGATACAATTATTCGTAGCGATCTTGAACAGCCACGTGCTGAATGCAAAATCAGGAGTATACTGATGAAGGTTTTTAAATGCCTTTCCGAATGCTTCAATCGTTAAATCGTCAGCATCATCACGGTTATTCACCATCTTCAAAAGCATGAAGTAAATCGAGTCTTTATAGCGCTGCATTAATTCTGCATAAGCTTTTTGATCGCCTTTAACAGCAAGCTGGACCAGTTTATAGTCGACTTGTGCTTTTTCGGACAGGTTTGGGTTTACTTCCATGATTTTTGTTTTGAGAAGACGTTAGCAATATAAAAGAGAGGTTGGAGCATTATGTGTACGATCTCTAAAAACGGAAACGTCCATACCAGGTCATTTTCCTTTAATCGTTTAGCACAAGAGAATACAATGGGCAATCGTAACACTATCAATCCTGCATATAAAGATACGAGTATTCTCCACTCGAAACGCAGTATCAATAGGGTAATCAGCAATAAGTAGAATAAGATCAGACTACCGGAATTCATAAGCAGAAAGAACTGATGTCCACTTTTGTAATGTCTGGCGGTACTCATATGTCGTTTCTTCTGTGCAAACCATTGTCCGAAGGTCTTTTTAGCCTCAGAATAGGTAAACGACTCCGGATCCAGTTCTACAGCTGTATTCTGTGAATTACCATTTTCATTCACAAAAAGATCGTCGTCGCCGGAGAGAATATGATTATGTTTTGCAAAACCTTTTGTCCTGAAGAAAAGATCTTTCTTGTAAGCCAAATTTCTTCCAACACCCATATATGGATTTTTCCCTAAGGCAGCAGAGAGATATTGAGTTGCAATGTGAAATGTATCGTAACGAATAAGCTTATTCAAAAAGCCGGGTTCTTTCTGATATGGACCATATCCTAAAATGATCTCTGTATTTCTTGCAAAGTGACGTTGCATCAATGACAACCAATTCTTTCCGGCAGGAATGCAGTCAGCATCAGTAAAGAGCAAATACTCATTCTTAGCAGCTTTAATTCCTAAAGTCAATGCGAATTTTTTTCCGTGACGGTATTTCTCTTGTTCTTTGATTGTAACGATCTTCAACTGCGGATATTGCAGAGCGATGGATTCAAGATATTCACCTGTTTCATCCCAAGAACAATCATTGATCACAATGACTTCAAAGTCAGGATAAGCTTGTTCTAAAACTGCAGGAAGATACTTTTGTAAGCGTAAAACTTCGTTCTTTGCGCAAACGATTACGGAAACCGGATGTGGTCCACCGGTAACCTGATCATACTTGTAAAATGCAAGTCGTCGAAAGAAAAACCAATAGTAAACCAGCTGAGTTACAGTGGTTACCAATAGCAAAAGAAAAAGTACGCCCTTAAGGTCGTGAATAATGTGTGACATGCAGAATTTAAAGAATTCAGTAAAGAATTGTGGTTCCTACAAATGTAAAAGTGGTCTTCATATCAAAGTGTCTATATTTGGGGAGATATTAACGTAAGATTGTTAATCAGAAATGAAATTTAAACTCTTAAAATCGGACGAGCAAACCAAAGCTCGCGCCGGAGAAATTACAACAGATCACGGCAAAATTCTGACGCCGATTTTCATGCCGGTCGGAACGGGAGGAACGGTCAAAGCCGTGCATCAGCATGAACTCAAGGAAGATATAAAAGCTCAGATCATTTTAGGGAACACATATCATCTCTATCTTCGTCCGGGATTAACGGTACTTGAAAATGCAGGTGGCTTGCATAAATTCATCAATTGGGACCGTCCGATTCTCACAGATAGTGGCGGGTATCAGGTCTATTCTCTAGCCGACCGCCGGAAGATCAAGGAAGAAGGGGTGTCGTTTTCCAGTCATATCGATGGCTCGAAACATTTTTTTACGCCGGAATATGCAATGGACATTCAACGGTCAATTGGTGCCGATATAATCATGGCTTTTGATGAATGCACTCCATTTCCATGTGATCATCGTTATGCAAAAAAAGTATGGAGATGACACATCGATGGTTGAAGAGATGTTGTGATCATGTGGACAAGATGCAACCAAGATACGGGCATGAACAAACGCTCTTCCCAATCGTTCAGGGCAGTGTTTACAAAGATCTGAGAATGCAGTCGGCAGAATTTATTGCTGCTCAAGGTCGAGCTGGAAATGCGATCGGCGGACTCTCAGTCGGCGAACCTGCCGAAATGATGTATGAAATGACAGAAGTAGTCACTGCAATTTTGCCAAAAGACAAACCGCGTTATCTGATGGGCGTTGGGACACCAATAAATATTCTGGAAAGCATAGCGTTAGGTATCGACATGTTTGATTGTGTGATGCCAACAAGAAATGCCCGCAACGGGACATTATTCACACGTCACGGTATGATGAACATGCGGAATGAAAAATGGAAAGATGATAATTCGCCGCTTGATGAATTTGGAACATCTTATGTTGACTCCTATTATTCAAAAGCATATGTTCGCCATCTGGTAATCAGCAAAGAAATTTTGGCAGCACAAATTTGCACTTTGCATAATCTGGCTTTCTATCTTTGGCTGGTCACTGAAGCAAGAACAAAAATTCTTGAAGGAACTTTCTTGTCTTGGAAGAATGAGATGGTGAAGGTTTTGGGAAACAAATTGTAAATCGAAGTCATAATGATAAAGGTCAAGGGTCAATCCCGATAGCTATCGGGATCAAAGGTCAAGTTGCTTAATTCGAAGGCACGATTGACCTTTGACCCTTTACCTTTGACCTCAAATTAAAACTACTCACCGGAATTGAAAATACTAGACAAATACATCATCAAAAAATTCCTCGGAACGTTTTTCTTTTCGTTGGCATTGATCATTATAATTGCTGTGATCTTTGACATTTCAGAAAAGCTGGATGATTTCATTGAAAGGAAGGCGCCGATGAAAGCTATTGTTTTTGATTACTACTTTAATTTCATTCCTTACTTCGCAAATCTGTTTGCTCCGCTTTTTGTATTTATTGCAGTAATATTTTTTACTGCAAAGATGGCAGCCAACACAGAGATCGTTGCCATATTAAATAGCGGCATAAGTTTCCGGAGATTGCTTTACCCCTATTTTCTTGCTGCAACTTTTTTAGCAGGATTATCCTTTTACTTTAATGGCTGGGTGATTCCGCATTCAAATAAGATCAAATTAAATTTTGAAAATCAGTATATAAAGAATCCTGTAGAATTTAAGGATAGAAATTTACACAGACAAATCAGTCCGGGAGTATATATGTATCTTGAAGGCTACAACAACACTGAAAATGTAGGTTATCGTTTTTCATTGGAGAGAATTGAAGATGGAAAGCGGAATTGGTTTCTGAATTCAGACAGAATTGTATGGGACAGCACCAATTCAAAATGGCGAATTGAAAATTATTACATCCGAACGATCGTTGGTTTCAAAGAGTCAATCCGAAGTGGAAAGTCATTGGACACTACTCTATCTATAAAGCCTACCGATTTCAAACGGCGCTTGAACATTATCGACGCAATGGATACACCGACATTGACAAAATTTATTCAGGAAGAAATTGCTCAGGGTTCTGAAAACATCAATACCTATTTGATCGAAAAATACAGGCGTATCGCTGTTCCATTCTCAACATTTATTTTGATGTTGATCGGTGTTTCACTATCCAGTAAAAAAGTAAGAGGTGGAATTGGAGTACAACTTGGCTTTGGAATATTCTTGAGTTTCACTTACATCCTATTCCAGCAATTCAGCAATACGTTTGCTGTGAATGGATCAATTCCGCCTTTGATTGCTGTGTGGATACCGAATACGATTTTTGCGTTTATAGCGCTTTACTTAACTCGAGTAGCACCGAAATAATTTTCTCTGCGGTTATTCTGCGTATTCTGCGCAATTCTGCGGGAGAATTTCACACAGATTTATTTCCCGCAGAATTCCGCAGAATACGCAGAATAACCGCAGAATTATGATTTACATTTTTATTCTACAATGACTTTCACAACCTTCTTCGCAATCGGCGTACTGATCTTACACAAATAAATTCCGCTTTTCATTCCTTCGACAGAAAAGGAAATATGTTTAGGCCTTTTTGCAAATGATCATTCATGATTGACTTCACCATTTTTCCTTTAAGAGAATAAAGCGACACTTCACATTCAGTTGAAGCAGGCACTGAAAAATCGATATTCAATATCTTCGAAACCGGATTTGGATAAACTATAAGGTTGTTGATGTTGTTGTTCACCTGAATCTCTGCTACAGCTGAATTAGTCTTATCGACAAACACTTCATACACAATTGCACTCGGACGACTCATTCCGGCAGGATCCAGATTTCCAATATTTGGTCCATCGCTTTGAATTCCTCCGACGATGAATCCTACTCTTTCATTTCCTGAGATTGAATTCAAATCAAGAATTCCGCCCGGCAGATAACGCACTGCAGGATCAGGAATATAGAATGAGTTAGTCCCTAAAAATCCGGGCATTGATTCAGCCATCAGATATTCAGTCAATCCGCCGACATTATCACGAGTGACTTTGCTGATCGATTGAACAAATGGCACCAGTGTATCTTGAATGAGGGTTTGATTTGTTGTATCAAGAGTATACAAACTCATTCCGCCAAAGAATAATGTATGCATGAAATTATTCAACGAATCATAAACAGGCAATGTTGAAGTTGTGTACTGATTCAGATTTTCGTTGAATGAAGACTGGTGTTGAACATTTGTTGAAGTGATATCAATCGGACTCAGAAAAGGCTGATTGGCATTTTTCTGAAACACGCCACCAAAAGCTGTCATTCCAAATTCTCCATTTGGGAAAATTTGCGGTACAAGATTATAATCACGACGATGGTAAACATCGGTGTCTTGCAAGGTTGTATAATTGGAAATGGACAAATTCACTCCGTCATCATTGATGTTGAATTTTCGAATCTGATGAGTGTAACGCTGAATGAACGGACTGATCTGAGGAGTTTCTGCATAAGCGCCTTCAAAATAGTGACCGAAAGTCAGATAGTAAGTTGAGTCAATTTTTTCCAGTTCACCACCTGAAACCGCAAAATTAGAATCAAGCAATTGACGAAAACATGAATTGATCGTATTTCCTGAAGTCACTTTAGAAATAATGGAATCAAGATCAATTGAAATTAACGATGGAAAGGTTGTATAAACACTGGTTGAATCTGACTTACCATAACCTCCAACCATGTAAAGGAATTTACCATCTTGAAATGATTGCATATTCGATGAGCCCAGTGCTTCGTACATAATGAATGGCAATTGCGCAACAGAAGCAGCAACACGAGAATTAGCAATCGGGTCCACCACAAAAACAGAATCATTTCTTCCGTATGTACCAAATGCCTGATTCGCTTGCATGATATGTAATCCATCAATTCTTCCACCAAGAAAGATCCATTTACCCCCATGAACAGCAAATGCTCCGCTATGAATTGCAGGAGCACTTGTTATTGATGATGGTTGAATATGTATATCAAAGTTTTGTTGCGCATTTATTGATGCAACAGATAGCATACTACACAAGCATGCAAAAGCTATTTTTAATTTCATTGAAACTGAAATGTATTTTATTATTGAATAACGATCTTCTTCACTGCAATATCATCACCCTCTGCAAATTTAAGGAAGTAAATTCCTTTTGCAAGGGACTGATTTATACTTACACTACTCTCGCCAGCTCCTATCACAAACTGCTCTGATGAAACAATTTGTCCGATACTATTCGAAATAGACATGTTTATCTGACGATCAGATTTACTGAAGAATTGCAGTTTGAAATTACCATTTGATGGATTTGGATATACAGAAACAGTATTCAGCCATTTGTTCTCAGGAACTCCAAGACAAAGATCAACACGAACAATCTGCGAATCAGCATACATACAACCGGTAGCATCCATATAAGTGTAGATGATAGTATGAGTTCCGGGTCCAGCAACATCCGGACTAAAACTAGCCAGATTGATTCCGGGTCCGGAGAATGTTCCGCCAAGTATATTTGGAAATAAAAATGCTGTTGAATTATAAACACAATACAAAGTATCCAATCCTGTAAAAGTAACATTGAGTCCTGTTACAAGATCCACATGAATAGTGTCTCTGTTCACACATGCTCCATTAATTACTTCAATAACATAGTTTCCTGTCGCCGCAACTTGAATAGCAGAAGTGTCAGAAGCAAACAACGCTCCGTCTGCATACCAGTTATAGAAATAATTATCATTGAATGCACAGCTAAGATTAACATAACCACGACCGCAATCTGTGATAGTATCAGTACCATTTGTAATACTTGCTACAGGTGTACAATCCGCAGAGGAGAAACGATAAACTCGAGATCCCGCTGCACAATACAATTCACCGTTTTTATCGACACCAAACGCAACTACACTAGAAGCACCCAGATTTCCCAGATCAGTATCCGTAAACCCTCCTGCACCATTCGGAACGAGATAATGTATATTTGAAGCACAATAATCAGTATAGAAATATTTTCCGTAAAGTTCATTGTATTTAGAACCACGATAAATGTAACCACCGGTAATAGAACAACCGGCTGGGTGATTATATGTTCTTACCGGGCCCCAATAATTTGAAGATGGTCCACACGTTCCACCACTTGAATATTGGTTATTTCCTTCCCAACAATTCCAACCGAGATTTAAATAGTCTGTTGTACCAGCAGGAATAAAATCTACTTCTTCTTGAACATTTTGTCCAACATCACCGATCCAAAGGTCGCCGGTAAGTTGATCAAAACTCCATCTCCATGGATTACGCAAACCAACAGCCCAAACCTCAGGAGCTCCAAGAGTTGTATCAGCTGCAAACGGATTTGTTGCCGGGATAGAATAAGTTGGATTTGCCGGATCTACTGCAATTCGAAGAAACTTTCCTAAAAGTGAATCTGTATTCTGTGCACGATTTCCCGGATCTCCACCTGAACCCCCATCGCCTGTACCAATGTATAAATATCCATCCGGACCAAATGCCAAATGTCCACCATTGTGATTTGAAAAGGGCTGATAAATTGTCAATAGAATTTCTTCACTGTTAGGATCAGCTGAATCAGGGTTAGCAGCAAATGTTCTGAATCGCGAAATGCGCGTATCTCCACTCGGTTTTGCAGTATAATTCACATAAAAATACCTTGAGGTAGCATAGTCAGGTGCAAAGGCTAGTCCTAACAAACCTTGTTCTCCTCCATATTGTACACGAGTAGTGATATCCATGAATGGACGTGGGAATTGGAGACCCAGCGTATCCAATATTACAATAGTACCTGCTTGCTGAACAATAAACAAACGATCATCGCCACAATTTTTAATATCAACCGGCGCTGAAAGATTGGAGTTGTTAAATTGTGTAAGTGTAATTTGAGCGTTCGCTAGAATTGAAAACAGACATAGGAATGCCATGAGTAAAATTCCTTTTTTCATAATTAGGGTTTAGTTAGACGAGAAGCAAAAATAGGAAAACATATGGTGATTTTCTACGAAATACACTGATTTATTTAAGTAAAAGCAGTGCGCTTTGAGCAATCTAAACTTTGATGCAAAATGCCAAAACAACTTAAAAAAGGGCAATTATTAAATAAAAAAAAAACGACAATCAAAATTGATTGTCGTTAAAATCTTTGTGTGGATGGTGGGTACTTACTAGAAGATAACTTGTGCAGCTAATACTGCCAATGCTGAAATTAAAATAGCATCAATAATAAGCAGCATATAAAGGCTAGCCGGAACCGGTTGAACACTATTAATGCTGTCAATTGATTGTTCGTCTTCTTGCATGTGATTGTAGCTTCCTACAGGTTCATTTTTCATACTGTGTGGATTTAATGCATAATACGAATGAAAGTATCGGTATGCTTTATTTATTCCGGCCATATTGTATACTTGTAAGGTTTCAGCATGTTTTTTACACGTCTTCCTGTGTAAATCAACAAATGCTCACTTATTAAAACGGTTCATCATTAAATATCTTGTAAGAAATTTCCTGATTTTAAATTTCTTCATATTAGCTCCTAAAAAAAACGATCTTGCAAACATGATTCTTACTGATTGCATCTTACTTATAGAACCTATTGGCTTTGCGTATAATAGCCAAACAGCTGTCGACAACAAATTCCAGACAGATAACAAATCAAGTCTTGCAATGTTTCAGTTCAAGAGTTTTAAAAGCGTATTGGAGGAAAACGGAGTAATAGTCAGGACCTATTCTCCGAAAGACAATACTACACCGGACGCAATATTTCCAAATAATTGGTTTTCTACTTTTCCGGATGCTCGGATTATGATATATCCGATGATGACGGAAAATCGACGTTTGGAAAAAAGAGCCGATCTGATAGGCAGTTTTATGCAAGACTACCCAAGTTTAGACGATTTATCATATTTGGAGAACTCCGGCCAATTTCTTGAAGGGACAGGGAGTTTAGTGATTGACCATACTTCGAAAATAGCTTATGCATGTCTTTCGAAAAGAACTTCCATCGAAGCTCTTAAAGAATGGGAGAAGATTTCAGGTTACACTGCAATCACTTTTCGTGCAAATGATGAAACAGGTTTTCCAATTTATCATACGAATGTGATCATGACATTGGCTGATAAATTTGCAATTCTTTGTGAAGAATCTGTTTTCTCTGAGGACATAAAAAAACTACAGGATTCAATTTTAAGGTCAGGTCGCGAAATAATATCGATCTCACTAAACCAAACAAATAAATTCTGCGGGAATTGTATTGAATTGCTAAACAACAAAGGTGAACATTTACTGATCATGTCAGAACAAGCGAGAAACACTTTCACCACAGATCAAATCCAAACGATAGAAAAGTCATGCCGAATTGTTTCGTCCGACTTATCAGAAATTGAATCGATTGGCGGAGGCGGAGCAAGGTGTATGATAGCAGAACTCTTTTAGAACGTATATTGAATAACGAAAGGCTACCATAGGTTACATGGTTCCTACGATAGCCTTTCGTTATTCACTATTCGTTATTAGTTACTTAATGTTTCCGTTTAGCTCCTTCACATCCTTATCCTTGAAGAAATAAGCCATCCCACTATAATCGCTATATAGAAATTCTCCTGTAGCACTGTTGATGATGGTAATAACCTTATCTGTGCCACCCATATAGACTTTCATATAGTAGAAAGGAATTGCTGAGTCAAGAATTTTAGCAGATAAATCTGACGGACTTATCATTTCAATTTTTTTACCTGCATATTTTTCGAACGGATCCTCTTTTGCTCTTGAATCATAACTATTTTTAATGTCCGAAGAAACCCACAATGCCTGTGTATTCAATTTTGATATATTTTCTTTATCGACATCACTTTCAAATCGCCAACGTGGTTCATTTGCTATCAGGTGACGGTTAATTTCCTGTAGGTAATTTTTTAGAAATCCCCAACTCCACTCTTTAACAACAGTATCTGTTTTACAAATATATTCAAAAGCATCTATGCTGATTCTCTTCGTCAGTTCAGAAGACAACCTCCAATGAGTACCAAGTTCTATGTATGCAAGTACGTCTTCATTTAGCAGTTGAGGTTTTTCTTTGGGCAAATTTCTCCACAATTGGATCTTCAATTCAGACGATTGAGCAAACTTTCCCGCAAGATCAGAATTAGATGTATATTCAGAACTGGTATTATAATTCCGCAATCCGAAGAAAAGTGCATTGCCATCATCCGACATTGCTTTATATCGGTCGAAATCGATGATCTCATATTTATTGAATTTCCAGACCTGTTGAAGAATTTTTTCAATTTCCGCCTGATTATCTTTATCCATTTCTCTGATCACAAAATATGTTTTAAGCGATTGATAAAGCTCCATATCCTTCTTTTTGAAGTTTGCCGGTTTTATGGCTCCGGGAGTACCAATGTTAATTTGGGCTGAAGTAGAAATTAAAAACAATAAAAGGAGTTGTAAAATAAGGTATTTTCTCATTGGGTTAGGTTTATGGTTGCAAGATAGAAATTAAGACTTTTCTGCAAAATATTTTCTAACTTTACCCTATGAAAAAATGTCTACTTGCAATAACAGCACTTTTTTGTTCCGTTTTATCATTCGGGCAAACAGATTGGTCGTCAAGAACTGCCAATATCATTTATTCAAAATGCAGCAGCTGTCATAATCTGAACGGAATCGCTCCTTTCTCATTGATGAGCTATTCTGATGCTGTTGACAATGCCTCTGATATAAAGGATGCAGTACAAAACCAATCTATGCCACCCTGGCCTCCGGATCCTGCATACAATCGTCTAGCGCACGAACGTGTGTTAACTGCACAAGAAATTGCAGACATTGCGGATTGGGTCGATGGCGGTACACAAAGGGGCGATTCTACAACTGAACCTGCACCTCCCATTTTTAATGGAAGTGATGAGATCGCTTCGCCAGACTTAGTTATTCAAGCACCAAATTATACTGTCAATACAACTGATGATCTGTATCGCTGTTTTGTAATTCCATCAGGACAAGTAACAAATCAATACATCACAGGACTTGAAGCCATCCCTGGAAACAGAGCGATCGTTCATCACATATTGATTTATGCAGACACATCTGCAATTCCGGTTCAATTGGATAAAGCGGATCCGGATCCGGGTTATACAAATTTTGGAGGAACAGGCTCTAATACTTCAAAGTTGATTGGAATTTGGGTGCCGGGACAAAGTGCTTATTTCACACCGACAGGAATGGGGATAAAACTTCTGCCAAATTCGAATATCATTTTACAAATTCATTATCCTGGCGGTATCAGTGGACAAACAGATGCTACAAAAATAAACATGATTCTAAGTTCAACTTTCAATCGTGAAATTGCAATCGAAGCTCCACTTAATCACTTACAGCTCGACAATGGCCCATTGATTTTACCGCCAAACCAAACAAGAACCTTTACCGCACATTATCAACTTCCTTATGACATCTCAGCACTAGGAGTCGGCCCGCATATGCACTTGTTGGGAAGAAGTGTTATATCATATGGTGTAACGCCAACATCAGATACAATTCCATTCATAGATATTCCGGAATGGGATTTTCACTGGCAGGGATTATATTCTTTTCCAAGAGTCATCAAACTTCCTGCAGGAACAACGATCTACTCGTCTGCATTCTATGATAACACAACTGCAAATCCTGAAAATCCGAATGACCCACCTGCATGGGTATTTTTAGGTGAAGGCACAACAGATGAAATGATGTTGATCTATTTTTCTTACACATTTTATTTCCCTGGCGATGAAAATATCATTATTGATTCAGCAATAGTAACAGGAATAAATCAACCAATATCGAATTCGGCGATTACTACATGTCAGTTGTACGATCCGGTTCCTAATCCTGTTCACGAAAATGTTACGATTCAATATTTCATTCCTACAGCAGCAGATTATACTTTGCAAATAATTGATATTACCGGAAAAATTTGCAAGACGATCAAATCATCTAATGCTCAAGGATTGATCACTCAACAAATTAATATTGCTGATCTTGCATCTGGAAATTATATTCTGCAATTAAATTCAGGCGGAGTACACCGCACTAAGAAACTTATCAGGCAGTAAAACCATGTCTTATCTTAGAGATCTGATCGATGCCAAACACTCAGCCAATCAGATGAGAAAGATTGTTAAGTACATCGGTAACGATCAGAACCGTTTCGATGAACTAATAAAAATTACATTAGGAAATGAGGAACGTTTATCACAACGTGCTTCATGGCCGGTTGGGTATTGCGTTGAAGCACATCCTGAACTTGCAAAATCACATCTAAAAAAGATTTTAAAATTTTTACCGGTAAAAGCTCATCCGGCTATTCAACGAAATCTGGCAAAGCTTTTGACGTTCGTGAAAATTCCTACATCATTGGAATCACTTCTAATTGATAATTGCTTTCTGATTCTCAACTCCAATGATTCACCCATTGCCAATCGTGCTTATGCAGCGTATGCAATAGAAAAGATATGCAGAAAATATCCGGAGTTGTATCAGGAATTGATCAGTTGCCTGCAAGCACATTCAGAGGTCGCATCGCCGGGGATGAAGGCTGTGATGCGGAAAATAATTAAGTGTCGGGATAAAATTTTGGCGAAACAAAAGAATCTCTAAACTAGCTTTTCCGAATGAATATTTCTTTTGCTGTTGATTAGCGTACAACAAATTTACTTGTCATCGGTTCTCTATTTGAATAAATGATCGCTGAGTAAACTCCACTTGCAAAATCATGATCAATTTTTATTTCATTTTGAGTCGACATATTATATTCCTTTTTAAAAACTATTTGTCCAATCACATCAACGATTTGTAATTCTATGATGTAAGTCCATCCTGTTAATTTAATATTAAGAGTTGACTCATTTGGAACCGGATATAAATTAATAGTATAAGGAACATTTTCAACAATTTCTCCTGAAGCATCAATGCAACTAGTTCGTTCATGCAAACTAAATGTCGTTATAACCGGAAAAATTAACGTAGAATTTGCAACAAATGAAGTCGCGGTTACCATTAATGTATCTTGAGTTATATTTCCATTACTTATTACAACAGTTGACTCCGGTGAAGTGCAAATATCAGCATTACCAAAAGGATCGGATTTAATGATTCCTGTAAATGGTTTTGAACTATTATTGGTATCCCAATCAAAAGGACCATTTCCTAATAAGAAGAAACCACCATCATCTGCTTCATCAACACCATGAACACTATTCAATATTGACTTTGACCAAATGTAATTTCCAGCAGTGTCAAGTTTGATAAGCAATGAAGAATAAGGAAAATAATTAACTCCCGAAGTCAATAAAAGATTTCCATCAGATAACAATTTAAGTTTCTCACCAATACAAATCGGACAAATAAAACGTGGATTATTTGCAGCTACAGCTTTTCTCCAAATATCAATTCCATTGTAGCCGGTCTTCACAA
This sequence comes from Bacteroidota bacterium, assembly GCA_016708785.1. Lineage (GTDB taxonomy): Bacteria > Bacteroidota > Bacteroidia > AKYH767-A > 2013-40CM-41-45 > JADKIH01. The sequence continues at coordinate 384,852 of JADJFC010000002.1, read as the reverse complement.
GAAAACGTCCATTGAATGAATCGTAATTTGAATAAATACCATCATTCGCAACTACAAGATCATAACCAATAGATGTAAATAGATTCTCATGATATTTATTTGACCATTGAACAGTCCCAGATTGACTCAGCTTACACAAAAGTCCATATCCTTGAAACACTGCATTATGCATAGTAACTCCAATTAGAGCAAAACCACTATCGGGAGTTTGTTTTACCGAGATACCATAATCCTCAAAATTACCTCCATTCAAGCATTCATACCAATCAACATCACCAATTGTATTGAGCTTTATTAATAATATTTTGGATTTTGAGCGATCGATAAAGTTTCACTACCCGTCACAATAAAACCACCATCGAAAGTTTCCTGAAGTGATATTGCCATTTGATCAGCAGTTCTATAAATAGTTTTGCCCAGATCACATTTCCGTTTGGATCAATCTTTACAATATAAAAATCAAGTTTATTCGAGGAAGAGGTTGTAATATTTCCGATTAACACATAACACGAATCATTTGTTCTTATTATTGAGCTAAATTTCCCTATTTGAGAAGAACCAATTTGATATGCCCATTGAACAATTCCAAGTGAATCGATTTTAAATACAGATGCATTGCTATCATATTCACCACAAACTATCAATCCACCATCATTCGATTTTGCCATCCCATTTGATTTGACCTCAAAATTATTATCGAAGTATACCTTCGAAAATTTTGATTGTTGGGAAACTGAAATAAAATAGAACAAAAGAAATATGATGATAGAAATTGTAGCCTTCATAAGCGTTTCGACACAGACAAATAAAAGTAAATTTCTTATTGAACAATAAATTTACTTAGGATTTTTTTATCGTCAGAATTCACCATGACTGAATAAACACCTTTGGCAAACGCATGGTCGATTTTTATTTCGTTTCCAGTTGATAAATTATATTTGTTTACGAATACAATCTGTCCTAAAACATCAACAATTTTCAAATCAACATTTCCCGACATACCTTGTAACTGAACATTCAGCGAAGAACTTGACGGATTCGGAAATAATTTTATTGAATTAGCAGATCCTTCATCGATTCCACCGGAGAAGTCGACGCAACTAACTTGTTCACTGAGTACAAATGGAGTAACATTTGGCGAGATCAATAATGAATTTCCAACATAGGATGTCGTAGTCAAAACTAAAGCACCTTGAGTTGTATTTCCGAAATTAACTCCAATTGCACCATTTGGCGTAGTACACAAATCTGCATTACCTAAAGAATCAGATTTAATAATACCAACGTGTGGATTGAGAATTGAAGTTGCCCTTACTCCTATCAATGGGCCATTTCCTAAAAAGAAAAATCCGTGATCATCTGCTTGTTCAACATCATGTACACTATTATATAAATATTGCGACCAATTGTAATTCCCCATTGAATCAATGTTAAAAACTTCAGATGGTTGAGCAAAAGTCAAAGTACCGGTAGCAAAAATCAAATTTCCATCCGGGAGTAGTTTCATTTTTGGGCTAGGGCAATTTATACATAGACTGCCAAACGACAATCCGCCTATTGTTTCTCTCCAATTATCTATTCCATTAAAGTCTGTCTTTACTAAAATAAACTCACCTGGTGTAGAGTAATAAGAATAAATACCATCATCCGTTACAACAAGATCATTTCCCATAGCTTGAGTTGGAATAGTCATATTATATTTATTCGCCCATTCAACTGTTCCGGTTTGAGAAAGCTTGCACAGAAATCCATTGCCATCGTAGGGTGGATAATTTTCTACATACCCAACGAATGCATAACCGCTATCAGGAGTTTGTTTGACTGATGCACCGTAGTTAGAATTATTGCCACCTTGATATAGATTATTCCATTCAACTGCTCCATATAAATCTAGTTTAAGTACTACGATTTTTGAATTTGGTGCTGTGAGATAACTTGAATAACCGGTAATAATGAAGCCACCATCAAACGTTTGCTGAATTGACAATGCTTCCTGGTGATCTGTCTGATAAATTGTTTTCGACCATAAAAGATTTCCTGCCTGATCAATTTTTGCAATATAGATGTCAAGTGTCCCTGAACCGGAATTAAGAATTTTCCCTGCCATAACGTAACAGGAATCCGTCGTTCTGATGACGGAATTGAATGATTCATTCGAACCAAAACCGATTTTATTTGCCCATTGCATAGCTCCAAGCGAATCAATTTTCATAACAGCAGATTCGTAATTATAAAGACCACAAACGATCAATCCGCCATCAAAGGATCTTGCCATACAATTCGCTGTAAAACTTGTAATGTTGTCATAATAGGTCTTTGAAAATCTACTTTGTTGAGCAAAAGAAATCTGAAATAAAAGTAAGAGTGTTACTAGAGTAGCTGTTTTTTTCATAGGCTTTTAGGATTAGAGTGTTTTCAAATGTAACAAAATATCACATTGCTATTGACCGGAGATTGTAATTTTTATGTCATATCACGCTATATTACAAGTCTTTAGGAGCACTTTCAAATTTAGTTTCCACCCCAAAAAAGTCTATCTTTGCCGAAATACAGGAATACACTGCCTTATGAATAAAATCGAAGTCTACCACCCAAAAAATAAGATCCGAATTGTTACTGCTGCTTCATTGTTCGACGGACATGATGCTGCAATCAATATCATGCGCCGAATCATTCAGGCGAGCGGTGCGGAAGTGATTCATCTTGGACACGACAGAAGTGTTTTGGACGTAGTAGATTGTGCTATCCAGGAAGATGTTCAGGCAATTGCAATGACATCGTATCAGGGTGGACACGTAGAATATTTCAAATACATGCATGACCTTTTGAAAGAAAAAGGTTGTGGACATATTAAAATTTTCGGTGGTGGTGGTGGTGTAATTCTTCCTGAGGAGATCAAAGAATTACAAGACTATGGGATTGCTAGAATTTATTCTCCTGATGATGGGCGCTCAATGGGATTGCAAGGAATGATAAACGACATGCTCCAACAATGTGATTTCCCAACAGGGATGAATATGAATGGAGAAGTTGATAGTCTGACAAAGAAAAATCCGAAGGCAATTGCAAAACTAATTTCTTGTGCGGAGAATAATGAAAATGAATTTGCGGAGATCCGTAAAAAGATCCACAAAATAACAGAAACTAAATCCATTGCTACTGTTCCTGTTTTAGGAATCACCGGTACAGGTGGTGCAGGTAAATCGTCACTCGTCGATGAATTGGTTCGACGTTTTTAATTGACTTCAAAGATAAAAACATTGCAATCGTTTCTGTCGATCCGTCAAAACGAAAAACAGGTGGAGCGCTTTTAGGCGATAGAATTCGCATGAATTCTATTTCGAATCCGCGAGTATACATGCGTTCACTTGCAACCCGTCAATCGAACCTAGCACTTTCGAAATATGTGAAAGATGCAGTTGATGTATTGAAAGCAGCGGCTTATGATTTGATCATACTTGAAACTTCAGGTATTGGACAAAGCGATACGGAAATCATGGATCATTCCGATCTTGCTCTGTATGTAATGACACCGGAATACGGTGCAGCTACACAATTAGAAAAAATCGACATGTTGGATTTTGCTGACGTGATCGCATTAAATAAATTTGACAAACGTGGTGCATTGGATGCTTTGCGTGATGTAAAGAAACAATTCAAACGCAATCATCAACTTTGGGAAACACCTGATGAAGATCTTCCTGTTTTCGGAACAATTGCTTCCCAATTCAATGATCCGGGCATGAATCGCCTTTATCGCTCTATCATTGACAGACTAAATGAGAAAGTGAAGATCGATCTGCAATCGCATTTCGAGATCACGGGCGAGATGTCGGAAAAAATTTACATCATCCCTCCTGCTCGTACAAGATATCTAAGCGAAATTTCCGAGACTGTTCGTAAATATGCTCAATGGACAATTGATCAAGGATCTGTTGCACAAAAATTATTTGGAATAAGAAAGTCGATAGATGCTTTGAAAGAATCAAAGTTCGAAGACAAAGACAGAATGATCAAACAGCTTGAAGAATTTTATCTTCAAGTGGCATTAGATCTTGATGGCAAGAACAGAAAGATCATCGAAGACTGGCCTGGAAAAGTTCAGCGTTATAAGGATGAATTCTATGTTTATCAGGTTCGCGACAAAGATATCAAGGTAAAAACATATACAGAATCCCTTTCTCACACTCACATTCCAAAAGTTTCAACTCCGAAATTTGAAGCATGGGGAGAAATATTGAAATGGAATTTACAGGAGAATTTTCCGGGAGAATTTCCATACACGGCCGGAGTTTATCCATTCAAACGTTCGGAAGAAGATCCGACACGAATGTTTGCGGGTGAAGGCGGACCGGAACGCACCAATCGTCGCTTTCATTATGTAAGTAAAGGAATGCCGGCAAAACGTTTGTCGACAGCCTTCGATTCAGTTACACTCTACGGACAAGATCCTGATTACAGACCAGATATTTACGGCAAAATCGGTAACAGCGGTGTTTCTATTTGTTGTCTGGATGATGCAAAAAAATTGTACAGCGGATTTGATTTGGCCGATACAAAAACATCTGTTTCGATGACGATCAATGGTCCTGCCTCCATCATCACAGGATATTTCATGAATGCTGCTATCGATCAGCAGTGTGAGAAATACATCACAGAACATGGCTTGACAGACACTGTGAAAGCTAAAATTGAAGAGATCTTCAAAGTAAAAGGAACAAAGCAACCTGTTTATCAAGGTCCGCTTCCTGAAGGAAATACAGGACTTGGATTGATGCTACTGGGTGTAACCGGTGATCAGGTTCTTCCCGCTGATGTTTATCAGAAAATAAAAACCCATACACTTCAAGTTGTTCGTGGAACAGTACAGGCAGATATCTTAAAAGAAGATCAAGCACAGAATACATGTATCTTCTCAACAGAATTTTCTCTTCGCCTAATGGGAGATGTTCAACAATATTTCATCGACAAAAAAGTACGGAATTTTTACTCTGTTTCCATCTCCGGATATCACATCGCAGAAGCAGGAGCTAATCCAATAACACAGTTAGCATTGACGCTTTCAAATGGTTTTACATATGTGGAATACTATTTGTCACGCGGAATGGACATTAACAAATTTGCACCGAATTTAAGTTTCTTCTTCAGCAATGGTATCGATCCTGAGTATGCAGTGATTGGTCGTGTCGCAAGAAAGATCTGGGCGAAAGCGATGAAGTTGAAATATAATGCTGATGAGCGTTCTCAGATGTTGAAGTATCACATTCAGACTTCAGGTCGATCATTACATGCACAGGAAATTGACTTCAATGATATCCGCACGACATTGCAAGCACTTTATGCTATCTACGATAATTGCAATTCACTTCACACCAATGCATACGACGAAGCCATTACAACACCAACAGAAGAAAGCGTTCGTAGAGCGATGGCAATTCAATTGATCATCAATCGTGAATTAGGATTGGCGAAAAATGAAAATCCGACACAAGGATCTTTCATCATTGAAGAATTGACCGATCTGGTTGAAGAAGCAGTAATGCTCGAATTTGATCGCATCACAGAACGTGGCGGCGTACTAGGTGCAATGGAAACGATGTACCAACGCGGAAAGATCCAGGAAGAAAGTTTGTATTATGAAACATTGAAACACAATGGTGAATTTCCAATCATAGGCGTAAATACATTTTTGTCAAGCAAGGGTTCTCCAACAGTGGTACCTCGTGAAGTTATTCGTGCAACTTCAGAAGAAAAAGAATATCAGATCAACATGCTGAAAGAACTTCACACTCTTCATGCTGACAAAAAAGATGAACTGCTTCACAAACTTCAGTTATCTGCTGTGCAAAATAAAAATCTGTTTGAGGATTTGATGGAGGCGGCGAAGTATCTTTCTCTTGGACAGATTACTGGAGCGCTGTTTGAGGTTGGTGGGCAATACCGAAGAAACATGTAATACTCTGCGGTTTTTCTGCGTATTCTGCGCAATTCTGCGGGAAAAATTTCAAGGTGAATATTTCCCGCAGAATTGCGCAGAATACGCAGAAAAACCGCAGAATTAATATAAGAATTATTTGTTCTTTACTGATTCCAAATACTGGTGAATATTTCCACTAAATTTTTTATTCAGTTCTATTCGCATTTCCTCTTTTTGCGAATCATATCTCACAAAATTCATAAAGTATGCATTGTTAGGTTTACGCTCTTCGAAAAGTGTTGAGTAACGGTTCTTGTTGTGAAATGAAACAGTATCCAATGACAAAACAATTTCCGCTATCATTTCAGATTTGAGTGAAGCTTTTTTTTCTTCAGCTAAACCTTCGAACGTTTTATAAAGCGAATCCAATTTATCGTGTGCTAGCAACATTTGTTTTGCAAAAAGATCGTAATCTTCTTTACGATATACATAATCTCTTACTTGCTCAGATTCTTTTCCAAAATGAGAATTCAAAAATCGAATTGCTCCCTCCTCGCCTATCATGCTGGCAAGATTCTCATTCAGGTCAACATTGCTTTTCAGATAAACAGTTGCATGTGTCATTTCATGAATGATGAGTTCTGCTAATTGTCCGTCGCTACGTTTAAGCATGCTTGACAAGATTGGATCTTTGAACCAACCCAAAGTACTCCATGCACTAACTTCGCCATAATCTGTGTCATATCCTTCTAATTTTAACAATGAATCTTCGTAAGCGCCCTTTTTGTAGTCGAAGAACCCTTTATAAGAAACACTTCCCAAAACCGGAAATTTCCATTGATAAGCATTCAATTTGTAACGTTCCGATGCAGTGATAACCCAAAGTATCGGTTTGTTCTTCTGATCGTAAAGAGTTGTATAATTTTCAGACCGTTTTAATCCGAGCGAATCAGATGCATACTTTGCAATGACATCTATGAAACGAATTTTGCTTTGAGGAATCAGGAAAATCATTATCGAGTAATACTTCCTCTAGTGGTCGAACATTGCGAATGATATGCATTTGTCCTTTCAATTGGCCCCAACCATAAGCAACAAGAGTCCAATTCAAAACCGCCCAGATCACCAGGCAGGAAAATCCAACCAGGAGAATGTAGAGGGTGTATCGGAGGGCTTTTTTCAAATTGGTAAAAAAATTACAGGTTTCAGGTTTTAGGTTTGCAAGTTGCAACCTGCAAACCTAAAACCTGAAACAAACTATTTCAGACTCCCAAGCATCTCCTCAATCGACCGAATCTTCGCCTCAGCATCTGCCTGTTTCTTCTTTTCATTCTCAAGAATTTCAGGTTTTGCATTCGAAACGAAACGTTCGTTTGCGAGTTTGGCTTGAACTGATTTAAGGAAGCCTTTGTTGTAATCAAGTTCTTTCATCAGTCGTTCTTTCTCTTCAGCTATATTGATTCCTGCAGAGAACGGGATATAGAATTCCTGATTACCAATTAAGAATGAAGAAGCATTGTCGATCTTGGCTGACGAAGAATCATACTTATCAAGATTTGCAAGTCGAACGATCACATCGTTGAATTTACTATTAAGGGACGATTTATCTTTCGCAAAGAGAGACACTTTTTCCTTCGGAGAAAGATTCTTTTGTTTACGTGTATTTCTTACTTGAGTAATTAACTCAGATGCAAAAGTGAAATCATTCAACAATGTCTGATCTTTTGATTTGAATACAGGCCATTGTGCTACAATCAGACAATCTTTGTCTTTACGATCCTTTAGTAAATGCCATAATTCTTCTGAGATAAATGGCATCCAAGGATGAATTACTTTCAACAGATTTTCGAAAATTGAAATTGTAGCATCCATTGTTTCTTTTGAAACAGGCATTGGTTGCCCATCAACAAAATCGGGCTTGATCATTTCCAGATACCAAGAACAGAAATCATCCCAGATCAATTTGTATGATGACATTAATGCATCACTCATTCTCAGTTTAGAATAATGATCGTTGATGATCTCAACTTGTTCTGCCATTCTTGAATTGAACCATTCTATTGAGATCTTATCTGCATTAGATTGTTTTACATCACCAACATTCCAGCCTTTAACAAGTCTGAATGCATTCCAGATCTTATTCGCAAAATTTCTTCCTTGCTCACATAGTCCTTCATCGAACAGAAGATCATTTCCGGCAGGAGATGCAAGTAACATTCCTACACGCACACCATCAGCAGAATATTTTTTGATAAGATCCAATGGGTCAGGAGAATTCCCAAGCGACTTCGACATTTTCCGTCCTTGTTTATCACGAACGATACCTGTTAAGTACACATTTGAGAATGGCTTTTCGCCCATCCATTCATAGCCGGCAATGATCATACGTGCCACCCAAAAGAAAAGGATTTCGGGAGCGGTTACAAGATCGTTCGTCGGATAATAATACTTGATGTCCTTATTTCCTTTGTCTTTGAAACCATCGAACACACTTATTGGCCAAAGCCATGAAGAGAACCATGTATCCAATACATCTTCATCCTGACGAAGATCCTTTTCGCTAAATTCAAAATCACTGAATTGCTTTTTGAAAAGAGCAATAGCCTCTGATGAAGTACGTGTCACTACAGTACGTCCTTTCGGATCATACCATGCAGGTATCCGTTGGCCCCACCACAACTGACGAGAGATACACCAGTCGTGTACATTTTCCATCCAGTGTTTGTAGGTATTGATGAATTTGTCAGGAATTAGTTTAACATTTCCATTCAATACATTATCAAGAGCAGGTTTACTAATAGTATCCATTTTCAGGAACCACTGCATCGACAATTTTGGTTCGATGACTGCATCAGTACGTTCTGAATAACCTACTTTATTTTTGTAATCTTCAACCTTCGTTACATGACCGGAAGCTTCAAGATCTTTTACTATTTTCTTACGAACTGTAAAGCGGTCTTCTCCAATATAAAATTGTGCAGCCGGACTCATTGAACCATCATCGTTGATCGTATCAATAACTTCCAGATTAAATTTCACACCGAGATTATAGTCATTGATATCGTGAGCAGGTGTAACTTTTAATGCACCTGTTCCGAATTCCATTTCAATGTATGTATCAAAAACGATTGGTACAGGACGATTCACCATTGGAATAACGGCAAACTTTCCTTTCATCGATGCATAACGAGGATCATCAGGATGAACACATACGCCGGTATCACCAAGGATCGTTTCAGGACGAACAGTTGCAATTGTTATGAATTCATTCCCTGAAAAAGATTTTCCGGCTACTTTAACCTCCCAAGAATTTTCTGAAAGATTCCATTCCGATGAATTTGATTTTAATGTTGCAGCAAGTGTTGAATCAACAACAACGTACCGAACATAAACCAAACGTGAATTTACTTCTTTGTGGATTACTTCCTCATCGCTTAGTGCAGTCTTTCCCAGAGGATCCCAATTCACCATACGTACTCCACGATAGATCTGTCCTTTATTATAAAGATCAATGAACACTTCAATAACAGCATCACTCAAATCATCTTCCATTGTGAAACGTGTACGTTCCCAATCGCAAGAGGCACCCAATTTTTTCAATTGGTCAAGGATGATCCCACCGTATTTTTCTTTCCATTCCCAGGCATATTTCAAAAAGTCTTCCCGAGAGAGGTCCTTTTTATTGATGCCTTTTTCTTTTAGCATAGCAACCACTTTTGCCTCTGTAGCAATGGAAGCATGGTCCGTTCCCGGCACCCAGCAAGCATTCTTTCCGAGCATACGGGCACGGCGGATAAGTACATCCTGAATGGTATTGTTGAGCATATGGCCCATGTGCAAAACTCCGGTCACATTGGGTGGCGGAATGACAATGGTATATGGCTCACGCTCATCAGGAACGCTCCTGAAAAAGCCGTTTTTCATCCAGTAAGCATACCATTTATCTTCGGTTTGCGAGGGGTCGTAGGTTTTTGGGATTTCAGACATAATAGAATTGTGAATTGTGGCAAATTTAATAAAAATGACGAATGAAAACTTCCTTTTTTCAGGAGCTTTCCACAATAAGACGGTGAGAAACGAAGCAGTGACTATTTAAATCCAATTTTGTAACATTGCGACATGGAATTCATGTACACAACCTCAATTAATTGATGAAAGAAGCTCTAAAGCGCATTGCCACCTGCTTTAAAAATCTAGTATTTTCGCTTGGAATTATTTTCATATTAATGTCAATTGTTGCCTTTACCAGAATTCCGTATGATGTTCACCATTGGCTGGGTGACAAATATTCACACTATCGCTTTTACCCAAATTCAATAGTAATGCTTGGCGGAAGTGGTATGCCTTCGGAATCAAATCTGATCCGACTCTACTATGTTGTTGAACTTTCAAAATTTTACAAATACTCCGATATAGTTCTTGCCCATCCTGTCGATTCGGGAGTAGCAAAGAGTATGAGAAGGTATTTGATTAATGCCGGCGTCGATTCGTCAAGAATCTCGATGATGCTAAAGGGAACTAATACGCGCGAACAAGCTATGGAATTACAAAAGTTCAGACCCGGATTTGAAAACACAGGTGTTGCAATCGTCACTTCCCCTGAAAACATGTATAGAACTATGCGTGTTTTCAAAAAACTTGATTACACAAAAATTGGCGGAAATTCTTCCTATGAAAATGCAATGTTTGTGAGTCTAAAATACAGTCACAAAAAATTGGGAGGAAGAAAATTTACACCTGATGTTTCAGAGAATATGGGACTGCGCTATAATTTCTGGAACTATTTGAAACTTGAAATTACTTGCATGAGAGAGTTTGTTGCTTTGGCTTACTACAAGCTTAATGGGTGGATTTGATGGTCAGGTCTGAAAGGAGTAAGGGCAGAGGTCAAAGGTCAAAGGTCAAAGGTCAAACTCTTCGGAAGTATGGGTACTTTGATTTAATAAATGCAACTTAGAATAAGCCTAACCTTTGACCTATGACCTTTGACCTAATTAATAATTTAAATGAGATGAACGTTGGATACTATTTCTTCAAAATCCTCCACTCTTTAGGAAAATAATTATTCACTCGTCTGTCAAGAACTTTTACCCAACCCAGGGGGAAATTTTGATACTTTATTATTGTCCAGCCGGTAGCTACACCCGGAAGCGAAATATTTTCACATCGAAGATAATTCAATGCCGTTTCGAGATCGACATCAACTGATGCAATAACTTTTCTTAGATCTATAGCAAGCGCAAGCTCTTCAGAAGGAATAAAATTTTTCTCTTTTTGATTCCCAACAAATATGCCTGTCTGACGAATAAAAAGTTTTTTCATTAAATAATTGAAAATTGAATAATGCTTTTTAGGAAATGCATACAAGCGATCATCTTTTACAATAGATACCAATTCCTCCGGATTAAGAAAATATTCTGACAGTACATTTGTCGACTGCCGATCAGAATTTTTCGGTTTCTCTTCTTTGATCCTTATGTGATGACTTTCATCCGGTTTCTTAAGCATAGAAATAAAAAAACCTTCACTTTTTGTTGTATGAGGATAGAAATGATAACCGGCATTAGATTTTTTCACGCCATTTTCAGCATTAACATTATTGCAAAGTTCATAACCCAAGTTCGCAACGAGGTTGTTGATCTGATCTTCATTCTCAACCGATTCAAAAGTGCATGTACTATATATAAGGTATCCACCCGGTCTTAATGCCTTATGAACGTTATCGAGAATCTCATTTTGTCGCACAGAACAATTTCCTACTGCCGCTACACTCCATTCATTCGAAGCTTCAGGATCACGCCGAAAAAGTCCTTCGCCGCTACAAGGAGCATCAACAACAATAACATCAAACAACTCTCCTGCTTTATTAAAGTCCTTAGAATCATTCTGAGTTACGATCGTATTTGCAAAACCCCATTTGGCTATATTCTGCTGAAGCACTTTGTTTCTCGAAGGAATGACCTCATTGCTGACAAGAAGTCCATTCCCATTCATAATTGAAAGCAAATGTGTAGACTTTCCACCAGGTGCCGCACATAGATCGAGCACAACAGGATCCGGAATATCTTTAATTGCAAGTTGAAACAATTGCTCCAGAAATTGCGAACCTGCTTCCTGGACATAATAGCAACCGGCATGAAATAAAGGATCTATAGTGAATGATGGTCGTTTATCAAGATAGTAGCCTTCTTTACTCCAAGGAATAGGAGAGCTATTTTCCTTTACAGGAATTTGCTTTCTGTTATTCATCCGGATACTTACAGGTGTTTCTGTTGAAAGACCGTTCAAAAAAGTTTCATAATCGTCGCCGAAGTAATGCTGCATTCGAATTAAAAATTCTTCCGGCCATTTCATGGTAGAAAGATGCGACTTTTTTAAGGTATTAAAAAATTCATTCCGGGATTTTTAGATTTAATTAATTTAATCTTCTCTTCCCTACTCATATCTTTGATCTCATCTTCTCGAACAATTGCTTCCATGGGAGTTTTAAAGGTTTCAAAATACACGAGCTTGTAACAATAGTATCTTCCTGCAAATGTTTCAGGCTTCCCTCGATTTGCTTCATGTTCCCAAATGCGTCGTTTCAAATTGTTAGTCATGCCAACATACAGAGCATTTTTGCCGGGATTAGTGGTTATATAAGTGAAATACATTTTGCAAATTTCCAATTCACAAATCACTTTTGCATCCAATAAAATAAGGAACATTAATGATGTCCGCATTTTTCATCAATCAAAAAAATGCTCTTTTTCAGAGCATTTTTTTGATTGATGATTTGTAAAATTGAAATTGTGTCATTCAGGAGGAAACTTTTAGGTAATAAAGGAACTATGTTAAATCACAGGTTTTCATCTCAAATAAAATGCTCTCTTTCAGAGCATTTTATTTGAGATGATTTGTAAAATTGGAATTGTGTCATTCAGGAGGAAACTTTTAGGCAATGAAGCACCTAACATGTATCTACCCTTTATACATCAAAAAAAATGCTCTTTTTCAGAGCATTTTTTTTGATGATTTTAACACGGAACCTATGTCATTCAGGAGGAAACTTTTAGGTAATAAAGCAAAGTATCGGAATCAAAGCTATATTTCAATCAGCAAATATTCTTTTCAGATTAATAGATATGATGATTCCCTAGACACAGCATTGTCATTCAGAAGGAATCTTTTGGGTTACAAAGAAGTAAATTGAATCGGAGCTATTAATTCATAGTAAGTCTAATTAATAAACCCTTCTAACACATGTTCTCTCTTCATAACCTAAAAGTTTCCTCCTGAATGACGGATTCCCATTTTTTAGTATCGTCGGCAAAAAATGCTCTGAAAAAGAGCATTTTTTGCCGACGATGTTTGTCGTTACATTTTACATATTTTCATTATCATTACAACTTATTTATATTTCTCTTTTATGAGTCACGAAATTCAAATAAGCACCAACAAATCACTTCTCCAACTCGACATCATACACAACGTATTGAAAAATTCCTATTGGGCAAAAGGAATTCCAATTGAAACTATAAAACGTTCAATCGAAAATTCGATCAGCTTTGGTGTTTATATTGACGGCAAACAAATAGGATTTTGCAGAGTTATAACTGACAAAGCAACTTTCGCCTATCTTGCCGATGTCTTTATCGTCGAAGAGCACAAAGGCAAAGGTTATTCGAAATTGCTCATGAAATATGTATTGGCTTATCCGGAATTGCAGGGATTGCGTAAATTTCTGCTTGGAACAGCGGATGCACATGGATTATACAAACAATTCGGCTTTAAAGAACTTGCAGCTCCTGAACGCATGATGGAAATTACCTTTAAGGACATTTATCTGAAACAATAAGTATGAAGAAAATAAATCTAACAACGCAAATAGTAATAGGATTAATTCTAGGTATCATTCTCGGTGCGTGGTACCGTGAAACCTGGCCTGATCCGGCCAACATTACTCCATTTGCCGACAACATGCATATTCTAAGTGACATCTTTCTTCGATTGATAAAGATGATCATTGCGCCTTTGGTTTTTTCTCTGCTGCTCACAGGAATTGCAAAAGTCGGCGATTTCAATTCTGTCGGGAGAATTGGATTGAAGACAATGATCTATTTCACAGCAGCCACAATTGTGGCTCTCATCCTTGTATTAGTGATTGTAAATATCTTCGAGCCGGGAAAAGCATTACAAATGCATTCCGTAACTTCATCAGTTGTTCAGGCAAAAGAATTTAATGGCAAAGAATTTATTCAACATATTTTCCCTGAAAGTATTGTTGATGTAATGGCAAGAAATCAAATTTTACCGATCATCATATTTGTACTCTTCTTTGGTGTTGCCGTAGCTTCCTTGCATGAAAAGGGAAAGATCATAGTTGATTTCTTTGATGCACTTTCTCATGCTATGCTAAAAGTGACCGGATACGTAATGAAGCTTGCTCCACTTGCTGTATTCGGAAGTATGACAGCAATTATCGCCACCAAAGGATTAGGAATACTTTCGGGCTATATACAAGTTATTGCTTGCTTCTTTGGAGGATTACTCTTTTTGTTTTTGTAGTACTACTATCCTTATGCTACATATTAAAGATCGACTTCAAGAAACTATTTAATCATGTGAAAGAACCAATGATCCTTGCTTTCAGTACGGCAAGTAGCGAAGCTGCCATGCCGAAAACCATCCTTGCACTTGAGCGTTTTGGTTGTCCGCCACGTATTGTAAGTTTCGTTTACCTCTTGGATATTCTTTTAACCTAGATGGCTCCATCATGTACATGACTTTTGCAACAATGTCAATAGCTCAAGCTTATGGCATTGAATTATCGCTTTCACAACAGATCACAATGATGCTTATACTTCTCGTAACAAGTAAGGGCATGGCCGGAGTACCTCGAGCATCGTTAGTCGTTATTGCAGGGATGTTGCAGACATTTTCAATACCACAAGAAGGACTCGCTTTGTTATTAGCTATTGATTGGCTTCTCGATATGGGAAGATCAGCAACAAATGTAATGGGGAATGCTGTGGCTACGGCTGTGGTTTCGAAATGGGAAAAAGAGGGCTAATTGAATTGAGTTTAAGGTTTACAGGTTGCATGTTCTGCGCTAACCCGCAACCTGTAAACATACAAACCTGAATAACTTCATCGTCGATTCGCCTTCATCAACCGATACACATCAAACTTCTGTTTTATATAAATACAGAAATCGTATTGCGATGCTCTTTTTAAATAGGTCTCTGAAACATTTGAAAAGGAAATAAAATCTTCGAATTCATCATCATTAAGATTGATAATATCGTGTGCCACGTAATTGGTCAGAAGCTGTTTTAAAAGCTGACGACGTTGATCTTCATTTCTAAGCTCTGCATTGTGACGTTTTGTTCTTTCTAATGCACTGAATTGCTGATAAAGGAAAGTGATCGGGCTACTTACAGCATCGACTCCACTAAGCTGAAAATCTCTTTTGTTGTAGCCGAGCTTTTGTATGTCTGTATAGATCGATTGCAAGTCGCGCGGCGAAAAAATCACAACCTCTTTTAATTGTTTGTTCAATTTGACTAGCGGAATTTTCAGGTAATAATTCTGATGGTAAACAGAATCGCGCAAGGTCACCTTCTGGGATTCATAACCTGTACTCGCGATCAACAAAGTATCTGCTTTTAGAAGATTCACCTCAAAAGTCCCATCACTTTTACCAAAACTGCCTTGGCCTGTCCGAAGATTGATCATCATCAGGTCTTCTAACCTCATCTCAGGATTTGCCGCATTGTAGACTTTGCCCTTCAGCGAAACTGTAACTGAGTCAGAATCAGCCTTTACGGCAGAAAACAGAAGCATGAAGACACTAAAAACGGCAATTAATCTACTAAACATAGGCGTAAAATATAGAAATTGATTCTATTTGCGAAGCGGCGGCGCATTTCTTATGTTTGCGCACCAAAAGTAAACTTGAAAATCATTAAAATATTATACAAAAATGGCAAATACTGGAGATGTAAAAGTTGGATCTATACTTCGTTATAACGGAGAATTATGCCAGGTAACTGAATATATCCACCGTACACCGGGAAACCTTCGTGCTTTCTATCAGGCAAAAATGAAAAACCTGAAAAACGGGAAAATCGTTGAGAACCGTTTTCGCGCTGGCGAGGAAGTCGAGCTTGCTCGTGTTGAATTTAAAGAGCTACAGTTCATCTATCTCGAAGGAGATAGCTTGGTTGTAATGGACAATGAGACATTCGAACAAGTATATGTTCCGGCAGAAATGTTTGGTGAAACTGCAAAACTCTTGAAAGAAGGTATGCTTGTTAAAGTTGCATTTGAAAATGATACTCCTATTGTAGGTGAAGGCCCAACGTTTGTTGAATTGGAAATTACCTATACAGAACCGGGTGTGAAGGGCGATACTGCAACGAACACATTAAAACCTGCAACGGTTGAAACAGGTGCAATTGTAAACGTGCCGCTATTTGTTAATCAGGGCGAGGTCATAAAAATTGATACACGCGACTGGTCATATGCCGGTAAAGTAAAATAAGCTTAAGAAAAGAAAATCTGAAAACCCGTCATTAGACGGGTTTTTTTATGGCCAAAACTGCAATTAAAGCACATTTTGTAATAATTTAACGCATTCCGTTGCAACAGAAATTTTTAAAATCAGTATTTTAGTGTATAAATAATTCCTGTGAAAAATTTCAATCGAAAACCTAATTCATTCATTACTCAACCCGTCTATCCGGGTGGAGCAAAAGCATTGAATGAATTCATAGTTTCTAATCTACGCTATCCTGAAGATGCATTAAAAAATCAAATTCAGGGAACGGTTTCCGTCGATTTTGATATTGATATATTTGGAAATGTATCTGCTCCAAAAATTAAACATGGTCTTGGTTATGGCTGCAATGAAGAAGCTATTCGTTTGATTTCACTGCTTAAATTTTCGAAACGGAAATATCAAGGTGTTCATGTTGTATTTCATAGAAACCTAAATATACACTTCAAAATTAATACGGCTGTAAAACCAATTGATCCAACAGAAACTCAGACTCTGAAAATTAATTACACTACCACTCCTTCAACTTCTACACCAACCGAACAACCGAAATCCAACGTCATTACCATTTCTGTTAATCTGAATCCCGACCAGCCCCCTTCCTAATCCCGATAGCTATCGGGATTCATTATTAATTTTTTATTTTTAATTTTTTTAGAAGGTTTTTTCTACATTTATTGTAAATCTAACCGTCATGAAATTCTCGACTACTATTTTCTTTAGTGTCATCATTAGTATTTGTCAGGCACAAACAATTCCTGTTGACAGAATTTTCAACTGGACCAATAGCGGCTATCAAGGAACGTATCCAATCAATGCAGTTCAAATTGATTTTCTTACTGTCGGCGGAGTGAATGATGGATTAACCGACAATAGTTCAGCATTACAGAATGCAATTGCAACTGCAGTCAGACCTGCTGTGATCTTTTTTCAACCCGGTGATTATTTGTTCAGCTCGACAATCAATTTGCCGGACAGTATAATTCTGAGAGGTTCAACTGCCGACTCTACTTCTCTTCTATTCAATTTCGGAGGCGCAACAGGAAATTGTATCAATATTAACGGAAGCGCTAGTGCTGCTTTTACCAACATCGTTGCAGGTGCTGAACGATTCAACAATTATGTGGTCGTTGCTGATGCATCTTTATATTCAGCCGGAAATTATGCTGAGATCATGCAAACAAATGGCGCATGGGATACGCAACCGGTGAGCTGGGCAGATAATTCTATAGGACAGATCATGCACATCACTTCTGTGAATGGCGATACTTTATTTTTTGACGAAGCTTTACGAATCAATTACGATTACTCACTGAATCCAAGAATTCACAGAGTTGACCCAAGAACAGAAGTTGGTATTGAATGTTTAAAAATAGAAAGAGTTGACGACTCACCTGTTGGCGTCAATTTCAATGTCAATTTAACCTATGCTGCAAATTGCTGGATCACCGGGGTAGAAATTGGAACCAGTATTGGCAGTCACATTGAATTAGATGCTTCGACGAATATTTCTATTTCCAGATGCTACATACACGATAACTTTGCTTACGATGGAACCTCAACCCATGGTTATGGCATAACAGTTTTCGGTCATACAGGACAATGTAGAATCGAAAACAACATCATGCGACATCTTCGTCACTCATTCTCTTTTCAATGTGGTGCAAATGGAAACGTAGTTGCTTACAATTATTCCCGCGAGCCAAATCGTTCTGAATTTCCCGCAGATTTTGGAGCTGACATATCTATGCATGGTCATTACACCTATGCAAATCTCTTCGAAGGAAATATTGTTCAGAACATTCAGATCGATCAGACGTGGGGACCAACCGGACCTCTCAATACTTTTTTCAGAAACCGTGCAGAGCTATATGGAATATTAATGACCTCTGCTACTGTACAAAGCGACTCCATGAATTTTGTTGGTAATGAAGTACCAAATACCGGAGCCTTCTTGGGCAATTACACTTTAGCCGGATCAGTACATTTTGAGTTCGGCAATAACATTAGAGGTACGATCACGCCAACTGGAACTGTTCCATTACCCGACACCTCTTACTACCTTGATAGTTTCCCAATCTTCTGGACAAGCTCGATTTTCCCTACAATAGGAGATCCTAATCCCCTTGGAAGTGGAAGTATACCTGCGAAGGACAGATATTTGAGTGGCGCTTATTTTACGCCTTGTGAGGACCCAATCAATACCTCTATTGCACAAAATGAAACGATAAATTCAATTGAAGTATACCCAAATCCTTTCACGTCAGAATTGAATATCAAATCGAATTTTGATCAAGATGAAAAAATTAATCTGGCTATTATTGATATGCAAGGAAGAATTGTTCATGAGATGAACAATATTGTTACACATGATCAAGAATTTAAAATTTCAACGAAAGAAATTATGAGCGGAATTTATTTTTTAAGAATTACAAATAAAAATAATTCTTTCACGATTAAAATTATTAAAGATTGAATGTAAATTTCAAATAACCTTCAAGCTTGTCAGCGCTTATACATTATTATCCCCGGGGGCGCCGAAAAAATACGACACCCCTAAAAGTGTATTACAATATTGAAAATTTATGATTAATGAAAATGGCTGACGCCATGCGGACAGGCCCCAAGTTTTCCCCTTCCGCATGACTATACGCCGAGGCGCACAGCATTTTTAAATACACAAATGACTTTATTTTAAATGACATTCGTTACCGCACAAATGCTGGTTATTTTATGAAACAAAATCGATACACCTAAATTTTCTTTCCTGAAAATATAAGTCCCAACATTACAATGCCAAAGATCAGTGAAGCAATTATAAAACTTAAGAATGCAAATCCAAAAATACTTTCAAAAATTGGCTGTGGTCCATCACTGTCAAACGTCACCAACATATTATTAAAATCCCATTTACTTATATGTATAAAAAATATTAAAGGGATTAAATAAAGCGAGCCGAATATAAATAGTAGTGATCGTTTACTCATACCGAATTTCGTTTAGTTAAAAACAACATTGTTACAAGTAATCATTCATGACCACATCACGAACAATTTTCGATTCTCTAATTACAAATTACGATTGCCGTTCCGACTCATTCTTCTTAAAATCCGATCTGAAAATATAATCCCACAACTTCGAGCTCACACCATATCCATGATCCATATCTTTATAATGATGAAGCATGTGATGTTGTTTTAAATTGAGCCAGAATTTACTTTTGAAATTATAGTGATGAATTGCATAATGAACCATATCATAGAAAAGATAACCTGCTAAAAAGCCGATAAAGAATGGTGCAACCAAAACCGAACCGATAACCAATTTAAACAAAAAGAAAAATAATGCTGCAAGAGGAATTGAAACTGTCGGCACCATTACTAAACGTTTACTGTCACTTGGGAAAT
The DNA here is from genome assembly GCA_016708785.1 of Bacteroidota bacterium. Taxonomy (GTDB): domain Bacteria; phylum Bacteroidota; class Bacteroidia; order AKYH767-A; family 2013-40CM-41-45; genus JADKIH01. The sequence goes on along the minus strand of JADJFC010000002.1, from coordinate 364,988 downwards.
CGTGATGAACTCCATGAAAAATAAAATGCAGACGAGCCCCTATCTTTCCCGGTGGCATCCAATGAAAAACAAAGCGATGTAAGACATACTCTGTCAGCGTCCATACAAGCAACCCCAAAAGGATATAGAGTGCGATAGAAGCTACTCCAAGATGATATACAAAAACTGATTTATAGCCAAAATAACCGATTACAGGCAGAAATATAAAAAGAGGAACAGAATAGTGAATGTGTGATAATTTCTCTAGAAAGTCATTCTTAAACATTCTGACCGTTTCGTCTTTATTGCTGATAAAGTTTTTAGCCATAAGATTGATTGAATTAGGCTGCGAAGTTAGAGAAAAAGCGGATAAGTTGGGGCCGAATTTTCGGGATTTTTTATCTGATTAACGTCACCCTCCCATTGATCGTTCTGTCGTCCAAATCAAGGTCTTTTGCCTCTAAATGATACACATAAACGCCTTCAGGTGCGGGAACAGTTGAATCTTTCACATTCCCATTCCATGGTTTTTTCTCATTTCCAATAAAAATTTCCTGACCCCAGCGATTAAAAATGGTGAATTCATATTCCGTTAGACTCGCGCCCATTGGTTGAAAGAGTTCGTTAATATTGTCACCATTAGGACTAAAAGCACGGGGAACAAAAACCGCTATCGCTTCTTGAACGAGAACGTTGTAAGTAACGGAATCAATACACCCATAACTATTAACAACAACAAGAGTTACTTCATAGGAACCTTGTCCGGGAAATTCGTGGACAGGATTTCTGACAAACGAAGTATCTGAATCCGCAGGAAAATACCATATCCAGGAACTTGCATCGATCGAAGTATTAAGAAAACTCAGTTGATTTAAAAATGCACCTTCAGCCGGATTCGAATATGTGAAATCAGCAATTGGCCGTGGGAAATTATTGATCAGGAATGAACTACTTACCTGTGGTTGAATAGCACAAGGAACACTTGATGTCATTTCAACACTTACGCTGTCATTGTTCGACAAAACGCCGGGAGAAAAAACAGTTCCGCTTCCACTACTTTGTCCATTTACAAACCATTCAAATGTTGGATTGACACCACCGTAATGCTGTTGAGGAATGAAATTCAATGGACTTCCTTCACAAGCAACAGAAGGATTGGTTATTATACTTACAGAAGGCATCAATGAAATCAATCCTTGAACCACATCATAATCATTCGAAGTTGGATTGATCAAACATGGTAAACTTGAAGTCAGAAGTACACTTACGGAATCAATTCCATTTCCAACTACAAAATCATAGGTTGAATCTGAAGTAGCAACACCTGAAGGGTTTCCCATTAATATACCATTGATACAACGGCGCACTTCCACCGAATACTGATGCTGCCGTAAAATGAATAGTGTCACCGGAACATAATGCAGCGCTTGCATCTGAAATCAAACCAACCGATGGATTTGAATTCTGCAATTGAATGACATTCGAACTATCTATTGCTATCGGTGTTGTAACACAACGCAAAGAAGAATTCATCTGAACTGAAACTAACGAATCCCCGGCATTTATTACTGTTGAAAATGTGGTTCCTGTCGCTCCTCCTATTGCAACTCCATTTAAAAACCATTGGTAGGTTGGTGTAGCGCCGGCATTATTTGCTGTTAATGCAAATGTAACAGGAGACCCTGGGCAAACGCCTGTGTCAGGAGAAATAGTCACATCAGGAACAACAGCGGAATTCAATGCAACAAAAACAGAAGCAGTATCTGTTGCAGAAGTCACACAAGTAGAATTTGAATGCAGAACTGCCTGAACTATTGAACCATTGTTCAATTGCGAAGTCGAAAATGTATCTACTACTCCACTTTGCAATAAAACTCCATCGACGATCCAATCGTATGTTGGCAAAACTCCACCATTGACTGGAGTGGCAGTAAAATTAAGTGTATCGCCAAGACAATATGGTCCAATCACAGAAGTTGCTACTGTAACATCAGGTATCGATTGGGAAGTGATCGTAATCGCAATTGTCGAATCAAAGTAGAGACAATTAGCATTAAAGAATCGAAGTGTAATATTGTACGTTCCGGGCAATGAATATTGAATGACAGGATTCTGATCATCATTGATCACACCACCGGCTATTGTACTTCCCGGAACTATCCAATCATAATCAGTAACTACAGATGCCCCATTTCCGGCAAGTGAAATATTCTGATTGATACACGCAGTAATCGGACTTACCGTAAATCCGGGATTATTATTTGGCTCTACAAAAAGTGTATCCTCTCCAACAAAATTATTTCCACATGCATCCGTAACAATAACGCTATAGAAAGTTGAAACCGTTGGAGAAACAGTAACTGTATCGTTTATTGATGTTGCGTTGAACCAAAAGAATGAATAAGGAGGCACACCAAATTCAGGAATCACAACAAGATCGACACTTACACCTCCGCAGATCTGCATATTTGGTGTCATATAATTCATCTCCAACGTACGTCCGGAAACGTACATTACCCAAGGAGAATATGCGCGAACACAATTTGCAGCGCAATTTATATCAGGGTCATTATTGCAACGATAAAAATGCAAGGTGAAATCAAGATTCTGTGGTGCGCAAGAAGGTGCAGGAAAACAGGAATTGAATTCAGGAACCTGAATACTATCAAAAGTACACAATGTACTTCCCGGAGAAAAAGGACACCACATTACGCCTGGAGCAGCCGATGGAAATGTACAAGTAGAATAATCGACACTAAAGCCTCCATCCATTCCTGTACAAGCAGCAATGGTTTGAAATGAGAAACTTGTTGAGATGTCGACAATCGTTGAATTAGCTGGAGAAGGTACTGTCAAAAAATAATCGCAGCTATTCGTCCAGCAAACCGGACTAAATTTTGTCCCAATAATTGCAGATGCCAATAGACTATCAGCTGCTGTAACAATCGGATCGATCAAGACAGGATAAATAGTCGATGGAGAATTCAACCACGATACGGGAGTAAAGACACTGAACTCGCCCGATGTATTAAATCCTGAATTTATTGGCAATGCAGTGTTGGCTGCATCGTTTGAAAAAGCATAACACTTCTCAACTTTGAAACATACGTTATTGCTTTGATCGGTAATAAATGATTCTTCATGACTGAATTGCTCTGACGAATTTAATTTCAATCCATCATCCAAAAGGAATTTCTGACGCATCACTAATTGCCCATCATTAAATCCCAATTGTTGCTTGATAATAAAATCAGTTTCTATCCTGCTTTCGCGTAATGAAAATACCAGATCAACATGTGGATAAAAATCATGGATCAATATTCCATCATCACCGGCAGAATAATTTGACCAATTGGCTTGTCCGATTTCCTTCTCAACTCCATTTGCATCAACATGTACTAATTTGATATCCTTTGCAAATGAAAGTTTCTTCAACTTGGAAAGTATAGACACCTCTTTTTTACCTATATCAATTGTTATTGGGGATCGTTGTTGATCAGCCTTGAAAATATGTGGAATTGAAGTTTGACGTAACCGATAATTTATTTCTCTGATCCATCCATTTCCATCAACATAATTGATTGGCGTATACGATTTCTGAATCATAAATCGGCTCCCATTAGAACCACGTTCAACAAAATAGCGTGAATCAAGCGTTCGTCTATCGACTAGCTCCAACATTAAATTCTTTTTCTGAGTATCAAATGGAAATATACCAAAATCAGGATGGGAATAAAATCCGGCTGGCACCAATTTTTTGATTTCATTTTCATTCTCTACAACACGAGTACTGAATCGGGAAAAATTCAATCCACTCACATGCGAATATTGCGCATGGAGCAAAGTACTAAAGAACATAAAAACGAAAACTAAAATTCTTTTCATTGGGTCAGACAAAATAACACTCACACTGAACTCTATAAACTCTTTAGAAACTCTTCACTATTTTTTATAAGCGGATACATCACTACATCTTCTTCTACAAATGGAACAGCTTTGCGATATGCGGTAACGAATTCTTCAATCATCCGTGAACTTTGCATTGGTTTTCTGAATTCCAATGCTTGCGCCGCTGTCATTAATTCTATTCCTAAGATAGTATAAACGTTCTGAACCACCTTAAATAATTTGGTCGCTGAGTTTGCGCCCATACTAACATGATCTTCTTGGCCGTTACTTGACACAATACTATCAACAGAAGCCGGAGTACAATACTGCTTATTCTGGCTCACGATGGATGCAGCTGTATATTGAGGAATCATAAATCCCGAATTCAATCCCGGATTTCCTGCAAGAAATGGCGGCAACCCTCTTTGTCCTGAAATTAACAAATATGTTCTTCTTTCAGAAATATTTCCCAACTCTGCCAAAGCAATTGCAAGGAAATCCATAGCAAGAGCTAATGGTTGTCCATGGAAATTGCCGGCAGAAATCACTTTATCATCGTCAGGAAAAATCGTTGGATTATCTGTAACTGAATTGATCTCCGTTAAAATTACACCTGCAGCATAATTAATTGCATCACGAGATGCACCATGAACTTGTGGAATACAACGGAATGAATAGGGATCCTGGACATGTTCTTTTCTTCTTTTTATCAGCTGACTGCCTTTGAGAATATTTCTCATGTTCTCTGAAACATCGATCTGTCCTCTGTGAGGTCTGATCTTATGTATCAATTTATCAAAAGGTTCTTGTCTCCCGTCAAATGCATCGAGTGAAATAGCCGAAACAAAATCAGCCAATGAAGCTTGCTGATAGGCATTCATAATACAATAAAGTCCGTAAGCTGACATAAACTGTGTACCATTTAACAAAGCAAGACCTTCTTTCGATTGAAGTTCAATAGGCTTCCAACCAAATTTCTTGAGAATATTTTTTGATGAATGAACTTTACCTTCAAACATCACTTCTCCTTCACCGATCAATGGTAAACATAGATGCGCTAATGGAGCAAGATCGCCGGATGCGCCAAGTGAACCTTGCTGATAGACGATTGGATAAACTTCGTTATTGAAAAAATCCATTAACCGTTCAACAGTGATGAGCTGAACTCCTGAATTTCCATATGACAATCCTTGAATTTTCAACAACAACATCAGACGGACAATCTCCAAAGGAACCATCTCACCCGTTCCGCATGCATGAGATATCATCAGATTTCTTTGCAACTTTCCAAGATCGTTCTCCGAAACTGATTTATTGTATAGCGCACCAAAACCTGTATTGATTCCATAGATCGTTTCACTATGTTCACGAAGTTTATTGTCAAGATACTTTCTACATTTTACAATTTTGCTTTTTGCTTCGTCAGAAAGAACAAGCTTGCGATTTTCTGCAATGATCTCTTCAACATCATTGATTGAAAGTTCTTTGCTGCTGATTTTGTGTTGGGCTTGGGCCATTTTTTTATAACTAATATCTAATAGTGAATAGCGAATTTTTAAGAAATTGCTTCCGGCAATTCATCGTGATTGACTTTTAATTGTTCACCGGTTTGCATGTTCTTCACTGTGAGCAATCCTGAATTCATTTCATCTGAGCCGATGAGAGCAACGAAAGGAATATTTTTTTATCTGCATATGCCATTTGTTTTTTCATTTTAGCCGCATCGGGGTAAACTTCAGTATTGATATTTTTCCTACGAAGCTTTCGGGCTAATGCTGAACAATATTCTGCCTCAGCATCACCGAAATTTACGAAAAGTAATCGTGTAGAGACATTACTAAAATCCGGGAAAGCATTGATCTCTTCTAATACATCATAGATCCTGTCGGCACCAAATGAAATTCCAACGCCGGACATATTCGGCAAACCGAAAATTCCGGTCAGGTCATCATACCTTCCACCTCCGCATATACTTCCTGTGAAAGTTGATCCCAGATCGTCCGTTTTCACTTCGATAATTGCTCCAGTGTAATAATTCAAACCACGAGCAAGTGTTATATCAATTTCAAGCTTACATGTAGAAGAAAGTTCCTTCGCTCCTGATAGAATTGCATTCAACTCTTCTATTCCTTTTTTTCCGATATCTGACTTCGACAACAATTTCGAAAGCACTTCAAGTTTTTCGATATTCGTTCCTTTCAAATCAATTATTGGTTTTAAAATTTCAATAGCTTCGTTTGAAATTCCTTTATTCAACAATTCTTCGATAACTTTTTCAATCCCAATTTTATCAAGTTTATCGATGGCAACAGTAATGTCAATAATTTTCTCAGGTGCTCCAATCAATTCAGCAATACCTGCAAGTACTTTTCTGTTGTTGAGCTTTATTAAAACACCGAATTTAAAACTTTCAAATACATCGCTGATGATTGAGATCAATTCAATTTCGTTCAACAAAGAATCTGAACCGATAACATCAGCATCACACTGATAAAATTCGCGATATCTACCCTTCTGAGGACGATCAGCTCGCCACACCGGCTGTATCTGAAATCTTTTAAACGGAAATGAAATTTCATTTTGATTCATGACAACATACCTGGCAAAAGGCACTGTAAGATCATAACGTAATCCCTTTTCAGCAATGTCGCTCATTGCCACATTTCCGTTCGCTTTTTTTATCTGATCAATTACTTCACCCGAATTCAATATACGAAACAATAATTTATCACCCTCTTCGCCATATTTGCCTTCCAAAGTTGAAAGGTTTTCCATTGAAGGGGTTTCAATCTGTTCGTAGCCATAACGGCCGTAAATCGTCCGAATGGTATCGAAAATATAATTCCGTCGGCGCATTTCGACCGGAGAAAAGTCCCGGGTGCCTTTTGGTATACTTGGTTTTGACATACTTTTTACTTAGCCTCTAAAATAGATATCAATCTGCTTTGATAATTAATTATTATAGAGAATTATTCACAATCATTTATATTAAAAAACCTGTAACCGGATACCGATAACAAATAGTTACAGGTTACAGTTGCAGGTTATTTTCTATTTTATTAAGATGGTTTAAAGAGCTTAAGAGCTACCTTACTTTTGATCTACTTTAAACACATTAAACTCCTTAAACAATAAGTTGAACTTATCTTACCAATGAACGATAACGAATCCTATGCGGTTGCACATCTCCCAAACGCTGCTTTTTATTTTCTTCGTATTCTGAGAAGTTACCATCAAAGAAATAAACTTGAGAATCACCTTCAAATGCTAGAATGTGTGTTGCGATACGATCCAGGAACCATCTATCATGGGAAATGACAACAGCACATCCTGCAAAGTTTTCTAATGCTTCTTCAAGTGCACGAAGTGTATTAATGTCAATATCATTCGTAGGCTCATCAAGTAACAATACATTGGCACCTTGTTTCAGTGCAATGGCAAGATGGACACGATTTCTTTCTCCACCGGAAAGTACTTCCAGTTTTTTACTTTGATCAGTTCCACTGAAATTGAATTTGGAAACATAGGCACGTGAATTCAGTTTCTGACTTCCTACGATCATAGAATCCGTTCCACCGGAGATGACATCATAAACTGTTTTCCCCGGTACCAGATCATCATGCGATTGATCAACATAACCGATCTTTACTGTTTCTCCAACTTTAAATTCTCCTGAATCCGGTTTTTCAAGTCCCATGATCATTTTGAACAAAGTCGTTTTACCGGCACCGTTTGGTCCGATCACCCCTACTATTCCTGCCGGAGGTAAAGAGAAACTAAGATTTTCAAACAGTACTTTATCACCATAAGCCTTCGAAATATTATTGGCTTCAATTACAACTCCACCTAAACGTGGTCCAGGTGGAATGAAAAGCTCCAACTTTTCTTCTCTTTCTTTACATCTTCATTCAACATTTTATCATAGGCAGCAATCCTTGCTTTTCCTTTCGCATGACGACCTTTCGGCGACAATCGTACCCATTCTAATTCTCGTTGTAATGTTTTCTGACGTTTACTTTCTGTACGTTCTTCCTGAGCAAGACGATTAGATTTTTGCTCTAACCATGAAGAGTAATTTCCTTTCCATGGAATTCCTTCACCTCTATCCAATTCAAGGATCCATCCTGCTACGTTGTCAAGGAAGTAACGATCGTGAGTTACGGCGATAACTGTTCCTGCATATTTTTGCAAATGTTGTTCAAGCCATAACACTGATTCAGCATCGAGGTGATTCGTTGGCTCATCCAATAAAAGCACATCGGGCTCTTGCAGTAATAATCGACAAAGAGCAATACGGCGTTTCTCTCCACCGGAAAGATTTGCAACCTTGGCTTCCGGATCCGGACAACGAAGTGCATCCATTGCGACTTCGATCTTATTATCGATCTCCCATCCATTGCATGCATCAATTGCATCCTGAACTTTAGCCTGACGTTCGATGAGTTTATTCATCTCATCATCGCTCATTGGTTCAGCAAATTTATTGTTGATTTCCTCGAATTCTTTTAAAAGGTCGACCGTTTTCTGAGCACCTTCCATCACTATTTCACGAGCGGTTTTTTCTTTATCGAATTCCGGCTCCTGTGAAAGGTATCCAACCGTGTATCCGGGTGAAAAAACCACTTCTCCTGTGAATGACTTTTCAATACCGGCAATGATCTTCATCAAAGTCGATTTTCCTGCACCATTCAAACCAAGGATACCGATTTTTGCTCCGTAGTAAAATGAAAGATAGATGTCTTTCAAAACTTGCTTTTGAGGTGGGTAGATCTTACTCACCCCAACCATCGAAAATATTATCTTTTTATCGTCTGCCATAGCGGCAAATGTCGTTAAAAAAAGGCAAAACAGGAAGTAGGAGTCCTGATAATTTGAATGTGTAATGGCTAGAATTAAGTGCTTTTAGACGTATTTTCATGCACAATTGCTATAAATGAACAATTTGGAGCCTTTACTAAACAAGTATGGCAACAATTTAAACCCTATATACCCTTTAAACCCAAAATCATTTCAACTAAATTTTAGATAGAATTGACGGCAAATAAGAGTAACAAAAAGCCTGATTTTCAGTAATAATCAAGACCAATTCCTAATACCCAGATGAAAAGATCAATTTTCCTTGTACTTGCTGTCGTTTTATAGTTAAACGTAATTGCACAAACTGCAATTAACCTACAACCTCAGCCACAAAAAACTCAACCTTCAAAGATGAATTTCGGTCTGAAGCGAAAGCTGATGGATAGATCTATTGATTCAAGAGAGATCTCAGTATTGGTAAAAGGAAATGTTGATGTGATCAGAAACAAAACCATCCAACTTGGTGGTGTCTTTAAAAATTCAGCAGGCGACATTTCTTCGATTAGAATTCCTCTGAACAAAATTCAAGAATTAGCAGGTATTGCAGAAGTACAACGAATCGAAAGTAATGATTACAAACTTTTGCCAATGAACGACCAGGCAATAACAAATAACCATGCACTTGAAGTTCAAAATGGATTTGGCCTGCCGCAAGGTTACGATGGAACCGGAGTTGTAGTTGGTATTATCGATGAAGGCATAGATTACACACACCCTGATTTCAGAGATCAATTTGGGAATACAAGAATAAAATTTTTGTGGGACCAATCAATTGTAAATGCAAATCCGGTTACACAACCCCAGCCTTATGGCTATGGAAAAGAATTTGTCGGCAATCAGATCGACACTTCGACTCAACATTACGATAGTCCTTTTGGACACGGCACTCACGTCGCAGGTATTGCATGTGGAAATGGTTTAGCGGTTAACAATTACAAAGGAATGGCACCAAATTCCGATATGATCATTGTGAAAGCAAATTTGAATCAGCCTGACAATGATTTTTTGAGTTCACTTGTTGATGCGATCAAATACATTTTCGATAAAGCAGATGCACTTGGTGAGCCTGCTGTGATCAATATAAGTTTAGGAACTTACTTCGGTTCACATGATGGAAAAGACATACAAGCTCAATACATCGACAACTTGATAACAACAGGTCCCGGCCGTGTTGTAGTTTGCTCTGCAGGTAATGCAGGTGTGGCTCCTATTCATCTTGGCTATGACCTTAGCAGTGATACAAATTTCACATGGCTGCAATTCAGTAGTGAATATATTTACATTCAGGCTTGGGGCGATTCAGGCCAGTTTGAAAATGCAAATTTTTCCATTGGATTAGATCGTATTAGTCCCGATTATCATACTGTTGGATCAATGCCATTCACTAACATCCTTTCGCAATTAGATACACTTGTTGTCGATACACTTTTTGATGGCGCCAATCGATTAGGAACGATTTATCGTTATTCTGAAAGTTTCAACGGACGATATTCGTTTGAATACATCATCTATCCTGATTCAACATTTAACATTTCCGGCGCTGACACAAGCCGATACTTCTGGAATTTTAAAACTACAGGAAGCGGAAGAATGGATGCATGGAGTCTGGAAATGGTATTTGACAATTTACCTGATTCTACTATTTTGCCTGAGATCACGAAGTATAAAAAACCGGATGGAGAACAAACGATCGTAAGTAGTTTCACTTGCAGTGATAAAGTGATCACAGTTGGATCATATATAAACAGAAATTATTATACGAATGCAAATTTTGCTATCACCAGAGACACAAGTCTGGTAGTTGGCGAACTCTCTTCATTCTCAAGTCGTGGTCCGACACGAGATGGACGGATCAAACCTGACATCACAGCAACAGGAGAATGGGTGCTTTCTGCCGGGACACAATCTGAACTCAGTATTTTATCGGCAACAGAACCGGCAAAAGTTGCAGCCGGGAAAAAACATAAACGAAGCAGCGGTACATCGATGTCGTCACCAATGGTAGCTGGAATTTGTGCATTGTATTTGCAGAAAAATCCGGCAGCTACATGGCTCGATGTAAAGAATGCAATATTAAACTGTGCAGACAACGACAACTTCACCGGCTCTGCCTTGCCAAACAACGATTGGGGATATGGCAAAGTCAATGCATATTCAGCAGTCAGAGGATGTAACATTGGAATAGATGAGCTATATGAAAATGTAGATTTTTCAATTTTCCCAAATCCGATTTCAGCAAACAGTAGTATTCAATACGACCTTTCTTCTATTGGCAAATTTACGAAAGCAAGCATTTCTATTTCAAATTCAATAGGATCAATAGTGAAGACTGTTTCACTAAAATCAATGACGAACAGCATTGATATTTCAAAAGACGACTTGAATTCCGGAATCTATTTCTGCACATTGAAAATCGACGGAGAAATTGTTAGAACGGAAAAACTTATTGTCTTACAATAAAGAATAACTAATCCCGATAGCTATCAGGATTAGTTATTAGTTGTTAGTTATTCGTTATCCGTTATTTTGTACATTTGCGCCGGAGGAACACTTTGTGTTTGTTAAAAAAGTCAGCAATTATCTTTCGCTTGTAAAATTCAGTCACACTGTTTTTGCGATGCCATTTGCTCTAATTGGGTTCACAATAGCAACGACTCGCACCGATTCTCATTTTGAAATTCTTCTTTTAGCGAAAGTAATTTTGTGCATGGTCTTCGCACGAACAGCCGCAATGGCATTTAACCGATACATCGACAGGGATATTGATTCACAAAATGCTCGTACTGCGATCAGAGAAATTCCAAAAGGTATAATTAGTCCGGGTTCAGCGATTACACTAGTAGTGCTCTCCTCTGCTGCTTTCATTGCAACCACCTACTCTATCAATCCGATTTGTTTTTATTTATCACCGGTTGCTTTAATGGTTGTCTTAGGATATTCACTTACTAAAAGGTTTACGTGGCTATGCCATCTTATTCTAGGCATCGGACTTTCATTAGCGCCGATCGGTGCTTATCTTGCTGTAACAGGAAAATTTGATCTACTGCCTTTGTTTTTCAGTTTCACTGTGATAACTTGGGTAAGCGGATTCGATATTATTTATGCATTACAAGACGAAGAATTCGATCGCAAGTTGAACTTAAATTCAATGCCAGTCGCTTTCGGCAAACGAGGAGCTTTGAACATTTCTATCCTTTTACATTTCTTCTCAGTATTTTTTGTTTTTGTTGCCGGACTCTTTCTGCCATTTGGCACGATCTATTGGATTGGCTTTGCAATTTTCACAATCCTAATCACTTACCAGCATTTGATCGTCAAACCAAATGATCTGAGTAGAGTTAACCTTGCTTTCTTTACAACAAATGGAATAGCAAGTATTGTTTTTGCTGCTTTTGTAATAGCGGATTTAGTTTTTGCAAAGTAACTCTCTTTCATTCTTCATTTTATTCAGGGTTTTTGGAGAATCAAATTGAGCTGAGAATTAGTTTCAATAAGAGAATAATCGGTTGACTCAAGACAATTATCACCTGTGATATCTTTCACTTGATAACCAACCACAAATGAAGATAGTGTTGTTTGAAGGAAAGAAAAGTCTGCAGTATTTATTGCCCCATCCTGATTCACATCACCGGAACGGATAGCCCATTTACCGGTTGAAACCTGAACCTGATTACCTCCAAAGGCTTGTGATACCAACGTTGTGAAATCAAAAGAATTGGATGTTGAAGGAAAAGGAATAGCACTTCCACTCCATGTCTCCAATGAATTCCTATGTTTGACAATTATATAATATGAATTTCCAAGAGCTGAACCGGGGAAAGTAAATACACCATTTCCGGAAGTATTTATAATACCTTTCACGGTATACATAATTGTGTAAGGCGATGCTGAAGATGCCAGTCGGACCTCAATAGTATCACAATTGGAACCGCCTAAAGGTGCCCGCATTGTATTTACTGCAGAATAAAATCCTTCAATAAATACTTTCAGATTCAAAGTGATTTCTGAACTGAAGTTAGATAAACTGTTCGCTGTTCCGCAAGGCGTTACCAACTTGACGGAATCGAAATTGACCAGTTATTAATAGTTCCTAAGTCTAAATTTGCATTATCAATTGCTATTAAATTCCAGGTTCCATTTGGATTGATCGCGCCTGCACCGATTGCAGTAAAAGTTGTGATGGTTGTAGTTGTACATGTTGTTGCAGTAGTAGCAATTGGCTTAAAGCTACCTGTAAAAGGTGCAGTGCCGGCAGTAATGAATGTTGCAGAAGCATCAGTAAATACTGTGTTTGTGAAGTTATCCCCTGATCCACCTGTGTTTCTTGTCAATGCAAGCATTTGTCCGTTCGGTGCCTGCAGAGAGAGAATCAGATCGCCAACATAAGTGTGAGTGATATTGATAGAAATACTTATTCCTGAACTTGTAACTGTTCCTGAATATCCTGAAATAGTTATTGGACTTGCAACTCCACCTGCACATAAATTATCCGGTATAGAAACAGGTGTTGTTGTTGAATAGGTCTGTGGTGACCATGATGCAAGATCATACGATCCTGCTGTGTTTGCTACCAATGGTGAAGTTGTAGTTGCTCCAACTAAGACTCCGTCTTTTCTCCATTGATATAAATTCCCGGCAACCGGTGTAAATGAAAGTGATACATTTCCACTGGCACAAATTGCAGTCGGACCACCGGCACTGATCGTTGGTGAAGCCGGTTGAGCAATCAAATTGATCGGTAGCGTTGACGCAACACCATTTCCACATGAATTTACTCCGGAAACACTCAGAGTTCCGCTAGATGCAGAAGCGAAATTTGCAGTGATTGAATTGGTTCCGTTTCCGGTAACAATTGTTCCGCCACCGGTTAAAGTCCAATTATATGTTACTGCTGTAGGATTTGTAGAAACACTAAATGCAACTGTTTGTCCTACGCAAGTAACACTTCCAGTAATAGCTGATAATGCAGTGGGCAATGGATTTACTGTTACACTTTTAATTGGAGAAGTTGTACCTGTAAAACATGCATTAGCTCCTGCAATTGTTACATTTCCTGAAACTGCAGCAGCACCGAAATTGACTAAAATAGAATTTGTTCCGGCACCTGATGCTATGGTAGCGCCTGATGGCAAAGTCCAATTATAAGTGGTTGCATTCGTAATTGCAGCTACAGAATATGCTACAGAATTTTGTCCGGCACATACTGTTGTTATACCTGTAATCGCACCTGCAGCTCCAACGGATTGCTGAACGGTGAGGTTGGTTCCATTATTTGATCCGGTTACAGAAGGATTCGATGTAATGACTCTGATCCTGTAAATACTTCCAGGTGTTGTTCCTGCAAGAATATTACAAGAAATAGTTCCAGAAGTAGCAGTAGAACTCAAAGTTCCAATTGTGGTTCCGGGAAATGCTCCGCCTACGGTCGATAATTGAGCAGTATAAATGTTTCCTGCATTTGCCGGACCATCACCACTAAAACTAACATTGAAAGCACTTCCGCCTGCACATAGAAAAGTACTTCCTAGTGGAAGAGTGGTAAGAGTGGTAAGCACACTGCTACCTGCTGAAATTGTAAAATTGACATTTGAAATATCAAAAAAGATATTTCCTGCACCTTCTACTTTTACTCGGGCAGTAGTTGTCAATACACTTGGAACAGTAATATTTGCGGAACCATTATTCGGCACTCCTGTCGCAAGTGTTATTGGATACGTATAACCTCCGTCTGTTGATAAATAGATATTCACATTCGCACAGTTTATCGGAGCAGAACTTGTTCCTGATACATCCCACAACACTGTTTGTGTGGTAGTTGCCGGCCATGTGAGAGCCGTGTTTGGTTGCTTAACAAGAAATGTATCCGGTGTAGCAATGACCGTAAGAGAAACCGGTATATCATTATTTGAAATTGCTCCACCGTTCAATCTGTTATCGCGTGCCGTAAATCTAAACTTTAATGTTCTCGCAACAGATGGCAATCGCTCACCTATTGTAGATGTATTATTAACGATATCGCTGATCTGTGGAAAAATTCTTGTCCCTGTAGTTTGAGGAGTAAAAACTCTGAATAACGGGAATTCATTGCCGGCTGTTTGTGTTGCATTTACCTGCGCTTGTGCCCCCAGATCATATTCTTCCCATATATAAGTAAGTGCATTACCATCAACATCGGTCGCGGAACCTGTCAATGAAAAAGGTGTCAGATATGGAATAGTATAATTTCCGGGTACAGTAACAACAGGTGCTGTATTTCCTGTAGCAGTTGAAGTCGCACAAGTGTTTCCATTACCTGTTGTAACAAAAGTTAGTATCTCGTCCAGGTTTACTGCATGAAAAATGGCGTCACTGTGAGCTGCTGTGTTATCTGTCCCGCAAATTCCTGCATAAGCCATAATTGTTGTTCCTGATCCAGGCTCATATGCTGTCGTCCCATTTCTATTACCTCCGGTACAAGATCCAAGGGCACCATTGAAAGAGTGATTTCCTGAAAATTGATGTCCCATTTCATGAGCTACATAATCGATATCAAATCCATCACCATAAGGTGCGCTAGAACCAGTAACTCCTCGTGCTTTATTAGTGGTATTACAAACAACTCCTAAACCTGCAACACCTCCGCCACCTGTACTGAACACGTGTCCAATGTCATAATTTGCAGAACCAATTACACTTGTTACTGTGGTTTGATTCTGACCAAGCATTGTACTACCGTTTGTATTCGTAAACGGATCTGTTGAAGCATTTGTATAAACCAATAAACTGTTATTCGCTATCAGGACTAATCGTACTGAAAGTTCAAGTTCATATACACCTGTAACACGATTCACTGAAGTAACCATAGCTGAAAGTGCTCCTGCCGGTGTTCCGCCAAAGACTGCAGCATATTCTCCTGTACAAGAAAGGGCTAATCGATATGTTTTCAAATTTGCTCCTGAAGTTCTGTTTACAGAAGAACTGGATGACTGATACGGATTTATTTTTTGGGTTTTACCGGATTCTGTTTCACAAGAAAAGTTGGACTGAGTTGTCTTGTCTCTTCTGTAGAAGGAAATATAATGTGATGAATTCGATAATGAATATGGATCAATCACAAACCATCCGCTTGGAGTCATCACGAGAGCGTGAAATCCGAAAATGGTATAGTCAAATTTTGCAACAGCATATTTATCATCAACTCCATATGCAGTGAATGTTCTGATCACATTAGAATAAGATGGTTTAGAATTATCAGGCAAAACCTCTGAACGAGCAACTTTAAATCTGCCGAATCCTCCTTCAGGAAGTGGTAAAGAAATCTCCGGTCCATTGATAAATGCATTTGGATCCGAATCATAAACAGCTTTGTTTAATTCCGCTTTTATTGCATTCAGATCTAATTCCAACAAACGATATTTACTTGGAAGACTCTCCATGTAACACTTTTCGGAAAATTCAGATACAGAAACATCTTTCCAGACAGACTTCTGATCTTGTGCATTGACTTGATTGCAAAATGACATTAATACTCCTGTTAAAAGGAGTAACCTTAGGTAAGCTTTAAATTTCATGGTACTGCGCAGTGTGTCTCTTTCCACAGAATCGTGGAATACGAAAATACATCAGAAATCACCCTAATTCAAGTATTTGAGGTGCATCTTTACTCTGCCTCCAAACTATCTTCGTTTAATCCAAAATTTCTCACTTTATTAGAATAATTTTTTGGTGAAATTGGCCAAGATCCGTTTCAATCTCTACTATATAAATACCTGCAGGCAATCCACTAAGGTCGATAGATTCTTTAAATCCTACTTTAAAACTCTGTGAATAAACCATTTTACCACAATAATCAATGACAGAAAAACTATCCATTTTCAGGCTATTGGTTTTCGCAAAAACCTCGAAATGACCGTTACTTGGATTTGGATAAATTGCTATCAAATCGTCAATACTACCTGGTGGGAGAACTTCCCTGACTTTATTGTTTCCGGAAATAATTTTTAGATCAGGATCAATAGAAATATAATCAGGTTTAAAATTCAGATCAAAATGAAATTGCTGACCGGAAAAACTTGCATCTGCCACAACAATTGTATCCATAAAAGAATTTCCGATTTGAATCGGCAACGGAATATGAAAAAATGGAATTCCCGGATCTGATGTGGTTTGATTTACAAATAGCTCAACAGAATTTTCTGTTCTGCTCCATTCAATATTGTAAATAGGAAATCCTTCCCCAAATACCCACTCATCAAAAAACTGTGTGAGGTCGCTGATTGTTACATTTTCGAATGAAGTTTTTAAATCATTCGTCGTTGCATAATTATATTCCAATGTTGTTTTACTGAGAAAATCTCTGAGTGATAAAGTAAAAAGATCCTCACCAAATTTCCATCGCAACATACTTAAAACATAGGCACCTTTCCGATATGATAACCTCCCATCGAAAATCCTACTTATGTCTGTTGTGTCATTACAAATAACAGACCCATTAGGCTTTGATACTATATCCTGAAGAGCAGAATACTTCCAGGCATAAAATTCTTCGGGCTTGAATCGCTCGATGGCCATTCCGGCCAGATATGTTGCAAATCCTTCGTGTAACCAAATGTCAGTCCAACTTTGACAGGTAATTTCATCACCAAACCACTGATGAACTAATTCGTGTGCGATCAATTCAAATCCAAAACTTCCGACAAACGACATGGTCTGATGCTCCATTCCTCCACCCCAACCAAATTGCGCATGACCATATTTTTCCTTCGAAAACGGATATAGAATTAATAAGCTATCATAAAATTGAATTAACGACGGTGTTACTGATAATGCAGGTCGCGTAAAACTTATCTGCTCAGGATATACATAATTCAAGATCTCCAATGTATCAGAATTACTTAAAATAACAGAATCCGAAAATTCATCATAGTTGGTAACTGCAATTGCAACGAGGTAAGGAGCAATCGGATAATTACTTTTCCAATGATAGATCAATTTACTGTTTGATGTATCAACAGAAACTAGTTTGCTATTTGAAGCACATTTATTGCCAAATGGAATTTTACAAACCACATCAACAGAATCAATTTTGTCTGCAGCATTTTGTCTGCATGGCCACCAATCCTTTGCACCATATGGTTCAGACAATGTCCATAATGAAGGCACGCCGGAATGGTTACCTGTTTCAAACGAACCGTTTCCTGTTGCTATAGGTGCACCATGATAAAAAATGGTTAGCGAATCAAATGATAATGCAGCAATACTCCCGGTAAAAAACACTTTTAATAAATCGTTCTCTCTTACAAAAGCGATGAGAACTGAATGATAGAACACCGAATCAACAACAAGGTATTGCGAGCAATCAAATGTAATTGAATCAATAGAGTTATCGGAAGTGAAATAAGATGTAACATTCCCGGAAATAAAATTAACTGCAGGATCAACTTCCCACTCACAGCGGGTATAATAAACATTTAGATCCTCGTAATTAATATTTAATTGGCTACTTTGACTTGACCTCAGAAAAGATTTTAATTCGCTTTGAGAAATTGTGTCAATATATGAAGCAACTTGGGCTTTGGAATCAAATCCAAAAATACAAAGGATACAAAAAACAATACTGAAGCTAACTTTCATGCAGTGAATTTAATCATTCATCAGCACATAAATATCATCAATTAGTTTATTTACTTCGACAGAATCTGTTCCATCGTAAAATCCACGAATCCGCCGATCTTGATCGATCAATGTAAAAAATTGAGTATGGACAAAGTCATCAGGTCCTCCATCTCCTTCAGATGCAGCACAGAGATAAGATGTACGCGCCATTTCATAAATATCTTTTTTATCACCGGTCACAAAATGCCACTGTTTAGGATCTGCATTATGAAAATCAGCATAGGCTTTTAAAACAGAGACGGAATCTTCGCTTGGTTTCACAGTATGTGAAAGAAAATGAATTAATTCGGTTCCTTTAAATTGTCTTGCAACTCTTTCCATTTGAGTTGACATTTTTGGACAAATTCCCTCGCAAGTAGTAAAGAAAAAATCAGCTACATAAATTTTATCATCAAGATCTTTCTGAGATAAAAGTTGTCCGTTTTGGTCAACAAATTTCCAGTCAGCAATTTTATGTTCAGTGCTGTCATCATTCTTTTCACCATAAACAGGCAAGGTATGCGCCGGGTGTCTTTCCGTAGTAAGTATATTGTAAGCCCAAACAATTGCAATCATTGTAATAAAAGCGACAACACCCCATCTGAGCATTAATTGTTTTCTCATTTTACAGAATGCTCAGCAAGAAATGATTCTTTGCATCCGGTACTGCAAAACCCAAACAATTTTCCGTCAACCGTTACTGTATCATTCGGTTCGTTTCCAACTGACATGCCACAGACAGTATCATTTGTTGAAACAAGGACACCTTCTGCAAGTTTGATCGAACTCTCCTGTTCCATTGATACTTTATCAGGAACTGCAGCATTTTCAGGTTGAGGATTAGAACATGCGCTCAAAGAGAGCCCTACAACAATGGCAAATATAGATTTTGTCATGATTATTCTTTATTATTTTGGGTTGCAAATTTATGTATTATTTCCTCATAAGTATAAATAATTAACATGCTTAATATCACTTAAATTAGACATGAAAATTATGAAGTAAATATTTCCTATATTTGTCAATACACTACTATCCTTATTTTTCATGAAACAATCCCCTGCAAACCAGGCCTCTGCTCCATTGAGTTTTGAAGACTTCAAAAGTGAAGTTCTGAATGATTTCCGCCTGGCAAATTCCAGTCGTCAAGCCAGTCTCATTGGCCGCAAAGAAGTACTTACCGGGAAAGCTAAATTCGGGATTTTCGGTGATGGTAAAGAGTTGGCTCAAATTGCTATGGCAAAGCAATTCATGGCAGGAGATTTCAGAGCCGGTTACTATCGTGATCAGACTTTCATGTTTGCAATAGGCCAATCCAATATTACTGCCTTCTTCGCACAATTATATGCAACACCGGATTTGAATGCAGAACCCAGTTCAGCAGGAAGATCAATGAATGGCCATTTTTCTACACGAACAATAAATGAGGATGGTTCATGGAAGGAATTATCAAAAATAAAAAACTCTTCATCAGATATCAGTCCTACGGCCGGACAAATGCCGCGTCTACTTGGGTTAGCATGGGCATCAAAATTATTTAGAAATAATCCGGGTTTACATCACATGACTTCCTTTTCAAATAAAGGAACTGAAGTTGCATTTGGAACGATTGGCGATGCCAGTACTTCAGAAGGACTGTTTTGGGAAACAATAAATGCTGCCGGAGTATTACAAGTTCCAATGGCAATATCTGTTTGGGATGACGGCTATGGAATTTCAGTTTCTTCAAAATATCAAACTACGAAACAAAACATTTCTGAGATCTTGAAAGGATTTGAAAGAAATGAAAAAGGAGAAGGCTATGTTATACTAAAAGCAAAAGGATGGGATTATCCGGCCTTATGTGAAATGTATGCAAAAGGAATAAAGATCTGTCGTGATGAACAAGTTCCTGTATTGTTTCATATTTCAGAAATGACACAACCCCAAGGTCACAGTACCTCCGGTTCTCACGAACGTTATAAGTCAAAAGAACGTCTTGAATGGGAAGTAGATTTTGATTGTATAAAAAAAATGCGTGAATGGATCATCAGTTCTGCAATTGCAACAGCACAAGAATGCGATGAGATAGAAAACGAAGCAAAAAAATACGCTCAAGATTGTAAAAAAATTGCATGGTCAGAATTCATGACTCCATTGAAAAATGAGATCAAGGAAGTCAATACAATGTTTGATGCAATAAGTGAAACAACAGGTCAATCTGCATTCATTCAAAAAATAAAATCTGACCTCAATGCAGTGATTGATCCTGCAAGAAAAGATATCGTTGTTGCAATTCAAAAGGTTCTTCGTCTACTGAGAAATGAATCCTCAGAAGCAAAAACAAAATTACAGGAATGGCATTCAGAATATTTAGTACTTAATGCTGAACGATACAACTCAGGGTTATATAGTACTTCTAAAGAATCCGTATTAAAAGTTGAACCCATTGCACCAACTTATTCGGATGATTCCCCAATGATGGATGGCCGTGAAGTATTGCAAGCAAATTTTGATGCACTTTTCGCTAAAGACCCTCGTCTGGTTGCTTTTGGTGAAGACCTTGGAAGAATTGGAGATGTCAATCAAGGTTTTGCAGGATTGCAGGCAAAGTATGGGGAGATCAGAATAACAGATGTAGGAATTCGCGAGGCAACAATTGCAGGACAAGGAATTGGACTAGCATTACGCGGCCTTCGACCTATTGCAGAAATTCAATATCTCGATTATCTATTATATGCATTGCAAATATTAAGTGATGATCTTGCAACATTACAATATAGAACCAAGGGCGGACAAAAAGCACCTGTGATAATTCGAACAAGAGGACATCGACTGGAAGGCATATGGCATAGTGGATCTCCAATGGGAATGATCATCAATGCCATCAGAGGTATTCACGTTATGGTTCCACGTAACATGGTACAAGCAGCAGGATTCTACAATACTTTGCTGGCAGGCGATGAACCGGGATTGATTGTTGAATGTTTGAATGGATATCGATTAAAAGAAAAACTGCCTTTAAATATTGGAGAATTTAGAATTCCTTTAGGTGTTCCGGAAATTCTTAAAGATGGAAATGACTTGACAATTGTCACCTATGGATCATGTGTCAGAGTTGCCCAGGAAGCAATTCATTTATTAGAAGAAATGAATATTTCCATCGAATTAATTGACTGTCAAACGCTTCTTCCATTTGACAATCAACAAATTATAGCCAAAAGTCTACAAAAAACAAATAAGCTGCTCGTACTCGATGAAGATGTTCCCGGTGGTGCAAGCGCATATATCTTACAACAGATTCTGGAAACACAAAATGCATTCCAATGGCTTGATTCAGCGCCGGTTACGCTGACTGCGAAAGACCATAGGGCCGCATACGGTTCAGATGGGGATTATTTCTCAAAACCATCAGCAGAAGATGTTGTTAACTCTGTGTATAGAATTTTTAACGAATACAATCCGCAACAATTTCCGTTGTATATTTAACACGTTCAAAATTTTCACACACACACAAGCAGTTCGCTGCTAACACGCATGACAGAAAAAGTTACGGAAAAAGAATCCAATTATAACTCATTGGAATCAATGAGCGTTTATGAATTGCTATCGTCAATTAATAACGAAGACAAATCAGTGCCTGAAGCTGTAGAAAAAGTTTTACACCGAATTGAAACCGTTGTAATACTGATCACAGAAAAATTGAGGATCGGCGGTCGGTTATTTTACCTTGGTGCAGGCACCAGTGGTCGACTAGGTATCGTGGATGCATCAGAACTTCCTCCGACATTTGGATTAGAACACGGCAAAGTAATCGGATTAATTGCAGGCGGTGATCAGGCAATTCGCAAAGCAGTTGAATTTGCAGAAGATGATACAGAACAAGGATGGAAAGATCTGCAATCTCACCACATCAGTACTTCTGATGTTGTTCTTGGCATTGCTGCATCAGGCAGTACACCTTATGTTGTTGGCGCAGCTAAAAATGCAAAGAGAATAATATTCTTGCAATTGGATTAACTTGTAACCAAGGCTCATTACTTGCTCAAAACGTTCACTATCCTATTGAAGTTGTTGTTGGTCCTGAATTTGTAACAGGAAGCACACGCATGAAAGCAGGCACAGCACAAAAACTTGTGCTGAATATGATTTCTACAGCTATTATGATTCAACTTGGCCGAATAAAAGGAAATAAAATGGTCGATATGCAATTGACAAATGGCAAATTGATAACACGCGGCACAACGATGATTATGAAAGAACTAAATGTCACCGCTATTGAGGCCGGAGAATTACTCAACAAATTTGGAAATGTTCGTAAAGCAATTGAACACTACAAAAAAGAGAAATAGTGGTTGAACTTTTTCTTCACATCAACTTTCGCACAACACCTTATTATTACCAAATAGAATAATTGTAAAATTCTTATCTTTGTATATAACACAAGATAAGAGATGCAAGACCTCGAGCCATTTTACCTTTGGCGTGAATTATATATTGCCGCAGAAGATGAACTCTCTCCTCTTCATGGTAGCATCTATAGCGAACTCGAATATTCTAATACTATATACAATTATTACATTCACCCACAATGGGATATTTTCGGAAGCGCTACATTATATCTGAAAATACTTTATGCTGATTACGAAAGGCAATTTGCAATCATTGAATTTATTGGTGAATGGAACGACGCTCTTTACAATGACATCATGTACCTGAAAAGAGAAATCATTGAACCTATGATCAGGGAAGGAATTATTAAATTCATTTTAATCGGTGAAAATGTCCTGAACTTTCATGGCAGCGATGATTGCTATTACGAAGAGTGGTTCCAGGAAATTGAAGAAGGCTGGATTGCAGCAATTAATTTTCGCCCACATGTATCGATTGAAATGGAACGATTTAATCTGGACTACTATATGATCATGGGCGGTGAACTGGATGATCTAAACTGGAGAAATTATTTGCCGGTCGATCTGCTTGCAAAAATTGAAGGTGTATTTACGAAAAGACTAAATTGAATTAAGTTTTACGCTATGTTACGATTACTTTTTTTATTTGTCTGCTTTAATTTAATCCATTCGAATCTTTTCTGTCAGACAGAAACAGACTCATTGGAAATTGAAAACAATGCGTCTTTTTATCACGATCGATTTCATGGTCAAGAAACAAGCAATGGTGAAAGTTATAATAAAAATGACTTTACAGCAGCGCATCGGACATTACCTTTCAACACTTTTTACTGGTGACAAATACTTTAAACGATAAATCAGTTGTAGTGCGAGTTAATGACCGAGGACCATTCAAGAAAAGCAGAGTAATTGACTTGACACGATCAGCTGCAATTAAAATTGACATGGTTCCTTTTGGTGTAGTTCCGGTGAAGATCGAAGTCCTCACTTATCTCGACAGACTCGATATAAACGATTCACTTTTTATTGATAAAGATGTTTGGGATTGCTATGCCAATAAAATTTCTCTCCGTGAAAAAAGTATTTTTATCTGGAGAACAGAATACTGGAAACATGCATTTTATATGGCTTCGACGTTGGCCTTGGAAACAAAACTGGATTCGATCGGAGTAAAGGTTATTGGAAGTGGTGAAAATAAAACCTATATCGTTGTCGCCACGGGTTTAAAAACAAAAAAAGAAGCTGATCTGCTAATTCACAAATTCAAAAAGATGGGTTTTATTCATTCGAAGATTTTGAAAAAATAATATTTTCAACGAAATTTCAAGATTCGCTAAGTAAAAGTACATTCCGAAATTCACCTTCTGAAATCCGAAATCATTTCCAATCCTCCACTACTCTTTCATGAATCATTTGCCCTACTTTTTTATCAATAACTAAAGTCAAACAATCGCTTCCCATTTCTTTCAAAGGAATAAATCGAAACGATTGCGCCCCATGCTCTTTCACCTTAAAATCAAATTTTTCAGTTGAGATCAGCTGGTTGAATGCACCCACAGCCTTCATTAAATAATAAATACTTATCACTTGAAAAGCACTGTCAAAAGCAGAAGGAACAAAAAAGTCAGTAGTATAAAAATGTTCGCCGATTTCAAAATCATGTCTTGTTTCCTCCATCATTTCTCTTTGCAAACACTCTCTGGTGCCTTCACCGAACTCTAATCCCCCACCAGGAAATTTAGTAATGAATTGTCCATGCACTAATTCATCACTTACTAATATACCTTTTTCTTCCTGGTAGTAAATACCGTACACTCTAACTATAAATGGAAATTTTCCCATAAGTTTATTGTTAATCTGTAAATTCATTTCAAAGATATATCTTTAGGCCATCATACTAAGAAACAGAAAAAATAAAAAATAGTTTGGACCCAACTTTTAAAATACTCATTGCTGGTGCCGGGCCGGCCGGAATGGCGACTTCAATGGTGCTTAGTAAAAACAAAATTGAACACGTATTGATCGATAAAGAAACTTTTCCACGAGACAAGATCTGCGGCGATGCCCTTAGTGGCAAAGTGGTTAGCGAATTGAATAAGATCAACACAGAGTATATGAAAGAGGTCGCCGGCAATCCTACTGACTATACGGGCAGCTATGGTGTACGTTTTTATTCTCCAAATGGCAAAATGTTAGACGTACCATTCTCAAATAATCCCGATAATCTAAAACATGCTCCCGGTTTCATTTCACCCAGAATTAAATTTGATAATTTCTTGTTTTCAAAAGCAAATCCTGAATTTGCAAAAATTTCATTGAATACTGCCATTGAAAAGATCATAAGAAAAGACAACAAAGTAATTGTCATTCTAAATAAAAACGGCGTCTTTTCCGAAGAAGAATATGATCTCGTTGTTGGGGCAGAAGGCGATCGATCAATTGTTGCCAAAGAACTTCTCGGCGATAAAAAACAACACGAACACTATTGCGCTGGCCTACGTGTGTATTACGAGAATGTCAGCGACTCTCATCCGGATAAATTTATTGAATTACACTTTTAAAAGAATTACTTCCCGGCTATTTCTGGATTTTCCCTATGAATGACGGAAGAGTCAATGTGGGAATTGGAATGCTCAGCTCCTACGTCTCCAAACGAAAAGTAAACCTCCGAAAATCATTGGAAGACATCATTCAAAATCATCCTGAAATTTCTAAACGGTTTAAAAGCGCCAAAGCATTAACTCCGGTTCAAGGCTGGGGACTTCCTCTTGGAAGTGCAAAAAGAAAAATTTCCGGCGACAACTTTCTCTTAGTTGGTGATGCCGGATCGTTAATAGATCCATTTACCGGAGAAGGAATTGGAAATGCTATTGTGAGTGGCAGAATTGCCGGGGAAACTATTGTCAGTGCGATCAACTCCGGTCGATTCGACGCGGAATTTCTTACTACATACCACAATACTGTTTATCGTCAACTAAGTAGTGAAATAAACCTTAGTCACAAAATGCAAAAACTTGCTCGCTTCGAAACCTTGTTCAATTTTGTAGTCAACAAAGCAATAAAAAATCAAACCTTAAGAGAAACGATCACTTGCATGTTCGAAGACCTCGACATCCGAGCTAAACTAAAGCAGCCGTCTTTTTATTTCAAATTGTTTTTTAACAAATAATAGTAAGTAGTGAGTAGTAAGTGGTGAGTGGCAATTCGGAATCAACTTCAACGCCGAAATCTCATTATTAATTACTTACTTTTTTCAACAGCATACGCACTATTCAATCCTTGGATAACCTGGTGTGTAATATTCAGGCTATCATTTGCAAACAAAATTCCACCACCTTTTTGGTAACCCAAAACAAATTGGAAATTCTTATCCTTGTTAAAAGTTTTCAAATATTCATTCAGTCGATTATATAATTCTTCTGAAGAACCTGCTTGTAACTCATCAAGTTTGGACAGCAATTGATCTTTCTTATCCATCAAACGTTGTTGGCGCATTCCTAATTCTTGCTCCTTATTTTGACGCTCCATATCTGTCATCCCAATTGCCTGTTGCTGGTAAACAGCGGCATCTTTCTGAAGTTTATCGCTCTCTCCTTTCAATTCATTTTTAATTCTTTCTTGCTCGGCTTCAAACTTTGATTTCTGGTCTTTATAAAAATCATATTCCTGTAACAAAGAGTCTGAATTAATAAATACAATTCCCTGAGAAGAAACGGGCATTGGACCGACAAATTCAGCAGAGGCAGATGTACCTGCCGAATTCCCTCTAAAATGCAAATAATATAAAATCCCTACAGCTACGATCAATACAGCATTAAGGGCAAGTGATAAGTTTTTCATAATTCTTCGATTAGGCCGCAAATATAAAGTATTCATCCACATTTAACGTAAAAAAGACTAGTCAAAAATATTTTAATAAGTAGGGAAGATTGCTTACTTTTCAGCGTTAATTTAACACAATTATGAAAAGCAAATATTTGATTATTGCCTTATTCGCTATTCTGGCATCTTGCACAGAAAATAGTCAGGACATTCCTAATCCGGGAAACGCTCCTGACATTTCAGCTGTACCTACCGTTTTCAAACAGAAAATACTCATCGAAGATTATACTCAACTCTCTTGCGGCCAATGCCCACGAGCACATTACCTTGTAGATTCTTTAATTGGTCTATGGCCTGATCGGGTTTATGCTGTAAATATCCATGTTGGTGACACGCTTGAGTCTAGCGCTCTAGTTAATCCAACGACAGGAGTAAATTCACTTGACAGTATGTTCAATACCAATTCTGTCTACCCTGGCGGACCAATCAACCGGGTAATTTCAAATCCAATTGACTTTTCGCCGGACTATTGGGTAACCTCTGTTCAAGCTAAAATTGGTCAGGTTCCTTCATGTGGACTAGCAATAGAAGCAAGTGAAATAACAAATACAAACAAATTAAACCTGATCGTTCATACCGGTTTTAGCGCAGATCTATTCGGTGATTATCGATTACATGGTTACATCGTTGAAAGAACCTATGTGAATAGCGATTCTGCTTATGATCAAATGAATGATTTTAGTTCTGAAGGAATTTCACCAGACACTACTCTTCCCTTCTACGCTATGAATGATACAATTCATCAATACAATCACAAATATCTTTTGAAAAGAATCATCGCTAATAATGGTATTGTTGGCGATCAGATCCCACAAGGTATAATGACCAGAGGAAATCAGTACATTAAAAATTATACTATTGATCTGGCGGGAATAAATACAGGAAATTCTGTGATCATTTTCTTCGTAGATAAATACGGTACCACTTCTACATCACATTGGATCGAAAATGTGCAACAAGTTGGAATTGGATCTAACAAAGACTGGAATTGATGCAATGGATTTTATTGACGAAAAATTCAACCTCTATTCCGAGAATCACAGCACACCTGAATCAGAAATTTTAAAAAGTTTAAATCGTGAGACGCATGCAAATGTGCTCATGCCTCGTATGCTTTCTGGGCATTTACAGGGTCGTGTACTCAGTATGCTTAGTAGAATGATAAGACCAGATTCCATTCTTGAAATTGGCACCTATACCGGCTACTCAGGATTGTGCTTGGCAGAAGGCTTATCTTCAAATGGAATTATTCACACAATCGATATTAACGATGAACTTTCTCCACTTGTCAAAAAGTATGTTAAACTTTCCGGCTTAGAATCAAAATTCAATATACTCACAGGAAATGCACTTGATATAATTCCAACTTTGCCTGGTCCATTCGATTTAGTTTTTATTGATGCCGACAAAATAAATTATTCGAATTACTTTGATCTTGTGTTCAGCAAAATTCGCCCCGGAGGTTTTATAATAGCAGACAATGTACTTTGGAGTGGAAAAATAATGTTGCCCCCTGAAAAAATGGACAAGGACACTTTAGCTCTTCATCAATTTAATCAACGTATTGCTGCTGACACAAGAATTGAAAAAGTTTTGTTGCCGGTTAGAGACGGGTTAATGGTGATGCAAAATTAGTTCTTCGGATTAAGCATTAGCTCAATAATTTCAGGATTTTTCGGTAGTGGGTTTATTTGATAATAATTTTCGAATCCTGTTCTCATTACTATGTGTTCTATGTGCCTATGTGGTTTTATTTTACCACATAGGCACATAACACATAGATAAGCAATTCAAATTGACCACTACAGATTTTTGCATTTTGGGTATACAGAAAATGAAACCTGAAACTTGCAACCTAAAAACTTTCCTTTAAACCATGCTACATTACGATAGTCCTAGCAACATGAAACTAAAAACAAAATTCCTAGCAATAGCATTGTTAATTACAACTGTTGCTCTTGGCCAAGGACAGAATCGTCCCGGAAAAGATATGAGTCCTGAAGAAAGTGCTCAGAAACGTGCTGAAACGATGAAAGCGAAATTAAAGCTTACGGACACTCAATATACTCAGGTATATGATCAGATTCTTAGTAACGAAAAACAAATGCGTGCCCAACGTGATGCAATGAAAAAAATGCGTGAGGATAACGACGCCAAAATGAAATCCATCTTAACACCTGAACAATACACTCAATTGAAGGAAATGATGGAACAGCGTAAAAGATGATGAAGGAGCGTAAAAATCAAGCTGAAGATCAACCAGATTCTGATTCCCCACCCGAAGTAAAATAACCCACTCAAAAAGGATGTCGAAATTACCGACATCCTTTTTGCCCTTCAAATAAATAAACCAAACCCCGCCCCAAAGTCAACGAAATCCTAATACTCCTTTTCAAAACAAACGTCCTACAAATCCCAAAATCAGCTAAATCCCGGTCCAAAATCAGCTAAATCCCGGTCCAAAATCAGTGAATTCCCAGCCACCTTAAGCACTTCGAATCCATTTAATCTTTTAATCAGCTAAATCCCGGTCAAAATCCCAGCCACCTTAAGCACTTCGAATCCATTTAATCTTTTAATCTGCTAAATCCCGGTCAAAAATCCCGGTTATGGTTAGCGTTTCCTGAAAAATCTTAGTTTCTTTGAGCATGATTGAAAAGCTCATCGATTTAAGAAGCGATACTGTTACCAAGCCTTCACCCGAAATGCGTGAAGCAATGTTTAATGCCATTGTTGGCGACGATGTCTTCGATGAAGATCCAACAGTAAAAGCACTTGAAGAAAAAGCAGCTAAACTATTTGGTCACGAGGCTGCACTTTTTTGTCCTAGTGGGACCATGACCAATCAAATTGCAATTAAAATTCTCACCCAACCACAACAAGAAGTGATCTGCGATCTACTTTCTCACATTTATTACGCAGAAGGTGGCGGAGTTGCTTTTAATTCAGGAGTATCAATGTGTTTAGTTGATGGTGACCGTGGCAGAATTTCAGCTACTCATGTTGCTGATAATGTCAATCCACCTCAGAATATACAACAACCTCTTACATCCTTGGTTGCAGTTGAAAACACTAACAACAAAGGAGGAGGCAGCTGTTATACAATGAAACAATTGAGTGAAGTTGCTGCTGAAGCAAGAAAACACAAACTCAAATTACATTTGGATGGTGCTCGCATCTTCAATGCTTTAGTAGAAACAAAAGATTCGACACAAAAAATTGGCAAACTGTTCGATACAATCTCTGTTTGTTTGTCAAAAGGATTAGGTGCCCCTGTAGGTTCGCTTTTAATTACATCTAAAGAAAACCTCAACAAAGCAAAAAGAGTTAGAAAAGTTTTTGGTGGCGGAATGCGGCAATCCGGTTTTTTAGCTGCTGCAGGAATCTATGCACTTGACAACAACGTTGAAAAGTTAAAAGAGGATCATAGAAGAGCAAAGAATATTGAAATGATCTTGAAAGAATTGAACTACGTTGATAGTTGTCTTTCGGTTGAAACCAATATAATTATGTTCAAACTTGACGACAAAAAATCAGTTCCAGACTTTTTAAATTATCTTTCAAAAAATAATATTAAAGGTTATCAATTTGGAAAACAGACTGTCCGATTTGTAACACATCTTGATTTCACTGATTCAATGCTTGAAAAATTAAATAACACACTAAATAATTATTGATCATTATGTCTTATAAATACAATAAGAGTACAATTTTCAAAATAATTCAGGAAACAGAATTAGTAAAAAGATTCTTCTTCAAAATTCCTGATGAAATTCCATTTAGCTTCAAAGCGGGTCAATTTATTATGTTGAATTTGCCCATTGCTTCAAAATTCACAAACAGAAGTTACTCTATTGCTTCTTCACCCTCGAACGACAATACTTTTGAATTAGCAATTGTATTGAATCCAAAAGGACTTGGCACTCCCTACTTATGGGAAAACATTGATGTAGGATCAGAGATAGATGTATCAAAAGCTCTCGGCAAATTTACGTTGATTGAACCCATCGAAGACGATATCTGCTTTGTTTGTACAGGTACAGGAATTGCTCCATTAAGATCCATGTTACATTATATCCTGAATAATAATATTCCCCACAAAAAGATCTATATGATCTTCGGTAACCGTTGGGAAAAGGATATTATCTATAGAAAAGAAATGGAGGATCTTGCAAAAGTAAATCCATCCTTCGAATATATTCCTGTTCTATCACGCGACAGCGAAGGCTGGACCGGAAGAAAAGGATACGTCCACCCTATTTATGAAGAAATTTTCAGTGACAAACGCCCCGCAACATTTTACATGTGTGGATGGAGAGACATGCTTCATGAAGCTCGTCAACGCCTGGAAGCAATGGGGTACGATAGAAAGAAAATCAAGTTTGAATCTTATGATTAGGGAATAGTAAGTTGTCTGCGTGTCGGTCTTCACACCCACACTTCACACTTCACACTCAAACTCAAACTCAATTTCCCATGTACAGCCCTGTACTAATCATCGCCTGCGGAGGCAAAAGTGAACGAATGGGTATAGATAAATGCTTACTCAATTATCACGGCTTGCCGCAGTATCTTCATCTTCAAAAAATATTTAAACCACACTTTCCCGAAATCTACTTTTCAATACGGAAAGAACAGTTTGCAACCTTTTCAGCTGTGGAAAATACTATTCCAGATATTGATCAATTCGCCGGGCATGGCCCTATTAGTGGCTTATTAAGTTGCGCAACGACATTTCCTGATCGCAGTATACTTTTTATCGGCTGCGACTACCCTTTGCTAAGTGTGAATGATATATTAAAACTAACTACTGATTTTAAAAATGAAAATCCTACTGCCTACTTTAATGAATTTTACGAACCGCTTTTAGCCTACTATAGTATTAATAGCCTTGACATTTTAACATCAGAATTTGAGAAAGGAAACTTCTCTTTGCAAAATTTTCTTGCAAAAATATCGACGAATAAAATATTAGCTGACGACATACGAAGAATAAAAAGCATTGACACGAAAGAAGAGTTCGATGAGCTACTGACTGAAATCAACAAAATTTCCTAAAAAAAGCTACCTTAATAGAACATTTTACAAGAAAATGAAATCTGAATCAACAATTGAAATACATGTTTCCCGCTACGAGAATGGCAAATTACAAGAGCGAAAGGACATTCTCGCAATCGAAGAGCCTTTGGAAATAAAAATGAAATATTTTTCTAATGGATTGCCCGTTGAAAAAAATATTTCCATCACTATGCGCACGCCAGGAAATGACGAAGAACTTTCTTGCGGATTTATTTTTACCGAAGGAATTATTTCAGATTTTACACAAATAAAAAGTACACAGCAACTATCAGAGAATTCCACATTGGTTGAATTACAAGATAATATCATTCCAAATGAAAATAAACTTGAGCGAAACTTCTATACAACATCAAGTTGCGGGGTTTGCGGAAAAGCATCAATTGATGCAATAAATACTGTCTCAAACTTTAAAATTGAAAATAAATTCATTCGGCCTGACCCCTCTGTTATAGTGTCGTTGCCGGAAAAACTTTCGAAGCAACAGGAAATTTTTAAAAGTACAGGTGGATTACATGCCTCTGCCCTGTTTGATCTTTCCGGTGAATTCATTGAACTACGCGAAGATGTTGGACGCCACAATGCACTAGACAAATTAATTGGCTCAATGCTAATAAAAAATATAATGCCTTTAAGCAAATCAATTCTTCTACTAAGTGGTCGGGCAAGTTTCGAACTCATTCAAAAAGCAAGCATGGCAGGAATTCCAATTGTGGTTGCTATTGGAGCTCCTTCCAGTCTTGCCCTTGAATTAGCCAAAGAATCCGGTATCACATTAATAGGTTTTTTAAGAGGTGATAAATACAACTTATATTGCTAGAAATTTTATTCAAAAAAACTGCAACACAACAATCCATCAATTGATCACAAAGTTCTTTCTCTTGCAATTTACCTCGATGATTTATTTCAAGCGAATATATTCCCTTTGCAAATTGCTGCTTCAAAACAATTTTTGAATCAGTATCGATTAGACCAATTTGAACAACTTCTCCTTTGATATTATAAATTTTAAATTGTGCTTGTTCAATATTTTTCACAGAAATAAAATCAGTACAAGGATTTGGGAATAATATTGGCTCAGTGATATCTTCCATTCCGGCAATTCCTGTTGTCCCACTGAAAGTAATATCATCAATGGTCAATCTTGTTCCGAAATTTGGACCTGTCGGATAATCAGCAAGACTGTAATAAGTACTGAAATTTAAGGAGTAATAAGCAACCGGATCCATACTGGTATAATAAATTGGAACACTGATATAAGAATAAGAAGTATTGGTTGATGAAAAAATAGAATTCGCTTCACCAATAATATTTCCCATAGCATCATAAAACGCTAAACGTGCTATTCCTGAATCTCCATTCACTGAATTAAACTTGTAATAAAAACTAAATTCCTGCGGTTGAATCGCCGTATAAATAAATTCGAGTGACCCCCAAGCTGTATACGTAGAATCTTCGTCAACACTCGCCCACCCATTGATCGTTTCATTTGTTGTATAGTTAAACATATTTCTCATTTCCAGTGCATAATTTCCGGAATGAGCATCTGTAGTCGTACCGCAAAAAGGGCCATCAAAAATGAGTGAATCCTGAATGGTAGTCCCGGTGGAGTCAATAATTACAGCAAAAAGAGTAATATTCCCCCAATTGCTCAGGGTCCCGTCGTAAAGCACTGTTTCGAAATCTCCATTAGGAATCTGACTTTTTGTTTCAATGTTACTTAGAAACATTGACATAATAATTAGGGAGATCAGTTTTTCATAGTTTTATTTTTTCAGGTTAGTGATTAAAATATCCTGAAGTCGATAATTTGAGCAGGACATTTACATGCCTGTAAAACTAAATCGGTCATGCAAGAAAGACAAAAAAAAACGAGTTGACAATAGGTAGACAATTCAGTTTAAACAGGCTTCAAGACGTAGACAAACCGATTTTTATCAAAATATTAATGAAATAAACATCATTTTAAAACAAAAGCCGGAACATTTTAAATGCCCCGGCCTTTATAAGGATAGCTTTATATTGTATTTCCTAGAAATAAACGCATGCGCCAACTTGCAGGTGATTAGTTGTGCTACTTTCTGTACCATCGTAAATGCATCAATAAATCCCTGATTGTACTTTACTTCTACTCCAAGGAATAGGAATTTAGCACCAATACCTATTTGGCCCCCAATATCAAAACGAATTTACCTCTGCTACTTCACTGACATCAACACCCGCAAATTTGACTTCCTCACCGATTTTAAATGATGGATTAACTCCCCCAAAAGCATATACTGGACCTATTTTAACTCTAAGGTTAATTGGTATACTTATATAACTCAAGACAATTTTATTGTCATCGTTTTCCTGAGCACCGGTCTGATAAAACTCCAGTCCGGAATACAAAGAAAGCAACTTCCCGGCACCAATTTTTTAACACCAAAAACCCGCATAAAAACTACTTAAATCACCCATTTCAGAGTTACTGATATTGCTTTGCTGCCAACCTACACGAATTCCCTTGTAAAAAGGTTTATCATCATCGTCAGCCAAAACATTTGTTGTTGGAATTAAAACAAATGCATAAAGAAGTAATTGAAGGATTTTTTTCATGGTCTGATAATTTTGGTTTAACCAAAAGTAAGACGTTCTATTCAAGAAAACAAATGATAATCATCACCAAAAACTCGGATAAATGCGTTTATTTCAAATTTAAAATAAAATCTGTCAGGTTATCTTCTGTATTGAGTTGCATTTTTTTCTTAAACGATACCTCGCTGTCTTTACGCTGTCAGGTGAAATATTCAGAATTCCTGCCATTTCTTTTATTGACAAATTCAATTTGATAAGTGCACAAATTTTTAGATCATTTGGACTTATATCCGGGTAAGATTGCTTCAAACGGGTATAAAAATTCTTATTCACACTTTCAAAATGAGCATTGAAATCGCTCCACTCTTTATCTTGGTTTTGTCCCCTGTTAATTATTTTCGACACAGGACTATCTATCGAAATATTTTTATCTTCATCTAACTTGCTTTTCAGCTCTTGCATTAATTCATTCTTTTGAAACATCTGCGCAGTCATTGCAGTAAGCTGACTCTCTTTGAACTCAAGTTCATTTTGCATTTGTTGTTCCGTAGGTGCTTTTGCTCTTCTATTGCAACTACAAGAGCATCCTTTGTTTTCAGCAACAATTTATTTCTCTCATTATTCCTTCGCAGGAAAAATATTATTCCAATTGCAATTATTAAAACAAAACCAATCACTGCCCATAATAAATAGTTCGTTAGTCGGGCAACTTCATTTTCCCTTTTAGCTAATTTTAAAAGTCGTTCCTTTTCCGAGACATCAAATTGCACCTCCAGGTTTTTTTGGATCTTTTGTTTTTCCCAGGAATATAATGAGTCCCTAACTATTGAACTCTTCTCATGAAGTTGTAATGCAGATTGAAAATCACCATTTAGCTTTTTATATGCTATCAAAGCATCTAATGTTCGAAGATAAAAAGAACGATCAGTTAGAGGCATGGCAACCTCATTCGCCTTTACGATATTCTTTTCTACTTCACTTTTGTTATTTGAAAATTTCAGGCACCAGTCACTAAGTCCTAAATATACATTTACCAATGCCTGTCTGTTCTCTGTACTATCTGCAATTTCTAATGCCCTGTTCAGATAAAGCCAACTTAACTGCTTATTTCCTGCTGCAATTTCAATTTTCGCCACAGCTGCATAAGACACGGGTAAATAAGTTGTATTATAGGTCACTAATCTTTCCTCCAGCGCTTTGCGATGAAAAAAGGCAGAAGAATCAGGCAGGTTTAATTTCTCATATGCAATACCAAGACTGTTATAGATCAGTCCAAGGTACCCCGAAGTGTCATTACTTATTGGAAATCCTAACGACGCTTCTTTGCTCAATCTGATAGACTCGTTGTAATTACCTTGTCTGCTGTTGATCGTACTTATCAATTGCAAACACTTACTTCGGCCTTGCAATGCTTTTTGTGGAGATGTCGACTCAAACTTTTTAAACTCCTCCATTGCACGCATACTATAATTTAAACCCTCAGTAAAACTAACGCTATATGTACAAATTCCCATATATAACAGTGATAATGCCGTGTTCTCCGTATCCTTTTCTAATTGCGCTGTATTATATGCCTCATTGAAATACTTGAAAGCTTCAACATCATTATCTTTAACCAATTCACCCCATCCTAAATTGATGATAACCTGCGATTTCTGAGAAAACACCTACTGATTATTCAAACAAATTAAAATCAAAAACAATAAATTTTTCAAAATGGAAAGATGGTTAGCAATCACCCTGATTTTTTGATTCAGTTGGTAGTTTTACCATTTAAATCCCCGTGAAAAAAATCTGAATTCCGCATCTTGCAAATATGGTAATCATTCCTGACATTGAGTTGAAGACGAAATAAATGTCTACCCGAAGTATACCAAAAAGATATAAATTGAAGTCAAATTACTAGCAAAAAAGGAAAATAATAGCTTATTTTACAAGTATGAAACTGAGAATTAAAGGAAATACAATACGATTCCGATTGACAAAAAGCGAAGTTGCTTATTTTTCCGAAAAAAAACTTATTCAGGAAAGTACAAATTTAGGGTTAAAAGACTTTTCTTATGGATTGAAAATTTCTGAAGAAGCTCAAAAAATCGGAGCCGAATATGTGAATGATGCTATTATCGTTACAATTCCAACTGCTTTAGCTAAATCGTGGACAGAGACAAATCAAGTAGGCCTTTCAGAAGAAATGCCACTTCAGGATTGAAAAAAACTATATATTTTGATTGAAAAAGATTTCAAATGTCTTGATGAAGTTTCCGAAGATCAGAGTGATAATTATCCAAACCCACTTGCCGACAAACTTAAATGAAAACCGGACAAGAAAATAATGACGTTGTCAATCCTGAAAATCCGGAACGGTTTACCGGACTAAAGCTGATCAGACCCAAAACGGTTGCTGCGGGCATACCCGCTATCTTCTCTAGTGCAAGACACATCTTTTCAGAAATGGGGCCCGGCCGGGCAATGAAAGCTCTCTTCGCCCTCAATCAGAAATCCGGCTTCGATTGTCCGGGTTGCGCTTGGCCTGACCCCGACATTGAAAGAAGTTCTCTTGGAGAATATTGTGAGAACGGCGTTAAGGCAATTGCTGAAGAAGCCACTACAAAAAATTAAATGCCGATTATTTCCGGAAGAATAGCATTGCATCTCTTTCTCATCTTAACGATTACGAAATTGGAAAAGCAGGAAGAGTTGCCGAACCTATATTTGCCAAAAGGCGGCACACATTACGAACCAATAACCTGGGAAAATGCATTCCAATTGATTGCTAAAAGATTGCATGAATGTAAAAGTCCCAATGATGCCGTATTTTACACAAGCGGTAGAACGTCTAACGAAGCCGCATTTTTATATCAGCTTTTCGTAAGACAATTTGGTACAAATAATTTGCCGGATTGCAGCAACATGTGCCATGAATCAAGCGGGGTTGCATTAACTGAAAGTTTGGGAATTGGCAAAGGATCTGTAACTCTTGACGATTTTTATAAGGCTGAGGTCATCATTATTCTTGGACAAAATCCAGGGACAAATCATCCGAGAATGCTTACTGCTTTGCAAAAAGCGAAAGAGAATGGATGTACAATAATTTCTGTTAATCCATTGCCAGAGACCGGACTTATTGCTTCAATGATCCACAGAGTATCAAAGGTGCATTAGGAATTAAGCACGGCTGACTGATATTTTTCTTCAAGTAAAGATCAATGGCGACATGGCTTTACTGCAGGCTATTGAAAAATTATTACTCGCCGAAGAGGAAAAGAATCCGGGAAGTGTCTTTGATCAAGAATTTATAAATGAAAAAACAAATGGCTCAAAAGAATTCATTCAACACTTAAAGAATTTAGATTTGAATAATCTTATTGCAGCTTCCGGAATTAGCAAAGAACAGATTTTAGAAGTTGCCAATATATTCAAAACAAAAAACAAGATCATTGCCTGTTGGGCCATGGGACTTACTCAACATCAGAATGCAGTAGACACTATTAAAGAGGTTGTCAACTTATTGCTCTTAAAAGGCAGCATTGGAAAACCGGGAGCAGGAACATGTCCGGTTCGTGGCCATAGCAACGTACAGGCGATCGAACGATGGGCATTTATGAAAACCATCACCTGCATTTTTAGACGCAATTCAAAAAACGTATTCATTCAATCCACCACGAGAACATGGATATGATGTCGTTGATTGCATACATGCCATGCACAAAGGGAAAGTAAATGTATTTATGGCAATGGGAGGAAACTTTTTATCAGCAACACCGGATACAACATATACAGCGGAAGCATTGCGAAAATGCAAGTTAACTATACAAGTATCGACTAAATTGAATCGGAGTCATCTCATCACCGGTGAAGAAGCATTAATCCTTCCAGTTCTTGGAAGAAGTGATAAAGATGTTTTGAATGGTGAAGAGCAATTTATCACAACAGAGAATTCTATGGGAGTAATTCAAATGTCGAAAGGCAACCTTACTCCTGTTTCAGATCAATTGTTGAGCGAACCTGCACTAGTTGCAAAACTTGCAGTAGAATACTTCGGAAATCAAACACAGGTACCCTGGAAAAAATATCTAGAACACAACGATCATATTCGTGATGACATAGCAAAAACAATTCCCGGATTTGACAATTATAATACAAGAGTCAGGAAACTTGGCGGATTCTATTTACCGAATTCAGCACGAGAACAAAAATTCACTGTTCCATCCGGAAAAGCAGAATTCAATATTGGCAAAGTAAAGGAGTTCAATTTACAACCCAACGAATATGTAATGATGACCATTCGAAGTCACGATCAGTTCAATACTACCATTTACGGATTGAATGATCGGTATCGCGGTGTAATCAATGAACGTCGCGTGATATTCATGAATGAAAAGGACATTGCAGCAGGTGGATTTACAAAAGGTGAAGTTGTTGACCTGTATAACTTCGACAATAACATTGAAAGAGTAGCCCATCGATTTATTATTATTCCTTTCAGCATTCCTGAAAAATGTACTGCA
Source organism: Bacteroidota bacterium (assembly GCA_016708785.1). Taxonomy (GTDB): domain Bacteria; phylum Bacteroidota; class Bacteroidia; order AKYH767-A; family 2013-40CM-41-45; genus JADKIH01. Next base: position 326,197 of record JADJFC010000002.1, on the reverse strand, counting down.
ACTTATTTTCCGGAAACAAATGTTTTAGTACCTATTGACAGCACTGCAGAGAAATCGAATACGCCGACTTCGAAGTCGGTCATTATTGAAGTTCGTAGGTCAGCGACTTATTGATAGACCAGGTTAAAGGTCAAATGATGATCGTACATTGAGCCTTGTTTAACCTTTGACTTCTGAACCTTGACCTTTGACCAAAAAATTCTTCATCAATATGCTAACATTCAACTTCACCCCTTTTCCCACAATAGAAACCGAACGGCTATTACTTCATCGTATGACAAAAAACGATGCTGATGAAATATTCAGGTTGAGGAGTGACAAAAAGATAACAGAGTATCTCGATCGGGATCCTCCGAAATCGATTGAAGAAATTTACGAATGGTTAATAAAAGTTGATGCGGAGATCGACGAGAATCGTGGTATATCGTGGGGAATGTATTTAAAAGGAGAGCCAAAACTGATCGGAAGTATCGGTCTTTGGAGAACAGTTCCTGAGCATCACTACGCTGAAATTGGTTATTCACTGTTAAATGAATATCAAAGAAAGGGATTGATGTTTGAAGCAATGATTGCAGCACTGAAATATGGATTCAATGAAATGCAATTACACAGAGTTGAAGCAAACATTAATCCATTGAATATTCCTTCACAAGCTATTCTTGAAAAAGCAGGGTTTGTAAAGGAGGCACATTTCAAAGAGAATTATTATTACAATGGAAATTATACGGATTCAGCTATTTATTGCCTGCTATCAAAAAACTTTAAGTTTAAATAATAAAATAAATTCTAAAACATCACGAATGAAACATCTCTTATATTTTACATCGTTTATATTTTTGTCTTTAAACAGTTTCTCGGCTGATTATACTGAAAAATATTTTCAATATTACTCAACAGAATTACATGGAATCCGAATTAGAAATGCAGAAAACGGTGGATTTTACATTTTAGCAAATGTTAGAAGTGAAAATCGCCTAGATTACCTCTACAAACTTTTAATAAAAACGGATAGCCTTGGCAATCAATTATGGAACACAGTTGTGGATGGTCAAGAAGGGCCTCCCGGCCATATGAACAGCGACTTCACTCTTTCCGGTGACACATTTATATATGCCATTTCTCATTTTCTTGGTTGTTATAGTGAAGGATCAATCATTAAACTAGATCGATCGGGGAATGAAATTTATAATACTGAAGTCCTCGGGCTAACCTATCCTGATTCTAAATTGACTTCCATTTGCACTACTTCCAATAATGATCAGTTGATTGGAGGATACATTAGTCAAGGAAGCCAATGTGCCATAAGATATCCATTTTTTGGCAGAATGAATCCCAATGGTACATTTACCTGGACCACTAACCTGGACACTTTAATATATTCAGGCATCAGTATTACAGGATTAAGTAATTATTCGGATTCAAGTTACATAGTAAATCTGAGTAATTCGACTTCCATTCTTGTAAACGATTCAGGACAGATCATTCCTTCAAATTTACCGCTAGGAAATTTTAGTGTTACAACTTTTTCAAATTATATTATTCGCCATTCAGATTACTTTGAAAAGTTGATTCGAGTCTTACCTCAATCTGGCAAATACCTGCATTTACAGATGTGACTATTCTTGATCTTACAACAAACCAATCCGGATCTATCTTTATTTCAGGTAAAAAAGATACTTGCAACGGTGAAATGTTTATTGCAGCTTATGATTCTTCCGGAAATAATTTATGGACAAAGAGCTATGGTGGTGATCTCAATGATGCCGGTGAATGTATTTTAGATACAGATCAAAATCATATTGTAAGCATTGGAACTCATTCAATTCATGAATGGTCGGTACATGAACATATCAGTTTAGATTGCTTCCTCTATGTAACACATACTGCACAAATTCGACTAATCAAATTACCAAATGATATTTTAACAAGCGAATCAGTAAATTCTTCAACAGGGCGATATGATATATGTCCAGGCGATTCAATAATTCTTACTGCACCTGCTGGCTTCAGTTATCTATGGAACACAGGAGAAACATCACAATCAATTACTGTCGATTCTACAGGACTACATTCAGTAACAATTGCAGATCTGGCAGGCAAATCAGAACCGCTTCCAGAATTTAATGCATACCGTTATCCCATTCCAAATCTCCCACAAACATCGGATGTGACTTATACACAATGTTCGGGCAACTTTGATTTTTGCGCGGGATTTCCTTACAATGATTCAATTTACGACAGAGATTATAACTGGTATTCTTCTGCAGTTCCTTATCCGGTAAGTACCGACCCAACACTTGGCGACCCATATAACGGGCTACCTGCAGCAACCTATTTTTGTGTTGTTTCAAATGTAGGTGGAGTGATACTTCAACAAACTACAATCTCCTTGCCATTGCACCAACTGTTTCACTCGGTCCGGATACAATTCTTTGCAATAATGATTCACTTCTTCTTTCAGTAAATACCAGCGCATTGTTCGCTGACTATACTTGGCAGGACGGAAGTTATTTCTCTCGATTTTGGGCAACTGATACTACGATGAATTCTGTGAATGTATATACTGTCATTGTAGATGATCAATCCGGATGTACCGGATCTGATTCAGTAATTGTTACATTTGATAACTGCACATCTGTCTCTGAAATAGCTAAATTAACATACGTTTATATTTATCCAAATCCATTTAGTTTACAATTCAATTGCGAAAATTGTGGAATAGGATCCGAACTCAAAATCTACGATCTCCTTGGAAACGAGTTGAAAAAAATTGTACTTGACGAAAATTCGCAAACCATAAATCTTGCGAATTAAAGACCGGAATCTATTTTGCATTTATAAAAAATAAAAATTCAGAGAAAACAATTAAGCTTATGAAATTTAATTGAGATCTGATTTTCTTTGACAACACCATTATGAAAAATACACTCTTCTCTTATAAAAATCTAGAAGCTTTTACAAAAGCTATATTTACAAAAATCGGTTGCTCAGAAGAACATTCAGCAATTGCAACAGAAACATTACTCTCGGCCGATCTTAGAGGAATAGATTCTCACGGAATTGCAAGACTCACAGGTTATGTTAGGTTATGGGAAGTGAAGCGGATCAATGCAACACCTGACATTAAGGTTATCCATGAAACACCTTCTACTGCAGTTGTTGATGGAGACAGTGGACTTGGACTTGTCGTTGCACCTTACGCAATGAAGATCGCAATAGAAAAAGCAAAGAATGTTGGTACCGGTTGGGTCAGTGTACAAAATAGCAATCATTTTGGTATAGCAGGATTTCATGCGATGATGGCTCTTGAACATGACATGATCGGTATTGCAATGACCAATGCGAGTCCGCTTGTTGCTCCAACTTTTTCCATTGACAAAATGCTTGGAACAAATCCAATCGCAGTTGCAGCACCAGCAGGAAAGCAACCTCCATTCGTGGCCGATCTTGCAACAACAACTGCAGCCAATGGCAAACTTGAAATCCTGCAAAGGAAAAATATGGAAACTCCTGATGGATGGGTGCAGGATGTTGAAGGACATCCAAGTAATGACGCAAACATTCTGAAAAAAGGCGGCGCTCTACTTCCACTTGGGTGCGACCGCGAACATGGCAGAGTCATAAAGGGTATGCACTAGTGCACCGTAGATATTTTCCGCGCTTCTTAGTGGAGCCAACTACGCTCCCTGGGTTCCACCCTTTCCTGCATATGTTCCAATGCCAACACAACAACCAGGTAAAGGCATCGGGCATTTTTTAGGTGCAATGCGAATAGATGCGTTTCGTCCGGCAGAAGATTTCAAAAAGATATGGATCATTGATAGAAGGTTTTAGAAATGCAAAACAATTTCGGGCGAAGAAAAGGTTTTAGTTCCCGGTGACCCTGAACGAGAAATGGAATTGATCAGAAGGAAAGAAGGCATTCCTTTACTTCCTGTTGTCCAAGATGACCTGAAAGCACTTGGATTGAAGCTCGGAATAAAAACTGAAATATTCAGTTGAAAAGTACAGGCTCAAAAAACAAAGTACAATAGAGAAATAATCAGCAAAATAATTGCTACAATTACAAATCCTTTATTTGTCTCTGGAAATTCATAACCGCAAATAGGACAAACAGTTGATTTATCATCAACATTCATTGCACATGAAGGACATTCTTTCGTTGCCATATTCCAATTTAAGTATTTGGAAGCAAAATAAGTAAATTATAATAGTATTAGATCATCCAGTCCTTCAAGCATGTTCCCAAGAATCGGTTCACACTTTTCCTTGCAAGGTTTATAAAACTGCATGTGCTTCCATGTTTCCGATTTAGGTGAAAGTCCCCACCAGAATTCAGCCAAGGCAATTGGCTTCATATTATTTTGGAAAGCGTATTGCAATAATTTCGGAGCAGCACATTCCCCTGCACCACTAGGGGGATTTTTATAACCTGCAGAATGAAAGATCTCAATCAAGTTCTTTTCAACACCGGCTTGATTGAGAAAATTATAATTTTCAAAAAGTTTATTCTGAAGAGCAATCGAATGTTCTCTTCTTTTTGATTTGAAGAATTCAATCTCATTTAAATTAGCTTGAGAATTAGTTTCCAATTCAGCGATCTCCAAATTGATCCTATTCAATTCAATCATGCCGTTATTCAAAAAACTATTTTTCGTAAGGGCATCAAACACCGGCGGAACAAAACGCGGGTGGAGATTTTCACCTGCAAGTTTCCCGGAGAAAGCTGCTAAGTAACCAATTTCATTTTGCTGAGTCTTAACAACAAGAACACCGAACATTTTTCCGATCACAGTACCATCCGCTTCATTCGAAAGTCCAAAGTTATGTATCCACTCAGTTTGCTCTTTAAGATAGCATTGCAAGTCTTCAGCAGCCATTTTACATAGTGGATGGAGTTGTGAACCGGAATAAAAAGTCGACTCTGCAAGCAACGATAAATCATTAATTGAAACACGAAAAGGAATGAAAAGATCTTCGGTTAATTTCATAGAATATGAAGGGATGCAATTCGAATCACAATTTACGAATTACGACGCTTGTAAGACTGAGCAAAAAAAAAGCCCCACTCTTACGAGCGAGGCTTTAATAATTTACGGCAACGACATACTCTCCCGAAAGTTACTTCAGTACCATCTGCGCAGTTGGGCTTAACTTCTCTGTTCGGAATGGGAAGAGGTGGACACCAACGCTAAAATCACCATAAAAATCTTAGATATTTTTAAGGACATATTAGAGAAAGAAAACAAACAAACAAAAATCAGTGGAGAATTATCAGATAAAAAGTTTACGGGCAATTAGTATTGCTCAGCTTTGTCATTACTGACTTTACACTTGCAACCTATCAACGTCATAGTCTCTGACGACCCTTAAAGGAAGTATCATCTTGAGGCGAGTTTCGTGCTTAGATGCTTTCAGCGCTTATCTCAACCGTACATAGCTACCCAGCGATGCCCCTGGCGGAACAACTGGTACACTAGAGGTACGTCCGACTCGGTCCTCTCGTACTAGAGTCAGGTCCTCTCAAACTTCCAACGCCCACAACAGATAGGGACCGAACTGTCTCACGACGTTCTGAACCCAGCTCGCGTGCCACTTTAATCGGCGAACAGCCGAACCCTTGGGACCTTCTCCAGCCCCAGGATGTGACGAGCCGACATCGAGGTGCCAAACCTCCCCGTCGATGTGAACTCTTGGAGAGATCAGCCTGTTATCCCCGGCGTACCTTTTATCCTTTGAGCGATGGCCCTTCCATGCGGAACCACCGGATCACTATATCCGTCTTTCGACCCTGCTCGACTTGTAGTCTCACAGTCAAGCACCCTTATGCTATTGCACTCCGCGCACGGTTACCAAGCGTGCTGAGGGTACCTTTGAAAGCCTCCGTTACTCTTTTGGAGGCGACCACCCCAGTCAAACTACCCACCATACAATGTCCCCCGAATGATCGGGGTTAGACTCCGAATAAATAAAGGGTGGTATTTCAAGGTTGACTCCACGATGGCTAGCGCCACCGCTTCAAAGTCTCCCACCTATCCTACACATCATTTATCCAGAATCAATGTAAAGTTGTAGTGAAGGTGCACGGGGTCTTTCCGTCCCGTTGCGGGTAAACGGCATCTTCACCGTTACTACAATTTCACCGAGCTCATGACTGAGACAGTGCTCAGATCGTTACACCATTCGTGCAGGTCGGAACTTACCCGACAAGGAATTTCGCTACCTTAGGACCGTTATAGTTACGGCCGCCGTTTACTGGGGCTTCGATTCAATGCTTTGTCTTGCGACTGACATCTCCTCTTAACCTTCCAGCACCGGGCAGGTGTCAGGCCATATACATCATCTTTCGATTTAGCATAGCCATGTGTTTTTGTTAAACAGTCGCCTGAGCCATTTCACTGCGGCCCCCCGATGAGGGGCACCCTTTATCCCGAAGTTACAGGGTCAATTTGCCGAGTTCCTTAGCCATGATTCACTCGAGCACCTTAGAATATTCTTCTCGACTACCTGTGTCGGTTTACGGTACGGGCGGTACAATCATAAGTTTAGGAAATTTTCTTGGAAGTCTGATTAGGGTCACTATCCATTTGTCCGAAGACTCATGGTACTGTCACCTTCGACAAGTCCTGCGGATTTTCCAACAGGTCTTATATCTACGGGCTTCAACGCACTATTCCGTAAGTGCGCGGACCTTTCACTACTCCGTCATTCCATCACTGATTGCACCGGTATGGTAATATTAAACCATTGTCCATCGGCATTTCCATTCGGATGAGCCTTAGGTCCCGACTAACCCTGATCCGATTAGCGTTGATCAGGAACCCTTAGTCTTTCGGTGGGCGGGTTTCTCACCCGCCTTATCGTTACTTATGCCTACATTTGCTTTTCTAACCGCTCCAGCCCTCCTTACGAAGAACCTTCGGTGCTGTTAGAATGCTCCCCTACCCATCTTTCGATGCCATAGCTTCGGTACTATGTTTAATGCCCGCTTATTATCCACGCCAGATCGCTCGACTAGTGAGCTGTTACGCACTCTTTAAATGAATGGCTGCTTCCAAGCCAACATCCTAGCTGTCAGTGCAATCGAACCACGTTAAAACAACTTAACTTAGATTTTGGGACCTTAGCTGATGGTCTGGGTTCTTTCCCTCTCGGCCTGTGACGTTAGCACCCCAGGCCTCACTGCCAAATATATGTCAATAGCATTCGGAGTTTATCAGGGTTTGGTAGGATTTGACTCCCCCTAGCCCTATTAGTAGCTCTACCTCTATGACAATTCATTTGACGCTGTCCCTAAAGACATTTCGGGGAGTACGAGCTATTTCCCAGTTTGATTAGCCTTTCACCCCTACACACATGTCATCCGAAAGCTTTTCAACGCTTACCGGTTCGGCCCTCCATGACGTGTTACCGTCACTTCATCCTGCAAATGTGTAGATCACAAGGTTTCGCGTCTACCCCCACTGACTATACGCCCTATTCAGACTTGCTTTCGCTTCGGCTACGGACCTTAGGTCCTTAACCTTGCCAGTGAGGAGTAACTCGTAGGCTCATTATGCAAAGGCACGCCGTCATCCCTTACGGGACTCCGACCGCTTGTAGGCACACGGTTTCAGGTTCTGTTGCACTCCTCTGTTCGAGGTTCTTTTCACCTTTCCCTCACGGTACTGGTTCACTATCGGTCTCTCGTTAGTATTTAGCCTTACCGGATGGTGCCGGCTGGTTCCCACAGGGCGTCTCCGACCCCGCGGTACTCAGGATACTGCTAGAATGTACTTGCTTTCGCTTACGGGACTATCACCCTCTATGGTTCCTCTTTCCAGAAACTTCAGCTTCACGCATACATATCATAACGCAGTCCTACAACCCCGTAGTTGCCTTAACAACTATGGTTTGGGCTGTCCCCTGTTCGCTCGCCACTACTTAGGGGATCACTATTTGTTTTCTCTTCCTCCGGGTACTTAGATGTTTCAGTTCCCCGGGTTAGCTTCGCATTGGATGTAACATCTTCAATGTTACGGGTTGCCCCATTCGGATATCTTCGGATCAAAAGTCGTTTGCACTTCCCCGAAGCTTTTCGCAGCTTATCACGTCCTTCATCGCCTATGAGAGCCAAGGCATTCACCGTGTGCCCTTAATAACTTTCTTATCTATTACGATAAAATTCTTAATTCTTGTTTGTTATGTTTTCTTTCAATATGTCAAAGAACGTAATCCTACTACTTAGGATTAGTCAAGAACAACGGAATCGAACCGCTTACCTTTCCGCCGAAGGGGCGAACTGCTCTTCCATTGAGCTACTTCTTAATTTATTTCAATTTAGTCGTTACCGTTGTAATGACTGTACTTAATTTTTTTGTTCAAGATGAACAGGAAACTCTCTTAGAGATCATTTGTTTTTCTACCGTTGTAGAAACTACTAGTGGAGAATATCGGAGTCGAACCGATGACCCCCTGCTTGCAAAGCAGGTGCTCTAGCCAGCTGAGCTAATTCCCCGAGACAATTTTTGATGTGTAGTCCCGAGCAGATTTGAACTGCTGACCCCTACATTATCAGTGTAGTGCTCTAACCAAGCTGAGCTACGGGACTAGATACCTCCGCTTGCACGGAAGAATTTACCTTCTTCTCAGATGGTGAGACCACCTTAAAAGCTCGTTTGGGATAATCTCTTTAAGAATAGAAGAAAATGAAAGGAAATAACAAGCTTGAGTGCTAATTTTACTTAGCAAGTGTAACAAACCACTCCAGAAAGGAGGTGTTCCAGCCGCACCTTCCGGTACGGCTACCTTGTTACGACTTAGCCCCAGTCATTGGTTTTACCCTAGGCGACTCCTTACGGTTATCGACTTCAGGTACCCCCAACTCCCATGGCTTGACGGGCGGTGTGTACAAGGCCCGGGAACGTATTCACCGCATCATGGCTGATATGCGATTACTAGCGAATCCAGCTTCACGAGGTCGGGTTGCAGACCTCGATCCGAACTGAGATCGACTTTTAGGATTAGCTCCATGTTACCATGTGGCTGCCCTCTGTATCGACCATTGTAGCACGTGTGTAGCCCAGGACGTAAGGGCCGTGATGACTTGACGTCATCCCCACCTTCCTCACCGCTTGCGCGGGCAGTCTCATTAGAGTCCCCAGCATAACCTGTTGGCAACTAATGATAGGGGTTGCGCTCGTTGCGGGACTTAACCCAACACCTCACGGCACGAGCTGACGACAGCCATGCAGCACCTAGTTTTAGGTCATTGCTGACTGACATATTTCTACATCATTCCTTAACTTTCAAGCCCTGGTAAGGTTCCTCGCGTATCATCGAATTAAACCACATGCTCCTCCGCTTGTGCGGGCCCCCGTCAATTCCTTTGAGTTTCAACCTTGCGGTCGTACTCCCCAGGTGGATCACTTAATGCTTTCGCTTGGACGCGTACAGTATATCGCACACATCGAGTGATCATCGTTTAGGGCGTGGACTACCAGGGTATCTAATCCTGTTTGCTCCCCACGCTTTCGTGCATCAGCGTCAGTTATGGCTTAGTGAGCTGCCTTCGCAATCGGTGTTCTGTGTCATATCTATGCATTTCACCGCTACATGACACATTCCGCCCACTTCAATCATACTCAAGACTATCAGTATCAATGGCAGTTTCCCAGTTAAGCTGAGAGCTTTCACCACTGACTTAATAGCCCGCCTACGCACCCTTTAAACCCAATAAATCCGGATAACGCTTGGGACCTTCGTATTACCGCGGCTGCTGGCACGAAGTTAGCCGTCCCTTATTCTTTCGGTACATTCAACCTCTCACACGTGAAAGGGTTTATTCCCGAACAAAAGCAGTTTACAATGCAGAGCACCTTCATCCTGCACGCGGCATGGCTGGATCAGCCTTGCGGCCATTGTCCAATATTCCTTACTGCTGCCTCCCGTAGGAGTCTGGTCCGTGTCTCAGTACCAGTGTGGGGGATCATCCTCTCAGACCCCCTAGACATCGTAGCCTTGGTGAGCCGTTACCTCACCAACTAGCTAATGTCACGCATGCTCATCTGTAACCACCGGAGTTTTGATCATAAAATGATGCCACTTCATGATATTATGCGGTATTAATCTTCCTTTCGGAAGGCTATTCCCCAGTTACAGGTAGATTGCATACGCGTTACGCACCCGTGCGCCACTCGCCGGCATGTATTGCTACACCCGCTGCCGTTCGACTTGCATGTATTAGGCCTGCCGCTAGCGTTAATCCTGAGCCAGGATCAAACTCTCCATTGTAAAGTTGATTTCTGTCTCTGTATAGGATTTGTTACTCAAAATTATGTCGACTTAGTCAACGTTTAATTAGGGCTTGTTATTTCCTGTTCAATTCTTCAAAGAACGTCTTACTTATATATTCTATTTAACTCTTGCGAGTCAAAATCAAGTAATCCTTTTTGTACTCCATCAATTCCGTTGAATTAATGCTTTTTCTACTTGTTTTTCGGGCTGCAAAGATACCAACTCTTTCTTACAAACCAACTCTTTTTTAATATTTTTTTTCAAGATTCGTTAACCTTCACATTTTCAGTTAAAAAAGTTTGAAAACACTCGTTTTTCAACCTCCTCTACCTTCCTCTACTCTTGAAATATCCGCCTTTCAGCGCCCCTTTGTGTTAAAGAACTTTGTTATTGGGGATGCAAATGTACTACCTTTATCAAAACCTCCAAATATTTCTACATCTTTTTATAAACATTTTGCCCTTTTTCAAGTAGTTTCCTCGCAGCCAGTCAAATAATTTCGAAAAAGTTCAAAATTGATGACGATTCGAGGTTTTTAGGGCTTTTTGTTTCATGTTTAAAGTTTAAAGTTGGGGATTGGCGAAATTTCATTGCCCGACTTTGATGTAGTGGCAAATTGTTTAAGGTGTTAAATTGTTTAAAGTGGTTGGCAGCATAGTAAAGAAAATGTTTCACGATTTAGTATTCTCTTTTTACCTATGAAAATTTGCATTTTTAATGCAGTCCATTCAACGACCCAAACATTGCAAACAATGTAATTTTTCATCCCGATAACTATCGGAATTCATTTTTAAGGCGTACTGATGGATACTTCCAAAATCTTCCCATTAAAAAACATACTTCCCTCCATCGCAAATTTACCTATGTAAGTACCCATTTCTTCCGGCTGTTTCGCTGCTGTAAATCCGGGAAAAGCTTCCGAAAACATTTCTGTCTGGACGCTTCCTAATGCAAGACAATTCACTGCAATCAAATCTTCTTTAAATTCTTCCGCCAAACACTCTGTTAGCACACTCAACGCACCTTTGCTGCTGCTATAAGCAGAAAGTCCTTTAAACTTCGCACTGCCTTGTACGCCTCCTATTGACCCTATATTCACGATGTGCGACTTGAACCCGGAACTACCGGATAACTTCCCCTTCTTCAAAAATGGCAACAACTGTTTTATCAAATTCACAGGTCCAAACAAATTCGCTTCATATACATTTCTCCATTCAGAAATAGTTAATTCTTCAAATGGAGCATTCTTCAAATAACCTGCATTGTTTACTAAAACTTCCAAAGAAACTGCTTCCGTTTCCATCTTTACTTTTAGGGAATTTAAAAAATCTTCCGTGCCAATATCACCTATGAAAATCGTTAGTTTTCCCGGTAATTTTTTCAACTTAAAAGTATCATTTAATTCTGACAAACCATTCCCGTCACGGCTGACAGCAAAAATATGATTGTCCGGATCTGATGCTAATGCTACTGCAGTATAAAAACCAATGCCACGAGACGCCCCCGTAATGAGAATATTCATAAAAGTGTAATTTTAGTGTGTAAAGAAAATCAATTTGTGCAAATATATTTCATATGATTTCTACATTTACAAAAAATAAGTAAAGTGAAAAAAACATTCCTGCTGTCATTATTTTTTATCGTCAGTTTGAATCTACTCGCTCAGGATCCCGGTACTGACCCGGGAACAGAAACAAGTCCTGAACCTGCACCCAGAACCACTCATCCAAATAATAAAAAATCTTCCAATTCCTCCTCTTTCAGTAACCGACTTTTTACAGGTGGAGATATTGGAATGCAATTTGGATCCTACACGTATGTTCAAATAGCTCCACTACTTGGCTTCAGAGCAACTCCTGACCTTTCGGTGGGTATAACAGGTAAATATATTTACTATAACGTAAATGATAGTTATTCAGCATATAAATACGAAACAAATACATATGGTGGAGGATTCTTCACACGGTACAATGTCATGGAAGAAGTTTTTTTACATGGTGAATATGAAGCATTATCTCTTGAGGTCCCTGTATCTCCCTATGAAATGAATAGAAGAATTGTATCAGCTCTATTTCTTGGCGGCGGCTATCGTCAGTTCTTTGGTAGCTATAGTTCAATGAATATTATGATCCTTTTTGATGCAATTCAAGACCAATATTCTCCCTATCAGAATCCTATTTTCAGGATCGGATTCGACTTTGGCCTTTAAAAATAAATTGAAAATTAATTCTCCTTCAAATAAGGAATTGCACGATAAACATCCAGATCTACATTTCGCATTACCTTATTATAATATTCCTGTTTTGGTAAATAGTAGATCAGATATCCTTTTGCATAAAAATATAGTGCTTCAGGTTCGGAAATATAATCTCTGATCTTCGCTTTCAACTTTGATGTGTCATTCGACTGAACGATCAATTGATTATACCATCTGCCACTCACGATTACCGACGGAATAGTAATGGTATCCATTGAACTGATCAATGAATTAACGAATTCAATTCCGTTTTTCTTCGGGTATGATACGAATAAACAGGTCCCTGTAAATAATCAAGAGTGAGTTTTTCTCCGCCGGCATTGAACGTCGAAGTCAATGATGAAACCGATGCTGCATCGTATCGGTCAGCCGGAGAGATCGTACAAATCAAGGAAGAAACAATCAGCATCGAACAGAAAAAAATAAATGCCCGATTGTAAAGATATTTACCATAGATCATAATAATAAACGGAACAATTGGAATAAGGTAGCCCGACTCCATTGGCAATTTCAGAAAAGCAATGAAGTAAATATCGACAGCTAACAAACCAGGCAATCACATATTTTTCATTGATCGATCTTGGAAACAGAAATTTGTTTTTCGAAAAATTGTGAGGAAGAAAAATAATATCGTAGAGATGAAAATTCCAAGAATTCCTATTGTTCCCCACACTTCAATTGATAATTTATAGAGAACTTTTGGAATAGCCGGATAAGGAACTTCATAATAGGTAAAGAATCCTAGACCATATTTACTCATCAAAGGAATATAAAACAAAACCCCTCCGATAACTGCAGGAATTGCCATCTTAGCGATTCGCTTGATGTTACCATTAAATCCGTCATTCCTTAAAAGCATGATCGATAATGGTAACAACATCGCTCCAGAAGTTAACCGTGTTCCAATAGCAAGGGCGACAAAACATCCTGCAACAAACAATTTATCTCTTATCATGAAAAACATGGCAAGCATTATGAAGGCCAATGCTATGTTGTAATCAATTGTTGTCGTGCTGTGAATGAAAATTACAGGAACAAAAGAAAATGTTGTTGCAGCAAGAAAGATCGATTTAAACCGAAGTGATCTCAGGATCAATGCAAATGTTGTGACAGCAATCGTTGTGAAAATTGCCGAGATCAGATTCATTCCAATATATCCGAATGGACTTACAAGTGCACACAGAAATTCATGAACCGGATAACCGGGTAATCGTGACGGAACATATTCCCCCGTAGAAAATAAATGTTTTGCAGAAATCGCTACCGACCAAGAATCACCATCGAGACCATAACCATAGATCAAGAATGGCAATCGCGACGCAAAGATCATCACTGCAAAGAGCAGGTACTTATAAAATTCTTTACGTTTGGTAATTTCCACAGGTGATAATTGTCAATTGAAACCGGTTCCGACAAGTTCGAATTGGTTCGTTCAAATATGAGTCAAAGATATTTGCAAATCAAGTACTTCAAACAAATACCTTAAAAATCATCTAACTTTAATCGGCTAATAAAGTGCATGATGCGTGAAGCTTTCTTTGAACCCTTGCATTTGGCTTTACAGGGCTCCATTTTAAGGGACTTGGGAGAATTGCTGCAATCAAAGCGGCTTCCCTCACGCTCAACTTGGAAGCAGGTTTATGGAAATATTCCTGTGCCGCAGCTTCAACGCCATATACCCCATTTCCCATTTCAATTACATTCAGGTAAACCTCCATGATCCTTTGCTTACTCCAAAAGATCTCAATGAGAAAAGTGAAATAAACTTCAAAACCTTTCCTATCCAAGAACGATTCGGCCACAAAAAAACATTCTTCGCTGTCTGCTGACTGATCGTACTTGCGCCTTTGGTTTTTTTGCCCTGATGTCTTTTATTATACTTCTCTGCTTTCTTTATTGCTTCCAGATCAAAACCAAAGTGTTCTTCGAACTTTTGATCTTCCGCAGCGATTACAGCTAACGGCATTGCAGAACTTATCTTTTCCAAAGGCACCCAATCTTTTTTCAGCTTCATTTCTTTTCCATCCCATTTCTGTTCAACACAGCGGATCAACATTAAAGGAGTAACTGGAATTGGAACAAAACGGAAAAACAAAACTGAAACAATGCTAATGGCAATAAACCAAAGTGCAAATTTAAATAGAATTCTGAATAGTTTTTTTAGCATCGATTCATTTTATCTCAAATCAAGTAATTTTTCATGCGGCGCAAGATCAAAAATTGCAATTGTTTCTTTGCCATCTTTTTTATTCTGATATTTTTCCTCCTGCGCTGATATCCCCTTGCAGTAGACAAGACTCAATCCTTATAACACTTCATTTTTATTGAAAACGATCACTGTATTACTATCCAAATGCTTCAACTTCTACATTTCTAGCTTCAAACGATAATCCAGCAATTTTCTTTACAGTAGTTAACCAGATTTTATTTTCGTCGCCATATTTCTTCAATCTTTGCAGAACTTATCAAATTCTGGATTGACAACAATTGTGTTTCCTGAATAAGAGTAAAATCCTGTAGTTGAATCCACTCTGGCCGGATAACAATGCAAGATGCAATTTCCCTTGCTTTGCACCAAATCATTAAGGCGTGTTCATTAAAATAATAATTCCATAATGATCCATCAGCAGGATCAAAGGTAAATGTTGTCCTCCATGAAATGAAATTATTGATCTTTTGGATTTCTAAAATACTCAGGTGTTGAAAATGGATCTCCCCAACCGGAATATGGTGTTGTAAAAAATGAATAGAAAGAAGAATTAGCATACAACCCTGAATCCTCATAAAAATTATTCCAGAAGTATTTAACGCCATACTTTTTCCAAAGGTCACCCATATAAAATTCGGAAGTTGAATCAAGCCCATCACAATTTATATCTTCCCGATTTGATGTAGGAGAATTATCGTAACCATGATCAATCCAATTTACTTGCGCAAAATTTTTCTGCATGAATTCCATCGCTTCCTTCCGCTCGTTCTATTTGTTGAAAATGGATCAGGAGTATGAAGACAAATTTCAAATTGTTTCTTTTATAAAGTTGTTTAAAAAGATCCAAAACTCAGGCGACCTTTTTATTGAAATTGATTGACTGGGAAATCGTGTGTCCTTTCATTGAGTTTTTTTAATGGGTAGGATTATCATAGAATACACTTTTCGTAATCGGAATTCCGTGGCCGACAAATCCACCTATTGCTGAATCAGCTGTACGAATATTTTCTCTTCCAAACATTGATTGCCCTTTGAGTTCGGATATCAGAAAAATCAGCATGCTCTGTCCAAATCATTGAAGCAAGATATCCGTTTGGGTTTTTTAATACTCGCAATAATGGTTGCTTCTTTCTAACAGACTTAATCTAAGACCACCTTTCAATTCTTGAATCTTTTCTAAACAATACCGACGAAATTTCGGTATGAAGCAGAACTCTTTTTTCAAAGGTGGAAAATGAAACATAGGATGATCTAGAGTAAGGTCAAGGTTTAAAAGCAAATTACAAGAAAGTCCTGTAAAGCTGCAAGGATGAAACTTCTAATTTGATTTAGATCAAATAGTTATTGACTTTTCCGGAGAACAAAACACCTTCCTTTCCAAGCCAGTATTCCTTATAAATCTTTACTGAGTCAATCAGGAGTTCTTCGTCAACACATGTCCAATATCTATTCCATATTCTATTGCAATTGCACATCGTTGCACATATACATTTAAATTAAAACAACTTTTGAATCAATCAAAACAGTTCCGGTCAAATTATTACATATTAACTCAATATTTACTTTCGCAATTTTTGAAGGGAAAGAGATATGCACTTTCAAAACTTCTCCATCCTGTTCAACTGTGAGCTCTTCGTATTTTTCTAAAATTAATTTTTTGCTCTTTTTGTCAGATTTACTTTTTGTGTATTCGAGAAAGACGTTTATATCATTAATTATATTATCTCCATCCTTGGATACAACACCTATTCGATCCTTTTCAGCATTAAAATCAATTGAAAAAAGTGAACCGTAAATCCTTTTATTGAAAGCCCCATAGAAATTCATATAATTAAAAATATTGTAATTATCCGGGACGAAGGACTTGTCAATTAGTTCATTGAAATTAATTTCAACTTCATCGAAATCGCATACAAACTTCCGGTTTCGATTCCATCCATAAATAAGGAGCGTGTTGTTTTTAGTAACTAGCGAAGCAGGAATTTTTAATCGATAACTACTCCATTCACCTATAATATTTAATTTCTACATTCTTCGAATCCCAAAAAATGGTCGAATCACCAATCGATATAGACAGAGCAACTCCGAATTCAGAATGTATAGATGCAAAACGAACCTTTTTCCTAATTTCAATTAGCAAATTTCTATTTAAGCAGGTGTCCGGAAAATTCCCTTTGTAACCTAACCCATAAATGTTCAAAGAATCTGTTCTTGAAAAGTGGTTTTTCGTAATGGAATCATAAACAATTGAGTACTGATTGATCCAGCTATCACCAACATGACTTGAATCCATATTATTTTTAATCGTGACAAGAGGATTGCTGCCCTTGGCAATTAATTCAATCACTAAAAAGAAAATTAAGAGGAGTTGTTTAAGCATAGCCCGATTGGCCTCAAAAATACTTAAACGATGATTGCAAACAACTTTATTCGTTATTTTTCTGAACAAGTCGTGTGGCTCCGGCTTTACTGCTGTAAAACTCAGCGTTTTTACGGTCGCCTGTCATACGATACAATCTGGCTAGACTATCTAACGAAGACAAATTTGAGGAGCTGTCGTCCAGATTCAACTTTAACATTAGAATAGCGTCCTCATAACGTTGTCTTTTGGTAAGCTGGGAAGCAAGATCGTTGAGGTGAGCTTCGCTTGCCGGATATTTCCGAAGAACTACATCCTTCTGCGATTTCGTGATCACTGAAGCTAGGTGAACAAATTCTGCTCGGATAAAATTGACACGTTTCAAAAAATAATCGTAAGGGATCATGTCATCTATAAAATCCTTTTCATAGGCATCCAGACAAGTATTCAGATAATCGAAGGCCTCCCATGGCTTAAGGTTCTTACGGCTGTAATTTTTTAGAATGACATCACCTTTTACAAGATATACTGTATCTCCTGTTTGTTCGATAAGACTGTTGAAGTTGATAAGAGAAGCTAATGCGATCTGTGAATAGTTCTGCGACTCATTTTTAAATCCTCCGCATGTCGTTTGCCAGATCTTTCTGAATAAGTCAACACCACCTGCTGTTGGATTAATTGCATCGATGACACAACGGACATTTCCAGGACCGGCGTGATATGCATGTAGCACAAGCAAACGGAACCAAAGATCTGTTTCATTATAGACGAGTCCTTTTTCATCAAGGAACTTTTTGATATAAGGAATACAACTTGTCTTTATCAATGAAGAAGCCGCTTTTGCGGATTTGTCTATGTCAGATCTTTCATCAACATACTTGTTGACTTTCAATCCGTATCGGATGGCAACAGATCGCATCAATTGGAATGGACCATTTGCACCAACAGATGATTTCGATTTTAATTTCCCCGGACTTTCAATCAAAAGAATTGCCTGAGCATACCAAGGATCACAATTATTCTTTTCAAAGGCAGTAATTGCACGGCTGATTATTGGCAGTACTTTTTTCACTTCATAAAATTCACCTTTTCCGGCAGTCACAAATAAATGATCAGAGCTTTCCACATCATAGATCTTGCATAGGCTGTCTTTGTAACATAACTTTTCCGGTTCCGACTGACTCATCCAAACGGAACGGTTCACACGATTGATCGGTTTACGGCAATAAGAAATGTTTACAATACAAGTATCACTGGTCATGTTAATTACATCTCTCCAGAAAATAGCTTGAGGCAATGTATCCCACCCTTGCGAGTGCATTGTTGAATCCTGCAAAAAGTGAAGCTTCAGCGTGTCATTATAGGTAACCACAGTCTTGTTGACCACATTAAAATTGCGATCAACCTGGGCATTGGAAATGCTCAGAATAAAAACTGCGAATATGACTGAAAAAACGACCTTCATGTGAATGGATAATACAATAGAATTACGCTCCGTTTAGAACGGTGTTAGCGTAATTCCATTATAATTCTTACAATTTAAATTAAACTCCTCTGAGTCTTTCTTTGTATTTTTTGATCTGACGCGATAATGTTTCAATACAAAGGTCAGTCGCTTCTTCGAAAGTATGACATTGCTCTTTGGCAATAATGTCATTACCGGGAATCTGAATTACTATCTGAACAATTTTATTTTTATTGTCACTTGCTTTATCAACTTTAAGTGTCACTTCTCCACCAATAATATGATCGTAAAAGTGAACTAATTTGTCAACTTTCTCTTCAATGAATTGTAGCAATTTTTTGTCTGCGTCAAAATGAATTGACTGTACTCTGATTTTCATAGAAATCCTCCTGATTTTTTAAGCCCGTGGGTGAGCTTGTTTATAAACTTCTTTTAATTTCTCTATTGTGTTATGAGTATAAACCTGAGTCGCACTTAGATTAGCATGACCAAGTAATTCTTTTACGCTATTAATATCTGCTCCATGATTTAACATGTGCGTTGCAAAAGTATGTCTTAAGATATGGGGACTTTTTTTATCCAAAGTGGTTACGGCACTTAATCTTTCAGTTACAATTCTATAAACCATCTTTGGATACATACTAACACCCTTTGAAGATACAAAAAAAGAATTTGGAAAGGGAGCAATTTCTTTCCGTGCAATTAAATATTCTTCTATTAAATCCTTCAACTTAGAAGTAAACGGGATAATACGCTCTTTGTTTCTTTTTCCCAGAACTTTTACCTGACACTGGTAGAGGTCAATACGTTCGTCTGTGAGCCCTATTAACTCAGCTCTTCTCATTCCTGTAGCATAAAGTAGTTCCAAAATCAATCGGTCTCTGATGGCATCAAATCCATCTCCAAAATTAACTTCCGTGAAAAGGAGTTTCATTTTAGCTTCGTCAACAAAAACCGGAAGACGTTTGGAAACTTTAGGAGATATGACTTTAAGAAGCGGATTCGTTTTTACGTCACCTCTTCTAAGCAGGAATTTATAGAATGTTTTTAGCGAGGTAATTTTACGATTGACTGATCTTGCACCAACACCTTTTTCCATCATACTCACCATCCATGATCTGACCATTGATTGGTTGATATCACTGGGA
Source organism: Bacteroidota bacterium (assembly GCA_016708785.1). Lineage (GTDB taxonomy): Bacteria > Bacteroidota > Bacteroidia > AKYH767-A > 2013-40CM-41-45 > JADKIH01. The sequence goes on along the minus strand of JADJFC010000002.1, from coordinate 306,484 downwards.
GCTTCTACCTCATAGAGTTTTTTCTGAAACTCAAAAAATTGCTTGAGATCATTTTCATACGCCAAGACTGTATTGGCTGAAAACCGTTTTTCAAAACGTATATATTGAAGAAAACTTTGTACGACCATATTGAATAAAAAAAGAGAAACAAATGGATCACATTCGTTTCTCTTTCACATTTATGTTTTTATATCTGTCATGCGACCTAAAGGTTACAGTAACAGTAAAGGTAGCATAATTATTCTTTACAATCGACCTAATTAAAGGACATTGGTTCTCTTCATGTTCGAAATGTATTTCGCATGAATGATTTCCTGACGGCGCTCAACTGATGGTTTTTCAAAAGTTTGACGGCGACGTAATTCACGAACTACACCTGTGCGTTCGAATTTCTTTTTAAATTTCTTAAGAGCCTTGTCGATTGACTCGTTTTCTTTAATCGGAACGATGATCATTGTTAATTTTATGATTTGGACGGCAAAAGTATTGATTTCTTTTGGATAAACAAATTATTTTAAGATTTCTCTTGAGATTACGAGTTTTTGGATCTCACTAGTCCCTTCCCCTATGGTACAGAGCTTAGAATCGCGGTAAAATTTCTCCACCGGGAAGTCTTTTGTATAGCCGTAACCACCGAAGATCTGAACAGCATCAGTTGAAACTTGAACTGCCACTTCTGAAGCGTAATATTTAGCAAAAGCGCTTTGCTTAGTGCATTTTTCTCCTCTGTTTTTAAGGTCAGCAGCTTGAAGGGTCAGTAATTCTGCTGCTTCAATTTTAGTGGCCATATCAGCCAATTTAAACGAAATTGCTTGAAATTGAGAGATCGGTTTTCCGAATTGTTCGCGTTCGCGGCTGTATTTTAAAGCAGCATCGTAGGCACCTTTAGCAATACCAATGGACAAAGCTGCAATAGAGATTCTGCCGCCATCAAGCACTTTCATCGACTGCTTAAAGCCATCGCCGATGTTTCCAAGAATTGCTGATTTATGGACTTTACAGTCTTCAAAGATCAATTCAGCAGTTTCTGAAGCACGCATTCCAAGTTTATTCTCTTTTTTTCCTGCTTTAAATCCGGGAGTTCCTTTTTCTTTCAATAATTGCAGTAACATATTCAAAATAACCTAAGCCTGAGCCATTGTATTTTTCAGGGACTAGAATGCCCATAAGTCCCTGTTCTCCCATTTTTTTGAATAGTTCAACAGGAAAGATCTGTGCTTCATCCCATTCCATGATATTTGGACGAATGTGCGCTTCTGCGAATTTTTTAACCGTATCGGCAATCATTGCCTGGCTTTCGTTAGTGCCGAATTCCATAAGTTCTGGTGAATCTGTTTTTGCTAAAGATGACTGAAAAATTCAAAATAATGAAGTTCAATCAACTTTCAGATAGGGCGCAAGTTTACGGAAGTTTTCATCAGTTAGCAAAGGAAGATTTTTCAATTCATCGGTATTATTGAAACGTTGATGTTGCTTACGGTAATTGAGAATCAAACCGGCGATTTTTTTACCGACATAAGGATGACTTGCTAAGGCGGGAAATGAGTCTATATTCAAATTTAAAAAACGGATTTCGATTGGAGTTGAAATTTGAATTTGAGGGATTATCAATTGATATAAAGTATCGTTCAATCCCCAAACTTCTTTTAACTGTTCTGTCGTGATGAACCCTCCGAGTAAATTCCTGTACTTTACAATTCTTGATGCCAATGTTGGTCCAATGCCTTTTAACTTTTCCAATGCAATGGAATCTGCTTTATTTAGATCAACGACTCTTGCAGAAAACTGCTCTTTCTTTTTAGGAAAATGTTCCTTCCGAACAAATGAGTCAGGAAGATCTATAAATGGGTAAAGAGTTGCATACAATTTATCATTCATTCCATAAATTTTCAATACATCCTTTTTAGTTCGAAAACTTCCACCCTTCTTTAGATAATTTAAAACTGAATTTGCCTGCTTTTCAGACAAGCCAAAGTCCATCCATTTTTGTGCTGTCAATTGATTAGGATCAAAGACAGAAAATGAAGTAGCAATGACCGTACTTGATTTAAATTTCAGCGGAGAAATTTCTTCATGTCTGATTTCGTCTTGCAATTTTTTGACAGTGTCGAAATCCGGATAAGGATAATTCAGATCGACATTATTCAGATAAAATAAAAATATTAATTGAAACAAAAGAATGCTCAACAAAATGGATAATCCTCTACGCTCTCTCATTGAAAGTGTGAGGTATTCTTTCCAGACAGATCTTATTTTCTTACGTTTCATTTGCAAAACAATTAGTCTTACAAATGAAAGTCACTTAGTTTTTGTCTGCAACCAATAAAAGCTGGTTCTTTAAATGAGAGAGGCCTTCAATAAAAGTTCGAGGTTTGAAATCCAATTCTCTTACTGCTTTTGTGATTATAAAACCTGTTACCGGAGGCCTCACAGCGGGCTGCTTGAGTTCCGCAGAACTTGTTGGTATGATATATTTCTGATCCAATTCAAAAAGTCAGCAACGATCCTAACGATATCTAAAATGTTCATCACTTCTCGTCCGGAAACATGATAAATTCCGGTTGCTTTTTCAATGCAGCGGAAACGCACGCATCAGCAAGGTCTTCCGCTAAAGTTGGCGAACGAAATTGATCGTTGATGACAGTGATTGATTTATTATTCCGAATGAATTCAATGCCCACAATACAACATTCGAACGGCTATTATCATCAACCACTCCATAAATAATAATGGTTCTTAGAATGGCAGCAGAGATTCCACTTTTCTCGATCAACTTTTCGCCTTCATATTTTGTGTGAGCATAAAAGCTGAGCGGATTCGGTTCGTCCGTTTCTACATATGGACCGTTTCTACCATCAAAAACAAAATCAGTGGACAGATGAACCAGATGAGAATTGTAATTCTGTTCTCCCCACGTGAAGTGCTGATACACTTCACATCGTGCCGATTTCGAAGCGCATAAATTATTTTTTGCCCTAAAAGTCCATTACTTCCGGTGACTAAAATTGTTGTCATTCTTTACTTTAGAATTTCTTTGAACCTGGATACTTGTTCCTGAGTTCCAAGAACAAATAATTTTGCATCTTGCATCATGACTGTTTCAGGAGGAGGATTGATAACATAATCTCCATCAGCAGCTTTGTAAACCTATGATATTTGCGCCGGTTTTATTTCTGACCTCGAGTTCTCGAATCGATTTATTTTGCATGGACTCGGGAAGATTACTAAATAAAATTTCCTCGAGACGGATATTTATTCTACCTGTTATATGATCGATAAATTCGAGCACATCCGGTTTTGTGATAAGGGCTGCCATATGAGTTCCACCAATCTTATCAGGCATGATCACATTGTCTGCTCCGGCGCGCTTTAATTTATGTTCAGAACCGTCGTCAGAGGCACGACTGATAATTTTTAATTTCGGATTTCTATCACGCGCAGTTAACACAACAAAAACATTTGCGGCATCACTAGGAAGCGCCGTGATCAACGCTTTTGCATTTTCCAATCCTGCTTCTAAAAGAACGTCATCTTTAGTTGCATCTCCATCTATGAATAGAACATCCGGTTCCATCTGCATATCCTGAATGATCTGCGGATTCGATTCAATCGCAACAAACTTCACTTTTTCCGATCTGAGTTGATCACATGCCTGTTTACCATTTCGACCGTAGCCACACACAATGACGTGATCTTTCAATTTTTGAATTTCTTTGTTCACTTTATAATGTCTGAAATACGTTTGGAATTCACCTTCGATCACATATCGTGTGATCACCGAAATCGCATAGGCGAATGTAGTAATACTTATGATGATTAGGAATGACATAAATAATTTTCCTGCATCATCCAGTGCCTTTACCTCACCATAACCGACTGTACCAATTGTGATAATGGTCATGAACAAAGCGTCGATAAAATCATAATCTTGAATTATGATAAAACCAACTATACCTATTATCAGAACTGATAATATTAGTCCGATTGCTACATATAATTTTTTAAAATACCTTAAATTGATTCGAAGGGTTGACTGAGCCATTTACAACTAATAACGAATCCCGATAGCTATCGGGATGAATAACGAATAACTGATTGGGTATTGCACTTTATTATTATTAGAGGTCAAAAACCGAAGTTCGCTTAGCTCTTACGTACGATTTCATTTTTAGCCAAAAGGCCAATATCATATATATGATCAATGGAGATGCAACAGTCAAACAAGAAGCATAAATAAAGAACAGTCTTATGACTGAAGAGCGCATATGTAATTTATCGCCTAACCAAGTACAAACGCCAAAGGCGCTTTTTTCGAAATGGGTCCGGATATTATTTATAAGGGTCATGGCAGAGTGTTGATCAATTTCATTCCAATGCTGCAAGTTAAACATTTTTTTTCTGAGCAATGGTATTGTTTCAAATGTATTAGGGCCTGAGAATGGCCTGCATTTTCGGCCTTTACCCCAGATTGCTCCCACTTTTCTATGATACGATTATTCTCGGAAGAAAGTTCAAAAAGTAAGGTCATTGCTTTCAGTTTGAAGGGTTCAGAACCAGTGAAAGTTCCCCAGGCATACAAAAATGGGACAATCGTATTGATGATCAGATTGTCAATTGAATTCTTACCAATGGACTTTTCCTTTCTGACAGAACTATTATCAAAAAGGTAATGTTCAGACCAATACTCATTTATAGGGAAGTCAAAGAGCCTATGAAAATCCTTTAACTTTTCCAGATCTCTGGCAATGGAAAAAAGGTTGTTTGTATTTTGCAAAAGCACGATCAATTGTGCCAGTCGAATTGTTGGAAAGTTAACTGGCCTCATCCGAAGAAACTTCCAGGTCGATAAGTGAATAGGCTTAAGTGAATATTTCGACTGCAGAAATTGATAGTTCTTTTTTAATGCCAATGGATAATCATCAAGAAATTCTTTGTCCAGCATTCCGGCCTGTCCATAGAAAAGAGCATCCAGATTCAACTTGCTACCCTGCTCCTTCCGAACTATTTTCAATGGCAGACTCCGTGCAAGCATTTCGAAAGGCATACCATTCAATTGAAAACCGAAATTCTTAGCGAGATATTGATAGAAACATTCTTCCCAATCGTTCTTTAATCCTTGCAATGAAATAAGAATATGCTGTGCTTTTAATTGCAATCGTTCTACTGCCATTGTTTGAAATAAATCCGTCCAAACATCTTTCTCAATTTCTTTGATTCTATGTCCACAAGAAACCCATTCATTCTCACTGATAAGTGCAATAAAATTATCCCACAGATAATCCGGGAAACGCCCTCTCAATTCTATTGCAGGAATGATTGAACCATCCATCCTCCGCGTGACAGTATCGTTCTCATAAACGACATGAAGAATACAGCTATCATACGATGCATCTTTATGATGGTCATGTTTGATCCATTCGGAAGCATTTACATGTATCTCTACATTTCCTGCCCAGAGGGTGTTGTCAATTCTTAATTGAGCATTAAAAAAATCAGGACCGGCATTTGTATTATGTGTACCGGGATTAAGGATCTCAACATCTTGCCCGTCGATGGTCTTTAACTGATTAAAATTAAAGAGCCGGCTTTTCCAGATGTAATGAAGGAATGATTCAGTCACGTGAATTTATTTTTCTTCAAAAGTAAATTCAACAAGTGAAAGTTCTGTTTCTTATAATAGACGATCTAACAATTCATGCATTTCTTTCTGCATATATTGAGCTTGTTCACGTGCTTTATCGGCAAAATCTTCACCGGAAGATGCGTAAATGATCTGACGCGATGAATTCACGAGTAATCCACACATGGAGTTCATTCCTGTTTCCGAAAGTTCTTTCAAGCTTCCACCTTGTGCACCTACTCCGGGAACAAGCAGAAAATTATCGGGAGCTATTTCACGGATCATTTTAAAAAGTTCAGGATGTGTTGCACCTACAACAAACATAAGCGAATCTTCATTGGCCCATTTTCTGGCATGACGGATCACTTGCTGAAATAGTTTTGTATCAGAATGGTCAATCGAACTCACTTCCATCATCTGAAAATCCATCGACCCTGAATTGCTGGTGAGCGCAAGTAGTATGACCCATTTCCCATCTTTTAGAAAAGGCACTACAGAATCTTTGCCCATATACGGAGCAACGGTCACTGAATCAAAATTGTAATAATTGAAAAAAGCATCGGCATACATTTCAGAAGTATTGCCAATATCACCACGTTTTGCATCAGCTATGGTGAAGATGTCAGGCGAAATATGATCAACCGTTTTCTTCAAGCTATGCAGTCCATCCGGTCCCAAGGCCTCATAAAAAGCCAGATTCGGTTTAAATGCCACACAATACTCAGACGTTGCATCAATGATCTGCCGATTGAATTCATATATGGGATCAGCAAGTTTCAGGAGATGCTTAGGAATCTTATTGAGATCTGTATCGAGTCCAACACACAAATAAGACTTTTTGCGTTGAATTTGTTCATATAATTGTTGACGAGTCATGTGACGAAAATAGCTATTGTATTGAAATAATTTTCTTTATTTGAATAAGAAATTTTCCAAATGAAAAACGAAAAAGCATCTGACAAGAAATTGTCCTTATTTGATTCCACGGCAATCATTATCGGTTCAATGATTGGCTCAGGAATCTTTATAGTTTCTGCGGACATTTCCCGTCAGGTGCAAACACCGGGTATGTTACTGATGGCCTGGGTCGTGACTGGAATCATGACGATACTTGCAGCGCTCAGTTACGGTGAACTAGCCGCAGCTATGCCGAAAGCCGGTGGGCAATATGTTTATATTCGAGAAGCATTTGGGAAGATGTTTGGTTTCCTGTATGGCTGGACTTTGTTTTCAGTGATTCAAACAGGTACAATTGCGGCTGTAAGTGTGGCCTTTGCAAAATTTGCAGGAGTATTCTTCCCTTCTATTTCAGCGACCAATGTTGTTTTTACAATAGGAAGTTTCGGCATTAATACACAGCAACTACTAGGTGTATCACTGATCATCCTGTTAAGTCTGTACAATTACAGAGAAGTCAAATCAGGTGCATTTCTTCAAAACATTTTTACAGTGGCAAAAGTCGGAGCACTTATATTCCTGATTGGTGCCGGATTATATTATGGTTTATCAGGCGGACTGAATTTCTCACATTTTAAACCGGCATTTCCTGATGTGATCACACTTACGACATTGGGTGTATTCGGTGCAGCGATGACAGGTTCATTGTTTTCTGCTGATGCATGGAACAACATCACCTTTACTGCAGGCGAAGTACGCAATCCGCAGAAGAATTTACCAATGTCATTATTACTCGGAACAGGAACTGTGATCCTACTGTATTTGCTTGCAAACGTTTCCTATTTGTCAGTTCTTTCAATTGGCCAGATCCAGACAGCAGAGAACGACAGAGTAGCAACATTGATGATGGAAACCATTTTAGGATCGAATGGCAAATATTTCATTGCAGCAATGATCATGGTTTCGACATTTGGTTGTTTGAATGGCTGCATTTTTACAGCAGCGCGTGTATATTATGCAATGGCAAAAGATGGCATGTTTTTGAAACCTGCGGCGAAGTTGAATAAAAACAATGTTCCGGCCAATGCAATTACAATGCAATGCATCTGGGCTTGCTTGTTATGCTTTTCAGGAACATACAATGATCTGTTGCAATACATCATGTTTGCAGTAATGCTATTCTACATCTTAACGATCTCAGGATTATTCGTCCTCCGCGTGAAAAGACCGGATATGGAAAGACCGTACAAAGCATTTGGCTATCCTGTTGTTCCGGCAATATATATTCTTCTAGCTTCACTTGTCGCTTTGAACATGTTGATCTTTCAGCGAGATGCGAGTTTGTATGGACTATTGATTATTTTGATTGGACTACCGATTTACTTTTTTGTTGGTAGAAATAAGATAGGCAATAATTAATTTAAACACAGAGGGCATAGAGAAAAAAACACTAAGATCACAAAAGGTCAGCACAAGATCTTTTTTAGAAGTAGTTCAAGTGTAACACTTGTGAACTTGTATCAGTTTTTTAATGATTTATGCAAATAACACATTAATTACCTGTGTTCAACTTATTCAGGAATAATTATTTTCCTGAATAAATGACACTATCTCCAGCGATGAAATTGTAAAATATATTCCTGAGTGAAAATAATCGGCATTAAACAATTCCTTGTTACATGAGAGGTCTTGACCATGATAGACCAGCCTGGAATTGATGTCATCAAGTTGAATACTAGGTTTTCCGTTGATCCTAAATACTGAAAATACACTTTTCCTGTTGACGGGTTCGGATAAATCTTATAATCTTCCTTGATCATTTCATTTGTTCCCAGTGAAATACAACCATTAGATATTGAAATGCCTGATGACACATTCCAACTAACGGTGTCAATCACAAACTGATGAGCCACTGATTCAAGATTAAGATAAGATGTTTGCGGAAAATTCCACTGAGCACAATTAGTGGAACTAATTGAATCTTCAAGAAAGCAATTACTATAGCGTATCATAAACTATAATTTTATTTTGGCCACTGGACGGTACTATAATTCCTAAATTGAGTTTCCACAGTTAATGTCGGTTGTCCCACAGTTCCGACTTTGTAATTCACAAGATCACCAAAATTGTCCATTTCAATTCTGAATGACTTTCCACCTAATCTTACACCATTTATTACACCACCTGCAGTCGTGTAAATACTATTGTAAATAAAAGATACCTCCGGGGCATGGATCTCAAAAAATCTTGTACAAACATAATTACCGGTTGTATCAACTGTTACTAGACTGGTGCCTCTTTGAACCTTGATAAAATAATGCGAAAATATCCAGTATTCACCATTTGAATTCTGAACGATTTCATCGAAATTTTATAGGCAAGATCGTTACTGTATCTCCACACCAACTCTAAATTTGAGTTCATTTTAAAGAGTAATGCACTGAAATTCGTAAGAGGCCAATTAGTTTCAGCTTCCTGTCCGGTAAATATTACATTATTAGCTGCGTCTACAATAAAATTATCAATTTTAGGATAATTGCTTGTCAAATGAAGCGAATCTCGTCCAAATTTGATCTGATCAACAACATTTCCCTGACGATCCATCTTCAAAAGAAATCTCCTCATATCCATGACCTATTCTTCCCAAAATAAAATCGAATCGTTGTCAACCAGTTTCATTTTCCTGAAAACAACAGAATCCTGCAACTGATAATTCTTCTGCCATATAATATTACCTACTTTATCAATATTAATTATACACGATGCTGAATCTTTCTTCGCTAAAACAAAGAAAGTGCTATCGACATCAGATTGCTCAACATTTCCAATAATAAGGTCCTTATTTGAAGAATATCTTTTCGTGAACAATGTATCACCCAATTCATTCATTTTGATGAAAAATTTCGTCAAAAGAATTCCTTCGACTATTTGCAAAAATAGCGATCCCTGAATCTTTTGCAATTAGTATTTCCTTAACATCAATTGTATCTGATGCGCTACCAAATTCTTTACTGAATATTTGAGCATTTACATTTAAGAAAAAACAAAGGAGAAGGCAGAACAAGCAAAATTTCTTCATAAAATAGTATTTAAAGAATTCTAATCTGCAATATACTTTTTTTTCATTTATGTTGAGGTGTAGTCTGCAGACTACACCTCAACATAAATGAAAAAAGGGTTCAACTTTACAGCCAAACCCTTTTTTTGTAATGATTAACGAATTGAGTGTTACTCCGGAATTCCGATTCTTAAAACGCCAAGTTCACTCCCAATGCAATCGCATTGATGTAACTATTTGCATTTACAGTTACATCTAAAGGTTGTGCACTTACCACTTTGATCTGTTGATCTGAAGGATAGAATACGTGCATGTAACCGAAGTTAAATGTGATGTTTTTGATTGGCTTATATGCAAAACCCATATTGATATTTGTGTTGTCGCTTTGCACAACTTCAAATGTTCCTAGGTTTGCGTAGTATCCGTCTTTGTCCTGGAAATCCATTTTTGTAAAACCGATTCCTGAACTGACAGTAATTTTGCTTTTAATTTTATACTGGAATCCGAAGGCAATGATGTTTGCGTTACCTGCCAATAAAGACAAAGAACTTCATCTGTTGCAACAGAAGATTTACCCCAATCAGCATCTTCCTGAAGTAGTAATTATAGTCTGCCATTACTTTGAATTTGGAAGTTACATCATAAGTCGCTCCCAAAGCTAGTACAGCAGGAAGATCTCTGTGATTCGTTGCACCATCAGTTGTTAAACCAAAATCATCGTGATCTTGCGAAGTTTTGAATTTCAAGCTTACCTGACTTTCATAACGTGCAGAAATACTTACTTTATCTAATGCGGTCAAACTAACACCAAAACAGCCCCAACTCCAGATGCATTGTCAGTAGTTTTAAGACTCATTGGAACATCAGGAAATTCAAGGGAGACAAGTAAGTGTCATTCCCAGTTCAGAAGTATTGGCTGCAGATAAATATCTTGCTGCAGAAAATGAAATACCACGCTCACAGCATACGAACCACCAAGAGTTGTGGTCATATACATTGAGCTGGCTTTAAGATAAGGATCTTTGATAGTTGTGTATGCACCTTGTGCTGCTCCAAGTGTGCCTAGTCCAATTAGGTCTATTGTAATTGAACCTTTAGGATAATCAGCAGTTGCTCCTCCGCCCGAAAAGAAAACTCCTGAGTAAAGAGCCCAGTTATTTTTCTTGTAGGCTATATATAAATTTGGAAGAAATGGATCTGCACTTCCTTGTTCATATTGCTTCTGTCCTTCTCCTAAACCCATATCATATGAATGAGATGGTTTTCTGAATAACGTCTGATTGCTGAAGTTGATATGCAATCCATTTTTTAATGAAGTTACTCCAGCCGGATTGTATACAACAATATCAGCGGCGTCGGTGGCGGCATTTCTAACGCCGGAACGCATCCATTCAGAACTTAAATTACTCAGGTTATCAATCTGGGCAAATACATTTATATTGCTTACTGAAAGCAAAATAAACAAGATGTAGATTTTTTTCATTTTCATTATTTGGTGATTTATACCTCATTATACCCTTGAGCATCAACAGGGTTGAGAAAAGCTTCCTATTTCTTACAATATTCATTTTAGTGCGTTGTGAAACGATTTAAGGGCTTTTAAATCTATTGAACGCTAAAAAAAGGCATAAAAAAACCCCGCATTTGCGGGGTAAAAAAAAATATTTTTAAGTGCCTAAGCAGATATTATTTCGTTCTGGCTTTTCTTCCTGTACCTAATCCAACCGGACTACCTACTCTGGTCACCTTGCACAACGGAAACCAAGATCATTGGTACTTTGTCTTTCGTCAGTGAAGCGGCGAGAACCGGGATTCATAAAGTATGCACGATCTCTCCATGAACCACCTTTGTAAACTCGGGCCTTATCATTAATAAGAGAAGTAACACCATAATCATATTTAATAAATTCTGCCTCATCAGCATCAAGGTAATTGATGTTATCAGCTTTAGTATAATTGCGACGTTCAGCACTTTCTTCAGGAGTAACTTCACGTTGTGGGATACGACCTAAACTATCTTTCTCAATGATTGCACCTTCTTCATCTCTTTGTTGAGTTGAGAAGACGTTACCACGGAAAGGATTGAAATCACTTTTATCTTCCGGAGAAAGCGGACGATAAACATCCATTACCCATTCATTAACGTTACCTGCCATACAATAAAGACCGTAATCATTTGGCCAGAAAGAATGCAGGTGCAGGGATATCAGCGTTATCATTTAAGAAACCTGCAGTACCCATGTTATCACCACGACCACGTTTAAAGTTGGCCATCATGGCACCTTTATACTTTTCATCTTTGTTACGAGTAATGTGACCATTCCAAGGATAAAGACGACGATCTGTTACCGTTCGTAAACTGTGTTTCCAACTTGAGAAAGAGCGGCATATTCCCACTCTGCTTCTGTCGGGAGTCTGTAACGTGGGAAGAAGGATACCATCTTCCATTCTTACTTTACGAGTACCGTTATTTCCTGAGCTAGGATTCAAATCAGCCATATCTGTTTTAACGAGACCTTCATATTGGCCAGATAGATATGAATCAGTATTGAAGTTATCTTCATTGATCTGATTTGGATTCACACGAAGGATACCTTCGCGGATAAGGATCTGTTCGTTTACGATCAGTTCTCCATGCACAGAAATCAGAAGCCTGTAACCAGTTTACACCGACAACCGGATATTGCTGATAAGCAGGGTGACGTAAGTAAAGTTCAACCAAAGGCTCATTGTAAGCCAAACGGTCACGCCATACTAATGTATCGGGTAAAGCTTTTTTATAAACTTCAGGATAATCAGCGCTGAACACTCTAGATACCCAATACAGGTATTCTAAGTAGTGAACGTTAGCAACCTCAGTTTCATCGATATAGAAAGAAGAGACCGTTACGACGTGGAATATTGTTCCAGTCTTGAGTAATGTCCTGTTCTGTTCTACCCATCGAGAAAGTACCACCTTCAACTAAAACAAGTCCGGGACCTGTTTCCTGTTCGTCATAAGGAGCTACTTCAAATCCGCCATTAGCAGGATCGTTGTAATTCCAGCCGGTCACTGACGATTTCTCTTTCCCGCAAGAAGCCAGGAGAAGAGTTAATGCCATGAGGCTGAAATAATTCGAGAGATCATTTTCATTTTCGGGAGGTCGTTGTTATTTATTGAGCTAAAACGAAAGCCAAATATATTTATTTTATTTAATATAATTAGAATGAAGGACATTTGAGGGTCTAAAACGTTTCTTTTTGGGATGACAAGCATTGTAAGCCCAAAGAAAGTTCATGAGAACCGGCGGAAGCATTAGCTAATTTGGATACTGTTATATCATAACTATAACCAAACTTGAAGATCCTTGTTGAATACCCACAAGAACGATGAATGAATCACCACCTCTATACCAGATACCACCAACAAGAGGAGCTTTAGCAATATAGAATCAATGTTATATTGTTTGAAATCGCGTTGTTGTTGATAGATAAAATTTGGCGAGATATAAGTTGTACCGTCTCTGTTACCACCAATAGGAATGATTGCGCCGGCATGAGCAGTTATTTTCATTGGAAGATTACTACCTTCTGCGGCTTTGATATAAAATTCTTGCGGTTCTGTTAAGTGATTTACTGCAACTCCACCATAATAACGATTACTATAACCTAAAATTCCTGCAGAAAAATCCCAGAAACTTTTATTTTCATTTGGACGAGTTTCCTGAGTTTGATAGATGAATCCGAATCGCGGATCGATCATGTCACCAAAAGTTAATTTATCCCAATCGACTTTCTTTTGTGCATAGGTACCTTGCATTCCGAATTTAATACTGAATTCACGATTGATATTTAGCTGATAAGAATAGATGGCACTGATATTTGTTGTTGTCAGCGTTCCTTCGCCTGCTTTATCATTCATTACTAAAAGTCCTATTCCTCCGCCAAGTGCTTCAACATGCTGATCATAGGAAGCCGAAGAAGTTACGAATGTACCTGTCAACGCCGGCCATTGATTACGATAGTTTAATGCTACTCTGGGGCATCTCACAGATCCAGCAAAGGCCGGATTTAGATAAAGCGGATTTGCATAAAACTGCGTGAACTCAGGATCCTGTGCTAATACAGAACCGGACAGGCCGATAAAAATAAGAATCAGAAACTTCCTGAGCATTATTGGTTTTTTAGACTTTGTAATACGGTAGTCAAGATAGAGAGTTACGGTCCGGAAAGTTACTAATTTCAAGCTATTCCGATAAACTGCATGATTTGTAAACAGTTTTACACAGTTTTAAATTGCGTAAAAGCCGCAGCAAGATAAAAAATTTAGTTTTACCTTAAAAAGAAAGTTTCTTAAAAGTTAAGTTGAACAAAAAATGACAATCGAATGTTGAATTCAATGCCGGTAAATTGTAAGAAATAGGTAAATTTGTAGTTAAGGCTACAATAATGGACGATAACATCCGTTAACAAATGGCACCACAATGAAACTATCTTAAATCCCTATGCACAAAATCAAATTTCTAACAGGATTTTTCATTTTCCTATCCTACTTTTCATCAAAGGCTGCTGATCCAAAAAAAGCAGTTTAATGTACAGTGGAATGAACCATCAGTAACTGTTTTCGAAGATGAATCTACATTAAAATCGCTTCATTTCAAGAACTCAATTCCGGACGAGAACTTTAATCCGCAATTTTTATTTCTGAAGCATTACCATCAGGAACACGATCAATTAACGTTACACTTAAGAATGTGATAACGGAAGTTATTGCAGATAAAAGTTACATAAAGCATTCTGAAACCATTAGCAACGAATTCAAGATTTCTGCTACTGTAGCGTATAAAAAAAAGCAGCCCTACTCTTCTATTCTTATCTTATCCATCCGCAAAAATTCTTCCGGACAATTCGAAAGACTCAAATCATTTGAATTGGATATGACTACCTCTTCCGGCACTTTGAACAGAACTGCATCACGTGTTTATGCACCAAATAGTGTTTTAGCTAATGGTGAATGGTATAAGTTTGGTGTTACACAAGACGGAGTTTGCAAGATCGATTATACTTTTCTCAAAAATATGGGAATTGATGTCGACAGCATTGACCCAAGACAAATTCAGATCTACGGCAATGGTGGTGGCATGCTTGCATTCTTAAACAGCACTCCGAGAATTGACGACCTTCGTGAAAATGCAATTTTTGTACAAGGCGAAAGTGATTCAAAATTTGACAGTACTGACTACATACTATTTTATGGCACAAGCCAAACAAAATGGTCTTACAACGATAGTTTAGCATATTATAAAAGACAAATAAATTATTATGCAGATACGACGTACTACTTCTTAACGTATGGTCAAGCAACAGGAAAAAGAATTCCTACAAGAAGCTCTGTGAGCGGTGCTAATACTTTTTCAACATCTTTCGACGATTATGCATACCATGAAATAGAAGGAGTTAATTTTCTTAAATCAGGGCGGAAATGGTTTGGAGAATCGATGGACAATCTGAATAATTCGTTTACGTTCAACATCAATTCACCGAATATAATTGGAACAGATACTGTTTTTATGCGTTCAGCATTTGCAGGACGATCGGCAAATTCAACCAACAATAAGTTTTCCGTTTATATAAACAATTCTCTTATTGGAGACACAAATTACCCCATGGTTGGGACCACAGCACAAGATAATTATGCTTCTTTAGTTGGATTTAACAGAACTTTCTTTAGTTCAAATCCCGTCTTCAAAGTTACAATGAATATATATTCTTCAAATCCTTCTACACAAAATTGGCTAAATTATATCGAATTAATTTATCATCGTGGTCTAACCCTTTCAAATACTACGGGACAATTAATATTCCGCAACTCTAAATCAATAAACTCATCGAACATTACCGAGTTTACAATTTCAAATGCCGGTGGTACTACAAAAAGTGTCTGGGATGTTTCTGATCCGGCAAACGTGATCGAACAACAATTTTCGCTTTCAGGCTCTAATCTAACTTTCTCTACACCTACTCCATCCTTAAAAACATTTGTTTTGTTCGACAATACAATGTTTTCAACACCGAGAGCCGTTGGAATAATTGAGAATCAAAATCTGCATGCTCTGCACCTACCTACCTATCTGATAGTAACTAATCCGCTTTTTTTAAACGTGGCAAATGAACTTGCAGATTTTCATCGTCAAAGAGAAAATATGTCTGTAACAGTTGTTACCACACAGCAAGTTTTCAATGAATTCAGCAGCGGAGCTCAAGACGTTTCAGCGATCCGTGATTTTTCAAAGATGTTTTATGATCGTGCAACATCAGCATCAGAACTACCGAAATATCTTTTTACTTTTGGCGATGCCTCTTACGACAACAAATACAGAGTAGCTGCTAATTCGAATTTTGTTACATCATATCAATCCGCGGGATCAATAAATCAAACTCAGACTTATATTTCAGACGACTTCTTTGCATTACTTGATGATTCGGAGGGTGAATGGTATAATAACGAAATTGTCGACATGAGTGTCGGTCGTATTCCTGTTGCAACCGTTGCAGAAGCAAATCAGCATCTCAATAAGATCAAAAATTATGTGAACGGCGGATCGCCAGTAATGAACAACTGGAGAAATATTGTAAGCTTTGTTGGTGATGATCAGGATTATAACATTCACTTCCGTCAATCAGATACACTGGCAAATCGTGTTCGCACGAATTATCCGAATTTTAACGTTGAAAAAATTTATTTCGACGCCTACCAACAGGATGCAACACCTGGCGGTCAACGTTATCCCGAAGTAAAAAAAGCGATCAATGAGCGTGTACAGCGAGGAACATTGCTCATGACTTATATTGGTCATGGTGGAGAATTAGGATGGGCTCACGAACGCGTACTTGAAAATGATGACATCAATAGCTGGACGAATACAAATAAATTAGCAGCATTTCTTACAGCGACCTGTGAATTTACAAGGGTCGACGATCCTGACAGAGTTTCAGCCGGCGAGTATGTTTTTCTTAACCCTTCGGGAGGAAGTATATGTATGTTTACCACGTCGCGCCTGGCTTATTCGAGCTCTAACTTTAATCTATGTACCCGGTTCTTCAATCATATTTTTGAAAGAGTGAACGGAGAATACCAAACAACCGGTGACATTTTCGAAAAGACAAAGTCTGATATGTATGTTGATCCTTACGTCAGGAACTTCCTTTATCTGGGTGATCCGGCGATCAAGCTTGCCTATCCGGAGTTTTCAGTAAAGACTAAAACAATAAATGGTATTCCGCTTGGAATGAATACAGATACTTTGAAGGCATTGAGTAAAATTACGATCACAGGAGAAGTACAGGACAACTCAGGTGCAAAAATGAGTTCATTCAATGGTATAATTTACCCAACTGTTTACGATAAAATGGCTTCATACTCTACATTAGGGAATGACATTAACGATCCAAAAAGTCCATCGACACCTCAACCTTTCACTTTGCAGAAGAATGTGATCTATTCCGGTAAATCAAGCGTCGTAAATGGAGATTTCACTTACTCTTTTTATGTACCTAAAGACATTGCGTATCAATACGGAAATGGCAAGTTAAGTTATTATGCACAAAATGGACAGATCGATGCCAATGGGTGTGATACACTTGTTACGATTGGTGGAGTAAATCCAAATGCAACCGTTGACAATGAAGGTCCGGTGATCGGTTTATATTTAAATGACGAAAATTTTGTTCGTGGAGGTATGACTAATAAGGATCCATTTTTATATGCAGTGATTTCAGATACCAGTGGTGTGAATACCGTTGGTACAGGAATCGGACATGATATGAGTGCAGAGCTTGACAATAAAACGGACAGGAGATATATTTTGAACGACTATTATGAGAATGATTTAAATAGTTATCAAAAAGGTAAACTGAACTATCAGTTTAAAAGTTTGTCAAGCGGCTTACATACTCTTACTTTAAAAGCATGGGATGTATATAATAATTCCAGCGAAGCAGCGACAGAGTTCATTGTAAGTGAAAGTGCAACATTGGCATTGGATCATGTTTTGAATTATCCGAATCCCTTTACTACGCATACAACTTTCATGTTTGAACATAACCGACCTTTTGTTCCAATGGATGTCCAAATTCAAGTCTTTACTGTTTCCGGGAAGTTAATTAAAACTCTTTCCGACAAAATAACACCGACAGGATTCCGTTCAGATGACATCGAATGGGACGGATTAGATGATTTTGGTGATAAAATCGGAAAAGGTGTTTATGTTTACAAATTGAGAATTCGGACCAACGATGGCGATTATGCTGACAAATTTGAGAAGTTGGTTATTCTCCGCTAAACTGAACAAAGTATATTAATTCCCGTATATTTGGCTTATTCTATTTAACAGAAAAATGCGATTTAACTTCAAAAAATGCATATTGCCAGCCTTGGCAATGATCTTCCTTTCGAAATCTGCGACTTCTCAGATTTCATCCTTTAAAGATTCTATCTTAGGACAGGTCAATACGATAACAACTGCAGTCCCTTTCTTACAGATTGCCCCTGACTCAAGAGCAGGCGGTATGGGCGATTATGGAGTTGCTACTTCACCGGATGCCAATTCCATCCATTGGAACCCATCAAAACTTGCTTTTATTGAAAAAAGCGGTGGTTTTTCGGTTTCTTATACTCCATGGTTAAGGGCATTGGTAAATGATATCAACCTTGCTTATGTATCAGGATATAAGAAGTTAAACAAAGATCAAACATTTGCCGCTTCCCTTCTTTATTTCTCCTTGGGAAGTATTGATTTTACAGATGAAGCTGCAACAAAATACTACACATTTAGTCCAAGCGAATGGGCTTTCGATATTGCTTATGCAAGAAAACTTGGAGAAAGCTTTTCCGGTGGATTGGCTTTGAGATACATCTATTCAAATTTAACCGGAGGTGTTACCATTCAAAACGGAACAGTGAATACGCATGCAGGAACTTCTGTAGCAGCTGATGTCTCCGCTTATTACCAAAAAGAAATGGATGTTTCTAAAAAGAACTCTGTCCTGGCATTTGGTTTGAATATTAGTAACATCGGAACAAAAATCTCATACACAGATACTAAAACAAAAGACTTCATACCAACGAATTTCCGTTTGGGATCCAATTTGAAAATGGAACTCGATAAATACAATACAATTTCATTTGGCTTTGACATCAACAAATTGTTAGTTCCTACCCCACCGGTTTACGAACGTGATTCAACCGGAAATTATGCCTATGATGCAGATGGCAATAAAATAATTCTTGCCGGAGAAGACCCAACAAATATTTCAGTTCCGCAAGCTCTTATCACTTCTTGGAGTGATGCACCGGGCGGCTTTGAAGAAGAAATGAAAGAATTTACCTATTCAATTGCTACTGAATACTGGTACGACAAACAATTTGCAATTCGTGCAGGCTACTTTCATGAGGCTGCAACGAAAGGAAATCGCCAGTATTTCACCATAGGAGCCGGTTTGAGATATAATGTATTCGGACTTGATTTTGCCTATTTGATTCCGACAACACAAAGAAATCCACTTGAAAACACACTTCGATTTACGTTGTTGTTTGATTTCGACGCATCAAAAAGTACGGATTCAGATGACACAACTGAATAAAAAATAATAATAAAATAATAAAAAGCGGATGATTTCTCATCCGCTTTTTTTTTATTTGCATAACAAACAAAACACAAAATGCGAGTAGGATTTGGATTTGATGTTCATCAATTAGAAGAAGGCCGCGACTTTAGTCTTGGCGGAATTAAAATTGCTCATTCAAAAGGAGCTGTCGGTCATTCAGATGCGGATGTAATGATCCATGCTATTTGTGATGCGCTAATAGGTGCAGCCAATCTGGGTGACATTGGAAAACACTTTCCTGATACATCATCCGATTACAAAAACATTGACAGCAAAGGTTCTGCTACAAAGAGTTTGTCTGCTAATCGATCTGAAGAATTACAGAATTGGGAATATAGATATCACTCTATGTCTGGAGAAACCAAAGATCGCTCCTTATATTCCTCAGATGCAAACAGTACTTGCTAAAGTAATGGAGATAACAGAAGATGACATTTCAATAAAAGCAACTACCAATGAAAAACTAGGATTTGTTGGAAGAGAAGAAGGTGTAAGTTGTTATGCCGTAACTTTATTGATTCGAAAGTAAATTAAAGAGTATAAGTGTAGCTGACAGAATATATAAAACTATTGGTCCCACTGTATAGATAATTTTGAAAGATCAAACCAAGATCAATAGAATGAATACGATTGAATTCATACTCTACACCGGTTGAATATCGGTATCTGGTAATCCCATTTGGATCGTTTTTACTATTCTTGATCAAGTAATACATTTCAAAGGCCGCATAAGGCTTATAGCGGTTCTCAGTATCATAGGCAATGGTTAACTTCGAACGTAATGCCCATTCAGGAATTTTGCCATTTTCAGAACTGTTTATTGAAGTGTATTCCTCCTGTAATCGTTCACGTATTGTAAAAGCGAATCTCGCCGGCTTATACTTATAGGAGACATCAGCATATATTCGATGTGATTTACTGTAATAGGTATCTTTATTCTTGTTGATGAAACGATAATTCAATGCAACTTTAAAGTTCTTCTTGATCTCATACTCGGCACCGGCTTCAGTGAAAATTTGATCAATTCGACTTATATCCTGATTGAATCTAATTTGTTCAGTAATGGCGCCAGTAAGCTTTCTGGTAAACTTATGTTTTAAAGTAACTCCTGTCCAGAGTCGTGTATCATCAATCTGCGCACTGCCGGATTTACTCAGCAGGCAAATTGATAATACCACGATCAGAAAGCGACTCAATTTCATTTTTTTGATAGTGTTTTTGGAAGGCTATCTTCATAAAAATAAACCTTTACAACAGCAATGTCTTTTAGAAAGTCTATCTTATTCACGCTGACACGATGTATATTCAATCCTGTTCGTTTTTTCAGATCATCCACTAAAGCTGCATAATTTTCAGGCTTGATCAATTCAATATTCTCGTACTGTATCGTCTTTACAAGTTCATTACGAACAAGCCAGTTGCCATCTAATGCATAAGTGAAAGCAATTAGAATAGTACAAATTAGACCTAACTCAAAATAAGTTCCTTTGCTGACTGCACAGATCAACCCGATAGCAATTACGATGAAAAGGTAGGTCATATCTTTTGTTGTAATACCTTCTGTACGGTATCGGAGCATAGAGAAAACCGCAAATAATCCGAATGCTGCACCAAGTGACATATCAACTTTATTCAAAAGATATGTAATGATGAAGATGATGATATTAAAAAGGAAAAAAGTAAATAAGTAATCCTTTTTCTTGTAGATTCGGAAATAGATGAATCTTACCAAGACAACCATTGCCAGTACGTCTATTAGTAGTCTCCAGAAAAATTTGTCCGATAACTTATCGAACAATTCAAATTGATTCATTGCGTCGTTCATGATGCTTTCAGTAGTTTATTGAGGTATAAAAGTGTAGGTTTAAAAT
Source organism: Bacteroidota bacterium (assembly GCA_016708785.1). Lineage (GTDB taxonomy): Bacteria > Bacteroidota > Bacteroidia > AKYH767-A > 2013-40CM-41-45 > JADKIH01. The sequence continues at coordinate 285,393 of JADJFC010000002.1, read as the reverse complement.
TATTTCTTTTTATTTTTTCGTTCAATGTAATAACACCAAGACAGTACTTACTGATCGACTTTTTCTGAACAGAATAGTCCCTCATCAGGTTCTTGAACGGGCTTTTCTCATTAGCTCCACCCTGCTTTAATTCGGCGATAACAAGTCCTTTGTAGAGTACATTGCTATGATCATCAATAAATGTGAGGTTGGTATCAATTGTCAAACGTTCTGCGGAATACTTGTTTACGAAAGTCATTCTACGATAGTTCACCCATAATTTCGGCTCCAACGTATTCGGGTCAATATTCGAAATATTTCTGACAAATTCACTGGACGTATCACACAGATTTTTTATGATCTCATTTTTCTTGATTCGCTCCTTTATCGTTCTCCTTTATTATTTTTGAATTTTATTTCAAAAAAGTTCAGGTCAGATTCAACATAACGTCGGGAACGAAATTTATAACGGTTTACTCTGCCATTGTGATGACGCAGATAAAGTCCAAAATCACTAGTATCAAAATAAAGTGTTTCGTAATGATTATAGCGTTTACCTTTTATTTCAAGTACAAAATAATTTTCTTTCATTCTTTCCAATAAAGCCGGCAAAAGGCTATCCTTAAACATGAATTTAGTGTCTAGTCTGTCCTGCAAACTAACACCATCCATCTGTTTTAGGGAGATTGGATCAAAGGCCGACAATATGTTGTCTAAATTTTCCAAATTAATATTCGTATATATACTTTTTATCAGAAATTAAACCACCTTTAGCATCAACTGTTTTTCGTTCAATTTTCATCCCACGTTTATCGTAGATCAAGAATGATTTTTCAAGGACGTTTCCTTTTGCATCAACAGTAATTTCTGTTATACGATCACCATTTGCATTATAAGCAAAAGTTGATTTTTCAAGAAGATTTCCTGAAACATCATAATGGGTCTCTTCAATTTTATCGCCAACTGAATTGTATTTATAGACCTTCTTTTTCTTTACCTTTCCCTCAGGATTGTAAACGACTTCTTCAATTTTATCTCCGTTTTTATTATATGCATAGGTATTATGCATTTTTACTTTTCCTTCTGAGTCATAATCAATTTCTTCGGTGACATTATTATCAGCATCGTACCTGAAAAATGAATTATCGGCCGTCACTTCTTTTCCATCTTTGATGGTTGTTTCAATCTCGCGAACTGATTTAACGCGATTTTTCTTCATGTCCTTTTTACTCTGGGCTGAAGAAGAAAAAACAGAAAGTAAAAAGCAGAATGCTGCTAAGAATAATTTCAATTTCATAGGATCAATAATTATTATCTAAAACTATAATTGTAGGTGAAGTAACTACAGAGCCATTCGAAGTGATCTCTACTTCAGCAAACTTGGCAATTTTAGGGCTGTTAGAATTCAGATTTCCGGCAGCAGCCCCGGTCGAATCCTTTGAATAGGCAAAGAGTTTATATTTGCCTTTTTGGAGGAATTTGAATTCAAAAGTTCCATCAAATGAGGTCTTGTAATTGTCATTGTAAGTCGAATTATCATCTCCATAAATGATAAATACATCTTCATCGACTAATGGATAGGTATCGACAACTGCCTGAAAACTAGCATCAAAATCGTAGACCAGGACTTTACCTGTAATAGTACTAGTCCCGCCTTCTCCAGCTTCTTTTGTACATCCGTTAAATAAAAAAACAGATAATGTAGTGAAAATAAGCAAACTAAATAAATTTATCGATTTCATTGATTTTATCTTTAAGGGCACAAAAATACCAATTATTTTCTCTGTTTTTGCCGTTAGTTAGGCTAAGTAATGCACAATACGAATATTGATTGGAAATGTTGTTCCTGGAATAAACAAAAACAATGCCTTTTTCAACTATTAATTTCTTCTTCCTTACAAACCATCGATAAATGGTCAAAAGTTAACAAAGGACAAAGAAAATTAAAGCTTAAAGACATTTCTATTTTGTACATTTAACTCCTTTTTTAAATAAAAATTATGAAAAACGTAGAAATTCATTGTAATTTGACAGAATATGAAAGTGTTGACGAGCTCGATCTTGACGACAGGGAATTATTAGTAGAAGCCAAGGCTAGTATGAATAAAGCATATGCTCCTTACTCTCATTTTCATGTTGGGGCAGCAATTATGTTAGAAAATGGAATTATTCTACGTGGGAATAATCAGGAAAATGCATCTTATCCAATAGGACTTTGTGCAGAACGTGTTGCAATATTTGCAGCAGGGGCTAATTATCCAAATGTTAAAATAAAAGCAATTGCGATAACAGCAAACTCCGATCATTTTCATGTTAACAAACCAATTACTCCTTGTGGAGCATGTCGTCAGGCAATAGCTGAGTACGAACATCGTTATGCACAAGACATCCGACTGATAATGGCAGGTGAAGCCGGAAAAGTATTGATAGCAAACAGTATTTCCAATTTGTTACCATATCAGTTCAATGCCGATGATCTAAAAATTAAAACAACATGAGCACTTCTGTTTCCGAACTGTACTTACTGGAATCAATCAAGAGTTTTAAGGGATTGAAATCTAATGCCGAAAAAGCCATGGATCAGATTTCAGATTCACAAATGCACGAACATCCTGATGAAGAATCAAACAATGTGGCTATCATTGTAAAACATTTAGCAGGAAATATGCTGAGTCGATTTACAGATTTCCTGAATACTGATGGTGAGAAATCGAATAGAAACAGAGATGGTGAATTCATCGATAACTTCAAGTCCCGAGATGAGATTATGGCCTATTGGGAACAGGGCTGGAATTGTCTTTTCGAAACGCTTTCGTCATTGAAATCAGAAGATCTGGGAAAAACTGTCAACTTACGCATGATGCATATCATTGTGGACAGATCGTATTTCTTTGCAAACATCTTAGACAAAGTGAATTCAAATCACTTTCAATTCCTAAAGGTGATTCATTAAAATATGTTACAACACCCCCAAAAAATAGTTAAAGAATAATTGAATGAAAAAAAGTATTGCATTTATTATTGGTCTGATTTTTCATTTGACAGTTCAAGGTCAATATAGTATCCGCGACTCGTCAATCGCATTTCCGATGATAGGCGTTACATTTAGTTATGAATTACCGGCAGGCGACATGGCAGATCGGTTTGGTTCGAGTTTTTCATTTGGCGGTGCGTTTCAATGGAAATTAAAATCAAATTGGCTTATCGGATTTGAAGGCAACTTCATATTTAGTGATGAAGTGAAAGAGAATAATATATTGGACAGTTATAAAACTCCTGACGGATTTATTATTGATGGAGCCGGTCAATTTGCAACAATTACACTTACAGAACGCGGAATGCGATTCAATTTGAAAGCAGGTAAAATTTTCCCGATTGTAGGGCCGAATAAAAACAGGGGATTACTAGCTAGTTTTGGAGCAGGATATTTACAACACAGAATTTATATCGACACTCCGGGAAGTCCTGTGCCATGGCTTGAAGATGAAAAGCGAAGAGGTTTCGATAGAATGACAAGTGGACTTTTTATAAATCAATTTATCGGTTACATCAATTTCAGCAATAAAAAAATGATCAATTTTTTTGCAGGTATTGAATTCACCGAAGGATTTACACAAAACAAACGTCCATATAATTTTGACACCGGATTGAAAGACGATAAACAAAGAACAGACATTCTTATTGGATTAAAAGTTGGCTGGCTCTTCCCTCTTTATAAACGGGTAGCTGACAAATATTATATCGACTAATGATGAGGATTTTGTACAACCTTGTCATATTGCTCTATACATTTTCAATTAAAGTTGCTGCACTATTTGGAAATGAAAAAGCAAAATTATGGGTTAAAGGGAGAAGGCAGTGGTTCAAACAACTTGAATCATCTTTATTAAACTTTAAAGAAGCTGATCGATATTGGTTTCATTGTGCCTCGCTAGGAGAATTCGAACAGGGGCGTTCATTAATAGAAAAAGTAAGAAAAGAATTTCCGGATGCCTATATACTATTGACTTTCTTTTCCCCTTCCGGATATGAAATCAGAAAACAATATTCTGAAGTAAACTTTGTCTCCTATTTACCGGCAGACACAAAAAAGAATGCTAAAAAATTTATCAATATATTAAACCCTAAAAAGACATTTTTTATAAAGTATGAATTCTGGTATCATTATATAAATGAACTTGAAAAGAGAAAGAAGCCAATCTATATCATTTCGGCAATTTTTCGTCCACAGCAAATTTTCTTTAAATGGTATGGAGGGTTTTACCGGAAACTGCTTAAGAAGATCACTCTTATATTTTTACAAGACAAAAACTCTTCTCATCTACTACTTGAAAAAGATATAACGAATATTTCCATTTCCGGTGATACCAGATTCGACCGTGTACAGAAAATATCTGCGGAGGCTAAATCTATTAAGAAACTTGACGAATTTATTGGTGAAAACAGATCAATAATTGCAGGAAGTACGTGGCCGGAAGACGAAGACCTTCTCCTAAAGGTTTTCTATACCTTGGAAGATAAAAACCTTAAACTTATCATTGTACCTCATGAAGTATCGGCAACAAGAATCAATTCATTAAAGAGTAAAATCAACGATCCTGCAAATTCAAACAGTGTAACTCTCTATTCAGATAGTATTTCAAATTTGAAAGCACCAATCATGATTGTGGATACAATAGGAATACTTTCATCAGCGTATAAGTATGCCACCATTACATATGTCGGCGGTGGATTCGACAAAGGAATTCACAATATCCTCGAACCTGCAGCGCATGGCAAACCAATTTTCTTTGGTCCGCAATACAATAATTTCAAAGAAGCGCATGAATTGATCTCTAATGGATCTGCCTTTTGCATTACAGATACTCTTAATGGAAACCGGTTGATTCAAAAGTTACTTAAGAACCAATCATTGCTTGAAACCACAAGCAAGAATGCCTCTGATTATGTAAATCAAAATATCGGGGCTACTGACAAGATTTTTAAATCTGTTTTTAATCAACCGAAAAAGAAATCACCCGGATTTCAGCAAACAATAGAATATTGATCATTGCATCTTAACTATAAAAATGTCTACCTTTAGAATAACTTAGTCTTACATATGCGAATAGCTTCTTTCTTTTTACTTCTTCTAATTTCGACTGCCTATGGTCAGGTAGATGATCTATTCTACGCAAATGATGGAAAGATATCTTTTCGATCAGAATCAAAACAGGAATTGATCAATGCCAGTTCAAATGAAATGCAGGGAATTATCGATGAAAAGAAAAAGACGTTTGTTTTCAAAGTTATGATCAGAACCTTCAAAGGATTTAACAGTGAATTGCAGCAAGAACATTTTAATGAAAAGTTTTTAGAATCTGAGAAGTTTCCTGAGGCTACTTTTCTTGGTAAAATAATAGAGGACATTAACTTCGAAAAGGATGGCACATTTGAAATTCGTGCAAAAGGCAAATTGTGGATCCATGGTGTTGAGAAGGAAAGAATTATTCGCTCGACAGTTACGATTAGTAACGGTGCTATCAATATACAATCACATTTTACTGTGGCATTATCTGATCATAATATCAAAGTACCAAAAGTAGTACATGAAAAAGTGTCAAGTGAGATCAGTGTTGAAATATCTACACAATTGAAGAAAAAAAGGAATCAATTTTTCAAAAATTACAGGAAGCGACAGCCTATCGATTGGGCATGTTTCTGCAATATTTGAAGACAAATCAGGAATAATCTGGGCAGGATACGAAAATGGAAAAATTGCCAAAATTACAGGGAGAAACATTTCAACCTATTCACCACAGGAAGGGTTTCCGAAATCGAGTATCAGTGCATTTGTTGAAAACAAAGACGGCGTACTTTTTTTCTCAACAAAAGGCGAAGGTGTTTACTGTATTGAAAAAGGACGCATGTATAATATCGATCATGACGACAATTTATCTGATGATTATTGTTATGCTATGGTACTGTTACCGGATGGAAGAATTTGTGTTGGGACTGATGAAGGAATTAATTTCGTTGAATTCGCCAATGGCATTAAGAAAGTTACCTCCTTCGGAAATTCACAAGGGTTGCCGGATGATATCGTGCGATCGATGGTTATCGATACGCAAAATCGTTTGTGGTTAGGATTTCAGGAAAAGGGGATCTGTATTTTTGACTACACTAAGAACCAAATCACATTTCAACCGAAAGATATTTCGAATGGACAGATCAACTCGCTTCTGCCAGCAGGAGATAATTTATGGGTAAACACAGAAGAAAATGGTATTTTAAAATATGACAAATACGGTAAATGTTCAACTCTGCTTCTTGAGAACAACGTTCAAACCCGTGCAATTGACATTTTAACTGATTTGGAAAATAGTCTTTGGTTTGCAGAATCGATTCACTTGACAAGAACTACAGGTGATAAAATCACAGCATTTACCTCTATCAACAATAGTAAAATTGGTTTCATTCATTGTGTACTATCGGACCGTAAAGGCGGAATATGGTTTTGTCCGGACAGCCAATTAGGTCATATGTACCAAAACGAAAGCGGCAAATGGGAAATAGAGCATTTTAAAATAATGGATTCCAAACAACCTGCTGATATAGTAACAATTTATGAAGACAAGTACGGTTTCATTTGGCTTGGATCTCTAGGCGAAGGTGTTTACAGATTTAATCCGTTAACCGGCAAGACAAGATCATTTAATATAAAAGCTAACATCGAAGAATCAAGCATCCTTTCAATCACTGGCGATAATGATGACATATGGATAGGAGGATTTAACGGGGTCAGCAAATTGCATATAGATTCTGATGGATATTCCGACAAGGCAATCATTACAAAAGATACTTTGTTCGATACAAAAATGATGAAGGATTATGTCTATTCGATATTTATTGATTCAAAAAAGCGGATATGGTTTGGTACAGATGAAAATGGAGCATATTATTTAAAGGATGACCAACTGATAAACTTGCCTTTAAATCATAACTCAGTCCATTCCTTTGCAGAAGATCAAAATGGGAAAATATGGTTTTCAATGCCCGATGTTGGATTAGGATACTTTGTTAATAGTAATATTAATTACTTTACTGCAAAGGATGGTTTATCAGACCCATCACCGGTTTCATTGTTCGCTATGAAAAACGGTAAATTAATTGTGGTACATTCAAACGGGTTTGACATTCTAGATCCAAACACATTGCAAATAATTTATCATTCAAGTGAAGAGAATCTGGCAGATATAAATTGCGATTTAAATTCTATTTCACAATCTGAAGACAGTACGATCTGGATTGGCTCCGAAAAAGGACTGATCAACTATAATCCTTTTTCAGATCTTAATATAATTGAACCTGCACTTTCATTTTCAGGAATTTCTGTATTTTCAAAAAACATTGAAGCCTCACGAACCAAATTTACTCATGACGAAAACAATCTTCGTTTTGAAATCAATGGTTTATGGTATTCTGATCCGCAAAGAGTCAACTATACATTTTTCTTGAAGGTTATTCCAACAAGTGGGAAAACACAAAAGACAGAAGTATAATTTTCTCAAAATTGTCACCGGGAAAATACACATTGAAAGTCCGTTCTTCATTAAACAGTAATTTCAGAAATTCAAAAGAATTGGAATACCGTTTTGTAATTTCTCCACCATTCTGGCAAACCTGGTGGTTTAGAACTTCTGTGGCCATTGTTACAGCTATACTGTTAGTTCTTATAATTCGTCGGAGAGAAACACGATTAAGAAAATTAGATCTTTTACAAAGGGAAAAAATAGAGTTTCAATTTGAGACATTAAAGAATCAGGTTAATCCCCACTTCCTTTTCAACAGTTTCAATACACTGGTAAATGTGATAGAAACTGAACCAAAATTAGCGGTAGAATATGTACAGAAACTTTCCGAATTTTTTCGATCGATTGTAAATTATAGAGATAAGAATCTGATCTATTTAAATGAAGAAATTTCATTGCTGCAAAATTATATTTACATACAAAGAGAAAGATATGGTGAGAATTTAAAAATAGTGATTGATCTCAAAAAAGAGACTTTATCAACTTTCGCTATACCGCCACTAACGCTTCAGCTACTGGCTGAAAATGCATTGAAACATAATGCAATTTCAAAAGAAACACCTTTAGAAATACGCTTATAATCGTAAGATCTCAAAAGAAAGTTCATCAGGTATGGGCTTACAAAACATTATTGGCCGTTATCGATTACTTACAAAAGAAAAAGTTGAAATTGAAGAAACAGTTTCTAACTTTACAGTATCATTACCATTGCTAAATTCACAATCTGCATGAGAATATTAATCATCGAAGACGAACAACCTGCCTCTACACGATTAAAAAAATTATTGTTGGAAGCTGAGCCAAATGCAGTTATTCTGGATGAAATTGTAAGTATTAAATCAGCTGTGGAATGGTTCAAGAATCACAGTCATCCGGACCTGATTTTCATGGACATTCACCTTGCAGATGGGAACAGTTTTGATATTTTTGAATTAGTGAATATTACCACTCCTGTAATTTTCATTACTGCCTACGATGAATTCGCATTAAAAGCATTTAAGGTTAACAGTGTAGAATACCTGTTGAAACCTGTAAAGCAAGAGGAATTGGTGGCTGCTTTAAATAAATTCAAGACCTACTTCAACAAAAACACCCCACTCCCCGATCTAAGTAAGTTAATGGAGAATTTAAAAGATCCGGGAGCTAGTTTTAAAAAGAGATTTTTAATTCGTTATGGTGAACATATTAAAACTGTTGACACTGATAATGTAGCCTATTTTTATACGGAAGAAAAGATCAACTTTCTAAGAACAAAAGACAATCACACTTACCATATCGAATACAATTTAGACAAACTTGATGGCATGCTTGATCCTGAGAAATTTTTTCGGATCAACAGGCAGTTTATTATAAATATTGATGCAATCGATCAGATGTTTTCATTTTCAAAATCCAGAGTAAAGATCAATTTAAAACCACCAATTGACCTAGATACAATCGTGAGTACGGAGCGCTCACCTTTGTTTAAGGAATGGTTGTCGGGGAAGGAATAATTAATACTTAATCAGGGGAGGGGCTTTTGGGGGGCCCAAAGGGGGCGGGTGGGGGGGGGGGGGGGAAAAGGAGTGGAATTTTATGGAGGGAATGAATAATGAAAGGCTATTGCAGGCAAATGGTTTTTGTATGATAGCCTTTTTTATGCGTCATTTGTCGGTTGCTATTAGCTGAAAAAAGGGCTGAAAAAGCTACAAAATCGCACTTTTCTTACACTATTTATGTGATAATTCGGGTTCAGGAGCTATTTTTTCCCGTTCAGCATCCTTTGTAATTTATTCTTTGAGAAGTGCCGTAAATTTGACCTATCAATTAAGATAAAGATGGGACGAATAAAAAAAATATTTCTAGATTTTTTACTAGCCGGAGTAATATTCCTGTTGGTAATTTCAATGTTTCTTCTTAGCTCATGTAAGCATCAACCACCTGTCTATCCATTAACGGATGATACAGGAAATGAAAATCCATGGGACACTACAGGAGGTACAAACAATTGCTATCCTAATACAGTTTATTTTGAGCAGCAGATTTTACCAATGATCGTTAGTAATTGTGCGATGAGTGGTTGCCATAATACGATAGATCATGAAGATGGAATTATATTGAACTCATACAGCAGCATTATGAGCGATGGAGAGATCAGTTCAGGAAATCCGGGCGACAGTAAATTATACGAAGTGATCACTGAGACCAATCCGGATGACATCATGCCACCTGCGCCGCATCCACCACTTACATCCACTCAAATTAATCTGATCTACCAGTGGATTCAGCAGGGAGCGCAAAATAACTCATGTGAAAACACTTGTGACACTTCAAATGTTACATACAGTGGGATTATTACATCAATAATGCAGAATTCTTGTACAGGATGTCACAGTGGAAGTACACCGGATGGACAAATAGACTTGACTACATATTCAGGAGTTGCTGCAACAGCATTGAATGGTACGTTATACGGAAGTGTTAATCATGCGACAAGCTATTCAGCAATGCCCAAAGGAGGAAATAAGTTAAGCACATGTCAGTTGGATCAGATAAGAATCTGGGTGAATGCAGGAGCACAAAACAATTGACCTATGAAAAACATGTTTAGAACGATAGTTGTTTGCTTGAGTGTCTTTAGTTTGACATCTTGCTATTATGATATCCAGGAAGAATTACATCCTGAATCAGCATCGCAAGCATGTGATACAACTGTTGCACAATATTCAACTCAGATCATGGCAATAATGCAAAACAGTTGTAATTCATGCCACAGTACAGGATCAGCATCAGGAGGAATAATAACAGATACGTATCAGGAAGTTAAACGAATTGCAGATAATGGTACGTTAGTTGGAAGTGTAAATCATACTGCCGGGTTTCGTGCGATGCCTCAAAATGCGCCTAAATTAAGCAGTTGTAATCTGCAGCTCATAAATAAATGGGTAAGAGAAGGATCCTTAAATAATTAAAATTAGATGAAGAATCTGAGACTTACAGAATAAAGAGTAAAGAATAAAGTTTAGAACAATATTAATCCAGAATTCAACCATAAATTTGTATCCATGAAAAAGAAAATATTCCTTGCGCTTGGTATCATGATAGTTGCCGGCGTATCCTACGGCTTTTACTTGTTCAACAAACCGCGTCAGAGTGTGGCAAAAGTGGAACCTGATTTTCAATTACAATCAACAGCAATTATAGGTGAATATGAAAAGGATGAAAATTCTGCTAATCAGAAATTCAATGGAAAAGTTGTTGAAGTGACCGGTATCGTATCGGAAAAAACAAAAGACGAATTAGGCAAATTGAACGTCACTTTACAAGGTGAAGACATTGCAGGCATCGGATGTGTATTTGAACCGGCAGCACAATTAAAAGCTGCAACACTTGCTGAAGGTCAGGAAGTAAAGATCAAGGGAATTTGCACAGGTATTTTGATGGACGTGGTGATGGTTGACTGTGTGGTAGTTGACAACAATCAATAATGAATAATGAATAATTAAAGAAAAAGAACCAAACAAAATAAGTAATAAACTATGAAAAAAATATTATTCGTAATTGCATTAGCGGTTACAACAACAGCAACATTTGGTCAGGGGAGATTTCTTACTAAAAACGGCAAGATCTATTTTGATTGTACAACACCATCATCTCCGGAGAAAATTGATGGAACTAATGATAAAGCTACCAGTGTTATCGATGCTTCTACAGGAGCGATTGAGTTTGCATTATTGATGAAAGCATTTGTATTTGAAAAATCACTGATGCAAGAACATTTTAATGAGAATTATGTAGAGTCAGATAAATTTCCAAAAGCGACTTTCAAAGGTAACATTACAAATATGAGCAGTATCAATTTGAGCAAGGACGGAACTTATCCGGCAACAGTTAAGGGCCAGATGACTCTTCACGGTGAGACAAAAGAAGTTACTGCTCCCGGAACGATTACCGTTAAAGGCGGAGCGATCACAGCAGCAAAATCAGAATTTAAATTATTGCTTTCAGATTTCAAAATCGATGTACCAACAGTTGTACAAGACAAAGTATCAAAAGAAGCAAAGATTTCTGTTGACTTGACATTCCAGCCGATGGCTGCTAAATAAAGACAGGGTTTATAAATTAGGTGTTCATGTGGTTTGACCCTTCCGGCAGAGATGTCGTGAGGGTTTTTTGTTTGTCGTAATTTGTTAGTCGGATGGGTATTTGAAAAGACATTGAGGAATTTAATCTGCGGTTATTCTGCGTATTCTGCGAAAATCTGCGGGAGAAAACACACAGAAATTTTTTCCCGCAGATTTTCGCAGAATACGCAGAATATCCGCAGATGTATTAAATTCAATTTTTCAATAATTGTTTTCTAAACGTTCCTTTGTATCACTGCATAGTAATATGCTCAAAAATTAATTCCAAGAATCTTATCGAGATTATAAATATCCGCGGAAAAAGGAATTGCCCAAATAAATAAGATGAATAAAAAGCGCGGGAAGAAGTATTGCATATCCCACATTGCTTTTATAGAAGAGAAAGTAAAAACAACGAAAAGCAGATCAAAAGATAGAATTGAAAGAGTAACGAATTTAAAGAGTCCTAAGAATAAAAATATTCCGCCAAACATTTCTGCAAAAGACGATAGCATTATCATTGGTTTTAAAAGTGGTTTTGGCCAGACAGGAGGATTCATTGGATCATCAAAAGTGCGGGCAACATTGTCGATCTTTACTTTGAATATTTTATCGTACCCCTGAAAGAAAAAGAGCATTCCTGTTACAAGTCGGAGAAGAAGTGATATGATGTCAAGGTTTTCCATTCAAAATAGATTTATCCAAAGCTACAAAAAAATATAAATCCCGGGGAGAGGGTCTTTCTCAAATTTCAATGGCTACAGCACGATTGTGGGACGTACGTAATTCCTCTGAAGATCAACAATGCACCCATAACAAGTGCGATGTAAGGAACAGCAATTCGAATATATCGCTGAAATTTAAAATTCAGCATTTGCCCACTTAAAGCAAGGAAGAGCATCATTGGCGCTGTGCCTAGTCCGAAGAGAGCCATGTAACCCATACTCCCTCCTATGCTACCCATTGCCAAAGACGCACCAAGTGCCAGATAAACAAACCCACATGGGAGAATTCCATTTGCCAGACCAATAGCAAGCAAAGAATATCTCGAATCAGAACTCAGTAATTTTCTGAAGATCTTTTTTATCGTTGCCGTCAATTTATACAAAATTCCATTGAATGGTTGAATCTTTCTGCTGATTAATGGAAGTCCTGCAATCAAGACAATTGAAATTCCTGAAACAATGGAAACGGTTTTTTGAAAACCTGCAAGCATTAATGACCGCCCAAATAAACCGATTATAGCACCGAGAATTGAATATGTAATTATTCTTCCGACATTATAGAAGATCTTCCCTTCTAAAGCAGTTCCTGTTGCTTTCTTAGGCAAGGTCAAAGCAATTGGACCACACATTCCTGCGCAGTGAAAGCTACCCATGAAACCAAAAAGAAATGCTGTCAGGATCCACATTTTAATTTAATTAATTCAAATTAATTTTATCTTCCGCATAATATTCTTTGTCACCGTCATTATAGTTCACTTTTACATTCCACCGACCGGATGCCAGTTTTGCAGAAGGGATACTTTGTAAAAGTTCACCATCGAGGTTGATGGGAATTTCAAAATCATGTGCTGCATTATCGGGTTTAAAGAAGGTGATATTGCCAAGTAGCTTTATACCCTTGAATAATTCAGGAAATTGCACATTGACTGCTCCATTTTCAGCAGTAACAACAATTTGAGATTCAAGAGCAGCCGAATTATTGATGCGATTGATCTGCTTTTGAAACTGGATTTCTTTATCATAATAGTCTGCGCTGACAAGATCAACAGTCTGCTCTGCGCACTTATACACTAGTGTAATCATGAACGTCATAAACAGTCCAATGAAAATAACAATGCCAGTACCCCAATTGAATTTAAGTTTCATAGTGTCTGTCTTTAATATTGTGAAGGCCCGAGGAAATTAGTTTTTATATGGCTTACTACTTTGTCACCTGAAATCACATTCAGATAGATAGTTGTTTTGATACTAGTGAGGGATTTCGTTGGCAAGATTACAAAGAACACACCTTCGATCATTCCATCTTTCTTCAATGTACCAATAGAATTACCTACAAATTTGATTTCGCCTTCCGGTTTATCAAGAACGATTCGAATTTCGAGGTCTTCGAATGTTTTATTTACCAGTTGAATATTGTACAAGTTACTTACGTGAACGCTGTCGACAGTTTGATAAAGTTGACCTGGCGTTCTCAAGATCGTAGATTCTACATCAGTTCGTAGAGAAAGCAGTACCACCAAAGAAGTTAATAATAATAAAAGAACAATAGCATACCCAATTATCCGCGTAGTGATCTTGAACTTCTTTTTATCAGCAATACTATTTTCACTCGTATACCGAATTAGACCTTGCGGCAAATTCACTTTATCCATAATAGTATTACAAGCATCGATACAAGCAGAACAATTTACGCATTCCAATTGCGTACCGTTCCTAATATCGATACCTGTAGGGCAAACACTAACACATTGGTGACAGTCAATACAATCGCCATTAGTGCGTTTCTCCTCCTCTTTATGAAATTTACCGCGAGGTTCTCCGCGAGAGTAATCATAGGCGATTACAACTGAATTTCTATCAAGGAGTACGCCTTGCAACCGACCATAAGGGCAAACCACTATACAAGCTTGTTCTCTGAAGCGAGCATATACGCCATAAAATACAGCTGTGAAAACAACCAATGCTCCAAAGCCTACAAAATGAATTGCAGGGCCTTCAGTCACAAGAAGCTTCATCTGATCAACGCCAATAATGTAAGCTAAAAAAGTATTTGCAATAATGAATGCCAAGACAAAGAAGATGCTGTGTTTGGTTAATTTTTTTCGGATCTTTTCAGCATTCCATGGAGCCTTATGAAGCAATTTCTGTTGTGTTGAATCACCTTCAATAAAATATTCGATCTTTCTGAAAACCATTTCCATGAAAATAGTTTGAGGACAAGCCCATCCGCACCAAACCCGACCGAATACAACGGTGAATAAGATGATGAATACAAAAAACGTAAGCATGGCAAGGACGAAAAGAAAAAAGTCTTGTGGCCAAAAAGGGATTCCGAATAAGATGAACTTTCTTTCGATGACATTGAACAAAAACATAGCATGTCCATTCCATTTCATGAAAGGTCCGGAAAAGAGAAGAGTCAGTAGGATTATACTGACTATTGTTCTCTTATTATATAATTTCCCTTTCGGTTTTTTAGGATAAATCCATGCCCGCTTCCCCTCTTCGTCTATTGTAGCGATACTATCACGGAAGGATTCATCCTTGGCATTATTATTCATAATTTTTATTTGCTAGATGCAACAGAACTCACACTATCTACTTTTGTTGTGTCAGCCGCTATAGTAGTGCTATCAACAACCTCAACCCACTTTTCACCTTGTGCTTCTTTTGCTCCTGCCGGATTCGTACCTTGAAGGGTAAGAATATAGCTAGCGACCTCTTGAGTAGCTTTTGGAGTTAACTGAGACTTCCAACTGATCATTCCTTTTGATGGGACACCGACAACAATTGTATTAAAAATATTTTTAATACCTCCGCCGTGGATCCAGAATTCATCCGTCAAATTAGGACCTACATTTCCTTGTCCCAAATCACCATGACAAGCAACACAATTTTTTACATAGATCTCTTTTCCGGAAGCCAAAGAACCGGCTTCAGTCAAAATCGTAACAGAAGCAGCATTGATATTATTTGTACTATTCTCCATTCGCTTCTTTGTAGCCAATTCAGCATTTTTCATTTCCTCGTTATATTCTGCTATTTGCAACTTTCCGGAACCGGATACATGGAAATTGATCAGGTAAACAAAAGCAAATACAATTGTTAAATAGAAACCGTATTTCCACCAAGGAGGAAGTTGGTTATCAAGTTCCTGAATACCGTCATAATTGTGGTCCAGCATTACATCCTTTTCCTTTTCAATTGGAACGGTTTTTACCAAACTGTGCATTATACGTTTGTACAATGAAGTTTTAATTGCAGCTTGCATCCCTACTGCTTCTTCTGACTCTTCAGGTACATTTGCGACACGGCCTTCAATCACCTTGGAGAGTGCCTTGATCGTATGCGACATAGTATAAATTGTCAGAAGAACGATGCTACCTAATAGAATCCAGAGATAAGTTATTGGATCAAACAAAACTTCGGGAATTTGAATCGTTTCAGGTTTTGTCGCATCTGCAGCAACATCCTGACCAAATGTATTGAGTTGAAGTAACAGTAAGGTAAAAACCCCGCCAATTGACTTCAAATTATTTTTAAGCCTTTTCATATTATGATAATTTTGAATTTGGATTAGGGTTTTCGTCAGACTCCAATGGAATTCTACTTACATGTTCCAGACTAGCTTTATCAGTTCTGATTGCCCATACAAATACAGCAATGAAGAAGATAAAGAACACCAGAAGTGAGAACATTGGATAAGTTGCTATCCCTTCTATTCCTTTGAAATAATTTTTAAACATGATTATCGTTTTTTTAATTATTTGTTGAAGACACTTTTTCGCCTTTGATATCGATACCTAAACGTTGCAAGTAGGCAATCATGGCTATGATTTCTTTGTTAGGAGCGACTTTGATACCTGCAGTTGCAAGGTCTGCTGTGATAAGATTCGCTTGTTTCATAAGTTCACGATTTGCGATTTTATCGAAATCGTTATCGTATGGAACACCAAGTTTTCGCATCACATTTATTTTAGCTGCAGTTAATGAAGTATCCAGATCATCGTTGATAAGGAAATCATATGCAGGCATGATAGAACCCGGCGACATGGTAGTCGGATCCAACATGTGGTTATAATGCCAGGAGTTAGGGTATTTTGAACCTTCACGTGCTAAATCCGGACCGGTTCGTTTAGAGCCCCATTGGAAAGGATGATCATAAACAAATTCACCTGCTTTTGAATATTCACCATAACGTTCCGTTTCGCTTCGGAAAGGTCTGATCATTTGCGAGTGGCAAGTGTAACAACCTTCACGAACGTAAATATCTCTTCCCTGCAATTCGAGGGGTGTGTATGGTTTAACACTACTGATGGTTGGAATATTTGATTTAATAGTTAGCATTGGAATAATTTCAATCATACCACCAATTAAGATCATCACAAGACTTAATAATAACATTTGAACCGGACGTCTTTCAATCCAACGGTGCCAGTGACCTTTCGGTTCAACCGTTAATTTTTCAAGAGCGGGCGCAGATGTTTCTTCGTTAGCAACGAATTTTCCTGCAGCCGCTGTTTTCCATAAGTTGTAAACCATTACAAGTGCACCGATGAGGTATAAGGAACCACCGAAGGCGCGTAGACGATACATTGGAACGATTTGAACAACTGTTTCAAGGAAGTTTGGATATTTAAGAACACCTTCAGAAGTAAAATCTTTCCACATTAATGATTGAGTGAAACCTGCCCAGTACAATGGAACTGCATAAAAGATAATTCCAAGCGTAGCAATCCAGAAATGGAAGTTTGCCAGTTTTTTCGAGAATATATTTACATTATACATTCGTGGTATTAACCAATACAGGATACCAAATGTCAACATACCATTCCAACCTAATCCACCAACGTGAACGTGAGCAATTATCCAATCAGTGAAGTGAGAAATTGCATTTACGCTTTTCAAGGAAAGCATTGGACCTTCAAAAGTGGACATACCGTAAGCAGTAACGGCAACCACCATGAATTTCAGTACAGTGCTTTCGCGAACTTTATCCCAAGCTCCACGAAGCGTGAGCAATCCATTGATCATACCACCCCAAGAAGGAGCGATGAGCATAATACTGAATACGACACCCAGTGATTGAGCCCAATCAGGTAGTGAAGAATAAAGTAAATGGTGAGGACCGGCCCAGATGTAAAGAAATATGAGAGCCCAGAAATGGATGATGGAAAGTTTATAGGAATAAACAGGGCGATCAGCTGCTTTTGGAACAAAGTAGTACATCAAACCCAGGTAAGGAGTTGTAAGGAAAAATGCAACAGCATTATGACCATACCACCATTGCACTAATGCATCCTGAACACCGGCGAATATTGAATAGCTTTTAAATAATGAAACCGGAAGAGCTAATGAGTTTACAATATGTAAAACTGCGACAGTAACTACTGTAGCAATATAGAACCAGATAGCAACATACAAATGTCGTTCTCGTCTTTTAATTATGGTCCCGAACATATTCACACCGAAGATAACCCAGACCAAAGCGATCATGATATCAATTGGCCATTCAAGTTCTGCATACTCTTTACTGGTAGTGATTCCAAGTGGAAGTGTTAATGCAGCAGCGACGATAATCAACTGCCAACCCCAGAAATGGATCTTACTTAGTGCATCACTGAACATCCGGGCTTTTAATAGTCGTTGTAACGAATAATAAACTCCCATAAAAATACCATTACCCACAAATGCAAAAATTACTGCATTCGTATGCAATGGTCTTAATCGGCCAAAGTTCCCGATTGGTCCGAAATTAAATTTGGCGCTTGTTAACTGGAGTGCTACTATCAATCCGACAAGCATTCCGACAACGCCCCAGACAACAGTCGCCACTGCAAAGTTGCGGACGATCTTATTATCGTAGCTGAATTTTTCTGTATTCATAGATCTTCGTTTGTATTCGGTTTTGTTACTTTTTCATCTTCAAAAAGAATCCGCACAGAAGGAGTATAATCGTCATCAAACTGACCATCTTTTACGCTCCAGATAAATGCTATCAGGAAGGCGATGGCCAGAATCATACTGAAAAAAATCAGGAGGAAAATGATACTCATTTCTGTTAAAATTCTGCGATAAAAGTAATTTTAGGATTCAATTATACTAATGATAGGCGTCAATCGTCATTATGATGTTAGTCATATAAATTGGGTAAAAACTGAGTAATTATTCAATAAACTAAGATTTTTCCAAGAATCATAGATTTTGGGTCAACCTTGTTTACGTCCAACCCACCTTGACAACAAGGTTGTGAATGAAATGATAGTGACACTACTCACCGGCATTAAGATGGCTGCAAACAATGGACTTAATTCACCTCTTACGGCGAAATAAAGTCCAAAAAGATTGTAGACCAAAGCAATTGCAAAACTTCCCAAGATGATTCGTTTACTGGATTTAGCCACTTTCAGTATGGATTCCATAGCCTGGAGTCGGGAGGCATCAATAATTGCATCGCAAGCAGGGGAAAAATTATTTACATTATCAGAAACTGAAATACCAACATTAGACTGACGAAGAGCTCCGGCATCGTTGAGTCCATCACCAACCATTAAAACATTTTTGCCTTGATTCTGCAGTTTTTGGATCATTGCAAGTTTATCGGAAGGTTTTTGTTCGAAGAGCAATGTGTTCTTTGCTCCAAATATTTTTTCGAGAATTTCTTTTTCACCTGAATGATCACCTGACAAAACGTATAATGAATAGTTGTTTTTTAAAAGCGATCGAACCATTTTATCTATTCCCTGACGGTATATGTTATTAAATGAAAAATAACCGATGTATTCACCCGCAATAGAAATGTGAACTTCAGTCTCATTTCGTGGAGAAACTTCCCCGGTAACAAATTGTGACGATCCGACTTTTATCACTTCATCTCCAATCTTACCTTAAAAACCTCTTCCACTCCACTCTTTAAAATCACTTACGGTAGCCCTGGAATCCGACTTTGTGAATTCATAAACCATTCTGCTCAGTGGGTGATACGAATGGAATGCAGTTGAAGCGATCTTATATTTGTTTTCATTAGAAAGCTCACCTTTGAAACTTACTTCAGAACGGTCATTTGTTGTGAGTGTCCCGGTTTTATCGAATACAATAGTGTCAACTTTTGCAAGTTTTTCGATGACGGAATAATTCTTCAAGTAGAATTTATTCTTCCCGAAAATTCTGAGAATACTTCCCAGAGTGAATGGTGAAGAAATAGCAAGGGCACATGGGCAAGCAATGATTAGCACAGCAGTAAAGGCATTCCATCCGATTTCCGGGTGATTGAAGTAGATCCAATAAGCAAGTGCAAATAATGCAATCGCCAGAATTGCAATTGTGAAATAATGACTGATCTTATTTACTAAGAGCTGAAAGGAAGTGTCCTCCGATTTTTTTATGTATGCGTCATTATTCCAAAGTTGAGTCAGATAACTTTGTTCAACTCGTTTAACAACTTCCAGTTCAATCGCTGCACCTTTTTGTTTCCCGCCGGCATAAACAAGTTCGCCTGCTTTTTTATTGATGATAGCACTTTCTCCTGTCACAAAACTATAATCAATTCCACCGTCGCCTTTGATCAATATTGAATCAGCGGGAATTAGTTCTTCACTTCTTATTATGATACGATCACCAACTTTAATATCAGAAACGGGAATAGAACTTTCTACTCCATTTTTCTTTGTCATTACAGAAATTGGGAAAAAAGATTTGTAATCACGGTCGAAAGAAAGTGTATCGTACGTTTTATTCTGAAAATGTCTACCAAGAAGCATAAAGAAAGTGAGACCGGCCATTGTATCCATGTAACCGGCACCGGTTGCAGAGATGATCTCATAGCTGCTTCTGACGAACATTATAAAAATACCAAGAGCAATAGGAACATCTATGTTAAGGTACTTTTGTTTAAGACTTTGAAAAGCAAAACGGAAAAATGGAGCACTACAATAAAACAGTACCGGAAATGACAGGAGTAAGTTTAAGTAATTAAAAACGCTTCCATAATGTTTCTCAGTTGAGTCGGCGAGTGAAAAATATTCCGGAAAACTGAATAACATAATATTTCCAAAGCAAAATCCGGCAACCCCAATCCGATATACTGAAGAACGATCTTTTACGACCTTTCTTTTTTCTTCAAGATCCTCAAGATTAATGCGAGGTTCATAACCGATGGTAGAAAGAAGCTCAACCAATTTTCGTAAGGAGAAGGTATCTTCTTTAAAATATACATGGACTTCTTTGCGAAGGAAATTTACCCGAGAACGAAGAATAGAATCGTTGATTCTTGTCAGATTTTCCAACAACCAGATACAACTACTGCAATGCATTTGAGGGATGAAAAACGTTACAGCAGCGGTATTTCCATCGGAAAACTGAAGGAGTTTACTTTTTACATTTTTTTCATCAAGGTAAGCGAACCTCTTTTCAACGACGTTGTTTCCGGGTGAAATCCCGGGAGTATCATTGAAGTTATAATATGTACAAAGATTATTTTCATTTAAGATCTCATAAACCAATTTACATCCATCACAACAAAATTGCTTTTCATTTGCAATTATTGTTTCATCAAGACAAAGTTCACCGCAGTGATAGCATTTGACTGCAGCTTCTGTTACTTTTTGCATAATTTATCGGTAAGAAACAAAAGTCATGTTTTTCAAAGTCGGAATGAATGAGAATGGTCAATGGAGGAGGTGATTAAAGTCATGTGAGGCGAGGGGTAATGAGGACAATGATCAATAATCAAAGGGCAAAGGGCAAAGGTAAAAGGTAAAAGGTCAAGGGGCAAGGGTCAAAGGTCAAAGGTCAAAGGTCAAAGGTCAAAGGTCAAAGGTCAAAGGTCAAAGGTCAAAGGTCAAAGGTCAAAAATTAAAAGAAAAAAGAAAAAGAAAAAAGAAAAAAGAAAAAGAAAAAAATGCACTAACGCTTAATATCTAATCACAAAGAGCACAAGAAATAAATCAATTTGGAGATATGTTGGGATAAGAACTAGCACAATCCGCAACTCGAAATCCGAAATCATTTTTCATCTCGATAGCTATCGGGATTCATTCTTCATTATCTAAAAAGCTTCTTTCAAAATCACATAGACTCCGCTCCCACCTTCGGCAATGCCGTAATCGATTCTGAGATTGAGTTTTTCTTTCTCCTGAACCATTATACGCAAACCACCTCCATAAGAATAATGAAATCTGTCCCAGCGAACTTGATTTACATTATCTGAAACCTGACCGGCACCGGCGAAAGCAACTACTCCAATTCTCCAAAACAAATATTGCCTTAACTCGACTTGCGATGTAAACATGTCTTTATCGGCGTAACGGCCTTTATAAAAACCTCTCATCATTTCTGATCCACCTATCATGGCCAGATTGCGGACAGGAGGTTCGCCCGTATTTATTTTTCCATAGAGTTGGGCGGCAAGTACGCGATTGACTCCAATGTGATAGAATTTTTTCAGCTCCAATGAATAAGTTGTAAAGTCAAAATCACTTTGAAATAGTTTTCCAAAACGAGTTAGATTAAACTCCACGAATCCACCTTTACTTGGTGAGTAGGCATTGTTACGAGAGTCGAGCGTGAGAAGAAAACCAAGGCCCGAAGTACTTCCACCATTTCTGCCTACAACATCTTGTTGATCAAAAACACCACCGGATGTATAAGTGAAGTCATTGATCTGCTGAAATTCAGCACTCAATCCGAAGTAGAACTTCTTATAAACACGCATTAAAAACTGAGGGTTAAAATAGAATTGCTTGATACTATAGTCTTCTTCTGCTGATTTCTCTGTTGAATTTCCAATACCCCAGAATTTATCGGGATAGTAACTATAAGAACTCTGCCATCTGAAAATATATTTCTCTTGAGGAAAATAAACTGTTGACCCCAAAACAACAAGCAATTGTTTGTTCAATGTATAAAGGGAGACCAGGTTTACATCCGAAGTGCGAATGTCCTTGTCATCTTTCTTTGCTTTGAAAAAATATGCTGTGGCGAAACCAAATCCCCAATTGGTTTCCGGTGATTTAAGAAAAAACGGAAATATGAGAAATTTGGTATTTTGCTCTTTTGCTAGAGTATCATCTGCAGTCACTTCTCCAGCCGTTGCGTTGAAGGCATAAGTGATAGACAATAAGATTATTGCAAGTGTATTCCGCATAAAGAACGTGCAATATACAAAATACAAAACTCACCTAAAAAGTTGAAAATTAGTAAATCCAATCACTTATCGATAGAATGGAAATTCGAAACATCTCATTTTATTCAGACAGTCGTACTGAACAAGGTCGTAGCCGGTTGTTTACGCAGAAGTCTTAAATCAAATGCCATACAGATATTTCTAAGGAAAGCTCTACCTTTTTCTGTGACTTTCAAATGAAATGGTGATAGAACTACTAACCCGTCTTTTTCTAATTCCTGCAATGCCATTATCACCTGTTCCAATTCAACAAATTGAGAAGCTGGATTTTCCCAATCCGTTTCGAAATTGCACATGATATTCAGGATGTGTTTTCTTATGATCAAATCTTCATCATTGAGAAGATGACCTTTAAAGATCGGGAATGAATTCTCTTCAAGCAATTTATAGTATTGCTCTATTGTTTTTACATTTTGCGCGAAAGCAGTCCATGAATCACTTATTGATGAAACTCCTAAGCCGATTAATAATTGATTTCGTCCCGAAGTATAGCCCATAAAATTACGGTGCAGATTTCCGGTTTGCATAGCATCAAAAAGCGAATCAGATTTTAAAGCAAAATGGTCCATTCCTATTTCAACATAACCTTTTTCTTCCAAAAGCGCTTTACCTTCTTCGTATAGGATACTTTTTTCAATTCCTTGCGGAAGATCTTTCTCAGTAAAGCTACGTTGACCGGGTTTTATCCAAGGTACATGAGCATAACTATAAAAAGCGATTCGATCCGGATTGAGGATTTTAACTTTTTCTATTGTATCAATAACGCTTGCTTTTGTTTGCCGCGGCAAGCCATAGATGAGATCATAATTAATGGAAGTAAATCCAATTTCTCTGGAAGCATTCGTAATATCTCTGATCTTTTCAAAGGACTGTTTTCTATTAATTATTCTCTGCACTTCAGGATCAAAATCCTGAATGCCGAAAGAGATCCTTCGAAATCCCCAATCGTATAGCAATTTCAAATGATCTTCAGTAGTATTTTGCGGATGAGCTTCAAAGCTGCACTCAATGTCTTCGGCTTTCTCAGCTAATTCAAAAATTCCTGACATCAATCGATCGAGATTTTCTGCGGAAAAAAAAGTTGGAGTTCCGCCTCCAAGATGAATTTCCTTGATCAGCGGAGTAAAATCCATTTTATCGACATACATTTTCCACTCTTTTAATAAAGCAGAAATATAGGGTCCTTCAACGGCATGATTAACTGTGATTCTGGTATTGCAGCCACAATAGGTACATAAACTTTCACAAAAAGGCAGATGGATATATAAACTTATTGAACGATCACCTTTCATTTGTTGGTTGACACAATTCAACCATTGCTCTTGAGTTGGTGAATCTGTCCAAAAAGGAACAGTCGGATAACTAGTGTATCTTGGACCAGCCACATTATATTTTCTTATTAATTCGCTTTTCGTCATTTGTTAAATATCTGATGCATACCATTCCGCAAAAGAAGTTGCAGTCTCACGCAATTTCATTGAAAACAATTTTGCAGGTCCAAAAGAATGTGTTGATAATCGTTTATAAAATTCGGCCAAAATGTTTTCGCAAGTAGGCTGTAGTTTGAATTTGTGAACTTTGTTAAATGCCTCATCACCTGGTAGTGAAAAAGGATAATTTTCATTGATTATCAAAGAGTGATCGAATTGATCAATGATCTTTTCGTTCACAACTTTTTTCAAATCTGCAAAATCCATTACCATTCCGCTTTTTGAATTTTCATCCTGTATTGGTTCACCAATTAAGCAAACGGTTAATTTATAGGAATGTCCATGGATATTTTTACATGGACCATCGTGGCCATATAATGCATGGGCCATTTCCAGATTGAATTCTTTAGAAACTCTAATTTTCATAATTAAAACAAAGGTGTGGCAGATTTATTCGTTGTATGAAAAACGAGCAAAGGAAGATAAGAATGGTGGTGCATTTGATTCGTGAGACTTTTGGTAGTAAGTCTGTCAAAGAAATTGCGTTTTCTTTTTGCAATAGCTAACCAATCCATTTTGTTTGAGATAACAAACTTCTCGATTTCATCTTCTACATCACTGCCTCCAATTAGGTGAAAGCGAATTTTTTCATAGTTAATATTGGTTCTAACTTGTCCACGGAAATAATTAAGGAGTTGGTCTTGATGCTTCATATCCTTGATTTCGCCAACATGTAGTAAATGAATTTCAGCATCAAATGGTTTGAGCATTTCTGCCAAAAGAAACAATGATTGGAGTTCATGCTCATCAAAATTGGTTGCAAAGGCCACCTTTTCCGGTTTAGTATCCGGAGCATTTAAAGGAACGGTTAAAACCGGGCACGAACAATTTGCAATTACATTCTTTGTTACACTTCCAAAGACAGCTTCAACGAGACCACTAGTACCATTAGAGCCCATAATGACCATATCAAAACTCTCTTTTAAGCTTTTCTGAAGGATCTCTTGGTAGCAACTCCTGTAGAATGACTTACTGAAACACTTAAGTTGCCATATTTAGATAGTAAATCCGCTTTTTCATTCTGCAATTGTACTGCTGCATCCGTTTCCAATGAAGAATAATCGACAGGGAAGACCATATCACCACTAGTCACAACCGGAACATCTATTACATGAAAAATAACAATTTCAGAATAAAGACTTTGGGCTAAAGAAGCAGCATAATTTAAGGCACGCTTTGAAGTAATGGAAAAATCGGTAGGCACTAATATCTTTCTTAAAGAAGAAGGGTCGGTAATTTTCATAAGGTCGTAATATTACAATACCGAAATTATCGCTGTTTTTTGTATGGTTACATGATATTCATCATATTTGTATAGGATTCATGACATATTTTTTGATAAAACTGAGATTTAGATTTGTCCCAAGGAAGGTTCTATAAAACGACATTTAATATATGAAACAAAGGAAAATACAAATTATCGGAATACTTTCCAGTATTGTGCTCTTTGGTTTGTCGTTAGTTATACCTACTCTCTATCACATTGAATTTGTTTACTCGCTGATTGTTTTATTAACAATATGGACACCGGGAAACAGAAGTACATTTGATGTAAGTGTGATCATGAGTGTTTTGATCATGATCGGGTATTTCTTCAATCACAACTTCAGTTATTCACATGAAGATCTTCCATTTTTCATTTTACCAATACTATTTATTTGGGCATTTACTTTTGCCATTATAAAGTACAAACAATCACAAGAGAAATTACTCAGAAGTACAGATAATCTGAATGCAATGTTTATGCATGCAACAGAAGGTATTATTATAAGTAATGTTAAAGGCGAAATTGTAATGGCAAACCCCCGTTCATGTGAACAATTTGGCTATGAGAAGGGGAAATTACAAGGAATGCTTATTGAGGATCTTATACCAAAGAAATTCGTTCATAAGCATTCTGATCACAGGAAGGGATATTACAAGGATCTTCAGAACCGTTCGATGGGATCGGGAATGAATCTGTATGCAAGCAAAAAAAACGGTGACGAATTTCCGGTAGAGATCAGTCTGAGTTCATTTCGGAATAAGAACGAATTATTTATTATCAGCTTCATCATTGACATCACTGAAAGAAAAAAACAAGACAACCAGTTAATAAAAGCACAGGAAGAACTGGAGCAAAGAGTTCATGACCGAACAAAAGAGCTCGCATCTGCAAATATATCATTGGAGAAATTGAATAAGAATTTGCAGGAAGAAATGATAGAGCGCCGTAAAATTGAAGAAGCGTTACGGGACAGTGAACGTTTGTATAGTACGATTGCTCGAAATTTTCCGGACGGGATTATCTGTGTGACCAACAGGGAATTCAACATAGTTTTTATTGACGGTAAAGAACTTGACAATTTAGGATTAAAAAGAGATAGTTTGAAAGGTAAAAAGATTGAATCGTTGGAGATCTTTAATTTCAGTGAAGCAGATAAAGCCAAGCTCTTAAATGTATTTAATTGGGAGTCCTCACACTTTGATGTCAGTCTAAATGATGATCAATATGTGATCAATGCGGTACCACTACCTGATGCAAAAGGTTTTATTAAAGAGATCCTTTTAGTTATGCAAAATGTGACAGAGGTAAAAAATGCAGAGAAGGAAATACTTATTTCTCTGGAAAAGGAAAAAGAATTGAATGAAATGAAATCGAAATTTGTATCAATAGCATCACATGAATTTAGAACGCCATTGAGCACAATTCTAACTTCAGTATCTTTGATCAATAAGTACCAGGACAATTCACTTTTGGATAAAAGGACAAAGCATATAGAAAGAATTAAAGGTTCAGTTAAAAATCTTACCGACATTCTGAATGATTTCTTATCACTCGAAAAACTTGAAGCCGGTAAAGTTGAGACTCGTTTTGAAGACACGAATTTTCATCACTACTGTGAGGAGATCACGGAAGAAATGCAATCTGTTGCCAAAGTCGGTCAAGAGATTATTTTTAACTATATAGGAAACCAAGTCGCCTATATTGACAAGACCCTGATGAGACATATTCTTGTCAACTTACTTAATAATGCAATAAAATATTCACCTGAAAATTCGAAGATCGATTTTGAAGTGACCAATGATTCCAGCATCCACATTAAAATAAAGGATTACGGAATTGGAATTCCAAAGGAAGATCAGCAACATTTATTTGAACGATTTTTCAGGGCTGGAAATGTAACTGCAATTCAAGGAACAGGATTAGGGATTAAACATAGTACAACGATATATCCATAAATTGAATGGAACGATTACGCTTACAAGTATAGAAAACGAAGGAAGTACATTTAATATAACACTACCAAAATCATGAATACGACAAAAAAAATCCTCTTGATTGAAGACAATCAGGAAATGAGAGAGAATACTGCCGAAATTCTCGAGCTTGCAAACTACAAAGTAGTAACTGCAGCAAATGGAAAAGCAGGCGTTGAAATGGCTCAGAAAGAAATTCCTGACCTGATCGTCTGCGACATCATGATGCCCGATCTGGATGGATATGGAGTTTTATATTTACTGGGAAAAAACACATCAACAGCAGGAATACCATTTATCTTTTTGACTGCAAAAGCAGAAAAATCTGACTTACGAAAAGGAATGAGTATGGGAGCTGATGATTACATCACCAAACCATTTGAAGAAATGGAATTATTGAATGCAGTAGACACTCGATTGAAGAAAAACGCACTTTTCAAAAAAGAATTCAGCAAGAATGTTGAAGGACTGGATGAGTTTCTTGCAGCTGCAAAAGGGCTTACTGAGTTGGAAAAGCTTTCAAAAGACAGAAAAGTTCTTCATTTCAGAAAGAAAGAAATGGTTTACATGGAAGGTGATGAACCATCAGGAATTGTTTTCATTAATAAAGGAAAAGTAAAAACATTCAAGACACATGAAGACGGCAAAGAATTGATCACTTCTATACATCAGGAAGGTGAATTTATCGGCTATAGTGATCTTATTGAAAATGCAGAATACAAAGAATCTGCTGAGACACTTGAAGAATGTGAAATCAGTATCATTCCACGAACAGATTTCTTTGCCTTGCTTTATAGCAATAGAGATGTTGCGGCCAAATTCATAAGAATGCTTTCAAATAACTTACAAGACACTGAAGAGCGGCTGATCAATCTGGCATATAATTCAGTTCGAAAAAGAGTTGCGGATGCTTTGTTAGTTCTTCAGGAGCGGTATCAGAAAAACGGTGAAAAAACTCCATTTTCTGTTAGTAGAGAAGATTTGGCAAGTATTGTAGGAACAGCAACAGAATCCGTAATTCGTACCCTTTCCGATTTCAAAGAAGAAAAGCTAATTGATATCCGTGAAAAGCAGATCTATATTCTCAATTTCGAAAAGCTTAGCAAACTGAAAAATTAATCTTACCTTAGATTACATGGAAGAGAAAAATAATTTTGAAAACCTTATTGAAGATGCAAAGGGATATCTGGATACCAGAATTGACCTTGCGAAACTTCAAACCATAGAGAAGACAAGTGCAGTAGCAGGTTCTGCTGCCGTAGCTGTGCTATTGTTATTATTCTTTTCTATGGTATTTCTTTTCAGCAGTGTTGCTTTGGCCTTTTACATTTCAGAAATAACCGGGCGATATACTACCGGATTCTTATGTGTGGGAGGAATAAATTTATTGATTGGCCTGATAATTTATTTGGCTCGTGAAAGCTGGATCAACAAACCGGTAACGAATTTAATCATTGCTCAATTACTAAAGAAAGATGATGAATAAGATAGAAAACGCTCAACAATTGAGGAAAGAGATCGTACGTCTTCAAACAGAACTTGAAAAGAAGGAATTGAAATTACAATCCAGTTTTAATACGGTCAAGGAAGACCTTAAACCTGAAACTTTCATTGTAAAGGCAATTTCTTCGGCCACAGGAATTAATTTTGCAAAGGGAGATTTTTTAAAAAGCGGGCTGATGGCAACAATATCTCTTGTCTTACGACGTTTTGTGTTCAAGCAGGAGTCAGTATTAGAAAGTAAGATTCTTTCTTGGGCGCAGATCTTAGTAGATAAATTAAGGGATGTGAAAACCAAGATTGAAGATTGATTTTCTGGCAAGGTTTCTGCCTGATAATTTCAAAAAATCATGATGCGCTCTATTTCAATCCTCCTTTTAGCAATTGCATTTTCATTACAGGCAAAATCACAAGTCATAGAAAAAATTTCTGGCAAGACCATCGACCAACAACACGTTACTCTGCCTGAAGATGTAAAAGGTAAATACACTTTGTTGTGTTTTGCATCATCGACAAAAGCCCAAAAAGATCTTGAAAGCTGGCTGGACCCGGTTTACCAAAAGTTCATTGCCAAAACAGGACTTATGGATGATATGTACGACGTAAATGTCTTTTTTATTCCATTGGTCAGAGGAGGCAATGAAATTTTTGCTGAAAAAATGAAGAGTAAATTCCGTGAAACTGCACAGGCAGACTTAAAGCCACATGTCATTTTTAGTGAATCAAATACTGAACAACTGCTTTCCGCTCTTAGTATGACAAGAACCGAAGTCCCATATTTATTTTTACTGGACAAAGAAGCAAAAATTATTTACCGTACAAATGGGGCATATACGGAAGAGAAGTTTGATACGATCGATGATTTGATAGAGTAGTTTTTACTTACATTGAAAAATTGGATCAAATAAATTTAAACATCAGTTTATCGTAATTATCATTATTGACTTTTTGAAAGGTTTAGAGCTGATTTTAGATATAATGCCAGATTAAATTCATTTTCTTACAAAAACAATTTCCTTCTTTTTATTCATTTTTTGATGAAATAATAAAATTTTGGCCTTTTGAAGCTATAAAATCATTGGTTTGAAGTCATTCTTACAAATGGGACGAAGCAGGCGAGTTGTCTGAATTTATCCCTCGCAATGGCCGTAAAAAATCTCAAAATAACAAGAGATTTCCATGAAGGCTTATTTAACCAATCCGAATTTAAAGAGAAGAAGAAAAAACAGACAGCGCCATTCTGAGCGACAAAGATTATCTGCAAAGCAGATTTTCATTGGCACGTCTTCCATACTGGCAGCTGCTTTTACCGGACTTTTAATTTATTTTCAAATGGGAAATGGAGAAACAGCAATTGCTGCATCTACAGGGGATTTCAGAACTGTAAGTTCAGGAAACTGGCATACTCCACGTACATGGGAAACTTTTAATGGTTCTGAATGGGTATCAACAAACACACCGCCGAATGCATCGTCGAATACAATATTTATATCTTCAGGTCATACTGTTATCATCAATACGAAAGTTTCAGCGGATCAGGTAGTAGTTTCAAAAGACGGAAAACTGGTAACAGAAAATGGTACTTTAAAAATTACAAATGGTGAAGGAACTGATCTGTTAGTAAAAGGTGAAATGGAAATCAAAGGTTCACTTGAGATTTCAAAAGATGCAATAGTTGAGACAGAAAATACCACACTTTTTCAGGATGCTAAAATTGATCTGCAGGGACAACTTATTATCAACGGCAAATTTGTCAACAATGGTGGTAAAATGCAAATTGAAAAAGATCACATCACTGTAAAAGACAAAGGAACATATGAGCATGCCTTCGATGGAGGTAGTTTACCGTTAGCAAAATGGGAAAAAAATTCTTTTTGTGAAATCACAGGTGTTTTTATGACAATACCACAAAATCTTGGTCAGGCCTTTGGCAATTTTAAATGGAATTCGAGTACACAAGCTATACCGGTAGACTTTGCCGATGTATTATGCCAGGTTCAGAACGATGTATATATTACTTCAACAGGAACCCGTGATGTTTTCTTCGACAAGACAGGTAAATTAAAGGACATTCTAATCAACGGAAATCTGTATATACAAGGCGGTTCTGTTTGCGTGAATCCTTACTCAGAAAATCAAATTGCGGTAAAAGGAAATGTGATTGTAAGCAACGGTAATTTAAGCTTCAACAGTAAAAATTCAACTGCCAATTCTTCAATGCGAATTGACGGTGAATTGAATATCACTGGAGGAATTATAGACCTGAATTCATCACCATCAGCAAAAAAAGGAACCCTAGATCTAAAAGGGAATATTTCTGTTAATGGTATTGGATTAGTTACAGAGACATCAGGAGGAAAAGGCGGAGAAATTATTTTTTCAGGAAATAAAAAAGTGCAGCTTATTGTTGTAAATAACAATATTAAGAATAGAATAGATTATAATGTTCAGAAGGGTTCAACGCTCCGATTGGATAATTATAATTTAACAGGAAATGGCGACTTTAATCTGAATGATGGAGCCGGTTTGATGATAGGTTCACCAATGGGAATCACTAAAAGCGAAATGTCAGGAAACATTCAAAACAAAGGAGCAAGAAATTTCAGCACTAAAGCAGTTTACACTTACAATGGAGGAACTGAACAAAAAACCGGTAATGCTTTACCTTCTATTGTATATGCTTTAATAATTGATAATGAAGAAAACTGCAAATTACAATCAACAACATCGGTAAGTAATTTATTGAGTCTGGAAACAGGTAGATTAATTACAGACAAGCATGTACTCAGTTTAGGAGTTAGTGAAACCTCAACAGGAACATTGAATAAAAATCATGGTTACGTTGTTGGAAATATCCGTAGATGGATCAATTCAACTACCATAGGTCAAGTTGAGTTCCCTGTTGGAAATTTCAACTCAACAAATTCCGCAATCTTGAATTTTACACAGTCACCTAAACAAGGCGGAGCCATTACATGTAATCTTGGTGTTGGCAATGTGAATAAAATGGGCCTTCCAATGAGTGATGGCGGAGATGTATGTATGAATGCAGGATATGCTTACTGGAGTTTAACTCCGGATAATGGTTTTAGCGGAGGCGTTTTTGATTTAAGTTTAGCAGCCACGGGCTTCCCTGGAATCCAGAATTACGAAAAACTACATATCAGTCAACGGGAAAATTTATACACTCCATGGAGAACGATTGGTAAACATGAAAAGGCAATAGGCACAAATGATAATGCAGTTGCATTGCGAAAAAATGTAAGTGAATTAGGAATCTTTGGAATTACATCCGGTTCATCAAATTCTCTACCTACAGATATGGTTTATTTTAGTGCACATGCGAAAAATAATCATGTTGAATTAAATTGGGAGATGACATGTGAAATGAACAGTGACTATTTCGCAATTGAACGCTCGATAAATGGAAGCGACTTTACTGCTATTTCTACAGTGAAAGGAGCAGGAAATTCTCAACAAGCGCAAAATTATCAATTCAGCGACTACAAGCCATTGACAGGAACTTCATACTATCGATTAAAACAGGTAAGTTTTGAAGGCAAGACAACAACAAGTAATATAGAAAGAGTCAATCTGAAATCTCGAGTTGCAACAGCATCTTCAGTAAACATTCAACGAGTTGGTCCAAATCCATTTAATTCAATGGTAACAGCTGAATACTATGCTGAATCAAATGGCGATGTTGCTGTGGAGATCTTGTCGAAAGATGGAAAAAGTATATTTAAGACATACCAATACGCATTGAAAGGGTACAATACATTTACATTCAACAAAGGAAGTACTCTTTCTCCAGGCGATTATATGATCAGGTTATCGAATTCGGATGGGGCGACTAGGGAGTTTATTACAAAAGCCAACTGATAACTAATAACGAATAGTGAATAGTGAATAACTAAGGCGCTTTCCTACGAAGTCGATATTCGTTATTCGTTATTCGTTATTCGTTAATTTAAGTGCTTTTTTAATTGTGATCTGGTCCGAATTTGAAATAATTACAAAGTAAAATCCCGGTAAGAGATTCGAAGTATTTATTGATTTGGACGAGAAAATATTTTCCTCCAAAACTATTTGTCCATTGGTATTTACAATTTTCACTTGACAATTTTTATTATTATAGTTTTCGAAATCAATATTAAGTTCTGAAGTGAATGGATTTGGATAGAGACTAATTGAACCTTCTTCTATTAATGTGTTTGCGCTTGCAAATAAACAGGCGTCATTAATAACAGTAGTAATAGACGCCTCAACAAGATTTACACTTACAACATCTACTCCACTACTTTGAACAAATCCGGATGAAACAAAGTTCATTGTATCAGAATCGGTAATTGGTGATACAATTTCCTCATGACAACCGGAAAAGCCAAGAGAATCAGTTTTTATGAATAACATTTGTGTGCTATCGGCAGGTGTATAATCTGTCGTGAATCCACTGATCATGTAACCACCGTCAGAGGTCTTTGCACTACGAAACGCTTCATCTTGCAACCCGTCGCCATAGGCGATCATCCAAACGAGTTGGCCAATAGAATCTGCTTTTAGCAGAAAAATATTTGTACTGTCTGACCCTAGTAGGCTATGTCCGTACCCGAAACTTTCTGTATATCCGGAAAAGACAAAAGAATTATCCGAAGTGATATGCAAATCATAACATGCATCGGCATGCTGTCCACCATAGGCGAAAGCATTAAGTGGTACTCCTGCACTATCTATTAACAGAAGAAGAATGTCATAGTTGCCTTGTCCAAATGAAACAGTAGAACCACTAATCGCAAAGTGACCATTTGGCAATTCACGAATAGATTCAAATTCTTCCCACATTGTATCACCATAAATGTAAGACCAGAGCATATCACCATTTCCATCTGTCTTGATGATCAAGCCATCGGATTCAGGAATGCCATTTGGAAAAGTCTGTTGACGGCCGCAAATAGCATAACCTCCATCGGCAGTTTGAATCACACTCAAACCTGATTCAGATTCACTGGTCCCGAATGCTCGCGTAAAAAGTGTATCCCCATTTGCATCTGTATGCACGAGAAAAACATCATACGATCCTGATCCGACCGACTTTGTATTTCCAATAAAAGTATATCCATTGTCAATCGTTCTTATGGCTTGAACAAAACCATCATCAAAGCCTGCATTACCATAAGCCTTTGACCATTGCAAAGTACCCGCTGAATCAGTTTTATAGATCCATGCGTCAGTAGTTCCGGCAGTGACTCCTACCGAGCTTCGCCCTACTCCAAGGTAACCTAAATCATTTGTTTCAATGGCAAATTCAGAATTATCGTAATCAGGCAAGCCATAGACTTTTGTCCAGATGATCTGACCTTGATTATTATTCTTGATAAAAATTGCATCTGCACTTCCCTGTCCATATGAAAGTGTAGCACCATTAAAAAGGTACATATTATTGGTAGTTTCCAATAAAGTTTGTCCGCGTTCATGGCTAACACCGCCATAAAGATGTTGAAAGTTAAATTGAGCTTTTCCAAACAAACTCAGGCAAACAAAAATGAGAGTAGAGAGTTTTTTCATAGAGTAAATATATACTTTTTACACAAAAAGTCATTGGCAAATACATGGCAATTGTGAACATTAACACTCTTAAAAACAAGTCCAGAATATTAGTATTTTTGGATATCTAAAGCTATATTTGAAGGTTCAAGGCCGATTGAAGCAATGGAATTTGAGAAGCTTTGAATTGTAGGATTAATTTCAAATTGAAAAACATGTCAACGACAACTCTTCAAGTCCCTGAGGTAAAAAATTATATCGGTGGAAAATTTACAAATGGAACTAAAAAATCGATGGATATCGTTTCCCCATTGGATGGAGCGACGATTGCGAATGTTCCGCTTTCGACAATGGCAGAATTAAATTCTGCTGTTGAAGCAGCACAGGCTGCATTTAAAACGTGGTCTTCAACTCCCATCAAAGAAAGAGTTCAGATTTTCTATCGATACAAAACATTGATGGAAAAAAATCTGAAGGAGCTAGCTGCACTGGTACAAAAAGAAAATGGTAAAACACTTGACGAAGCAATTGCTGAAGTTGAAAAAAGTATTGAGTTAACAGAATATGCTTGCAGTATGCCGCAACTTGTTGCCGGAAAAATAATGGAAGTAAGTCGTGGTGTTGAATGCCGACTTGACCACAAGCCGGTTGGTGTTGTTGCATCGATTGCCCCATTCAATTTTCCACATATGGTACCACATTGGACGATCCCCAATGCATTGGTACTTGGAAATTGTATGATTTTAAAACCATCGGAGAAAGTTCCTGTATCGTCTATGCGAATTGCAGAGATGTTGAAGGAGGCAGGTTTACCGGATGGGGTTTTCAATGTTGTAAATGGTGACAGAGAAATTGTGGAAGCCATTTGTGATCATCCGGGTATTCAGGCAGTATCATTTGTTGGTTCTACAAAAATTGCAAAAGTTGTTTACATTCGATCTACTTCGAATCTAAAAAGGTGTCTTGCATTAGGTGGTGCGAAAAATCACTTGATCGTAATGCCGGATGCACATCCTGATATGACAGCAAGTAATGTTACTGCGTCAATGAGTGGATGTGCGGGCCAGCGTTGTATGGCAGCATCCGCAATGGTTGGAGTTGGAAATATTGATCATATCATTTCTAAGATCTGCGATGAGGCTAAAAAAGTAATTCCCGGTAAAAATCTCGGAGCTGTGATCAGTAAAGAATCGAAAGAAAGAATTGAACGATATATCACGGAAGCTGAAAAAGCAGGCGCAAAAATTTTGGTTGACGGAAGAAACACAACAGTGGCCGGAATGGAAAACGGATATTACGTTGGTCCGACTGTAATTGATTTCGTAACTCCTGACATGGCTATAGCTAAAGAAGAAGTATTCGGACCTGTGATCGCAATTATGCGTGCAAGTTCGATTGACGAAGCACTTTCGATTGAGAACGGATCAGCCTACGGAAACGCTGCAAGTGTCTTTACACAAAGTGGAAGCATTGCACGTCAAGTGATGGAAAAAGCAAGTGCAGGAATGATTGGAATTAATATCGGCGTACCGGTTCCACGCGAACCGTTTTCATTCGGCGGTTGGAACGATTCAAAATTTGGTGTTGGAGATATTACAGGCGACAGTTCAATTGAGTTCTGGACCAATTTGAAGAAAACATCTATTAAGTGGAATCCGGAGGCGAAGACGAATTGGATGAGTTAAGCTGAAGGCTTAAGAAGGTCAAAGGTAAAGGGTCAAAGGTCATAAGCTGTCGATCATAATTTCGAAAATTAATCACTAAGAATCGATTTCGAAAAACTAAAAACGAATAACGAGATACGAATCAAAATGGAAACAAAAACATTAAACGAAAGAGAAATAATTCTTCAGAACAATTTAGATTACACCATTTTTTCATGGCAGAAGCAGTCGGGATTGAATCCGCTGAATATTTGTGATGCTAAAGGTGTATATATTCATGATCGTAGCGGTAAACGTTATATGGATTTCTCTTCGCAATTGATGAATATGAATATCGGCCATGGTCATCCGAGAGTGAAGGACGCTGTGATGCGTCAGATGGATGAAGTTTCTTTTGTTCATCCTGGAATGATCACGAAAGCCAGAGGTGAATTAGGAAAAAAACTTGCAGAGATCACACCGGGATCATTGAAGAAAACATTTTTTACTAATGCAGGAGCGGAAGCGGTTGAGAATGCAATCAAATTCGCACGACTATATACAGGTCGACATAAAGTCATTACGTTGTATCAAGGTTATCATGGTGCTTCATATGGAGCAATGTCGGCAAGTGGGGATCCCAGAGGGAATCCGCATGATTCACAAGGTGCGCCTAATTTCATTCACGTTGAGAATCCTTATTTCTATCGTGATCCATGGAATAGTAAAACGAAAGAAGAGTGCGCACAGAATGCTGCAGATCATATGGAGCGAATCATCAAATTTGAAGGCCCTCAAAATGTTGCTGCTATTTTAATGGAAGGTGAAAGTGGATCAAGTGGATGTATTAAATATCCGCCGGGCTACTGGCAAAAGATTAGAGAGATCGCTGATCGATATGGTATCATTTTAATTTGCGATGAAGTGATGAGCGGCTTTGGAAGAACGGGAAAATGGTTTGGTGTGAATCATCACAATGTTGTTCCTGATATTATGTGTTTTGCAAAAGGATTGACATGCGGTTACATTCCGTTAGGTGGTATTATCATCAAGGAAGAACTTATTGCGGCATTTGATAACAAACCATTACCACTTGGATTAACATATTCCGGACATGCTGTTGCATGTGCTGCGGCAGTTGAAGTTTTGCAGATCTATGAAGATGAAAAG
Source organism: Bacteroidota bacterium (assembly GCA_016708785.1). GTDB lineage: Bacteria > Bacteroidota > Bacteroidia > AKYH767-A > 2013-40CM-41-45 > JADKIH01. Next base: position 248,245 of record JADJFC010000002.1, on the reverse strand, counting down.
TTGATCGAGAATGCTGCCAAGATGGGCGCATATATGGACAAAAGAGTTGCTGCCATGATGGAAAAGCATGAGAGTATCGGTGATTATAGAAATACAGGTCTATTAGGTTGTATTGAAATCGTTAAGAATAGAAAAACGAAAGAACCGATGGCGCCTTGGAATGCAACAGCGAACGAAATGGAAGTGATGAATAAAGTTAATGCAAAATTGCTAGAACTTGGTTTGTTTACATTCGTACGTTGGAATTATATTTTCACTGCTCCTCCACTATGCATTACACAAGATGAAATGGACGAAGGCCTGGATATCATTTCGAAAGCGATTGCGGTGGCGGATGAATATTGTAATTGATGCCACTGTAAAGGTAAAAGGTCAAAGGTCAAAAGTCAACAAATTCGCAAACTCGGTTGACCTTTGACCTTTGACCTTTGACCTCATCCAAATTAATACTAACTAAACAGGAAAAACATGTCCGACTTATATAGCGAAGACCTCGCTCCTATTCCACAGGAGAAAAGATCATGGAATACCTGGAACTATGCTGCACTATGGATAAGCATGTCGTTGTGTATTCCAACATACATGTTGGCCAGTTCACTTATTGGCGGCGGCATGAATTGGTGGCAAGCGATACTCACTATTTTTCTTGGAAACACTATCGTGCTTCTCCCAATGATCCTCAACGGACATGCAGGGGCGAAATACGGAATACCTTTTCCTGTATTAGCGCGAGCAAGTTTTGGCACCAGAGGGGCAAACATCCCAGCAATGCTGAGAGCAATTGTTGCTTGTGGATGGTTTGGAATACAAACATGGATAGGAGGTTTTGCTCTTTATCAGATGATGAAAGTGTGGTTTCCATCGTTTGAAAATTTACCAATGATTTTTCCGGCATCGTTCGGATTAGAAACCGGACCGGCAATAACATTCTTTCTATTCTGGCTGATCAACATGTATGTTGTGAAACTTGGTGTTGATAGCATTAAAAAACTATTGATCTTTAAAGCATTCTTTTTACCTATAGCGGCATTGGCATTGTTGTTCTGGGCAATTTCTGCAGGCAATGGTTTAGGACCGATCTTGGCACAACCATCAAAATTTACAACGAATGCAGAATTTTGGAAATACTTTTTTCCCGGGTTAACAGGGATGGTAGGATACTGGGCTACATTATCGCTGAATATACCGGACTTCACACGCTATGCAAAAAGCCAACGGGCACAAATTGTTGGTCAGGCAATTGGACTACCGACATCAATGACTCTCTTCTCATTCATCGGTGTTGTAGTAACTTCAGCAACAGTTATCATATATGGTAGTATGATCTGGGATCCATTGGTATTGGCAGGGAAGTTTACTAGCAAATGGCTGGTAAGTTTTGCAATGATCGCTGTTGCACTTTCAACATTGGCCACAAATATTGCAGCGAATATTGTTAGTCCTGCGAATGATTTTGCAAATCTTTCGCCATCCAAGATCAGTTTTACAACAGGAGGATATATTACAGGTGTAATTGGCATCCTTATTTTGCCATGGAAATTAATCGCAGATCCGAACGGATATATTTTCACATGGCTTATCGCCTACTCTTCTTTGCTTGGTCCAGTCGGAGGAATTATGATTGCAGACTATTTCTACATCAAAAAACAAAAACTTGTTGTGCAAGAATTGTATGAAACACGAGCACGATACACTTTTAACAATGGTTTCAATCGAGCGGCAATAGCTGCATTGCTTTTAGGAATTATTCCGAACATACCGGGATTTTTAGTTGCTATTCATGTTATACCAACTGAACACGTGTACTCTTGGATTTCGGGACTTTATAATTATGCTTGGTTTGTGGGGTTTGGGGTATCTTTCTTTGTCTACTTATTTTTAAGCCGCCGAATAAATTAGTTCAAAGTTTGAGAAATAAATTTGACAAACCCACGCAAAATCCTTCGCAATTTTAATTTAGAATTGATTTAAAGATCCACATTCTTTACTTTAATAATTTCTGCCGCAATGCTTATTGCAATTTCCATCGGCGACTGACTCTTTATTGAAAGACCGATTGGCGAATGAATTTTTTCGAGACGTTTCAGACTTAGTCCATCGTGTTTCCATTCTTTGAAAAGTTCATCCATTTTGGTTTGACTGCCAAGAACACCCAAATATTTAAAATCTTTATTGATCACTGCACGCAAAGCAATATTGTCACTTCGATAACCGAAGGTCATGATAGCAACATACACATTTTCTCCTCCTGAAATGAGGTCAGATAATTCTGAATAATCGTTCACGAATCTTTTTTCATGAACAAAATTATTTTCCATCATCGTACTTAGATCTTTGCGGTCATCATAAATGTGAATATGAAAATCCATTTTACTCATTAGTTCCGAAAGAGCTAATCCACAATGACCACCACCGATAATATGTAAGACGTTCTTGAAACCTGTTCTTTCTTTGTAGATCCAATCCTCTTCACTTTTCATTTCGAAGTGATAATTTTCCTTTATAGGCAGAATTGAGAACTGGATTCCGATCGGACTTAATTTCAAAGTGCCATGCTGATTATTTTGCAGAGAATTGATCAGCAATTTGACTGAATCAATGTCATCGTGTTTTACAGGGGCCAAATAGATGGTTTGCTCTCCGGAACAGATCATTCCGCTTTGATTCAGTTTTGCAGATTTACTGTGGACTTGTTTTTTCAGAAGAAAATTATCGCTTTCATCGAGTAAACATTCTTTTGCAAGATCAACAAATTTATGTTCCATCATTCCCCCGCCGATTGATCCGACATGGTGATTGTGTGTAACGGCCATTTTGAAACCACGTCGACCGGGACTGCTTCCATGGCTTTCCAATACACACATGAGGACGACAGGATTACCTGTTTCCAGCTGACTTAGAACATATTGCCACAGTTTTAATTCAATCATAAAAGAATCACATTCAGAAATCGAAATTAATTCTATTTTTGTTTACTATCACAATTATTCTTTTGAAGATGACGAAAAAGCTGGCAATCATAAGTGATCATATTGTTACTCCTAATGGAGTAATTTCCGGTTGTCTGATCGTGAAAGATGGGAAGATCACAGAAATCGACGAATTCCTTCCCGGTGATTTTGACGGTGAGATTGAAATGGCTAAGGATCTTTTCATCATGCCCGGATTGATCGACCCACATGTTCATATCAATGAACCGGGTCGAACACAATGGGAAGGATTTGAGACGGCGACAACTGCTGCAGCGGCATCAGGAATAACATTGCTTGTAGATATGCCATTGAATTCATCACCTGTAACAACGAATGTCACCAACTTTAAATTAAAACTTGAAGCAGCAAAAGATAAATTGAATGTCAATGTCGGATTCTGGGGCGGAGTGATTCCCGGTAATAGAAATGAACTCGATGATTTGTTGAAGTCAGGAGTTCTTGGATTGAAAGCATTTTTAACTCATTCGGGAATCGATGATTTTCCAAATACAGAAAAAGCCGATTTGAAAAATGCACTTCAAATAATTAAAAAATATAATCGGCCCTTGTTAGTTCATTGTGAATTAACAGAAGATCATCCCGGAATTGCAGAACACAAAAATAATCCAAACGATTACATGAGTTATTTGCGTTCTCGTCCGAAAGAATGGGAAAACAAAGCGATTGCTATGATGATCGATCTTTGTAGAGAAACGGAAGCTCATGTACACATCGTACATCTTTCATCGGCAGAAGCATTACCGATGATTGCCGAAGCAAAAGCAGAAGGATTGAATCTGACTGTTGAAACAGCGCAACATTATTTGACGCTCAATGCAGAAGACATTCCAAATGGTGAAACGATCTACAAATGTGCGCCACCAATTCGTGAAAGAGAAAATAACAATAAACTTTGGGATGCATTGAAATCAGGCTTGATTGATTTTGTTGCAACAGACCACTCACCTGCTCCGCCAGATTTAAAAGAGATCTCGAGTGGCGATCTTTCAAAAGCCTGGGGTGGAATAGCAGGACTACAATTTGCACTATGTTCTCTTTGGACTGAAGCAAAAAGAAGAAATTTTTCAGTAGAAGATATTGCAAAATGGCTTTCAGCATCACCGGCTGATTTTTTAGGACTTTCGAATAAAGGGAAACTAGAAAACGGAGCTGATGCCGATTTTTTCATTTGGGATCCTAATGGGACAACAACTTTCTCTTCGGAAGAAATACACCATAGGCATAAGGTAAGCCCATATTCAGGAAAGCCATTTGCCGGGAAAGTTCACAAGACTTTTATCAACGGTGAGCTGATTTATGAGAATAATAAGCTTATAAATGCTAACAAAGGGACTGTTTTGCTTGGAAATTTTTAAGACATTTACGACCTATAGAACTATTACCAAATATGACTGAAATTATTGCACCTGCATTTACAAAAATGATCGATCTGGCAGCAGAGCGATTAGGCGGCAAGGCACTTTATTGTACGGATGATTTTTTTGCAGAGAAAGAAAATCTACTAAAACCCGGCAGAGGAATATTCATTGCAGATAAATACACTGACCGTGGAAAATGGATGGACGGATGGGAATCTCGTCGTAAGCGTGTTCCCGGACATGATTGGTGTGTTATTCGCTTAGCTACAGAAGGTAAAATTTCAGGAGTAGATATTGACACTAATTTCTTTCTTGGAAATCACCCACCTTTTGCATCAATCGAAGCATGCAATTCTTTAGGCGGAAATGATGAGGATGTGCTGAACGACAAATTCGCATGGAAAGAAATTTTGGGAAAGTCACCATTAAATCCCGGCAGCCAGAATTTCTATGAAATAAAGGACAACTTTCCATATACTCATATTCGTTTACATATTTATCCGGATGGCGGTGTAGCTCGATTGAAAGTTTATGGTGAAGTCAGCAAGAACTGGTCACTGGTAAAATCAGATCAGGAAATTGATCTGGCAGCAGCAATTAATGGAGCACGTTCAATCTTGTGCAATGACATGTTCTTCTCACATATGGATAATTTGATCATGCCGGGGCGCGGAGTGAATATGGGTGACGGATGGGAAACGAAAAGAAATCGAACACCGAATAACAAAGACTGGGTTATTGTGAGATTAGCGCATAAAGGAACTATTGACAAATTATTAGTAGACACGTGTCACTTCAAAGGAAATTATCCGGACAGCTGTCTGATTGAAGGATGTATTATAGACATTGCCGATGAAGATAAATTGAAATCTGGCGACATTAATTGGACAACAGTATTACCACAAACAAAACTGCAAGCAGATCACGAACATTATTTCGATCAATTATCAAGTAAAGGACCATTCACACATTTAAGACTCACGATCTTCCCTGATGGCGGTATCAGCAGAATGAGAGTCTTTGGAAAGAAATCATAAGATGACAATAAAAGAATTCAATCAGCTAAGCACAGAAGATGCGAAAGCGGAAATTTTCAAATGTTGCGGTTGTACATACTGGGCGACAAAACTTGTAGACAATCGGCCATTTGCTTCTTCGGATGATTTGAAAGTTACGTCAGACACGGTCTGGATTTCTGCAGAAGAAAAAGACTGGAAAGAAGCCTTCACCCACCATCCGAAGATCGGAGATGTGAAATCTTTGGAGAAAAAATTCGCAACAAAAGAATGGGCAAGTGCAGAACAATCCGGAGTGGGTGGTGCGAGTGTGGATGTACTCAATGAATTGGCTGCAGGCAATTCAGAATACGAGAAGAAATTCGGCTATATCTTTATTGTTTGCGCAACAGGTAAGTCTGCGCAGGAAATGCTGGAGCTATTGAAAAAACGATTACCGAATTCTCCGGAAGCAGAATTAAAAATTGCAGCCAGAGAACAAAATAAAATCACTCATTTACGGATAGACAAATTATTTTCATGAGCCAGATAACGACACACGTTTTAGATACATCAATTGGAAAGCCGGCGAAGGGTATTCAAATTACACTTGAAGAAAAATCAGGTAACGAATGGAAACTTCTAGGTACAGGAATTACGAATGAAGATGGCCGAATTGCAGATTTACTTGCAAAAGACGTCAAGCTTAGCTTTGGCATTTACAGAATGGTCTTCGAAGTGAAACCGTATTTTGAGAAACAAAATGTAATAAGTTTTTATCCGAAAGTGATAGTAGAATTTGAAGTGAGTGAGGATAGGCATTATCATGTGCCTTTGTTGTTGAATCCGTTTGGGTATTCAACGTACCGCGGCAGCTGATGGAAAACGTGAATCGGGAGTCGTAAATCGTAATTCGTAATTCTCGGCTTCGATTCACAATTTACGATTCACCATTCACAATTCACAATTTACGAAATTTAATAAAAATCAACTAATGAAATTATCCATTCCAACAGAAGCAAAAGAAAGTGTATTGAATGAACTGCAGATAGCGAATCTGGCATTTCAAAAGGTGTATCCGGGGGAAAATTCGGAGCGGCAGCCGGTGCATACTGTCTACGGCGGCGCGAATCTTTTTAAATCGGACACGACGGTTAAAATGGGTCAAATCGCTTTGAAAAGTTTTAAAACAAATGCGCCTAATTTTTCTGTGCTTGCCAAAGTTTTAGAATTAACAGGACATGAATCGCTTCCGACTACTGTTGCTGAAATTAATGCGTTTGAAAGCAGACTGGATAAAATGTCTGACTCAGAGCGGAAAAATGAAAATGCATGGCTTCCTTATACTGTTTACAAAAAAGTTATTGCAAAATTAGAACGAGAAGCAGTTGAAGATTTCAGAATTGATTTTGAAGATGGTTTTGGAAATCGTCCGGATGCAGAAGAAGATGAAACAGCAGTAAATGCTGCAAAAGAATTAGCCAAAGGGATGAAAGACAAAACTGTTTCTCCCTTTATTGGCATTCGTATAAAACCATTTACAGAAGATCTGAAGGCGAGAGGAATTCGTACGCTCGATATCTTCATTACTACCCTACTTGAAAATTCAGGGAATAAAATTCCGGAGAATTTTGTTGTGATGTTACCTAAAGTAACCATTCCACAACAGATTGAAGCATTGGTGAAATTATTCGAAGCATTGGAAAAAGTTCATGGACTTAGTGCAGGCATTTTGAAGATGGAAATGATGGTCGAAGCCACGCAAGCTGTAATGGATGAAGATGGAAAAAATCCTTTGCTTGGATTGATAAGAGCAGGAAAAGGAAGATGCATCGCTGCTCACTTTGGAACATATGACTATACTGCATCATGTAACATAACAGCAAAATACCAGACAATGGATCATCCTGTTTGCGATTTTGCACATCACATGACACGTGTTGCATTAGGAGGAACAGGTATCATGCTTTCCGATGGCGCAACGAATGTAATGCCTGTTGGTCCGCACAGAGGAGACAATCTGACGCTCGATCAGGAAATAGAAAACAGAAAAGTTGTACATCAAGCCTGGAAACTTGGGTATGGACATACCATGCATTCATTGATCAATGGATTTTATCAGGGGTGGGATTTGAATCCGGCGCAATTGCCAATGCGTTATGCAGCGACGTACACTTTCTTCTTAGAAAGCTACGAAGATGCAGCGATACGGTTGAAAAATTTCGTTGACAAAGCAGCGCAAGCGACATTATCAGGTGATGTATTTGACGATGCGGCAACCGGACAAGGTCTTTTGAATTACTTCCTGAAGGCATTGAACTGCGGAGCGATCACGGAAAAAGAAGCTTTAGTAACAGGTTTATCCATCGATGAAATTCGCAGTCGCTCGTTCTACAGAATCTTACTTGGCCGACGTAAATAACAATTCAACTACACTATTTTATCCATATGTCTCCAATTTATTTTTCGATAGGAATTGCGCTACTGATTTTGATTGCAATCGTTGCGCTTAATTCCGGCATGAACATTTTAAGTAAGAATGCGAAATCGAGTGATGAAATTTCAGCGGCGAAAGCATTGTTGAAACAAAGTCGCACTACCCTATTTACATTGCTATTCGTAGCTGTGGGAATATTTATTGGCGGACAATTTCTTGCAGGTAGCAGTATGGAGGCGCACATCATGGATTGGATGAATTTGCTTGTGCGATGGATTCATGTCGTATTTGGAATTGCATGGATTGGTGCTTCATTTTATTTCATCTTCCTGGAGAATAGTCTGAACAGAACAGAAAATTTACGCGATGAATTAGCCGGAAATTTATGGGCAATACATGGCGGCGGATTTTATTATGTAGAAAATATAAAACTGCACCCGGTGTCTTACCAAAGAAACTTCACTGGTTCAAATACGAAGCCTACTTCACGTGGCTTTCCGGATTTGTATTGTTGAATATCGTGTATTACATGAATGCAAAATCGTACATGATCGATCCGGCAGTACGGAATATCAGTTCCGGAACAGCAATCATGATAGGTATTGGAAGCATGGTTAGCGGATGGATCATTTATGACTTGCTTTGCAAATCACCTTTGGTACATAAGAAAAAAGCTTTTGCTATCATCGGATTTATCATCGTTGTTATTTATGGATTTGTATTGAGCAAATTTCTGAGTGGTCGTGCGGCATTTATGCATGTCGGCGCGCTATTAGGAACGATCATGGCAGGAAATGTATTCTTCACCATCATTCCATCGCAGAAAGAATTAGTCGCTGCGGCAACAGAAGGTCGACCATTGAATCCTGAGTTAGGAAAAATGGCAGGACTGCGTTCGCTGCATAATAACTACATCACCTTGCCTGTGATTTTTATTATGATCAGCAATCACTTTCCGGTGACATTCGGACATGCATGGAATTGGGCAATTCTTGCCGGTCTTACGATTGCAAGTGTGGCAGTTCGACATTTCATCAATTTGCATGAGAAAGGGCAAAAAGCAGTATGGATGATTCCATTTGCGACGATTGCAATCATAGCATTGATCATCGTAACTGCGCCGGCCAAATTTGATTCGAAGAACAATACTCCTGTTCAATTCAGCGAAGTTCAACAGATCTTCAAGCAACGTTGCAATCAATGTCATTCGTCAAAACCTACAGACGATGTTCAATTAGTTGCGCCGAATGGAGTCATGTTCGACAATTACGATCAGATCCATAAGATGACTGACAAGATCATGTTACGCGCTATTAATACGCAGTCGATGCCTCTGGGAAATAAGACGGGGATGACCGTTGAAGAGAGGGAGATTATTGGGAGGTGGATTGCGCAGGGCTCTAAAAATGAATAATGAATAATGACGTTTTTGAGTATTTTTAAAATGTTTAATTAATTTTAAATTATGATCTATTCCGTAATATTTCTCTATGTCTGTTTTTCTCTATTGAACTCTGTGTTTAAAAAATCAGCATTTCCACCCTACCAAATTTCAACGAAAAACACCTATTTCTTACAGTTTAGGCCTGCCCCGGAAACCTATAGCGTACTAAGTCATATAAGACTAAACACACCATAGGCATTTGCCCGAGTTTATGAATAAAATTACCAGAGTACTATCAGGTCAGGCGGTATTACAACAAATGCCGGAAGACGATGTAATTGCCAGACAAAGATTTATTCTTTATCGCATCTTTTCATTTACAGGTGCATTGGTTTGCATAGGGATCTTTTCTCAAATGATGATCACAATTCCTGATCCGGGACCGCTACCATTTTTGATTTTACTGCAAGGAATCATCATGACGACGAATTTCTTCATGACGAAAAACGCTGAGAAATTACAAAGACATTATCGTATAATGATGGTTGCAGCATTTTGTCTGGTGCATTGCGTTGCTTACACTTGCGGTGGAATCATGACAGGCGGTTCACTCTTCTGGGCTGTAATCATTTTGTATGCCTATATGTTGCTCGGAAAAAAATCCGGACAATATTTCACTATTGGAGTGGTTGCGCATTTTGTCTACATGTTCATCATTAGTCGCTTTACCAATCTCACTTCTTTTGCTATGTTTAAAAATGACGAAGGGCTGATCAGTCAAGATTTTCTTACAAATGGAATTCTGTCAGCATTCTTAATTTCCGTACTTGCTGCTTACATGCAATCCGGAAAGAACGTCGTAATTCAGAGCATAACAAAATCACGTGACACGTTGGCCAAAAAGAATTCGGAGTTAAAGAATAAGAACAAGTTACTGAATGCCTATTCACATGGATTGGAGAAGACGAATAAAGAGTTGGAAAAATTTGTATCTATTGCATCGCACGATTTGAAATCACCATTACGTGCTGTAGCCTGGTTAACTGCAATGATTGAAGAAGACATGGAAGGCAAACTTCCGGCGGATGTTCAAACTAATTTCAATATAATCAAGCAGCGTGTTAGTCGCATGGAGCAATTATTGAACGGACTTTTAGAATATACAAAATCAGAGAAACCTGAATCCGAAATCACAGAAGTAGATTTGAACGACATCGTTGAAGACTTTATAGCAATCGAACACAATGGCAAAACGCCATCTTTTATGATTCAGGCAGGAATGCCAAAAGTCAGAATGGAAGAATTAAAATTGCGTCGTGTTTTATCGAATATCATTGACAATGCGATTCGCTTCAATGACAAAGACCATGTTGCAATAATGATCAGTACGGAAGTGAATGATGCGAAACGATCATTCACATTGAAGATAATGGTCCGGGGATTGAAGAGCAATACCATGAAAAGATTTTCGTGCTTTTTCAGACGTTGAGTCGTCGCGATGAACATGAATCAATGGGTGTTGGGCTTTCGGTAGCGAAGAAGATAGTTGAGCAGAGAAATGGAAAGATTTGGTTGCGCTCAACTTTGGGAGAAGGGACCAGGTTTAGTTTTAGTATACCGCATGTGGTCAAGGCTAATTTGATTAACGAAGGCAGAATGGTAGCTTGATGCTGAGTTTTTTTTAACACAGAGGGCACAAAGAAAAAAAATAGAGAAACACAGAGTCTTTCTGCGGCTTTTCTGCGTATTCTGCGTAAATCTGCGGGAGAAAAAAACACATGGATCACGGAAATACTAGATATTAAAATCCCGAATATAGGATGCTAGCATTTCAGCATCAACTTGCTCCAAAGGATGCGAAGTATTAGCAAGAATTTCGAGTCGCGAATTTGGAAGCAGCTCATTGACTGCAATTGTTTCTTCCAATGTTACCATTTTATCATTGTCGCCAAGGAGTATTAATGCAGGCGTTTTGATTGTTGAATAATCTTCGCGCTTGAGAGGATTATCTTTTCCCATTTCTAAAAGCATTTCACTTGTATGATTCAATACAGATCTCCAATCTACCGGAGGATGTCTCTTTTGCAATTCAGTAGCGAAAGCAGGAATTTTAGCTTCGATCTTGTCGGCATCCAGCATTTTCACTTCTTTTGCGCAGTCAATTCATCCCAATGAAATTTAGTTGCCAGAGTGATGACCTTTTCTACACGATCAGGAAAATACTTCGCAAAATACAATGCAACATACCCTCCCATGCTATAACCAAAGATCGATACCTTCTCGAGTTTGTTTTTATCCATGAATGCGATGGTCGCTTCAGCAAACAATTGAATTGAAAAACCGGTTTCAGGAATTGGTTCACCACCGTGACCGGGGAAGTTGAAAGTGCAGAGATTGAATTCTGATTTTAATTCACTTGAAAGAGAATTAAACTGATCTATTGAGCCTATTGCACCGTGAAGGAGAAGAAGGTTCTCCATGTTAATTATTCATTTTTAATTTCCTCGAATGCAGAGCCATCAACACCTTCTCCGGCGTCATCGGCGAATCAAATGCAGTCTTTACTTCGGGATTGAATGATTTGATCGCTTCGCGCAATGCGAAGAATGCACCGATGCCATACATCAATGGCGGTTCGCCAACGGCTTTGGAGCGGAAAATGGCGAGGTTGTCTTTACTTGTCTGGAGGAAATCGATGTTGATCTCTTTAGGGACAGAATACACATCGGGAACTTTATAGGTTGACAATGCATTGCTTCTTAATCTACCTTCTTTGTCATAGATCACTTCTTCCATTGTCATCCAGCCAATCCCTTGAACAATTCCGCCTTCTACTTGTCCGCGGTCGATGATGACATTCATTGACGACCCGAAATCATGGACGACATTTACAGAATCGAATTCATAGGTACCACGGAGACAATCGATCGTTGCAGTTACGATTGCTGAACCATAAACATGATAAGCAAAAGGATGTCCTTTTTCTTTTTTTGGATCGAAATGAATTTCAGGAGTAGCATAATGGCCGTGCTCCGATAAACTTACTCGTCGTAAAAAAGCAGCCATTACTAACTGCTTCCAGTCCATTGCACTTTTAATACCATCTATTAGCACGCATTGATCTTTCAAAGAGATCTTTTCAGCTGCAACGTTCAACTCTATTGCAGCTACATCCTTCAAACGATTCAATATCGCTTCACAAGCAATTTGCGTTGCACGACCATTAAGATCGGCTGTTGCAGATGCAGCAGATGGAGAAGTATTGGCAATGCGGAATGTGTTAGTCGAATTTACACGTATCGAATCAGGATTGATGGAAAACACTTGTGCTGCAACTTGCAAGATCTTTGTATTCACCCCCTGCCCCATTTCAACAGCACCGGTACTAATGTTCACGCTCCCATCTGTATAAACATGCACAAGGGAACGAGCCTGATTCATTAATGTTTTCGTAAAACTGATACCGAATGAAATTGGCATTAAAGCAATTCCCTTTTTGTATAAATGATTTTCAGAATTGAATTTCGCTACATCCTTTTTCGCTTTTTCAAAGTCGAATAGTTTTTCTGCTTTCTCCCAACATTCAGTGGCTTCGCTAACTGCTATTTGTCCGTATGGATATTCATCACCGGTACGGATCAGATTTCGTTTCTGGATTTCAGACGGATGAATGCCCAATTCATCAGCAGCATGAGCGATTGCACTTTCAATTACAAACATTTCTTGCGGCCCGCCAAATCCGCGGAAGGCAGTATTCGGGGGAAGATTTGTACGGCAACTATAAGCAGTCGCTTTTACATTCGGAACGAAGTACGAATTTGTACAATGAAAAAGTGTACGTTCCAATACAGCCGGAGAAAGATCTGCTGCTGCTCCTGCATTCTGAAAGAACGTAGCTTCATAGGCTACAATTTTCAGATCTTTATCAAGACCAATTTTGTAATCGGATGAATATGGATGTCGCTTACCTGTCATTCGCATGTCTTCCATACGATGCAAAGAATATTTCACCGGACGTTTCAAATGATATGTAGCCATTGCACATAAAGCCGCCCACGTATTGGCCTGATCTTCTTTGCCTCCAAATCCACCGCCCAAACGTGTCACATCAACTTCCAGCATGTGCATTGGCAGACCAAGTACTTTCGCACATGCACGTTGAACAGCAGTTGGTCCTTGTGTGGATGAATAGATTTTGATCGCACCATTCTCCATCGGCACAGTATAAGCACCTTGAGTTTCTATGTATAAATGTTCTTGTCCGTTTGAATCTACTTTTCCTTCGAATACATGCACACAATTTTCAAATGCATCTGCAGAATTTCCCAATGTAAAAGTCCGGGGTTGAACAATTAGCTCACCTTTCTGTTGCGCTTCACGCGGATCAGTAATAATAGGCAAAGGAGAAATTTCAACTTTGATCTTTTTCACAGCCATTCGAGCCAATTCATCAGACTCAGCAACAACCAATGCAACAGGCATTCCGCAGAAATGAACATGATGATCGGCGATCAACGGTTCATCAGGAATGATACCGCCAATTTGATTTTCACCGGGAATATCTTTCGCAGTAAAAATGCGAACGACACCTTCTGAATCTAGTGCTTCAGTAAGATCAAGTTTTGTGATCACACCATGAGCGATAGGAGAATCGAATGCAACGGCGAAAAGCGTTCCTGTAAGGAGAGGAATATCGTCGAGGTAAATCGATTGTCCGCGTAAATGATTAGAGCTGTCTATGTTTTTCATATCATCAGGCACTTGATCGATAAAATGATCATGCCGGTTGTATTTACATTGTTAAAAATTCTGCATTGATCATTTCCGGATACCATACTGCGAAATGACCTTTTATAAGTTGGTTGAGAAGTAAGCGCTTGTACTCGACAGTTCCCCGAGCATCACTGATTGGTGCAATCTCAGTCTGTGCGATCCGAAGTAATTCTTCAATTACATCAAGCGACACTTTCTTCCCTGCTAAATATTCAGAAGACTTTTTCAAAAACATTGGCGTTGGTCCTACTCCTCCTGCAGAAATATTTGCATTTAATATACTACTACCATCCAATTCCATCAACATTGCAGAATTCACACTTGCTATATCCAGGTTTGTACGTTTGCAGACTTTCTCAAAATTAAACCGGGATTTTTGGGATGGGAGTTTGACGCTTAGGGATTTTAGGAATTCGTTCGGTTTTTTGCTTAGTTTTTTGTAGCCTAAGTAAAAATCTTTGAGCCTAATTATTCTTGTTGATACATTATCACTTATTTCAATTGATGCATCAAGGGCTAGAAAGAAAGCTGTGAAATCGCCTATTGGTGAGGCATTCACGAGGTTTCCTGCGATGGTTGCCATGTTGCGAATTGGAGTTGATGAAACCAATTTGTAATACGTTTCGAAATTCGGGAATGCTTTTCTGATGATGGGTGATTCGATTAAATCAGTTACAGATGATGCTGCACCAATGATACAAATTCCATTTTCTTCTGTTATTCCCTGCAACTCATTTTTATTCATAAGGAATGACAATTCAGAATGCGGCATCACATCGTGCTTTTGAACATAGAGATCTGTTCCACCACTGACAAAATACTCCGATTTAGCAATACTTGCTGACGCATTTGCAGAAAGCTGAAGTATTGCCAGTTTCTCTTTTATATTTTCAAAATACGAAGGGAGAATTTTGTTCTTTGCAACATACTTTACAACATCTTCACCCGCTCTTTTCGAACAGATCTCAGCGATCTTCGAAACAGCTCGTTGAATTGATTTGTAGCCGGTACAGCGACAAATATTTCCATCGATAGCAGCAAGCGCTTCTTTTTGATAATCGACAACATCATCACGCAGGCAAAATCCGGCAAGTGACATTACAAATCCTGGCGTACAGAAACCACATTGTGTTGCACCTTCATCGCTCATTGCCTGTTGAACCGGATTTAAGATGTCCATGTTCACGCCTTCAATAGTTACAATGTGTTTTCCATTTGCATTAGCGAGAGGCATCAAACAAGAGGTCATTGAACGATATCTCATTTTGTCTAGAACAATTTCGCCGACAAGTATTGTGCAAGCCCCGCAATCACCTTCCCGACAACCGATCTTTGTGCCGGTTAGGTTTTTAAGATAACGTACGTAATCAAGAACTACAACACCGGGATGGCCGGGATATTGAACTTCTTTATCATTGAGAATAAATTTAATCACTTTCAGTTTCTTTAATTTAGACAAAGCAATGAAATTACTTTTTTCCAAGAACGAGAGATTGTCTACTTTGCGCTCAAGGAAGCATTGCTGTCTTATTTGACAAAAATAAAATTATTTCACGAAGTGAGTCCACAACAAAAACAAATATATTTCAAATTAATAGCACTTTGGGTCATCTGCGAGGCAATGTTAGGTGGAATTATCCATGGATTCAAGCTTCCAATTTCAGGATTAGTGATAGGAAGTTCAGCTGTTGTCTGCATAAGCCTAATTGGATATTTGGTACCACACAGAGGAGCGATTCTAAAAGCGACCATTGTAGTTGCCATTTTTAAGATGTTACTTTCTCCACAGAGTCCTTTCCCAGCTTATATAGCTGTTCTGTTTCAAGGTATATGCGGAGAATTGATTTTCTCAGGAAGAAAGAATTTCAAAGCACGATGTTATCTCCTCGCCTTTTTAGCTTTGATAGAATCAGCTTTTCAACGAGTTATAGTTCTGACCATTTTATTTGGTGTTGATTTCTGGAAAGCAGTGAATGAATTTATCAGTGGACTTACCCAAACAGATCCAAGCACAAATTACAGTCTGTATTTTGTGATAACCTATGTTGCCTTGCATTTGATTGCAGCGTTTTTCATTGGTAGATTTACGAGCTCAATTCCAAAACTTCTTAGTTTTAGTAAAGAAGAATTGCAATCATATATGCTTCCTTTGAACTCAGGCGAAATATCAGAGATCAACAAACCAAAGAAGAAATATCCGAACTTTCTAGTCTTTATTTGGATCGGACTTTTGGCAATATATGTCTATACTCTAATTTATCCTCAAGGAGTTTTTGCATCAGGTCATGCTTCGCTCAAATTTATTTTTCGCTCAGCGATCATTCTTCTCACCTGGTATCTGATTTTTGCACCTATTCTATTGCGCCTACTTAGATCATGGCTTGAAAAAAGGAAAGGGACATACAAAAAAGAGATCGAAGAAGTGATACTTTTGCTTCCTTCAGCAAAAATTTTAATTAGAGAAAGCTGGACAAAGAGTGGTGTTAAAAGTGGTTATTCCAGGCTAAAGCTATTTTGGAAATATCTGATCATAAATACCGTTTTTACCCCAATTTTATAAAAGAATCGTGTTTAGAAGTCACTTTCAGAAGCTCGATAACCAAATTTCTCAACCCTGTCATTTGTATTGTATTTTTTGTATTTTTATCAGACAGATACTTTATATTACGATTGCTTAGTTATTTCTTTTTTACGTTTTAAAATAATCAAGGAGGAAAACTCATGAAAAAAAAAGAAGTTTTTATTTTATCAGGTGACATTCAATCAGGAAAAACCACGAGCCTATCAAAATGGAGTGCAACACGTAATGACGTTTACGGAATCCTGACACCAATTGAAAATGGCAAACGATTTTTTATGGATATTTCAAGTGGTGAAAAATTCTCAATGGAAGCCAATGCTGATGAAATTGCTACCATTCAAGTAGGCAAGTATTCCTTCAGCATGAATTCCTTTTCAAAAGCAGTAGACATCTTATCATCAGGAGCATACAATAAAAATGGCTGGTTGGTGATCGATGAAATTGGTCCATTAGAAATTTCAGGTCGCGGATTTGACGAGGTACTTAAAGAGTTTTTACAGAGCGAATCTCAGAATTTGAAACTGATTCTTGTTGTCCGGAGTTCAATCAAAGACGCTGTCATTGCACGTTATTCATTGGACAAACATTTAATCAAAAAAGTTAACTTTCTTAATGGGCAGGATGCCCTTGTTTGATAAGTCAAATATTCTTTGCATATTGAATCCCTTTTAAAAATGTATTTATGGATGATTTCATGAAAGCTGCTATCGATGAAGCCCGTCAAGGCCGAAAAGAAGGTGGTATTCCAATTGGTTCTGTACTTGTAAGAGACGGAAAAATAATAGGCCGCGGACATAACAAAAGAGTTCAGGATGGCGACCCGATCACGCATGCCGAAATTGATTGCTTAAGAAATGCCGGACGTGTAGGTGACTATAAAAATGCAGTTTTATATTCAACGTTAATGCCCTGTTATCTCTGCGCAGGAGCTGTTGTTCAATTTAACATAAAAACTGTTTATGCCGGAGAGAACGAAACATTTTCAGGAGCAAAAGAATTCATGGAATCACATGGAGTAAATGTCATCAATATCGATTCAGATGAATGCAAAAAAATGATGGCAGATTTTATTAAAGAAAACCCTAAATTGTGGTTTGAAGACATAGGAGAATTATAGTTCAAAATTCTTTAACTTTATTCACTCAAAACATAATCAAATGTCAATCTTAATAAAGAACGGGAAAGTTGTCACTGCAGGTGAGGTCATGGATGCAGATGTCTACATCGAAGGCGAAACCGTTCGTGCAATAGGTAAAGATCTGCCGTTCAAAGCAGATAAAGTCATTGATGCTTCAGGAAAGATCGTTATGCCAGGTGGAATTGATCCTCATGTTCATTTGGACATGCCATTTATGGGAACATTTTCAAGTGACAATTATACGACAGGGACATCTGCAGCTTTATTTGGCGGAACGACAATGGTCATTGACTTCATTTTGCAAACACAAGGTAAATCGTTGTATTCAGCATTACAAGAATGGCAAGGAAGATCGAATAACAATGCATGTTGCGATTATTCGTTCCACATGGCTGTTACGGATTTCAATGAAAGTACGAAAGCGGAGATCATTGACATGGTCAACAAAGAAGGCATTACTTCATTCAAAACATTTATGGCTTACAAGGGAGCATTGATGATTGACGACAGACAAATGGTTGGATTGATGAATGAAGTAAAGAAACAAGGCGGAATGGTTACGGTACACGCAACGAATGGCGATGTGATCGATTTTCTTATTGCAAAACATCGTGCAGAAGGAAAACTTGAACCACTCTACCACTACCTTTCCCAACCAGAAATTACAGAATCAGAAGCATCCGGTCGATTTGCAGATATGGCATTTCACACCGGCGTTCCGGCATACATTGTTCATATGACATGCGAAGGTGCATTAAATCAGATCAGAGATGCAGAGAAAAGAAATCAGCGGGTATTTGCTGAAACATGTATTCAATATCTTGTACTTGACGCATCACTTTACGAAAAGAATTTTGAAGGAGCGAAATGGGTTATGAGTCCGCCGTTGAGAGAGAAAAAAGATCAAGCTGCCTTATGGGCCGGTATTAACCAAGGAAGCATTCAAGTAGTAGCAACAGATCATTGTCCATTTAAGTGGGATCAAAAATTGATGGGCAAAGATGATTTTTCAAAGATCCCGAATGGTCACCCTGCTATTGAACATAGAATGGAATTGCTATTTTCCGAAGGTGTAAATAAAGGCAAGATCTCCTTGAATAAATTTGTAGAAGTTACATCGACAAATTCAGCGAAGATCTTTGGCATGTATCCGAAGAAAGGATGCATTGCTATCGGTTCAGATGCAGATATTATTATTCTTGATCCAAATGAAGAGCATATTATTACCGCAGACAAGCATCATATGAATGTTGATTACAGCGCATATGAAGGGTGGAAAGTAAAAGGTAAGACAAAAACTGTTATTTTACGTGGTGAAATTGCGATCGACAATAATGAAAGAAAAATTTCTCCGGGGTATGGGAAATTTGTAAAAAGAAATAAAGTGAATGGAATTATTTAATTTCATCAATTATAAAAACTAACAATTCTAAAAAATTATTTTATGGCAAGAATGATTCGTTCCGGTCTTATCCAAATGAGTTTACCAAAAACCGAAGGAGAAGGAACTATTCCGGAAATTATCAATGCAATGGTTCAAAAGCATATTCCTTTTATTGAAGAAGCAGGAAAAAAAGGTGTTCAGATTCTTTGTCTGCAGGAAATTTTTAACACTCCTTATTTTGTCCGGGTCAAGATAAAAAATGGTATGAATCTGCAGAATCTGTTCCCGGTCCGACGACTGAACTGATGTCGACTTATGCGAAGAAGTATAACATGGTCATCATCGTTCCAATCTATGAAAAAGAGCAAGCAGGATTTTTATACAACACCGCTGCAGTCATCGATGCTGACGGAACCTACTTAGGTAAATATCGCAAGAACCACATTACACATACGTCAGGGTTCTGGGAGAAATTTTTCTTCAAGCCGGGCAATTTAGGTTATCCGTTTTTCAAACGAAGTATGCAAAGATCGGCGTTTATATTTGCTATGATAGACACTTCCCTGATGGCGCTCGAGTATTAGGATTGAATGGTGCTGAAATTGTTTACAATCCTTCGGCAACAGTAGCCGGCCTTTCACAATATCTATGGAAATTAGAACAACCTGCTCATGCAGCTGCCAATGGTTATTTCATGGGTTGCATTAATCGTGTTGGAGAAGAGAAACCATGGAATCTTGGCAAGTTCTATGGTACATCGTATTTCGTTGATCCACGAGGGCAGATCTTTGCTCAGGCTTCAGAAGACAAAGATGAGTTACTTATCGCAGACTTCGATCTTGATATGATAGAAGAGGTACGTTCGACATGGCAATTCTTCCGTGATCGTCGTCCGGAGACATATGGTAAACTAGTAGAGCTATAAAAGTGTTTTTCGTTTTTCGTTTTTCGTGTTTAGACAAACGAAAAACGAAAAACGAAAAAAAAAAAGAAAAAAGAAAAAAGACGATAAACAAAAAACGATAAACGAATGAGTGAATACCTCCCTCCTTCCAGTGAATCTGAATTTGAAAACAATTTCAAGCAGATAAAACCACTGATGAATGAAACAGAAGCTTACTACGAGAGTTCGCGTTGTCTTTTTTGTTACGACGCTCCTTGTGTAAATGCTTGTCCGAGTGATATTGATATTCCATTGTTCATCCGTCAGATCAATTCCAAAGACCCTCTTGCGTCAGCAAAAACAATTTACGATTCCAATTACTTTGGATATGCCTGCGGCAAAGTTTGTCCAACGGAAGTATTGTGTGAGGGCGCTTGTGTCTATAATCACCAGGATGTAAAACCGATTGAGATCGGAAGACTTCAGAGTTTTGCTACAGGAAAAGCGATAAGCACCAACAAACAGTTATATCGTTTGCCGGCATCTAATGGAAAAAAGGTAGCCATCATTGGCGCCGGTCCGGCAGGAATTTCGTGTGCATGTGAATTGAAAATGCTTGGCTTTGACGTTGATGTTTTTGAATCTAAGGAGAAACCATCAGGACTTACTGTTCATGGCGTTGCTCCATATAAGATCACCAACAAAGAAGCACTTGATGAAATGGATTATCTTGAAAAACAATTTCAATACAAAGTTCATTACAAAAAAGCAATCTCTTCAAAAGCGGATATCGATGAATTAGAAAAAAAATATGATGCCATTGTAATTGGATTTGGATTAGGCAAAACTTCGATGATCAACATTCCGGGCGAAGACAAAGAAAATTGTTTTGGCGCTGTTGAATTTGTTGAGAAATTAAGAATGTCTCATCATAAAACTGCTGTCGCAAAAAACGTGATCGTATTAGGTGGCGGGAATACCGCTATGGACGCGGCTTCTGAGAGTGCACGAATGGGAGCTGAAAAAGTTATTTTGGCTTATCGCCGATCAAAAGAAGAAATGGGCGCCTATGATTTTGAATATGATCTAGCGAAAGGGGTTGGCGTGAAAGGAATGTTTAGTGTTTCGCCGCTTGAGATCACCGGAAATGGAAAAGTAACAGGTGTTAAATTTATCAGAACGAAAACGGTGAATGGCAAACTTGAAAATGTTGCCGGTTCTGAATTTACTGAAACATGTGATTGGGTAATAAAAGCGACCGGCCAATCAAAGCAAGTTGAACTATTAAAACTGATGAATGGTGTTTCAATTGATTCGAAAGGAAGAATTGAAGTAAATGCAGAAACATTCCAGACAAAGAACCCAAAATATTTCGCTGCCGGCGATGCAGTGAGTGGCGGACAAGAAGTTGTTAATGCTGCTGCAGAAGGTAGAAAGGCTGCAAGAGGAATCAAGAAATACCTTACTAAATAATTAACTTTTGACCCTTGACCTTGACCTACTTAATTTATAGGTCAAGGGTCAAAGGTCAAAGGTCACAAGTTAATTAAAATACTACCCAATTCAAATAAAATTATGGCCGATTTAAGATCTAATCTTGCCGGGATAAAATCCCCAAATCCATTTTGGCTGGCATCTGCGCCGCCGACCAATAGCGGTTACCAAATCATGAAAGCATTTGATGCCGGCTGGGGTGGCGCTGTATGGAAAACACTTGGTGTACCGGTTGTAAATGTTTCAAGCCGATATGGTGCTTTGAATTACCGTGACAATCGAATGGTTGGATTCAACAATATAGAGCTGATCACCGACAGACCACTTGCAGATAATCTTCGTGAGATCGAAGAAGTAAAAAAGCGATTTCCTGACCATGCAGTAGTTGCATCATTAATGGTGGAGACACGTGAACAATGGCATCAGATTGTTAAAGATGCTGAGAATGCCGGCGCTGATGGTGTTGAATTGAATTTTGGTTGTCCACACGGAATGTGTGAACGAGGTATGGGTTCAGCTGTTGGTCAAGAGCCAAAAGTGTTGAAGATGATCGTTGAATGGGTGAAAGAAGTAGCAAAAGTTCCTGTTATTGTAAAATTGACACCTAACATTTCCGATATCACACGTCCGGCAATGGCAGCGCGAGAAGGCGGTGGCGATGCAATTTCATTGATCAATACTATACAAAGTATTGTTGGGGTAGATATTGACAAATTTGTCCCCTACCCTATTGTTGACGGCAAAAGTACAAATGGTGGATACTGTGGTCCCGCAGTAAAACCAATAGCGATGAACATGCTGAAGAATTGTGCTCAGCATCCGAATATTAATTTACCGATCTCAGGAATTGGCGGCATTGAAAATTGGAGAGATGCTGTTGAATTCATTTTACTGGGAGCAACAAATGTTCAGGTATGTACAGCGGTGATGCATTTTGGTTTCGGAATCATTCGCGATCTGAAATCAGGATTAGAAAAATACATGGATGAAAAAGGGTTTAAGACTCTTGACGATTTCCGTGGAAAAGCTTTGCCAAATATTATGCATTGGGAAGATCTGAATCTTAAATATAAAGTAGTAGCAAATATCAATGAAGACAAATGTATTGGCTGTCAACTTTGTTATACAGCATGTGAAGATGGTGCGCATCAAGCGATCGGATTATCTACAGATCCGTTGAATCGCAAGCCACATATCATTGAAGAAAATTGTGTTGGTTGTAACTTGTGCTCTATTGTCTGTCCGGTAGAAGAGTGTATTTCAATGGAAAGACGTGATGACGGGAAAGAGCAAGTGACCTGGAAAGAAAGAACATTGGCCGGCAATGTACCGACTACATTTGACGATGAATTAGCGGGCGGTCGACATCATTGGGTTCCGGAGCCGAAGGAGGCTTTGGTGACTAGGAAGCCGTTGCACTATCGAGGATGAAAAAAAAATCCAATCAACCTACCCGGTGATTGGATTTTTTAATTAACCTAATAGACTAACAATCAACATTAATATTGTTCAACGATTCATGATATCAATCTTGGAATATTTTTTCGTTTTTATTTTGATCGTGGATAATACGGATACTAGTGCTTAAGACGAGTGCTGCAGATAATGCAGTAATCCTTGTCCATGAAATTGACTCTATATAATTTATCACCGGACTAATTGCCGATGAAATAGTAAAGTCGAAAATAGCGCTAAGAAATATTAAAAGAAATGCCGTAATAAAATAAAATTTGTGTTTTCTGATGTAAAGCAATCGAGGGACTAAGATTCCGGAATTAATTATTCCAACTAATCCAACCAATACAGTTAGAACTATTTTATCTTCCTCTGAATTCAAAATGTAACTTGAATATGGTACATTTTTGAATAGAAGAAATAAAAGCAAAGGCAGGAAGATCAGCCATACACTAAGATGAAACAATGCTGTTGCTAAGCTATTAAACCACTTCATTTAAAATTTGACAATTAGGTTTAACAATGATACACAACTATTTTAAAAAAAAGTACTCAACAGGATTCAAACTTTTGAACTTGCGACAAAAGGATAAATTAGTGCGGTAAAACTTTTTTCATCATTTCCATCGCATAAAATTAAAAAAGGCCCTTCCATTATGAAAGGGCCTTAGCATCCAAATTCAATTAATAAAATAAGAATTAATTATTTTACTAAAATTAATCGACCATTAATCACCTTACTGTTATTTGCAATTCTGTATATATAAATTCCGTCCGGAATATCTTCAGCATTAAATTCAACACTATAATTTGCACCTGCTTCGATTGTTCCATTGTAGAGTGAAGCAATTTTACTACCCGACATAGAGTAAACTTCAACAGAGGTCATTCCCGAATATTCAGGTGACATAAATTCGATTGTAGTTTTCGATGAGAATGGATTAGGATATGCTTTTATTACAAAATCGTTTTCTTCTTCATCCGGTGTTTCACTAGCCATACGTACAGAACCACCTCCAAAATTTACATTTGTACAAGGAATTCTTGCAATAGGGCCAGAATAAGTTCCGACATAATCACCATTTCCTAATCCTCTTCCACCAGCAATTACAAATAACTTATAATTTTCAGGACTTCCTGCAGGATCAGTGTTGGCATAAATAGTTGTTGTATCACCATCGGCAGCTTTTACACCGAGAGTTGTTAGATCTGTACTAAATGTTGAATAAACTGCAGCGCTCCATTTCCACTGAAGTGTAGTTACTCCCGGTCGACTTGCCGTCCAGACACCTTTCCATGTTATTGCAGAAAGATTACGAAGTATGGTGCTTGGTACCAGATGAGAATATCCGGAAATAAAATAATTACCATTAATATTCGGTGGTGCGATTGTCAACCATTCAGTACCAGTAAATGAGGTTGTCGCTTGAGTAACAGTATCTGTGATGATCAATTTTGCAATTTTTGGATTGAGATTGAACCTTGAACTGGCAATATTCTGATCTGTAAAACTCAATGTAAGAGGATAAGTACCTGTGTAATTCACGTTAACGACTGCACTAAACCAAATACTTCTGCCTAAAGGAATATCATTGTTATTGAATCCTGCAGTTATCCTGCTGTAATCAGCAGCAGCTTTCGTAATCGCAATATTTGTTGAGAGCACAGACATACAACCTTTGGCATCAGTCACTCTAACTGAAACTGCACCTGCTCTTAATCCGGTTAAATTAGCTGTAGTAGCACCATTACTCCATAGGTAAGTATAAGGTAAGACACCACCAGTTACAGTCGTTGCAGCAGAGCCCTGGTAACCATTTGCACAAGTACCTGCTGTTCCTTTTACCGTTGCCTTCATTGGCGCTGAAACAGTTTTGCTTGCAGTACTTGAGCACCCCGCAGCATTTTTTGCCGTAACAGTATATACACCACCTAGTCTGACAGAAATAAATCTTTGTGTTGAATTATTACTCCATTTGTATGTATAGCCGGTCGTTGCTGTTAAAGTTGTTGCGCTTCCCGGGCAGATGTAATCATTTCCGGTTATTGAAACAATTGGATTACTACTTTGAGTAACATTTATGGTAGCAGTTGCAGAGCAACCCGCCAAATTGGTTCCTGTAACAGTATAGGTCCCGGCAGTTGATATTTGCGAGCATTGAGTTGTATCGCCATTACTCCATAGGTAAGATGTCATACCTGCAGATGCGCACAATGTTGTTGAAGCTCCCTGACAATAAGCCAGGATACCTGTTACTATAACTCGAGGAAGCGAAGGATTTGCGACTACGGCAGTTACGTTTAATGTACAACCATTAGCATCTGAAACTGTTACTACATAAGTGCCTGCTGTTAAACCAACAGCCATATTTGTAGTCTGAACAGGATTCGTATTCCATGTAAAGCTATAAGGAGCAACACCACCAGCAGGAGTTACTTTTGCAGTACCCGTATTGGCTACACAACTAGAAGGAGTCGTTACCATAGTACCGGTTACACGTGTTGGTGAGGGAGTAATTACTGCAGAGGCATTCGCTGTACAGCCATTAAAATCGATTACACTATAATTATATGTTCCTGCTGTAAGATTAATTCTTGAAGCACCTCCGTAAATATAAGGAGCAGTTCCACCATTAGCAGTAAGTGTAACACTACCTCTTCCATTATAACATTGGATCTGATTTGGTGTTGCAGTAAGTGACAATTGATTTGGAGCCGGATTGATAGTAACCAAGGCAGAATCAATACATCCGTTTGCATCGGTTATTGTGTATAAATAATCTCCTTGCGTCAAACCTGTTGAAGTTTGCGAATTAGATACATAAGGAGGCAAACCACCAGTTGGAGTTAGTGCAACACCCGCTGTACCACCAAAGCATCTGATCTGGGTAACATTTGTAACAAGTGTAGGCAAAGATTTTACTGTGACATGAGTTGTAATAACACTATCGCATCCCAGGTAATTTCCATTTGCTAGTGTAGTTATATAGTTTCCTGTTACAATTGGATAAACAGTAGAGTTATCAGGTAACGAAACAGGATCACCTGCGCAGATAGTGAAGTTCCTTGTACTAGTAGAGTTCGTGATCACATTTAACATAGTAGTGATAACACTGTCACAACCTGACGAGTTGGAAATTATACTCTGATAGGTTCCACTAGTAGAAACGGTATTTCCATCAGGCAATGTATAGTTATTGCCTGAGCAAATACTAATCGTTGCCGAAGAACTTGTTGTTGGCGAAACTGTGATTGTTGTTGTAATTGTTGAATCACATCCTCCAGCATTTAAAATATGGCTTGTATAGACACCTGCAGAAGTTGCAATAGCGCCATCAGGTAAAGAATAAGATGTTCCATTACAAATAGTAATACTCTGACTAGAACTAGTCGTTGGAATTACAGTCAGATTCGTAGTTATAGTGGAATCACATCCTTCTGCATTTAAAAGATGACTTACATAAATGCCTTGGGCAGTAACGACATTTCCACTAGGAAGAGTATACGATACACCATCACAGATAGACACATTTTGAGTTGCTGTCGAATTTTGAATAATTGTCAATGTTGTAGTTACGATAGAATCGCAGCCAAATGCACTTTCCAAATGACTTGTATAGATGCCGGCTGCTGTAGCACTTGAACCATCAGGTAACACAAAAGTATTACCGGAACAAATTGAGGCATTCTGAGAAGAACTGATACTTTGATAAACAGAAAGTGTGGTTGTGATCATTGAATCACATCCATCTACGTTAGAAATATGAGAAACATATGTCCCCGCGGCCGACACAATCGCTCCATCAGGTAATGTATAATTACTTCCATCACAGATCGCAACAGTTTGTGTCGATGAAGTGCTCAAAGCAACTGTCAAGTACGTCGTGATCGTTGAATCACATCCCGCTGCATTGGCAATATGGCTTGTGTAAACACCAGTTGTCGTTGCAGTCGCTCCGTCAGGAAGTGTGTGAGTCGCTCCATCACAAATCGAAAGCGTCTGAGTCGAAGTCGTATTCGGAATAACCGTTAAGTTTGTTGTGATCATTGAATCACATCCTGCTGCATTCGTGATATGACTTGTGTAAACACCAGTCACGGTTGCTGTTGCGCCATCAGGAAGTGTATGCGTTGCACCATCACAGATCGACACTGTTTGAGTCGAAGTCGTATTCGGAATAACAGTCAAGTTCGTCGTGATCGTTGAATCACAGCCTGCTGCATTTGGAATATGTGAAATATAAGTTCCTGTACTAGAAACCACCACTCCGTCTGGCAGAATTGAACTTGACCCTGCGCAGATCGAAATGTTTCTTATTGATGTCGTATTCGGAATAACAGTCAAGTTCGTCGTGATCGTTGAATCGCATCCCGCTGCATTAGCAATATGGCTTGTGTAAACACCAGTCACGGTTGCTGTTGCGCCATCAGGAAGTGTATGCGTTGCCCCATCACAGATCGATAGCGTTTGAGTCGATGTTGTATTCGGAATAACCGTTAAGTTCGTCGTGATCGTTGAATCACATCCTGCTGCATTTGGAATATGTGAAATATAAGTTCCTGTACTAGAAACCACCACTCCGTCTGGCAGAGTTGAACTTGACCCTGCGCAGATCGAAATGTTTCTTATTGATGTCGTATTCGGAATAACCGTTAAGTTCGTCGTGATCGTTGAATCGCATCCCGCTGCATTTGAAATATGTGAAACATATGTTCCACTAACGGTTGCTGTTGCTCCGTCAGGAAGTGTATGAGTTGCCCCATCACAAATTGAAAGTGTTTGAGTCGATGTTGTATTGGGAATAACGGTCAAGTTTGTTGTGATCGTTGAATCGCATCCCGCTGCGTTGGCAATATGACTCGTGTAAACACCACTCACAGTAGCAAAAGCTCCGTCAGGAAGTGTATGTGTCGCACCATCACAAATTGACAATGTTTGTGTCGAAGTTGTATTCGGAATAACCGTTAAATTCGTCGTGATCGTTGAATCGCATCCCGCTGCGTTGGCAATATGACTTGTGTAAACACCACTCACAGTAGCAGTCGCTCCGTCAGGTAAAGTATGAGTCGCGCCATCACAAATTGAAAGTGTTTGAGTAGAAGTTGTATTCGGAATAACTGTCAAATTCGTCGTGATCGTTGAATCACATCCTGCTGCATTTGCAATATGACTCGTGTAAACACCAGTTGTCGTCGCAGTCGCTCCGTCAGGAAGTGTGTGAGTCGCGCCATCACAAATCGAAAGTGTCTGAGATGAAGTTGTATTCGGAATAACAGTCAAGTTCGTTGTGATCGTTGAATCACATCCTGATGCATTTGGAATATGTGAAACATATGTTCCAGTAACAGTTGCTGTTGCTCCGTCAGGAAGTGTATGTGTTGCTCCATCACAAATCGAAAGCGTTTGAGTCGAAGTTGTATTCGGAATAACTGTTAAGTTCGTTGTGATCGTTGAATCACATCCTGCAGCATTTGAAATGTGAGAGACATACGTTCCAGTTGTCGTCGCTGATGCTCCATCAGGAAGTGTATGTGTCGCTCCATCACAAATCGATAGCGTTTGAGTCGATGTTGTATTCGGAATAACCGTTAAGTTCGTCGTGATCGTTGAATCACATCCGGCTGCATTGGCAATGTGAGAAACATACGTTCCTGTTGTCGTCGCAGTTGCTCCGTCAGGAAGTGTATGAGTCGCTCCATCACAAATTGAAAGTGTTTGAGTAGATGTTGTATTCGGAATGACCGTTAAGTTCGTCGTGATCGTTGAATCACATCCTGCTGCATTCGAAATGTGAGAGACATATGTTCCAGTAACAGTTGCAGTTGCTCCATCAGGAAGTGTATGCGTCGCGCCATCACAAATCGAAAGTGTTAGAGTAGAAGTTGTATTCGGAATGACCGTTAAGTTCGTTGTGATCGTTGAATCACATCCTGCTGCGTTCGAAATGTGAGAAATATACGTTCCTGTTGTCGTCGCAGTTGCTCCGTCAGGAAGTGTATGAGTCGCGCCATCGCAAATTGAAAGTGTTTGAGTAGAAGTCGTATTCGGAATAACTGTCAAATTCGTCGTGATCGTTGAATCACATCCTGCTGCATTGACAATGTGACTTGTGTAAACACCGGTCACAGTAGCAAAAGCTCCGTCAGGAAGTGTATGAGTCGCACCATCGCAAATTGAAAGCGTCTGAGTCGAAGCCGTATTCGGGATAACAGTTAAATTTGTCGTGATCGTTGAATCACATCCGGCTGCATTGGCAATATGACTTGTGTAAACACCGGTCACCGTTGCTGTTGCTCCGTCAGGTAAAGTATGAGTCGCACCATCACAGATTGAAAGCGTTTGCGTCGATGTTGTATTCGGAATAACTGTTAAGTTCGTCGTGATCGTTGAATCACAGCCTGCTGCATTTGAAATGTGAGAAATATACGTTCCGGTTGTCGTTGCAGTCGCTCCGTCTGGTAAAGTATGAGTCGCACCATCACAAATCGAAAGTGTTTGAGTAGATGTTGTATTCGGAATAACGGTTAAGTTCGTCGTGATCGTTGAATCACATCCGGCTGCATTTGGAATATGTGAAATATAAGTTCCTGTACTAGAAACCACCACTCCGTCTGCAGGTTGAACTTGACCCTGCGCAGATCGAAATGTTTCTTATTGATGTCGTATTCGGAATAACAGTTAAGTTCGTCGTGACCGTTGAATCACATCCCTGCATGCAATATGGTTTGTGTAAACACCACTCACCGTTGCTGTTGCTCCGTCAGGAAGTATATGAGTCGCTCCATCACAAATTGAAAGTGTTTGAGTAGATGTTGTATTCGGAATGACCGTCAAGTTCGTCGTGATCGTTGAATCACATCCGGCTGCATTCGAAATGTGAGAAATATACGTTCCAGTTGTCGTCGCAGTTGCTCCGTCAGGAAGTGTATGCGTCGCTCCATCGCAAATTGAAAGTGTTTGAGTAGAAGTTGTATTCGGAATAACAGTCAAGTTCGTCGTGATCGTTGAATCACATCCTGCTGCATTGGCAATATGACTTGTGTAAACACCACTCACAGTTGCAGTCGCACCATCAGGTAATGTATGTGTCGCACCATCGCAAATTGAAAGTGTTTGAGTAGATGTTGTATTCGGAATAACGGTCAAGTTTGTTGTGATCGTTGAATCACATCCTGCTGCATTCGTGATATGACTTGTGTAAACACCAGTCACGGTTGCTGTTGCGCCATCAGGTAAAGTATGAGTCGCACCATCACAGATCGAAAGTGTTTGAGTCGAAGTTGTATTCGGAATAACCGTTAAGTTCGTTGTGATCGTTGAATCACATCCTGCTGCATTGGCAATATGAGAAACATATGTTCCAGTAACAGTTGCAGTTGCTCCATCAGGAAGCGTATGAGTTGCCCCATCACAAATTGAAAGTGTTTGAGTCGAAGTGGTATTCGGAATAACCGTTAAGTTCGTCGTGATCGTTGAATCACATCCTGCTGCATTGGCGATATGACTTGTGTAAACACCGGTCACAGTTGCTGTTGCGCCGTCAGGCAATGTATGTGTCGCACCATCACAGATCGAAAGCGTCTGAGTAGATGTCGTATTCGGAATAACCGTTAAGTTCGTCGTGATCGTTGAATCACATCCGGCCGCATTTGCAATGTGGAAACATGTTCCCACTCACCGTTGCTGTTGCTCCGTCAGGAAGTATGAGTCGCGCCATCACAGATTGAAAGTGTTTGAGTCGATGTTGTATTCGGAATGACCGTCAAGTTCGTTGTGATCGTTGAATCACATCCTGCTGCATTTGCAATATGACTCGTATATGTTCCAGTCACAGTAGCAGTAGCTCCGTCAGGAAGTGTAAGTGTTGCTCCATCACAAATTGACAGAGTTTGAGTCGAAGTTGTATTTGGAATAACGGTTAAGTTCGTCGTGATCGTTGAATCACATCCTGCGGCATTGGCAATATGGCTCGTGTAAACACCGATCGGTTGCTGTCGCGCCATCAGGAAGTGTATGGGTTGCGCCGTTACAAATCGAAAGCGTCTGAGTCGAAGTCGTATTCGGAATAACCGTTAAGTTCGTCGTGATCGTTGAATCACATCCGGCTGCATTGGCAATGTGAGAAATATACGTTCCAGTTTCGTCGCAGTTGCTCCGTCAGGAAGTGTATGAGTCGCTCCATCGCAGATTGAAAGTGTTTGGTGAAGTTGTATTTGGAATAACTGTCAAGTTCGTTGTGATCGTTGAATCACAGCCTGCTGCATTTGAATATGCGAAACATAGGTTCCGTCAAGTTGCTGTTGCTCCATCAGGAAGTGTATGTGTTGCACCATCGCAAATTGAAAGTGTTTGAGTCGATGTTGTATTCGGAATAACGGTCAAGTTTGTTGTGATCGTTGAATCACATCCGGCTGCATTCGCGATATGACTTGTGTAAACACCAGAAACGGTTGCAGTTGCTCCATCAGGTAAAGTATGCGTAGCGCCATCACAAATCGAAAGTGTCTGAGATGATGTTGTATTCGGAATAACCGTTAAGTTCGTCGTGATCATTGAATCACATCCGGCTGCATTGGCAATATGACTTGTGTAAACACCCAATGTATGGTCGCGCCATCACAAATTGAAAGTGTTTGGTCGATGTTGTATTCGGAATAACGGTCAAGTTCGTTGTGATCGTTGAATCACATCCTGCTGCATTGGCGATATGACTTGTAAACACCAGTTGCGTTGCTGTTGCGCCATCAGGTAAGTATGTGTCGCTCCATCACAGATCGAAACAGTTTGAGTCGATGTTGTATTCGGAATAACCGTCAAATTCGTTGTGATCGTTGAATCACATCCGGCTGCATTGCAATATGACTTGTGTAAACCCGTCACGGTTGCTGTTGCCATCAGGTAAGTGTGGGTCGCGCCATCACAAATCGAAAGCGTTTGAGTCGATGTTGTATTCGGAATAACCGTCAAGTTCGTCGTGATCGTTGAATCACATCCTGCTGCATTGGCAATATGACTTGTGTAAACACCACTCGCCGTGGCAGTAGCTCCGTCAGGAAGTGTATGGGTTGCACCATCACAAATCGATAGCGTTTGTGTCGAAGTCGTATTCGGAATAACCGTCAAGTTCGTCGTGATCGTTGAATCACATCCGCTGCATTGGCAATGTGCGGTAAGCTCCAGTCACGGTTGCTGTTGCTCCGTCAGGAAGTGTAGTTGCCCATCACAAATCGAAAGCGTTTGGTCGAGTTGTATTCGGAATGACCGTCAAGTTCGTCGTGATCGTTGAATCACATCCGGCAGCATTGGGAATGTGACTCGTGTAAACTCCGGTCCCGGTTGCTGTTGCGCCATCAGGAAGTGTATGGGTTGCACCATCACAAATCGAAAGTGTTTGAGTCGATGTTGTATTCGGAATAACCGTTAAGTTCGTCGTGATCGTTGAATCACATCCTGCTGCATTTGAAATGTGAGAAATATAAGTTCCAGTACTGTAGCCGCCGCTCTCCGTAGGCAGTGTTGAACTTGCTCCATCGCAAATTGAAAGGTTTTTTGTAGATGTTGTATTCGGAATAACCGTTAAGTTGGTCGTGATCGTTGAATCACATCCTGAAGCATTTGGAATATGTGAAACATATGTTCCAGTAACAGTTGCTGTTGCTCCATCAGGAAGAGTATGTGTCGCACCATCGCAAATTGAAAGTGTTTGAGTAGATGTTGTATTCGGAATAACGGTCAAGTTTGTTGTGATCGTTGAATCACATCCGGCTGCATTCGCAATATGACTTGTGTAAACACCGGTCACGGTTGCAGTCGCCCATCAGGTAAAGTATGTGTCGCGCCATCACAAATTGAAAGTGTTTGAGTCGATGTTGTAGTGTTCGTATAACGTTAAGTTCGTCGTGATCGTTGAATCACATCCGGCTGCATTGGCAATATGGTTTCAAAACTCAATCTATTGACCAGAGTGGTAAACACCAGTCACGGTTGCTGTTGCTCCGTCAGGAAGTGTATGCGTCGCGCCATCACAAATTGAAAGTGTTTGAGTCAAGTTGTATTCGGAATAACTGTCAGTTGTCGGTGAATCCCCGGGTCCCGGCAGGGTCGCCCATCGCAAATTGAAAGTGTTTGAGTAGATGTTGTATTCGGAATAACGGTCAAGTTTGTTGTGATCGTTGAATCACATCCTGCTGCATTCGTGATATGACTTGTGTAAACACCAGTCACGGTTGCTGTTGCGCCATCAGGAAGTGTATGCGTTGCACCATCACAGATCGACACTGTTTGAGTCAAGTTGGTATTCGGAATAACTGTCAAATTCGTTGTGATTGTTGAATCGCATCCTGCTGCATTGGCAATATGACTTGTGTAAACACCAGTCACAGTTGCTGTTGCTCCGTCAGGAAGTGTATGTGTTGCTCCATTACAAATTGAAAGCGTTTGAGTCGAAGTTGTATTCGGAATAACCGTTAAATTCGTTGTGATCGTTGAATCACATCCTGCTGAATTGGGAAATGTGAAACATATGTTCCAGTTATCGTGGCTGTTGCTCCGTCAGGTAAAGTATGAGTCGCGCCATCACAAATCGAAAGCGTCTGAGTCGATGTTGTATTCGGAATAACTGTCAAGTTCGTCGTGATCGTTGAATCGCATCCCGCTGCATTGGCAATATGACTTGTGTAAACACCAGTCACTGTTGCAGTCGCTCCGTCAGGTAAAGTATGGGTTGCGCCATCACAGATCGAAAGCGTTTGAGTCGATGTTGTATTCGGAATAACCGTTAAGTTCGTCGTGATCGTTGAATCACATCCGGCTGCATTGGCAATATGACTCGTGTAAACACCCGTCACGGTTGCTGTCGCGCCATCAGGAAGTGTATGGGTTGCACCATCACAAATCGAAAGCGTTTGCGTCGAAGTCGTGTTTGGAATAACGGTTAAGTTCGTTGTGATCGTTGAATCACATCCGGCTGCATTTGAAATGTGAAAATACGTTCCTGTTGTCGTTGCTGTTGCTCCATCAGGAAGTGTATGTCGCGCCATCACAAATCGAAAGTTTGTAGTCGGTATTCGGAATAACTGTTAAGTTCGTCGTGATCGTTGAATCACATCCTGCTGCATTGCCAATATGACTTGTGTACACACCAGTCACTGTTGCTGTCGCTCCATCAGGTAAAGTATGAGTCGCGCCATCACAGATAGAAACAGTTTGAGTCGAAGTTGTATTTGGAATGACAGTTAAGTTTGTAGTGATAGTTGAATCACATCCGCCTGGCATTGGGGGGGAATAGTTGTGTAAACACCGTCAGGTTGCTGGCCCATCGGAGTTAGCGTTCCCATCACAGATCGACACTGTTTGAGTCGAAGTCGTATTCGGAATAACGGTCAAGTTCGTCGTGATCGTTGAATCACATCCGGCTGCATTGGCAATATGACTTGTGTAAACACCGGTCACGGTTGCTGTTGCGCCATCAGGAAGTGTATGGGTTGCACCATCACAAATCGAAAGCGTCTGAGTCGATGTTGTATTCGGAATAACCGTCAAGTTCGTCGTGATCGTTGAATCACATCCTGCTGCATTAGCAATATGGCTTGTGTAAACACCAGTTGTCGTCGCAGTCGCTCCGTCAGGAAGTGTATGGGTTGCACCATCACAAATTGAAAGCGTTTGAGTCGAAGTCGTATTCGGAATAACCGTTAAGTTAGTCGTGATCGTTGAATCGCATCCAGCTCCATTGGCAATATGTGTAAACACCAGTCACGGTTGCAGTTGCTCCGTCAGGAAGCGTATGAGTTGCCCCATCACAAATCGAAAGCGTCTGAGTCGACGTTGTATTCGGAATAACGGTCAAGTTTGTCGTGATCGTTGAATCACAACCAGCTGCATTGGCAATATGACTTGTGTAAACACCACTCACGGTTGCTGTTGCGCCGTCAGGTAATGTATGAGTCGCACCATCGCAAATTGAAAGTGTTTGAGTCGATGTTGTATTCGGAATAACTGTTAAGTTCGTCGTGATCGTTGAATCGCATCCTGCGGCATTGGCAATATGGCTTGTGTAAACACCAGTCACAGTTGCTGTTGCTCCGTCAGGAAGTGTATGCGTCGCGCCATCACAAATCGATAGCGTTTGAGTCGATGTTGTATTCGGAATAACCGTCAAGTTCGTTGTGATCGTTGAATCACATCCGGCTGCATTTGCAATATGACTTGTGTAAACACCCGTCACCGTTGCTGTTGCTCCGTCAGGTAAAGTATGAGTCGCGCCATCACAAATCGATAGCGTTTGAGTCGATGTCGTATTCGGAATAACCGTTAAGTTCGTTGTGATCGTTGAATCACATCCGGCTGAATTGGCAATATGACTTGTGTAAACACCACTCACCGTTGCTGTTGCTCCGTCAGGAAGTATATGAGTCGCTCCATCACAAATTGAAAGTGTTTGAGTAGAAGTTGTATTCGGAATGACCGTCAAGTTCGTCGTGATCGTTGAATCACATCCGGCTGCATTTGAAATGTGAGAGACATACGTTCCTGTTGTCGTCGCAGTTGCTCCGTCAGGAAGTGTATGAGTCGCGCCATCGCAAATTGAAAGCGTCTGAGTTGAAGTCGTATTCGGAATAACTGTTAAGTTCGTCGTGATCGTTGAATCACATCCTGCTGCATTTGGAATATGTGAAATATAAGTTCCTGTACTAGAAACCACCACTCCGTCTGGCAGAGTTGAACTTGACCCTGCGCAGATCGAAATGTTTCTTATTGATGTCGTATTCGGAATAACTGTTAAGTTAGTTGTAATCGTTGAATCACATCCCGCTGCGTTCGAAATGTGAGAAATATACGTTCCAGTTGTCGTCGCAGCTGCTCCGTCAGGAAGTGTATGAGTCGCGCCATCACATATTGATAGCGTTTGAGTCGAAGTTGTATTCGGAATAACCGTCAAGTTCGTCGTGATCGTTGAATCACATCCGGCTGCGTTGAAATGTGAGAGACATACGTTCCCTGTTGTCGTCGCAGTTGCTCGCAGGAAGTGTATGCATCGCTCCATCGCAAATTGAAAGTGTTTGAGTAGAAGTTGTATTCGGAATAACCGTTAAGTTCGTTGTGATCGTTGAATCACATCCTGAAGCATTTGGAATATGTGAAACATATGTTCCAGTAACAGTTGCTGTTGCTCCATCAGGAAGTGTATGAGTCGCGCCATCACAAATCGATAGCGTTTGAGTCGATGTTGTATTCGGAATAACCGTTAAGTTCGTCGTGATCGTTGAATCGCATCCAGCTGCATTGGCAATATGACTTGTGTAAACACCACTTACGGTTGCTGTTGCTCCGTCAGGAAGTGTATGCGTCGCGCCATCACAAATTGAAAGTGTTTGAGTAGAAGTTGTATTCGGAATAACCGTTAAGTTCGTCGTGATCGTTGAATCACATCCGGCTGCATTCGCGATATGACTTGTGTAAACACCAGTCCAGTGTCGCCCCGCTG
Source organism: Bacteroidota bacterium (assembly GCA_016708785.1). GTDB lineage: Bacteria > Bacteroidota > Bacteroidia > AKYH767-A > 2013-40CM-41-45 > JADKIH01. The sequence goes on along the minus strand of JADJFC010000002.1, from coordinate 211,883 downwards.
TTGCTCCATCAGGAAGTGTGTGAGTCGCGCCATCACAAATTGATAGCGTTTGAGTCGATGTTGTATTCGGAATAACCGTTAAGTTCGTCGTGATCGTTGAATCACATCCCGCTGCATTTGGAATATGTGAAATATATATTCCAGTCAAGGTTGCTGTTGCTCCGTCAGGAAGTGTATGCGTTGCACCATCACAGATCGATAGCGTTTGAGTCGATGTTGTATTCGGAATAACGGTCAAGTTTGTCGTGATTGTTGAATCGCATCCAGCTGCATTGGCAATATGACTTGTGTAAACACCTGTCACGGTTGCTGTTGCGCCGTCAGGCAATGTATGTGTCGCGCCATCGCAAATCGAAAGTGTTTGAGTCGAAGTTGTATTCGGAATAACCGTTAAGTTCGTCGTGATCGTTGAATCACATCCTGCTGCATTAGCAATATGACTTGTGTAAACACCGGTCACAGTTGCAGTTGCTCCGTCAGGTAAAGTATGAGTCGCGCCATCACAAATTGATAGCGTTTGAGTCGAAGTCGTATTCGGAATAACCGTCAAGTTCGTTGTGATCGTTGAATCACAGCCTGCTGCATTTGGAATATGTGAAACATATGTTCCAGTCAAGGTTGCTGTTGCTCCATCAGGAAGTGTATGTGTTGCTCCATCACAAATCGATAGCGTTTGAGTCGAAGTCGTATTCGGAATAACAGTCAAGTTCGTCGTGATCGTTGAATCACATCCGGCTGCATTGGCAATATGACTTGTGTAAACACCACTCACAGTTGCAGTCGCACCATCAGGTAATGTATGTGTCGCACCATCGCAAATTGAAAGTGTTTGAGTAGAAGTTGTATTCGGAATAACGGTCAAGTTCGTTGTGATCGTTGAATCACATCCTGCTGCGTTCGAAATGTGAGAAATATACGTTCCAGTTGTCGTCGCAGTTGCTCCGTCAGGAAGTGTATGAGTCGCACCATCGCAAATCGAAAGCGTTTGAGTAGAAGTCGTATTCGGAATAACTGTCAAATTCGTCGTGATCGTTGAATCACATCCGGCTGCATTGGCAATATGACTCGTGTAAACACCGGTCACGGTTGCTGTTGCTCCGTCAGGTAAAGTATGTGTCGCGCCATCACAAATCGAAAGTGTCTGAGATGATGTTGTATTCGGAATGACTGTTAAGTTCGTCGTGATCGTTGAATCACATCCAGCCACGTTCGCTACATGAGAAACATACGTTCCTGTTGTTGTAGCTGTAGCACCGTCAGGTAAAGTATGAGTCGCTCCATCACAGATTGAAAGAGTTTGAGTTGAAGTCGTATTCGGAATAACAGTTAAGTTTGTTGTGATTGTCGAATCACATCCTGCTGCATTTGGAATATGTGAAATATAAGTTCCTGTACTAGAAACCACCACTCCGTCTGGCAGAGTTGAACTTGACCCTGCGCAGATCGAAATGTTTCTTATTGATGTCGTATTCGGAATAACAGTTAAGTTCGTCGTGATTGTTGAATCACATCCTGCCTCATTAGCAATATGAGAAACATACGTTCCTGTTGTTGTAGCTGTCGCTCCGTCAGGTAAAGTATGAGTCGCGCCATCACAAATTGAAAGTGTTTGTGTCGAAGTGGTATTTGGAATAACCGTCAAATTCGTAGTGATCGTTGAATCACATCCCGCTGCATTGGCAATATGACTTGTGTAAACACCCGTCACAGTTGCTGTTGCTCCGTCAGGAAGTGTATGAGTTGCTCCATCACAGATTGAAAGCGTTTGTGTCGATGTGGTATTTGGAATAACTGTTAAGTTCGTTGTGATCGTTGAATCACATCCTGCTGCATTGGCAATATGACTTGTGTAAACACCGCTAACAGTTGCTGTTGCTCCATCAGGAAGTGTATGTGTTGCTCCATCACAGATCGATAGCGTTTGAGTCGAAGTCGTATTCGGAATAACGGTCAAGTTTGTCGTGATCGTTGAATCGCATCCGGCTGCATTTGGAATAACAGAAATATAGGTTCCACTGACTGTTGCACTTACTCCATCTGGAAGTAAATGAGTTGCTCCATTACAGATAGATACGTTTTGTGTTGATGTTGTATGCGGATCAACAACTAATGCCACTGCGGAAGAAACTACATCTGCGAAACATGCACTCTGAATTGATACCGTATAATTAGATGAAGCATCACCCAAAGTCGCATTGGTAATACTCAACGATGACGTATTCGATCCACTGATATTTCCACCATCCGTCAACGCAATTCCATCTTTCTTCCACTGATATGAAATATTAAAACCGGAAGCAACTACATTGAAAGTAGCATTGGCTCCGGCACAAAGTGTCTGTGAAGTTGGTTGACTTGAAATTATTGGAATTGTACTGACAGTCATTATCGCATCGGAAGAAGTACCTCCGCCAGGCGTTGGATTAAATGCTGTTATTATTTTCTCTGCATCTACAGTCATGTCAGAGGCAAGAATCGCAGCCTGAACAACTGTTGGCGAAACATAGGTCGTTACCCGATTGGATCCATCTACCTTAATAATTGTTGATGAATTAAAATTTGTTCCATTGACATTCATTGTAAAATTTCCGGACCCGGTTGTTTTACATGGTGACGAAAGACTTGAAATTGTAGGAACAGGATTCTCAACTGTAAAAGTATTACTTGTTCCTGTCTGCGCGCCTGCTGTCTTAGTTACAGTAATCGTCCAATTACCGGCATTGCTGATATTGACAATTTTCCCAGACAAAACACCTGCAACAAAAGCGGCACTTGTTCCACCTCCTGTTGTCAATGTCCCTGTCGAAGTTAAACTGACTGTACCGGTAAAAATATTTGTTCCGCTACTATTTGGATTATTCTGTGCGTCTCTTGCTGTCAAAATCAATGAGAAAGCAGTACCTGCTATTTGCGTCGGGATATTTCCTCCACCATTTGCTTCAACTAAAAAATTACTGTGAGTACCAGGCTGAACAACAAAATTTGCACTTGCAACTCCCGGCACAACTCCATTGGTAACTGTAATATTCGTAGTCTCCGCTTTCATTAATGTGGTTGTTAATGTTGTCGTTGAATTTCCGGAAGTGAAAGTAACTGCTGTCGTAAAAGTCGGAGCACTGACAGCTGTTGAAGGACCCGTGTAAGTTATTGTTTTTGCTCCTGTAAATGTTGTAACCCTATTATAAAACTGATCACAAGCAGTTATTCTTGTGATCGAGAAAGAAGTCGTGGCTGTACGTACACTCGGAGAACCTGTAAATCCGCTCCCTGCAAAAGTTGTTGCATCAGTTAAAGTTTGTCCTGGAAGAGTAACAACTAATCTCGCAACACCTACAGTAGTCCTAAGTGTTCCCAGATTTGCTCCTGCAGCACAACCGCAATTGTAGCAGTTCCGCCGGCAGTAAGATTTCCGGCAACTGATTGTTTTGCACCATCCGTTGCTCTAACCTGAACACCTGTAACGGTCAAAACATCACTCAGTGTTGTACCGGTGACATTGAATTGAACTGTAATAACTGTTGAGGTTTTTGAAAGTATCACCTGACCGGTAATATTTCTTCCTGCTGTAGCAGTAACTGCAACTGAAGCAGCTGTATTAAAATTCCAACCGGCCGGAGCATTGATTGTCAAAGTAACTCCTGTTCCAACAGCAAAATCTCCAACAGCACCTTCTGTCAAGCGAATATTACCAAGTGTGGTATAGGCTGGCGAAGTAGCATTTGCGGCCTTGTCGGCGGAAATTGAACCTCCTGTAGCTTTCAATATGGTAACATTCGCAAGAACAGAATTTGCTGTTAGAAAGAAGCAGAAAAAAAGCAGTAACGTTGTGGGACGTATACTGCTAATCTTTCTGCTAAGCTTGTGGTGTGGGAGCTTTGCATTCATTGGATTGTGGTGGGGAAAGCAGCAGGGGATGTGGTGATTGATTGTGGATATTTGGATACCGCTGCTTTCCGAAGTATTATAACGGCAGTGTTCAAAAGAGTATTCGCCTTGAAAGACACCTATTCTTCTTTTGTAATATTTCGTATTTTATATAAAAATGGGGTATCTGTTGCTTAAACAGACTATTCGACTTGAAAATGAACTGAATAGATCCATATTTAACTGAACTTAAAAAAAATGGTTAAACACTCAAAAACAACTCCGAAATATTCTGAAAAGCCCCATAAATAAAGGGTTTCAGTAAAATTTACTAGTCCTCTTCTTTAGACTTTCTAGCGCCCAAAAAAAATGTAAGAAAATACCGGGAGTGGTACTTTTAATAAAGGTTATTATCAAATATCCAAACAATTGAAAAAAACTTACTTTGCATTATTCTATGAAATAATGGACACTTTTTATCTGTCCTGAAATTTGCCAAAATTTGCCTTAAAAATTCTGAATAAAACTGAATCCAATTTTTAAAAAACCGCCAAATTTCAATCTAAACCAAACCGGAAAGTATCCGATTGACATCGCCAGAGTGCCTGAAAGGTGTAATAACCGCCTTTGCAGCTTCAATTGTCTCCGGTTCATCACCGATATTTACATAACCAAAACCTTTGTAAAATCCTTCTTCTATCAGAATTACCGATTTTTCACCAAGGGTTCTTCCTTCATCAATAATGATCTTTGATTCACTTTCAACAATGCTGTTCAATGCCGCTTCTACTCTGTCATTATATATATGCACATCTTCCTGAACAATACAAATTCCTTTGCATTTCTTTAGATGGAAATTGTAGCATGCTCCCTGGGTCGACTGCAAACCGCTATAACGTGCACAAAGCTCATATTCCTCCGACAAAAATCTTACAGTTTCACAGGCTTCGTCGTAATTATTAAAGGTTTTCAAGGCTTTTATTGACTTATGTCCTTTTGAAAAATTCAACTGCCGAATTCCCTTTTGATTGATATATTCAGAGAGTACAAAAAACGTTTTATCAAATTTCTGAACTCTATTGTACATAGGAAAATGTTTCTTGATCTCATCCGATTCAAGCAATAAAGCGATGAGCTCCGTTCCGCACAATTGAAATGAAATATCAGCAATGGCCTCCATAAAAGACAATCGGTTCTTGCCTTTTCCCGTGAAATGAGAGTAGATCCTTTTTTTAATATTGATCGCTTTGCCAACATAAATGATCTTACCATTACTATCATGAAAATAATAAACACCAATACTCTCAGGCAACTTATTATACTTTTCTGCCGGCAATGATGGAGGCAACACTGTTTGAAGCGGGTTTCTTTTTAGTAATGCGTTCAAATGTTTTTCATCATCTACTTTGATACATTTTTCAAAGAGTTTCACTGTAGCTTCTGCATCACCCATTGCACGGTGACGATCATTGATCTTAATGCCAAGTTGATTGCAAATTGTACCTAGACTATAAGATGCATGGCCGGGAAAAGAAGCGCGACTCAAACGAACAGTACACAATTTCTTTCGCTTGAAATCTGCACCAAGCTGCTTGAACTCTTCTCTGATAAATGCATAATCGAAGTTCACATTATGTGCTACGAAGACTGCATTGTCAGTCATCTCCCAGATCTTCTTCGCAACTTCATGAAAAGGAGGCGCCGTTTTCAGCATTTCATTTGTAATGCCTGTAAGTCGAGTAATGAAAGGAACGATCGTTGTCCCGGGATTAATAAGTGTACTGTACTTATCAACCACCTTTTCTCCATCATGCAACAGTATAGCAATCTCAGTAATGCTATGTGCAGCGGCATAAGTGCCGGTGGTTTCTATATCGACAATGGCGTACATTTAAGATTGGAGTGTGGAGATTGGAGTATGGAGTTCAATTCTTCAGAGAATTCAAAAATAAACATTCTAAATGGAAGTGTTACACTGAAAATTTATACTTAAAATATTTCCAACAGATTTTCAGAGATGAAGGCGCATATAAGGAGCAAAAATCTGCGTCCTTATCTGCGCCTTCATCTGCGAAAATCTGCGGGAGATTAGATTAAACCAAATAAAAAGGGGCCGATTAAAAACTCCTAATCAGCTCCGCACACACACCTTTTTACCTCTAGTTAATTTGATTGATCTAACGATTAGGTGAAAGTCAGAATCAACGCCAATTAGGGTTAGGGGGTTCTGTTGTAATCAAAATCAAATCAATAAAATGAAACTATTCAGAGTGGAGTCTGAATTTTCATATATCGAGAAATCAAATATTAGTAAAAGCAGAAAACTCTACAAGGACAGATGTACAGGCGTAGGTCCTTTTCTTTCTGGCGTACAGAATTGAATAAATCGCAATAAAGGAGCAAAAACTTCTATTTTACACTCTTTTCAAGGAATTGGATCAAGGCATCTTTTTTTCGGTTGGCAAGCGGAATTACTGAATTGTCTTTAAGTACCACTTGCATTTTGTGTTTTTCGATCTTAGAAATAAAATTCAGATTTATTAAATGTGAGTGATGAGCTCTGAAAAATCCTGACGGTGTAAGTGTATCATCGTACTCTATCAATGATCCGGATACAAGAATGGTTTTGTTGTCTGCTAAGTAAAAACGTGTATAATTTCTGTCTGCTTCACAGCGAATAATATCAGACAAGTTGACCAAATAAACAGTCTCTTGTGTTTTGAGCAAGATCTTTTTAGGTTCAAGTGAATTGCTTCCCATGTTATTCAATAGCGTATCAATTTTCAATGATAGATCCTTCTTATCAATTAACGTAGACGCTTTATGCAATGCACTAACAAGGTCCTCCGGATTCACCGGTTTTAGCAGGTAATCGATAGCGCTGAACTTGAAAGCCTGGATTGCATATTGATCGAAAGCAGTAATAAAAATAAGTTTGAAATTTACAGGAACAAGTTTTCTTAACAGATCAAATCCTGTTCTACCAGACAATTGAATATCCAATAAAACTACATCCGGTGAGTGCTTAATAATTTCCGAATATGCTTCTTCAACATCACCGGCTTCAGCGACAATTTCTGCAGAAGGATAATACATCGTGATGAGGTGTCGTAAAGATGTACGCACCCTTTTTTCATCATCTACAATAATTAATTTTAATGATTCCATTAATTTTAGTTTTAACTAAATTTGAATTCAAAAATATTTCGAATATACTTTTTATTTCCGGTATGAATTTCATGTGGGTTCAGTGACAACCCAAGTCGGATGTAATTCCTGTAAGTAAAATCGATTCGGTCCAACACTTTAAAACAATGGTGGTCGATTAGGTCGAACGGTTTCGCCGAATTTTGGATGGCAGATCGGAACTATGAATTTGTATCGTTTAGGATCAATTGTGGGATAAGTGTAAAACACTCCTTTACAATTGAACCTGGGTTGGATATGTTTTTTGTCAAATCCCAAGAAGTTTTTATCCTATGTCATGTTTTGTTCGTATAGTCCTAATTTATCCAGAAAAGCCCGTCTTTTCTTCAACTATTTGATTTTTAAGGGCAGAAAAAAACCATAAAATTTTGTCAAAGAGGAAAAATCTTTACCTTTGCCGTCCCAACGCCTAAAAGTGAAGGGGCTTCTAAGCAGAAGTAGCTCATTTGGTAGAGCACGACCTTGCCAAGGTCGGGGTGGCCGGTTCGAGCCCGGTCTTCTGCTCAAAAACTCTCTCTTTTGAGAGAGTTTTTTGTTTTATAATAGTCTATCTTTAGTTTGAATAGTTGATTCGTTTATTTGCTATCAAACTAAAATGCTCGGGTGGTGGAACTGGTAGACACGCAGGACTTAAAATCCTGTTCCCGTTGAGGGAGTGCGGGTTCGATTCCCGCCCCGAGTACAAAACACAGATCTGAGTGTGTAGTGCGAGTGTGAAACTTCGGAAGTTGTAAAAACTTTCGGGCTCCGCACTCGCACTCAAACTCAAACTGAAATCCAGCAAAGAATGTGAAGTGCGAGTGTGAAAATCGATTCTTTTTATAACTATCAAACTTCACCCTAATTGAATTTCAACTCGTTTTTTTCGGCTCCAAGAACCGTATCATTGCAAACAGCATCTTCGAAATTTCCTCTGCTTTTGAATAAAATTTATTGTAAGTCTCAACACTGAGTATCTTTTCGGCTGCTAGAAGGTCTAAAATTGCAACACATTCAATCGTACTTCCTCTTGCAATCACATAAAAATTCCGCTTGTCGGCATTGCTAAAACGACTAGTGCCTTCAGCGATATTGAGCATGATGCTCATTGCAGCTCTTCGCAATTGGTCTTTAGAGATCCTGTCTAACTTGACTATTGAAAGAATTTCATTTTTTATTTCAATGTTGAAGACTTTCGCTTTAGTGTAAACAAGTAGTTTTTCTGAATCGAACATTTTTTAAATGCAAGATTTATAGATCCATTTTAATTTACAACCATTATAATAGGTAAAGTTGAAATTAATTGAACGTATAAAACAATTTGAATCATGTTATAAAAAGTGACGGATGTTTATTCTTAATTATTGCTTCTAATTTTTTCTATATATTTCTACAGCCAACCATCACAATATATTATGAAAAAGTGCCAATACAAACGAAGTAAAAAAAACATCATTTATATCGGCACTTTCGCTATGAAGGCAGAAAGAAATTATTTCACAACTGAAACTTTCTTCTGCATTATTAATTTTCTGCTTTCAGACATCAACTGAAACGAATAAAGTCCGGAAGGAAGAGTTACTGTTTTATTCTCACCTGCACGCACAAAAACATTTGCGATCACCAAGCGACCGGTCATGTCGATTACATTCAGATAATAATTTTCGGAAACTTTACTGATATTGATAATTCCATTCGAAGGTACAGGATAAATACTTGCTCTGTCGTTTTTCAACTGATCAACAGAATTACAAACATCAATCATATATGTGATTGAATCGTTTCCTGTATTTCCGGCTGCATCCACAACTGTTACTCCTACTGAAACAGTATCCAACATTGAAGTTGAAACAGCTAAAAATTGTCCGACTGATCCATCAGTCCATGCATAGCTTGTATAATTGGCACCTGCATCCAATACAATAACTGAATCCTGGCAGAAGATGGTATCATTTCCAAGGCTATAAGACAATTGAGCGGAATCATAATATGCAATGTAAGTTTGATCATTCATCGGAGTTGGCAATGTTTGTGTCAAAGTACCTCCAATATTCCAATTTGTAAACAACATCTGTGACTGCCCTAACATTTCTGAGTATGGAGCATTTATCATTCTATACATTCCTTCGACACTAAGTACTGAATACGGAGTAGTGAAAGGTTGTCCATCAAGATGCACAGTCAATCCCGAAGGTTGAGTATTAAGAGTTATTGTAGATGTGTTTGGAAGTATGTCAACATAAGCAGAATCAGTCATACCTTCTGAATCTGTTACGATCAGAAATATTCTATAAAACACATTTGCCGATTTCTCACCAGTATTTGGTACCGTAAATGAACCTGAATTCGAACCGGAGAGAACTGTTGGCCCCGGATGCACGTGTGTATCATGATGAAATACGATCATCCATTGATACGTACTCGTTGCAAGTGTTCCGTCTTCCGGATCTGTTGCCAGACCATGAAAGTTGATGGTTTGCCCAGCTGAATAATATGTATTAGTCAATGGAGTATCGATAACCGCTTGAGGCGGTTGATTTGCAGTAACAGTTAAATGACCATCATTACTTGTTGTATTTCCAAATCCATTGGTAACAACAACACGATAATTCCCCGAGTCCGAAAATGCCACTGCAGGAATATAATAGTCGGGTGCATTAGCACCTAAAATCGGAACTGTATTCTTTTCCCACTGGTACGTCAATGTAGCAGCCCCGCTTGCTGTAGCAGAAAATGTTACAGGATAGCCCAGTGATATCGTTCGACTCTGCGGCTGATTAAGAATTGCAGGTGCGGTATTTGACGAATAAACTATTTTATAAAGAGCTTCATCATTGCGGGAAAGGAAGTATAGATTTCCATCCGGACCTGTTGTGATTCCAACAGAATAATAAGCAATATTAGAAGCAAAATTCGTTCTCGTTGGAGGAGTAGTAAGTGAGATCATATCGATCCAGTTACCACAATAATCTATATAGAAATATTTGTCATTATAAATAGCCGGATAATTTGTTGTATCAGGATTGAAAAACGTTCCTCCTGTTATTGCACAACCTTGTCCGGGATTAATTCCATGTAGATAGCTGTAAAAAGGATTTGAAAAAGATGTATCAGTACTATTTCCTTCAGCAGTTGGCCAACCATAATTTTGTCCACCGTTAGTACCATCATTTATTTCTTCCCAGGTAATTTCACCGACATCATCGATAAATAATTTACCTGTGCCCGGTTGAAATGCAAATGTAAATGGATTACGCAATCCATATGCCCAGATCCGTGCACTTTTTCCTGGTCCGGAAATGGATTGTTCAGAGGAACTGAACCATCAGAATTGATACGAAGTATTTTTCCTAAATAACTATTCAGATCCTGCGATTTTAATGGATGTCCATTTTCGCCTGTGCCAATATAGAGTGTACCATCAGGAGCAAATTCCAAGTGACCACCACCATGATAGTTATTAGTCAAAGTATCTAATTGCATGATCACAACTTCGCTGCCCGGTACAACAGTATCTCCACTCGCAGTAAAACGACTTACGTTATTATAAAGTCCGCTAGGAACTGTGTAACAAACATAAACATATTGATTGGTCGTAAAGGCAGGATCAAAAGCAACGCCGAGCAAACCACGTTCACCATCAATATTAACAGCCAACGTCATAAATGGTTGGGCTAAGAGAGTATCATTTTTGATTACTCGCAATTGGCCATATTGTTGAGCAACAAAAAATCTGCCATCGGGTGAAGCAGCCAATGTTGTCGGTGCGGTAATTCCACCTGCAACTAATACCTGACTAAATCCAACTGGAAGGGTAACGACTGCACGAACCGGTGCAGAATTGACGATTAATAATAACACTAATGCTACAATCAATTGCAATTTGTATATCATATTCTAATTTGTAATTTTCGGATTCTCAAAATTAATTAATAATAAATAATCAATTCGGTATTCATTATGAACCACAAAGGTGAACAACAAAATTCCTTTACTTATTACATAATTACTATCAAAAGTTACATAATGCTTCTTGATCGAACACTAATCATCTTAAATTAAACAACCCGATGCACGAATTGTTGCATTGTATAACTATCTCTTTTTAAGCTAATTACAAAGGTATTAAAAATATTTTTAACTTGAAGCAACGTTTGTCATCTTACATGCATTATAGAAGTACATGACCCGATTCGATGAAAAATTTGTGCACCTGTGTATAGGCGGCGACAAAAAAGCCCAGAAGCAGCTTTTCGAACGGGTGTACCCACCCATGTTCAGGATCTGTATGAGATATGTTTCACAACATGCAGATGCCGAAGATTGCCTGATGCTGGGATTCATGAAGGTATTTCAGAATATTTCGAAATTTAACTATACAGGTGATCACAGTCTATTCATATGGATCAGAAAAATCGTAGTCAACGAATCCCTCATGTTAATCAGGCAAAAGCAAAATTTGATGTTTGTGGTTGACGACCAATCGATGGATGTACCCATGCAAGCTGAGATCATCAATGCAATTGAAGCGGAAGAACTCAATTACCATATCATGAAATTGCCAACCGGTTACAGAACTGTTTTCAATCTTAATGTAATCGAAGGCTACGATCACAAAGAAATTGCGTCGCTTTTAAATATAAGTGAAGTAACGAGCAGAACGCAATTGGCAAAGGCAAAAAGTAAATTAAGAGTAATGATTAGTCAAACAACGAAGAGCTATGGAGAACCTGGAGAATAAATTAATTGCCGACAAGATCAATTCATTGGATACCTTACCGGATGGTTACGTTCCTAATTTAGAGGCAAAGTGGGCTTTATTACAAAGCAAAGAAAAGAACGAAAAGATCTCTTTTCTTTGGGGAAGAAAAACCTGGATGAAAATTGCAGCATGCTTACTGATTCTTTTATTGAGTGGAATTGTATGGATAAGCAAAACTTCGCAACCGAAGTCTGAAATCGCAAATTCAACTTCTCCAAGCAAACCATCATTGCCTAAAGTAGAAAAGGTAGTTAATTCTTCAGAAAAATTTGCAACGATGACATCAGAAAATAAATCAATCGACAAATCAAAAAATAAATCACGAAGTACCATTGTCACTAATGAAGTTCCGGTCAAAGAAGTGTTGCATACAGATAAAGAAGAGATTGTTTTAAATCCGCCCACAATTGATACTATTATAACACTTCAGGAAGTCAATTTAGCTTCTGTTGAAAACTCAAAGCTCAAAAAAGCAAGATACACTCAACTTGATTTTGAAGATGCAATTTTACAGCCTGCAACTAAAACTACTTTTGCTCAAAGCTTTCAGTTTCGTCTTGGTTTGAAAAGCTCCAATTATGGTGAACAAAATTCAAATGAGAATTCAGTTTTAAAACTGAAAAGGAATTTCTAAATAACAAAACAACCACAAATTACTCTTATGAAAAAACTACTGCCATGTGCTTTATGGGCTTGCCTTGCCCTTTCACTTCCTACAAATGCACAATCTGATTGCGAGAAGCAAACATCATTTACATCAGATGAGAACAAAGATACAATCATCATCAATCCCTCACCGGGAATCAAATTTATTTTGATTGGTAAGAACACAAATGATCTGGAACTTTATAACAATTTGGATTCAATGAAAGCCTTATTCCTGAATGATATTGAAACAGCTACACAAGCCGGCACTTACCCTACTACTTCTAAAGTTACCTATTATTTTATACATCCAAATGGTAAACGAAGGTTGAAAGCCGAGAATGAAGATTACATTGAACCGGCTGTTAATGTTCAAAAGGAACTTCGCTCTATGAGTCTCGAGCTTCCTCCATATGAATACATCATATATGCGTTGGGAAACGACTATGAGTTTCATATTCATATCAAGGATCCAAAAGATCTCTCAAAAATTTCGGCAGTGAATTTAAAAGATGCATTAGCAGCAGCTTTAGAAGACAAAAAAATTATCAAACAAAGTACGAAAATTGAAATTGAAAAAACGAATGAGCATTGGGTGATAAAAAATTATAGCAGAGATAAGACAGACCTTCTTGAACTTACCCCGGCATTTGGAATGAGTTTGATCGGTAGCAGATGGAGTCCAATGGCTGCATTCAACCTTTCAATTATTCTTGATGATAAATATGGTGATGCCTATATCAAAACCGGATTGACGTATAGTGTAAATTCATTTGCAGACTGGTCTTCTGAGAAATTCACAAACCTCAATATCGTAGCTACATACGGACTTCGGTATATGATGAGAGTAAGTGGCACTAAAAAAGGTTGGTTAGGGCTTCAAGGTGGCTATATGAAATCGTATGAAAAAGAAGGTCCATTACATGACAAATACAAAGTTGGAATAACAGCAGAAGGATTTGGCGCTTTCAATTTTGATTTCGATGTACTATTTCTTGGGAATAAAGAATCGATTTATGGGTTGACGCTGAAGGTGCCATTTTGAGTTGTTTTCATTTTATGATCTGCATACTTCAAATGGGTCAAGGTCAAGGGTCAAAGGTTAGTGCTTCACAGCTAACCCTTGACCCTTGATCTTTGACCCAATTTTATCTTAAAGAAACACTATCCTCTAAAGAGCACGATATCCACCAAATGACTCTGTCCATCATCAACAAGCGTAATTTTTTTATCTGCCAAAATAGAATCATTCTCTTTCACCAGCATCTCTCCTACTCCCGGATCCTGAGTGAATGAAATATGATATGTTGAAGATCTGTAGCGGTAATGGATTTTGAAAGATCCCCATTCAGCAGGAACGCATGGAACGAAATGAAGTTTGTCTGCTTCTTTGCGTAATCCGAAGAAATGATCTGTGATCAATTGATTCATCCAACCTGCAGAACCTGTATACCATGTCCAGCCACCATGTCCCTGATGCGGAGAAACTGCATACACATCACCGGCCATTACATAAGGCTCAACTTTGTAAATTGCAATTTCTTCAGGAGTTCTACCATGATTAATTGGATTGATCATTTTGGATAACTCCCATGCTCTTTCTGAATCACCAAGTTTTGTAAAGGCGATGATCATCCAAATGGCCGCATGTGAATATTGCCCACCATTTTCACGAACACCGGCAACATAACCTTTGATATATCCCGGATTTGTTACCGACTTATCAAAAGCAGGATCGAGAAGACAGATAATATTGTCTTTCTTATTCACTAATCGTTTGTAAGCAGAATTCATTGCAGTGAGTGCTCGGCCTTTTTCAGCAACTCCGGAAATTACTGACCAGCTTTGAGAAAGAGAATCGATCTGACATTCATCGTTTGTGTGAGATCCTAGCGGAGTACCATCGTCGAAATAAGCACGGCGATACCATTCTCCATCCCACGCATTCTTCTCGATATTAACTTTCAATCGGTCCGCTTCCGCTTTACATTGAACAGCAAAATCAGGATCCTGATGGCCTTCTGCCAGTTCAATAAAATTCATAAGTATATCATACGTGAAAAATCCTAACCATACACTTTCGCCTCTGCCGTGAATACCTACCTGATCCATTCCATCATTCCAATCGCCTGAGCCCATCAAAGGCAAACCATGCTCACCATAACGGAAGCCATTATTCAGTGCTCTTACACAGTGATCATAGAGCGTAGATTTTTGCATAGACTGAAGAGGAAGATCATAATACGATTCTTCTTCCTGATTCAAATGTCTTCCTTCAAGGTAAGAAATCATTTCATCAAGGATTTGTTTATCGCCCGTCTGACGAATGTATCTTATCGTTACATAAGGAAGCCACAGGAAATCATCTGAACAACGAGTACGTACACCACGACCGGTTGGTGGATGCCACCAATGCTGAACATCACCTTCTTTGAATTGTCTTGAAGCGGCTAACAAGATCTGTTCACGTGCGAGTTCAGGTTGTGCATGCAAGAGTGATAATACGTCTTGTAATTGATCACGGAAACCAAAAGCACCACCAGATTGATAATATCCACTACGTCCCCAGAGACGAGATGAAAGCGTTTGATAAGTGATCCAGCTATTTGCAATGATATTCGTTGCATCATCGGGTGTTTCTACTTGCATTGCTTCCAGAGTATTTTTCCAGAAATTTCTGACATGAGAAAGTGAATGATTAGCTTTTTCAAGACCTTTAAATTGCTTTAACAGGTTTAATGCTTCATGCATATCGTCGCCGGTACCAAGACGGAAAACAATTTCTTTCTCTTCTGCTTCATCGAGTTCAAACGGAATCTGAATTGCCGCGCAAGGATCGAAACCTGCTCCAAGTTTACCGGAGAGCTTCACCTTACTCATTGCATCAGGATTTTGCAGCGACTGATTTCTTCCAATAAATTCAGCTCTGTCTGTTGTGAATGATCTTTTGCGTTCATCAACATCAAAGAATGTGACTCGGCCGGGGAATTCAGTGTTGTATGGATTTTTTGCAATCAATGCGCCTGTAATAGCATCGAGTTCACTGAAAATGTGCATCGCGTTTTTTGGACGCATATCACCCATCACCCATTCCGTATAACCTGTCACAGAAAGTTTACGAGGTCGCCCTGATATGTTGCGAATTTTCAGCACTGTAAATTTGACTGCACTGTCGATATCGACATAAACCCACATTTCAGATTTGATACCGTCTTCGAGGTATTCGAAAACACTATAGCCCATTCCATGTCTTACGGTGTAAGAATTATTTCCCGGGCGCGGCAATAAAGTTGTTGACCAAAATTTTCCGGACTCTTCATCTCGTATATAGAATACTTCACCACCAAGATCGCATACAGGGTCATTATTCCACGGAGTCAATCTGTACTCATGTGCATTTTCAGCCCATGTATATGACTGTCCACTTTCAGAAACTACAGTTCCGAAATTAGGATTTGCTATTACGTTTGACCAGGGAGCCGGTGTACGTAATTTACTATTCACAGAAATAATATACTCCATTCCATCAGGTGAAAATCCACCTAAACCATTGAAGAACTTCAAACCACCAGGAACAGTAATTTCAGGGGAAGAATATCTGCTTGTACTGTAGGAACAAATGCAGGTATATTGAGTT
Organism: Bacteroidota bacterium; assembly: GCA_016708785.1. GTDB lineage: Bacteria > Bacteroidota > Bacteroidia > AKYH767-A > 2013-40CM-41-45 > JADKIH01. The sequence goes on along the minus strand of JADJFC010000002.1, from coordinate 195,789 downwards.
TAGGAGCAGACTTACGATTAAGATGATCTTCTAAAGTACCTTCAGCATCACTTAAAATTACTCTCGCAACTGTCTGGAATAAGATTCTGTCTTCATTTGATATCTGATCGGAAGCTCTTACAAAAATACCACCCGGTTTATCTGCTACATCAGCAGAGATGAGCGCCTGGATCTGATTCTGCAGTAATTGTCGGTAACCACCATGATCTTCATTCCAGATCACAAGATCAACTTTTAATCCTTTTAACTGCCAGTAAGTATGTGCTTGAATTAATTGTTTCACTAAATGAACATTCTCTTGATTTTCAACCTTCAGCAATACAATAGGAAGATCACCTGAAATTGAATAGCCCCATAATCCGGATTGACCTCGCTGATTCTTTATAAGAATTGCAGGATTTGCTCTTAGGAAAGGATTTGCAAATATTATTGAACCTGCAAGTCGACTATACAATTGAGTATCCGATTCAGAAGCATTGATATGTCGTAGCACAACTTGATTGTGAGTCCAAGCCAATTCAAAGACCCTGTCTTTATGATGATGGTCTTGATATTTCTCAATGAGAGCCTGACATGTATTACGACTATCACTGATTCCCATTAAGAAATCAATTGAAACAGTTTGTCGTGGTTTTAGTGTGATCTTATATCGAATAGCAACTACAGGATCAAGTACAGATCCTTCGCTTCCTGACAAAGGTCCCGGTTTTTGCATTGCAAGAGGATTAGCACCTGTATTTCCACGACCAACAAATTTGAAGCGACTTGTCTCATATGACACTTGCTCGATCTGAACACCGCTGGCGCACATCATATGGAACATCCAAGGAGGCTGCTCATTTACAGAACGGGGTCTGCGTGAACATAATATTGCATTATGTTCATTTTGTATTTCTGTTTGCACAAAAAGATTGCTGTATGCCGGAGCCATTGCATCAGAAGCAGAAGAAGCAAGAACCACTTCAGCATAACTCGTAATTTCTAATGAGCGAACTTGATCAGAATGATTGGAGAGATTCATTCTTCTCATTTCAATATCATCTTCCGGTGAAACTACAATTTCCGTATGTGCTTCAATTCTATTTACAGATCCTCTGAAGTCTGCTCGACTTTGTGAAAATGCAACTTCATAGTTCTTCACTTTCTTAAGTCCGGGCTGAAACGTTGCAGTCCAGAACATATCGTTATCCAGATCTCTTATGTAACAGAAATTCCCCCAATTATCACACGTTGTATCTTCACGCCATCTTGTAACCGCAAGGTCTTTCCAACGACTGTAACCGCCACCGGAATTTGTAACCATGACATGATACTTTCCATTCGATAAAAGCTGCACTTCAGGAACAGGCGTATTCGGAGTTCGAAGAACACGAATTTCAGAACCGTCTTTTGCGAAATTCTTATCAGTGGTTGGGGCAGTATGAGCATAATAAGAAGTTGCCTTTGGAATTCTTTCCTGCAGAAGAAGCAGACTGGCTTTGAATCTTGGTTCAGCTTCAAATCTTCTTTGCATTGGCTGATTCAACAAAAGATATGACAATGAAAGCAAACTCATTCCTTGATGATGGGCCATATAAGAATAGATGATAGCATTGTTTTGACCACGAGGCAAACGAGCAGGTGTATAATCAATTGCTTCATAAAATCCATAGTCACCCTCAAATCCTTCTGTCGTCATCACTTCAAGATTTTTGAATGCCTTTTCAGGCTCCACCATTAACGCAAGCACTGTAGCATAAGGAGCAACAACTAGCTCTTCACCCAATCCTCTTTTCAATCCAAGGCCGGGCGTACCGAATGCATGATACTGGTAATTGGAATTTATATCCGTCAAATTATATCCTGATTCAGAATTTCCCCAAGGCACTCCACGCTGATTACCATATTCAATTTGTCTTGCAACGGATGTTTTATAAGTTCTATCTAGAAGTGTGTTTTCATAATTCGGCATAACTAATAAAGGCATGAGATATTCAAACATAGAACCACTCCACGAAAGAAGTACAGGCTTTCTACCGGGATTAGAAACAAGTCTACCTAGTGCAAACCAACTTTCTTCCGGAAGCTTTCCTTGGGCAATACCTACAAAAGTTGCTAAGCGACTTTCAGAGGCAAGTAGATCATAGTAGCTTGGATCCAGTTGATATTCATCCGGCTTATATCCGATCGTGAATAGATGTTTAGATCTATCGTAAAGGAAATCCCATTCTATGTTCGATAAATCGTCACATTCGTGAATCAGATCATCGATGATAGAAATTCGCGTATCTGCAAGACTACCTGCCTCCTCTAAGGCCTTTAAAAGTAAATCAAGCCACTCATTTTCCTCGATAGAAGTTGCCTCATCTCTTTTTATTTTAATTTCCCTTGGTAAATAAACAGAGAGCTTTGAGATCTCGTTAAGTGATGGGTTTGTAATCTGGATAAGGTTCTTGAATTTATCAGGACAAGAACTCAAAAGTAGCCATGGTTTAAGAACATCCATATTCTCAAACATGCCTTCAATTTGGTCTGTTAAAATGCCTTTCCACCATTCTGCCTGACTGAAAGCCTGGAACTGAATCTTGTTGCAGTCACTGGCAAATTGTGCCGACAAATCTTTCAGACTAATTAATGCATCATTAATGGAACTAAATGATGACTCACACGCCTGATTTACTTTACTTCCGAAACTACTCAAAGAATTTCTATCCTCATCGTTGAGATTTTCTGACAGCACAATGAATGTGTCTCGGATTCCAATAAATATATTTTGATCAAACGTTTTTTGGTCGAGAATTTCAAGGAAGCCTTGCTTTAAGGTCATAAGGTGTCCGACAAAGTTTCCATTGTCAACTGTAGAAATATATTTAGGCATTAACGGATCAAGAGAAACAGTATCATACCAGTTATATAAATGATTGTTATGTTTCGGAAGAATATTTAATGTATCAAATGTATGCCGCGTCCTGCTCAACATCCGACTCACCGACATGTATCCAAAATCAACAGCTGTCAGGTTTGACAATAAATACAATCCAACGTTTGTTGGGGATGTCCGGTGAGCAACAACAGGTGTTGGTCGCTCCTGAAAATTATCAGGTGGAAGCCAATTGTCCTCTTCAGTAACATATCTTTCAAAAAATCCCCACGTTTTTCGAGCAAGAACTCTTAAATAAGCGATCTGACTTAAAGAAAGCGAACTAGACTTTCTGGAGAGTGGACGACTCATCCACCAGGTAACAAATGGTGATGTAATCCACAGAATAAGAATTGGTATTGCTACAGCAACTCTGTTTGGAAAATTTATAAACATGTACCATAATGTACCCAAAGCAAGAACAGGTTCAAACCACATTGAAATAAACGAAGCAGTAAGCCCTGAAGGGTTAGTTCTTTCTTCAATAGCAGAAGGGTTCCACTCCAGAAGTTTTTTATGTGAAACCACCATTCTCCAAGTTGTCCTTACAATAGCCAAAAAAGTATAGAATGCTTCATAAGGCAAACAAATAAGAGTAAAAACAATTTGAACAAAAACACCACTTGCATTAAGACTGAATAAAATGATGTGTTGGGTAAATACTATATCCTTTTGACGTTTGAATAATTGCCAAACTGAAGAAATAACAATTGGGAAAACAATTATACTTGAAATTACCAAAGTCCAGAAGAATGGATGTTTTAAAACGATCCAAGCTGTTAGCATAAAAATTGTCAATGCAATTGGAACAAGACTTCTTCTTATATTATCAAAGATCTTCCATCTTGAAAGAGCAGATAAACTATTCGTTTTCCATTTATGATTTTGATTTGGAATAAATGGCGTGAAATAAGCTGCGATCTGCCAATCACCTCTAATCCATCTTGTCCTTCGTTTAACATCGGCACGATAGGTACTGGGATATTTTTCAAAAAGCTGTACATCACTGATCAATCCTGAACGTGTATAACAACCTTCGATCAGATCATGACTAAGGATTCTATTCTCAGGAAATTTACCACCGAGTGCTTTCTCAAAAATATCAACGTCATAAATTCCTTTTCCGATAAATGAACCTTCAAAGAAAAGATCCTGATAAACATCAGATGAAGCTCTTGTGTATGGGTCAATTCCCGGTTCATTGCCATGTAACTTTGCAAAATTAGATGCAGTAATATCCGGCAAACTAACAGCAACTCTTGGCTGCAAAATTCCATACCCTTGAGTTACTCTTTGCTTCTTCTCATTGTAAAATGCTCTGTTAAGCGGATGAGCCATTGATGCAATCAGTTTCCAAGCAGCACCACGGGGAAGCTGAGTATCGGCATCAAGTGTAATAACATATTTTATATCAAGAAGTGTATCTGTTTTTCCGATTATAAATGAAAAACGATCGTAACCATTTCCTCTAAGAATAGCATTTAACTCTGCAAGCTTTCCGCGTTTACGTTCATAACCCATCCAGATCTTTTCATCCTTATTCCATCTTCTTGGGCGATGAAAGAGAAAGAACATTTCACTTTCATTATATCGGTATTTCACATTCAATTCATCGATACCACGACGGACTTGGTCAAGCATTTTTTGATCACGAGGAAGAACTTCAGCATTTGCATCCGTAAAATCAGTTAATAATCCAAATTGCAAATTAGGATCTTGATTTGCCAGATATCGCACTTCCAAAGCTTCTACCAATTCATCAATATCATCTGAATTAGTAAGCATTGATGGAATAATTACCAATGTTTTGAATTCAGCAGGAATCCCTTCAGAGAAATCCATTCTTGCCAATAGTCTTGGTTTAACGATCAGCGTTGTTAAAAAATTGACTAACGTAATCACCAACTGACTAAACTGATAAATGCAAGTGCAAGGATTGCGGCTAAAACTATTTTCCCTAATTCTTCACTTCTTATAAAATAAAATACTCCTGCAGTAAGCAAGGATGTCAAAACAAAAATGCAGACAGATAAAGGAACAATGCACGTCGGCGCATCATAAACCGCATGTTATTGAAAAACGTCTGAGGGATTTTAGCTGCCTTTCTCGTTTCCATTAGGCCTTTACCTATCAGGTAAAATCCAACATGAGCCTGGCGGTCATGAATGGAATTTGATTGCGCTCTTTCTTCTGCAAGTCGAAGAACTATTTGGGCAATTTCTTCTTCTGCCAATTTTGATTTTTGAGCTACGTGCTCAACCACATGTCTGAATTGATCTCGTGTTGTAAAATCCATTCTCGGATAAATGCCCGAAGGATCTTTACGCAATACATTTTCGACAACGCTATGCTCTTCTACAAAATCGCGCCAGTCCATTGCACTCAGCAAACGCAAACTATCAATACTATTCTTTACCGAAACCTGATCGGCAGCCTGCTTTTGATTTTCAGCGGAGATAAGCTCAATACTGGTAAGTCCGCTTTCCGAAAGCCTTTGTTCTATCCATGATAAAGCAAGAGCAAGTCCCGGACCTTTTCCACTTAATTGACGGGTAAGTTCAGCAATGAAAGAGCTTACTAATGGTGGTTTTGAACGCGTTAAATCTGCTATGGTAATGATCAAGTCGCGAGGTTCATTCTCTGCTGTTTCAATTAACCGTTTCGCCCAATAATCTGCGAGCTTAAAATCGATTCTGTCAATTGCAATTTTTGCGGATACACGACGGAGATTTTCAATCAATGCCAGACGCAACATAATAGGAATAGCCCAAAGCTCTCCTAACTTCAAATGCTTTACAGTTTGATATGACTTAACAAAACTGCTTAAACTGTCGATATCAATTCGGCCATCACTGTGCGAAATTATCTGCAGTGCGATATCATATACACGAGTTAAACCGGCAGCACGTTTGTTTGCAAGTTTTGGAAGATTTTCACTATATCCTTTTGGTAAATGTCTTTTGGCAGTCCGGATCTGCTCTTCGATCAAATAGAAATTATCGACTAACCATTCACCTGCAGGAGTGATCTGAGCTTCCAGGCTATCTTCATCGGTTAGTAAAGATTGTACTTCAAAAAGTGTTTTTTCGTTTTCAGCAAGACGGCGAAGTACACGGTCCTTTCCGCGTTCAGTGCTTAACCGATGTGTTTCAGCAAGTGTTTTGCCGTATTTTTCCATTTGTCCGGAAGTAAATAATTCCGATCGAAGTGGTTCTTCATTAGCATAAGGGCGTTTATTCAAATTATCCTGAAAATAAGTCCGCATTTGCGAAACAAAATCTTCAGCTGTTTTACTGATTTTTTTCATAATTATTACTTCAATTCAATATTCGAAAGTGACCCCCCAATTTTACTCAAATCCGATATAAAGTTACCTGAAATGAGCAAGGCAAAAGCGGTTGAATCTATATACTTTTCACAGGAGTAATGTTGGTTTCTGTTTCATAATCACCTTGCACACCAAAAAAAATAAAAAAAGGCCCCGAACTTCGGAGACCTTTCTAATTAAATTTATACAAACCATATTTTTCACATAAGCCTAATCCAATTTTTGCGTAAAAATACTTTCATCAAGACCGGCTGTTTCGCCCAGATAAAGCCAACGAATTGCTTTAGTATATTTATTGAATGCCGTATTTATATCCTCAACTTTCAATTTTTGAACCTCATCCAGTACCTTTGTAGCATTTTTCCATGTACTCAGATTCTCATTATCACCAATAGTAGTTGCAAGTGCGCTGTTTGTTTCAAGGTTCATATAATAACGAGTAAGATATTGCTCCTTTTTATCCGCAAGTTCCTTAGGATCGAAACCATTTTTATGGATCTTCTTAACCTCATCAGTCATTACTTGAACTGCTTGTGCCGGATCCGTAGTGGAAACATACATGCAGCTATATGGATTTTTATGTCCTGCCACATAAGAATATGGGGCATATGAAAGATTCCGTTTTGTGCGAATTTCCACAAATAGACGATCACTAAGAATCTGAATTGCCAATTTATAAGCTACATAATCTACGGAGCCGGGAGCAGGACAATCCATAATCCCTTTAATGTAATTGGTAGCTAACTTGCGTTCTTCTTTAAATAGCGATGAAGAAGCAAAATCAGGTCGCTTTTCAACAGTTGCCACTGATGAAGATCCCACTGAAATCCTTTTCAGCATACTTACTTTTGCTTTGATATCATCTTCAGACATCTTTCCCACTATCACTACGAATAATTTATTCTTGGCGATAAGTGAGCTATAATACTTTTTAAGATCATCAACTGACAACTTAGTTAAAGAACCTTCAGTACCTGAAACCATTTTATTATAGTTTGTTCCCTTATACACTTCAATATTTACAAGGTCATCGATGTGGGCATCAGGATCACTTTCAGTCTGCTTCAAAGCATTCAATGCTTCATCCTTTTTATTCTTGAACGTATTTTCATCAAAAGCGGGATGCATGATCATGTCAGCAAAAAGATCCCAAGATTCATTCCATTTACTGATCAGACAGTTCATAGAAACAGTACTTGCATCAAGGCCACTTCCTGCAGAAATAGTTGTTCCCATACCTTCCAACATAGAGTGAAATTGATCATGAGGATACTTTTGAGAACCGGATTCAGAAAGTACATTCATCGTTAACGATTCGATTCCCTCCTGCTCCTTTGAGTAATTCTCTGTTCCACCTTTCACATAAAGGGCAACGCTTACAATATCTTTTGTTGAAGGCTTGTAGATCACTTTTATTCCATCGATCATCAACTCCTTTACGCCCATATCCTGCTTTTTGATAGGGCGCTTTTTTATTTCATCCTGTGCAGACGAAGTTAATGTCGTTGCAGCCAGGAGAAGTAGTACTATATAGTTTAGTTTTTTCATTTTGAATTCAGCTTTTTGGATGATGGATTATTTTTGATCAAATACTGTTTCGTCAACTTTAAGTGACTCCTTCATTTCCGGACTAACTAAAAGTCCCCAAGCTGAAGGTTGATTCTTAATATACTTTTTCACAAAATCCTTAATATCCTGACGAGTTACTTTTTTAAGATTTTCAACATAGTTCGTGTAATAATCAACACTTGCCGACGACCACCAATAGGTAATAGTATGAATATATTCAGATGTTTTTTCTTTCCCAAAGCCATCACTGATTTCTAATTGACTCTTTGCTGTTTCAAGTTGTTCATCCGTAAAATAATCATCAGTATCCCACAAATCCATTTGACTTTGTAAAACTTTCACAGACTCTTTTATTTTCGCCGGATTAGGAACCATGATGATCTGAATTGGTCCGGTATATTTGCATGTTTGGTAGCCAACGTTTATTTGAAATGCTAAACCAGATTCTACCAGAGCTTTCTGAAATTTAGAATTTGTTTGTCCTAAAATAAAAGAGAAGACATCAGCTGCATAAGTTGATTTGAGATCATTTCTTGTATCAGGTCCATGCAAACCGGCAGCTATAAATGGCGCTTTTGCATTTTCATTGATCACAATGAAGTTATTTTGACCGACCATTGGATACATTTCAGGAATTGGCCATCTTTTAAACGGATCAGTAGTAGTAGGCTGCCAGCTTCCAAAAATTCCTTCTGCCAGAGCAAATACATCGTCGTGATTCACATCTCCGGCAATACAAAGTAGTGAATTATTGGGGAAATAGAATTTATTCTGGATCACTTTCATTTTTTCCGGGGTAGCGGTCTGTATGATAAAATGATCGCCAATTGGGTTCTTTCTGCAAAAATGATCTCCCCACATTTTATATCCAAGTTCCTGAACAAGAAAGAAAACAGGATTTGATTAATTGCGCTGGAATTCGCCGTCAACAACTACGTTTTCCTTTTTCATTTCTTCTTTACTGAACAAAGGGTAACGGATAGCAGAATTAATAAACTCCATACCCGGCTTCAGATTATAGTTTCCTAAGGTCACGTAATAATTTACCCGTTCATTTGAGGTAGTACCATTAAAAACAACGCCTAATTCTTTTACACGAGCTAAAAATTGTTCCTGTGAAGGGTAATCCTTGTTGGCCTTAAAAAACATATGCTCATACAGATGTGAGAGGCCGTTGAATTCCGGTGGTTCTGTGTAACTACCGTTACGCACGCAAATTTCTATTGTTGCCAGAGGTACAGAAGCATCTTCTATAACAAGAACTTCGAGACCGTTCGGTAATTTCTTAGAGAAGAAATTCGACGGCAATTTTGTTTCAGCTGCTGATAATTGGAGAGCGCATCCAATAATAAACACAGTGAACACTGAGCGAATTGATTGTATCATGAGTTTGTGAAGGATTTATTGGTAGCAAGATATATTTTGTTTACCAATAGCGCTACTTCTTAACAAACTTTAAGAAACTCAGAGTACAAAACGACTTAAACTATGACAATCATTCGTCAATCAACCCATAATTTTATTATATATCACAAATTCCTTTCACTTATCAATGTAAAAGCATCAAAATTCATACGTATATTTTTTCACCTCTAGCAACTTATCTTTAGGGTCCATTGTTTTCTTTTCAGTCTTAAGACCCTTTTTATCATATAGAATAAATGCCTTCTTTATCAATTCCCCTTTTATATTAAAAGTTAATTCAATAGTTCTATCGCCATTAGCATTATAAGTATAGGTTTCCCGCTCCAATAATTTACCGGTCCCATCAAATCTGTTCTCTTCTGTCTTTACACCATCAGAAGCATAAGTCGAGATCTTCTTCTTTTTCAAGTTTGCCGTTTCATCATATATTAGCTCCTCCGCAACATCACCTTTCTTATTATAAACAAAAGCTTCGTGCGACTTCACTTTTCCCTCTTTATCATACTCAATTTTTTCAATAACATCGCCATTAGGAGCATAGCGTTCAAAGATCTCCGGAATTTGGGTTTGGATTTCGTTTTTATAAACAGTCGTTACAACCTTTATAGACTTGATCTTGTCCTTTATAACATCTTTTTTACTTTGCGAATAAGACGTTTGGCAAAATAATATAGACATCAGAATAAATTGTACTCTCATTTCAGCTTATTTTAAAGACGGGTAATTACGTAATCTCACTATACGTTGCAACTAATTCAATTTATCGGGAGATACTTTAACAATAGTTGCAGGGCCGGTTTTTCCTTCATTCGAAAGGTAAAACATGCCATCCATATCCATGGCAATTCCTTCAGTTTTTGCAAAAACAGTGGCATCTAAACGAACAACCTTGATGGGCTTACCATGTTGATCGGCTATTAAAACATATTTATTTCTTGCATCTGTCAGATAGATCTGTCCATTTGTTGGATGCACCATGATACCTGAAGGGATCAATACTTCTTTTTTGAGACGATTGAATTATAAATTACATCATTCATTTTTAAACTTAAAACGGGACTTATAGAAAATTTTTTTGAATCCAATTCGAAGCCATAAACATTTTTTACATTTCGGTCGGCGCTATCAAATACTCGCGGAGCAATAAGCAACCTGTTCAATTTTGCATCAAAACACAGCCCTTCAAAATTCTGTGAACTTTGAGAAAGTCTTAGCATATAATTCGAGATCTTCGGCAACTTTGAATAGTTTTCAATACATGTAAGCTGACCATCGCTTCGAAGAACATAGATATCATTTCCAGCAATAGCTATTCCTTCATAGTCACCGGGACTACCAAAACCAATTGAATCAACTATTACCTTTTTATTCAAATCATAAATAAACACAATTCCCATTTCGTCCTGAACACAAGCAACTCTATTTTGGTCAATCATGGCTATACCACTTATTTCTTTTAGTATTGTTGGTAATTCCCATTTAGCAAGAATTGAAGATAAGCCACCGGAAGTAGACCCTTTCAGCATTTTCTTCTTTTCCGCAGTAAATGTCTTTTTTGAAACAATGCTTCCTGAATCATCGATCCAAAGATGGATACGCTCATGCGAAGATGCAGCTATCAGTTTATATTGGACTGACTCCGTTGATTTAAGGGAATAGGCCTGAGTAATTTTAAATGCTGAATAATTTTTTTTATATGTACTCATAACTTTACCTGGCAGTTCCTCAACCACTATTTCTTTATCTTCTGAAATGAGCTCACCGGAAGGAGAAAACAAGGCTTCAATTTCCTTACCGGCAACAGTAAATTCAGCTTCAAAGTTTTCTTTCTCTATTTCCCATTGTATAGCAGAAGCATTCGGATAGAGATTTTTAAATTTACTTGCAATAATTTGCGGTGGATCTGTCGACAATATGTTCTCAGCAATAATACTGAATGTAAAAAAGCATAAGATACCGACTAAAACTAATTTGCCCATGGCTTCGATTTAATTGCGCGACCGTCAATCTATAATTGCAGGTTCGTTGTTACTCGACAAAAGTACCAGGCAAATTTGAAGCAAATTTGAAGCTATCTTTTTATTGCAAAATGGTGAAATCCATCAACATATGAATATGCGACTTTGAGATTAAAGGCCTCTGCAATTTTTTTTACCAATGAAAGACCTATACCTTGAGAAGCAGAAGAATTACCGACATAAAAAAATCTTTTGAAAATCATATCCGATTCAAATGGAAAAGGTTTCCCGGTGTTAAAAACAGAAAATTCGTTACTCGTAGAAATTATTTTTAAGACACCACCCTGCTCAGTAAATTTCAATGCATTTGAAAGCAGATTTCTAATTAAAATTTCAGCAAGAAAGGGATGAATAACAGAAGTAAAATTATGTATTTCTTTATATTCGATCTTTATATTTTTCAACTCAAACTCTTCTTTCATTTGTTCTATCAAATTTCTACAAATTGAAAAAAGGCCAACCACTTCTGATGTTCCAAATTCATGATTTTCAATCTTAGTTAAAAGAAGAAGAGACTGAACCAACTTTGATAAACGGTGTGTAGCTTCATAACAAGAAATGATCAATTGGGCATCGTTTTCGTTTAGATCAGTACTTTGAATTAAAAGTTCGAGTTTATTTTTTATAATAGCCAATGGCGTTTGAATCTCATGGGAGGCATTTTGATTGAATTCTTTAATATTCTTATAATCAGAAATAATTCTATTGCTTAATTCCATTAGTTCTGAATTCAACTCATTAAATTCCTTTGTGTTACTTTTTGAAAACTGTAGCGGAACTAAAGCATTCAGCGAATACTTTTTTAATTTCCCGAGCGTCATATAAAATGGGTTAAAGATCTGCTTGAGCAAAATAAAATTCAGCAATACTGCAATGCCAATAAAAGCTAAGTATGCATAAAACATTGCATAAGCTATTTGTTCTGCCAGGTCTTCAACATCAATGAGTGCTTTACGGATAGTAACAGCATAAATTCTATTCTCATTTGATACAGGGAATCGCCATTGCCGGAAATTCAATTCTCCTTCTACAGGATGAAAGATCAAAGTATCCATCTTTTCCATTTTAAATTTGCTGTCAACTGAAATTGCTTCAATAAACAAATTGACCCCATTAAAATTCATGTACAATGAATCGTTATCGCTCAACGCTCGCTCAAGATTTCGCTTTTCATCTCTTATTTGTTCGTCTAACTCCTCATAAACCTCATTTCTAAAAACTAAATAAAAGAAAACACCGCCAAATGAAAATACCAGCAATGATATTATCAGATAGTAAAAAGTAACTCTGTTTAACAATTTCATTGGCATACAATTTTATAACCCAATCCATAAACAGTCACAATAGGATCAACTCCCCCGGCATCAGTAATTTTCCGTCTTAGGTTCTTGATATGAGTATATATAAACCCAAATGAATCGGCTTGATCGATACTGTCGCCCCATAAATGCTCAGCAATAGCTTCTTTGGTAAACACCTTCTCTTTGCCCGAAATCAAATAGATAAGAATTTCATACTCCTTTTGTGTCAATATAATTTCGACCTTATTTACAAACAATTTTTTCGCTGATAAATCAATCATCAAAGATGCACAATGAATAACATCTGAACCTTTAAAGTATTTTCTTCTGATCAGCGCCTTTAGTCGTGCATTCAATTCAGAAAGGTGAAAAGGCTTGGTTAAATAGTCGTCGGAACCTTGAGAAAGGCCAAATACACGGTCATCAATCGAATTTTTCGCTGAAACAATAATGACACCTGTTTCAGTATTGATTTTTTTAATTTCTTCAATCAGTAATAAACCACTTCTATCCGGTAGTGTGATATCAATCACGATACAATCATATTCGTATGCACCAATTAACCGGCTGGCCGTACTATAATCGGGCGCAATCTCGCAAACAAAACCCTCCATTGAAAGGTAATCTTTCATGGAGTGCAAAAGTTCAAGCTCATCCTCTACCAAAAGTATTTTCATCAGGCCATTATATTATCGGCCACAAGATAAAAAATAGAAATCAATATGATCAATCACTAAAAACTCAAACCAAAGTCCTTTAACATCTATTTCTGAAATACAAGGACAGGCACCTTCGGATCAGAAGTGAGTTCCCTTATGAGGTTTCGATGTGTTAAACGGTAAGGCAAAGAATGTTTTTCAAAACAAACAACTAACATATCTACATCCTTTCCTTCAACTATTGCTTCCAGCTTTTCAATTATGTGATCACTAACAAGACGTTTGAAAGAAATCCTTGGATTGTCATTCAATTTGTCCTCCAATTCGCGTTTGAACGAATTGAACACTTCTTCGCTAACTGCAATTTCCTTACCACTGACATGTATTAATTTTAATCTGGCTTTGAAATTTTTTATTACAAATTGCAAATGCTGTAACAATTGATTATCATTCATATCGTAATCCGTTGCATAAACTACCTCAAGCATTGGTTTAAATGTTGAATCAATAGGTACTATCAGTACAGGTGTTTTTGCATTCTTAGAAACTCTAAAGCTATGTGTTCCCAGATAAAAAGATGAAAACTCTTGTACGCCATTTGTGCCAATTACTATCAGGTTGTATTCATGGCCAACATCATTGATACAATTCTCAACAGTATTCATGGATGTCATAACTATGTAATCTGCTTCGACATTAAAAGTAAGCCGGATATCATTACAATAATCAGCCAGTAAATCGCTCGCTTCGCTTGCCAATTTGTGAGATTCTCTTTCTCCACCGGCAAACATGGTCATACCTTCACCAATCGATAATTTTTGCACATTAACCAAGGTTAAGGTTGCGTTTAGATTTTGTGCCAAACGAGACGCATATTCCATCCCATTGATGCCTTCTTCGGAAAAATCTACCGGACAAAGAATTTTCATTTCATCAGTTTTTTAATACTCAAACGAAGTTCAAAATATATTACGTAAATAATCATGATTTCAATCAACTAGTTGCATGATTTGCATCAAAGCTGAATTCCATGAAAGCAATAATTTAGAGTAACATACAAATACAACACAAAATGAAAACTAAAGAACAAATCAAACAATTAGGAGTTTGGATGGATCATGCATCCGCCAAGTTGGTTATGCAAGACGGGAAAGTAGAAGAAGTGTTTTCAAATTTGAGCAAGCATCAAAAAATTCCGGGTGAATCAGGTGATGGCATTAAATTAGGGAATTACCGTACAACCAATAATGAAGTTCACAAGCTAAATAAGGAAACGAATGAACTACATGCCTACTTCAACGATTTGCACAAAGCCATTACTCCTTTTGACGAAGTTTTATTATTTGGCCCGTCTACGGCCCATGATGAATTTGCAAATTATGTGATAGAAAAACATAAACATTTCCCCGGAAAAATAACATTAGCAAAAACCGATTATTTAACAGAAAACCAACTGACTGCTTATGTGAAGGGATATTTCAAGAATGAACAAACGAACAAAAGTGAATAACGAATAACTAATCCCGATAGCTATCGGGAAGAATAACGAAGGGCTATCGCAGGAAATAATTTGCCTACGATAGCCCTTCGTTATTAGTTATTAGTTTTAAAAAACCACTTTCCCGGATCTTACAGTTTCCCTTGCCTTCTTGGTCAACAATACATTTTTTTCTACTACTAAAAATATTCTTTGTTTCATGATTTTATAATCACTAACAAATTGGACAATTTGATTTTGCAATTCATGATGGCTGAACAAAGTGCTTTCTTCCAAATCAGAAGCTTCGTCATTTTCAATTACCTGCAATATTTTTTTCTCGTGATTGGTTACTTCATTCAACAATTGTATTAGTTGATTTCGTTTGCGCCCATTAACTTCTGTAAATTCTTGTTCCATTTCCTTGTAATCACCGGGGTTAATTATTACATGGTTATTCTTATCCAAAAGTTTTTCAAAAAAGGACAATTCCGTAGTATAAAATTCTAATTCGGATTTCCATTGACTTACCTCATTACATAATTGATCTCTGCCGGGCTTTAAAAGATAAGCTGAACCGGTTGCTAGTAACTTTTCCATTGTTTAGAAATTAATACCTGTTAATACTAAATTATAATTTATTCAATTCGAATTTGCCACTATCTGTTTGATTAGTTCTCTTCCAAGAATATCTGTACTTTTCGCTTTTGAAGAAAGTACAAATACTCCAAAATGGCTTGTTTCAACAAAGCCAACGAAAGCAGCAAATCCATTTGTCATACCGCTTTGCCAAACCATTTTCATTCCCTGATCATTAACAGAATTGATCTTCCATCCCAAAGCAATCTCTGTATCATCATTTGCTTTGGCTTTCAAACGTGGATTATGAGTATAATCAAGAACATTAGAAATATGATCCTTTGAGATTGAAATATTCGCTGATAGAAATTTCATCATATCTTCCGGAGTTGAATGTAATCCAAGAACAGGAGCAAATGCTTTAAAAGAAGAAGCTGCTGCCTTAACCCCTTTCTTGTTATGTCCCTGCAACAATTTTAACTTCTGTTCATCCGACAAAGAAATTGTGCTTGAACCCATTCCCAATGAATCAAGAATACATTCAGTTAAAATAGTTTCATACTCTTTTTGCATTCTCACTGATATTGCCTGACCCAAAAGAGCAATCCCTAATTGAGAGTGCCTATAATCAAAGCCGATAGGGTTTTCAATGTGATAGTCTTTTAAAAATGCATAGAGATCATCTTTTGAATAGTTGGATAGTGGCTGGTCACTAATTTTAGAGTGCAGATTATTTGGCAGATCAGGTATACCGCTTGTGTGCGAAGCCAGATAACAAAGAAGAACTGGCTGTGGTTCATATGATGAATCCGGCAAACACATGATAGGCTTAAATTTTACTCTCAAATAATCATCACCGGAATTATAATCAGGATCGGCGCCAAGATCAACAGGCTGACAAATAAATGGCTGATAAACTACAGCCGGTACGTTTGCATCCAGATAGTCCTGTAATCTGCCATCAATTCTCATTTCACCTTTCATTGCTTTATCTGCCAAAACAATGCTCGTAAAAGTTTCAGTGATGCCTCCAATTTCAAAGATATCGGAACTGTCCGGAAGAACATTTTTGTCAGATGCTTTTTTTCCATAATAATAAATGCGACTAACTCCATTAGTTTTAACACCAATTACCAATGCACCATTCCCATTTTCCAAATAAGAGTCTGCTAATTTATCAACTAAACTTTTTACAGGGTCCTGAGCAAATAAAGCAGAACACACAAAGAAAATTATACAGGACAAATAGTACCTCATTTTTATATATTTGCCTAAAGATCAATTAATAAAAGTAACAAAAATATGACTTCAATCAAAGTAACTAATGATTCTATTCATAACAAACACTTTTTTTATTAATTTACTTGTGAATTCTAAGTGAAATTTACGATTTATGAAATTTATCGCTGCATTTTTAATTATTTGTGGTTTAATGTTCTCGTCTTGCAAACGATCCCATGAAAAAGCACCGGAAATTAAAGCGGAAAAAACCGAAAATGTTAATGAAGAAGTAAGTCAAATCATAAGGAATCAAATAGATCAATTCAAGGAGGACAGTTTGTTGATAATAGATTCAGATACATTGGTAACAGGATCCTGGATCTCAGGTTTTTTCACTAAAAACAATTTTCAACCGGTATGGACGAATCGGACAACGCTTTCAAACACTGCAGATTCACTTTTAAAGTTCATTAATAATGCTGAGCTGTATGGTTTAGTTACAAGCGACTACTATTTAGAAAGCATTTTACAAAAAATCAGTAGTTTCTATAATAAGTCAGATTCCAGTATCAACATAACAAGAATTTATGAAGTCAACATTTTACTCACTGCAGCATATTTTAAACTAAGTGTCCATCTTAAGAAAGGTTTACAAGATCAACTTACCTTCCAAAAAACATGGAAAGCAACTTCTGAAGACTCTACAGTTGTTAATTTACTTGAAATGGCAATGAAATCAAACCTAATATTACAATCGCTTCAATCGCAAGAACCGAAACATGAACAATATTCGCGACTTAGAATTACCTTGAATATATTTCTTGAAAGAATTGGAGAAATAAAGGCTGGCAATATTTCAAAAGAAATACAGGAAACGAAATTTACAATTAATGATAGGAATTTCAATGATACTTTAAACGAAATTTACTATACCATTGACTCATTAAAAAAGAGAATAAACCAATTAAATGCCAATATAGAAAGATGGAGATGGGAATCAATTCAAAGTGAATCAAAACACATCTTAATAAATATACCATCCAATACTTTTAAATTCTATAGCAATGATTCAATGTTATTATATTCGAAAGTGATCACCGGTAAACCGGGAACACCTACCCCATCCAATTTTAATTCTAAAATTAGTCACTTTTTCATTTATCCGTATTGGAATGTCCCATACACTATTGCCACAAAGGAGATACTTCCGAAGTTGAAAAAAGATACAACTTACCTTACATCTGAAAACTTTGAAGTACTTGACCGCAGAAACAATCTTGTTGACCCTTCCACCATTAACTGGAAACGATATTCAGAAAAATATTTTCCTTTCCGTTTAAGGCAAAGGGATGGCACAGAAAACACATTAGGTGTTTTGAAATTCATGTTTTCCAATCCATATGCAATCTATCTCCACGACACTAATTCGCGCACTCTTTTCAGTAAGGAGAATCGTTGGTTAAGTCATGGCTGTATTCGTCTCGACAAAGCGAAAAATTTTGCTCAATTACTATGCGAAACATCAACGTATAATTTCAACACTGATTCGCTAAACAGGTACATGGAGATAAAATCAAGAATTAAAGTTGCCATTTATCCGGAAATACCAATTCATATCCGATATTATTCAATTGAAGCAGATACAAACAATGTTAATTTTTATCCGGACATCTATCAGATAGATAACAAAATGCATCAAGCACTCCAGAACAATTAATAAATATCAATTGATTAATTTTACTTCGGCTGATTTTTTGTTTTTCTGAAATAAGACCGAAAGAAAATGCTGTGTTGTACAGCTTCCAGATCCTCATCTAATTTCTTTGAAGCTGATTCAATATTTGAAAGGCTAACCTTTAGATCATTTGCCATAGCAGTATCTTTGATGAGACCGTTTACAATTCCTTTTCCTGAATTTATCTGATCAACGATCTCAGACATATCCGCAGACATTTTGGAAAACTTCTCGCTACCTTCTTTAACATTTGAAATTGCATTTCGAAGTTCATTAGACATCGTCGTATCATTCAGCATCGTCCCTAACACCCCTTTGCCTGAACCCGCTTCCTTTGTAATATCGGTTAATTGCTGAGACGTCTCAACAAGATTATCACTTACATACTGAATATTGACAAGTGTATGTTCAACGCTACGTGCCAGCGATGTATCCATCAGTACAGTATACAAAGTTCCACGGCTTCTATTGATATTATCTGTGATCTCTTTAAGATTTCCGGTAATTACTAAAATATTTCTGTTCGTCATATCAAGCGTTCGCAGCATTTCTTCTGTATTCACAATTTTCATGGAAAGGATTTTACTATTGTCTTCAACCAAAGGAGCATCAAACGTTCCGGGAGTAATGTTAACCAACTTATTTCCCATTAGTCCATCGGTTCCTATAGCTGCAATTGAATTACTTCTGATAAATTTTATAAACTTTTCATCGATCTCCATTACAACTTTAATGGAAGAATCATTTGTAAATTCTATTTCATCGACGATTCCAACATCAATTCCCGAATATCGAACATTATTTCCGACTGAAAGGCCACTTACATCAGTGAATTCACATGAAAGCGAAAAGGTTTTTCCAAACATATTTTTGCTTTTCCCAATAGAATATAATCCGATAATTAATAATAGTGCTCCTGCAATTACGAAAGCACCTAAACGGACATTACGTGATATTTCTTTATTCATTGTTTGTCAAAGTTATTCAAAAAATGGATGTGTTTGTGGATCATCAATTATGCTAAGTTCTTCGAATGTCCCGTCAGAGTAATTGGTTCCATTCACAATAATTGCGAGACGATTTCCGGTAATTTTTGCGCAATGCATATCGTGTGAAATCGTGATCGAAGTTGTATTGTATTTTTTCTGAACGTTTAACATTAGATTTATTATTTCACCGGAGGTTATCGGATCAAGGCCGGTGGTGGGTTCATCATAGAGCATGATCTCAGGATGCAGTATCAATGAACGGGCAAGACCAATTCGCTTTCTCATTCCACCTGAAAGTTCCGAAGGCATTAAATTTATTGCATCCAATAAGCCCACGTCTTTTAATGTTTCTTCTACAAGTCCTTGTACTTCAGATTTGCTTTTATGTTTACCATGTCTTCTTAAAGGAAATTCAAGGTTTTCCCTTACAGTCATGCTATCATACAGTGCGCTACTTTGAAATACAAAACCAATTCTGGCACGTAATTCATCAAGTTCAGCAATAGGGAGTTGCGAAATTTCGTTACCGAACACCTTTATAGAACCGGCATCATAAGAAAGTAGTCCAATGATACATTTGATCAACACTGATTTTCCACATCCTGATTTGCCAAGTACGACAACATTTTCTCCACGATTGATAGTGAGATTGAAATCTTTCAGAACATGATTGTTCCCAAATGATTTGTAAACCCCTGCAATTTCAATTACCGGTTCGCCGTATTCTACGGCTGGTCCATTTTTCATATCTGCAGATCTGAATATCATAAGAAACCAAAGAATTCAGTGATCTGTACAGCGATCAAATCAATAATGAATACAAGCAGAGAACCAATGACGACAGCAGAATTTGCAGATCTGCCAACACCTTCTGTCCCTTTTTTTGAATTGTATCCTTTATAACAACCAATCAAACCTATTGCAAAACCAAAAAAGAAAGTCTTGATAAAAGCAGGAACAACATCGCTGAATTCAAGACTATCAAAAACTTGTTTAAAGAAGAGTGTAAAACTCACTGATCCTCGGATATTCACTGCGAGATAAGAACCATACAAAGCAACAGCATCACCAATAATGATGAGGATAGGAATCGTCAATGTCGTACTCAGTATCCGGGTAACGACTATGTACTTGAATGGATTTGTACCGCTTACTTCCATTGCATCAATCTGCTCTGTTACTTTCATTGAACCAAGTTCGGCACCAATACTGGAACCGATCTTTCCGGCACAGATCAGAGCGATCACAACCGGGCCAAGTTCTCTGATGATACTTATTCCAACCATTGATGGTAACCAGGCTTCTGCACCAAATTCAACAAGAGTAGGTCTTGACTGAAGCGTAAGGACAAGACCAATAATAAATGAAGTAATTGAAACCAGAGAAAGTGACCGATAACCGATTTCGAAAGCCTGCTTTAAAACTTCTTTAAATTCATATGGCGGTCGCAAAACTTGTTTGAAAAACTTACCGGCAAATCTTGCGATCTCTCCTGCTTCATTCAGAAATTCAATAAGTCCTTTTGGAAGCAAGTCGAAAAAACCTTCTTTCAATTCCGGCACTTCCTTATCAGGCTCAATATTTGGTGAATTATTCATTAATCAAACTTAATCTTGTTGCATACAACAAGGAATGAAATAAATCAAACCTCTGCATGACTCGCATCAGAAATAATTGAACAACAAAAGTACGGAAAAAACCATCAATTTGCTCAATTCCGCTATGAAATAGCAGTATCAGCCATAAAACTCATGAGCATTTCGCTCCAGCTCTTCACGATGATCGGGGTGTGCAATTGAAATAAGAGACTTTGCTCGTTGCGCTATATTCTTACCATACAGGTCAGCCACGCCAAATTCAGTAACCACAAAATGTACATGGGCACGAGTAGTAACTACACCGGCACCGGGTTTAAGGATAGGTACAATTTTCGAAACACCTTTTGCAGTTGCAGATGCAATGGCAATGATAGGCTTGCCACCTTTACTCAGTGAAGCCCCGCGAATAAAATCCATCTGACCACCAACGCCACTTATGATGCGACTTCCAATAGAATCAGAACAAACCTGACCACTCAGATCAATTTCAACAGCACTGTTAATTGCTGTCATCTTATCATTTTTTCTAATGACAGCAGTGTCATTTACATAAGCAACATCCAGCATAGCTACCATTGGATTATCGTTGATAAAATCATACAGCTTTCTGGTTCCCATAGCAAAAGCACTAACAATTTTTCCAGGATGTCGCTTTTTCATTCTACCATTGATAATTCCCTTTTCTACTAATGGTAAAATTCCATCTGAAAACATTTCAGTATGAATCCCCAGATCTTTATGATTTCCGAGACATTTCAAAACTGCATTTGGAATACCACCAATACCCATTTGCAACGTCGCCCCATTTTCAATAATACCTGCAATATTTTTTCCGATGGCCAATTCAATATCAGTGGCATCAGATTGAAGCAATTCGTAAATTGGTTCTTCACAATAAGTAACTGCTGAAAAATGACTGACATGAATCTGACCATCGCCATGTGATCTGGGCATATTCGGATTGACCAGGGCGATTATTTTTTTCGCAACATCCGTGGCTGCTTTTGCAATATCAACTGACGGTCCGAGTGAACAAAATCCATGTTGATCTGGCATAGAAACCTGGATAAGTGCTGTATCAAGAGGCATGACACCTTTCCTGAATAATGCAGGAATCTCACTTAGAAAAACAGGGACATATTGCACGTTGACGCTATCCACATAAGACCGCAAATTACCACCAATAAAAAAACTGTTGACAAAAAACGAATCCTTATATTCAGGCTTAGCATATGTAGCTTCGCCTTCGGTATGTATATGAACGATCTCAACATTACGCAATTCGCTATGTCTATTGGTCAATGCTTCAACAAATAATCGTGGAGTTGCTGCGCCGCCATGGATAAAAACCCGCTCATTGCTTTGTATTAGTTTAATTGCGGATTCCGCAGAAGTATATTGAAGCATATTTTTTAGCTGATTATTCTTTTATTTTTCAAAGTTCAAAGTCTAAGTCTTTCTTCTTATAATTACTCAAAGTTTAATCACTGAAAGTAATATCAAATGAAAAACCGCTTTGCTACTCACCACTTACTAATTACCAATTACTAATCAAGAAAACTGACCAATTACATTAGCAAGTTGTTGTTCATTTACGACTCCTGACTGTCGCCATTTGATCTCACCGCCGACAAATAATAAAAGTGTTGGAACACTTTGAATTTGATAATGACTTGCTACAGCAGGATTCTTATCAATATCAACTTTGAGGATCCTTGCCTTGTCGCCGATTTTCTTAGATAGGTTTTCCAAAATGGGTGCCATCATTTTACATGGCCCGCACCACTCTGCTGAAAAATCAACAAGTGTTGGCGTTTGCGAATTAATTATCTCATTAAACTTTGCCATAGTAATTATGTTTTATTAAAAGTGGACAATTTTTCAAATAACTCTTTTTCTTCCTCACTTAAATTTTTCGGAACAACGACCTTCATTTTCACATAAGCATCGCCACGGACATCAGTCTTTCCATAAAAAGGCATACCAAGTCCATTCAGGCGAAAAGTTTTTCCGCTATCTGTACCGGCAGGAATAGGAATCTTTAAAGTCTTATTAAAGATTTTTATTTCAAGTTTTCCACCAAGCACAGCCGTGTAAAGTTCAAGTGGTTCTTCGAAATAAAGATCATTTCCCTTTACATCGTATTGCAAATGCTTTGTCAGTTTAAATGTAATGTGAAGATCGCCCGGTTCTCCGCCGTTTTTTCCCGGTCCTCCTTTACCTTTCATTCTTAAAACCATTCCATCATAGATTCCCGGTTTTAAGTTCATATTTATTTTCTGACCATTGAGGACAATTTGCTTTGTTACTCCATCGTAAGAATCTTCAAGCGTCAGTTCCATTTCAGCTTGTAAATCCTGGCCTTTCATTGGTCTAACTGACCGTTGTCCCGGCCCACGGCCGTCACCACCTCTACCTCCAAAAATAGATTCAAAAAAGTCCGAGAAATTTCCTCCACTGCCAAAATAATCCTCGTTTTGATTTCGGCTTTGTCTTTGCTGACCCTGGGAAGACCATTTGCTCCAATCAAAATTGCCTTCACCTCCATGTTGCTGATAAGAGTTCCAATTTTCACCTAGTTCATCGTACTTCTTGCGTTTTTCAACATCACTTAAAACCTCATTAGCTTCATTTATCTCTTTGAATTTCTCTTCAGCTTTCCTATCACCGGAATTCTTATCAGGGTGATATTTTATTGCCAATTTTCGGAATGCCTTTTTACCTCATCCTGAGTTGCACTTTTTGAAATGCCAAGTATTTTGTAATAATCTTTATAGTCCATCTAAACACAAGAATTAAGTGAAAATCACCGACTTTCTTTAAGATATCGATTCTTCTCCAAAAGTACTGAATATTACCCAAAAGTATTCATTCCCTACATAGCTCCGGATGATATATATCTTAAGTTGTTACTGACATTTCTCCTATAAAACAATGAAAAAAGAAAATAGGTCGATGTATTAGACTTGAAAGTCTGAAAATTCTCTACTCATGGCACCATTCGTCCTCTATCAATAACATACAATGGCAGAGATTCCTAAACAGGTTTATTTTTTATACCTTCGTACTGATAATAAATAATAGAATAAATATGAAAAAAGTAATTAGTTTATTGGTCGTATTTGGAATGATGTTCGTTTTGAATATCAAAGCACAGTCTCACGATGAGGAATGGTCGAAATTAGTCGAACAGGATAGCGTAGATATTACTTCAATCTCTTTGTATCCTAAAAATACACGGACCAATATTTTCAAAATTTGTACGCAATCGGAGGGAATGGTAAAATTAAAAGACATTCAGGAAAGTCGCAGGAAAATTTCAGAAAAGAAATTTCGAAATTTTCACAAGCCGATCAGGAAAATATTTGGAACATGACAAGATATCCCGGTCTTTTAGATGAATTGGCAGTAACAAAAGGCGACAAAAAACAAATCGAGAATGTACTAAAGAAATACCCTGAAGAAATTCGCGGCTATTCTTTAGATTATTCGGTTAGTCACTACGGCATGATCATGTCAATAGATAAGATCAGTAAAGACTTCGAAACAAGTTTCAAGAATCTTGTGAAGACTTATCCAACTGATTTACAAACTGCCTTTCAAGAAATAATGAAAACACCTGAAGTGCTTACGTTGCTGAACAATAATATCCATATGGCAATACATTTGGGCAGCATTTATAAAACTAAACCTGAATTCCTGGAAAATGAAATGGATAAATGGGGAGTAATGGCTGCAGAACAAAACACAAAGGAAAAAGAAGCATGGAAAAAAGAAATGGAAAGTGACCCGGCAATTTCTTCGGAGATGAAAGAAAGTTCTAAAGAATTTGCCCGTGACAACGGATACTCAGAAAAAGAATGCGGCAACGTTAACCCGGAGGAAGTAGTGAAATATGTTTATATACCATATGCTTATTGGAGTGGTTATCCCTTTTGGTATGAATCTCCAATCTGGTATCCATATCCTTATTGGTATCACTCTGGCTTCTATTATTGGAACAATTCCATTATTTGGCTTGGTCCACCATCCTATTATTTTGTGAACTGGCATTTTCATAATCATGACCACATCCACCACTATCCACACCTTACGAATACATATATTAACCAATATTACTATGGACCTCGTGGGACCATTTCAAGAAATTCTGCTGAAGTAAATAACTGGATGAGAGCAAATGAAAAAACCTTGCCCACTGATTTTAAAACGAATTTATCTGAACGTATAAACAGACTTCGCGAATTTGGAAAATCAGGAGTTGATCGTGAGAATTATCTTAAAACCAATCCTGCCAGAAAAGTTACACACGAAGAATACATACGAAACAATCAGAACCAATATCCACATTTGAAAAACCCGGAAACAAAAGATATAAAGTCACCTGAGATTAAATCTAAGGAACCCATCAAATCGGGCACTGAAATAAAACAACCTCAACCTGTACAGAAAGACCCTAAGCCAACTCCTAGTACCCCAAAACCTGGAAAAAAACAACCGGCTCCATCAACACCTCCATTAAAAAGTGCACCACCAAAGAGTATTCCAACTCAGGAGCCAGGAAAGTGAACTAATAATAAACAGTGAAAAATCATGTCAAAACTGAAAGAACATTACCGAAAGCATTCTATAAAATACTGGGGCGGTGCCGTATTGTTTGTATTTATTGTCTATCTTCTATTGACAACCAGAATTCTTTCATAATTAAAACCAACAAACAAATGGTAAATAATTAAACTATCTGTTTCAGAAATAACTTGTCCATAGTTATTAGTGAATAGTTATTAGTTTTCAATAAACATCAATATGAAATCCGGAATGTGCGGGTAATGCCAGCAGAGGTATTTTAATGAGTCGTGCTGTTTTTTTTGTTTTTCTTACTTTCAGAATACTTTCAGGAAAATGTAACTTTTGATTAAAGTAAATGAGAAATTACAATTTCTTATTCGCATCTGAATTTTACCAATTCACTTAACATTTTATAAGATTGGTCAAATTAAATAAATTGGTATTAACCAAACGGATACTTTCAAATAAGATTTCGAGTTCTCTCACTTTTACTAATCCTTATTCCAATGAATAAGCAACTCCTCCCCGTTGTTATTGCACTTCTGTTCTCCCATGAACTTTTTTCCCAAACAAATTGCTCATCACCCTATGTACTCAATATTTGTCCCGATGTATACTTAAGCAATCAATCCAATCTGGCTATGATTGATGATGCACCTGCATTGTACAATATTGCAGGAGAAGATATCGTTTATCAGATAAATGTTCCAATCACAACTACCAAACTTTTTCTTACAGTTGTCAGTGCAACAGGACCATATCGGGCAACGCTTGCTAAAACAAATTGCAACAGCACTCCTACTTATAGTGCAAATCAGTCAGCCGGCAGTTCAAATTTCTATTTTACTGTGTCTAATGCTACTACATACTACTTCTGGATAGATGCAGCATCTACTATTTCTTTCGACATTGCAATAGGCGCCGATACAGCAAGCACGATAATTAATATTCCAAATACTCAGGGAGCACTTGAATTCGATCCTTCCGGATGTGCAATTCCTTTTTTCAATCCTGCGAAACCATATTATCAAGTGTTCTTCAACAATGTTGTCCAAACCGATCCAATGACATTGTCTCCACTGTTTACTGCCGGGACAATGTGCATTTCAACATTTTTCAGAAATCTCACAGGAGTAGAAGCGATATCGAAATTTTTGTTTGATTTCGATGTCAATGGATATTCAAATATACAATGTCCTGATAGTATTCCCGGAAGATATACAGCGGGCTATTGGATCTCTACGATCAGTGGAAATAAGATCACATACGATTTCGTTGATTCATTAAATACAGGAATCGGAGATTTCGATGGAACACCTAATTCCTGTTTGGAGTATCAGTTCTGTTTTGATCTGATACCACTTTCGAATTCACCACAATTAACAAACATCGATGTCCAAATGAACTCAGACAACAAAGGCGCCCCTTATTCAGGTACACTAAATCAAGGTTGCTGTCCTTCGACAATACCAAATTGCCATGGTAGTGGTGGCGGGGGTGGTGGTGGCGGTGGACATGCATTTGGTTTTGGTGTAAATGATCCGGGAACAAGTCTTCCAATCGAACTTCTGAATTTTGATCTGGCAAAAAATGAGAACAAAATAAATATCAAATGGAGTACAGCTTCAGAGACCAACAATGATTATTTTTCAATTGAAAGATCTAAAAACGGTTATGACTGGACTGTTCTGAAAACAATTCCGGGATCCGGGAATTCAACTAATACGAATAACTACACGACCATTGATGAAGACACATATTCAGCAATCAGCTATTATCGTTTGAAACAAACTGACTATGATGGTAAATTTTCTTATCCTGCTACTAAATCAATTTTGAATGAAACCAAAGAAGTATTTAATATTTATCCAAACCCCACAATTGATCAGCTAACGATCGAATATGAAAGCAATGAAAATTATGAAATTTATCTTTACTCGAATTTAGGAAATAAAATATCGGTTCCAGTCTCAAATGAAATCGGAAAAACAGTACTTCATACAGTTGGATTACAACAAGGAATATACTTCCTATTTATTTACCAAAATAATGAACTGAAAAAAAAGGAAATAATATCGATCATAAAATAAAACAAAATATTATAAAATGCCTTCCTCACACGCAGGCATACTTAAAGAATAAAAGCATACCTTGCAGCCCATATTTATTTGCCTGGCAAATAAGTACCTGCGAGAAAATGTCCGAACACAAACATTATATTATTCACAAACCATTTGGGTATCTAAGTCAGTTCACTTGCAATTTAAAAAAGAAGAAGTTGCTTGGAGAATTGAGTGAATTTCCGGAAGGCATTATGGCCATTGGCCGTCTTGATGAAGACAGTGAAGGGCTATTACTTCTTACTACCGATGGAAAAGTTAGCGAAAATGTTCGCAGCAAAAAAGTTGAGAAGGAATACTATGCGCAAGTAGATGGATTAATAACAGATTCAGCAATTGAATTATTGAAAACAGGAGTTGAAATTGGCATAAGAGATGTAAAATACCAAACTTTACCATGTAAAGCATTTCGACTTGAAAAGAATCCGGACTTCCCTCCTCGCACAAGGAAAATAAGAGACGACAGACATGGGCCTACCAGTTGGGTTTCAATAACACTTACAGAAGGAAAGAACCGGCAGGTAAGAAAAATGACAGCTGCTGTTGGTTTTCCCACACTAAGATTATTCAGAGTAAGGGTTGGTGAAAATATTCTTGGCGACCTGCTAGCCGGACAAGTCAAAGAAGTTGAATCATTTTTATAAAGGAAGAAAGTTATTTCACCTTGTAGTGTATTCCCCAATAATTCACTTTATCCACATCCTTCAAATTTGAACTAACAGTATTCTTATATACATTCAGACTATTCACTGTTTCAGGTTTGTAATGCGAACGAATAAGTTCCAGAATTTGTTTATCCTCCTTCGATCCAAAATATAAGCCTACTGTTTCTAACACAATACTTTTTTCATTATAACTTCCATAAGAAAGGCATTCAAGATAAACGTTTGCAAAAATTTCTACCTTATTCTTAAAAGGTGAATCATCCGAACAATTCAACTTAGAATACAAACACTTTTCATGATAAGGATTTCCATGTGCACTACCAAAGATCATAAGGTTCGAGTTTGCGTGCACGGTAATTCCGGAATTGATCAATTCAAGCATTCTGCTGTAATAGGCCTTATCTCGGACATCATTTTTATCATTATTTTGCAATGCAGCGAGAACAAAATTTGCTTCTTTCAATTTACTTTTCAAAACTAGATCTGATTGATTGATCCCTAACTTTTGAATATATTTTTTGAATGTATAAAAATCCGCTTCCTCCAATCCTTGCACTCTGATACCATAAATAAACGACTTGATAACACTGAGGTCTATTTTAGCCGCGCTGAATACATTTTTCAGATCATCAAAATAAAGTTTAAAAGATTCCAACCTGCCACCGCGATTCCCTTGATCATATTCGAAGTCCGCTCCTATAAACCGGATATTTTTCTTCAGCTTACGAATTGAAAAATAGAATTCTATCTTATATGGATCATTACTCAAAATGGAATCAATCAACAAACGATTCTTCCCTTCGAGATATTGATTAATGAAATAAGTCATTGTGAAGGGTGCTTCAATAAAAACATTCAGTGTATCAGCATTTCCGAATTTAGCAGTCATATGATTTATTACAGCCAAATATTCCGGTAAATTTGATCTCACCTCATGACATTCAGTGACAAAAAGAAGTTTGCCTCTCAATGAATCTTGCGAAGGAGAAAAGGAAGAAGTATTGATCGTTTGCCCGAAACTCAACTTACTTAGAACAAGCAGACAACCAAATACTACTAAAAAATGTGCGTTATTTTTCAACTTATGCATTTGTATGAAATAGCAATGTACTCTCTATCAAAAGCAAAATGAATAAAATCCCTGCACTTTCTTACACTTCAATTCCAATTAGTGAGAAATGATCATTTTTACAATTGCACGTCCTTCTTTTCCTGTGATTTGAAGATAATAAACACCATTCGCCAGACCGGACCAATCAAATTGATTTGAATAATATCCCGCTGTAATTGTATGTTTCTCAAATGAAATCTGTTTGCCGGTAAGATCGAAGCATTCAAATACTAATTCGTTTTCACTCTTGCCATAATAGTCAACGGTAAAAATTCCCGCACTGGGATTAGGGAAAACACGGCAATCAATTCCCGAATTCGATATCGTATTTACATTTGTCACCAATTGCAATGCACGCATCACTGAACCAATTGCATTGACCTTCCCGTTCCCCCACGTATTATTTCCTCCTGTTGGAATAGTTCCAGTAAAACCATCTTTGATAGCTGTTAAAGTAAAAATATCTTTTACATCTTGTGGAGACAGATCGGGTTTCACTTGCAATAAAAGTGAAGTGATACCTGAAACAGCAGGTGATGACATAGAAGTACCACTAAGCATTCCATATGGATAATCATGATTATTACTTGTGTCATGATATTTATTGATCACAAATAAATAACTGTCGCCCGTAGACATAAATGAACTATCATAAGAACTTATAGAAGAACCAACAGTAAGGCCTGGACCTGTTATATCCGGCTTTATTCTACCGTCAGAAGTCGGTCCATGACTGGAAAAAGGAACAAGTGCACCTTTTGCAACATAACTTGCATAAGTATACGACTGCAAACTGATATTGGTCCATTGCACTTTAGAAGCATAAGCACCAACACTAATAGCAGAAATTGAGCTTGCAATATCGGAAACGGTAAGATCATTATTTCCTACTACAACACCAGGCTTATTATAATTTCTGAAAGCCCCATAATAACCTGATGTATTTGAAACGAAGCTATTCCACATATTCACAGTTCCATCTGTCCCTGTAATTGAGATAAGAATTGAATCCGTAGCGTGATTATCAAAATCGATAAAAATTCGTGGTTTATTATTGAATTCACTGGCAGTAGTGACAACGCTTATAAAACATGTATCATTATTTGTATCGAGTAAAGAAAAATCATAAATACTATCTGCCAGACAAATTGTTCCTGTTGAAGAAACGATTCCATTGTTATATAATGAAACGTCTACACAAAATGTTTTCGCTGAATCGCCCCAGATATCGATCCAGGTTTTTTGACCTTCCGGACTTTCCGCAATGCTCAGGAATGTCTGAACAATTGTATCAGAGGCTGTAAATGTTTTTTGAATATGAATGGAATCTTCACCATTATTACCTGCAGAGCAGACGAAAATTCTTCCGGGGCCTGTAAGATTATCAAGTGCCTGACTAAACAATCCTGTTCCATCATGTGGCCCCAATGGACTTCCCCAACTCAGATTTACAACTGCAGGTTTACTTACAGAAGTTGCATAATCAAAGATGTATTGAATGCCGTCGATCATATCCGACACACCTGTATTGATCCACTGGTCCTTTGTTGGGGTGATACCTACCATTACTAAATCTGTTTTGTAACCGATTCCTCTGAACTTTTTATTGCCAGTAGGGCTTCGAAATCCTGAGCCAGCTGCAATACCGGCAACATGAGTTCCATGTGTCGCATTTATTGCATCTGTACCTATATTCCAAAGGTCAACTGAATCAGTTTCCTCTGTACCATAAGAATAACCTATAGGTGCACTGCCTGTGTTATCTTTTTGCATCCATACTTTTCTAATTCTGTAATTTACACCTGTTGTATCAAAAAAAGTTGGGTGATAAAAATCAAATCCTACATCAACAATGCCCATTACTACTCCATCACCATTATAAGGCATTGGCAGAGAGTAACCGTTGTGAACTGAATCTACTCTTGTATCAATCCTTGCATTATCCAACGTTGGAAATACCGGTTCATCAACTTGAATGTAATCAATTCCCGGAACAAGGGTGAAGGCTTCAAAATTTTCAACAGGAATCTGAACAGTTCTTATCAAACCGGCTTTTGTTCCGGTAAAAACACCAAGTGAAAGTAGTGCACTTTCATCAAAGGAAGAGTTTACTTTTACCAACGAGCTCACATAGATTTTACTTCCGATCTTTTTATATACAAACTTTGTTTGAGGAATGAAATTGTCTCCATACTTTTTTGATTCCATCAAAAACAACTTCGCAAAAGGAGAAAGTTTCGCACGATTCCTTTGCGAATACGAAAGTGAAACGATCAGGACTGCAAATGTAGTGAGTAGATATTTTTTCATAATGTGCTTAGAATAGTTGAAGTAAAAATAGAATTTTTTATGGATTCCAGCCATATATATTACTGTTAAAACAGACATTTTTATTTGCTCAAACAACGAATTAATCCTACTTTGACCCCACAAACCAGATTTATGAGCGCACTTTCAAAACATCCAAAAGGACTACCTTATTTATTTCTGACAGAAATGTGGGAGCGATTCGGATACTATTTGATGATCGGAATATTTGTTCTATACATGACTGATTTTGAAAAAGGCGGATTGAACTTTGATCGAGAGCATGCTGCAGATATTTTCGGAACTTTTATAGCATTAAATTATCTGACACCATTTATCGGAGGTTTATTAGCAGATCGGCTTCTTGGTTATCGAAGGTCAATAATTCTGGGTGGAAGTTTAATGGGCTTAGGGTATTTATGTTTGGCGATTAGCGGCATGCCTGCATTTTATACTGCAATGGTATTGATCGTTTTGGGAAATGGATTTTTCAAACCTAATATTACGACAATTCTGGGGAGTTTATATTCCGAAGGAACCTACAAGCCTCTCAAGGATAGCGGATACAATATATTCTATATGGGCATCAACATTGGTGCATTCATTTGTAATTTCTTTGCAGCGTTTTTAAGAAACACGTATGGATGGTCCGAAGCTTTTGCTGCAGCCGGAATTGGCATGTTCATAGGCGTTGGAGTATTTATGCTTGGGAATAAACACTATGCGCATGTTGACATTATCAAGCCTGCTTCAAAAGAAGACACTCCTGTGATCAAGGTCCTTTATCAGGTTTTATTACCGGCAATTGTAATTGGTATCGTTGGGTGGTTAATTCCCGGAAACATTTTTGGCAGTGACAGTACAGATGCATTTTTATTAGGTTCGATTCCTGTAGTTTCATTTTATGCTTCACTATATTTCAGAGCATCAGAGAAAGAAAAGAAACCGCTTGGAGCCCTACTGTCCATTTTCGCAGTTGTAGTAATATTCTGGGCAGTATTCAAACAAAACGGTACTGCACTTACAACATGGGCGCAATATTATACCAATAGAGAAACCCCAAAAAGTATTGAAAAGGTGACAAGTGCATTAAAACTGAATGAAACAGTTGTTTACAAACAAGACACTACTTTTCTTTTAAATGAGAAATTTCAAAAAGTAAAAGATGAAGCAGGTAAACCAATGAAAGGCCTTACCTATCCGGCATACTTTAAAAATGATGATGTTTCAATGTTGCAAGAAGGCCAGGAAAAGAAATTAGTTTCAACAGAATTGTTTCAGAGTATAAATCCATTTTTTGTTGTTGCCCTTACTCCGTTGGTCATTGCCTTTTTCAGTTTTCTCAGAAGTAAACGAAAGGAACCTTCTACGCCTGAAAAAATATGCCTGGGCTTATTTGTAAGCGGCCTGTCAACTCTGATAATGGTTGCTGCAGTTTATGTCTGTGGCGATGGAGACGTTAAATCAAGTTCCTGGTGGCTTATTTCTTCCTATGGCATTATTACAATTGGCGAGTTGTTTTTAAGTCCAATGGGACTGAGTCTTGTATCAAAGCTTTCACCTCCACGAATCACAGCGATGATGATGGGTGGATGGAGTCTTGCAACTTCTCTTGGAAATAAACTCAGTGGAATCCTTGCAAAATGTGGGACACGTATGACGACAAGGCAAATTACTTCTGGGTAAATTTCGTTTTGCTTATGATAGCAACTGCTATGCTCGGGCTGATGCTAAAGAGGCTGAATAAAGTCTTCAAAGAATACGGAGCCTGATTAACGGCCTTTCGAATCGAACTTGAAGATCTTTGGCTGAAAATCGACACCTTCTGAGGTGATGATCATAGAATAATCAGGTAAAAAGGTTATGCCTTCTGCTTTTTCAAAAAGCGATTCATTGAGTTCGACTGCATTCATAACCTTTGAGTTCCGATCTAATACAATCAATAAAAAATCGGCAGCAGAAATTATATAAATTTCTCCGCTTTCCGGATGTATAGCTAAACTTGCAGGACGAAAATTAAATAGTTCGACCACTTTCCCATTCTTATTCACTTTTTGAATTGGCTTGATACCAAACTTTCCGACATCGGACTTGAGTTTATCAAGATGAAGGGTCATCCATGGAATCTCTGAACAAATTTTCTTTTTAAGGTCGAAAGAATAAATCAATCTTTCATTCTTTTCTATTCCCTTTGATTTTGCCGCAATAAGCAAACTATTAGTTATTGGATCATAGCACAAGCCTTCATTATTGGGCGATTGCAATTTCAGATTATACGTTTTGGATGAAAACTTGCCTTCGGAAAAAGGATCTATCAACTCTATCAGATCACCGTTACTATGCAAAACATAATAATCATTTCCAACTCGAGTAAGACCTTCATAATCTCCCGGTGGACCAAAATTGATTCGCTTAGAAATTGATGATGATGGCATATTGTAGAGATACAAAATACCATGCTCATCTTGAACACAAGCAAATTGCGAATCATTAACATCTGTGAGTCCGCTAATCTCTTTCAATTCAACAGGGAG
Organism: Bacteroidota bacterium; assembly: GCA_016708785.1. Lineage (GTDB taxonomy): Bacteria > Bacteroidota > Bacteroidia > AKYH767-A > 2013-40CM-41-45 > JADKIH01. Next base: position 161,685 of record JADJFC010000002.1, on the reverse strand, counting down.
TGATCTATCAAAATCGGGCTTCGCAAGTGAATAGAAAAAATCAGAAGAGAACCCTTTTTGAGAAATAATCAGGAGAACAATGAAAAAAATCTTTTGCATAAATAGATTTATTTATTTTTTGCCCGAACTTATCGGCAACTCTACATGAAAAATCGTCTTCTCTTTGTCTGAAGTAAAATCAATTTTTCCGCCATGAGCAGTAACAATATCAAAACTTAAAGAAAGCCCTAATCCGGTGCCATCACCTGCCGGTTTTGTCGTATAGAAAGGCTGAAATATTTTTTCACGTATACTAGAATCAACACCTAGTCCATTGTCTGTCACATAGAGGTTAATCTTGTCATTTGCCAGTTGTGTCTCTATCTTTATTTTCGCTGTGTAGTCAATTTTGTTTGCAATTGAATATTCAAGCCTTTCATTGGTTGAGTAGAAAGAATTGTCGAGTAAATTAACTACAAGTCTGAAGATATCATGTTTTACCAATTCGATCAATGGAATTTTCTTTCCAAAAACTTTTTCGACCTCAAATTTAAAGTCCGGGATTCTTGATTTAATTGAATAAATAGCAACCTTTATAGCTTCTTCGCAAATCGAATTGACATCGCCTTGTTCCATGTGACGACGTTCGTTTCGGTGGTGCTTAAGCATACTTTTCAATATTGCTTCCGCTCTTTTTCCGTGGTGATTTATTTTTTCGCTGATCTGAGAGAGATCTTTCAATGCTTCTTCATCAGGTGAAAAACCTTTAGCATGTTTCAACTCTTCAATGAGTTCGATAGAAAGTTCGGAGAAATTAGTTACGAAGTTAAGTGGATTCTGAATCTCATGAGCAATGTCTGAGATGAGTTCTCCAAGAGAAGCAAGTTTAGCCTGACGAATGATCATTACTTGCGAATGCCTCACCTCTTCCAAAGCATCAGAAAGTTCATTGTTTCGCTTTTCCAATTCTTCTGTCCGGGCTTTCACTAATTCCGTCAGTTCATTTTCACGTTTACGATATTGGTTTAGCAATACTTCATTTTGATTTCTAAGTCTGTTACTAAGAGTAGAGATGAGATACTTGAAAATGTCAGGATAATTTTTCATGACATCATAGAAATCTTCGCGGCTCAACACACCCATTTGACATTCTGTCAATGTAGATACAGACATTGAGCGGGGGCTATTGTCAATAAGAGCCATTTCGCCAAAAACAGAACCAGCCGATAATTCAGTTAACGTTAAATGTTGATCGTGAATCTTGACTTTACCGGACAGGATGATGTACATTGAATTTCCATCATCGCCTTTATTGATCACCTCATAGTTTGCACCGAACTCAACAATTGTTAGTTTTTTGCAAAGGGCTTCGACAACGTTTTTGGGCAGATCCTCAAAAAACGGAGAATGGACCAAAGAATCCAAAAGATTTTGCGGCGAAATGAAGGTCATCTGTCTTTAATCGAATAAAGATGGTAAAAGTTGGGCAAATAATCAAATTTTTGACCTGTACGGGGTGGAAAAGCCACACACATTGAAGTTTAAAGGTTTTCAGGTTTCAAGTTTGCAGGTTCCGGACGCAAACCAGCTAACCTGAAACCTGAAAACAACGAACAAAATGCACTTTCCTCCATTACCCGAATTTCACTGATGTCATAGTCAACGAACCACCGACTGCATTATCATTAAAGAATACAGCAGATTCGTTTTTATCCTGGAGAGCAAGGGTGTAAATCAGTGGATAATAATGATCCGGTGTCGGAATTGCCAGTTCGGCTGCTTTACCCATACTTTTCCAATCAATCAAACTTGCATGATCACGGTTTAATATTTTGGTTTTGAATTTTTGATTCATTTCAATTGCCCAATCGAAGCCATAATCAGCATCACTGAGACGACTGAAATCGACCATTCCAAGGTTATGAACCATATTCCCGCTACCGATGATCAATACGCCTTTATTCCGTAACGAACTAAGTTGTTTAGCCAGATCATAATGATACTGAGCTGGTCGATTGTAATCAATACTCAATTGCAAAACAGGAATGTTAGCCAATGGATACATTTGTCGCACAACAGACCAAGTTCCATGATCCAGCCCCCAATCGTGATCGAGTCCTACATCAGTGGAAGAAACGATCTTTTTTGTTTCAGCAGCTAATTCAGGGTTCCCCGGAGCCGGATATTGGACGTCAAAAAGTGCTTGTGGAAATCCGCCGAAGTCATGGATAGTTTTTGGTTTCACCATTGCAGTTACATGAGTTCCTTTGGTTAACCAATGTGCAGAAATACATAAAACTGCTTTCGGAACAGGAATTTCCTTTGCGAGTTTAAGCCATGTTTGTGAAAACTTATTTGTTTCAATTCCATTCATTGGAGATCCATGACCAATGAAGAGCACAGGCATTTTTTGCGCTGTACGTTCCAATGAATTTGCAAGGGTATTTAATGAACCTAAAGTCATAAGTGCTGATGCTCCTGAAATGATTTTTATAAACTCTTTCCTATCCATAAAAATGATGGAGATTTTTAGTATTCAACAAATTTACAACTTTTACAACAAACGAAGTGCTTCTCTCCTGCTTAGTGGCTTAAGTTCATTTTTCGAAACAAAATTCACTACCCACTTTGGATCCGTTTTGCTGTACTGTCTGAGCGACCAACCAATTGCTTTCTGAAGGAAAAATTCAGTCGAATTAGAATTCTCCAGAATTCTCTTTTGAAGAAATTTCAGATCCGTCTTCTCCTTGTAAGTTAATTGAAATATAATACACGCCCTTCTTTTCCAGAAATTATCAGATTCCCACCAAGCGCGCATATCATTTTCGTAAACTTTCTTGTGATACAAATAATACGGACCTAAAACCTTCGAGCAAATAGTGTCGATCGAGTCCCACCATGCATTTTTCTCAACGAGATAATTGAAAAACTTAAAATTCAATTCAGGAATCAAGACTTTATACTTTACCATAAGGTCTAATGCGAGATAATGAAATTCACGATGAGGTAATTTCCAAAGTTCTCTGACCAGAGCTTCCAATTCTTTAGCATCTTTCACCCGAATCAATGGAAAAAGTTCTTTCTGTATTCTGTCTCGTTCCGGGCGAGTCAATCCGAGAAACTCAAATTGATCTTTCATATACGCTTTCATTTGAGGTGCTTTTTCAGTGGTGGAATGCTTCTCAAATTCGAACTGTGCAAGTTCAACAAACTCTTTAATTTTCATTTCTATTTTTTATAGTCCGTACTTGCCTTTAAGAAGGACGTCATCCATAATTCCATTTTGAATAGCAAATTTCAGTACACCAATCGTACTTTTACTATTCGTCAGTTTCATTATTTCACCTCTGCAATCATCGATAGTCCGGTGGGAGATTTTCATCATTGCAGCAATTTCCTTTGATGTTTTCTCGTGACAAATTAGAAAAATAATCTCTCTAAGCCTTTCCCCCATAAATGCAGTATTCTCTTTTTCGATGTTACTTTTTCCATTTAGTTTATCGACAATAAACTCAGCTACTTCCTCTGAGAAATAGGAATTACCTCGAACTACACTCTTAATAGCTTGTACTATTTCTGACTTATTACTATTCTTCAAGAGATACCCTGATGCTCCTTTAGTGATCATTTCATTTATAAATCGTTCTTCTCCAAACATGGACAAGGCAATGATCTTAACTTCCGGAAAGCGATTGCGAATGATCTCAGTTGCTTGAACACCATTCATCGGAAGCATTTTTATATCCATTAAAACAACATCGTAATTTTCGCTTTCAAGAAAACGGATAACCTCTGTTCCATCTGAAGCCTGCGATATCTTAGAAATAAAATCCTGTCGCTTTAAAACGCCATACAATCCATCTCTAAAAACGGGATGATCATCGGCAATAATTAGTTTTATTGTTTGATTCATAACAGATCAGGAAGATAATGGAAATACAAATTCATAATTCGCTCCGGAAGAAAAATCATCTGAAAATTTTTTTACAATGCCCTTTAACAAATTTACACGATTTCTAATATTTATTTGCCCCATACTCTTTGACGATGATTGATCTAATGCTGATTTTCCATCATCTTTATATAATAATGCAATTGAATTATTGTCTTTTGAAATTGAAAGGTGAATATTTTCACAATTCGAATGCCGAAGAGAGTTATTCAACAATTCACGAACAATTCGATAAAAGTTGATCTCTTCATTAGCAGTTAGTTTTACATCTTTAAGATCGTAATTGAAATCAATTTTTGTTCTTTTCAAAGCAGAGATCATACCTATATTTTCACGAAGCGATTGCTCAAGACCAAATTTTACGATCAGGTGTGAAGATAAATTTCTCGCAACGGCGCGAACATTATTGATCGCCTGATTCAGATAATTTTCAATGGTCCCCAATGAATCTCTCACCTCCTCCAAATCTGCATCAGTCAGTGCAGAAACCTGAAGTTTAATAGCAGAAAGCATTGGACCAATATCATCGTGTAGATCTTCGGCAATTCGGTTCTGCTCATTCTCTTGAGTGGTGATGATCGCATCCTTCACATCCCCTTCTGCCTTCTGCCTCACCTTATAATTTTTTACCATAATGGCCAAAAAGAAAATAAGAAGACATAAAACTACAATTACAACAAGTGCGACGAACCAGAATATTTCGTGTTGGTTTTGAGGCATAAAAATCCTTTTATGAATATGATATAGGTAATAAGATTGACAATTAGAAGCATATTTTCTGCTAGTTGAGAAACTTCACGATTCGAAATGCTATAACTTCGCACAACAAAAACGAAAGCAGAAAGTGCCGTATTGATAAGTATTCCGCTTAAGATCCAAAACTTGCAATCTGTTAATAATTCATTTTCACTTGAAATTGCAAATTTATATGCAGTATAAAATGCCAAAGGAATCAATACAAAGTTACGTAAGTATTTATCTATGGTCACAGAATAATTAATTGTATTGCCTGCAAAAAAATAAATGAAAGAAATTATATTACCCAACAAAAACAAAGGAATAAGCACTCTAAGCAACTTGTTTGGATTCCACATATAGAAGAGCAGCGACAAGACAGCATATTCAATTAATTGAAAAAGCACAATAAAAAAAGTATTCACAATATTCAGCCTTGCTGCTAAAGACAATCCAATTTGAAATACAAAAGCAAACATTAGAAACCACCAATAAATTTTAATTTCCTTTTCCATGAAATTATATCCACGTTTACCATAAATATATAGCAGTATAAATGGCATAAGTACAAATACGGCTGAAAACACTTTTGCTAAATTCATATAAAAATACCTTGGATGCTGCGCCACCCAAGGTATGTATTTTATAAAATGTAAACAAAGTGGGTTATGAATTTAAAATATTGGGTGTGCTACAAAAAGGTGGGCATTGGTCACCACTATCAACGCATAAAAACCGGCGCCGATCTGGTCATTTCCAGTTTCATCGACACCAACTATTACCAGACAAAGTTGACCGTTTGTTTTTTTTCCGAAATAGGCTCTTATTCCGACACTTCCATCCTGGTTTAAAAGTGCTTGAATAGAATCTTTGCTATAGTAGTTCGCTTTTACATCTTCTTTGTCGACGCTTGTCCGATATTCTTTTGTTAGAATTGCGCCATCTTCAAATTCTATTGAATTATCTTCATGCCCTGTGAATGCCATATAATTTCCTTTATTTTTTATTCAAAGTAAACCACTCTAAATTCAACTTGCAAATTTCAAAGACGTCCGTTACGGATTCTGTAACATGGAAATGTCGATTCCGCGATAATTTCAATGTTTTTGGCAAAAAAATACCGTAGTACTACGGTACACTTTCCGTAGTACTACGGTATGAAAAAAATCTCTTTTGGGTCTCTTTTGAATGAAAAAAAATAAAACTTGAATTTATCTTCTTCTAAAATGAGCAGAACAATTACAAAAAAATAAAATTAAGAAACCAACTTTTTAATCTCATTAAGTTTATTGAGTGCTTGCATTGGAGTCAGATTATCGAGGTCGATGTTAACGATCTCTTCACGGATTTGCTCCAAAACAGGATCATCTAATTTAAAAAACTCAATTGCATATCTGCATTAGTAGACAACTTTTCGCTTTCCCGGGTTCAGTCCTGCTGGCCTCTAACTGTTTCAACATTTCTTGTGCACGATGGACTACCTTGGATGGTATACCGGCCATCTTCGCAACATGAATTCCGAAGGAGTGCTCACTACCACCTTGAACAAGTTTACGCAAGAAGACAACAGTGTTGGTCAACTCTTTCACTGTCACATGAAAATTATGGATGCGTGGCATTGAAGAAGCCATTTCATTTAATTCATGGTAGTGTGTTGCAAATAAAGTTTTTGGTTTTGCTCCAGGATTTTAATGTAGATATTCAGCGATGGCCCAAGCGATACTGATTCCGTCGTAGGTAGATGTACCTCTTCCGATCTCATCTAACAGTATCAAACTTCGATCAGAGATGTTATGCAAAATACTTGCGGTTTCATTCATCTCTACCATGAAAGTAGATTCACCACTGGAAATATTATCACTTGCTCCTACCCTGGTAAAAATCTTATCGACGATTCCTATTTCTGCTGATACTGCAGGAACAAAACTTCCTGTTTGTGCAAGTAAAGTGATGAGTGCAGTTTGGCGTAAGATCGCTGACTTTCCCGACATATTTGGCCCGGTGATCATCAGTATTTGTTGCGAGTCAGGATCAAGATAAATATCATTTGAAATAAACTTCTCACCTTGGGGCAATTGTTTTTCAATTACAGGATGACGACCACTTCGAATATCAATTATTTTTCCTTCACTGATTCGAGGTCGTACATAATTATTTTTTTGTGCTGCATCTGCAAAAGATAACAGGCAATCGATCTTCGCGATCAGAGTTGCGTTTAGTTGAATTGGCTGAATATATTCGAGAATTGCCTGAACAAGTTCATTAAAGAGACGTGTTTCAAGTGACAGAATTTTTTCCTCCGCTCCTAAAATTTTCTCTTCATAAATTTTCAACTCTTCCGTAATATATCTCTCTGCATTTGTCAATGTCTGCTTTCTTGTCCACTCAGCAGGAACTTTATCCTTGTGCGTATGTGTTACCTCAAGAAAATACCCAAATACATTATTGAAGCCGACTTTGAGTGATGAAATGCCTGTCTTTTCCGTCTCTCTTTGTTGCAATTTCAAGAGATAGTCTTTTCCGTTCAAAGAAATATTTCTGAGATCATCCAGTTCTTCAGAAACACCATTATTGATAACACCTCCTTTGTTGACCATTACAGGCGCTTCCGGATGCAGTTCTTTTTCAATGCGATCCTTGATCAGTTGACAGGTATTGAGTTGATCTGCGATCATTCTGATAGCGGTATTGTCGGCATTCAGACATGACTCACGAATTGAACTCACCATTTCAAGTGAACGTCGCAATTGCTGAACTTCACGAGGAGAAATTTTTCCTAGTGCTACTTTTGAAATCAGTCTTTCCAGGTCACCAACTTGTTTAAGATAATTTCCTGTGATACCTGAAAATTCAGGATGATCCAAAAAGTAGCCTACAGCATGTTGCCGTTCTTCAATTACGATCTTATCTTTTAGTGGAAGTAAAAGCCATCGTTTCAACAAACGACTTCCCATGGGAGTCAAAGTATGATCGATCACATCAATGAGCGCAACGGCATTTTCATGGCTGCTATCGATGAGTTCAAGATTTCGAATTGTGAACTTATCAAGCCATACATAAAGATCTTCCTCTATGCGGGAGATGCCACTGATATGTTTGAGTTGTTCTTGTCTTGTATCGGACACATAATACAAAGCAGCACCGGCGGCAATGATCGCATCCGGCATTTCGTGGATTCCAAATCCTTTGAGAGAAACAGTACCGAAATGTTTCAGTAGTGTTTCATTGGCATAATCCTCCTGAAACACCCATTCATCGATCGTGAAATTATAAAATCGCGTGCCGTATTTCTCATTGAAATCCTTCTTGAACGATTTTGAATAAATAATTTCATTCGGATTAAAATTCTGAAGCAGTTTTTCAATGTAGGATTCATTTCCTTGAGCGACTAAAAATTCTCCGGTACTTATATCAATGAATGCAATTCCGATCGATCTGCCGTTGAAGTGCAAGGATGCAAGAAAATTATTTTTCTTGTGATCAAGGATCTTATCGTTATAAGAAACACCCGGACTGACCAATTCTGTGACGCCACGCTTCACAATTTTCTTTGTTAGCTTAGGGTCTTCTAACTGATCACAGATTGCCACGCGTAAGCCTGCACGAACCAATCGAGGCAAATAAGTATCAAGTGAATGATGCGGAAATCCTGCAAGTTCGACATACGTAGCACTTCCATTGGCTCTTCGAGTCAGGACGATTCCGAGTATAGCAGAGGCCTTGATTGCATCTTCACCGAATGTTTCATAGAAATCGCCTACTCTGAATAATAGCAGCGCTTCAGGATATTTCGCCTTAATGCTGAAATATTGTTTCATGAGGGGAGTTTCAACAACTCCTGATTTTGTTTCTTCCTTCAACAAGATTTTGCTTATTTGCAGTAATTATTCTTTCTATGCGCAAGATACAAAATGATGAGTTGGGTAGACTCACTGTTGATGATTTTAAGACGGCCGAAAAACGCCCCTTAGTACTCATTTTAGATGATGTCCGAAGTCTCAATAATATCGGTTCAACCTTCCGGACCGCCGATGCATTTCGCTGCGAATCAATCTATTTGTGTGGAATTACAGCAACCCCGCCCCATAGAGAAATTCACAAAACTGCTTTAGGAGCAGAAGAATCGGTGGCATGGAAGTATGAAAAAAATGTGACCGATGCCATTAAAAAGTTGAAATCAGACGGCTATACGATCATTGCAATTGAACAGGCAGAAGGAGGAATCATGCTGAATGAATTTCAAATTGACACCACTAAAAAATACGCTTTGATCTTTGGTCATGAAATTCATGGCGTCAGCGATGCAGCTCTTGAGCTTTGCGACCATGCAATCGAAATTCCGCAAAGTGGCACGAAGCACTCGATCAATGTTTCTGTTTGTGTGGGGATTGTGGTGTGGGAGTTTGCCCGTAAGTGACCTTCGCCACTATTTAAAACTTAAACCTAAACCTAAACTATAATTATATAGTTTAGGTTTAGGTTTAAGCTTAAAGTTTTTTATTTATCATCAACCGCCAAATCAACCCGACGATTCATTGGTTGTGTTCCGGTAATCGGATCCGTTTTTCCTAATGTAGTAGTTGATAAACGAGAAGCATCTATGTTATATCTTTTTACTAAGTGTTTTTTAACAGCCTCTGCACGTTTCAATCCTAACTTGGTGTTATATTCAACGCTTGCGCGCACATCACAATTACCGGTTAGAATGAACTTGAGGTCAGGATTTTTCTTCATTACCAATGCAATTGAAGCAAGTGTTTCATCATATTTCTTTTGAATCTCATAACTGTCAAGAGCAAAGAAGATTGAAGGAAGATATCCGCTGGATGCCATAATTGATGAACCACCACCTTTAGCAACACCAGGTCCGTTTTGAATAGTCTGGCCGCCGGTAGCAACCAAAGCGCCTTTCGGAGTGTTTGGTTCCATGTCGCGTGCGTCAGGAACACCATCGCCATCTGAATCGATTTCTCTTCCTGAAGCATCTACGACAGCTAACTTAGGAGAGAATGGTTCTGCATCATTGAAATCAGGAACGCCATCGCCATCTGAATCAATAGATGTACCATCGCCATAAACCTTAAATCCAACAGGAGTTTCCGGTTCACGATCGAAATAATCAGCTACACCGTCTTTATCTCCATCTTTAGTCATCAGATCCATTTTGTCTTTCATGTCATACAGATCTGCATACATATTGTACAATGGATTATACCATTCAGCTACATGCTCTTTACGACCGATGTGATAGGTTAATCCAAGGCTCAAGTAAGAATAGTCATCATCTTCAGATAATAATTTATACCAGCCATCCATTCTATCGCTATTGGTTGTTCTCAAGCTATACTCTGCATTTAAAGAAAATTGTTTTGCGATTCTATACTTTACGCCAACTGAAAATGGAATGATCAATTCAGAGGTATTAGAATAATCAACAGTATCATATGCTTGTTGATATTGAGAATAGATTCCTGTCAACTCATCTTTACCACCATCAAGATATACGTGCGGTGTGTAATTAATTACACCTGCTCCGACAGCACCATAGATAGCAAGGTTCGGAGTTCTCTTTAGAAAAGCAACGTTACCTAATTGAAAATAGGCATTCAATGTAATGTCATAATGCACATCCGTATTATAACGGTATTGCGGTTTGTTTCCATCTACACCACTCATTTGGCCCATCATAAATCGACCTTGAAAAGCAAATGAATGTGTCAAAAATTTTGTCACATCCAAACCGAAGGCCAATTCATGCTTAACATTTGAAGAAGTGATTGTTGATGCAGCAATATCCGTATTCGGATAGGTAAGTCCAATGTGCACACCAATATCCCAGCTATTAAAATGACTTATGTAAGGCATTTTATCACTTTTGATACTCACGGTAGCACTATCTCTTGAGACCAGTGTGCTATCTTTGGTTACCATCGATTGAGCCGAAACCGGATCAATACCGCTGATAACTAGCAGTGAGAAGATAAATGTAAATAGTTTCATTTTGCAGTTTCTTGTGTTCATGTCCGTAGGCCGCTATTTACAAGGGCTACACGTTATGCAAATTTAAGAAACCTTAGCTATAAAGCAAGTTCATTTGGCGAGCAAAATCAGGAAGCAGATTCAAAAAGTACCCTATGAATGCCCGGTTCGTAGTCCTGTTCAAGCAAATCAAGGATCTTTTGGTAATCAGAATCACTTTTTAAAAAGTCCAGATTATTGGTATCAATGACCAGAATTGGAAAACCATTTTGCTGCTTAAAAAATTCCCAATATCCTTTTTCCAGGTTTTCAAGGTAGTCATCAGATATATTTTTTTCGTAATCGCGTCCTCGATTTTTGATATTACTTCTCAGCCGGGAAATATCTTTATGCAGGTAAACTAAAATATCAGGCTTAGGTAAATGTGGATTAATTATGTGAAAAAGGCGCTGATATAGCTGATTTTCGTCGTTTTTCAAGGTAATATTAGCGAAAATCAATGACTTGCTCAACAGATAATCAGAAATTGTCTGCTGCTGAAATAGTTCTTGCGGAGCCAGTTCATCATTTAATTGTTGGTAACGATCTGCCAAAAAGATAATTCCAATGGAAATGCATAGCGTTGGGGTTGCTCATAAAAAAGAGGTAAAAATGGATTGTCGGCAAAGCGCTCAAGGATTAACCGGGTATTGAAATCGGCAGATAACCGACCGGCCAGAGAAGTTTTTCCGGTTCCAATATTCCCTTCGATTACAATATAGTCATATTTCAACTTTTTGGCCATAGTAGCAATTTGCTCCGCGAAAATCGCTTTTAAATCTTATCCTTTTCCATTTTCAAGAAGAAAAACTTCCGACAAATCACTTGTCTGAGCAAGTAATTCAGCATTAGTCTGATGCATACCGGGGTGAACAAAAAGGGGCATGATCTCGACCAATGGTACCAGGGTAAATCGTCTATCCTGAATGTATGGATGCGGAATAGTCAAGTCATTTTCGTGTATCACCGAATTGTTATAATAAATTATATCCAGATCGATCAACCTCGGGGCCTACTTCTTAGAGCGAACTCTCCCCATTTCCTTTTCAATGTCCAGTAAGGCATCCAATAGGTTATGTGGCTTTAGAAAGGTTTGGACAACTATTATCTTGTTAAGAAAGTCATCCTGCTCTCTATTACCCCAAGGAGCAGTTCTGTAGACGCTTGACTCCAACTGCAATTCACCGATTCGTTCCAGAATAAATGCCTGTGCCTGACTCAGATTTTTCAAGCGGTCATCCAGATTTGTGCCTAACAATAGTACCGCCTGCATCGTTTGATTTTTTTTCAAACCTACAGCAAATCTTATGAAAGACAAAGCAATTACTTATAACTTTGCCGCACATAAAAAAATCGATATGAAACAGTTTTTCAAATTCATGCTTGCTTCAATGGCCGGATTCTTTGTCGCAGGTTTTCTTATGATCCTATTTTTAATTGCTATCATCAGCAGCATGGTTGGCGGACTGAAAGATGATGGCAAAATAAAAGTCAGCGAACATTCTGTCCTTGAAATTAAACTTGATGGCCCGATCAAAGAACGGGCAACAAAAAATCCATTTGATAATATTGGATTTTCCGGAATAAGCGTGAATCGTGGTCTGGGCCTTGACGACATTTTAAAAAGTATAGAAGAAGCGAAAACGGACACTAAGATAGATGGCTTGTTCTTGAATCTGTCAAATCTTCAAGCCGGATTAGCCACAGTTGAAGAAATTCGTGATGCCTTACTTGATTTTAAAACATCTAAGAAATTTATTTATGCTTATAGCGAAAGCTATTCTCAAGGTGAATACTACCTGGCATCTTTAGCAGACAAAGTTTATCTGTATCCGGAAGGGGATATTGATTTCCGTGGATTTCGAGCAGAGTTAATGTTCTTCAAAGGAACACTTGAGAAACTGGAACTCCAACCCGAAGTGATCCGTCATGGAAAGTTTAAAAGTGCTATTGAGCCATTCATTCTTGATAAGATGAGTCCTGAGAACAAAGAGCAGACACATGCATTTATAAATAGCATGTGGAATCAATTCATCAGTGATATTGCAAAGTCAAGAAAATTATCCGCAACAGACGTACAAACTGTAGCCGATAACTTAGGAGCACGATCAGGTCAGGATGCCTTAGATTCAAAATTTGTTGATCAACTATCCTATTACGATGAGGTTTTGGATGAGCTAAAAAAGAAGACCGGACTGAACAGTGATGACAAAGTAAAACTGGTTGACTTAAAAAAGTATGCAGAATCACTTCCTGCTATTAAAGAATATTCAGCAAAAAAGATCGCCGTTATTTATGCGAATGGAGACATTGTTAGTGGCAAAGGTGACGAAGAACAAATGGGATCTGATAAAATTGCTTCTGCAATCAGAAAAGCCAGAACAGATACAACTATAAAAGCGATCGTCTTAAGGGTAAATTCACCCGGAGGAAGCGCACTTGCATCTGATGTGATCTGGAGAGAAACCATACTTGCTAAAAAAGCGAAACCATTTGTTGTATCAATGGGCGATTATGCAGCATCAGGCGGATATTATATTTCATGTGCTGCAGATAAGATCGTAGCGCAGCCGACAACGATCACCGGATCTATCGGAGTTTTTGGTCTGCTGATGAATGCACAGAAAATGTTCAATAACAAGTTAGGAATAACATTCGATTCAGTACGAACAGGTAAATATGCGAACATTGGAAGTTTTTTTATCCGATGACATCTGAAGAACGTGCTATAATTCAGGAAAGCGTTGAGAAGATCTATGACACTTTTATCACCCATGTTTCGGAAGGCCGTAAAATGACAAAAGCTTCAATTGACAGTATCGGACAAGGTCGCGTATGGAGCGGAACAGATGCGAAAGCATTAGGACTCGTTGATGAAATCGGTGGACTTGATGAAGCGATAGCAATTGCATCAAAGCTTGCAAAACTTGATAAATACAGAACGATCTCTTTACCGGAACAAAAGGATTTCATGAAACAATTGATGGAAGATTTCGGTGAAGAAGCGAGGATCAATGCTGCAAAAAAGGAATTAGGACCGGCATATACTTATTATAAAGAAGTTCAGTCGTTGGTAAATCAGCAGGGCATTCAAGCCAGGCTTCCATTTAGTATGACGATTAGATAATTTTTAGAATGGCAATTACAAACCGTCAAATTGCGAAAGCCTTTCGTCTGGCTTCGCAACTAATGGAACTTCATTCTGAAAATCCGTTCAAGGTTCGATCATTGCAGAATGCAGCTTTTAAAATTGAAAAGCTGTCAGTGCCATTGTCATCTCAGAATGAAATTGAAATAGCCTCTATAGAAGGTATTGGCAAAGGTCTGCAAGCAAAGATTTCCGATTATCTAAAGCGAGAAAGTTTTTCTGATCTGGATGATCTTGTTTCGAGAACGCCTTCGGGTGTGATTGATATGCTTGGCATTAAAGGCATAGGTCCCAAAAAAGTTTTGCAACTCTGGAAGGAACTCGAAATTGAATCTGTCGGAGAATTGCTTTATGCATGCAATGCAAATCGGTTGGTTTCGTTAAAAGGTTTTGGCGAGAAGACACAAAAACTCATCAGAGAATCAATAGAGTTCAGGATTTCAAATGCACATAATTGTTTATTTCCGATTGCTGAATTTGTCTCTGATGAAATAATCACCAAGATAAAATTTTCATCCCCTGATATTGAAATATTCTTAACCGGACAAGCTCGAAGAAAATGTGAGATCATTACTTCTATAGAATTCATCAGTTCGATCAATGAGTCCGAGTTGAAACTTTTTTTATCCGGCTCCGAACTCTTTCAAGAAGAGATAGCACTGTTTAAAAAAGAGGTTCTTGAAGGATTTGAAATAATCAAAGCTGAGGTCTTATTTCAGAAAACGATTCCGGTGATCTTTTATCTATGCGAAAAGAATATACTGTCAAATCTTTTATTTATCACTTCCGGTTCTGAAAAGCACTTGGAAGCTCTTAAGTCAAATCACAAGTTTAATATTCTGGAGATTTTTGATTCAGAAGCATCCATTTACAAGTCGATGGATCTCCCCTATTTTATCCCTGAACTTCGTGAAGGAAAATTTGAATTTGATCTTGCACAAAAGAATGGATTATCGTCACTCGTTGAAGAGAAAGACTTAAAAGGAATTCTGCACAATCATTCAACATATAGTGACGGAAACGATACATTAAAAGACATGGCCCTTTACTGTAAAGAATTGGGCTATGAATATCTGGGAATTTGTGATCACAGCAAGAGTGCATTTTATGCAAATGGGTTAAAAGAGGACAGAATCATTCAGCAGCATCAGGAGATCGAAAAGCTGAATAAAGAACTTGCACCATTTAAAGTTTTCAAAGGAATTGAATCCGATATTTTATCGAGTGGAGAACTTGATTATTCAGACGATGTATTAAACACATTTGATTTCATTGTCGCATCAGTACATTCGAAATTAAGAATGGATGAAGAAAAAGCAACGACTCGCTTGATCAAAGCGATTGAAAATAAATACACCACAATTTTAGGGCATCCAACAGGAAGACTATTATTATCGCGCCCGGGATATCCGATCGATCATAAAAAAGTGATCGATGCATGTTCGGCTAATGAAGTGGTGATTGAATTGAATGCGAATCCATACCGGCTAGATATTGATTGGCGGTGGATACAATATGCAATGGAGAAAGGTGTGATGATCTCAATCAATCCTGATGCGCATCGCAAGGAAGGTTATCACGACATGCATTTTGGCGTCGGTGCTGCACGAAAAGGCGGGTTAACAAAAAAGATGACTTTTAATGCGCTTTCGCTTGAGGAAATCGCGTTAAAGTTTTTTTAACACGGAGGCAATAGAGAAAAAAAGGGAGAAAGAAGAGTGGTCTCTTTTTTCTCCCTTTTTTTCTTAGTGCCCTCTGTGTTTATTCTTTAGATCAACTTCGCGCCGCCGGATTCTCAGTTTTAGATTGCGTCAACGGTTGAGACTGTTGATTATATTCCGTTTGCGCAGGAGATTCAGGTGCGATCTGCGCAGGTGGTTCTTGTTTTTTTGCAGGAGCAGGAGTATCGCTTGCTGCATTTCGGACTTCGTTTTCAATACCGGACATAGCGTCTTTGAATTCGCGCATTCCTTTGCCGAGGCCTTTTGCCAAATCAGGAATTCTTTTGGATCCGAAGAATAAAAGAACAACCAATAAGATTACAAATATTTCACCTCCGCCGAGATTTAAAAAGAGCAGATTTAAGAGAGTCATTGTTATTTAATTTTCCGTAAAGATAAGGGGAATTGCGGCAAGTTGGGATGAAGATTCTTAAAAAGTGAGTGGTGAGTGGTAATTAGTGAGTAGCAGGTCAGCCACTTACTACTTACTACTTACTACTTACTAAAAATAAAAAAAAGCCCGGACACTGCCCGGGCTTTCGAATTTTATAGGTTGTCAGCTTATTTTGCCGGTTCCAGATCCTTCTTAGCGAAATCAACTACAATTGGCGTAGCGATACAGATAGAAGAATAAGTACCGATTACGATACCGATAAGCAGAGCGAATGTAAATCCTCGAATTACCTCTCCACCGAAAATAAAGATGGCAAGGAGAACAAAGAAGATCGTTAACGAAGTATTGATCGTACGGCTTAATGTAGAGTTCAAGGCATCGTTGATCACTTTCTTCTGATCGTGAGCATGGTGATGGACGCCAACGAATTCACGAATACGGTCAAACACCACGACAGTATCTGTCATTGAGTAACCCATAACCGTCAGGATCGCTGCAATAAATGCCTGATCGATCTCTAATGAGAATGGCAGAATACCATTGAAGATCGCATAGAATGAAAGTACGACAAGTACATCATGCAACAAGGCAACAACGGCACCAAGTCCAAACTGCCAGCGGCGGAAACGAACGAAGATGTATAAGAACATCAATGCACAAGAGATCAAGATCGCCCATACAGCAGATGATTTGATATCATCGGCAATAGTTGGTCCTACTTTCTGCGAGCTCAATATCTTATATGCGGATTCACCCTGAACAGCTTTCAATCCTTCGTTCAATTTGTCGGAAACTTTTTGTTTAGCTTTCGGTGATTGATCTTCGATCAAATAACTTGTAGTGATCTTAACCTGATTATTATTTCCAAAAGTTTTCACCTCCGGCGATTTTGTAAGTGGTCCTTTCAATGCATCGATAACCTGAACGGTTTCAACGCTCTTTTCGAAACGCACTACATAAGTACGACCTCCTTCGAAGTCAACTCCAAAGTTCAAACCTTTCATCATGAATGCAACCAGTCCTATCGCAATGATAGTTCCGGAAATAGCATAATAAAGCTTACGTTTTCCAACGAAATTGATGTGAATGTTTTTGAATGCTCCTTTAGTAGTATTATTCCAGAACTTGATCTCCTTGTTCTTAGCGAACATCCAATCGAATATCAAGCGGGTAATAAAGATCGCACAGAATAAAGACGAAAGGATACCGATGATCAATGTTGTTGCGAAACCTTGTATTGGACCTGAACCGAAAATGTAAAGGATGATACCGAGAATCAATGTCGTTACGTTCGAGTCAATGATAGAAGAATATGCATGTTTGAAACCATCGCTGACCGCCAGACGCATTCCTTTTCCAAGAGTCAACTCTTCACGGACACGTTCAAAGATCAGGATGTTTGCATCAACTGACATACCAATAGTAAGTACGATACCGGCTATTCCCGGAAGTGTAAGCACCGCTCCTAACGAGGCAAGAATTCCCATTACAAAGAATACGTTCGCAAAGAGTGCAATGTCAGCAACAAGACCGGCATTGTTATAATATGCAACCATGAATACCAATACAAGAATCAAGGCGATCACGAATGAAAGCAATCCTGAACTGATCGCTTCATTACCAAGTGTTGGTCCAACAACAGTATCTTCTACGATACGTGCAGGAGCAGGAAGTTTACCGACTTTAAGAATGTTTGCAAGATCTTCTGCTTCATCTAGTGTAAATTGACCTGTGATACTTGAGTTACCACCTGCGATCTCCTGAATTACATTCGGATAAGAATAAACATAATCATCAAGAACGACAGCGATTGATTTTTCAACGTTATCATGAGTAAGGCGTTTCCATACACGAGCACCTTCAGCATTCATGCTCATTGAAATTTCCCAGTTGTCAGTGAACTGACCTTTTTGTTTACGGGCATCAACGATAGCTGCACCATCTAATGGAGCAAGGTGATCACGTACCGGCATGCGGATAGCAACCAGCTGAACAACTTTACCTTCTTTATCGATAGGCTTAACAGACCATAATGCTTTGAATTCACGAGGGAATTTAGAACGCACTGCGTCCATTTTCATGATCTCATTAACACGAGCTGTATCTTTTGTTAAAGAAGAACCAATAACCGGTCCTTTACGAAGTTCTGTTTGATTTGCTTCATTCTGCTGAATGGCAGGAGCCAAAACAGCAAACAATGGATTTTCTCTTGCAAAATCCTGGAATGATTTATTTGCAGCAGCCGAAGAATCAGTTGTTGTAGTATCACCTTCTTTTTTACCAAGCTGACTCATCAAAGAAGCAGTTGTATCTACTTTAGATGTATCAGGTACTGAAGCAATAGTATCAGTAATAACTACATTCGAATCAGTCGATAATGCAGTTGCAGTTGAATCTGTATTTGTAGAAAGCTTCAACAAATTATTTACCTGATCAAGGATCGGATAAATATCTTTGTTATCATACGTTTCCCAGAATTCAAGTTTGGCTGTACCTTGAAGAAGTTTACGAACACGCTCCGGTTCTTTAATACCGGGAAGTTCAACCAGGATACGATTGTTACCTAGTTTCTGAACGTTTGGTTGAGTTACACCAAATTTATGGATACGTGTTTTTAAGATCTGATAAGTACGATCAAAAGCAGCATCTGATTCTGTCTGAATTACTTTTTCAACTTCATCGTTTGTAGAATTAAAATTGACACGATCAGAAAGTTCTTTCGTACCGAAAATGGCAGCGAGTTTAGCATTTTGATCGAGCTTATTAAATTCTTTTACGAATAGCTTTACGAAATTCTCCGTACTGTTTGCTTGAGCAGCCTGAGCATTTTCAAGTGCTTTATTGAACGTTGCATCAGTACTGTAGTTTGACATTGCACGGATGAGGTCAACAAGGGATACTTCCATTGTCACGTTCATACCGCCTTTTAAGTCAAGGCCCAGATTGATTTCGTTGTCTTTACACTTTTTGTAAGTAAATCCCAAAAGAGGGTAAACCGGTTGTGTGTTGATAGAGTCGATGTAACTCTTTTCTTTTGCCGGATCACCTGCTGCGAATTCTTTCGCATTCTTTTCGACATTTTTTGTAACAAGTGTAAAACTAAGTTGATAGAGGCAGACAAGTGCCAGCAGGATCGCAAATAGCTTTACTGCACCTTTACTTTGCATGGATGATGAGTAAGTTTAGAATGAACTAATTGATTGTTAATTTTTAAGAGCGTGCAAAGATAGAATATCACGCTTAATTTCCAATTTTGGAGCGTTTTAATCTGAATTAGTTTGAAGAATAAAATTTCTTGCACAACTTGCTAGAAATCAAGTAGTCAATAGTTGCCAAAATCGACCACTGCCGATTTAAGACAACTTTATTCAAACATGATGCAGATAATCCGAAGATTTTCAGAGGGAAAAAACGCTTATGGCAAATAATAAAAGGGTATAAAACAAGATTACCCCCATTCGGGAATAGGTGTTTTCATCAGATCGATCTAACCTGATCGTATCAGAAAATTGATTGTCGGAATGTACTGCGTTTCTCATAAGATTTGGTGCTTTTGCCTCCAATTTTAATGTGCGTTCAGGAGGCGTTTTTTTTATTTTAAGACGATATTTAAAATTTCGAGACCGGTTTCCGATTTTCTGAGTACATAGAAAAGCAGGAATCCACTAAATATTAGGTGAAACAAAAGGAATGAATACCTGAAAAACTTTCCTCCTCTTGAATTCTGACCTTGGCTGGCATTGTATTGTTCTGACATTCAGTTTGTTTTGGTGCAAGATACTGTAGCTTGGATGAAGCAAGGGAGGATATTTGCCGGAAATCTTACAGGTGATCTCTTTAGCAGGTCAGGGGTCAAGGGTCATGCGGCTTTTCACCCTTGACCTTTGACCCTTGCCCTATTCACCATTCGTTATTCACTATTCACTATTCATTATTCGTTCGATTTTCGCTAACTTGCGACCGCAAAATCTACAAAAAAATGGCATTTGACTTAGAAATGATAAAAGCGGTTTATTCCGGAATGGCCGGAAGAATCAATACGGCAAGAAAAGTTGTCGGGCGCCCACTAACATTAACCGAAAAAATTCTTTATTCGCATTTAACAGAAGGCGACGTGAAGGAAGCTTATGAGCGAGGGCGTTCTTATGTTGATTTCAATCCTGACCGTGTAGCCATGCAAGATGCAACTGCACAAATGGCCCTTTTACAATTTATGCAAGCCGGTCGTCCTGCTGTTGCAGTGCCATCAACAGTACATTGTGATCATTTGATTCTGGCGAAAGAAGGAGCTGTAGAAGATTTGAATTCTGCCCTTGACAAAAACCGTGAGGTATACGATTTCCTTGCATCGGTTTCTAATAAATATGGTATCGGATTCTGGAAACCGGGAGCGGGAATTATTCATCAGGTAATTATTGAAAATTATGCTTTCCCTGGTGGAATGATGATCGGTACAGATTCCCATACGGTAAATGCAGGTGGATTGGGAATGATCGCTATCGGTGTAGGTGGTGCAGATGCATGTGATGTAATGGCAGGTTTACCATGGGAGTTGAAATTTCCTAAACTGATTGGTGTTAAACTTACGGGCAAAATGAATGGCTGGACTTCAGCGAAAGACATTATTTTGAAAGTTGCAGGTATCTTAACAGTAAAAGGTGGCACAGATAAAATATTAGAATATTTCGGTCCGGGTGCAGAGAGTTTAAGTTGCACAGGTAAAGGAACAATCTGTAATATGGGTGCTGAGATCGGCGCAACCACTTCAGTATTTTGCTATGATAAAAAAATGGCTGACTATCTGATCGGCACAGAAAGAAGCGAGATCGCTGCAGCGGCCGATAAAGTTGCTGAACACTTACGTGGAGATAAAGAGGTATACGAAAATCCTGAAAAATATTTCGACGAAGTAATTGAGATCAACCTTTCGGAATTAGAACCACATGTAAACGGACCATTCACTCCGGATCTGGCTTGGCCGATTTCAAAATTTGCTGCAGCAGTTAAAGAAAATAACTGGCCTACAGAATTAGAAGTTGGACTGATTGGCTCTTGTACGAATTCATCATACGAAGATATCTCACGTGCAGCATCATTGGCTCAACAAGCAGTAGACGCAAAGATCAAAGCGAAATCAGAATTTACAATTACACCGGGGTCTGAATTAGTGCGTTTCACAGTGGAACGCGATGGATTCCTGGGCACCTTTGAAAAAATGGGCGGAGTAGTTCTTGCAAATGCCTGTGGTCCGTGTATCGGACAATGGGCGCGTCATACTTCTGATCCAACAAGAAAGAATTCAATCATTACTTCGTTTAATAGAAATTTCGCTAAACGAAATGACGGTAATCCAAATACACATGCCTTTGTTGCTTCACCTGAAATCGTGACGGCTTTAGCAATAGCAGGAGATCTTTCTTTCAATCCTTTGACTGACACGCTTACAACAGCAACAGGAGAGAAATTTAAATTCAAAGAACCAAAAGGAGATGAATTGCCATCTAAAGGTTTTGCAGTTGAAGATGCCGGTTATCAAAAACCGGCAGCAGATGGCAGCAATGTTAAAGTTATCGTTTCTCCAACTTCAGAGAGGTTACAGCTGCTTGATCCATTTTCAGCATGGGAAGGTATTGATTTAACCGGATTGAGACTTTTGATCAAAGTAAAAGGAAAGTGCACCACCGACCATATTTCAATGGCAGGACCATGGCTTAAGTTCCGAGGTCATCTCGATAACATTTCCAATAATATGTTGATCGGCGCCATCAATGCATTCAACGACAAATCAGATTCTGTAAAAAACCAACTGACTGGTGAATACGCGGGAGTACCTGTCGTTCAACGTGCTTACAAAGCAGCAAAGATCGGAACTATTGTAGTCGGGGACGAAAATTACGGCGAAGGTTCTTCACGTGAACATGCTGCAATGGAACCTCGTCATTTAGGTGTACGGGCAATTCTTGTAAAATCATTTGCTAGGATCCACGAAACGAATCTAAAGAAACAAGGTATGCTTGCATTGACCTTTGCAGATAAAAGTGATTATGATAAAATCAGAGAAGACGACCAAATCGATATCAAAGGTTTGACAAATTTTACACCAGGTCAACAATTAACAATTGTTCTTCATCATTCAGATGGCAGAAGTGAAGAATTCAAGGTTAACCAGTCATACAATGAAAACCAGATCGAATGGTTCAAAGCAGGTGGCGCCTTAAATATAATTCGTTCTCAGATCGCATAAATCAAATTATTTTTAGACAATGAAAAAGGCCGGTATATTTATCGGCCTTTTTTATTTAACTTCGTATAAATGCCTCTCCTATTGAAATGAACCAAACAACAGGAAATCATATTGTCATAATTGGTGGTGGTTTTTGCGGGACCATGACGGCAGTGAACCTTTTTGCCAAAGCAAAAGGACCATTGTCGATTACTTTGTTCAACAGTGGCTATCCTGAAAACAAGGGAATAGCTTTTCACACTTACTCGGAGGAACATGTATTGAATGTTCCCTGCTAAAACATGAGTGCATTTTCTAATGAACCCGATCATTTTTTAAACTGGTGCAAATCCGAAAATAAAGTGAAAATTCCTAAGGATGAACTTCCGGGAAAATTTTTATCGCGAAATTTATATGGAAAGTATTTAGATGAAATTTTCAAGGATGCACTTGAGCAAAAATCTGCATTGATCAATTTTGAAATAATTCGAGAGGAGGTTATTGATATTGAAAAATCAGGAGAGCAGTATGTTGTGCATTCGAATTCAGGAAAAAAAATCACTGCCAATAAAGTAGCCTTAGCTACGGGAAATCACCCTCCCGCTCACCCTCCTTTAGCAAATAAAAATTTCGTTGATAGTCCGCGATATTTTGCAAATCCATGGCAGGAAAATGCAGTCAGTAATACAGAACCAAACGAAACAATATTGATCATTGGTACAGGACTTACAATGGTAGATGCCGTATTAGGGTTAACAGAAAAACAATTCCAAGGAAAAATCATTGCACTATCACCAAATGGATACAACATTCTGGCTCACAAAAAGCATCACCCGCAACGAAATATTCTTGATGAACTCGCACCTCCTTTCGATCTGACTAACTTGTTCAGACTATTTTATAAACATGTAAGAGATGCCAGATTGCGCGGCGAATCAGGTGAAACAGTTGTCGATGCTGTGCGCTCCCATACTCAAATAATCTGGCAGCAACTTTCACTGGAAGACAAGAAACGTTTTATGGCACATGTTCGGCATCTTTGGGGAGTTGCCCGTCATCGCTTACCATCGGAAATTCATAAGCAGATCCAGGAAATGATCGCACAAAATAATCTGCAAGTCTTAGCCGGCAGAATAAATGAAATCACTGTTTCACTAAACAATCTGATCGTTGATATTTCTTTGAGAGGTGGCAATAAAATACAAACATTAAAAGTTCAACGAATTATCAATTGCACAGGACCATTGACAGATATCTCCAAATTTCAGAGTCCTCTTTATGCTAATCTTCTTACAAAAAAAATTATCCGTCCCGATGAAATGAAACTTGGAATTGATGCTACAGCAGATGGACGCATTATTGATCACGTTGGCAATGAAAGTAAATCGATATTTACCCTTGGCTCCTTACTTAAAGGCAAACTTTGGGAAAGTACGGCAATTCCTGAATTGAGAAAACAAGCAGAAAGAGTTGCGGAACTTCTTTTGAATAATAATTAAAAAAAATAAAAATAAACACTAAGATTCACTAAAATTTAGCCACGAATTCACGAATGAACTATTTTTTATTCGTGAATTCGAGGCTAAATTTTAATGCGAAACAATAAATTTTGCAGAATTCACGATATTATTTGTTGTAGCTAAATTTTTAATGCGAAACAATAAATTTTGCCACGAATTCACGAATGAATTATTTTTATTCGTGAATTCGTAGCTAAATTTTTAATGCGAAACAATATATTTTTGCCACGAATTCACGAATGAACTATTTTTTATTCGTGAATTCGTGGCTAAATTTTTAATGCGAAACGATAAATTTGCGACTTACAGAATTTTGTCCGGAAATGAGTTGAACCATATAGATTCCATTTGAAAATCCGGAGAGGTCTAATTGTGTTTCAATAGAACTAATCACAATTGATTTGACAAGTTCACCTGTGACATTGTATAATCGAAGAACAGACTTGCTACCAATACTCAGATTATAGAAACGCAAATTCAATTTATCACTGGCAGGATTCGGAGAAAGAGCAACTGATGGTTTGATCTGAGTCGTTTCACCAATTCCAATACCGGAATTTGACTGATACCTCACTTCTACTCCACCTGTCGATTGCCCGATTACAATATCTGTAAGACCATCTCCATTTAAATCGCCGCCACTAACAGTGATATTAAATTTGAACCTTGTACTTTCAGAACTATCAATTGCATTGCCTTTGAAATGATAACAACCATCAATGTTCCCATCGATACCATCATAAGAAAGTATAAATCCATTTTCATTCGCAACAAGCAATCGTTTACTGCCAAGACTATCGTACATAAATGGAACTGTAAATCCATCGGTAGTGAAAGGAGCTTGAATAGCAATACAACCAACAGAATCATTTGTAGGAGTAGCATTAAAAAAAGCAGAAGAAATACTTCCAATATTCTTATAAAAGTTCACAAAACCATTTTGTTCTCCAACAAGTAGATCATTTAAACCATCATTGTTCAGATCATAAATTTGCGGTGTGGAATATTTTCCTACATCAATAGTCATGTAATTAAAAGCAACAAAAGTAAAATCAGAAACATTTCCCGGTCCGCCATTATTTACAAAGTAAGCTAATCGCCCATCTTCATTTCCGATGATCATATCTTTATCACCATCGCCATCCATATCTCCAAATGAAGGATAGATTGGCGAAGTAAAATTGAACTGACTAATGGTTGCCACATCAGAATCAATCAATTCAAATGCAGGCATTGTCACAGTTCCAATGTTTTTGTAATACCTGATTCCTGTCCTATGGCTGGTTGCTGTTACAAACTCATCGAATCCCAATATTAAATCCAGCAAACCGTCATTGTTATAATCGTATAAAACCGGAGCCACATTCTCACCACCCTCTATCATACTACTTTGCAGAAAAGACCTATCCACGAATTCAAAGATCGGATGAGCATCAGTATTTACATTCCTATAGAACCACATTCCTTCATGGTTTTCATTGAAATTTGGGTGGACTAATAGGTCACGAGCACCATCATTATCAATATCAAGGTAAGAATGATAGTGAAATCCATCGAAGATCGCTGAAACATCATAAGAAGGAAAAACTGTATCCTGCGATACCATATTTGCAGACACATTTGTTCCACCATTTATAACAAGCAATGAATTATAAGAAGCGACATCCCCAATGATGATGTCCTTATCATTGTCTCCGTCAATATCGATTAACATCATTCCTGAGACCGTATCATCTAATGGTGCTGCTTCACTTTGTTCGTACTTAGGTTCTTCATAAAGTGGATTACTCACATGAGGTCGACCTTCTCGGCAAGGACAATTAAAACAACCAACTGCATTCGCACCACCAACTTGCAAAGCAAAATTTCCCCAACAACCTGTCTCGTATTTGAAATCAAGTGAATCACAATTTCCATAATTTTCCATGGAATAATTCCGATGAAAAATAAATCGCGCATCCGGAAATGAATTATAGCCTATGATATCCATATCGCCATCGTTATCAATATCACTTAAACCAGGTAACGAGACACCACTAACGAAAATATTCTGACGGAGTGTTTGATAAGCTTCATCCAGATAGTCATCTACCAAGGTCCATTGTAAACCTGTTCCGGGTGTAAAATCGTTCCGATAAACGGCCATCGCAGAAAGCGCAATTGGAGAAAGCGTAAAAAGATCTTCTCTCCCATCGCAATTGTAATCGTACATTAGTACCCACTGATTTATAGGCGGAAATTTAAAAGCATACTCAGGCGAATAATCCCACGCTAATTCATAATTAGTATTCCCATTATTCAAATAAACAGAGATCTTGGAATTGAACTTATCATAGATGAAAATGTCCTTTCTTCCATCGCCATTGGCGTCAAGTTCATTGACTGCAGGGAAATTTATACCACCTGCCCATGGATTAGCAAGCTGAATACCATTCTCAATCACGCGAATCGTATCTACTCTATTAAAAAACTGGGCTTGGCCAAAAGAAGTGACAAGCAGTAAAACGAAGACAATAAGTACTTTTTTCATCATTCAAATATAAGAATTCAATCATTCAAATCATTTAATTAACTGTAAAATGGGATTATGCAGACAAAAGGAGGAATTTTTGAATGAATATTTTTTTCATAAATTGCAGACACTAATAGTGAATAGTGAATAACGAAAGTGGGTTAACACCATTTGGGCTACGAAGCATCGTTATTCATCCCGATAGCTATCGGGATTAGTTATTAATTATTAATTTAAAAAAAGATGCCCTCCTTCGATATCGTCAGTAAAATAGACATTCAAAAATTTGACAATGCAATAAATGTTGCTGTGAAAGAAATCAGCACACGTTATGATTTCAATACATCGAAGACAAAAGTTGATTTTGACAAGAAGACGATGATGGTTCATGTATTGACAGAAAACGACATGCGAATGAAGGCCGTTGAAGGTATTATTATCGGCCGAGTGATCAAACAAGGTATTGATGCCCAAGTGCTCGATTTCGGAAAAGAATTGTATGCATCGGGGAACATGGTCAAGAAAGATATCAATCTTAAGCAAGGGGTTGATAAAGTAACTGCAAAAAAAATAGTTGGAATTATAAAAGAGAGTGCGAAAAAAGTCCAGGCCTCCATCATGGATGAACAAGTTCGGGTAACGGGAAAAAAAATTGATGACCTACAAGAGGTAATTGCTATTCTTGAAAAATCAGAAGTCGGAATGCCTTTACAATTTGAAAATTTCCGTAGTTAGTTTGATCATGATGAGCTATAAAAAAAACAATTGTCCATAAAAAGTGAAAATACTTTTAAAGTGCTTCTTTCTTTTATTTTTTCTTTCGATCATTTCAGAATGTGTTGAAGCACAGGATATAATTGTAAAAGCAAACAACGATTCATTAAAAGTGAAAATTGTTCAGATCACTTTAGACAAGATCAAATTCCGATATCATGGAATTAAATCAGGCCAGTTATTGGAGATCCCAAAAAACCAGGTAAAGCAGATTATTTATGAGAACGGCTCAACTTTGACAATTGTATATAATCTTTTTGATGTATCAAAAGATCTTATGATCAAAGAAAGAAACAACGCTATAAAAGTTGACCTCTTTGCACCGTTATTGAATCATATCACAGTGGCATATGAACACAAATTAAAACTCGGAGTAAATCTTGAGATCAAGGCCGGATACATAGGATGGCGAATTAATAAGACCTTGGACCCAACAGAGGGGTTTATAATAAAAGCAGGAATCCGATATTTAAAAAACAGCAGCACCATTCGTAAAGGCCTGAAATATATTCATCCGATGAAAGGTAGTTACGTGAAACCGGAAATTTTATTCAATCGGTACACATCAATGGAAGAAGGTCATCCAATTAACTTCAACAACTATGGAGCCTGTATAAATTTTGGCCGGCAGTATATTCTTGGCAATGTGATCTGTTTAGATTTTTTTGGTGGTGTTGGATTCGGTTATCAACAGAATTCACGTGGAGATAACTCTTCCAATCAAAAGAAAGGCGATGATTTCAGTTACTGTTATTCGCATCTTTATTTTGGTAATAAATTACCTATCATATTGACGGGAGGGTTTATGATGGGTTATGTTTTTTGACGCCCAGATGTACTGTGTTAAAAAAATTCCCGCGGCATAGCCACAAGCAGATTTCGCAGAACTCGCAGAATAACCGCAGATTGTCTTTGTGTTCTCTTAATTTTTTCTCCGTGCTCTCTGTGTTAAAAAAAACACATGCAGATCGCAACAAATCAACCTCTCCGAATCACAGCCCCAGCCTCACTTTCAAAAGCCACCATCAATCGCTCCATCGTCTTGTCGATCTGCTTGTCCGTCAATGTTTGTTGGTCATCAAGCAATATAAACGAAACGGCCATTGATTTCTTGCCGGCTTCGATCTTCTCACCTTGATAAAGATCGAAAAGCGAAACTTCCTTCAATAATTTTCGCTCCGACTTAAATGCAATCTCTTCGATCTTAGAAAACGAAGTGGTAACATCAACCATCATCGACAAATCGCGTTTTACTGCAGGGAATTTGGAAACTTCCTGATATTGCACCGCTTTCTTTTTCGCTTTTCTGATCACCAAATCCCAATTGAAACAACACGAGAACACATCATTCAAGTCATACTTTTTAAGCAACGAACTTTTAACCGCTCCAATTTCCAAAAGAATTTTTGTTCCGGAAAAATAGGTCAAGCCATATGAGAATGCCGGATTTTCAGATTCTTTAACTGTGAGATCATTAGATTTAATTCCACAAACTGTAAGCACATTAACCAACACTGATTTCAAAAAGAAAAAATCAATAGTTGATACCGGTCCTTGCCATGATGTTTCCTGCTTTTTACCGCAAGCTAAAAGTGACAATGCATACGATTCCGAATATCCTGTTTCAGTTTTGGAATAAACTTTTCCGAATTCAAATACTTTCTGATCTACCTGCCGACGATTTCTGTTGTATTCCAGAATTTCAAGTCCGGTCATCAAAAGATCCTGACGCATTACACCAAGTTCCTGACTTAATGGATTCAGAATTTTCACTGAATGTTCTTCATTCCATCCTGGAGCGGAATTATATTCAGATTTCGTAAGAGAATTTGTTAAGATCTCATTGAATCCTTGAGCAGCAAGATAGTCCGCTACTTTATTCTGAATTTGCTCACGATCGAATTCTACAATTGCAGGTAAAGAAATGGATTGCTTTTTTGGTAGTGGAATTCTGTCATAACCATACACTCGAAGAATCTCTTCGATCACATCGACAGGTCTAAGAACATCTACTTTATAGGAAGGGACATGTAAATTCAAACCTTCAGGATCAGAAGATACGATTTTGATTCCAAGTGAAAGTAAAATAGTTGAGATCACATTTCTGTCGATTACTTCGCCTGAAAATTGATCGATGTAGGAATATTTAATGGAGAAAATTGCTTCCTCTTTTTTGTTTGGATAAATATCAATCACCGGCGAAACAATTTTTCCTCCGCAAATTTCTTGCATCAAAAGTGCAGCGCGTTGCAAAGCATACAATGTTATTTCCGGGTCAGTTCCTCTCTCGAATCGGAAACTTGCATCCGTTTTCAATCCATGTTGCTTACTTGTTTTACGAATACTTGCAGCATCGAAATATGCACTTTCAAGAAAGACAGATGTTGTACTTTCTGTAATACCGGAATCAATCCCGCCAAAAACACCTGCAATACACATCGGATTTTCCGCACTGCAGATCATAAGGTTTCCTTGCTGAAGAGTCCGTTCGATTTTATCCAATGTCACAAATTTCTCACCTGCTTTTGCAGTTCGAACTATCACTTTTTTGCCGACGATTTTATCTGCATCAAATGCATGAAGAGGTTGACCGATTTCATGCAATACGAAATTGGTTATATCGACAACATTGTTTATTGGATTTACACCAATAGAAAGTAAACGATTCTTCAACCATTTCGGAGATTCATCGACTTTGATATTTGAAATAGTAATTCCTGTATAACGAGGACATGCTTCTGTATCTTCTACAACGACTTCTATTGCTTTTTCAGTTCCCGCTTTGAATGAACTCACATCCGGCATGACAACTTTAGAATCACCGACAACATGTTTTGTAGAGATAGATTTCACGGTGTTTATCAATGCTGATAAGTCACGTGCCACACCAAGGTGTGAAGCAGCGTCTGCACGATTCGGTGTCAATCCAATCTCAATTACAGAATCTGTTTCAATCTTTAGAAAGTCAGCAGCCTTTGTTCCGACTTGAGCATCATTTGGCAAAACCAGAATTCCTGCATGAGAAACGCCAAGACCAATTTCATCTTCCGCACAGATCATTCCTTCAGAAAGTTCACCACGAATTTTTGATTTCTTAATTTCAAATGGTTCGCCTGTTACCGGATGCACAGTTGTACCAACAATTGCAACGATCACTTTTTGTCCTGCTGCCACATTCGGTGCACCGCAAACAATTTGCAAAGGCGCTTCACCACCAACATTAACTGTCGTAAGACTTAATTTATCTGCATTAGGGTGTTTAGCACAAGTCAGAACTTCACCCACAAATAACCCTTTGAGTCCACCTTTCACAGACTCAAACGATTCCACATTTTCAACTTCCAACCCTCCGGCAGTCAGCATCACCGATGCTTGATCAACCGTCAAATCTGTTTTTAAAAGTTCACTCAACCAATTGTAGGAGATTTTCATAATTTGTGTCGCTAAAGGCCACAAAGGTAATATTTTGAAGGTGCATTTTATACTTGAAAATGTCGATTTTTAAACAAAATTTGTGATTATTCTTGCCACGAATGCACGAATAAAATAATAATTCATTTGTGAATTCGTGGCAAATATGCGAAGGATCATTCCAATTTCCTGTATCACCGTTATCTATTATAAGCGTCAAATGATTATTTACTTGCCACGAATACACGAATAAAACAATAATTCATTCGCCCTCGTAGCAAGGCGGAACCCCCCCTCTTCTTCCTCCCCCGCTTTTTTTTTTAGGCGTCCAAGGATTTTTTACTTGCCCGAGCGATAAATAAAATTCATTTGTGAATTCGTGGCAAATATGCGAAGGATCATTCCAATTTCCTGTATCACCGTTATCTATTATAAGCGTCAAATGATTATTTACTTGCCACGAATACACGAATAAAATAATAATTCATTCGTGCATTCGTGGCAAATATGCGAAGGATCACTCCAATTTCCAGTGCCATCGATAACTATTCGGTATTAGTTCTTAGTCTTTAACTAATCCGTCCCCACTGCCCAGACTTCCTGATCTGCGCGTTCAGTTCATGTCGTGTTCCTGCATTGACAGATGAAGAAAGTTGAGGATCTGCTTTCAGTATTTCAATTGCAATATCTCTGGTCCGTTGAACTAAGGCCGCATCACGCGAAAGATCTGCAAGTTTCAGATCAAGCAATCCGCTTTGTCGGGTACCTTCAGCATCGCCGGGACCTCGAAGTTTCAGATCGGTTTCAGCAATTCTGAATCCGTCGTTGGTCTCACACATTGTTGCAATTCTTAATCGCGAATCTTTTCCAAGTTTTGAGCTCGTCATGAGAATACAATACGATTGCTCAGCTCCTCTTCCAACTCTTCCTCGTAATTGATGAAGTTGAGAAAGTCCGAAGCGTTCTGCATTTTCGATGATCATCACAGAAGCATTGGGAACATTTACTCCGACTTCAATTACAGTTGTTGCAACCATGATCTGCGTTTCACCTTTTACGAACCGTTGCATCTCAAAATCTTTGTCTTTCGGTTTCATTTTTCCGTGCACAATACTAACATGATATTGCGGAGCAGGAAAGTCGCGGCAGATGGATTCAAACCCTGCCATGAGGTTATTCAGATCGATCTTTTCAGATTCTTCGATCAACGGATAAACAATATATACTTGTCGACCAGCAGCGATTTCTTTTTTAAGAAATGCCCAGATCTGCAATCGATTTGTATCATACTTGTGTACGGTACTAATTGGCTTTCTTCCCGGAGGCAATTCATCAATTACAGAAACATCAAGGTCGCCATATAAAGTCATTGCGAGCGTACGCGGAATTGGTGTTGCAGTCATTACGAGAACATGAGGTACGATATCATTCTTTTTCCAAAGTCGTGAGCGTTGTTCTACACCGAAACGATGTTGTTCATCAATAACAACAAATCCGAGATTTTTAAACTGCACTTTATCTTCGATCAATGCATGAGTACCAATGAGTATATTAATCTCACCATTTTCCAATTGTTCATGGATCTTTCTTCTTGCACCAACACGAGTAGAACCTGTGAGTAGTGCGATATTTACATTCATGTTTTTCAGAAATGAAGCAATCGATTCGGCATGCTGATTGGCAAGAATTTCAGTTGGTGCCATGATGCAAGCCTGGTAGCCATTACCAATTGCGATCAACATACACATCAAAGCCACCATTGTTTTTCCGGATCCAACATCTCCCTGAAGCAATCGATTCATTTGTTTTCCGGAGCCAATATCAATTCTGATTTCCTTTATCACCTTCTTTTGTGCATTTGTTAATGCAAAAGGCAGATGATTATGAAAAAAGTCATTGAAATAATCACCGACTTTATCGAACACAATTCCTTTTACCTTCTCAGTACGGAGTAATTTCATGTGCAGCAACCGCAGCTGAAGAAAAAACAATTCTTCAAACTTAATTCGAGTTTCTGCTTTTTCCTGCTGATGAATGGATTCAGGAAAATGAATTGCTGAATAGGTTTTCAGACGACTTAAAAATTTATATTCATCAAGAACACTTTGCGGCAATGTTTCAGGCAAATTTTGTGGGAGAAATTGATGCAGATTCTTTTGAAGTCGCAACATCCCTTTACTATCGAGACCTTTCAATTTCAGTTTTTCTGTTGTACTGTAAACTGGTTGCATAGAAGATGCAACTGTGAGTTGTGCTTCAGAAACAAGTTCCAATTCAGGGTGAACGATGTTTATTGATCCATTGAACTCCGTTGGTTTTCCAAACAGTACATACTCAGTATTGAGCTTCAGATTGGCTGTGATCCACTTAATTCCCTGGAACCAACGCAGCTCAAGAAAGCCGGTCTTATCTTCAAAACGGCCACAAAGGTACTTTCGTCGTTTCTCGCCTCTGACAATGAGGCTTGTTATTACTCCTTTTATCTGGATATAAGGCAAATTGGCATTTGCTTCCCTGACGGTATAGAACTTGGTACGGTCGACATACCGAAAAGGGTAATGATGCAGAAGATCGCCTTGAGTATAGATCCCAAGTTCTTTCTTTAGGATCTCGGCCTTTATCGGACCAACACCCTTTAGAAATTCAATTTTCGTCTGAAAAAAATCATGATGCATAACCGGGACGAAAGTAATGAATTACACCAAAACGTAAGTTGAATAAATGCGGGAAAGTTAGACAGGGTTATTTCAAAGAACAGAACTTCCCGGAATAGTTAACATCGAGAAGTTCTGAACAAGAAAAAATGGAAGTTAAACGCAATAGATTTTATCATTAATATTGAACAATTGAGTAACCAAAAAGAGACGATGGCAACAACCGGTAAAAAAGAAATTATCAGAGCAACAGCATTTCCGGCACTTTTTATTATTTTGATCTGGCTGATTGAATTAGGAGCCAACATCAGTAAGGTAAGAATAGTTACTCTTGGAATTTTACCACGTAGCTCAGAAGGCTTGCTAGGAATTCTTACCTCACCATTTATCCACGGTGACCTGGATCATATTTTATCCAATACCGCCCCTTTGCTTATAGTGACCACTGGAATGATTTTTTTCTATAAAGAGTTGGCTTACCGTGTGATGGCTACAATTTGGCTGATGACTGGTGCATGGGTATGGATGTTTGCAAGATCAGAATGGCACATTGGAGCTAGTGGACTGATCTATGGTTTTGTTTGCTTTCTATTTTTCAGTGGAATTTTTAGAAGAGACACCAGGCTGACAGCCATTTCGTTATTGGTAACGTTTCTCTACGGTAGTTTGGTCTGGGGAATTTTACCTGTCAACCAAATTGTTTCCTGGGAAAGCCACCTCTTCGGTTCCATTGCCGGACTTTTTTCCGCTTATTATTATCGATTGGAAGGTCCGAAGAGACCAAAACCGCAATGGGAAATTGATGAAGAATATGAATTGCTGCATCCGCAAGTTCAGGAAATTGAAGAAGGAGAACACGATTTGGAAAATCTGACTCCTTCCGAAGAAAAAAATTCAGAAATTGTTAATAAAATTTCGACGCCAACAGAATGGAAAATTAGTTACACAATTACTAGTAAACCTTCTGAATCATCCGAAAACAAAGGCGATTAACTCATAACTTTTACCTATGAAACTTGCCACTTTTTTTAACAATGAATTGTGTTAAGATTTTTTCGATTTAAGGGAACTTTTTTTTATTAGTTGCGTATTTTAGTAACAGCATGTTTAATGCATCTAAAAAATCGAAACTAAATAATCCAAAATAAACCTTAATCAAACAATGAGAAAACAATTTACATTTCAAAGGATCTTACGATCAGCGATGATGATGTTTGCTCTTGGAATCGGAACTGTGGCAAATGCCCAGATCGATGCCGGAGTCTCAGCAATCCTCAATCCAACAAGTCCTTCATGTCAAGGCTCGAATGCTGTGACAGTAGTCGTTCACAACTACGGTGCGGCCGGGCTAACCTCCGCATTAGTGAATTGGTCAGTGAATGGTATTTCACAAGCACCTTTCAACTACAATGGACTTTTGTTCACCGGTGAATCTGACACAGTTACAATTGGCAATTTCCCTTTCACCTATGGAAGTAATTTGCTGGATGTCCGCACCGCAAGTCCAAATGGCGGAGCAGATGATGACTCCACAAACGATTCTTCAGCAGTTACGATCAGTGTATTGATGAGTGGTACCTACACGATTGGTGGCACTACCCCGGATTTCGCAAAATTCAATGATGCAATAACGGCATTGAATGCAAATGGAATCTGCGGTCCTGTTGTTTTCAACATGAGAGCACAAACGGATACGATGCAAAGTGTGATCACACCAATCACAGGTGCTGATTCGGTAAATACGATCACTTTCCAATCTGAAAACGGTGACAGTACTTCTGTATTGCTTACTTACCCATCTGTCGATTCTTTGAATCCAACGAATTATCTGATCAGTTTAGATGGAGCAGATTACATTACATTCAACAAGATCTCAATGGAACGTTCAGGAATTCTTTCTTACGGACGTGTATTGGAGTTAATGAACAATGCTACTCACATCACAGTTTCTAATTGCAGATTATTAGGCTCAACGAATGCAACGAACAACTCACTTGCAACGTTGATCTATTCAGGAGCAACTTCTCCTACGAATGATAGTTCAATGGTGATTTCCAACAACCATTTTATCAATGGATCAATTGGTGTTTACATGAATGGTATCAATACTATTCAACTTGAGCTTGACAATATAATTACAGATAATATTTTTGAAAATCAATATTCAAAAGGAATTCAGGCGAGTAACATTGGTGTAGTGAATATTCAGAGAAATCAATTCACAACAACATCAAACAATATCGCTTATGCAGGTATTTATCTTGATCGCGTTCAGAGAAATCATATTGTGTCAAAGAATAAAATGACAAGCATCCCGGGAACAGGAATTTATATGGTTGACTGTACGGGTTTAGCCGGAATACATGGAGTTATTTCAAATAACTTTATCCTTTGTACCGATTCAGCAGGTTTGTCAATCAACAATGGCGACTATCAGGACATCGTTCACAATACGATTGTGATGAGAGGATCTGACCCTAGCTATTCTGCATTATTTGCAAGAGGAAATGGTCATGGAAAAGTTGTACGTAACAATATCCTGAATAATACGGGCGGCGGATATGCTTATGTTGTTTCTGATTCTGCAGTTTTCGGAATCGTAAAATCAGACAATAACAACCTGTTTGTAACAGGAACCAATGTTGGTGTTTATGATGGAGTTATTACCGCTTCATTGAATGACTGGATCTCAGCATCAGAGAAAGATTCAAATTCTGTTCAGGTGAATCCGAATTTCGTAACACCTACAGATCTGCATGCAACATCAACTGCAATGGAAGACTTAGGAAAGAAATTAGCGAATGTAGATGATGATATCGATGGAGAGATTCGTAGCGCAAATGCTCCGGACATTGGTGCCGATGAATATTCTGCTGCACAACGTAACGTTGGTGTTCAGGCTTTATTAAGTCCGGTTGATAGTGTTTGCGGAGATACAATGGTACCTGTAATTGTTGTAGTAACAAATACAGGTTCATTGCAGGAGATCAATTTTGATGTAACTACCATTTTTAATGGAGCAGCATCGGATACATTGACATTTACAATTACAACAGCGATTCTTCCTGGAGAGTCAGACACGATCATTTATCCAACAAATATTGATTTAAGCAGTGGTGGGCAATTGAACACGATCAGCTATACATCCTTGGGAGTAGATGATGTTCGTGCTAACGACACATTAAGAGCTAACTATACAATTGGAGTACCTCCAACAGCACCAACAGTTACGAACGACTCAATTTGCGGTTCAGGTGTTGCAACACTTACTGCAGCATCTTCTGACTCATTGAACTGGTTCACGGCTCCTAATGCAGGAACGTATCTTGCTTCAGGTTCAACGTTCACAACACCAACACTAAATGTTTCAACAACTTACTATGTTTCTGCATATGGTTTATGCGAAAGCGCAAGAGTACCGGTAGAAGCAGTTGTTAATCCTGTGCCAGTTGTAAGTCTTGGAAATGACACATCAATTCTTGATGGCGCCGATATCGATCTTGATGCCGGAACCGGCTTTACTTCTTACTTATGGTCGAATGGAGCAACAACACAGCTTATAAATGTGAACACTGCAGGATGTTATACTGTGGCTGTTACCAATTCAGCAGGATGTACAGCTACAGATGAAATTTGCATCAATGTTGTCCTTCCTTTTGATGCAGGTGTTACCGCTATTTTAAGTCCAATGAACAATGATTGCGCTAGTGCAACAACAGATGTTACTGTGGTAGTAAAAAACCTTGGATCAAGTATCGCTTCAGCGATTCCTGTTGATGTAACTATTACAGGCGGTTTGACTGCATCATTTGCAGATACAGTTGCAGGACCATTGAATCCCGGTGATTCAGCAATAGTAGTTATGGGCACGATCAATACAAGTGCAGGTGGAACATATGATCTGTCAGCATATACTTCTTTTGCAGGAGACCAGGACACATCAAATGATACGATCAACAGTTCAGTTACGCTCAACATTGCACCATCTGCTCCTGTAGGAGTTGGAGCATCACGTTGTGGTGCAGGAAGTATAATCCTGAATGCATCAGGTACAGATACAACAGAATGGTATGATGCACCAACAGGTGGCACATTGTTATTTGTAGGCGACATCTACTCTATTCCAAATCTTGGTGCAACGACAATATTCTATGCACAGGACGGAAACGTTTGTAATACACAACCAAGAGCTGCAGTAACTGCAACGATCAATCCACTTCCAAATGTTAATCTTGGTGGTGACACAACCGTAACTGATTCAATCATTCTTGATGCAGGTGCAGGTTTTGTTCAGTACTTATGGAATACAAGCGAGATCACTCAGACAATTGAAGTTGATTCAACAGGAACGATCATTGTTGCTGTAATCGACAACAACGGTTGTATCAACTCTGATACGATTGAGATCACGATCATCGTTGGCTTGACAGAAAATCAAATTGCAGCAGGAATGAGAATTTATCCGAATCCTACGCAATCGAAATTGACTGTTGACTTTGGAAAAGCAAATAATGCAATCCTAACGATAACAGACATGCAAGGTCAGATCATTATGACCGATAACATGAACAATGCATCAGATGCATCTCGCACTTATGATGTAAGCACATACGCTAAAGGTATCTACTTCCTACAGATCACTTCTGGAAATCAGACATCGACTAGTAAGATTATCGTACACTAATTTCGTGAATCGCGAATTGTAATTCGTGAATCGAATGCTACTTACAAAAAGGCCACCTGGAAGGGTGGTCTTTTTTTATTATGAGGTTTGAGGTTTGAGGTTTAATTTTTTATGAAGCGTTTTCGGAATGTTAGTTGGTCGCAGATGGCGTCAAGGAAATAGAGGCCGGGTGAGAGGGTTGAGATGTCGATTTCTTGTTTGGATGTGTTGCAGGAAATGGTGCGGATTTGTTTTCCGGTGAGGTCGTAGATTGTAATTTTTTGAATGTTACCGGCACTGATTTCAATATTCAATTTGTTTGCCGACGGATTTGGATAAACGCTCAATTGATTATTCGTTTGCAAATCATTTATTCCTGTATGAAGAGCATATTTTGCAATGAAATTAACAGGAATGGAATCAACATACCGAAATGCACCTCCAATATAAATCTCATCGTTGTAAAATTGGATATCATATATAACACTAGAAATTATGGATGGTGTTACTTGTGACCAATTAGCTCCATCCCACTTTGCAAGATTACCTGTATGAACTCCTCCGGCATATTCAAATACACCACCAACATATAGTTCATCATTGTAAACATTCAAAGTAAAAATTTCATTATCTGTTCCGCCACCGACATCATACCATGTCGTTCCATCCCATCGCATGATATGATTTCCTTCATTACCAGCTGACGAAAGAAAGTAACCTCCAACATAAAGATCACCATTGTAAATTGTCATAGCATGAATACCCGCTATTGATCCATATATTCTATGACCCAATATTTGGAAATTTATGCCATCAAAATAAGAAACATTTACCCCACCTTGTATGTCATCATAAACACCTCCTAAAATTAGAGTATCATTATACAATAGAAAATCTTCCACACGCCCTCCAACTTCATACGGAAAATTTAAACAACTCCAATTTGTTCCATCATATTTCGCAAGCATCAAACAGGAACTCCCACCAGCTTGAGAGAATTGCCCTGAGAAAAATAATTCGCCATTTATTTCTTTTATTTGATAAATAGGGCCATTGACTCCGAAACCTAATGTATCCCACACAGAATTACTATATCTTCCTCCAAAATTTGGAAATTGCGTAGATGTAAACCATCCATCAGAATATAATAGACCTTGATAATTAGTAATTGCGAAATTATACAATGAATGCTGTATACCGCTGCCAACCGAATCCCATTTAACACCATCCCAAGCTGCTATATTATTTGCTCGAATAGAATCAGCATAATGAAAATAACCACCAGCATAAACTTTGCTATTTACTGAATCAATATAAATAGTCTGAACATAAGCATCCATACCATAGTGGAGAGGCTCCCATCCTGATCCATTTACCATTTGTAACTTCCAAAGAAGACAGAAAAATATTAGATTTTTTCTCATTTAGTTTTTATCAATTTAATGATTGTAATTTCATTTTCAGACTGAACAATTAGTAATATTGAATGGGTAAATGAAAAAGCACTGAGAAGATTCTCGAAAACAATTTGTTCAATTCAACATCAACAGTTTTAGGTGAAACAAAATTAACAGTTAATTGATTTTGTGTTGGGTTCGGAAAAATCTCAAGATTCAATTTCGACTTACTCATCTCTGGAATATCTATATTATTCATAATATTGAATTGAGATATAAATGCATCCTTATCTCCCCCACTGTTCATGTTGCAACAAGCATTTGAACCTATAAGATTCTTCCAGAATGAACGTCAATATTGAATAATGTGTCGCTTTATAACCTAAAAGATTCCTCCTGAATGACAGCTGTCCATTATTGTTTTGTTGGGGAGTGGGAGAAAATTTCGCCTTCAGCAAAATTTTCTCCCTACTTCCCAACACTTTTGATAGGCCAACTGTCTTTCAGAAGGAATCTTTTTGGTTATCAAGCGAATCACTTTGTCTTAAAATAAATATCTTATTGGAAAATTGCGGTAAATCAAAGTCATACCAAAAAAATCCGCCAACACCGTCAGCAGATTTTCAACTAGTTATTTTCGATTCAGTATTTACCATTCACGATTCACAAAATCAAATCGACGCCTGCCCCAATAACACAACAGGATTCTCAAGCAATCCTTTGAACGTACGAAGGAACTCTGATCCGGATACGCCATCCACTACTCTATGGTCGCAGCTTAGTGTTACTTTCATTACGTTTCCGGCAACGATCTGATTGTTCTTTACTACAGGACGCTGCTGTATTCCACCAATTGCAAGGATACATGCATCCGGCGGATTAATAATGGCTGTGAACTCTTCTATTCCATACATTCCCAAATTAGAAATCGTGAATGTATTTCCTTCCCAGTCCGATGGCTGCAATTTTTTCTCTTTTGCTTTTTTAGCATACTCTTTTACTTCAGCATTGATCTCGCGAAGCGATTTAGAATCTGCAAAACGAACTACAGGAACCAATAAGCCGTCTTCGACCGCTACGGCAACACCAATGTGAACATGATGATTGACCCGTATTTTATCGCCTAACCATGATGAATTAATTTTCGGATGTTGACG
Source organism: Bacteroidota bacterium (assembly GCA_016708785.1). GTDB lineage: Bacteria > Bacteroidota > Bacteroidia > AKYH767-A > 2013-40CM-41-45 > JADKIH01. Next base: position 121,427 of record JADJFC010000002.1, on the reverse strand, counting down.
CAATGAAGCAGCAACAGCTTTGATCACAAAATCGTTGAATGAAACTTTTGAACCGGTTACGGCATTGATGCTTTCTCTCGCTGAGATAGCATTGTCCATGTCGACTTCAATTGTAAGATAAAAATGTGGTGCTGTAAATTTACTTTCTGCCAGACGTTTTGCAATGGTCTTGCGCATTTGCGAAACAGCAATCTCATCGTAACTTTCTTCAGTGATGGCATTTGAAAATGTTCCTGCACTTTGTACTGACATTCCCGGTTTGAACCAGTCGATGTCACGTTTCACAATACGGCCATCGTTACCGGAACCCATTACTTTTGAAAGGTCAACGCCTTTTTCATTTGCTAAACGACGAGCAAGTGGTGATGCTTTCATTCTGTCGTCTGATGAAGTTGCAGGTGCAGAAACTGCAGGAGCAGGAGCTGCTTTCGCTTCCGGAGCAGGAGCAGCCACTTCTTTTTTTGCAGTAGGTGCTGTTGCAGCAACAGGAACTGCTGCAGCTTCTTTAGGAGCGGGTGCAGGTTCTGCAATTGCCGCAGTTTCAGAAGCAAGAAGAGCTTTGTAATCTTCACCGGCCTTTCCAAGAATTGCCAGTACACCGTTTACAGGTGCGGCCTTACCTTCCTCTACTCCACGATATAATAATACACCTTCCTGATACGATTCAAATTCCATCGTTGCTTTATCGGTTTCGATCTCAGCAACCAACTCTCCCGACTTAACAGGATCGCCAACTTTCTTATGCCATTTCGCTACGACTCCTTCTGTCATCGTATCACTCATTTTTGGCATGCGGACTATTTCGGCCATTTCTTTTTAGTTTAATATGAATTCGTTTATTGCAACAATGTTCGATTTATGTTTGTTCAAGGTTAAAGGTTTGCAGGTTGCAGGTTTTGCCATAGCGATTAAACGTAGTCAACCTGAAACTTAAAACATGAAACCTGTAACAGGATTTTAATTTCAATCCATAATATACGGATAATCCTTCTGCGAATAAACATCAATATACAATTCCGATGGATCCGGGTATGGAGATTCTTCCGAGAATTTCACACAGTCTTCAACGATATCAGAAACTTTGTTGTTAATGACCTCTATCTCCGCTGACGTTGCAAATTTATTATCCTGAATTGTTTTTAAAACGATCTCAACCGGATCTTTTGCTTTGTATGATTCTACTTCCTCCTTCGTACGATATTTTGCCGGATCACTCATAGAATGTCCTTTGTATCGATACGTATTCATTTCTAATAATGTCGGACCATCTCCTTTACGCGCACGTTCAACAGCTTTTTCCATTGCATCATGAACCGCTTCTACTTCCATTCCATCGACAGGCTCAGAAGGAATATCATAAGCAAGACCTAACTTATAAAGTTCTGTTACATTACTGGTACGTTCAACAGAAGTACCCATTGCATAATTATTATTTTCGATGATGAAAATGACAGGTAACTTCCAATTCATAGCCATATTCAGTGCTTCGTGAAAAGCACCTTGACGCACTGCTCCATCACCCATGTAACAAACTGTTACATTTTTATTGCCATTGAATTTATCAGCAAAAGCAATTCCGGCACCTAAAGGAATTTGCCCGCCGACGATACCATGTCCACCGAAGAATCTTGCCTTCGCGTCAAACATATGCATTGATCCGCCTTTACCTTTTGAACAACCTGTTGCTTTACCATAGAGTTCAGCCATAACAGCACGGGCAGAAACACCTTTTGCCAGTGCATGAGCATGATCACGATAAGCTGTGATCATATTATCTTCAGGAGTCAACACAGTCATTGCGCCTGCAACAACAGCTTCTTGTCCGATATATAAGTGACAAAACCCTTTGATCTTTTGCATTCCATAAAGCTGTCCTGCGCGCTCTTCAAACTTGCGCATCAGAAGCATACTTTCGTACCATTTCAGGTAATGATCTTTTTTGAATTTACTTTTGGCCATATTCAATTTTATTCAAGACGGCAAAGATATATTTTCTTTTCAAATAGCTTATGATGTCTGTTTTACTTCATTGATTCAGCACAGAGCACAATTGGGGATAAGTCTGCCTCGCATGACCCCAGCGGGGGCGAATGTTGGTCAGCTGCATAGCACGACCCCAGCGGGGTCGAATGTTGGTAGAAAAAAAAAAATGCATTTCAAATAAAACCGACCCCGGAGGGGTCGTATGTGAATCAGCAATGTGAATTGAAATTTGAAATCAATTTACCCACCAATCATTCCATTTCACATCCTATCGAATCAACGAGCCTCCGAATCAATTCAAGCTGTGTTATTTAGACAAATTCAGGCTCAAATTCATGCTTATCTTATTATCAATCAACACTTTGTTAACAAGAAAAAAAAATACGATACGCTCATTGAACTCAACGCTCAACTACTACATAAATCCGTGAAAATCTGCTATATTCGCACTCTGAAATTCACACCATGAAAAAGATACAAATGGTTGACCTGATTGGTCAATATGAAAAGATCCAATCAGAAGTCGATGCAGCTGTCATCAATACTATTCGATCTTCCATGTTTATTAACGGTCCGGAAGTGAAGTCTTTCCAGGCAGAAATGGAAGCTTATCTGAATGTCAAGCATGTGATCCCATGTGCCAATGGAACAGATGCCTTGCAGATCGCAATGATGGCATTGAATCTCCAGCCGGGAGATGAAGTGATCACTGCCAATTTCACCTATGTAGCAACAGCAGAAGTTATTGCATTGCTAAAATTGACTCCGGTTTTAGTAGATGTTCTTCCCGGCACTTTTCTTATCGACCCAAAAGCAGTTGAAGCAGCGATCACTCCTAAAACAAAAGCAATCGTCCCGATCCATTTATTTGGACAATGTGCTGATATGGATGCAATGATGGACATTGCTTCTCGTCACAACTTATATGTTATTGAAGATAATGCACAGGCAATTGGTGCTGACTATCATTGGAAATCAGGAAAAGTTCAGAAGGCAGGAACGATAGGTCATATTGGAGCAACATCATTTTTTCCGTCGAAGAACCTTGGATGTTATGGCGATGGTGGAGCAATTTTTACTAATGACGATGCTATCGGAAAAAAAATACGCATGATTGCAAATCACGGTCAGTCTGTTCAGTATTATCATGATGAGATCGGAGTCAATTCAAGACTCGACAGTATTCAAGCTGCAATTCTTCGCATCAAACTTCGTCACTTGGACGAATACGCTGCAGCACGAAGAGCCGTCGCAGATTATTACGACAAAGCTTTTGCAAATCACCCGAACATCACTACTCCTGAGCGAACAAAATTATCGAATCACGTTTTTCATCAGTATACGATGGTATTGAAAAATGCAAGTCGTGACAAACTACGTGAATATCTGGCAACCAAGGAAATTCCGGCAATGATCTATTATCCGGTACCACTTCATCTACAAAAAGCATATCGTGATCCACGATATAAAGAAGGAGATTTTCCGGTAACAGAGCATCTTTGCGCAAGTGTAATTTCGCTACCTATTCATACTGAAATGCAAGAAGAGACGCTATCATACATCACCAAGAATGTATTGGAGTATTTCAAAAAATAATTTCAGATCAGGTACATTTTTATCATTAAAAAATAATCAATTTCTATGAAAATTGCAGTAGTTGGAACAGGCTATGTAGGATTAGTAACGGGCACATGCTTTGCAGAAACTGGGAATCAGGTTACATGTGTCGATATTGATAAATCGAAAGTTGAAAGAATGCAAAAAGGTGAAATCCCTATTTATGAGCCGCATCTTGACCTGCTATTTGAAAGAAATATTAACCAAGGTCGTTTACATTTTACAACCGATCTTAAAAACGGAATTGAAGACGCCAAAGTTATATTTCTTGCACTTCCTACTCCACCGGGAGAAAATGGATCTGCAGATCTGAAATATATTCTTCAGGTTGCTGAACAACTCGGTCATCTGATAAAAAACTACACGATAGTTATAAATAAAAGTACGGTCCCGGTTGGCACAGCGGAAAAAGTTCGTGAAACAATTTCCAAAAATTGTACGGTTGAATTTGATGTGATCTCCAACCCGGAATTTCTTCGTGAAGGCTTTGCTGTCGATGATTTCATGAAACCGGATCGTGTTGTAATAGGAACACAATCTGAACGCGCAAAGAAAGTAATGACAGAATTATATGGTCCTTTTGTCCGTCAAGGAAATCCGGTTTACTTCATGGACGAACGTTCAGCTGAATTGACCAAATATGCAGCCAATGCATTTCTTGCAACCAAGATCACATTCATGAACGAGATTGCAAATCTTTGCGAAAAAGTGGGTGCAAATGTCGATTCAGTAAGAATAGGAATTGGAACAGACGATAGAATCGGAAAGCGTTTTCTGTTCGCCGGTATTGGTTATGGCGGAAGTTGTTTTCCGAAAGATGTTATGGCTTTGCATCATACCGCAGAAGAGCACAATTATCCTTTTTCAATTTTGAAATCTGTTATGGAAGTAAATGAGAAACAAAAAGTTTCTATTATTGAAAAGATCAAAACACATTTCAAAGGTGAATTGAAAGGAAAAAAAGTAGCACTCTGGGGATTGGCATTCAAACCGGATACAGACGACATTCGCGAAGCGCCTGCTTTGTATATCATTGATTCATTGCTAAGCCTCGGTGCAAGTATAAGCGCATACGATCCTGAAGCAATGAAAAATGTAAAAACACTAATAGGTGATAAAATAATCTACGGTAATGACCCATATGAAATTCTGAAAGACGCCGATATGTTGCTCATAGCAACAGAATGGTCTGTTTTCAGAACTCCTGAATTTGAAAAAATGGAAAAACTTCTTAAGAACAAATTGATCTTCGATGGTAGAAATCTTTACGACCTTCAACAAATGAAAGACCTTGGATTTACCTATTACAGTGTTGGAAGAAATAAAATCAACTGAGCGATGTCGACAAGAAAGAAAAAAGTACTTATCTCCGGAGCTGCGGGATTTTTAGGCTCACATTTGTGCGATAGATTCATTAAAGAAGGATATGAAGTAATCGGGATGGATAATCTCATCACAGGCGATTTGAAAAACATCGAACACCTTTTTAAATTGAAAGAATTTGAGTTTTTTAATCATGATATTTCCAAATATGTACATGTCGCACGTGACCTTGATTATATTCTGCACTTCGCTTCACCTGCAAGTCCGATCGATTATTTAAAAATTCCAATACAAACATTAAAGGTCAGCTCACTTGGAACACACAACCTTTTAGGCTTGGCAAAAGCAAAAGGTGCAAGAATTTTAGTTGCATCTACTTCTGAAGTTTATGGAGACCCACTTGTTCATCCACAGAATGAAGACTATTGGGGCAATGTAAATCCAATTGGTCCACGAGGAGTGTATGACGAAGCAAAACGTTTTCAAGAAGCCATTACAATGGCTTATCATACTTATCACAAATTAGAAACAAGAATCGTAAGAATATTCAATACTTACGGACCAAGAATGCGTTTAAATGACGGACGAGTATTGCCTGCTTTCATCGGCCAGGCATTGCGAGGTGAAGACATCACTGTTTTTGGAGATGGAAGTCAGACTCGTTCATTTTGTTTTGTCGATGATCTTGTAGAAGGAATCTACCGACTTCTTCTGAGTGATTACGCCTACCCTGTTAACATCGGAAATCCGGATGAAATTACGATCATGGATTTTGCTCAGGAAATCATCAAATTGACAGGCACCAACCAGAAGATCATTTCTAAGCCATTACCACAGGACGACCCAAAGCAGCGCCAGCCGGATATTACCCGCGCCCGTGCCATACTTGGCTGGGAACCAAAGGTTCAGAGAGCTGAAGGACTTCGCATCACTTATGAATATTTCAAAAGTTTGTCTCAGGAAGAGCTGTATAATTCGGCCCATCGTTTTTCATGATTTTCTGGTAAAATTATCGACTATACATCGTATATTCGTGCAAAATCGAATTCCTGAACCACTATGGAAAATAGCTATTTTGTACACCCTTCAGCCATTATTGACGAAGGAGCGAAAATCGGAGACGGCTCCAAAATCTGGCATTTTAGTCACATTATGAGTGGTTGTGAAATTGGCGAGAACTGCAATATTGGACAGAACGTCGTGATATCTCCTGAAGTAAAACTAGGTAAAAATGTAAAAGTTCAGAATAACGTATCCATCTTCACAGGAGTTGTTTGTGAAGACGATGTTTTCCTGGGACCAAGTATGGTCTTTACAAATGTCAACAATCCTCGTTCTGCAGTGGTTAGAAGAAATCAATATGTTAAAACTAATGTAGGCAAAGGCGCAACGATTGGTGCAAATGCAACAGTAGTTTGCGGACATAACATAGGTGAGTATGCATTCATTGGTGCTGGTGCAGTCGTAACGAAAGACATTCCACCTTATGCATTGGTGATTGGAAATCCTGCAAAACAAACAGGATGGATGAGTGAATATGGACACAAGCTTAAGTTCGATGCTAATGGCATTGCAGTCTGTCCGGAAAGCAAGCAAGAATATTCATTGACTGGAAATAAAGTTCGTCGTGTAAAATAATTTATGAGTTCAGAAAAAAAGATACGATTCGGAATAATCGGAGCAGGTCACATCGGAAAGCGTCATGCTGAAATGGTACGACGTAATCCGGAAGTTGAACTTGTCGCTATGTGCGATATAAAATCGAAAGAATCATTAGGCCTTACTGATCTTGAAGAACCATTCTTCAACTCAGTAGATGCTATGCTCGATTCCGGAATCGAATTCGATGTCATCAGTGTATGTACTCCTAATGGACTACATGCTGAACATACCTTAAAAGCATTGGATCGCAAAAAACATGTTGTCATTGAAAAACCAATGGCATTGAATGTAGCAGACTGTGAAAAAATTATTTTCAAAGCACTTCAGGTCTCTAAGCAGATTTTTTGCGTCATGCAAAATCGTTACTCCCCTCCTTCTCTTTGGATCAAAGAGGTAATCGAGAGCCAAGTAATCGGAGAGATCTTTATGGTACAATTGAATTGCTATTGGAATCGCGATGAACGATATTATAATGGCAAAAACTGGAAAGGTTCATCAGATCTTGACGGTGGAACATTATTCACACAGTTCTCGCATTTTATTGACATCATGTATTGGCTGTTCGGCGATATCATAAATATCAATGCTAAATTCAGTGATTTCACCCATAAGAAAACAACAGCCTTCGAAGATTCAGGAATTGTAAATTTCAATTTTATCAACGGCGGATTAGGATGTATCAATTATTCAACTGCAGTCTGGGACTCAAATTTAGAAAGTAGCATTACGATCATCGGTGAAAAAGGCAGTGTAAAGATCGGTGGACAATATATGAATGAAGTTGAATATTGCCACATCGAAAATTATACTATGCCTGAACTTCCACCTGTGAATCCTGCCAACGATTATGGCAGTTACAAAGGTTCAGCAGCAAATCATCATTACATAATTGAAAATGTTGTGAATACATTGAAAGGCAGAACAACGGTAACAACAAACGCACTTGAAGGGTTAAAAGTCGTCGATATCATCGAACGAATATATGCGCTTCGCCCTGCATCTTTACTTAAATAGAATTAATATTAGTTTATTCCATGCACAAGGAATTAATAGAAAAGAAAAAGAAACTGGCAGTCCTCGGCTTAGGTTATGTTGGACTACCTATCGCACTTGAATTCGCAAGTAAAATTGACGTCATTGGTTTTGACATCAATGAAGAACGTCTTGAAAAAATGCGTAATGGCATTGATCCAAGCGGTGAACTATCTACTGAGCAATTCAAGAATAAGTCAATTGAATTTTCTTCATCACTAGACAAACTGAAAGAAGCATCATTCTTCATTGTTACTGTTCCGACACCAATCGATGAACACAATCTTCCTGATCTGAAGCCATTGCTTAGTGCCACGAAATCGATTGGCAAGGTTTTGAAAAAAGGCGATTATGTAGTTTACGAATCAACCGTTTACCCCGGGTGTACCGAAGAAGATTGTTTGCCGATTCTGGAAGAGCTCTCAGGCTTGAAATATAAAGTAGATTTCAAGATCGGCTATTCACCGGAACGAATTAATCCGGGTGATACAGAACATACAATCACTAAAATTCTTAAAGTAGTTTCCGGATGCGATGAAGAATCGTTGAATGAAATTGCAGCCACTTATCAGATCATTGTTAAAGCAGGTGTTCACCGTGCATCTTCAATACGTGTTGCTGAAGCAGCGAAGATCATTGAGAACACACAACGTGATGTGAACATCGCATTGATGAATGAACTTAGCATCATCTTTAATAAGATGGGAATTAATACATACGATGTTTTGGAAGCTGCCGGAACAAAATGGAATTTCATTCGCTTTCAACCGGGTTTGGTCGGAGGACATTGTATCGGAGTAGATCCATACTACTTGACATATAAAGCACAAGAACTAGGTTACCATGCTCAGGTCATCAATAGCGGCCGTTACGTGAACGACAGTATGGGTTTTTATGTAGCAAAACAAACCGTGAAGAAGATCATTGCTATGGGCAAAGATGTTTCTAAATCGAAAGTTTTAGTTTTAGGAGCTACCTTCAAAGAAAACGTTGAAGATATCCGAAATTCAAAAGTTGCCGATGTTGTAAAAGAATTGATCTCTTACGGTGTTTCAGTCGAAGTTTCGGATCCGCGTGCAAACAGTACAGAACTGAAGCATGAATACGGATTTGAGCTGACAGCAAAAATTGGGAACGATTATGATGCAGTGATCATTGCTGTCAATCATACTGAATACAAAGATTATGATGAAGCTTGGTTCAATAAAGTCCTCCATAAGGACGGACTTGTAATTGACATCAAAGGAATTTACAAAGGAAAATTTTCAAAGACCCATTACTGGAGTTTATAAAATGAATGTACTCGTTACCGGTGGTGCCGGTTATATCGGATCTCATACCGTTGTTGAATTGATCAACAAAGGCTACACTCCTATAATCGCCGACAACTTTAGTAATAGCAGACGAGACATCCTTCTTGCAATTGAAAAAATAGTCGGTAAGAAGGTTTTTTTTATAGAAGCCGACCTTTGTGACAAAACTGCTACGAAAAAAATTTTTTCAGATCACAAGATCGATGCAACAATTCATTTTGCCGCATTCAAAGCAGTTGGCGAATCTGTGAATGACCCATTAAAATACTACAGAAACAATTTACTTTCACTGATCAATCTTCTTGAGATCTACAACGAACTCAAACTAGACAATTTTGTATTCTCGTCAAGTTGTTCTGTTTATGGTGAACAAGAAATACTTCCTGTAAGTGAATCTTCGCCATTATCACAAGCAGAATCGCCTTATGGAAATACTAAACAAATAGGAGAAGAAATCATGGCCGACACATTGAAAGCATCAAACTTCAATGGAATTGCCTTAAGATATTTCAATCCGGCAGGCGCTCATGAATCAGCATTGATTGGCGAATATCCGCTCCAAGCTCCAAGCAATCTTATTCCTGTTATCACTCAGACAGCCATCGGCAAAAGAAATACCGTCACTGTTTTCGGAACTGATTACAATACAAAAGACGGTACTTGTGTAAGAGACTACATTCATGTAGTGGATATTGCAAAAGCACATATTGCAGCCATTGAAAGATTAATAAATAAAAAGAATCCTACTAATTACGAAGTTTATAATCTTGGCTCCGGAACCGGAAATACAGTTTTGGAAGTCATAAATACATTTGAAAAAATTACCGGGCAAAAACTTAACTACAACATGGGCCCCCGTCGAAGTGGTGATGTAGAAAAAGTTTATGCCGATACAACAAAAGCAAATTCATTTCTAAATTGGAAAACCGAACTTGGTCTTGAAGAAATTGTTAGGTCGGCGTGGAAATGGGAAAAGGCAATTAATGACGAATCTCGATAGCTATCGGGATGAATTGTAAAAAAATTTCTGCGGATATTCTGCGTATTCTGCGTAATTCTGCGGGAGAAAAAAAAATAACCTCAACGAATCATGGGCAAATTATTTGACCGAACAATATTGATTACAGGTGGTGCCGGATTCATCGGTTCACATGTAGTCAGGTTATTTGTAAAAAAATATCCGGACTACAGGATCATTAATCTTGACAAACTTACATATGCAGGTAATCTTGCAAATCTTACAGACATCAGTCATGAAGCAAATTACACTTTCGTAAAAGGCGATATTATTGATTCTGAATTCATCAATAAAGTATTTTTGGATTACAAAATCGATTCCGTTATTCATCTTGCAGCGGAATCGCATGTTGACAGAAGCATTACTAATCCATTGGAATTTGTAATGACGAATGTCGTTGGCACAGTCAATTTATTAAATGCTGCTCGCAAAGCCTGGGGAGATTTCAAATCCGACAAAAACCTTTTCTATCATATATCGACTGATGAAGTCTATGGTACACTGGGCGAAACAGGATTATTCACTGAAGAAACACCATACGATCCACATAGCCCCTACTCTGCTTCGAAAGCAAGTTCTGACCATTTTGTAAGAGCATATTTCGACACCTATAAATTACCGGTGGTCATATCGAACTGCTCAAATAATTACGGTTCATTTCACTTTCCGGAAAAACTAATTCCACTTTCGATAAATAACATCAAGAATATGAAATCGATTCCTATTTATGGAAAAGGCGAAAATATTCGTGACTGGTTATTTGTTGAAGATCATGCATCGGCAATCGATGTTATATTTCATAAAGCGAAAACAGGCGAAACTTATAACATCGGCGGCAACAACGAATGGAAAAATATCGACCTGATCAATTTGCTTTGCACGATCATGGATAAAAAATTGAATCGCCCGCAAGGAACAAGTGCATCATTGATCACTTATGTGAAAGACCGTGCAGGCCATGATATGCGCTATGCAATCGATTCATCGAAGTTACAACGCGAATTAGGATGGAGTCCGTCGTTGAAATTTGAACAGGGACTAGAGAAAACGGTGGATTGGTACCTTGCGAACGAAGAGTGGTTGAAAAATGTAACTTCAGGAGAGTACTTAAAATTTTACGAGCAACAATATGTTGCCAGATAAAAACAAGAAATTAAATGAAAACAAAATTTCATACAGAAGACCTCAGTAAATTTTCTTTCCTGATCACAGGCGGATCCGGATTTATCGGGTCGAATCTTGTTGAATATCTTATTGACAATAATGCAGGAAAAGTTCGTGTGCTTGACAATCTATTGACGAGTTCACGGATCAACATAGAAAAATTCATAGGCCTACCGAATTTCGAATTCCTTGAAGGCGATATTCGTGATCTTGCTACTTGCCATATGGCATGCGAAGGAATTGATTTCGTTTCGCATCAGGCCGCACTTGGTTCAGTGCCACGTTCGGTAAAAGATCCTATTGCGACACATTCTATCAATGCAACAGGTTTTTTGAATATGTTGGTTGCTGCACGCGATGCAAATGTGAAACAATTTGTGTACGCAAGTTCATCTTCCGTGTACGGTGATCATCCCGTACTACCAAAAGTAGAATCAGAAACGGGGAATCCACTTTCGCCCTATGCTGTCAGTAAAAAGACAAATGAACTTTATGCAAACGTTTTTGCATCAACCTATAAAATGAATATCATTGGATTAAGGTACTTCAATGTTTTCGGTCCTAATCAAAGTCCTGAAGGTGCATATGCAGCTGTAATCCCTCTTTTCATGCAGGCTGTATTGGATCATAAATCACCTCTTATTGATGGTGATGGTGAACAAACTCGTGATTTTACTTATGTTGAAAATGCAGTGCAGGCCAATGTCCGTGCAATGCTTACAAAAAATGCAGCTGCATTAAATCAGGTATATAATGTAGCTGTTGGGGAACGAATTTCTGTGAATGAGCTTTTTGCAATGATCGCTAAATTGACAGATTCAGACCTTAAACCAACTCATAGAGAAACTCGTCCGGGCGATATCCGCGACTCTTTGGCCAATATAAACAAAGCAAAAGAGTTCTTAAGTTACGAGCCAACTGTTCGCGCAGCAGAAGGATTAAAGCGTACCTTTGCATGGTTTCGTACATCAGGAGTTAATACTAAATAAAAATGTCACTTTTCAAGTCACTTTTCGGATCAAAGAAAAAGGAAGATGTATATCCGGCATTAACTGATCTTTCAATTTTTCACACAGATATTCATAGCCACCTCATACCCGGAATTGATGATGGTGTTCAAACAATGGCTGAATCAATTGAAATGATTCAGGGCATGGTAGATCTTGGAATTAAAAAGATCATTACTACACCTCACATCATGAGTGATTATTACAAGAACACGCCTGATATCATTCGTCGTGGATTGGATGATGTGAGAAAAGAATTGCATAAACAGAATATTGCGGTCGAGATCGATGCAGCAGCAGAATACTACATCGACGAAGGCTTTTTACCAAAACTACATAAGAAGGATGTCATAGCCATTCAGGATAAATATCTTTTATTCGAGATCTCTTATATCAACTCTCCTGATAATTTACACAGTATTATTTTCGAGATCATAGTCGCAGGCTATGTTCCACTTTTAGCACATCCGGAACGTTACCCATTCTGGTACAATAAATTTGAAGAGTTTCAAAAAATAAAAGAAACCGGAGCACTTTTACAATTAAACACTAATTCACTTACCGGATACTATGGTGGCGGCGCAAAAGCCATTGCAGAAAAAATGATCGATCTGAATATGATTGATTTCATCGGCAGCGATCTGCATGGACAACGACATCTTGATGGGTTAAGAAAAGTCGTTTCGGAAAAGCACTTGCACAAGTTAGCGGCTATTGGGGTGAAGAATTCTAGTCTCTGAAGTTTTTCTTTCCCGCAGAAAAGCGCAGATTTTCGCAGATAATGCGCAGAATCTTTTTAAGTGTATCTGAATTTTTCTGCGAAAATCTTTATAGCTTCCTCAATAATTTTTTATTCTACTAGATCGCGCTCTAGTTCAATCGCCTTAGGAAAAAGAATATTATTCTCAAGATGAATATGCAAATGTAAGTCAGCTTCAAATTCCTTGAGTAGAGCATATGTAACTTTGTAAGTATTGCATGCATCCTCCGGTGGAGTATAATTATTACTTAGCTCCGATATTCTTTTAAAGCGATCACCTTCAATAGTGTGTTCACTCATCATCATTGCGATCGGATTTTGAACTGTACCAAAATGCGGAGTCTCCTGCTTTGCACCACGACTTTTAGCATCTACCATTTTTCGTACATATGGAAATAGAATCAACTCCTCTTTTTTCATGTGCATGGCCAGTTCCCCTGCACTTGCATTGAACTGATCCCTGATCTCCAATAATTCAGGATGTCGAACACCATGAACCTTGCAAACTTTGTCGAGGAAAGGAATTATTTCTATGGTCTTTGATTGCACATAACGATGATGTTTCTTTTCTATGTAATCAGCCAATAGATCTAAGGGCCATGACTTGTATTCTGTGCCTAGGACTTCTTGCTTTTCAACGGCTTTCTCTAAATCATTTATTACTACATCGGCTTTCAGATGTTTCGTATTGCATGCCTCATCAATTGTTCTGTTTCCATTACAGCAAAAGTCAATCCCGAATGTTTTGAAAACGGATGCTGTGCGGTAATCTTTTGCCACCAGTTCCCCGATGATTTGTTCTTTTGTGATTTCCATTTTTTTGTTTTCTTTATGAACTTACTTTCCCCCATTCTGTAATTTCAGTATCGCTCCACAGCATTGGGAAAAACTTACGCTGTTGAAACTGGGGATGAAGATACTTTTTCCATTCACTGCCACCCGTTGCAGCTTGATTCTCCCCTTTGCTATCCAAATAATGCTTAGCAGTATTCAAATGCACCAGAGGCCACTCAACATTATATAGATTATCAAATTCCCTCAACACGCTAATGAGTCCATCGCCGGGATTTTTAAATTTTGCAAATTGTTCTTCAATAGTGTTTCCTTTTACTTTGTTCGCCAATTTGATCAATCCTTCCAAATATTTTTCTTCAAACAATCGCAACGTTAAAGTCTTCTTTCCTGTCTTCCTATTCATTCCTGCATCTTTCCAATAGATATTCTCAAAATATTCCTCGATCGAAGAATTACCGGACAAACGTTTCTTTCCTTCCTCATTGATCAGATTTTCAATTCGGGTGCAATAAATCTCGACAATTCTGAACTGTACACTTTGAAAACCACTTGCCGGAGCAAGTGTAGCCCTGAATTGATTATAATCATCATAATTCATTCCACCGCGCATTACATCAAATGATGTTATCATCATCCTGGTGTAACGATTCAGTCTTCCCATTTTCTCAATCAGAAATTCTTCATTTAATGTGCGATCATCAACAATTTGCTTTATCTCATGAATCATTAATTTCAGAAGCAATTCAGTAACCTGATGATACATGATAAAGATCTCTTCATCTTTAAAATTCGTTCTGGGTTTTTGCAAGGAAAGCAATGTATCAACTTCTACATAGTCCCAATAAGTAATTGGCTTTGCGTGTAATAATCCTTTGAAGTATGTTTCAGGATTTTCATCCAGACCTGCATACTTTGCTTCAATACTATTAAGCAGTTCTTGATTCATATTATTTCTGATTTATTATTTTTTCGTTTCATCAAATAAGAAATTGGCAAAGACCTATCATCGTTTTAAAAATGTCAACCCACTTTCCAGTCCCTCAGTCAACTCCTTTAATGTTGTTGTCTCAAGCATTTTTTTTAGGTCATCGCGAATTGCTTTGAATTTGTCATGTACAGGACAAGGTTTTAATTCATTACAGTTCTTCAGACCTAATCCGCAACCATTGTAAATATCATCGCCATCAATTGCTGAAACAATATGACACAATTTAATTTTCTGCAGACCATTCTTACCTATCTCAAATCCACCTGACGGTCCTTTAACGGAATAAATGATCTCGCTTTTCACAAGTTGCTGCAATATTTTTCCGGTAAATGCCTCAGGAGAATTTATACCGGTTGCAATACCCTTTATTCCAATCCGCTTACCGGATTGGGATTGGATAGCTATATAGAGCACAGCTTTTATTCCATATTCGCAGGCTTTGGAAAACATCAATTGATAACTTTAGTACAAAGATATTGATTCAATTTATTAAAAGATGCTTTTGTCCTTTATTATTTAAGTTAAGTGATAAATATCAGGAATCAACCAAAACATTCTGATCCACATCATCTATTTGACAAATTGTAATGTATTCTACCGGCCTGTTTAGTTAAACTGAAATTCGATTTTTACCAGGTTCAGTCAATGAAGAATTCAAAGTTGGATTATCTTGAATAACTGAATAGACGGCAATACTTATAACAGATGCAAAAAAGCACCAAACAGAAACAATATAATTCGTGTAAAAAATAGTAGTAATCACATACGAAATAAGAATCGTCACACCAAGCATCCACATTCGTGGCAATTTCGAAATGAATGGCGGCCCGATAGTAGCAAGCACATATAATACTCCGCATGATCTTCCCACTGAAATTGGATAATCCTGTTCATATAAAATGTGTTTTCCCACAATACTTGCATTTACATTAAAAGTCATCAGACAATAAAAAAGGTAAACAGACACTAATGTTCCAATTCCGACAAATACTTTTCCAACATTTCGCTTACGCACATCAGGTTCCATTTTTAAAACAGAAAATGGTACCCAAATTGGCCACAATACTTGAGCAAAAAACAGAAATATGTAAGTTGTACTTGTTTTCAACGATGCATCAACAGGATCAGCTAAAGAAAGCCACAAAAATGCCTCAGAAAACTGCTGGATTGCAAAAATTATCGGAATGCTCGCAAAATATATATGCGCCTTTGATTCAACCTTTCGAATTGAAGCAACACCTATTACTGAAAGCACTACTCCTGCTCCAAAACTCGCACTGGCTGAAAAACACATAATCAAGATTTAGAATTGGCTAATAAATTTTTGGCTCTATGACACTTCCCATGAATAGAATACTGCCGGTTTTCTTTTCACGGATAACAATTAAAAATGGGTGGTCAGCATTGAAGAAAATATCTTGTTTCAAAGCAGACGTCGTTTTAATTATAACGGCTGTTACAGCAGCTGCTACACTACCTTTTTCATTCACTTCTATAACTGCTTTATGAATTATTCATCCAATAAATACATCATTTGCCATTCCTGTAAAATCTGCTTTTCCCGGATAAAAGGCATCTACCATTCCCATAATAGGTAATACACTTTCAAGATGAAACTCTGATTCAAAGGAAAATTTTGGCAGATAAATATTAACTTCTTGCTCCTCCAAGCTCTTAATAAAGGAAGTAAATAGTTTTACATTAAGTGCCGCAGAAAGTTTAGAAATAGAATTCGATTCTTTCGGAAGTATGATCGTCATTGACATTGTTTCGCCTTTATATGGTAAATCAATAACCTGATTATTTTCATCCTCAAAATAACCCACCTGATTTACTTGAAACATCATATCAGTCTCGATCTCTTTACCATTTGCAGTTTTGAACATCGATTTCTGTGTTTCCTTTTCATTAAAACTATTCAGCCAATCGCCTTTAAAATAAATTGCATTAGTTAAAACCATAGTGGCGTCTGACAAATCGCCCTCCGTTACAATTTCTGTTATTTTATTCTTTGTGTTTTTCGCAGCCCATTCATTGATAGGCTTTGCGCCTTTAAGTGGAAATAAATCAGTGCTATAGTACTTTTTATTAATGTCAAGAAAATCTTTCTTAAAACTCGACCCTTCTCTTTTCCATATTGCATTTGCAATGGATAATTCAATCTCTGAATTAGATTTATACTTCTTCAACTCAGAATTAATTTCAAAAAACCCTTGATGAATATTTTTTTGATTCAAATCGAAATGCAAAACCTTACTCATCTGCTTTTCGGTTTCATTCCGTGCACCGGCATAAGTCATTGCAAGAGCAGAAGAGATACTAAAAGGTGACAAAAAAACATTTGCCTTTTCGTCAAAAACATTCTTAAAAAGTTCAAATGCAAATGCATTGTTGCCCTCCACTGTTTTTTCTCTCGATTGAGAAAAACTGAACCGGTAAAAAGAATACACAATAGTATGGTCAAACAACTTCTATATTTCATTCTAATTAAATTTAGACTATAAAATAAAGAAAATTTGTTGATTCTTCTACAAATCTTAACTATTCTTCTTAAAACTACAAAATACAAAATTTTGAATAGTACCTGAAGGTGTTTGATGATCTATGGTTATACACTTGATTTTATCAAAATACTTCTTTAATCGGTCAGTCATGGATGATTCGGAATATTGCTTTATTTCAATACCACTGCATTTTGTCGGTCCCCGATCAGAAAATGTACCGATTACCAGAACACCATTATGATTGATATTTTGCTGTGCTGTTTCAAGATAATTGGAAATTTCCGTCTCTTCCGTTAAAAAATGAAAAGCTGCACGATCGTGCCAGAAATCGTATTTCTCTGTAGGCTTAAAAGTTGCAGCATCTGCTATAATCCATTTTACTTTGTTAGCCTTGTCACCTAAACGCAGTTTAGCCCTTTCAATTGCAGTCTCAGAAATGTCCAGAACGGACAAATCCTTGTATCCCAATTCAAGCAGATGGTCAACTAAAAAACTATCACCACCACCCACATCAATGATTTTTGCAGTTATCGGCACATTGAATTGCTTAAAAAAATCTAGAGAAGTTTCCGGAGTTGGCTGAAACCAACTTACTTCCTTTAATTCTTTAGTCTGGTAAATCTTCTCCCAGTGTTTCTTTCTGTCAAAATGTTCCATACACTCTTATTATACCTACGTGAAAAACGTATGTGAAATTTGAATCCATTGGACAACTATTACTTCTTATTCATCTCCACAACCCAAAGCCCTCTCAATTCATTTGCCTGATATCCGATAGCTTTATCAGTAGGATACAATTTTTGAATTTTTTCAAATGTCTCCGCATTGATATTTGCGTCTTTTTGACCATGACACTGAAGACACATATCTTTCATTACTATAGGATAATATCCAACCATCTTGCCGTCTATTTCCCCTAATTTTGCTTCAGGAATTTCGCTTTCTTTCAATTTGCTACTTACAAGTTGCATGAAGGCTAACTCATTCTCATTTGCCTGATTAACTGCATTTCTCGGCTTATCACTCACACGTCTGATATTTGCATTAAAATTATTTGCCAAGCTATCAGTCAGAGAAATCGCTTTAGTATTGCAAAATTCCACAGCAAATGCAGAGCCACCCTTTTGAATTGCGTTTAGCAGATTGCCTGCCAAAGCAGCTTGTGCTTCTGTTGAAATTCTTTTTCCTTCAGCTAAAAAATCAACATCAATATCAGGACTAACAACCGCACTTACGTGAGAAGTTGAATCATTTATTGTTGACTCCTCTTTAGTAGTGGAATTATTACAACTAAAAAACAAGGCAGAAAAATATACCAGAAGAATTGTAGCTTTAGTTTTCATTGGAAATATTGATTAAACGTTACAAATGAATTTTTTACATCCTGAAACAATTTTTCAGAATCCGCACCACCTTTCGCCTCCGAAAATGCATTGACCAGATCAATGTAGGGCAACAACCATTTATGCAATTCATCGTGTGCCTGACCTTTCATTGTGCAATTTGAAGTGAGCAAATCAATATTGTTTTTCAGTTTTTCCGATAAAGAAATGTATTCTGCCAACTCACTTCCTTTAAAACTTGCTACATCATTTTCCATTGTTCTGATTATTGAAAGCATTTCTGCATCAACTTTCCATTTCTGCCCTTGATTCAATTGAATCTCTTCATCACCATGGGCATGTGCTTGTGCAACAGAAGAAACCTCCGTTTCGATTTTACCATCAGAGTTGTTTTTGCAACTGACGGTCAATATCGATAAACACAATAAGACAATTTTAAATGAATTCATAGCTATGTTTATTTTTTCATAATCACTTTTCTAATCGCTTTTTCGTACTCCGTCTCAACAGTTAGAATATACTTTCCACCTCTCACAAAATCAGAAGATCTTTTCTCAAATGTATGTTTACCTGCAGTCATTCCTTGCACGGTAGTGTTTTCAATTACTTTACCATTCATATCATAAATTGATATTTTTACATCTGACGAACGAATTAGATTGTAATTCACTTTAAAATTTCCATCATTAGGATTTGGGTAAACCATTAATTTTAATGTTCCAGTACTTTGCTCATTCAAATCATCTATTCCAACCGGAGCATTTTTAATTACATACACTTCAAATATCTGACTACTCGCACTACTTTGAGTGCCTGTATTTGTAAAAAATACATTTGCAGCTGTGCTACTGATTCCGCCATAGATGTAACCCACTAGAGTAGTATCAGCAGTAAACTCATCCAGTTTAAATACCTCATTGTTGTAATGTGGCAATGTTTCAACAGGTATAAACTCAGAACTTGCCCCTAAAAGCGAAGGCATTTCTATCGGTAATTTATATTCAGCCATTACTCCACGTGCATCTCTGGTAACTCTTGCAATAGTTTTGACAAAAGGAACATTATTGTCCTGAACCAGAATTCCGGAACTATCAAAGTATTGCGCTATTCCACCAAAAAACAATGTATGCATTTCATTGTTTGCCGCACTATACAATGGAATATGTGCACAATGGTAATGATTGTAATATTGTGTGAATGCATTGTTCACAGTATATCCTACGCTATCAATATTCACACAATTTAAAAATGGCAAATTCACAGCCTGTTGGAATACACCAGAAAATGCAGTAAGACCTTCCTCCCCACCGGGAAAGATCTGAGCAGCCACATTGTAATCTCTTCTGTGTAGATTAACAGTATCTGTAATAGAAGGCAGATGTGTAACAGTTATTGTCGTTCCATCATCATCGATCGTGAATTTGCGAATAGAATTAGTATATTCCTGAATAAAGCCGGGGCCATGAGTTGGACCCATTGGATTATATCGTCCTAAAAATTTCTGCCCGCCTGTTATGTAGTAGGTATCATTAATTTTATTCAAATATCCACCGGTAACACGAAACATCGTATCCGTAATTTGTCTGACCTCAGTAGTAAAAGAAGTTCCTCCGATAATTGCATTAACGGTATTTGGAACATTGATGGCACTCATGTTCGGATATGTAGTATGGTCAGCAACAGTATTACTATAGCCATATCCTCCGATCAGGTAGAGATAATCTCCATCCTGATAAAACTCCATATTTGTTGAACTTAATTGCTCCTGCATACCGACAGGCAAAGATGACAATGGCGCTGTCCATTTCTGCTGTGCAACAGGATCAATAACAATGAGCTGAGTATTATGCCCTGCTATATCAAATGCAGCAAATGGTTGTCGTTGATGCAATCCGTCCAATCGGCCACCAACTATAAGCCACTTTCCATTGTATTGTCCCCAGGCGAAAGCCTGAATACCACCTAAACCTGAAATGTTTACCGGCTCCAATGCAATCTGAAAGGGTGTTGATTGAGTATAGCCTACTATTGACATTGTAAATAATAAGGCAATAAGGAATGTTGTTTTCTTAATCATGACTCTTTGTTTTTTGATCTGATAATTATTTTGAATTAATATTCTCTTTTTTTCGTTGAAGCTTTCTGCAAATTCCATTGCAAATGCACATTCATTTTGAGCAGTGCTTTATTAAAACCAGCACTGACTGAATCATTTTATCACCATTTTTCTTAATATCAAACTTAAAATTTGCAACCCGCCATCGATACATTTGAAGTCTGAATGTCCCTAATACAATACTTATTATTTCATCCGCTGAAATCTCATTGGTAAACACTTTCTTTTTCTGTCCCTCAACAACTATCATTTTCACGTGCTTCATTTTCACATCCATGACTCTTAAAATAGTCTCATTGATTCTCTGGCTTGCTTCCAATAATCCATCTGAAAATACAGCAACAACATAATGCGGATTCTTTTTGAAGAATGAAAATTGATTTTGAAAAAGGGAAACAAATTTCTCTTCAGGCCCTACTTCGAAAGAATTCACTTTAGCCAGTCTTTCATCCATATCATTGGAAAGATAATCGAGCAAGGCAATTATAATTTCTTCTTTGCTGGTGAAATGTCTGTAAATAGCACCTTCAGAAAATTTCATTTCGTTGGCAAGATTCTTTATGGTCAAACCACTTACACCCGAAGCTGTCAATATTCTTCCGGCTGCGTCAATGATCTCTAATTGTCTTACTGAAATTGCTTCTATCATACCAATTAAATTAAAAGAAATTTGTAAGTGAATACTTACATACAAAATTACCTAAATTACTTTCCTCCTCCCAATATTTTCTTGAAAATTTCTTGAATCATGTCAAGAATCATGTTTTCTCGCATCATCAACTAAATAATAGACCACCGGAACTAAAAACACTGTTAAAATTAACGAGGAAAGAAGTCCACCAATGATTACCCAAGCAAGGCCATTTTTCCATTCTGCACCTGTTCCTGTTGCCATCGCAATTGGAAGCATACCAACTACCATTGAAATTGTTGTCATTAAGATTGGTCTCATACGACCTTTTCCAGCAATAATAAGAGCTTCTTTAAAATGCCTTCCTTCTGCTTTCAATTGATTGGTAAAATCCACGATAAGAATAGCATTTTTTACCACCAAACCCATTAACATAATTAAACCTAGCAGGGCGAACAAACTCAAATTGTTTAACGACAAATTTAAAGCGAAAAATGCTCCAATTGCTGCTAAAGGAATAGAAAACAAAACTACAAATGGATAAACAAAATTGTCATAAAGAGCTACCATAATCAGGTAAATCAGCAAAAACGAAATTAGCAATACTGAACCTAAAGCTCCAAAGCTATCATTCTGACGTTTTATATCGCTACCCCATGTCATTTGCAAACCATTTGGCAAAGGATTGTCATTCAGATAGGCTACAACATCGTCTGCTACCGTTCCGGAAGGTCTTCCTAATGCGTCAGCAGTAAGCGTAACTGAAGGCTGTCTGTCTTTTCTTTCCAACAATGAGGGCGAATTTTCTTGCTGAACGGTTGCAAATTGTGAAACCTCTATCGGTACTCCAAATGGATTGATAATAGAAAGTTTCAGGACATCCATATAATTTTGCCTGCTAAATTCATCTAACCAAATTCTCACCGGATACTCCGTTCCATTGTCGGTGAGTGCTGCATCGTCATTTCCGGTAAAAGCTGTTCTCATATTCATGCCAACATAAGCTGTTGTTAAACCTAAGCGTTGCATTTTATCTTTGTCGGGTACAATTATGTATTCGGGATTACCTGCTTCCACTGATAAGCGAACATTATCTGCGCCGGGAACTTTTTCAATTATTGCTTTTAGTTCACTTCCTGTTTTCATTACCAAATCTAAATTGTTTCCGCTTAATGTAATTTCAATCGGTGCTGAGCGAGGTATTAGGCCTAAAGCAGCCATTGAATAGTTTATGCCGGGAAATTCTGATTTTAGATCTTCTCTAAGTTTTTTCATAAATGATTCGGTAGGCAAATTTTTAAGTTCACTTTTTGACTTTAACTGAATGGTAAATTCTGATTTATTTGCTGCACCTACTCCTAAACTTCCAATACCTGTGCTTGGTCCACCAATATTACTGAATATCGTTTGCACTTCCGGTTGTTGAATTATATATGTCTCAATTTTCTGTGTAAGGATATTATTCTGCTGTATAGAAGTTGATTTGTCAAATTCCAATGCCATTCTAAATTTTCCCTGATCACCTGTAGAGATTAATTCTTTCCCAATGATTCCTTGCTTCATAATTCCTAAGGTCACTACAAAAAGCAATAACACAAATACTCCAAAAATTAATTTGTGACGCAAAACCCATTCCAATTTTCTCCCGTACCAATCAGTAAATAACTCCAGTTGGAACTCAAACCAAAGCAAAAAGCGATTGAAATAATTAGTTGGTTTCAAATCTTCCTTTTTACCAATACGAGAAGCTAACCAAGGTGTAAGTGTGAATCCAACCAATAAACTGGTAAGTGTTGATGTTATTACGACGACCGAAAACTGTTTGAGCATATCCGCAACAAAAACTTGTACAAAAAGTATAGGCAAAAACACCACCACATCAACTAATGTGATCGACAATGCTGCAAAACCTATTTCCATACGACCATCCATTGCAGCAATTCGTTTGTCTTTTCCTTTGTCTAGATGCTTTTGAATGTTCTCCAATACAACAACAGCGTCATCCACCAAAATTCCGATTATTAAAGACATTGCGAGCAATGTCATTAAATTGAGCGTATACCCCAAAAGCCACATAACAGCAAATGCAGTTACTAAAGAAGTTGGAATGGCAATGATTACGATCAACGAATTTCTGAAACTTCTTAGGAACAATAGCATCACTAATGAAACCAATACCACCGCCAATATTAAATCAAAAAAACTGATTTAACTGCAGCAATAGTATTATCAGTACTATCGTCAGCAATTATAAATTTCACACCAGAACTCAAATTTTGCCTTTCAATAGACTGAATTTTATTTCGAACCAATTTTGAAACATCCACAGCATTTGCATCACCTTGTTTTTTCAACATTAACCCTATTCCATTTTTGCCATTATAACGACTTATAGATCTTGTCTCCCTTATACCATCAATAACATTGGCAACATCTTTTACATATACCGGACTACCCGAAACAGGAAGTGCAACCTGAACATTTTAATATCTTCAACCGTTGTATATTTTCCCGCTAAACGAACTGATTTATTTTCTTCATTAGTTTGAACGTTACCGGCAGGCATATCTAAGCCTGTACGATTAATTGCTTCAACAACCTGTAAAAGTGAAATTCTATAAAACTTAAGTTTATCTTGATTTATCTTTACTTGCACTTCTCTTTCCTCACCACCCAAAACAGTGATCTCTGCAACACCTTTTAATTGTTGAATTTGAGGCAAATAATCATCCTTCATTTTTTGATAAAACTCAGCTGCAGATAAATTACTTGTAGCACTTATTGACATAATAGGCAAATCGTTCGGTGAAACTTTACTCATTACCGGACTTAAGATATCTTGCGGCAAATCCTTCCTAATGTTGTCAATATACCGTTGAGCATCTTGCATTGTTTTATCCAGATCAGTTCCGTATTTTAGATTAGCAATAATTATAGAAGCATTCGGAAGGGACTTTGTAACTAAGTAATCGACACCTTCTAAATTAGACAATGCATCTTCAATCTTTCGTGAAACTGATGTTTCAACTTCATTCGGTTCAGCACCCGGGTAAGCAGTTTTAATTACAACTACCGGCTGATTAAAGTCCGGCATTAATTCATAACTTAAGTTTTTATATCCTAAAATGCCCAATAACGTAAATACGCTGAAAAGCACAATTATCAGAGATGGCCGTTTAATTGAAATTTCTGTAATGTTCATTTTTCGTAGATATTATTTAAAAGTAACATTCGCACCGTCAAAAAGATTTATAAATCCAATTGTTACAATTACATCGCCTTCCTTTAATCCATTTGACACAATTGCTTTATTCTTCACTCTTGTTGAAATAGAAATGTTCTGCAGCACTGATTTACCATTTTTAATCAAATAAACTTGTGGTTGACTTGCAGTACCAATGATTGCCGATGATGGAATAATTAAGCCTCTTTCACCGGTCTCATTCTTCAAAATTACTTTACCAAACATTCCTGATTTTATTTTCAGATCGGATGTATTATTTACCGCAAACTGAACAGGAAAACTATTACCTAAATTTGCTTTGCTTCCAATCATAATTGCTTTTCCTGAAACTAGAATTTCAGAATAAGCGTCAGTTGTAATCGAATAACTTTGATTAAATTTAAAATGACTCAACTCACTTTCCGGAACATTGACTGTAAATTTCAAATTTGTTATATCAGAAATTTGAAGCAATGGAATTCCGGATGCAGCAAATGCTCCTACTTCACTTAATTTAGCAGTAACTATTCCATTAAAAGGGGCTTTAATAGTTGTTTTATCTATTTGCTCTAATAAAATAGCTTTCTGCGTTTTAGCAGATTTCAATCCCAATACAGCTTTCTCCAATTGAACTCCTTGAATAGCATCAGCATTTGCTAATATGGTGTAACGGTTTACATCAGCTTCTAATCCTTCAATTTGCACTTCATTATTCTTGACTTGAAGTTTCAATAATGAATTATCTAACTGCACCACTGTTTGGCCTTTATTCACATAACTCCCAACATCTACAAAGATTTCATTGATTTTTCCTTGTATCTCAGCACTTAATTTAGTTTCCTTGTTTGGCTCAAATGTTCCGGAATAATTAATTTCTGAACTCAAATCTTCAATTTGCAATGTGTCTGCCTGAACATTTATAGGTTGTTCCTTATCATATTGATAAACTTTATCTTGTGCAACTTTTTTGTTATTTTTCAATTTGACTACTAGAACTGCAATCAACACCAATGGTACAATAAAGTATAATGCTCTTTTTAACATTCTTGGTTTTGTATTCATTATAATTATTATTTAGTTGTTGAAATATTTCCGGTTAGTTTTTTAATCTCTAAATCCGATTTAAGATAATCAATTATCGCAGACAGGTAATTTTGTTGCGCTTCACGCAAGGCATTATCAGCAAGCAAAACATCTGTTAAACTTGCTGTTTCTAGTTCTTGCTGAAGAATAGTTTGTTTGTAAATAGTTTTCGCTAATTCAACTTGCTTTCTTGTTGTTTCAATTGAGTTCTGGGCAATCGCTCCTTGCAGCATAGCATTTTCACTGAGCATTGAATTTTGCTCTGTAAATAGACCAAATTGAAGTTCACTATTTTGCAATTCGATTTTTTTCTGATTGATCTTCCATTGAGTAACAGTTCCATTGAACAAAGGTTGGGATAATTGAAGTCCTGCAAATCCAATAGTGTAAAAATCCAAAAAGGAGGTTGGCAGTCCGTTATATCCAAAACCTGTCGTACCATAAGTCCCAACAAGATTAAGCGAAGGCAAATTTTTGGATCTGTTCAGCGTGATAAGTTCGTTCGACAATAAACGATTCTGAATTTCAACTATTCTAATATCCAAAGTTGAATTCTGAGTATATTCACTTTTCTTCTGATATTGAATGGTTGGATCGATTTTTAAATTTTGTTCGAGTTGAATTCCCATTGCGAATTTCAACATATTTAAAACCTGATCGTACTTGCTGCCAAAATTCTCTCTAAGTGTGGTATTTTGTGCTACTTGTAGTTTAACCTTGCTTACGTCTGATTCCTTTGCAAGAAGTTGTTTATTTAACAATACCATTTTTTCCAACATTATTTCAGAATTTATCAGATTGCTGTCAATAAAAGTTAATTGGTGCTGGAGAATTTGCGCATTGTAATACAGATTGGAGATTTCGAAATAAATTTGCTCTTCTGTTTTTCGATACTGCAATTCCAACAATTCCGAACCAAGCTTTGAAGACTGAATCGATCCATAAACATGCGGATTATACAATGCCATTGAAAATTGCAAGTTTGCATTGATGAGATTTGGAACCCCAAATTGAATTGCCCTATATTCCCCTTCTGGACCACCAAAAGCAGATAAAGGCATTAATTGGTACGGCAGGTTAGTATAATAACGATAATCTGCATTGGCCATTACTTTGGGAATTAAACCGGCTTTCAGTTCTTTTTCCTTTTGTTCCCCCAACGAAACATTATTTCTACTCACTTGCAGATTTTTGTTGTAAACATTCGCCGTATCAATGCACTGCTGAAGTGTCCACACTTGAGATTTTGCCTCTTGAAATCCCAATAAAAAGAGTAACAGGAATAATTTTTGTTTGCCAATATTAACTAATACCATCTTCCATTATATTTAAATAAAAAATACATTCTTACAGGCAACTATTCAAAATGAATTCAAGGTTACTTTATTAAAACCAATTGACTTCTTTCTATTCCAACAACCCAGTGTTTAATCAAGGCTTCGATATTTACATAGTCACCGGTTCGAAGAGTTTCTTTTGCACCCTTTTCATTTTCAAAAATCACTTCTCCTTCTATGCATATCAACAATGCAGGAGTTTGAGTAACATGTTCCTTTAGCTTTTCGCCTTTCAATATTTGTATGGCAGTTGCATTGCCTAATTCACTCTTGAAAAGAGAAGTAGCCGAAACGGGTTTTTCTTGCGTATGCAATTCTTTTATGTTCATTTTTATTATTTATTTTAAGCATTAAAATCAATCAACTCGAATCATTTTCTTTGTCTTAATAAAATGCTCGGATTCTATCTGGTAATAATATACTCCATTGCCAAGTTGAGAGCCATCAATCCGCACCTCATTTAACCCAATTTCATCATTCTTACTGACTACGCTCAATAGTTTCTTGCCTTGTGCATCGAAAACATTTATTCTAACCTTGCTCCGCTTGGCAATGAAATATTTAATAGTTGTGAAATTGGTAAATGGATTAGGAAAATTGGGTTCTAAATAGGACCTTATCTCATTATTATAATTTTCTTCAATACCGATCGTTGAATTTCCCGAAGCAATAAGATTGTCAACTGCAGTCTGAATTCCTCCATTACTGATCAAAAGTAAAAACATAGCATTCCAGTTCTCCGCTGCAGCATTAATATTCATATTGCCTAGCTGTAAATTGATGCTCTGAAGATTTGTAACTGGTATAAAAATAGAATCACCATCAGATAAATTAAGGTAATAAAGACTTCCGGAGCCTAACCCTCCATTGGCAGTAAAATCAATTCTAAGTTGTATTCGATACCAATCAAACACACTATTTCCTACACCAAAGGGTTCTTGCAAAAGATTATTAAGGTTTGCTGTTTGAATGGCAAAGTGTTGATCCCATATGCCGAAAGAAGGTCCTACTTCACCCAATACAGAATCCAATCTTCCATCATTATTAAGATCGCATCCCAATGCAAATAGTGCAACATAACTACCTCTCGCTTCGAACTGTATAATAGCCTCAGTTTCATTTCCAATAAATGGAGGAAAAGAGAAATTGGAATCGTTTACACGAGTTACATAAGCGGGTTGATAAAAAATTGAAGCCACAGGACTTGCAATGTTAGTCGTATTTACAATCGTAGTATCAAGATAAACTGTCGCTACACCTTGGCCCGTTTGATCAATCCAATTATCCTGACCATCTAACAAATTTATATTCAAGCTATCGAAAGTATAAACCGCTTGCGCATTTATAGTAGTGGTAAATGGCAACCAAAGTTGCAATATGATTGATAAAGTTATCGATACAATTTTCATGACCTTCTTTTTACGATAGTGAAATAAGCAATACCGGCAAATACAATCGTTACTGCAATTCTAAAAACCATTGCACTAACTGTTTTAGTTTCATAAATTCCACCATTTTTAATGTGAATATTTAGACCTATAAATGCACCAATTAAAATGAACGTTGAAATTGCCAAGAGTGCAGCAGTCCATTTCCTGTTTTTTATAAACCCATAAGCTGCGAACAAATAAAAAATACTACTTATAAAGTTTGACCAAACAACAAATAAAACATAGTTTCCTTCCTTAGCTCGAATACCAAACAAATCAAATATTACTGATGTACTTAAAAACAAGGTAAGTAAACCAAACCCGGCTAACAACATTGCAAATAAATATGGAAGTATTTTTTTCATTTGTGATAAGCCTTAATTATTTACATGCCGGCATTTTTCATCTTCAGAAAT
Source organism: Bacteroidota bacterium (assembly GCA_016708785.1). Classification (GTDB taxonomy): domain Bacteria; phylum Bacteroidota; class Bacteroidia; order AKYH767-A; family 2013-40CM-41-45; genus JADKIH01. The sequence continues at coordinate 92,682 of JADJFC010000002.1, read as the reverse complement.
GATACTCCGAGCCAAATCACAGAAGCAGTCATCGCTATTGCACCAATCAATACTAATACCGGTGGTAATCCAAAGTACACTTCAGACAAAATACCAATTGGCATTAATAATCCGGTGAGGGCAAGCCATGAAATTGATTTAACATTATTGAGTTTATCATTAAAATGCAGAAGTAAATAACCAATAAGAATATTCAAAAAAGCAAACAGGTTACCGTGAACATGAGCAAGTCTGCTTTCAAAGTGTTTGCCTATACTGTAAGAGTTTGCCCATTCTTCTTTTCCCGGAGCGAAGTCACGCAGATAAATTAAAATAAAACCATAAATCATAAAGAGACCCATTACCAGAAAACCTATTGCCATGTTATTTTTACCGTTCATAATTTCAATATTTTAAATGTAAGTGAATACTCACACACTAAAGTAGACATATGAAACCGATATCCAAATGTTTTAACCGATAAAACCGCAAAGTATGTCAAGAATCATGTTTCCCAAGCCCGAATGAGTTGCTTTGCGGACTTTTATCATATTCCGTGCACCTCATTTTTTCCTTTCATTAAAAAATCCGCCCGGACTTTCTTGTCGAGTCTTTCAGTTGCATAACGAAGCATAACACTCGGCATTGACAAAACATGGGCGTTTAAAAATTCAATCAATTGTACTTTATCTTTTTTCCCTGCTTCACGGATCCAACTACCAACTGCTTTTTGAATGAGATCATGCTTATCCTCTACCAGAATTTCTGCAATCTTAAAAGTGTCATCAACTTCACCAAGACGTATAAAATAATAAGTTGCAACAATTGCTGTTCTCCGCTCCCACACATTCTTCGACTTAGCCAATTTGTATAGGATCTTTCGAGGCTTGTCGTACAAATATCCACCTACAACATAAGGCGCACTTCTATCAACCATATCCCAATTGTCGACGTAATTGTGTTTTGATATATACAGGTCAAACAATTCTTTCTTTTCTTCCGGAGTAATTTTCTTATTTCTGGCTTTAAAATCCATAATGCTCACTGCACCCATTCTCGCCTCATAATATTCGCTCATCAATAGCTTTTCTATTTCCTTCAAAGGCATTTGAATAAACTTTTTTGCAAGTGCAAACAGTTTTGACATCTTCACTCCGATGAATTTACTTTCCTTTCCTTCATAACGAAAGAAACGCTGGACATTATCCAATTCAGATTTGGATTTAAATTTAGCTAGTTCAGTGATAAACTCTTTTGCTTTCATACTATATTATTTTATCCAATCAACGGACTATACATCATTATTGCATTATTCTCTGTTACCAATTCTTCAGTCACATTATTATTCCCTTGATCAATTTTTCGTCTATGAATTTTATTATGCCTGGTATATCCACCCCACCATTGATGTTGAAAGCTGTGATCAGTTTCAAATATTTCATATGTGCATTTTAATTCGGTGTCGCAAGTGATCTCGCCATTCAGATATTCATCATCAAGCCATAACCTTATCTGGCACGTTTTATCAGTGTTGTTCACTAATTGAAGATCGATGTAATTATATGATAATGTCGCTCCACAAGCAAATGGTATACTTCGATTGATATCAGGGAAAACATCATAACCATGTCTCCATCTTTCCTTTATTGTCAGCGGAGTATACAGGGCCATCCAATAAAGCAAATTTCCCAATTGACAAAGTCCGCCTCCGACGCCTTTCGAGATCTTTCCGTTATCTAGTATCAGTCCATCCAGATATCCCTTAGATGCAGTCGGCTTTCCAACCATTTTCCATATTGAAAATGTTTGCCCGGGTTTAATCACGACTCCGTCGATATGTTGAATTGCCAATTTCAAATTTGTCACCTTATTATGTTGTAAATACATGTCAACATCTTTTAGCGGCCGCAATAAAAATGATTTATGCATGATCAGTGAATTTTCAAACTTCAGATTTCTATCTATTGCTGAATATGTTGACTTTTTCAAGAGCCAAATCAAGCGTCTCTTGAATATGAAAAATTCTTTCCCAAAGAATTTTCTTAGAGCACTCCTTGTTTTCGGTTGAGATATTGATTGAAATTTCATTGACAAATATCTATTAAATTTTAAAAAAATAATACATCAAATCCTAAAACAGGTCTGCGGTTTTTCTGCGTATTCTGCGCATATCTGCGGGAAATACTACGCGCTATATATTTCCCGCAGATATGCGCAGAATACGCAGAAAAACCGCAGATGGACGCATTCAATTCTCATACATCTCCATCTGCAACCTCGTCTCCTCAAGATCTAATTCCCTTTCTACCTTCCTTAAGATCTCCTCGCTAGCCATTCCCTTTCTATGCAAACTCTCAATTGCATTTCTCTCAATCTTGATCAGATCGATCTGCATCTTAGAAAACTCGTTGAAGATACTCTGAGGCAGTTGCTTTCCTTTTCCAAAATAATTTGCCGGCAATTCTGTTTTTTGAAGGCGATTGTATTTAACTTCATACTTACTTTTTATATTCTGCAATAATTCATCAGAAGTCATTGCCAGATTTTCTTCAATGTGAGAAATTGCAGTCGAAACAATTTCCGTTCGAACATTATATTCTTCGAGTACAATCGAATGCGGTTTGATCTTCAATTTTCTGATCAGCCAGGGTAAAGTCAATCCTAACCCTACCAGCGTTGAAAGTATCACACAAAATGTTAGGTAGATGATAAGATCTCTATGAGGAAATACGTTTCCATTCGGCAATGTTAAGGGTAATGCAAGTGCGGCTGCCATCGATACTACACCACGCATTCCAGCCCACCCAAACACAACCATATTCCTGGGATCGAATTCTTCACTCTCTCTTATACGCTTACTAAGCCAACGAGGAACCATTGCCGAAGGATAAACCCAAATAAAACGGACGAGAACAACAGTAAAACTCACTACCAATCCATATATCAGCAATTCTGAAATCGAATATTGATTAATTCCTTTCAGAACATTTCGCAATTGCAATCCAATGAGAATGAATATGAGATTATTCAAAATATAAATGATCACTTCCCATACTGAATATGCCATTATCCTACTTTGATTTCCTAATGCTTCACCGGAACGGAAAGAAACATATAATCCGGCAGTAACAACAGCAAGCACACCTGAAAAATGAAAATGTTCAGCAATCAAATAAGCCGCAAATGGTGTGAGCACTGTCAAGGTAACTTCAATTACAGGATCACATACCCAGCGTTTATGAATTTGTACAATAACATATGCAATCGCTAATCCGACAGCAATTCCTGCTCCGGCTACCAAAACGAAATTCAACCCGGCTTCCCACAAAACAAAATGACCTACTGTAATAGCAGCCAATGCGCATTTATAGGCAATCAATCCGCTAGCATCATTGACGAGACTTTCTCCTTCCAGAATTGCAATCAGTCGTGGATGTAGTCCTAGTCCTTTCGTAACGGAAGTTGCTGCCACTGCATCCGGTGGTGAAACAATTGCCCCTAATAAAAATGCAAATGGCCAGCTTAATCCGGGAATGATCAAATGTGCTGCAACAGCTACTAAAGCAGTAGTAAAAAATACAAGTCCAATGGAAGCAAAACTGATTGGCCGAATAGCAGATTTGAATTCATGCCAACTGGTATTCCATGCAGCTGCATAAAGAATCGGCGGAAGGAAGATCAGAAAAACCACTTCCGGACTTAGTTCAACAACAGGCAAACCGGGAATTAAACTGATCAACACACCGGAAATCACTAAAACAATTGGAAAAGGGAAATTATATTTCTTACTTAAAATTCCAAGAAATGTGATTCCGAAAAGCAGGATGACGATGATACTTACGTTTTCCATAATTAATTTATATAGAAACAAATATAGGATAATTCAAACATGCTAAAACATAATTTTCCCGGATAATTACAAAAAAGTGACACAGGTTTCGCTTATGAGATTTTTAATATTTTTAAAAAATATAATAGTACTTTTAGCACATAAACTTTAAACAAAAGACTATGTCAAAAAAAATTCTCCTGCTTCCTGTGGTTGCCGTACTCCTTGTTGCATTCACAACTATTCAAACAACATGGAAACTGGATACTGTCCATTCACATCTTGGTTTCTCTGTTGGACACCTTTCAGTTTCAGAGATTAAAGGCTCAGTAGTAATTACGGAAGCAACGATAAGTACAGATGCAGAAGATTTCTCAAATGCAACTGTCAATCTAAAAGCGGATATGAATACTATCGATACGGATAATGAAAAAAGAGATGCCCATTTAAAAACAGCTGATTTTTTTGACACAGCAAAATTTCCTGATCTTACATTTCAGAGTACTTCATTTAAAAAGGTGGGTACTGACAAATATATCATTTCAGGAAATCTAACAATGCACGGAATCACAAAACCAGTTTCATTAGATGCTTCTGTAAAATCCGGAATAAATCCGAACAACAACAAACCCATTACAGGAATGAAAGTTACAGGAATAATAAAACGAATTGATTTCGAAATTTCCAAAGATGCTCCTGAGGCCATCTTGAGTAATGATGTAGCGATAGAGGCTAATTTGGAGTTTGGGAAGGAGTAAGAATTATTCCAATAAACTAATGCGGAACTTTCAATATGTCTGATAAATAAATTAATCAAAAAGAAAGAATCCTGCTTAGATCTTAATTACCAAAAAGATCCCTTCTGGATGACGATTTCACATAACACGCTTTGTCGAAAAGTGAAAAACAAAAAAAGTGTTTTGGCTTAGGCCAAAACACTTTTTTGTTTTTCACTTCACTATATACTAAGAACAGCTGTCATCCAGGAGGGAACTTTTAGGTTATTTACGAATGAATTTCCAGATTCAAAGCCATCTGAACAAATCATCTTAATAAATTATTTTATTATAATTCCTTTCCTCATTGGAGCATCTACTTCTTTTAAATCTTTTCCATTCACTGCTTGACATCCATTTTTTAAAAAGGAGACAATACTTTCTTTTCTACCATTTTCTACTGTGAAATAACTCCGCTCAGCATAATCGAGTGCTCTCCAGTTATTATTATCTGATAAATTTACATTTGCACCATTATAGTACAATAATACTACTTTGTCTAGATCCAGATTATTACAAGCCTCCATCATTACTGTAATTCCATTTGAATTTTTTAAATTAACATTAATCCCTTTCTTTAACAAATATATCATCATTTCCAATGAACATAATTTTGAAAAAATTACAGTTTCGCCATATTCGTTGAGTGTATTTAAATCAACCTTATAAGATTCCAATAATATACCCAACAAAACCACATCATTGGCTTCGATTAATTTAAAGTAGTATTCCTTGAGTTTCTTATTCGATAACTTTTCAAGAAGATATTCAAATAATTCAGGACTATGAACAACATTACTTTCAAGAAGATCATAACCTAAAGGATCAACTTCATTTACATCGCAGATTTTTTTCTCAACCAAGTACTTTACAACTTCAACATCCTGTTGCCGACAAGTGTATTTTAAAAAAGATTCAGCATGAGAAAAAAGAGGTCTATGGAAATCATAATCCTTTTCATAAAAAAAATGAATCCCTTCAATACGATTTTCTTTTTTCAAAAAAACGTATTGTATCACATTTTTACCAAAATTATCATAGGAGTACATATCTGCACCAGAATCAATTAGTAGTCCCATTATTTCAAAATTTGCTTTCTCAGTAGCGAACATTAAAGCAGATTTACCAGTACTATTTGATAGATTCACGTCAACATTTTTTGCAATTATTAATCTTGCAATTTCGTTCAGGTCATTTTTAATTGCCAAAATAAGTGAATGTTCGCCATATGAATTCCACACATTTACATCACATCCACTTTCAATAAGTTCTCTTGCAGTAATAGAATCTCGCGGCGACAAATTATCAATCAAATTAATTGATCTTTTTTCATATTGAATTTTTATAGGTGGAGGCCAATTCTGAGAAACACCAATCATAGGCAATAAATAAAAGGATAGTAAAATTAACTTTTCCATAAAAATTCTTCTTAGCCTTTGCAATTTCATTTTACAAAAGCAAGATATAAATACCTGATAAACGATAACCATCTATTATCGTCTATAAAATTAATATGACATTATTGTGATTGAAAATCTTGTCACAATTAAAATTTTAATTCGAATTTTATTGTAAAATTTACAAATTAATATTCAAAACTCTCACACCACCACCCCACTCATCACCCCCACAAAATCATCAAACAAATAAACCGAATCATGAGGCCCCGGTGCCGACTCAGGATGATACTGCACACTGAATGCAACTCTATCCTTAACACGAATTCCTTCAATCGTATTGTCATTCAAATTAACATGCGTGACTTCCACATTTTTTGATTTGCGGACTTCTTCTTCAATTACGGAGAAACCGTGATTCTGTGAGGTGATCTCACAGCGGCCGGTGATGATATTCTTTACAGGGTGATTGATTCCTCTGTGTCCGTTGAACATTTTATAGGTTCCAATGCCGCATGCTTGTGAAAGCAATTGCTGGCCCAGACAAATTCCGAAAAGTGGAATGTTGTGTTGTAGAATTTCTTTGATGTGACTGATCACATCTGGCATAGCTGCAGGGTCGCCGGGACCATTGCTGAGCATGATGCCGTCGGGACTCCAGCTATGAATGTCTTTGTATTCTGTATTGGCAGGAAAAACCTGGATGTAACAGTCGCGATCAACTAAATTGCGGATGATATTTTTCTTCACACCGAAATCCATCAGCGCCACTCTGCGTTTTGCATTTGGGTTACCTACGAAATAAGGCTTCTTTGTACTCACCTTCGACGACAGCTCAAGGCCGTTCATCGAGGGTACTTCACTCAACTTGCTTTTCAAGATCTCAATGTCGCTGATGTCTGATGACACAATACAGTTCATTGCGCCTTTAGAACGGATATGACGAACGATAGCCCGCGTATCCACATCTTCAATGGCAACAACATGATTGCGCTTAAAATACTCGTCTATCGATTCTACAGCAGACTTACGACTGTACTGCAAACTAAAGCTGCGGCAGATCAATCCGGAGATGCTGATCTTGTCGCTTTCCACCTCGTCCATGCTGATCCCGTAATTCCCAATATGGACATGCGTCGCAAGCAACATTTGTCCAAAATAAGAAGGATCCGTGAAAATTTCCTGGTAGCCGGTCATTCCGGTATTAAAACAGATCTCGCCGGTCGATGTCCCAATTGCCCCCGCTGCAGAACCATGAAAAACAGTTCCATCTTCTAAAAGTAAAATAGCCGGAGATTTGTGTTGGTATTTCATGACGAGAGAAGTTTGGCGAAGGTACTGATTTTCTTGTTTCGGAGGGCGGGGTGTTTATAAGTTGCGGAGGTTTTTCTAAGGGTTTGGAACTTGTTGAGGTTTTGTTCAAAGTTCAAAGTTGGCTTCGTAGGCACCTACAAAGCCAACTTTGAACTTTGAACAAAAAATCTGAAAAAAAGAGCCGGTTTGTCCAGATACCAACCCATTTATAAGAATTCCGTATTTTACCCTCTAAATCTCGAACACACATGGACATCTCCTTCGACATCGCCCGCACGAGCCGCGGGACGCTTGATAAATTTTTGAATAAATATTCGCTTGAGCAACTGAACAAGATCCCGGCGGGATTTAACAATAATCTGATCTGGAATATCGGTCATATTGTTGTCGTGCAGCAAATGCTTATTTACGGACTTTCCGGATTACCAATGATCGTTTCCCGCGAACTTGTTGGTTCTTACAAACGCGACACAAAACCCGAAGGCGATGTGACACAAGAGGACGTTGAGGTCATCAAAGCCCTTCTCCACCATCCAATCGACAAAGCACAAGCCGATCTAAAGAATGGGCTTTTTGAGAACTACACTGAATTCACAACCCTCACCGGGTATACTATTCACAATGTAAAAGAGGCCATCACTTTTAATAATTTTCATGAGGCGATACATACGGGCGTGATGATGGGGATTAGGAAGTTTGTCTAGAGGTTCAAGGTTTTCAGGTTTTGCTTCGTAGGCAATTGTATTAGTTAGGAAGGTTTAAGCTACAACTTGATTAATAAAATTTCAGGTAATGAATTTAGACTTACCCTTTTCTAAATACATGTTTAAATTACAAAGAAGCCTACCAAAAAAATCATTCATAACTACCGACCCCAGAGGGATCGAATGTCGGTAGAAAAAAAAACGTAAATGTAAAGCCGACCCCAGAGGGGTCGCATGTCGGTAGAAAAAAAACGCGGTGAAAGCAATACCGACCCCGGAGGGGTCGTATGTGATATGTTGTGCGGTTTCCGAAATGAGTGATTCCACGAAAATAAATTTACGATTCCATACAAATTCACATTCGACCCCTCCGGGGTCGGGATTCGTTATACACAATTATTCTACCGACATGTGGCCCCTCCGGGGTCGGTGTGTGGAAAATTGGTATCACGAATTGACATTATAAATTATCATTGGCCCAAACATAGAACTTGCAAACCCGAAACCTGCAAACCTTCCAATCATTATCAATACCACCTATAAACACTGAACCTGCCAACCTAAAACCTGTAAACCTGCAAACAAAAAAAGAGGACAAAACTTCCGTTCTATCCTCTTTCCAAATTTTATAAGTAACCGACTATTCGTCTGTCTTCTTTTTCTTCGCTGCTTTCTTAGGAGCTTCTTCACCTGCATCAGCTTTTGGCTTCTTTGCTGCTGCCGGCTTTTTAGCTGCTGCTTTTGGTTCAGCTGCTTCATAAGCACCTTCAGTTGCTTTTTTCTTTGCACCACCGCTACGACGAGTTGCTTTTTTCGCTGGAGCTGCAGATGCTTTTCCTTCGCCACCATAGATCAGGTTGAAATCAACCAGTTCCATCATACACATTTCTGCGTTATCACCGGGACGATTTTCAAGCTTAATGATACGAGTGTAACCACCCGGACGATCAGCGATCTTTGGAGCTACTTCACGGAATAATTCCGTAACAGCATCTTTGTCTTGCAGGTAAGAAAACACTGTACGACGTGAATGCGTAGTGTCGTCTTTACCACGTGTTAAGATCGGCTCAACATATTTGCGAAGTGCTTTTGCCTTAGCAAGTGTTGTGTTGATACGTTTGTGCATGATTAGCGATGCAGCCATGTTAGAAAGTAATGCCTTTCTGTGGCTGTGCGTTCTGCCGAGATGATTGATTTTTTTACCGTGTCTCATTTTTCTATTCTCTTATGCGATCGCCGTACTGTCCGGAGATCATACTAAATTATTTTTCCTCCGGATTATTTGCGATCGAGGTATTTACCGACATTCATTCCGAATGTTAGATTTTTTGAACGTACAAGTTCTTCTAATTCTGTAAGTGATTTCTTACCGAAATTACGGAACTTCAATAGGTCTGCTTTGTTGTATGAAACAAGGTCACCCAATGTTTCAACGTCTGCAGCTTTAAGACAATTCAATGCACGAACAGAAAGATCCATGTCGACAAGTTTAGTACTTAACAGCTGACGCATGTGAAGTGTGTTCTCATCTAATTCTTCTGTAGGTGTTTTCTCTTTTGTCTCAAGAGTGATTTTCTCATCAGAGAAAAGCATAAAGTGGTGAATCAGAATTTCTGCTGCCTCTTTCAATGCTTCTTTCGGGTGAATCGAACCATCCGTAGAGATCTCCATAATCAACTTTTCGTAATCGGTCTTTTGTTCAACACGATAATTTTCGATTGAGTATTTCACGTTACGGATCGGTGTGTAGATAGAATCTACTGCGATCGTTCCGATTGGAGCACTGCTGTTTTTATTTTCTTCTGAAGGAACGTAACCGCGACCTTTATCGATGTTAAGATCGATAGTAAGTTTCACGCTTGGCTCCATATTGCACAATACTAATTCCGGATTCAACACCTGGAATGCAGTAGTGAATTTGCTGATATCGCCTGCAGTAAATTGAGTTTTACCACTAACACTGATCGTTACTTTTTCAGTATCAGTTCCCTGAATTTGTTGTTTGAAACGCACCTGCTTTAAGTTCAGGATTATTTCAGTAACATCTTCTACAACACCTTTGATGGTAGAGAACTCATGATCCACGCCTGAAATTTTGATTGAAGTAATTGCATGTCCTTCTAATGAAGAAAGCAAAATTCTTCTCAATGCATTACCGACGGTAATTCCATAACCCGGCTCTAGTGGACGGAACTCGAACACACCGTGACGGTCGTCAGAGTTAATCATGATCACTTTATCCGGTCTCTGAAATGCTAAGATGGCCATTGTATCGTTTGTAGTTAAAGGTTTGACTTTTATTGAACTTGGAAAGTATAAACTTGGGAGATCTTTCCGCTCTCTGTAATCAGGTAAGTGGTGAGTGGTAAGTGGTGAGTGGCAAAGTGAAACTGTGCTACTCACTACTTACTAATTACTACTTACTATAAAGTTCGACAATCAACTGTTCTTTGATCGACTCAGGAATCATATCCCGTGATGGACCGCTAAGAACTTTGCCTGTCATTGATGCTCTGTCCCACTCTAACCAAGCGTGACGGCTAGCATGTGAAGGAGCATGAGCTACGATCACTTCAAGAGCTTTTGATTGCTCACGAACTGCTACTACATCACCCGGGCGACAAGTATAAGATGGAATGTTTACCACTTTACCATTCACAGTAATGTGACGGTGAGATACAAGTTGACGAGATGCCATACGAGTTGGTGCAAGACCAAGACGGAAGGTAACGTTATCAAGACGAAGCTCGATCAACTGTAATAGGTTTTCACCTGTTACACCACCTTTACGGGAAGCACGATCGAAAATTTTCGCGAACTGACGCTCCAGAATTCCGTACATGTATTTCACTTTCTGCTTTTCCATTAACTGGACAGCGTACTCGCTTTGTTTAGCACGTTTCTTAGTTTGTCCGTGTTGTCCTGGAGGATAGTTCTTTTTTTCAAGTACTTTATCCGGTCCGAAGATTGGCTCACGAAATTTACGTGCGATCTTTGAAGTAGGGCCTATATATCTTGCCATGGTAAATTATTTCTGATCTTTAATAAAACTAAATAAAATTATACTCTACGCTTTCCTTTTGGACGGCATCCGTTGTGAGGGATTGGAGTTAAATCCATGATCTCAGTAACTTCGATACCTGATTGGTGAAGTGTACGGATAGCTGACTCACGTCCTCCGCCCGGTCCTCTTACGAAAACTTTCACTTTACGAAGTCCAAGGTCGAAAGCTGCTTTCGCGCAATCAGCAGCTGCTAACTGAGCAGCATACGGAGTGTTCTTTTTCGAACCTTTGAATCCCATTTTCCCTGCTGACGCCCAAGAGATAACTTGTCCTGAATCATTCGTCAAAGAGATGATGATATTGTTAAAAGTGGCGCTGATAAATGCTTTACCGAACGCTTCTACTTTCACCACTTTTTTCTTAGCGGCTTTAGTACTTTTGTTTGTTGTTTGTTGAGTTGCCATGATGGTTGATCAATTACATTTTAGTTGCCTTCTTCTTGTTGGCAACAGTTTTACGTTTACCTTTTCTGGTACGGCAGTTCGTTTTTGTACGTTGGCCGCGAACAGGAAGGCCATTACGGTGACGCATGCCACGGTAGCAGTTAATATCAACTAGACGTTTGATGTTCAACTGAGTCTCAGAACGTAGTGCACCTTCAACTTTTAATTCGTTGATGATAGTACGGATCTTTGTTAATTGATCATCATCCCATGCGTCTACTTTTACGCTATGGTCGATACCCGCTTCATTCAGGATACGTTCAGCCGTTGAGCGACCGATTCCGAAAATGTACGTGAGGCCAATGACGCCTCTTTTGTGTTTTGGTAAATCAATACCAGCAATACGAGCCATTTATTCTTGGTTTGTTTGTTTTGTTTTTATATCAGATGTTATCTAAAACCTGTCGGGATTAACCTTGACGCTGCTTAAAGCGTGGATTCTTTTTGTTGATAACATACAATCTTCCTTTTCTGCGAACGATCTTGCAGTCGACGCTTCTTTTTTTAATAGCAGGTTTTACTTTCATCTTATTTCGTTTTTCGAAATTCGTTTTTCGTCTTTCGATGTTCGTTACTAATCTTTTTAACTGTGTTTTGTTTCACACTCAAACTCCACACTCACTACTTATTTATACCGGTAAGTAATTCTACCTTTTGTCAAGTCATAAGGTGACAACTCCACTTTTACTTTATCACCGGGTAGGATCTTGATATAATTCATTCTCATTTTCCCCGAGATATGAGCGATGATCTCGTGACCATTTTCCAGTTCTACTCTGAACATTGCATTTGACAATGCTTCAGTGATCGTTCCGTCTTGCTCTATGTTTGCTTGTTTTGCCACTCTCAGTTGGTAACTTTTGTATTTATGTTTTTCTTTAATGCTTCTTCAATAAATTCGAATGAGCTTAGTATATCCGCTTTGCCTTTTCCTATTGCCACTGTATGTTCAAAATGCGCCGATGGTTTTCTATCCGCAGTACGAACTGTCCAACCGTCTTTCTCATGAACTACTGCTTTCGTCCCCATGTTGATCATTGGTTCGATGGCAATAACTAAACCCTCTTTCAGTACTAAGCCGCTTCCACGTTTTCCGTAATTAGGAACTTCCGGTTTTTCGTGTAAGTGACGACCAATTCCATGACCGACTAATTCACGAACCACTGAGAAGCCGTGTGATTCTGCATATTCCTGTACTGCTGAACTGATATCACCAAGTCTGTTTCCGACAATGGCATTTTCAATTCCTTTTAATAGTGATTCGCGTGTTACTTTGAGTAACCGTGCACTTTCTTCAGATACTTCGCCGACTGCAAATGTATATGCAGAATCGCCGTAGAAACCATTCTTAAGAACACCGCAATCCACTGAACAAACATCACCTTCTTTCAACACATCCTTATTGGGAATGCCATGAACGACTTGAGCATTCAATGATATACAAAGTGAATTCGGAAATCCATTGTAATTCAGGAATGCCGGTGTTGCAGCATTATCACGGATAAACTCTTCCGCAATACGATCCAACTCCAGAGTAGTAATGCCCGGTCTGATAGCTTTCGCTACTTCAGCAAGGGTTTTGGCAACAAGCAAAGAACTCTCTCTTACTAATTCAATCTCTTCTTTCGTTTTATAAAATAGCATCGGTGATTGATGTTATATTATTAAACAGCCGAAGCGGCTTGCGTACTTCTTCCTTTAATTCTACCTGTCTTCATTAATCCATCGTAATGACGCATCAATAAATGACTTTCGATCTGTTGTAATGTATCCAGAACAACACCCACTAAGATCAGTAAGGAAGTACCACCATAGAAGTGAGCGAAGTTGTTGTTAATATTCATAAGAAGGGCAAACGTTGGCAGGATGGCGATGATCGCAAGGAGGATCGATCCCGGAAGCGTGATGCGTGAAATAACATCATCAATAAATTCTGATGTACTTCTGCCCGGTTTTATACCAGGAATAAATCCGTTGTTACGTTTCATATCATCAGCCATCTGATTTGCATTTACTGCAATTGCAGTATAGAAATAAGTAAAGAGGATGATCAAGGTAGCGAATACGAAATTATACCAGAATGATGTGAAGTTTCCAAATGTTGCAAGGATACCTTGGGAAGCAGCTGCATCAGGGAAGAACTGCGCAATCGTTGCAGGGATGAACATGATCGCCTGAGCGAAGATGATCGGCATTACACCTGCAGCGTTAACTTTTAATGGAATGTACTGACGTACGCCACCGTATTGTTTGTTACCAACGATCTTCTTAGCGAAGTTGACCGGAATTCTTCTGGTCCCTTGCACGAGCAAGATGGTAAAGGCTATCACGGCACCAAGTGCGACTAATTCAAGAAGAAGAACAACCATTCCGCCATTAGAGTTTGCACGTGACAGAACTTCATCACGGAAAGATTGTGGCAGACGGGCAATGATACCCACCATGATAATAAGTGAGATACCGTTTCCTAATCCTTTGTCAGTGATACGCTCACCTAACCACATTACGAAGATTGTTCCTGCAACCAGAATAACGATTGATGTGAACCAGAATGTGAATGGAGAAACGATCTCCGGATTAGTAACTGAGATGATTGCACCCGGTACCTGAGAACGTAAGTTCACGATGTAACCCGGAGCCTGGAAAGCAGTGATGACCACTGTCAACCAACGAGTAATATTGTTGATTCTCTTTCTTCCTGATTCACCTTCTTTCTGCATTTTCTGGAAATACGGAACAGCAATACTAAGAAGCTGGATCACGATCGATGCAGAGATGTAAGGCATGATACCTAGTGCAAAGATCGAAGAATGAGAGAATGCACCACCGGAAAACATATCTAACAGTCCCAATACACCACCGGAACTCTGGTTTTGCTGAGCTGAAAGTTGATTCGGATCAACACCCGGTAACACGATGTGTGTACCTAAGCGGTAGATCAAAAGAAAGAAGAGCGTATTCAATATACGTGTTCTTAGATCTTCGATCTTAAATATATTCCGGATAGTTTGTATCAGATTTTTCATACTTGAATTTAGATGGTAGTTGTAGAACCGCCTTTTGTTTCAATTGTAGTTGTAGAACCACCTTTAGCTGCAATAGCTTCAGTAGCTGTTTTTGAGAAAGCATGTGCTTTCACATCTAATTTAGATTTTACTTCACCACGACCAAGGATTTTCACTTTATCGCTTTTAGAAGCAAGACCATTTTTAACTAACATTTCAACATCAATCGTTGATACTTTTAATGTTTCAGAAAGAGTCTGAAGTGTATCAAGGTTGATTCCGTGAAATTCTTTACGGAACGGATTTTTGAATCCGAACTTAGGAACACGACGTTGCAAAGGCATCTGTCCACCTTCGAATCCACGCTTTGCGCTGTATCCTGAACGTGACTGAGCACCTTTGTGACCACGAGTGGAAGTACCACCGCGACCGGAACCGGTACCACGACCGAGTCTCTTATTTGTTTTTACTGAACCTTTAGCAGGTTTGAGTGATGATAGATTCATGATTAATGTCTTGTCAATATTAACAATCGCTAATGTATTGCTTAACTTTCTTTTACTTCTACTAGATGTTTAACTACGTTGATCATTCCTTTGATCTGCTCAGTATTTTCAACTTCTATGGTTCTGTGCATTTTTCTAAGACCTAGAGCATGCAGCGTTTTCTTCTGATTGCTTTTGCGGTCAATGCCACTCTTTACGAGTGTGATCTTAACTTTTGCCATTGGTTATGGTTATTATATCATTAAGGCGATTAGCCGTTAAATACTTTCGTCATTTTAATTCCGCGGTGTTGAGCGATCGTAGCCGGGTCACGCATGTTCGACAAAGCATCGATCGTTGCTTTAACCACGTTATGCGGATTAGAGCTTCCTTTTGATTTTGCCAACACATCATGGATACCAACACTCTCAAGTACAGCACGCATCGCACCACCTGCGATTACTCCAGTTCCCGGAGCGGCAGGCTTAAGGAATACAAGTGCACCACCGTATTTACCGTATGATTCGTGAGGAACTGTTCCTTTCATGATCGGAACTTTTACCAGATTCTTTTTCGCATCGTCGATACCCTTCTGCACTGCATCGGTTACCTCTTTTGCTTTTCCAAGTCCGTGACCTACAACTCCTGCTTCATCACCGACTACGATGATTGCTGCGAAGGTGAAAGCACGACCACCTTTTGTTACTTTAGTAACACGGTTTACAGTTACGAGACGATCTTTCAATTCGATCTCACTTGACTTAACTCTCTTTACGTTTGTTGCTGACATAGTACTTTTATTCAATCAAAAATGAATGATAATTAAAATTGAAGACCTGCTTCGCGTGCACCTTCTGCAAGAGCCTTGATACGGCCATGATAAAGGTAACCTCCACGGTCAAACACAACAGCACTGATTCCGCTTTGCTGCGCTTTTCCTGCGATCATCTTACCTACTTCTTTTGCGACATCAACTTTATTTCCTTTTGCAGAAAATTCTTTTGCACTTGAAGAAGCGGCAACTAATGTTACTCCTGCTATATCATCGATAAGCTGAGCGTAAATTTGTTTATTGCTACGGAAGACAGATAAACGCGGACGTTGTGCTGTTCCTTTGATCGTACGACGAATACGTGTACGAATACTATTTCTGCGGAGCTGTTTTCTTAACATGATCTCAATTATTTTTTAGCGGCTGACTTACCGGCTTTTCTTCTCAGAACTTCACCAGTGAATTTAATACCTTTTCCTTTGTAAGGCTCAGGAACACGCAATGAGCGGATCTTTGCAGCGACTGCACCTAGTAATTGTTTATCTGCGCTTTCTAAAATCACAGTTGGGTTTTGTCCCTTTTCTTGCTTAGTAGTAACTTTTACTTCAGCGGGAATTTCGAATATGAAATGGTGAGAGTAACCAAGTACAAGATCAAGTAGCTGACCCTGGTTAGTAGCTTTGTAACCTACACCAACTAATTCCTGTTGTTTAGTGAAGCCTTCTGAAACACCAACGATCATGTTATTGATCAATGAACGATACAGACCATGCATAGCACGATGTTGTTTTGCTTCTGAATCACGATTCACAGTCAGGGTATCTCCATCGATAGCGATAGATACGCCACTAACAAGCTTCTGTTTAAGTTCGCCTTTGGCGCCCTTAACATGTACGGTATTCCCGCTTACTTTGACCTCGACTTTTGCCGGAATCGTTATTGGTAATTTTCCAATACGTGACATCTGTTTTCTTTTTTAAATATTAATAAACATAACAAAGTACTTCTCCACCTACTTTTTCAGTCTTCGCTTCTTTATCGGTCATTACACCTTTTGAAGTTGATAGAATGGCAATACCAAGACCGTTGATTACACGCGGCATAGCTTCTACGCCTGCGTATTTACGAAGTCCGGGTTTGCTGATACGTGTTAAATTACGGATCGCAGGAACTTTCGTAACCGGATGATATTTCAAAGCGATTTTTATAAGGCCTTGTTTAGTGTCCTCTTCGAATTTATAGTCGAGGATGTATCCTTTTTCTTTAAGGATTTTTGTCATTTCCTTCTTTAAATTCGAGGCAGGTATCTGCACGATGCGGTGATTTGCTCTCACGGCATTTCGAATTCTTGTAATGAAGTCTGCAATAGGATCTGTCATTGTACTATTTTTAAACTTGTCCTTGTTTTAATTATTTATTACCAACTAGCTTTTGTAACTCCCGGAATTTTTCCATTCAGAGCCATTAAACGGAACACGTTACGTGATATCCCGAACGTACGCATGTAACCGCGTGGTCTTCCTGTTAATTTGCAACGATTGTGCATACGTACAGGTGAAGAATTTTTTGGAAGTTTGTCAAGTGCTTCATAATCACCGGCAGCTTTAAGTGTAGCGCGCTTTTCAGCATAACGAGCATTCATACGAGCACGTTTCACTTCTCTTGCCTTCATTGATTCTTTTGCCATGAGTATTTTTTATTTAGCTGGATTATTAATTTGTTCTGAATGGTAAACCGAATTCTCTTAAGAGCTCCATCGCTTCTTCGTCAGTCTTTGCAGACGTAACAAATGTGATGTCCATTCCGGTTACTTTATTTACTTTATCGATATCGATCTCAGGGAAGATGATCTGCTCAGTAACTCCTAGTGTGTAGTTACCGCTGCCATCAAAACCTTTCGGATTGATTCCACGGAAGTCACGGATACGAGGAAGAGAAACAGAGATCAAACGATCAAGGAACTCGTACATGTTCACATCACGTAGAGTAACACGTACTCCGATCGGAACATTTACACGAAGCTTGAAGTTCGAGATGTCTTTCTTCGATTTCGTCGGAACAGGTTTCTGTCCTACGATCTGAGTCATCTCATGCAATGCTGAATCAATAAGTTTCTTATCACTTACTGCATCACCTACACCTTGATTCACACAGATCTTTAAAAGACGTGGAACCTGCATTGAGCTTTTGTAGTTGAATTTTTTTGAAAGAGCAGGTACAACTTCTTGTTTATACTTGTCTTTTAATCTTGGAACGTATGCCATTATTTGATTACCTCCTCAGACTTTTTAGAATAACGAACTAATTTGCCTTCCACTTCTTTGTAAGCTACGCGAGTAGTTTTTCCTTTGCCATCAATTAGCATCACATTTGACATGTGAATAGGAGCTTCTTTTTTCACGATACCACCTTGAGTGTTTTTTGCGTTTGGTTTAGTATGCTTACTAACCAGATTGACCCCTTCAACCAGGACTTTACGATCCTGAGAGATCACTTCAAGGATTCTTCCTTGAGAACCTTTCGAATCACCGGCGATAACTTTTACGATATCCCCTTTGCGTAGGTTGAGTTTGGGTTGTTTATTATATTTTCTTTCCATTGTAAGGAACTATTAATCGTTAACTATTAAAGTACTTCTGGTGCTAATGAAACTATTTTCATGAATTGCTTCTCACGAAGTTCACGTGCTACCGGTCCGAAGATACGTGTACCACGTAATTCGTCTGTCGCTGTAAGAAGCACTACTGCGTTGTCGTCGAAACGGATGTAAGAACCGTCGTTACGTTTTACTTCTTTTTTCGTACGTACTACTACCGCTTTTGATACCGTACCTTTTTTTACGTTTCCTGAAGGAAGTGCATGCTTAACGGTTACTACTACTTTATCACCTAAGCTGGCGTATTTCTTTTTCGTACCACCCAACACCCGGATACAAAGAACTTCTTTGGCTCCGCTGTTGTCTGCTACTACGCATCTGGATTCTTGCTGTATCATCTATATCAGTTGTTATTCGTTTATCGATGTGATTACTTTTGAGAGTAATCGGTAAATTATTTTGCTTTTTCTAAAATCTGTTTCAATCTCCAGTTTTTTGATTTACTGAGAGGACGAGTTTCTGCGATCAGAACAAGATCACCGATTCCTGTTTCGTTCTTTTCATCATGCGCCATGAATTTGGTCGTCAATTTGATGAACTTTCCGTATTTCTCGTGTTTCACTTTACGTTCGACAGCTACGACGATACTTTTGTTCATCTTGTTGCTGACAACAACACCGATACGTTCTTTACGTAAACTGCGTTTTTCTGTTGAAGTATTTTCCATTGGTCTGATTACCGCTTAATATTAGTTTGAATCGGTTTTTTGACGACTCGTTAATTCTGTATGAATCATCGCTATTCCGCGACGTGTTGCACGAATCTTCATTGGGTTCTCAATTGGAGAAACCGCATGATTCATTTTCATTTTCAGATAGATTGCTTTTTCTTCTTCAAGACGTAAGCGAAGTTCATCTGTTGTTAATTCTTTGATATCTTCTATTTTCATTGCTATCAGTTGTTTTCTTTTTTCGAATCAGTTGTGATTATTGCGCTGCTGCGTAATCACGTCGAATAACAAATTTTGTATTCACTGAAAGTTTCTGTGCTGCAAGACGTAATGCTTCGCGTGCTATGTTTTCCGGAACGCCTTCTGCTTCGAATATCACAGTTCCCGGTTTTACAACAGCTACCCAGAATTCAGGAGCACCTTTACCTTTACCCATACGTACCTCTGCAGGTTTACGAGTGATCGGCTTGTCAGGGAAAATACGTACCCAAATCTGACCTTCACGTTTCATGTAACGTGTTACCGCTACACGGGCTGCTTCGATCTGTCTGCTAGGTAACCAACCCGTCTCAAGAGATTTTATTCCGAATGTACCAAAAGCCAATTCGTGACCTCGGGTTGCATTTCCTTTCGGAACCATTTTATGTTGTTTTCTAAACTTCGTTTTCTTCGGCTGTAACATGATCTACAGTAATTATTTCTGATTAACTCTTAGATTAAATTTTCTTTTAGGCTTATTTTCTTCCGCCCTGGCCACCACCACGGTTTCCACCGCCTTGACCACCACGATTTCCACCGCCACCTTGTCCGCCGCGATTTCCGCCGCCGCCTTGGCCACCACGACCACCACGACCACCTCTATCTCCGCCTCTGTTGTCGCCACCTCTCGATGGTGTACCAAATCCTTTTCCTGAACCTGCACTACTTGTTGCGTTCGAACCTACGTTTGGAGAAAGATCTCTCTTTCCATAAACTTCACCTCTGCAGATCCATACTTTGATACCGATCTTACCGTAACTTGTTTGTGCTTCAGAGATCGAGAAATCGATATCGGCACGGAATGTATGTAATGGAACTCTTCCTTCTTTGTATTGCTCTGTACGTGCCATCTCTGCACCACCTAAACGACCTGAGACCATGATACGAATACCTTCAGCTCCCATACGCATTGTAGATGCGATTGACATTTTTGCTGCACGACGGAAAGAGATACGAGCTTCAATCTGACGAGCGATACTATCGCCTACAAGTTGAGCATCTGTTTCAGGACGTTTGATCTCGAAAATGTTGATCTGAACATCTTTCTTAGTAAGCTTCTTGATCTCTTCTTTCAATCTGTCAACTTCCTGACCACCTTTTCCGATAACAATACCCGGACGTGCAGTGTGAACTGTCACAGTAATCAGTTTTAATGTACGCTCAATAACAATTTTTGAAACGCCGCCTTTTGCAAGACGTGCCATTAAGTATTTACGGATCTTTTCGTCCTCTACCAGTTTATCGGCGTAGTTTTTTCCACCGTACCAGTTGGAGTCCCATCCTCTGATGATTCCAAGTCTATTGCCTATCGCGTTCGCTTTTTGTCCCATCGTTTTTTTATCTTGATCCGCCGCGGCGGATTAATTTTTTGTTTTGGTAGTGATTATTTGGTTTCTGCTGCTGAAGCTTTCGTTTTTGCTGCAGTAGTTTTTGCTAAACGATTTGCAATTCCTACTTCTTTCTTCGAAGGTTTACGATTCGTCATATTGTCTAGGATGATCGTAACGTGATTTGAACGTTTACGGATCCTGTTTCCACGACCTTGCGGTGCGGGACGAAGACGTTTCAACATACGACCGCTGTCAACAGCTATTGTTTTCACATATACTGATCCTTCATCGATCTTCTCACCACTTTTGATCTCCCAGTTTGTAATAGCAGACTGTAAAAGTTTTTCCAGACGTTTTGCCGGAGCTTTTGCATTGTAGTGAAGTATGTTCATAGCCTTCATGACTTCAACTCCACGGATAAGATCCGATACAACACGTGCTTTACGTGGTGAAGTTGGCGCCTGCACATTACGCGCAATCGCTGTTGTCTTCAAGGTTTCTTTGCGCTTTTCTGCAGCTAATCTTTTTCTAACTCCCATGACTTAATTGAGTGTTTATTATTTTTCGTTACGGTTACCACTGTGACCACGGAATGTACGTGTTGGTGAGAACTCACCAAACTTGTGACCTACCATGTTTTCGGTTACGTAAACCGGAATGAATTTATTGCCATTATGAACAGCAAAAGTGTGACCTACGTAATCCGGAGAGATCATCGAAGCACGTGACCATGTTTTGATCACAGTTTTCTTTTTACTCTCATTCATCTTTACCACTTTTTTCTCTAAGTGGTGAGCGATGTATGGACCTTTTTTGAGTGAACGAGCCATTGTTTTTTATTTCTTACGTCTTTCAATAATATATTTATCTGTAGTCTTATTCTTGCGGGTCTTGAAGCCTTTTGCAAGTAAGCCTTTACGTGAACGTGGATGACCTCCACTTGCACGACCTTCACCTCCACCCATAGGGTGATCTACCGGGTTCATGGCTACACCACGAACTCTTGGACGACGACCAGCCCAACGTGAGCGACCGGCTTTTCCTAATTGCTCTTGCATATGGTCACCATTTGATACGGTACCAATTGTCGCAAGACAAGTAGTAAGGATCATACGAGTTTCACCTGAAGGCAATTTGATGATTGCATATTTTCCATCACGAGCGGCAAGCTGTGCATATGTTCCCGCACTACGAGCGATATCTGCACCTTGTCCCGGACGCAATTCAATTGCGTGGATCAACGTTCCCAGTGGAATATCTTTTAGGAATAAAGCATTTCCGATTTCCGGTGTTGCTGTTTCGCCTGACATAATTTTTTGTCCGACTTTAATTCCGTTTGGAGCAATGATGTAACGTTTCTCACCGTCTTTGTAATATACAAGAGCGATACGCGCTGTACGATTTGGATCGTATTCTACCGTTTTAACGATGCCTTCAATTCCGTGTTTGTTACGTTTGAAGTCAATGATACGGTACATTCTTTTGTGACCACCACCTACATAGCGCATAGTCATTTTTCCATCATCATTACGGCCACCCGATTTCTTGATCGGAACGACCAATGATTCTTCAGGACGTGATGCTGTTATATCGTCGTATGAATCAACAATCGTGTGACGTTGACTCGGAGTAATCGGACGAAGTTTCTTTACTGCCATTTCTAGTTAGTATTAAATGTTGCTATAGAAGTCGATTGTTTCACCTTTTTTCAAAGTAACAACGGCTTTTTTATAAGAACCTGTACTTCCGGTTGTAACACCTGTTTTTGTGTAACGAGTTTTTAATTTGCCCGGTACACGCATCGTATTAATGCGTTCAACTGTTACGTTGTACATTTTCTCAATTGCCAATTTGATCTCGATCTTGTTGGCTTTGTAGTCAACTACAAATCCATAGTGACCAAGCTTTTCACCGGCTTTTGTCATCTTCTCAGTGATGAGAGGTTTTTTCAGGATGCTCATTTGTCTAAGAATCTATTTTCGATAACTGATACAGAACCTTCGACTAGCACGAGCGACTGTGCATTTAAGATGTCGTATGTGTTCAATTCTGCTGCAGTAGTTACTTTATTGCGCTCAAGGTTACGACCTGACAAATAGATATTCTTGTCATGTGCCGGTAGTACTAGAAGAACTTTTTTATTATCAGGATTAATACTCTTCATGATACTTGCATAGCTGCTTGTTTTAGGAGCATCCATTTTGAAGTCTTCAAGAATAACGATATGCTTTTCTTTTGCTTTGTAAGTAAGTGCAGAAAGACATGCAAGGTGTTTCAATTTCTTATTCAACTTGAAATGATAATCACGAGGACGAGGACCGAATGCACGACCACCACCAACGAACAAAGGTGATTTCATTGAACCGGCACGAGCACCGCCTGTACCTTTCTGACGTTTCAACTTCTTTGTTGTACGAGCGATCTCAGCACGTTCTTTTGACTTATGCGTTCCCTGACGTTGGTTAGCCAGGAATTGCTTTACATCAAGATAGATCGCGTGATCATTCGGCTCGATTGCGAAGATGCTTGTATCAAGCTTTACCTTCTTACCGGTTTCTTTTCCGGCTGTATTTATGATAGCTACTTCCATGATTATTTCTCCACAATTACATATGCACCAATATGACCCGGGACCGCTCCTTTGATTACCAAAAGATTTTGTTCAGGAATCACTTTAATTACTTGAAGGTTCTGAATTTTGATACGCTCATGTCCCATGTGACCACCCATACGCATACCCTTCATAACTCGTGAAGGATCTGATGATGCTCCCAATGAACCCGGCGCACGTAGACGGTTATGCTGACCGTGAGTCTGCATACCTACTCCACCGAAATGGTGACGTCTAACAACACCTTGAAAACCTTTACCTTTTGAAGTTCCGATCACATTCACGAACTCTCCTTCTGAAAACAGATCCACTTTTATTTCACTGCCTAATTCAGGAGTTTCAGGGAATTCACGAAACTCTACTATTTTACGCTTAGCTCCTGAGTTCACTTTTTTAAAGTGACCTAATTCAGCTTTCGTTGATTGCTTATCTTTTTTGTCATCAAATGCCAATTGAACAGCATCGTACCCGTCATTACTTTTAGTACGGATCTGGCTGACAAGACACGGTCCGGCAAGGATCACGGTACATGGAAGATATTTTCCATCTGCGCCGAAGACACTTGTCATTCCGATTTTTTTTCCAATTATTCCAGACATTGTTTTTTGTTTTTATTAGTCAGAGGTTTGGTTTTTACGCCAGACATTCACTTTTGAATTCGTTATTCAGTTTATGATGCTTTGATTTCAACTTCTACTCCACTTGGTAATTCAAGCTTCATTAGAGCATCTACAGTTTTTGCTGATGAGTTATAGATGTCGAGCAAACGCTTGTATGAACACAATTGAAATTGTTCACGCGCTTTCTTGTTCACGTGCGGTGAACGAAGTACAGTGAAGATTTTTTTATCAGTAGGAAGTGGAATTGGTCCATTCACTACTGCACCTGTGATCTTCACAGTTTTCACGATCTTCTCTGCTGATTTATCAACCAGGTTGTGATCGTAAGATTTTAATTTGATGCGGATTCGCTGAGACATTGTAAAGAACGTTTATTACTTATTTATGATCAGTATTAATTATACTTTTTCTGCTTTTGATTTTCCTTTTGCTTTTGCAATCACTTCTTCAGCAAGAGTACGAGGAGCTTCTGCATAATGAGAGAATTCCATTGTAGAAGATGCACGACCTGAAGTGATGGTACGAAGTGTAGTTACGTAACCAAACATTTCAGAAAGAGGAACTTTCGCTCTGATTACCTGTGCACCTGCACGAGTATCCATTCCTTCCAGATGTCCACGACGTTTGTTAAGGTCACCCATAACATCACCCATGTAAAGATCCGGAGTAACGACTTCAACTTTCATGATTGGCTCCATCAAAGTAGCTTTTGCTTTTGGAGCAGCTTCACGGAAGGCGATCTTCGCACAGATCTCGAAAGACAATGCATCTGAATCGACTGCGTGGAATGAACCGTCAAACAATCTTACTTTCATTTGTTCGATCTGGAATCCGGCAAGAACACCAGTGCCCATTGCTGATTCAAAACCTTTTGAAATCGAAGGAATAAATTCACGTGGAATAGAACCACCTGTGATTTCATTTACGAACTGAAGTCCTGTGTTTCCTTTTTCCAGCCACTCAGCATCACACGGAGAGATCTCGAATTGGATATCGGCAAATTTACCACGACCACCTGTTTGTTTCTTATAAACTTCACGGTGAGTTGCACTACCAAATAGAGCCTCTTTATAGTTAACCTGAGGAGCACCCTGGTTACATTCAACTTTAAATTCACGACGAAGACGGTCAACGATGATCTCAAGGTGAAGCTCGCCCATTCCGCTAATTACGGTTTGACCTGAATCTTCATCTGTGTTCACACGGAACGTCGGATCTTCTTCAGCAAGTTTTGCCAAAGCCATACCTAATTTATCAACGTCAGCCTGAGTTTTAGGTTCGATCGCTAGTCCGATTACCGGAGCAGGGAACGTCATTGACTCAAGAACGATTGGGAAGTTAGGATCACAAAGTGTATCACCTGTTTTGATCTCTTTGAAACCAACAGCTGCTCCGATATCACCTGCTTCGATAAAATCGATAGGAGATTGTTTGTTCGCATGCATCCGTATGATACGAGAGATACGTTCGTTTTTATTTGAACGGCTATTCAATACATAAGTACCTGCATCCAGACGACCTGAATACACACGGAAGAAGGCAAGACGACCTACGAAAGGATCCGTCATGATCTTAAATGCAAGCGCAGAGAACTTCTCTTTTGGATCAGCTGCACGCTCTTCAGGCTCTTCTGTATTTGGATTGATACCTGAAATTGAAGGTACATCCATTGGAGAAGGTAAGTATTGGATAACGGCATCAAGCATTGCTTGAACACCTTTGTTTTTAAATGCAGATCCACAAAGAAGTGGAGTGATCTTCATTGCAATTGTAGCTTTACGAATTGCAATACGAAGTTCGTCTTCAGTGATGCTATTCGGATCTTCGAAGAATTTCTCCATCAAACGATCATCGAATTCAGCAACTGCTTCAACAAGATTAGCACGCCAGTGATTTACATCAGCGATCATATCAAGTGGAATAGGAACTTCATCAAATGTTGCACCTTTAGTAGCGTCATGCCAGATGATGGCCTTATTCATAATAAGATCAACAACACCTGTGAACATATCTTCAGCACCGATTGGTAATTGAAGAGGTACAGGATTTCCATGAAGACGCTCTTTTACCTGAGCAACAACATTAAGGAAGTTAGCACCGGCACGATCCATTTTGTTAACGAATCCGATACGTGGTACTAAATATTTATTCATCTGACGCCATACTGTCTCAGACTGTGGCTCTACTCCGCCTACAGCACAAAAAAGAGCAACAGCACCATCAAGTACACGTAATGAACGCTCTACCTCAACGGTAAAGTCAACGTGACCCGGTGTGTCAATAATGTTAATTTTGTATTGTTCGTTTAAATAATCCCAGTAAGTAGTCGTGGCAGCAGATGTAATTGTGATTCCACGCTCTTGCTCCTGAACCATCCAGTCCATAGTAGCAGCACCTTCGTGCACTTCACCGATCTTATGAACTTTCCCTGTATAATACAGGACGCGTTCAGTTGTAGTAGTCTTACCTGCATCAATGTGAGCAGAGATACCTATGTTGCGAGTATGTAATAATTCTTTTGACATCTGATTATTTTTCCGTTAATCATAACGATAGTTTTCTTTTCGCGATAACAGGACACTTTGAATGATCATTTTACTTTCAGCTTTCGCTGGACATTCAGTTATCCGGTCTAATTCCTTGCACGTTACTGCGGCAAGTCAGTGGTTATCTTAAAAAAAAGAACTACTTGTTATTTTTGTTTTTCCGTTTCCTTTTTACCGGCTCCGGCACTCTTTCTGTCTACTGACAGACTTTTCACTCTTTTACTTTTCACTCTTCGAATCTCGAATTACGATTTTCGAATTACAATATTATGCTCTGAAGTGAGAGAAAGCTTTATTTGCTTCCGCCATTCTGTGAGTATCTTCTTTTTTCTTTACTGCTGCACCTTCACCTTTTGAAGCTGCGATGATCTCTCCTGCTAATTTCTCCGCCATTGATTTCTCATTACGGTTACGAGAGTAAGAGATCAACCATTTGATCGTTAAAGCAACACGACGGTCAGGGCGAATTTCACTTGGAATCTGGAAAGTTGCACCACCTACACGACGACTTTTAACTTCAACTGTCGGCATTACGTTAGTCATTGCTTTTTTCCAAACATCTAAACCTGTTTCTTTTGTTTTCTCTTCAACACGGTTGATAGCAGCATAGAAAATTCCGTATGCAGTACTTTTGTTACCACCGTACATCAGGTTATTCACGAAACGTGTTACCAGAGTATCATGAAAGATTGGATCCGGCAATAAAATTCTCTTCTTTGGTTTCGACTTACGCATTTACTTATTTATTGGAGTATTCGGTTTTGTTTGATTTTGATTATTTCTTTTTTGCCGCTGCAACCGGTGCACCTGGTTTAGGACGTTTAGTTCCGTATTTACTACGTTGCTGTCTGCGGCCTTCAACACCTGCTGTATCCAGAGTACCACGGATAATGTGATAACGTACTCCCGGAAGATCTTTAACACGACCTCCGCGGATCATCACAATACTGTGTTCCTGAAGATTGTGACCTTCTCCCGGAATGTAAGCGGTAACCTCGAATTTATTCGTTAAACGAATACGAGCTACTTTACGCATAGCTGAATTCGGCTTTTTTGGAGTTGTTGTGTACACACGTGTACAAACACCACGGCGCTGCGGACATGAAGCCAAAGCGGGTGATTTACTTTTATCAATCAGTTTTGAGCGTCCTTTGCGAACTAACTGCTGTATCGTAGGCATTCTTCGAGGTTCTTACTGTTAAACTCTGTGTAATTATTATAGAAATTCCCCTATTTTTAGGGAACGCAAAGGTATACTATTGTTCTTATTTACCAAATAGTGTTGATAAAATATTTTAAACAAATTAAAATGAGGCTCTTCATTTGCAAAAAAACGTTGAAAACAGTGAAAAATGGCCATCTTTCCTCTAAAAAAAATATGGGAAAAAAAATTAAAAATCGACTTCCCTACTATTTTCTAGTCGTAAAAAAGAAAAAGCCAGGAATGTAAAATCCTGGCTTTTTGAAAAGATATTTATTAACCGATCCTTTCGAATCAGTTCTCTATTTTTAAGCTACTTTCAGCTTATTTGCATTTGTTTTAGCAAATTTTTCCTTTGCATACGCTAAAGTGACTACAAATTCCTTTGAATTCCCCTTTGAAGTCGGAATTTCAAACATTGCGTCCAAAAGAATGGCTTCACAAATTGATCTCAATCCTCGTGCTCCTAATTTGAACTCAAATGCTTTATCGACGATGAAATCCAGCACATTTTTCTCCATTTCTAACTTAATTCCTTCAAGTTCAAATAGTTTCTCGTACTGTTTCATCAATGCATTCTTTGGTTCAGTTAAAATTGAGCGCAAAGTCGCTTTGTCTAATGGATCTAAATGAGTAACAATCGGTAATCGGCCAATCAATTCAGGGATAATACCGAAAGACTTTAGATCGACCGGACTTATATATTGAAGATAATTTGCCTTGTCAAGATGTTCAGTATCACGACCTGATTTATAACCAATTGCATTAGTCATCAATCGTTTAGCGATTTTCTTCTCGATTCCGTCAAAAGCACCTCCGCAAATGAACAGAATATTATGAGTGTCCATTGCAATCATCTTTTGCTCCGGATGTTTACGACCTCCTTGTGGCGGAACATTCACGATCGAACCTTCCAGCAATTTCAACAATGCTTGCTGAACTCCTTCACCACTTACATCGCGGGTAATTGACGGATTATCACTTTTACGAGCGATCTTGTCTATTTCATCGATATATACAATTCCTCGTTCCGCTGAAGCCACATCATAATCTGCAGATTGCAACAAACGGGTCAGTATACTTTCAACGTCCTCCCCTACATAACCTGCTTCCGTTAACACGGTTGCATCAGCAATACAGAATGGAACGTTTAACATTTTTGCAATTGAACGCGCAAGAAGAGTTTTACCTGTACCGGTTTCACCTACAAGAATGATATTCGATTTTTCAATCTCAATTTCATCCTGCTTTTTGATTTTGCTGGAAATTCTTTTGTAGTGATTATAAACTGCAACGGCTAAAACTTTTTTAGCATCATCCTGTCCAATCACATATTGATCGAGGAATTTTTTTATTTCAACAGGCTTAAGCAACGTCATGTGAGAATTGATAGTGTTTTTCAACTTACTATTCATCTCATCATTGAGTATATTCTGAGCTTGCTGTATACACTGATCACAAATGTGACCTGTAATTCCGGCTATAAGAACGTATGTTTCGCTTTTATCGCGACCACAAAACGAACACTTTATTTCTTTCTGATTTTTCATCCTTGTAAAGGCACAATTTTCAACAGTAAAATTAAACGCAATTTAGCTAAAATAGTTTGATGCACTGCAAAAATAACTACATCTAATCGCCATGTTTTCTAATAAACTACAAAAAGTTTAAGGGGTTTAAAGGGTTTAAGGTAAATTCAACACCTTAAACCCTTTAAACCCCTTAAACAATCTTAATAATGATTAAGCTTTTTTTCTAGTCAAAACCTCATCGATCATTCCGTATTCTTTTGCTTCATCAGCTGTCATCCAATAATCACGATCAGAATCTTTCCAAACCTTTTCGTATTCCTGTCCGGAGTGAGAAGCAATTATTTCATACAACTCTTTCTTCAGCTTTTGAATTTCTCTTGCAGTAATTTCAATATCTGATGCCTGACCTTCTGCACCACCCATTGGCTGGTGGATCATGATACGTGCATGCTTCAATGCAGCGCGTTTTCCTTTCGCACCTGCACACATTAGTACAGCACCCATTGATGCTGCCATACCTGTACAAATGGTTGCAATACTTGGCTGAATGAATTGCATTGTATCATAGATACCGAGACCTGCATAAACAGATCCACCCGGACTATTCAAATAGATCTGAATATCTTTTTTGCATCGACTGATTCAAGGAATAAAAGTTGTGCCTGAATAATATTCGAAACATAATCATTGATACCAACACCAAGGAAAATGATTCTGTCCATCATCAAACGAGAAAACACATCCATAGTGGCTATGTTCAATTGTCTTTCTTCTATGATGGTTGGAGAAATGTAATCTGCTCTGACTGCAGAAACGAAACTGTCGACCGAATGACTACCTATGCCACGGTGCTTGACAGCATATTTACGAAACTCATCTGCGTAATTCATAATTCTGTTTTTTTAAGTTTATTCTGAAATTATTGACGTCTAAAAAGCCCAAATATTTCATCCGACCAAAATTAATTAGCCTTTCAAGACTCCTTGAAGATTCGGGAATTAGTTTTCAACACTCGTACGGATAAATGAGGTTTCAGGTTTCAGGTTTGCAGGTTATGCAGGTTGACTAACCTACTTAACCGGAAAACCTGAAACCTGTAACAAAAAAAGGTCGGCGTTTTCACACCAACCTTCTCTTATTAATTACGAATCTCGAACCAACTAGTGGTGATGCTCCACCTCATGCTGCGTCTTTTCATTCACTTTATCAACGAATTCAAGATAAGGCATTTCAATCATATCAAGTTTAACTTCTTTCTTCAGGACATCAAAAACTTTGTTGTCACGGATTATACGTTCAACTCTTTCGCCATTGTTTTCAGACTGAAGGTAGCTGGTAGCTAATTCCGCTAATTTTTCATCTTCAGGTGCAGGCACTCCATATTGTGAGAATTGCTGAATGACCATTTGTTTTGCAACTTCATTCACTTCTTCTGCCGTAACTGTGACCTCATTTGCAGACGCAATTTTTCCTGGACCAAATTCCAACGAAGATCTTCTGAAATATGGAAGTAATCGTGCTCAAATGTATGCTCGTCGACTTCTTTCTCTTGATTTGCTTTCAGCATTTTCTTCAGGAACTCATCCGGCAATGGGAATGAATTACTTTCAAGATAAAGACCTTTCATATCCTTACGAAGTTTTTTATCACTTTCTTTTTCGAAATAAGAAGCAATTCCTTCGCGGATCTTTGTTCTGAATTCATCTTCAGAATTCACCACACCCGGACCAAATAATTTGTCGAATAATTCCTGATTCAATTCAGCTTTTTCAACTTTATTGACCGTCATGATCGTGAAACGATAAGCAGATCTCAAAGCCGGGCTTGTTTTGTCAACTCGTAACATGGCAGAAACTTCTGTCTCACCATAAAAAGTGTCGATAGGTGTAAAGTCAACCGTATCTTCCTTTTTCAAACCAATGAACTTCGCTCTTTTTGAAGCATCAGTAATTAATTCATTTGAAAGAGTGGTTGTTGTCTTATTTCCACCTTCTTTGATCTGTCCTTCTTCGTCAAGCTCATTGAACTCACCATAGAAAATTGAGGTTTCATCTGACACTTCCGGATTAGAGAATTTACCATAACGGCGACGGATATCTGCGATATCTTCTTCTACCATTTTATCATCGATTTTGACCAGATAATAAGGAATTTTTGAAGTCGGAGTTTTAACTGTGAATGTCGGAGCAAGTCCTACCTCATATTCAAATTTGAAATCACGGCCATCTTCAAAAACCAGATCTTCAGAAGAACGTTTTGGAAGTGGAGAACCGAGAACTTCAATTTTATTGGCATAAATGTATTTCCCAAGTTCTTCGCTCAGCAAACGATTAAGTTCTTCAACAAGAACTGCTTTACCATACATCTTTTTAACCATTCCGATTGGAACATGGCCCGGACGGAAACCCGGAACTTTTGCTGTTTTAACGTAGTTACGCAGCACAGAATTTACCCGACCTTGATAATCTTCCGGAAGTAGTTCAATTGAGATGGTCGCATTTAAATCGTCGATCTGATTTTTTGAAATATTCATGATGATGATGGGTTTAAACACAAAATCCCGAACTATTCGGGATCTTGTGTAATAAAGTTAGTGCGGGCGGAGGGAGTCGAACCCACACGGTTGCCCGCTAGATCCTAAGTCTAGTGCGTCTGCCAGTTTCGCCACGCCCGCATTTAACAATGCTATTTAGAAGAACGTTTCTTTCAAAACGGGACGCGAAGATACATTTATTTTCTTTGAATCTCCAACACATAATTTATGGAAAAAATCATTTTTCCTCTCTTTCTTTAAATTGTATCATTGACCAACCGTTACTGCTAAATAAACGCTACTGATTTTGAGATTTTTAAGGTCAAAAAATCCATCTTTACGATCCGATGAGGACATCATCAGCGATTTCCGGAAAACCGGAAATCAAGCATTAATTGGGGTACTATTTGACCGTTATAGTCACTTGGTATATGCTGTAAGTTACAATCATCTGAAAGACGAAGAGGATTGCAAAGATGCTGTTTTACACATCTTCGAAAATTTGGGGCGAGATCTAAATCGTTATGAGATCAAAAATTTCTCCTCCTGGTTGCATGTTGTGACGAAGAACTACAGTTTGAGGCAACTTTCGAAAAGGAAAGAAACACTTCCAATCACAAACGAATCTTATCTTGTCGAAGAGGTAGAATCCGGCCCTGAATTTAATGTTCATTTGCCTAATTTGTCGAAGGCAATGGAACAACTCAATGAAGAACAAAAGATCTGTATCGATCTCTTTTACATAAAAGAACAATCCTATAAAGAGATCACTGAACAAACGGGCTTTGACTTGAATCAGGTAAAAGCTACATTCAAAACGGCAAAAGAAATCTGAAGTTAATACTATTGAATAAAAAATAAAGTGGAAAACAATTCATTAAAAAATCGGCACCTTAAAAGGGAAGAAATTTTTGATTATCACAATCAAAAGCTTACTCCTGCTGAAATGCATTTGATTGAAATGCATCTTCAGGAGTGCTCTTTATGCGACGAAGCAATGAATGGTGTTTCTAAGATGGATGATTCCTTAAAGACGATCAACATAATGCGAGATCTTCGGAAAAAAGGTCGTTTAAAATTTTATAAGAAGAGAAAGATCTTTACACTTCTTGATTTCAATTCACTCCTAATCATATTATTTTTAATTGGAATGCTCATTTTTCTTGCTTTCTTCATTTTCAAATTGAAGTAGTATAAATGACATTCATCCTATGATTTAAATCTTTTAGAAGATCCTTTTCAATTTTACTCTTAGAAATAATTTGTAACTTGTTGCAAAGATTTGAATATGACAATGCGAAATCAAAAAGAGATTCCTGGACTTCCTCCTGAAAGACCGGTTCCTGTACCTCCACTTCCACCGGTAAAAACCCCTGAGACACCATCCATTCCACCTGAGATAATCCCATCTCCGGGTAAAAAAACAGATCCGGAAAAATCTCCCGAACCCGATGAAACACCAGATCCGAAATCGTAATCTTTTCTTTTGTTCACAAATATTCTATCGCTTTTAATTTTCTTTCAAATAAGCCTGAATGATTCTATCTTGTTAGACAGCTTTTATCTTTATCTTCGTCCCTCCAAAGTACTTACCATATGTTTACGATAGATCCGAAAGAAATGAAGACGGGAGTCTTCCACAGTTATATGCTTGCTTCAATTGCGCCTCGTCCCATTGCATTTGCAAGTACAGTAGATAAAGATGGCAATATGAATCTGGCTCCATTTAGTTTTTTCAATGCTTTTGGAAGTAAACCGCCTACAATTGTTTTTTCACCGGCGAGAAGAGTTCGTGACAACACAATCAAACACACGCTTGAAAATATTTATGAGACTAAGGAAGTTGTAATCAATGTTGTCAATTATGCAATGGTTCAGCAAATGTCACTTGCCAGTACAGAATATCCAAAAGGCGTTTCGGAATTTCCAAAGGCCGGATTCACGCCTGTTAAGTCAGAGTTGATTCGCCCCTTCAGGGTAAAAGAATCACCTGTTCAGATGGAATGCAAGGTTGTTGAAGTGAAGGAGATGGGACAAGAAGGCGGAGCAGCGAATCTGATAATCTGCGAAATTCTTTTGATGCATATTAACGAAGATGTTCTTACACCTGAAAATAAAATCGATCCGAATAAAATTGATTTGGTAGCTCGCATGGGTGGAGATCTGTATTGCAGAGCTTCCGGTAATGCATTGTTTGAAGTTGCGAAACCAAATAGTGCACTTGGGATGGGCATTGACCGCTTACCGGTTGACATTCGGACAAGTAGCATCCTTACCGGCAATAATTTAGGGCAGTTAGCAAATATTGAGAATTTTCCTGACGACCAATCGATTGATGAATTCCGCCGTCGCGATTTCATGAAAGAACTTTTTTCAAAATTCGGCCATGACGAAAATATGCTTCGCAATAAATTACATGAATTAGCGAAAACACTTTTAGAACAAAGACATGTTGAAGAAGCCTGGAAAGTCCTGCTTTGTTTAAAGAAATAATTTATGTAGGTTTGAAAAATGTCGAACGGTTTTTTTACCAGTGTACTCCTATCTCTTACAATTGATTATTGGTATTTCACTCTTATCGCCTTATTGATAAAGTATATCTTAATTCGTTTTGTAACAACAGATACAAGTTTAAAAGCAATTGCAATGTGGGTAACAGGCACATTTGTTTTTTTTGCTTTTGCGTGCATCGGTGGATTCATCTTTTCATCAGTCAACCTGATGGTCGTACCGTTTCTTATGTTTGCTTTAGCTCTTACGATGGAAACAGTTGTAAGTGTCATGGTTTTTAATACAAGCAGTTATAAAACCTTCTACCCGCTCTTGTTTTCTAATTTTTTGTTGTTTCTGCTTTTATTTAGTCAAGTGCTTTAATTTTGGTTTCAGGTTTAAAGGTTTAAGGTTCTGGGTTTAAGCAATCCGATGATATAACAACCGACACTAAACAATATTCTTTAAATTTTAAGCAAAAAAACAAATCTGACAATCATTCAGAATAACCTAAAAGACTTTGGCACACAAATTGGAATTGCCATGAAAACAATTAAAATACAATTTTATGAAAAAGGTAATCTTTACTCTACTCATTCAGATTCTTGTCACCATTTCCATTGCTCATGCACAAGGATCTGTATTTAATCTGAACACGAATGGTAATTATCTTTATACTGTTCAAGTCGACAATCACTTCATGAGTACTCCTGATCGCAATTTTACTTTTCAGAATTTAGCGCCGGGAAACCATCACGTACGCATATTTAAATTACGTGGCAGACATAATCCAAAAGAAGTTTATAGTGGATTTGTAAGCATCCCATTTAACTCTGCTGTAAACGCTGTTTATGAAAGATACGGACAATTAAGAATCGCAAATATACTTGCACTTGCTCCACCATGCTACGATCCATATCAAGTTGAACATTGCAACACAACAGTTGTTTACCAAAACCAACCACAAGCTGTGTGTGATGCAGAATTCAACCAGATCTTAGGAAGTTTAAACAATATTAACTTCGATAGTTCACGACTTAATGTTGCAAAGCAGATAGTGTCGGAAAAATATCTTACAACTAATCAGGTAATTCAAATAATAAATCTGTTTAGTTTTGATTCCAGCCGTTTAGAATTTGCAAAATTCGCTTACGGTCACACTGTTGATAGAAACAGATACTTTCAAACTTACAATTCTTTTACGTTTGATAGCAGTGTGAATGAGTTGAGTGAGTTTATTGCACGATCTTAATCGGTCAAAGGTCAAAGGTCAAAGGTCAAAGGTCAAAGGTCAAAGGTCAAAGGTCAAAGGTCAAAGGTCAAAAAAAGTAAAGCCCGGAAAATTTCCGGGCTTTACTTTTTTTACTAATAAATATATTCTTTCATGTTGGGACGAGCAGGTTGACCTTTGAACTCTAACCTAATTTTAAAAAAGTCCGTTAATCTCCGCATTGATCTTATTAATGATCTTACCCATGTCTTCCTGGTTATCGGCAAAATTCAGATCGTCAATATCAATGATAAGCAGTTTTCCGGAATCATAAGTAGAGATCCACGCTTCGTAACGTTCGTTAAGACGTTTCCAGATAATCGATACGAATTGAGTTTTCATAATCACGTCCACGACGGCTGATCTGGTTTACAAGTGTCGGAACACTTGCACGCAAATAGATCAACAGATCCGGCGGCGAAACGAACTTTGTCATCACTGAAAAAAGTGATTGATAGTTATTAAAGTCTCTTGTCGTCATAAGACCCATGGAGTGAAGATTCGGAGCAAAAATGTGCGCATCTTCATAAATGGTTCTATCCTGAATAACTGTTTTTCCACTTTGACGGATCTTAGCGATCTGTTCAAAGCGTGAGTTCAGGAAATAGATCTGAAGATTGAACGACCAGCGCTGCATGTCTTCATAAAAATCATTCAGATAAGGATTATCATCAACATCTTCATAATGTGCTTCCCATTTCATGTTTTTAGCAAGCAAGTTAGTAAGGGTAGTTTTTCCGGCACCAATATTACCGGCGATGGCAATATGTAATGGTGCTAATTGTTTTTTCGTTGGCGCATATTTTTCTGTTGATTTTACAGTTGCTGCCTTCGCTGTTGATTTTGTGGTTGGTTCAGACTTCACGGTAGATGTAGTATTCGTTTTCCGCAATGAAATGCTTTTAGAAGCCATGTGGATAATGTTTTGGTTTAGGTTAAGTTCGTGTTTACTCTCAATAAAGTTCGCTAAAGCTAAAAAGAATAAAAACTCAGTGAGTCACTTGTTAATAAATAAAGTTCCTTTGCCTCAATTCTGGCGTTTAAGATAGAATCGTGAGCAGGTAATAAGACTTCTTGTTCTATCGCAGTTTTAGAATCATAGCGAAGCAATTTATTTTCCCTGACATAAAGTATATTCTGATCGATCACTTGAAAAGTTTTCAGTCCTTTGAAGGGCAACAATTTATAATACGTGCCGAACAAGTCAAAAACAAAAATCCCATTTTCCGGATCGCTCATGTAGACAAATCCATCTTCTTCCAACAAAAATCGTGGTTGGACTTTATAGCTAAGCATTTGTGTCAGATTCCCGCTTTGGTATTGTATCTGCAGATTCATATCCAGTTTTTTCAGTTGGTCATCGTCATTGTCGTAGACCCAATAACCGCCATTCTCTGAATTACAAGTAACAATAGGTTGATTTATTTCAGAGGCTCTCAAATGGATAATGGATTGTTCCGCCAACTTTGTATTCAAGATCACTAGTTGTGCAAAATCGGGATAGAACAACATTAATTTCATCGGATTTGAAGCATCAACACTTCGCAATTCCCCGAAATTATTCTTGCTGAAATTTGCTACTGCCTTACCATTTTTGTCAAATTGTAAAAGTTGATTTCCAACAATTACATATGCATTTCCTAACCTATCAGTAGTTAAAAATGAAAGTCGCGAGAAAGGGATAGAATTTACAAAATGATAATCATCTGCTGCTGCACAACAAACGACAAATAAAACAATTGCGAAAAACCTCTTTAAAAACATATTTTTTAAACATTAACTTTCTTCAATAACAAATCAATTTCTTCAATAAAGGCTCTGTCATTACTTAGACGAGGTACTTTATGTTGACCACCCAATTTGCCTTTGCTTTTCATCCATTCATAAAAAGACCCATTAGGCAATAGTCTGACGATGGGAAGTCTCAACGCCATATCTTTGTAACGCTTCGCTTCATAATCAGAATTAAGTGATTTAAGAGCATTGTCAAGCACATTAGTGAAATACTCCAAACTAAGCGGCGGCTTTTCAAACTCAATCAGCCATTCGTGTGCGCCATTTTGTTTCTCCGAGAAATAAATAGGTGCAACAGTATAATCTTTCACTATCGAACCGGTTTTTTCACATGCTATTCTAATAGATTGATCTGTATTTTCTATGATCACTTCCTCGCCGAAGGCATTCACGAATAATTTTGTTCGCCCGGTAATTTTTATTCTGAATGGGTATTTAGTGGTGAACTTCACAGTATCTCCAATCACATAACGCCATAATCCTGCATTTGTTGAGATGACCAGCGCGTAATTTTTATTTAACTCGACTTCTCCTAATGGTATCGTCTTTGGATTTTCCTTTCCATACTCATCCATTGGCATGAATTCATAGAAAACACCATAATCCAACATTAGAAGCATATCGTCTGAGGTCAATCTGTCTTGGATGCCGAAAAATCCTTCCGATGCATTATAGGTTTCTACGTAATTGAATTTGTCGGAAGGAATCAATTGTTTGAATTGATCTTTATAAGGGGTGAAACTAACTGCACCATGAATAAACAATTCAAGGTTAGGCCACACTTCCAATAAATTTTTTTTACCGGTTACTTCAAGGATTCGTTTTGCTAAGACAACTGTCCATGTTGGAACCCCACTTATATTAGTAACATTCTCAGCAACTGTAGCAGAAACCATTTTCTCAATCTTCTCTTCCCATTTCTCCATCAATGCAATCGAAAGTTCAGGAGTACGGATCAGCTGAGCCCAGAATGGCATATTCTGCATAAGTATAGCAGAAATATCTCCATAAAAAGATTCTGTATTATCAATATTCAAATGGTGACTTCCACCCAAGGTGAGTCCTTTGCCCGAAAATATCTGAGTGTTCGGACTATTATTACAATAAATTGAAATTAGATCCTTCCCGCCTTTAAAATGACACTCCTCCATTGCCTCCGTACTAACAGGAATAAATTTACTTTTTCCTGCAGTAGTACCTGACGATTTAGCAAACCATTTGATATCCGATGGCCAGAGAATATTTTGTTCACCTGCCATCAATCGGTCAATGGAAGGCTTCATCGATTCATAATTCTGAATCGGAACACGTTCTTTAAATTCTTCGAATGACTGAATACTTTTATAATCGTACTTGATTCCCCATTCTGTATTCTTAGCTGAATCTATCAATCGTGAAAACCAATCCTCCTGGACTTCCATAGGATACTTCATAAAAAGCTCAATCTGATGAATGCGCTTTTTCATGATCCAGCTTACAATGGAATTTATAATCGCCATTTTGGGGTTTGTTTTTCGTCTTGCGACTTTCGTTTTTCGTCTTTCGTTTTTCGAAAAACGAAAAACGAAAGACAAATTTATGCACTAACAGCATCCATATCCTTACTGATCTTTTTCACCAGTCCTTGCAATACTTTTCCGGGACCAACCTCAATGAATTTAGTTGCACCATCTGTAACCATGTTTTGTATTGTTTGTGTCCAGCGAACAGGAGCAGTTAATTGAGCAATCAGATTTTCCTTGATCTTAGCAGCATCTGTTTCCGGCATTGCATGAACGTTTTGATAGATCGGACAAACGGGGCTCTTGATCACCACTGATGCGATAGCAGAAGCTAATTCCGCTCTTGCCGGTTCCATCAAAGGTGAATGAAAAGCACCACCGACAGGAAGTACCAATGCACGTTTAGCACCGGCTTCTTTCATTTTTTCACAGGCAATGTTTATCCCATTAATTGAACCGCTGATCACCAGTTGTCCGGGACAATTATAATTTGCAGCGACAACAACTTCCCCTGAAGCTGAAATTGCAGCACAAATATCTTCAACTATTTTATCGTCTAAATTCAGAATCGCAGCCATTGTAGAAGGATTGATCTCACATGCTTTTTGCATTGCAAATGCCCGAGCTTTTACCAATCTTAATCCATCTTCGAATGATAATGCTTTCGCCGCTACTAATGCAGAAAACTCTCCCAATGAATGTCCTGCGACCATATCAGGTTGAAATGAACTCCCCAATGAGCTTGCCAATACGACGGAATGAAGAAAAATTGCAGGCTGAGTGACCTTAGTTTGCTTTAGATCTTCGTCAGTTCCGTTAAACATCAATTCAGCGATGTTATAACCTAAAATTTCATTTGCTGCATCAAACATTTTTTTTGCATCAGCATTTGAATCATAAAGATCCTTTCCCATCCCGGGAAATTGTGAACCCTGACCGGGAAATAAATAAGCTGTTTTCATAGCTGTAATTTTTGTTTTAACAGGTAGCTAAGATGGTGATTTTTTTGGAAGAAAACAACGAGGTGAATAAGTCGAAAATCAAAAGTCAAAATAGGTCAAGGGTAAAAGGTCAAGGGTCAATCAGTGAAACTTCTTTGGCAATCAGTATAATTGACTGAAATCAGAAGAGACTAAACAAATAAAATGTGACGGAGATAAGGTGATGTGGTTGACAATTGGCCTAAAACTGTCCGTTTATAACGTAATGTGTTTTATAGAAGCAGATTTTCTTCATTAATAATTTTCCTTTCACTAAAAAATAGCAATTGAAAATAATTCCTTCCATAAAAACTTCAAAAAAAATGGCCACTCATCGCGGCCATCTTCATTAATATATTTTTCAAAAATTATTTTCTTGAACCAAACAATCTTAGCATTGCAAGGAAAAGGTTGATAAAATCAAGATACAATGTTAATGCACCCATGATTGACATCTTTGCAGTAGCTTCTGAACCTGATTCAGATGTAGCGCCTATCTCTTTCAATTTTTGAACATCATACGCTGTTAAGCCTGTAAAGACAATCACTGAAATGAAACTGATCACATACGACATTGTATCACTTCTCAAGAACATATTTACCACAGCAGCGATGATGATTCCGAACAAAGCCATCATAAGTAATGAACCCATTTTGGTCAGATCGGTTTTTGTTGTATATCCAACCAATGCCATTAATCCGAACATTGCGGCTGAAACTGAGAAGATCACATATACACTGGCAGTTGTGTAAGCAAGGAATATGAAACTTAGACTCATTCCCATAATCACAGCATAAACAAGAAATAAACCTGTTAAAGCTGTTGATGACAAACGTTGAAATCCAAAGCTCATCAAAAGAACGAAACCTATCGGTGCGAACATTACCAAATAACCTAAGCCTGATAATTTACCGGTTGATTCATTGATCAGGTAGCTTAAGTAAGACATATCATTACCGAATACATAAGCGGTAACTGCTGAGATAGCCAAAGCAACACCCATCCATGAAAAAACACTCGCTATGAATGTCTTTGATACTGATGAAGTATCTACAGTTGATTGTTGTTGAAGAGAGTTAAAACTCCAATTGTTGTTTTCCATATTTTTTATTAGAATTTATCGGTTCAATAATTCGATACAAATATAGTATTTGTAATTATTACCGGAATAGACAAATTTCGTTCCGATTGGCAGAATTATGAAAGTTTGGCAGAAATTAACCTAAAAAACTCTGCTCTGGTCTTTTCATGCTCAAATTCGCCGGTAAAAGCAGACGTAGTGGCAACGGAATTCTGCTTTTGAATCCCACGCATTAGCATACAAAGGTGTTTTGCTTCAATTACAACAGCAACTCCAAGCGGATTTAATGTGTTTTGAATACAATCGCGGATCTCTGTAGTAAGGCGTTCCTGCACCTGCAATCTGCGGGCAAAAGCGTCTACTACACGGGGAATTTTACTTAGTCCAACAATTTTTCCGTCAGGAATATATGCAATATGTGCTTTCCCGAAAAAAGGCAGTAAATGATGTTCACACATTGAGTAGATCTCAATGTCTTTGATCAATACCATCTGGCGATATTCATCCGTAAAAAGTGCTGAGCGAAGAATCTTCTCCGGATCCTGATCGTAACCGTTGGTTAAAAACTGAATCGCTTTTGCTGCACGCTCCGGTGTTTTCAAAAGTCCTTCACGTTCTGAATCTTCCCCAACAAGATTGATGATCTGCTTGTAATGAGTCGAAATTTTAGTGACCAGTTCCGGATTGAAGTGATCGATCTTCTGATATCCGATCGATTCGTCGTTTTCTAAATATTTTTCTGCCATAATAGTAGATTAAACACCAAAGTACTCAACAAAGTTTTTTTCCGTTTCTTGAATTTTTACGGAATGTAACTCACAGCCTAATGAATTGATCGGGTTCACGATCTGCTTCCAAAATTCAATAGCAAGAACTTCGGTCGAACTTAATTTTCCAAGCATAAAATCGACATCTGAATTCAGATTCCGGTGATCAACTTTTTCGAGGATGTACTTTTTTATTATTTCACTTACCTCCGACAAATTTACTACAAACCCTGTGTCCGGATTTACTTCGCCTTTAACAGTGACCCACAAGGTATAATTGTGTCCATGCCAATTGGGATTTGAACATTTATCGAAAACTTCATTGTTTTTAGCTTCCGTCCAATCCGGGCGCGATAATTTATGTGCAGCACTAAAAGACTCTTTTCTAGTTATATAGATCATTTTATTGAAGTAATAGCGGCAAAGATAAACCTTTGGAAGGAAGAATGTTCAAACTCCGAACTATCTTTGCAGGTATGAAGATCTTAATAGCAGCAGCGACAGCCGAAGAAATCTCGATTTTGAAGGAAATTGACACTTATGGACATGAAATCGACTTTTTGATAACGGGAATTGGCATGGTGCCGACTGCCTACATGATAACTCGACAATTTGCGGCAAGTGAATATGATCTGGCAATCAACATTGGATTGGCAGGAAGTTTTGACAGAAGT
Source organism: Bacteroidota bacterium (assembly GCA_016708785.1). GTDB lineage: Bacteria > Bacteroidota > Bacteroidia > AKYH767-A > 2013-40CM-41-45 > JADKIH01. The sequence goes on along the minus strand of JADJFC010000002.1, from coordinate 50,397 downwards.
CTGGAAATTGGAGAAGTTGTTAGAGTTGAAGTTGACCACCTGTCGGAAGTTGGTGCTGAAGACGGTGAAGATTTTCTGACACTGGAAGATATGGGTCTGGAAGGGCTCTCTTCTGTTAGCCTTGAAATAGACTATCATTCTGACACATTGAATGGTTTACCGGTTGTAACGGGTATTACAGTAAATACAGTCCATGGCAATGAAGACAGTATTGAAAAAATTGTCAATCGGTTGAATCCATCAGTTGAGACAATGGAAGGGGCGGCATTTTTATTTGTATGTAAACGGGAAAGAACAATGGCCATCCAATTACGAAGTATTTCAAATTACATTGAAAAAAGGAATAAAGACAATTGGAATGTACAATTAGCACTTTCGAATCTGCATAGAACGATCATCCAAATCCTCCAGGAAATTACTGAATGAAAAAGCTAACACTCGGTTTTTCGCCATGTCCAAATGATACATTCATTTTCGATGCCATGATCCATGGAAAGATCGAAACTGAAGGTTTGCAATTTGAAGTTAGCCTTGAAGACGTAGAAACACTAAACAGGAAAGCTATTTCCGGGCAACTTGAAATTACCAAACTCAGTTTTTTTGCATTTTCAAAAGTCTCTGAAAAATATCAATTACTTTCTTCAGGAAGTGCATTGGGAAAAGGTGTTGGACCGTTATTAATTTCAAAAAAGAAATTCATTGATCCGACAAAAGAAATAAAATCAATTGCAATACCCGGAAAAAACACGACAGCGTATTTTTTATTTAAGACCTTTTATCCTGAGCTTACGAATGTAAATGAAATGGTATTTTCAGATATAGAAGGAGCAGTTTTAGAAGAAAAAGTCGACGCCGGTGTCATTATTCACGAAAATCGTTTTACGTATGAATCGAAAGGACTACTGAAAATTGCTGACCTGGGAGATCTTTGGGAAAAGAAAACGAATCTTCCGATTCCACTTGGTGGAATTGCAATTCGAAAAGATTTAGACGAAGAAGTAAAGAAAAAAGTTGAACGTGTATTGAGGACAAGTGTCGAATATGCTTTTACTAATCCGGAATCATCGTCAGACTATGTTCGGGAACACGCACAAGAAATGTCAGTTGAAGTACGTAAAAAACATATTGAACTTTATGTAAATACGTTTTCAGTTGATTTAGGTGAAACAGGAAGAAAAGCAATTCATGAAATGTTTAGTATTATTGGCCAAAACGACAGAAATATTTTCATTTGAGAAAAAATCATATTTAGAACAACGGAAATTTTTATTTTATTTGTACTATGATCATTGTAACAGGAGCCGCCGGCTTTATCGGCAGTTGTTTAGTCGCTAAATTAAATGAAGAAGGATACAATGACATTGTCATAGTAGATGACTTCAGTCAAGTCGATAAAAACAGAAACCTCGAAGGAAAAACCTATACTCACAAAGTAGAGCGAAGTATCTTTCAGCAATGGTTGAACGAAAACCATCGTTTCGTTCAGTTCATCTTCCACATCGGTGCACGAACAGATACCACAGAGTTCAACAAAGCGATCTTTGACGAATTGAATTTAGAATACACAAAGGAAATCTGGAATACATGTGTTGAATTTGGCTTACCTCTAGTATACGCATCTTCAGCTGCTACATATGGAAATGGAGAATTTGGTTATGATGATAATGAAGCATTGATCGAAAAACTTGTCCCTTTGAATCCATATGGTGAATCAAAAAACGATTTTGACAAATGGGGCATTGCGAAAGAGAAAAAACCATACTTCTGGGTTGGACTAAAATTCTTCAATGTATACGGTCCAAACGAATTTCACAAAGGGAGAATGGCTTCTGTAATATTTCATGCCTTTAATCAGATTACTAAAACCGGAGGAATGAAATTGTTCCGTTCACACAACCCGGAATATAAAGATGGCGAACAGCTGCGTGACTTTGTTTATGTAAAGGATGTGACTTCTGTATGTATATTCCTTTTGAACCACAGGAAAAATTCAGGCATCTACAATTTAGGTTCAGGAAAAGCACGTACTTTCTTGGATCTGGTAAAAAACACATTCAAAGCAATGGGTAAGCCTGAGCATATTGAATTCATCGACACTCCAATTGACATCCGAGACAAATATCAATACTTCACCGAAGCAAATATGTCAAAGCTGAAAAGTATCGGTTACACTACCCCATTTCATACTTTGGAGGAAGGGGTTTCGGATTATGTAACAGGGTACTTAATTCCCAACAAAAACCTTTGAATTAACGAATAACTAATAGTGAATAACGAACAGCTACTTCGACAGCTTCGTTATTAGTTATTAGCTACCTTATGATTTTCATTTCTTCGATCAATCGACTTGCTTTACCGTATTTTTCGACGACGAATAAAAAATAGTGCATATCCATTGCTATGTTTCTGCAGGTGTTTTCATCAAAAAAATAATCGCTCATATTGCCTTCCCAAACGCGATCAAAATTAATTCCGATTAGTTGTCCTTTAGCATTTAGAACTGGGCTTCCGGAATTTCCATTGGTCGTATGATTGGACGCAAGAAATGCAACCGGAACAGAACCATTCTTACCATAAGCCCCAAAGTCTTTATCACGAATAAGTTTCTCCAAACCGGCAGGAAATTCAAAATCCGGATTTGAATTATCGATCTTCTCAAGGATGCCATCAGTAGTAGTGAAAAAATTGTACGTCTTTCCATCGGAAGGATTCATACTTTTCACATTGCCATAAGCAACCCGAAGCGTACTATTTGCATCGGGATAGAATTTTCTTTCTTTATCTACTGATCGAAGGATTGAAACATAATTTCTTTGAAGCCTTCCAAGTTCTATATTGAGTGGAGCCATTTTTTCATTTAATAACTTCGAAACACCAGTGATTTCTTTACCAAAAAGATAAACCTTGTCAGTGAGCACGCGCTTGATCTTTCTTTTTTTAAATGCTGATAAATATTTCATCATTGAAGAAGTGTCTGTCAACAATGAACCATCAAATAATCTATCAGTGTATTCTTCAATGTCGTTTTCATTCTTCAGATTGGAATAAAATGCAGGTTTATATTCTTGCGACAGATGTTTGTCGGCAAGATTTAACATAGCAAGACAAATCTTTCTATCTGTTTTTTTTGAATAATTTTTATGAAAGCCTCTGTAATCTGCTTTTAGTCTTTCGAGCTCTTTGTTTAAGACCTCTTTTGAAGTAGTATCACTTTGTGATAACGTTATCAGCTTTGTAAATTTCTGAGAGAGTCCGGCAATTTCAATTCCGAGCAAACCATCGACAAAAAAATCCGAGTTGTAACTAAGCGGCTTCAACCGTTCGTTCACTGCTTCAATGTTATCGAGGATCGGCTGAGCCATTCCATTCGATTCAGCATTTATTTTAGACTCATAGCGCTTTTTTTGTTCGACAACATTGAAAGATTTTAATCCGAGATTTTCTCCACGCCACTTTTTATAGTAATTCGCTAATGTCTTGAAGCGTGGAGCATATTTTAAATATATAGTATCATTCGAATTCATATCCGTTCGCCAGATATTCAATCGCTCTTCCCGAATTTTTATTTTATTTGGATTTGTTTGAGAATAGATCAGATCAAGAGATGAAGCAGACAGATACTCATTTGTCCTTCCCGGAAATCCATATACGAATGTGAAATCATTTTCTTTTACACCCTCAATGTTGATCTCGAGAAACTTCATTGAAGTATATGGGACATTATTTTTAGAGTAATCAGCAGGCAAATTTAAAGAGTCGCAATAAATTCGAAACAAGGAGAAATCTCCGGTATGGCGAGGCCACAACCAATTATCTGTTTCCCCGCCAAACTTCCCAACAGAAACAGGGGGAGCGCCGACAAATCTGATGTCACGAAAAACCTGAGTAATAAATAAGAAGTATTCATTACCACTGTAAAAAGACCTTACAAATGCTTTGATGTTCTTTCCATCAGTGCGTGCTTTTTCAATACTATCGCTCTTACTTTTAATGATCAAACTCCTCTCTTGTTCATTCAGATCCTCAGAAACATCTACAAGAATAATGGAACTAACATCAACTATTTCCTTGACAAAAGTGACTGTTAATCCGGGAACCGGAATTTCAGCAGTATCACTCATTGCCCAAAAACCATTCTTGAGTAAATTATTTTCAATAGAACTTAGCGACTGGATCTGAGAGAAACCACAATGATGATTTGTAATGAGTAAACCTCTTTCAGAAATAATTTCACCCGTACAGCCACCTCCGAATTGCACGACAGCATCTTTTAAGCTACTTTTATTTACACTATAAATATCTTCAGCGGAGATCTTCATTCCGAGCTGACGCATTTCTGTTTCATTGAGTTGCTCGAGCAGTTGAGGGAACCACATCCCTTCGCGAGCATTTGACGAATGAAAAAATAAGAATAAGATTATGAAGGAGATTGTTTTTTTCATGATCATTTAGAAATGAAGTTCATCAACACAAATTATGTAGATTGATTCACTGAACTAATTTTATAAAAATACCAAAATTTTTCGACACAATATAAGCCCCGGGGGCGCGATTCAGAAATTTGAATGCCCCTGCAAAGGATAATCATTAATAAGAAAGTTATTGGTAAATAAAAATGGCTGACGCCATGCGGACAGGCCCCAAGTTTTCCCCTTCCGCATGACTATCCACCACAGGCGGACAGCATTAATAAATAGTCAAATGACTAAATTAAAATTGTAATACGTAACCGCGTAAATGAAGGTTCTTTTATTAAACACCTAACGAGAAACTCAAACAAATTCAAAATAAAAATTGCAGTTTATTACTTAGCTTCCAGAATGGAAAGGTCGCGTTGCATATCCATCAACGAAGATTTAATTTTCGCCAATGAATTTTTCAATGCAATTTTATTTACAAATGCATCTTGATCTGCTTGAGATGAAGTAAAAATTGGAATTTCAATTGGATTATCATGCAACTGAATTTCGCTTACTTCAGAATGAAATTCATGCTTGAAAAGTTTTTTATCTTTTAATTCTGACTTAGCACCTTTCAAGGTAAAACCTTTTTCTTTTACAAGGTGATAAATTTTCTTGAAATTTTCGATGTCAGGTTGGGTGTACATTCTGTTACCTTTTTTATTGGTAGCAGGACGAATAACATCAAATTCCTTTGACCAGAAACGGATATGAGAAGTGTTTACATTAAACATCTGCGCTACTTCACCAATGGTGTAGTACAATTTCTCGATTTCTTTCTCTTTATACGGCATTTCGGGTCCTTTTAAGTTTAGCGAATATAGAATGTAAGTTTTAATTTTCCAAATCAATCGAAAGCTTGTCCGGCCTGAGACGAGATCTCCAGCATTCTAGCATATTCTTCAGGACTCAAATCGTTGTAATAGAAATTTACAGGATTCACCGGATTTCCATTTTTATGAACTTCATAGTGTAAATGTGGACCTGTTGAGGTTCCTGTATTTCCGACAGATCCAATCAGGTCACCACGTTTTACTTTTTGTCCCGGGCGAACACTGAATTTACTCATGTGACCATATAACGTCTGGTAACCATAGCCATGATTAATAATCACATTATTTCCATAGCCACGACCATCCTTCTCCACCTTGACAACTGTTCCATTACCGGTAGCATAAATTTCCGTACCGACAGGAGCAGTAAAGTCCATTCCGGTATGAAGTTTTTCCGTTTTATAGATCGGATGGATTCTCCAGCCATAACCGGAAGCGACACGCGTCATATCCTTGTTTGATACAGGTTGAATGGCAGGTATTGATGATAACATGTTTGCTTTATTCTTCACCAATTGCCAAACTTCATCATACGATTTAGATTGTACATACAATTGCTTCGAAAGTTGATCCACTTTTTTTGTGACATCAACGATCAGATCTGCATTATAATAATCGCGCAATTTATTATAACGGTCAACTCCACCATATCCGGCTTCTCTGATGCTCACAGGAATTGGTTCTGCCTCGAAAATGACGCGATAAATTGTATTGTCTCTTTCTTGAATGTCTTTCAACACCTCAGAGACCTGATCACTTCTTTGCTTTAATAATTCGAGCTGATATGTTGTTTCTTCCAACTGACGCTTTAAGCGTTTCTCCTTTGGAGAATCAAAAAAGTTGTAAGCGATGAGCATGATGATGGCTCCAAATACTACTGCCGTTGCCAGCCATCCCAAAAGTCGAAATAATCGCTTCTTCCAACTCACGATTACTCGCTCGTATTTGAGTGTGGCAGTATTGAAGTGATATTTTACGTTCGGCATTCTATAAAAATTCGTTTATCCTGTTTATATTCGCAGGACTTTGGGATGCAAATATACGCTCTCAATTAACTACAACCAATTTAATCTACAATGATGACTTCGGCTCAAATCCGGACTGCTTTCCTTGATTTTTTCAAGAGTAAAGGACACCATATCGTTCCATCGGCACCAATGGTGGTGAAAAACGACCCTACTCTCATGTTTACCAATGCGGGCATGAATCAGTTCAAAGATATATTTCTTGGCAATTCGCCGGCAAAGTATCCAAGAATTGCAAATACTCAAAAATGTTTACGTGTTTCAGGCAAACACAATGACCTTGAGGAAGTTGGAATAGATACGTATCATCATACCATGTTTGAAATGCTTGGCAACTGGTCTTTTGGCGATTATTTTAAGAAAGACGCAATTGCATGGAGCTGGGAATTATTGACAGAAGTCTACAAACTTTCGAAGGATCGTCTGTACGTTACTGTATTTGAAGGTGATAGCAAAGAGAACCTCGCATTTGACCAGGAAAGTTTCGATCATTGGAAAAAAGTACTGCCAGAAGACAGAATCCTTCGCGGAAATAAGAAAGACAATTTCTGGGAAATGGGTGCAACGGGCCCATGTGGTCCTTGCACGGAAATCCATATCGATCTTCGTTCCGATGAGGAGCGTAAAAAAGTTGACGGTAAAACATTGGTCAATGAATCTCATCCGCAAGTGATAGAAGTCTGGAACAATGTGTTCATGGAATTCAATCGCAAAGCAGATGGAAGTCTGGACAAATTACCTGCACAACATGTTGACACCGGAATGGGTTTCGAAAGACTGTGCATGGCTATGCAAGGCAAAACATCGAATTATGACACAGATGTTTTTCAACCGATGATTCAATTTATTGCATTGAATTCAGGAGTGAAATATGGCGCGGCTGAGAAAACGGATATTGCAATGCGAGTAATGTCTGATCATATTCGCGCAATTGCTTTAGCCATATCAGATGGGCAATTACCTAGCAACAATAAAGCAGGTTATGTGATCCGACGCATTCTTCGTCGTGCTGTTCGTTATGGATTCACATTTCTGAATTTGAAAGAACCGTTTATGAATAAATTGGTTCCAATTCTTGCTGAACAATTCAAAGATGTATTCCCTGAATTAAAAGCACAACAGGATTTTGTGATTCGTGTTATAACAGAAGAGGAACTTGGATTTTTGAGAACACTCGATACAGGAATAAAAAAATTCGACGAATACAAAGGCAAGAGCGTTGATGGCAAATTTGCTTTCGAACTTTTTGACACATTTGGGTTTCCAATCGACTTAACTCAACTTATGGCTCGTGAAAGAGACATGGAAGTCGACATGACCGGTTTCAATAAATGTCTTGATGAACAAAAAGAACGTTCGCGTGCAGCAGCTGTTGTTGACACTGATGATTGGGTAATTGTAAAAGAAGGTGAAGAAGTAGAATTCATTGGTTATGATGAAACAGAAGGCGAAGCAGAAATTTTACGCTACAGAAAAGTAAAAGCTAAGAACAAGGAGCAATTTCAATTGGTATTGAATCGTACTCCTTTCTATGCAGAAAGTGGTGGACAAATTGGTGATACAGGTTACATTGAAGCGAATGGTGAAAAAACATCTATCACTGACACGCAAAAAGAAAATAACCTGATCATTCATTATGTAGACAAACTTCCAAAAGATGTAAGCGCTACTTTCGTTGCAAAAATAAATACATCACGCCGCAAGCAGATCTCAAATAATCACTCTGCTACTCACCTGCTCCATTCAGCATTGAAGCAAGTGCTCGGTGCTCATGTGAATCAAAAAGGTTCACTTGTCAATGAAGCACAGACGCGTTTCGATTTTTCTCATTTTGCAAAAGTGAGTGATGAAGAAATTCAAAAGATCGAAAAAATCGTGAATGAAAAAATTCGTGAAAATATTTTATTGGATGAAAGAAGAAATGTCCCTGTTCAGCAAGCAATGGATATGGGCGCAATGGCATTGTTTGGAGAGAAGTATGGCGAATTTGTAAGAGTCATTACTTTTGATCCTAACTATTCAATTGAATTGTGTGGCGGAACACATGTGAAAGCTACCGGACAGATCGGGCAGATCAAAGTTGTTTCTGAAAGTGCAGTTGCAGCAGGTGTAAGAAGAATTGAAGCAATTACAGCAGACAAAGCGGATTCATATTTCGAAGAACAACAATTACAATTGAATTCAATCAAAGAATTGTTGAAAAATCCGAAAGACCTGGTTCAAAGAATCCAGGGATTACTTGATGAGAATACGGCATTACAAGAACAGATCAATGTTTTTGTGAATGAAAAAACGCAAGTCATTAAGAAAGAACTGATCGGCAAAATTAAATCTGTGAACGGAATTAATTTCCTTGCTGAAAAAGTTGAATTGCCAACTGCCGATGCATTGAAAAATTTGTCATTCGAATTGAAAAATCAGATCGACAATTTATTCTTCCTTGCCGGTGCAGAAATTGATGGCAAAGCAATGTTAAGTCTGATCGTATCCGATAATCTGGTAAAAGATAAAAACCTAAACGCAACCAACATCATCCGTGAATTATCGAAAGAAATTCAAGGCGGCGGCGGCGGACAACCTTTCTACGCAACAGCAGGCGGTAAAAATCCGGCAGGACTTAGTAAGGCGCTTGAAATGGCAGGTTCTTTTATCAAGTAGGTATTTCAGCTGAGCCGTTCTGGATTTATAGTCCTGAACCCTCGTGACCAGCTATTCAGGATTTATAATCCTAAACCCCCGTGACTAGCTGGTCAGGATTTATAATCCTGACCCCCCGTGCTCCGGATTTTTAATCCGGCACAAAGTAAAAATAAAATGACCCGATCATTCCAACTACTTACCATTAGCATCTTCCTTCTCTTGATCCTCCCCTGGATCATCCAAGACGGAATGTTCATGGACGGAATGATCTATGCAACTGTCGCGAGGAACCTATCACTAGGTATCGGTAGCTGGTGGCATTTACATCTAACCGATTATCTCTCCCCCACTTACTTAGACCAGCCACCACTTACGATCTGGATCACTTCCTTCTACTTCAAACTATTTGGATATTCAATGTACACTGAACGGATCTATTCGTTTAGCGCAGCAATTATCAATCTGCTTCTGATCAGAGCCCTTTGGAAAAAAATAAACATAAACAGACCTGAATATCAAAATTACTGGTGGCTACCGGTTCTGCTTTGGATAATTCCACCTGCATGTTTCTGGTCATTTACAAATAACATGGAAGAAAATACGATGAGTATTTTCATTTTGTCATCTGTGTATTTTATGATAAGCGCCATTCAAAAGAAATCAAATCGACTGATTCCGGTACTGCTCATGGCAACGAGTATTTTCCTCTCAGCCATGTGCAAAGGAATTCAAGGAACATTTACGGCAATTGGTTTTTTAGCGTATGCATTAACAATTGATCGAAGCTACATGCGTACAGCCTTCAAGTACACGGTGTCCATTGTAATTGCACTGGCAATATGCGGATTGGGTTTATATCTATATACTCCGGCCACAGATTATTTCATTGGCTATTATCATACACGAATTCTGAATACGTTTATAAATCCGGAGATGGCCACTACAGAAACAAGATTTTATCTTTTACTCCGGTTACTTTCTGAACAGATCACCCCTATTCTTCTTTGCATAACAATTCTTGTATTATCTGTAAAATATAAATTGAAGATCAACAGCATTGCAAAATTAGATAATCGAAAATTTGCACTACTATTTTTGTTGATTGCATTGGCAGGAACATTACCCTTACTAGTAACTGCAGAACAAAGACGTTTTTATCTGGTCCCAGCGTTTCCATTCTATGCAATGGCATTTTCCTTTCTCGTCATTGAACATCTAACAAAGTTAATGGAAAGATTAAGATCAACTAAACTTCAGTCCATTGTAAAGCTTTTTTCATTCGCCATAATTATTGTAACTATCATATTAACGATCACAAATTTCGGAACAGCAAAACGAGACAAAGAAATGCTCAGTGATATTTACAAAATAGGAAAACTAGTCCCGCAAAATTCAACAATTGCCATAGATAGCGAACTTTTCAGAACCTGGGTTCTTCACCTCTATTTTCAACGATATTATGGCATCTCATTAGACGCAACTGCTGAAAATAAAAATCAAGTGTATTTTCTAAAGAGAAAAAATGGTTCGGAACTTTCTAATTACGAAAAAAGAGATCTGGAATTGAGCGAATTCAATTTCTATAAAAAGTACTAAGTCAGAACATTAATATTCGATGATCGAAGTTCACATTTGTAATTTCCTGTGCCTTCTAACAAATTGTCTACCCACACCCCGGCAGGAATGTCGCTTGATCAGTAACTAGCCGGAAAGTGTGTCGTTAATTTCCGCTCAACATTCCGCCTATCATCGTACAACTTACAATTTTAAACAGCTAAAATTGATTGTGACGCAAATTTAATTTACATTTATATTTCGATTGAACATTCCGGCAATCAAGTGTATATTTATGAATTTTAAACTAAACAACTTTGAAAATTATTGGAGTTTGCATTTTTATCATTTTGACTAGTCAGGTTCTTAGTTTTTCGCAAGGAAAATGGATAAAAGAAATACTTGATTCTTCGAACGTAATTACAAATGGAAGTGATTCAAACGCTATTTACTTAACCCGGGTTTACGACATTTCTACGGACTCTTCATTGCTAATAGTTGGCTTCAATGATGAGAAAATGGCAAAGATTTTTAATTCAAGTAAAACTCAAATTAGGCAAATGCCATTCCAAGGCTCCCGTATTTCTATTTCGAATGATTTTAGAGTAGTTGTAATAAACCACATGACAACCGAAAATGGTTTCTACAAAACTCGAATTAAATGTTACAATACAAATGGATTATTGAACAAGGATACAATTGTTCAAGGACACGGTGAGGCAAAATTTATTAATAATGGCGAATTACTAATTGCTCATAATTCTAATGTATGGGGCTTTAATTTAACTAATCCAGAAACAGTTTTATTAATTCTTGATAGCAGCTTCAATGTCAAATTAAGTAAAAACATTTCAAAATCGTTTAGACTTCAAATTAAGCCCTATTTTGATTTTGAAAAATCAGAGTATGTATTTCCTCAAATCACAAAAGAAAATGATGTGAAGAAAGTTAAAATGACTAGGTTTAATTTAAATATGGATATCGTTAATTAAAATATCGCCCAGAAACTTAACGTATGCCTTAGACTTAGCCAGTTTATTCTTTGTTGTGCAAAAGTCCAACGGTTTTATTCAAAAACAGACGTTGTAGCATTATATTCTTGTACAGAGTTAATCTAGAAAAACACCCTTTTGACTTTATTGCAGGTATTCATACCTCGTCCCATAATGCCTATCTCTCCCCCCACGCGAAGAATCCATTTCGTAATTCTGTTCTTCTAATACATTTCCTTCGTCATCGTAAACATAGGCATTTCTTTTTACGAGCATGCCGGTATTGTCATAGATCTCTTGCTTGATCAATCTGTTTAGGTCATCGTACTCATTCTTGACTTTCTTACTATAGAAATCTTTGTAAATTTTTTCTACTATATTTCCACGATCATCATAGACATTTGAAATAGCACTAATCAATTTGCCCTGCGGATTTGTTTGCACTGTGCTTAACTCATTTCCTTTATCATCGAACGTATTCATTGTCTTGGAAGTCAATTGTCCTTTGGCATCGGTTTCAATTTCTTCGATCTGAGTTGCCGATAAATAATTAAATGTTGTTTTAGAAACTACTTTGTTGTCAGAATCGATCATTACTCGTTCCACGATAACACCTTTATCGTCGTACTTAACTTCTTCTCTGGAAACAAAAACACCTTCTTCGTCAAGGTTAATGATTGCAACTAAATTGTCCTTTTGGTCATACTCGTAATTTGTTCGTGATCCTTCTTCGTCGCCGTAATATTTTACTTCGCTCAACAGATATCCCTTTTCATTTCTGGTCAACACTTTTTTTTCGCGGGCATCATCAACGACATAAAACAATTCATGTTCAACAAGCTTTCCGTGTGGACCATAAACAAAAGTGCTTCGCTCTTCCAATTCACCATCAGTAGAAAACTTTGATTCAGAGATCACCTTTCCGTCAGCATCGAGCTCGATCGTTAGATCTAGATATTCCTCTTCTGCCTGTGGAGTGAGGTCAGAGAAATTAAAATTCTTATAATGCTGATTATATCTGTGTATGGTTTTGTACTTGGTCATGTTCAATTATTTTTTACCGGCAAATTGAATTACTTCTTTTTCTGTTATTTTTTTATCTGAAAGGATCACCAGTCGCTCAACAACATTTCTCAACTCTCTGATATTTCCTGTCCAATCAATTTTCTGCAATTCTTTGAGTGCTTCAGGAGTAAATGTTTTTACCGGCATTCCGTAATCCTGGCAGATCTCATTAACAAAATAGTTGGCCAACTTCGGAATGTCATCTCTTCTTTCATTCAATGATGGAACATGAATGAGGATTACCGAAAGCCGGTGATAAAGGTCCTCTCTGAAATTACCTTTTTCAATTTCAACTTTCAGGTCTCTGTTTGTCGCAGCAACAACTCGTGGACTAACAGTGATCTCTTTCTCTCCACCAACGCGGGTAATTTTATTCTCTTGCAGTGCACGAAGAACTTTTGACTGCGCTGATAGACTCATGTCGCCAATTTCATCCAAAATAAAGTACCACCATTCGCTTGTTCAAATTTTCCGATTCGTTGTTTGATGGCAGAAGTAAAAGCACCTTTCTCATGTCCGAACAATTCACTTTCGATAAGTTCAGAAGGAATAGCAGCGCAGTTCACTTCAATCAATGGACCGGCAGCACGATTACTTTTTTCATGGATCCAACGGGCAACTAATTCTTTCCCTGTACCGTTACTTCCGGTAACTAAAACTCTAGCTTCTGTAGGAGCAACTTTTTCAATGATCTCTTTTATTTGTCCAATAGCCGGCGAATCACCAACCATTTCGCGCGTCTTGAAGATCTTCCGCTTAAGTGTTTTTGTTTCCGTGATCAATGAAGAACGATCCAGTGCATTTCGAACAGTAACGAGTAAACGATTCAGATCAGGTGGTTTTGAAATGTAATCGTAAGCACCTTTTTTCAATGCATCAACAGCAGTATCAATTGTCCCGTGTCCGCTGATCATAACTACAGGCAGATCAGGATGCATCTCTTGCAATTTCACCAGAACTTCTATGCCATCCATTTTCGGCATTTTAATATCGGAAAGCACCAGATCAAAATTTCCGGTTTCTGCTTTCTTTATTCCTTCTGCGCCATCGTTTGCAATTTCCACTTCATATTTCTCATACGTGAGGATATCTTTGAGAGTATTGCAAATTGCCTTTTCATCATCGATAATTAAAATTTTTGCCATAATTAGTACTTCATTTAAGGGTGGCAAGGTAAGAAATTGTTGGCTTTCTTTTGCGGTAAATTATTTCCCGCAGAGTTGCGCTGATTACGCAGAATAACCGCAGATTTAAATAGTGAGAAAATTCCGCTGTCTCATCTTAAGTTGATAACGAAAAAGAAAATCACCCATTGGCAATAACTGCACTTAATGCTCCTTCTTTAAGTGCATACTTCGATAAAGACATCTTCTTGATTCCTGTTTCACGCAATACTACTGCTGTACAAATTGTGGCCAGAACGATCATATCTACACGCATTTTTACCAGACCTTTCATCTTTTTTGCTGAGCGATCGTAGAAAAAGAATTTTCTCATGCAAATGAAAGTATTCTTCCATTTTGAAATTGTATTTATTCGTGTTTGCAATAATATTCCTATTATAAAATTGAAAGCCTATCATTTCTGCAAAAGTATCGAATGAACCGGAAGAGCCGATGAGTTGATCCGGTGCGTACTTTTTCACCGCTGCAATCATTGTAGAAAGTTCACTCGAAAGGAACTTCTCGGTTTTCTTAAGCTCACTTAGATGCAATGGATCAGAAGGTTTGAAAATTTCCAGTAAACGCGCCGCACCGATATTATAACTATGTTTCCAAAATATTTTCTCCCGATTGGCAATGATGAATTCCGTACTACCTCCGCCAATATCCATGATCAATACAGGACTTTCACCAAGTTCAATACATTGTCTGACTCCAAGGTAAATTAACTCCGCTTCTTTATCACCTGAAATAACCGTGATATCAATTCCGGTTTTCTCCTTTGCCATTTCAACAAAATCACTTCCATTTTTCGCTCCGCGAATTGCAGAAGTTGCAAAAGCAAAAACTTTTTCCGGCTTATGAATAGCAATGATCTTTTTATAATGCAAAAGTGCTCTGATGCCTCTCTTAAATGGAATAGGTGCAATTTCATTCTGATGAATTGCACCTTCTCCTAATTTAACTGCAGTCTTTGATTTGAAAACTTTTTTCCAATCACCTCTCTTATTGACTGATGCGATCAGTAAATGAAAAGTATTGGTACCCAGATCAAGAATTGCTATCCGCAAAATGTGATGTTTTAGTTATGAAACCGAAGCCATTTCCATAGTTCTTTGTAGGTTACTTTTTTACCATACATAAGAATTCCCGTACGATAAATTCGTGCTGCTATCCATGTCGTGAAGATAAATCCGCCGATCAACAATACCATTGACAAAACAATGTGCTCCCATGGAACTCCGAAAGGAATTCTCACCATCATTACAATTGGCGAGGTAAACGGTATGACAGAAAACCAAAAGGCGACATTGCCCTGCGGATTATTAATAACCGTAGCAGCTGCAATATATGCGATGATGAGCGGTATCGTGACAGGCAACATGAACTGTTGTGTATCGGTTTCCGAATCAACTGCGGCGCCAATTGCGGCAAAGAGAGCGCTGTACAACAGATAACCTCCAAGAAAATAGAAAATAAACATACCAATCAATAAAGGAAAGTTGATCGTACCAAGAATTGAATCCAGTTTCATCATTTTATCGCCTTTGATCGGAGAATCTTCACCGGCTTGTTCCATTGCCTGTTCCATTCCAGGTCTGGACTTGATGATCATTTCTGCCTTTTCTTTGTCTGACTTTCCGCCATCAAAGACGAGGATAGAATGAAAAATACTGATGAGCTTAGGACCACCCAAAGTAAAAACTGTGTTAAACCCACGAGAGCAACTCCAATAATTTTTCCCATCATTAATTGGAAAGGTTTTACAGAAGAAATAATCACCTCTACTATTCGACTTGTTTTTTCTTCCAGCACACCTCTCATTACCATTGCACCATATATAAAGATGAAAAGATAAATCATTAGTCCTGCACCAAAACCTAATCCTGTTGTAAGTGGCGTACTGGTCTCTTTGTTTTCAAGATCCCGCGTCTGAATATCGACATCGGTTTTTATCTCCGTCAATTTCTTTTCATCAATACCGGCAGCAATATATTTTTGCGTATTGATTTCTTTCTCTATTGTAAACTTGATCTTTGAAATAATGTCAAATCCCGGCTGTGATTCTGAGTAAAATGTAACTGCTTTTTCAAGGCTACTAAGATTTTCAGTAGAAGGAATCAAGAGCACTCCAAAATAGCCACGACTCTGACTTTGATCCCTGACCTTATTGATGTCCTCATTTAAATACTCAAATTTAATTCTGTCGCTGTCTTTAAATTTATTTACAAAAATATGGGTATTGTCAACGACACCTATAGTTTTAATTTCAATATCAACCTTGTCCAGTAAAAAGACAGAAACGAAAATTCCACTCATCAATATCGGCCCTAAAAAGGTCATGATGATGAATGACTTCTTTTTGACTCTTGTCAGGTATTCACGTTGTATTACTAAGAGTATTTTATTCATGATAAAATTTGTTAAGCCTTCTGATTAATTTCTGTTTTCACTTACTTGTTTGATAAAAATATCGTTCATGCTTGGAACGATCTCTTGCAATCCTAGAATTTGCACATGAGGCATCAACAGAGAAAGCAAATCATTCACCGATAGATTTCCCCCGAGCATCTTTACTTTCGCTGAACTATGCTCCTCTTCTTCCTTCAAGTCGAGTAATTCAAATCCTGTCCACAGAGCATTTGTAAAACCTATTCTATTTCCGACATAATTAATTTCAAACGTATGACTTCTGAATTGCTTTCTGATGTCCTTTACAGAGCCGTCAAGAATCACATGTGCTTTGTCGATCAAGGCAATATTGTTACACAACTCCTCCACACTTTCCATTCTGTGCGTCGACAATACAATTGTTGCGCCTTTACTTTTTAATTCGAGAAGTTCGTTCTTAATAAGTTCAGCATTGATAGGATCAAATCCGGTAAAAGGTTCATCGAGAATCAAAAACTCAGGCTCATGCAAGACAGTAGTAATGAACTGAACTTTTTGTGCCATTCCTTTAGAAAGCTCTTCGACTTTTTTCTTCCACCAGGCTTCTATTTCAAATTTCTCGAACCAGTACTTCAGTTTTTTCATTGCATCGGCACGTGACATACCTTTCAGTCGAGCCAGATAAAGCGCTTGCTCACCCACTTCCATTTTTTTGTATAGTCCACGTTCCTCCGGTAAATAACCCATTTGTCGAACATGATCACCATCGAGCGGTTGTCCTTTGAAAAGTACGCGACCGGTATCAGGTGCGGTGATCTGAGTAATGATACGAATGAGAGAAGTCTTTCCTGCTCCATTCGGACCAAGTAAACCGAAAACACATTTTTCCGGGATGTGAAGAGTAATACCGTCTAAAGCTTTATGCGCTGCATAATTCTTTGAGACATTTTCAATTTCAAGAATGTTCATATAGGTATGAGAAGATGCGTAAATGTAAAAAACCCCGGCTGAAATAACAGGCGAGGTTTAATTTATTTTTACAATTCTTCAAACAAATTATTGAATACTTTACTATTCGAAGAATTCTCTGACTCTGTCGCGAAAACTTTTATCGCCTTTTCCCGGATTGGGTTTAAAATTTGGTGAATTCCTCAGCTGTTCAAGAAGCTTTTTTTCTTCTGCAGAAACATGCTGTGGTGTCCAGACATTGATATTGACCAACAGATCACCTTTTCCATAACTGTTCACTGACGGCAATCCTTTACCCCTTAAACGCAACACTTTCCCGGCTTGAGTACCCGGATCGATCTTGATCTTTGCTTTACCGTCGATGGTTGGAATCTCCAGCGAAATACCTAAAGAAGCATCGGCAAAGTTAATGTACAGGTCGTGCAACAGATTATTTCCGTCACGTTGAAGATGAGGGTGTTTTACTTCTTCGATCACAATGAAAAGATCTCCCGGTACTCCACCACGTTCAGCAGCATTACCTTTTCCGCTAACCGTTAACTGCATTCCTTCTCCAACTCCGGCCGGAATATTTATCGCAATAATTTCTTCACCGTGTTGCAAACCGCTACCGTGACATGACTTACATTTATTCTGGATCGTTTGACCTTCGCCATTACACGTCGGACAAGTAGACGTTGTTCTCATTTGACCAATGAAAGTACTTGTCACTCGATGAACTTGTCCGGCCCCATTACATGTCGTGCATTTATGAAAAGCAGCGCCATCTTGTGCGCCGGATCCTTTGCATGAAGTACAGGAAATATGTTTGTTGACTTTTATTTTTTTCTCTACGCCGTGAGCAATCTCTTCTAAAGTAAGGCTGACTTTAACCCGAAGATTGGTACCGCGATTTACTCTACGGCCACCTCTTCCTCCGCCACCGCCGAAGAAGCTTTCAAACGAATTTCCTTCACCGCCAAAAATATCGCCGAAATGAGAGAAGATATCTTCCATATTCATTCCGCCTTGTCCACCGCCGCCGCCACCGTTCATTCCACGATGACCAAACTGATCATACCGTTGACGTTTTTCAGCATTGCTTAAAACTTCATACGCTTCAGCAGCTTCTTTGAACTTCTCTTCAGCTTCCTTATTCCCCGGATTTTTATCAGGGTGAAACTTCAGAGCCATCTGACGATACGCTTTTTTTATATCACCTTCAGCGGCACCTTTTGATACGCCAAGTATTTCGTAATAATCTCTTTTAGACATAACTTCTTTTTCCTGATCTTAATTTCCTACCACCACTTTCGCATGACGAAGAACTCTGTCATTCAGAAAATATCCTTTTTCAACTTCGTCAATAACTTTTCCTTTCAAATCAGCTGTAGGAGCAGGAACATTGGTTATTGCATCATGTAGATCCGGATTAAAATCTTTTCCTGTGGCATCCATTGGTTTTAACCCTTTGCTTTCAGTAGTTGATTTAAGTTTTGAAAAGATCAACTTCATCCCTTCTTTGATTGCTTCAATGTCTTTGGTGTTTTCACTCGATTTAATTGCACGCTCCAAATCATCAAGGATTGGAAGTACGGCTAAAAAAACATCTGAACCGGCTAGCTTTGACTGCTCGATTCGTTCGCGGGAAACTCTACGTTTATAGTTCTCAAATTCAGAATACATGTAGAGGTATTTGTCACGCGATTCTGTCAATTCCGCTTCCAGCTTGGCAATTGGATCCACTTCTTCAACACTTGCATCCGGCAATGCGCCTTCGTTTTGGGCATTTTCCGACGTCAAATTTTCGTTCTCTGTACTACTTTCCATGTCAGGCGTATGGTCTTTCGATTTCATTTTATTTCTGATATTGTTAAAAATTGACAAATTTTGGGGATTTAGTGTCTATAGTCAAGTACTTTGCCACACCAATTTTGGAGTCAATTTGGCAGGTGCGAATATAGGGTTTTCTATTGGTGAAATTGCCGAAAAACACCTTAAACCCTTTAAACTCATTAAACCATCTAAACCCTTTAAACCAAAAACCCTTCAACAAGTGCAGTCCAAAAAAAAAGCAGAAGTAAAAACCTTCTGCCTTTCAATTATTTTAAATCGATTATTATTTGACTTGCCCTTGAATTGCCTGTTCCAGTGCAGCTCCTCGAAGATCTTTCCCGATGATAATTCCATTTCCATCGATCAACCAGTTTGCAGGAATAGACTGAACATTGTACAATTTCGCTGCATCAGAGTACCACCATTTTAGGTCACTTACGTGGTTTGGCCATTCTAATTTATCCTGTTTGATAGCGCCCATCCATGCTGCTTTATCTTTATCAAGCGACACATTATAAACCGTAAATCCTTTTCCGGATTTAAAATTTGAATTTTTGAATTTCGTGTAGGCCTGAACAACATTTGGATTTTCACGACGACAAGGACCGCACCATGAAGCCCAGAAGTCGATCAAAACGACTTTTCCTTTAAGACTGGAAAGTGCTATTTTTTTCCCTTCAGGAGATTCGAAATTCAGTTCAGGGGCTTTATTTCCCACTCCTGTTCCGACTGTTTGAGAATAGCTTACCGTTGAAGTTGAAACTAAAACAGCTAATGCGAAGATTATTTTTTTCATTGTTATTTTTTTTGCGGTTCGGGAGGTGCAATTACCCTGCCATTAGGGTACAAATATAACTCTTAAATGGCTAAAAAATTCGGCATTCCGGAAGATTTTAGCCAAAAAAACTCACTTTACACGTACAATTTGGGCTCCAATTGCATTCAATCGTTCATCGATTCGTTGATATCCTCTGTCAATTTGTTCGATGTTATGGATTACACTCTTACCTTTTGCCGATAATGCTGCGATCAGAAGGGCAACTCCTGCGCGGATATCCGGCGAGGTCATTTGAATTGCTTTAAGTGGAACTTTGCGATTCAATCCGATCACAGTTGCGCGATGCGGATCACACAAGATGATCTGCGCACCCATGTCAATTAATTTATCGACGAAGAACAAACGGCTTTCAAACATTTTCTGATGAATGAGAACAGTACCATTTGCTTGTGTAGCAGTTACTAATACAACACTTAAAAGATCGGGAGTAAATCCGGGCCAGATCGCATCAGCGACAGTAAGTATCGATCCATCAATGAACGATTCGATTTCGTAATTCTCCTGGCGAGGAATAAAGAGATCATCGCCCCGCAACTCCATTTGAATTCCCAACCGACGAAACATTTCAGGGATGATTCCCAAATGCGGATATCCAACTTCCTTGATCGTGATCTCCGATTTCGTCATGGCAGCTAGTCCAATGAAAGAGCCGATCTCGATCATATCGGGAAGCATCTTGTGTTCTGTACCTTTTAATGAGCTTACACCTTCGATCACTAAGAGATTTGAACCGATTCCTGAGATCTTCGCTCCCATTCTATTCAGCATGTTACAAAGCTGTTGCAAGTAAGGCTCACATGCCGCATTGTAAATTGTAGTTGTGCCTTCAGCAAGAACGGCTGCCATAACAATGTTGGCAGTTCCTGTTACGGAAGCCTCATCAAGCAACATGTATGCGCCTTTCAACTTTTTTGCAGTCACATTATAAAATCCATCCTGCTCATTGTATTCGAACTGCGCACCCAAAGTTTGAAAACCCACAAAGTGTGTATCCAGACGACGGCGACCAATCTTATCACCACCCGGTTTAGGGATGCGTGCTTTTCCGTAGCGAGCTAACAAAGGACCAACGATCATGATAGACCCGCGTAGTTCTGAAGCCTGCTTTTTGAAATCTGCAGTATCCAGATAATCGATATTGATATTTTTCGCGTGGAAAGTGAATTCGCCTTTGAGAACACCAGTCTGTTCAACGGTAACACCCAAATGTTGGAGTAATTCGATCAATTTATTTACATCACGGATATCAGGAATATTTCTGATCACCATTTTTTCCGGAGTCAGCAATACTGCACATAAGATCTGCAGAGCCTCATTTTTAGCTCCCTGTGGAACTAACTCACCGGAAAGCTCGAGCCCGCCTGTTACTTCAAAACTATTAGCCATAAACTTCTTTTTAGTCGACTTTAAACGACATACGAAGAAAAAATACTTATCGCAAAGTTTACCTATGGCACCATTAAAGTTTTGAACAGATTTAGTCTGATGAGTTTAATATATGCAGGGTAATAAAACCTCCATCTTTTGCTGGATGCAGAAATGATTTTTGCACTTCATCTTTGTTGGACAAAAAAAACAAAATGAAATCAATATACACCACACTCATTCTCCTCATCATTGCTTCAAGCAATTTTGCACAAACAGCATTGCAACATCAGGCTCCGCCAACGAACAACTTCCCTTATACCAGAGGAATGTTTGTTGACTGCACTGATGACATTATCCGTGATATCAAAAACGGAAACTCGTATTCACTTGATGTTTTAAAAACCTATATCAGGGAAAACTTCATCAGTTACATTGCGCTTTACGATCTCGATCATTCCAAAGTAATCGGCAATCCCACAATGGAGCCTGCATTTAAAATATTCTTGACGAAATTGAAAAAAGAATTTCCTCAATTGCAAATAGGAATCATTGGACAAAAAACTTCTTATAATTCAAGAAGTAAAAATCTGAAAGTTGCAGACTTTTTCTCGTCATCCTGTTTTTCTTCGGCATCTCCGTATTCACGTATTCAACTTGATTCATTGATAAATGATGTGAGAAATAATGAAGACCTCCAACGATCCGAAACAATAAAATTCTTTTTGCGCGGAGTAAAGTTCATTAGTTCAATGCAACAACCCGGAAATTGCAACTCCTTGATTGATGTTTTTTACCTGGAAGATCAATACTGGAAAGACATAAGTTCAGGAAATCTGGTTTCAGCGAAAGCAAAATTCGAAAGCTATAAATCTGTTTTGCAATTTCTTCAAATGCTAAAATGTAATTGCAGAAATTTTACAGTCGAAGCTGAATTTGAGCCATCCGATTATTTCCGACTTGCAGGTTGGACAGCTACCGATCAAATAGAACAGGCTGATCCATTAATAGACAAAATGATGATTCCCTTTTATACAAGTCCGTATAATGCTTCAGGTGCATACGATATAAATTGCAGGTTACTTCACTTATTGTCAGATCAATTTTCAAAAAACGGAACCAGATTCTACACTGGATTCAGTGCGCAAAGCAATTCGTTTTACTACTGTAACTCTGCTACAACTCCACTTGAACATCTCGGCAGATATTTATCAGGTATAATTCCAATGGCTTCAGGCAATATGTATTCTGTTGAGCAACTATTTTTAGATAAATTGAATGATCCCGCATATATGTGTGCCGGTTGCTCCTGTTATGAATATCCGGAAAATCAATACTCGACTTCAAATCCAACGGCGAATATGTGCTCCGGTTCTATGTGGTACACTTATTCAATGCTCAAGAACAACGGACTATTCAGAACAGGAAATTCAATCGACGAAAATGAATTGGTCACAAATCCGGATGGGCAGAAGATCAATTTGAAATTAAACACAAATCAACTCTTCAACTACGAACTATTTGATGTGCAAGGAAGGTCAATAAAATCTGAAAAGAAAAATGCCATTGATCAAATCCTTGATATTTCAGATTTAAGCAATGGCATTTATATTCTATCTGTATTATCTGCCGATGGAAAACAATTCAGCAGGAGGATTCCTGTTCTACATAGATGATTCCCGTAAGAATCAAAGTGCGTGTTATCTTGTGTTTCCGGACCTTCTTGGCTCCCCCTCTTAGAAACCGGAACACAAATAGCACAATATTTTAGTAATACTTTATCGGTTGATCTTCGATCTTGATGGATTTCTCTTTTGAGTTTTCATCACGCAGGATCCGACTGTGTAAGGTGATCTTGTTGTCAAACAAAAACCGGAAGAAAAGGCGGGTCCAGGATTGATGGGATTTCAGAGTATCGTAGAAGGCAGGTGCCTGCTTTTTCAACTCCGGTAATTTATTCCAAGGAATAGAAGGAAAATCATGATGTTCATTGTGAAATCCAACATTGAAAGCAACATTATTAAAGAAACCATAATAGCTATACGTTTCCTGCTTTTCATCAAGTACAAGATAATGTTCCTGAATCCAACGTGCTCCCAGTGGATGCAATCCAACAGAGAAGAAAAAACTCAGTGCCATAAATGCCATTGCCTTCCAACCAAAGAAGTAAATGATCGCAAAGTCAAAAGCAAACTGAATGATCCAGTTGACAATAACCCAGCTATCGATTGGTTTGATGTATTTCAATCTGAAGGTTCTTTTTAATTGAACGAATGGAAACAATAATAACCAAAGTGCTTTACTGAAAAGTTATTCCCAAGTATACGTGCTTCCCAGAAATCCGGTAAGTCAGCATCAAGGTCATGATTACCCTGATGCACATGATGCATTCGGTGATATCTTGTAAATGAAATTGCACTTGGCAATACATGCGGTAAATTCGCCGTCATCGATGCAAGGTAATTTGGAATTTTTCCTTTGAACAATAAATTGTGTGAGCATTCATGGATCATTACAAATAATGCATGATTGGCAAAAGCTCCATAAGTATATGCTACAAGAAATACAAGCCACCACGAACTGTCTTTTAACAGGTAGGACACTACTATCATTGAAAGTACTATTCCTACTAGAGGGAATATTGTAAGCGGATTTTTTCCGATAAGATTTCTGACTTGTGGATACTGACTTAAGATCTGTTTAGTACGGGCCTTATGTGGTTCCGGTTCGGGAGAGTAACGAAACTTTGATGTTGACATTTATTAACTTGTTATTTTTTCCTTCTGTTATTATTGTTATTCTTATTCTTATTCATCTGCTGACGAGACTTCGGTTTCGGCACGTGATTATCACGTTGCTTCTCCTTACTTAAAGCAAGAATCTCATTCGTATGATTTAAACGAACAGTTTCATGAAGCTTCACAGCTCCTTCTGTTAGCTCTTCCATGTGCTTGAAGATCGTAGCATCATCAACTGTGTCTTTATTCCATGTCAAGTATGACATCTTCATAAAGTTCGCAAGGTTTTGTATGATCTGTTCTTTCTTCGGACTGTCTTCCAGATCAGTGATCTTGCAAATCATATCCTCCATTATTTTTCCGTAATACTTGTAATGAATATCACTGGTTGGATAAGCAACAGGATGTGGCTTTGCGTGAACGACTGATTTTTCAGGAATCGGGTATGGACTATCTACTTCGAGTTTAAATTCGGAAATAATAAATAGGTGATCCCACAACTTTTGTTTGTAATCAGTTATTTCGCGGACCGATGGATTGAGCATAGCCATTGCATTGACAATTGTCACAGCAACTTTGTTCCGCTTTTCACGATCTTCGATTAGAATAGCAGCATCAACCATTTTCTGGATACTTCTGCCGTATTCGGGAATTCTCAATTGATTTCTTTGAGTGTTATATTCAAGATGTTGAATATCTGTAAAAATCTCAACCTCTGAGGTTGATGTCTTTCTTCTTAATGCCATTTAAATTATTTGGATTAGTACGGACATAAAAAAACAAATTAACGTTCCGTAAGTGCCGGGTATTAATTATGGACCCGATTATGGTGCAAATATAGAGATTGAATTGATATTAGACAACTATCTTCAATTTAGCGAATTTCAGCAGAAGTTGCTTATTTCCAAAGCCTGGGAAGAATACTGTGGCTTTAAGGTCTCCCGGATTGCCTTCAATTAACATGACTTTTCCCAGTCCGAACTTGGCATGCTCGACTTCCATGCCGGCAGACAAATTTGCCGTATCATCGCCTTCAAATACAGGTGCATTTACCGGAGTTGAAGTAGACAGCTTTTTCAAACTGCCATTGTTTAACTTTTGTTGAATGTCTGCCATTGTAGGTTTTGCACTTCCGGACGAAGGTGTGCGCTCCCAGCGGTCAAAAGGCATTTCTTCAAAGGCAATATTATTTCTTGAACTACGAACTGTAGTTTCTTCGATAAACTTTGGATCAATCTCTTCAATGAAACGAGATGGTTCACAGGAAATGAGATTACCCCACTTATATCTTGAATTTGCAAAACTGATCGTAAGCTTTTTCTCGGCACGAGTAATAGCAACATAGAACAATCGACGCTCTTCTTCCAGATCTTCTCGGGAATTCATAGACATCTGCGACGGAAATAAATTCTCTTCCAATCCGACCACATGTACAGCAGGAAACTCAAGTCCTTTCGCGGCATGTATTGTCATCAATGAAACTTTATCGTCGTTTCCTTCTTCATCATCATCTGCATCTGTAAGCAATGCAATATCCTGCATGTATCTGTCAAGTGTTCTGATTGCAGAATCAGGATCCTGATTTACATCTTCATCGCCATCAGGCGTAATGCTTCTTCCTGTATCGACGAATTCTTTTATACCATTCAGTAATTCTTGGATGTTTTCATATCGACTTAATCCTTCCGGAGTTTTGTCCTGATACAATTCACGAAGTAAACCTGATGAAGTTGCAATTGTATTCGCAAGATCAAAGGCATTATCAACTTTAAGTTTCACTTCAAAACTTCGGATCATGGTCACAAAATCATTGATCTTTCCATGGGTCCCTGAATTGAAAGCACATGGATTTTGAAATGGATCAATGACCAGATCCCAGATACTTTTATCTTTTTCAGAAGCGGTAACAATCAATTTTTCAATCGTTGTTTTACCTATTCCTCTGGCAGGTACATTTATTATTCGCTTCAATGCTTCTTCATCATTGTGATTGATCACCAATCTGAAGTATGCAAGCATATCTTTAATTTCTTTCCTCTTGTAGAATGAAAGTCCGCCGTAGATACGATAGGGAATTCCCATTTTGCGTAAGGCTTCCTCCATTGAACGGGATTGAGCATTGGTACGATAAAGAATTGCAAAATCTTTGTTGTTCCATTGGTTATGCATTTTCGTTTCAAAGATCGAATTAGCGACCATGACACCTTCTTCATTGTCACTGAGCGCACGCATCAACTTGATCTTATCGCCTTCATCGTTCGCTGTCCATACTTCTTTCTTAAGTTGATTCTTATTCTTTTCGATCACACTATTCGCAGCATTCACGATCACTTTTGTTGAACGATAATTCTGCTCAAGTTTAAATACTTTCAGATCCGGATAATCACGTTGAAGCGAAAGGATATTCTGAATGTTCGCTCCACGGAATGCATAGATCGATTGAGCATCATCACCTACGACACAAATATTTTCAAATGCAGCGGCCAGTTTTTTTACGATTGAATACTGTGCAAAATTTGTATCCTGAAACTCATCTACAAGAATGTATTTGAATTTGTGCTGGTATTTATGGAGCACATCAGGATATTTGGAAAGAAGCACCCACATATTAAAAAGCAGATCATCGAAATCCATTCCTGATGCTTTGAAGCAACGTTTTACATACAGCTCATAAAGCTGCCCAAGTTTCGGACGACCGGAAGAATAATCATCGCCGACGAATTCGGCATTCTTTTGGTATTCGCTCCATGAGTAGAGATTATTTTTTGCAGTAGAAATTCTGTTTAAAACGATATCCGGTTTGTAAAGTTTATCGTCAAGTCCTTGTTCGTTGATGATTGACTTTAGCAAACTTTTTGCATCATCAGTATCATAAATTGTAAAGTTCGAAGGATAGCCAATTTTCTCAGCTTCAATTCTCAGGATCTTTGCAAAAACAGCATGGAAAGTTCCCATCCACAAATTCTTCGCTTCGCTTCCTGTGATCTTTTCGATACGGCCGCGCATTTCTTTCGAAGCCTTATTGGTAAAAGTCAGTGCAAGAATGTTGAATGCATCCACACCATTTTTCAGGAGATGACCAATTCGATGAGTCAGCACCTTTGTTTTTCCCGAACCGGCACCGGCAATGATCATGATCGGGCCGTCAGTATGGAGTACTGCAGCCTGCTGGGCGTCATTAAGTTCTGCTAAATAATTGTCTTTCATCCGGGAATCTCACAAACTGCATAAAAAAACCACCATAGGTGGCTCAACTGAGTCTCAAAAATACCAATATTTAGCGTTCAAATCGCATATTTCTGAAATTCTTGATACAATTTCTTACTAGCCTAAAGAAACTTGAGTGGGGGTTTTGTTTATTAACTTGAAAAGACGATATTTGCGTCCCTTTTAAAACATCATCGGAGAATGGTGATCCACTAGGTCGGTGGAGAAGGGATCAAATAACCATCAAATAGAAGAAAAATGTCAGTAAAAATCAGATTATCACGCCATGGTAAGAAGCACAATGCTTATTATCATATTGTGGTAGCAGATGCTCGTGCTCCAAGGGATGGTAAGTTTATCGAAGTAATCGGAAACTACAACCCCAACACGAATCCTGCGACCATCAATCTTAACTCCGACAAAGCGCTAGCATGGCTAGGCAACGGAGCTCAGCCGACAGACACTTGTCGTGCAATCCTTTCTTACAAAGGGGTTCTTTTCCGTAATCACCTTCAAAAAGGAGTTACAAAAGGAGTTCTTACTCAAGAGGCAGCAGATGCTAAATTAGCTGCATGGGAAGAAGGAAAAGTAAATAAGATCGAAGAGAAAAAAGTAAATCTTTCTAGCAGTGCTAAAAAATCGGTTGAAGATCGTTTAGTAGAAGAGAAGAAAAAGAAAGAAGCGAAAGCAGAAGCTATTCGTATCAAGAATACACCTCCACCGGTTGAAGAAGCAGCTTCTGTAGCTGAAGAATCAGCACCTGAAGCTCCGGCTGCAGAAGGTGAAGCTCCGGCAGAAGCATAAGCTTTTATCCGGTATAACTTTAAGAATCCGTTTTGCAAATTGCAGAACGGATTTTTTATTTTACACTCGTGAAACCAATACTCATCAGCAAACTTTCCCGCATCGGATTTATCAGTCGTACACACGGCTATAAAGGCAACTTGAATTGCATCACCGATATTTCTAATCCTGAGAAGCTGATCAAACTTGATTTCATGTTTATTATGATCAATGGACTTCCTGTTCCATTTTGTATAGAAGAACTGGAAGTGAATGGCACTGACTTTTATTTAAAATTTGAAGAGATCAATTCAGACATTGAAGGGAAAAAGTTTCTTGGCAAAGAATTGTTTGCTGAGAAAATGAAAGAGAGCAAGAAGAATGTTTTGATGAGTTGGAAAGATGTCCAAGGCTATACAGCCACCGATGAATCTTTTGGTGAAATGGGCATTATTACAGAAGTAGCAGAATATCCAATGCAATATATTGGCAAATGCATCATCAATGAAAAAGAAGTTCTTTTTCCTTTGAATGATGATGTAGTTACGGAAGTGGATGACGAGGCAAAGACGATCAATCTGGATCTGCCATTGGGGTTGTTGGATATTTATTTGGAATAGTTAAAGAGGTAGGGTCAGGTTGTCAGGAGTCAAAAAAAGGTTGTTGGAATTTATTTGGATAGTTAAAGAGAAAGGTCAAGGGTCAGGAAGTCAAAAAAAAATCTGCGGTTATTCTGCGTATTCTGCGTAAATCTGCGGGAAACAAAAACACAATTGAAATTTCTTTTGAAGTTTTCCCGTTTGTATCGCCCATCTATTCACTACTGATCAAAAAAAAGCTTACACATTAAAAAAATTCTATTTAAATTTATAAAACCAAATTTTCAAAGCATTCTAAAAATGTATGAGCGAAAGCACTTTTCGATTTAAGCAATTTACTGTTCATCAGGAAAAATGCGCCATGAAGGTCGGCACTGATGCAGTGCTTCTTGGTTCGTGGGTCATACCAGGAGAATCAAATCATATTTTAGATGTTGGCTCAGGCACAGGGCTGATCGCATTGATGCTTGCACAAAAATCAGATGCAGAGATTGACGCAATTGATATCGATGAAAATGCCTATCAGCAAACCAAAGAGAACTTCCGAATCTCGCCTTGGTTTTTCAGAATGTATCCGCATCACATCTCCTTGCAGGAATTTTCAAAAGACAAAGTTCCGTCATACGATTTGATAGTTACAAATCCGCCTTACTTCCATCATGCTTCAAAGCCAAACGTCGAAGCGAGAACACATGCACGACATAGCGATGTGCTTTCATTCGATGAATTGATTGATGGCGTACTGAAACTACTTCTACCTAATGGAAGATTTTGTGTCATCCTTCCGTGCAAAGAAGGAATGGAGTTTTTAGACAAAGCACAAAAGCGCGGATTGTTTTGCAGAAATCTTTTGCGGGTCAGAACTCGTTCCGATAAATCAGAAAAACGTTTGTTGATGCAATTCTCATTTCAATTCGGAACGATGACTGATGAAGAAATCTCCATTCAGGAAGAAGATGGAACTTTTACAAATGACTATATTGAATTGACGAAGGAGTATTATATTAATTTGAAATCCGGTTTGTCAGATAACAAAGAATAAAGGACAAATTTTCTAATTAATTTTTTCTATAAAACTAACTCCATAATCCTCCAACTCTTTCAACACTGGTTCATACACAGATCTGTCTACCGGAATGTGAACACCTTTCAAATTGATTTGCTTATTAAGAATATGCTTAGCAGCTATTGCAACAGGCAAACCAACTGTTTTGGCCATAGCAGTAAATACAGAATTATCGCCTTTTACTACGAGAGAAGAAGTGTGATGCACTTTTTTCCCTTTCAATTCATATTCGAAAATATGTTGCATGACGATCATGTCTTTGTCTTCAGGACGCAACTTCCATTTTTTCTCAAGCAATGATTGGAGGATTTGTGCAGGTGTACTATCAGGCAATCCAATTGCATCATTTGACAATATACCTGTCCATTCAACAAGTTTTATCGATTCGTCGTTTACTGAGCTGCCCATAAAATCTGCTACGCGTTCAACTAATGAATTTCCCTTTACAGATTTTGGAACAAACGCTTCAACAAATTGAGCAAAAGTCATTTTCGAAGAACCTTCTACTGTAAATGAATCATCTGTCAACCCAAGTTTCACAAAAACATTCCAAGCTTTGCAATAACCCTTTTGACGTAATGTTCCGCGAAGCATGGTCGGAATTGTTTCCAATCCATAGTAATGTCGGTATGACAATGAATCACGATTTGCATAACCATCGTAGGCGCCACTTCCTTCAACATTTATTGTTTCTATTTCTGTGTACAACCGGCTGTACGGAATGTATTTATATTTTCCATTCTCAATGAATCGCGCTGTCCCCTGCCCTGCTAAAATTACATTCCGCGGATTCCATGAAAATTTATATCCCCACGGATTATCATTCGATTCAGGAGCAACCAATCCACCGGTAAATGATTTGAAACAAGTTATCTCTCCGCCACTCGATTTTATTTCATCAATTATTTGCATAGCACTCATGTGATCGATACCGGGATCCAATCCACATTCATTCAGCAAAATGATCCCTGCTTCTTTTGCACTTGCATCCAGCTCCTGCATTTCAGCAGAAACATAAGATGCAGTAACGAGATTCTTTTTTTGTTTCACACATTCTATAGCAACAGAAAGATGCATGTGTGCAGGTAAAAGTGAAATTACAATATCAGCATTGGCAATGTGTTTTTGTCTGTCGCTATCACTGTTAATATCAAATTGAATTGCATTTGCAGCAGGATGACGATTCGTTTTTTGCTGCGCACTTTCAATAGAAACATCCCCGACTGTTAATGTCCAATCTTGGGATTTGCATTATCTAAAATGTATTGAATCAGATTTGAAGACGACCTTCCGGCTCCAATGAGTAGTATACGACGCATATAAAGAGATGAATTTCGGGCGAAGATAGCAATTGATGAGGGCTGAAAAGCGTGACAAGTGCTATTATTTATCATTTATAAAGTTCTTATAATATTCCTTTTTTATACATTTGGCATGTTTTTAGCAAACACCCAAATTCTAACAAAAACAAGCAAAATCATATGAAAAAAGCCCTTTACCTAACAGGACTTGCCTTCTTTTTTACAGTTGCCTTAATGGCACAAGCAAATAATGCAATCCTATTCGCCGAGAATGGCGAAAAATTCCAAGTCATTCTAAACGGTATTTTACAAAATCAGACGCCGGAGACAAATGTAAAAATGACTGAACTTGTAGCCGACCATTACAAATGCAGAATTGTTTTCGCTGACACTAAATTAGGTTTCGTTGATTTCAATATGTTCTTCAATGAAATGGGTTCTGAAATTACATGGAATATCAAACAAAATAACAAGGGTCAATATGTAACAAGATATGTGAGTGCCGTTCCAATTGCTCAGGCTCCACAAACACCTGCATCACAAACTGTCGTAGTTTACACTGCTGTAGCTCCTCCTGTAACACAAACTACTACAACTACAGTTCATTCTCAAACTACAACTTCAGATGGAATGAGCGGTGAAAACGTAAACATCAATATGGGAGTTAGTGGAATGGATGGTGGCGGAAACATCAGCATCAATGCATCAGGATTTGGGATGGATAATGGCGGAATGGCGACCTCAACAACGACGACAACAACAACTCATTCATCAACCACAACAACAACAGGAACAGGTACTGTAGTTACAGGTTCAGGAATGGCGGTCACAAATACACCTCCGCCTACACAGGTTGTTTACGTTCAAGGCTACAATGGCAAAGTGGGTTGTCCGATTCCAATGAGTCCGGCAGATTTTGGCGATATGAAAGAAACGATTCGTTCAAAAGATTTCGAAGACACAAAACTTACCATAGCAAAGCAAGTATTACAAAACAATTGTCTGACATCACAACAGGTAAAAGAAGTAATGAGTTTATTTGATTTCGAAAACACTAAACTTGATTATGCAAAATACGCATATGATCACACCTACGATATTGGAAATTACTACAAAGTAAATGATGCATTTGAATTCGAATCTTCAACATCCGATTTGAGTAAATACATATCTTCAAAAAGATAAATCACCAAGCCCCACTTTAATCAAGGTGGGGCTTTTTTATTTATATCTTTGTTGCAACAGAAAATATTTTAATCAAGAATCTCGAATGAAACACTATCTAACCATCGCAGGATTTTTCGCAGGCACTGCAGTTATTCTGGGCGCCTTCGGAGCTCATGCCTTGAAAGAAAAACTAAATATTCAGCAGTTACAAGTTTTTGAAACCGCAGTGAGATATCAGTTCTATCATGCATTTGCATTACTTGCATTGGGATTACTTGCAGACAAATTCAATGTACCGGCACTTAATTATTCAGCTTGGTTTTTTACTTTAGGAATCTTGTTATTCTCAGGCTCATTGTATCCAAGTGCAGAAAAAACAACAACGGAGCAAGTGAAAACAAGTGAAACAAAAGACCAAGCTGCTGCATCTGCCACTACGCCAGAAGCTGTGATTCCGGAAACAAAAATCAAAGCAGATTCTGTGAAAGAAGATCTTTACAGATTCACTGTAGTTTTCTTCTCAATTGGAGAAGGCACAGAGAATAAATACATGACTGCATTTGAAGATTTTATTGGCGTTTTCGCCGGAAAAGTGGGTAAAAATATCGATTACGAAAAAACAGGTTGGGGCCGCGAGGGCGAAACGGATTACTGTTTGCGTCTCAACGAATTAACTCCCAAAGAACAGACTGATTTCATCGACCAGACCAAGGAGGTTTTAAAAGGCGCAAAATGGGTACATGTGTATGAAAATCAGCCTTGTATGCATAAACCAAAACGTTAAATTGGGCATTCTGATAAATTTTCACTTTCTTTGCACCACATAAAAAACACCATTGATCATGAACGAATTTGGCCTAAAGGCGAAGGATGCAACCATCGCTGACCTGGGTTTGAAAAATGTTGCTGATGCATACTGGAATTTACAGCCTGCAGAGCTAGTTGAAGAAACCATTCTTGGTGGCGAAGGTATGTTAACCGATACCGGCGCACTTGCAGTTGATACCGGAAAGTTTACCGGTCGTTCTCCCAAAGATAAGTTCATCGTTTGCGATGAAACTACGGAGAAATCTGTTTGGTGGGGAGACATCAACATAAAATTTGACTCTGAAAAATTTGACCGCTTATACAGTCGTGTTACCGGATACTTACAAGGCAAAACGATTTATGTTCGTGATGCATATGCTTGTGCAGATCCAAAACACAGATTGAATATTCGTGTCGTGACAGAATCTCCTTGGCACAATTTATTTGCTTACAATTTATTCCTTCGTCCAACGAAAGAAGAAATTTTAAATCAGGTAAAAGCTGAATGGACAATCATCTGTGCACCCGGATTTCATGCAGATCCTAAAATCGACGGAACACGTCAAAGCAATTTCGCAGTATTGAATTTCACTAAGAAGATCATTCTTATTGGTGGAACAGGATATACCGGCGAGATCAAAAAAGGAATTTTCTCAGTATTGAATTATGTTCTTCCACATGAGAAGAAAGTATTGTCAATGCACTGTTCGGCGAATATCGGTCCTGACGGTGATACAGCTATTTTCTTCGGATTATCCGGAACAGGAAAAACGACATTGAGTGCTGATCCAAATCGTGGTTTGATCGGTGACGATGAGCATGGTTGGGCGGATACAACAGTTTTCAATTTCGAAGGCGGATGTTACGCGAAATGCGTGAACCTGACAAAAGAAAAAGAACCACAAATTTATGATGCCATTAAATTCGGAGCTCTTGTTGAGAACATCGAATTCATTGAAGGTACAACACAAGTTGATTACGATAATATAAGCAAGACGGAGAACACACGTGCAGCTTATCCAATTCACCATATCGACAATGCAGTTGAGCCATCAATTGCAGGAATTCCTAAAAACATCTTCTTCTTAACATGTGATGCTTTTGGTGTTCTTCCTCCAATATCGAAATTAGATGCCGGACAGGCAATGTATCATTTCATTTCAGGTTATACTGCGAAAGTTGCAGGAACAGAAATGGGAATTACAGAACCAACTACGACATTTTCTGCATGTTTCGGGAAAGCATTTTTACCGTTACACCCAACTAAATACGCTGAACTTCTCGGCGAAAAATTGAAGAAGCACAAAGTAAACGTTTGGTTGGTTAACACAGGATGGTCAGGCGGCTCTTTTGGAGTTGGCAGCCGAATGAAATTATCGTTCACGCGTGCAATGATCGGAGCAGCATTGAAAGGTGAACTTGACAAAGTTGAGTTTGAAAAAATGCCTGTATTCGGATTAGCAATGCCGAAAACATGTCCGGGTGTTCCAAATGAATTATTGAATCCAAGAAATACTTGGGCAGATAAGAGCGAGTACGATGCGAAGATGAATACTTTAGCATCATCATTCGTTACAAACTTCGCTCAGTATGCTGAATACGCAACACCTGAAATTCTAAATGCTGCACCGAAATTAACGGTGAACGCATGACTGAATTAGAGTTAATATTATTTCAAAAACCTTCTTCCTCCGAAGAAGGTTTTTTTGTTTCTTGTCAGTACTAAAACGTCACAGGTGGATCTATATTTCGGCAATGTAAATGCAGATGGCAAAATTGTTCTGGAAGATGATGAATTTCGTCACTTGAAAGTGGTGCGTACGAATATTGGCGACAAAATTAAAATCACTGATGGCAACGGGAATTTATTTATAGCGGCAATTTCCGAAATCAACAAACACAATTATGTCGCCACAATTGAAACGACCCTTGTCGAAAAAATTTCCGGCCCGACATTACATCTTGCAATTGCTCCTACAAAGAATATTGACAGAATTGAATGGTTAGTAGAAAAGTGCGTGGAGCTTGGGATCAACAAATTTTCTTTTATTCAATGTCGCCATTCAGAACGAAAGGATGTAAAAACCGATCGATTGAAGAGAATTGCAATTTCAGCGATCAAGCAATCCGGAAAATCTACTTTACCATTGATCAATGAAATGATTTCCTTCAATAATTTTATTCAATCCGAGTTAGAAGAACAGCGGCTGATCTGTGCAATGGAGGCAGAAAATGATAAGCACATCAAACAATTGCTGAAACCGGGAAAGAATACTGTAATTTTGATTGGCCCGGAAGGCGATTTTCATCAGGAAGAAATTAGGTCGGCAAAAGATGCGGGATTTCTTTCTACAAGTTTAGGTCCTGAACGGCTACGGACAGAAACTGCGGCAATGGCGGCTTGTGTGTATTTTAATTTTAATAAGCATGGGGTATAATTAAGGGTTCGTCCCTTTCGAAAATAGGTCAAAGGTCAAACGCATTACTGTCCGATAAAACTAATTTCATAGGGCAGTAAATGCTAACTGCAAGTTCTTGATTTCAATTTTTCTTTTTTTGTTTGCCCAAAAAAAGAAACAAAAAAAGGGCCCAACGCGCACCAAATCATTTGAAACTTCGATTATTCGACACAACCTTGATCCACTTTTCAAATGATTTCGCGCAGCGCGTTGACTCCCCACACAATAACTGTTCTATCTTTGATTAAGAAAGATGTGTGTCAAGAAATTGTGGGGTTTAATATGAATTTATTCTGCGAACAGTTGATTTAAGTTAAAATTTAAAGCTTAAATTACACGGTTTGATTTTTATCGGACAGTAGTGGGTCAAAGGTCAAAAAAATAGACAGTTAGAATTCAATATACGTAGTACAATGAGAAAAATAATATTCACCATACTTGCTCTTTCCTTCATAAATGTAAAAGCTGCAGATCCGTCATTTAAGATCGCACTTTTAAAATACAATGGCGGTGGAGACTGGTATGCAAATCTGGAAACATCACTACCAAATCTGATTACTTTTTGTAATTCCAACTTGGGAACAAACATCAATCCTGAACAAGGCATTGTTGAAGTTGGGAGTCCGGAGATCTTTGATTATCCATTTTTACACATGACAGGCCATGGTAATTGGGTCTTGTCGAATGCAGAAGCTGAAAACTTACGAAAGTATTTAGTGAGTGGTGGTTTTTTACACATTGACGATAACTTCGGAATAGATCCTTTTGTGCGACCACAATTGAAGAAAGTATTTCCGGAATTAGATCTGGTTGAGCTACCTTTCTCCTTCCCTATTTATCATCAAAAATTTGATTTCCCCGATGGCTTACCAAAGATCCATGAACATGAAGGCAAAGCGCCTCAAGGCTTTGGATTAATTTACGAAGGGCGATTAGTATGCTTCTATAGCTTTGAAAGCGATTTAGGCGATGGCTGGGAAGACTTCGATGTACATAAGGACAAACCTGAATTACATCAGAAAGCGCTTAAGATGGGCGCAAATTTGATTCAATACGTGTTTAATCAGCAAGGAAAGTAAAACACCACGTTTTAGTCGCAAATATTACTTTCTGTGATATCATTTGCGGATTTTTTTTGTGTGAGTGAGAAATATTCTCTTATTTGGTATCATCAAACACGCTACTTAACACACGCTTTTAACACACGTACTTAACAAATGAAACTTACAATAGAGAAGCATCCGGATATTTCCCGGCTTACTCACTGTTTCCAAAAGATCGAAGCATTGGCAAATGATTTAGGAATGGAAGTCGACCAATTGATCGCAGATAAATCTAACGATGGCTCTTCCGAATTTCAAGCATTGGAGCAACATAAAGAATTTGCAAAATACAGAGCATCCATCTTTAAAGATTCGTGGCAGATAATCCGGTAACTTATTAATGAATAATTTATAATGAAAGGCTATCGTAGGCAATTGATTTCCTACGATAGCCTTTTTCATTTTTCACTATTCGTTATTCGTTCAAAAAAAAATCCTCTGTAGAAACATCTACAGAGGATTTTTTATATCGTGGCTAATTAAAGCGAGAGTCGATTATTGAACTACAGCTTTGAAAGAAGCGTCGTTGAATAATTTGATGAATTCGCGATCTTCAGCAGCTTTAGATTTCAAAGAAGCATCTTTAGAAATTGCAGCAGTAAGGTTAGAAACAACACCTGCGTTATCACCTTTACGAGAAGAGATAACAGCTTTAAGGTATGAACCCATTGCAGAATCTTTATCAGTTGAAGCATCGATAGTGCTCATTGCACCATCTTTGTCACCTGCCAATAATTTAGCAAGAGCAGCATTGAAGCTGGATATTCCTGAGTAATGACCAACAGCAGCAGAATAGTTACCGTTACGGATATCGATGATTCCCATGTTCTCGTTAACTTCTGTACCTGCTCCATTTGCTTCAGCAAAAGCTGCAGCAGCATTTGTGCGGTCACCTTTACGGCTGTAAACAGCACCAAGGTTATTCTTGATGATAGGATTGCTTGGGCTCAATTGATCAGCTTTTGTGAACTGATTTAAAGCTCCATCAACGTCACCTGTTGCGAAAAGGATAGAACCAACATTGTTTGAAGTTCTCCAGTCTTGAGGATAAACGCGTTCAGCTGAACGGTAGATCGCTAGTTTTTCGTTGTTGTCAGTTGTAAGAGAGGCAGCGTAAAGAATTTCTTCTACGTTTAATGAATCAGGATTAGATTTTGCAAGAGCAGAAATTTGTTCGTCAGAACGACCAACTTTATCAGCATTAATAGTGATTGCAGAACGACGTAATTTTGGAAGAACGTTATCCGCGATTTCTGTGTATGCTTTTCCCATTTTCTTGATCTCCATTTCACGAGCTTCAACATCAGAGTTGGAAGCAACGATACGAAGGATCATATCTTTTTGAGACATGTCAGAAGCTTGCATTAAAGTCTGGAAGCCTGCCCAATCTTCATTGGTAGTGCTAAGAGTGAATAATGAACTATCTGCACTGATTTTTACGCGCTCTTTTGGTTTACGATCTTTGTTGATCATTTTCGCCATAGCATCAGCCATATATTTTGCAGAAGACTTAGAACGGTTTGCTGCAAGATCAGTGTTGATCTTTTCAGTTCCATCAGGAGATGCATAACCCATGATGCTTACTCCTTTAATTGTATAAGGAGCAACTGAAAGTGCTTTTACTGCGCTGTCAAGCATAGAGAATTGTGCTTTGTTACTGATATCACATTGTTTCACTTTGAAGTTAGAATTCACATTTGACGTGTTGATCAAATAGTAGATTGTTCCATCAAAGTTCGCCGGCGTGATACGCTCGAATTTATCTTTTGCAGAAATAGCTTTCTCATCAGACTTCACAAGAAGTGGAGTAACGATAGTACCATCGGCAATTTTAATTGAGCCAAGTTCTTTCGTTGTCTTACCTTTCATTCCTGTAGACTTCGCCATGATATCGGCAGCTTTCATGTCAGGAGTGTAGGCGATCTTATCAGTATAAGTGAAGCTTCCGCCTGCTTTCTGATTGATCTTAACACCAGCCGTTGTAGATTTCTCTCCAACAATTGTTACTGATTTGTAATTGTGTTCTGCTGTAGAAGATTTGATCACCGGTGTAACGGTAACATCAACCTTTTTAGCAAAATACTTAGGAGGGTAAGTACCCTTTACAGCAATAGCAACGCTGTCGCCATGTAGTTCAAGTGGATTAGGGGTAACTTCGTGTTTTACCTGGCTGTAGTTTTTGGCCATTTTCCCTAAGCCGTTGCATCCTGCTACTGCGATTGCTAACAGCATGAAGGAGAGTGATTTAAGCTTATTCATTTCGAGTGGAGATAAAAATTAGTAGAGGTGAATTTTTGCGCAATATTGCAATTTATTTGTTAGTAAGAAAGAAATGTTAATTACTTTTTGATGCTCTTTTTCTTTCGTTTTCGTCAAGTATGATTTTCCTCATACGAATTGCCTTTGGAGTCACCTCAAGATACTCATCTTTTTCGATGTATTCCATAGCTTCTTCTAATGAGAAGTTGATTTTTGGTGTAATTCTAACGTTATCATCACTTCCTGATGCACGCATGTTGGTTAATTGTTTCGCACGTGTGACATTGATCACAAGATCGCCCGGACGGATACTTTCGCCGATAACTTGACCGTGATACACTTCTTCAGCAGGATCAACAAAGAATCTACCACGATCCTGAAGTTTATCGATTGAATAAGCAGTAGTTTTTCCTTTGTCCATTGACAATAATACGCCATTGATACGACCCGGAAGGTCACCTTTCCATGGCTCATATGCTTTGAAACGGTGAGCAATGATTGCTTCACCTTGGGTAGCAGTAAGCATACTATTACGCAGACCAATTACTCCACGTGCAGGAATACTGAATTCAAGATGCAACACATCGCCTTTGGGCTCCATGATCAATAATTCACCTTTACGTTGAGTTACCAGATCAATTACAGAACCTGAAAATTCTTCAGGAACATTCACCGTAAGCATTTCTATCGGCTCGCATTTTACACCGTCGATCTCTTTTACGATTACTTGCGGTTGCCCAACTTGTAATTCATAACCTTCACGACGCATTGTTTCGATTAGGATCGATAAGTGAAGTACTCCACGACCATAAACGTTATAAGCATCAGGAGAAGATGTTTCTTCAACTCTTAATGCCAGATTTTTTTCGATCTCTTTGTATAAACGATCACGTAAGTGACGTGAGGTTACAAATTTCCCTTCTTTACCAAAGAATGGTGAGTTGTTAATAGTAAAGAACATACTCATTGTTGGCTCATCCACATCAATTGTTGGAAGAGCTTCCGGAACTTCAAAGTCAGCAATCGTATCACCGATATCAAAACTTTCTAAACCGACAAT
The DNA here is from genome assembly GCA_016708785.1 of Bacteroidota bacterium. Classification (GTDB taxonomy): domain Bacteria; phylum Bacteroidota; class Bacteroidia; order AKYH767-A; family 2013-40CM-41-45; genus JADKIH01. The sequence continues at coordinate 10,738 of JADJFC010000002.1, read as the reverse complement.
TGCGCAAATATCACCGGCTTCAACAAACGATTGTTTACTCCGACCTAGTCCTTCGAATGAATGAATTTCTTTTACACGTGATTTTAAAATAGTACCATCACGTTTCATCAATGACACCGGCATACTTTCACGCATTGTTCCGCGGAACACACGACCGATAGCAATACGACCAACGAAACTTGAATAATCAAGAGAAGTGATCAACATCTGAGGTGTTCCCTGACGAACATTTGCAGGAGGACAATAATCAATAATGGTATCAAGCAAATCGGTGATATCTTCCTTCGGATTTTTCCAGTCAGTTCTCATCCAGCCTTGCTTAGAAGACCCGTAAAGAGTTGGGAAACCCAATTGTTCTTCTGATGCACCTAAATTGTAAAACAAGTCAAAAACCTGTTCGTGAACTTCGTCGGGGCGACAGTTTTCTTTATCTACTTTATTGATTACAACAATTGGCTTTAATCCAAGGGCAAGAGCTTTTTGCGTTACAAAACGCGTTTGAGGCATTGCACCTTCAAAAGCATCTACTAAAAGCAATACACTATCCGCCATTGTCAATACACGTTCTACTTCACCACCGAAATCGGCGTGACCAGGTGTATCTATAATATTGATTTTTACATCTTTATATCTGATTGATACATTTTTTGCAACGATAGTGATACCTCGTTCGCGTTCAAGATCATTATTATCAAGAATTAGATCATCCGTCGCTTGGTTATCGCGGAAAAGTTTAGCCTGATGAAGCATTTTGTCAACCAATGTAGTTTTGCCGTGGTCAACGTGGGCAATAATGGCAATATTTCTGATTTGCATGAAGTTATGACGCTTTATAAGTAAAGCGGGCCGCGAAGGTAGGGTTTTTCTCCTCGGAAAACGAACGAAAAAGGATTTTGGAATGCGGATTTTGGATTTCGTATTTTCGAAGCATGTTTAAATTGCTTACATCCAATGAATTAAATTGATTTTGATTTGTAAATGAATTGAGATTTACACCGAATCCGCATTCCAATCCCGGTAGCTATCGGGACGCATTCCGAAATTATAATATCGTTTGGAAATATTGAGTATTAATATACCTTTGCAGCCCTTCAAAAATAGCATTTTATGGAAAATTTCGTGTTCTTGATACCAATTCTGGGTATCGTCGGATTAATAGTCATGTTCATTAAGGCAAGCTGGGTCAAAAGACAAGATGCCGGTGATGCTAAGATGCAAGAGCTAGCAGGCTACATTGCTGATGGCGCCATGGCTTTTCTTAAAGCAGAATGGAAAGTTCTTGGCGTTTTCGTAACGTTTGCAGCAATCCTCCTGGCTTATTCAGGCACTATTCACGAAGTGAATGGAAAAGAAATTCACTCTAGCTGGATCATTGCAATTGCTTTTATCATTGGAGCAGTATTTTCGGCAACGGCAGGATATATCGGAATGACGGTAGCAACGAAAGCAAATGTTCGCACAACGCAAGCTGCCCGTACAAGTTTAAAGCAAGCATTAAAAGTTTCTTTCACGGGTGGAACTGTAATGGGACTGGGCGTTGCCGGTTTGGCAATTTTAGGTTTAGGCGGATTATTCATTGCCTTCCTTAATATTTTTGCTGACCTCGGTGTTAATACCGTTAGAACAGCGATTGAAGTTTTAACGGGATTTTCTTTAGGAGCTGAATCAATTGCATTATTCGCTCGTGTTGGTGGTGGTATTTATACAAAAGCTGCTGACGTTGGAGCTGATTTGGTAGGTAAAGTAGAAGCAGGTATTCCTGAGGATGACGTTCGTAATCCTGCAACGATTGCAGATAACGTAGGTGATAACGTAGGTGATGTTGCCGGAATGGGTGCCGATTTATTTGGCTCTTATGTAGCGACAATTTTAGCAACTATGGTTTTGGGTCAAGAGGTTGTTGTCACTGATAATTTCGGTGGCATGTCTCCTATCCTATTGCCGATGGTAATTTGCGGATTAGGGATTCTTTTTTCTATTGTTGGAACATGGTTTGTTACAATTAAAGATGAGAAATCAAGTGTACAGGCAGCATTGAATTTAGGAAACTGGGCATCGATGCTAATTACAGTTGTTGCATCATATTTTGTGGTGATGTGGATGTTGCCTGATGGTGATATCACATTACGCTCTGCAACGTTCACAAAAATGGGAGTCTTTATGGCAATTTTAGTAGGAACGATAGTAGGTGCCGTAATGAGTATTGTAACTGAGTATTACACAGCTATGGGTAAAGGCCCTGTGAATTCTATTATTCAACAATCATCTACAGGACATGCGACAAATATTATCAGTGGTTTATCTGTCGGAATGAAATCAACGGTTATTCCAATTTTAACATTGGCAGCCGGAATTGTTTTATCTTATAAATGTGCAGGATTATATGGAGTTGCAATTGCTGCAGCCGGAATGATGGCTACAACAGCAATGCAATTAGCGATCGATGCATTTGGTCCTATTGCAGATAATGCAGGTGGAATTGCAGAGATGAGTCAGCTACCTCCTGAAGTTCGTGAACGTACAGATAATTTAGATGCAGTAGGAAATACAACAGCAGCAACCGGAAAAGGATTTGCGATCGCATCTGCTGCACTAACATCTTTAGCATTATTTGCAGCCTTCGTTGGAATCGCCGGTATTTCTGCAATTGATATTTACAAAGCAGATGTACTTGCAGGATTATTTGTCGGAGCAATGATTCCATTTATATTTTCAGCATTGTGTATTCAGGCAGTTGGAAAAGCAGCAATGGACATGGTGCAAGAAGTTCGTCGTCAGTTCCGCGAAATTCCGGGCATCATGGAATACAAAGCAAAACCTGAATATGAAAAGTGTGTAGCCATTTCAACAAAAGCATCTATTCGTGAAATGATCATGCCGGGTGCAATTGCATTGATCACTCCACTTATCGTTGGCTTTACATTCGGACCGGAAGTACTAGGTGGATTGTTAGCTGGTGTAACAGTAAGCGGTGTATTGATGGGAATCTTCCAGTCGAATGCCGGTGGTGCCTGGGACAATGCAAAAAAATCTTTCGAGAAAGGTGTAATGATCAATGGAGAAATGTTCTACAAAAAATCAGAACCACATAAAGCGTCTGTTACCGGTGATACAGTTGGTGATCCATTCAAAGATACATCCGGTCCTTCAATGAATATCCTTATCAAATTGATGTCTATCGTTTCATTAGTGATCGCTCCTTACATAGCAGTAACAGGAGGAAGTGCAGGAACTATGGATGATTGTTGTAAAGGTAAAGCAGCAATGGAATGCCATATGGGCAATGGACAACAAATGGGAATGGGTTGCGAAATGGATGCAGATGGTAATTGCATTATCGATTCAGCATTGTGTAATGAATGGATGGCTTCAGGTAAACTGGATAGTTCAGCATGCGTGAAAATGGAAGGTGGCAAATGCCATGTAAATCATGCCGCATGTATGTCAGCAGAAGCTAGCGTTTCAAGATCAAACAACCATTCTTGCTCACCGGAATGTATGGCGGCTTGCAAAGCAAAAGGAATTGATTGCGCAAAGGATGGCTGTCCGATGGAAAGCTGTGGTATGCACAAAGGATCAGGCTGCAGCGAAGAGTGCATGAAAGCATGCAAAGAAAAAGGAATTGATTGTGCAAAAGACGGATGTCCGAATGAGCATTGCGGAATGCACAGAAAATAATTAATAATGAATAATTAATAATGAAAGTCCTGCTTGGCGGGACTTTTTTTTGTCAAGTAACAGTTAAGAAAACACTGAGAACACAAGTTCACAAAAGTCCACGGAATTGCATTCACTCTAATTCCGTGGACTTTTGTGAACTTGTGTTCTTCGTGTTTAAAATCAGGATTGAATTCTCCGCATTTCAAAAACCGTACACGCAAATTCATTCTTCTCATCCGCAGGAAATCTATCTTCTGCCATGATCTCCCATTCATTCATATTCAATTCTGGAAAAAAGACTGTGCCATCGATAGTAGTATGCACTCTTGTCAAATAAATTTTATCACAATGTGGTAAGGCTTCTTTAAAAATTTCGCCTCCGCCAAAAACAAACGCTTCATTGTCATTCCACGAAACTTTAATAGCATCGAAAAATGTATGTACGACAGTACATCCTTCCGGAGCATATCGTTTTTGTCGTGTAACAATTACAGTTGTTCTTCCCGGCAACGGTCTTCCAATACTTTCATAAGTTTTTCTGCCCATGATGAGATGGTGTCCCATCGTAAGAGTTTTGACTCTCTTCAAGTCACCGGAAAGTTTCCAAGGAAGGTCATTTGCATGACCAATTACATTATTCTCAGAAACTGCTACAACGATTGAAAGCATAATTTTATACGGCTACAGCGCCTTTAATATGTGGATGCGGATCATAATTAACTATTGAAAGGTCTTCGAATTTAAAATCGAAAATACTTTTCACTTCAGGATTCAAAACAAGTTGCGGAAGTGGTCTTGGGTCTCTGGTCAATTGCAGATTCACTTGTTCAAAATGATTTGTATAAATATGTGCATCGCCAAGAGTATGCACAAATGTTCCGGGCTTTAATCCTGTCACTTGTGCCACCATCATCGTAAGAGCAGCATAAGAAGCAATATTAAAAGGCACGCCAAGGAAAATATCTGCGCTTCGCTGATAAAGCTGACACGACAATTTTCCATCAGCCACATAGAATTGAAAGAATGCATGACATGGAGGCAATTTCATTTTGCTTACTTCGCCAACATTCCATGCGCTGACGATGAGCCTCCGCGAGTCAGGATTCTTTTTGATCTGGTCGATCACTTCTGAAAGCTGATCGATCTTTCTGCCATCGTCAGTTTTCCAAGCCCGCCATTGAGAACCGTAAACAGGACCTAGATCACCGTTTTCATCAGCCCAATCGTCCCAGATAGATACACCGTTTTCTTTCAGGTACTTGATATTGGTATCGCCTTTAATGAACCACAACAGTTCATGAAAGATGGACTTTGTATGTAATTTCTTTGTCGTCAATAATGGAAATCCTTCGCTCAGGTCAAAGCGCATTTGGTAACCAAATACACTTCGGGTACCGGTCCCGGTGCGATCACTTTTATTGGTGCCTGTCGCCATAACTTGCTTCAACAGCTCAACATATTGCTTCATCTAAATTCAGAATTTAAGTTGCAAAGTTAAATGAATATAGAGATTTCAAATAAAAAGATATCAAGAGTTTAGGAAAAATATCCACGAAATTGGGCAAAATTGAATCTTAAAACAACCACTTTCTTGCAATATGGACAGATGTACCATTCTTAGAAAAGAACGAAAATGTTTGCGAATCCAATCTATCAAAGGACTTCGCAAATCAATCAGAACAATTTATTCAAGAACACAGCCGAGGAAAAGATATTCTTAAAACAGAAAGTATAAAAATTACTTGTTTAATGGCAATACATCTGAATCAGTTTTCCAATGTCATATTTATTTTCATTTTTAATAGTCTGCAAATCGCTACAACCACCGGACAGGTCATTAGATTTTATTTTCGCTACACATCTATTATAAAATGCATCAAAGTCAGCAGAATTAAATTCAATAGCAGATGTAAAATCTTTTATTGCCCCTGTATAATCCTCCTTCTTTAATTTTAATACTCCCAGATTGTAATAAATATCTCCAACTAAAACCGTATCATTATTATACACAAAATGCCCCTCATCTTCATTTTTATATTTAAACAGAATTGCAGATTTTTTTGGGAAATTTTTATTATTACTACTATCGCTGACAGAACTCAAATTCAAATTAAATTCATTTGAATAAATAACTGAAGATTCTATATCAGATTGTGGGACATTTGTATCAAAGAAAATTGTCTTGGTTTCACAACCAACATCAGAAAAAATTGCCTTAAATTTATGGTTGAATGGTAATTTTAATTCAAACTGTTTTCCATTCTTGGCAATACTATAAGTACTTGCTTCTTTTATAACCTTACCATTGACAACTATTATCTCATTTGTCATTAAATCTTCCAAACTTATTTTTATAAGATCAGATTTGACATTACATGAAAATGACGTGGTCTTAACTTCAAGCATTCCATCAGGTATTTGTGCGGCTGATGAATAGAAGAGAAATGCAAATATTATTGAAATCACACAAGTATTACTTTTCATGTTTTTTCTCCGAGTGTTTTTATTGAGATGCGCAATGTACAATTTTATCTAAACAACAAGGCATTTTTCAATTAAGCCTTTTTATACGACACAATAAATAACATTCAAATAAATTAATCAAGAAAGAAATCTTCAATCCAGTATCAATTCTATCCAAATAAGAATTCAAGAAATTAAAAGTATTAACAAAAGGACTTTAAATATTGCTTTGTAAATTAATTTTCACTTACTTCCGTCTTCAATCCAAAAACATAATTTCATGGGCATTAAATTTCGTCTGACTGTAGTAAGTTTTTTTCAATTCTTTGTTTGGGGTGCATGGCTGATTACGATTGGCACCTATTGTTTCAATGCTAAAGGCTGGACCGGTGCTCAGTTTGGCGCCATCTTTTCTACACTTGCTTTGTCGTCGCTATTTATGCCAACGATCACAGGTATCATTGCTGACAAGTGGATGAATGCAGAAAGGCTGTATGGAATTCTACATGTCCTTTACGGATTGATATTATTCTATGTCCCAAGTGTCAATGATCCCGAAACCTTATACTACGTCATTTTCGGAGCGATGATCTGTTACATGCCTACAATTTCTTTATCAAATTCCATTGCCTATACTATACTTAAAGACAATAAATTCGATGTAATAAAAGTCTTCCCTCCTATTCGAGTTTGGGGAACGATAGGTTTTATTGTTGCCATGTGGATCACCAATCTAACAGGTAGTAAAGCCAATGCCAATCAATTTATAATTGGTGGAATTGCAGCGATCATCTTAGGAATTTACTCATTCACTCTCCCAAAATGCCCACCGCAAAAAAACATTTCCAAAGATTCATCAATGATTGAACAATTGGGACTGAGTGCTTTTAAGTTATTTGCAAACTATAAAATGGCATTGTTTTTTATTTTCTCCATGTTCCTTGGAGGTGCCTTGCAATTGACAAACATGTATGGCGATTCTTTCCTCGATGACTTCAAAAGATTTCCGGAGTATGCAGATTCATTAGTTGTAAAATATTCAACGATAATCATGTCCATTTCTCAGATCTCTGAAACGGTTTTCATTCTGACAATTCCATTCTTCCTGAAAAAATTCGGTATTAAAAAAGTCATGCTCTTCTCTATGCTTGCTTGGGTATTACGATTCGGTTTATTTGGCTTTGGAAATCCGGCTGATGGACTTTGGATGATCATTTTATCGTGTATCGTTTACGGAATGGCATTCGATTTCTTCAACATTTCAGGTTCACTCTTCATAGAAACAAATACAGATTCATCTATTCGTTCAAGCGCGCAAGGATTATTTATGATGATGACGAATGGGGTTGGCGCATATCTTGGAAGTGTTGTCAGCGGATTTGCAATTGACAAATACTTCACACTTGAAGGAGGGGCCAAAGATTGGCATCACATTTGGCTTTCATTTGCAGTCTATTCATTGATTGTTGCTGTTTTGTTTGCGGTGTTTTTTAAGCATAAGCATGATCCGCGGGAAGTGGCGGAGTTTCGCATTGAAATTGGTGAGTAGTAAGTGGTAAGTGGTGAGTGGCACTGTATGCTTATCGAAGCTATTTGCATTTATTACAGTTTAAATTAGAACTATGATGAGAATTTTTGCGAGCGTTATTTTTATTCTCAGTACTGTTTTTTCAAATGCTCAAACTAATCTTCCGGTTGGGGCTACGGATGCTGAGAAAGCGTTTATGCCTTCTTACTTGCAGCAGATTCAGTCGGTCGGAATTACTACTCCGCCGGGTGGCGGTTTGCGGACGATGGCTGAATGGGAAGAGATAAAAGCTTTAACCATAACATGGACAAGTTATTTACCGGTACTTCGTGAAATTGTTAGAGCGGCTCAAATTGAAACACAGGTCTATATTATCTGCAGCGATTCCAATACTGTAAAAAATTATTTGACGTCGAACAGCATACCATTGATCAATTTACACTACGTGATCGCACCATTCAATACGATCTGGATTCGCGATTACGGTCAAAATTGTGTTTATAGAAACGATGTAGATTCAATGATCATGGTCGATTGGATCTATAATCGTCCGCGACCGAAAGATGATACAATTCCTTCTGTACTAGGACGAGAATTCAACATTCCTTTGTATGAAACAAGTCAAGCTCCGAACGATCTCATTCATACCGGCGGAAATTTTATGTCCGACGGATTGGGAACTGCATTTTCATCTGAGCTCATCGTAAATGAAAATCCGACGCATACTGTTGCCGAAATTGATACGATCATGCATCAATTCATGGGAATTGATCGATATATAAAAATGCCTGTGCTTCCTTACGATGGAATTCATCACATCGATATGCATATGAAATTGCTCGATGAAGAAACATTGATGATAGGAGAATATCCAAGCGGCGTTTCCGATGGTCCACAGATAGAAGCAAATCTTCAGTATGTACTTTCGAATTTCAATTCTGTCTATGGTACACCTTATAAAGTTGTTCGAATTGTTCAGCCTCCTGATGCAAATGGTGATTACCCAAGTCAGGCCGGCGATTATCTGACCTATACTAATGCAGTCTTTGTAAATAAAACAGTGCTGTTGCCAACGTATAATAATCAATACGACACGACAGCAATTAGAATCTGGCAGGAAACACTTCCGGGCTATTCGATTGTTGGAGTACCGAGTAGTTCTATCATCGGTGCGAGTGGCGCAGTTCATTGTATTACACATTGCATCGGAGCAGACGAGCCTCTTCTAATTTCACATCAACAACTTTCCAATACAATAAATACATCCAGTCCATATCAAGTTGATGCACGAATTCAACATAAATCCGGAATCCAAACAGCAAACATTTTTTGGACAACAGATACAAGTCAAGTGTGGCAATCAGCATCAATGACCTTGACAAATGTGACAACTAATAATTGGACAGGTTTTATTCCTGCTCAGACTGCAGGAGCAATTGTTTACTATTACATAAGTGCATCATCAACATCCGGAAAAACACAAGTTCGTCCAATGCCTGCACCTTTAGGATGGTGGAAATTTGAAGTGTCGGGAAGTACAGGAATAGCTCTACAAACTTTACAAGAATTCAGTCCGGCCTATCCGAATCCATCGCATGGCATAACCTGTGTTCCAATTAACATCACTCAATCAACTCAAGGAAGGCTATCGCTTATTGATATGTCAGGAAGAGAAGTGTTGGAAATTCATTCCGGCAATTTTATTTCCGGCGAGAAAAATTATTTTTTCAATTCATCAGAATTAGCTCCCGGAGCTTATATGATTTTACTTCAAACGAAACAGATGGAGAAATTGATGATCAAGAAATAAGTGAAGTGAAGTGAAAATGAAGTGAAGAAGTGAAAAGAGTTAATCCCAAATTTAGTTGCTTTTTCGTTTATTCAACTCATCGCGAATTCTTCCTGCGCGTTCATACGCTTCATCGTCGATGGCTTTTTTAAGCATCTCTTTCAAGTCGTCGGTACTGGCAACACTTAATTCGTTTTCGCTGAGTTTACTTGTTGAACCGGCAGGGCGTTCTATTTGTTCCTGGATTCTTCAAGGAGAATTATCGTCGGTTTCAATTCCCGCAGAAGAAAGAATAAATTCATATGTATAGATCGGACAACCGAAACGAACTGCAATTGCAATTGCATCACTTGATCGTGCATCAATCTCCATTTTCTTTTCACCGTTGTTACAGACCAACTTTGCATAGAAGACGCCTTCGAGTAAATTAAAAATGATGACTTCTTCAACTTCGATTTTAAAACAATGTGCAAGACTTTTAAAAAGGTCGTGAGTCAATGGACGAGTTGGCGTCATGTTCTCAAGTTGAATCGCAATTGCCTGCGCTTCGAAAGCACCAATGATGATTGGAAGTCGTCGTTTGCCTTTATCTTCTCCAAGTACTAAAGCATAAGCCCCCGATTGAGTTTGGCTGTACGACAGGCCGATTATTTCAAGTTTGATTTTTTTCATTTTTCAATGCCAATCGGCACTAGACTTTATCGAAATTAATAAAAATTTGTTTCGTAACCACAATGTTAATTCTGGCTTGCTTTGAAGGCTTTAGCCGCTTCAATTAACTTCGGTACCACTTCAAAAGCATCGCCTACAATACCATAGTCGGCAGCTTTGAAGAAGGGTGCTTCCGGATCCTTATTTACCACTACGATAACCTTAGAAGAACTCACTCCGGCAAGATGCTGGATGGCTCCGCTTATTCCTACAGCAATATATAAATTCGGACTGATTGCAATCCCTGTTTGACCCACGTGTTCAGAATGTGGTCTCCAGCCTGCATCGGAAACGGGTTTGCTACAAGCAGTCGCAGCACCTAGCGTTTTGGCTAGTTCTTCGATCATTCCCCAATTTTCAGGACCTTTCATTCCGCGACCGGCAGAAACTACCAGTTCAGCTTCAGGAAGGGAAATTGCATTTCCTGCTTTCACTCTTTCTTTTACGGTTGCTGCGAAATCTTTTGCATCAGGAGCAAAATCGAAATTCACGACTTGTGCAGTCTGAGCATTAGGAACAACTTTGTATGAATTAGGCATGGTGCTGATGACCTTTGTGCCTGCAAGCATTTCAATAATTGAATAGGC
>JADJFC010000001.1 GCA_016708785.1 Bacteroidota bacterium | reverse complement strand
AAAATCAAGGGCTTATAATTAATTTTGCGGTCCGGACGGGACTCGAACCCGCGACCCCATGCGTGACAGGCATGTATTCTAACCAACTGAACTACCGAACCGTTTTCCTTCTTTAGAAAGGACTGCAAAAATAGAGAAATCATTCAATTCCCAAAATTTTAAGTTCGGCTTTGGGGAAATATTTGTGGTTCATTGCTAGGGGGTTAACTCTTCTATCGTGAATCGTGAGTTGTGAATCGTAATTTGAGGTGCAAATTCAAGCTGATTCTTTGGTTTTTAGAGTCAATTTGGAGAATTTGAACAATGACTTTTAAAATATTAAAATGAATTTGGCATTGTGTATTAACATGATTTGCACCACAGTAATGCTTATTCCGAAACAATTAAAACCCATTTCACTTCAATCTCTCAAAACTTTCAACTAAGACCTATCCAAAAAACCCTTCAAATGCGTCATATCCCCAAACCGATGAAAATTAATCTCCGGATGCAATCTCCTAAACAACCCTTCATCGAAATTGAACAACCCGCCACTGCGCTGTAACCAACACAAGGCTGCAAACTCTGCTCTGAAACCTCCAATGATATCTTTATACAAATGATCCCCAACCATACAACATTCATTCGCTTCTACATTCAACTTAGTGCGAATCTTTAAAAATCCCTGCGGATCAGGTTTTTCGTAACCGCTTTCTTTGGTGAAATGTACTGCATCGAAAAAACCTTCTAAGCCTGTCGATTGTAATTTTTGTTTTTGTGATTGTGGGGGATTGTCTGTTAATAGTCCAATGAGATATCCTTGCGATTTCAATTCCGTAAGCACGGGTTTTACATCGGGATATTCTTTCGTTTCAGGAATCAATGTACGATAACGTTGTATCATATCATACGCCGGTAAATGACAGATCTCCGATAAACGATCAAGCAGATCGCTACGATGACCTTCTTCCAATAAACGTAGTCCTGTATCGACCAGCTTTTCTTTCGTGACTTTTTCGATCTTCAATTCGTCATGCAACATTCCCAATTTGGCAATGATCCATGGCTTCTGCGGAAAGATCGTTTCATCGAGATCGAATATTATTGCTTTCAAACCGGGAACTCTGGTTGGAAGTGTACGCTCTTTCAAATAAGTGAACGAACGTGTCGGCCGAACCTGATCGATCATCGTCTCCGTACTCTTGCCGAATAAAAGTTGTCGGCAGAATTTATTGGCGATCACATTCGATGGTCCTGTCGTTGCATTGATGTGATTATGTACACTATTTACTAAAAAGTCGCCTTTGAATTCTATAAGATGAACGTGAAAGATCCCGCAGCCATTATTTGCTTTCAACAATTGCGCAAAGTCAACCATCTTTTTATGCAGCTTTTCATTCGTAACAATTTCGCTGACGGTAATAATGGATTCTTCAATCGTAATGATCTTGCGCAAACTGATCTCGCTTTCATTTCCTTCGAAGTCAATTGCGAATTCTGCCAGATAATGTTTAAGGTCAGACAAACCGGAAGAAAAGATTTCATCCATCGTCGTCTGCGAATTGCGGGCGAAATTATTTTCCGCCATGAAATGCTCGAACTGGTCGTGGTAGATAAGTTTCTCGACAAGGATCAGATCAGAAATAGCAATTTTAAATTTCGAAGTTGGTTTCAATTCTGCTAAAGGAAGAAAATCATCTTCAGCAGATGGAATGATGACATCGATCTTGTATTTCTCACAAGCTGCCGTGAGCGAAGTCTTGTAATGATCTTCTCTTGCTCCGGGAAGTCTAATGAATGAGTGGGAGAGAAACTTCGCTGTCGTCTGAGGATACTCGTCAGAAATAAATATATGTACTCCGTTGATTGTTTCCAGTTCCCGGATCAATGCAATTGCATTAAAGTTGTTTGCCGATGTGATTAAAACATTCATAATTTGACACTATTAATTATTAATAAATTTCACTTCACTTCACTTCCTTGATTTACTTGTATTCTATATTCAGCATCCGTTTTATATCATTCGAAGGAATACAAAATCCAATTCCTTCCACACCGTTGGCTTTGACTTTAAGCGTTGACATGCCGATCACTTCGCCTTTGTTGTTGATGAGTGGTCCGCCGCTGTTTCCGGAATTGATACTAACATCTGTCTGGATCATTCTAATTCCCCCGAACTCACGCGTGCCACTGATAATCCCTTTTGTAAGAGTTGAACTTAGTATTTTATCCAGAGGAGTACCGATTGCTACTACCGGATCGCCTGCATCTATTGAATCACTATCAGCCAACCACAATCCGGGAACACTGTCGTAGTTAACTTTCAATAATGCCAGATCGTATTCAAAATTTGTTTTTACAACTTCTGCATCCAGCTTATAATCTTTGTTGATGCGGATCTTGATTTTCTTTTGCTTCTCTACAACGTGATTGTTCGTGACCAGGTAACCATTACCGGAAATGAAAAAGCCGCTGCCAAAACCTTTTTCACCTTCTACAGTGATCACATTCGGACTTGCGTAACGGTTGATCTCTTTCAATGTGCCAAAGGTTTTGTGTGGAGGAGGAGGAAGGGTTACGACTTCTCCTTTCGACATAGCTAAGATCTTCTGATCTTGCTTTGACATGAAATCGTAAAGTGTGTCGATTGCAACCAGTTGCTTTTCTGCATCGTGGATGAGAGAAGTAATGAACTTATTGGTTTTGTTTGGTGCTCTGTAAAGTGCAGAATGGATGTTGTATTTCGCGATCGGATTTATTGAATCATACTTGCTATAGAACTCCCATTCAGAGTCAATAGAGTTGTACCCTTTTACCCGATACTTGTCGACATTTTCAAAATCGAAATACAGGTTTTTAAATTTCGCTTTTATTCTGAAACGAATATAAATTTTATTCCCTTCGTCAACCGGAGTGGCGTGGATGTAAGAATAATAAAATCCGGTTGTAGCCGGGAAACCGGGAATGTAATCCAGGTCAGCAAGCTCTTTTATTTTTTTATCGCCCCATTTCTTTTTGTTACCTTCTATTTTGCCTACTGTAGTTGTATCATCGATCTGAAATTTGAAGGAATCAACGAAAGCACTGAAGATATTGAAATCCTCAGCATCCTGATCCATTCTTCTTTTACGTAAAACCAAGACACCGGATTGATCTTTTTTGTCCGGCGAAGTGCTCATCTCAACCCGACATGGCTCACAGTAAACAACCTTTTGTGGAAATTGCCGATTGTAAGAGTTCGCCGGAAATGCGATCCAGGCAGTATCATAATTCTCTTTGCAATTGCTATCGTATCACTTTTCTTCGGATAATTTTTCAGATCGAAAGGTGTTTGGCCGATCACTTCATCTTTATTGTTCAACACATCTGCTCCCGTAGGAATGGTTTCCAGTAAATACGTTTTAGTCTGGCCCTGAACATTGAAATAACTAATTGAAAAGATAAAGAAAATGATGATTCTGCACTTGGTTTTCCCTGATTTCATAAACATTCTATTATTGAATGAAGGTAGGGAAAATGACTGAAACAGCAAAATAATGAATCCCGAAAGCTATCGCATAGTTGTCAACTTAAGATAAAAAATAAATGGATAGTATTTCGTTCTGTTGATATGTGATTATTTATAAAAATAAATTTAGCAAATTAGCCTTTATTACTTTCAGCTAAACTTTAATGTTATTTGGTTAAAGCGAATGATGTATTCGTAATTAATTTATAGATTATTAGGCCCGTTAGGGCCATGCTCTTGGTGACTTTTGACCATACATGAGCGCTAAGCCCCTTTAGGGGCGCACTCCTTAAACACACCGCTTTTTTCGACAACGAAAACACAATTGTAAATCAGGAATAAACCGAATGCAAACATTGTATTCAGGAACTTTTATGCAGTTGAATTAATGGACACATGCATTGTGTTTAAAGAGTGCGCCCCTAAAGGGGCTTGACTTTCTCGAGTAGTCTAGTATTACCAAAAGTATGGACCTAACGGGCCTAGCCTATTACGTGTAGTCTAGTCTTACCAAAGGTACGGACCTTACGGGCTTGTCACTTCTAAATACATATACTTAGTATGAATTTTTGAGTTTAACTTAATGACATTAAGCTAAAGCTGACGGCAATAAAGTAAGCGGCATCTCACTTAATTTCAATAGATATAAATATAATTAAGTTGACGCCTTTACGATAGCTATCGTGATTCAATTTTCTCTTTTCATTAATAAATGCTGTTTTTTTAAATACGAAACCACTCTCCGGCTATTTCAAGGCTTCAAGCCTGGACATACATTTGTTCAAACAAAAAAATATTATAAAAACACCACTATGAAAAAATCAAATAGTCAAGCCAGAGAAGAAGTAAAAGTTGGAAATGAAATTCTGAAAATGCAATTAAATGCCGAATTCGGAATGAACTTTAATGACGAATCTACCAATGAATTGCCACCTGAAATTGAGCGGGCATGGTTGAAGTCAATCCAGCGTTTTGAAAAGGCTTATGCAGAGAATAAAACAATTTTATGTTACGACCTGATCGGTAAACCGGACTATGCATTTGCAGAAACACTTAGCAAGAAAGCATTGAAAACAGAATTGAAGCGATTGCTTGATCTGCTTGAAGAACATCAGATCGTAGTTGATTGCATCAGCGACATCTCTGATCTGGAAGTTTATAAATTCGTTACTGAAAAATTATTTCAAGAAGAGATTCTCCACATTCCCGGGAGTAATATGATCTGCCATTTTACTTTTTCGGAGTTTTATCCGGAGGATGATAATTAAAAAAAATTGTGAGTAGTAAGTAGTAAGTGGTAAGTAGCAATTGCTACTTACCACTTACTACTTACTACTCACAAAAAAATTATTCATTCAACTTGATCTCCACCCGACGATTCTCCGCTCTTCCTTTTGAAGTCTTATTATCGCCAATAGGTTTAGTGTCGCCATAACCTTCTGAAGTTAATCTGCCGGCATCAATACCTTGGTTAACAAAATATTTCTTCACTGAAGCAGCACGATCTTTAGAAAGCTGTAGATTTTTAGCAGCATTACCTGTATTGTCAGTATGACCTTCAATTGACCAGCTTGTGAATTGATATTTTTTCATGATATTCACAACTGTATCAAGTTTTGCATACGATGATTTTTTGATCACATCTTTTCCTGTTTCAAACTGAATTGCTTTTGCAGCGAAAGAAATTTTAGCGATCACTTCTACATCCATTGCAGGGCAACCATTGTTAGTCTTCAGACCAATAACATCCGGACATTTATCGTCTTTATCTGCTACGCCATCACCATCACGATCAGGGCAACCTGCCATAGCGCTGGTTCCTTTTTCTTTAGGACATTGGTCGTTTGGATCTGCAATGCCATCGCCATCTGTATCAGGACAACCTGACATTGCGGCAAGACCTTTTAGTTCCGGACATTTATCATCTTTATCGGCAATACCATCGGCGTCTTTATCAGGGCAACCATTTAGTTCAGCTAAACCTGCAAGTTCAGGACATGAATCATCTTTATCTGCAATACCATCACCATCGCCATCAGGGCAGCCTTTCAATGCTGCAAGACCTTTGATCTCAGGACAAGCATCGTCCATATCAGCAACACCATCACCATCTTTATCAGGGCAGCCTGATAATTTTTCAATTCCAGCAACTGTTGGACATTTATCTTCTTTGTCCACAATACCGTCTTTGTCAGTATCTTTCCTTTTCCAAAACGGATTACAAGGCCTAAAGTATGATGAAAATAATCACCTACAGCCTCACTTGAAGAAGCATTGTACATCGTTTGTGCTCTAACACCTACACCATTTGATAGCCAAAAGTTAGAACCAATACCGGCATTCAAAGAAAGTGAACCTTCAGTATCGTATTTGCTATAACCCGGACCTACTGCGATATAAGGATCGAACCAACATTCGGTTTTATTTATAAAATTAAATTTTTCCTAATAAGTCGACATCAGCAAAAAATTCTGTGCCGCTTGTTCTGTTCCCTGATTTATTCACTGTTGCTGCAGCTAGAGATAGCTCAAGAGTAAAAGCTTTGCTTAGACTTCTGCCAATATCCAATTTGGAGATTCCGGGTACGCTGTTGAAGTCCTTTGTATCATATAATCCTTCAAACATTGGATCAACTGATGTGTAGTCAACGAAGTGAATTCCAAAACCTAAAAGCCAAGGCCGATCTTCGTTTTGTGAATTCGCTTTTCCGGCAAATAGTAGAAATGCCATGCAAAGCATTAAGGGGAGTTGTTTTTTCATATGATTTGGTTTTTGTGTTTAATCAAACGTAATGGTGATTGAACAAAGTAACAATAAATTAAAACTCAAGGCAAATATGTTGGGGAAATTCAAGGTTCAAAATGTAATTTATTTGAGGTATTAAAGTGGTTAGGAAAGCTTTGGAAAATTGATTATTAAGGACATACCATAAAAACAAGAGGCTTTAGCATTCGAAAAAAATGAGGTAAATCATAAAAGGCTCCGTGTAAAGATTCACAGAGCCTTTTTTTAAATGCGATTTATTTAGGAATTAATGACCGCTTACTTGTTGATCATAGTCCAGTCCTTGTGATTTTAAAATACTTTTCGTTTTAATGGCATGCCATACCATATAAGCGAAGCAAATCAAAGGTACAATATACGAGAAGTGGGTATAACTCATTCCCGCAATTCCTCCTGTCGTCATTTTGTCAAAATCGCAGATGACACCTTGTGTTGGAGGTATAATTGCACCACCAAGAATCATCATGATCAAGAATGCAGAGCCCTGGCTGGTATATTTTCCTAATCCGGTTACAGCAAGAGCAAAGATACATGACCACATAACTGAACACGCTAAACCGCCACTGATAAATGCAAAAGTGCTCAACTGTCCTGTCGTCAATAAGCCTATCACCATTGCTGTTAAACCGAAAAATGCAACTGTGAAAAGCATTTTCGCAGGACGTTCATTGGCATAAAAGAAAGCACCGATCAATATGAAGATACTGATCACATAAACATACATATTTTTGATCTCATTACCGCGCATGTGATTGACGAAAAGTATCAATGCAAATGCCACAAGCGGCACAACGATCATCAATAAGTTTTTCGTTGATTTTTTCAGATCAAAGACAGCAAGTGCACCCGTCCAGCGACCTACCATCAAACTTCCCCAATACAAAGAAATAAATTGCGAGATATATTTTTCATCCAATCCGCCAAACTCAGGCTGACGCAGCAATGCGCCCATGTTACTTTGGACAGTAACTTCCATTCCTACATATACAAAGATGGCTATCATTCCCATTACAAGTTGTGGATATTGCATGGCTCCCCATCCGGATTTATTTTTTTGTGCAGCAATCAATGCATAGAATAGCGCTCCTAAAATGAAAACAAGTGAGCCAATGACCAGGTAGACCTTTTCATTTTCTCCAAACATGTTGTTGAAGAATAATAATACGATGGTAGGAATAGCTATGATAAACAAAAGTCGCATCGCTTTGCTGCTGTTCTCAACATGTTCTTCCATTTTTATTGTAGGAAGATTTTTACTCACAAAGAAGAAGAGGGCAACAAAAAGAAACAATCCGGCAAGTATCAAATAGAGTGTTTTAATGGATTGAATAGTGGCTGTTCCTTCATTATTCAAATCTCCGAAAAGCACAACACTTACTGCTATTGGTCCAAGCAAAGTCCCCAGCGAATTTATTCCACCGGCAAAATTCAATCGATGTGCGCCTGTAGCCGGATTTCCTAATGCGATCGCAAAGGGTTGCGCAGCTGTCTGCTGCAGTGAAAATCCTAAAGCAATAATGAAAAAACAGGCCAGTACCATTCCAAACGTCGCTCCGGTTCCCGATGCCACAAAGGCAAGTGATACTGCACCGATTATCGACATACTCAGTCCCAGAATAATTCCGTTTTTAAAGCCGATTCTGTTTAAAATGTCTACACCTGAAACAGCAGACATAAGATAGAGAATCAATGATCCAAAGAAGTATGCTCCGTAAAATGACGTATCAATCAATTGTGACTGAAATTGATCGAGATTGAAGTGCGTTTTGCAAAAAGGAATAAAAATTCCATTCGATGCAGCTACGAATCCCCAAAAGAAGAAGACAGTAACCAATGTCGGCAATGCGCTTTTACTAATTGCTTGTGTAGTTTTTTCCATGGTGAAAGGTATTTCTTCTAAACAAACATCTGCATGGTCCCAAATATTAATTTCAACAATGAATGTGGATTACGTGCTTAATTTTTTTTATCAAATTTCTTTGGTAGATAATTGTAAAATTTAATTATCTTCACAAAGTAAATTCAATATTGAAAAGAGGAATTTAGGTAAATAAATTATTGCTATGAAAAAACAATTACTGTTGGCATGTCTGCTTGTTTCAATGTCATTTGCTGCTAACGCTCAATATGACTTGTCAATTACCTATGATGCAAATTCGGGAGTTTCCACACTTCAAGGTGCAACAAAAGTATACATGCACTCCGGCGGCAATGATGTGGTTGGTCCCATGGACACTACATGTTGGATGTACACAGTCGGCAACTGGGGTGCCGATGATGGAATAGGTGAAATGTTCAATTTGTCGGGTAATACCTGGGCAATTACAATAGATCCGGTTCCATATTATAGCACTGCGCCAAACGGACCTGTCTTGGGATCCGAAATTAAGCGCATTGGGATGCAATTCAGAAATGAAAACGGTTCTGCTGTTGGCTTAGATGATGGCGGAAACACAATTTATCTTGACTTGTCTTCCGGCTCACCGGTCCCTCTGAATTCTGATGGCTCTCCATTCTTCGGTGTTACTGCCGGGATCTCAGCAGGTATTAATTCGCTATCAGGTAAAATTGCAGAGGTTGCTTGCTTTCCTAATCCATTGATAAACAGTACTTTATTTACGTATCAGGTAAATGAAAATTCTAAAATAAATCTTTCTATCTTTGACGAAACAGGGAGGTTGGTAAATACGTTATTAAACGAGCAACAATCTGTCGGGACACACCACTACAATTGGGTTGGCGATGATTCAAATGGAAACATGTTAAGCGGTGGTATCTATTACTACTCACTTACTTCAAATAGTGAAAATGTTAACGGTAAACTTATTATTGTACGTTAATTAGGGTTAGGGTCAATAATAAGAGGGGATCACTTTTGTGGTCCCTTTTTTTGGGTTATTATGGATTGCCTGGATTACACAGATTACACAGATTGGCGTGGTTGTTTTGATTAGCGTTGAATTTTCTCAGTGTACTTGTGTTTAATTTTTTTTCTTTTTTCTTTCTTTCTTTCTTCTTTTTTTTCTCCATTTTCTCTGTGTTTAATTTTTTAAGCGCTATCATTTTTGACCTTTGACCTTTGACCTTTGACCTTTGACCTTTGACCTTTGACCTTTGCCCGTTGTCAATCCCCTTTGCTTCCCCGATAAAAAGCCGTATTTTCACCTCTACAATTTTACATCATGACAACAAAAACAATAGCAGGAAAATTCGAAGAGCTTTTTCCCAATCAAAATGATATTCCTGAAAAATTCCAATTTGCAAATCCTGTTGAACAAAGAGAATATCTCATCAATGGCGAAATTGTAAAATGGGAAGGACCTGTAAAGGATGTTTTTTCTCCTGTCTTTATAAATGAGAACGGAACATTGAAACGTATTCGTCTCGGATCTCAACCTGTCCTTGATAGAAATGCTGCTGCAAAAGCACTGGATGCCGCCAGAGCTTCTTATGACAATGGCCGTGGAGAATGGGCAACGATGAGTATTAAAAAGAGAATTGATCACATGGTCAATTTTACTCGTCGCATGAAAGAGAAACGCGATGAAGTGGTGCAAATGCTCATGTGGGAAATTGGAAAAAGTTTTTCAGACTCTCAAAAAGAATTTGATCGTACGATCGATTACATCAACGATACAATTGAATCATTGAAAACACTTGATCGCGATAGTTCACGTATCCAGAAAGTACAAGGCCTATATGCACAGATCCGCCGTGGACCATTGGGGGTTGTGTTGTGTATGGGGCCGTATAATTATCCGTTGAACGAAACCTATTGTAATCTCATTCCTGCATTGATCATGGGTAATTCTGTGATCTTTAAGCCTGCAAAATATGGCGTCTTATTACATCGTCCGTTGTTAGAGATCTTCCGTGATTCATTTCCCAAAGGCGTGATCAATTTTATTTACGGTGATGGTGCTGAAACAAGCGGCACTCTTATGGCTTCAGGCAAAATTGATTGCCTTGCATTTATTGGTACTAGTAGAGTAGCGAACATTCTGAAAAAACAACATCCTAATCCAAATCGCTTGCGAGGAGCTTTAGGGTTGGAAGCGAAGAATCCGGCGATAATTCTTGCTGATGCAGAGCTCGACATGACCGTGAGTGAAGTCATTACCGGTTCATTGTCGTTCAACGGACAACGATGTACTGCACTTAAAATAATTTTCGTTCACGAATCCATTTCAAAAAAGTTTCTTGATAAATTCTGTTCAAAGATCGCCCAGTTAAAAGCAGGAATGCCGTGGGAAGAAAATGTAATGCTGACACCACTTCCTGAAAAAGGGAAAACTGAATACCTGAAAGAATTGATTGACGATGCGCTAGCAAAAGGAGCAAAAGTTGCGAATGAAAATGGTGGGACAGTGTTAGAAAGTTTTATGTTTCCTGCAGTTCTTACAGGTGTGAATTCAGAAATGCGAATCTACCATGAAGAGCAATTTGGTCCTGTGATTCCTGTCATTGAATTCAAAGACATCAATGAGCCCATCGAATATATGGTAAAATCAAATTATGGGCAGCAAGTGAGTGTTTTCGGAAGTGATTCCGATGAGATCGCTCATATGATCGACCCACTGGTAAATCAGGTTTGTCGCGTGAATATAAATAGCCAGTGTCAACGTGGGCCTGATGTATTTCCGTTCAACGGACGAAAAGATTCAGCGGAGGGTACACTTAGCGTTAGCGATGCATTGCGTGTGTTCAGTATTCGAACCCTTGTTGCTGCCAAAGAAAGTGAATTAAATAAGAACATTATTTCCGAAATACTGGATGAAAGAAAATCGTCTTTTCTTAGTACAGACTTCATTCTATAGTTAATTCGGTAATCAAAATAAGAATAGGTGTATGATTTTAGTAGCAGATAGTGGTTCTACAAAAACAGATTGGATGATCGTAGATGAAAAGTCTCCAATGCATAAGTATAGTACAGCAGGATTCAATCCGTATTTTCATGATCGGTCATTTATAATCGATGAGCTGAAAAAAAATACCGAACTGCTCAATTTGTCGCCCAAAATAAAAGCCATTCGTTTTTTCGGAGCCGGTTGTTCTTCTCCCGAACGCAATGAAGTAGTAAGAGGAGCTCTGGCTGAATTTTTTACTAATGCTGAAATCCATGTAGAGTCTGATATGGTAGGAGCAGTACTTTCAACTTGTGGAGATGAGCAGGGAATTGTTGGTATTTTAGGTACAGGTAGTAATTCATGTTTCTATGATGGCGGGAAAATTCATAAGAATAACTTTGGACTAGGATTTATTATGGGAGATGAGGGCGGAGGAAGTTATTTTGGCAGAAAATTGATCACTCATTATTTATATGGGATTATGCCTGAGAACATAACTAAAAAGTTCAACGAACAATTTGAGATGAATAAAGAGATCATGATTGCTAATGTGTATAATAATCCTAAGGCAAATGTCTGGCTGGCATCATTTGCGAAATTTTTTGTTGATAATAGGGAAGATGAGTGGGTGAAGAAGATAGTGAGAAAAGGTATGGAAGAGTTTTTTGAGCTCTACGTTTGCAGCTACCCAAATTTTAAAGAAGTTAACGTTCACTTTGTTGGTAGTATGGCTTATTATTTTGATGAAATCATAAGAGACATTGCTCGCGAAAGACAAGTGCGTTTGAAGAAAATAGTTCGGCATCCGATCAATCATCTGGCAGAATATTTTTTATCGAAAAAATAGTTCTGATAATTTAATAATAATCTAACTTAGATGATCCTTTTTAGTGAAACTCAAAAATTCCGTCAGTGGTGGATATGGGCAATAATATTAATTGTAATCGGATTTCAGGTAAATCTACTATATCATGAATTTGAAAAGGGTAGTCCGGAAATTGAAAAAGTCTTATTGCTTACTTTCGTCCATGTTCTTGTTGTTTTGATATTTTTATATTCAAAATTATCTACTGAAATTACAGAAAACGAAATTATGTATAAATTCTTCCCTTTCAATTGGAGTAAAAAGTCAGTTTTGTGGGTAGATGTAGAAAGAGCGTATGTTAGAACCTATAATCCGATTTTGGAATATGGAGGTTGGGGCTATCGATTTGGTCTTTTTGGAAAAGGTAGGGCGTTAAATGTTTCAGGTAACGTTGGTCTTCAGTTAGAATTAAAGAACGGAAAAAAAATACTCATCGGCACAAAAAAGCAGGAAGAGCTGAAACTCGTTATCGTTAATTTAGAAAAAAAATTGAGAAGAAGTTTAGTGCAAAATCAAAACTAATTATGTTCAAACAGATTTTAACAACTATATTTTTATTTTCATTGACTTCAGCACAACTTTTTGCCCAGGTCTATGGCTGCACTGATCCGCTCGCGACAAATTACGATTTCACAGCAACAAATAACGATGGCAGCTGTACTTATTCAGCAGCTGCAGTAACTCCTGTTATAAGTTATAGTCTGGATGGAAGCCTTTCAGAAACTTCCGGGCTCATCAGTTGGAATGACAGAGTCTGGACACACAATGATAATACGGATACGAATCTGTATTCACTCGATACACTCAGTGGAGCGATCTTCAAACATTTCCAATTAGTGGAGTTGTGAATTATGACTGGGAAGAGATCTCACAAGATTCCAATTATGTTTACATGGGGGATTTTG
Organism: Bacteroidota bacterium; assembly: GCA_016708785.1. GTDB lineage: Bacteria > Bacteroidota > Bacteroidia > AKYH767-A > 2013-40CM-41-45 > JADKIH01. The sequence continues at coordinate 644,913 of JADJFC010000001.1, read as the reverse complement.
GAAATAATGTAAACGGGAACAGAACGGATTTGAAGATCTTGAGAATTGAGAAGAGTTCAATTCTTTCCGGTTCGCCATTAGTTGATACGATCTTTTTTTCATACGTTGATCAAACCGATTTTACTCCGACCGGAGGAAATAATACAGACTTTGATTGTGAAGCAATGATCGTTTCAGTCGACAGCATCTATTTATTTACAAAGCAATGGGTGAGTAATAAGACGGTTGTTTATTCATTGCCAAAGTTGCCGGGGACATATTCAGCAATTCGAAAATCTGAATTGGATGTCCAGGGAATGATTACGGGAGCAACATATCAGGAATCTAATCGATTGATTACATTTTGTGGTTATACAAATTTATTGCAGCCATTCATTTACCTTCTTTATGATTTCAATGCGAATGATTTTTTCAGTGGAAACAAGCGTAAGCTGAATCTGTCACTGTCATTTCATCAGGTTGAAGGAATAACTTCTAATGACGGATTGAAATATTATTGTTCTAATGAAGCTTTTGTTCAGGCCCCATTCATTAATACCCCTCAAAAACTCCATGTGCTTGACTTGAGGACTTACTTGGACAATTATTTGAATCAGATTATTCTCTCAGCATCTCAGGAAGCAATTCCACAGATTGCTTTGTATCCCAATCCTGCAAACGAATTTATTATTCTGGAAAATGTTCTTTATGGATCAAAAGGAAATTATTTAATTGTTGATCTGTCCGGAAGAATTGTAGAAAGGGGAATTCTTAACGAAGGGAAACAAAAGGTAAATGTTTCAAATTTATCGCCCGGGATTTATTTTGTGGCGATTTCAGGTTCGACATCACAGAATTTAAGAATGATAAAGCAATAGAAGGAAGTTTCAAAATGAGGATTGTAAAGAGAAAACAGGATTTTTATCACCTTTTGTTTTTCTAAATTGCCGTTACTTACGATGAATGAGGACCATCTTATACATCGTTTTATTTTTCCATTCTGTATTCCATCTGCTAGGTTTTTTGAAAGCATTTGACCTGGTAAAATTGGATAAACTGACTACTTTTATTTCAAGAAAGAAAGGAGTAATGTGGCTTGTTGCTTCGGTCCTGTTTTTTGTTACAATTATATTGATGGTTCTGAATCTTAAAATCTGGATTGTAGTATCTGTAGCCGCAATAATAGTATCTCAATTCCTGATTTTTACAACCTGGCACGATTCGAAGAATGGAACATTTATCAATGTCCTTTTTTTAATGTTTGTAATTTCCGGTTGGGGGAAACTGAATTTTAAAGAGAAATACACTAATGAAGTAGAAGCCGCAATGAAGGAAACAGAAGGGTTTATCCATTCTAATCTTGAGGAAAGTGATCTTTCAAATTTACCTGAGCCTGTAAGAAAATATATTATTTATGCAGGGGTGTCTTGGAAAACCAAAAGTGTATAATTTTAAGATCAATTTCGATGGAAAGATCAGAAAAAATAATGAGTCGGAATGGATGCCATTTTCATCGGAACAGTATAATTTCTTGGGTAATTCTACACGTTTGTTTTTTATGAATGCAACGATGATGAAACTACCTGTTGCAGGATTTCATTGTTTTAAGAATGGAGATGCTTTTATGGATATACGTCTTCTTTCGCTTTTTAAAGTACAATATCAATCGGGCAGGGAGATGGATATAGCTGAGACAGTCACATTCTTTAATGATATGTGCTGCATGGCTCCTGCTACATTAATTGATAAACGAATTGAGTGGAAGTATTCTGAAGGCGACAGTGTGTTTGCAAAGTTTACAAATAATGGTATTACAATTGAAGCAGTACTTATTTTTAATAAGGTCGGTGAGCTGACGAATTTTATTTCTGATGACCGCTTTGCAACAGCTGATGCAGGGCAAATGCGAAAAATTCCTTGGTCTACGCCACTTAAAAATTATAAAAGCGTTGATGGGTTTAAGCTAGCTACAGATGCAGAGACTATTTATGCATATCCTGATAGTGAATTAGTCTATGGAACATTTCAATTGAAAGGAATAAAATATAATAGTAATCGCATGGAGCGCTAAGTATTTTATTCATTCACTACAAACCCCAAACTTCGCTCCTAAACTTCAAACCCGGAATTTCAAACCCGGAACCATACTAATGAACCCCAAACGGAAATTGCTCGCTTCTTTTCTTTTGCTCTTCAACGGGATCGGCGCCATTTATGGCGGAGGAAATCTGATCATGCATCCCGATGGCAGTAGTTTGGGAATTACAACAGAATGGTTGAAATATTCTCCATTCGACAATTTCTTGATACCGGGTATTATTCTTTTTGTTGTGAATGGATTGCTCAGCCTATTTGTTTTAATTGCTGTGATAATTAATTCTCGATTTCGTGGAAAATTGATTTTTGCAGAGGGGGTCTTGCTTTGTGGTTGGATCCTTATTCAAATGATAATGCTACGTGAAGTAAATTTTTTACATATTACTTTGGGCTCTGTCGGAATTCTTTTGGTCATCATTGGAATTCTTCAAATACCTGCCGATTCGTAGACAAGAAGAACATTGCATATTGTTATTAAATTGATTAATTTCGATTAAATATCAAGCTACTTAATTTGTCGAATTATTCAAAATAAAAAAGCAATGGAATCATACGACACAGTAGTTGAAGCCATCAACGGACTAAAAAAAGAAGGATACACAGTAGATTTCAATCTTCGTGATAATTGTATAGTATGTGGTGATTTGGAGATCGCTCACAACGAATTTCATATTGATAAATTCTTTCGCTTCGAAGGCAATACAGACCCTGCTGATGAAAGCATTCTATATGCCATTTCTTCTGAGAAATATAATATGAAAGGTATTCTTGTCAATGGTTATGGAATTAGTTCTGAAACGCTGACCAATGACATGCTTGAAAAGTTGAGGTAGCCTTTAAATCAAATGATATTAATATTTATGAAAATTATTAAGCAATTAAGTTTAAACTTGTTATTCATTTTGGTCGCATTAAATGTTGGTGCTCAAACGAACATCGTCACTTATGCAGGAAACGGGGGTAAAGAAACATTCTACGATGTAATGCAAGTTACTGATGGCACATTTCTCGTTTGTGGTTATGCAGATGATCTGAATTGGATAAATCCGGGGATCCCGAGTATTCAATTGTCATATTCCGGCACAATTCCCAATTCACTTGGAACAAATCGTTATGGATTTATTCTGCATTTGTCATCTGATATGCAAGACATTCTTCAAGTGGTTCATTTTCCACAAGGTGCTGTTGAAGATATTCGTTTCATGAAAACGAACGCTCAACCATATACTCCTACCGGTGATTTTTATATTAGTTGTAACACTGCAGATTCAGATGCGAACAATGGTGGCTATATCATTGCTAAATTGGATAACAACTTTGTCAATGGAGTGCCAACAATGTTAGAATGGTTCGCTTCGGTTTGGGCAAAGTCTGGTCCTAAAGATTATCACCCATGGGATGTAACAAATAACGGCAAAGTATATTACATTTCAGGAGAAGCGTATGGTTACGATTGGAGTGCTATTTATTGTTTGGACGAAAATGGTCAACGCGCAATTGTAAATAATTGGAGAACGCATTGGCTGAAAAATGGATCAGAATTTAAAGGGACACCTGCAGCATCTAATCCGCAAGGTGGTATCGATTCTGTGAGCTATAGCGGAATCGTTTTGAAGATCTGGGGAAGATGCGATCTGCGTTCCTGGACGCAAAACGAATATGACTATATTCAACCGGATGGTAATGGCGGAACAAAAAAAGGTTTGTGGCCTGCAGATATACTTTTCAACGGACCGTGTGATCCCGCTAATCCTACTGCTGTTAGTCCCGGCTACACTGGTTATTCTGCTGCAGCAGGAAGTCCTGTTTACGGTGGAACATGCATCAATATTGATAAGCGAAACAACAATTTATATATTGGAATGAGTTTCAAAAGTGTTACCTCGACCGGTAGTCCTGATTTCGAACCGGCAGTGATTGCAATGGACTCTTCGGGAATGCTTTTATGGTGGTCACGTTTGTATCATGAGATTACTCCGGCCGGCGATACCATGGAATCAGTGCCTGATCAATACATCGATGCATTGGCAATTGATTATGCAAACGATAAATTGGTAGTAGGTGCAAGATGCCATGGGAATAATTCTGAAAATTTCTGGGAGGGTACAGAGGTAGCCATTGATCCAAGTGCATATGGATTTCAGAATCGATTTACCGGAACAAATGGAAATATACATGAGTCATGGTTGGGCAAACTTCGATTGTCTGATGGTACTTTGACCAATGCCACTTACCTCGCTGAATATGCAGAAGGAACAGGTTCTCTGGGTACTCCACATGCAGATCCGAATCTCGATGGTTGGGCAGATCCGAACACCGGTTGGCCAGATGTAAACACAACACGTATCGCTAAAAATAATATGAAAGTCACAAGCACCGGCGATGTGTGTGTGCTTGCTGTAGGTCGACGCACGATCACTACTGCAAATGCATATCAAAAGATGGTGAAACCGGATTTCGGTGGACTCAGCAGTTGGAATAGTTTTGTTCGTGTTTATGATTCGCAATTTCATGTGCCGAAATATTCATCTCTTGTTGTTGGTGTATGGGATACACTAACTCAAGCAGGGGGGAGCAATACCGATTTATTTGGTGTTTACAAGACCGCTCTAGGAGTTGTTTGCGTAGGAAGACAAACTGCAGATTCAACAGGTGTGGCAAATGGTAACGATATTCCTGTAACGAATGTCACTCCATGGGGAATTGCAACTCCTCAAAACGAAAGCGCAATTCTCGTCTACTATCAAGCAGCAAATTTGGTGAACAATGAAGACAGCATTCTTACAGGAATTGCTGAGGGGTCTGTTCGCTCTGATTTCGATTACTTAAGCATTTATCCGAATCCTGCGTCTGATAAGATTTTTATTTCTTTCGACGATCAAAAGAAGAATAGCTTAATGTGGAAGTATATGCTTACTGATCATCTTGGAAGAGAAGTTCAGAGTGATGTGCTGTCAAATAGAATGGTGGATTTAAAGCAACTCTCAAATGGAATCTTCCATTTGCAAGTGTTTAATCAAGATATGATTTATTCGAAGAATTTACTTATTCTGCGATAGAACTTGCTGTCTTCTTAAACCATTTGTTTGTTCTTATGTCAAAGCCTTCGACAAATGATTTAAGATCAAATCCTGAAAACCTACTATTGAAAAAAACGATACTCACTGTTTTGCTCCTTGTTTTATTGAGGAGCGCACACTCTCAACATAATGTTGTTCTCTTGATCGCAGACGATTTAGGAACTGACTATCTGGGGTTTTACGAAGATCATGTTGATACCGCTGATGTGCCAAATATCAGAAGTCTGCTTTCCGATGGAGTAAGATTTCAAAATGCCATGTCGAATCCGGTTTGTTCTGCTACACGTGCCGGTATGCTAACCGGTCGTTATAGTTTCAAATGCGCCACATTCACCGTATCATTTACCACCGGCAGGACTATATTCTGACACTACATTAAGTGGGACTTCAACTGATATTAACAATAATCCAAAGAACTATTTTATTGCAGCACTCGAAGCACTCGATCATGAAATTGGTCGGCTCTTCGATTCTTTGCGAGTGTTAAATAAACTGGACAGTACTGATTTTATTTTTGTCGGTGATAATGGAAATGCAACAAGAACGATCCAATCTGCAAATCCATTGCGGGCGAAAGGAACAGTTTATCAATATGGGGTTCATGTTCCATTGATCATTTCGGGGCCATCAGTTGTAAATCCGGGCAGAGTCAGTGATGCTTTGGTAAATACAGTAGATCTCTTTGCTACCATTCCGGAATTATTTGGCGATACAAATTGGCAGGCAAATATTCCTGTTAATAAGCCCATAGATAGTAAAAGTTTGATGCCAATTCTAACTGATCAAGATACATCAATTCGACCCTGGTCATTTACCGAGATATTTAAAACGACAACAGATTCAGACGATGGAAAAGCCATGCGCAACATAGAATATAAATTAATAAATTTTGATGATGGCCGCCAGGAATTTTATGATCTGAGACTCGATCCGAATGAAGCAAATGATTTATTGTTGGGAACCTTAACAACAGTTGAACGGTTCAATTATAATTATCTGTGCAATGAGATGAATGCTTTGACAGGAACAGGAAGTTTTTGTAATGCATCTGTTGGCATCGTCAATGCAGTTGCCGGCGTGAATGATGTTATTGCCTTCCCAAACCCATTTACTTCTCAAATTTTTAGCAATACAAATTTTACCAATCCTGCTGTTGAATTAAGAAATTGTCTTGGCCAAATTATCTATTCAGGAAACGATCTTTCTTCTCAGAATTTCAGTGATTTACCGAAAGGTTTGTATTATTTGAGGTTGATTGAAGTGGGGAATGAGGTGGGGGATGAGGTGGTTAAATTATTAAAGTAACATTCGTCCTGAAAAATCATGATAATTGTGTAATTTTATTATACTTTTTTAGTATACATTTATAAAATTCATTTGTATTGTGAATTTATGCCCCAAAACAATTTCAATTTCAGCGGCCTCACTGATGCAGAAGTGGAAGCTTCCCGTCAGAAGTATGGTCGGAATAGATTAGAATATAAAAAGGAGAACACTTTTCTTGACGCAATAAAAAGTCTGGCAAAGGAGCCGATGATTGCTCTTTTGTTTGTAGCCGCTTTCATTTACTTTATCAGTGGAAAGCCTGGTGATGCCATTTTTTTATCTGTCGCCATCGTTTTAGTCGCTGCAATTTCTTTGTATCAGGATTCAGAGGTCGGAATGCGCTCGAAAAATTAAAAACATTTATCAAGCCGGGTTGCAAAGTGATTCGAAATGGCACTGTTGCTGAAATCAACAGTGAAGAGCTGGTGTTGGGCGATTTTCTTATGGTGGAAGAAGGTACAGTCATTTCTGCTGATGGTACGATCATTCATTCAAACGACTTCTCTGTCAATGAATCCATTCTTACCGGCGAATCATTGTCTGTCTTTAAAGATAAATCGTCGACAGATAATCAGGTCTACCTTGGTTGTACTGTAGCGAGTGGTCTGGCTGTTGCAACTGTTATTGCAATCGGCAATGAAACCAAACTTGGCAAGATTGGAAAAAGTCTGGAAAGCATCAAAGAAGAAAAGACTCCTTTAGAATTGCAGATCGGAAATTTTGTAAAGAAAATGGTAATTGCCGGTGCAGTTGTCTTTCTGATCGTTTGGGTAATAAATTACCTGCAATCAAAGAACGTAATCGATAGTCTGCTTAAGGCACTTACGTTAGCGATGAGCATCCTTCCCGAAGAGATCCCCGTCGCATTCTCAACTTTTATGGCACTCGGTGCATGGCGATTGATGAAGATGGGTATCGTTGTTAAGCAAATGAAAACGGTAGAGACGCTGGGTAGCGCAACTGTCATTTGCGTCGACAAAACAGGGACGATCACCGAGAATAAAATGAGTCTTGCTAAACTCTTTGTTTTAAAAACTGGACAAACGACTGAGCCTCGTCAATCAATGGATGGGTCTGAACTTGAGTTGGTCCGCACTGCCATGTTTGCCAGTGAACCTATTCCCTTTGATCCAATGGAAATTGCTTTGCATGAAACATACACCACTTCTGTTCAAAGTGACGAGCGGCCTGATTATAGTCTAGTACATGAGTATCCACTGAATGGCAAACCTCCAATGATGACGCACTTTTTCGAAACGAAGGATGGTAAGAGGGTAGTGGCAGCAAAAGGTGCTCCTGAAGCGATCATGAATGTTTCAATATTGAATGACGACGAAAAAAAACTGATCAATGAAGCAATAAAAAGTCTTGCGAAAGTTGGATATCGATTACTTGGAGTAGCGGAAACAGAATTTTCAGGTTCAAGCTTTCCGGAGACTCAACAAGAATTGAAATTTAAATTCAAAGGTATCGTAGCTTTCTATGATCCGCCAAAAGCAATATTGAATCAGTGTTGAAGAAATTTTATTCAGCCGGAATTGAAGTAAAGATAATTACAGGCGATAATGCAGATACAACATTTGCAATCGCTAAGCAGATCAACTTTAATGGTTATGAAAATGCAATGTCAGGCGAAGAACTAATTGGACTTTCCGATGATGAATTGCAGAAAAAAGTTTCCGTTACATCGATCTTTACACGAATGTTTCCTGAAGCTAAATTGAAAGTGATAAATGCTATGAAGGCCAATAATCAAATCGTTGCAATGACCGGTGATGGTGTGAACGATGGTCCTGCATTAAAAGCAGCACACATTGGTATCGCAATGGGAAAGAAAGGAACCGAAATTGCAAAGCAAGCAGCATCACTGATTCTTGTTGAAGATGATCTCTCAAAAATGGTTGATGCCATAGCAATGGGGCGCAAGATCTATTCAAATCTAAAAAAGGCAATTCAGTATATTATTTCGATCCATATTCCTATTATTCTCACTGTTTTTATTCCGTTGGCATTAGGCTGGATCTATCCGAATATTTTCTCACCTATTCATATTATTTTGCTGGAATTGATAATGGGCCCAACGTGTTCGATCATATATGAAAATGGGCCTATGGAAAAAAAGGCAATGAATAGTAAACCCCGACTGTTCACTAATACGTTTTTCAATTGGAAAGAACTTACGACAAGTATAATTCAGGGGATAATGATCACTGTAGGGACTTTGTTTGTATATCAGTTTTCGGTTAACAATGATTTTAGTGAAGCGGTGACAAGGACAATGGTTTTTACTGTACTTATTTCGGCAAATATATTTCTAACATTGATCAATCGTTCTTTTTATTATTCAATATTTACAACATTGCAGTATAAAAACAATCTTGTCTTTATTATAATTGGAATTACAATGGCAATAACTGCTCTTTTACTCCTTGTTAGACCAATGACAGAATTTTTTGAATTCACTCAATTATCTGCAATGCAATTGCTGACCAGTATTGGAGTTGGATTTGTGTCAGTGATTTGGTTTGAATTTGTCAAAATGCGTAATCGAATGAAAGCTCCCGTATCGTTATCTTGATAAGTTTAACCCAATTCAAAAACCTTTGAAGCCTCGCTTTATTCGTTTCAGTTACTGAAATTTCCCATTCAGCAAGTTAATTTTTCAAGGAATTCTGTTTATTTATTGCTTTGAAGTATGATTTGAAAGAATACAATTGTAATTCTTCAGTCGACAAATTAAATTCATTTTACCAAAACACAAAACAAATGAAAACCTCAGCCTTGTTTCCGAAAATTACCAGAATTTCATTGCTTCCCGAAATCCTATTTATCCTATTAATCCTGGTAAGTTTTAGTTCATGTAAGAAGGACGATACTTCATCTGGTTCAAGCAGCTCCACAGTTTTGAATTCTACTATTCAACAAGGTAGCTGGAGAGTTACTTCATATATCGACAGTGGAAATGATGAAACAAGTCATTACACCAATTATGCTTTCAATTTCCAATCAGGTGGTGTTGTCACTGCAACAAAATCAGGAAGTACAATAAGTGGTACATGGTCAAGTGGAAATGATGATAGTACATTAAAGCTAGTGTTGAATTTTGGCACATCCGATCCATTTCAGGAGCTTAACGACGACTGGCATGTTGTTCAACAAACATCTACAATGATCAAGTTGGAAGATGTAAGTGGTGGTAATGGCGGGATTGACTATCTTACTTTTGAGAAGAACTGATTATTTATATTCAATAAATAAAAAATGAAGAGATTTTATACAAATAGGTCGAAGGAGTTGCTCAGGTCAATCCTCTTTATTTCGTTTATTAGTCTTGCTGTCGAATCATTCTCTTTGAATTATAGTTCTCGAGTTTCATTTCTTCATAATGAAGGGCAGTGGAAGAGTGATATAGTTTATCAGGGCATAGCACTTTCAACGAATGTTTATTTATTGAATAACGGTTTGAGTTTTTCTCAAAAAAGTGATGAAGAAAATGATTCAGGAGCAGCTTCATTGATAGTTTGGAACATGAAATTTGCCGGTCTCAATCATGCTGTTACTATTACCGGTGAAAATGAAAAACAAAGTGTTTACAGTTATTTATCCGGCAATGATCCTTCCAAGTGGGTAATTCATCCTATGGAATGTTCGATAGTAAGTTACAATGATCTTTATAAAAATATTGATCTCAAGTTTTATACTAATGAAAATCATCTGGAATATGATTATATACTGCATCCCGGCAGTAACATCCAATCAATTCAGACATATTTTGAAGGCATAAAGAATCTAATGATCAACAAAAGCGGTGATCTTGAAATTTCAACCCCCTGGACTATTCAGATCCAAAAAGCTCCGATATCATGGCAGATAATTGATTGTAAAAAGCATGATGTGAAGGTTGAATTTGTACTCATCAATGATTCAACGTTTGGATTTACAACAAAAGATAAATATGATAAGTATTCAGACCTGATCATCGATCCATTGTTTCAAATGGTGTGGTCTTCATATACAAGAGCAACTGGAGGAGGAAATAATATTAATTATTGTTTTGGTAATGCAATGGATAATGACGGCAATGTTTATCTGACAGGCATGGTCGATGGATCTTTTCCAACAACAGCAGGAGCGTACTCGGGTCCCGGAAATATTTATCCGGAGATCTTTGTAGCTAAATTTTCTGCAGATGGTTCAACCATGATCTATGGAACCTATTTACCCGGAAGCTCATCGGAATTTGGTACTTCATTAGCTGTTGATGATTTGGGCAGAGCGTATGTGACAGGAGTAGTTGATTTGAATATTACGGGACTGACGAATTTTCCTTCGACTGCTAATGCTTATCAACCCGTACATAATGCCGGTTCTGATGCATTTATTACGGTACTTAATTCAACAGGAACAGGTTTAGTGTATTCATCGTTTCTCGGTGGAACAGGAAGCGAAACAGGTTATGGCATCGCATTAGGGAGTTCCGGAATCGCATACATAACAGGAAGTACATCAATAGGTAATTTTCCGGTAAAAGCATCGAGTGCCTTCCCAACTGGAGATAGAGATGCATTCATTGCAAAATTTGATATTAACCAAAGTGGTTTAAATAGTTTGGTTTATTCTGCCAGAATTGGAGGAGGACCTTTTTGTTATGTCGATAGCAGAAGTATAGCAGTCAATAGTGCAGGAAATGTTTTTATTACAGGAAAAATATACAAAAGCACCGGGACTCCGACGTATCCAATAACAAGCGGAGCATATACCAATGTTTATAGTACAGGCATGGATGGCGTAATGACATTCGTTACAAAACTTGATCCAACAACTCCTGTCACGTTAAGTTATTCTACATATCTGGTTCCCGGAACCGGGAATGGAATAGCAGTGGATCCTGTCACTGATGATGCATTTATTGTTGGTTCAACATTCACTTTTGCATTCCCTGTTACTACAGGTGCTTTGCAACCTATGCATGCTGGAACGGGTAATACAGATGGCTTTGCAGTCAGACTTAATGCTGCAGGAAGCGCTTTGGTCTATTCAACATTTCTTGGTGGTTATATGAGTGATTGGGCTACAAGTGTTGCAACGAATTCTGCCGGCGAAGCATATGTAGTTGGAATTTCTCAGGATTCATTTCCTACCTCAGCAGGAAGTGTTCAACCTAATAATGCAGGGCATTATGACTTCTTTGCGGTGAATTTGAATGCAAGTGGTACCGGCTATGCATGTGGAGGCTCAACTTATATTGGAGGGTCATCTGCAGATTATTCAGGGAGTTTCTATGATTATCCATCTCCTCACGTTTCTATTCGTGAACATGGTGGAAATAATGATACCATTTGTATTAGTTCAACCACACATTCACAGGATTTTCCTACTACTCCGGAGCGTATGAGCTACCAAAGTAAATGGAATTGCTGATCAACCGGTATTTTTTAAACTTACTTGCAATACACCGGGTATTATTCCGGTTGTTACTATTAGTGCTCTGGATTCTACTTGGTGCAATAAACAAGCAACAAGTTTTTACGACAACTCTACTAACAATCCAACTTCATGGACATGGTACTTTCCCGGTGCATTTCCTTCAACTTCTACTTTGCAAAATCCAACGGGGATCTATTATCCAACCGCCGGATCATTTGATGTGACCTTGGTTGCTTGTAATGCTTTTGGTTGTGATTCGATAACATACCCGAATTTTATTACAGAATATGATGTGCCTGCCATTCCTTTTATTCAGGTAACTGGCGATACTTTGTGTGTTGATGCTCACTTTGGCTATGAATGGTTCGAATCTTCTGATCTAACAAATGTACTCTCCACGGATCAATGTTTTGTCCCTTCAGTGAAAGGAAATTATTCTGTACTTGTTTATGACACCAATGGATGCAGTACCCTATCGCCTGGTGTAATAACCGATATTGACCATTTGTCAGGTAATCAAGATATGGCTTTTGCAGTTCCAAACCCATTCCATCATACGACTACCATTCACTTCAAAATGGATCAGGTGGATGTAGCAGAAATAGAAATTGTTGATCCATTAGGAAGGGTCATCCTCACAGAGAAACAAATTCTTTTCGATTCAAGTTCAAGATCTTTTACGTTTGATCTGACCGGATTTAATTCAGGTGTATATTTTTGCAAGATCCTTGTTAATAATAAATCGCTCAGCTTAAAGGTTATTAAGGAATAGGAAAAAACCACTTTTGTTTGTTCATTTGTCATTGCTTCATACTTTATCCTATTTTTTTATGCAATTTCGCGGATATATAAAAGGTAAAGAAAATTCCCTATTTTTGAAGTCTTGAAGCATTTAATCGCCATATCACTTTTGATTGTCCATTTGTTTACAGCAACGGAACTGTACCAATTGGTAAAATTACCTTTATTAATTGATCATTATTTTGAACATAAAGAACAGAAAAGCGAACTTACTTTCTGGACCTTTTTGAAGGTGCATTATGCCGATAATATTGTTGTTGATGAAGATCATACTCAGGATATGAAGCTGCCTTTCAAATCGGATGATGGTTGCATTAATATCACGCTCACAGCAGTTATCAGCTGCCCACTTTCTGACTTGATCTTAAAACCTTATTGTAGCGAAACAAAAACTTTTTTTACTTATAAAGAATCTTTTCTCCCTTCTTCTTTTCTCTCTACAATCTGGCAACCCCCAAAAGCGTGAATACCTTTTTCAGGTAGAAATAATTAATAATGAATGATTAATAATTGCAGCTTGCTTAAATTATTTATCATTCATTCTTAATTATTAGTTATTCACTATTAATTAAAGAAAAATGTATGCTTACCAGAATAATTGAGTTTTCTATACGGAATAAACTCATCGTAGGACTATTTATCCTTGCACTTGTCGGTTATGGGATATATCAGACTACAAAATTACCTATCGATGCCGTACCTGATATCACCGACAATCAGGTTCAGGTCATCACAATTGCTCCTTCATTTGGAGCAACAGATATCGAACGTCTGGTTACCTTTCCCATCGAACAAGCCAATAGCAATATCAATGGAATAAAAGAGATCAGAAGTTTTTCCCGATTTGGATTGTCGCTAGTTACTATCGTGTTCAATAATGATGTTGATGTATATTGGGCTCGACAACAAGTTGCTGAACGGTTGCAGCAGGTACAGTCTCAGATCCCTGCAGGAATAGGGTCGCCGGAATTAGGTCCAATCACTACCGGACTCGGAGAGATCTACCAGTATGTAGTAAGAGCAAAAGACGGCTATAAGAATAAATACGATGAAACAGATTTGCGAACTATCCAGGATTGGATCGTACGTCGTCAATTGATAGGAGTGAAGGGTGTTGCAGAAGTCAGCAGTTTCGGAGGCAAACTGAAGCAGTACGAAATTGCAGTTGATCCCAACAAACTTCAATCGTATGACTTGACAGTAAATGATGTTTTTGCCGCACTCGAAAAGAATAATCAAAACACAGGTGGTGCATATATAGAAAAAGGTGCCACAGTTTTATTTATAAGAAGTGAAGGCTTGATTGGTTCCGTTAATGATATTGAAAACATCGCTGTATCTGCAACCAATAGCGGAACTCCAATTATGATAAAGGATTTGGCGGAAGTTCAAACAGGATATGCAACACGATATGGCGCAATGACCTACAATGATGAGGGCGAAGTTTCCGGTGCTGTGGTCATGATGTTGAAAGGTGCCAATAGTAGCGAAGTAATTAAGAATGTAAAAGAGCGTATCGAACAGATCCGAAAAACTCTGCCTGAAGGAATTGTGATCGAGCCATTCCTTGACAGAACGAAAATGGTGAACAACGCAATTAGCACTGTGGTTAAAAATTTGATCGAAGGGGCATTGATCGTAGTGTTTATCTTGGTACTCTTCCTGGGAAATTTTCGAGCCGGATTATTAGTAGCTTCTGTCATTCCACTTTCATTGTTGTTTGCGATCATTCTGATGAACACATTTGGTGTAAGCGGGAATTTGATGAGTCTGGGTGCTCTTGACTTCGGATTGATCGTAGACGGTGCCGTAATTATTGTTGAAGCTGTTATGCATCAGCTTTATCATAGCAAAAAACTCTCCGGCATCACTCTCTTTACACAAAAGCAGATGGATACTCAGGTGAAAGAGTCGGCATCGAAGATGATGAACAGTGCCGTATTCGGACAAATAATAATCCTAATTGTTTATCTGCCGATCTTTACACTCGAAGGTATTGAAGGAAAGATGTTCAAGCCAATGGCGCAAACGGTTGCATTTGCATTGCTAGGTGCATTCATTCTTTCCATCACCTATGTACCTATGATGAGTGCATTTTTCTTAAAGAAAACGAATGATCCTAAACCGGGATTATCAGATCGCATCATGTTTCAGATAGAAAGAAGATATCAGCATTTACTGGAAAAGGTTTTGCAATTTCCGAAAACGATAATTGCTACTGTTGTAGTGATGTTCATTTCAGCAATTGTGATTCTGACAAATTTGGGCGGTGAATTCATTCCTGCATTGGAAGAAGGAGATTTTGCAGTCGATACTCGTGTACTCACAGGAAGTAATTTGAATACAACTATTGAAGGAACACAAAAGGCTGCGCATATTTTAAAAACACGTTTCCCTGAAGTCGAAAAAGTAGTCACAAAAATTGGTAGTGGGGAAGTACCTACCGACCCTATGCCAATTGAAGCAAGCGACATGATGGTCATTCTGAAAGATAAAAGTGAATGGACATCTGCAAAAACATTCGATGAACTTGCTGCAAAAATGAGTAAAGCGCTGGAAGATGTTCCAGGTATTACAGCCGGATTTCAATACCCTGTTCAAATGCGATTCAATGAATTAATGACGGGTGCAAGGCAGGATGTTGTCTGTAAAATATTTGGGGAAAATTTAGATACGTTAGCATTCTATGCAGATAAAATGGGTGTCCTTGTGAATGAAGTGGAAGGCAGTCGGGATCTGTATGTTGAACCTGTTACCGGAATGCCGCAGATAGTTATAGAATACAATAGAGCAGTTTTAGCTCAGTATAATATGAATATTGCTGACGTGAACAGAGTTGTCAATATTGCTTTTGCGGGACAAAGCACAGGATTGGTTTTCGAAGGGGAGCGGCGATTTGAATTGGTTGTGCGATTAAGCTCACAACGAAGGGAAAATCTTGAGGACGTAAAAAATCTGCTCATACCTACTCCTAACGGAAATCAGATTCCTTTATATCAACTTGCAGAAGTAAGTATTAAAAACGGACCGAACCAAATTCAAAGAGAAGATGCAAAACGAAGGATAGTAGTTGGATTCAATGTTCGCGGTAGAGATGTGCAAACGATCGTCAACGAACTGCAGAAAAAAGTTGAAGATAAAGTAAAATTACCCGCAGGTTACTATATAACCTATGGCGGTGCATTTGAAAATTTATTAGCTGCGAAGGAAAGATTGTTAATAGCTGTTCCTGTTTCGCTTTTGCTAATATTTTTACTTTTGTTCTTTGCTTTCAATTCTGTTAAGCATGGCTTACTGATCTATACAGCTATTCCTTTATCCGCTATTGGCGGAATTTATTTTCTTGCAATGAGAGGAATGCCTTTTAGTATCAGTGCCGGCGTCGGTTTTATTGCCTTGTTTGGTGTAGCTGTTTTAAATGGAATTGTATTAATAGCAGAATTCAACAGGTTAAAGAAAGATGGTATGGCAGATCTGAGAAGAATTGTGATAATGGGTACGAAAGTTCGTTTACGACCTGTTCTAATGACCGCTTTTGTCGCATCTCTTGGATTTTTACCAATGGCATTGAGCAATGGTTCCGGTGCAGAAGTCCAAAGACCTCTTGCAACAGTTGTCATAGGTGGATTATTGATCGCTACCTTCCTGACTTTATTTTTGTTGCCAATACTATATGTAATGTTTGAGACAGTTAATTTATCGAAGGTAAAAAGTGGTTCAGGAAAAGTAGCTCTTCTTATAGCCGGATTTCTTTTAGCAGCAAGTTCTTTTGTTAATGCACAAAAAAGTTTGACTCTGAATGAAGCAATTGAAATTGCATTGAAGAACAATACTTCTGTCAGAAATGAACGTTTGCAGAATGAGTACCAACTCAGGCTTGCTAAATCTGCCATCAATATACCTCAAACAGGATTAGGTTTTGAATATGGACAATTCAACAGTATCAATAACGATGTGAAGTGGAGCGTTTCTCAGTCGCTTAGTTTTCCAACAGTTTATGCAAAACAAAAATCTGTACTGAAAGAAACGTACAATTCCGGAATGCTGAATCTTGTTCTTAAAGAAGCAGAATTGCGAAAGCAAGTCAGCGAAGTGTTTTTCGGCAATTATACTTGCAACAAAAGGAAACCATTTTATTGCAGACTGATAGCATCTACAGTGGTTTTTTATCTAAAGCAGAATTGCGATTCGAAAAAGGGGAGAGCGGTGCTCTTGAAAAGATCATGGCCGAGAGCCAACGTTCTCAGGTTGGAATGCAATTAAAGCAGTTGCAACTTGACAAGGAAATGCTGGCATTGCGATTTCAACTTTTGCTGAATGTAGATTCTGTTTTAGTGCCATCTCCGGTAAACACCAAACTTGAACTTGCAGTTACTCCTGACACATCTGCTATTCGTAAACATCCATCTATCCTTGTGCTGGATCAACAAAAGAAGATCTCACTCGCACAAGTAAAACTAGAGCGTTCCCGATTGATGCCTGATCTCCTCGTTGGTTACAATTGGATGAGTATAGAAGGGTTGGGCCCGGACAATGTCGTTTACGATAACTCACCTAATTTCAAATCAGCGCAGTTCGGAATTGGAGTGCCTTTGTTTTTTGGCTCACAAAAAGGAAAAGTTAAGGCTGCAAAATATCTGGAAGTAATTGCGGAAAACAATTATCAAACTGGTCTTATTTCTTTTAGAAATGAATTGCTCGCTGCATCAAAAGAATATGAATTGAAGAATAGCAATGTAAATTATTTTGAATCCAAAGGATTACAAAATGCAGTGGATATGAAAAATATCGCAAGTGCTAAATTTGTCAATGGCGAGATAAATTTTCTTGAATGGGCAATTCTGATCAACAACTCAGCATCCATTCAAAGTAATTACATAGAAGCAGTCAATGATTTAAATATGGCAATCATTCAGCTTAATTATTTAACTATAAAATGAAATCAACAATGAGAATATATATATTGATAATTGCTATTTTCACATTTAGTGCTTGTGGCAATAATAAAGTTCAGGAAAAGGTTGCAGTAAGCACAGAGCCAGAGCTGGATGTTTTGACACTCAATGATGTCCAGTTGAAATCTGCGGCCATCGAATTGGGAAAGATCGAGGAGCAGAGTATTTCTTCAGTCATTAAAGTAAATGGAAAGATCGATGTTCCACCACAGAATATGGTGTCCATCAGCATGCCTTTAGGCGGATATCTGAAATCTACAAAGTTATTGCCCGGAATGCATGTCAACAATGGGGAAGTAATTGCCGTTATGGAAGACCAGCGTTATATCGAACTGCAACAGGAATTTCTTACCACAAAATCAAAATTGATCTATACCGAGGCAGAATACAATCGGCAGAAAGAGTTAAATCTAAGCAAAGCTTCTAGTGATAAGGTTTTACAACAGGCTGAAATGGATTATCAAACGCAAAAGATCAGCTTGAATGCACTGACTGAAAAATTAAGGTTAATTGGATTAAACCCGAAAACACTTTCTGAAAATGGCATTTCGAAAAGCATAAACATTTATTCGCCTATTGATGGATTTGTTTCAAAAGTAAATGTCAATATCGGGAAATTCGTTAGCCCTACTGATGTGCTATTTGAATTGGTTAATCCGGCAGACATACATTTGAATTTGATGATCTTTGAAAAGGATCTCGAAAAAATATCAATTGGCCAAAAATTAGTAGCGACTTTTGCCCGGAATGTACATGAATGCCGACTTGGAAGTAAAAAGCCACAAAACATGGGTAACCAACGATGATGCCGTTGTCAATTTCGAAGGTCACTATTTTGTTTTTGTTACAATACCCGGGAATAAATTTGAAATGAAAGAAGTGGAGACTGGTGTAAAAGAAAAGGGAAGGGTTGAGATTTTGAATGGCGAACTTTTCAAAGACCAGACCATCGTTATAAAAAATGCTTACACTCTGTTAATGGCATTAAAGAATAAATCTGAAGAGTGAGCTCGAGATAATTTTTGTCATGAAAATTTGAGTGGAAAATAAGGTCAAAGGGGAACTCTGTGAGTCGTTTTCCCTTTGACTATTTAAATATGTGGTAATTTGTGAATTTTCCCGCATTTTCTCAATTCATATAGTATGGAATGCATTATATCCAAGGATTCTCTTATTAGCCGTTTTGTGAAAAGTAAAGCCAATAATTATTTCTCATTGTGTGACTATAGTCACAGTGTTCTTTGTCTGATTATCGGACTTTTGTTACGTCAATGCTTGTTCAATGACATAGTGATTTGTAATAAACAATAATTAAAGTAAGAACTTATGGATGCTCATTATTATGCTGTCGATCTTAAATGGACTTCAGAAAGAAAAGGTGAATTATCATCAACTGAATTGAATACAAAATTCGATGTCGCTACTCCATTGCCATTCCCAAAAGGAGTGGAAGGTGTTTGGTCGCCTGAACATTTATTAACGGCTTCAGTGGTAAGTTGCTTTATGACAACTTTTCTGGCAATTGCTGAAAATTTTAAATTGGAATTTACAGACTTCAGTTGTAAATCAGCCGGAAAACTTGAACAAATTGAAGGTAAATATCTGATGACAGAAATTGCTCTCAATCCCGAACTCACCATCAAAAACGAAGCTGATAAAGAAAAAGCAGAACGCGTTCTTCAAAAATCTGAAGCTGCTTGTCTCATTTCAAATTCCATCAAATCGAAAGTGATCTTGAATACCACCGTGAAGGTTGGTTGAATCGAGAATGAAGAATGAATTCCGATTGCTATCGGGATGAGGATTTCGGATTGCTAAAAGCGTTAGGCGATTACTTTAAGGTAATCGCTTAACCTTATAGTAAGTTCTATGCTACGAAGATGTTTTTGACCTTTGACCTTGACCTTGACCTTGACCTTGACCTTGACCTTTGACCTTGACCTTGACCTTGACCCCCTCTTTTCAACTCAAAATTCTCCCCATCAAAAACCCCATACGTAAAATACTGTATCCAATCACCAAGGTTAATATATCTGCTATCGTTGATTTTGATATCAAGTGGGAGATGTCTATGTCCGAAAATTAAATAGTCAAAGTGTTTTTTGGCGAGAATCTCTTTCGAATAGATCACCAACCACTCTTTTTCTTCGCCTAAAAATTTCTCATCAGTGGTGCCTGTTGCTATTCTACTTTTCTTCGAAAAATAATTTGCAATTCCAATTCCAAAATTTGGATGGAGACGGGCAAAAAGCCATTGGCAGATTTTACTGGCAAATATTTTCTTGATGAATTTATAGCCATGATCTCCCGGTCCTAGTCCGTCGCCATGACCAATATAAAATGTCTTGCTATTATAGACTCTTTCAATTGGTGCTCTGTAAATCGTAACATTCAATTCTTTCTCCAGATAATCAAATGTCCACATATCGTGATTACCGGTGAAGTAATGGATCTTTATCCCTGAATCACTTAACTCAGCAAGTTTACCTAGTAAACGCACATAGCCACGCGGCACAACAGTCTTGTATTCAAACCAAAAATCAAAGACATCGCCAAGCAGATAAAGCTCTTCGGCATCGTTTCGAATGGAATCAAGCCATCTGACGATTCTGTGTTCGCGCTCAAGACTTTTTTCATAGGTTGGAACACCCAAATGAAAGTCTGATGCGAAATATATTTTTTTTCCGGTTTTCACTATCTTAATGTCGTGCGAATATAATTCAAAGGATTGAGTTTCTGAAGATGTAATTCAAATCGAATGAGATCACCAAAGTTCAACCCCTGCTGTTCGTTGATATACTGAATGTCATTTGAATACGCAAAAGGGAAATACACCGTTAAAACTTCTTTCACTAACGGCAATTCTACACCTAATTCCCATGAAACACCTGACGTTTCTACAGTACCTGCCGGAAGATCGGAATCGTTGAATGTTCCTATATTAACATACAACCGGAAAGGAATAAAGCCTGGAAGTGTAGTGGAAGCATTCAATCCAACCATCCATTCACTGGCTTTTCTGTAGAAAAGTGTTGGTGTGGTAAATCCTGCATCGTTGCGAATAAATTGTCGGGAAAATAAACCTGTTTCTTCAGTCCTGCCAATGAAGATGTCGTCATAAAGGTAATCTCTGTTTCCGGGAGTTCCACTAAGAATGTATCTGTAATCTACATCGGGATTGACATTCTGTTCATTCAAATGTAAGTACCCTAGGAAAAAACGTGTATGAACTCCTTTGTTCTCTTTACCATAACAGAAGAATTGTTTGAATTCCAGATTTGCCTTAAAGTGGTCCACATCATATTCTGCTGCTATCTTTTGACTACTTGCATCCAATGCATTTGAATTGATTCTCCTATATTCAGCTTTCACATAATTGAACAATACAGTTTGTGGTTTGTAATCATAGAAATAAGCGATATCGCGGTTCACGAGTACATTTCTGATCTCAAACTCTTTCGTGATTTTCTTTTGCGGATGTGGATTTTTGAAAGTGAAAATAAATCGGGTGTCAGCTTTTGTAAATTTTAAAGTATTTGAATAAGTTTCTCCAGTAGTTCCATTCACATATTCATCATCGGCATATGCATAATGTCCAATCGTTTCCTGAATTGTTATTTTTTTGATCGCACTGTTTTTTAAATAAAAATGATACCTGAAATCAGCACCACCTGCCAGGTCTTGAGTCTTGGTGGCATACATGGGCATTACTGCAAATTCAAATGGTTTTTCGTGGAATGAAACATTGTGAAATGCTATTCCACCCATAAATGAATTGTACACGTTGTAACCAATAACGGGGATGTAGAACAATTGTGTTCGATCAGGGTCTTCTAAGGCAGACAGAAACTGCAAATTCAACTTTTCTGTTTTCTTAAACAAGCCTGAACTTTTTATCGTATTGTTTTTTCTGTCAAGTTCAGGAATTTCTTTATTAGCATCAATCTTATATGAACTTCCATCTTCAAATGCCATTTCAATTTTTTTCGTTCCGCTAAAACCATCAATTTTTTCTGTCGATTTTATTGAGCCGTCTTTCATCTTGCTGATCCAAAGCGGACCTGCAATTTCTCCTTTATTAGAAAGTGTCAATTTAGCGTTGCCGTTTTCTTTTTTGATAGAGCAGATGCTGTAGTCAATATATTTATCCGAACGTATAAGATCATTGAAATACCAATCCAGTTTTTGCCCGGATTCAATTTCAAATTCATTCTTCATATCAACCGGGTCAGGATGTTTGAATTTCCAATTCTCATAGAAACGCTTCATGCAACGATCAAATAGGGAGTCTCCTAAATATTCCTTAAGATAATCAGTGCTTATGGTGGTCTTGTAATATACAGCTCCACCATAATTAGCTCGAGAGAAGTTTTGAGCGTAATCATCCGGTGATACGCTGGTATGCCTTCTGGCCCCTGCTAAATACCGTTGGTATTGAATATCCTTGTGATTTATTTTCTCAAGATTCAACAGCTTTTTAAATCTTCCATAAGAATAGACATTGTTTAATTGTTTTGATTTATCACTTGCGTATTCCGTGTAGATGTACCGAGTTTCGTAAAAGTTGCAAATGCCTTCGTCCATCCAAGGATGTTTGCGTTCATTGCTTCCTATAATTCCATAGAACCAATTATGTATCACTTCGTGAACAATCGTAACATCCAATTCAAATGGATCACCATAGCTTCCAATCGTTGCAACCATTGGATACTCCATTCCACTTCCTGATGCATAGGTTACATCAACAACAGTGCAAGTTGAATATGGATATTCGCCAACCCAGTTTGACATGTAACGAATTCCGTTCGAAATATATTCAGGGGCTTTACGCCACATTTCTGCTTCCGCATTGGTAAAGAAAGACCATGTAGTTACTTTCCTTTTGCTTATAGGTAGTTCAACTTCACCTTTTAGTACATGCCATCTTTTATCTGCAAACCATGCGAAATCATGAATGCTATCTTGTTTGTATCGCAATGTCTTCATCGTTTCCGACGATGTAGGGATGTCAAGCTCTTTAGGAAAATCAGACATAGCCATCGTTTCTTTAGCTTTATTTTCAAGCCATACGATTTCAGATTCTCCATTGACCAATTCACCCGTTGCAGCTACAACATAGTTTTCAGGTAATGTTATTGTCACATCAAATGAACCAAATTCAGAATAGTATTCGCCTTTATCAAGGTAGCTAAAGTAGTTCCATCCATTCTTGTCAAACACTGCCGGTTTCGGGAACCACTGAGTAATGAAATATGCTTGTGCATTGTGACCAAGCCTCGATAATCGGTGGTTCGGGATCTTAACTTTGAATGGAGTTGTAATATGGATGCTATCTCCGGGTTGTAACGGTTTAGGAAGTTTTATTCTGCAAATATCGATAGTGTCCTGTAGAAGATTCCATTCAGCCGGAACTCCATTTACTTTAAATTCCAGTGAATCAATGTAGCCGAGATCTTTATTCTCGGATTCTAAAAAAATGTTGTCTCCTGTATTGAATAATTCTTTTGCTAAAGTGGTTGAATTGTTCTTGTAAGCATTCGGATACAGATGAAAATATAGTTCGTTTAAAGTTGTTGTTGAATTGTTTTTATAATAAATATCTTCTGACCCTGTAAGTAAATGCTTTTTATCATTGAGAGTTACATTGATCGTATACTTTACGTCTTGTTGAAAATAATTTTGTGAATAAACATTCTGGCACAGATAGAAAAAAAACAAAATCCCGTAAATAATTCTCATGGACGTTTGTTTGATCATTTTCCGGAATTAATTGCCATGCTAACCTTGTTGTAAAGATCGTCTCCCTTTATTCCTTTCGCAATGATCTTGCCTTCGCGATCGATCAATACATTGTATGGTATTGCCTGAACCTGGTACAGTTTTACAACAGGGCTCTCCCATCGCTGAAGATCGCTTACTTGTATCCACGTGATCTTGTCTCTTTCTACAGCTTCATTCCAGGCTTCCATATTGTTGTCGAGAGAGATTCCGTAGATCTCAAAATCATTGCCTTTCAACTTTTCATATGCCGCTACAATTTCCGGATTCTCTCTTCTGCATGGCGCACACCAGCTTGCCCAGAAGTCAATTAATACAACTTTTCCGCGTAACGAAGAAAGCTTGATTGGCTTGCCTTCGTAATCATTTAAACTGATCTCAGGCGCCATACTTCCTGCAGGTAGAACATTTAACTCTGATACCAAAAGTCTGAAATCCTCAACATACTTATTTTTTGGATAAAGTTCTGTCAACTTTGTATCCAGTTCTTTCAATAATTCAATTTCAGTTTGTTGGTTAATAAATTTAGTTGCAGATAGTGAAACGATTGAGTTCAAATTCTGTCTGATGAAATTTCTGGCAAATTCTTCCATCGTTGTAGAATAGTATTCCTGTAGGTATGAACCTATAGAGTCTGCCACTACAGGATTCTGATTTCTGATATCAACGTATAACTTATTTAATGAGTCACTAAGTGTTTTGTCGTAACCTCTCAATACTCTCAAAAGTTCAGAATCTTTTGAACCTTTGACTTTGTAAGAAGATTCAAAACTCTTCGCATTTCCTTCAACATAAGCATCCTCGCCGGCTTTAAGTACAAGGAAAATTATATTCAGACTGTCAGTTCGCAGAATGTAAAAATCAGTTTCTCCTGCAGGATTGGCAACTGAAAATTTCCCGTTTTTATCTACTTTAGAAGAGTCAATGTTCACATCGCCGCTTTCCGTAATTTTCTGCAAATAAATATAGTCGCCGGTAAAATTATTTACTTTGCCGGTGATCATTCCGTTCTTGGAGTCTTTAGTGCAGCTCCAAGTCAGCAGGATTGAACAAAGTATTAATATGAAGGACCTGATTCTCATTGATAATTTATTTTATCTGTACACTTTTTGAATAACTTGTTTTGCTATCTCTTATCGTCACAGTATATTGTCCGGCAGCGATTTCATTAACTGAAATTTTGTTTATGTTATTCATTTCCGCGTTTTCAGTTAAAACAATTTTGCCTGTGATATCTGTCAAGGTGATCAACTGACTTCCTGTTGGATTTTCAATCTTAATAAAAAGGTCGTTGATTGCAGGAGTAGGGTAGATACTTATTCCCGTATTTAAATTTTCGTTTTTAACACTCGTAGGAAGCCCTGATACATCCAGTACAAACAAACCAAGTTGCATATCACTTGCTAATATATTTCCACTAGGAAGTTTAGTGTAAGCTGCCCAACAGCCCTGGTAAGCAGGCGATGGATATGTTCCTGTCGGATTTTGTGGATGTGTATCAAAGTAGCCAATTTGTACAGGGCTGGAAGGAACTGAAATGTCATATACATATAGTCCATCCTGATAGGCAGCCATATATAAAAGATCGCCTTCAACATATGGATTGTGAGGTGTACATCCCGGATTCGTGCTCATAGTACTCAATACAGTCGGGTTACTGATGTCGCTTACATCAACAATACTGAATGGCATTCCATCCGGAACTTCATCGCACATATATAAGATTTGATGGTCCGGCGAAAGATCGCTGCTGTGGTTATACCTTGATGTTGGAAAGTTTGTAAGCGATCCAAGATTCACAAACTGATTCAAAATTTCATCATAATGAAAAATGTATAATCCGTCATAGCCACAGCTTGCATATACTGTATCATTCGAAACGAACATGTCATGAACACTACCTATTGCAGGGAAGTCATCGTCAAGTCTTCTAAGTAATGATGGCAATGCCGGATTCGCAAGCGAATAAACATTCATACTTGAGAAATTGCCAGTGGATGAAACTGAAGCAACATAAAGTTTGCTGCCATCAATGAAAAGTGTATGCGAATGTGTGAAAATAGAGTTGCTATCATAGATCACATTTGCTGAATCGGGTAGAGTAGACAGGTCTGCAATCTGCAAACTGTTATTTCCGCCGTCATCGCTGATGATGTAAAGATAATTTCCAAATGTTTTATATTCATGCCAGATAGCATCTGTCTGACGATGCGGAATGTAATCGGATTGAATCAAATTAGCCGGATCAGTTACATCAATAATATATGTCCCCGCAGTAGAACCAATGACACCATATTCGTGTAATGTTGTCGGATGAACCCATCCCCAACATGACTGGTATCTGATACCATAAACCGGTTCTGCTACCACAGTTGTATCATTGAATTGACCTAACAATGCTATATTCTGAAAAGTGAATTGAGCATTCGCCATCATGCTTGTTAAGAGAGCAATTACTAGTAGAGTATTATGTTTCATTCTTTCGAGTTTATTTTAATTGATAATTAATAATATGGCGATCGTTATGACAATCTGTTAAGCATTATAGCTATCCCGTTGTGCGCATAGCGAAATCAATCAATTGACTTCAACAATTCTTTAATAATCGCCGTTAACTTTACCTCCGAAGCAGTTGCAACCTCAAGCACTTCTTCATGACTAATTTTCTGGGCATTTTCGAAACCACCAAGATCAGTCACAATTGAAATAGCAAAGCAAGGAATTCCTGCATGTCTTCCAACAATCACTTCAGGGATTGTCGACATACCAACGATGTCAGCTCCTATATTGCGAAGGTAACGATATTCTGCCGGTGTTTCAAAGCATGGTCCGGATACAGCTACATACACACCGATATGCGAACGGTAACCGGCCTTATCAGCAATTGCTTTCGCTTTTGCAATAAGTGTTGGATCATATGGTTCACTCATATCAGGAAATCGAGGGCCTAGTTCATCGTAGTTTTTTCCTATAAGCGGATTGGACTGTAGCAAATTGATATGATCATGAATTATAACGATGTCACCAATTTGATAGTCGGGATTCATTCCACCGCTTGCATTACTCAGTAAAAGTGATTTCACTCCTAAAGCGATCATCACTCTGATCGGAAATGTTACTTCCTTCATTGTATATCCTTCGTAAAAATGAAATCTGCCTTGTAATGCGATCACATTTTTACCTCCAAGTTTTCCAAAGATTAATTTGCCGCCATGACCTTTTACAGTTGAGACCGGAAAATTTGGAATAGAAGTATATTCCAATGCATGCTCAATTGAAATTTCATTTACTAACCCGCCAAGTCCACTTCCTAAAACAATCCCATAATCCGGTTTCGCTCCTGTCTTTGCAAATATAAAATCGGTAGTCTCTTTAATTTTGTCTAACATAATTTGTTATCATTTTGTTGAATTTCTCTTCGTCCTGATGAATATATACTTCAATAGGAAGAAAGAATAATGGGAGCTTTTGAATGGAAGGATCTAATTCAGGGTCTCGTAATCGCATTGCATCTTTTTCTGTTGTCACAATGATCTTGCTTTGATTAGCAATATTATTGAATGTATCAGTGATCTTGTCCAGATCTTTTGAAGTGAATTCATGATGATCCGGAAAGATCAATGTTTCCAGTTTATCAGTATGCCTTCTTAAATATTCTATCAGTCCGGAAGGATTTGCAATTCCTGTTACCATAAGAATTGTAAAACGTTTTTCCATATAGTAGCTGGCACCCATAAGCATCGGACTTTGTTGTCCAAAAACTTTGTTGAATTCTCCATATTTCAAATACGAAAAATAAACCTGTTGCTCTTCTGTCGGTTGAATCACTTCGAGAATTCGTTTCTTTTCAATAGGAACAAGTATTGAAGGGGATTTAGAAACGATGATCACATCAGCACGTTTCTTCGACGACATGGGTTCACGCAAATTTCCTGCAGGTAATAAATTATCTGTCTTAAAAATGTATTCGTATTCAAGTAAGAGGATGTTTAATCCAGGTGTAACAGCACGGTGCTGATAAGCATCATCCATTAGGATTACTTGTGGTTTATGAATCGAATGAATTAAGCTTTCAATTGCCACTTTTCTTTCTTCAGCAACGTTTACAGAGATGTCAGGGAATTTTGTGAAATACTGCATTGGTTCATCACCAATTTCTTTGGTTGTACAATTTCCTTTTGCGTGGATGTAGCCTTTCGTGCTTCTTCCATAACCGCGACTGATCGTTGCAACTTTGAAATTTTTCCTTAAAAGTCGGATGAGGTATTCAATGTGTGGAGTTTTTCCCGTTCCTCCGGTTGTTAAATTTCCGATTGCAATGATTGGTACATTGTAAGAAGAGGATTTCATCAACCCTTTGTCAAACAAAAAATTCCGCACCCGTATGGCCAAACCATAAAGGGGCGAAAAGGGTAAAAGAATTTTTCTCCAGTTTTGCACTGCGCAAATTACAAAAATTCGAATGATTGCAATTTTTTGTAGTATTGAGGATTGAAATAAAGATCATGACAACAATAAAAGACATTGCCAATTATCTGGAAACCATTGCTCCGCTTTCATTACAAGAGTCTTATGACAATTGTGGTTTGATCGTAGGTGATCCTTCAATGGAGGTAAAAGGCATCACAATTTGCCTGGACAGTACGGAGGAAGTGATAATGGAAGCTAAAAAGAATGGATGTAACATGGTAATTGCCCATCATCCCATCATTTTTTCTGGTCTGAAGAAGTTAAATGGCAAAAATTATATTGAAAGAACAGTAATTGCTGCCATAAAAAATGACATCGCCATCTATGCTGCTCATACGAATATGGACAATATTATCGATGGAGTAAATCGTATGATTGCCGATAAAATTGGCTTAAAGAATTTACAGATACTTTCTCCTAAAGTTGGTTTATTGCGAAAATTGGTTGTTTTCTGTCCTCTTGATCATGCAGCTGTAGTTCGCCAGGCTCTTTTTTCAGCCGGAGCCGGCACCATTGGTAATTACGATGAGTGTAGTTTTAATGTGGAAGGAAACGGAAGTTTTCGACCGGGTGAATCGAGCAATCCATTCGAGGGTGTAAAAGGACAAACTTCTGTCGTTCATGAAGTCAGGATTGAAGTCATTTATGAATCATTCAAAGAAAAAGGAATTCTGGATGCTATGCGTCATGCACATCCGTATGAAGAGGTTGCCCACGACATTTATTCATTAAACAATGAATATCAGTCTATTGGCAGCGGAATTGTAGGCGATTTACCCGAAGATATGGATGAAATGGCTTTTTTAAAGCATGTAAAAAGTGTGATGAATACCGGAGTCGTAAAGCACACTGCAATTATCGGAAAGAAAGTTAAGCGAGTCGCCATCTGCGGTGGATCAGGAAGTTTTTTGTTAAATGAAGCTTTAAAGTCTGGTTCTCAAGTATTTATAACAGCTGATTACAAGTACCATCAGTTCTTTGATGCCGATGGTAAGATCATTATTGCCGATATCGGACATTTTGAAAGCGAACAGTTCACAATGGACCTATTTAAGTCGTTTATTCTGAAAAAATTTTCTAAATTTGCCGTCCGTTTGACAGAGGTAAAAACGAACCCGGTCAACTACCTTTAAAAGTAGTAGGTTTTGTTCAGATTTATTTCTTAAAACTACAGTAATTTTTCAGAAGGTGGACTTCTGAATTTGACTAACTAAAAATAATTATCACAACGTGAGCCTATCAAAAATAGCTAAAGGGAAGATCAAACAAAAAGAACAGGTTGCATTCAAGCCTCGTAAAATTGAAAAGATCATCGATGTAAACCGTCTCGAAAAAAAGCTGGAAGAAATTATGGCATTGGACCATAATGAATTTTCAGTTGAAGAGCGTTTGAAAGCTTTATACGTGTTACAGGAGATCGATTCTAACATTGACAAAATTCGTACGATTCGTGGTGAATTACCAATGGAGGTTGCAGATCTTGAAGATGAGATCGTTGGATTGAATACACGCATCACGAATATCAACGAAGAAATAGCAAACCTGACCGATCAGGTAAATAAAAAGAAGCAAGCTGCTAAAGATTCAAAAGAGCAGATCAAAAAATACGAAGCTCAGCAGGATAAAGTGAAAAACAACCGTGAATTTGATTCACTGAACAAAGAGATCGAATTCCAAAATTTAGAAATTCAATTAGCTGAAAAGCGCTCAAAAGAATTTGCAATCGAAGTGAGTACTAAGAATGTAATTCTAGAAGAGACTCAGAATATTCTGAATGATCGTGAATCTGTTTTGAAATTAAAAGAAACAGAATTGGCAAGCATCGTTGAAGAAACAAAGAAGGAAGAAGATCAATTAGTAAAGATAGCCGCTAAAGCACGTACGATCATCGATGAGCGTCTGCTTACTGCATACACTCGCGTACGTACGAATGCAAGAAACGGTTTAGGTGTTGTAGCCATTCAGCGTGATGCTTGTGGTGGATGTTTCAATAAGATCCCGCCTCAACGTCAATTGGATATCCGTCAACATAAAAAAGTGATCGTTTGTGAACATTGCGGACGAATCCTTGTAGATCCAAAAATTGCAGATGAAGAAACAGTAGTTGCTGAATAATTATCTAATTAAAATAAAGAAAATGGATTTCATTTTTATGGAATCCCTTTTTTGTGAGTATTCTTTTTTAATTTGCAACTGATTTGCTAAGTAACCTTCATTTGATCATATAATATAGTAACCTGAATGAGATTTCTGATTATTATTTTCTCCTTTATTTTGCTTTCGAAATCTTCGTCAGCTTATTACGAATTTGATGCAAATCTGAAATCAGCCTATTCGTCTATCATTAGTTTTGATTTTGAAAAATCAAAAACCCTTCTTTTAAAAGAGAAGACGGAAAAGCCGGGTAATGATCTTGTAATTTTGTATTCTAATTATATTGATTTTCTTAAAGCATTTATCTCAGAAGAAGAAAAGTATTTTGACGAATTCAAAAAAAAATCGAATGAGAATCTAAAACTCCTCGATAAAAGAGAGGAGAATATAACATCGCCATTTCATCACTATGCAAAAGCTGAAATTCTAATTCAGCAAGCACTGGTAAAAGTTAAGTTTCGCGAATATGTTTCTGCCGCGACTGATATAAGAAAGGCTTACAGATTGATTGAAAAGAACAAACTTGCCTATCCGGAATTTTTACTCAATAACAAGCTCTCCGGATTTTTAACAGCCGTAATAGGAGCAGTGCCTCGTGAGTATCACTGGTTGGTCGAGATTGCCGGCATGGAAGGTTCTGTACCCGATGGGACCACTGAATTGAAAACGCTTTTCAAGACATTGGAAAAATCTGAATTCAGTTGCTACAGAGAAGAATTGTTATTCTATCTGAGCGAACTCTATATTACTTTCAATTCTAATGAAGCAGATCTTCTCGAATGCATGATTTACATGCGTCCATATGCTGCAGGAAGCGCTTTGATGAGATACAGCACTTCGGCAATCCTCATGAAAATGGGAAGGAATGATGAAGCATATGATTATCTAAAGGATCCTGCGGCTTACAACACCGGATTTCCATTTGATTTCATGTACTATAAGTTAGCATTGTGTAAACTTCGCAAACTGGATTTTTCAGCAAGTAAAGACTTTGAAGAATTTATCAAACGATTTAAAGGACAGAATTTCATTAAGTCGTCTTATCAAAAACTTGCGTGGATCGAATCACTGCAAAATAATCCACAAGGTTACTATACATATATGACAAAATGCAGAAGTCTTGGAACTGCATTCATCGATGAAGATAAAGACGCCCAAAGTGAAGCTGCAGCTATCGATATTGGAAACAAATTGTTGCTTCGTGCACGATTGTTATTCGATGGTGGTTATTACGACAAAGCACAGCTAGAACTGGCCGGTATGCCTGTCGATAGTTTCCCAAAGTATAAGGATCAATTGGAAGTCACCTACAGACTTGCAAGAATTTATCAGAAGACTGGGCAGGAGGAGAAGGCAATCGATCTGTATCAGAAAACAATTGACAATGGGGCATCTGCCACTTTTTATTTTGCAGCGAACAGCGCATTGTTACTGGGGATGATCTATGAAGATAAAAATGATCTCGACAAATCAGAAAGCTTTTACAAAAAATGCCTTTCAATGGAGCGTCATCAATATCAGAATAGCATCGATCAAAAAGCACAGGCAGGACTTGACCGAATAAAAATTTTACGGAATCCGGAGTGATTTAAAATTTATACCCACACGTCACAGTAAAATTATGAGTTGTAAGATCATTTTTTACCCCGGGAACTGCTTCTAATGATAGAGTATAAGGTTGATAATATTGGTTACTTTGACTATGTAGATATCCCAGATCAATAGAGAAATTCTTTTCTTTAAAACCGATACCTGCTGAGAATCCTCGTTTACTGTAATCGCTATCTCCATTGGTCACTCCCGGTTTTATAGGTGAAGTCATATAAGAAACTCCGCCACGGAAAGAAATGTTTTGATATCTCCATTCTGTTCCGGCGCGGAATGTATGTGCAACATCGTATTTCGATTCAATGTTCCTGTTTTCATCGAAGAAAGCGTAGTTAGGTGAATTGAAATGTGCAGAAGAATAATCGATAAATTCATAGTCGAAACCGAATACGCCTTGTTCACCAAAAATGAAACCTAAACTTCCAAGCGCTTTAAATGGTGTTGTCATATCATAGTCGAAACTTCCATCCGGTGAATCTTCATAGTAAGATTGCCCACCTATAAATCTACTCGTCATGAAATTTTTATAGTAGTCATGCATAGTATACCATGTTGGAGTATGAATGGCAATACCAAACCGAACTGCATCCTGCGGACGATAGATCATTCCGAATTTGAAATTTACTCCTGTACCATCGGTCGTAAAATTTTCTTCGAATTGGTAGTTTTTTAAAGAATCAAGAACATTTGAATTCGTTACTTCTTCGTAAATAGATGTCTCTGTGTAATTGATTGAACTGATTCCCATCGTTACACCTAAATAAAGTTTGTTGTTGTAATTTCCGCCAAAAGTAAAAACAGTTTCGCCTTTTGAACCTCTGGTTTCTTTACTCATTCGTTGTGTCTGGCCATATTCTGAAATTGCCGGGGTATATTGTGTCGTGGCAGTATCGTTGTCAGGGTTGATGAGATAAGTGTAGTATGCAAGGTATTCATAGAAACTATTCAGATCACTGTAGTTTTGACTTCCTGCTTCTTCCGCAAAATGATCTAACATTGAATTGTCCTGATTCTTGCCTTCGAATCTCATATATGAGTTGTAATTATCCTGGCGATTATAACCGAATCCAAAGCTCCAGCTTTTCCATCCATCGCCTTCGTTTCTGATTTTGTTTGTTAGGATAAGTCCTGCATTTCCAAAGTTGAAATTTGTTTTGTTTGCACTTGAAGTGTTTCCACTAAATGTAGATTTTGTAGTGGCAGTAAAAATTGAAGGAGTAAAGGAAATTTCAGAACTTCTGTAGATCCCGATTCCGGCCGGATTGGTCGATAACACTGAGAAGTCTCCGCCTAAAGCCCCGAATGCACCTGACATTGCTGTGTAACGCGCCGTTCCGGTTATTGATGTTCCTGAGTATCTGAATGCATCAGCATCGGTTTGTGCAATTACAGAAACTGTAGTTAGAAGTAGTGAAGTACCGACTAGGATTGACTTAACAATTCTTTTCATAATTGATTGTATTGAGCTTTAAAAAAAAGAGCCCGCATGTAGTATAGTTCTCTCTCTTTTTCCATGCGGGCTGTACACTTTGGGTTAATTAAAATGATTATCTTCTTTTTCCACCACCACCATTTGAATTACCTCTTGAAGGAGATGAATTGGAAGGTGTTGAAGGTGATGAAGGTGTTGAACGGGATGGACTTGAAATTGAAGGGGAAGACTGAGATGGCATTGAGTTATTTGGTGCCGATTGAAAAGAGTTCCCTGACTTTTCTTGCTTGTACATCTTTGGTTCATTACGTGGAGAAAAGATAGGAGTCTTTGTTTCATTACGTGGACTGGAATTCATATCTTTTTTCGATTCCCTTTGAGGGGTGTAGTTATTTGTACGGGGAGTAGTATTGCCCGATTGCGATTTGTTCTGTTGAAATGTTTCCGGACGAATGTTGCCAGAATTGCTTTTAGAGTTTCCATTTTGGTTATTATTAAAATTGTTCTGAGGTGAATTTTGATTTGGACGAGTATTCTGATTGTTCTTTGATTGAGAATTCGAAGGCTGCATATTATAGGACTGGTTATTGTTTTGACGCGGATTATTTTTAGGCGTTCTGTCCTGTTGCATATTGTTGTTCGGTGTATTGTTCTGCGGACTTTGATTGAAGTTGTTATTATTCTGATCACGCTTTGAATCATCACGACTTGGAGTCGGATTAGATGGAGTGTTAGAAGGACGAACAGTTGGATTTTTAGTTCCGTTTTTCGAAGGATTGCTATTCTGCATCTGATTATTTTTCGGTTGATTCAAATTCCTGTCATTTACATTTTTTCCACCTTTATCATTAAGTGTAGGGTTTGTAGGACGAGTTTGAGAATTGTTATTGCCTTTTACAGTTCCGTTTTCAATTGCAGGATTTGTATTTTGTCCTTTACCATTTTGAGGTGTGCTTATATTTCCTCTTGGGTCAGTTGTCGTATTTGGTATATTGTTTTTAGTACCTCGACTGTCAAGAGTTGCAGGTGATGAACTCGAAATTTTTCCGGACTGAACTGCCTGTTCGTATTTTTGACCAATTGTACCTGAACTGCGTCCTGCGCCCGAACGAGGTGTGTTGTCGCCAACTGTACCACGAGGACCATAATAATGACTGTAATCGTCGTATGAATTATAGTAGTAAGGATTTGTATTTCCACAATAGTAGCCACCGTAATATCCACCATAGTAACCACCATAATACCCTCCATAGTAAGGATTATAACCGTAATAAGGATTGTAACCGTAATAAGGATTGTAACCACAACCACCATATCCGTAACCATAACCATATCCAATACCTACACCATAACAAAATGGTTGAGAATAGTAATAAGTTGGAGCCCACCAGTTATATCCAAGATAAATACTAACTCCCCATGAAGAAGGGTAGTAGTCATACATATATGAATTAGTATAGTATGGGTCGTAATAAGAATAACCGTATGCAGGAGTATAAAAACGACGGATACGTGATGAATATTCGTAATCGTAATAATCGTCGTAGTAGTTGTTCGTTATATATGTATTGCCTTGTCCGTCTGTACTCTGAGAAGAGTAGGACTGATTATTTGAGTTTTGATCAGGTGAATAATAATCTTGATTCTGATTCTGATTTTGGTCAGAGTAGTTTTGATTGTTTCCCTGGTTTGGATCAGAAGTTTGTCCGGATTGATTATCCTGACTATAATTATTGTTACCCGTGCTGTAATCGTTTGGCGATGCAGCCGGAGTAGTTGGATATGTTTGTTGAGCCGGAGCCGGTTCGTTTTTACTTGAATAATAAACATCGTCCGGAGGGGTAGTACCTGCATGATAAGTTGAAGAACATGCTGAAGCCGAAAGTATGATGGCTAATCCGATTAGTGTTTGAAGATTTTTCATTTTAATTCTTACTTTTGTTACCGACGATTTACAAACACCGTACCAAAATCAATATGAGTAAAGCACTTCCTACCCGAGCAGATAACTATTCCCAATGGTATCAGGACCTTGTTGTTAAAGCGGATCTGGCCGAAAATTCGGCCGTCCGTGGTTGTATGGTCATTAAGCCATATGGTTACGCAATCTGGGAAAAGATGCAGGCTATTTTGGACAAAATGTTCAAGGATACCGGCCATTCTAATGCCTATTTCCCGCTTTTTATTCCAAAATCCTTCTTTGCCAAAGAAGCTTCTCACGTAGAAGGCTTTGCCAAAGAATGTGCCGTTGTTACTCATTATCGTCTGAAAAATGATGGAAAAGGCGGAATTATGGTCGATCCGGATGCAAAACTTGAAGAAGAACTGATTGTTCGTCCAACTTCAGAAACCATCATTTGGAATACTTATCGCGGCTGGATAGAATCTTACCGAGACCTACCATTACTGATCAATCAGTGGGCAAATGTTGTTCGTTGGGAAATGCGTACGCGATTATTTCTTCGTACAGCTGAATTTTTATGGCAAGAAGGTCATACTGCTCATGCAACTGCGGAGGAAGCTATTGAAGAGACAAGAAGAATGCTTGATGTCTATTCTGAATTTGCTGAAAAGACACTTGCAATTCCTGTTCTTAAAGGTGTGAAAACTGCTAATGAGAGATTTGCCGGTGCATTGGATACCTATTGCATTGAAGCTTTGATGCAGGATGGAAAAGCATTGCAAGCGGGAACATCACATTTCCTTGGACAAAATTTTGCCAAAGCTTTTGATGTTCAATTTACCAATCGTGAAGGGAAAAAAGAATTTGTCTGGGCGACATCATGGGGAGTTTCTACTCGTCTGATGGGTGCATTGATCATGGCGCATAGTGATGATCAAGGATTGGTGTTACCACCAAAACTTGCTCCTACACAGGTTGTGATCGTTCCAATTTACAAAGGTGACGACCAATTAAAGTTGATCACTGCTACTGTGGATAAGATCATTACTGAATTAAAAGCGAAAAATATTTCTGTTAAGTACGATGACAGAGACACCCATAAACCGGGCTGGAAATTTTCCGAATATGAATTGAAAGGAATTCCTGTTCGCATTGCAATTGGTCCTCGTGACCTTGAGAACGGAACTGTTGAAGTCGCTCGTCGTGATACGAAAGAAAAATCAGTGATGCAATTAACAGATCTTTCTATCAAGATAGAACACTTGTTAGAACAAATTCAGGATAATATCTATCGTCGAGCTTCTGATTTCAGAGAGACTCATACTTTCAAAGCAGATTCATACGATGAGTTCAAAGCTAAATTGGATGAAGGCGGATTTGTAATGGCGCATTGGGATGGAACTACTGAAACAGAATTAAAGATCAAAGACGAAACGAAAGCTACTATTCGTTGCATTCCAATTAATAACAAACAGGAATCCGGAAAATGTATTTATACCGGTAATCCTTCCACGCAAAGAGTAGTCTTTGCAAGATCTTACTAAAAGCTAAAAATGGCTGAAGGCAAGTACGATAAGATTGTTGAGCTTTTAAAAAAGAAAGTTTCGCTCAAACAAGAAGTCTATTCGAAAACAAAAGATGTTTTTGAAGAGCTTCGTACGATGCTTATTGAAATAAGTAAAGATCTGACAGCTCAGGTAAAAGGTTTTGATGGTAACCTGGCAGTTTCATTTAAAGACACGAGCGAATTCGAAGTTGAGTTTACATTGGCCGACGAAACATTACTTTTTGTAATGCATACAAATATTTTCACATTTGATAGTACACATGAAGTATGGAAGTCGCCTTATGTTCAGCAAAACAAAGACAATGCTTACTGCGGAAAAATATTCATCTACAATTTTCTAAGTGATAGTTTCAAATACAATCGCCCCAACGACATCGGATATCTTGTTGGAAGAATTTTTATCAATAAGGAAAAACATTTTTTTGTTGAAGGCAAAAAACAACTGAGCTATTTATACAACGATTTTTCATCTTCAGTAATGGATCAGGAGTGCCTGATGAAAATAATTGAGTCGGCAATTCTATATAGCCTCGACTTTGATCCATTTACTCCTCCATTCGATCAGCAAGGTCAGATTAGTGTTGGTGAAGTGATCAATGCTAATTTGCAGTCACGAATTGCTACCGGTAAACGATTGGGTTTTAAGTTTCAGTCAGATAGTAATTTTTGAACCTGGTTCCGTGGCAAAATTAGTTGTAACATGATATAAGTCAGGTTTGATATTGTATGCAAGAGTAAATTGTAAATTAAATTGTAACAATATTGTAAAGTTATCTGGTTTGATTTAGAATAGCGCCATAGTCCATGTTCATTTGTTTTTTTAGATTTGAAAATTACTTATGTTTACGTACCCTATGGTCAGCATTTAATTTTGTATAACGAACACGTTTATTTATGTATGTTTTTATGTCCGGATTTTTTAAGAATAATTTTAAGTATGTTATTTTGGCCGGAGTCATTTGTGTTCCTCTCTTTGGGCATTTAGGTTCATTGCCAATTCATTTATGGGATGAATCTCGTCTTACGATGAATGCCTATGAAATGTACAATAATAAAAATTGGATTGTTACTTTTTATGAGGGAGCACCTGATCTTTGGAATACCAAGCCTCCTTTTCTGATTTGGTGCCAAGCTTTGCTAATGGGTGTTGTAGGTCCGAATGAACTCGCGATTAGACTTCCTTCTGCAATTGCCGGATTACTCACTTGCCTTGCAATTGTATTTTTTTCAAATCGATATTTAAAGAATTTCTGGGTTGGATTTATTTCAGTTGTCATATTGATCACATCTCGGGGGTATATTTCAGATCACGGAACAAGGACAGGTGATTATGACGCAATGCTTACTTTATTTACAACTCTTTATTGCTTTTCCTTTTTCGCATATTCTGAAACTAAAAAGGTTAAATATTTATATTTTTTCTTTATAAGTATGACTCTCGGTGTTTTGACAAAATCGGTAGCAGCATTATTCTTTACACCTGCTATTTTTATTTTTGTTTTAATGCAAAAACAATTATTTGAATTGCTAAAGAATAAACATTTCTATTTCGGACTTGGCATTTTTTTGTTTTTTACATTTGGATATTATTTGCTACGGGAAATGGTTTTGCCGGGCTATCTGGATGCTGTTTATATGAATGATCTGGGTGGGAGATTTTTTGAGGCAATTGAAAATCATAAGCAAGATTCATGGTTTTATTACGACAATGTTATTTCATCTCGTTTTACTCCATGGTATTTGTTCTTGCCTTTTGGTATACTTACCGGGGCTTTGAACAAGGATGAAAGAATCAGAAAGTTGTCATTGTACTTTGGATTGTTGATTCTAACATACTTTATTGTTATATCTGGCTCAGAAACCAAACTTGATTGGTATGATTTGCCATTGTATCCGTTTATTGCATTGCTTACATCCTTATTCTTGTATTTGATATTTGACGTGATTAGTAAGATTGAGTTTGTGAACCAGTTATTGAAATACAACTTTTTACCTTTTGCATTTGTTTTTTTTATATCGATAAATCCATATCGTGCTACAATTGACAGAGTCTATTTACCAAAGCCAAAGCCCGGCAGCTGGCAAGCCAATTATTTTGAATTAAGTTATTACATGCGTGATGCTATCCATGGTAAGCATGATGTAAGTGATAATAGAATACTCTATGAGGAATACAATGCACAATTGCAGTTATATGTGAAAGTGCTAAGATCAAAAGGACAAGTTGTAAAATTCATATGTCGAAATGATATTCAGCCGAATACACTTGTATTAGTTCAGGATGATGCATTGAAAGAGTATCTGACTGATAATTTTAAAGTAGAAAAAATTGAAGTAGCCGGAAATGTAATTAAATACAAAGTTCATGAACAGAGAAGATAAGAAAGAGGTAGATCTTTCAGTTGTTATTCCGGTTTATAGTGAGGAATTGGTTATTGATGAATTGTATAACCGATTATCAAGGGTTGCATCAAAGATTGCATCGAACTATGAACTTATTTTTGTGAATGATGGTAGCAAAGACAATTCACTGGCAAGTCTTATTCGTTTGGCCAGAAATGACAACAAGGTATACTTTATTAATTTCAGCAGGAATTTCGGACATCAGATCGCAGTAACAGCTGGGCTGGATCTGTGTTGTGGCAAAACTATTGTCATTATTGATGGAGACTTGCAGGATCCGCCGGAATTAATTGAAGAAATGTTTGCAAAGTATAAAGAAGGATTCGAAGTAGTATACGCGCGAAGAACGGAGCGCAACGGCG
The DNA here is from genome assembly GCA_016708785.1 of Bacteroidota bacterium. Taxonomy (GTDB): domain Bacteria; phylum Bacteroidota; class Bacteroidia; order AKYH767-A; family 2013-40CM-41-45; genus JADKIH01. The sequence goes on along the minus strand of JADJFC010000001.1, from coordinate 605,571 downwards.
AAAGCTGGTTTAAAAAAATCACTGCAAAATTATTTTATCGCATTCTCAGAAAATCCACAAACATAGAAATACCTATAGACACAGGCGACTTCAGGTTAATTGATAAAAGGGTAGCAGACTATTTGAAATTAATGCCTGAACAGAATAAATTTTTGAGAGGACAGATCGCTTGGCTTGGATTCAGACAAACGCACGTTCTTTTTACGAGAGAGAAACGCAAATTCGGAAAATCAGGGTATTCTGTTACTCAAATGTTACGTTTTGCAATGGATGGAATTACCGGTTTTTCCGATAAGCCATTGTCACTGGTTACCCGATCAGGATTTTTCATTTCATTCCTGTCATTTATAATTATACTTTATGCAATCTATTCACACTACTTCCTGAATAGAACAATTACCGGTTGGACATCTTTGATAATCAGTTCTATGTTTGTTGGTGGAATCCAGTTGATTTCAATTGGCATTATTGGTGAGTACATCAGTCGTATAAACAAGAATGTAATCAACCGTCCTCTTTATATTATTGAGAGCACGAACATCAAATCGAGCATACAAGTTTTGAAGTAGGACCTAGGGTTACTTGAAAATACCAATGATCAGGGAAAAAAATCTGCGAATTTATCTGCGTCTTAATCTGCGGGAAATATTTTATCGACAGAGAAAATAAATATCCTAATCAATCGCAATCAATTTGATCTCAAAATCTCCAACAGTAATTATCCTGTCTTTATAAAGACCGCCAATCGTCCGTTTGAAATTCTTCTTACTCATCTTCAATTTAGTGTAAATCGATTCAGCCGGACTTTTGTCGCCTAGGTCAAGTGTGCCATTGTTTATTTTGAGATGATGCAAGATGACAAGTTTGTTGTCTTCTATATGATGATAACCGATAGGCTGTAAGCTAACATCAACTTTTCCATCGAAACGGATATTCTTGATGTATGCACGACTGATATCGCCGGGACGAACATCACCGAAAATTTCATTGTTGAAAATGAGTCCTTCGAATTTATTCTCGATGATGACTTTGTATCCCAGATCTGTTTTTTCTGCGATCAGGATCTGTACTTCATCGTCAACTTCCAGGTCGTGTTCTTTTTCAATATAACTTCCCCATTTAGTGGTTGCCGTTATTCGCTCTGAATGGTCATCGATAAATAAATGAACTAAATACTGTTTCCCGATTTCCATATCCTCGCGCTGCTCTGCATAGGGTACAAAAATATCCTTCGCGATTCCCCAATCCATGAAAGCGCCATGTGTATTCACATCTTTCACCGTTAAAAACACGAAATCGCCAACACTTGCAAAAGGCTGAAGAGTGGTAGCTATAGCTCTATTATCATTGTCCAGATAAACGAAAACCGTGATAACATCGTCAACTTTTGGGTTGCCTTTCACATATTTTTTTGGTAGAAGCACGTCAGATTCGCCATCAGTCAGATAAAGACCGATCATTGCCAGACTTTTTACTGTTAAATCGTTGTATTTGCCAATTTCCATGTTAATAATTTGTGAGGCAAAGGTAGTCTTTTCATGGAGTATATTTCACGCGGCATAGCCACAAGCAGATTTGAGCCGAAGACCCATTATATTCGAAGAATATCTGCATACAAACTTGACCTTTAATCTTTGACCCTTGACCTGATTTTGCCCACCATTTCCTTCGGAAATTGCCCTAAAAATCACTACTTTCGCCGTTCAATCATTAATCCAAGAATATGGAGTTGGAAAAAGAAATATCCAAACGCAGAACCTTTGCAATTATCTCTCACCCCGATGCCGGAAAAACGACATTAACGGAGAAACTTCTGCTTTTCGGTGGTGCCATTAATACAGCAGGTGCGGTGAAAAGCAATAAGATCCGCAAAACTGCAACTTCTGATTTCATGGAAATTGAGAAACAAAGAGGAATCTCTGTGGCGACATCGGTGATGGGCTTTGATTATGCAGGAAAACGAGTGAATATATTGGATACTCCCGGTCACAAAGACTTTGCGGAGGATACATACAGGACACTTACCGCTGTCGATTCCGTTATTCTAGTTGTCGATTGCATAAAAGGAGTAGAGGAACAAACGGAAAAGTTAATGGCCGTTTGCCGGATGAGGAGTACACCGGTGATCATCTTTATCAACAAAATGGATCGTGAAGGAAAGGATCCTTTCGATTTGCTCGATGAATTGCAAGATAAGTTAAAGATACATGTTCGTCCGCTTACTTGGCCGATTAGTCAAGGTGAATCTTTTCAAGGTGTTTACAACATGTACAAAGGCGAATTGAATTTATTCGAGCCGAACAAGACTGGTATCTCAGAGAATAAAGCAAAGATCGTTGAGTTAAGTGATGATGGAATAGAAAAATTTGTCGAAAAAAAATATGTAGATAAGTTACGTGAAGATGTTCATTTAGTTGAGGGTGTATTTGAGCCGTTCAATAAAGATCTTTATCGTGACGGATTGATCGCACCGGTATTTTTCGGTAGTGCTGTAAATAATTTTGGTGTTCTTGAATTGCTGGAAACGTTTCTTGAAATTGCTCCACAGCCATCATCACGCGAAGCGGAAGAGCGAATTGTAAATTCAGAAGAAAATAAATTCTCGGGTTTTGTTTTTAAGATTCATGCCAATTTAGATCCGAATCATAGAGATAGAATTGCATTTTTAAGAATTTGTTCAGGGCGATTTGAAAGAAATAAATTTTTCTTCCATACCCGTTTGGATAAAAAGGTCCGCTTTACGAACCCTACAAGCTTTATGGCCAATGAAAAGACATTGATCGAAGAAGCTTTTCCCGGCGACGTAATTGGTTTGTATGATAACGGAATTTTTAAGATCGGCGATACCCTTTCAGAAGGCGAGATGCTACACTATAAAGGCATACCTAGTTTCTCTCCGGAGATCTTTAAAGAAGTAGAGAACCGTGATCCATTCAAAGCCAAACAACTTGAAAAAGGAATTCAGCAGTTAACAGAAGAAGGAGTTGCTCAGTTGTTTACGCAGCAACCGGGAAATCGTAAAATTATTGGTACCGTAGGAGAACTACAGTTCGATGTGATCAAATTCCGGTTGGAACATGAGTATGGTGCGAAGTGTGAATTTCGTTCGTTGAGTTTTTCAAAAGCATATTGGATCACGGGCGATACAGAAGTGCAATTAAATCAATTCATCAGTAGTCGTAATTCAGCTATTGCCTACGACAAGGAAGAGAATCCTGTTTATCTTTCCGAGAACGAATGGATGTTGAAGATGATCAAAAACAGTTTTGCTGCTATTCATTTTCATACGACGTCGGAATTCAAAAATAAAAAATCGGAAGTTCTTCTGTAGTGGCAAATCGTTGTATTGCGGATTTCGAAGTGCGGATTTCGGATTAGTGCTAACGCTTAATCAGTAGTAAGGATTTTCGAATGTCGAATTACGAATCTCGATTTCAATTTAACACAATTTAATAGTTCATTTAAAATATCCAAAAGTAATTTTGCGTTAAGGTCTGAATAATAACCAGATCCAATGGGTAACCGGCGCTCCATTACGTTACGAAAAACTTTTCGCTATTCGTATCGTCTGTTGTTTTGGATCCCGGTTGTATTTTTCAGTTTGCTTTTAGTAAAGAATACAATACCTTATTTTTCATTTAGTCCCGGATTTAGTTTTATACAAGAAAGAGCAATCCTTTTTGCCAAACCGATTTATAAAGCCAGCTTCTATATTCACATTTTTGCAGGAATGTTTTGCATTGCAACTGCATTATTACAATTTTCTTCAGAGCTCTTGCGAAAAAGAAAGCTGATCCATGTAATTTCCGGTCGCATTTACGTATTTGTGGTATTGGGTCTAGGTGCTCCAACGGGATTATACATGTCTTTTTTTGCAAAGGGAAGTTATTGGGAGCGTGCTTTATTTGTCTTTATGGCCTTGTATTGGTTTTATACTACAATAAAAGGACTGCAAGCTGTTCTGAGAAAAGAAATTTTAATGCATAAGATCTGGATGATTCGGTCATATAGTATGGCTATGACAGCTGTGACATTCCGCATATATCATTTACTGTTTTATTCTATTGGTTGGGGACACTTGGAGAATTATGAGATTTCGCTTTGGATTAGTGTACTTGGCAATATCCTATTTGCAGAATGCTTTATTTATAATAAGAATCAATCGTATTTTAAAAGTATAAACCTTCTAATTCAAAAAAGATGAAAAAGATGATTCTATTCAGTTCAATACTGATGATTTCTGCCATGCTCTATGGCGCTGTTGATTATTTTATTTCTGATCGGTCAAGTAAATTAAATGGCTTGTATGAACCTGTTGTTATCGCTCGCAATGTTGAAAATAGAAATTCAGGTTCGGGCAGAGTGTCTTATGCAAACAGCGAAAATTTCCGGCCTGAGCATGTAAGCAAAAATATTGCTGAGAAAACGTCCGTTTCAGTAAGACAGGTCAGTCTGGAAAAATTTTCAAGAGCTGCACTTGTTGAAATACCTGAATCCGATAGCCTTGAAACCACAAGTGACTCAGTAAAGATTGTTTTGACGGCTGCCCAAAGGCTGCCTTATTCAAGTGACGAAAAGAAGTATTTTGTAAATTCTGACATTAAGAAATAATAATAACGCCAATGATACACACATCTCAGTTCTGGAAAGTGCATTTTGAAAATAATTTAATGAAGCAAAGAATTGATTGGTCTAAAGGACCATCGATCAGCAATGTTGAAAAGAATAAGGTTTTATATTCTTTGAAGGCTTGGCAATTAGGAGAGACAAGTGACGGCAAACATTTATTAGCTGCTGCAAATAAATATTCCGGTACTACTCAGGATGAAGTTTATCCTGAAGCGGTTGAACTCTTTATTAAAGAAGAGCAAAAGCACGGTAATAATCTCGGGCGTTATATCGATTTGATTGGTGAAAAGCGTGCAAAGCAAGACTGGGGTGATACATTGTTTAGAAAAATTCGCTACTTCAATACAAGTATGGAAATATGGACAATTGCAGTGATCATTGTTGAAAGCGCAGCTCAGATCTTTTATCAGGCTTTGAAAGAGGCAACAGATTGTAATTTGTTGAAATCAATTTGTAATGATATTTTAATTGATGAAGCTCATCATATTAAATTTCAGAATGAACGATTATATATTCTATTTCAGAAAAAGAGATTTTATTTCAAAGTAATTTCGGTACTCTTGTATTCTGCTTTTTTCTTTTTTGTAATTCATGCGATCTGGTTTGGACATAAAAAAGCATTGAAGGCCGGAAACGTTACTTTTAAATTATTCATGGAAAAAATGTTCGGCAAATTCTTTAAAACAATGGTGTTTGTTTATTCTGGACAGAAGGAGCAATTTGTTTCGAATGAGCAAATTCGAGTTTCTGAGCAAGTTTACCTGAGATCATAAATGGTGGCTCTATGAATCGGATCTGTTATGAGAAATGTAATTCCGGATTAGTTTTTGCAGATTCGAGTACTGCATCCTCTTTTGGTTTCTTTGCTGATTCGTTTGAGAACAAACCATGAATAGTTCTGGCCAGTAATAGCAGAACGATCAGTCGCAGAGGTATCGTGTATTTGGCCTGAAGTGCAAATGCAATGTGTGCAAGTCCATAATAAGTGATAAGTATAATTGCAGTTTGGGATCCTGCCCATGAGATTTTCTTTTTATAGAATGCAACCGGAATCAGGATCAAAGATGCTAGAAAGAACAATGCTGAAACAATACTGAAATAAATTGCAAAAAATTGTTTTCCTGAATTTGGATTTTGAAGCTCTGAAAGTTGTAGACCCGTAAACCAAAGCCGGGCAAGTGTAAAAAGTTTTGTCTTCAAAGTGTAGATCGGTTCCTCTTTAAGATGTTTCATTGTAAGCTTCTTCAATAGTTTTCCCGTTCTATTGTATATTTGGCATTATATGTCTTGTAATATCCATTGTAATTATTCATTTCCGCTAAATTGAAATAATCCTGCGGCGAAAGGTATTGCGCACAAGCGGAGTCAATGTAATCCCATTCTTTATTATATGCGTGAATATTATTTTTTGTTTCTGACTTGGGTGTAAATGAAAAAATCTCATTTGACATAGAATTTCCTAAGTATCTTTTTTCGTAATACCCCGGCATTTTAAAGCTCCAGTATCCCAGTGATAATTTCCCACCTGCTCCTTCGATTGGGGTGATACTGATCACATGGTGATTCTTCAGGTTCCATATTCCATAAGGCATGATGGACAAGAAGTAAATTACCAGCATGGAAATACCTAGTCCAACCGGAAATTTTTCACGTTGCGTGATCAGTTTGAAAGCGAAAAGTAGTATTGGAAAGAAAAGGAAAGATGGTCGAACCAGATATATACAACCGCTCAGTAAACCAAGAGCGCTGTACTTCCATTCGGGTTTCAAATTTCTTGAATCGATGTAGAGGAAGAGGGTGATCAGGAATGTCAAAAGCGATTCCGGTTGAATGCTCATTGCAAAAACGGATACCTGAACGTAAGGAAGCAAAAGAATAAGAAATATGTTTTTTAACCGATATCCGGAGTCGTATTGTGAAGCGATTTTCAGAATCAGAAAAACAGACCCTGAATAAAGTAAGAGTTGAATTGCTTTAATGAAGTATAATCCGCTTGAGATTTTTTCGATTAGGAAAAGAAAAAACGGGTACCCCGGGGTACTAATTGTATCTGGAACATAATTAGGTAAAAACCACCATTGAGAGAAACGACCATAATCCAGGCCCTGTGCATAGCTCAAATAATTTTTCTCGTCTCCACTTACGAAATCTCTGAAAAGATAGAATAGGATACAAGCAAGAATTCCGTTCGATATTAGTAAGTACTTATAGGTCTTTTTTGAGTTTAGAAGATATGAGATGATATTCTTCATAAATATTTTGACTTGAGAGATATTAAAACAGAGATGTCAGTTTTCGAATTTCGTTATATGAAGGTGAGTAACGAAAACCAATATGAAAATGTACTCAAAATGTAAATTGAAAAAACATTCTTTTGGTTAGCTAATGTTTAATGAGGGTGAAGCAATATGTATCAGGGACAGATGAAAAATGATTCTTGTTAATTATTTGATTTCAGCTATGTTTTTCCCTTTTTGCATTCATGAACAGAAAAATCCAATTATTTGCTTTTTAAGTGCAATCAACAGGCAGAAAAACCTGACCTCAGTCATTTTGGACATTGACAGCTATCATATTTTAATCGGTAGAAAATTTAAAAATTTATACTCAAATTAAAGGACATGCCATTATATCGTCAGGTTGGTAAATTACCCGCTAAAAGACACATCGTATTTCGTAATGAAGCAGGAAAGCTTTACCACGAGGAATTAGTTGGAACCGAAGGCTTCGCAGGAGTATCTTCTTTGGTTTACCATTTGAATCCACCAACTATGGTCAAGGAAAAAGGTAAGCCGTATTCTGTTCGGCCAAAGATCTCCATTGAAGATAATTTGCAGTCCAGGAGTTATCAGACTTTTAATACCAATTCTGAAGACGATTTTATTGAGAGCAGAAAGATCATGTTTTTGAATGATGATATGACAATCGGAATTGCAACTCCCAAAAAGAGTATGACCGATTACTTTTTCAAAAATGCCGATGCCGATGAAATGATCTTCGTTCATAAGGGAAGTGGTGTGTTAAAGTCAATGTATGGTTCAATCGAGTTCGAATATGGTGATTATATAATAATTCCAAGAGGCACGGTCTATCAATTCTTGTTTAATAATGAGGATAACCATTTACTGATTGTTGAGTCACATGGGCCAATCGAAACTCCGGAGCGATACAGAAATAAGTATGGGCAATTTCTTGAACATTCGCCATTATGTGAACGAGATTTCAAGCTGCCCGTTAATCTTGAAACGCACAACGAACATGGCGAATTTCTGATCAACATAAAGAAACGTGGATTGATCTATCCTTATATTTACGAAACTCATCCATTCGATGTAGTTGGATACGATGGCTGCAGTTATCCCTATGCATTTTCTATTTTCAATTTTGAACCGATCACTGGTCGCATTCATATGCCGCCACCAATTCATCAGACTTTTCAGGGGAAGAATTTTGTGATCTGTTCATTTGTTCCGCGACTGTATGATTATCACCCGCAAGCAATACCGGCACCGTATCACCATAGTAACATCGACAGTGATGAATTGCTGTATTATGTTGATGGCGATTTCATGAGCCGTAACAATATTCAGAAAGGTCAGATCACGCTACATCCCGGAGGATTACCGCATGGCCCTCATCCCGGTGCGATCGAACGCAGCATAGGAAAGAAAGAAACAAAAGAACTGGCAGTAATGATCGATCCTTTCAATCCGGTAAAAATTGCTTCTGCTGCAATGGATATGGAGCTTGAAGACTACTATCAAAGTTGGTTGGACAGCGAAGTGTCGATAAATGAAAAATGAGACTACGCTGCCACTTGATCAGTGGTGTTAATTATTAATACCGATAGCTATCGGGATTCATTATTAATCAAATTAAAACTTACTAAATTCCTATTACAACACGACAATGGATGATTTAACAGAAGTAAAAAATTTCAAATATTCTGAGACAACAAAAATATTCAAAGAGGCTCAGGATTTCCTTCCTATTCTAGGAACTGACTATGTAGAAATGTATGTAGGCAATGCTAAGCAGGCTGCACATTTTTATAAAACTGCTTTTGGGTTTCAGGAGTTGGCTTATTCCGGTTTGGAGACGGGGCAGCGGGATAAAGTATCCTATGTTCTTCAGCAAGGGAAAATTCGATTGGTATTAACTACACCTTTTGACAAGAACAGTGAGATTTCAGAACACATCCGCATTCATGGTGATGGCGTAAAAGTCATCGCTCTTTGGGTGGAAGATGCTTACGACGCTTTTGAACAAACAACAAAACGTGGAGCAAAAGCATATGTTCAACCACATGAAAAGAAGGATGAGAATGGGGTAGTGCGCATTTCCGGAATTCATACGTATGGAGATACTGTTCACTTATTCATTGAAAGGAAAAATTACAAGGGGTTATTCTTACCCGGATTTGAGAAGTGGGAAACAGAATATCAACCACATTCAATGGGGCTGAAATATATAGACCACATGGTTGGAAATGTTGGAATGGGCGAAATGAATATCTGGAGTAAATTCTATGGTGAAGTAATGGGCTTTTTCAATCTGGTGACATTTGATGACAAAGATATTTCCACTGAGTACACTGCATTGATGAGTAAGGTGATGACGAATGGAAATGGATTTATCAAATTCCCAATCAACGAGCCGGCAGTTGGAAAGAAAAAATCTCAGGTGGAAGAGTACTTGGATTTTTACAATGGTCCGGGTTGTCAGCACATAGCAGTTGCAACTGATGATATCGTTCACACTGTTTCTGAAATGCGCAAACATGGTGTGGAATTTTTATATGTCCCGGGTTCATACTATGATACAGTGGCCAATCGTGTCGGTATTATTGAAGAAGATCTTACTACTCTGAAAAAATGGGGTATCATGGTCGATCGTGATGAAGAAGGATACCTATTGCAGATCTTCACTAAACCTGTCGAAGATCGTCCGACACTTTTCTTTGAGATCATTCAACGTAAGGGAGCGAAGTCATTTGGGAAAGGAAATTTCCAGGCATTGTTTGAAAGTATAGAAGCAGAACAAGCACGTAGAGGAACATTATAAAAAAATTGTTATGACAGACGAACAAAAACTAGTGCACTTTCAGGAGCGCATTGATGCAGGTGAGAAGATCGAACCGAAAGATTGGATGCCCGAAGCATATCGTAAAACGTTATTGCGTCAGATCTCACAGCATGCGCATTCCGAAGTAATAGGAATGCAACCGGAAGGAAATTGGGTCTTACGTGCACCATCGCTTCGTGCAAAAAAGATCTTATTGGCAAAGATTCAGGATGAAGGCGGGCACGGACTATATTTATATTCCGCTGCTGAAACATTTGGTATCGATCGATCTGAAATGATTGAGCAATTGCAAACCGGGAAAGCGAAGTATTCAAGTGTGTTCAATTATCCGACATTGAATTGGGCTGATATCGGTGCAATCGGTTGGCTAGTTGACGGAGCCGCAATTGTGAATCAGACGATGCTTGCAAAATGCAGCTTTGGTCCATATGCCCGGGCAATGGTTCGTATTTGTAAAGAAGAAGGTTTTCATCAGCGTCAAGGTTATGAGATCATGGCAAAGATGATGGCCGGAACAAATGAACAGAAGGCAATGGCACAAGATGCAATGAATCGTTGGTGGTGGCCATCTTTGATGATGTTCGGGCCGCATGACAGTTCATCTGCGCATACATCTGAATCGATGAAATGGAAGATCAAAGTTGAAAGTAACGATTCACTTCGTCAGCGTTTTGTGAACAGAACGGTTGAGCAGGCGCATCACATTGGATTGACGGTTCCTGATTTGAATCTAACGTACAATAAAGAAACCCGGAATTGGAATTTCGGAGATATCAATTGGGACGAATTCTGGACTGTGGTCAACGGAAATGGTCCTTGCAACCATCAGAGAATTGCTCATCACATAAAATATCATAGAGAGGGAGAATGGGTGCGCGAAGCAGCCGTAGCTTTCGGGAAGAAGCAACAAAAACAAAATTCACTTAATTAAGTCAAACATCGAAGAACATGACAGAGAAAAGCAATCAATTTCCGCAATGGGAAGTATTTATACAAGCTAAGAATGGCGGTCCTTACGAACATGCCGGGAGTGTTCATGCGACGGATAAAAATATGGCTTTGCAAAATGCACGTGATATTTATACGCGCAGAAATGAAGGTCGGTCATTGTGGGTAGTTCAGACTGACAATATATTTTCAACAACACGCGAAGAGGAAGCTGAATTTTTTGATCCGGCAGAAGACAAGATCTACCGCACTCCGAATTTTTACAAAATGCCTGCAGGCACAACTAATTTATAACTGATATGAAAACACAGGAAGCAATTTATCAGTATTGTCTGCGTATTGCGGACAGTAATTTAATTCTTGCGCAACGTCTTGCAGAATGGTGCAGTCGTGGACCGATTCTGGAGGAAGATCTGGCGATGACGAATATTTCACTGGATCTATTCGGACAAGCGGAAACTTTATATGAGTATGCTGCAACGATCAAGGGTGATAATGCAACAGCAGATTCTCTTGCATTTTTGAGAGTAGAAAGAGAATATTTCAATCGCCTGATCACAGAACAACCTAATGGTGATTTTGCAGTTACCATGGTTCGTGAAGTGCTGTTTTCTGCATATCAGAATCATCTATACCAAGCATTGTGTAAAAGCAATGATGAAATGTTCAGAGGGTTTGCAGAGAAGGCTCTTAAAGAGGTGAAATATCATTTACGTCATAGTAGTGAGTGGGTGATTCGCTTAGGTGGCGGAACGGAAGAGAGTAAAGTCAGATCTCAGGCAGCGTTAAATGAATTATGGCGATTCACTGTGGACATGTTTGAAATGGATGAGGTCGATGAGGAGTTGATTTCAATGGGCATTGCACCAGATATGAAAGAGATCAATAAGTCATGGATGAAAACAGTGACTGAAGTTTTTACAGAAGCCGAATTGCATATTCCTGATCTGAACAATGTGATCAAAGGAAGTAATAAAGGAATTCACACAGAGCATTTGGGTCATATATTGAGTGAAATGCAATATCTGCAACGCGCTTTTCCGGGAGCAACATGGTAAAATCGACAAGGCTTTCTGAAGGATCTGTCATGGAATTATTGGAATTGATTCCTGATCCGGATATCCCGGTTGTAAGTATCGTTGAATTAGGAATTGTGCGAGGTGTTGCAGTAGATGAAAACAACAAAGTGACAGTAACGATCACTCCAACTTATTCCGGTTGTCCGGCAATGACTGTTTTCAAAGAAGATATAAGAGAATTGTTGTTGAAGAATGGGGCAGAAGATGTTGAAATAAAAATTGCACACTCTCCAACATGGTCCACCGATTGGTTGAGTGAATCGACGCGGGAAAAGTTACGGGCCTATGGTATTGCTCCACCTGAATCCAATTCATCGGATTCTGTTCCTTTATTCTCATCGTCAAAACAAAAAATTAAATGTCCGCACTGCGGAAATACAAATTCGAGGCTTACTTCTCAATTCGGTTCAACGCCATGTAAGTCGTTGTGGTATTGTGATAGTTGTTTGCAGCCGTTTGAATATTTTAAGTGCTATTGAGGGTTAAGTCAAAAGTCAAAAATCAGAAGTCAAAATTCGCACAGTAAAAATCGGACTTTAAAAACAGAAGTTTAACTTTGTAAGTTTTCGATGTTTTCCAGTATTCTTTTCAGAGTATGATGTATTTCAACAACTGGTGGTGCTTCGCCTTCGAAAAGCTCATCGATCTCATCTTCATCATACGTTAGCATCCCTTTTGCAAGATCCATAGCTTGATTGATAAAATCTTTTTCGTCGCTGCATTGTCCGGCAAGAAGCGCAAATTGTTCAGACAATATTTCATCAAATTTTTCTGCTTCTTCGATGATTGCTGTGTAGGTTTTGTCTGTTAGGTCAGTGATGTTCATAGAGTTAGCGTTAAGAAAAATTGGGTCCGGAATTTATATTAAATAGTGCGTATAGGTTCACTTGGTTTTCAATTGTCAATTTATTTTTTAGAGAACCTAATTACGAGTTTTTAATTCACTATTCAAATCAGCTCTTTTTGCAAGAAGCATATTATATTTGCGGCATATTTTTAGTGCGCGTTTGACAGGTTTTTTAAATGCGGTATTAAGGTTAACAATTACTCCACAAATCACTTGCTCTTTTTAGTGCTGTCTGATAATTTTCAACATTGAGTAACATTGCATCAATTCCATTTCCATAAAGGCGCCAACATTGATCTTCTGATCAATGAGTTAGGTGAAAGGGTAAGCAACCCTTAAATATTTCAGCGTTAACAATTTTTGATACAGAATATACTTTATTCAGGTCTGCCGGAAGGTAAGTATTGACTTTTTACAAGGTCCTAATTGTCTTTCCCTGTTCCCTTGAGCCCATCCAGATCTTGTTTACAATTCCATCTACTTACAGCCTTCCTCGCAAAGCGGCACCCAAAGTATGCATCTCATAGAATGCGGGTATTGTTTAATAATCACCTTCGATAAGTTAATGTGTAAATCTAAAATTACGATATTTTTTTCATATATCATTCATTGTTATTTATTTTTATCATTTGTTTTTCCTTTTTGGTGATAAATTTGCGCACCCGGTAAAAAGTTTCGTTTGCTTGACAATATAACTCTTTCGTTATTTCTATTGTATCGTGCTATTTTAACTAAAGTGAAAGTAAATAAAGCGAACTAGTTTGTGAACCCTGCGTATTGAGCAATTATGAATATGCATGAAAAATCTTTCTGCATATTCCGGGGAACACTCATTGAGTGTATTTGAATCAACATAAAATCATAATCTATCATGACTCTCGCTAAAGTAATCCGAGGAGTAAAATATTTATTGCTCTTCACTATGCTTTATTCACTGCCTGCAAAAAGCCAGACTAACAACATCCGTGGAATGTACGTGAACAGTACTTCTTCATGGTTAGGAGATAGTTCTCTGGAAAACCAGATACTCCGGTACGCGGTGGCACATGACCTGAATTATCTTACATTATATGATCTCAACAATCTGAGTTGGACAACTAGCGATATTACAAAACTTGCGGCGTTTATTTCAAAAGCTAAAACACTTTACAGCATTGTGCAAGTTGGAGCTGCAGGTGAAACGTATAATTCGTTCGCCACGCGAATAATGAATTATAATAACCGTGTTCTTCCGATTGAAAAATTCAATGTTTTCAATTTTGAATTTGAATTCTGGCTAACATCAAGCATCAATGCATTCTATTCAACACTATATCTTACTCCGAATGGTTATACAGCAGATACTGCAGGTGCATTTGCATTTGCATGGAGAGAGTTTCAGAAAATAGATTCGCTTACAAATGCCAACGGACTTGTTTCTGAAATTTATCTGGGTTGGCCTAACCGGGGACAGATGCAGCAATTAGCATCGAGAGCCGACAGGATACTTCTTCATTCCTACAGAACAACGGATGCAGATATTTATCAATATACAAGAAACAGACTTCTGGATATTGCAAGTGGTGCGAAAGTTACAACTGTCATTCCTATTTTCTCCAGTGAGCAATCATACATGTACAATTGGCTCAATACAAATCCAACTACAAAACCGTATGTGACATATTCAGGTTTTCTAAGTGCTGAACCGGATATGAGTATTAAAAATTATATAAAGACTGATGGTTATACATGGTTCAGTTATGCTGCAATGCCCAAGCCTGCAAACCAAACTGCAACAATTACCTCCAGCGGACCAACGCATTTTTGTAATGGCGGAAGTGTAACGTTGACTGCAAATCAAGGTTCCTCTTATTTCTGGACTCCGGGAGGACAAACTACACGTTCCATCAATGTGACAAGTTCGGGATCATTTACAGTTAAAGTTACCGATTCAACAGGAGTGGTCGCATTATCACGACCGATGACCGTGGCCGTTTCAGCATCCGCCGTAATTCCGGTCATTACCACAAGCGGTCCTGCTGCATTTTGTCCGGGCGGATCTGTGATGCTAACATCCAGTCCTTCTAATTCCTACTTATGGTCGAATGGTGCTACAACTCAATCGATCGTCGTGACAACGTCCGGAAATTATTCAGTAACGGGTATAAACACCGGTTGCTCAGCAACTTCAGCAGTAACTATGGTAAGTGCAATGGCTGCGCCTGCTGTCCCTGTAATTACAGCGAGCGGCCCATTGAACATATGTCCGGGAACTTTACTGACGCTAACCTCATCACCGGGTAATTCGTATGTATGGTCGAATGGAGCGACAACACGATCGATCATTGTATCAGCAGCCGGATCCTATACTGTTCGTATGTCCGGAAGTACGAACTGTTCAGCAGTCTCTGCACCAAAAATGTTTCAATGCTTGCGGCACCTGCGGCACCGGTTATAACACCTAACAGTTCAACAACTCTTACTAGCAGTCATACTTCAGTAACACTTACCTCTTCCACGGCGAACCAGTATCGCTGGTCTACTAATGCTTCGACACGCAGCATATCGGTTTCGACGCAAGGAATTTATCGGGTGAGCATTACCGGAACTAACGGTTGTACTGCAACGTCGGCACCTGTTGCTGTAATTGCAAATGGTTGCACACCGCCACCTGTCCCGGTTGTCACAGCGAGCGGTCCGACAATCCTTAATCCGGGCCAGACCGTTACACTTACTTCAACTGTTGCAAACGGATATTTGTGGTCAACCGGCGCAACTACGCGATCAATCGTTGTAACTACTGCAGGAAGTTATACTGTGAGAGCTTATCGTGCAGGATATTGTTTTGCAACATCATTGCCGTTGACGGTTGGTGTGATTTCAGCGCGGTTAAGAAATCAAGAAGCAGAAATCGAAACAGCAGAGGTGAAGATTTATCCGAATCCAACAAGTGGTTTCATAAATATCGATTACACTTCAACATTTTCTGAAACCAAAAACATTCCTATACTTATTTCAGATTTGTCAGGTAGAATAAGAATTGAAAAGACCATTGATCTTGAACCCGGATATAATAAAATTGCGGTTGACTTGGATGCGTTAAGTGCAGGGATTTACTTTTGTTTGGTAGGAAATGAGAATGAAAGAAGGATCTTTAAAGTGGTGGTGGAGTAATCGTTAAAATTTGTAGGATTTTACGATTGTAGGATTTTTTTGATGCTTTGCATTTTCAATTTTTATTATTGAAAATTCTATTTGTATACTACATTGGGTTTTGAGTTCTTTTTTATTGTTGATATATTCCAGGTTTTTATGCAAAGTAAAAGAAGAATTGCGTTTAGTTATTTTCATAGAGGCAAATGTAAAACGATGAAAAAACTGTGCGCATAAATTTTGTCCGAAAAATTACGTTTACCGGCATGTTCAATCGTTTTGTTTAAATGTAAGATTGAAGTAAAAAGTTGGAGCATCTGATATAGGATTAAATAAAATTTACAGCAGTATTTATTTTCTGAAGGGCAATCGTTATATTTTTCAAATGAGCGTCTTGATTTTTTTGAAAAATGGAATTGAAAAAGTGTAAGATATTCCGGAGTTATTTTGCTTTCAGAAATACTTCTTTCGAAATGTAGAAATAGGAAAGAAATTGGAAGTTTTTGAGTGAATTATTGCGGTAACCTTCAATAGTACTTTCCGTATTAAGCTCAATGAAAAGCTAAATACCGGCCACCAATCTGAAAATAAAATGGAATCAATAGTTTCGCCAAGTGCTGTTATCGGACAAGGCGTAAAAATAGGAAGGTTTTGTATCATTGAAGAAAATGTAGAACTTGGCGAGAATGTTAAGGTCGAAGATTATGCAATGATTCTTAAAGGCTCGAAAATAGGAGCAGGGACAAAGATCGGAACCTATACAAAAGTTGGCTACAATGCTGTCGTAGGTAAAAATTGTTCATTCACTTCTTATTGCGAGATCCGTGATAATTGTCAGCTTGGCGATAATGTCAGCATGGGCAGCAGATGTACGTTGTCTGCCGATACAATTGTTGAAGATAATGTGATCATGAAATACGGTTTCGTTGTTACAGACACACCTGTACTTTCTGAAAATTCGAAGAAGAAAACCGGAATGCTTAGAAAGGGATCACGGTTCGGTGCCAATGTAGTCATTATGCCCGGTGTTGTCGTTGGCGTGAATTGCGAAATAGGTGCATGCTCACAGGTCCGGACGGATGTTCCTGATAATGAGATCTGGTACGGTAGCCCCGCTAAATTCTACAAAAAAGTTTCATAGTCATTAATAGAGATATCACAAAATATTTTGGCGCATCTTACTCCATCGCTTTCGGTTATTATTCCATTGTATAACGATGAGGAAGTTGTATTTCCTTTATTCGAAAGGCTTCATCCTGTTCTTCAAGATATAGCGACGAAGTTTGACATTATTTTTATTGACGACGGCAGTCGTGACAAGTCATGGCTCTGCGTTGAAACGTTGAGAGTTAAACACGAATTTGTAACGGGAATAAAACTGTCACGTAATTTCGGACAGCAGAATGCCATTACTGCCGGACTTGAACATGCAACAGGAGATGTTGTTGTGCTGATGGATTCCGATCTGCAGGACAGGCCGGAAGATATTCCAAAACTCATTACTGCGCTTCTTGCGAACGATACTTCTATGGCCATTGCAAAATGGATCACACGGAAGGATAGCTTCATTAAAGTTGCAGCATCAAAATTTTTCTACAGAGTTTCACAGAAGATCACTAATATAAATCATCAGCCGAATCTCGGAGTTTTCAGGGCGATCAGAAAATCTGTCGTTGATGAATTGAGAAAATACCAGGAGAAAACGTCCACAACATTAAGCGTGCTTTACTGGATCGGATCTGATTATGTTGCTGTCGAATTAAAACGTGATGAACATTTTGCAGGCAAAAGCGGATACACGATCCGTAAAATGATGAAGCTTGCGCTGGACAGGATCTTTTCATTCTCTATGTTCCCGATTCGACTGGCTACCTATATCGGATTAAGTGTTTCTGTGTTAAGTTTTATCACGGGATTTATTTTGATCCTGAGAAGAGTTAGCGGACTTGTCGCTCCGGGATGGACTTCTATCATTGTAATGAATTTATTTCTGTTTGGAATAAATTTCTTTTTCCTTGGAATGATCGGTGAATACATAGGAAGGACGTTTCTAGAAGCAAAGCAACGTCCGAAATACATTGTTAAGAAAATTATCTGATAATTATCTATGATTGTCGGTCACTTACATTAATACGTATGAAAAAATTATTGATCATTGGTGGACCTGGCAATGCAACCGTTATCGGCGATACAGTTATTGATGCTAATAGACGCGGAAGCAGAGAGTATGAATTTTGCGGTTACATTAATGATCGCGACGGGCTGAAAGAAATTTCAGGAATGCCGGTGATGGGTGGGCTGAAAGACATCGATAAACTCATCGAGGATGATTATTATTTTATTTTTTCCATTTACAAATTCGATTGTCAGGATGAACGGATCAGACTTTTTGATTCACTGAAAATTCCTGATGAGAGGCTTGCAATATTTGTTCATCCGACTGCTTATGTTTCGCATAATGTTGAACTTTCTCCGGGATGTGTTATCATGCCGAATGTATCTGTTACGTCCAATACAAGATTTGGAAAATCTGTTATAGTGCGACCTGGAACAACCATAGGCCACGATAATATCATCGGCGCACATACATCGATCACAGCGGGAGCGAGCATTGGATCTTGTATCAACATCGGTGAAGGTTCATTCATCGGACTGAAAGCGTGTATCAGAGAATATCTTACGCTTGGTAAATATTCAATGGCAGCGATGGGTGCCGTTATTGTGAAAGATATTGGTGAAGGGGAATTGTGGGGAGGAAATCCTGCCAAATTGATGAGAATAGCGAAGTGGAAGGAAGTCGCTTCTACTTGATTTGATTCAAAAGGCAAAATTCAAAAATAGCGTATTTATTTTGACTTTTGAATTCTGATTTTTGACTTATTTTAAAATTATGGATAAAAGAAAATTAATTGGTGCCGGTTATGTGATCATTGCAGTTTATGTTCTGTACGGTATTTTTTTCTGGTTCATCCCTGAATTTAATCCCGATGAATTCTGGACAGGATCGAGAGCAGTTTTCTTTTCGCACCATGGTCGCATTGGAGAGCCGATGTTACCTGCAAGCGTATCGCCTTACTTCGGAAGTTTATTTACCATCGTTCCCGGAAGTAGTCTGATGGGTATAATCAAAACAGGATTTCTTGCAGGGGTTTATAAGCTTACCGGTGGGGACATCCATCATTGCCAGCGCATCGTTTCATTTATTTTTTCAATGTTATTATGTGTTGTAACATTTCAACTTTCAATTGTTGCCGGCTTTAAAAGATTCATTTCATTTCTTGCAGTGATCATACTTATCATCACTCCTGAATTTTTTTCACAGATTCACACGGAACGTCCGGAGTTATTGGTTGCTATTTTCTTTATTGTCGGATTGATACTTTTCCTGAAAATTATTTCAGAAGAGAAAAAATCAAGGAAGACGCTTTTACTGATCGTTGCCGCAGTGCTTTCAACGCTGCCGTGCATCCTTGTGCATTCATCGTGTATCGTTATTCCGGGGACATTCGGGATCCTGTACCTTATTTACGAACGGAAAAATATTATCAGCCTGAACACAATTTTGTATGGAGGAATTTCACTGTGCATTATGTTCTGGTTTTATCACATACTTACTGCGCCTGCTATTTATGCAGAATCGGTCGGTGGCGGTAATTTCCTAAAGTTCCAGAGTCCACCGATCATGAGGGGATTGAATCAGGTAATCTTATTGCCATGGTTCTTTTATAACAAGCTGTGTGACGATACAATTTTATCGCGTCCGGTTTCATTGATGTTTCTGTTAATTGCAATCGGTGCATTTCTATATTTCAGAAAGAGAACCGAAGCTTCAGGTGAAAAAAAGGTCTTTACTATTTTTGTGATCGCAATTATTTGTGCGGGATTAATTCTGACACTTCTTTCAGGAAGCTATGGAAATTATCTCATTGTGATCTATCCGCTCGTTGCGATTCTTCTTGCATACGCTATCAATTTTATTCTGGCTCAACAAAAAGAGAAGAGAGTAGTGTATATTATCGGCATTATGTTTTTATTTCTTTGCATTAACTTCACCGGCATTCAAGTCAAGATCAATTCGAAGAAAGAGTTTGAACAATTAAATAGAGAAGTTTCTGCGGCTATACAGGGCAATGACAGATCAGTAGTTGGAATGCCGCTATATTATCTTTCGTTCACGAACAGAAATTATTATTCATACGGCTGGTTGAATCCGTATGTTGGATTCAAAGGGCAGTCATTTGCAGAGACGATCGGTCATCTTAGTGCAACAGATATTATTATCGATGATGTTTTTGTAAGTAAGGCTTACGTCGATCGCGGAGCTGCATGGACGGACAGTATGTTTTCATTTCTGAATAACAATTGCTTTGTGAAAAAAACGATAGCGACGGATTACTTCATGGGCAAAGTTGTGCGCGATGCGAAATTTTACCCCTCGGTATGGCTTTATCCGGAGTTCAAAAAATCTTATTTGAGAAAGATTGTGATTTATTCGGTCAACTAATACTGAGTGGTAGCAGAATCACTACTGCGTGCATAAACCCGAAGATAGGTTTGAAACCAGTTTGCTACAATTCACTTTTTGAAATGAAGGTCTTTTCTAGTTGCATTAGGTGAATGTCAAAAAACAAAACCCTTACAAATCAATAAGATAAGTAAGGGTTTAGTAGCCCGTGCGGGAATCGAACCCGCGTTTCCTCCGTGAAAGGGAGATGTCCTAACCCCTAGACGAACGGGCCATCTTTAGGGACGGCAAAGGTAGATTTTTTTTCAGAAAATCAAAGAAATGGTGGAAAAAATATGGTTTCGGGGTAGGTGGTTGAAGATGAACGGATTTAGATTTTACGAGTGCGTTTTAGGCCATTTATTGACAGATTTTCGAGGTTTTTCTACATTAAAGCGCCCCCTTCGGATTTTGTATATTGTGCAATCGTCATTTCAATAGAATTAGATTTGTGTTATGAATAATGTGATCATCTTTGATGGTGTCTGTAATCTTTGCAATGGTTTTGTCGATTTCATAATTCGAAGAGACAAGAAGAAGATCTTTCGCTTTGTTTCAAATCAGGATCCTGCCGGAAAAGAAATTCTTTCACGATTCCCTGAAATTCCGAAAGGAGATGCCATGACAATTTATTATCTGGAAGATGGAGAACTTTTTTCCAGATCAAAAGCTGTGTTGCGAATTGCAAAAATGATGAAGGCCCCTTTTAGCTGGTTGTATGCGTTCAGTATTTTGCCGCTTTTTCTAAGCAATTCTATTTATGGTCTTGTAGCAAGGAACAGGTATAAATGGTTTGGAAAACGTGAAACTTGCAGAGTGCCGACGATAGAGGAACGGGAGCGGTTTTTGGAATAACCTACATGAGGTAGTTTAATATTTGAAAATTTCAACACGAAGTTCTCTAAAATTTTTTGCCACGAATTCACGAATGAATTATTTTTTTTATTCGTGAATTCGTGGCTAAAATTTCAACACGAAGTTCACTAAAATTTATTGCCACGAATGCACGAATGAATTATTTTTTATTCGTGAATTCGTGGCTCAAATTTTAGTGATCTTCGGGTTAAATTTGCATTTTGGACATTATTTAACATTTAAAGTCCGTTTCAGAGGCCTTTTATACCGTTCCAGCAATATTGGTTGGGTTGACATTTACCTTTTGAGAACCTTTGTTCTGTTAATTCAATGTGGTGCACTATTGCACAAAATTTTAATCAATTCCCTAAAATAAAAAACATGAAAAAAATTACTTACGCATTATTTATCATACTCATTTCAATGAGTAAAATCTCTTCCGCATCTATGGTGATGGTGGGAGTAGAGAACTTTGTTTTTAATCCGGCCAACATTACCGTGAATGTCGGAGATACTATTATGTGGATGTTAAGTGCAGGAACCCACACCACAACATCAACAAATATTCCTGTCGGTGCAGCATCTTGGGATGCGCCAATTAATACGGCCAATCAAATGTTCATGTATCAGGTGACAGTTGAAGGTGAGTATGAATATATTTGTTCCATCCATGAGTCAATGGGAATGATCGGACGAATTACTGTACTTGGTACATCAGGGATCAATTCAATTTCTGAAACGCAAGCAAAGATCTTGAATAGTATGGTGCAGGACGATCTGAAAATCAAATTCAATTCATCGAAGAACTGGCAGATTGGTTTGATGAGTCTGACAGGTGCAATGGTGAAGCAGTTTTCTGTTGTAACAGAAGCCGGAAGGATAGAATCTTTTTCACTATCAGATCTTCCAAATGGAATTTATATCATTCGTTTTTCAGACGGACAGGCTTCAAAAAGTCAGAGAATAATAAAACAATAATTGTTATAGTCGCCTGAAAGCCTCGCTAATTGAGACTTTCAGGCTTTTTTAAGTTTTTATTGCTTTTCAATTTTTATCGATATAAAGCAACCTTCTTGAAGTCTGAATGAAGTTATTTCTTTCAATGGCAAGAATGAGACATTAAAATTTAAATTCTCCAAATTGAATTTCAAAAAGAACTAAATTTGCTGGATGAAAAAGATCTTGATCCTTTTTGCTGCAGTAGTAGCAATCGTTTATTCCGCATGTAAAAAAGAAACAGTTGAAACGGTGACCTATGAAGGTACATTGCAGGTCCGATTAACGGATGCTCCGGCTGTGTACGATTCTGTGATAGTTGAAATTGTTGGAGTAGAAGTGCATTCAAGTCAGACGAATGGTTGGATTTCTATCAATGTTCCTAATCCAGGAAGATATGACCTTTTGCAATATTCAAATGGATTGGATACACTCATAGCAACATCAACATTGCCGGCAGGAAATGTCTCTCAAATCCGATTGATTCTTGGTGCAAATAATACTGTCACAAAAAATGGTGTGACTTACCCTCTGGTAATCCCTAGTGGTTCTGAAAGTGGATTGAAGTTACAGATCCATAAAGAAATCATTGGAGGAACAACAAATGTAGTACTGTTGGACTTTGATGCTAATCGTTCTGTAGTTGAACAAGGGAATGGTGTTTTTCATTTGAAGCCAGTTATTCATTGTGTAACGATTGGTATAGACGGCAGCATTAGTGGATCAACTTCACCCGTGTTTCAAGGGATTGCTTATGCTTTTTTGGGCTCTGATACATTTTCAACAACAATCAATTCATCAGGAAATTTTTTAATCGGCGGTGTGCCTGCAGGCGTATATACAGTTTGCATTATTCCCGATACAATTTATCAGGATACTTGTTTTAGTAATGTTGTTGTTGGTGCAGATAGTTTGACGGATCTAGGGTTGATACAGTTTTGATTTAAAGAAAATGGTTTAAAAAGTTTAAAGAGTTTAAGACGATTAAAGAGTTTAAGAAGTTTAAATTGTTTAATTAGTTTAAGGTGTTGAAGTGCGTGATTGAATATTCAGTATTCAAGAAGTTGTTATTTGATTTTTATTTTTGTAATCCATAATTTCCCGGATATTTTAAACCCTTTAAACCCTTTAAACCCTTTAAACCTTTTCTACCTTTTCTACCCTTTTTACCCTTTCTACCCTTTAAACCCCTTAACCCCCTTAACCCCCTTAAACAACTTAACCTCCTGAACCCCCTTTTACCCTCAAAAATCCCATTTTAGCATAAAACCCCTTTGTTAATTTTTAAGATTAAAGAAAAAGTTATAGCTTTCAATTTATCATTACCCTCTCCCTATAGTTATAATTTTAATTAAACGTAAAATGAAAACAAAAACTACTTCTCTCAGCAGAAAACTATTGACTTTTTTTATTGCCATTATTGTTACTTTTTCTTTTCAATAGAAAGAGTTAATGCAACACATATGGCCGGTGCCGATCTGACTTATCAGTATCTTGGCAACAATCAGTATTTGATCACTTACACTTTTTACAGAGATTGTATTGGTATTGATGCTCAAACTTCTATTTTCCTGAATTATGGTTCTGCGTCATGTGGATTATTTAGTTCTGCTACCTTGCTTCCGACACCGGGAACAGGACAACAGATCACACAAGTTTGTCCGGGAACATTGACGACCTGCGATGGTGGAACTGCTACAGGAATTCAGGAATGGGAGTACACAGGTATTGTAACTTTAAATGCTCAGTGTCCTGATTGGAATTTCAGCGCGACTGAATGTTGCAGAAATGCAGCGATCACTACATTGGTAAATCCAGACAGCTACAATATGTACATTGAGGCCAATCTGAACAATATGTTGTCGCCAAACAATTCTCCGATATTTTCAAACATTCCAATTGCTTTCGAATGTATTGGTCAAAACAATTATTATAACCATGGTGGGTTAGATGTTGACGGTGATTCGTTGGTGTATTCATTCATTACCCCGAGAGATGCTCAGAATACAGATGTCACATATGATGGCGGTTATTCGCTGACTAATCCACTTTCTTCTTCACCGGCAATTTCTATTGATCCTGTAAGTGGTGATGTATTCATGCATCCAACTGCATCAGAGGTTGCAGTGATTGCTGTAAGAATAGAAGAATACAGAAATGGTATTTTGATTGGGACTGTAATGCGAGACATACAAGTGTATACTATTGCTTGCAGTAATAATCTTCCGCTTGCAAGTGGAATAAATGGCACTACGGATTTTACAATGAATGTCTGTCTTAACGGACAGATCTGTTTTGATGTATTGTCGAGTGATGTTGATAATCCTGATTCACTGACAGTGACTTGGAATAATGGAATTCCTGACGGGACGTTTACCGTTGATAGTACGTTGCAACATCCAATAGGACATTTCTGCTGGACGCCGGATTCTACTGATGTGCGAACGCTTCCATACATCTTTACTGTAACTGTTCGTGACAATGCATGCCCTACAAATGGTGTTCAATCATTCTCATATGCAATCTTCCTTTCAAGTCTAAATGCAACTACAACTAGTCGTAATGTTACTTGTAATGGAGGCCACAATGGAAGTGCCGGAATTTCAATTGGGGTACCTGGTACATATGAGTATATCTGGACGCCGGGTGAATTTACGACTCCGAATGTTACTCACTTGACTGCCGGGACATATACAGTAATGGCTGCCGATGCAAGTGGATGTAATCTTTCCTACACCTTCGAGATCACGGAGCCACCTGCAATTGATGTTGTGTTAACCACTGTTGATGCGAGTTGTTCAGGTGCTGCAGGGAGTGCAACTGCTGTAGTTTCCGGTGGAGTAACGCCGTATACTTATTCATGGAATACTACGCCACCATCGAGTGGCTCATCGATTTCAGGACTTAATCCCGACGATTACATTCTGACTGTCACTGACAGCAATCATTGTTCAAATGAAACACCTTTCACAATTAATGGCGGTTCAGGGTTTACAGCAAATATGGTCACAACTCCTGCAACTTGTAGCGCTGCAGATGGTAGTGCTACTGTAAGTACATCTGGTGGTAGTGGTGATTTCGATTTCCAATGGAGTCCTGCTGTAAGTACCGATAGCATTGCGACAGGTTTGACTGCAGGATCATACAATGTAACAATCACAGATAATGTGAGTGGATGTGCTGTTAGCTTGTCAGGAATTGTAAATAATTCAGCCGGTATTGTAGGGACATTGGTGTCATCGTCAAATGCAACATGTGAAAATGGCGAAGATGGTACTGCAGAAGTTGTTGGTTCAGGAGGTATTGCACCATATTTCTACGAATGGCAGCCGGGTGGAGCGACAACAGCTTTGGTTAACAATTTAAGTCCGGGTACATATGTTGTTGAAGTTTCGGATTATAACGGATGCCCTGATTATGTAACTGTAACAATCGGTTATGATTTCCCATTGCCTGTTGTTGATCTTGGAAATGATACTGTGATTTGTTTTGGTTCATCAATTACATTACAAGCAGGAGCAGGTTTTGCTTCTTACTTATGGTCTGATAATTCAACTCTCAGTGAACTGACAGTTTCCAATGAAGGAGTCTATTCGGTTTTGGTTACTGATTTGAATGGTTGTGAGAACTTCGATGCAATCATGGTGGATACGATCAATTGTCAATTTGGTCGCAATACAGTGAGTGGAATTGCTTCTCATGGAGTATATCTGTTCCCGAATCCTTCGAGCAATGAAATATCTATTGTAACTGATTTCAATCGTGAGAAAGAATCAGCAATTCGAATCTACAATTCGCTTGGACAAATGGTGCATTCTACTTTGAAAAATGCAAATACGGACATTAAATCAATTGATATTTCATCATTTGAATCCGGTTTATACATGGTTCAAATAAGTACTGATGCTGAGTCGCATTCATTGACATTTATCAAGAGGTAAAATAACTGGTCTTAAAAAAAGCCGACCCATTGGGTCGGCTTTTTTATTGTCAATTTTCTGCGAGGTTCTGTGAGGTTCTGCGAAAATCTGCGTCAATCAGCGGGAGATATTTTTTAAAACATAGAGATCATCAGGATAAAAATAGCACATAAAATTACTTAATGATTGCAACTTTTCGAACACTTTTCCCGCATTGAATGAAATACATCCCTTGTGCCCATTCAGTTGTATTTAATGAAATTTCATTTTCAATTTTCCCTGAATAGATCAATTCGCCTTGAATGTTTTTTACAGTGAATTTAATTTCATCAATGTTGTTGATCTTTGAAATACGAAGATGTATACTTTCATTTGCAGGATTCGGAAATACTTCAAGTCCGGTATCTGTAAATTCATTTTCATCAATTCCAACCGGACAGTTCATTGAGCTGAATGTAGTGGAAACAAGCGTCTGAAATGGCCCTGTGCCATTTGGACATCTGCCATAAGCTACGTCAGCAACCGGAACTCCAAAAGTAATGCTATCGAGAACAGCTCCTGATTGATTGCTCAGCATGATGGTTTCACCATTTGCAGATAATTTGAAATTGCAATGGATGTATGAAGTTGTTGTTGCATCTTCATCGGCAAATACGATCAGGTACCCATTCGCAGGAATGAAACTATTTTCAGGGAAAGCAAATTTTGTTGGATTTGTAATGTCATCAGTAAGATACAAACCAAACATACTTAAAGGCGAAGAAGTGCGGTTGTAAAATTCTATCCAGTCTTCATATTTGCCGTTTTCATCTACAGTATCTGTTTGATTCAAAGGCAATAGTTCGTTGATAACAATCTCGCCCGGTTGAGCGGTTGGAAGATTGGTAAGGATAGTGTAAAATTCATGCTCTGCACGTTCAGGAGAAAATTTTCCGTCGCTGATATTTTCAGCATAAATATAATATTGTGTAAGTGCGGAATTGATAACAATTGAAGCACCAAATAAATTGTCTGCAGCTCCGCCATCATTATGTGCACCGTCATCATACATTAAAACTCTTGTAAATTTGTCACTTGAAAGACTGCGATAGTTGAGAAACACACTTCCGGGGTTGTAATTTGTTACAGTTGCTGTTATGTTTACAGTGCTGCTCATTGACGGAGACGTGTTGTCGACCAATACACCGGAAATTTCAGGAGGAGTGCCTGTAAGTATTGCACTTGAAGGAAGGAATGCGGCTCTGTCGTCCATAATTGTTTTTATGCCCGGAACATAATAGCTGCCAACAGATACTGCTGTCGTCATAGAATTTTGAAAGTCTGTATCTGTAAAGAATTTATTTGTGTCGGCAATTGCATCAGTATTTATCAGACTTTGAAATTGTGCTGCCAGTGTTTCGTATGCGCCTGATTGAAGAAACTCGTTTAAGATCGTCTTCATATGCGCGACGTACATTCTTTTATAAGTAGGGTCGTTCATGATGTCGTTGATCAGTGGCCAGTATGGATCGGTAGAATGCAGTTCAGGATCCAGTTCGTGAATAGTTGCTAATGTAAGAGGACCCATACCGGTAGGACCGGCTCCAGAAAATGGAAAGCCGCCAAAGCACATATTGAGGTCCCAGATGATAGGATTGAAGCGACCATTATGATCTTTATATAAATAATAATTTTGTGCAAAGACACCACTATAAGAGTCGAGGTTTACTAAAACATTATTGAACGCAAGCATCCAGATCGCACGATCAATATCAATGACATTTGCTAGCGAAGAAGGATTGTTTGTAACGGAGTCACATAGTGCGACCAGGTCATTCCATCCATAATCAGATTTTACTTCGTAATAATTGCTGTAACCCGAACTGTCTGCGCCGGTTATGTATCGTAGATTACTCTTTGTAGTTGGTCCGGGATTTACAATAGGATTGCATTTTAACAATGTGTTTTTCGAAGAATAGAAGTGGTTAGAACAAAAATCTTTGTTAATGCTCTCTGCATTGCTGTAAAGTCCGATGTAGTTCCCATTGATAAACACTTTAGCGAAATTAGCTTTTGGACAATCGGCATAATTTGATAAAATAGAATAGGCAAGGGGTTCGCGAATCAGGCTTGGGTCGGCGTATCCATTGCCAAGTTTAATGTCCTTGTAGCCTTCATATGATTGTTTTTTGTAAGCATCCAACTCAATGTGCATTGGGTTTTTAATGTATGTGGAATCATAGGAACTATTGCCTTTGTATTTGACTCCGACACTATCATAACTGATTCCGTTTACTGTTACAACGTCAGCCATAATAAAATCTTCAGAACCATGTTTTGCAGTGTCCATCTGATAATCCCAGTTTGGCTGAGAGAAAAAGATCTCTATAGTTTGGATAGTGTTTAAATCATAAAAAGTCTGTTGGGCCACAACAGACTTTTTAATGATCAAACATATAAGAAGCAACAAAATTGCTTTGAGTTTGATTTTCATTTTAATTGATAATAAGTTTTCCCGAATAGGATTTGTTGTTACTTGCAACTGCATTTACGAAATATATTCCTTTGTTCAGGATTTCAGTTTCTATTCGCACTGAATTTTTATTCTCAGTGAAATAAGTTGATACTTTTCTTCCTGTAATATCGAATACCGAAATAGTGTATGATAAGTTATTGTCAGAAAAAGTGATCATTGTGAAATCTTCAGCCGGATTTGGGAATAGCTCAACACCTGCAAGAATTTCATTTTCTTCAATTCCAACTAAACAAGCTGTGCAACTGGCAAAACAGAATGCTGTAAGAACAGTATCTTTGTCAACTGTTAGTTCGCGGTTTGTATTGACTGCGCAAATAGCCGGAACCGATTCAGCCGTTCCAATTGTATTTCCATTATAGAATTTGAATTCATAGGTTCCAGTTGGTACGTAAGAAATTATTTCATGTACGTTAGTAGCAAAGCTATAAAGGTAAGTTGTTGTAGGATCCCAGTTTTGAAAATTACCTGCAACATGCATTCCGGCCGGATCAAAAGAAGGTAATGTTTGAGTATCTACAAGGAAGCGTACTAGAAAATTTCCTGCAGGAGCATTTCCTGCGAATAAAATTGCTCCAACGAATGTCGTGTCATTTGCAAGTGAATCAACATAGATCCAGCGATTATCGTTGAAGTTATAACCGACGCGGGATTCAATAGGAACAAATTCGGCTTCATAAAATTGATCGCCGTTCAGGAATTTGTATTCGTATTTTGCAAATGCAGGGATGTCGACAACGATGCTATATATTTCTGTTGAGCCTTCCTGTGTAAGCGTAGTTGTATTTGATGCCCAATCACCGCCTGGAAAGCCTGCAATAGTTTGGAAGTCTCCACTGCAATGTATTCCTGTAGTATTTACTAATTGCCCTGTCATATCAACAGCAAACTTGACCTTTTTTGCAGTAGCACTGATTGTAATTATAACTAGAAGCAACAATGTGCTAATTAACTTTTTCATTGGAATTGTTATTTTGACATTAACGAATTAAAGAGATCTTTTTTGAAACGGTTCCAGTTTCCGAGATGATTGTAATAAAGTATACACCATTTTCAAAAGCAGATAGATCTAGTTCTGTATTATTTTTCGACTTCAAAACTAATTTACCGAATTGGTCATACAAATAGGTATCATACGATCTTCCTTTGAATATGGAATTGTCGATATGAATAATTCCATTCGTTGGGTTTGGAAAAACAGATACTTTTGAATCAAGATTGTTTTGAGAGATACTTGTTGATGAGAAAACGAAATCAATTTCCGGAGAATACTGGTTTACACATCCATTTACATCAGTGATACGCACGAGATAAATGCCTTCTTGAGTAGGCAAATAAGTTTGTTCTGTCGCTCCGGGAATTTGTTGTCCGTTGAAATACCATTGATATGTGGTCGCTTCAGTTGAAACCAGCGTATCAACAATTTGTGAAACTGTCGGAATAGCCGGTGGAGGATTCAGAACATAGCATTCATCGTATCGAAATGCCTGCGCAACGCTTCCACTTGCAGTCTTGGACCAAATCGTTGTTCCTGCAGGATCAGTTTCGTATATTAAGCCTGAAGTAGCCATGCAAACGAGCATATTGCCATTTGGTAATTGCTGTGAGTTACCCATGTTGCTACTATATCCATTGCAGGCATGTCTTAAATCGTAATTAAGCGGAAGGTAGGCTTGACCGGGTGTGATGTCGTAATTATAAACGTTTAATGGCGGATTGATTTGATCAACGGAAGATTGATTGTTTGAAACACCTCTGTTATTAAAACCAACAATATAACCTGCATTTGGTACCCCTTCAGGAATCCAGTGTGCATCATGAGTAACGTTCAATACGGTTGATCCTGCAGCATTGTAAGAATCCGGATTTCCATAACGATATAAGAAGTCTCCACCTTTTCCTGAATTACCCCCCGAATGAGTTGCAGCTTCAGCTGTAGTTGTGCTGTGATCAATTACAAACCATTGATCAAGATTATGAGAGCTTACAACTATTTGGTTAAGCATAGGATTGTAGTCAATTCCATTCATATGGATCCAGTCACGCTGTGTCTGGTAATTGATGTTTAGCAATTCAGGGTGATCGACAATTGAAGTCTGATAATTTGCTTTTGCCGGATCAACATCTTGAACCAGATGATCCCAAAGATGCCATTCCCAGACAATATTTCCTGTAGTCGGTCCAGTTTGCTGCACTTCAACAATTTTTTCTGACCAGATAATAATATTTGAACTTGAGCCTGCAGCTGTTGCCTCTGCAGCTGTTTTTGATTCGTACGCAATCAATAAGACGTTCCCATTCGGTAACGGGCAAATGTCGTGATGCATGCAATAAGTTGAAGTAGAGTATACGAAATCCCATGTCAAATTTCCGGCAAAATCATATTTTTGAAATTGACCAGTCATACCACCGCCGTTAAAACTATTTCCTGATCGGGATACTGTTCTTACTAAATCACCTCCGGGTAATAAGTAAGAAGAATACCCTGTCCTTGCACTTGACCCGAAAGTCCACGTGTTATAAACGGTGCTATTAGTATCAATCAGATAAGCTGCTGTACTATTACTTACACTATAAAGGGTGTAATTTCCCCATTGTTGAGCATTTGAATACTGGGTAAATAGCAATAAAAAAGCTATTACTGACAATTTTGTGTAAATCAATTTAGACATTGTTGATGTGATTTGTTTTTGTTTAGGTGAATAGAATCGAGTGCAGAGGTAATCAAATATTATTTTTATATTAAATATTGGAGGTAAAAATATTCATTTTGGAGGTAGGGGCATATTGAAATTGTCATGAAATTGTCGGTGGGGTCAGTACTAATTTAAGGTTAAAGGAATGCAGGCTTAAGGTTTTGTTCGATGAAAGGAAAAGGAAAAGGTTTAATAAATATAAGAGAATAATTAACACCTACAATCGTACTGAACCTGAAACCTCTGAACCTTTAAACTAAAACAGGCCCCCATTTGAAAAACCCTTGACCTCTACCAAAAAAATCCCCAATTTGCCGCTCGAATTCAAATCATATGGCGTTATTGGAAAAGAAACTTAAAATTAAAAAATCAATCATCCCCGGGGCCGGAAAAGGGATTTTTACCAGCGTTGATATTCCGGCAAAAACCAAGATCGTAGAATACAAAGGCAGGTTGGTAAAATGGAAGGAAGTGAAGGATGAAGATGGATATAATCCTTATATCTTTAAGATCAATTCACGTTGGGCTGTCGATGCTTTGCATGATAAAAAAGTTATTGGCCGATATGCCAATGATGCAAGAGGCTTTGCCAGAGCAGAAGGGATGCGAAACAATTGTGAGTACATTGTTGAAGGCAAGAAAGTATATATTTCTTCCACAAGAAAAATTCACAAAGGCGGTGAAATATATGTTGATTACGGTCGTGGCTTTTGGTCATTGTTAAGTAGAATCATGAAGAAGCCGGACTATGCACAACGTTGCAGACAGGTCCTTAAGAAATGATTTCGCTAACCGCAAAGTGGGTTTCGCTTACATGTTGCGAATTACGTTTGCCAAATTACAATTACTAAAGTACGCCTCTCGAAATATAGAATGTAGTGCTACTTACCAATTACCAATTACCACTTACCCAAAGAAAATGGACAAACCAAACGACCAATGGAAAAAAGAACTGACACCCGAACAATATCGTGTGTTGCGGGAAAAAGGAACTGAAGCTCCGTTTACCGGACAATTGTACTTAAATAAGGAGAAAGGACTTTACCTCTGCGCAGCTTGCGGAAATGAATTATTTACATCCGATATGAAATTTGATTCCGGGTGCGGATGGCCATCTTTCGATAAAGAAATAGAAGGTGGGAAGATCATTCAAAAACGTGATGTGTCATTTGGGATGATCAGAACAGAGATCATGTGTGCAAATTGTGGTTCACATCTGGGCCATATTTTTGATGATGGTCCGACAGAAACCGGAGTGCGTTACTGTGTGAATTCTATATCAATGAAATTTAAGGCGGATCAATAGAACTTGATCTTCTTTCAACTAAATTTATTTTAATAATTTAAAATTGCTTTGAAGTTGTAAATAATTTTTCTTAACGTTGGAAAACTTTATATTTTCATCCACAAAAATCACACAAAATGGAAAATAATTATTTAGACGACAACATTAAATCGGGTTCGGTTGATGTAGGAGTAAATTTCGAAGGGCTGGATTACCTTCGTCAAGCCGGGAAATGGGGAAAGTTCCTTGCTATTTTGGGATTTATTTTTTGCGGACTAATAGCTCTTGTGGGCTTGTTTGCAGCAAGTTTATTCGATACTATTTCTTCTATGTCAGGAACGCCTATTCCTATGGCAGGGTTAGGAGGGGTGTTGACCTTTATTTATTTATTGATTGCCGTTCTCTATTTTATTCCTTGTCTCAGTTTGTATCGATTTTCAACAAATGCTATTGAAGCAGCCAATTCTAAAAGTAGTGAACTTGTCACGGAAGCATTGAAGAATTTAAAATCGAATTTCAAATTTGTTGGTATAATTGCTATAATTGGTATCAGTTTTTATTTACTGATATTTATATTTGCTATTGTTATGGCAGCAATGAGGTAATTCAGAATATGCTAAAATCAAGGGGGTGAAGTTTTTCAGATCATTCCTCTTGATTTTAGTTCAAGGTATTTGTTGAGTAAATTTAATGAGAGATTTTTTGGATCAGTCAAAATAGATTGAATCCCGTAAACTTTAAGTTGTGCAACAATTTGTTCCTTTTCACTAATGAATTTTCCTGCTATAGTTTGAAGATAAATGTCGCTGATCTTTTGCGGGTCTTGGGCAGAAAACTCTTTCAATTCAGAGTTCTCAAAAAAAACGACAACAAGCAAATGGAATCGGCTAAGTTTCCTTAAAACAGGCAGAACTCTCTCCATCGCATAAGTACTTTCGAAATTTGTGAAAAGAATCAAAAGACTCCGAATACGAATACTGTTGCGTATACTGCTGTAAAGTATTTCGTAATTTGCTTCAGTCTTGCTTTCTTTCTCTCTATAAAGCGAATTTAGGATTTTACTCAATTGCGAAGTTGTTTTTTCAGCTTTTATCATCGTTTCCATCGTAGAAGAGAAAGTGATCAATCCGGCTTTGTCTTGTTTTTTCAAAGCAATATTTGCCATCACAAGCGAAGTGTTGATTGAATAATCCAATAAGCTCATATCATGAAAAGGCAATCTCATACTTCTGCTTTTGTCAATTAAAAAGTAGATCTGTTGAGAACGTTCGTCTTCATACTGATTGACCATCAACTCGGATTTCCGACCTGTTGCTTTCCAGTTAATGCTTCTATAGTCATCACCTGAGTTGTAGTTTTTTATTTGTTCGAATTCATAGCTGTGTCCAATACGACGAAGTTTTTTGATGCCTTTAAATTGTGAGATCTTCGACATGGCTCTCATTTCCATATTTTTCATTTGCAGTATAGATGGATATACAGGCACTGTAGTCGATTCATTGAAAGTAATTCGATATTGAATCAGCCCAAGGAATGTGGAAATGTACAAATTGATCTTGCCAAAATGATATGCTCCTCTATAGGTTGGTCTGAGTTCATATTTTATTGTTTGCTTTTCATTTGCATTGAGCACTATTTTGAATTCAAAATCCCTTCTTTGAAACTGAATAGGGATCTCGTCGATCATAACGCAATTTATTTTGAGATTTGATTTGTTCTGAATACTAATTTCTACCGGATTTTCATCGCCGAGATTGAATAGCTTAGATGTTTTTCTTGAACAAGTAAAATTATTTTTTATGCGATTCAATGTGATTCCATCCGTAGTTGCTAAAGCTAAAAATAAGAGCAATAAAATTTCTGATGGAATCAGTAGAAAAGGAAATGCATAACAGCTGATAAAAAGCATAACAATTGCACTTCCCCAAATGAAGAAGCGAATTGGAAGATAGATATCTTTGAATATGTTTCTCACCTCGGCACCTCTATGCTTAATGAGATCTCAGAAATGATGTCGTCTGCTGTAACTCCTTCCATTTCTTTTTCCGGATTTAAAATGATCCTGTGATTCATTACAGGATTGGCGACACGTCTGATGTCGTCAGGAGTTACGAAGTTTCTGCCGCTTAAAGCAGCCAGCGCTTTTGAACTTCGCAATATTGCAAGTGAAGCTCTGGGCGAAGCTCCTAGAAATATACTGCCATGATTTCTTGTGGCGTGTGTGATCTTTGCTATATAGTCGATTAGTTCGTCTTTGATATGAATCTTCTTAATGATCGTTTTAAACGATGCAAGATCTGCAGAAGAAAGAATCGGATTTACATTAGAAATTGATGAAAGCGAAAAGTCTTCGCTAAATCGTTTGAGAATATCTTTTTCATTTTCCAGAGAAGGGTATTTCATTTTTATCCTGAAAATGAATCTGTCCAGCTGTGCTTCAGGGAGCTTGTATGTTCCTTCCTGTTCAATCGGATTCTGTGTGGCAATAACGAAGAATGGGAATTCAAGATGGTGCGTCTTACCATCAATGGAGATCTGTCTTTCTTCCATTACTTCAAACAGAGCAGCCTGTGTTTTTGCCGGGGCGCGATTGATTTCATCGATCAGAACAAAGTTGGAAAAGATGGGGCCCTTGTTGAAGGTGAATTCGGATTTTTGCATATTGAAGACAGTTGTCCCTGTTACATCCGTTGGCATGAGGTCAGGAGTGAACTGGATCCTTGAAAAATCTACTGACAATGTTTTTGCAAGAAGTTTTGCAATAAGTGTTTTTGCAATTCCGGGTACGCCTTCCAGCAGAACATGTCCGCTACTGAGTAAACCGGCCAGCATGAGGTCGATCACTTCGTCTTGCCCAACAATTATCTTATGAATTTCCTTTTTCAGATTCAATATTGAACTGCTAAATTGAACCAACTCATTGTCGACTTGTTCGATTTCTGCAGGATTATTTCCCGGCAAATTTTCTTCTGTTGAATTTTCCATATGTTATTTACATTGTTTGTAAAAGTTGTTTATCGCCGAAACGAATTCGATCAGCTCGTGATCTGTAAGATCTATTTGTTTGTCAATCCAATAATAACTTGAGTAGATCTTATTGATATTTTCCTGACTAACACCTGAGACGATAGAGATTCGCTCCTTGAGTTCATCAGTTATTGTATTTGCATTTATTGAATACCGGGCCCTTAAAAAATTGTTGTAGAGTTTCATTTTATGCATGCAAATACCTCTGTGGTCTCTTTCTGCGTAATATAGTTTTCCAACTGTCTTTATAAATTCCAAAGATGTGTTTTGCAATTTTTCAAGTACAGGAATCGGACGCTGTCTTCTTTTCCCTGCAAAGATCATATATAAGATAAGTAAGCCAAGAGAAAGGTACCAAGCATATCTTAAACTTGGTTGCGAAAGGATATACCGTAAAGGGCTTTCTTCTTCTATTTGGTTGTTTTGTTGGTTGTATTTAAAATGGTACGATTTGTTTAATTCATCCCAGAAGATTCCGGTCTTGGGGTCCAGATGCGAGAACACAAATTCTGCGTAAGCAAGATTTTCTTCCCTGCTTAATGCATAATTGGTAAACATCTGAGGTGTGGTATGAATAATGAATTTTCCTTTGCCATAATTGTAAGAAAAGAAGTTAATGTGATTCGTGTTTACATATCCTAGAACGTTAACTCTTTCATTTAGCCCATAATTGGATTCAAGATAACTATAGGTATCCAAAATTACCTGATTATTGTTAACGTTTGGGAAGTTAAGTGAGTCTTTAAATCCCTCGGGTTTTACTTTTAATACTGAACTTTCAGCGGTTGGAAATTGATCTATAAAAACATCCTGATTCTGATCATCCTGATAAGTGGTTTCTTTTGTAAATTGAAAATCGTTCAAGAAATAAGGCAAATAGTCCGTCGAAATAAATGCTGTATTTCCTTGCCCTACGAATGAAAGCATACTTGCCTGATCAGCAGAATCGAGAAAGACTTGTCGGCCAATACAAACGTAGGTAAGTCCGCTTTGATAGAAATCTTTTAAGGAAGAATCTGCAATTGATTTGAAATCACGATTTGTTTTTGAATTGAATTTGCTAAATAGTAATTCATGAATTATATACGTATCAAATGGATTTTTTTCAGTGCTTGAATATTTTTTATCCCAGGAATCTCTTTTGGAAAAGTAGTATCCGGCAGCTATAACAATAGTTGCACTTAAAACGATGAGCAGTTGATTTAGGATTTTTGATTTCATTCGGAAGCTTGCGTTTTCCTGTCCGAAACAATGATATCGTTTAATGCAATGTATTTTGCACGGTATGAGTTGAAGGTTGATTCGTTTGCAAAAACATCTCCAAACCAGATTCTCTCAAAAGTTATTGTCAGGTCCCTGAAAAGTGGAAATGCCGGATGGCCGCCGACTTCGGAAACATATTCAAAATTTGTCTTATTTATTGTATAGGTAATAATATGATTTTCGTTCAGATTTCTTATCGAAATAAGATAAGAGATTCTTATTGCTTCTCTGAAATTGTTTTCATTTAATGCCAGATCGAGAATGGCTTCAAGGTTAGATTCAATCGACGGTTCTTCTTCTATTTGTTGGAAATCAACTACTGAATTCTTTAATTTCCTGTTGTCAGGAGAATAAAAATAGTGAATTAATTTGTAGATCAGAAAAACAAAAGCGATAATAACAATAGCGTAACTAGGATATTTTAACCATTCCCAGTTTATTCTCCTGTTATTTTTCGTTTCTGTTTTAATAAGTGGTAATGGTTCTTTGTATTTAAACCCGTCTGAAGCTTTTTTGTAATCCACTCGATTAAAAAAAGGTTCAGGCAATTTGGATGTATCGGCTGCATAACTGATGAGCGAAAATGCCATTGCTATAAGAAAGAAAAGTTTTTTCATCTCTTAAGCGATTGGTTAGGTTTTAAGGAAATTATCTTGCTCTTCAGATTCTCTGCAGTAACAATTTGATGTATTGTAAAATAGCCAATAAAATTACCGAATAGAAAGAAGGAGAGGATGATAAAAAAACAGAAATAAGCAGAAACTGTGTTGAAGATATTGGTGATGATCGTAAGTTGCTCTTGTGTTACATAGATATTCCACTTGGTGATCGACAGGTAAAAGCCCAATAAAGGTGTTTGTAGTAAGAGAAACATAATCATAGCTGTAAACCCTACGACAAAAAAGATCCGATACGATTTACCTCTGGCACTTCTGAAATAGTAGTAAGCTTGCTTTAATGAATTCACTATTCCGTACTTTTTATAAAAAGTAATTACGAGCCAAAGTATTAGGATAGGACCTAGCAATAATAAGATTACTAATGATGTAAAAGAGCTGAATTTAAGTATCAGATTGATCACTAATGAAAATACTATGGTGAAGACGAAGGTGAATGTTTTTGGTCTATATACTTTGTTTATATGGTTCGAAATTACTTTGAGAAAGAAAAACGACAATGTTCCGAAAGCAATTACATTAATGAAAAAAAGTTTCATGTTTTCTCTATAATCAAAGATGTTGAAAACAGATTGAAGAAAGAAAGAACTCCTGAAATCTGTATTTAAGTCATTTGAAATAATGACAAGGTAGGTGGCAATTGCAATTGAAGTAATAAGGCTCCATTTTACTATTTTTCCACCACGCAATTTGAATACATGAAAGATCTCCATAAATATTGACCCTGTTGTTTGGATACTGTTGAAGTCAAAGGGTTCATCAATTTCCGGTTGTAAGCTGCTTTCCGGAATATATGCATTTTTCCCTGCTCTGTGTCTTTGTATGGGAAAGATCACAAAGTAGAATACTATGAATGCTGCTGAGAGTAGGATGATTGAAAGTTTAATGATATCAGGCGCTTCTGTATACCGTGTCATAAAACTTTCTATGATCGCTGCCATCACAATTAATGGCGCAATTCCGATAAGGATCTTAATGCTTTTTCTTGCTCCAAGGAAAAAAGATTGAGAGCGTTTGTATGTTCCTGGAAATACAAGACCTTTTCCGAGTGTTATGCCGGCACCACCGGCAATGATTATGCAGGAAATTTCTAAAGTTCCATGAAGCCAGATACTTAAAAACGATTCTCTGAAAAGGCCATAGTTAATAAAGAAATATTGAAATACACCAAGCATTATTCCATTGTAGAGGAGCATTCCCAGAGTTCCAATGCAATATAGGATTCCGAAAATAAAAACAAAGAAGGACACTCTTAAATTATTGATGCTTATTCCTAAGAACATGTCAATGCTATTCATTTTTTTGTATACAGCCATAGGGTCACCTTTATTGATGTTTTCTATAGTAGACTGCACGTAACTTTCGCCAAGAATAAGATTCGCAAAAGCAGGATCATGGCGAACAGAAAAAACACCAATTGCAACTGAGACAAGAAAAAAGCAGAGACTAAAAAAAAGTTCTTTCCGTGCTGAATACACAAGGTCAGGAAGTTCTTCTTTCCAGAAACGAAGAAAACCTGATCTGTTTGCGGATTTATTTTTATACAAAAAATAAAATAGCTGTTGTGTTATGTTGTTGAGATATAGTCTTACGAACCGATTTGGATAAAAAGTTCGAGCATATGAAAGGTCGTCGCTGACTTGAATAAATAAATTGCTAAGTTTGTCTGGATCTTTTCGGTCTTCTTGTAAAAGTTCTTCAAGTTCCTTCCATTTCTTTTTATTTTGATCGATGAAATTTGTTTCTTTCATTTAGAAAAATAATCGGTGTGGTTAAATGTAGTAATAATTAGAATAAAAAAATGCGGTCATTAGAAATTGTTACAGCGCAAAATGTTACGATAGATTACAATCTGGCAAGTATCAATGAGCGTGGCCTTGCATTTATTATTGATCTGATTTTCATTGGAATTATCATATTGTTGATTTCCATTGTTCAAAATTCAGTACTTCCGGTCCAATATGTAAAAGCAGGCGGTACACTTTCAAGTTTTTTTGTTTTTGCTTTTTATGCTTTGATTTCTGAGATCACATTGAATGGTCAATCATGGGGTAAAAAGATAGTCGGATTGAAAGTCGTTAAGATAAACGGTACTGAAGCTCGTTTGTCAGATTATTTGGTTCGGTGGGCATTCAGGTCAGTCGATATCTACCTTTCATTAACGACTTTAGGTATTATTATGATCAATTCGACGACTAAATCGCAAAGACTAGGTGATATGCTAGCAAATACCGCTGTAGTCAAAATTGTTCCTGGACGAAAACTGACGTTGGTAAATATTGAGAATCTGAAGACCACGTCAACTCATGTGATTCAGTATAAAGAAGTTGTACATATGAACGAAAAGGAAATGCTGATACTAAAATCTGCTCTCGATCAATCCCGCCAGAATCCTAATCAAGCCCACTCTGAAGCGATTGAGATGCTTTCAAGTATAATGCAAGAACGATTACATGTTCAAAGTCATGAAAAAACAAGTAGAGAATTCTTGCAGAAGCTAATCAACGACTACATTGTTTTGACGCGATAATATAATCATGGGTTGAACGTGGATTTTTTAGTTTTCCGTTAAAGATTTGGTCAAAGGTCAAGTGTCAAAGGTGTTTCGCATTGACCTTTAACCTTTGACCCTTGACCAATTAATAATTTTCTCCTTTCGACGTACCCTTTACCACATATTTATTTTGTTAATAACCCCTGAAAAGAAACGTTGGTTTTTAAGAAACTATCAATTAAGTTTGGTAGCTTAAATAAGGGGTGATTTTCCTATGGGATTAGGTTCATTATTGATGTTAATTATTTGTGGACTTGCATTTGCAGGAGGTGGAATTGTGCTATCAAATGTGCTTTCACGAAAATCAAGTAATTTACAAAAAGGTCAGGCTTACGAATGTGGAGTGCCAACGATTGGTAAATCGTGGGTGCAATTCAATGTTGGATATTATCTGTTTGCTCTTCTTTTCCTTATTTTCGATGTGGAACTTGTTTTCCTTTATCCTTGGGCAGTAGTAGTGAAGGAGGTAGGATTACCTGCGTTAATAGAGATCGTAATATTTCTTTTTATTTTATTCCTCGGATTTTTATATGCTCACAAAAAGGGTGCACTGAAATGGATGTAAAAACACAGGACCCAAGAGCGACCTTTCCCGGAGAA
The DNA here is from genome assembly GCA_016708785.1 of Bacteroidota bacterium. Taxonomy (GTDB): domain Bacteria; phylum Bacteroidota; class Bacteroidia; order AKYH767-A; family 2013-40CM-41-45; genus JADKIH01. The sequence goes on along the minus strand of JADJFC010000001.1, from coordinate 564,962 downwards.
GTTCATCCAACTCCCGGAGGAGGAATTCTGGTGAGTAAACTAGATGACGTCATCAACTGGGCACGATCAAATTCACTTTGGCCATTAGTTTTTGGAACAAGTTGCTGTGCGATTGAAATGATGTCAACAGCTTCTGCTAAATATGATTGGTCGAGATTTGGATTTGAAGTTGCCAGAGCAACACCTCGCCAGGCCGATGTTATTATTATTGCCGGAACCATAGTCAATAAAATGGCGCCGGTATTAAAACGATTATACGATCAAATGCCTGATCCAAAGTATGTAGTTGCCATGGGTGCATGTGCAACTTCAGGCGGGCCATTTTTTTATAATACTTACTCAGTTGTAAAAGGTGCTGATCACGTAATTCCTGTCGATGTATATGTTGCAGGTTGTCCTCCAAGACCGGAAGCATTGCTACATGCTCTGATTTCATTACAAGCTAAAGTCAAAGCAGGAAAATAAAAGATGATTCAGGAAAAACTCTTATCTATTTGTCCGGCTGCCGTCTTTGAGGAAAATACTCAATGGCCAACGATGAATATCGATAGTGCGGAGTGGCGAAAACTTGCTGAAGCATTGAAAAATGAGAATGATTTGGCATTTGATTATTTGTTCTGTGTTACCTGTGTCGATTGGAAAACGCATCTGACAATGGTTTATCATTTGTCATCTACTTTACACCGGCATACAATTGTTGTAAAAGCCAAAATTGCGGATAGAAATAATGCAATAATTGACAGCGTTTATAATATCTGGGCAACTGCTGAATTAAATGAACGGGAAGCCTACGATCTTTTTGGTGTGCATTTTACTAATCACCCGGATCTGCGAAGATTATTCCTTTCAGAAGACTGGGTAGGATTTCCACTGCGCAAAGATTATGAAGATCCAATCAATATGATAAAACTCTAATCATATGTTTCAGGAAGTAGGGACAACGGAAATGGGTGATTTGATCATCAATGTGGGGCCACAACATCCATCGACTCACGGTGTTTTGCATCTTGTGATCACATTGAATGGCGAAACGGTTAAAAAAGTTGAACCACATTTAGGATATATTCACAGAAGTATTGAAAAGATGTGTGAGAGTCTCACGTATCGTCAGTTCATTTATGTGACATCAAGAATGGATTATCTATCCTCACATATAAATAATCACGCTTGTGCACTTATTGTTGAAAAAGGATTACAGATCGAAGTGCCACAACGAGCACAATATATCAGAGTACTTCTCGATGAATTAACAAGAATTGCTTCGCATCAACTTTGGTGGGGAGCAATGGCAATGGATGTTGGGGCGATTACGCCTTTCTTTCATGCATTCCGGGAGCGTGAAGTCATCAACGATATAATGGAACAAACGTGTGGTGCGCGGTTAACGATGAATTTTATGGTACCGGGTGGATGTATGTATGATATCCATCCTGATTTTGTAAAGAGCGTAAAAGATTTCATGGCTTTTTTCAGAAGTAAGTTGAGCGAGTACGATGAAATGGTAACCAATAATCCCATCTTCCAGGCAAGAATGAAGGATGTTGGTGTTATCTCTAAAGAGAATGCAATTTCTTATGGGTGTAGTGGTCCTGTTGCACGAGCAGCCGGCGTTGTCTGTGACGTAAGGAAGCTTTCTCCATATGATGTTTATTCGCAAGTGAATTTTGAAGAGGCATTGGAAACAGAAGGCGATTGTTTTGCCAGATATAAAGTCCGCATGAAGGAAATGAATGAATCCATGCGAATCATTGATCAGTTGATCGATAATATTCCTGAAGGAGATTTTCAGGCAAAAACAAAAGCTGTTTTGAAATTACCAAAAGGAGATTATTATACGAATGTAGAAACTGCTCGTGGTGATTTTGGAGTGTATATAGTTAGTGAAGGTGCAACAACACCATACAGAATAAAATTCCACTCTCCTGGATTTTGTAATCTTTCCGCACTTGACCATATGACAAGAGGGAGTAAAATTGGAGACTTAGTAGCAATCATGGGTTCATTGGACCTTGTAATACCGGATATTGACAGATAAAGTGATTAGTGTAGAGAACATATCGAAAGGAATTCATCGGACATTGAGCGATCACTTGTCACCGATGCTTACGACTTTGACAGAATTAACAATCGTTGGTATTCTTATTCTGACTTTGTTTGCTGTACTTGGATTGGTTTTGGTTTTCATGGAAAGAAAAGTTTCTGCTTACATGCAAATCCGACTTGGTCCAAATAGAGTTGGATATAAAGGTATAGCGCAGACCTTGGCGGATACAATAAAGTTAGTTGTGAAAGAAGGTCTGACTCCGAATGGTGCTGATAAATTTTTATTCAACCTTGCTCCATTTATTGTAATGTTTGGAGCAATGTTATTGATGGCACCTATTCCCTTTGCACGCAATTCACAAATATGGGATCTGAACATTGGTGTACTATACATTACGGCAGTGTCATCCATATCTGTAATTGGAATTTTAATGGCAGGCTGGTCGAGTAACAATAAATATTCACTTCTGGGCGCAATGCGAAGTGGCGCACAGATCGTGAGTTATGAATTGTCAGCCGGATTAGCAATTATCAGTATAGTTGTATTGACCGGCAGTTTGAAGATCTCTGAAATTATTGCCAGTCAGGAAACCGGTTGGTGGATATTCAGGGGCCATATTCCTGTTTTGATTTCTTTTGTAATATTTATAATTGCAGTAACAGCAGAAACAAATCGTGCTCCATTTGATATGGCAGAAGCAGAGTCAGAATTAACAGCAGGATTTCATACTGAATATTCAGGAATGAGATTCGCCTTGTTCTTTCTTGCAGAGTATGTGAATATATTTATTGTATGTGCAATAGGAGCAACTTTGTTTTTGGGAGGGTGGATGCCGTTCCATATTGGCAACTGGGCGGGATTCAATCACCTGATGGATTTCATCCCTTCATCGATCTGGTTCTTCGGAAAGACGTTCTTTCTGATCTTTGTGATCATGTGGTTCAGATGGACCTTTCCAAGATTACGAATTGATCAATTGCTGAATTTAGAATGGAAATACTTACTCCCAATAGGAATGTTTAATCTGCTTCTGATGACGATCATTGCAATTATGGGTTGGTATTTTTAATAACAAAAAAGAAAAATGAGTTTTTTAAGAAATTATATCTCTACTGTTTACAATTCTGTAAGATCATTACTTATAGGAATGCGTCGTACGGGATATTATTTTACTCATCATAAAGAGATCATTACTCAGAATTATCCTGAGAATCGCGACCAGCTTAATTTGCCGGAACGGTTCAAGGGTGAAGTTGTGATGCCACATAATGATAACAATGAGCATCGTTGTACCGGTTGTACAGCATGTGAATTGGCTTGTCCGAACGGGACCATTAAGATCATTACGAAATTTGACATTTCTCCTGAAGGGAAAAAGAAAAAAGCCATCGATACATTTATTTACCATCTTGAATTATGTACGATGTGTAATTTATGTATTCAGGCTTGTCCGACAGATGCAATAAAAATGGCACAGACCTTTGAGCATTCAGTTTATGATCGTTCAGAATTTATAAAGACATTGAATAAACCGGATTCTAAATTGATGGAGGGCGTAGAATGATGGATGCATCGGTAATTTCTTTTTATGTGATTTCTGCGTTTTTGCTTACGTTCGGCTTAATGGCAGTTACTGCGAAAAAGATTTTCAGGAGCGCAATCTGGCTATTGTTTTCTTTGGTTGGAATTGCATCACTTTACTTCTGGATGGATCTACAGTTTCTTGCAGCTGTCCAGATCATCGTTTACATCGGTGGAATAGTGGTTCTTATTATATTTTCCATCTTCCTGACACAAGACAGTGGTTCCGCACTTCCAAGGGCGATCAAGAGTAGAAAGATAGGCGCAGCATTATTGAGTGTTTTTGGTTTCGGAATTATTGCGACGTTGCTTGCACGAACAGCCTTCGTTGAAACGACCACACCGATGGATGTCGAAATGAAGACAATCGGGTTTAAAATGTTGTCATTAGGAGGCGATGGATATGCATTGCCATTTGAATTGGTTAGTATTCTACTTCTTGCTGCAATGATTGGATGTATCGTAATTGCAGTTAAAAACATCCCGGGAAAACCATGAACTCAATACCTCTAATCCATTTTCTGATCGTCAGCACAGCATTGTTTTTCATTGGAGTGTATGGATTTTTTACGCGAATAAACATGATTACGATGTTGATGTCGATAGAATTGATCTTGAATAGTGTAAATATAAATTTTGTTGCCTTCAATAAATACCTTCATCCTGAGAGTAACGATGGATTATTCTTTAGTCTGTTCATAATTGCAATAGCTGCTGCAGAAGCTGCTGTCGCAATCGCAATAATAATCAATTTGTACCGTACGCATTCAACTATAGATGTTGAAGATGCGAATGAAATGAAATTGTGACCAAATAAATTCAACAGATGTCGCCACTGATATTAATATTACTGCTACCATTTCTCTCCTTCGTGATCTCCGGATTATGGGGAAGAAAGTATTTGAAAAATCTGGCAGGGATATTAAGTACTACTACTGTTTTAGCGTCATTTGTAATTTCGGTTACAACTGCTTATCGTTACTTCTTCGTGGACGGAAAAGTAGCCGGGAAATTTGTTGCACAATATCCGGTCGATTTCAAATGGCTTGAATTCACTCCCGATTTGAGTATTCATCTAGGAATACTTATTGACCCGATCTCTGTGATGATGTTGTTAGTCGTGACTTTCATTTCATTGATGGTTCACATTTATTCCTTGGGCTATATGAAAGGGGAGGAGCGATATGCAACTTACTATTCTTTCCTTTCATTATTTACTTTCTCTATGCTTGGATTGGTGGTGGCAACAAACATCTTCCAGACTTACATTTTCTGGGAATTGGTTGGTGTAAGTAGTTTTCTATTGATCGGATTCTATTACAGTAAACCTTCTGCTGTTGCAGCATCTAAAAAAGCATTCATCGTAACACGTTTTGCAGATCTTGGATTCTTAGCCGGAATTTTGATTTTATCTTATTATTCAGGGTCGCTTGAATTCAAAGACATCATAGCCCGCTACACAGATAGTTCATCTCCTCATTTACAGGCAGCGATCAGCTCGTCTTTTTTAGGTGTCAGTGCATTGTCGTGGGGATTAGTTCTTGTGTTCATTGGTGGCGCAGGGAAGTCTGCAATGTTCCCATTGCATGTCTGGTTACCGGATGCAATGGAAGGGCCAACTCCTGTTTCAGCATTGATCCATGCTGCAACAATGGTTGTTGCAGGTGTTTATTTAGTAGCAAGATTGTTTCCTGTTTATGCAATCAGTTGTCCTGCCGCTTTACATGTGGTCGCAGTAGTAGGTGTTTTTTCATCTGCATTTGCCGCCTTGATAGCATGTACACAAACGGATATTAAGCGTGTGCTTGCTTATTCAACTATGTCGCAGATCGGTTTTATGATGTTTGCTCTCGGGGTTTCGGGTTATGGAGGAGAAGCTGGGTTAGGTTATATGGCATCGATGTTCCATTTATTTACGCATGCAATTTTCAAAGCACTATTATTCTTGTGTGCAGGAACTGTAATTCATTTTGTACATAGTAATGAAATTAAGGACATGGGTGGATTGAAAAAGTCATTGCCAATCACACATATTGCTTTCTTATTGGCTTGTCTTGCTATTTCCGGAATTCCACCGTTTTCCGGATTCTTCAGTAAGGAAGAAATTCTGACGGCAGCATATCATCATGATAAATTGATCTTCTGGGTAGCAGTGGTGACAGCAGGACTTACATCGTTCTATATGTTCCGCTTATTCTTTTCAATCTTTTATAGAGGAGAAGAGAATACGCATGCACAATCGCATCACGGAGAAGGAACCTCATCGATGCTTGCACCTCAAATAATACTTGCTTTCGGATCTGTCTTAGCAGGATTGATTCCTTTTGGGAAGTTTGTTACTTCAGATGGTGTCGGTCTTGAGGCACATACCGACTGGAATTTTTCTTTATTGCCAATTGCATTGTCTTCTACAGGGATTCTTTTTGCGATTTATTTCTTTATGAAAGATAATGACAAAGCAGAAGTGCTTGCGTCTAAATTTGGTTCTGTATATATCTCCTTAAAAAGAAAATTATATATCGATGAGATCTATGAGTTTGTGACAAAGAGAATCATTTTCAACCTGATCGCTCAGCCGGCTGCATGGTTCGATAAGAATATTGTCGATGGATTCATAAATACCATTGGGAAAGCAACGCAAGTGTTTTCTTTAACAACATCCGTGTGGCAGTCAGGAAAAGTGCAAGCGTACTCTGCATGGCTGTTAGCCGGAACGTTGGTCGTTCTGATCATGTGTCTTTATTACCTACAATTACTCTAATATGAATTTAAATCTGCTCATCATATTACCACTGTTGACTTCTCTGGCGATTTTGTTTGCCGGAAGCAAGAATACTGTTCGCATGATTGCATTAGCAGGCGCAGCCATTCAACTTGTAATTTGTGGGATTCTTTTGATTCAGTTTAATAAATATTCCGTTGGTCTACAGAATGGTCAAATGATCTTTGAGTCAAGTTCGCCATGGTTTTCGTCATTAAATATTAATTATCATATTGGAGTAGATGGCATTTCTATTGCTATGATTCTCTTAACAGCTGTTGTTGTTTTAGCAGGAATTCTGGTTTCGTGGAACGTAGAGAAGATGACCAAAGAATTTTTCATGCTTCTCACATTATTAAGTGCAGGAGCCTATGGATTTTTCATTTCGCTGGATTTATTCTGTATGTTTTTCTTCCTTGAAGTAGCAGTCGTGCCGAAGTATTTGCTTATTGGGATCTGGGGAAGTGGCAAGAAAGAATATAGTGCAAATAAGCTTGCACTTATGCTCATGGGCGGTTCGGCCTTGGTTTTAGTGGGAATGTTAGGGTTATATTATAATTCAATTAGTGAAACAACAGGATTTAATTTGATGGCCCTTCGTTCTCAGGTTATACCATTGGAAACGCAGCTTATATTTTTCCCTTTTCTGTTTATTGGATTTGGAGTATTTACAGCGATCTTTCCCTTTCATACATGGGTTCCTGATGGTCACTCATCAGCACCGACGGCAGCATCTATGTTTCTTGCCGGAATATCGATGAAGTTAGGTGGATATGGTTGTCTGCGTGTTGCAGCTTATCTGATGCCTGAAGCTGCACATTATTATTCCGCATATATTGTTGGACTTGCTGCAATTGCCATTTTATACGGGGCATTTGCAACCATGATGCAAACGGATCTGAAGTATATGAATGCATATTCTTCTGTCAGTCATTGCGGATTTGTATTGCTGGGAATTGGAATGTTAACACCTACTGCCATTAATGGTGCTGTATTGCAAATGGTATCACATGGATTGATGACAGCTCTTTTCTTCGCTGCTATCGGGATGATCTATGAGAGAACTCATACGCGAACTGTAAGCGAATTGGGCGGACTTTTAAAGGTAATGCCATTTATAAGTACAGTCTTTTTTATTGCAGGTCTTTGCTCGCTTGGTTTGCCCGGCTTCAGCGGATTTGTTGCTGAAATGACTGTCTTTGTTGGTTCATGGGAAAGAGTGGAAATGTTCTATCGTGTTTCAACGATATTGGCTTGTATGTCAATTGTAGTAACTGCTGTTTATATTTTACGCGCATCAGGTATGTCATTGATGGGTGTAATAAAGAACAAAAAGTTTGAAAGTCTGACCGATGCTACATGGAATGAGAAGGCAGCAGCGACATTGCTGATTGCCGGAATTCTTATCATCGGACTAAGTCCTTTTTTACTTAATGATTTGATCACTCCGGGTACAAAGCAGATCATGCAAAATGTTAACCGAATATTCACATTAAACTGATCAGAGCTATGGATTTAATTTTAATGATGAAAAATGAATTAATGCTTGTATTTATCATCGTCATATTATTGGTGATGAAGGTGGCAGATAACGGGCGGAGCAGTGGTTATTGGATTGGAGTGATCAATGTTTTACTTATTGTGAACTGCATCATAGATTGGTTGCCTGTATCTGAAGGTGAACTTTTTGGCGGAGTTTATAAATCGTATGCACTGGGAAATTTCGGGAAAAGTTTGTTAAGTACAGGAACTTTACTGATCTCACTTTTCTCAACTGATTGGTTAAAGCGATGTCAACATATTGCTGAATTCTATCTCCTGATGATTTCAACGCTCCTTGGAATGTTCTTTATGATTTCATCCGGGAATTTATTGATGTTCTATTTGTCTTTGGAGCTGTCAACAATTCCATTAGCAGCAATGTGTAACTTTGGATTAACGGAAAGAAAGTCAGGCGAAGCCGCTATGAAATTGATCCTGTCTTCAGCATTCTCAAGTTGTTTGATGTTAATGGGAATTTCATTCTTGTATGGCGCTTCAGGAACGATTAATTTTGAAGTGTTGTCAATAATAGTTCAAGAAACTCCATTGTATATAATGGGTTTTGTATTATTGTTTGTTGGTGTTGCTTTTAAATTGTCGGTAGTACCTTTTCATTTGTGGACTGCAGATGTATACGAAGGAGCTCCGGTTCCTGTAACGGCATTTTTATCTGTGATCAGCAAAAGCGCGATGATCATCGTTTTCTCATTTCTCTTATACCATGTTTTTGGTTCGCTTTATAATAGCTGGTATTTATTGTTGTATGTGCTTAGTATTGTCACAATGATAACAGGAAATGTTTTTGCTATCCGTCAGGAAAATATGAAAAGGTTCTTGGCATTTTCATCGATAACTCAAATGGGTTATATTCTTGTTGGCATTTCAGGGAGTTCGGCGGAAGGTGTGACCTCCTCTGTTTATTTTATCGTGGTGTACTTATTTTCCAATATTGCAGCCTTTGGAGTGATATCACAAATAGCGGAGAAGAGTGGAAAGGAGACGATCAGTTCTTATAAGGGTCTTGCAAAGCACAATCCGTTTTTAGCATGGACGATGGCAATTGCTTTGTTCTCACTTGCGGGCATTCCACCAACTGCCGGTTTCTTTGGAAAAATATTTTTGCTGAAAGCAGGTGCTTCCAAGGGTGATCTCTTTCTGATTACGATAGCTGCATTAAATATGATCGTAGCTTTATATTATTATCTGAGAGTGATAAGAGCAATGTTCATGGATGAAAACGAGGATTCAATACCAGTCTTACATTCCGGAGCTCCACTCAAGGTCGCTCTGGCAATTTGTCTGATAGGAATTCTGATCACAGGCTTTTCAGGCCCCGTTTATGAATATATTTTTACATTAAGTAATGGCATTTAACTAATATCATGGCAATAAATCAAAATCATTTGTTTGAAGATCTTGATGGTGTAAAATGTGCCATCGTAGAGAAGAATGCAACACAATCTCGCATTGACTTTTTAAAGCCACTTTTAGAATTAAACGGTTTTGTTGTAATTGTGGTAGGAAGCCCGCCGCCAAAAGGAGCTCCTGCTGCCGTTCCTTTAGATGTTGCTTCTCCGGAACCGGTTATTGCCGCATCACCAACTACCTTCACAATTGGAGTAACTGATGTACGCTTTAATTCAACAAATGCAATCTTTGGAAGAGTACTAAAAACGAAAGACAATAGAATTGTTACTTTATCGTACTGGCAGCAAAAAGAAAATATTTCAGAAGATACAGTACCTTATTTTGAAAAGTAGATTTAGTTTTTTAATGTTTTAATTTAGTGTTTTAAAGGTTTGCAGGTTTTTAGTGACCTAGTAGCTTTTTTGCTTATTAGTTTCCCAAATCCTTTTCTTAGCGATGTGTCGTTTTTGTAAAGGTTCACACTTTACACTCACACTTCTTAAACTTAAACTGTTTTTAGTGTAGGTATAGGTGTAAATGTAAGTTTAAGTGTATGTTTAAGGTGTTCTGGCAAATCCAACCTGCACTTTCCCACCATAAAAAAAGCTCATCCCCCCATCTTTCGATGGGGGATTTGAGCCTTCACACACACGCAGGCACACACAAGCCCACTTTGCACTCTAACACTAATTAGACGACCCACACACTCGCGGCACACACAACCCGCAGTCGTCTAACACTATTTTTAGTTACTTATTTCTTTTTGCTTTTCTTCAGCAAAGTTGCAGATGATTGGAGCATTAAAAAATAGAACTTTGAATTATTTACTTGTCACGAATTGGTACTGACCGTTGTCGTACTAACAATGACATGATTATTCTACCGGTACTATACTCATCAATATTTCATTTATTTTCTCGAATTCATTCGATTTATCAAGGAAATATTCTGCACCTAATTTCATGCATAGATTTTTATAATATGCATCGTAATAATTGGTAAGCATGATAACCTTTGCATACGATTTTGTTTTTAATTCTGGCAGAACTTCTACACCACTTTTTCCCGGAATTTTAATATCGAGAATAATCACATCAGGATTAAGTTCCATTGCCAGAAGAATGGCCTCATTTCCATCTTTTGCATGTGCAATAGTTGAAACACCTTCCATATCAGATAAAAGAGTCCATAGTCTTTTAACTATAAGAAGAGAGTCTTCTACAATTAAAATCTTAAGTCCTTTTTTTGTGATTTTCATAGAGGTATTTGTCACTATTCTATACGGTAAATTAAGCTAAACAGACACCGGAATTTTGACATTGAAACCATGTTTTTGTTGTCATTGTTTGTACTACATGATTTGCATGTAATCTTCGAAATTTGCTGTTTTTCTGTCATTTTCTAAAAAATAGGACGTCGTATTGTAGTAATAAATCACCAGAGAATGAAACTGGCTTTGTTAGAAAAGTGCAAAAAATCTTATTATAAACTATAGAAATGAAATCGAGATCAAATCAAATTGTTTGAAATTGCATAGAACGTTAACTCCGAATTAGATTTTAAATTCATTTTTCGAGTAATCGTGCACGATAGGTGCTGATCGTATTTACACTTAAAGATAAATCGTTGGCTATCTCAGAAACTGTTTTTCCGCCGGCAATTAATTTCAATACATCAAGTTCACGATCTGACAATAATTCATGTGGCATTTTACTTAGATCATTGTCGAGGTTAGATGCCATTTTCTCCGCCAAAGAAGGAGTAATATATTTTCTTCCGGCCATGACCATCCGAACCGCTTTTACTAATTCTTCAGGTGCACTTTCTTTTGTGAGATATCCTGAAGCTCCGGCTTTCAAAACGCGGATGGCATATAATTCTTCCGGGTGAATACTCAAAACTAAAACCGGAATAGTTGGCGATTCTGATTTTATCACCTTCAAAGCTTCCAGTCCATTTTTTCCCGGCATTGAGACATCACTTATGATCACATCAAATTTCTCTGCTCTCATTTTTCGAATTAGCTCCTGACCATCAGCAGCTTCTTGGAAATTTGCATCAGGAAACTCTTCAAGTAAAATTTCTTTAAGTCCTCTTCTGACTATTGAATGATCGTCTGCCAGTAAAATATTCATTGATTGAAATATTAATTGTGAAATGGTATTTTTAATTTGATCTTCGTTCCTTTTCCTTTTTCTGAATTGATAAGAAGTTCTCCTTTCATCATGAAGGCGCGCTCTTTCATTCCAATCAAGCCTAATTTAGATTTGCTGAAGAGTTCATTCTTCATTCCAATTCCATTGTCTTTAATTGTAATTTCAACCATCTCATCATTGTTAACTACAATTGAAGAATCCACCTTGCTCGCTTTAGCATGTCTGGCGACATTTGTTAGTGCCTCCTGATAAATTCTGAATATGCCCGTTGCCATATCCTTGTTAAAATTATGGTCGATCTGATCGGATGTAAAATTGCACTTTATTCCGGTTCGTTTTTCAAATTCTTTACTTTGCCAGTCTAATGCTGCAATAAGTCCAAGATCATCAAGAATACCGGGCCTTAATTCAGAAGCAATTTTTCTGACAGTTTTAACTGTATCGTCAATTAAAAGAATCATGCCTTGTATTTTTTCATTTAATGCTGCATCATTGTCTTTTAACTTCCGTGCAATCCATGAAACATCCATTTTTAGTCCTGTCAATTGTTGGCCCAATTCGTCATGTATCTCTCTGGCAATTGATGTCCTTTCATCTTCTCTGATCTTCTCAAGATAACTCGATAAATTTCGTAACTGATCTCTCGATGCTTCTAATTCTTCTTGCGATTTTAGTTTTTCTGTAATGTCATTACTTAAGATCAATCTTGACGGTTTTCCATCGTAGATCATAGAATAGGCAAGGACTTCAACTTTAATTTGTTCACCATTTTTCTTTAAATGTGTCCAAGTTCCTGCAATTATGCTGTTTGCTTTGTCTTCTTTAGTTAAAGTTAAATATTTATCTGCTTCTTCAGTTGGATAAAGTTCATTGATGCTCTTTCCAATAAATTCATTATAACTATATTCGTATTGGTCAATTGCAGCTTGGTTGACATCCAGAATGGTGAAATTGTTTAATTCAATTACCCACATTGAAATAGGATTGTTTTGAAAGAGTAATCGATATTTCTTTTCATTTTCAATCAATTTTGTTTCAGCTTCTTTCCTGGCAGTTACATCCTGGAAAAAAATCGCTATTCCTCTTTCTGACGGATAAACTTTAACATGCATCCATCTTTGATAATGTTCAGAGTACTCCTCAAACTCCATACTTTTATTTGTTGATTTCGCAGATCGAATAAGGTCAAGAATAGTTGGATTTGGTACATTTTTATAGTGTTCAATAAAATTTAATCCAATTATATTTTCTTTGCTAAGGCCAACCAGTTTTTCAGCATATGGATTTGCAAAAGTGATGTTGAAGTCATTATCTAACGATGCAAATCCTTCAGAGATTCGATTAAATATACTTGAAATCTCTTCCGTTTGCTCTTGAACTTTTTGTTGCAGTTCAAGGTTAAATCGCTGCAAAGTTTTTTCGTGTTGTTTTTGGGCAGAAATATCCTGTATAATAAATATGAGAATAAAATTTGCATCATTATTTTGATTAAAAATAGATACCGAATTTCTTATATAGATAGGCTTAGAGTCTCCCTTAAAAAATGTTGCTTCAGCAATCCATTTTCCGTTTGACATCAGGTCGTTCCACATTTCATTTTCAAATTCATGCGATGTAGGTAATTTTAAAAAATCGAAAAATGAACAACCAATAGCTTCCGCTGAAGTGAATCCAAACATTTTTTCAGATCCATTATTCCAGCTTTTTATAATCAGATTTTTATCTGTTGATATTATTGAATCGTTTGTATTCTCAATTAGAGTCGCTAAATGGTTAACTTTAGATTCGGCTTTTTTTCTTTCCTTGATGTCTGTTAAAACTGTCCGAATATAGTTGCGTTCTCCTGAATTGTCATAATTGATCTTTGTGTCAATTAAGAAAGGAAGATTTCTGCCGGTTGAAGTAGTCAGCTCAATTTCATGATTAATAAGCGATGCTTTATTCAAAAGGTTGTCTAATGTGAGTTGTAAGGATTTCGGTGCGAGTTCGGAAAGTTTTTTCTTTCCTTTTATATCGTTTTCGTGATAGCCGAGCCAAGCCAATGCAGTTTTATTGATCTCAGTTATTTTCCCGTCTTTATCCAATGACAAATACCCACATGGAGCCTGATCATACAAGTCAAGAATGCGATCATTTGCTTCAAGAATGGCCAATTGGTTTTGATCATTTTTTTTAAGGTCGCCGGCAATGATAAGGTAAACAAGGATCAATTGAAATAGCAGTACAAGTGATAATACAATAAAATTCTGTTTGGTTTCATTTGCAATGAGCTCTTTTTTCTGATTGGATTCATTCAAGACGACTCTGCCTTTATCTTCAAGAATGGAAATTTCTTTTCGGATCTGGTTCATCAGAAATATGCCTTTATCTGTTTTGATCAATTCAATCGCTGCATTTGTATTTCCATTTTTTCTCAAGGAAATAATTTCATTTGCGTATTTAATTTTTTCTTGAAGGAATTCATTAAGTAAAAGCGCAATCTTTAGATCTATAGAATCCTGTTCAGCTGTCTGAAGTAGTTCGTGAATATGAATAGGAATTGTTTTCGTTGAAGAATTAAATGGCGCTAAATATTTTTCGTCACCCGTTACTACAAAACCTCTGTAGCTGGTTTCCAGATCCTGAACATCATCCAGCAGACTTTCAGAAATCTTCATGATCTTTAATTCATGAGCTATATTCTGACTGTCGGTAATGCTAAGTTGAGAGTTTTTATACGTTGTATAGAGAAAGAACCCAATACCTGCAATTGCAATTGCAAAGCCTATCAATACCTTAAGGTGAATATTGAATACTTTCATAGTTTAGGAAAAGCCCTGATTTATAAGATGTAAATAATTTGGTTCACTTCTGTGAAGATGCTAGGATTCTGATACTTTTGACCTGATAAATATCTTACACATGTGTAAATTTAGCCTTAATCTTATAATAGTACAAGTATTTGGAGTATTAGTTTCTGCCGTTTTCTTCACCTCCTGTGGTGGAGATTCTGATAAAAAATCTTCTACAAAAAATGATTCTGTGGATCGAATCGAAAATAAATATTACGATGGTAAAGGTGTCGGTCCAATTAGTGATTTAGCACTGAATCCCGATATTGACAATAAATTGGTTGAAGAAGGAAAGGTGATTTTCAACGCTAAATGCACCAGCTGCCATAAATTGAGTAATGAAAAAGGCATTGGTCCGGGACTAGCGGAGGTAACCACCCGTCGCCGACCGGAATGGGTTATGAATATGATTCTAAATCCAATGGAAATGACTCAGAAAGACTCAATGGCAAAGGAACTTTTAAGTATCTACTATTCCCAAATGCTCGATAATAACTTGACCATTGAAGAGGCGAGGAGTGTATTGGAGTTTTTGAGAAGGCACTAAGTAAATAGGTCAAAGGTCAAGGGTCAAAGGTTATGTAGCTGTAAGCGCTAATTTACCTTTGACCCTTGACCTTTGACCTTTTAATTTAGAGCCTCCTAGACTACTGTATTTGCAATTCCACCCTGCGATTCTTCTTCCGGCCTTCCGGCGTACTGTTAGGTAGAACCGGTCTGCTCATTCCAAATCCCATTGCTGTAATGCGTTTTCCATCAACACCTTTTTCAGTGATATATTTTTTAACGGAATCAGCTCGGTCTTGTGATAGTTTCAAATTTGATTCAGCACTTCCTACGTTGTCCGTGTGGCCATCTATAAATAATATGTATCCGGTTTTTTTCTTCATCAAATTGACAAGTTCGTCAAGTGAAGGATAACTACTTACCGTAATGACTGATTTGCCGTTTTCAAATTCAAGATTATTAAAGACTTTCAAAATGATTTGCATGTCTTCTTTTGTCGGTATGTTTACTACCGGACGAATAGGGGCGGCTGATTTTTCTTTTGCAATTCCGGCTTTATTTGCATCTTGTTTAGGTATGACTTTTTCGACAAGTTTTTCAACAGGTTTCACTACTGCTTTTTCGACGGGTTTCTCAACAGGTTTCACTACTGCTTTTTCAACAGGTTTCTCAGCAATTTTCTCCTTCTTTATAGCTTTCTCTTGTTTGATCACTTTTTCTTTTTTTGGTTTTCCAAAAATTAAATTGAGTCCAAAATGTACGTGCGCAGTATTATTTGACAATGGATCCAGCGCACCAATAATATTGTCGGTTGTAGCGAAATACTGAACAGGACCGGCATTAATTGCAAGCCCCAACCCAATGTTATTAAAGTTCTGGTTAATATAAGAGTAATTTGTTGCTACACTTAAGTGCCTTCCAACTTTTAAATTGTATCCTAATGTGAATGTCGGTTGAATTGTATTCTTGAAAAATGTTGCATGCAACAATGCTGACGCTGAACTTTTATCGTTAATTTTATAATTGGTAGTGAGGTAAGCATGAGTAGGCAGGTAGGTTGTATATGAATTATACGTCTCTACTGTTTCAAAAGTATTACTTAATGAATCGAGTGTGCCATTGCCGCTCTCAGAACTGTCGCTGACAAATTCTGAGACATCAATGCCGTCAAAATAATATGTCCCTGCATTGGTAACATAATTTTTAACATCGTTTTTCCAAGTTATATATCCCAGATCCAACACACTTGCATTAATTGACCACTTATCATTTAATTTGTAAGTTGCGCCAAAATCACCACCAAATCCCTTGTTGTTCAAACTGCTGATGTATGTACCCCAGCCAAGTCCGTCAAATTGCTCGTAACTATCAGCATGATTTGATGGCGTAGAAGAATTGATCGTGATATTTGTATTCGTAGTTAATCCATAATCATTCGCATCTGTAGTAAGAGTAAGATCTCCTACATTTGAACTATAGTTTTCCATACCATATAGGTACTTTAATCGAACCCCTAAAGTCAATTTTTTATTTACTTCTCTAGCCCAACCAAGAGTATATTCTCTAAAATGTGTACCGTCAAAACCCATATTGCTAAAGTCGAGAGTTTGGCCAATGAAGGGGCCATTTCCCTGATTCAGTAGTTCCAATAATTCTTTTGGAAATACAAAATTGAAAATTACTCTCTCTGTAATATTTCCTGTGAAGTAATTCTTGTTTATATGAAAACCGAATCCAATCAAATTGATCCTTGCTTGTGTTGTGAGGAAATTCTTTTTGTCAAGTTTACTTACTGCATTGTCGATATTGATTTCCGTAGAATCGTCAGACCTCACCTGGTGGAAATCGCGATACGTAAAACTATTATTACTAAATAAAAAGTAGTTGTAACTGATTCCCGGCAGACCAAAGTATCCTTTATATTCCGGCATCAGTGATGGATTCACCTCAATAGACTCTCCGACTATATTCATATTATACATGGTCAGGTCCTGCTGTGCAGAAGAAATGGTGACCATCAGAGAGAGGTATAGCAGAATAATTATTTTTCTCATAACTTTTAAATTGCTTCTAGAAATTAAAATTTCAAATTATAGGATGCCCGTACACCGATCTTTACATCCATTTTGTAATAGTCGTAGATCTCAATTAAAGAATTTGGAGCATCTTTCGTATCAATAACTGATACGATCAGTAATTTCTTTGCTGTGAATAAATGATTTAATCTTAATTTACTGAAAGGTTCGTCAATCATTTTATGTGTAGGTTGTGTTACTTTTCCATTTGCATCAACCTGTGCAGATTCTACTAATAATGCGGATGGATTAATCAGCATTGAATCTAGAACGACATAATTTGAATCTGCAAAATAGATCTGTGTATATGCAGATGCAGGAAAACCATTGTCTACATTAATTCTGAATGTTGCAGAATCGATCCCTTCGATGTTTTGAAGTTCAAATTCTACAGTATCGCTGATCAAAAATCCACTTGCATATCCACGTAGTGGAAAATCAATCATGATGTCAGCTTTTAGCTGACTGCTGTCTGTCAGAAAATTAAATGGAACACTTGGAACATTACTTGTAGCATTTAGTGAATAGACAAAATACTGAGGAGCCTCTGAAATAATTTCCTGAATATTACTGTTTGATTTGTCGAGGATGAAACTGCTTGTTGCAAATTGCCCGGCTTGTGTTGGATAACTAACCGGCAATGGATCAGGTATGCCACCTGAGATTGGAATAGTTGTACCGGATTTTGTTATAATATTAAACGAAGCTAAATGTGCATCGATAGGCATCCCAATAGAATTAGTAATTGTGAATGTCAATTTCGGATCTTCAAAAAATAGTTCTCCGTTTTGAAAATTGTCGAACAATGTGATTTGGGAAGAATCCTCATCCATATTCATTACAGTTGAACCCAAATTGCCAAAAATACTTGAGAAATTAATATTCGTAAAATTCGATTCCACTACAAAATTCTTATTTGTAAGAGCAGTAGCTGAACTGGAATTATTGAATGTTGCAGTGTAATTAATGTGGAATATACCGGGCATTCCGGTAGAAGTTAGATCAAGTGAGTTTCCAATTAAAGAAGTACTGTCGATTTTGATTATCTGTGTACCGGTACACGCATAGAATGGAACATTGAAGTTGAACGGATAACCATTTTCTAACATGTCTGGTATTGAGACGTTAAGAGTTCCTGAATGTGGCACTGTTGAGGTTATTCTGATTTCGAGTGTGCCTGTTTTGAAATAGAGAGAATCTATTATTTGACCACCCGGAAAAATGAAAGGGACAATTTTCGGAATTGTTTTCGAAAGCGAATTAGTAGCAATAATGCAATGCTATCGCCTGTATTTATTGTAAATGGCGTATTGTCATTTTGGTCTACCATGGAAAGAAATCCGGATCCCGACATGGAATAAATATTTCCACGATATATTAGAGAAACAAGATGATTGGAGTCGACTGAAAAAATGTCTGATTCAGTTGTGCCAATTATATCTTGAATTGACATTTCAGTATGAATCAAAGGAACAGCAAGGTCCGGATTCCAGTTTGCAGATGCAATTTTGTCAAATTCGAAGTCATTGTCTTTCACACAGGCTTGAATCAAAAGAATCACTCCAAACAGGGAAAAAAGAATAAATTTGCGCATTTCGTACGTTTTTTACTTCCTGTTACGCACGAAATGTATCCTGGTTGAGCTATTATTCACTATAAACATACAGTACGCCATTAGAATCTGTAATGACGATGTATGATTTTGCTGTATTGTCGTCGCTTGTCATCATACTGAAATCAGAACTTCCCCAAACCGGGTAACCATCTTCAATTGATGAATTAGAAGAAAGCAGGTAAAATTTATTTTGTTTCTTATCAGTCATTCCTGTTCTTTCAGAAAAGTTAATTTGATTTACAAATTGAAGTTTTTCGTCAAGCTGGAATTCGGAAATGGTTTTATTTCATTTGCTGTTAAATAGTCATAGAGTTTATTTCTACCTAACATCACTATTTTATCATTTAACAGATCGCCATATGATGATATGTCAGTTATCGTGTCTGATAGATTGAGCGCGATTATTTCACTTGTCAAAGACGGATCTACTGAATAGATTTTGCCGGAAATATCCAATATGTAAAGAATACATTTTTTTCCTGAATCAGAAAAAGCGGCAATAGATTTTTTAATGTCTGCTTCCGGTGATTTAAGTTTTACGATCTTGCCTTTTCTGTCAATGATATAATGGTTTTTATTTCCATATCCATAAATGTAATCTGTGTTGTTGTGACGGATAGGAATGAATGGTTGATCGATGCCAAATACGGATTGTTTGGTAATCCATTGTGTCAATGGTTTCCCACTGATCTCATAAGCATAAATTGTTCCATTTTGACAAGCTACATATATTTCAAATTTTTGAAGCCGTCAAAATCTTTTACCAGACAACCGGTTGTTGCCGGTGCCGGTAAACGAATAGGAAAATTACTAATTGAGTCACCTTTGGTGTCGATCAGGTAAAGCTTATTTGTGGTATTGAAAATCATTTGACATTCACCATTGTTATACTGATCCATGTAATAGATCTTACTCAATACTTTTTCTCCCAGGTGCTTTTTCCAAAGCAAACGACCTGCATCGTTAAATAAATTCAAGTTTAAATCATTGTCCTGAATCGCAATAAACTTATTTTCACCATTTACAATTACATATGGTGGTGTAGCAGGAGTTGTATCCAGTTGAGAAGACCATAACAGGTGAATCTCTTTGGAAATTTTTCCTGAGAAATCAAAACGGCCAACCGATGTTGCCAGATCATTTTTTGTTGAAATCGAAATGGCAAGTGACTGAACCGTTTTTTTGAAAATTCCATCGTTGATCAGCTTCAATGAAATATCTTCATTCGATAAGGAGCGAAGTATGTTAGTTCCCCTTTGTAAATTAAAGTAAATGTTGATTTGTGAATTTAATATTGAACGTGTCAGATGCGACAAATAATCAGATTCTTTGTCAAGTACTTTTTTATCTTCAAAATCATCAATAAGACTTTTTAAAATCGATGGACTATTGGCAAAGACGACAAAATCTTTTACAGTTGTAAAGTAAGATTGCTGAATATCGATGAACATATTTCCATAAAACAAAGGGACAATGGCATTAAGATTAAAATTACTTATTGTGTGTGAACGATATTTTTCAATCCCTTTTAGCTTGCCTGTTGCAGTTTGAATTTCTTGAAGTGCATCTATTGCTTCTGCAGTGTTTTCAGTTCTGATAAATGCATAGGTGTTGTTTTCAAGATTCATACTGCCTGGCTCAGTAATTGCCAAAGCGATTTCTTTCTTATTCCATGAGGTCATTAATTTTCGCAAGTTGAATTTGTACTTTTGATCAAGACTGTCAATTAATTTCGCAGCACTTTCTTGTGGAATAAAAAATCTGCCATTTGTCCTAAGCTTGTTTAGGCATTGTTCTATGTTTGAAACACTGAAATTGAAAAGAAATGCAGTACGCGCCGGTGCAATTGCAGCACTATGTGAATTTACAGTTGTTTGGTTTCGAATTGAAGAAAAGAGGTCTGTAGTGTCTTGCGATGAGCTAAGGCCGTTGAAAAGAACAGAGTTTTTTTCTAATTTGAACGAAAGTCTGGACCATCGACAAATGTTATTGATCGATTCCAAAAAACCATTTCGATCCGAACTAATATATCCTGTAAGCATATCATGCAAACCATAATGATTTACGAAAAGCAAAATGGATTCATCAGCTCCGAATTTTGTTCCTGTTTTTGTAAATGTTTTTGTTTTGTTGAATGAAATTCCGGATTTTAATTGTCGTATTGCATCTTCCACAAGGAAAGATGTACGACTGAAAATAAATACTCCTTTAGAGATGGCATAAGTAAATACTGATTCATTGTTTTTTGTCAATTCGTGAATTCTAACATCTTCATATTCGCGTTCTGCTTTCATGTAATCTTTATCTGTCAGGTCTTCTATTATTGAATTAATATCATTAGCAGATTTCCCTCTAGGCAAATTGCAAGTGTATAATAGATCAAAGTCAGTTGCTTTAGTAGGGTGCGCTGAAATGAAAAGTTTTTGCTTCGACCAGATCTCTGTGGCCAGATCTTCAGTTTTAGAAATGGAGTCTAACCAAAGAAAATTCTTTTTAATAACTGCAAACGATGAATCTTTACTCAACGACCTAAAGAAGTCAGTTTTAGAAAGCTGATTGATGCCATCAGAAGAATTCTTTAATTCTATAAACCAGGCAGCATCGGTCGGAATAGCATCAATTGGATTACTATGGATTACAGCATATTTTTGCGAATAATAATATCCTGTTGCGGCCAGGATCAAAACAATAAGGGCAATAATTGAGCTTACAATAATTCTTTTCATAATTACTGCAAAATACACTTAAGAAGGGGGTGCCGGCAGTTGTTTTTACCTATGTTATAACGAGGCATTGTTAAATTCTATCGTTAGTTGAGACGGTAAAATTCTGAATGTTTTACGGTGAAAAGGAGAGAGACCGTACTCAGATACTGCATTTCTATGCGAGAGGGTGCCATAACCTTTATTGGCATTCCAATTATATTGCGGGTATTTGTTATGCAGCTCTAGCATATAGTCGTCTCGATATGTTTTCGCAAGGACGGAAGCTGCAGCAATTGAAGCATAGATCCCATCGCCACCAATAATGCATTTATGCTCGGTACCCGGATACTTTTTAAAGCGATTGCCATCAATCAACAACAGTTCAGGTGGGTGTTTCAATTTGGAAATTGCTCTATGCATTGAAAGAAAGGATGCATTCAGGATATTAATTTTGTCAACTTCCTCATGTGTAGCAAATCCAACTGCATGGTCAATGGCTTCTTTTTCAATGATAGGTCTGAGAAAATACCTTTGAGCCTCGGTTAACTTTTTTGAATCATTTAGTAAAGGATGGTAGAAATCGGGAGGTAAAATTACTGCTGCTGCATAAACTGGTCCTGCCAGACAACCACGTCCGGCTTCATCGCAACCGGTTTCAAGTAAGTATGTCTGGTGATAAGGTAGCAGCATGAATGTTGTCGAATGAGGATAAAATTATACTAATTCTTAAATCAATTTGCATTTAGGAAGAAATAGTTTTTTCAATCGAATTCCACAGCTGAACAGCTGTTTTGTCCCATGAAAAATCGTTTTGCCTTTTTAATCCGGCTTCAATCAACGTTTTTCTAAGTTGCTCATCGTTGGCAATTTTCATCATGCTCTCAGCTATTGAGCTAACTGAAAATGGGTCGCAAAGTAAAGCTGCATTGCCGGCAACTTCAGGCATAGAAGTAACATTGGATGTGATAACAGGTACGCCTGATCTCATTGCTTCAATAATTGGAATGCCGAAGCCTTCAAAAGTCGAAACATAGGTCATGGCAAGTGCGCCGGCAGTGATCCTGCATAGGTCATCAAAGTTGACACGTCCGGTGAAAATCACATCCGATTTGAATTGCATCTGTTCTAATGTCTTTTCCATTTCATCCGTCCACCAACGTTTGGCGCCTGCAAGCACCATTTTTACAGGTGAAGAGGCAGACTTTTTATATTCATCGAAAGCTTTGAGCATGTTTGAAATATTCTTTCTTTGATGAAGTGAACCAACAAACAGAAAATAAGGTTGTCCCTGCGTGAACTTATTTCTCACTTGTGTAATTTCAGCAGCGGAAAGCGGATTGAACTGCTCAGATACTCCATTATAAACAATGTCAATTTTTCTCGCATCAATTTTGTACTTTTCTACTACATCGTTCTTTGTGAACTCAGAAACAGCTGCAATGCGTGCAGCTGTTTGTGCATAAATGGGGAAGTAGTGTCGGTAAAAAAGCCGGTTGAAAAATGGTACGTCCTCCGGATAATGTTCGAAATTGATATCATGAAAGACAGAAAGCGTTTTTATTTTAGAAGCGACAGATAAGTAACCGTCAGTGCCTATAAAGAGATCTGCTTTTGTTTTTTTGAAAACTCGGGGTAAAGAATGTTCATACCAAAGATACCAAAGTAAAGGATGTCGGGCAGGTGGAGATGCAACTACAGGAGTGATATTTTCTGAAAAAATGAAGGACTCATCATAAGGCCGGTCAAAAATGAAAATAAACTCATGTTCAGGATGAGCCTTGACAATACGCCGGAAGCTTTCATAGGTAAAGTAACCTATGCCTTCCATTTTGCCCTTTAGGAGCATTCTTGTATTGACGGCGATTTTCATTTTGTTGGCGAAAATAGGTTTTTTTAATGGGGTGTTAATAAATGTCTACTACTTTTCAGGTTTAATAGGCATTTTGGAGGCAAAAAGAGTATTTTTGTAAACAATGAGATTCGACGTTCCTGTAAAATTAGAAGTACTGGCAAAATTGACCGGTACTCGTGTTCTTGGTGAAGGCCATCGACTGGTCAGCGGTATCAATGAGATCCACAAAGTCGAAGAAGGAGATATCACGTTTGTGGATCACCCCAAGTATTATGATAAGGCGCTTCAGTCGGCTGCATCTTTTGTGATCATCAACAAAGAAGTTGCTGTGCCGGAAGGTAAAGGTCTTCTTTATGCAGATGATCCTTTCTCAGCATACATCGCCATCGTTAAAAAATTCCGGACTTTTGAGAAGTCAGATAAAGCCATTAGCGCAAGTGCTGAAATTGGCGAAGGAACAGTTTTGCAACCTGGTGTCTTCGTAGGACATCACGTAAAGATAGGTAAGAACTGTTTGATCCATGCCAATGTTTGTATCTATGATCATACCGTTATTGGTGATGATGTCGTTATCCACTCAGGGACAGTGATCGGTTCAGATGCGTTTTATTTCAAACGTCGTCCGGAGGGTTATGACAAAATGGTGTCATGTGGACGGGTAATTATTGCAGATAAAGTTGAGATCGGTGCATCATGTACGATCGATAAAGGTGTATCCGGTGATACAGTAATTGGTGAAGGAACGAAGATGGATAATCAGGTTCATGTCGGACATGACACTGTGATCGGAAAGAATTGTCTTTTTGCTGCGCAAGTTGGAATTGCCGGCGTTGTGAATATTGAAGACGATGTAATTCTTTGGGGACAAGTTGGTGTTCAAAAGGATTTGACAATAGGTAAGGGTGCTGTTGTACTGGGTCAATCCGGTATACCAAAATCATTGGAAGGCGGAAAAACATATTTCGGTAGCCCTACACAAGAAGCGCGTGAAAAAATGCGGGAACTTGCTTTCGTTAAGCAATTGCCTGAATTAATTGAAAAACTAAAAACTAAATAATAAGTTGTCAGTCGAGAAAAATATATCCTCTGTTCCATCTGTCCAGGACGTGAATGCAGAATTGCAAGCGAAGAAACTGCAATTGCATTGGCTATTACAGATTACAAAAGCGATCAATTACAATTTTTCGACAAAGCAATTATTTGATGTATACGAGCATGTGCTTCGAAGTCAGTTAAAAGTAGAAAAACTTGCGCTGTTGATTTTCGATCAACGTTGGAAATGTTCACTTTTATATGGTACCGATAAAAATTTTGAAGATATTGATCTTACCAGAATTATAGGTGAGCTAGACAAGTTGCATAATCTTGAAATGGAACAGGAGTTGTGGATCAGTTCTTTCGATTCTATTCTTCCTGTTTATCATAAGGACCAGTTGATTGCATATGCACTTGTCGGTGGCCTTACAAATAGTGTTATTCCCAAATGTAATGAATTGGTTCCATTTATTCATACGATCACGAATTTGATCGTTGTGGCTATCGAGAACAATACAATTGCAAATGAAAAGATCCGCCAGGCCGGTATCAGAAAAGAACTGGAACTTGCAGCTCAGATGCAATCTCTTTTGTTTCCAACGCAATTACCGAGAGTAAAAGGGTATGAGATTCATGCTACATATTTACCGCATCAGGAAGTAGGGGGTGATTATTACGATTTTATACCTGTGTCGGAGAATGAATTTATTTTTTGCATGGCCGACGTTAGTGGTAAAGGAATTCCGGCTGCATTGCTCATGTCAAATTTTCAGGCCAACCTTCATGCACTTTTGCCTCATACAGATTCACTTTCAGATCTCGTTCGACTTTTAAACGCAAAAGTATTTCAGAGCGCAAAAGGGGAGAAGTTCATTACATTTTTCATAGGCCGTTATCATGCATTGACTCGTGAATTGCATTACGTAAATGCAGGACATAATCCTCCATTTCTTATTCATGAGAAAGTAGTTTACATGCTCAATGAAGGAAGTACAGGATTAGGAATGTTTGAACATTTACCATTTGTAAATTCGGGCAAAGTGTTTATTCCGCCGAATGCCATGTTGCATTGTTATACTGATGGAGTAACGGATGTTGAAAATGATCTGGGATTAGAATTCGGGATGGATCGGTTGAGAAACTATCTGACATCTAAGAATCAACTGCACGATATGGAAGAGTTGCATCGCCAACTCATTGCCACGCTTTCTTCATTCCGTCAAGGTAGAAATTATACAGATGATATTACTTTGTTGAGTTGTTGGTTCAAGAATCTTAGCACCTAATTTTAAAACACAGAGAACACAGAGAACACAATGAGTCCACGGAATTAATTTAGCTTTCCGTGGACTCATTGTGTTCTTAGTGTTCTCTGTGTTTAATTTTTTGTTGGAGCTTCATCCGGTTCGGAATGATAGACGTCAAGCGCCACGATCATAGCCACAAAAGCCCACACAGGCACTGCCAGTTTATCGGTATCTAAAAAGTTATTCATGATGCCATGAATGAAGTAGGTGAGCAGGCCTAACAAAATAGCTAATGACATTTTTCTTGAATGTTTATTTTCGGATTTAGAATAGATCATGGAGCCTGTATAAATAATTACACTGACTAGAATGATAATAAATGCCATTCCGGGTACACCTTGTTCTGCCAGTGGACCGATGTATTCACTATGAGCATTTCCCATATCACCGGCATTGGTTGAGATAATGGTCATTTCATTTGATTTCTGGAATGGTGCATAATTAAACTGATAGGTTCCGGGGCCCCATCCCATAACAGGTCTTTGTTTCCACATTCGAAGTGCGCTGTTCCATCGATTGATTCGTTCAAGGTTGGAAGCATCTGTAGAAATATTTGAAATCGATTTAATGTGTTTGTTGAAATCAGTAGCTGAATCTTGACGGTTCTTTTCAAGTTTCATGAAAAGATCGTCTTTCACAGTAAGAAAGATTGCAAGTCCTGTAATTCCAATCAATAAAACATGCTTGAATTTTATTCTGAATAAATAGATAAAATAGATCACAATGACTAAAACAAGACTTAACCAGGCAGCTCGGGTGTAACTCAGAATCACACCAATTAACAATACCCAAAATGCCATTGAAGACAGAACTCTTTCTCTGAGTAAATTTGTTTTGTCGCGCCATAAAAAGATGACAGGAGGAATGAATAATGCGAGCACTGCTGCATAGGCAGTGTGGTCATTGTAGAATGGAATCATTACCCAGTGTGCTGCTTTTTGCGTCCATTCATTTTCTCCGTGGCGAATGATAGTATAGATCACAACGATACAAAGTGAGAACAAATAGACCCAGATGAATCTTTTGATGTTCTTTTTTTCTCTGAAGAGTTGAGTTCCCAGAAAATAAAACGGAACGATAAACCAAAGTTGGGAGATCATGTGCTTCAAACTGACCAAAGGATAAGAACTTGTCAGCGTAGTAATAAACATCCATAACAAAACAAAATAAAGAGCGATTGAAACAGGATGGGTTAGCACTCTTCGGTCAAAGCGCCCTTCGAAGATAAATTTGAATGTGAAAATCAGAAGTACTCCGAACATTAATGGTTCAGTGGGCATGCTTAAAGCAGGCCCACTGCTTTTATCATTTAAAGTAATCGCAAATGGAGTAGCAAATGCAATGATGTATAAAATTGTATCGAGCGAAAAAATAGCCAGATACGCCAATCCTAAAACCAAGGGCGCTGCGGCAAACCAATACATTTCTTTAGTAATGTAGTAACAAGTTACTGCAAGAAATATACCGATTAGCGCATAAAAGCTTCGCAATTCAATTTTACCTAACACGACCTTATGCAACTTTATTTGTTTCGTTCTTGGTGTAAAAAATAAGGATGATGATAAATGCCATCAGCAAGGATGAACCAACAGAAATTAAAACGATCAGCCAACGGATTGGATATGCTTTTTTGTCGGATGGTTGTGGAGGAGTTACTACGTTAGCATAGGTAAGTTTTTTTGTTACGTCACGCAATGCATTTTCATAGACGATCTTTAGCTCATTATATGTACCGCGAGTTCTCCATAAATGCTCATTATATGCATTCACTTCAGATCCCTTGTCTTTCAAAGCTTCAAGTTGCGCTTTGGATTCGATGTTCGCTTTTGAATTGGGCTGATTTAAACTTCTTAAGTAAGCTCTTGATGCTTCTTTTGATTGTGTTTTGAAGTCAAGAATGTTGTATTTCATCTGAAGGTTGTGTAAAGCATTCTCCATTGAGTCCATTTCTGCTTTCTTGGCATCCATTTGATTTTTAGAGATGATAACAACTTCCTTCGATTTTTCAGATTGTAATTCGCGTGCTTTTATATTGAAAAAGACAATTATTGAATCTGCCATTTGTGCAGCCTTAATTGGGTCTGTATCATAGACAGTGATTTCCATCGATTCATATTCGGTTTTCTTGATGATCACATTTTCATCGTACGTTCTGAAAACATTTGTGCGAAATGACATATCTGAAGTAGTATCAATTTCGTAATGATCATACAAATTGAAAGCATGTATTATCTTGTCTCGGATGTCAGTCGACTGAGTAATTTGAAGCATTTGTTCCGTTGCACTTTCTGTCGAGTAGGCGATAAGATTAGAAGGGTAAACAATAGCAGTTGATTTAAACTTCGGTTTGATAAAAAACGGCGAAGAGAAAACAGCTGAAAGAACAAGACTAGCTAAACCAACGATCATGAGTTGCTTTTTCCAACGTGCTAAGAGGTTAATTAATTCAATCGAATTGAAGAATGGATTATTCATTTCTATTTTTAATACTTAATTGTTTGTTAATTTTTGATTTCCTTATATCGCTGTATGGTCATAATTGCAAAAAGTGCAATAAAGAAAGCACCTATTGATGTTACCAGAATGATCAACCATCTGACAGGATATGATTTGCGCTCTGATTTTACAGCTTTATTAACGATGAATTGATGTGTCAACGATTGATTCGCATCCAACTGAAGTTTTTCATATTTCCCTTTCATTTTTGATAACTCTTCTCTGTCGTATCCTATCTCAGAATTCAATGCAACACTGATGCCGCCATATTGTGTGATCTTATCAAGCTGCGTTTGTAAACTTTTCATTTTAGCTTGTGCGCCTTTGATCCTTGCCTTGGTATTCACGATTGCAGAGTCACTTTGGTCATGATATTTTTCAAGGACGGTTAACATTGCAGTCTCGTTTTCATAAACAGAGGAAGCAGAAGTATAAGCACCTGATAGCATTTCAGATTGGGAACGGTAATCGATCACGCCAAGTAATCGAAGTTGTTGAAGTGAATCTTCTTTACTTTTAAGATCAGACATTTTACTGAAGTAAGATGTTTCAATGATCTTCAATGCTTCATTGGCGCGTTCATGTTGTATTTTAGTCTTCATTGAATCGAGCAACGACGAAATGTCATTGGCAATGTCAGCAGCCATCTGTGGGTCGGTGTCTAGTACTTCAATGCGGACAGAAAGAAACTCAGTTCGGGAAAAAGTGATGTTCGACTTGAATTCTTCATATAATTTCGACATTGGATACGAATCGTCTTTGTTGATCTTGTAATGTTCGATCAGATTATATTTTTGAATGATCGTTTCTCGGATCTCATCAGAATTTAAGATTTGAAGCATTTGTTCAGCTTGTTCTTCTTCACCATATGCCAGGATATCTTGTTTTTCTGAACCGGTTTCTTCCAGTAACGCTTTACTTATCGAATTAGTGGAAGAAGGGAAAAAAACAACTGACGATTTAAATTTTGGAGTGATGAACCACGGACCGGAAAATAGTGCAGACGCAAGTGCAGCAATCATCACAGTGATGATCAGTGGTTTTTTCCACCGTATGATCAGGATCAGTAAACTGGTGGATTCCAGATAGGCTGTATCCCGTGCTTTTTGAAACATTTTTTATGTGGAAATATTGAGGGCCTCAAAGGTAGAAAAGGAAATCAAAAGAAAAAACCTTTTTTTGGGGTTTAACGTGTTGAAAATAAGCTCAATAGTTGAAATTAATGACTTTGAATCAGCGGAATCGCTGTTAAGCATGCAGATTCTTTTTTGAAAAACATTCCGTGGCCCTTGTGTCCCGATAGCTATCGGGATAGTGTTCTAAGTGTTTTTTCTAAGTACTTATAAGCGTTTTTTTGCTCTTGAAATTAATGTTTACATAATTCCGATTTATAAACAAGTTCACAAACTAATAGATTACCTTGTATAGATAACTCAAGAAAAATGAAAAAAGCAGGAATAGTTCTGATCGTAATCGGAATAGTAATGGTCTTCATCACAGGATTCAACATAATCACTAAGAAAAAAGTAGTTGACATCGGACCAATCGAAATTAACAGAGATGAAAAAACTCCGATCCAATGGTCGCCAATTGTTGGAGGGATTCTAATTGTTGCGGGGATTGCAATGACGGTGGGAGGAAAGAAGTAATTCTAAAGTTTCAAATTACAGGTTTCAAGTTGCAGGTTCGGCTGTCTGTATGGGTTCTATGTTTTTTCAAATAGACCGCATTCTTGATGACGTACTTTCATTTGAGATTGAACGCAACCTGCAAACCTGCAACCTGCAAACAAAAGTTACTCCTCCCCATACTTCAAAATCCGATAAATATTCCCGATCCCAATCAGTCGGGTTGAAAAAGCAAGAATGAAACACGAGCCGGCAGCGATAACGAAACGGGCCATCCAGTTTATGTCAAGATGGTAAGCAGTGTAATTTATTCCAATACACAATCCAATAAAAAGTAGCGTCATTGAAATTAACTTTATATTTTTTTTAAAGTCAAAAGTCTTTTGTGCCATAAAGAGTTGCACTAATGCAGTGAATGATTGAGTAGTGATCGATGAAATTGCAGCACCTACCGCTGATAATTTAGGAATGAGGATCAAGTTCATGATGATGTTGATCAACATACCTGCACCGCCATGATGTTTAGTTGTTTCAAGCTACCGTTTGCAGTAAGTAAAGTTCCGAAGATGTACGACATGGAAACAGGGACGAAACAACACATCAGAATTTTAAATACATCAGATGATTCCTGAACATGATTGCCGTAATTCAACAAATCCATAATTTCATAACTGAAGAAAAAGCAACACACAGCGACAACTATTGCCGGAACGACAAGCAATGAAAACGACAGCCTCACCATTTCTTCAACATTTTGTTTTAGCTTGATCATCTTCGCAAAAATGGGTAAGAGCAAACCTGCAAATAATACAGGAATCATATTCGCTCCGTCAAGCAATCGATTGGCTGAAGCAAAAATCCCGGCTTGATTTGCACCGACTCTAAACGGAAGCATACGCTCCAGCATTGGTCCGTTACTCCAGTTATAAAATGTCATCAACAAAACAAGAACTGCATATGGATATGACTTTTTGAGGATCATAACAAAAAATGGCCAGCGCCATTGTAATCGGCGAACCTTCGCTTTTTTTAATACCACTACAAGTGTGATAAAGGTAGTGATGACATATGCGATCGTTTGTGAATAGACGAACCATGTTATATTGAACTCCCCACCTTGTCTATGCAACATCAACAGATAACTACAAATAGCAATCATGATGAGTCTGTCGAGTACAGAAACAATACTATCTGTTTTGAATAAATGTAGTCCTGCTAAATTTGACCGCAAGTACAATATAAACCCAAGTAAGATCTGATTGAAGATCACTGCGACAAGCATTTTCATCATGTCCGGAGTGTAGTCAATCAGTAGTCCGACTGAAAATGTAACCAGCGCAAATATTACAGCAAGCATGATCCGCAAAACAATGATACTCGAAAGATGCTTGCTTAATAGGTGATTGTTCTGGCTGATGTTTTTATTGTTGAAATTGGTTATTCCAAAGTCAAGCAGAATGTTCAGGATAAATGAAAAGCTGAAGATGGCATAATAAAAACCATATTGTTCGGTACCAACAGCAATCTGGACATTTCGGTCAATGCCGATGATCCAGTATGGCTTAATGAGTAGGTTCAATAGTAGAACTAACCCTAAATTGGTAACGAACTTTTTTTGCATTATCTTAAAAGGTGCGCAAATGTAATTTTTTAAATAGTCCCTGAAAAACGGATTTCAACCTATAATCAATTCTTTATTCAATGTTAGGAAAAATAACAGCAATTTGGGACATCAGAATTTATTGTCTCTTTTTATATCGACATAAACCTTCATCTAAAAAGTTTACATACGTTTGAATATCAGGCGTGTAGCCTTTCGGTTGAGCTAGAATGTTTCCTTTATTATCGAGCAAAACATAGTAAGGTTGTGAATTGGTATTATACTTTGACGCTTGGAAATCACTCCATTTATTCCCCGTTGTTTTGATCGTTTTGCCACTTAATGGCGATACAAATTGTTCGCTTTGCGGCAAGGCTTTTTTATCGTCAACATACAAGGAAATGAGAACATATTGATCACGTAACTTATTCAGGACCTTAGGGTCACTCCATACATTGTCTTCCATCTTCCGGCAATTCACACATGCCCAGCCTGTGAAATCCACAATGACCGGTTTATTCTGCGCCTTGGCATAGGCCATACCTTCGTCGTAATCATGGAAACAACTCAGGTCGTGGGGACATTCGTCCACTTTGCCGGTCTGCCATTCTTTGTAAAATTCAGGCGGCGGAAATCCACTGATCAATCTTAAAGGCGCTCCCCATATTCCGGGAACAAGATACATTGCGAATGAGAACACGATCATTGCAACAATTAGTCTCCCAACTGAAATGTAGGGAACATCAGAATCATGAGAGAGTTTAATTTTCCCAATAAGGTATAAGCCAAGCATGATCGCTATCACTACCCAGATAGCTATGAATAATTCACGCTTCAGGAATCCCCAGTGGTATGCCAAATCAACATTCGATAGAAATTTGAATGCTAGAGCAAGTTCAATAAATCCTAAAGATACTTTTACGGTGTTCAACCATCCGCCGGATTTTGGAAGTGAATTTAACCAACCCGGAAATAAGGCGAAGATGGCAAAGGGAACAGCAAGGGCGAAGGAGAATCCAAACATCCCGACGAGCGGACCCAGATAACTTTGTCCGTGTGCTGCTTCAACCAATAAAGTTCCTATGATTGGTCCTGTACAAGAAAAGGAGACCAATGATAGCGTAAATGCCATAAAAAAAATCCCCATCAGTCCGCCTTTGTCACTTGCTGAATCGGCTTTGTTGATCATCCAACTTGGTAATGTGATTTCAAATGCTCCGAAAAAGGAAATAGCAAATATTACGAAGATGATAAAGAAGGATAGGTTGAAGAATGCATTACTCGAAAGGTCATTAAGTGCATCGGAACCAAATGTGATCGTTACCAACAATCCTAATGCGACATAAATTCCAATGATCGACAAAGCATAAATTATGGCATTCATAATTCCTTTTCTTCTGCTGCCACTTCGTTTTGTAAAAAAACTAACGGTCATAGGAATCATAGGAAATACGCATGGAGTAACTAAGGCAACTAATCCGCCGAGTAAACCTGCAATGAAAATTGCAATCAGTGATTTGTCTGTTTTAGATGTGGGCTGAGCATCACCACCACAACCTTCTTCAAGTTGTCCGGAAACGATTTGTGCATCTTCTCCTTTTCCGGTATCAACGATCTCCGGATTTTTAATCATTACTGTTGTATCAATTAAAACAGGTGCAACCGGTACAGCTTCCGATTTCATATCGCCAAAGCTGAAAGAGAACAGCGTATCTTGATTTGTACAGGCTTCTAAACAAACCTGGAAATCGATTTTACCTTTAATTATACAATTCGGCGAAGAAACCTTTACTTTCTGTTTAAATGTTACTTCTTTTTCGAATGAGCTTACGTTCACCATAAAAAGTGAATCGTATTCGACATGAGGTTTCGGTTCAGTTACTTTTCCGATGCGTTTGAAACAGTCAGAATTTTCAAAGGTGAATACCATTGGAAGTGGACCACCATCTTCAGTAAATTGAGAATACGTATGCCAGCCTGCATCCAGTTTTACTTTAAAGATCAATGTAAATTCGCCGTTCTTATTGTCTTCTTTGGTAAATGTCCAATGCGCAGGATGGATCATTTCTCCGAATACATTTCCAATAAATAATAAAAAGAACAGGAGTAGTGATGTTTTTTTCATAATTGGGGGTAGGAATCAGTAACGTAGAAAGCGGCACATGATTTTATCCGCACGAATTTAGAAAATTTCACTCGCCGAACCAATCATAAAGGTCATTTAATTGGACTTTCTTTTTGTCTGATCCTGACAAATCTCTGTCAATTTTCCCGTTTTTAAGCATTATCAGTCTGTCCCCATATTCCATTACATCTCGCATTGAATGGGTTACCATGATTGCTGTCAGATTCGACTTGCGGATGATTTCGTTGGCCAATTTCATGATCGTAGTTGCAGTTTTAGGGTCAAGGGCGGCAACCGGTTCGTCCAACAAAAGCAGCCGCGTATCATCTGACGTTGCCATCAGAATTGTAAGCGCCTGACGTTGTCCGCCTGATAAAGAACCCATGCTCTGATCCAATTTATTTTCTAAACCCAGACCAAGTTCTGCAATCTTTTCGCGGATCTGATCTTTAAATTTCCTGTCCGTTCCAATGAAAAGCAATTTAGAATGAGTACGAATAGATGCAAGTCGAAAATTCTCAAGTATGCTAAGTTCAGGTGCAGTGCCAGACAATGGATCCTGAAAAATTCTGGCAATCCATTTACTTCTCCGGAAATCTTTTACTGACGATATATCTTTTTCGTCGATCAGAATTTGTCCTGAATCAGGAATAATTGTTCCTGCCAAAAGATTAAGCAGAGTTGATTTGCCTGAACCATTGCTACCAACAATAAGTGTGAATTCATTCTTGCGAATGGTCAAATTGAAATCGTTCAGCAACTGATTTTCATTTGCTGTTCCCTTGTTGAATGTTTTGGAGATTCCTTTCAGCTCTATCATGCCTTGCTTTTTATGTTAGGAATGCTCACTACTGCAAGTACAAAAACGGCAACTACAAGCTTTAGATAAATTGCATCGATACCAATACTCAGTGCAAAGGCAAGGATCATTCTGAATAAAATACTTCCGACAATTACACCAAGAAGCTGGATCATGATCGTTTCTTTTCTTTTGAAAGAGAATAGAATTTGCCCGATCATCACTGAGCCAAGTCCAATGATCACAATTCCAATTCCCATATTGATATCAGCAAAACCCTGCACCTGTGTAATAAGATATCCGCTTACTGCAGTCAGTCCATTGGCTAAAGCAAGGCCAAAAATTTTCATGACATCAGTATTAACCCCCAATGCACGAATCATCTTTTCATTATTTCCTGTCG
The DNA here is from genome assembly GCA_016708785.1 of Bacteroidota bacterium. GTDB lineage: Bacteria > Bacteroidota > Bacteroidia > AKYH767-A > 2013-40CM-41-45 > JADKIH01. The sequence goes on along the minus strand of JADJFC010000001.1, from coordinate 530,493 downwards.
CACGCATGGCCAGACCGAAATCTGTTTTCATTAGCCAAACTAACGTTACTAATATTATTGAAATGATAATTATTAAAACGATAAATTGTTGCTGAACCTCTGTTCCGGGAATGAATAAGGAATTAAAAATCGAAGGAGAGTTGATCAAGGGAAGATTTGATCGGCCCATCAATGCAAGATTGATGGAGTATAAGGCAGTCATCACAAGTATTCCTGCCAGCAGTGCATTTACTTTTAGTCGGGTATGAATAATACCAGTTAGCGCTCCTGCAATTGCGCCTGCCAGAAAAGCAATTGGAAGCGCAACAAGAGGGGAGTGCCCTCCGGAGATCAACACAGCTGCAACAACACCGCCTAAAGTAAAACTACCGTCAGTTGTAATGTCAGGAATGTTAAAGATGCGCATGGAAATAAAAATTCCCATTGCAAGTGATGCAAAGCCAAGACCTAAAATGACAGCACTTAAATAAAAGCTCATCAGTGATTATTTTACTGATGTGAATGTACTATCGAATGTGAGATTAAATTGACTTGCTTTGACCGGGTTATAAACACGGTGACGAACAGAAACGATTTCTGGCTTTATTCCCACAGTCGATTTAGATTTGAGAAATCCTGCTGCCTGAACTCCGCTTTGAAATCCCCACTGATACATGTCAGCACCAAATGCCGCAACAGCACCACGACTAACCAGTCCTTCTTCACTCGTAAAGACAGGAACTTTTTTATCGTCACAGCTTTTCACAATGATTTCCATAGATGAGAAAACTGTGTTATCCGGTAATGCAAAAAAAGCATCGATGTTATTTGTCAAAAGTGAAGCAACAACCAATTGCGTTTCACTTGAATTATTCACCGGCATTTTGATGAGTTCTAATCCCGCTTCTTTACAAGTTTTTTCTATGCGTGCTAATGCATCAACCGATTGCGGTTCGCTCTGATTAAATATTGTTCCGACTTTTTTTGCATTCGGTAAAACACTTTTTATTAGAAGCAAAGCAGTATCCAGATAATCAAGTGTTTCATAGGTGCCAAAAAGATTTGCCGGTGCTTTACCTTCTGAATCGGTAAGTTTTGCAAGATCCGGACGTGGCGATACCATCATGAAAATGGGAATCGTTTTTGTTTTTTGTACAGCAGAAATTGTTGGAAGAGTAGGGTTGGTCGCAATCAGTGTTGGATTCTGACTGATGATATAATCCAACGATTGCAGCATTGTCGGTTGATCATTTTGCGCATTGCGATAAATGATCTCAATGTTTGATGAATCAAAACCGTTTTGTTTTAAGGCGTCGAAGAAACCTGTCTTTGCTTTTTCTAATGTTTCGTCCTGGAGTTGGTCGATGAAACCGATGGTGAGCTTGTTGGATTGCGGGGAAGAGCAGGAGATGAGCGCCAACAGAAAAATGGAGAGGATCGATTTCATTTATTTACGAGTAGTTTGAAAAATCCCCCTTTAAACAATTTTGTTTGAGAATGAGTTTGAAGTGTGGAGTGTGAAATTGTCGATTGTATTGAAAGGTCGGTTACCAGCTACCACCGGCACCACCGCCACCTGACATCCCTCCACCAAAACCGCCGAAGCCGCCACCACCACCGCCGCCGCCGAAACCGCCACTACCGGTGAATCCGCCCCATGAGCCATGACTTCTATTAGATGCTGCATTCAACAATGCCCAGGCAGCCCAGAAACCTAAATTGTTTTTGCGGCCATATCTCTTTGCTCGACCAACTTGCGAGATTATGATAACGATAATAATAAATGCAAACATCAGGAATGGAAACACTCCACCTTTGTTGCCTTTCGATTTTTTTCCTACTGCTTTGTATTCTCCCGTAGTAATCCCTGTAATGGCTGTTGTTCCGGCATCAATTCCGCCGAAGTAATCGCCACTGCGGAACTTTGGTACGATCTCGCGATCGATCACTTGCTTTACTAATGCATCAGGAAAAACTCCTTCCATGCCGTAGCCTGTTGTGATCCAAACTTTCCTGTCGTCTTTAGCCACAAGTAAAAGTACACCGCTGTTATTTTTTTTATCGCCGATTTTCCATTTGTTGAAAAGCTGAACGGCGTAATCTGAAATATCGTAGTTGCCAACGGATGCCATCATCACAACAGCGATTTGCATTGAAGTTGTGTCGTCGAAAGCAACTAATTTGTTTTCTAAAGACTGAAGTTCATCAGGACGTAAGGTGCCTGTATAATCAGTAACCAAACGAGTTGCTCTTTCAGGAAAATCATCGGCTGCATTTACGTTAACAGAAAAAAGCACAAGACACACCGCAAAGAAAATTCGGTGGAATAGTGGGGAAATAAATTTGGTGATTGTATTCACTGCTAGATTTTGGTAATATGATACTTATACTTTGAATACAATGTCGTCAGACAATTCGTTTTTATCCTCTTTGTGATATGGAAAATGGTCTTGTAAAGCTTTGCCTGTCATCTCTATTCCAATGAGCAGACCTTTTACAAAGTCGCCTTCCGTAAAATAGTTCGTCATCTTCGCTTTTATCTCATGCCAGAAATCGTCATGAACAATGGCATGGATTCCTGCATCGCCTAAAATAGCGAACTGTCGAGATTCAAAAGCCAGATAAAAGAGAACGCCGTTTCGATCCTTGGTTTTTTTCATGCCTAGTTTGTCGAAGATGTATGCTGCTCTGTCGAGCACGTTTTCACCGCATACATCTTCAACAAAAAGGCGTATTTCACCTGATGTGTTTTTTTCGGCCGAAGCAATAGCTTCTAAAATAAGCCGACGTTCTTTCTCAGATAATTTATCTTCTGCTGCCATTAGAATTTAACTTCAGGAGCTTTTTCGCTGCCTTTGTCCGCTTCAAAATATGGTCTTGTATTGAATCCAAATAAACTTGCGAAGATCACACGTGGAATTTACTACGTGATGCATTGTAATCTTGCGCAGCTTCATTGTATTGACGACGAGATTCAGTGATGCGGTTTTCTGTACCTTCCAATTGAGCTTGAAGTGTGTTGAAACTTTCAACAGCTTTCAACTGTGGATAGTTTTCCGCAACAGCAAGCAATCTTCCAAGTGCTCCGCCAACTTGCGCTTGCGCTGCCTGGAATTCCTGCAATTTTTCAGGAGTCATGTTGTTTGGGTCAATTCTGATGCTGGTAGCTTTTGAACGAGCTTCCATTACAGCAGTCAAAGTAGATTTTTCGAAATCTGCTGCTCCTTTTACGGTATTCACAAGATTAGGAATAAGATCTGAACGGCGCTGATACTGTGTTTCAACATTCGCCCAAGCTTTGTTAACCGATTCTCTTGATCCAACCAGACCGTTGTAAGATGTAATCGAAAACAAGATCAGAACTCCGAGGATGATCCAAATTAGGTACTTTTTTCATTTTTTATGATTTATTTAGTGGTTAGTGTTTATGACGAAAAACTAGTTCAGAAATTTTACGCAGCAATTAATTCTTTTATGACTTTTTCCAGTTGAACCGGATTTTGAGTGCCAATACGATAAGGATTTCCATTTTTATCGGTGATTTCTTATTGCCTCATTTCCTCCTGTATAAAAACGAACTAATCCTTTCAGATGGAGGTTGAAAACAGCATTATTCAGATGATACTGACTGTATTTCTTGCGTTCAACTTTCACAATGTCTTTTAAATCGATGTTTACCTTCTTTGCAGTCCATAAACCATCCAGTTCGATGTAAGTTTTAAAAACACGGATCTTCAAATGCAAAACGAAAAGCAGAACAATGCTAATTACAATGATGACAACACCAAGAAGGAAAAACAGATCTCCATTGTGATTGTTCGTGACTTTCCACCAATACAATCCGAAGCAGAAAAGCGCAAGTGATAAACGACGCAACATACTCAGTTGATTATAACCAAGGTATTGTTTTTCTACATAAAGCGGAGTTGTTTCTTCAGCCATAGATTTGTTCGATGTACAGAACAGAAACCGTTTCATCGGTGATCTTAAACCGGTCGTCTATACGATGTCCCAAGATACATACAATGTCTTTATCCGACAATAGCACGTAGGTCATTTCTTTATCAAATCTATTCACTTTTTTGTCGATCAAAAAGTCGCTGATTTTCTTTTTTTTGGTCATCCCAAGGGGATAAAACGTGTCGCCGGATTTCCATTTTCTGACTTTGAGCGGAAAGTGGAGTTTACCGGCATCCAAAACCTGAATGTGGCTTTCCCTTGGAATCGAAGTGAGGCGAGCAGAGTTCAATGTTTCAAAACCGAATTTATGGTCGCCCAACTCAAGTTTATCCGGAGTATGGGAAATAAGAAATTCATGGCTGTCTTCGATTTTTTTGACTGTAGAACCAAAGTCGTTCGGTCAAATAGAAGTCGGTAATTTTTAGCCTGAAAAATTTTCCCCGGCGATGAATTCAGGATCTTTTCCGGCTCCAGATTTGTAATTCCATACGAATGCAGAATTGCCGACAGCAAAGAGTTGCTGAATTGAAAATCCCAGACCGCTTTCAGTTTGATCGTAATTGATCCGTCAGCAGCACTTGTCGTATTTTTCTTCTTCCAGTCTTCAATAAAAGTCTTCTGAATCTGATTGGCGAAATTGAAAAATTCCAATGAGCGCTCCATGCTTTTTTCGAAGCCCGGATTCTTCTCTTTCAGCACAGGAATTACAGAATGCCGAATTTTATTGCGGAGGTAGTCATCAGTTTTATTGGAACTATCTTCGCGCCATTGCAATTTTTTCTTTTTTGCAAATGCTTCCAGTTCGTCTCTTCCTGCAAAAAGCAATGGACGAATGATATGTCCATTGATCGCTGAAATGCCTTTCATACCTGCAAGTCCCGTTCCTCTGATCGTATTGATGAAAAATGTCTCAATCGAATCATTCAGATGATGAGCCACAGCAATTTTATCGTATTGATGTTCTGCCCGAATCTTTTCAAACCATTGATATCTCAATTCGCGAGCAGCTTCCTGTGTAGACAGTTTTTTCTCTTTCGCAAATGCTTTTGTCTTGAATTGAATACTGTAAAACGGAACTTTATAATCAGCAGCTAATTTCTTTACAAATTCTTCATCGCCATCTGATTCTTTCCCACGCAATTTGAAATTACAATGTGCAATGGCGAAATCGATTTTGCTTTCTTTGAAAAGTCGGCAGAGGACTATGGAGTCTAGTCCGCCGCTTACTGCAACAAGGACATTTTCGCCTTGATTGAGTAATTCTTTTGTGAGTAAATAATCGTTGAATTGTTTTAACAACATTTTATTCCTGATTGCCAAGTACTTTTTTCATTGCTGAAGCTTTCAATAAACATTCCTCATATTCATTTTCAGCCTTCGATCCAATCGTAATCGCACTCCCCACCGTAAAGGAAAGATATTTTTCTTTCTCATTGTATAAAATACTTCGAATAATGACGTTGAAATCAAAGTCGCCATCGGGAGAAATATATCCAACCGAACCGGAATACAATCCACGTTTGGCCTTTTCTGTCTCTTCAATGATCTGCATAGCTCTGATCTTAGGCGCTCCTGTCATACTGCCCATTGGGAATGTTGTTTGCAGAATGTCTGCAACATTTTTTCCTTGCTCAATTTCAGAAGTCACAGTGGAGACCATTTGATGCAATTGCTTAAATGTCTTTATTCCGAAAAGTTCTTCTACTTGAACGGATCCTTTTGCTGCTGTTCGTGAAAGGTCGTTTCGAACGAGATCAACGATCATTACATTTTCTGAACGTTCTTTTTCGTCATGATAAAGTGCATCTTTGATTTTATGGTCTTCTTCTTCGTTTTTTCCTCTTCTTGCAGTTCCTTTAATTGGCTGTGAAATTATTTTGTTGTTACGATTTGCAAGATATCGTTCCGGACTGGTACACATTAAATAATGATCGTTGCATTTTGAAAAAACGCTAAATGGCATTGGGGAAATTTCATTCAGTTCACGATAAATTTGATATGGATCAATCGCAGCATTCTCCGAATAAAATTCCTGGCAATAATTCATCTCGTAAATGTCGCCTTGTTGAATGTGATCTTTTATTTGATTAATCGTTGTAATGTATTCATCACGACTTATTCTTGCTTTGATTTCAACATCAGGTTTAACCGGGAAATTTTCAATTGGAGAGCATTCAATTGATTTAATCAATTCCCTTATTTCTGCTTCTGAATTTCTTTCTTTGAAATAGTGAACAGCAACTTTCTTGTCCTTTATCTCAAATACAATCGCCGGACAATAGAATAGAAACTCCGGAAAATGGACATAATCTAAATTATTGGAGTCGAGCTTTTCAATTCTGTTTTTCAGATCATACGATAAATGAAAAATATGCCAGTCTTTCTTTTGTGAAAGTGACTTAATTAATTCAAATGGATTTTCGTCACCTGAAAAAAGTTGAATCGGATCAACGGCAAGAAGTAAATCGAAATTGCTGTAGTTGTCAGGCGGATTATCTGCCGAACTATTGCTGTTCAATAGTGTAAAAACATCAAATTGCCCGGCCCAATTCAGTAGTTTGTCTGCTGAAATATTCTCTGCCGGAAAAATTAGTGTTTCACGTTTCATTCATTTATTGATGAATGATGTTTTTCATTGCTTCAATCCATTTCGGTGAATCGTTCAGACTTTCTACCAATTGAATTTTTTCGCCGCCATGTTCTTTGAACAGATCATCATATTCTCTGCTGATTTCATATACTGTTTCCAGACAATCGCTCACAAAAGCAGGAGCGAAGACAAGCAATTTTTTATCGCCCAGTTTCGCACGTTCTTTTATTACCATGTCAGAATACGGTTTGATCCAGGGATCTTTGCCAAGTCTGGATTGAAAACAAATCGTGTATTGGTCTTTGGTAAGGTTCAGAGCTTCCGCAAGTTTTCGCGCCGTCTGGTGACATTGCGCACGATAACAAAATGCATTTTTATCTGAAAGCGAATCGCAACATCCATCATGCAAACAATGATCGCAGTTGTCGCCTTTTTTAATTTGTCGCTCAGGTAATCCGTGGAAACTCATCAATACATGATCGTAATTCGCAGGATTGTTTTTCTTGCCTAATTCAGCAAATGCCTGAATGAAATCAGGATGGTCGCAAAAGCTATTGATGAATTCGATCTCAGGAACGATCTCCCATTTGGAAACAACATTCATTACTTTCTCCTGAACTGATCCTGTAGAAGCAGAAGCGTACTGTGGAAATAATGGAAAGACAATTATCTTTTTGTAGAATTGTTTTTTGTAATGGTCAAGTGCAATATCCAGCGAAGGACTTTGATATCGCATAGCCATTTGAACATCGTACTTGTCGCCCATCAATTTCGAAAATAATTCAAGTTGACGTTCGCTGTAGTGGAGTAGTGGAGACTTGCCGTCTTCACGCCAGATCTCTTTATAAAGTTTCGCAGACTTCGAACTTCTGAAAGGAACGATAATGAGATTAACCAATAGCATTCTCGCAATCGGATGGATATCGATAACCCTTGGATCGTTCAGGAATTCACTCAGATATTTTCTCACATCGGAAGTCTTCGGACTATCCGGCGTACCAAGGTTGACGATCAATACTCCTGTCTTCATATATTTTCTGTAATCGAATGTTAAATGTGAATAGCTCTGTTTTCTGTTGCGGCCATACAAGCCTCTTTGAAAACTTCTGTATACGTTGGATGAGCATGACTCATTCTTGCAATGTCTTCTGCAGATGCGCGGAATTCCATTGCAACAACTGCTTCAGCGATCATGTCAGCCACACGTGGACCGATCATGTGAACACCAAGTATTTCATCGGTAGTTTTATCTGCAAGAACTTTTACAAATCCATCCATGTCCATACTCGCACGTGCTCTACCGCTGGCTTTGAATGGGAAATTGCCGACTTTGTATTCGCGCTTTTGTGTTTTCAATTCTTCTTCAGTGTAACCAACAGCCGCAACTTCCGGCCACGTATACACAACACCCGGAATGAGTAAATAGTTTATATGTGGTTTCTGTCCGGCAATCGTTTCAGCAACCATGATTCCCTCTTCTTCCGCTTTGTGAGCAAGCATAGCTCCTTTCACCACATCACCAATTGCATAAATGCCTTTGATATTTGTTTCAAGATGTTCGTCTGTTTCAATTCTTCCGCGGTCATCTGATTTTACTCCTGCTTTTTCAAGTTGAAGTCCGTCAGTGTATGGTTTTCTTCCAACACTTACTAAACAGTAGTCGCCTTCTAACACAAGTTTTTTATCGCCTGGAGCATCTGCTGAAACTGTAACTTTATTTCCTTTCGAAGTAACGCCGGTGACTTTATGTCCGAGGTAAAATTCAAAACCAATTTTTTGCAACGACTTCTGTAATTCTTTTCCAAGCGATCGATCCATTGTTCCAATAATTGAATCCGTGAATTCAACAACAGAAACTTTAGATCCCATCCGTGCATAGACAGATCCCAATTCAAGTCCGATCACGCCACCACCAATGATAACAAGGTGCGCAGGAATTTCAGGAAGATTCAATGCTTCTGTAGAAGTGATGATTCTCTTTTTGTCGATTTCAATTCCTTTTAGTGTTGAAGGTTTTGATCCGGTAGCGATGATCGTCTTTTTTGTATCGATGATCACTTCCGGTTTTCCTTCGGCAGTGACTTTTATTTTAGTTGCACTTTCAAAACTTCCAACACCAGTGTATACATCGATCTTATTTTTCTTCATCAGATAATTAATGCCATCTACATTTTGTTTTACGACATCATTTTTCTGGCAATCATTTTCGGCAGATCAACTTTGAGGTCTTTCAAAGTAATTCCGTGTGTTGAAAATGTATGAGCGGCATTGTGAAAATGTTCGGAAGAATCGAGTAGGGCTTTGGAAGGAATACATCCCACATTCAGACAAGTTCCGCCAAGTGATTTGTATTTCTCGATAATGGCAGTTTTTAATCCCAGCTGAGCGCAGCGAATTGCAGCCACATAACCTCCTGGCCCGGAGCCAATTATAGTAACATCGTAAGAAGACATAGATTCGTTAATAAAATTTAATTCCCAATGACAGGATAAAATTGAATGGCGAAGTTAGTGAGTTTGGGGGGAAAATGGAAGTTGTTTTAATACTAAAATCTCTGCGGTTTTTCTGCGTATTCTGCAAATTCTGCGGGAGAATTTCACTGTAATTTTTTCCGCAGAATTGCGCAGAATACGCAGAAAAACCGCAGAAAAAATTAGAATAAGTGCAAAATTCTTTTGAACCCAAAATAGAGCAGTATCGAGCACGTCAAAAACGCACTAATGAAACCAATATAATCACCATGCCGCGCATAAAAAGTAATGATCTGATTTCTGTAAACCTTACCATGCAATGCATCTTCTTCCCACCACTTTGTTTGCTGTAAAACATCGCCACGCTGATTGATAAAGCAGCTGATTCCTGTATTTGCTGAACGTGCAATGTTCTTCCTGAATTCAAGAGCAAGAATTCTCGCATAGTTCATGTGCTGACGATAGCCCGGCGTATTTTGCCACCAGCCATCATTCGTTACAACAGCAATGAATTCAGCAGTGTCGCGTATAAATCCACTCATGAACTCTCCGTAGATCGATTCATAGCAGATAGCCGGACTTACCTTGCTGCCATCAATGGCAACGAAATTCGTTCTGTAGGGTTGAGTACCCAAACTACCTGATGTACCGCCCAGTTCAATAGCATATCGTTCTAAAAATCCGAAGATGATCGGATAAGGCATTTTCTCAACGCCCGGGACTAGCTTGCTTTTGTGATAGATCTGTACAGGCAAGGCGTCGCCCATGATCATTGCTGCATTGAACACATCATAATAATTTTCACTGCCACTTAATTTTCTTGCAGTAACTGTTTTCTTCGTTGAATCATTGTATTCTTTGAACGATGTTAATCCGATGATGATATTCAGATTTGGAAATCCGCCGATATACTTTCTAAGCGTTTGCACCGATCTATCCGTTTCGATTCTATCTTCCCAAATGCCGTCAGGCAAAGCTGTTTCAGGAGCAATTAAATATTCCGTACTTGAATCAATAACAGTAGAAGAGAGGCGAAGGATCTTATTCAGCTGATCCGGTCCGCTGCCATTGAATTTTTCATTGTACGGATCGATATTCGGTTGCACAATGGCTACTTCCGTTTCTATTCCTTTGTCGACATATTCGTAATAACTGTAAAGTGAAAAGATCGTTGGTCCGGCCAAGAAAACAAATACGAGGAATGTAAGCAGCAGGATGTTGATCTTCCTTAACCGAAGGAGCAGATCGCGATACCAGAAATTCTTAAGTAGTTGAAACACCAGGAGGTTGATCAAAAGTACCCAAAGCGAGCCGCCTAAAGCACCGGTATATTCATACCATTGGATCCATTCCGGATGGGTGGCAAAAACATTTCCCAATGTCAGCCATGGCCACGTGATTTCCCAATTCAGGTGAAGGTATTCGAAGGCAATCCAGAAGAGGACCAGTGAAGAGTAGCCGATAGCAGGACCTTGACTTCGCTTTACGCGATAGAAAAGGTACCAGATGATGGCCATGAAAAAGCTGTTGAGGCCAATGGCAACAAAGCTTCCGACATCACTGGAGAAGTAGATCCACCAGGTAGTAAGGATATTCCACAGTAACATTCCGACATAAAATTTGCCGAAAATTTTCCTGCCGTTATTTTTTGATTTGTCGCGCGAATAAAAATGTTCGCAGAACAACAATGGCACAAATGCAATGAAGATTAAAGGTGTAAATCCATGATCAGGCCAAGCCAACCACAACAACACACCTGAAAGTGCAGCAACGCCCGTGAGCAGAAAAGAGTTCCTAAATTTCGACATATTCTATCGTGCAATATGTGCAAAAAAGTTGAAATTTGAAATTAGTTTTGGGTTAAATCTATGAATCGATGGGTTTGGATGTTAATCTGGGCTAGTCAATGATTACGAACTTCCTTGTCACATTTAAAATGTCGCTTTTTAATGTCATGAAATATAACATAGGAGGGTAATTCAAGACTAATTTTTCGGAGTGGAATTCCCGATAATTGCGTTTTAATTTTATGTAGCCAAATTGATCATAAATTACAAGTTCTACATTGTTATATACTTGATCAGTTGAGAAATGTATTTCGTTTTTTGTTGGATTCGGGAAAATTTGAATTTCGATATTTTTATTAATTTCATTGGAAGAAACGGGTAAATAACAATAATCAATTATTGTTGTTTTATACTTGTAAGTAATAAAGTTAAAATCAATAATTGTGTCCAAAGGAATTGCTGAATTGTAAACTGTATCCACTAAGAAATTTAAAGTGTCATTCCGCCAAGGTATAGTGTCATTGCCAAAACCGCAAATTGAGCTATCATTCATTGAAACATCAATTAATACAGAACTGACTTTGTTATAAGAAGGTGAACGATAGTCCATAAAAGTTGTAAAAACCGAATCGCTATGCTGAAATATTTTATTTGGGTTTATGAAGTTTTGAGAATTATTAAAAATTCCTGAAAATTTTAAATCCCCGGTTGAATCAAGATGTACAATGTGAACTTGATTATTTCTCATTGCAAGTATTTCATAAGTATTGTCAGACAATTGTAGCATGTCCATATGACTATCCCAATTTGTGTAATCTGAACGTTTATAGTTTAGTATATTTCCTGATGAGTCGATTTTTAAAAAAAATAATGCGTGATTGAAAGACGAATCAACTAGCCCACAAAAAACGTATTCATTATTATGGGTTCTTATTCCGGAATTTATAGAAATATTGCCATATTTTTTTGACCAAATACCATTTAGAACAGAGTCTTTTTTAGAAACTTCATTTCCGCCTGCATTAATCAAATTGCCATTCGATGCTTGCAATACAATTGGTTGATACAATGGACTTCGTCTTAGCCAAATGATATTCCCTAACGAATCTGTTCTTATCGAATTATTTATTAAATATCCATTGTCTCTTAATTTGGAATAGCTGTAAATTATTCCGGTATTAGCAAAAGGATGGTAAATAATTTTCGACCACTGAATATTATATAGGGAGTCTAGTTTTAGTAGAATAATATTATAAACGTTTCCAGGAGTATTATAGATAGAATCAAATCCACCACCGATTAGGATTCCCTTGTCCGCTGTTTCAACTGCCATTGTCATTATTACACTATAAACGCCAGCAGGATTTACATCTAAAATAAATACATTACAAGAATCGCCTGGTAAATTGAAATCTCTCAGAGAGGAAGACTGTGTATAATCCACTTGGCCAAATAGAGAGCAAATAAGATATCCATTATCTTGCTTCTGACTAATACTTGGATTCGCATAGCTATCGAGTGAAATATCGATATATTTACTTAATAAATTCTGGCCATTTAAATTTATTAAAATAGTCTGAAAAAGTATCGCTGTTAATAGTATTATTCGTTGCATTTTGGTTCACATATGATTGAAATAGCAGACGTTCAGGGTTTGTAGCCGATCAGGATTTATAATCCTGATCCCCCGTGCTCGGGATTTTTAATCCCGTTTTTGTAAAAACTACTTCTTAAAAAAATTCTGCGTATTCGCCTGCGCCACACAAGTCACCACAATATCATTCAACACCACATGCGCCGGACGAGTAGCAGCAAAGAAAGCAATGTCTGCAATGTCTTCACCTTTTAGTGGTTCGTAGCCTTTGTAAGTTTGTTGTGCTCTTTCTGCATCGCCATGAAAACGGACGAGTGAGAATTCTGTTTCTGCTGCGCCGGGATCAATCGATGTAACTTTGATGCCATGTTCGAGCATGTCGATGCCCATGCTTTTTGTAATAGCATCAACAGCAAATTTTGTTGCGCAATACACATTGCCTTTCGGATACACTTCTTTGCCTGCAATAGAACTGATGTTGATGATATGCCCACTGCCATTTGCAATCATCAATGGCATGATAAGTCGTGATACATAAAGCAAACCTTTAACATTCGTATCGATCATCAGATCCCAGTCGTCTGTATTTCCTTCTTGTATGGTAGAAAGTCCGGCGGCAAGACCTGCATTATTCACCAACACATCGATCTTTTTAAAATCATGCGGCAGTGACTGAATTGCATTTTTCGCTGCTTCTTTATCGCTCACATCAAATGCCAATGTCACCACCTTCGCACCATATTGCTCTTTCAACTCCGTTTCTATTGCCCGAAGTCTTTCTTCCCTACGACCATTCAAGATCAACTGATACCCATGCTGAGCAAATTTATAAGCGATCGCTTTTCCAAAACCTGAAGTGGCGCCGGTGATGAGGATGGTTTTCATATTTTTAGTGAGTGGTAAGTAGTGAGTGGTAAGTTGCAGGGGCAAATAAACTTGGAAGTGTTTCTTTCTATTTGGTGAGTAGTAAGTAGTGAGTAGTAAGTAGCAGGGGATACTTTAATTTGGATTTCTTCCTTCGTGTCAAATTGGTGTGTGGTAAATAGAGTGTTGTTATTAGCTTTTGCGAATTTCCATGAGCTATCTTCATTTTAGTATTATTGATTAAAGTATGTTGATTCAGACAGCATACAGTGCTACTCACTAATTACCACTCACTACTTACCAATATTTAACTTACTATTCCGATAGCTAAACCCAAAATAAATAACTAACCCTACAACCAACCAGATCGTAAATCCGATCCAGTTTTTAATTCCTAATTCGCTCATCATGTAGAGGCAACTGATTAGTCCTAGTACTGGAATTAGCGACAGATTATGTTTGAATGCGAGATAGGCAAGATAAAGGCAGCTGATCAGAAAAATCCACGTCGGGATCTTGTGTTTGAAGACATTCCAGCCTGTATCAAATTTCTTTTCGTCTGGAATGGGAAGTGCACTTAATGTTGCCTGATAGGTTGTTTCGTCCAATGACTTCAGATAGGTATCCAGTTCCGATGCCGAAGCAATGAATTTTTCCGAATTCGTTTCCAGCATCTGCTGGCGGATCATACTTGCTTCTGATGTTGTCAATCTGGACATCAGATCATCCACACCAACGGTGACCGGGTCGTTCTTGAAAAATCCGAGTGTGCTTTCTTTGTTGAATTTCAGCGAAAGAAATATTCCAAGAAGGATCATCAACGGAAATATAAACTTCGAATTTAGATAAGGCGTCTTGAATTTACCTCGTGGTGCGTCCTTTGTCATGTCGAGACGAAGAACTCCGGCACACACTAATACAAATGCGAAAAGCGTTCCAATGCTACATAGATCCGTTACCCAAGTCAGGTTCATGAAGAGGGCAGGAATGGCAACAACAAATCCTGTTACGATCGTAGCAAACGATGGAGTCTTGTACTTCGGATGGATCTTTGAGAATTTTTTCGGAAGTAATCCATCACGACTCATACTCATCCAGATCCTTGGTTGTCCTAATTGGAATACAAGAAGTACACTTGCCATTGCAACAATTGCACTTACGCCAATCACTGCTGAGATCCATTTCATATTTAATCTTTCGAAAACGAATGCTAATGGATCACCGACTGCAAGTTCATTGTAATTAACCATGCCTGTCAGAACCAAAGCAATGGCAACATAAAGTATCGTACAAATGATAATTGCCCACATCATTCCACGAGGAAGATCGCGCTGCGGATTACGACATTCTTCTGCAGTTGTACTGATTGCATCAAATCCAATATAGGCAAAAAAGACAGCGGATACACCTTTCAGGACTCCGCCAATTCCATTGGGAAGGAAAGGATGCCAGTTGTCTGTATTCACATAGAACGCTCCAATTGTTATGACCATTAATACTACCAGGATTTTTACGATTACCATAGCGTTACCGGCATTTCTGGATTCTTTCATTCCACGATAAACAAGCATAGTGATCAACACAATGATCAACAGAGCAGGTAGATCGGCAACAATGTGCAATCCTAAAAATGTCGGAGCATTAGTCCAGGCCAAGTAAGCATCTTTGATAGGCGCATCCAGATTCTCAAATGATTTTCCACTTGCCATCAATGCTTCTGCTACATGGTGTCCTTTGGTAGCGGTAAGGAAATCCATCGTCATCCATTCAGGCAGATTTATATTCATACTGGATAGCAGTCCGGTGAAATAATCTGACCACGAGATAGCCACAGTAATATTCCCGATCGCATATTCCATGATCAATGCCCAACCAATTATCCATGCGATCAATTCGCCAAAGGCAACGTAGCTGTAAGTATATGCACTTCCCGAAACCGGAACCATGGAAGCAAATTCTGCATAAGCAAAAGCAGCAAATCCACAGGCAACAGCTGTGAAGATGAAAAGCAGTACCACTCCCGGACCACCGGCTGCACTAGCATTTCCAATCGTGCTGAAAATTCCGGCACCGACAATGGCAGCAATTCCTAGTGCGGTAAGATCTCGTACTCCAAGATGTTTCGACAATGAACCGTGTTCACCTTCTCCTGCTGCCGATTGTTCGAGAATCTTTGAAACAGATTTTTTTCTGAATAAATTCATTTGTCAATTATAGTGAATATTTTAGATTTTTTCGAAAGGGAGACCATTACAAATCCTAAAAACGGAAGAGCAGGAATCTTATATCTGACGATGGCTCCTAATACCGGAGTCGTCAAACCGATAAGTATGTACAAGGTCATTACGAAAAGAATGGCAATCCACAAGAAGCCTTTGTCATTTTGGATAGGTTTACGGAAATTGAAAATTGTGATCAAAGTGATCACGTAGATAATGCAATTTTCTAAAACGGATAAAAGAATCAGAGGATTGCCTTTTATGTCGTTGAAGAAAGGACGCAGATAAGTGGTTAAAAATGCTTGGGGTGCATGTTTCAAAACACTCCATGTGTCAAGTCCTAATCGGGGAATGTCGATAAGGCTCTTGCTCTCGACAGCAGTTGCATAACCGAAGAAGTTAAACTGCTTCCAGTAAAGCATTGCGGCCAGATTGTATTCAGGCAAAATTCGGTAAAAGTTGAAGGCGCAGGTGAAAAACAAGAGGTAGCCGACAAGTACATAAATAGCCGGACGACTCAATTTGAATTTAACACTTAGCCACCAAATCGCAATTCCCGGTGTCAGAAGAACTATGATGTAGAATTTCGTAATGCACAATAATCCGATTGAAAGAGCAAGCGGAATCAATCGTTTATGTTCTTTTGGAAACTTGAGAAACTGATAGAAATTATAAAGGAAAACTCCCAAGCCGAACATTAAAAGTCCGTCTTTTAAAAGTCCTGAACCCCAAAATAAAGTCGAGGGTAAAAGGAAAGTGAACAAGAGAAGTTCCTTTTTTCTCTCCGGAAGTTCCCTCTCAAACACTTTATATAAACTAAACAATCCTATGAAAGACAGAAAGTTAAGGAATACTACATGAATGTAATAATAGCCTAGTGAAAAGAAATGGAAAATTGCATTCAGGCGGATAATTGTTCTGTTGTCGTTGAAAAGCAGATTCGTATTTAACCAGGCATCCATCCTCAAATAATAAGAACGGAGCTCTTCAGATTCTGCATCGTATCCGGTCAGCATCCTGAAAAAATCATACGGGTGTGTCCAGATTGATTGAAACAGAATAGTACTATCGTTGAAGAATTTGAAGGTATCGGTTGTCTTCGGATCGGTGTAGTGATAGGTATAGATCAGCCCAAGTATGACTCCTGCAACAATTTTAAACAGAAACAGATACGTAGGCCAAGCAGCCGGAATACCCTCCGATTTGAAAAAACTCCATTTTCGAATGATATAAACAAAGGCAGCAACGTAAGCACAAGTCAATAATATGTGCATTCTGGGATTCTCTTATTTTACATGAAAGAAAGAGCTTTTTTTTTGTTTAATAAAATTTAGTGAGTAGTAAGTAGTAATTGGTAAGTGGATTTCTATGTAATTTAAAGTCATCAATAGCTATTTCACTCAATTTGAGGTAAATCTAATTCGAGAATAGAATATAAGTTGAAAATTATTCTTTAATCATAATTTCGAAGAGTAACATAATGTAAGTCCCTGTCCTCTGTTGACAAGCATTTTTTTTATTCAAAGATAAAGCAGTGATTGTGCGGGGAGTCCACGCGCTGCGCGAAATCATTTGAAAGTCGAATCAAGGAGGTGTAGAATAATCGAAGATTCAAATGATTTGGTGCGCGTGGGGCCCTTTTTTTGTTTCTTTTTTTGGGCAAACAAAAAAAGAAAAATTGAAAGTAATAGTTTACGATTTGGCACTTATTTTCTAATGAAAATAGTTTTATCAGAAACTAAGACCTCCGAAGTCGGAAACTTTAAATCTTAAACAATAAACAAAAGAAAGACTTCGAAAAAAGAATTATACCTTTGCAATCATCAAAAAACCAATCATGTCAGACGTACTCGAACAAGCCGTAACTGTTGAATCTGCTAAGGAATTAGGGCTTTTGCCGGAAGAATTTGAAAAGATAAAAGAGTTTCTCGGACGCACTCCAAATTTTACAGAACTAAGTATTTACAGTGTAATGTGGAGTGAGCATTGCTCATATAAGAACTCAATCATCTGGTTAAAAACATTGCCGAAAGATGGCCCACATATGTTGGCTGCGGCAGGTGCTGAAAATGCAGGCTTGGTTTCTATCGGCGATGGATTAGCTTGTTGTTTTAAGATCGAATCACATAATCACCCTTCAGCAATTGAACCTTATCAAGGCGCTGCAACAGGTGTTGGCGGAATCAACCGCGACATATTTACAATGGGTGCCCGTCCAATCGCTCAGTTGAATTCACTTCGTTTCGGAAATCCGGAACTGGAAAAACAAAATGGTTATTACGTGGTGTTGTAAAAGGAATTGGTGATTACGGAAATGCATTTGGTGTTCCAACAGTAGGCGGAGAATTGTTCTTCGACGAATGCTACAATGTCAATCCATTGGTCAATGCAATGTCGGCCGGAATTGTTGAAGAAGGTAAAACCGTTTCAGCAACATCATATGGAATCGGAAACCCTGTCTTCATTGTCGGTTCTGCCACTGGTAAAGACGGAATACATGGAGCTACGTTTGCCAGCGGCGATCTTCACGAAGATTCAGCTGAAGATCTTCCTTCAGTTCAGGTTGGTGATCCTTTCACAGAAAAACTTTTGCTGGAAGCTTCTTTGGAAGTGATAAAAACGGGAGCCGTTATCGGTATGCAGGATATGGGTGCAGCAGGAATTATCTGCTCTACTTCAGAAATGTCTGCAAAAGGAAAACATGGAATGAACATTTATCTCGATAAAGTTCCGACTCGCCAGAAGAATATGCATTCATGGGAAATACTGCTTAGCGAATCACAAGAGCGTATGCTTATTGTTGTGAAAAAAGGTCGCGAGAAAGAAGTCCTCACTGTTTTTGATAAATGGGATTTGAATTGTGTTCAGATCGGTGAAGTAACATCTGGAACACAGTTGAAGTTTTATATGAATGAGGAGATGATCGCTAATGTCCCGGCAGATTCATTGGTACTTGGCGGCGGTGCTCCGATCTATGAAAGAGAATATTCTGTTCCTGCATACTATCACGAGAACAAGCGATTTAATATCGACTCAGTAGAAGAGCCTGAAGATCTTCGTCAGGTTGCGACTTTCTTATTGTCGCATCCAAACATTGCTTCGAAGAAATGGGTTTCGACTCAATACGATTCAATGGTAGGTACGGTGAATATGAGTACAAATTCTCCGAGTGATGCAGCAATTGTAAATGTCCGTGGAACTGAAAAAGCCATTGCGCTTACAGTGGATTGTAATTCACGTTACGTCTACGCAGATCCGGAAATTGGATGCTCAATTGCTGTTGCTGAATCTGCACGAAATATCGTTTGTAGCGGAGGTGAACCTTCTGCAATTACAAACTGTCTGAATTTTGGAAATCCATATAACAAAGAAGTCTACTGGCAATTTGTGCAAGCGATAAAAGGAATGGGAAAAGCATGTCGCAAATTCCAAACGCCTGTTACCGGTGGAAATGTTAGTTTCTATAACCAGTCATCGGATGAAGGTCCTGTTTTCCCAACACCAACAATTGGTATATTAGGTATTCTCGATGACAAGCGTAATCGCATGACATTAGACTTTAAATATGCAGGCGATTATATTTTTATGATCGGTGAATCTAAGAATGACATTAACAGTTCTGAATATCTTTATTCATTCCATAATGTAAAAAAATCTCCGGCTCCGTTTTTTGATTTAGATGTTGAACACAAAATTCAAAGTGTGATCAAGCACTTGATCAAAAAAGATCTGATCGAATCTGCACATGATGTTTCCGATGGCGGATTATACGTCACGCTTGCTGAATCAGCAATGCCTAAAAACCTCGGCTTCTCTATCGAAACAGATTTCGATGTTCGTGCCGATGCCTTCTTATTCGGCGAAGCACAAAGTAGAGTAGTGGTGTCTGTTCACCCTGACAAGATGGATAATTTCGTAGACTTCCTCGCAGCTGCCGATGTTGAGTTTTCAAATCTTGGAATGGTCACAGAAGGCGAAATTCTTATCGACGAAGAATCGTTCGGTACTATTTCAGAGGCAAAAGAGTTATTTGAAAATGCTCTGCCAAAAATGATGATGTAAAAAAAATGCGGATTTCGGATTGCCAAATCCGAAATCCGCATTTTTTTCATCCCGATAGCTTTCGGGATTCACTATTCACTAATAACGATCCTCTTCACCGTCTTCACCCCATCATTGATAAGGTTCACAAAGTAAACTCCCGGTTTCAGGTCATTGAATTCGATCTTAGATTTTATTCCGTAAATCGTACCTGTTTGAACTGATTTCCCATCAAGAGAATTGATTTCATATTTGGTTTCCTTTGCCGGATTTGACTGGTCAACAAATACAAATTGCTTTGCCGGATTTGGGTAAACTTCTACCACAACCGGAATGGGACCGGTAGTGATACCTGTGGCTGTACCGGTAAATGCAAGGTTGTCCAGGTAAATATAACTACCATCAACCGGTCCGCCTGTTCCTGCTCCTGATGCTGTGAAATAGATTGTTGCTGAATCAGGAGTATCTGAATTTAAATAGGAGAATGGTAAATCGAAATTTGTCCAGGTTGTTATCGTTCCTGTTAGGTCGGTTGAAGTCACTGCTACAAGATCCTGCCCCCCTAAGCTGGGATTCCATTTCGTTAACATTACATACATAGCACCCATATCTCCCGCACCTGCCACATATTGCCATGAACCGGTGAAGCTAGCAGGACGTTGAGAGAAAGGAATTCCATTGATGTATTGACCAGTAGAACTAATGTATTCACCACTGGTAATTGAACCTGCCATTACTCCAATTCCGGGAATGTCTTTTGAAATTAACTTTACATACTTAGCTCCCGGATTTCCCGGAGTGCCTTCCTCGCAAGTAAGTACTCCAAAATTTGAGGTGACATAATTAAAACTGAACCAGTGCTCCGGGTCAGAATAAGTCCCAAAGTTTGTCCAATTCTCAAAACCACCATTCACCAATTGTGATCTTGATTGAAATGAACAAAAAACAAGCACTGCTAATAAAGTAAGTTTCGTTTTCATGTGTCTAATTATTAATTATTGATTTATTTCTATTCATGTCTGCAAAGCCCAACAATTTCATGGAAAGTGTCATGAAGCACAACAAGATATTCAGTAATCTCTTTGTCGCTTTTCTTATCCTTTACCATTTTTTCCATAACAACAGTATTGTCTTTTAATTTGTTGACAGCTGCTCTTACTTTTTCATTATCCAGATCAGCAGGAATTTTTGAGTCAGCCAATGCGGCAGCCTTCTCGCGCATTTCAGTTGCTCTTGTTTTGATAGGTTCAAGATTTCCTTCTTCGCTTGGATGGAAAGTAGAAGACATTACACCGTGAAATGTTTTCAATTCCGGCCATGTGTCAAAAGGGGATGGTTTTTTCGGCGCGTCCTGCGCAAATCCCAGACTTCCAATTAATACAAGCATTAATAATGATGCGATTTTTTTCATAATTTATTTTGTTTTTTTTGGTTTTAATGCGAAATTATTTTTTTATATATCAACATTTTCACTTCACTTCACTTCACTTCACTTCACTTCACTTCACTTCACTTCACTTCACTTCACTTCACTTCACTTCACTTCACTTCACTTCACTTCACTTCACTTCACTTCACTTCACTTCACTTCACTTCACTTCATAATGACAAAGTAACCCCCGCCACAACAATTCCTTTCAAGCCTTGTTGAATTCCATTGTAATTTTGATAAACAGGAATTCCGTATTCGACAGCAAATTTACTTTCTTTTAGGAATCCTTTATTTAAAAAGAAGTTAACACCAAGATAAGAATTTATTTTTTGTCCGCCATAATTTTTGTAGTCAGAAGAAGGCTCATTTGTCATAGGAAGTGTTGCATCTTTTCCTGACATTCCGGCTGTTGTAATAGCTTCCAGTCGTAAAGAAGTAGAGGCAAAACGCTTGATTTTATAGCCGCCCCAGCAGTTCAGATATAGTTCGCTACCATAATGGTAGCCTATATCGTTTTTGAATGGACGAAGAGTTCCTATCAGTTGACTACTCCAATTGAATTTATTTCCGGCAGAAAGATAAGTGAATCCTGGTGAGAAATCGACTGAACCGGTGCCTGTTTGCATCATGTAAGGATATCTTTCATTCGGTGTGGAGCTACAGGGATTTCCTGAGATCTTGTAATTTCCGGTTGGGACATTGACTCCTAGACTGGCAACCAGCGAAGACTGTTCTCCATTCATCAATTTATAGATACCATGGATTTTTGTGTCGCTAATACCTGACGTATTCATTGTCATGTTTTCCTGAGGTTGTGCGACATCTGATCCGCTGTGGTTATGTGCGCCAATAGCACCTTCATACATTGTCATATCCATAGAATTGGAAACGTAATTTGCCATAACCATTATAGTAAACCTTCCCGTAATGCCATGCATTGCCATTAGCATGTGCATGTCCATTTTCATGGATGTTCCGGCCATCAGATAAGAGTTGAAGATCTCTTCGTTACTTATCTTTTCGTTGCCTTTAAAATTGCCGCCCATATTCATGTGCATGAATGAATAATTGAACATCCAGCCACCTTTAGGATGCGCGTGACTGATCATTACTCCGGCCGGACTTGCGTCTTGTTGTTGGGCATTTGAAGCTTTATTGCCTAACAAAAATAGAATTATAGTGAAAAAAAGTATTTTCATAAATAGGATTTTATTTATCCTGTCACGGATAAATTTGGAAATAAAAAAATGAAATTTTATTCGCGATGGCGAATAGGGAATCTAAACGAGAGGTGGGTGAAAAATCGCATTCTCGAAATGAAAAGTTTTACTTTCTAAATAAATGATGTCAATTATTGAGCCTTTTGATTCGTTCACAAAATTACTTTCAATTGATGATTCAAAAAACTGTACTGTTTCGATTTTATCTTTCATTGAATTGCACGGACGGTCATTTTTCTTTTCTTCTTTCTGAAGTTCTTTCATTAAATGACATTTTCCATTACAATGACTCTTGGGTTTGTCCCTATTCACACATAAATTTTTTGAAATATAATCCTTGTTCAACTCGTAAGCAGCAACAGTAATTAGATTGCCGGTGAGTTGAATCGCAATTGCCAGAAAAAGAAAAGCAGCTATGAAAGTTTTCACTGTTTAATAATTGTTGTAAAAGTAGATAAAATTCGAGTATATAGGAGTAAATTAGCAGTGATTCTCGTCGGTTGAAAAGCAGACAAAAATCATAAAAAAATATGAAAAATCGAATTTTAGGAGTTGTTGGTACCTTCCTGCTCATTTTTTGTCTTTGTTCTGTTTCGACTTTTGGTCAATTCAGTCACGTAAAAATTGGAGTAAATGGAATGACCTGTTCAGCATGTACAAAAAGTGTTGAAAAGAGTTTTCGAAATTTGCCTTTTGTGGAATCGGTAGTGATGGATCTTGAAAAAAAATCAGGCGAAATTACATTTAAGAAAGGCCAACCGGTCGATATTGATAAAGTTGCGAATGCCGTAGTTGATGCAGGTTTTTCAGTACGATTCCTGACAGCGGATTATTCATTTATAGAAAACACTTTTCTGACTTCCGAACTTTCAGAAAATGGTTACCATTTTTATTTCCTGAGAAGTAAACCAACGCAAAGGAATTGTTCTTTACGGTTTATTGGACAAAAGTTTCAAACGAAAAATGAGTTTGTGAAAAGTAAAAATGAATTCCCGGAAATTGATTTTAAGAAAAGTGGTCTTTATTTTGTCATTCCAATAGAAAAACCGTGAGACGGAAATATCTGTTGAAATATATGGAAGAACAAAAAAGCCACCGAAGGGTGGCTTTTTTGTTTGGTCAATTATTTTTTTGCTTTTTCTTTCTTCTCTTCATTCTCTATGAAGTCTCTTACTTTATCCGTGTCAAGCCTTTTTGCAATAATTCGTTTTTGCTCATCAAGTAAATAAATGACAGGAGTGGAGTAGATGTCGTAATAATTTCTGAAATTGGTATTGTTGTACAGGTCAGAAACGTTTATCCATTTTAATTTGTTATCACGAATAAATTTTTTCCAAAGTTCGATATCGGATTCTATGCCAACAGAGAATACTTCAATATTTTTTGAAACTTTTACGCTATCGTAATATTGAGAAAGTTTTGGGATTTCAGTTTTACAATGACTACATGTTGGATCCCAGAAAACAAGTATGGTGTATTTTGCTTTGACGTCATATAACTTATGCATTTTTAAAGCGGTGTCAGGCATATGCATATCGTACGCCGGCACACCTAGAATATTCGGTTTGATCTTCATTACTCGCTCAAGAATTTTTGCCTGAAGAGCAGAGTCTGCCCAGAATGCTTCTTTCGTCAAATAATAATTCTCAGCTATATGAACAAACACTTTATCATAACCCATAATGTTTGAAGTCTCATAGAAATTGGCAAGTGTTGCTACGCAATATTTGAATACTTCCTTATTTGCCCTTGCTTTGATGATGATTGTATCAACAGATTGTATCAATGAATCGGGTAGGGGAACAGTAAGCTGTTGAGTGTATGTTTTGATCTTGCTTTGAAAAATTGGCGTGCGAAGTAAACGTTCGTCACCAAAATCGACGTTATCAAAAAAGTGAGCTTTAAAATATCTGAATTGAAAGGTTGAATCAGTAATAACGCCATTCGCATCTTTAGGTGCTTCAGGAACATCCGGTTCAGCCATTGTCTTAATGATCTTCGCCATGAAGGTATTCGGGTAATCTGTTACAATTTTCAGGTGGTATGCTTTCACTTCTTTGTCAGCAGAATTCAGTTTCTCTCTTAAGACTGCAACAGAATCTTTATTGTCTTTGTTCGCATCAAGCCTAACTTTGATTAATTGAGTCTCTTTCGATTTTTCAATGATATATTTCTGATGATCATTAAACAGTTTGTTCTCAAGTGAACCGGATACTTTCATGTGCTGTACGTAATCAATTGTATCCGTTTCGATGGTAAACTTTTGTTCATTTGCCAAAATTTCGAAATATGTTTTATTCGGAAGAATAACCAGATAAATACCACCCGGTAAAGTATCGGGCCCTTTAAATGTTCCCCAACCGTTTTGATCAAGTCTGATTGTATCTCTGACATATTGTTTGTCGCCGTAATGATTTCCAAGGTACAAGCCGGTATCTCTCAAGCCTTCAATATGCACTTTGATTTCATAACCATTGGCGTCTTTCGCAAAAACGGAAGATGTTAAAATGCAAATAGCCGCTAACATAGCTGCAATCCAGATCGGTTTTTTCATATGTGATTTAGTGATCAAATTGGTTTGTTTCAACTTTATATTTTTGAGTTTGGTTTCGCAAATTTAACAGAGTTGCATGAAGTATTGGTAAATAATTTCTTGTAATTCGGTTCAATTAACGCAAAAAAGGGGCCAAGCCCCTTTTTTTGTCGTAAAATTGTTAATTAGCTATGATTCGGGCCCTGATTATAGATTTCCTCTTAATGCCTGTTCTCTTTCAATTGCCTCAAAAAGAGCTTTGAAGTTTCCTTTCCCAAACGATTTGGCTCCCTTTCTTTGAATAATTTCAAAGAAAACGGTTGGCCTGTCTTCTACAGGCTTTGTGAAGATCTGAAGCAAATAACCTTCATCATCACGGTCAACTAAAATTCCGAGTTTTTTTAACGACTCAATATCTTCATCAATTTTGCCAACACGTGATAATAGATCGTCATAATAATTCGATGGAACTCTTAGAAAGTCAACACCGCGTCTTTGCAATTCAGTTACTGTTTTTACAACATCATTTGTTATTACTGCAATATGCTGAACTCCCGCACCTCGGTAGAATTCAAGATACTCATCGATCTGAGATTTCTTTTTTCCGGCAGCCGGTTCGTTGATAGGAAATTTAACAAAGCCATTTCCATTAGAAACAACCTTGCTCATAAGTGCAGAATATTCTGTTGAAATATCGCTATCGTCGAATGTAATGATCATTTTAAATCCCATGACATCTTCATAGAACTTCACCCAATCATTCATCTTACCCAATTCCACATTGCCTACACAATGATCGATGTATTCAAGTCCTACGCTCTCTGTTTCGAAGTTTGGTTTTGCCGGTATGTATCCTGGCATAAAAGCACCTTTGTAATTCTTGCGCTCTACAAATGTGTGAATCGTTTCTCCGTAAGTATGAATGGATGCGATCTTTATTTCGCCGAATTCATCTGAAATTGTTTTCGGTTGAGTATGTGCTTTAGCACCACGCGACATTGTTTCATAGAAAGCTTTTTCAGCATCATCTACTCCAAGCGCAAGAACTTTTACGCCATCACTGTGTTTTAAAACATGCTGACTGATTTCAGAGTCAGGATTAAAAGAGGTTGTTAGTACTAAACGAATTTTACCTTGTTGCAGAACATAAGATGCTTTTTCTTTGACACCGGTTTCCGGTCCTGCATATGCAACAAGCGTAAAGCCAAAAGCTTTTTGATAAAAGAAAGCAGCTTGTTTCGCATTACCGACCCAAAACTCGATGTGGTCTGTTCCTAAGAGTGGAAGAAAGTCTTGTGACATTTTTTCTTTTGTTAAATGTTAGTTTCTATGAATAGACTATGCCTTTTAGCACTACAAAAGTCGTGATTACCGGCGAAAAAACAAATCTCCCCAAAAGGGTTATTTTTTCTTTCCAACTTGCGCATTCCTGTCTTTCGCCATCTGTTCAAGCCGTGCCTGAAAATTGGATTTCTTTACCGGTTTTTTCTTGTTTTCCTGAATTTGAGCATGAATTTTATCTTCATCAAGGAATGCCTTAAAGAGATACTGCTGACCAAAACCAAATACGTTACTCAAGAAATAATAGTAACTCAAACCTGCAGAATAGTTGTTGAAGAATACGAGGAAGAGTATAGTCATCAGATACATCATCCATTTCATTTGTGGATTTGTAGCTGCTGTCATTTGCATATTCATCTTCGTGTATATGATCGTTGATACCGTCATTAACAAAGTGAATAAACTCACATGACTTCCGTATGCAGGGATGTGAAAAGGAAGATCAAGGATTGAATCGTATGTTGAAAGATCGTGTGCCCAAAGGAAACTCTGTTGCCGTAATTCAATCGAAGAAGGGAAGAACCGGAACATTGCAATAAGTATCGGTAGTTGTAACAATCCGGGAATGCAACCACCAAGTGGATTAACTCCTGCTTTCCGATACAAAGCCATTGTCTCTTGTTGTTTCTTCATCGGGTCACTACCAAATTTTTCATTGATCTCTGCCATTTCCGGCTGCAGGACTTTCATCTTTGCCTGAGATTTGAATGAACCATATGTAAGCGGAAGAATTATTATGCGGACAAGAATTGTAAGGATCAATATGATCAATCCATAATTCATATTAAAACCATCCAGGAAATGAAAAGTCGGAATTACTAAGAACTGATTCACCCAGCCAAAAATTCCCCAGCCGAGTGGAATCAATTTTTCTAAATGAAGATTGTCAATTTTTTTCAGGTCCTGATAATTATTCGGCCCGAAATAAAATCTCATGTTGTATGTCTGTACAGGCTTCCTGTCATAAGGAAGTGAAAAAGCAGCAGTCATTTCCTTAACAATACTATTTGAATTTTCGTCAGACTTTGTCTCCACACTTGGTGAGTCAAATCCTGACAGATCAGAAATAAGGGCTGCTGAGAAAAATTGTTGTTTGAATGCAATCCATTGAACCTTTGTTTTCAAATCCTGTTTCTCGCTTTTAGTTTCAGAGATAAAATCAACTTCTTCATCTGAAAAACGATAGTAAACAGTTGTAGCCGCTCTTTCATTCTCAATACTCTTCTCTTGTTGTTTTACAATGTCTTTCCAATCGACATTAATAAAAGACGAGTTTGCTGAAATGACGTCTTGAAGACCTACAACATTCACTTGATAATTTACCAAATAGGAATTATCCGGAAGTGAATATGCAAACTCAATGTATTTTTTATCTCCTGCAGGAAGTCGCAAGTTGACAGAATTTTTGTTCCTGCTGTTCCTGAAGCTGTAAAATAAAGTTCTTCTGTATTAATGATTCTGTTTTGTGCCGACAAACTCAAATTGAAAACATTTGAGTCGTTGTTCATCAGATAAAGTGGTTTTCCATCCCATGTTTTGTAATCTTTAAGCTGGACACTTTTTATTTTTCCGCCTTTTGATGAAAGTGAAACTTTCACAAGATTATTTTCAAGTGTGAGAATTTGTTCTACTCCTTGAGAAGCGGATGCAAAGTCGCCGAATTTTTGTTTTTCAAGTTCTGCTTTAACTGAATCCGAAATTTCAGTTGTTGAATCAGCAATTACAACCTGACTTTTTTGTTCAGCCAGTATTGAAGCTTCTTTCGCATTTGTTTCAACCATTGTAATAGAATCGCGTCGCTGTTTTGCTGCGTTGATCTCTTCAACTGACGGTTGAGTATAAATTGAATAGGCAATGATGATAAGGCCGATGATCGAAAGGCCTAGTATTGAATTCTTGTCCATATAGTAGGTAAAAAGGAGCGCAAAGATAGAAATTTCTTTAATGTTTGTTAGACTGCAATAGCTTTGAAACCAGCTTGCTGTTCGCTGGTAATGTGTTGGTAATTATGGAATTATAAAAATATGCTTTTGTAATTCAGATTGAAAATCACTATTGTGTTTCAGGCAACGGAAAAGGAGTGAAAAAAAAGCGGTTTGCGAATATTGAAGAATCCGCAAACCGCTTTTCGAGAACCAAAATTGACTTTATTCTTTCACAAATCTGATCTGACGATCTTCTTGTCCCGGATTACCTTTTCCGGACTTTATTCTCAGATAGTAGATTCCATTTGCAAGTTCAGTTACAGAAGTAAGGATCTTATTATAACCTTTGACTGTCTGGAAATGTTCATCCCTGATCAATTTTCCTAGCATATCAAGATATTCGACAGTGATCTCGTCCTTTGAATTTTGAAAGAATGAGAATGTAAGATCATTTGTTGCCGGATTAGGATAAAGTTTGATCTCATTTTCTTTTGTGTTACAATTAACAGCAACAACATTGGACAAAGAAAAACGACTATCGATATCGACTTGTTTTAACTGATAATATCGGATAGAAGTACACTCATCGTTGTCAACGAATTTATAACTTCTGTTTGTCGTCGATGTACCCGCTCCGAAACCATTGACAATTCCTAATGATTTGAATTCAATTCCATCATCACTTCTTAGCACTTCAAAATAGTCATTATTAGTTTCGCTGGCAGTTATCCATTTACACAGAACCGTTTCTCCTTCGGGTTCAGCTGTGAAAGACAAAAGTTCAATAGGAAGTGGGACTGTTGACTGTGCGATTGCATATAAATGATTGAAGGATGTTGCCATATTAGCGGTTGAACCAATACTTCCTGTTACTGTTCCGGTAGCAGTTGCGTTATTAGAAATAGTGAATGAAGTTGCAGTTAAGATTGCGGTGATCACACTTCCCGCAGGAATTCCTGTTCCTGTAATAACAGCACCGACTGATAAATTCGTAGTGCCTGACTGGCCTGCGGAGAATGGAGTTGTAATGATATTTGATCCAATAGTTGTAGTTACAGAATAAGGATTGGTTCCGTTAATATTGACACGCTGTGTTGATAAGGCAGTACTTGCAACCAAACATTGACCTATTAACGTCCAGGATGCTGTCAAACTAGGGTTAGCAGCAATATCAGCTTTCACAATTGTCCATCCTGAACCTGTATTGTTAGACACATTGGTATTATTCATATTCAACTTATAGATTCCATTGAAAGGAGATGTATTCGTTTTTGAGAATGTCCAAAAGCCATGATCAAATAATGGTTTAGCATCGTAAGTTGCTATCATACATTCAGAGGCAGTAGGTCCCAAAGCAGGTGGACCTGATGGCCATGGACTAAAGTAACCAAGGATATCAGGGATAACGGTTCCGCCGGTGAACGTCACTGTTGCAAGTTCATATCCGCCGGGATTTAGAGAATCCCCAACCGGGAAGTCAATAGGGAATGGTAAAGTCAATGGAGATCCTGTATAAACCGTCCGACGCAATTTCCCGTCGATATAACTCAGTGCGCTGTGACCAATTACAGCAGCGCTTGCATTATACCTTACGCTTACTTCAAGAGTTGCAACATTTCGAGTTACAATGATTCCCTGAGTAAGTGTCAATACGGAATCAACCGTCAATTTGCTGTTAGCTCCCATCAAATACAATTTTCCTGATGGTTTATTCATCTTAACACGGTTCATGTTTATTCCGGTGGCACCATTCACATTTGTAAAATATTGGTTGATGGTTCCATTGAATTCAACGTTGCTATTGGCAATTCCGGTGAATGTTGTATTGCCGGTGTTGTTGGTAAAGTCTCCACCAATCTTCATAGTTTTACCGTTGATGCTAAAGATGGAAGTTGCAGACAACGTTGAAAAATTTTGGCTCACATCAGTATTGCAATTCAGTGTAACATTTCCTGATGCTTTGAAGATTACCAGATTTGCAAAACTATTTACACCGATCAGGTTTCCATTGATTGTTTGATTGATTGTTCCTGAAAAACGCACTGTTGATCCAGGTTCAGCGATCAGAGTTCCATTGTTTGTAAAATCTCCACAAACGTCTAATGTCACACCCGTCTTAATTCGAAGTGAAGCACCTGAATTAATTACCAGATTTTTTACCTGTGTATTGACAGTCATGGTCGGTTGTCGACCAGATGCTGAAGTTGTAACGATTGCATCGATACTGCAAGATGGAAGAGAATTACAAGGAGCAGTACCCCAATTTCCTGTAGAGCTGAATGAAGTATCAATTGATCCATTCCATGAAACGGAAGTTGGATTAGAAGCAATAGGTGAGCCCATCCAGTCGAGCGTAAAGCCTGTTATCCAACTAGGTGGATTCCAGTTGTCAATTAAAATAAGGTAAGATCTCGTACCTGCATTTGTTATCGACGCTTCCCAACTTGCATTTGGATTTGCGTTTGAAATACCGGTTTGTCCGGTTGTTGTTACCCAATTACATCGGATAGATGGAAGAGTATGCGCTTGAATTTGGGCGCAGGCATTTGAAACGCCGGTTACGTCCCACATTATAAAATCGTAATCTGTTACAGAATTGATTGCGAATTGAAGTGTACCCGGATTCACGGTTACACGATACCAGATGGAATTACGTTCTCCGTTTGCCCAACAATCATAACTTGGTTGGAAGTCACAGATATTTCCGAAATTCAATGGTCCCGGATCAGGTACAATGATATTTGTTACGCCACAAACTTCATAAGGGTATTCACAATCTTGCATATAGACAGGTGTAAGTACTCCGCCTGTTCCATCAATAGCTGTTATTTCAAATGTTCCTGTCATACTATTAAATCCGTCGACAGCAATAAAAATTGTATCGCCGGTAAGTAATCCCGTCAACGTCAATTCTGAATAATCATGATACGACTGATTACTTTGTGATCCGCAATCAGGTCCATCGTCATTGCAACCTTTGTTTACATAGGTCGTTGTGGAATTTGCACAACCGGAAGCAAAAGTGAATGCCTGAATCTGAGTATCGGTAAGAGTAAGTGGATGAGTTCTTATTTTCAATGTTCCGGATGTAGGAACAACTGTTTTGTACCAAACTGTATTTACGATTCCTCCTGCAGTACATTGTGCAGAGTTTGGTGGTTCATTGGTTGCACCTGAACAAGTGTTGAACCCTGCAGCAGTTCCGCCTAATGGAATGTAAATTGCCTGACATGGTAAATCATTTGGTGGAGAACAAGCACTTGACAAACACAAGTCAAAGTTTCCTGTGTTGCCCGGATTAACTGTCCACATTCTGATGTAGTAGGTAGTTCCGTTAGCAACAGGAATTGAAAGCAATGGCATACTACTGCCGGCTGAATTGTCATCACATGCAAAAAGAGTTAATGCCCCGCAAGAAGCACCGGTATAAATTGCCATGGCTGCGTCTGATGTAGGATTAGCTGCTGAAGGTTGTGTTTTTACAAGCAAACTTCCATTGAAAGTCGAAGTGAATTTTATCCATACATCACCTGTAACCCCATCATAAAAATTTCCGCAAGGTGGAACAGGTACTGTTCCTGCAGTAGTAGGCTGAGCGCATTCTGTTGTGTAAGTTGTGAATGTGCAAGGAGTATTATTGGCTACACTTCCTAAATTAGCCGCTGTTAAACAAGGGTCATAGGCAACTGCTGTTGAAAGCGATGAAATTGTAATATCGAATGGAATATTATTGGTTGCATTCAGTGGATTGTTGTCGACTACGATGTAGTAGGTGACTCCTGCTAAAAATGTAACGGAATTGATGCCGATGATACCGGTTATTCCTGCAATTGAATTCAAACAATGCGTTGTTCCAAGATTTGGACAACCATCATAAATAAACAATCCGGGATTAATGCCTGTTGTAGAAATTTGCACCTGAGCACATGTCGTTGCTGTAGGTGTGAAAGTGAAAACATAATCTTCGCCATTCAAAAACGGATCGTGACATTGTGCATTGGTACTATCATACTCATTTCCAAAACCCGCCGTATTTAAACCTGTCTGGCTATACGGCAAGGAGCAAATAACAGTAGCATTCCCACAATCTGCACCGCTTGTAGTTGAAAGTCCATTGTCCATCACGCAGATTGTGAATTTTCCTGCGGCGTCACCATCACCTGTTACGCGAACATATAATGTTTCAGCAGCACATGGTCTCGCAATATCCACTTCACCGAATGTCGGATAAGTGGTTCCTGTAGTAGAGCATCCCAGAGAAGCACCGGCACAAGTAGCTCTGACCTCCACGGTCGTACCGGCTAGCGGTTGACAGCTACCGGGAGCAGTAGTCACTCTGAAATTTGTTACGCCAAGTGGTTTGATCACGCTGAACCAAACATCCTTTACCTCACCGGCAGCACAAGCCATTCCGCTGCCGGAAGTGGTTGCATGCACAGTAGAATAATTTCCGGAAAGGGTGCATGAACTGCCAATGGTTCCAAGATCTTTCGCGATGTAAGTTCCTGAACAGTTGTCATGTGGATTGTAAGGAGTAAAAATGTAGTTGACATTATTTGGACGAATGGTCACATTGGGTTCAATGACAGTGTCGCTCAAGGCAGCGGTTGCGCTGGTCACGTTGACAGCAGTGAAATCACCTGTACAGATTCCCGCAATACCAATACTTGCGCTTGGAGAAGTAGGAGTATAGGCAACGTTATTGTAGAAGAAGGTGCAGATGCCCGTTGTGCCATTGATCTTTACACCGAAGGCATTGGTGAGTGAAGCATTCGTTTTATCCCATCGTCCTGTCCATTTTACAGTAAGTACGGGAGCCGTCCAATTGTACTGGATAGAGGCCATAGCCATATCATCCCAAAGAGGAGCGATCACCGGATAACCGAGGGCGCTTGTGCTTAGTGAATTGGTTGGATTCGGTGGAAATGGATTCGAGGCCGGTAAACCTGCAGTAGAAGGTACCAGAGCTAACCAACCGTTTGTAGAGATTGCAAACTGATTATAGACAATTCCGCCAAAAGTTATTGTACCCGCTGCAGGAATGTTGATCAGGGTATCCATTTCATCCTGTATAGCGACCGGACGTATGGTTAAGTTAATGGTTGTTGCACCGGTAATATTGGTCGATGTAGGAGTAACTCCAAAACCATAAGGAAGTCCGATTCCGGCCTGAGCCAGTGACTTCGAAAAATTGAACAGAAAAAAGACTACGATCAAAATAATCGGTAAGCGAGTAGTTGTTATTTTCATTCTTTCGGGTTTAAGGAAATGGCACTGCAATCCATTCATAAAAATAAGTTTTTTTACTCATATTTTCATGAATATTTTTTATTCGTTTAAATTCTTTCAACAATTATTGTGAATGGCTTGGACTCGGCCATGTTTTTAGCAAAATTTCGCTTATTTTTTAAAGAATTGAGCATGCCTTGGAGATGTAGAATTTTTAGTATTCAGACTTCTAATCAGAAGATTATACGCCCCACCGGCAAGATTTTCAATTGATACGGTTGTGCTATTGAATCCGCGTATTGCGACAGTGTTTTCAATGAAGACTGTACGTCCGGTCATATCAACGATTTGGACTTCTAATACCTCATCTCCATTTTGGTAAAATTGATATGTAAGTGTCTCAGTGGCCGGGTTCGGATAAATGGAAATTGTTTCGTCTTTGTTGTTACAGTTAACGGCAACGATATCTGAAAGTGTTGACTTGTTGTCGATATCAACTTGTTTCAATTGATAATAACGGATCGAATTACATCGTTCTTCATCGTCAACGAAAGAGTAGCTTCTGTTTGTTGTTGAAGTACCGGCGCCAAATCCATTTACATTTCCGATCGCATTAAATTCTTTTCCATCGAAGCTTCTCAAAACTTCAAAGTAAGCGTTGTTGGTTTCAGAAGCTGTTGTCCAGTTACAAACTACATAATCTTTTTCAGGTTCGGCAGTGAATGAAAGCAATTCAATGGGTAGCGGTACTGTTGATTGAGCTATTGCATAATGATGATTGAATGATGTTGCAGAGTTCGCAGTTGAACCAATGCTTCCTGTTACAGTTCCTGATGCAGTTGCAGGATTGGAAATTGTAAAAGCGCCGGAGTTTAAAATCGCCGTGATCACACTTCCTGCCGGTATCCCTGTACCTGTAATTGCTGCGCCGGTTGATAATGCTGTTGTGTTAGAAGTGTAAATAATGTTTGAACCAAGTGTAGTTGTTACTGAATAGGGATTGGTGCCATTAATGTTCACACGTTGTGTGACAGTTGCAGTACTGGCTATTGCACATTGTCCGATCAAAGACCAGGATGCCGTTAAATTCGGGTCAGCAGCTATATCTGCTTTTGCCACAGTCCATCCATTAAATCCTGCATTGTTATTATAACCAATATTATTCATGGTCAGACGATAAATTCCGTTGAATGGAGTAGGATTCGTTTTACTGAAGGTCCAATACCCATGATTGAAGAAAGGATTCGGATTATAATTTGCAATCATACACTCATTCGCAATTGGACCTAACGGAGGTGTAGTAGGTATTGCCCAAGGATTGAAGGTTCCTTGCAGATCCGGAATAACTGTACCGCCGGTGAAAGTTACATTCGCCAGTTCATAACCACCTTGTAATAAAGAATCACCAACAGGATAATCGAGTGAGAACGGAAGTGTAAGTGGTGTTCCAGTGTATACAGCTCTTCTTAATTTTCCATCAATATAGCTTAATGCACTATGTCCTGTTATGGCAGCTGAAATACCATATTTTACAAAAACCTGTGTGGATGCAAAATTTCTTGTTACAATATTTCCTGATGTTAATGTCAGAATGGAGTCGACATTCAAACTTGAATTAGCACTACTCAAATACAACTTCCCACCAGTCTTATTCATAAATACGCGATTCATTGTGATACCGGTTGCACCGTTAATATTGTTCAGGAACTGATTACCGGCACCATTAAATTCCACTGTACTGCCACCGACACCAGTGAAGGTAGTTGGTGAAGTGTTGTTAGTGAAATTACCTGCTACCTTCATGTATTTACCGCCGATGTTAAAGATACTTGTAGCACTCAATGTTGCGAAATTTTCTTTTACATCAATGTTATTTGCAAGAATGACAGAGTTGGCAGTTTTCAAAACAGAAAGATTTGCAATTCCATTGGCACCTGTCAAATTTCCTGTGATCGTTTGTATGCTTGTTCCAATAAAAATTATAGTTGAGCCTGCTCCACAAATCAGACTTCCAAAGTTGGTTAAGTTTCCGCAAACAGTGAGTGTAGAACCAGGTAGAAGTTTTAATGTCGCACCTGCGTTTATGGTAAGGTTTTTTACACTCTGGCTTCCGGAAACACTTGGCTGACGTCCATTTGCAGTTGGATTAACTATGGCGTCAATACCACATGCAGGCGTTCCTCCACAATCTCCCCAATTAGTAGAAGTTGTAAAAAGAGTATCCGTTAATCCTGTCCAAATTGCTGTACTTGCTGCAGTGGAAATTGGTGTTGTCCCCCAATTTAAAGTGAATGCTGCATTAATGGAACTGTTCCAATTATTGATTAATAAGAGATACGTTCTTGGAGCTCCCGTAAAAGTCGGACCCTGTGAAAATGCTCCGGTACCACCAACTGCTAATCCTGTAGTTGAATTGTTTGGTGCAATATTGCAAGCGGCTGGTGAAAGCGCGCCACTGGCTATTGATGCACATGGTGTAGACGAAGATGTGATATCCCATACGTAAAAATCAAGATCAACATTTGGTAAAGTTGTAGCACTGAATGCGAGGTTTGCCGTGCCTCCCGACAAAGCTGGGTCGACTGTGAATTGATACCATACGGAATTCAATTCTTGTTGAGTGAATGTAAATGGAAATGTGCATGTAATTCCTGTTGGAAGATCACAAATGTTTCCAAAATTACGAAATCCGGGATCAGCAACGACTACGTTACTTGTACTGCATAATACTTGTGCGCCTAAACAATCCTGCTGATAGACAGGTGGGAAAGTAGGAGTTAAACCATCAATCATCGTAATTTCGAAAGACCCTGTTAATGATCCCGTACCGTCGACTGCAATAAAAAGTGTATCACCTGGCACAAGTCCGGTAACATTTAGGTCAGAGAAATCTGTGAATCCACCACCACAACCCGGTCCATCATCATTACATCCTTTGTTTACATAAGTCGTTGCAGCATTTGAACAACCACTAGCAAAAGTGAATGCCTGAATCTGAGTATCAGTTAATGTCAAAGGGTGCGTCCGAATATGAACTTGTCCACTTGCCGGTACAACTGTTTTGTACCAAACGGTATTAATTGTTCCTCCACTTATACATTGAGCTGAGTTCGGCGGTTCAGATGTAGCGCTTGTACAAATGTTGAATCCTGTTGTGGTGCCACCAATAGGAAGTAAAACAGCACCACAAGGAAGATCATTTGGTGGAGAACAGGCGCTTTGCAAACAGATGTCGAATGTTCCCTGGCTCTCAGGATTCTCTGACCATACACGTACGTAATAAGTTACGCCATTGTTGATAGGGATAGAAAGGCTAGGCATTCCATTTGTTCCGGAGTTGTAGTCGCAGGCATATTGAGTGAAAGCACCACAGGTGCCGGTATAAACTGCCATGGCAGCATTAGCAGTTGGGTTCACCGATCCTTGTTGAGTTGAGATCTGAAGTGCACCTGAAAAAGCAGCAGTAAATCTTAACCACACATCACCCGTTACTCCATCAATAAAGTTACTTGGCACTGCACTTGTGTTGATACAACTTGGAACAGGAACCGTTCCGACTGCTGAAGGAGTTGAACACTCTGTAGAATACGTCTGGAAAACACACGACTGACCATTTGAGATCGAACCCAGATTGATCGGTGTTGCACAATTGTCATACGTGTTGGCTGTACCCAAAGATGAAACACTAATGTCAAATGGAATACTTCCTCCGACCACAAGGTTGTCGACCATGATGTAATAGGTAGTGCCTGCTAGTAGGGTTACTGAGTTGATCGTTACCGTTCCGGTAACCCCTTCAGCACTTCCTAAGCAATAGGTTGGTCCGGTTCCGGATGAATCCGGGCAGTTGTTGTAAATGAATACTCCGGGACTTGTTCCTGCGGAGGTAACTGATACTCTTATACATTGGCTTACTGTTGGTGTATAGGAGAAAATATAATCTTCTCCTGTCCCATAGAGCGAATGACAAACTGTATTAGTTGAATCGTATTCGTTCCCTGCACCTAATGTAGTTAAGCCGGTCTGATTGTAAGGTAATGAGCAAATGAACGTCGGCGCACCGCAAGTAGCACCGCCACCGGCACCACCGCCATTATCCATCGCACAAATTCTGAATTTTCCGATTGCGTCACCATCGCCGGTTACGCGAACATATAATGTTTCAGCAGCACATGGTCTTGCAATATCCACTTCAC
The DNA here is from genome assembly GCA_016708785.1 of Bacteroidota bacterium. Classification (GTDB taxonomy): domain Bacteria; phylum Bacteroidota; class Bacteroidia; order AKYH767-A; family 2013-40CM-41-45; genus JADKIH01. The sequence continues at coordinate 493,112 of JADJFC010000001.1, read as the reverse complement.
CGAATGTCGGATAAGTGGTGCCTGTAGTAGAGCAACCAAGAGAGGCACCTGCACAAGAAGCACGAACTTCTACAGTGGTACCACCTAATACCTGACAGGTGCCGGGCGCTGTAGTGACTCTCACATTAGTGACACCAAGCGGTTTGATCACGCTGAACCAGACATCCTTCACCTCACCTGCAGCACATGCCATTCCACTACCTGAAGTGGTTGCATGTACAGTAGAATAATTTCCGGAAAGTGTACAAGAACTAGTCATGGTGCCAAGATTCTTGGCGATGTAAGTCCCTGAACAATTGTTATGCGGATTGTATGGAGTGAAAATATAATTGACGTTGTTCGGACGTGTAGTAACGTTCCATTCTGTAACACTGTCGCTTGCAGCGGTGGTTGCAGAAAGTACATTAACTGAAGTGAAATCACCTGTACAGATTCCCGCAATCCCGATGCTTGCGCTTGGAGAAGTAGGAGTATAGGCAACGTTATTGTAGAAGAAAGTGCAGATGCCCGTTGTGCCATCGATCTTTACACCGAAGGCATTGGTAAGTGAAGCATTCGTTTTATCCCATCGTCCTGTCCATTTTACAGTAAGCACGGGAGCCGTCCAATTGTACTGGATAGAAGCCATTGCCATATCATCCCAAAGAGGAGCAATCACCGGATACCCGAGAGCGCTTGTGCTTAAAGAATTGGTTGGATTCGGTGGAAACGGATTCGAGGCCGGTAAACCTGCAGTAGAAGGTACCAGAGCTAACCAACCGTTTGTAGAAACGGCAAACTGATTATAGACAATTCCGCCAAAAGTTATTGTACCCGCTGCGGGAATGTTGATCAGCGTATCCATTTCATCCTGGATAGCAACCGGACGTACAGTTAGGTTTATCGTTGTTGCACCTGTTATATTGGTCGCAGTAGGAGTAACTCCAAAACCAAAAGGTAGTCCAATGCCGGCTTGTGCATTTGATTTCAGCGTGCTGAAAAACACTACAATAATTAAAATGTATGTAAAATTTGTAGTGTTAATTTTCATTTTGTCAGGTAATAAAATTAGATATTCAGAATTGCTAAAAGTAGGGTATTATACTCCATATATCTACGTTAATTATCTCATCTTGTAAATTGCTGTCTAAAAAAAAAAGAGGTTATGATGCATAACCTCTTTTTTTATTAGGGGAACAATTCTTAATTTTTGAAGAATTGAGTATACCTTGGTGTAATCGAGTTCGTGGAATTCACACTTCTGATCTGAAGATTGTATACTCCGTTTGCAAGATTTTCAATTGACATTGTTGAAGTATTAAATCCGCGTTGAGCAGTAATGACTTCACGAGAAACTTCACGTCCCATCATATCAACGATAAGTATTTCAACAACATCTTCACCGCTTTGGTAGAACTGATAAGTAAGTGTTTCAGAAGCAGGATTCGGATAAATTGAAACTGTTTCATCTGTGTTTTTGCAATTTACAGCTACGATATCTGAAAGTGTCGACTTGTTATCGATATCAACTTGTCTCAATTGATAATAACGTAATGAATTGCATTTTTCTTCATCGTCAACGAATGAGTAGCTTCTGTTTGTTGTTGAAGTACCGGCGCCATATCCATTTACATTTCCAATTGCTTTAAATTCTTTTCCGTCAAAACTTCTCAATACTTCAAAGTAAGCGTTATTGGTTTCAGAAGCTGTTGTCCAGTTACAAACAACATAATCCTTTTCCGGCTCAGCAGTGAATGAGAGTAATTCAATAGGAAGAGGGACAGTAGACTGCCCGATTGCATACAAGTGGTTGAACGAAGTTGCAGAGTTCGCTGTTGATCCGATGCTTCCTGTTACAGTTCCGGATGCAGTTGCTGCATTGGAAATTGTAAATGTAGTTGCAGTCAAAATAGCAGTAATCACGCTACCAGCCGGAATTCCAACTCCTGTAATAGAGGCTCCAACTGATAAATTTGTTGTTCCCGGAGCAGGATTAAACGGAGTGGAAACCATGTTTGATCCAAGTGTTGTCGTTACTGAATATGGATTAGTACCGTTGATATTTACACGTTGAGTTGAAAACTGAGTACTGGAAATAACACATTGTCCGATAAGGGACCACGAAGCGGCAAGACTAGGGTTGGCAGCTATATCTGCTTTGACTACTGTCCATCCATTACCGGCATTGTTAAAGAATCCGGCGTTATTCATAGTTAGACGATAAATACCATTAAATGGAGTAGGATTCGTTTTGCTAAAGGTCCAGAAGCCATGATCAAAAATAGCTAAGGCGTCATAAGTTGCAATCATACATTCATTTGCAGTCGGACCTAAAGCAGGCGGACCGGAAGGCCAAGGACTGAAAAAGCCCTGAATGTCCGGGATAACAGTACCACTTGTGAATGTGACATTCGCAAGTTCATAGCCTCCCGGAGTTAATGAATCGCCGACAGGATAATCAAGAGAGAATGGAAGTGTAAGTGCAGATCCGGTGTATACCGCTCTTCTTAATTTTCCATCAATATAACTTAATGCGCTATGTCCTGTTACGGCAGCTGAAACACCATATTTTACAAAAACTTGTAAAGCGGCATTAAATCTTGTTACAATATTTCCTGATGTCAAAGTAAGTACAGAGTCAATATTCAAAGAAGAATTGGCACTGTTGAGGTACAACTTTCCACCGGTCTTATTCATTGTTACGCGATTCATTGTGATACCTGCTCCATTAATATTGTTCAGGTACTGATTACCGGCACCATTAAACTCCACCGTACTACCACCAATACCTGTAAAGGTCGTTGGTGAAGTGTTGTTGGTAAAGTTACCTGCTACCTTCATGTATTTACCGCCGATGTTAAAGATACTTGTAGCGCTCAATGTTGCGAAATTTTCACTTACATCAATGTTGTTGGCAAGAATGACAGAGTTAGCAGTTTTCAAAACAGAAAGATTTGCAAATCCATTAGCACCTGTCAAATTTCCGGTGATCGTTTGTGCAGTTGTTCCAACAAAAATGATGGTTGAACCTGCACCGCAAACCAGATTTCCGAAATTTGTAAAATTACCGCAAACGGTAAGTGTTGCTCCCGGAGCCAAAGTAAGAGTAGCGCCTGCATTGATAGTTATATTTTTCACGCCCTGACTACCGATTACATTCGGCTGTCTGCCGTTTGCAGTCGGGTTAATAATGGCATCGATACCACAAGCCGGTGTACCTCCGCAATCTCCCCAGTTTGTAGATGTCGAAAACAAGACATCTGTTAATCCGGTCCAGATCGCAGTACTTGCAGCTGTAGAGATCGGTGTTGAACCCCAATTCAATGTATAACCTGCATTAGCTGCACTATTCCAGTTATTTAAAAGAACCATATATGTTCTTGGTGCACCGCTAAAGGTTATAGCATTTGAGTATGCATAAGGTAAAGGTGAAGTTGTAGTCAGACCGGTAGACGCACTTGATGCACCATAGTTACAAGCTGCCGGTGCGAGTGCCCCGGAAGTGATGGATGCGCAAGGAGTTCCTTGTCCTGTGATATCCCAAACTAACAAATCAATATCTGTACTTGAAGCAGAAAGTACATCAAAAGTCAGATTGGCTGTTCCACCTGCTAAAGCAGGATCTACAGTGAATTGATACCAAATCGAATTTCTTTCTCCAACTCCCCAACATCCTGTTGCACCTGCGCGGTCACAGATATTTCCATAGTTACGGAAACCCGGATCGGCAACTGTTACGCTGCTTGTGCTACACAAAACTTGTGCACCCGCACAATCCTGTTGGTAGACAGGAGGGAATGACGGGTTTGTTCCGTCAATCATTGTAATTTCAAATGAACCCGTTTGAGAATTAAATCCATCAACAGCAACATATAAAGTTTCTCCCGGTGTTAATCCGGTCACATTCAAATCTGAGAAGTCGCTGAATCCACCACTGCAACCCGGTCCATCATCATTACATCCTTTGTTTACATAAGTCGTTGCAGCATTTGAACAACCACTAGCAAAAGTGAATGCCTGAATCTGAGTATCAGTTAATGTCAAAGGGTGTGTACGAATGTGAACTTGTCCGCTTGCCGGTGCAATTGTCATATACCAAACGGTATTTATTGTTCCACCTGCACTACATTGAGCAGCGTTTGGTGGTTCCGATGTAGCTCCTGTACAGGTATTGAATCCAGTTGTGGTTCCACCTAATGAAAGCAATACAGCTCCGCATGGAAGATCGTTTGGTGGTGCACAGGCACTTTGCAAGCAGATGTCGAATGTTCCCTGGCTCTCAGGATTCTCTGACCATACACGTACGTAATAAGTTACGCCGTTTGTGATTGGAATTGAAAGGCTAGGCATACCGTTCGGACCAGAGTTGTAGTCGCAGGCATATTGAGTGAAAGCACCACAGGTGCCGGTATAAACTGCCATGGCAGCATTAGCAGTTGGGTTCACCGATCCTTGTTGAGTTGAGATCTGAAGTGCGCCTGAAAAAGCAGCAGTAAATCTTAACCACACATCACCTGTTACTCCATCTATGAAAGTACGTGGTACTGCGCTTGCGTTGATACAACTTGGAACAGGAACCGTTCCGACTGCTGAAGGAGTAGAACATTCTGTAGAATACGTCTGGAAAACACACGACTGACCATTTGAGATCGAACCCAGATTGATCGGTGTTGCACAATTGTCGTAAGTATTGGCTGTACCCAATGATGAAACACTAATGTCAAATGGAATATTTCCACCTGCAATTTGGTTATCCACCATGATGTAATAGGTAGTGCCGGCTAAAAGAGTTACTGAGTTGATCGTTACCGTTCCGGTAACCCCTTCAGCACTTCCTAAGCAATATGTAGGTCCGGTTCCGGATGAATCCGGACAGTTGTTGTAAATGAATACTCCGGGACTTGTTCCTGTGGAGGTAACTGATACTCGTATACATTGGCTTACTGTTGGTGTATAAGCGAAAATATAATCTTCACCTCTTGCATAAAGCGAGTGACAAACCGTGTTAGTTGAATCGTATTCGTTCCCTGCACCTAATGTAGTTAAGCCGGTCTGATTGTAAGGTAATGAGCAAATGAACGTCGGCGCACCGCAAGTAGCACCGCCACCTGCACCACCGCCATTATCCATCGCACAAATTCTGAATTTTCCGATTGCGTCACCATCGCCGGTTACGCGAACGTATAATGTTTCAGCAGCACATGGTCTTGCAATATCCACTTCACCGAATGTCGGATAAGTGGTTCCTGTAGTAGAGCAACCAAGAGAAGCACCGGCACAAGTAGCTCTGACCTCCACGGTCGTACCGCCTGGTGGTTGACAGCTACCGGGCGCAGTAGTCACTCTGAAATTTGTTACGCCAAGTGGTTTGATCACGCTGAACCAAACATCCTTTACCTCACCTGCAGCACAAGCCATTCCGCTGCCGGAAGTGGTTGCATGCACAGTAGAATAATTTCCGGAAAGTGTGCATGAACTGCCAATGGTTCCAAGATCTTTTGCGATGTAAGTTCCTGAACAGTTGTCATGTGGATTGTAAGGAGTAAAAATGTAATTGACATTATTTGGACGAATGGTAACATTCGGTTCAATGACAGTGTCGCTCAAGGCAGCGGTTGCGCTGGTCACGTTGACAGCAGTGAAATCACCTGTACAGATTCCCGCGATCCCAATACTTGCGCTTGGAGAAGTAGGAGTATAGGCAACGTTATTGTAGAAGAAGGTGCAGATGCCTGTTGTGCCATTGATCTTTACACCGAAGGCATTGGTGAGTGAAGCATTCGTTTTATCCCATCGTCCTGTCCATTTTACAGTAAGCACGGGAGCCGTCCAATTGTACTGGATAGAAGCCATTGCCATATCATCCCAAAGAGGAGCGATTACCGGATACCCGAGAGCGCTTGTGCTTAAAGAATTGGTTGGATTCGGTGGAAATGGATTCGAGGCCGGTAAACCTGCAGTAGAAGGTACCAGAGCTAACCAACCGTTTGTAGAGATTGCAAACTGATTATAGACAATTCCGCCAAAAGTTATTGTACCCGCTGCAGGAATATTGATCAGGGTATCCATTTCATCCTGTATAGCGACCGGACGTATAGTAAGGTTAATAGTTGTTGCCCCGGTAATATTGGTCGAGGTTGGAGTAACTCCAAAACCATATGGTAGTCCAATGCCGGCTTGTGCATTTGATTTGCCGGTCACCACAACCGTTAGCAAAATCAACAGCAACAGAACTTTTGAGTAATTTTTTTTCATGGTATTCGAATTAGTCAATTTTTGGTTTGATGACAATTATTATTTAGGGAGTATCGAGTATTAATTCGGCAGTTCAAAAACCCACTTTGAGTATTAAAACTAACTCCAAAAATCGTAAAATAATAACAGAAAAGCAACAATTACTTTGCTTTGGGATTGAATTAGTTGTAAACAAGCTTTTGCGGTGTGTGAACGGCATTTTTTTGGGGGTAGAATGAAGGAAGTTTGGGGACCTTTTCTTAAAAAAATCCTATCGACAGGAATTTTGTAATTTTTCATTTAAAAATTAGTAAAGTGTAAATTGATTGGTGTATTATTGTAGACCGAAAAATTAGTACATTCAATATCCAGAAAATACTCATATGATCAAAACACTTACCAGACAATTTTTAATAGGTACTTGCTTATTTAGTTTAGCATTTACGGCATCTTTTGGACAAACAACATTTCAAACCACAAATTTGCCTGTCGTTGGTGATAATTGGGTTGGAAAACATTCTATGATACCTCTGCTCAGGCTGGCCCAGGTGGAATGGGCGTGATATGGGATTTTAGTCTTTATGTTGTTTCTGTCAATACCTTGACCCAATCATTCAGGGCGCCAGCTTCTTCCGGAGCTGATGCGACCTTCATCGGTGCGAATTTAAAATGCGATTCTTACTTTGGTTGGACTGACTACTACGCTAAAAATGGAACAGCGACTGAGTTGCAATACTTGGGATTTCAAAATGCATCCAATGAAGTAAGAATTACAAACACTCAAAAACTTATTACCGTTCCTTTTGCTTACGGAGCTTCTGTTTCAAATGCTCCATTAGCAGGAACCGGTTATGGTGGTTCGACATTAACAGGAACAATTTCTGTTGTGGCCGATGGGTATGGAACCCTTAAAGTTGGAGGAATAACCTATACTGAAATACTTCGTGTTAAATACGATTTAGATATGGTCGAAGATTTCGGATCTGGTCTTACAAGTCCGGTACATGTGGTAAAATATGCATGGTATAAAAATGGCCTCCGCGCTCCTTTGATGCAAATGTCTTCTTTGAACATGAGTGGTATCGTTGGTAATTCAGTTCAAAAATATATAACTGTTGCCTATGGTACAGTTGGAATTGATGACATAAACAAACCATCAATAAATTTCAATGTTTATCCTAATCCAAGTAATGGTCAGACTAGTGTTCAGTTGAATATTGATCGTTCTTCAGATGTTATGTTGAAAGTTATAGATATTACAGGACGCGTCGTGTTAACGCAAAGTTCTTACTTGACTTCAGGTGAGCACAATATAAAACTGAACTTATCTTCTTTGTCAAAAGGAATCTATATTCTATCAGCAATTGCGGGTACTTCTACTCGTGAAAAAAGAATTGTGATTGCAGATTAATAAGCATTAACAAGAAATTTTTAAACGATCCTCCTGAGGTAACTTAGGAGGATTGTTTTGTTTGGTCCATAGCCGCACGAACAAATCTTACAAAAAGAGGATGAGGATTTTCAACCGTACTCTTGTATTCCGGGTGAAATTGTACTCCAACAAACCATGGGTGATTTTTTAATTCAATAACTTCTACTAAGTTGTTGTCAGGGTTAATTCCTACAGGTAACATCCCTGCATCTTCAAACGATTTCAGAAATTTATTGTTGAATTCGTAGCGATGACGATGACGTTCACCAATTTTTTGTTTGCCATATGCAGCAAATGATTTAGTCCCTTTTTGAAGTATACAAGGGTATTCTCCCAATCGCATTGTCCCGCCTTTTTTTGTGATCTTCTTCTGTTCTTCCATGAAATCAATCACAGGATGTTTCGTAGAAGCATTCATCTCTGTGGAATGAGCATCTTTCCAGCCAATCACATTTCTTGCAAATTCGATCACAGCACATTGCATTCCCAGACAAATACCCAAAAATGGAATGTTGTGTTCTCTGGCATACTTAATTGCGGAAATCTTTCCTTCAATACCTCTGTCCCCAAATCCGGGAGCAACAAGAATGCCGCTTAAACCTTCGAGTTTAGAAGCCACATTGCTTTCGTCAATTTTTTCTGAATGGATCCAGTCTAATTTTACTTTACATTCATTGGCAACACCAGCATGAATAAATGATTCTGCAATTGATTTGTATGCATCTTTTAGTTCAATGTATTTTCCAACAAGCCCGATCCGTACTTCGCTTACAGGATTTTTTAATTTACCCAAAAACACCTTCCATTGTGTAAGTTCAGGTTCATGTTGAAGCGGAAGTTTTAATTTATTGCACACAACTTTATCGAGTTGTTCCTTATACATAAGAAGGGGCACATCATAAATAGTTTCAGCATCAATTGATTCAATCACTGCATTCACATTCACGTTGCAGAAAAGGGCGATCTTTCTTCTGATCTCCATTGAAATTGGTTTTTCTGTCCGACAAACTAAAATGTCAGGCTGAACTCCAAGTTCAAGTAATGCTTTAACAGAATGCTGTGTTGGTTTGGTTTTCAATTCCCCAGCTGCTGCAAGGTAAGGGACTAGGGTCAGGTGAATTGATAACGCAGAACTTCCTAATTCCCATTTTAATTGTCGTACACTTTCAACGTAAGGTAACGATTCAATATCACCGACAGTACCACCAATTTCAGTGATCACAACATCAAATTCTCCTGTATTGCCAAGCAACTGAATTCGTCGCTTTATTTCATCCGTTATATGTGGAATGATCTGAACAGTTTTTCCTAAAAATTCGCCTTCACGTTCTTTGTTTATTACTGTCTGGTAAATACGACCGGTCGTTACGTTGTTCGCTTGTGAAGTCGGTGTATTCAGAAAGCGTTCATAATGACCAAGGTCAAGATCAGTTTCGGCACCATCATTCGTTACGAAACATTCGCCATGCTCATAGGGATTTAAAGTTCCCGGATCCACATTAATATAAGGATCGAGTTTTTGAATGGTTACTTTATAGCCTCTTCCTTGAAGAAGTTTAGCCAATGAGGCTGAAATTATGCCTTTTCCTAAAGAAGAGGTCACACCACCTGTAACGAAAATGTATTTTGCTGAAGCCACCGTGTTGATTATTATGCTGTTTAATGAAAAATGTCAAAGAAATTTAATTCAATTTCGTCAACACGGGGTACAAAAGTACTATTTTAAGTGAGTTAAAAAATTCTTTCTTTAAAATCATCCGATTTAATTTATGTTTAAAAATTAAAACTTGCGCCCAGAGTTGGAATTACCGGTAATTGATAAACTTTTTCACCGGAAAGACGGTCAACATAGAAAATATTCTCTCTGTTATATACATTCGATGCTCCGGCAGTAATTTCAAGTGTGCTGCGTTTGGAGAAATGAAGTGTTTTCTGAATTGAAATATCCAGACGATGGAAATAAGAAAGTCTTCCTTTATTTAGATCGCCATAGTAAGTTCCGATTTGACCGTTTGATGTATTGATATTGCTTCCAATGCCGCCTGATAACTGCGGCAATTCATAGTAACCTTGCGATTGAGTGAAAGGGAAAGGTGAACCAAAATTCCATCGAGCGTTGGCTTGCCATGAATCTTTACTTCCAAATTTATAAGAGCCTACAATATTAATATTATGTCTCCTGTCAAAATTTGGTTGGTATTCACGAATACCGTCATCTCTGGTCACATAACAAAGACCGTATACGAACCATAAATAAACTTTTTTATGCTCATACTTCAATGTCATGTCAACACCTTTTGCATCACCAACTTCTATAATGAAATCTTTCTTCTGAATGTCGGGTTTACTTGTATGTTGAGCATCGTCGGCATAGATCTTGTCGCGATTTAAATTTTCGAGCTGTGAGAAATTTTTAAAGTAACCTTCAATGTTCATTGTCAAATGGAAGGGAAGGTCAAATTCAAATCCTGCAATTAAATGTTCTGCTTTCTGAAGTCGTGTAGTAACTTCTTCACCCTTGAACTCCTTAGGTAGGTTATCTGATCCCGAAAGGAAGCCATAGAATAAATTGACAACATCTCTGTCGGAAGCTGCTGCAACAAGATTTTGTGAATACATTCCGGCCGCACCTTTGAATCGCAATTTGTCATTAATATTATACTTAATCCCGAAGCGAGGCTCAATTGAAAATTCACTCAAAGATGAATAATAGTTCAAACGAATACCGGGTTCAATCACAACTTTGTCCCAAACTTTTTTGTATTTTAAAAATCCGGCAAGCTCTGTCGTGTTCTCTTCCTGTTCGTATTTAGTTCCAAGAACGTTGCTGTATTCAAATGCAGTGTTGAATCCTAGGACTTCAATTCCATATTTGAATTCATCTTTTCCCATGAAATAGTTAAATGTCAATCCGGCATTAAATCCACTTATCGAACTTGAGCGGTTAAACCCATCACTTTCAGTCAGACTGATATCGTAATTGGAGTATGCAAAATTTCCATCGATCAGAGTTGAAGAACCCCCGGGAAGTAAAACAAAGTTTGTCCCAAGTCCGGTAGATTTCCAACCAAGATCAGCTACATGAAAGTATTCTACGTCATCCGTGTAATGAAATCCAAAGACATTAAATTTACTTCCTGTAGAACTGTTTAAAGAGATTTTTCCATATAAGTCATTGAAAGAATAGGGAAGTCCTAATGAATCTGCATAGGGATACAATGTTTTCGATGTCTGGTCAATGTAACTGGTTTTACCTGTTAGAATAAATGACGAACTTCCTTCTGCCCCTTCGGTTTCTTTTTTAAGCGGTCCCTCTAAAAGAACTTTTGCGGTAAAAGGATTAGCTGCTACTTTTCCACTTAATCTGTTTTTATTTCCGTCGCGAGTGGTAATATCCATTATAGAGGAAATCCTGTCACCATATTCAGCATTGAAACCGCCTGTATAAATATCCGCCCCGCGAATAATATCTGCATCTAATACAGAATAAAGTCCAATCGAATGAAATGGATTATAAATGATCATTCCGTCCAGGAGTAATTTATTCTGAATTGGTGTACCACCCCGAATGTATAATTGTCCACCCTGATCACCGGAAAATACTACACCCGGAACAACTTGTAAATATTGAGCAAGGTCAGGTTCGCCTCCAATTGTTGGTACTTGTTTGATTTCTTTTGGAGTGATCTTGTTTACCGATACCCGAACATCCGTCTTCTTTGCTTCTGTTTCTGCGCTGATCACTACCTCTTTCATTTCAATTGTAGACTTCGTGATGTAAAGTTTCTTTGTTAACATGTCACCGGCTTTCACTTCAATTGCCATTTTCAAAGTGTCAAAACCAACGGAAGTAACCATTAAAGTATAATTGCCGGGAGGAATTTTTGAAATGTTGAAGAAGCCGTCTAAGTTAGTTTGTCCACCAAGGGTGGTCCCTGAAAGAAAAACACTTGTGTAGATAGATGGTTCTGAATTATCTTTTTCATAGACAAATCCTCTGATCTCACCATTTTGTGCATGAGATGTAACAACGCTAAATAAGATCAGCCAGAAGACTAAGAAATAACGGTTTTTCATAAAATAATTTTGGTCGCTAAATGTAAATAAAATAGAATTCGAATGTAGGACTTTAAGGATGAAAAATGGTTAAATAGGCTATAAAAGATGAAAAATAATGGTTAATGATTTGTTAATGAAATTATTTTCCCATTTCAAGAATGATATCGAACTCTTCTTGTGTTACAGGCATCACTGACAATCGTCCGATTTTCACCAACATCATTTCTTTTAATCGATTGTCTGCTTTAATTTTCGCAAGCGTTACCGGATTTTTTAACGTTTCAGATGATTTTAATTCAACACTTGCCCAAGTTTCATTATCTGATGTTGGATCACTATAAAATTCTTTATTCACTTTTGCGATCGCTACAACCGCAGATTCATTCCCACTATGATAGAAAGAACATTGTCGCCTTTTTTCATGGCCTTCAAATGATTTCGTGCAGCGTAATTCCTGACACCATCCCAACTTGTGGTTTTGTCTTTTACTAATTCTTTCCATCCATAAGTTTCAGGATCTGATTTTACGAGCCAGGGCATTTTTTTTGTGTAATTCGTGAATCGTAATTCGACATGCCGTGATTCGAATTACGATTCACGATTCACGAAATACGACAAAGTTCAATGTAGAATCTTATAAACAAGTTCTTTCAACAATTGTCCGTCATTGGAAGTAGCGTTGTTAATACCTTTGGTTTTTATGTCAAACTCACGAATGAAACTGATGTTTCTAATGCAAGTATCAAGTGAATATGCTCGTGCAGCTGTTTCATAATCTTTGACAAAGTAGGGGTGAACACCTAATACAGCAGCAGGTGTTTCTCCGGAGCGGTGATCGACCTGATGAAATTGAAGAACTTTTAAAAAGTAGCTGTACAATTGTGAAGTTGTGACAACACTTGGATTACTTTTTGTGTTTGAAGCAAAGTAATTGATGATCTGATTTGCTTTGAAAATATTTCTTTTACCTAAGGCACTTTGCAATTCGAATATGTTGAATTCCTTACTTATTCCAATATTGTCTTCAACCATTACCGCTGAAATTTCATCGCCCGGTTTAAGACTTAAGATTAGTTTACTGATCTCATTTGATATTTTTGACAAATCATTCCCAAGGTATTCAGCCATTAACACAGCTGCTTTGGGATTCACCCGAAAACCTAGACTTAAAATATATCCATTGATCCAGTCCGGTAATTGATTGTCGTAAATCTTTTTTGATTCAAAGAGTAATGCATTCTTGTCAATCGTTTTGGCAAGTTTGGTCCTTTTGTCAATTGTTTTATACTTGAAACAAAAAACAAGAATAGTGGATTGAGTTGGTTTTAAAATATACTCCAGCAAAGGGTCTTTTAACTCCTTGTCTTTACTTTTTTTCTCTTCTTTTTCCTTCTGAACAAGACCTTTCATGTCCTGCGCTTCCTTGACAATTACAACCTGATGAGTTGCCATCATCGGGTACCGCTTGGCATAAGAGATCAAAGTTGGAATATCAATATCTTTGCCATAGAGAATGGTCTGATTGAATTCTTTTTCACTTTCATTCAAAACATTCTTTTCGATATAATCAGAGATCTGATCAATATAGAATGGTTCTTCCCCCTGTAAAAAATAGACAGGCCGGAAGATCTTTTTCTTCAGTTCGTTTATGATTTGATCGATACTCATTGATCAATAGTTGCTTTCAGCTTAATTAAAAGCGAAGGTGTTTTACTGTTAAACCATTATTCTTTAACTCATTTAAGGAATCGATTCCGATAACGAGATGATTGTTCACATACGACTCAGTTACTTTCTTGTCACTATCAGCTGTTTTCACTCCGGTAGAAATCATGGGCTGATCTGAAACTAAAAGTAAGGCTCCTGTTGGAATTTTATTATGGAATCCGGCAACAAAAATAGTCGCTGTTTCCATATCAATTGCCATCGACCGAGTACTTTCCAGGTATTTTTTAAATTCTTTATCGTGCTCCCATACACGACGATTTGTTGTGACAACAGTTCCTGTCCAATAGTCCATATCGTGATTTCGAATCGTAGTCGATACGGCTTTTTGAAGGTTGAAGGCAGGCAATGCCGGTACTTCGGGCGGGAAATAATCGTTTGAAGTACCTTCTCCACGGATTGCAGCGATGGGTAAAATAAGATCACCAACGGCATTCTTCTTTTTTAGTCCACCGCACTTCCCTAAAAATAAAGCCGCCTTTGGCTCTATCGCCGAAAGCAAATCCATTATCAATGCAGCATTCGGACTTCCGATTCCAAAGTTTATTATTGTAATTCCATTGCTGGTTGCATTCGGCATTGGCTTGTCTAATCCATTGATTGGTACGTTATTCCATTCTGCAAACAACTTCACATAATGATGAAAATTGGTTAGTAAAATGTATTGGCCAAAATCTCCTAATGCAGTTCCTGTGTATCTTGGAAGCCAATTGTCTACGATGTCTTTCTTATTATTCATAAATTTACCTTTGTAAAAAAAAATCTTTGCAGCTACCTCGACTAAATTTTCCGGACTATGAGTTTAAACTTCAGCGATCGTCTGACGAACGGCAAAGTTTAAAAATTTTTGATATAATCCGTAAAAAATATGTTAGTCTGACCCCGGAAGAGTGGGTCAGGCAACATCTGCTACATTTTCTTGTGAATGAACGGAAGTTTCCTCAATCTTTAGTCAGTGTTGAAAAAAAGTTGCTAATAAATAACCTTGAAAAACGGACAGATGTTGTAATCTATTCATCCTCACTGAAACCAATATTGTTGGCTGAATGTAAATCACCAAAAGTTCCTCTAACGCAAGCTGTATTTGATCAAGTCGCTCGCTACAATATGACACTGAATGTTGGCTATTTCCTGATCACAAACGGTTTGGAATCCTTTATCTGCCGGATCGATCATCAGAGCCAATCTTATGCCTTTTTGAAGGAAATTCCAACTTATGAAGAAATGAAGGTTAATACATTCTGAGGCTCAAATTTCTATAAAACACTTTTAAGTGAAACTGCGATTCCGAAATCCGAATTCCACAATCCATTTCCTGACATTCCATTGACTTACTTCATTTGTTAAGTATTTGTTACTGTTAAAATTGGTACTACATTGTGACCTCAAATTCTAAGAAAACAAGTAACAAAACCCATCATGAAAAAAATTAAGGCAACAGCTGCGTTGCTTATGCTCTCATTGTGTGTATTCAATTCAAGTGGAATTGACCAGAACAAGAAGAAATCAACCTATATTCGACAAGACGCTTACGGACAAACACAACCTGGAGTTCTTGTGGTGAAAGTGAAACCGGAATTTCGATCTTTCTGTTCTTCAACTTCTGTTTCCGAACCTAAAATTCTATCTGTTTTAAATAAATATAATTCAGTTTCTGTCGCAAAGAAATTTCCGCATTCAACTCCTCCAATTAATGCAAAGAATCGTCATGGCGTGAATGCTGTTGATCTTTCATTGATCTATCAGATCAATGTATCAACTATGACAAACATTCAAAATTTGATTGATAAATTGAATGCAACCGGAACCGTTGCATATGCTGAACCATTGTATATCCAGAAAATGGATTACACTCCTAACGATCCAAGTGTAGGGTCACAATACCAATTCACAAAGATCAGTGCCTATACAGCATGGGATGTTTGGAAAGGTGATACGAATACTGTTATTGGAATTGTAGATAGCGGTACTGACTGGGATCACCCGGATATCCAGGCAAACCTGAAACTGAATTATGCAGATCCGATAGATGGTATTGATAACGATGCCGATGGATTCACAGATAATTTTCGTGGATGGGATGTCAGTGAAAACGACAATAATCCAATGAATGCAAACAGTACTCATGGTGCACACGTTACAGGATGTGCGGCTGCTGTGACGGATAATGCAACAGGAGTTGCAGGGCCATCATTCTATTGCAGAATTCTTCCAATAAAAGCATCTTTAAATTCAAGCACAACTAATATCGACAATGGGTATGATGGAATTATCTATGCGGCTGATCATGGTGCGAATGTTATAAATTGTTCATGGGGTAGATCAGGTGGAGCAAGTCAGTTTGAACAAGACATTGTCAATTATGCTGTGTTAGATAAAGATGCAGTCGTAATTGCAGCTGCAGGAAATGGTGGGGTAGAAGAAGAACATTATCCTTCATCATATGATAATTGTATTTCTGTTGCGTCAACAACAACAACCGATTCTCGTTCCAGCTTCTCCAGTTATAGCTTCACAGTTGATGTGTGTGCTCCCGGATCAAATATTCTTTCAACCGATTTCAATGATAGCTATTCGACACAGAGTGGTACATCAATGGCATCACCTATTGCTGCCGGATGTGCTGCCATGATCAAATCTCGTTTTCCTGCAATGAATGCATTACAGGTTGGTGAACAATTGCGAACAACTGCCGATAACATTTATACAGTTGGAAGTAATGTAGCATTTGCCGGGAAGTTAGGAAAAGGTCGTGTGAATTTATTTCGTGCTGTAACAGATTCAGTTTCTCCCGGAGTAATTGTAAAAAAATTAAATATCAATGACGGAAATGATGGTGTTTTTGTAGTCGGCGATACCTTGAATGTGAGTGATCTTCTTCACAATCTATTACGTCCAACTTCAAACTTAACATGTTCGTTAACCACGCCATCAGGTGTATATTTACAAGTTTTAAACAGCACGTATAGTGTAGGAGTTTTAAATACGAATGATACAATATCGAATTATGCAGCTCCTTATCGCCTGGTCGTAAAAGCAGGAACACCTCAGAATACAGAAGTCATATTAAAGATCACTTTGACTGATGGTGCCTGGACTGATAATTTTTCTTTTAAGTTGATCATCAATGAAGATTATATCAATATTGATATTAATGATGTCGCTACTTCCATTACAAGTAAAGGTTTGATTGGTTATAATCAAAGCGGACAAGTTCAAGGTTTAGGTTTTAAATATCAAGGCGGACCTACAATTTTATATGAAATGGCTTTAATGGTTGGAGCTAGTGGAACGCAAGTATCTGATTGGTTCCGCGGCGATGGCGCAACATCTGATGAAGATTTCACTTCAGTTGTAACAGTTGCCCGTCAAATCCCGGCGATAGTTTCTGAGTTTGATGCTATGGGTTCTTTTCAGGACAATGGTATAACTTCAGCTAGTCCGATCAATGTACTTATTACTCATCATGCTTATGCATGGACTCCTGCACCTGACAATAAATATGTGATGGTTCAGTATTCTATCAAAAATATTGGGACAAGTACTTTAACTAATTTATCTGCCGGACTTGCAGCGGATTGGGATATTCCTGATTTTAATAACAACAAAGCCTCAACTGATGTAGCACGAAGAATGGGTTATGTTTGGTGTACAGATACGAATGGAATTTGGGCTGCAATTAAATTGTTAAGTCACACCGGCAATTTTAATCATTATGCAATTGATAATTATGCAGCAAACGGTGGTCTTGATCTGTCAGATGGTTTTGCAAATGCTGAAAAGTATACCTCAATGACAACTGGTAGAGCAGATGCAGGAGTAACATTGAACGCAACAGGAAACGATGTAATTAGTGTGGTTTCTTCTATTGGCGGAAATCTTGCTGCAGGTGATTCAATTGAAGTAGCATTTGCATTGATAGCAGGTGAAAACTTAGCCATGCTTGAGACTTCAGCTGAAGCTGCTCAAGTAAAATACGATAATGTACTTTCTGTTTCTAACTTGAATTTGCCTTCATCAAATACCCATTTAAGTGGCATTTATCCAAACCCGGCAGACAAACAGACACGTATTGAATTTGCTTTAGGTTCAAACTCAAAAACAGTGATTTCCATTTACAACTTACTTGGTAAGAAAGTGAAGGATGTCATTTCAGAAGAACTTTCAACAGGCACATATTCACTGATCATCGACATTTCAGATCTTTCGTCAGGGAGCTATATTTGTCGTATGGAAAGTGCCGGATTGCAATCTACTTTACCACTTAATGTTGTAAGGTAGTCGGTTTTTCGATATTAATTAAGGTCAAAGGTCAAGGGTCAAAGGTAAGCGGGAAATCGTTGACCTTTGACCCTTGACCTTTGACCTACCTAATACAGTTGCTTCGTAAATAGAACCAACACCTACCACCTGAAAAAGAGGTTAATAATTTTCCCAAAACATCAATATTAATTGGTCTTTTCCCGTTACATTTGATGTCTGTTTAAAAGCATAACATTTATGGAATTCAAAGAAATTATTTCAGTGCCCGGAATGAGCGGGCTTTATAAGGTAGTAGCGAATAACCGTGCAGGTTTTATCGTTGAGTCACTTGCTGATAGCAAGAGAACGATCATCAATTCGAATCAGCGAATAATGACTTTGATCGACATTGCAGTTTATACTGCAGATGGAGAAGTGCCATTGAGAGAGATCTATAAAAAGATACAATCTGCTGAGGGTAATAAGCTGAAGGTGGATGTAAAAGGTGATCAGGCAAAGTTGAGAGACTACTTTAAAAAATTAGTTCCGAATTTCGACGAAGAGCGTGTTTATACATCCGATATTAAAAAGATGCTTACCTGGTATGAATTGATAAGTGATAAGATCGATTTTTCTAAAGTTGAAAAAACAGAAGGAGATGAGAAATCTATTTTGGGAGAGAAAGAAGAGAAAGTTACCACAAAGTCTCATCATGAAGCACATGGCCCAAGAGTAGAATCGGCGAAAAAATCAACTGCACGTACACGGAAAAAAGTTTAATTATATGAGTGATAATACAGATTTCGCATCTGCAGAAAAAATTACACGCAGGTTTTTACCAAATGATCTGGACGTAAATAATTGGTCAGCATTAGAACCTTTTTTTAGTTCATTGGTCAACAGAAAAAATAATTCCTTTGAGGAACTGTTGCAGTGGTTATATGATCTAAGTGAACTCGAAGCTGCAATTGAAGAACATGCAGGGTGGTTGTATATCCGAATGACATGCGACACTCAGAACAAAGAATTTACGGAAGCTTATACATTTTTTGTAGAAGAGATCAACCCAAAGATCGCCCCATACAACGATCTGTTGAATAAGAAATTCATTAACGAGACATCTTTAAAATCACTAGATGGCCGTTATGAAAATCATATCAAAAGCGTTCAGAATTCAATACGGTTATTTCGGGAAGAGAATATACCATTGCAGGCTCAACTTTCTGTGAAGGAGCAACAGTATGGTGAGATTGCAGGAGCCTTATCGGTAGAAGTAAATGGAAAAACGTTGACTTTGCAACAAGCGGCAAATTTCTTGAAAGATCCGGATAGAAAGCTTCGTGATGAAGTATACCACAAAATAGTTTCTCGTAGAGAAGTAGAGCGTGAGCGACTAGATTTGCTGTTTAATGAGTTGATCACAATACGTACAACAGTGGCAAAGAATGCCGGCTTTGAAAATTACAGAGATTTCAAATTTGTTGAATTAGATCGATTCGATTATACAGCTGATGACTGCATGAATTTTCATTCATCAGTAAAAAAATGTATTGTTCCTGTGCTTGATGATTTCATGCAAGAACGAAAGACCTTATTAAATACACCAACTTTAAAACCGTGGGATCTTGAAGTTGACCCTGAAGGTAAACCTGATCTAAAACCATTTCAAAAAGGAACAGAGCTTTTAGAGAAATCCATCAATTGTTTTACGGAGATCGATCCGTATTTTGGAATGGTTTTAAATACTCTCAAAACAAAAGGGTATACTGATCTGGATTCAAGAATAGGAAAAGCACCCGGAGGTTATAATTACCCATTGTATGAAAGTGGTGTTCCATTTATTTTTATGAACGCAACCGGATCACTTCGCGATGTAATCACCATGGTACACGAAGGCGGACATGCAATTCATTCGATGCTAAATGCTGATCTCGATTTCATTGCATTTAAAGAAGTGCCTTCTGAAATTGCTGAACTTGCCTCCATGGGAATGGAGTTGATCTCAATGGAGCATTGGCATCACTTTTTTACGAATGAAGATGATTTAAAACGTGCAAAGCGTGAGCAATTAGAAAATGTGATCGAGGCCTTGCCTTGGATTGCTTGTGTCGACGCATTCCAACATTGGTTATATACAAATCCCTCACATACAATTACAGAACGAACAGCTACCTGGAAAAAGTTGATTCTTGATTTCTCATCATCACATGTTGACTGGAGTGAAGATCAAAATGCGCTTGAAATAATGTGGCAAAAACAACTGCATTTGTTTGAAGTACCGTTTTACTATATCGAATATGGTATGGCTCAGTTAGGCGCAATAGCTGTTTGGAGAAATTATAAAATGAATCCTCAATTAGCGATTCAACAATACAAAAATGCGCTCAAATTGGGTTATACGCAAAGTATCCCAACGGTATATGAAGCAGCAGGCATTCGATTCGATTTCTCTGAAAAATACATCAAAGAGCTCGTCGATTTTGTTCGCATTGAATTAAAAAAACTGTAAGTTTCTTACAGTTTTTTTTTGTTTAAACCTGATTTATTCATGTTTCCTTACCTATGAAATGTTAGCGATTTCAAAGTTTCGTTGCTTTTAAGTTAAATAACAGGATTTATTGATGACTTCGATTATTTTTTTTAATGAAATGATTGCTGTAAGTCTGCTGCACTTTTTTTTGAAATTGTATTTAATTGCATTACGCACCATGTAATAATCGATAGTGAATTACCTTGAAACACTTGCTGATTATCAAAACATCTCGTTTCCTTTTCCATATAAGGATTCGCATAGTTGTGCATGATTAACAGTGAGTACCAAAACGCAAAATAAGAACCAAACCGAAGAAGGGAAGAAGATTCTCTACAGGCTGCTGATATTGGCAGTTGCTGTAGTTTATGTTCTTGTTTTTATTCTGGACTATATGCTCCAGTTGCATTTTACTTTTTTCCTACTGTTGAGTTTATTTGGTTTTGTTATTGTCACACTGATCTACATGTGGACAAAAATTTCCAATACACAGATCGATGAATCAGCGATAACTGATGAGGAATCCGGTCAACCGGAAAATTCTATTGCTGAGGCAAATTTGATTTCCGAATACAATTTTTTCGATGATGCAGTGATCATCATAAGTCCTGTTACAGGTTTGACGATAGATTGTACCAATGCCGCAGCACGAATGTTTGAAACAACTGTTTCATCTTTGATCGGTATTGATCTTACTTCGTTGTTTGATTCTTCATGGAGAGCAGAAGAAAGAAATAAGATCAAGGATGGTTTGGATAAGAACGCAAATGTCCGATTGAATGGAATTTTCAAAACATCTAAAGGAACTGTTTTTCATGGTGAGTTAGAAGCGGTGAAGAAAATATCAGGCGACAGAAGAGTGATTTCCGTCAGAATAACTTCGGTGGAAAGTCCGATCGAAAGAACTCAAGTTGAGGTTAAACCTGCAAGTACTTTTGAGAATATAACGCACGGTCAACAAGAGGATGTGGCAATGCAGATACTTGACGCTGCGTCAATGGCAATTGCAGTTATTGGAACGAATTACAAATTTATTAAAGTGAATCGTTCATTTGCGAATTTACTGGCTTACACTGAAAGTGAATTATTGAATCTGAGTATTCTTGATTTGATTCCTGCAGAAGATAAACAGACGGAACGAAATTTACTTTCTTCGTTGTTTAGTGGAGAATTGCCTTCAAGCAAAAAAGAAAAGAGATTAGTTCGGCGAAATAATGAGATCATTTGGGTCAACTCATCTGCATCTGTTTCCAGAGATGCAAATGGAAGTCCTAAGTTTATCATTTCGTTGACTGAAAATATCACGCAAAGAAAGCGCATAGAAAAAGTTGTAAATGATAATAGAAGTCGTTTGAGTTCTTTGGTTGAGAATGCAGAATATTCAATTTTGTCAGTCGATAGGAGGCACTCGATACTACTGATCAATTCACGATTGGCCGACCAATTGTATGCCCAAACAGGTGTGATCGTAGAGACAGGTTTTAATTTACTTGAAATACTTCCAGAAGATTTCCATAAGGATTATCTTGAAATGCATGATCGTGCATTCAAAGGTGAAGAATTTATTTTGGAGAAAAAGATTGTTGTGAATGGTAAACCTGAGCATATTGAAGTGATCATTACGCCTGTAAAGGATGAAGCCGGATATGTAAAAAGCATTTCTATTTTTGGCCATAATGTAAGTAAGCGGAAAGAGGTAGAATTAAAGTTGATGAAGGCCAAAGAAGAAGCGGAAGCTGCAACTCAGGCTAAATCAGGTTTTCTCGCTACCATGAGTCATGAGATCCGTACTCCTTTAAATGGGGTGATTGGGATGGGTCGTTTATTGAATCAGACTGCTTTGTCGGAAAAACAACAGGAATTTGTTGATAGTATTGTATTGAGTGGAGAAGCACTTTTGTCAGTCATTAATGATATCCTCGATTTTTCAAAGATCGAATCCTCGAAAATGGAATTAGAGAGAAAGCCATTTGCTTTGAAACGTTGTATTGAAGAAACTTTTGACTTGCTGGCATCAAAGGCTGTAGAGAAAAATTTGTCATTGCATTATACTATTGCCAGAGATGTTCCCGGTTTTATTTATGGGGATATCACTCGTTTAAGACAGATCCTACTTAACCTTGTTTCGAATGCACTTAAGTTCACGCAGAAAGGATCGATCACAGTTCGGGTAAGTAAAGTGAGTTCCATCAAAGACGATCTGAATATTCAGTTTGAAGTACAAGATACGGGCGTTGGAATTCCTAAGGACCGCATCAGTAAATTGTTTGCAGCTTTTTCGCAAGCTGATGCATCAACGTCAAGAACCTATGGTGGAACCGGACTTGGGTTGGCAATAAGTAAGAATCTTGTTGAATTGATGGGAGGGAAGATCTATGTTGAAAGTGTTGAAAGCGAAGGTTCTAATTTCATATTTAATATTCATGTGGCGGAAGTTCCCAAGGAAGAAATTCCGAAATTCCAGAAATCAGGCACCGGAAAGTTTGCAAATTCAATGGTGTTGATCATCAGTGACGATAAAACAGAAGCTGATCTCTATGCCAATTATTTTAAACGTTGGAGTTTAATTCCAATTGTTGCGAATGATGTACAGTCAGGATTGAAGTTGTTACGAGAAAAAGGTGACTATAATATTGTGCTTATCGATGCTCAATTGATAACTTCAAAAGCACTAGTAGTGGCACAGGAAGTGAGAACGATCAAAAACAAGGAGATATTGCCCATCGTAATGTACAACGTTGATAAAGCAGATGAGATCTTCTTTGATTACACAAACGAAGTTGTGTCGGCTGTCATTCCTATGAATGTTGACCGGTCGAAAGTACTGGATATACTTATAAGTGTTTTCAGTATAGAAAATCATCAGAGAAACCAACATGAGAAGTCGTTTGAAGGAATGTCCAAAAAACTTGGCGAAGAAATTCCGCTCGACATCTTAATTGCAGAAGACAATCTGATCAATCAGAAACTTGCCCAGAATATTTTTGAAGGATTAGGCTACAAGCCGGTCATGGCTTCTAATGGCTTACAGGTTTTGGATCAGTTAAGGGCAAAATCATTTGATTTGATCTTCATGGATGTCCAAATGCCTGAGATGGACGGAATGGAAACTACTCGATTTATTATTCATAAATTGAAGCCCGAGAAAAAGCCGGTTATCATAGCGATGACAGCTTTTGCTTTGGAAGGTGACAAAGAAAAATGTTTAGAAGCAGGCATGGATGATTACATCAGTAAGCCATTCATGATAGAAGAAATAGTTGAACGCATTAAAAAATGGGGCGGAAGATTCCGTGATTCCCAAAAAAACATGGACTAAAAAATAACTACAACTACAAACAATGGCAGCGCTATACTATACGAGCCTACATTGATGAAACTTAAAGAAATGACATCAGGTGCAGACCCGTCTTTCTTCAGTCAGGTAATTAAAATGTTTGTCGATCAAAGTTCTGAGATCGTTGAGCAGATTGCAGGATTGCTTCCGGTGATGGATCTTCCGCAAATGGCTTCACTTGCACATAAGCTAAAAGGTTCTGCTTTGAATCTGGGGGCAAATAAGCTTGCAGAAACATGTCGTATCATTGAGATCAAAGGAAAAGATCTTGACAGTTATGGAATGAGTGATCTAGTGAGTCGATTGAAAGAAGAGTTGATCGACAACAAAAAGAAATTGAAAAGTATTTGTAATCGACATAAATTACATTGACCAAATTATATTTACTTCCATTTCCAATTCAATATTAAATTTTTCTATCACACTTGATTGAACTCTCTTTGCATGCTCTATTAATTCATTTCCTGTAGCATTTCCATGATTGACTAACACTAGTGCTTGCTTTTCATGCATTCCGGTATTCCCAACACGTTTTCCTTTCCATCCGCTTTTTTCAATCAACCATCCCGCAGCTACTTTCATAAAATTGTCATGAGTTTTGTAACCAACTACATCAGGGAATTGACTTTGTAGATTCTCAAAATGACTAAGGGGTATTTCCGGATTTTTAAAAAAGCTGCCGGCATTTCCAATGACCTTAGGATCCGGCAATTTGCTTTGTCGAATGGCTATAACTGCATTGCTGATATCTTTTATCGTCGGATTTGTTATTCCCATCACTTCGAGTTGACTTGTGATAGCTCCGTACGACTTGTTGATTGCAGGTCTTTTAGATAACCGAAAGTGACTTCTGTAATGATATATTTGTTTTTGCCCTCGTGTTTGAAAATACTATCACGGTAACCAAAACGACATTGAGCTGCATTGAAAGTTGAATGGTGCCATCGACCAAATTCATCGCTGTTAATTGATAGAAAGTGTCTTTGATTTCTACACCATAGGCGCCAATATTTTGAATAGGCGCCGCCCCAACACAACCGGGAATTAAAGATAAGTTTTCAATTCCGCCATAACCCTGGTCTACACAGTACATCACAAAGGCATGCCAATTAACCCGCCACCTGCTGAGACAAGAACATAATCCTTATCATATGGAAGTACAGTGATGCCTTCGATACAATTGTGAATTGTTAGTCCGTGGAAATCCCCTTTGAATAACATATTGCTCCCGCCTCCCAAGACTAATTTATTGAAGTTGGAGATTTCCGGTCGACTTAATAAACCTTTGATGTCTTCTATCGAAGTGACTTTACAATAAGAATCGGTTTTCACCTCCAGACCGAAGGTATTAAACTGTTTAAGTGAGTAATTTGAGAGAATTTCCATTTCATAACGAAAATAGATGATAAATATGGGTTATTTGCAAATAGTGTCTTTAGTTTTTCATCTTTTTACTCACACGTTAAAAACAGCCATTTACCAAGACTGTAAGAGTCGTAGCCGAATTCAATTGAATTCCCTTCACGACCAATGTATATTGTGCCCATCTCATGGTTAGTTTTTGGTTAAACAACATGGAGGTGTTTATTCGAGTTGAACAGCGGCAGGGAGAGCCGCTGTTTCTTTTTCCTGCCGACTGACGCTGGCTCTCACTTTTTGTTTCACACTCCACACCCCACACTCAAACTACCACTTAACTTATGTAGTATGAGTTTGAATATGGAATCTATTTTTCATTTATCATTTTAGCCCCTCAAAAGCATTGCCTTAACATTGAATTCACTATTAGGTAATCCTTTCTTGGGATTGAGTTAACATGATGGTAACATTCTACAGGTAGTTTTGCATCAGTTAAAAAACCTAAAACTCTCATGAAAAAATTACTACTCATCCTTGCAATGATCGCTTCAACATTTCTGACGAAAGCTCAGAGTATAATTACGGTAAGCGGTGACATCACATCAAACACAACCTGGACAAGAAACAATCAATATGTACTTTCCGGATTTGTATATGTAACTGCGAACGCAGAATTGATTATTGAATCCGGTACAATTATTAAAGGCGACAAAGCTACAAAAGGTTCGCTAATCATTACTCGTGGATCTAAAATTTTCGCTTTAGGAAATGCTACTGAACCGGTGATCTTTACTTCAGGTGAACCATTAGGTACTAGAACTTATGGTGATTGGGGTGGATTGATCATCCTTGGACGTGCACCAATTAATGATCCGGCCGGAGAAAAAGTTATTGAAGGTGGAATCGATGCAGTAAAGGGACTTTATGGCGGAACAGATGTATCAGATAATTCAGGTACATTAGAGTTTGTCAGAATTGAATTTCCTGGAATTGCTTTCCAGCCAAATAATGAAATTAATGGACTTACATGTGGTGGTGTTGGAAATGGAACAACAATCAATAACATTCAAGTAAGCTATAGCGGTGACGATTCATATGAATTTTTTGGTGGAACTGTTAATTGCAAAAATTTAATTTCTTATAGGGGAGTTGACGACGATTTCGATACTGATTTCGGATTCTCAGGTAATTTACAATTCATCGTTGCATTACGTGATAGTAATGTTGCAGACGTTTCAGGTTCTAATGGATTTGAAAGTGATAATGATGCAACGGGATCATTAAATGCACCATTGACACATGCGACAGTTTCAAATGCAACGATCATCGGACCACTTGTAAATGCTGGTACTGTAATCAATAGCAACTACAAACGTGGAGCGCATATTCGTCGTAGTTCACAAGAATCACTTTATAATTCAATTATAACAGGTTATCCGGTTGGATTATTTATCGATGGTACAAATTGTGAAACAAGTGCTACAGCAGGTGATCTTGAAGTAAAGAACACTGTACTTGCAGGTTGTCTTACAAATTTTGCTGTAGCAAGTGGAAGTGCATGGGATCTTGCAGGTTGGTATGGAACCGGTTTATTTGCTAATGAAATTCAGTTAAATGTTAGTGATATTTCACTTACTGATCCACACAATTATTCTTCACCGAATTTCTTACCGCAGATGAGTTCTTCAATGTTATTTGGAGCTGATTTTTTAAGCACTCGTTTAACAAATTCTTTCTTTGATGCAGTTACATACAGAGGAGCATTTGGTTCGATTGACTGGACATCAGGATGGGCAAACTGGACACCTGAGACAAATAATTACATCCTTTCTGTAAACTCGATCAACAGTATTTCATCTTTCGAAGTATATCCAAATCCGGTTTCAGATGTAGTGAATGTGAAATTCAATTTGAATAAGAATGAGTCAATCTCTTATGTAATCAAAGATCTTTCAGGAAGAGAAGTGTCTCTAAAAAATGAAATGAATCTGAATGCAGGTTTGAACAGTTTCTCAGTAAATACTTCTGAATTATCAAAAGGTATTTACTTCTTGAGTATTTCCACACACGCAGGCGAAAAAACGGTTAGATTAATAAAGTAAGGTTCAGCTTAAACACTAGGGTCCCGGTAGGTTTGCCGGGACTTTTTTGTTTCAAAAACATCGGGTATTCTTAATATGCCCTTAACATACCAGTCAACTTAGCTTAATATTTGGTGCCTAAATTAGGATTGAAAAGAAAAAGAATAAAAGTGATGAAACGAATAACAATAGCCCTTTTACTGATTTTAAGCCAAGTCGCTTTCGGCCGACAAGCATCTGCATCCGGTACTATTTCCGGACGAGTTGTGGATAAAGGAAGTAATGAGACATTGATTGGAGTAACAGTATGGATCGACGGAAGCACAAATGGAACTTCAACGGATATTGACGGAAAATTTAATTTGAATGTACCTCCGGGAAAGTACAATGTAGCTGTTAAGTATTTTGGATATAATCCTAAAACTCTTGAGAACATTGAAGTAAAAGAAAATGAAACTCATGAGGTTAGTGTTGTATTAGAGCCATCAGTTCAACAATTGACAGAGGTTACTATTGTAGCTGATATGAAAAGAGAAATTGCAAGTTCTGTATTATTGATGCAAAAGCGAAGCGCAGTAGTTCAGGACGGAATTTCTTCTGAATCAATTAAGAAAACACCGGATAAAAATACCGGCGAAGTTTTAAAACGTGTTAGTGGAGCAAGTCTGCAAGAAGGGAAATTTGTAATTGTTCGTGGACTAAGTGATCGTTACAATCTTGCAATGTTGAATAATACAATTTTGCCAAGTAGTGAGCCTGATCGTAAAGCGTTCTCATTCGACCTTTTTCCATCTGCATTACTTGACAATTTGTTTATCTTAAAAACTGCTTCACCTGATCTTCCGGGAGAATTTGCCGGTGGTATCATTCAATTAAATACGAAAGATATTCCTGATAAAGGATTTATTGGTTTAACAGTAGGAACGGGAATGAATACGAATTCAACTTTTAAAAATTACAGTACAGGGCCAACAGGAAAGACGGATTGGATAGGAGTGGATGATGGAACACGTGCATTACCTGATGGATTTCCTTCCTCTGCAGAGTATAAGAAAATGACACAAGCTCAGAAGTTTGATTATTCTAAGCAAGTAACAAACGATTGGGGTGTCCAGACAAAAGACAATTCACCTATCAATACTAATCTGCAGTTATCATTTGGAGATCAAATGAATGTCGGAAAAAGCAAATTTGGTTACATAGGTGCATTGACGTATAATCGGACTGCAAAGACTCAGAGCGTTGCTCGTGGTGATTTCGATTTTGATGGTTCAGAACGTTATGATTATCTTGATGAGCAATACAGTAATAATGTCCTCGCCGGTGGTATTTTAAATATGACAATGAAGTTCAGTGACAATAATAAGATCTCATTAAAGAATTATTTGTCTGTAAATTCCGAGAACGCCACAATTATGCGTACCGGAGATGATATTGAATTACAACAAGAAAAACAATCGAATGCTTTACAATACACTTCAAATGTATTGTTCAATTCCCAATTGGCCGGTGAGCATTATTTGCCAAAATCAAAATTAGGAATAAAATGGTATGCAGGAGCAGGAGCAATTTCACGTGAAGTGCCTGATCTGAGAAGAATGCAATATTATAGAAATTTTGATATCAGTGAAGCATCTGACACAGTTTTTAAAGCCTATGTTCCTTTTGGAAGTGCTTCTCCGAATTATGCAGGTAAGTTTTATTCTTCTCTGGACGAAAAAATTTATAATGCAGGAGCAGACTTCAGTGTTCCTGTTAAAATCTTCAAGAAAAATGCGACTGTGAAATTTGGCGGATCAGAACAATACAAAGATAGAACGTTTGATGCTCGCGTACTTGGTTATGTAATTCCAAATCCGGGGACATTCAATTATAATTTATTGGTTTCATCGCAAGACACATTATTCAGTGAGAACCATATTGGAACAAAAGGCTTCAGGTTAGATGATATTACAAATCCATCAGATCATTATACTGCTCATTCAAATTTACATGCCGGTTATGTGATGATGGATAATTCGATCAATAAATGGCGTATCGTTTGGGGTGTAAGAGTTGAAAATTTCATCCAAAAGTTAAACTCATTTGGTTATAGCAACGATACTATACAAGTTGACCGTAATTATCTGAATGTTTTGCCATCTGTTAATTTCACATATGCACTTACAGAAAAAACCAATCTTCGCGCATCCGCATTTCAAAGTGTGTCACGACCGGAATTCAGAGAGTTGGCGCCATTTTCATTCTATGATTTTAATACATCAACTTCCATTCAAGGAAATGAAGAGTTGAGTCTTACAAAGATCAATAACTTTGACCTTCGTTTTGAAAATTATCCAACGGTTGGCGAAATCTATTCTGTATCGTTTTCTACAAGAAGTTTATCGATCCAATCGAGCAGATCGTAGAGAGTTCAGGTGCAGGAAGTCGCTCAGTGACTTATACGAATGCATTAGGCGCTACAAATGTCGGCGTAGAAGCAGAGGTACGCAGGAAACTTGATTTTATGGATGGTATGCTTTCATGGAAATATTGGTCAAAGTTTACGATCTATGGTAATGTTGCTTTGATAAAATCTACAGTTGATAAGTCTAATGATTTACGTGCGACAGAAGACAGACCTATGCAAGGTCAATCGCCTTACATCATTAATGGTGGTTTAATGTTCAACGATGCATTGAGTGGATTTGGATTCAATGTTGTTTATAATAGAATTGGACGGAGAATTTTCCAGGTAGGTAACGAAGGTTATTTAAGTATCTACGAAGCACCACGTAATTTATTGGATCTTCAGTTGAGTAAAACCTTTATGAAGGTAGGTGAAGTTAAGTTTACAATAGGTGATATATTCAATAACGCTTCTGTGTTCTATCAGGATCAGAATGATAATGGTAAATATGAGGCAGGTAGCGATAGTCGCATCGCTTCGATCACATCCGGTACGAATTACTCACTCAGTTTCTCTTATAAGTTTTAAAATTTGCCGTGTATCGGCATAGTTTTTTCGAATATTTAGGTCGAAGGGAATGATATTTATGCTTTTTTGCATGAATTTCTCATCTCTTTCATACCTTCACAGCCGAAATACACTATCGATGCAAAACCTGGAACAGATCAAGGCAAATTTTACGGAAGCGGAAAATATTCTTGAAGAATTTATTGGTAATGAAAAGAACTTTGAAAGTATAGTTCTTGCAGCGAAATTAATGTCCGAGTCGATCAACTCAGGCGGTAAAATCATTAGCTGTGGCAATGGCGGAAGCATGTGCGATGCCATGCATTTTGCCGAGGAACTCAGTGGTCGTTTCAGAGAAAACAGAAAAGCTTTACCGGCATTGAGTATTTCAGATCCTTCACATATTTCATGTGTTGCAAATGACTACGGATATGATTTTGTTTTCCAGATATATAGAAGCTTTGGGCAAAAACGGTGATGTTTTGTTGGCTATCAGCACCAGCGGTAATTCAAAGAATGTAATAGAAGCTATTCGTGCTGCAAAAGACTGCGGAATGAAAGTGGTAGGCCTGACAGGAAAAGGTGGTGGAAAGATGGCCGAACTATGTGACGTTGAAATCCGCGCCCCACATTCAGACTACGCCGACCGCGCGCAGGAAATACATATTAAGGTTATTCATTCGCTCATACAATCCATTGAACTAATAACTAATAACTAATAACTAATAACTAATAACTAATATCGAATAACGAATAACGAAGGGCTGTCGTGGGCAAATTATTTCCTACGATAGCCCTTCGTTATTC
The DNA here is from genome assembly GCA_016708785.1 of Bacteroidota bacterium. Taxonomy (GTDB): domain Bacteria; phylum Bacteroidota; class Bacteroidia; order AKYH767-A; family 2013-40CM-41-45; genus JADKIH01. The sequence continues at coordinate 462,371 of JADJFC010000001.1, read as the reverse complement.
ACTATTAGTTATTAGTTCATAATAAAATCCCCATCATTTATTGGAATGCATTTTCAATTTATTACTTCTAATTTTCGCCTTTAAAAGTTATGGATTTTTAAAGTCCGTGCGAAGTAATTAAATTAGAAAATGAATCATGCTCGTAAAAACATTTGGTAGTGCTGTATTTGGTGTCAGTGCGACAACAATTACAATTGAAGTTAATCTAAGTAGCGGTGTAAATTTTATTCTGGTAGGATTGCCCGACAATGCAGTAAAAGAAAGTCAGAAAAGAATAGTAGCAGCAGTAAAAAATTGTGGCTTCAATTATCCCAAGCAAGAATTGACAGTGAATATGGCTCCGGCAGATATCAGAAAAGAAGGTTCTGCCTATGATCTGACAATTGCATTAGGAATCTTAGGAGCTTCCGGTCAGGTCGAACAAGCGAATCTTGAGAAGTACATCATCATGGGTGAGTTGTCGCTCGATGGTGGACTGCAACCGATCAAAGGTGTATTGCCAATTGCAATTCAAGCGAAGCAAGAAGGCTTTAAAGGATTTATTCTCCCGATCCAGAATGCCCGTGAAGCAGGAATCGTTGAAGGGCTCGATGTGTATGGTGTTGAAAATTTGATGGAAGTCGTAAAATTTTTCAATGGTGAAGGTGAACTACAAAAAGTATATGTAAATGCAGAAGAAGAATTCAAAGCAAATCAAGGTAAAAGTGATCTTGATTTTTCCGACGTCCGTGGGCAGGAAAACATCAAGCGGGCAATGGAAGTTGCAGCCGCAGGTGGACATAATATTATCTTGATCGGTCCGCCGGGCGCAGGAAAAACAATGTTGGCAAAACGACTTCCAACAGTCTTACCACCGCTTACATTAAGTGAAGCGTTAGAAACTACAACGATCCATTCCGTTGCAGGCAAGTTAGGGCGAGAAGCTTCATTGGTTTCTGTTCGTCCGTTTCGATCGCCGCATCATACGATACGTGATGTTGCATTAGTAGGCGGCGGCGGATTTCCTCAACCCGGTGAAATTTCACTTGCTCATAATGGAGTTTTGTTTCTCGATGAATTGCCGGAATTCAAACGCACTGTTTTGGAAGTAATGCGTCAACCTTTAGAAGAGAGAACTGTGACCATTTCACGAGCGAAATTTTCTATCGATTACCCGGCGAGTTTTATGTTAGTGGCTTCGATGAATCCGTGTCCCTGCGGATTTTACAATCACCCCGACAAAGATTGCTTCTGTGGTCCGGGAGTAGTTCAGAAATATCTCAATAAAGTTTCCGGTCCGTTGTTAGACCGGATCGACATTCATCTGGAAGTAACACCGGTTCCATTTAAAGAACTGACCTCCCAAAGAAATGGTGAACGTAGTGAAGTAGTAAGAGATAGAGTAGTGCGTGCCAGAGAAATTCAAGCTGTGCGATTCACAGGAATGAATGGCATGTATGCAAATGCGCAAATGGGTTCCAAGTTACTTCATTCCGTCTGCGAATTAACGGAAGACGGAAGAACACTTTTGAAAACTGCAATGGAAAGACTTGGACTATCAGCTCGTGCGTATGACAGAATTCTGAAAGTGTCTAGGACGATTGCTGATCTTGATGGAAGTGAAGATATCAAAACCGAACATCTTGCCGAAGCGATTCAATATAGAAGTTTGGATAGAGATGGATGGGCGGGGTGAATTTGAGTGCAAGTGAAGAGAGCTATATTTTGCTTTTCTACAAAAAAATAAAAACAGCATGACTAAAAAAAGTAACGAGATAACAATAATACCACATGAAGTATTGATAAATAAAATTTACTTTTTGCGAAATGAAAAAGTGATGATTGATAGAGATTTGGCTGAATTGTATGGAGTGAAAGCGATCAGACTCCGTGAGCAAGTAAAACGCAACCTTACAAAGTTTCCTGCTCATTTTATGTTCCATTTAACAGAAAAGGAAGTTGAAGCAATGGTATCGCAAAATGCGATACCATCAAAACAACATTTAGGGGGTGCTTTGCCATTTGCATTTATAGAACATGGAGTATTGATGTTACCAACATAATAAAAAGTGAAAGAGCTATTCAGGTAAGTATTAAAATAATAGAGTTATTTGTAAAACTCCGTGAAATGTTGGCCACACATACCGAATTAAAATTAGAGATAGAACGGATAAAAAAGAAAATAGATAATCAAGATCAAAATATTGAAAACGTTTTCAGATATTTCGATGAGTTGTTAGAGCAAAAGGCAAATCCGAGAAAACAAATAGGCTTCAAGCTTCCAAAGAAAAGGAGATAAACTGCTTTAAACATCAACCAACACAACCACTGCGTGCCAGAGAAATCCAGGCAGTTCGATTCACTGATATGAATGTTTTGTATACAAATTCACAAATGGGATCCAAATTGCTTCATAGCGTTTGCGAATTAACAGAAGATGGAAGTACACTTTTGAAAACTGCCATGGAAAGACTTGGACTATCCGCAAGAGCATATGATAGAATTCTGAAAGTTTCTCGAACGATTGCCGACCTCGATGCGAGTCAAGATATCAAGACGGAACATTTGGCAGAGGCGATTCAGTATCGGAGTTTGGACAGCGACGGGTGGGCGAGGTGATTTTTTACAGTACACAATGAAGGTCGTTTCGTAGTGTAATTAACACTCCGAAATCATTTTTCGTTTTTCCTCCTTCATTTTTCATTGTTTTACGTACTTTCGTAGAAATTTAAACACGCAAAAAAAATGGCACTACGACTTGGCGACACCGCTCCTGATTTTTCAGCTGAAACTTCAATGGGCAAAATTAATTTCTACGAATACCTGGGCGATAACTGGGGAGTTCTGTTTTCTCATCCTGCTGATTTTACACCGGTCTGTACAACAGAACTCGGTAGTGTTGCAAAACTGAAACCTGAATTTGAGAAACGTAATGTAAAAGTAATTGCCTTGAGTGTTGATCCTGTAGAATCTCATCTTCGTTGGATCGATGACATCAATGAAACGCAAAATACGACGGTTGATTATCCAATTATTGCTGATCCGGATTTTGCTATTTCGAAATTGTTTGATTTCGTTCATCCGAATGCATCTGATAAATTTACTGTTCGTTCAGTAGTGATAATCAGCCCTGATAAAAAAGTGAAATTGATGATCACTTATCCGGCTTCGACAGGAAGAAATTTTGATGAAATCCTTCGAGTGATCGATTCACTTCAACTCACGGCAAATTATAGTGTAGCGACACCTGCTAATTGGAAGCAAGGCGAAGATGTTGTTGTGCTGGCTGCAATCAAAACAGAAGAGATTCCGGATCGTTTCCCGAAAGGATTCAAAATGGTGAAACCGTATTTGAGATATACTCCGCAGCCGGATCAGAAATAAAATTAGTTATTTAGGTTTTCAGGTTTCAGGTTGGGCAGGTTGTCAACCTACCTAACCTGAAACCTGCAACCTGTAAACCAATATAGAATGTCCAAACACTGGCTCAACCAACTTTTCCGTTTTCTTCTTGAATTGACTGCACTGTTTTGTGTTGGTTATTGGGGATCGTCGCAAGGAAGTGGTTTTACCCAATATGTACTTGCTATTTTTCTGCCCGTGATAATGGCTGTTTCCTGGGCTGTGTTTCGTTATCCGAACGATCCAAAATTAAATCCTGTTATACCTGTTAGTGGAAAAGTAAGGCTGCTGTTGGAATTCTTTTTCTTTTTGTTTGCAATATTAGCATTGTATGATCTTGGCCATCCCGGCCGCGGAGCAGATTTTGCCTTCATTGTAATTCTGCATTATGGCATTTCATACGATAGAGTTCTCATCCTATTCCGCGAACAACCTATTTGACTTCGTATTCACTTCACTACTCGTTAACTTCACTATTCACTATACAATATAGAAATGAGTTGGATACTATTAATAATCGCCGGACTGTTTGAAGTAGGTTTCACAACCTGTCTCGCAAAAGCCAAAGAATCAACAGGCGCAACTTCAATGTACTGGCTTGGCGGATTTTTCATCAGCCTCTCACTTTCGATGTTCTTGCTTTACAAGGCTTCTCAAAGTTTACCCTTAGGAACAGCATATGCTGTATGGACAGGAATTGGTGCAGTTGGAACTGCCCTAATCGGTATCATTTTCTTTAAAGAGCCTGCGGAATTTTTAAGATTGTTTTTCATTGGGACTTTGATTGCTTCTATTGTTGGATTGAAGATGGTGTCCTCGTAATCGTTTAAACACAAAGATCACAAGACCACAATGAGACCACGGAATAAAAGAAGTTAAAAGAGAATACTGCGCTTAATCGGTAGCAATGCTACGAGATCTACGGGAGAAAAGTACAGTTAAACTATTTCACAAAGATCATGCGGATTTAGGCAGACATTAACTTTAAAATTAATATAATTCCGTGTTCTCATTGTGTTCTTGTGATCTTTGTGTTTATTTTATGTTTATTTACCCGCAGTTCTCGCAGATTAAAATTGACGCTTAAATTAAACCATTCGCAATCGGTTTAATCTAAAAAGCCTAACCACGCACACACATGAAGTATAAAATAGTACTTGTAATTATATTTTTGTTTGGCCTAAAATCGAATGCACAGAATGAAGGTGATAGTATTTTTTATTCTGATCAAGTGCATGAGGTCTATATGGTGTTTAATCAGATTTCGTATTGGGATTCACTTGTGGCATATTTTCCGGCAGATCAGTATCTCCAAGCTGATATTACCTTCGATGGAACTTTGATTCCGTCAGTAGGAGTGAAGTTCAAAGGAAATTCATCTTATAATAATTCCAGTCGAAAAAAATCTTTCAAAATAGATATGAATGAATTCGTCGCAGGACAAGATGTCAATGGACTGAAAAAGTTCAACCTGAATAATGGATTTAAAGATCCATCATTTTTGCGAGAGAAAATTGCATGTGATTTTTATAATGAACACGGACTACATGCGCCGAGATGTACTTTTGCAAAAGTATATTTGAATGGGGTGTATTGGGGGCTTTACAATTTTATCGAAGAAGCAGATACAAAACAATTTCTCAATAAACATTTTACTTATCATGATGGGAACATGTTCAAAGGTGATCCAAATGGCGACTTGCGCTACATAACAAATCAGGCATCATCTTATTATCCAAAATATGAATTGCACAATAATGATTCTATAAACGATTGGTCCGATCTGGTCGAACTTATCACGAAGATCAACAACAGTGGTTCAGCATTTCAGGATTCACTGGAAACGATTCTCAATACAAGCACATTCATAGAACAATGGGCGGCATTAAATATGTTTGTCAACCTTGACTCATATCTTGGTAGCGGTCACAATTATTTTATTTATCACGATACCAACCTCGATAAATTTGAATGGGTAGCATGGGATTTGAATGAATCGTTTGGAAGTTTCAGAATGAATTTGTCAGTAAGTGCATTGAAGAATTTGAGCTTGTTTTTTGTGCCGACTCCGGTAAATAGTCGTCCATTGATCAATAACATGGTTACAAATTCAACTTACCGTCAATTGCTGATCGACAAAGCATGTGAATGGTTGCAATATGATTTTAGCAACGCTTCAATTGATAGAAAGATAGATTCTATCGCTAACGTGATTCGTCCTTTTGTTTATGCCGACACAAATAAGTTTTATACAAATCAGAATTTTGAGACGAATCTTTCCAGTGATGTTACTGTTCAAGGTGGTGCTGTACTTTTTGGATTAAAATCGTTTATCCTTGAAAGAAGAAATTCACTCATGTCGGAATTATCATCATCGGGCTGCATTGTGAATGCAGCAACATCAACAGGAGAGAGAGCAGGATTTGAAATTTTCCCCAATCCGCCGGTGCAAGTTTCTCATTCAAATGTTCAAATGAAGGTCAGAATCAAATTTCAATTTTTAATTCAATCGGACTAAAGGTTTATGAAAATAAAAAAGTTTCATCAGGAGAATCAATTGATGTTTCAGGACTGACTTCAGGTGTGTATTACATTGAGGTAAATGATTTTCGAAAAGAGAAAATAGTTATTTGCAGATAAATTTCATTTTTTTTCAAGATCTGACGAGTCTTAATTTATTGAAATCGGAGGCTTATTTTTGGTTGAAAACCCTGTTAACAGGACAGGAATAGCCATTTTTAGGCGAAAAACGGGCAATTTCTGTTTGGAATTTGGCTCCAAATAATGTATCTTTGAGAATGGGGGTCTTAACCGGATTCTCAATATTTCATTCATTATCTATTCAACTAACCCTAACAACGTTGAACAAAAACTTACGATGAAAAAAACCATTACATTATTAGTCTGTTTGCTTTCCATTTTCTTCAATCATTCATTCGGACAAATAGATATCCGTACTGTGCGTACACAAGATATCGATCAGATGAAAATAGATGGTAAATTAAACGGCAAAGAACAGTATGTAAATTATCAAGCGGATCCAAGTCCTGTGCGATTAGCGCCAAATAATGCAAATTCTACTGCGACAGCAGGAGGTTGTAATTGTTGGGTCCCTCGTGATGCTACCTGGCAGATCGGGCAGTTTGATGGAAGTGGTGGAAGTGGTGGTCCGGGTGTAGCACCTGATTATAGAAATGACGATTGGTCCACAGTACAATTGGCACTACCTTTTAATTTTTGTTTTTATGGAGCTAACGTCACAGCGGTTTACCTTAACAATAACGGAAGTGTTTCTGTTGGTGCAGCTTATTCGACTTTCACGGCCGATTCTTTTCCAAGTCCAAATTATGTAATGATCGCTCCTTTCTGGGGTGATGTTGATACAAGAGGTGCAGGAAGCGGATTAGTATACTATCAAATCACCAGTACGCATATGATCGTACAATGGGAAAATGTTGGCTACTTTGGTATTCATGATGATAAATTAAATTCATTTCAATTGATCTTAACTAACGGTGCTGATCCATTACTTCCTCCAAATTCAAATGTGTCATTTTGTTATCAAGATATGCAATGGACAACAGGTGATGCATCTGGTGGTTCAGGTGGTTTTGGTGGAACACCGGCAACAGTGGGAATTAATCAAGGTAATGGAACAGATTATATTCAGTTAGGTCGCTTTGACGCTCCGGGAACGCAATACGATGGTCCTTATGGCGCTGCTGATGGTGTTGATATGTTGGATAATCAACAATTTATTTTGAATGCATGTAATAGTGGTTCAAATATTCCACCGATTTTAAATTCCGTTCAAGTTTGTGATACAATTACTGTTTGTGAAAATGATACAGTGCTTATTACCGGAACTTTTCTTTCACCTGAATTAAGTCAACAAACGAGTGTCAGTGTTCAATCACTGATGACAGGAATATCCGTAATTCAAAATGTTCCCGGTGTTTCTGTAGATTTCATTGTACAAGTTGTCGGGTTAGCTTCTAATATGGGAATGAATCGTTTTGATCTTGTGGCTACAGATAATGGAACGCCTGTTCGTTCGGTACGGATACCTGTAGTAGTCAATGTGATCAATGAACCAGTGGCCAGTTATACGTTTACTCCAACAGGAACGATCAATGTCGGGACCACTGTAACTTTTACAAATACATCAACAGATCTATTACCGGGAGTAATTTATACATGGGATTTTGGTGATGGTACACCAACTTCATCCTTGCAAGATCCAACACATACATTTAATACCGGTGGTACATTCGATGTAACACTAACTGTAACTAATCCGGGTGGATGCACAACTACATACACACAACAGATAAGTGTGTTCACTTGTGCAGTGGCAGCTTTAACTGTCGCAGACGCATGTATCAATTCACCAACTACAGTTACCTTCACGGGTGTTTCAATAGCATCAGCAACGTTCACCTGGGATTTTGCAGGCGGAACTGTTTTGTCAGGAAGCGGCATTGGTCCATATTCAGTTCAGTGGAGTACTCCCGGAAATTATCAGGTCGCTGTCTCTGTTGATTTGACAGGTTGTACAACTTCCAGTGCCACAGATAACGTAGATATTTTTGATCAGCCGGTTGCATCGTTTTCGAGTACAGCAGCAGTTTGTGCAGGTGAAAACGATCCAATTCAATTTACAGGATATGCACCGGGATCGACTTCCATTACATGGGACTTTGATGGCGGAATAGGTGGTGGAACTGGTGCAGGACCATTCAATATAGTTTGGAGCACGGCCGGAAATTATACTGTTCAGACAATAGCAACAAATAATGGATGTGCAGATACATCGTTTTCAAATATAGTTGTCAATGCAATTCCAACTTCTTTATTCACAGCTACACCTTCAGTTTGTGCAGGAGATCCGGTAGCAGTAAATTATACCGGTAGTGCGAGTGGTACAGCCAATTATGCCTGGGATTTTAATGGAGCAACGGTTTCATCGGGAACAGGACAAGGGCCATATTCTATGACTTGGAATACGGCCGGTGCTTATCAGCTTTCGCTTACTGTAACGGAAAATGGTTGTGCATCGACTCAGACATTAGCACCCGTAACAATAAATCCAATTCCAACTGCATCTATCGCTGCAACATCTGCACTTTGTGTAGGTGCATCGAATGCAATTTCTTTCAATGGAAGTGCTAGTGCAGGTGCTACTTTCAACTGGAATTTTGGCGCCGGTACAGTAGTTTCAGGTAGCGGTGCAGGACCATATTCCGTTCAATGGAATGCTGCTGCAACAGATCAGGTTTCGTTAACTGTAACAGATGCCGGTTGTACGAACAGTACTACGTTTAACGTTACCATCAATCCGATTCCTAATTCTTTGTTCACAGCCACGCCTTCAGTTTGTACAGGCGATAATGTTACATTGACCTATACAGGATCTGCGAGTGCAGGTGCGAATTATGTTTGGGATTTCAATGGCGGCACATCAGGTGGTGGTTCACAAGGTCCATTCACTGTGACATGGAATACGCCGGGAACATATAATGTTTCATTAATTGTAACTGAAAATGGTTGCACATCAATTCAAACTTCGAATGCAGTCGTAAATAATCCAATTCCTGACGCACAGATTTCGGCTACTCCGGGACTTTGTATTGGAGAACAGAATACGATCTCTTATTCAGGAACAGCAGTTGCAGGTGCAACCTATAACTGGACTTTTGGAACCGGTACTGTAGTTTCGGGAAGTGGAGCTGGGCCATATAATGTACAGTGGGCAGCTGCAGGAAATGAAACAGTAAATGTTACAGTAACACAGAGTGGTTGTACTGATAATGCATCGTATAGTGTTATCGTAAATGCAATACCAACTTCTTTATTTAATCTTCCACCATCAATTTGTGCAGGAGAACCATTCGATGTTAATTATACCGGAACATCAGGTAATGCCGCCAATTTCATTTGGGATTTCGGAACTGCGACTGTAGTTTCAGGAAGTGGTGCCGGACCTTATTCATTGGTTAGTGATGTAGCTGGCAGTCCTGCAATTTCTCTTGAAGTAAATGAAAATGGTTGTGTATCTCCAACAACAATTCAGAATATTATTATCGCACCAATTCCTGTTGTCGATGCAGGTGATGATGTAGCAGTATGTTCAGGAACAGTAGTGCCATTAGGAGGTACTCCTGAAGCTAGTACTGTTTACTCATGGAATCCAACTTCAGGTATTGATAATCCAAATTCAAGCAATCCAAATATTACTCTTGACAATTCCGGAACAGGAACAATTCAGACAACTTATTATCTGACTGCTACCAGTTCTTATGGTTGTGTTAATCAGGATACAATTATTCTTGGTGCATATGCTATTCCTTATGCAGAGTTCCCAACTCCACCGGCACAATGTCTGGATAGCAATAGTTTTAATTTCATTCCTGTAGGAAATATTTTTCCGGGTGTGAGTTATTCATGGGACTTCAGTTCAGCCTCAGATATTGGAACAAGTGCTCTTCAGATCCCGCCGGCCGTTCGATTCAGTTCAGTTGGATTTCATCCAATTATTTTGAATACATCATACAACGGTTGTCCGGGTGTTCCTTATGTTGATCAGATAGAAATTCTTGAGATGCCTGATGCGAACTTCGATCCTGTTGTAATCAATGGTTGTGCTCCATTGTTAGTTCCTTTCTCTAATCTTAGTAGTTCAAACAGTGCTTCATTCCAATGGAGTTTCTCTGATGGAGGATCTGATACATTACCATTCCCAAATCACGTGTTTGTTGATGCAGGAATTTACTCAGTAACATTGATTGCTTCAACAGCCAGAGGATGTGCATCAACTTTGGCAAAAGATAAGATCATCGAGGTGTATCCTGTTCCGCAAGCTGCATTCATACCAAATCCTGAGATCGCAACGATCTATGAGCCAATCATACACTTCCAGAATACAACTGTTAATGGTGCGTATTATCAATGGACTTTTGGCGATAGTTCGGGAACATCTCAAACAAGTCCTTATCATACCTACAATGCTGTCGGTGCCTACGAAATTATACTGATGACAGAATCGGATCATGGTTGCCGTGATACTACTCGTGGTGTGATCAGAATTGAATATGGTTATAGTTTCTTCGTGCCTGATGCATTCACTCCGAATGGAGATGGTGTAAATGACTACTTCCAGGGATATGGTACTTTCGTGAAAGATTATGAGTTGCTGATCTTTAATCGTTGGGGAGTTCAAGTATTTAAATCAAACAGTTATGATGTTCCATGGGACGGAAAAGTTGACAAAGAGGTTCAGAATGATGTGTATGTATATAAAATAAAAGTAACCGATCTTAAAAATGAAGTTCACTCTTACATTGGAAAGGTAAGTGTGATCAGGTAAATGATTTTTAATAAAATTAAAATGGGGATTTTCTATTCAAAGAAAGTCCCCATTTTTTTTGAATGTTTAGATTTGTTCTCGGAAATCAGGTTGAACTTCTGAAAGATTTATATCTATCTTTGAAGGATGGTAAAATCGATGCTATTTGTTATACTTTTCTTGTCTAAATATTGTTTAGCCCAAGACATTGCAGACAAAAAATTTGAGCAGTTTTATCAGGACGATATTTTAAAAGCGAATGGTATTCAAGTTGTAAATTTCTGGGCTTCCTGGTGTAAACCTTGTATTGTAGAGTTGCCTTATTTTGAGAAGATAAATTCAGAAATGGGTTCTGATAATTTTAAAGTCTGTTTAGTGAACCTTGACTTCAATAGCAAATTCAGAAGTTCAGCTAGTGATTTTATTAAAAATAAAAAATAAAATCAAAAGTCGTTCATATTAATGATACTGACCCAAACGAGTGGATAAATAAAGTAGATAGTTCATGGAGTGGAGCAATTCCGGCAACATTGATATATGTTAATGGGCAAAAAGTTTTTTTCAAAGAAGGCGAAATGTCATATGAAGAATTGAAAGCGGAAATTTTAAAAGCAGAAAATAAACAAAACTAAAAATATGAAAAAGCAAATTGGAACAGTTATGGTGATTGTATCACTGCTATTTATTTCGCTTCAGATGTCTGCGCAGGGCTATAAAGTAGGAGATAAGGCTATAGATTTTTCATTAAAAAATGTCGATGGTAAAATGGTGTCATTAAAAGATTATGTTGGGTCGAAGGGATTTATCATTGTCTTCACGTGCAATCATTGTCCATTTTCAAAGGCCTATGAATCGCGTATTCTTGAGTTAGATAAGAAGTATGCTGACTTGGGATACCCTGTAATTGCTATTAATCCGAACGATGTCAAAAAATCTCCTGATGACTCATTTGAGTTAATGCAGGAATTAGCGAAAGAAAAGAACTACAGTTTCCCATACCTCTATGATGAAACGCAGGAAATCGCTAAAACTTATGGTGCAACACGTACTCCACATGCTTACATACTCAAAAAAGAAACGAATGGTCTGATTGTCAAGTATATAGGGGCAATTGATGACAATGCCGATGAGCCGGAAAATGTAAAAATCCGATATATTCAATTGGCCGTAGATGCCTTGATTTCCGGAAATGAAGTGATTACAAAAGATACAAAAGCAATCGGATGCACCATTAAATGGAAAGACTAAAATGAATTTGTTTTAAATCCTTTACAATTCACTGATGATTAAGCTGTAAGGTTTAGCATTTGTCGTTGTTTTTAACGGAATTACTCTTAATTTTGACAAAAATATCTCTAACCAAAATAACATGAAAAAGCAATTACTATTTATTGCCATAATCCTAGCAAGCGTAAGTTCATTCGCTCAAACGGGAGTATGGTTATCACAGGCTACAGGATTTACAACAGTTTCAACTGGTGTAAGAAATGTATCTGTTGTTGATTCCAACGTAGTTTGGATCAGCTCTTATGATGGATCAGGTGGCGCTGCAAATCGTCAGGATTTCTCTATGACGATTGACGGTGGAGCAAACTGGATGGCAGGAAATACTCCCGCACCGGTTTCTTACGATTGGTCAATGATCTATGGACTTAATGCTAACACTGCATGGGCATGTTTCTATAATGCTGTTGCCGGTTCAGGTGGTGGTATCTGGAAAACAACAGATGGTGGTGGTACTTGGACACAGCAAGGTCTTGGTTCTATTTTCGATGCCAATTCATTTCCAAATGTTGTACATTTTTGGGATGACAGTGTAGGTTTCGCAATGGGCGATCCAAATCCGGGAACTCAATACGAAATTTATACTACAACTGATGGTGGTACTACATGGACAAGAACTCCGGCATTGAATATTCCGGCATCTATTGCAGGTGAATTTGGAATTGTAGCTCACTACAATGTTATTGGTGATACAATTTGGTTTGACACTAACAAAGGTCGTGTTTACAGATCAGTTGATCGTGGACTTAACTGGACAGTTTCAGCAACAGGATTAGTTGTACCTACAAATGGTGCGATTGATATTTGTTTCACTGACAATTTAAATGGTATTGCTCGTCTTTATACAGCAACAACAGGAATCAGCACAGCTTATTCTACAGTTGATGGTGGTGACACTTGGATTTCATTTACTCCACTTGGAAATTTATTTGGTTCTGACATGAAACGTGTACCGGGACAACCTGGAATGATGGTTAGTACTGGTGCTGATGCAACAAACGGTTTCACAGGTTCTTCTTATTCAATTGACGGTGGTGTAAACTGGCTAGATATTGAACTAGGAACACAACGTACTGCATTAGGAATCGCTGATTCATTAACAATGTGGGCAGGTGGATTCACAACATCACCTACATCTGATGGTATCTACAAATACACAATTATTCCTGCAATTACTTGTATTGATCCTTCTATCAATCCGGGAACATCTAGTTCAAATGTTCCGTTTGTTTGCGAAGGAGATACAGTTATTTTAACTTCTACAGGTTTGTTTGCTCCAACAGTTGGAGACTTTGCAGGTGAAGGTTGGGTATTGTCTTCTGCTGATATCACAGGTAGTGCTGATCCATTATTCGAGCCAAGTTTAGTTGCTTATTATACATTCAGTTTCCCAGCTCCTTCTGTAAGTAGCCGTCTGTTCATCAACGATGCAACATTGATCGATGGTTCAGCTTCTCTTCCATATGGTACTTACTACTAGACTCCTATAGTATTTGGTAATGCAACAGCAGCAACAGTTCCTCCGGTATTCTTAGGAGATCTTACATTAGATCCTTCATGTACATTCTCTGGTACTTCTGTTCCTGTGATCGTTTATTCTCCAACAGATCCTGCATGTGTAAATGGAATCAATGAGTTAACTGCATCTCAGATCGCAATTTTCTCTAATCAAAAAGATCCAAATACTATCGAACTTACTTTGAATGCTGTTAATCCGGGAAAAGCGATCGTTACAATGATCGATCTTTCAGGACGTATCATCAGCACTCAAACAGTTTATGTTACTAAAGGTTCAAATCTTGAAATGTTGAATGTTGCAAATCTTGCATCAGGTACATACATGATCAGAGCTGAATTGAACGGAACTCAAGCACAAACTAAAGTTGTGAAGTTCTAATTTCAATTAAATATATTTTGTGAAAAATCCCGTCGTTTGGCGGGATTTTTTTTGTTTGATTATTTTTCGATAAATTAACATCTGCGTATGAATATAAAGTCGGCATATAATAAATGGTCAGCTACTTATGATGAAGTTGAAAACCGGACAAGAGACCTGGAAGGAATCGCTCTGAGAGAAATACTTTCAGAGAAAGAAGTTTGACAATTGTCTGGAGATCGGATGCGGAACCGGAAAAAATACAATTTGGTTAGAGGGATATTACAGGACATCTAACTTCGATTGATCTTTCCGAAGAAATGCTTTTAAAAGCAAAGGCAAAGATTAAGTCAGAAAAAGTTGAATTTAAGCAGTCAGATATTAATGCTCCTTGGAATTTTACAGATAAAAAGTTTGATCTGATCACATTCAGTTTGGTTCTCGAACACATTAAGGATCTTGATCATATATTTGATCAAGCATCAAAACTTTTGTCTGATGATGGTATAGTTTATGTAGGTGAATTGCATCCATTCAAACAATATTCTGGTAGCAAAGCAAGATTTGAAACAGAGTCGGGGATTCAAATTGTAGATTGTTTCAATCATCATATTTCTGATTTTATTAAAAGTGCACATAAATCCGGACTAGCTCTTCTGCAATTAGAAGAGTATTTTGATGACGAGAACAAGACTGAACTACCAAGAATTCTTACTCTTGTATTCAACAATCAGAATAAGATAATTTAAATATCAATCGAATGAGGTTTACTTTTTTTACATTTTTTTTCCTGTTCTTTTCTATTCTGTAAATCGGAGAATGCTGATTCAACTATTTTGAGATCGTCATTTAAAAAATATGCAAATTCAATACTGAAAGATCCAACTAATCGATGGAAGGAATATCCAAAGCCACCCGATTTAACAGACGAAGTTCTTGCAGGATTGGAAAAAGAAATGTTGAATGATTCAGCCAAGTATTATTTCGAAAAATTAGGTCCAACGGTTTTAACCGAATATCGTGAGTATATGGCATCATTAAAATATTTTGAAGGTCATAAATTCAAGTATTGTATTCTTGCTATGCTTGCACATTGGAATCCTGATGCAAGAACGTATACTGCAATGTCGATGAATTCTCGATTGACGATTCGAAGAGAATCGGAAAGTGCTGCTTTTGTTGAGACTTTTCCTGAAGATAAAGTAACACTTAGATTTCTCATCTATTTACTTGAAAGTAATCCATTGTTTATAAATGGTAGTGAAAATGCTACCATTCATAGAAATTATATTTCAAATATTACATGGAATATCGATTTGTATACCGGAGAGAATTTCACCGGAAAAAAATATATCAATGAATGGTATAAAAATGATCTAAACTTTGAATCAATCGTAATGAAGTGGAAGGAGCATTTAAAGGAAAAATGAAACGAGTGATAATTTCATTTATATTGCTTTCATTTTTTATCTATTCTGCAAGCGGAAATGATGGAGCGAAATTGTGTAAGGCAGTTTCTAAAGGCAAGTTCAACAAGGTAGAGCGAATTGTAAAACGGCACGTAAATGGGCTGCCTGAATCAAAAGAATCGGATTCAGGAAATCTGGCTAATCTAAGCATGGATCAAAATATCGACAGCCTTAAAAAGTGGTTTAAAAGTATGGATTGTGTTGATGATGCTTTTGATGATAAATGCCAGAATAAGATTGCAATTTATCCGGGATGGTCGATTGTAGGTGTAATATTTAAAACGGATGCAGGACTTGCGGAGAAGTGCTTTTCAATTCAAAAGGGTACAACAGGTACGATTAATATTCTCGGATGGCGGCCGAAGATTTCTCGGACTAAAAATAAACTTGTCTATAAAATTATGTATAATTGTCCCGGATTTATAGATGAACAGAAGAAGAATTGTGTTAAGTCTAAATGATTTGAAATATTGTTACATATGAAAAATTCTTTACTAACGATTTTAATTTTATTAAACATACAGGTCAAGGCTCAGAATAGTGAGGAAGTGCAACACAGATCCAGCAATTTTTATCCTCCGAATAATTCAGGATATGTTTCAGGGGATTCTGTTCAGCGAGAATTTTATCAGTTGAATCAATTGAATTTTGAGGCATTACGAAATACATATTCTGCACTTCCAATTGATCGTTGCCACCATGGGAGATTGAGTATGACGATCTATATTGATTCGATCGGACAAGTTGCTTTTGTAAAGTTAATCAATGGGACTTCAAATAAAATGCTTGATAGTGCTTTAATCGATTCTACTTTTAACTTTCCGGGAAAGTGGAATTGCCTAATGCAAAATGGAAGTCCAATTGGATTCAAAGGGACATTTGCATTTGAACTCTATAACACTTTATATATAAGTAAATCTTCGAGGAGTGAAGGCAATGAAGTAGATACAAGAACAGGAGGCACCAATCATGTAATTACACATAGTCTGACAAGTGGTTACAATTACCATAAGAAGTGCGAAGATGCTGAGTTTTTCTACAATCAGGGTATTACATAGGCTAAAAAATTGAATTATAAAAGAGCGATCTATAATTTTACTAATGCTGTTTCTAATAACCCATATGATCTCGATGCTTTGTATAATCTGGCTTTAGTTTACCTAAAAGTAGACAAAGTAAAAGATGCCTGTGAATGTTTAAATAATTCAGCTGAATATGGCGATCATTCTGTTGATGAGTTGATAAAAACTAATTGCAAAGGGGTTAAAAAGTAATTTCGTTATTCACTATTGGTTCTAAAAGATCATTTTCCGAAAAGTAAGGCTGATTCTTGGTTTGGAAATTTTTTTGGTTTTTAAAATGGAGTGAAGCCAGTGAGTTTGTGTTTTATCTTTCATAACTAAAAGGCTGCCGTGTTCAAGAAATACAGAAATTGTCTGTTTATTTGTTTTGTGCTTGAAAGTGAAATTTCTTTCTGCTCCTAAAGAAAAGGATGCAATATTTGGCGAGTCGCCAAGCGATTTCTCATCGTCACTGTGCCAGGAAACACCCTCGTCGCCTGAGTGATAAAGGTTCATCAAACAAGAGTTGTATTGCGTTCCACTTATTTTTTCAATCATTAATTTCAATTCAAGCAATTCTTTTGTCCATGACAATGCGACCTTTGTTGTTTTTGAGTAGGTGTAAGAAAAACCTTCATCTCCATACCATGCGACTTTTCTTTTAGTAATTATCTTTTTACCGAAAATGATCGCTTCGTCATTTTTCCATTCAATGGAATTCATAAAGACATTGAAATATAGATCTGCCTGATCTTCCGGAACAATTTTCCCGAAATAAATGACGGTACCATCACCGGGGAGGATATTTTGATGTTTTAATGTGGTGTCAGTCTTCATATCTCATAGTACTCGATAGATAAATACTTATGCTTTTAAATTGTCAGATTGAATCACTTTTGATTTCGAAAATAGAAATGTGCTCCATCCAAATTTATCCTTCTTCATTTTCCAGATAAATCCATCAATAAAATAATGCATCAATTGAGGCAATGCCAGCAAAGGGATGACAAGGGATGTAAGATTCTTGAATCCGGTCAGATCAGGAAGTAAATTTGTAAGCGGAAAAACACTGTTATGCTCCTTCCAAATGAATCCATCCCATAACATTTCTTCAAGGTACGCAAGAACGACTAAAAATCCAACAAAGAGAAAAATGTTTTTCGGATTGAAAAATAGTTTCATCCAGTTTTCTTTCATCGTAATTTTCTTTTGCTGATTGTTGCCATATGCCCAGACGAGTGCATAATACGGAATTCCATGACTAACAACATTGAGAAGGGTAAATGTCAGATCACCTTTAAAATAGACAATTCCCATGTACCAGGAAACAATCGTTCCTAACATCAACAGATTTTTGGGGAGATTGAATTTCTTTTCAGTGAAGACGATAAAAATTTCTTTAACCAGATAAATGAAAAGGATAGCCAAATAGATTACAAAAAAAACGGGAGTAAGGTCAGGTTGATTGATAAATAAAAAATCGTTTTCAATGAACCAATTGAAATTTTGCTGCCCTTTAAAATGCCAAAAAATGATTGGATATAATGTAGCCGCATATATCGTTACTGTATCAATCTTTCTGAAGATCGGATTTTGTTTTTCATTTCTCGAATACAATCGCATAAAACCGTATTGTTGCCGGATAAAATGAAATACTGCCAGATAAGCCATCGCTCTCCAGAAAAATAGTGGATGAATACTGTGAAGCATAACTCCCGTAAGATAGAGAAGGAGTGGGCTTAAGAAAAAAAGCATTCTGTTTTTTCTGATTGTTTCTTTGTCCATGTAGGTACGATAGATCGTACTATAGACATGACCAACATCAATACAGACTATCAATATAAACCAAAGAAGTTCACTTTCGTGCTTTTCATTAATAAACAGGTGCGGAAAAAAGTAAATAACAAGTAAGCAAGCGAAAGGCGGAAATAAGATAAATAGAAAATCATAAAGTCGGGACTTGATCCAGCTGTTTTCAGAGTTTATCATGTGTCCTGTTTTTCAATAATTGTTTTGCAGCGGCAATGCCTCTGTAAAAGGCTTGCTCGAATATAGAAATTCCGCTAACATCTGAATGAGCAAAATAGAGATTCTCGAAACCGGCTTCGAGAATTTTCCGGGATGGTTCGCTTCTGAAGTTTTTAGAGGGACTGATCATTCCATGACCAAGAATATTGATTTCGATTTCTGTGGTCGATTCTTCAATTTTTGGATGAGCTTTTTTAAGATCATTCACAATGAACTCTTTCCAGTAATTATCGTCTTTCGAATAAATTGATTCTCGTTCGGTTTTTGGATCGGATTCGGAAAAATTATAATAATAAGTAATTACAGTTTCTGATTTACTTGAATCAATTGACTGATGGCATGCATTTACGTATCCTAGGGATTTAGATGAATACAAAACATTGTCCCAGCAAAGATCTTCTGCTCCATTTAGCGATTTTTTATTTTTGATGCTGATGTTAGCCACGAGCCACGGATAATAATTTAAAGTGTTGAAGTCAATTCCTGTATCGAAGGCGAGTATTTTTTTGTTTACAAACTGAGGACTTGCAAGTATTATATTCTGGCAAACATATTTTATACTTTCTTTGTTTTTTACATCATAAACAAAACAGATCCATTGATTTCCGTAACGTTCAACTCTATAGGTGAGATATTCAGTTTTTAGATGATTTGAAATTTCCTTTTCTAATTTTGCGGCGAGAAATTGATTTCCTTCCGGCCAAACAAGAACATCGCTTGACAAAGCATTCGCTGCTTTCCCATTCCTTGAAGCAAAGTAATGGATAGCTGCCCAGGCAGAGGTGTTTTCTATTGTACTTCCAAAATCATCTTTGCAACAATAGTTGAGGTACCAACCTAGAAAATCAGATTTGAATTCATTATTACGCAGATATTCAGCAATAGTAATTTTATCAAGACTTAAAAACTCTTCATCAGTGCTGCTTAATTCAAGAGGAATTGTAAATGCTGGTTTGTTGTCCTTACCGATTTTGTTCTTATAGTTTTCTGTAATTTCAGAGAATCGATTTATTTCCAGAACCTCCGATTCATTCAAACCGGATTTTGGCGGAAGACCATCGTGCCAGATTCCTCTATAAAAGAATCGCTCTTGCGGTTCAAAGCAAATAAAGTACTCATCATAAAGTGGAAGTCCACTGGAATCGAAGCCGGTTATTATTTTATGTTCATGTAAAAATTCGATTAATTCAGGGAAATTTTCATTTGGTATAGGTAAGTAATGAGCAGCGAATGGATATTTGGAAATTCGATTCTCGCCGCTTTTTGAATTGCCACCTGTTTTTGTATCAAGTTCAAATAATTTAAAATCGTGAAAGTTGTTTTTTTCAACCATCTCGCAGCACTAAGTCCTGAAATTCCGCCTCCTACAATTATGGTATTTTCAATAATAGTTTTGACCGGTGCAGGAAACTTATTTTCTCTTAGCAAATGACCGGTTTTCGAATTTGCTCCGACTATTGTGACAGGAAAGGTGTAATTTGGGGAGAAAAAACGACATGCGTTGAGGAGAGGAATGGACAAAAATAATCCGCTCAGTTTTAAGAAATTTCTTCTGTCGATGTACTTATTGAACTTTTCCCCACTCATCTTCAAAATACCGAATTAAGATTTGATTGTTCAATTTATTTATTTCTGTTGGCAGATATGCCATATCTTTTGGGAATCGAATCATTTCATTGTACCGGATCTCGTCGTAATATTTTAATTCTTTTGGAAGAAAGTTCGGTGTCGATGGCAATGAATAGAATCCCATAACGTATCCCCATTCACCAAAGGAGGGGACATATAAATGATAGGGAAGCGTTTTGAATCCAAGTGATGCAATAGTATTGTTTACGCACCAAAACGATTTCCTTGCAACAAAAGGAGAAGTGCTTTGAACGACAAACGCACCTGCCGGGGATAACGATTTTCTAATTTCTTTGTAAAATGAATTAGAATATAACTTGCCTACAGAAAAGTTGGAAGGGTCGGGTAGATCAATTATAATGAAGTCAAAGAGTTGTTGATTTTGTTTTAACCAACTGAAAGCATCCGTATTTATAATTTGCAGTTTAGAGTTTGAAAGAGAGTTGGAGTTGAGAGTCTTTAGAAATTCGGAATTTTTGAAAATTTGGGTTACAGATGAATCAAGATCTACTAAGATAATCTTGTTCACTGTCGGATATTTTAGAACTTCTCTTACTGCAAATCCATCCCCACCACCAAGGATAAGAACGCTTTTTGGGTCTTTCATTCGTGATAGTCCGGGATGTACTAAAGCCTCGTGATATCTGTATTCATCTGCTGAGCTAAATTGAAGATTATTATTCAGGTATAACTTGGTAATTCCTCTGTCACTGGTAAGAATAATTCTTTGGTAAGGCGTGGATTTACTGTATATGATGTTTTCGCTGTATGTTAAGGTTTCAGCATAGGTTTGAATTTGTTCAGCATAAACAAATCCAATGAGTAAAAATAAAACAGCGGTGATTGCCTGGAATTTTAGAAACTTTAGATAGCGGATCATGGGCTCAAATCTGAAGCAGAGAATTACTGCTACGATCACATTTAGAAGTCCAAAGAAATAGGAGGTTTTAAGAAGCCCTAAATATGGAACCATAAAAAGTGGAAAGAGAATAGAAGCAAAGAGAGCGCCGATATAGTCGAATGTAAAAACTTTTGATACCAATTCGCTGAAGTCAAATTCGTCCTTTAGTATTCGCATTAAAAGCGGTATTTCAAGTCCAACGAGAGTGCCGGTTAAGATTATCCGGCTGTAAAGAATAATGTGGAATCCACTGGCCTGTTCAAAGCAAATAAAAAGAATAGTTGAACTAACCCCACCGATAACTCCGACAAGAATCTCTATTTGTATAAACCAGCTTAGGAGGTTTTTATTTATGAATTTAGAAAGGTACGAGCCAATACCCATCGAGAATAAATATATTCCGATAATAGTTGAGAATTGGGTTACAGAATCGCCAAGAAGATAACTGGCCAAAGTTCCTGCGATCAATTCGTAGATCAATCCGCAGGTGGCAATAACAAATACCGAGATTAGTAGAAGTAACTGATTCTGTTTATCTTTGATTAATGACATCTATTAACCGTGAATTGCAGACGAAATTATAATGGCTATCGCTATCATGAAAGAAGCTGCAAGAATAGCCAATGCATTGTTTTGTTTTTCAATGATCTCTTTCCATAGATTTTCAGGTGAAATTTTTTCGATAATCCAGAATGATACCAATAGTATTGCAACACCTAGAACGGAGTAGACTAATGCTGCCATTAAGTATTTTAAATGTAATGCTTCCATTTGTTTCGTTTTTTAATTATTTGTGAAAATATGTTCGTGCGCCTGTTCTTTGTTGTGAGTGATTTGATTCAGTAAAGCTCAGAAATCGATAACCAATCGTCATTGAGTAGATGTAAACTCCAATCAAGACGGTGGCAAATAAAAGGTAGTATTTCATGCCTTTCAGATCTTTTATATCAAATAGTTTGTTATTCATAGGTCGAGTAATTACTGTTGAACCATCTTCTTTGTTCAAAACTGTTTTTTCTAAAGAAATAATATGTCGGGAATAGGGCTAAGAGCAGCAATATTATTAGACCATTAGAAAACATAAATACATTTCGTGTTACGCTCACTGTAAGGTCTACTGAATTCATTGTTGCAGGTTTGTCGGGGTAAACGATAAGATAGTAGCTTCCGTCAGGCACTTTAGAAACTACTTTAGAGATCCAGCTTTTGCCTTCAGACCAAGTGGAGCCATCTTCATATCCATGATAATACTCAGCTTCCAGATCAAGGTCGTAAATATCTCCGGTCTTTTCATTAACTAGGGTAATAGCAGAATACATCCAGTTATTATCAATATTTGTATTGATCTTGATTTCTGCATTACTTGTTCCACCACTTAGCTCAAAGGCTGAAGTATATATTTCTTTTCGATTATTTGCATCATTTATAGAGTATTGTTTTGAAAATACGGTTTCTTCTTTTGCGCTGTAATAAAAAAGAAATTGAAGTGCACTCCAGATTACAAATATAAAGAAGGAAACAGTTGACATCGTTCGTTTTTGAAACTTTCCAATAAACGGTTGAATCATTCCGACGCCTTTCCTTTCAGGAATGTTGTCTAATTTAAAACTACTTTTTATTTCATCCGGTAAAATATATTCTCCTTTGAACCAAGTGATATTTGTTGAAAGGGTTTCTTTTGATAAGAGATATGGAGGTTGAATAAATTCTTGTACCAATGGTACTTCATCAGCATCGAAGTCATAAAGGAATTCGCCTGAGGCTGCTTGGATCTTTGATTTATACTTTGCAAATCGATCATAAACTTCACCTTCAAAAATTACAATGCGCAGTTTGATTTCGGGTTGTGCATTGAGTTCTTTAAGATACATCCAATGACCATCGTAAACTGAAAGATAAGCTTGCCCATAAATTGGGTTGAATAATGTGAATTCATCCCAAAAGTAAACGGTTCCATTTTCTTTTTTTCGGACGTGATTGATAACTATATATGGAATTCCTTTGATTTCTCCTTTTGAGCCGATAGGTAATATTGAGGGAAGTTCACTTAAGCGAACTTCTTGGGTAGATCTTTCTAATGTTCCGAAATAGGAGTTTGAAATACTTCCACACAAAGAACAAATGATTGAATAGGCATTTGAATTAAGATATGAAATGAATTCCCCATTGCATTTACTGCAAACTACTTTTGTGGCTTCGAGATTTGGATTTGTTTCTCCTGTCATGATAACCATTTTTTAAAATTTGCCAATGTGGAAATTTTGAGATCGGTAAGTTTGATTTCAATTCCTTTGAAAGCTTCTACTGTTGTTTTGTCATAAATCACAATTGTAGTAAGTGAAACAAAATCATTTGCTATTGCTTCGTAGATAAAAAGTTCGCCATCGTTAAAATCATTTTCAGGGATCTGTCCATCCATTCTAAATTTTATTTGCTTTGAAAGATCATAAATAGTGTAGTCAATTTCTTTTATTTTTACACTATCGCCGACATTTTTCCCTATTATTGAATTAGCAGAAATGCTTATAGGGTCGTTTTCAAAAATATAATACTTAAACCCATTTTCAATTAACCACCCATAGGTGTTATTGTCGAATTTCATTAGCCATTCATTAGTAATTGAATGGGTGTTAATACTTCTAATGTGTCCAATAATTGTAAATCTGATTTTCTTGTATTCGCCACTGGCATTTAATTCAATCACTTTAAGAGGGGAGAGGTCGTGCTTCAGTAAATATGCATTAGTTGCCTTGTGCTCTTTGTTGATGAAGTAAGTTTCCTGACAAGAAGGGCAGCAGATGACCAATGGCGCCTGTAATTTAAGTTCAGTGACGGCAGAACATTTTGGACAAGAAAAATTATTAGCTGTTATATTGGTCACAAATTTATCTTTTTAATCTTGATGTATTGATTTCCTCTGCCTCCAGTAAAGTTAAAAGCCCCGAATGAATAGTTTCGGCAATGTCATCATTGTACTTCATGTAATTGCTTAAAAATACATCGAATGTAACTCGGTTGTGTTCGGGCCATGTATGTATTGATATATGTGATTCGGTCAGACAGATTATTCCTGTATATCCTGAGTCAGGAAATTGGTAAAAAACTTCACCGACCTTTGAAAGACCTAATGTGGTTATTGAATTATTGAGAAAGATTTTTACTTTTTCACTGTCTTTGAGTATTAAAGAATCTTTGACCGAAAACTCTGATATAATATGTAGACCTTTTTTATACAAGATTGGATTTTTTATTGATTCGGGTAAATGTAAAAAATATCCTGACATTTAAAAAACTAAGTAAGAGGAGTAGTTTCCGGCATTTTATCACCGGGATTTTTTTGACGGCAGTTGAAAGTTTAGCCACGAATTCACGAATTAAGAACCCATTTTGATCTTAAATGTCTTAATTATCAGTACTTACAGCGGTTTTTAGCACTTTTTAAGAGGTATTAGAGTTTTTAAATTTTCGCTTTTTATTTTATATTTGGAATAGCGTTGCACACGCACTTTTTCTGAATTACCGCGTATCAGGAAAGGTTTCATTAACCCACGTATAACATCAAATTATGAAAGTAAAACAACTACTAGTTATTCTAATGTTCTTGCCCATTATTGCTTTCTCCCAGAAAGCAGTTTACCGACAAGTTGTTAATGCCAAATCGAATGGCAGCCAATTCCGGGAATTGAATGTATTCAAATATGTTTCATCTAATTTGAGGGATGAGAAAGTGGATCCGGAAGTTTTACAAGAAGGAGTTCTTCTTTTACCAAATGCAAAAGAACTGAACGATATTCTTCAGAATCAACCGGAATTTTTAACCGTTGTAATTCCTGTTTCTGCAAATTCATCGATCAAGGTCGATCTATTGAAGCATAATATTTTTGCTTCAGGATTTTTCGTTTCGGAAAATACAAAGCCTAATTCCCCGGTCAGTTATAAGGAAGGTGTACATTATAAGGGAGTACTTCAAAGTGATTCGAATTCAATCGTTGCATTTAGTTTTTTTAAGGATGAGATCGTTGCAATGATCTCAGATAATAGTGGAAACCGAGTGATAGGACGAATCAATAGAGATTTCAGCAGAACACATTTATTTTATAATGATTTTAATTTACAAGTCAGAAATCCATTTGATTGTTCGACACAGGATGACGGCAAGGCGTATATGCCTTCTCAATTAAATCGCGGTGGGGGAAACACAACTTCAAGTTTAGGAGATTGTATAGACATTTATATAGAAGTAGACAATGATGTTGTGACAGACAAAGGTGGAACTGTAAATACTGTAAACTACATTACTGCACTCTTTAATCAATGTATTATTCTTTATGCTAACGAAACACTAAGTGTTGCAATTTCTCAGATCATGTGTTGGACGACTGTGTCGCCATATGCTTCACTGACAGTCACATCCGCTTTGTTAGCGGCTTATCAGGCAAATACCGGAACATTTAATGGTGACCTTTCGCATTTGATTACCTATAAAGGTGGTGGAGGGCAAGCTGCCGGTTTCTCAGGAATTTGTAATGTTGATCCGGATGAAAGTAAATGTGTAAGTAAGATAAACTCAACCTATCTGAATGTTCCTACTTATTCCTGGTCAGTAATGGTGATCACGCATGAAATGGGTCACTTGATTGGATCCAGACATACTCATGCATGTGTATGGAATGGTAACAATACTGCCATTGATGGATGTTCAGGCGCAACAGAAGGCGGTTGCGCACTACCGGGTAATCCGGCAGGAGGTGGGACGATAATGAGTTATTGTCACCAGCAAAGTGTAGGAATTAACTTAAGTCTTGGTTTTGGTCCCCAACCTGGTAATGTCATCCGAAACTCCGTTTTGAATGGTGCTTGTTTGGATGTATGTGGATTTACTAGTTGTACAGATGGATTTATGAATGGAGATGAAACGGGAACTGATTGTGGCGGGTCTTCATGCCCAACTTGTCCGGTTACATGTACAACTCCTTCCGGAGTTACAGTCTCTCCAATTTCTATTGACAATGCAACAATAAACTGGACAGCAGTGGTTGGAGCTTTAACTTATACTCTTGAATACAAATTAAATTCGTCACCAACATGGATAGTTGCTTCCTCAACTATTAGTAATGCCACATCTTATTACCTGACAGGGTTGGTAGCAGGAAGTCTATATGATTATAGACTCAGGACCAATTGCAGTAGTGGAAGTAGTTCTTATTTTCAATCACAGTTCACTACAGTCACAGCAGCTGCTTGTAATAGCAATTATGAACCCAACGAATCACGCGCAGCTGCAGCAACAATTCCGGCAAATACAATAATTACAGCGACCATTGGTACAACAACAGATTTAGATTATTATAAAATTACTACAACAGTAACTTCTGATTTCGTTGTAACATTAACAAATCTTGCCGGCGATTATGATCTTGTAGTTCAAAGTTCAACAGGAACACAAATAGGTATCAGCGAGAACGGAGGAACAACAAATGAATCGATAACATTAGCAGCTCGAGCTGCAGGTACATATTACTTTTTTTGTTTATGGATATGCCGGAGCAAATAGTTCAACGGTTTGTTACAATCTCAATGTTGCTGTAACAGCAACAGTAGGATGTTTGGCGCCTACAAGTTTAACTGCAAGTAATATCACATCAACAACAGCGACGGTAAGTTGGGGTGCCGTTGCAAGTGCATTAACTTATAATGTAGAATATAAATTGAATTCGTCGGGTACCTGGATTGTTGCAAGTTCATCAAACGCAACTACAACTTATAATTTCACGGGATTGACAGCAGGTTTACTTTACGATTATCGTATTCGTTCTAATTGTGCATCAGGAAACAGCTCATATGCACAAGCACAATTTACAACTAGTCCGATCTGTATTTCTGCTTATGAACCAAATGAATCATTGGCAGCTGCAGTATTGGTAACTACCAATACGAATATATCTGCGGGAATAAATACGTCAACAGATATTGACTATTACAAAGTCGTTACTACGGTTCCTTCTAATTTCAGTGTTGTATTATCCAATCTTCCAAATGACTATGATCTGTATGTTTATACATCTGCAGGAACTCTATTAGGTTATGGTGCTAATGGAAGTACGCTTAGTGAAACTGTTAATCTTACAAATCTTCCGGCAGGAACGTATATCTTTAAGGTATTTGGTTTTGGAGGTGTTTTTAATACCAGTGTTTGCTACAATTTATTCATTGGAAATACATCTATTTATCCTTTAGAAATCACAGCATTAATAGAGGGGTATTATTTAGGTGGTGGATTAATGCGTGCAGTTGCAGACCCAACAAACAGTCCTGCAATATGTGATACAATAGAGGTCCAACTTGCCAACTCATCCGCACCTTATTCAGTAGCTTATACTCTTAAAGGAACTATTTCAACAAGTGGAATTGGTACGTTTTTATTTCCGTTTGCAGCTGCCGGCGGAAATTATTATATCGTTGTGAAGCATAGAAATTCACTTCAGATCTGGAGCTCTAGTCCTGTTAGTTTATCAGGTACCTCCGGGACATACAATTTTACAACTTCAGCTAATAAAGCATATGGCAGCAAACAATTTGTTTTTGCAGATGGGAAAGCTGCTTTATATAGCGGAGATGTAAACCAAAACAACATCATCGATGATACCGATTTCAATACCGTAAATGCGAATGTAAATCAGTTTTTAATTGGTTACCTAACATCTGATCTTACAGGTGATCGTTGCGTTGAAGCTTCTGATTATAGTCTGATTGAAAATCATTCGGGTGGCTTGAGCCTAAGCAAACCCTGACTTTATAATTAATAATTAATTATCATTAGTGTCCGATAGAAATCAAATTCAATAATTTTAGTTGAGAATTATACATTAAATCAACTGTTCGCAGAACAAATTTATAACAAGCCCCCACAATTAGTTGACAGACATCTTTTTTAATCAAAGAAAAAGCAGTGGTTGTGCGGGGAGTCCACGCGCTGCGCGAAATCATTTGAAAGGTTAATCAGGGATGTATCCAATAATCGAAGATTCAAATGATTTGGTGCGCGTGGTGGCCTTTTTTTGTTTCTTTTTTTGGCCAAACAAAAAAAGAAAAATTGAAAGTAACGGTTTGAATTCAGGAATTTACTTTCAAATGAAAATAATTTTATCTGACAGTAGTGATTAATAATAAATTAATTATTAATTATTAATTAATAACGAAGGGCTATCGTAGGTAAAAAGTTTCCTACGATAGCCCTTTGTTATTAGCTATTCACTATTAGTTATTCGTTACTTAACTTCCTGCATCAATTTTCTCACGAAAGGTGAAATGATAATTAATACCACACCGGCAATAGCTGCATAAATTGCCAGTTGCTGATAACCGTCGGTATACGAAATAAGTTTATCTACTGCAGATGCATTTTCCTTTGGACTTGTCATGCCTGCACCTAGTAATCCGGCTGCATATTGTCCGTATGCACTTGCCAGGAACCACATTCCCATCATTACACCTTGAAGAGGCTTTGGCGCAAGTTTGGTCATAATTGATAGACCAATTGGTGACAAACATAATTCACCAAAAGTGATAATAAAGTATGCCAATGTAAAGACATCTAATGAAGTCATTCCGTTTTCATCTGCAAAGAAACGAGTGAAGTAGAAAGTGTAAAATGCAAGTGAGAGGAATAAGAATCCCAAACCGAATTTGACAACGGTATTTGGTTCTTTGTTTCTTTTACTTAACCAGATCCAGAGTATTCCGAGTAATGGAGCAAAAATAATTACGAATAATGAATTAGCTGAATTGTTTACTCCATTCGGATCTAATTTTAATCCGAGTACAGTATTGTCCAGATTATTTGCCGCAAAGAGACTTAGTGATCCGCCACTTTGTTCAAAAAATGCCCAGAAAAAGATCGAGAAAATGATAAAGACCAAGGCTGCCCAGATTTTTTTTCGTTCGGCAGAATTGAATTTTGTCATTTCGTAAAAGATGTACATCAATGTCAATGGGCCGATGGTATACATAAACCAGTCAGTATATTGTGTCTTTGCAACCATCGTCATGATTACCGGAATAACAGCAAGTGATCCAATATATACTAGATATTCATACCACTTTTTTGTCTTTCCATCTGCTGAAGGTTTTAAAGGTGATAGACCGATTGGCCCCATGCTTTTCTGAGTGAAGATAAATGTGAGCAGGCTTATTGTCATTACAATTGCAGCAAGTCCAAAAGCAAGATTCCAGGAGTAGTTTTTGCCGATTGTGATACATGTGTATCCACCAAGCAGGGCGCCAACGTTTATCCCTGCATAGAACAAAGAGAAGCCGGCATCTCTGCGACTATCACCTGTTTTATACAAAGTGCCAACCATGGTAGAAATATTGGGTTTAAAAAAACCGGTACCAATGATTGTGAAGCTAAGACCTAAGAAGAAAAAATCTTTAGGATTGGTTGCCAATATGCAACTTCCTGTGATCATTAAAAGTCCGCCCCAGAACAAGGATTTTCTGAAGCCTAGAATTTTATCGGCAAACAATCCACCAATGAAAGTAAATGCATATACGAAAGCCTGCGTTGCTCCATATTGGAGATTCGCTGCATCTTCTTTCATGAATAACTCACTTACCATGAAAAAAGTAAGCATTCCTCTCATTCCATAAAAACAAAACCGTTCCCACATTTCAGAAAAGAAAAGTGACCAGAGTTGTTTCGGGTATTTACCTTCAAAGGATTGGATTTCGTCGAGTGTCAGGTCTTTGTTCATAGATTGGATTTAAATTATCGAATGCAATATAGTAGAAAAAACAAAAAAAAGTGGTTAAGTTGAAATTTAGGTTGGTGTTTAGTTGAAAGGAAATTAAAGATGTAGAGAAAGAAGACCTGTATCACAGGTAAATTTGTTTATTTTTTTCCTCGACAACCTGTTTCTACTCAGCAGCAGGAATCTGAAATAGATGATATGTATTTGTTAATCCATTAGGTTTTTTTTTTTGTTTTTGATTGGGATTGTGTTTTGTGTTTTTTTTGATCTTTACACAGATGTTGTTCCGTGACAGCTTTTATATTTTTTTCCGCTACCGCAAGGACAAGGATCATTACGTCCAACTTTTTGTTCGACGCGAACGGGTTGTGCTTTTGGTGCTGGAGGAGGAGGAGGACCACCTTGTGGTAATCCGGTGTGACGAGGAGCAGTACTTGTTGTAGTTGTTTCTGCTTTATTCGTACTTACATTTTTCAAATCCTGTTTAGGTGGAAGTTTAGCTTCACGAACCTGATTCGGATCTTGTTGTGGAATCACACCTTTGAATAAGAAGGCAACGATCTCTTTATTGGTACGATCCATCATTTCCTTAAACAGTTTGAACGATTCAAACTTGTAGATAAGTAATGGATCTTTTTGTTCGTACACAGCATTCTGAACAGATTGCTTTAAGTCATCCATTTCACGAAGATGCTCTTTCCATGCATCATCGATCAATGCAGCGATGATCAATTTTTCAAATGATGCTACAACTTCGCGGCCATGTGATTCAATTGATTTTTTTAAATTAGCAATTACTTGAATAGAGCGCATTCCATCGCTGAAAGGAATGACAATATTAGTAATTGTTGCTCCTTGATTTGCATTTACTTCTGTAATGAAAGGAAGCGTGCGTTCAATGAGGACTTGTGATTTATGCTTGTAGAAACGTTGTGCTTCTTCGAAAACCTTTTCGATTACATCATCCGGTTTCTTTGCAGAAAATTCTTCTTTTGATACCGGAATTTCAATGGAAAGGATTCTGATCAGATCCAGTTTTAATGAATCATAATCCTGATCTTCATGATACGTGTTCACTAAACTTTCAACAGTATCATAAAGCATGTTGTTGATGTCAATACTCAGACGTTCTCCGAATATTGCATGACGACGTTTAGTATAGATCACTTCACGTTGAGAGTTCATCACATCATCGTACTCGATCAAACGCTTACGAATACCGAAATTGTTTTCTTCAACCTTCCGTTGAGCTCTTTCGATGGAAGAGGTGATCATACTATGCTGAATCACTTCACCTTCTTCAATACCCATACGATCCATCAATTTCATGATACGCTCTGAGCCGAACATACGCATCAAATCATCTTCTAATGAAACATAGAATTGTGATGAACCGGGATCACCTTGACGTCCTGCACGACCTCTTAACTGACGATCTACGCGACGCGATTCATGTTTCTCTGTACCCACAATAGCAAGTCCACCGGCTTCTTTAACACCTTCACCCAACTTGATATCGGTACCACGACCGGCCATGTTCGTTGCAATGGTAACAGTGCCTGCCATACCGGCTTCCTGAACGATCTGCGCTTCACGCTGGTGAAGTTTTGCATTCAGTACGTTGTGTTTTATATTTCGCAATTTCAACATCCGACTTAATAATTCAGATGTTTCAACGCTGGTTGTACCCACTAATACCGGACGACCGGCTTTAACCAATGCTTCGATTTCTTCGATCACTGCATTATATTTTTCACGCTTCGTTTTATAAACTTTATCCTCGTGATCTTTTCTTACTATATTACGGTTCGTCGGAATGGAAACAACTTCCAATTTGTAAATCGCCCATAATTCTTGTGCTTCCGTTTCTGCTGTTCCTGTCATACCGGCCAACTTGTGGTACATACGGAAGTAGTTCTGTAATGTGATCGTCGCATAGGTTTGAGTCGATGCTTCGATCTTTACATTTTCTTTCGCTTCAATGGCCTGATGTAATCCGTCTGAATAACGACGGCCTTCCATTACACGACCTGTCTGTTCATCTACGATCTTGATCTTCCCGTCTGCAATGATGTATTCAATATCCTTATCGAAGAGCGTGTAAGCTTTAAGTAATTGATTAACTGTATGGATACGCTCTGATTTGATAGAGTAGTCGCGCATCAATTCATCCTTACGAATAAGTCTTTCTTCAGGAGATTCAGTGTTTTTTTCAATTTCAGCCATCATAGAACCTACATCAGGCATGATGAAGAAATTTTTGTCTTCGCTGGAAGCAGAGATCAATTCAACACCTTTTTCTGTAAGTTCAATGCTATTGTTTTTTTCGTCAATGGTAAAATACAAAGGCTCATCTGCTTTGTGCATTTCCTTTTGTTGATCTTGCAGATAGAAATTCTCTGTGCTGCGCATCATACCGGTTACGCCTTGCTCACCAAGCATTTTGATAAGCGCTTTGTTTTTCGGCAAACCTCTGTGAGCACGGAAGAGTGCAAGTCCGGCTTCTTTATCTTTTTTCTCTGCAATAAATTTACGTGCTTCAGAAATAATTGAATTTACATAATCACGTTGTGTTTTAACAAGCAACTCAACTTTTGGTTTGTAAATATCAAATTCGTGGTGATCACCTTTTGGTGTCGGGCCGGAAATGATAAGTGGTGTACGTGCATCATCGATCAATACTGAATCGACCTCATCGACAATTGCGTAATGATGTCCGCGTTGCACCATGTCTTCAGCAGAGCGAGCCATGTTGTCGCGCAGGTAATCGAAGCCGAATTCATTGTTGGTTCCGTAGGTGATGTCGGCTAAGTAAGCACGACGACGATCATCGGAATTTGGTTCGTGTTTATCGATACAATCGACAGTAAGACCTAAAAATTCGAAGATCGGTCCGTTCCATTCAGAGTCACGTTTTGCAAGGTAATCGTTGACAGTAACAACGTGTACACCTTGACCGGCAAGTGCATTCAGATAAATTGGCAAAGTGGCTACGAGGGTTTTACCTTCACCTGTTGCCATTTCAGAAATTTTTCCGGAGTGAAGTACACTACCACCGATAAGCTGAACATCGTAATGGATCATATTCCAGGTAACAGTCGTTCCTGCAGCTGTCCAAGAGTTTTTATAAATAGCTTTATCGCCTTCAATTTTTACAAAATCTCTTTTTGCAGCAAGATCTCTGTCGTGTTGAAAAGCAGTAACTGTTATTGTTTCATTATTTGTAAAGCGGCGAGCAGTTTCTTTCATTACAGCAAAAGCCTGTGGCAAAAGTTCCATCAGTACTTCTTCAGTTAATTTCTTTCCGTCTTTTTTTAGTTGATCGATATCGCGATAGATCTCTTCTTTTCTGGAAAGTTCAAGGTCCGGATTTTCTTCTGCTTCTTTTTCCAGTTCAGAAATTGCAGTGCGATTATCAGTTAAGCGATCGTTGATCAGTGAGCGAAATACATTTGATTTTTCCCGCAATTCGTCAGTTGAGATGTTTTCGAGTAATGCGTATTCTGCTAAAATTTTGTTGATAAGAGGAGTTATTTCTTTCAGATCCCGGTCGCTTTTTTTACCGAAAATGCTGGTAATCGCCTTGTTGAGTATTCCAATCATATTTTTTGAGATAATGAGGGGTAAAAGTAAGCTAAATTTAAGAGATTATGAAGCGCTTGTAAGCTGCTGTTAATAAGTGTATTATAATAGGGGAAATTGCTTGTTTTGAACTAATGATTGTTTCAGGTTTCAGGTTAGCTTACCACTAACATGAAACTTGAAACCAGTCTTATGAAATTACTTTCCCGTTAAAATGATCTTCCCTGATTTTGAATTGTCTACTTTGAAATAATAAATACCGGGTAAATAATTCGACATGTCGACATTAACAAAATCCTCACCAAAGGAAGTGTATATGACTTTTTGTCCGATTGAATTAAAAATATCGATTGAATGTTCGCCATAATTACCGATTTCTATTCTGAAATTCCCTGTACTCGGATTTGGGTAGACAACAGGAGAAGCTGAAGATAAAATTTGATTGACTGTATTGTTGAAGCAATAAAGCGAGAATTGATTGGAGAATGAAACCCAATTTGGGTTCAACATAAAGTCAGTCAGAAAAACAGATTGTGAATCAGCGCCTGTGCTATCGGTGAATGTATCAGTATTGGCTTGTAAGATCAAAGGTTGCTGGTAACATCCGCTTGAGCCATTTGCGTCCGTTTTAATAAAATGTGTTTCGCCGTTTACATCGCTGATACTTTTTACATAACCTACTGAAATCATTGCATCGTTAAATCCATTGATGACAGATGCTCCTTCTGAATTGTTGGATGGATCTCCATACGTATTCGACCAAATGAGATCCCCATTTGAATTTAATCGAAGTATTGCGGTTTGATAGAGTGGGGTAGTGTTATTTAAAATGTTAGTAGCACCAGTGATTATCAGATCTCCATTTGCGCAAATTGAAATAGATCTTGCTTCATCAAATAGACTTGTTCCATAATTTTTATTCCAGATAATTGTTCCGGCAGAATCTGTTTTGCAAATATTAATATCAAAGTTTCCTGCAGTAAAATTGGCAGTTGAGCCTGCAGTGATAAATCCGCCATCACTTGCCATCACAATTTGATTCAGTATTTCTGCTGATTCGCTTCCGATTCTTTTTGACCATAATAATGTACCGTTTGTGTCAATTAATGAAATGTAATTGTCATAGTCCTGTATTACAAAATCATAGGTGTTTCCTGCAGCAACGATTTGTCCTTGCGAGTTAAAACATGCTGATTTATATTCATTCCCGCCGTCAACAGCACTATTCACATTTGTCCAGATCTGGTTTCCATTTGCGTCTGCTCTTAACATCAGTGCAGATTGGAAACTATTGCCAAAACTCTGAGTTGATCCTGCTATATAAAAACCACCGTCGGCACTGTTTAGTAATTTGTTGCCTTGTTCATTGGAAGGACCACCAAATGTTTGAAAGAATTGAGGAAACCCTTGGTCATCAGTTTTAATAAGGAAAATATCAGACGTGGTTGAATCAATCAATCCGCCAAATGTGTAACCGGTAATTGCAAAACCACCATCAGGAGTTTGAATGATGTCTTTTGGAAAATCGTTTTTGTCGGTTCCGATTTTTGCTGACCAGAGTAATCCGCCATCATTATCAATATTGTAAATAACAATATCAGCATTGTCTGTACCGGTTGAGGTTATATTTGTGCTAACGACACAGTAGCCATTACTTGTCGTTGCCGTTAGAGCATTTCCAAAATCAATTTCGGAATCACCATAGGATGTCTGAAATGTGGACTGTCCGAAAGAAGTAGTAGTGCCAATTAAAAAAGCGAAGTAGAGTAGAAGTTGTTTCATTAGATTTTATTTGAAGTGTGAGATTATAAATTTAATATATTGAAAGCAAGACCGGACAATAAACAGGAAAAAGTTTTGAGAAAGATTCAAAAACCGTAGATCGAAAATTGGCATAAAAAAAGGACTGCCTAAGCAGTCCCATATTCTTCATCCCGATATCTATCGGGATTTATTTTTCATTTTTCATTTGCCCTTAGTATTCATCTTCATTAAAGAAGAAGTCATCCTTCGTCGGATAATCCGGCCAGATCTCTTCTATGCTTTCATACGCTTCGCCTTCGTCTTCGAGTTCCTGAAGGTTCTCGATTACTTCAAGAGGAGCGCCGGAACGAATTCCGTAATCAATTAACTCGTCTTTAGTCGCAGGCCATGGAGCGTCTTCCAGGTGTTGTGCCAATTCAAGTGTCCAATACATATGAAATAATTTATTTAAGCTTTTTTATAGGGTGGCAAAAGTATAAAAATATACTTCATTTCCTAGAGGATTATTCGAAGTGAGAAAAAATCATACATAAATGCGGAAAGTGTTGATTTACAGTAATCAAGATCATGAAAAATACGTCATTTTATGAACCCGGGGATTAATTTTCGGCCTTGTTCAGACTTTGGCCTTCCAGGGAGTCTCTTCCGCGCCTAATTTCATGGTCAGGAAGCGGGAAAGCACAAAAAGGTAATCCGACAATCGGTTCAGATATTTTAGGATCAACGGATTTACCGGTTGTTCAGAATTCAATAAAACAGTCAGTCGCTCAGCCCTTCTGCATACACATCGTGCAACATGAGTACATGAAACAGATTGATGACCACCGGGTAAAACAAAAGCTTTCATTTCCGGCAAATGACTTTCCATTTCATCCATTGCTTTTTCGAGATCGGTAATATTGTCTTCTGACAATTCCGGTAATTTCATCTTTGATGATTCCGGGTCGGAGGCCAGATGAGAACCAATCGTAAATAAACGGTCCTGAATGTCGATCAAGAGTTTTTTATTTGCCATTCCATCCGCAAGATCTCTTACCCATCCGATGTAGGAATTCAATTCGTCAACAGTACCATAAGCATCGATACGCAAATGCGCTTTAGAAACTCTCGTGCCACCAATAAGTGAAGTCATTCCTTCGTCACCTTTTTTAGTATAGATCTTCATAGTGGTCAATTTGATTTAAGAGTAGTTGAAATTACTTCATTTGCCATATCTGATTCAATCATGCCGTCTTTCAATCGAACGATACGATGAGCATGACGGGCAATGTCCTCTTCGTGAGTTACAACGATAATAGTATTACCATTTTTATGAATCTCCTCAAACAAAGCCATGATCTCCTCAGAAGTTTTTGAGTCGAGATTTCCTGTGGGTTCATCGGCAAGAATGATAGACGGATTATTTACCAATGCACGTGCAACAGCAACTCTTTGTCGTTGTCCTCCGCTTAACTCATTTGGTTTGTGGAGCATTCTGTCTTTCAATCCGACATCAGAAAGTGCACGAGTAGCTCTTTCATTTCTGTCTTCTTTTTTAACACCGGCATAAACTAAAGGAAGTGCAACATTGTCTAGTGCGTTACTTCGCGGAACAAGATTAAACGTCTGAAAAATAAATCCAATCTCTTTATTTCTGATTACAGCCAGTTCATTGTCTGACATTGTGCTCACTTCATTGCCATTCAGAAAATAAGTTCCTTCAGAAGGAGTATCTAAACATCCAATGATATTCATCAAGGTCGACTTTCCTGAACCGGAAGGTCCCATTAATGCTACATATTCGCCTTTGTTGATTGAGAGATCAATTTTCCGAAGGGCATTGACATTTTCCGTTCCAATGCTGTATTTTTTTGCAATGCCTTTTAGATCAAGAAGTGCCGTAGCCATAAATTGAATTTTATTTTTGAAAAACAGAATGCTAAAGTAAGGAGTTATATGTTACAAAAATGTTATTATCAGAATTTAAGTCTGAAATGTTGCTTCGGAATTCCACTTCTGAAAAAGACGATTCCGAGTTTGAATAAATCAATGCTTACAGTCACATTTTCGTTGCGAATGATCTCATCCCAGGCAGCTTTCATTTCCCTGCTCCAGTAGATGTCATCGAAAATAAAACGGAATCTGCTGTCTTTTTAGTAAGGCATAATTTGAAGTAATCAAGAGTAGCTTGCTTTCGATGATTACCATCAAAGTAGACAAGGTCAACTTGTTCAATTGAGGATAAAGTTTTCGGAAGTGTTTCATTAAAATTTCCAATGACAAGTTCAATATTTTTGCATTTCATTTTATCGAAATTCTCAATTGCAATTTTGCAATTTCCGGACAACCTTCCATTGTGATTATTCGACTTTTCTTAGCAGCATTTGCAATATATAGAGTTGTTAATCCCAAAGATGTTCCCAGTTCAAGAATGTTTTTTGCATTCGAAAAATTTACCAGACGAAAAATGAGTTGGGCATATTTTTTTTCCTGGAGAGAGTTTTTAGCGATCGTACTGATCTTCTTCGTCACTTTTTTTCCGGTCGATACTGCACCAAAGTCACTCACCTGAATTGTTCTTTGATCGAGCAACAATTTCGATCGTAACGATTCAAGAGGGCCATAACAATAGAACTGTGCTTGATCGTGAATGACATTGTTCAAGAGATCAAAAACAAAAGGTGAATGAACATCATGAGCGGTTCCGCTTTTGATTCGGTACTTGAGATAATTCCCTACAGCAAATAATTTGTCCACGCTGCGAATTTAGAGCTAAAAGGTCATTTGTGATAATAATTCTCAAGTTCAGCCCTCGACATACAACAAAAAAGTGCTAGATGGTGGTAAAATCCTCAATATCAGGTTAGAAGGGAACAATGAAAGAGACCCGGAAAATGTTAGTAAAGCAATTTTTGTTTTGTCTTAAAAATAGATGGAAATTCGAGCCTGATTTTATTTCCATTAGTAAGGTATTTTTTTAATTTTGCAATGCACTTTTTGAAAGGTAAGATTTATCAATTTATGAGTTACATAGAAAATATACATGCCCGTCAGATCCTTGATTCCAGAGGCAATCCAACAATTGAAGTAGATGTAATAACAGATGCCGGAGTGGTTGGAAGAGCAGCTGTGCCAAGTGGTGCTTCTACAGGTATTCATGAAGCAGTTGAGTTACGTGACGGCGACAAGAAAAAATATCTGGGGAAAAATGTTTTGAAAGCAGTTCATAATGTAAATAAATTATTGAATGATGAGTTGAAAGGTTTTCCCGTTTCAGAGCAAGGAATGATTGACAGTAAAATGATCGAGCTCGAAGGAACAGAGAATAAATCCAGTTTGGGGGCAAATGCAATTTTAGACAATAGTCTTGCAGCAGCCAAAGCAGCAGCAATCGAAACCGGTCAACCATTATACAGATATGTTGGAGGTGTGAATGCAAATCTATTACCGGTTCCGATGATGAATATTCTCAATGGAGGATCTCATGCCGATAATAGCATAGACTTTCAGGAATTCATGGTAATGCCTGTCGGTGCTTCTTCTTTTGCAGAAGCATTGAGGATGGGAACTGAAGTTTTTCATCACTTAAAAGCAGTATTAAAGAAAAAAGGTCTCTCAACAAACGTTGGAGATGAAGGTGGTTTTGCGCCGAATATGAAATCAAATGAGGAGGCAATTCAGTCTGTATTGGATGCGATCGGGGAAGCCGGTTATGTAGCCGGGAAAGATATTTACATAGCAATGGATGCTGCAGCTTCAGAATTTTTCGATGCCACAGAAGGGAAGTACATTTTCAAGAAATCCACAGGCGATAAATTGAGTCCGGCTGAAATGGCTTCGTATTGGGCCGACTGGGTAAAGAAATATCCGATTATCTCCATCGAGGATGGATTAGCGGAAGATGATTGGGATGGATGGAAGCGACTGACAGACGCTGTTGGATCAAAAATTCAATTAGTAGGTGACGATCTTTTTGTGACTAATGTGAAGAGACTGAGCAGAGGTATACAAGAGAAGGTTGGAAACTCTATACTTGTAAAAGTTAATCAGATTGGGACGTTAACAGAAACGATTAATGCCGTATCAATGGCTCAAAATAACAGCTATACTGCTGTTATGAGTCATAGAAGCGGAGAAACTGAAGATGTTACCATTGCTGATTTGGCAGTTGCCTTGAATTGTGGACAAATCAAGACAGGCTCTGCAAGTCGTTCTGACCGGATTGCGAAATACAATCAATTATTGCGAATTGAAGAAGCTTTAGGAACAAATGCTAGATTTGGCGGAAAAGATTTTAAATTTGTGAGCAAATAAACATTCTTTTCAAGAGTCTGTTATATGGATCAAGATACACTCGATAAAATCGCTTCTGGAGAATACTCCATTTCACCTCGTTCAGGCAGGTTGAGAAAGAGGGTGAAAGTTAAAAAGAGAAAACCATTTTTTCAGCGTGGCAGTACAAAGAAAAAGTTGACAACAATAGTATGGGTACTGCTTTTGATAGGATTTATAATAAGTGTAGTGTTAGTGTTACCGGAAATAAACATTGATTCCGGTAAGAAAAAAGATAATATGGAAAAGGTGATTGGGCGTTAAACTCAACCTTAGTTTGAAATAGATACTATAATAATTCATAAGTGAAAACGGATAAAATAAAAGATGCATTTGCCAGAGTGGCATTGCCAAAAGCTGCAGAGACTAAGGAGTTTATTAAAACGAATGGTCATTATATTATTGGACAATACTCCATCGAGCAGGTCTATAGTGGCATGAAGGGAATGATAGGGATGGTTACTGAGACCAGTAAATTGGATCCCGATGAGGGAATTCGATTCCGCGGTTATAGTATCCCTGAATTAAGAGCAAAGCTTCCAAAAGCGCCGGGTGACACTGAGCCACTTCCGGAAGGGATTTTTTATCTGATGTTGATTGGTGAAATGCCAACTGATGA
Source organism: Bacteroidota bacterium (assembly GCA_016708785.1). Taxonomy (GTDB): domain Bacteria; phylum Bacteroidota; class Bacteroidia; order AKYH767-A; family 2013-40CM-41-45; genus JADKIH01. The sequence continues at coordinate 422,371 of JADJFC010000001.1, read as the reverse complement.
AGATGTGACCAATGTAAGTAATGCATGGGCACGTCGCAGCAATGTGCCAAAGCATGTCTTTGATACACTTGACAAACTTCCTTTAACAACTCATCCGATGACGCAATTCAGTATTGCAGTCATGGCTTTACAAACAGAATCAGTTTTCGCTGCCTCGTACCGTAAAGGACTTAACAAGAAAGATTATTGGGATTCGATGTACGAAGATGTAATGAATCTTATTGCACGTTTACCTAGAGTTGCTGCATATATTTATCGTCGTATTTATAAGAATAACATTCATATCGAACCGGATCCTAAATTGGATTGGGCAGCGAACTTTGCTCACATGTTAGGATATGATGATTATGATATGAAGCGAATGATGCGGTTATATCTAACGCTACATGCAGATCATGAAGGAGGAAATGTTTCAGCTCATGCAACACACCTTGTTGGTTCAGCATTAAGTGATCCTTACCTTTCTTTTGCAGCCGGGATGAATGGTTTGGCAGGTCCTTTACACGGACTTGCAAATCAGGAAGTGGTTCGTTGGATACTGGATCTTCGTAATTATTACGATGGGGCAAAGCCAACTAAAGAGCAGTTGAAAGATTACGTAATGAAAACGATAGAAGAGGGTAAAGTAGTTCCGGGTTACGGACATGCCGTTCTCCGTAAAACTGACCCGCGTTTCCTTGCACAAATGGAATTTGCTCAAACTTATATGCCTGACGATGAAAATTGTCAGATCGTGAAAATGGTATATGAAGTTGTTCCTGAAATTTTATCGGGAATTAAGAAGATCAAAAATCCTTGGCCGAATGTTGATGCTCACAGTGGTGCATTGTTGATTCATTACGGCATGCAGGAATACGATTTCTATACTGTCCTTTTCGGGGTAAGTCGTTCTTTAGGTGTAATGGCTTCTTTACTTTGGGATCGAGCACTTGGACATCCATTAGAACGTCCGGGATCAGTGACTTTTGAAGGCATGAAGGAGAAAGCAGCAAAAGCTGCAGCAGTTCAGCCTCAAGTCTAGTCTATTATTTCAATGGCTAAGGAATTAACTCGTTGTCCATGGTGTTTGTCGTCAGAACTGATGATGGAATATCATGATGAAGAATGGGGGACACCTGTTCATGATGATGCGCTTCATTTTGAGTATATCGTGCTGGATTCATTTCAGGCCGGACTGAGTTGGAGTACCATTTTAAATAAGCGAGAAAATTTTCGAAAGGCTTTTGATAATTTTGATGCCGTCAAGATCTCTAAATATAAAGATGCTAAAATAGAGAAGCTTTTACTTGACCCGGGAATTATCCGAAATCGGCTTAAAGTCATTGCAACTGTATCCAATGCCAAGGCATTTTTAGCCATTCAAAAAGAATTCGGCTCTTTTGATAAGTATATCTGGCAGTTTACGAAGGGCAAAGTGTTGAAGAACAAATGGAAGTCTTCAAATCAGGTACCGGTTAAAACAAAAGAATCCGATGAAATGAGTAAGGACTTGTATGCCAGAGGTTTTAAGTTCGTCGGCTCAACAATCTGTTATGCCTATATGCAGGCTGCAGGGATGGTGGATGACCATATTTCCGAATGCTTCAGAAGGTCGAATTAATTATTCATTATTCACTAATCAGTATCCGATCTCATACAAAAGCGACTTCATTTCACTTAGTATCATCGCCGTTGCTCCCCATACCGTTTGGCTTTGGATATTGAAAAATGGTGTGTTTATTTCCATGCCATTGCTCAATTTGATGATCTTTTCGCTTACTAATCTTTCATCCATTACAGATTCCAGATCAGTTTCAATTATGCCGGCTACTTCTGTTTCATCCGGAACAAAATGTGGTTTGTAAGTAAGAATACCTATAAATGGATGTACAAGGAAATTACTGGGAGGAATGTACAAAGCAGAAAGGCTTCCAATTATAGTAACATCATTTTTGAAGATTCCGATTTCTTCCTGAGCTTCTCTTAGAGCAGTGTTTTGCAAAGTGTCGTCATCGACTTCGAAACCTCCGCCCGGTAAAGCAATTTGACCACTGTGAACACCATCGTATTCTGGTCTTACAATCAATGGGAAACAAATCTTTCCTTCGTTCTCATAGAATAAGATCAGAACAGCACCTTTACGAGCATCATCAGGAATTTTATATCGACTACTGTTGACACGACGTTCAACATTTGCCATTTTGTAATGAGCTTCAGCACCCGGCAAAGGAAGTACAAGGCGTTGTCGTAATTGTCGACTTAAATCTGAAAGCATTTATCGGTTTATAATTAAGCATGAACTGCAGTACCATTGCCATTCGCTGCAATACCATCAGTACGTTTTCTTTCACCGATTTGTTGCCTCCACATGGCATAGTAAAGTCCTTTTGTAGCAAGGAGTTCATCATGACTACCGGATTCTACAATACTGCCTTTTTCCAGGACAAAGATCTTATTTGCGTGCATGATCGTACTCAATCGATGAGCGATCATAATTGTGATGTGATCATTATGTTTTGAAAGATGTCTGATCGTCCCTGTTATCTCTTCTTCTGTAATGGAATCAAGAGCGGAGGTAGCCTCGTCAAAAACGAGCAAATTTGGTTGGCGAAGCAAAGCACGCGCAATTGACAATCGTTGTTTTTCGCCTCCGGAAACTTTTACACCACCTTCACCAATGACAGTATCAAGTCCGTTAGTTGCTCTATTCAGCAAACTTTGACAAGCTGCTTTATTCAATACGGACAGACATTCTTCGTCTGTAGCTTTTGGATTTACGAAAAGCAAGTTTTCACGGATAGAACCACTAAAGAGTTGTGAATCTTGTGTCACTAATCCAATCTGTTCACGCAGTTCATCTTTCTCAATTGAAGTGCCTGCAACATTATTATAAAAAATTGTTCCATCTTCTGGAAGATACAGTCCAACCAGCAATTTGACCAATGTCGTTTTTCCCGATCCGGATGGACCAACAAAAGCTATGCTTTCTCCTTTACGAACAGTAAAATTGATATTCTCAACAGCATATTGTTTTGAAGTCTGATGTTTGAATGCAACATTGTCAAATCGCAATTCTTCTAACTTGCCAATACTTACAGGTTTCTCAGGACGAGGTTCGAGAGGCATGTTGAGGATTTCTTCGAAGTTCTGAAGTGACGCTTGTGCTTCGCGATAAATGGCAATTGCATTTCCCAATTCCTGCAATGGTCCAAAAATGAAAAAGCTAAAGAAGGTAAGGGTCAATAATTGTCCGGGTGTGATTTTGTCACCCAACACCAACCAATAAAGTAAGAAGACAAAAGAAGTCCGAAGTAAATTTACAGTAGTACCCTGTATGAATGATAGGCTTCGGATAAATCGCACTTTTTTCAATTCCAGTTTTAGGATCTTACCTGTTGTTGAATTCAATCGTTCGATTTCCTGACCTGCTAATCCAAGACTTTTTACTAATTCGATATTACGAAGAGATTCAGTTGTAGAACCTGCTAAAGAAGTAGTTTCTTTCAATATCTCCTTGCTGACTTTCTTGATATTCTTACTCAAGGCACTACTGATCACTGCCAAAACCGGAACGGTAATTAAAAAGACCGGAGCAACTAGCCAATGAACCGTAAAGGAGTAGGTGATAACAAATGCTAGACCTACCAGGATCTGAAAGACCAGGCTGATAAATGAAACAATGAATTTCTCGGAATCGCTCCTTACTTTTTGAAGTTTCCCTAACGTCTCGCCGCTGCGTTGATCTTCAAAAACATGATAAGGTAATTCAAGTGAGTGCTTGATGCCATCTTTGTACATATCTGCACCTGTTCTTTGGACAACTACATTTACAAAATAGTCCTGAAAGTTTTTTGCAATCCGGGAAACCATTGCGACACCGACGGCTGCAGCCAGATATAGAAGAATGTCGTGGATGAAACGGGAAGAATCATTGGCATAATCAGAGTGATTAACACCGAATTTATCCATCATTTTTCCGGCAATAATTGGGTCCATTAGCGAAAAACATTGATTTATAGCAGCAAGTAATAGTGCTAAAAGGACGTATTTTTTGTAATTTCTAAGGTAGGAAAGGAGTAATTTCATAGGTGGCGCAAAGGTATTAATTGTAGGACGATTTGGTGGAGACTTTATTCTCTTTATCGGGGACGATTCTTGGGGGTAACTTTCAGATATGTTATAAAAGGTCAAAGGTCAAGGGTCAAAGGTCAGGTAATTTGCAGATTGCATTACCCTTGACCTTTGACCCTTGACCTAAAAATTTCACCTCTAAACCCAAGCTAAAGAAATCACCGCCCCGATGCAAGCGTCCCAATCCCTCCATCAATCGTAATAACCTGCCCGGTCATAAATTTTGCATTTTCACTGATCAACCAATGTACCATTGAAGCAAAATCATCCGGATTACCTATTTTTTTCAAAGGGTGGCGATCTTCGGCTGACTTCAATTTAATTTCATTTTCTATTAGCCTATTCGCCAATGGTGTATCTGTGAGAGATGGAGCAATACAATTCACACGAATTTTAGGTGCAAATTCAGCCGCCAGTGATCGGGTAAGTCCTTCAATGGCTCCTTTGGCCGCAGCGATAGAAGTATGAAAAGGCATTCCGGTTTGGACGGCGACTGTACTGAAAAGTACGATAGATGCATTTTCTGATGCTGATAAAAGTGGAGCATATTTTTGAATTACTTTTATAGCTCCGAGAAAATTAATTTCCCAGTCATTTTTGAATTCTTCTGGCTTTATATTTCGAAACGGTTTGAGATTGATAGTTCCGGGGAAGTAGATAATTGCATCCGGTTTATCATCAAGGTCCGGTAATTCATCATTTAGAATATCACACTGTATTGAAACGGTTGCATTCGTGTTTCCTGAGCGATTGATACTTGTTGTGGCAATGTTTTTACTATTCATTAAATTAATTGTAGCAGCTCCGATTCCGGTTGAGCCGCCTATTATTAGTGCGTTCATTTAAACATAACATTTGTCGTTGATGGAAAGTTTTGAATTAAACAGCGCCCACCTCCACACTCAAACGCCACACTAAATTTGTTGAGTTTTAGTGTAGTTTTAAGTTTTAAGTTGAAATGCCCTATACCTCATACAGTTCAATAGGCAATCCATCCGGATCTAAAAAAAAAGTAAATCGTTTTCCTGTAAATTCGTCGACTCGAATAGTTTCGGTAGTGACATTGAATTTCTTCAAGTGCTTAAGTACTTCTTCAATATTCTCAACTGAAAATGCAAGATGTCGAAGTCCGGTTGCTTCCGGGTGACTTAAACGGAGCGGAGGAGAAGGAAATGAAAATAATTCAATTTGGTAAACTTCATTCACCGCAAGATCAAGTTTGTACGAATTTCTTTCTTTACGAAAATGTTCTGCGACTATTTTTAAGCCTAAAATAACAGAATAAAAGTGCTTGGACTTTTCGTAGTCAGAAACAATGATTGCAACATGATGAATTGATTTTAGCAAAATCAGAGGGAGTTAATTATTCATATTTATATGTCAAAATGTAAGTGCAAATTTTGTCAATTTCATTTGTACTTGTTGTTTTGATTAAACGATCTGATGAATCATATTCGAAGATTTGTGTTGCAATCAATACCGGTTTGCGATTCATTTCTTCTGTTCGGAATAATTCAGATTTTATTTTTTTATTGCCTTGAAATGTGTTTATTGTAATTGTGCATTCTGCGGAGGAAGTGCAAACTTTGTTTTCGATTTCATTTTTATTTTCATCCAATTTTATCGTTTGAATAACTGTGGAGCCTTTTTGTGTCAGATCGTCCCATGTAATCAAGTCTTCATTTGGTTTTCTTGAGTGCTTACGTTTGAATATCATAGTTGCAGAACTATCGGCACTGAATAGAGTGTCAATTGAATACTCATTGTTTTCATTGTAATAGATCTTGTTGAATTTTAAAACATTTCCTGTTGAATCACTATGAATCTTCGCAATAAGATTTCCATTTGAGTCGTATTTGAATTCTGTTTTTCTTTTGTTTTTGTGAATTGACTTTACAATTTTTTGTGAAGAATTGTATTCATCTGTAGTCGTCAGTTCCCGATTTTGTCCATTACAATCACTTCGGATCTCTCGTCGAACGGATGAAGGATTCTGGGCGATTGTCAAACTTGTAAACAAGATGCAAAACAGAGCTAGTAGTATAAATTTTAGTTTCATTCTTTGTCGAAGTCGTATTGTTGAAATGTAATTATTCCAAATTCCTTTGGAGTTGTGACTGTATTTTCGGTCGTTTCTGTTTGATTGACAGCATTGAAGGTTTCGTTTTCATCAGTAATTAGAACCCACGTTCCTGTTGTATTCTTGCCAAATGTTGAAACCCGACCCCATCGCCAAACACCTCCTCCATAATGTGAAACCGAGAATGTTTGGTTCTCAATGGTTACTCCAACATAAGGGTCTCCAAGTACACCTCCACATGTGCAACAAGAGACAACATTCATGTTTCTTGCTATCACTGTATATCCTTGCTCATCACCATATAGAATAAGTGCTTCTCTTTTTATCGCAAAATCACTCGTGAGAGACAGGCTATCTTCACCTATTCGCTTTAGAACGAGAATCATGTCCTGATATTTGTCATCGTTCAAATTTCCGGAAACGCTGTCACGAATTTCAAACCCTACAGGAATGATTTCATTTAGACTTTTTGCTTGGGTGAAATTGGTCGTCAACATGAAGATAAAAAGCAAGCATACATTAATTTTAAGCTGCATAGGTTGTATTCATTTGGATTGAAAGATATAGAAATTACTTTACTCATTTCTGACCTATTTACCGGCAATTTTAAGCACAAGAATCCGTTGAATGTTGAAAAGTATCACAAAGCCGTTGCCGAAGGTGGTTCAGGCTTTATAATTTTGTAAAAAATCATAGCAAGAAATGAAAAAAGCAGTAATCATTCTATTTGTAGCATTTGCGACAAAGATAAATGCGCAACAAATTGTATCGATGAAGTCAGGAGAGAAAATGAATGGCAAAGTCGAATCATTGAATAACGGTGTTGTCAATTTTCTATACAAAGGCAACATGATGAAAATTAAAACAGACGATATTTATGCGATCACTTTTGGTGAAGCAGGGGAGTCGAAAGGTGGAGAGTCGACTGCTGCTGTTCAGAAAGAGGTAGGCGAAAAGCAAGTTATGTCAGGGTCGTATATGGTCCGTTATAAAGTTGCAGATCGCATCATATCTAAAGCACCCAAAGTGGATAATCTTACTCAAGAGAAAGGAACAGTTGTTGTCGATGTTACGATTGACAAATACGGCCATGTTATGAAAGCAGTACCCGGAGCGCCCGGCTCAACAACAAATAGTGACTACCTAAAAACCAAAGCCAAACAAGCAGCAGAAAGTGCGCTCTTCAATAGCGTGCCTACTGCGCCTTTGGAGCAAAAGGGGTATATGATTATTGTTTTTTAATGAAAAATTAGGCGCGCTCTGGTTGAAACAGAGCGCGCCTTTTTACAACTTTTCCTTTCTGAAATAATTTACCTACGAAGAAAAACTTTAAACACACTACAGTCCAATAAAAATCAAAATGTTTAATTTAAGCTTTAAATTATAACTAAATCAACTGTTCGCAGAATAAATTCATTGTAAGCCCCCTCAATTTCTTGACACACATCTGTCTTAATCAAAGATAGAACAGTTATTGTGTGGGGAGTCAACGTGCTGCGCGAAATCATTTGAAAAGTTAATCAAGGTTGTGTCTAATAATCGAAGTTTCAAATGATTTGGTGCACGTTGTGCCCTTTTTTTGTTTCTTTTTGGGCAAACAAAAAAAGAAAAATTGAAATCAGAAACTTGCAGCTGCATTTACTATCCTATGAAATTAGTTTTATCGGACAATAATGACTTAAACTTTAAACTGCGAACAAGCTTACTTCGACAGCCAATAATCCACATTCCTGATCCATTCATTTTGATTCTCAGTGATCAGACCATGTTGAGTTTCTTCATCGTATTCATTTTGTGCCAGTACATACGCACTCCACACTTCATTGAAAACAGCTTTAATTTGTTTTTCAACTTGCATCGGTTTCAATTCAAGTTGCATTAGTCTGGACTTTAGTCGTCGTGCATAAACTTCGCAAATATTGAAATGATATTGTTCATGCAATAAAAGTGAGTCTTGTAATTTATCTTCCTTCACCCATGAACTTCCTTTGATAAAGCAAGCATCAAAATTGACAAAAAGGGTCATCTTGCCATCTGCGATTTCAGGCCTTGCTTTATAGTTGAACATGCAATTACTCTCTGCTGCGAAGTCGGATGGGGAACCGGACCTTTGAAGTCATTCCAGTTCAATTTATAATCTGTCCCCCATATAAGTGTATCACCGCGGTCTGTTTTTAAAATTTCATTTGGGATAAATTTTATTTCAACAGATGTTGCCATTGGTGGAATATTCAAATTGTCTTTCATCCAACCATCGAAGTTCTGAAAGGACAATTTTAAGGCAGCAAGGATGTTCTTTTCAGCAACTTCCGGTATATTTCCCTGGACATTCATCTGCGGTTTCCCATTCAGTTTAAAAAGTTCGAAAATTTCACCATCAATATCCCTGATAAATCGAATTGAGAAATCGAGTATGTCTTGATGTTTAGCTGCATTTCCTTTTACTGAAAGTTTGAAAGTTTGAATTTCCATAATAATAGGAACAGATGTTGTGTCGAGAGAGATTGAACTTTTCACAAGTTGATATAGGTCTTCGGTAATTGAAGCAGGAAAAGAAGCATCCATCAGGTTGCCTTGGATCATAACTTTGCCAATCGATTTGTCGGTTCGAACGTCGCGAATCTCAGAAAGAAAGTAGCCTTTTTGATTTATATTCCATTGTTCCGTTCGTAGATTTAATTTATATTCAGCAGAAAATAAGCGCAATGTAGTAGTCAGCAGGATTGCCCAAAAGAGCAGGATTTTTTTCATAAACAAGGTTAAATTCTAACGATTTAGGCAAGAATTTATTTGTAAATTTACAAACAACAAGGAGATATACATTCCCTAATTACTATTTTAAACGCCTCATTGTATGGAGATTGTCTTTTTATTTGTCGGATTGCTGCTTGGAGCCTTCGTGACTTATTTTTTCATTAAAAATAAACCCAGTACAGTAGAAAAAGAATTTCAGCTAAAGATTAATGACCTCGAGAAGGAAAAAAGTGTCTTATCTGACAGGATTCAACAAATGCTCCTTCAACAAAGGAACCTGGAAGAAGTGCTTTCAAAGGAAAGAGAGCAGATCATATCATTGAGCTCAAATCTGGCTACAAAGCAAGAAATGGTCAATAACTATCTGGACAAACTGGAAAACCAAAAGGCAGATATTGAGAATCTTCAGAAGAAATTTACCATGGAGTTTGAGAATTTGTCATCCAAAATTCTGGAAGAAAAAAGTTTAAAATTCGTCGAGCAGAACCGAAGTAATTTAGATGTTATTTTAACTCCTCTTCGTGAAAAAATAAAGGACTTTGAACAAAAGGTAGAACAATCATACAAGATTGAATCTGCTGAGCGCCACACTTTGAAAGGTGAAATAAAGAATCTAATCGAATTGAATAAGCAAATCTCCGACGAAGCAAATAATCTGGCCAGAGCTCTTAAAGGTGATTCCAAAAAACAAGGTAACTGGGGTGAAGTAATTCTGGAAAGGATTCTCGAAAGATCCGGATTAGCGAAAGGTTCTGAATACGAAGTTCAGTTCAATACAACTAATGAAGAGGGCAGAAGAATTCAGCCGGATGTAATTATCAATTTGCCTGACAATAAACACATCGTTATTGATTCGAAAGTTAGTTTAGTGGCATATGATGCTATGGTAAATGCCGATAATGATGATGATCGTGAAAAGTATTTGAAAGATCACATTCTTTCAGTTCGTTCACATATCAAAGGATTGAGTGAGAAGAATTATCAAACATCTAATGGCATCGATACACCGGATTTCGTATTATTGTTTATGCCTATCGAGTCCTCATTTGGATTAGCTGTACAGGCTGATAACGAATTGTTCACATTTGCATGGGATAGAAAGATCGTTATAGTGAGTCCGTCGACGTTACTTGCTACTATGAAAACTATTTCTTCCATTTGGAAACAAGAAAGACAAACTCGTAATGCAATTGAGATCGCAAGACAAGGCGGAGCGTTGTACGATAAGTTTAAGAATTTCGTCGATGATTTGATTGATGTGGGATTGAAAATGGATGCAGCAAAGAAGTCATATGGTGAAGCGATGAATAAATTGTCATCCGGCAATGGAAACCTGGTGAAGCGAGTGGAAGACTTGAAAAAACTTGGTGCTAAATCCACAAAAGATCTACCTGCTGCTATTCTGGAAAAAGCAGAAGAAAGCATTAGCGAAGAATGATTCTCAAAAGATATATATCAGTTTTAATCATTGTACTACTCAATGTGTCGTGTTATACGTCACGAGATTTGAGTACAAAAAATATGGCTTCTTTTTACAAGCCAACCGATAACATTTATCACCCTGAATTTAGTGCTTGGAATCAAAGAGATTCTTCTATTCAATTATTTGTAAAAGTGATTCCTGCAGAATTTTTGTACGTTCGTCAGAGTGATGAAGGATTCAAGTCTTTTTTAAAAGTTGTATTAGAAGTTGTTCGTTCATACGATGATACCAGAGTTTTAGATAGCACATCATCTGTTTTTACCTTTGACATTCTGGATAAATCAGTAGCGAAAATTGTGAATTTGAATTTGCCTACTAAGCAAGTTGGAGATCTAATGCTTAGAGTTGTTCTATATGATCTCAATAAAGGTGCATATGAAGATTATTTTGTTCCGCTTGAAATTGACAATCAGGCAACACGAAATGATTTCCTGTTTACGAATAGAAGAAATGAAATATTGTTTGACAATTATGGTAATATTTCTGATAGTTTAAATATTGCTTTTAAGGACCCTGCTGTAAAAACAATGTGGTGTAAATATTACAAGCGAAATTTTTCTCTTCCAGCTCCTCCATTTTCATTTGATATAAAGTCAGAATTCGATTACACTCCTGATAGTGTTTTTCAAGTTAGTGTAAATGATTCTTTCCCGATAGTCTTTCCGGAACCCGGTTTTTATCATTTGCAGCCGGATACGACAAAAAAAGGCGGTGCCACCATTTACAGGTTCGAACCCGGATTTCCCAATGTCTCAACTCCGCAACATCTTTTAGAGTCAATGCGATATCTTACATCAAAAAAGGAATTTGAAGAAATGCGGAAGTCTGTCAATTTGAAAGCGGCAGTAGATAATTTCTGGTTAGCTCGTGGTGGATCAGAAGAGAAAACAAGAGCTTTGATCAGAAAATATTATGGACGAGTTCAGGATGCGAATAAATATTTTACATCATATACTGAAGGATGGCGGACAGACAGAGGAATGATCTATGTGATCTTTGGTGCGCCTTCAACCTTGTATCTTAGTGCAGAGTCAGAGACCTGGATCTATGGAACGCCAAACAGTACTTTAGCATTGAATTTTTTCTTCACAAAAGTTATCAATCCGTTTACGCCTAATGATATGACTTTGTCAAGAGCACCAATCTATGAAAGTAATTGGTATCGTGCAGTAGAGACATGGAGACAAGGCAGAGCATATAATAGTTACAATTAGAATTATATAAATAATGTACAACAATAACAACAAAGGTAGTTTTCGTAACCGTCGCCCAGAGCCAAAAGAAGACAATCAGTTGATCTACGGAATTCGTCCAATCATGGAAGCGATTCATGCCGGAAAAGAAGTAGATCGGATGTTTATATGTCGTGGAGCTAAAGGAGAATTGATGGGAGAACTTAAGGAGCTTTTGAAAGAGAAAAATATTCCCTGGACAGAAGTGCCGATCGAAAAATTGCATCGCATCACACGAAATAATCACCAGGATGTTGTGTGTTACATTTCTTCAATCACCTACCATTCTGTAGCTGATATTGTCCCCTTTGTTTTTGAGAAGGGTGAAGTGCCTTTAATTTTGATACTTGACAGGATCACTGATGTCAGGAATTTTGGAGCGATAGCAAGAACAGCTGAATGTTCGGGTGTACATGCAATTGTGATCCCTGCCCGCGGAGCTGCTCAGGTTACTGCTGATGCAATTAAAACTTCAGCCGGAGCTTTGAATAAAATTCCTATTTGTCGGGAAACGAATCTTAAACGAACAGTTGAGTATTTGCAGGGTAGTGGTATTCGAGTTATAGCTGCCAGCGAAAAGGGAACTGAAGACTATTTCAAATCAGATTTCAGCGGACCACTTGCAATAATCATGGGTTCTGAAGAAGATGGAGTAAGCAATGACTTGATTAGAAGTGCTGATGAATTAGTACGCATTCCGCTGTCAGGTACCATCTCATCGCTGAATGTTTCTGTTGCATGTGGTGTAATGTTGTATGAAGCCATTCGTCAGCGGTCAAAAAAATAATTTGATATTTCGTAATGAATCTTAAGAATCGTAATACGTTTTTGCTGATATTTATTTTGGCGATCTCGTTTGTGCTTCATTTTATCAATTTGAAAGAACTATCGCTTTCGAATGATGAATTAAGTGCGATAACACGCGCCAGGTACGATACGTTTTCTGAAATGATCGTTAATGGTGTTTACATTGATTATCACCCGGCAGGAATACAGGCATTTATTTATTACTGGATCAAAATTTTTGGCGACAACGCTTTTCTTCTTCGATTGCCATTTGTTTTATGTGCTTTCGCTTCAACGATCTTGTTGTATCAGATCTGTAAAAAGTGGTACAATGAATTTGTTGGATTGCTTTCTGTAATTGCCTTCACAACTTGCTCTTTAGTTTTGCAATACACACAGATAGCAAGAATGTACAGTACAGGGATGTTCTTTTGTTTACTGGCAACTTACGGTTGGACTTATTTCTTGTTCAATGAAGAAGGAACAAGAAAGATGAAGTATTGGTGGGTATGGTTGATCGGTTCGATTTTATGTATTCATAATCATTATTTCAGTTTTGCATTTGCAGGGATACTTGGACTTAGCGGATTGTTTTTTGTTAAAAAAATCGATTTGAAAGTTTATCTGATCGGTGGAATAGTAGCATTAGTGTCTTTTATTCCGGAGTTAAGGATCTTTCAGGAACAAATGAAGACAGGTGATATAGGAGGTTGGTTGGCTCCGCCTGAAAAAACATTTTGTTAGATTTCTTTTTACTATATTCAATAATTCGTTTTGGTTATTGGGAATAACTGTAATTTGGTTGGTGTTGGGGATTATTTACCCTGTTCAATCGGTTAATACCTGGCGGTGGAGATTTCTTTCTATTTTCTGGTTTACGTTTGTGTTCTTGCTGGCTTATCTTTATTCTGTACTAGGACATCCGGTGATTCAGTTCTCTACGTTGTTATTTGTATTACCATTTGTTTTCATTTTCATTTTTTCGTTTACACCTAGAATTTTGATGAATCATCAGGTAGTTGTGATCAGTGTATTTTTAGTGGTTGGATTGTATAGTTTGATAGCTTCTGGATTTTATTCAAAGAATCACTTTGGCGTATTTAAAGAGATTGCTGAGGATGTAAATGAGTTTCCTGAAAATGTTCCTGTTGTTGTGAATGTGATCAATACGGCTTATTTTGATTATTACTATACCAAACTGGATACAAAGCCACGCAAGATCATTTTTAAACTGGAAGGTCCAAAAGACTATGCACGATTGCTGCAAATTGTTGACACCTGCACTGCCGATGAATTTGGTTTTGCATGGACAAATAGTTTTCATCCATATGAAATTCAGGAAGTGATTCAAACTAAGTATCCGTTTTTGAAAAGTAAGAAGATCTATTTCAATGCCACTTCATATCTGTATTCAAAAACTGAAGGTGGAGTGAAAGCAGATAGCGTGATCTATACCTATTTCAATAATTATGATTTAGGAGATGTAAATCCGGCGAATGCAAATAGTGAAATTTCTTATTCAGGAAGAAATTCTGAGTGGATGGATAGCACAAAATTATTCAGTACTTCAGTAAAGCAAAGTATAGATGAGATTCCGGATTCTGATGTCAGATATGCAACCTTCTCTGCAAAAGTTTATTTTGATAAAATGCCGGAAAAGGCTTCGCTTGTTATTGCATTCGATGATTCAACGCATTCGTATCAATATCATAATTCAATCTTTACTGATTATTGCAGAGAAGGAGGGAAGTGGTACACGATCATGACTTGCGGTGAATTTCCACGTAAAGTAAATAAAGGCGATAAGCTGACTGCTTATTTTTATAATCCCGGAGGCGAAAAATTTCGCATCGACGACTTTAAATTAATTGTGCGAACGGCACATGATCCATACAAGAAATAAGGATTTATTATTTCGCCACTGCACCACCTTCGTACAAATGCTCTCTATACTTCTTCGAAGGCGATTCAATAAACTTCCCTAGGCCAAGTTTATCCCAGATCTCATCAATTCGTGCAATGGTTTTATCGTCAGATGCCAGAATGTTTGGCCAGTCGCGATCGAAGTTGTCGAATTCTTTTGTTTTACGAGTTCCATCGAGTGATAGGTGAGTGACACCGGCTTCATCTTCCACCAGCAAGTGATCTCGTTTCGGATCTACGTTGTTTGCAAATCTCCATACTGCATCGGCAGTATCGCTAATATCAAAAGTGTGTTCGAGGAATACAATGATTTTTATTCCTGAAAAGTCTTTTCGTGCTAAAAGTATCTTCGAAATTTCTTTCACATGGTTTTTTCTGTTTTTCTCTATAGATAAAAACAGAATTGAAATTCCGGCACGCATAACTTTATCATTGATGGCTTTGATCTCCGGAAATTCGCGAATTATCTCTGCAATATTTAATGCAGTAGAATCGGATTTGTTGAAGGGCACTCTTCCTGAAAGTTCTTCATGCGTTTTCTTTGTTCCGTCGATGCCGATCTTTCCACCAAATGCCATTACTGAACAACTGTGATCAAGAACATCGACCGGACCTTGCGTAAAATGGATATCATGAGCAGGATCAAAATTTTCGCTGACATATTTAGCAACAGCTGCATTGTCATGAATATTTACATCGCCATCTACAACAACCATCATCTTGGTGAACATCATTTGTCCGGCACCCCAAAGACTATGCATTACTTTACTTGCTTGTCCGGGATAATCCTTATTTATCTTTACAATTACAAGATTATGAAATACGCCTTCTACAGGCAATACCATATCGACGATCTCAGGAACCATTGTCATTTTAATCGGCACTAAGAAAATTCTTTCCGTTGCTTTACCGATCCATGCATCTTCTTGCGGTGGAATGCCAACAATAGTTGCAGGATAGACAGCGTTCTTACGATGGGTAATACATGTGATATGAAAACGCGGATACAGATCTGCAAGCGAGTAGTAGCCGGTATGATCACCGAATGGACCTTCAAGAATATAATCTTCACTTGGGTCTACATAACCTTCAATGATAATATCTGCATCAGCCGGCACTTGTACATCTTGTGTAAGACATTGAACGAGTTCAACTTTTTTTCTTGCGGATAAATCCGGCTAACATATATTCATCAACTCCATCGGGTAGAGGAGCAGTAGCGGAATATGCATAAACAGGGTCACCACCAAGAGCCACTGCAACAGGCATTTTTTGTCCTAGCTTTTTGTATTCATTGAAATGACGTGCGCTAACTTTATGTCTGTGCCAATGCATTCCTGTCATTTTTGGATCGAAGACCTGCATACGGTAAAGTCCGACATTTCGCAAACCCGTTAGCGGATCTTTTGTATGTATGATAGGCAAAGTTAAAAACGGTCCACCATCTTCCGGCCAGCATTTTAGTACAGGAAATTTTGTGATGTCAGGATCCATTTGCACTACTTCCTGACATTCTCCTTTTCCACTGACCACTTTTGGCATCCACGAAGCAATTGAACCAAGAGTAGGAAGCATTTTTAATTTATCGAGAATACTGTCTTTTGGAGTGGTAAGTTGTTTGATCAACGTCTCGATCTCTGCGGCAACATGATCTAGTTTTTCAACTCCAAGAGCCCAAGCCATTCTTTGTTCAGTTCCCATGGAATTGATCAAAAGCGGAAAGTTAGTTCCGTTATTCTCAAATAAAAGCGCCGGACCATATTGCTTTGAGATTCGATCAGTGATCTCAGTAATTTCCAATTCAGGATTTACGTATTCTTTGATCCTGACCAATTCGCCTTTTCTTCCAGCGTTTTGATCCAATGTTGAGTATTGCGGTACATAATGTTTAGTTAATGTCTGCAAAGGTAACAAGAAAGTGGTAGATTGGTTTAAGAGAAATGCTTGTTATTTTCAAGAACGAACTAAATAATGACAATCCGCTTTCTGAGAATTGTTTGATTGTCAAACGTTATAACTACTATATAAACACCTTTGTTCAGAAAAGAGCGTATTTGATTAGTCTCTTCTTTCAATTTGGAATTGAAAAATGTAATTCGTCCTTGAATATCTGTGATTTGGAGTGAATATACTTTCGTTATGAATAATTCTGACTTTATTGTAAATTCCCCTGTATTAGGATTTGGGAAAATTATAATATCTTCTGTTGTAGCATTTCCAGAAATAGCTGTGGGTTCTTCTGTAATTGTATCAATTACACAAATCGAACAATTATTCGCATCAGAAATACAAACCGTATAAACTCCGGAAAGAAGTCCAACAATAGTGTCTCCATCCATTGTACCATTTGCCGGCGTCCATTGATAAGTGTAAGGCGGTACTCCACCATTTGGCGTAGTTAGTAGTTTACCATTCGGACAACCAATACAAGTTGATGCCGTTGATGTTGTCGATAGCGAAAAGATGGGCTCCGTAATCGTGAAATTTTGTTGGACATTGCATCCGTTATCATCTGTAATTAATAATGAAAGTGTAGTATCAGATAAATTCTCTACATAAATAAAATTGGAGTCAATGCTCCATGGTGAATTGACACTATAAGGTTCAATTCCTCCGGTTACATTTAAATAGATATTTGCATCTGAAATCCCTGCACATGTAGTTGTGAGTGATGATGAATCCAGAAGAGTAGAAGCCATCGATATTTGTTGCGTTGGAACACTTACATTATAAATAGAAACACATCCATTTGAATTAGTAATTTCAACTTGAACAGTTCCCGCCGGAAGATTATTAGCCGTTGCAGTCGTTTGTTGATTGATATCATTCCACAGGTATTGGAAAGGTCCACTGCCACTTGTTACTGTTATTGTTGCGCTGCCATTGTTATTCGTACCGCAAGTGGTAACAGGTGTGGTTACATAGGTAGCAATCGGAATCGTGTTTTGATAATTTACATCGAAATTGTAAGTGAAATTGCATCCATTATTATCAGTAAGATTCAAAGTGTAGGTTCCTGAATAAAGCTGACTTTGATTTTGAAAATATGGATTATAACCATTTTCGTTAGGGATATTTTTCCAGTTGAAACTAAATGGTGGATTGCCACCTGAAATTGCAAGTGAAATAGCGCCATCGTTTCTGTTCACACAACTTGCATCGGTGATTGTTGGAGTAATTGTCGGGCCTGTACTTGGTAAAGTTCCCAGTGTCACTGTCGCCTCTGCTGAACAAGGATTTGCATACATGGTCATTACACATGAGTAAACTCCCGGTGACAAATTACTTATTGTTGCAGTAGTTGCGCCATTCGACCAGAAAAAATCTGTCGTTCCGGTAGCACCATTTGCAACTGCTGTTATCGAGCCATCCGATGAACACGGTGAAGATGGTACTGTGTTAATAGTGATCGTCGGGACAATGGATGTATTTGGTACAGGTAGTAATGCAGTATGTCTTAATCTTGTGCAGCCTGTATATCTGTCAGTGATCGTAACATAAATTCTGTCAGTAGAACTCGGAATGGGAAGAACGATCTGATCCGTTATTTCACCTGTACTCCACAAGAATGTAACTCCGGAAGCTCCGGTTTGATCAGTTGAACTTGCATTCGCTGCTTCAAGATCAGTTTTCAAAGTATAAGTACCATTGCCATTACAGGTTACATTTAATGATGCTGTTGGATTAGGATGAACAGTTATGTGGATCGTATTTGAAGTGCCATTGCAAGTAGTTCCTGTTACGATACAATAATAGTCGCCATCTTCGCCAACTGAAAGAGTACTGATGTTTGCACCGGGAATAATTCTTCCGTTTTTATACCAAGCATAAAATCCACCTGTTGGTGCAGTAAGAAATGTTGTATTCCCCTCACAAAAGACACTATCGCCGACTAATACAATTTTAGGTTGAGGGCTTATACTGATCTTTGCCGAAGATGAATAACTGCAACCTGTACTGTGATTATAATTTAAATTCAAAGTTGCTGTGTACTCTCCATCCGGTAAATAACATTTTGGAAATATCAAAGTATCTTTGAAATTGATTGAACGATATGCCGGATTACTAATTGTACTTATCGAAGTTCCCGTCTGTTCGATTCCTGAACGCGGATAAACAATTGTGCTATCCGAATCTCTGGTTATAAAGAATGTATAATCAGTACCTGGTTCATCAGGTCCATAATAATCTAAAGTGATAAGGGTAGAGTCGCCGTTACTGCAAAATGGACCTGGAGTTTGGATCATCCTTGGATGATCTAAATGTCCAACCATGTATGATTGTGAAAACCATTGCACACCGCCGCTTTGTACATCATTTTGTTTAGGTTGTCCTAAAGCAGAACCTGACATCATCAGCCAATGATAGAAATAGTATTCTTCTGAAAAGAAAATCGTATTTGTTGGTGCTTGTGTGAACCATGGTCCAAAGAAATCGAATCCGCCACCGAAATTCATCGATTCAGAATATAACATCGGATGAAAGTCTGTGCTGTCTTGTGTAACTGCTTGTTCGAAATAATTTTGGTCAGCAAAAGAGAAATAATACGGATTGCCTTGAAGCACAGAATAGAGAACTCTATCGATTAATGGTTCGTGTGGATTTGCACATGTGGAACACGGTGAGCAATTACTGCAACCATCAATAGTTTGTGTGACTTGGCTTTGTTGAGCCCCGCAATAATATAAGAAGGCAAGATATGCCTCTGTGATCATTGGGTTATTTGGATGTGTTGCGTTGTAATCATCCTTTAGTGCCTTCATCGATTCAGCAATTTCAGTGAAGTCGGTAAAAGTTCCGCTGCAATCTCCCCAGAATTCGTATTCAACATTGATGACATCAATATCGCTTTGACAATTGTTCGTTGAATTAAAATTCATGATGCGAATACATTGTTTAAGGTATTCTGCGGATTGTTGGGCTTCTCTTGATGGATAAGAGTTGGTTTCGACAGAAGCAAGTCGGCTGTTAAAATACGGCGAGGACTTAATTTCGTCATTTAATCGAATAGGAGCTGTAACCGGATACCGATCTAGAAAAGTACTTAGGCTGTCAAAAAAGTTAGTGGAACCTCCAACTGCTCCAATCTGAGTGACGCCATATAATGTTCGTGCTTTTTCAATAAAACGACAAAGATGTTTCTCGGGATTTTCAAACTGATGGGTGTTTTCATTCCAGATCAATTTGCTTGTTCCTATAGTCCGGTGCATATCGTACATAGTCAAATAGGTGATATGGTTTTCACATGCATATCTTAAAACAGCATCTTCTTTTTCAAATACTCCGTCAAAGTCTTTATCGACTCCCAGGATCGATCTTGAGGTGTCCACATTTGAAGTTCCGGGCCAGAAGCGTAAGAAATGATCGAGATAAACTCCTCGATGTGGATCAGATTCGGGTAAAAATTGTGCTTGGGCTGAAATCGCGCAAAAGCTAATGAGAGCAAATAAGTAAAATTTGTTCATAAACAGATTAGTAGATTGAGAGATAGTGACTTTCACCACAATGATGCTATTGTGATCATCCAAATATAAAATTAGTTACCTGGTCTGCAAATTTATCTGTGTGAAATTTGGTCAATAGATAGAAATGAAAGGTCACTGAAGTCTGGTGTGGGCGAATTGAAACTGAAATGATGGGATGTTACTATTTTCCCGCTTTAAGTATTCTTTTCATTTCTGTAATTACTTTTTCTTTCAAGGCCGGAATATCATCTTGAGTCATGCCAAGTGTTGGTATTGGCTCTGACCAGACACAAGTAATCGTTCCCGGCGAAAGTTCGATCTGACGTTGAGGGGAGAGTAATTTACCGGTGTTAAGCAAAGTGAGGGCAGCAATTGGAACTTGTGCTTCGATAGCAAGCCTGAATGCACCATCTCTGAATTCGAGTAATGGTTCTGTAGTTTTGTTACGCGTGCCTTCAGGAAAAATAAATACTGAAATTCCGTCACGGATATTTTTCTGCATATTTTCCATGCTTTTGGCACGGGCAAATTTATCTTTTCGATTAACAGAAATATACAAGTTCCGAATAATATAACCCATCAATGGAATTTTTGTCAATTCTTCTTTTGCAAGGTATTTGAAAACGTGTTCCGTTGCAATTGCATCTGCGGGAATATCAAGCTGAGAAAGATGGTTGGCGACAAATACATATGTCTGTTCTTTTTTAAGTAAATGTTTGTTCTTTATTTTTAAACGAATACCAAAAAAAATAAAAAGTGTACGTGCCCAATTTCTGGAAATATACTTATGCGCAATACTTGCTGCATTCTTTTTGTCTGCAATTGTAAAAATAACAAAGTAAAAAATTATAGCCAGAATAAGTGTGACAACAAAGATCACCAGTCCATAGATCCCCCAGATCGCTCGAAGAATACGAATCATTTTATACTATTTTTAATTTATAAGAATTATTCCGCAAGTACGACATTATATTTTAAATCCAGACCTTTTTTCCAGTGTTGATTTACGAAATATGAAGTGTCGATTGATAATTCAGCATTGTATAGCATTCCGGATGGTGGGAGCGGTGGAAGTTCTGCGATGCCTGTAAAATTTGCGTTTTTCAATTCATTTATTCTTGCAGTTCTTTCGTCGTACAATTTAGCATAGAGGGATGTGACACTATATTCTTTAATATTAACAAAGAATAAATAGGTGATAAGCAGGAAAAAAGAAACCGAGGTGATTTTTATGATTTCAGATTCTGTTCGGATCATCATTCCAAATAATGTAAACGTTATGGCAGTTGCGGCTGTCATTATTAAAGTGATCATTGAAAGTGCTCTTGCCGGCCCCATTTCTCCAAGGATAAAAACGGTCGGCAGTAGAGAGATAAGAATCGCTAAAACGGTAAATAACATTGTAAGACCAATGTTTTTAAGTACGTTCTTAGTTGTCATTGAAGTTATCTCCTGTATATAGAATCCGAACCGGATCCATGGAACCCCGAATAGAATAAACAGAAATAGCTTTGAAGGCAGGTACTGAATAAATATTTTCGCAAATGACTTGATCAATACTTCTGATTTTTGTAAAAGTGAAAGTGAGGGCAAGAGGTCATTACGGTGAAATGTTCCCGGAGATAAAGTGGAAATTAAGAATGAAATGAAAATCAGTATTAGTGAAGTTATTAGTGTCTTTTGCTTTGGATCTGATTTAAAAGTTTCTATTCCTTCTGTTCTGATCTTAAAAATAATGTAGAGTATAGAGAAAATGATCATAAGCAATGCATACGATTCTGATGCACTCCCGATATACAAAGAGGCAAAATAATCAGAGCCGGTTTGTAGAATCTTTTTTGTTATTAATGTATAAATTAACGAGTAACAGCGAGAAGCTGATGCTCCAAATGTATGTACTCACACTAATGAACCAGAACCAATTTTCGCCAACTGAAAATGAACACAAAATAAAGGAAGCCAGTAATAGTAGTGGCGGTAAGTCGCTATTAAAATCATTTTCGTCTATATCATAGTAAGTGTAGATTTTATAGAATAAAGATGACAAAATAAGATATAGCATTGCAAACGTGAATACAAAATAGGCCGGCAAAAAAACCTGAATCCTGAAAGGTTTAGGGCGAGCAAACTTATGAAATGACATAACCATCTTCCGCTGAAATCCATATACTGAAAAATTGTTCCGCCAACAGGACCATAATTCATATTAAGGTATAGAAAATAATAATCGTCAGCTGCAAAGCGGGCATTTAACGATAAGTTTACTAGTAATAAAATAAAAAGAATTGTAAAACTGTATGTCAGCCCCTTAAACATTGAATGAATAATGAATAATTAATAGTGAATAATTAATAATGAGCAATCCGCCACTTTCGCTATTACCCTTGACACTTGACCTTTAACCTATGAACAATTACCTTTTTGACTCCAGCTTAAACCGTTTTTACCTTATCCCACTTTTTCAACTGCCAGTTTATTTCTCCAGTGCAAATGTGATTTTTGTCACTGTCGTAAACTTCAATTTTCATCAGATAGAATACCGAATCTTGTGTTTTTAATGGAGTAAAAACATCGTGCTCAAGAATAGCCGGAGTTAAATGTGCAATTGCAGAAACGTCTTTCTTAGCTTGAAAATGATAGGTCATTTTCATGTCTTTCATGATGATTCGAAGGTCATTTCTACCTAGAACTTTCATCAAGGTCAAACCTGAAACAAATTCAGAAAGAGTGGCAAGTCCACAAGCGTGAATTCCTTTGATGTGATTTCTATTAATTTTCCAATAGGGTAGAACAATATGAAAACCATCCGTAAAAACTTCTTTTATTTTAAAACCATGCGGTCTGTTAAACGGTATTGCATAACTAAGAACAAATTGCAGAATTCTTCTTTTGAAAGGAGAAGATTCAGCTTTTAGCATCAGGTTGTGAATGTTTTTCATTGGATGCAATTTTTAGTTTGAAATTTGTCCTTGAACTTTTGAATATGCTTCATAGAACTCCTTCTCCATTTCACTTACAATTTCTTTAATAGGTTGTATTTTTTGAATAAGTTCAACAGTTTGTCCCGCACACCAAAGATTGTTATAATTGCCCGGTTTAACTGCTTCTTCCAGCCATGTAAATCCACGGCGCTGAATGATCATTTTGAAATATTTTTTAGTGCGCGGATTCTTACTCATCCATCTTTCAAACCAGTTCTGCTGAGTTCCGATTTTTTTTGCGAATTCTGTATTGATGATCGTACAAGGCGTGCCGCTTATTCTTTCAGTCAACGTAATATCTTCCATATGAGAATGTACGATTGCTTCTTTATATTCTTTCGAAACAGTTGCTTCTGTACTTGCAATAAAAATTGTCCCGCTATAACCTACAGAGGCGCCTGCAGAAATCGCACTCAATAGTGTAGCACCATTAGCAATTCCTCCGGCTGCTAAAATCGGGACCTTAGGAAATTCTCTTTTGAGGGCTTGAATTAACATACTTACCGGATAGGGCCCTGCATGTCCACCAGCCCCTTGGCCTACAGCAACAAAACCATCACAACCAAGATCGGCGCATTTTTTTGCGTGAATCAAATTAGTTACATCGCAAAACACTTTTCCTCCATAAGCATGGGCGCCTTTGATCGCTTCTTCCGGATTTCCCAGAGAAGTGATGATGACGGGGACTTTCCTTTTCAGACAGATCTCCAGATGTTTTTTTGCCCAGGGATTAGCCTTTTGAACTATAATATTAACTCCATAATTTCCTTGCTGACCCGAACGGGATAACATAAACTGATTCATCTCATCTAAAACACCTTCAAGTTCGCCTTCATTTCTGAAGTTCAAGGAAGGAAAACTGCCTAAAATTCCTGCAGAAACCGCTTCTTTTACCATTGGTATCGTGGTCACTAAAAACATTGGGGCCATAACCAGCGGGAAACGAATATTTAGGGCAATTGTGAGGTCGTTTTTGAATTTCATTTTATCATAACTATTGATTTACAAACCTAAGTTTATTTGTTGGTAAAAGTTATAAAACATATCCGGCTTTTACAGTTGAAATTGTTAACAAACGATGAATAAAAAAAATAGATTTTTTGCTTGGGAAAGGCTAAAAACTATAATTTGGCACGATATAGATTTGCAACAACAAGGATCCATTTATGGCTCCTTGTTGTTGTATTGATTACAACACATGGTCAACGTTACCCGGATATTTGACATACCAAGACGTCAAAAAGAAAAGTTCGCAGCAAGTAAATCCTTAGTAGGTAAAATCAATGGTGATTGGAAAGCCTGGTCGACAGACGAATTTATTGACAATGCGAATTTAATCACTAAAGGACTCCTTGCAATTGGAATTGAGAAAGGTGATGCTGTAGCAATGATTGCAGCTAATAGGCCTGAATGGAATATTCTTGATCTTGCAATGCTACAAGGTGGAATAATTAATGTTCCAATTTATACTACTTTGTCTGAATCAGAAATCGCATTTATTTTGAATGACTGCAAAGCTAAATTGGTGTTCGCAGGCGATAAACAATTGTATGATAAAGTAAATGCTGTTCGTTCAAAGGTGCCTTCTTTATTGGAAATTTATTCAATTGATCAACTGCCGAATGTTCCAAATTATAATGACCTGATAGTAAAAGGGCGCAGTTCAACAATTGATGTAAATGAACTGATGAATGCAGTTCAACCACTCGATGTCGCTACGATTTTATATACCAGCGGTACTACTGGAACTCCAAAGGGAGTTATGCTTATGCATAACAATATTGTTAGCAATGTTCTTGCAAGTGAACATTTATGCCCTGTAGGTCCCGGTGATCGCGCTCTGAGTTTTCTGCCGCTATGTCACAGCTATGAAAGGATGCTCACTTACCTTTACATGTACATAGGAGTTTCCATCTATTATGCAGAAAGCATTGAATTGATTGGCGCAAATCTTAAAGAAATAAAACCGCAAGTGTTTTCTACAGTACCAAGGTTGTTGGAAAAAGTGTACGATAGAATTGTGAATACTGGAAAAGAACTTAAAGGAATAAAACATAAATTATTTTTCTGGGCACTTGATCTTGGACTCAGATATGAAAAGGATGGCAAGAATGGAAGTTGGTATGAATTTCAACTTAAGCTAGCCAATAAAATAATATTCTCAAAATGGCGGGAAGCTTTAGGAGGGAATGTAAGAGTGATCGTAAGTGGTGGAGCTGCTTTACAGCCCCGACTTGCAAGAGTTTTCTGGTCTGCAGGTATTAATGTTCTTGAAGGGTATGGCTTAACAGAAACCTCACCGGTGATTGCAGTAAATAATCTTGAACCTCGTGGTAGTGCTTTTGGCACTGTAGGTCCTGTCATCAAAGGTGTAGAAGTAATGATCGCTGAAGATGGTGAAATCCTTTGCAAAGGTCCAAATGTGATGAAAGGATATTACAATCGACCTGATCTTACGGCGGAAGTTATTGACGATAAAGGTTGGTTTCATACAGGTGACATAGGTTGTTTTATTGAAGGTCATTATCTGAAAATAACAGATAGGAAAAAGGAAATTTTCAAAACTTCAGGTGGTAAATATGTTGCTCCCCAGGCATTGGAAAATAAATTCAAAGAATCTTTGTTTATTGAGCAGATCATGGTCATTGGCGAAAACAGAAAGTTTCCATCTGCTTTGATCGTACCGGATTTTACACATCTTAAAAAGTGGTGTGAAATTCACAATATACCGTTCACTTCAAAAAGTGACGTGGTATCGAAATTAGAAGTCGTCGATAGAATACAGAAAGAAGTAGATCACTACAATTTGGATTTCGGTCAGTCAGAGCAGATCAAAAAATTCATTTTGCTTTCAGATGAGTGGACTGTGGATAGTGGCGAGTTAACTGCTACTCTGAAATTGAAGAGAAAAATAATCAATGAAAAATACAATTCTCGGATAGAGAAAATGTATTCAGAATAAATTAATTCGATTGAAAATAATATGAAAAGAAATATTAAAAAAGTTACTGTTCTTGGAAGTGGAATTATGGGAAGCAGAATCGCCTCTCATTTCGCTAACATAGGCATTGAAGTACTTTTACTCGATATAGCTCCAAAAGAATTAAATGAAGAGGAAATAAAAAAAGGATTGACTCTTGATTCAGTTGCTGTAAAAAACCGTATAGTAAATGCAGCATTGCAATCAACTTTGAAAGCTAATCCATCGCCGATCTATAAAAAATCCTTTTCATCTAGGATTCGTACGGGTAATTTTACCGATAATATGAAAGAAATCGCTTCTAGTGACTGGATCCTGGAAGCAGTAATTGAAAATATAGACATTAAAAAATCAGTATTTACTGAAGTCGAAAAATATAGAAAGCAGGGGACTTTGATTACTTCAAATACTTCAGGGATTCCAATTCATTTGATGGCTGAAGGCAGAAGTGATGATTTTAAAAAACACTTTTGTGGAACACATTTTTTTAATCCACCACGTTATCTCAGGTTGCTTGAAATTATACCGACAGCAGATACTGATCAGGAAGTAATTTCTTTCCTTGAAAATTACGGCGATGTGTTTTTAGGAAAGTCAACAGTGATCTGTAAAGACACTCCTGCATTCATAGCTAACAGAATTGGAGTCTATTCGATAATGTCGTTGTTGCACCTTGTTGATAAAATGGGATTGACTGTCGATGAAATTGACAAGCTTACCGGTCCGATCTTAGGTCGGCCAAAATCCGCAACGTTTAGGACTACTGATGTTGTTGGATTAGATACAATGGTGAAAGTCGCCAATGATGTTTATGATCGTTGTCCGAATGATGAAGCAAGGGAGGCATTTCGATTACCTGCTTTTGTTCAGAAAATGGTTGAGCAAAAATGGTTTGGTGATAAAACGAATCAGGGTTTTTACAAGAAGGTGAAAAATGCTACAGGGAAAAGTGAGATCCTTACACTTGACTTGAAGACGTTCGAATATGTTCCTAAATCAAAAGTAAAGTTTGCAACCCTTGATCAGACAAAAACTATTGACAATTTCAAAGACAGGATAAAAGTTCTTTTGCAGGGAAAGATAAAGCAGGTGAATTTTATCGTGAATCTTTTTGTTCATTATTCGCCTACATTTCTAACCGTATTCCGGAAGCAGCCGAAGAACTTTATAAGGTAGACGATGCAATTTGTGCAGGCTTTGGCTGGGAAACAGGTCCATTTCAGATCTGGGATATTCTAGGTGCAGCAGAAGTTGTTGCTTTAATGGAGAAATCAGGACATAAGCCTGCAAGTTGGGTAAAGGATTTCGTCGCTAGCGGGAATAAAAAATTCTATAAGTATAATAACGGTCAATTGTATTTTTATTCAATTGATGGAACCTATAAGATAAAACCGGGTTCAGAGAATTTTATTCTTTTGGATGCCTATCGTGAGAAGATCGTTTGGAAAAATCAAGGAAGTACATTGACAGATATCGGCGATGGAGTTCTAAATCTTGAGTTCCATACGAAAATGAATACGATTGGCGGTGAAGTTATACAAGGGGTGAATATTGCTATTGAAACAGCAGAAAAAGATTTTCGCGGTTTGGTAATTGCAAATGAAGGCCAGAATTTTTCAGCCGGAGCAAATCTGGCCATGGTATTCATGCTTGCCATAGAACAGGAATACGATGAAATTGATATGGCCATCCGTGCATTTCAAAATATGAATATGCGAGTTCGATACAGTAGCATCCCTGTTGTAGTTGCACCTCATGCACTCACACTTGGAGGTGGATGCGAAATGTCGCTACATGCTGACAAAGTAGTTGCATCAGCAGAAACATATATTGGTATGGTGGAGTTTGGTGTTGGATTGATTCCCGGAGGTGGTGGAAGTAAAGAGTTTGCTGTGCGTGCCAGTGATGCTTTCGTTGACGGCAGTATTGATGAACTTGTTATGAAAGAATATTTCATGAATATCGCAATGGCAAAGGTATCAACCAGTGCATGGGAAGCATTTGATCTTAAGATAATGAAGCCGGGAAGAGACGAAGTTGTTTTGAATCCTTCTCGTTTGATCACAGAATCAAAGCGTGCAGTGATAGAAATGGCGGATGACGGATATACAAAACCCGTACAGAGAAAGGACGTGAAAGTGCTTGGAAAGAGCGGCCTTGCTATGTTCTACGCAGGTGCAAATTCAATGCAGTCAGGGAACTTCATTTCACTCCATGATCAGAAAATATCGCAAAAACTTGCATATGTATTATGTGGTGGCGATTTATCTGCTTATAGTTATGTTTCAGAGCAATATTTACTGGATCTTGAACGGGAGGCATTCCTATCATTATGTGGAGAAAAGAAAACTCTGGAGAGAATTCAAAGTATTTTAACATCAGGCAAACCATTAAGAAATTAACAATCATCAATAACATGATACACACAATAAGTAAAATGATCTTCAATCGAAAGGCGCAGTTGCTCATACTGCTGGCGTTGTTTCCGATTATGATCTTTGCTCAAGGATCAGAAGAGGAGCCCAAATATGCACCAGGTAAAGAAAAGCATAGAAATAAAACAGATGAGATCGGTCGCAAACAAGGGCAATGGATGTTCTTTAACACATTTGGCGATAAGATCGCAGAAATAGATTTCGTCAACGACCAGAAAGAAGGAGTGGAAAGAAAATTTTTCAGCTACGATAAACCAAGAGAGGAAACGGAATACCTGGCCGGTGTAAAAGACGGGCAGTATACCAAATACTTTTTCTCCGGACAAGTGAACCTGGAAGGAGCTTACAAAGACGGGAAAAAAGACGGTAAATGGACGAAGTATTTTGAAGATGGTTCTGTTCGACAAGAAGGTTCATATAAAAACGGAAAGAAAGATGGCGTCTGGAAATCCTATAGTCGCAAGGGTGCTGTTGTTGGTCAAGCTACCTATAAAGACGGAATCAATGTTGAGCAATTAGAAGCTGCTAAGAAGAAAGCTGATGAAGAAAAGAAAGCAGCTGAAAAGAAAGCAGCCGACAAGAAAGGCGGAACTCCTGTTATTCCCGGTGCAAAACCAAGTACTAAACCAAGTACAACTCCTGCCACAACTGCAACACCGGCTAAGTCTGAGCCGAAAAAATAAAAAATTTAGTTTAGAAAAAAGTTAATCATGAATGCATATATAATCGCAGCTCACCGTACTGCCGTTGGAAAAGCACCGAAAGGAGTTTTTAAAACAACGCGTCCTGATGATCTTGCTGTAACGGTGATAAAACATCTGTTGACTGAAGTACCAAATCTTGATAAAGAACAAATTGATGATGTCATTGTTGGGAATGCGACACCGGAAGCGGAACAAGGATTAAACATAGGGAGAATGATCTCTCTTATGGGTTTGGATACGGTTAAAGTTCCGGGAATGACTGTGAACAGATATTGTGCTTCCGGTTTAGAGACCATTGCAATTGCTTCTGCTAAGATTCATGCAGGAATGGCTGATTGTATAATTGCCGGGGGAGTAGAGTGTATGTCTCCAATTCCATTTGGCGGATGGAAGATCGTTCCGAATCTCAAATTTGTACAGGAGAAACCTGATTATTATTGGGGTATGGGACTAACTGCTGAAGCAGTTGCGAAAGAATATAAAGTTTCCAGAGAAGATCAGGATCGTTTCGGCTTTGAGTCGAATATGAAAGCAGTTGCCGCTATTCGTGATGGAAAGTTCAAAGATGAAATTGTTCCTGTTACTGTACAAGAAGTTTATCTTGATGAAAAAGAAAAAAGAAAGACTCGCGAATTTGTCGTAGATACTGATGAAGGTCCCCGTGCAGATTCTACTTTAGAGAAAATGGCAACTTTGAAACCGGTTTTTGATGCACGTGGTTCAGTGACTGCGGGTAATTCCTCTCAAACCAGTGATGGAGCAGCATTCGTTATTATTGTGAGTGAAAGAATGTTGAAGCAATTGAATGTAAAACCAATTGCCAGACTGGTTGATTATGCTGTTGCTGGCGTTGAACCAAGAGTGATGGGAATTGGTCCGATCGAAGCCATCCCTAAAGTTCTGAAGCATGCAGGCATGAAGTTGAGTGATATTCAATTATTCGAATTGAACGAAGCTTTTGCGTCTCAGTCATTGGCTGTTATGCGTACCCTTGAAATGGATCAGTCTATAGTCAATGTAAATGGCGGTGCAATTGCTTTAGGTCACCCACTAGGTTGCAGTGGGGCGAAATTATCAGTTCAACTTTTTAGTGAATTGAAACGTAGAAAGCAGAAGTATGGAATCGTGACGATGTGTGTCGGTACCGGACAAGGTGCTGCAGGCATTTATGAGTTATTATAAGTTAATTCAAAATCTTTAAAAGAATAACAATGTTAGATACTAAAAAAGGAACCAAAGGCGGTGAATTTTTAATAAAAGAAACTTTAGCTGAAGATGTTTTTATTCCTGAACAATGGAATGAAGAACAATTGATGATAGCACAAACATGCAGAGATTTTCTTGAAGCGGAAGTCTATCCTAATCTGGATCGAATCGATGCACAAGAAGAAGGATTGATGCAATCAATTCTTGATAAGGCTGGTGAACTGGGTTTGTTAGGGATTTCAATTCCTGAACAGTTCGGTGGATTTGGAAAGGACTTTACAACCGGAATGCTGGCAACTGAAGTGTTAGGTGCCGGACATTCATTTTCTGTAGCATATGCTGCACATACCGGCATTGGAACTTTGCCGATATTATATTACGGCAATGAAGCTCAAAAAAGTAAATATATTCCAAAGTTGGCTAGCGGTGAATGGAAAGCTTCTTATTGTCTGACAGAACCGGGTAGTGGGTCAGATGCAAATTCAGGTAAGACGAAAGCTGTCCTTTCTGCAGATGGAAAAAATTATATTATCAATGGACAAAAAATGTGGATCACCAATGGTGGTTTTGCCGATGTATTTATTGTCTTTGCAAAGATTGATACAGATGAAAATCTTTCTGCCTTCATTGTAGAGAAAAGCTTTCCGGGAATTTCATTGAATCCTGAAGAACATAAAATGGGAATCAAAGGAAGTTCAACACGCCAGGTCTTCTTCAATGATTGTGTAGTACCTGTTGAAAATATGCTTAGCGAAAGAGGAAATGGTTTTAAGATCGCTGTAAACATTTTGAATTTGGGTCGGGTAAAATTGGCCGGTGCAGCAATAGGCGGTGCTAAATTAGTAAGTACACTTTCAGTAAAGTACGCAAATGAGCGTCAACAATTCGGAAGACCTATCGCAAAATACGGTGCGATTCGTTTTAAACTTGCAGAACAAGCGATCAGAATTTTTGCTTGTGAATCTGCAATTTTTCGTTGCTCACAGAATATCGAAGATGCGACAAACGCTTTAATTGCCGGTGGTATGGAAGTAGGTCGTGCTAAATTAAAAGGCGTTGAGCAATTTGCTGTTGAGGCCGCTATACTGAAGGTTCATGGTAGTGAAGTACTAGACTATGTAGTTGACGAAGGAGTGCAGGTTTATGGCGGTATGGGTTATAGTTCCGAAGCGCCTATGGATCGTTCGTATCGTGATTCCCGCATTAACCGGATCTTTGAAGGGACCAATGAAATAAACAGAATGCTCATCGTTGATATGATGCTGAAACGAGCTATGAAATGAGAGCTAGATCTTCTTGGTCCGGCAACTGCTGTAGCGAATGAACTGTTGCAGATCCCCGAATTTGGAAACGGAAGTGGTGAACTTTTTGAAGAAGAGAAAAAATATATTGCAAGTTTCAAGAAGGCAGTACTTCTTGTCGCAGGTGCAGCAGTTCAAAAATTAATGATGGAACTTGCAAAAGAACAGGAAGTGCTTATGAATATTGCCGATATGATGATTGAACTGTCCGTCTGTGAATCTATACAATTACGTGTAGAGAAAATGGTTGGTATCAGAGGCGAAGCAGCATGTAAAGAGCAGATCGCAATGATGAAAATATATATCAACGATGCTGCAGATAAGATCAACAAAGCAGGCAAGGATGCCATTGCATCTTTCGCTGAAGGTGATGAGCAACGAATGATATTAATGGGATTAAAGCGTTTTGCAAAAACAACACCGCTAAACGTCAGAGATGCCCGCCGATTAGTAGCAGCAAAATTATTGACAGAGAATAAATACCCTTATTAATTAATAATTAATAATGAATAATAAAGGCTACCGTAGGCAAATGATCACCTACGGTAGCCTTTATTATTTATTCATTATTAATTTTCACTATTAATCATTAGTGTCCGATAAAAACTAAATTCAATAATTTTAGTTGAGAATTATACATTAAATCAAATTTTCTCAGTACAAATTTAAAGCAAGCCCCCACAATTAGTTGACAGACATCTTTTTTAATCAAAGAAAAAGCAGTGGTTGTGCGGGGAGTCCACGCGCTGCGCGAAATCATTTGAAAGGTTAATCAGGGATGTATCCAATAATCGAAGATTCAAATGATTTGGTGCGCGTGGTGGCCTTTTTTTGTTTCTTTTTTTGGCCAAACAAAAAAAGAAAAATTGAAAGTATCGGCTTGAATTCAGGAAATTACTTTCAAATGAAAATAATTTTATCGGACAGTAGTGACTATTAATTATTAATTATTCGTTCAAAAAGTGCCTTTTTAATAACATTTTGCCTATAATTATATAATGTTTTTTTCAAGTGAAATTTTTAACTTTGCGCCCTACCTTAGCCACTTGTGATAAAGAAACATCTTTTTTTCTCAATTTTCTGTCTTTTGTTCCTGCAGAACACTGCAATGGCTCAGTTTTTTCAGAGAGCTTACGGCGAAAGAAATGACCGTGAGGGAGTGTTTTTTCAATCGGTTTCCGACGGTTTTATCATAGCCGGGACGGCAAATGATACTACCTACAACACCAAAGGATACTATATATTTAAAGTCGATAAAAGCGGAAACAAGATCTGGGAAAAGCAATATTCAGACGCGTTTAGTGCCTATACCTATGGCTTAACTGTTCTTGACAACGGTAATATTGCTATAATTGGCACTCATGCCGGCATAGTATATAGTGCCCTTGCAGAAGTTCTTCTTTTAGACTCCGCCGGAAATTTCATCAGTTCACAAGCGTTTCCGCCTTTGGATGGTTGGGGTACCAGTGGTGTAGGAATTGTTAAAACTGAGGATTCATCAGCCGCCATCACGATCTATACCGATGGATTCATTTCTACTAATTATTATTCTATCTATCGTTTAAATCAGGACCTGACAACAAGGTGGACTGAATTTGTTGGCTATGATGGTTCACTGATCAATAATCATAGTATGGTTAAATCGAATACAGGAGATTTTTTCTCACTGAGTTACTATGATTTTTATACATACTCTCCACAAATGATTTTGAAGTTTCCAGTATCCGGAAATTCAATGCAAGTGGTGCGGTTCAACTTGATTCTCTTTTTGAATTTAATGTCCAGACAGTATCAATTTCTCCAACCAATGATGGAGGTTGTATCATTAGCGGTAATCATAATAATGCCGGGCAAATGGATACATATCTCATCAAAATAAATTCCAACGGCGATGTGATGTGGACAAACGAATTTGGAACAGCATTTAATGAATCCACTGTTCAGGCATTACAAACTATCGACGGTGGTTTTGCTGTAATTGCTACGATTCCGGATTTGGTTTTGCTAAATCAAAATGATATTCTATTTGTTCGTTGTGATGCAAACGGAGATAGCTTGTGCAGTAAAAAGATCGGATCTACATTGAATGAAATAGCACTTCATCTGGAACAAACTTCGGATAGCAATTTTGCAATTTTAGGAACGACTAGTGGATTTGAGCCAAACAGAATATTTTTCACGGTTGTCGATTCAACCGGAAATGCACCTTCACAATATGATATTCTTGGAACAGGTACATATTTTTGTTCAGGCGATTCACTGACTCTGAGTATACGTCCTACTCCTGATCCTTCATGTACTATCCTTTGGTCATCTGCTGATACAGTTGAATCAATAGTTGTCAGAGCAACAGGTAATTATAGTGCAACTATAACCGATACCCTTGGTAATGTTTCCGAAACAAATTTTTACCCCTGTTATTTTGCAAGCACTCCTCAGGTTTCAATAGGACCTGATACAATGGGTATTTGTTTTGCAGTAGAACTTCAAAATTCATATTTAGGAGATTTTACAATTCAATATCAATGGTTCCTTAATGATACATTGATTTCAGGCGAGACTACAAATCATTTGGTACCCTCAATAGAAGGTACTTACAAGCTTAAAGCAACAAATTATTGTTCTTCTGATTCAGATATAGTTTACATCGACTCGATTCATGCCAATCCACTGCCTCCAATTTTATTTGCTCCTCCTGTAGATTATGTTTGTGAAGGAGATAGCTTGAGAATATCTGCATTGGTCGATTCAACATATCAATTGCAATGGTATACAGCCGATGATTTCAATTCTTTTATTATCGATGATGCAACTGATTCTTTCTATTATGCAACTAACGAAGGAGTTTATTTTATTCGAATTACAGATTCGTTTGGTTGTGTAAATTACTCTGACCCAAGATCAGTTGCCTATGACAATATTCCGCCGCTTGTAAACGCAAACGGACCGGCTGCATTTTGTCAGGGAGGCGAAGTTGAATTGTCCACAGAGCCTGGAACTAACTTTATATGGTCAACTTTTGATACGACATCGACAATTACGGTTAATATCGCAGGCGACTATTTTGTAAGCTATATCGATCAATTCGGATGTCCGAAAAGCACTGATACTATTGCAATCACAATTCTCTCACCTCCATTTGTGACGATTGGGCCGGATACTATTGTTTGCCATGATGATGTTTATATTCTGGATGCAGGCCCGGGTTTCAATAATTACTTGTGGAATTTCGGTACTGTTTCTCAATCTATATTTTTAATTGCTACAATTCCGGGAATAGATACTCAGACCGTTTTTGTTTTCGTTACAGATACAAACGGCTGCACAAACAGTGATACAGCTGTCGTTATTTTTGATACTTGTATTGGTGTCGACCAACTTGAAGCAGAGAGTGGAGTAACTATCTATCCGACCATTCTACATTCAGGGAGTTCCGTATATATCAATTCTTCTACTGCTAATAATTCCATTTCGATCTATGACATCTCGGGAAAAGTAATTTATCATAAAGATTTTTCAGGTTGGTTTGATGAGGTTATCGATTTTTCTCAAGGAATTTATGTTTATCGGATCGATAGGGCCGGTAAATCAGTGGGCTGGGGTAAACTGATCATACAGTGAAATTAACTCAATAGGCTTTATTTATAGTCAATTTACGCCTTTTTTAAAGGGAAATTTTCTAACTGATTTAGTAAGGTCTGCATCATAATCTTTGCACTTTTTCGATATTTATCTTTAACTTTACAGCAATGATTTTTCTGAAAAAGACATTTGTTGTATTAATTGCTGTTCTGCTGCTAATTTCGACCAGTGGAATTTTCGTGATGATTCATACATGTATTGGATCAAAGAAAACAGAAATATCTTTTTCCGATGAGCATAAATGTTGCAATAATAAAAAGAAGAGTAAAAAAGCATGCAACATTGAACGCAAATGTTGTTCTGTGGATTATCAATACCATAAATTAAATGTTGTATCACATTCTTCTGAGGAAAATACAACTCCGGAAATAATTTTAAGTGAAACAACTCTTTTTGATATTAATATTCTTTCTGTAGAAAGGCCTTTTCATTTAGTGTATCATTCACCGCCCTTGTTAATCCGGGATATCTTTGTCCAATTTCATCAGCTCCTGATTTGAGATCCATTGCTTTTTATTTCGCTATATTGATAAATAGTTCTATTTATTAATCGCGAAATTTTTCTGTCTGCGTTTTATCTCCATTTTGGATGATATCTGCGCTGGATTATTTTCAGAATACTTTAAATCAAAAGCAATGAAATTTATAGTGCATGTATTTTTTATTTTAGTGATGCCTTCCGGCCTTTTGGCACATAATCTGATCAAAGGAAATGTGAGCGAAAAAGGAAGACCCGAAATTCCTATACCTGGTGCTAGTATATTTTTCCCCGCGCAAAATACAGGTACAAATTCAGATAGCCTTGGAAATTTCATAATTGACGTCCATTCAGATTTACCATTTAAAATGATAGTTAGTATGGTAGGTTTTCAATCTGATACAATTGCCGTAACAGATATTTCTTTCAAGACCATTAGCCTTGAGAAATATAAAGATCTGAAAGAAGTTGAAGTAAGTGCAAAAAAAGAAGATCTGATGATCTCAACTATGCAACCTATGAATACACAAAAGATCAATGAGAATGAATTGTTGAAAGCAGCTTGCTGTAATTTATCAGAAGCATTTGAAACCAATCCTACAATAAATGTTGCTTATAAAGATGCGGTAACAGGAGCAAAAGAAATTCAGTTGCTTGGACTATCGGGTATTTACTCTCAATTGCTCACTGAGAATATTCCTAATATGCAGAGCATAGCCGGAATTTATGGATTGACGTATATTCCCGGGCCGTGGATGGAATCCATTCAGCTTACAAAAGGAGCAGGGTCAGTTGTTAATGGCTATGAGTCGACAACGGGATTGATCAATGTGGAATTTAAAAAGCCACATGAAAAAACAACTCCGACTTTTTATCTCAATTTGTTCACCGATAATAATGCTGCTGTAGAATTGAACACATTCTACAAAGTACAAGTAAATTCAAAAGTGAGTACGATCTTAATGGCACACGGTAGGTATATGAGTCATGAGAGTGATGTTAACAGTGACGGATTTATGGACTTGCCAAATGGAAAGCAAGTGAATCTGTATAATCGTTGGCAAATACATGTTGGTAAAAGAGTGGAGATGCAAATAGGATTGAAAGTAATTGCTGATGAAATAGATGGTGGTCAAATGGATCATGAAGAACTAACTTCTGGAAATCATCACGGTGAATTATATAAAACAAACGTAGACACAAAGCGAGGAGAAGCCTATGCTAAGCTTGGAATCGTTTATCCAAAGCGGCCACAGATGAGTATCGGTAACATTGTTCAATATGTTTACCATGATATGCGTTATAATTTTGGTTTGAAGACTTATGATGCTAATAACAATTCCTTTTTTTACCAAGGTATCTTTCAGAATTATTTAGTAAAGTTGAATCATCAATATAAAGTAGGAGTAACGTATAAATTCAATGAAGTTGATCAGACCTTTATGGGTAATAATTTTAAGTTAGTTGAGAATATTCCCGGTGTGTTTGTAGAGTATACGTACAATTATCTGGATAAATTCACCTTGATTCTTGGTGCAAGAGAAGACTATCATTTTGATGACAATTGGATATTGACACCTCGATTGCACGCTAAGTACAATTTTACCGAAAATTCTGTTGTGCGTATCAGCGTAGGTAGTAGTTATCGCCGACCATATTTTATTGCCGATCATATTTCAGTACTCGCTACTGCACGTAGTTTGTCATTAACTGAAACGACACAAGCTGAACGAGCATGGAATTATGGAATTAATTTCACTCAGAAATTCAAATTCAGAGAAAAGCAATATTCAATTTCTTTCGATGCCTATCGGACCGAATTCTCAAAACAGTTGATAATGGATACCTATTCCGATTCTGCACAGATCAGTTTCTATAATCTGGATGGAAAATCTTTTAGCAACAGTATTCAGCTTTCTTTTACAGCAGAATTGATCAAAGATCTTGAACTACGTTTAGCATATAAATTTGACGATGTTAAATCAACCTATCAAGGCCAATTGCGTGAAGTTCCTCTTGTAACACGAGGAAGAGGACTAATGAATATTTCCTATGAATTACCTAGACGTCATTGGAAATTCAACTACACACTCGTTTACGAAGGCCAAAAAGCGCTACAGTTCGTCTATCTGCCTGAATCTGGAATCAGAGATACCCGTTCGCCGGAATTTATTACGATGAACGCCCAGGCAACCAAGATCTTCAAGCGCTTCGAGATCTATGGAGGTGCAGAGAATATTCTTGACTTCAGACAAGAAAACCCCATTATAAATTCTGCTGACCCTTTTGGCAATAATTTTGATGCAACAAACATCTGGGGACCAATTGCAGGACGAAGGATCTATCTTGGTTTGAGGTTCTCAATCAGATAGCAAAGGGATGAAAAATAAATCCCGATAGCTATCGGGATGAAAACGTGGAATATCAATCTGAACCACCCAACAAATCACAAATAATAAAAGTCGAACATTCCCCAATATAGCATCACATAAGTCCCGTCAGGGACGTCATCTCGGTAACCCACCTCACAAAAGTCCCGTCAGGGACGACATATCGGTAACATGAAAAAGATAACAATAGCACTAGCAATCACCATCGCGCAAATGATCTCAGGGCCAACGGCCCACTCACAAAAGGTGAGCAATCAAAACGACACGCTCCGTATCCAAACCTCAGCAGTTTGTGAAACATGCAAAGAAACATTAGAACATGACCTTGCCTTTGTAAAAGGCATCGTAAGTTCTGAACTTGTTGTAAAGTCAAAAGAACTTACAGTGATTTACGATCCTAAGAAGATCGATGCAAATAAAATTCGTGTGGAAGTGACAAAAATCGGTTATGATGCTGATTCATTGAAGGCCGATCCAAAGGCGTTCAAGCGACTGCCCGAGTGTTGTAAAAAACCGCATAACGAATAGTAGACTGAATATTTATTTGCTGTAAACTTTTTCACCATTGACGTAAGTGGCTACCACTTTCGTCAATGGAATTTCCTTTTCGTCAATTTTCATAATATCATTGTCAAGTATGACAAGATCAGCAAATTTTCCTTCTTCAAGTGAACCTTTTTCTTCTTCTTCAAAATTTGCAAAAGCTGCACTGATTGTCATAGCTCTCAAAGCATCTTTTCTTTTTATTCTTTCTTCAAAAAGAAATCCCCCTTCAGGAAAATTATTGAGATCTCTTCTATATACAGCAGCATAAAAAGTGTAGAGTGGGTTAATATTCTCTACCGGGAAATCAGTACCAAAAGCGATCATTCCATTTGCATCATCTTTCAAAGATTTATATGCATAGGCATCTTGCATTCTGTTTTTACCTAATCTTTCTTCTGCCCAATACATATCACTGGTTGCATGAGTTGGTTGAACAGAAGGAATAATATTGTTATTGCCAAGAATTTTTCTGTCTTTCGAATCCATGAATTGGCAATGTTCTATTCTCCAACGTTTGTT
Organism: Bacteroidota bacterium; assembly: GCA_016708785.1. Classification (GTDB taxonomy): domain Bacteria; phylum Bacteroidota; class Bacteroidia; order AKYH767-A; family 2013-40CM-41-45; genus JADKIH01. The sequence goes on along the minus strand of JADJFC010000001.1, from coordinate 383,356 downwards.
GTTTTCAGGACTTAAGTGATCTTTATAAATATCTAGTACAACTTTATTTGCCGAGTCGCCAATAGCATGTGTGCAAAGCTGGAAACCATTTTCTGCTGCTTCATCGGCAATTTCAGTCATGTATTCCACGGTATTTAACATGTATCCATAATGACCTTTCTGATCCGAATATTCTTTTTTCAAGCAAGCACCTCTGGAACCTAATGCCCCATCTGCATAAAGTTTTATTGCCCTAACATTCATCCTGTCACTTTTAAAAGGACCGTGTTTAATAAAATGATTTAATGTAGCAGGGTCAGGCGACAACATCGCATAAATGCGCATTTTCAATTTGCCTTCTTTCTGCATATTATGTAAAGCTATTACAGTGTCTTTCCCAAGTCCTGCATCATCGACAGTAGTAAGTCCGACAGCGAAACAATTTTCCTGCGCTTTCAGAATAGATTCTTCTATTAACTGATCAGAAAATACGGGTATTTTGCTTTTAACAATTTCAACAGCATTATCAATCAACAATCCCGTCAACTTACCATTGCTTTGTAATATTTCACCACCATCAACTTTTGTGTCAGTGGTAATGCCTGCTAGTCTTAAAGCGACGCTATTACATATTGCTGCATGGCCATCGATGCGAGTAAGGTAAACGGGTTTGTCGGGAAAAAGACTGTCCAATTTTTCATTCGTTGGAAATTCTTTTATTTCCCAATCATTCTGATCCCAACCTCTTCCAAGATTCCATGCAAATTTATTTGTTTGAGAAAAGGCCTTCATTCGTTCAAGGACTTCGTCGAATGATTTGGTGCCATAAAGGTCACATTTTAAAAGGTCGGTGCCATAGCCATAAAAATGGCAATGTGCATCAATGAAACCCGGGTAAACAGCTTTTCCGGCCAAGTCAATTTTTTCTTTTGTAATAAAATCATTAAGCAGATCATCTGTAGCTCCAATAGCAACAATTTTTCCTTCTTTTATTGCAATGGCCTCTACAACGGAGAAGCTATTGTCGACAGTATAAATTTTGCCATTGTATAAAATTAAATCTGCATGCCTTTGAATATGACAAGATAAGACAGATAAAAGCAGTAAAATCGTGAAGCTTCCGAAGAATAATTTTTTCATATAGCGATGTGTTCAGACTGCAAAGTAAATAATATCTTCGTAAGTAAATCTATAGCCCTATTATGATACTTGACGATTTAATTCATCTTAAATTTCCGACCGGAAAATTTGTTGATCCCGGAAAACTCAATTTAGAACAGATAAAGAAACACATTTCTGATATTGAAATTCTGCCTTCGCAGATTGAAGATGAATACAAGAAGATTAAATCAAATGGTTTAATTGAAGTAGCCTATCGGCCTGGGGGTTGGACAGCCCGACAAGTCGTGCATCATTTGGCAGATAGTCATATGAATGCTTTGATACGCTTTAAAATGACGCTGACTGAAGAACATCCTACCATAAAGCCTTATCTGGAGGCGAGATGGGCAGAACTCTCGGATAGCAGAGAACTTGACCCCCAGATTTCAATTGATCTTCTGAAGGGCATCCATTTGAAATTGGTTTCTATCATGCGAAATGCATCAGAAAGTGATTTTGAAAGGGTTTATTTTCATCCTGAAAGTCAAAAGGAATTCAAATTATCAACTGCATCAGCTTTGTATAGCTGGCATGGACAACATCATTTAGGACATTTAAAAACAATTAACAATTTAACAACTACGAAATGAAACAACTACTTGTATTTTTGATGGTCATTTTGAGTGTGCCAGTCTTAGCGCAGGATAAATCAGATGGTAGTGATTTAAAGCAGTACTTTATGGTTATTTTAACAAAAGGGCCGAATAGGACACAGGATTCATTGACGGTTCAGAAGATCCAGAAAGCTCATTTGGAAAATATTGGTCGATTACATAAAGAAGGTAAAATTGACCTTGCCGGACCATTTGCAGATGATACAGATTGGCGTGGTGTGTTTGTATTTAATGTTGAGACGCAGGAAGAAGTTGAAAAACTGCTTCAAACAGATGAAGCTATTCATTCCGGCAGACTTAGTTACATTATTCACCCATGGCTCACTCAAAAAGGGTCCGTTTTACGATAGGAATGAACACAGAAGAAACTCCTCCAAAATTGTCAGTTGGACCCTTAGTTGTGGTTTTGGCATTGATCATTTTAGCCGTTTTCGTCATTGAATGGATCATAGGCAAAATTTGGTAAGAAAGTTGAAAAATCAGTGTCAAGTGTTAAAATACGAAGAACAATTTGTCGTTTATTTGAGTACAAATCAGGATCAAAATAAAAATTATGTTAGGTAAAGTGAAGGCATGGATCGGTCGCCGCAAAAAGTTGATCATTGTAACTGCCATTGCAGGAGGATCATTTCTCTCTTATAGTTTCGTTGAGGATTATTACTTTGAAGTAGGTAAGAACCTTGATATCTATACGACACTCTTTCGTGATGTAAATATTTATTATGTCGACAGTATTCAGCCCGGTGAATTGATGAAAAAAGGCATTGATGCAATGCTAGGTACATTGGATCCGTACACCGTTTACATTCCTGAAAGCGAAATTGAGGATTATAAAATGACGCATATCTCTGCAGAGTATGGGGGGATTGGAGCATTGGTCCATCAGCGGAATGGTGAGATCGAGATCAGCGAAGTGTACGAAGGATTTCCTGCACAAAAAAGTGATGTTCGCATCGGTGATAAGATCATGTCCGTAAATGGAAATACTGCAGTCAATCGAACGGTCGACAATATCACTGAATACATGAAAGGGCAGAAGGGGACATCCGTAAAGATCGTTTTCAAACGAGAAGGAGTCGCAGAACCAATTGAAAAAACAATTGTTCGTGATGAGATCAAATTCAAGAATGTACCTTATTTCGGAATGGTAGGAGAAAATACCGGCTACATCAAACTTTCTCAGTTCCTTGAAAATTCTTCAACTGAAGTAAGGGAGGCGCTTGTAACACTCAAGCAAAATCCAAAGATGACAAATTTGATCTTTGACCTTCGTGGAAATGGAGGCGGATTGCTGAGAGAAGCCGTAGAGATCGTAAATCTATTTGTAGATAAAAATCAAAAGATAGTTTCTCAAAAAGGTAAGGTGAAAGAAATGAATATCGATTACTTTGCCAGTAAAACTGCTGTTGACACAGAAATTCCTTTGATCGTTTTAGTAGATCGTGGTTCTGCATCAGCATCAGAGATCGTGACCGGTTCTATTCAGGAACTGGACCGTGGAGTAATTATCGGACAGCGATCGTTTGGAAAAGGACTTGTACAACAAACATATAATCTCTCTTACAATACGCTGTTAAAAGTAACTATAGCAAAATACTATACTCCTAGTGGCAGATGTATCCAGGCTTTGGATTATACCCATCGTAACAATGATGGAAGCGTGTCGAAAGTCTCAGATTCATTGATCACTGAATTCAAGACAAAGAATGGCCGATCGGTTTTCGATGGTAGTGGTATTTTCCCTGATATCTATACTGATCCTGACTATTACAGTCCTCTGGCAATTTCTTTGTTTTCGAATTTCTTGATATTCGATTTTGCAAACAAATATTCTCGTGAACATACTTCTATTTCGCCTGCTAAGGATTTTAAATTGACATCGCAAGAGTATCAGGATTTCATGAAATTCTTAACCGGTAAGAAGTACGATTATACTGAAAAGACAGAAAGAAGTATAGCAGAATTAAAAAAGACTGCACAAAAAGACAATCATTTTGAAGCACTGCAAAGTGAGTTTATCGCACTTGAGAATAAGATGAAGGAGTACAAATCAAAGGATCTTTTAAATCATGAAGATGAGATCAAACAAATTCTTGAATCAGAAATTTCAGCTCGCTATTATTTCCAAAAAGGACGTTTAGAATCAAATTTCAAAAATGATCAAGAGGTAAATAAGGCTGTAGAAGTGTTTAAAGATGCGGCTCTTTATTCAGCAATTTTAAGAGGTGATGGAATCTACAAAGTAATCGGTAAACCGGGTAGCGAAGTCCAGGCTAAAGCCAATAGTGAGCGGGAATTGGATGAGGATGAGAAGAACTGATTTGGTTGTTGAACTCGGTTTCGAATCGTCAATTGTTAGAAAAGGTCACGGGTAAAAGGTAAAAGGTCAAGGGTCAAGGGTCAAGGGTCAAAGGTAATGCAATCTGCAAACTGCCTGACCTTTGACCCTTGACCTTTGACCCTTGTTTGACCTTTAAAGTACTCGATGAACTTACCTCTAAAATACTTGTATTTTTTTCCCAAAAACCCTACGTTTGCAGTCTTCTAAAATTAATTTATGGGACGTGCATTTGAAAAGAGAAAACATAAGATGTTTTCCCGGTATGATAAAATGGCTAAAGCTTTCACTAAAGTTGGTCGTGAAATAGCTATTGCTGTGAAAGCAGGTGGTCCTGAACCGGAATATAATCCACGTTTAAGATCAGCGATTCTGAATGCTAAAGGTCTGAATATGCCTAAGGACAGAATCGACGGTGCAATTAAGCGGGCCTCCTCAAAAGACGAAGGAAACTACGATGAAACAGTTTATGAAGGATATGGACCTCATGGAGTAGCCATCTTAGTTGAGACTGCTTCTGATAATACAACTCGTACAGTTGCCAATGTGCGTATGTATTTTAATCGCGGCAATGGTCAGCTAGGCAAAACCGGCTCGTTGGATTTTCTTTTTCAACGGAAGGGCGTTTTCAGATTGGTGAAAGACGAGAAAATTAATCCTGACGAATTGGAGTTAGAGTTGATCGATTTCGGTCTAGATAGCATGGAAGTAGAGGAAGATGAAATTGTGATCCATACTGCTTACGAAGATTTTGGTAAAATGGCAAAAGGTCTTGAAGACAAACACATCAACGTAAAAAAAGCAGCACTCGAAAGAATTCCAACTACAACTGTAGAGTTAGAAGAAGCACAACAAGACGAGATCCTTGCTCTCATCGACAAGTTTGAAGAGGATGATGATGTGCAGGCAGTGTACCACAATCTAAAGTAAGAAATTAGTTAGGTCAAAGGTCAAGGGTCAAAGGTTATCGGGTTATTACCCTTGACCCACTACTGTCCGATAAAAATCAAACTGTTTATTTAAAGCCTTAAAATTATAACTTAAATCAACTGTTCGCAGGATAAATTCATAAAGCCCCAATTTCTTGACACACATGTTTCTTAATCAAAGATAGAACAGTTATTGTGTGGGGAGTCAACCCGCTGCGGAAATCATTTGAAAAGTTGATCAAGGTTGTATCTAATACTCGAAGTTTCAAATGATTTGGTGCGAGTTGAGCCATTTTTTTGTTTCTTTTTGGGCAAACAAAAAAAGAAAAATTGAAATCAAAAACTTGCAGCAAGCAATTACTGCCCTTTGAAATTAGTTTTATCGAACAGTACTACCTTTGACCCTTGACCTTTTAATTTTTACTTCAAAAATCTACCGCATCAGATACATCTTCCCCCAACCCTTCTTAAAATACTTATCCGCTTCCGTTTCGCGTTTTTCGATTTTCTGTCCGTTTAAGTCTGTTACTACCCGATAGAGGTAAAGTCCATTTGCAAGCTGGTCGCCGAATTCATCTTTTCCGTCCCATGCATAATCAGTGATGTTTCTTCCGACATGAATATTTCCAAGTTCATTTAGCATGATCTCGCGAACGATCTTTCCTGAAACTGTCATGATCTGTATCTTCATGTTTGTCGGTGTTTCATTTCCTGTAAGCGTGAAAACGAAACGGGTAGAAGTGGAGAACGGATTTGGATAGTTCAATACTTCAGTGATACTTGATTTATTGACAACTTCAAATTGAATTTTATAATGGTATTTCCCTGATTCATTATTGCTTTTGTCAGCAGCCGAAACATCAATAGTGTAAATACCGTCATCTGACAAAGTTGGATTCCAGTTTAGTCGGCAACTGTTTTTTGGAAGCATTGCAGGAGTGAAATGCAAAATATCACCATAGGTCTGAACGAGATAATTCAGAACAATTGGCGTACTTGAAGTTGGTGTAGTAAGAGTCACAGTAAAGTGTGAAGAGTCATCTAATGCAAGGAATTTATTTTCATCATTAAGCTGAATTGTGATCTCCGGTTTTTCCGGATACAATATCACCGTTCAGAATATGAATTCCATCAAACGTAACATCAAGTATTGGATTGATGTTGTCTCGCTGTACATTGTATTTTATTTCTGCAACATTATTAAAGTGATATTTTTCAGGAAGGTGTTGTGATCCAAATGGATTTACATCTATCCACAAGCTATTGATTCCCGGATAACCGAACGTGTTGTCAATTGAAATGTTTGCAACCAATCTTTGGTTGGCCCGCAATGAGTCAAGTGTCACAGTCGCCAATGGATGTTGAGTTCTATTGGCGTCATACATATAAAACTGTACCGGTAAACTATCCATACTTAAGTTGCTTAGGTTCTCGATTCCAATGGACAGCTTTAAAGTATCACCTTCTGTCAGGACTTTACTGTGGAAGTCATAAACGTAGTTTGGATTCAATGCGCATTCAGGAACTTCTGTATGATACACTCTCCAATACGTCATTTGAGGAGGTGTTTTCAGCGAATCATCTTGTGTTAACGTTTCAAGTCTGATGTATGGATAAGTAGTAGCATTTATCCAACTAAGTGTAGTGTCTTTCCCTGATTGATACTGAATCCCTGACTGAAGAAGATCCCATGTATTCAAATTAGCATTCAAGCCGTAAATAGAAACAGATACCTGATCGGCATATGGTTGTGACTCTTTAGGACGTTGATTCCAATGTAAACTTTCCCAATTCGATGATGGTCCCAGCGTAGTTGAAGTAATCGATCCCTTATTCCAAAGTGAATTTATTTGTGTAATTAAATTTAAAGTGTCTGTAAGATTACCGGAATGCTGTTCCATTTTAATTAAAGGATTACCTTGTTGCAGGAAGTAAGCATACGGTGTGTTGTCTCCTAAATTTCCGGTGTTGAATCCGAGTGAAGTAAGTGTGCTATAGAATAAAGGATCCAGACTTGAATATGCGCCGGTGAACCAGGAGTACAATAAAATGTAATTTCCAGTAGGTACAGAATTGATTAGATCCTGGAGGCCTTGCATTTGTGTTGGCGAGCTATATCGAAATATGAAATAATTTTCCGGTCGTGTTCTGTTACAGCCTGGGATAGTTCCACGTGTTGTTAAATAACCGCATGGTGGACCTGTCGGGTCAATGATAAACGTATTGGCTTGCCCGTAATTATGATCACAAGTTGTCCATGGCTGAAGTGAAATAGAATCAAGAACTGCCACCATTACCGCAGGATCTACTTGACATCCATTGTACTCCATTGGAGTATTATTGAAGTAGTAACCAACAGCTTGGAAATTAGTTGCGTCAGGTTGTCCAATCGTTGTTATTCGTAAAGAGTAATTATTGAAAACATAATCAAAGTCTCTGTCAACAGTATCGAAGACAACATTGGTAAACTGATCTTCTTTGAATTGATAGAAATGTGATTGAGCCCAGCCGCTTTTGCCGTTTATGTATTGGAAAGAACTTTGTTGCCAAGAGAAATTGATCGGATCGTATTGAATTGAATCATTTGCGACCCTCCAGAAATAAACAACACTATCCAAAAGTGTATACCCTTGCGGTGACCATGAAATCACACCACCACTATCGGAAACTGTTGTGAATCGGAAGAGCGGACTAGGCTGCGCTCCCGGAGTTGCATCTTTATGGTTGAGATCGATAGTGTCAATCTCGAATCGATAAGCTGTCACCGGTGCAAATGGATTAGAGGTACTTCCTTTTAATGTTACAGTGTTGAAAGGGTGGATTGCATATTTAGGTGGATAAACCGGTACAATATCTTTTGAGGTAATAAAGAATTGTGTATTTGCATTATTGTTCATGAAATTGTCAACCTCGTCAACTGAATCAGGCAGATCAATTTCAACAGAAATTCTATTGAGACCGGCTGCAGCAAATCCACCTGTTGCTACATTAAATGCAAGAGTGTTTGAATAATAGCAATTGCCTATTTTGAAATTGTAAACTGAATCAACATTATCCGGAAACGTTCGGATAACTTTTACAGTAATGGAATCCTGAATAGCTTTCCCGTAATTTCTTGTGGTTACAGAAATATTAAACGAATCAATATCTGTCGTAATTTGAAGTGGCAAATAGGTTATCTTAGGTTCAGTGATAGCATAGTCGGGTAAACTAAAACTGTTTAGTTTCAAAGATGGGTCTCCTTGAAATGACATTTCATTACAAACAATTTTATGTCCTTCGTCAGCAAAGGGCTCAAGATTTAAAACTGCTTCTCGCATTAGTTGTCCGATAGACGCACCATAATGATAGTAGGAAGCATTCTCAAATAACGAACGGGAATAATCATATAGATAGTTCGGAATTCCTTGACCTACACTGGCAAGAAATCCAATTGCGGCTTTCTGCGGCTCTAGTACAAATTGTTCACTGACGCTTTTTCTGTACGTGTGAAAATCTCCTGCGAAACAAGAGTTGGCTACCATGATCGGATAACGACCTCGATTTCCATAGGCAGAAGGTACATCTGTACTTGCATCAAATCCTGAACCGGAAGCATGACCAAAGAAAGTCATCAATGAAACTCCGGAGTCTATTTGGTTTTGTAAACTATCAGAAAGATTGTATTGTATTGGATCATTGCTGTATTTCAAATACGTTGTAACTCTACCGCCATATAAACTATCTTCCATTATTGATTCGAATGCGCTGAGATAGCCCGCAAGTTGGTTTTGCTGGTTCACATCATTACCGCCTCCAAAATGAAGGATCTCTTTCATCCATGGTTGAGGAGGGCCGGCTTGAACGTCTTCGTACTCTATTACTTTTTCTAAATAATCTAATATTTCATTTCCATTGGTAGCACTCAATCTTCCTATCGGAATTTTTGGTGCCCATAAAGAACCATTAATTCCTGAGGTAAAAAGATTGTCTGACGGAGGAACTCCATACGAAGCAACTAAACATTGATTCTGTTGAGCAGGATCCATTCTGAAGTCTGCAGCAGAAATGGATTTGCCAAGAATAAACATGTGTGTCGGTGGTGCAACTGTCCATGTATCCAAAAGCCACCGAGAAAAGTTTTTTATTCCTAGAGGATGATTGTTTATCCCATATGCAAATTGATCATACAATTCTGCAACGTCGATCAATAAAGCATGATTGTTTTCTGTAAGATCTCTACGTGCTTCGTACGTCTTTGCCTGATTCCACAGTCCTTTGTTCGTTACGATCAGAAATGCAGAATCCACAGCCAAAGAATTGAAATCAGTAAAGTAGCCTAGATTATTTTGAACATAAGCGATCTTCGATACTGAAGGGTTCTGGATAACACTAGGATTAGCGATGTAACACAACTTAGGAGTTGATGATCCATTATTAGGAATCAAGGTTTGATAGACCGCTCCAGATTGACTAACAAGTATCCGACGATTATTGGTCAGGTCATAGAGGATAGGAGCAGTGCTGCCATTGAAATTTGAAATATCTGCTCGTGTCATTGATTGCCCGGATGCATCCGGAACAAGAAGTTTAAATGACGTTGTGCCTTCCAGATCAAATGTATGAGGGTATTTTACATAAAGACTATAGATCATGCTATAATCTGTTTGTGTAGCAGGAGTTGTGCTAACATTGAAAGTAAAATTCGTAACAGATGAAGTGAAAGTAGAAGAAGGGTGAGTAAAATACAGTCTTCGCAATGTCTGCGCGTAATAAGTAGTGTCGCTGTACGAATTCCCTTGATAAGTAATAGTCAGGTTGTGTTCAAGATTGTTTACTCCACCTACAGTAGTTCGAACTTCAATGTCAGGACCCGCAGTATAAATATTTGCTGTAGGCATTGGAACTGTGATAGGGTAGTTGCCTGCTGAAAAATTTCCAAACACTGCTCCCCAGCCTTCACTTTCTGTATATTCTATCGATTGTTCATTGCGTCCTCTGTTGTAACCAAAGAGGTATGAAGAATTTGGCACATCAATTCCGCCTTTATAAACTTCGCGAATAAAATAATTCGCAGGCGTGTAAGATGAATAGTTATTGTCGGAAACATTTGTAAAACGCAATCCATTCCCAATTGGGTTATAGGTCAGGAAGTAAACCGAAGTGTCATTTGCGATACTATATTCGATAGCCGGTTGGTGAAGTGGGTCTGAGTAAAGTCTTGTATCAAGGCTACCATCATTTTTTCGCCCAAAGAATTCAATGAAATCTGCTCCATCAAAAGTCCCGTCACTTTCGCCTTCCAGATAGATTGGTACTTCTTGTCCATTATGGAATAATTGAATTTTTCTAGGGTCGAGAGAAGAAACTGCAAATCCTGCTTGTGTAAGCGTGTTAAAACTTAGTCGGTAAATTCCGTCCTGAGCAACTTTTACTTTATAGTACTCCTGATTGTACTTGATCCAGTCGTTCTCATACGGACCTTGTGCATTTGCAAGAGTTGAAACTATAAATAAATTCAGGATCAGTAAAAGTTTTTTCATTGGTTACTTATTTCGGAGAGGAATGTTTATTGATGTCTAACTTTAGGGAGAAGATATTTGATGGGAGAAATTCTGTTGAACTTAAATTGGCGAGGGCATAATCAATTGTCAATTTGCCTATTTTAATCCAAGACCAATGTTCGGTTGCATGATAGTACTCTTAGTTCCGTCAAAGTTTTACCTGTTGAATATTCTGAACGCCGCCACGAAGGAAAATAAATTCGCTATAGCCAAGTTCAAATCAAAGTGAGGATCAATACTCAATGGGTCAGAACTTATTACTACGTTTCTTTGTCCGTCGAAAGTCATGTCAGCATCCACTTCAACCAGTGCTGTGATTTTTTTAGAAAGATTCCATTTGTAGCTGCGCCTAAAATCAATTTAGGTAAAGTTATTTCAGTTGTATTTTTGGAATTTCATTTCCTGTTTTCGTAAACGTCTCTTCAAGCAATTCTGTATTATAACTCCATGCATTGAAAGTGGAAGTAACATCTTTGCATGAACACCAAAACGCCATTTGTCTTTTTTGTACTGTGCTCCAAGATCGAATCCAAATCCCCATGCTTTTCCAACATCTCCTACTTTCCGATGAATGATCTTTGCATTACCGCCGAAATCAAGTCCCGGGACAGACGATTTTTTAGCATATGAAAAAATGAAACTATAATCTGCTATCGAAAAACTTGTGATCCTCGAATAATCAATAAATCCGGATCCGTCAACAAGATCAAGTGTATTCGGATGTCATCAGTTCCGAAACGGATGATCGAAAAACCAATGGTCCGCTTATCATCAATGTGAGTTGCTAAAGTTGCATAGTCGAATTTTGCTATACCTGCAAAAAGTTCGGAGTGCATGGCAGAGATCTGAACATTGGATTGAAAGCCATTTAAACCGGCAGGATTCCAGAAAGCTGAGGTAGCATCGTCTGAACTGGCAACGACTGCTCCGGCCATTCCCATACCTCTTCCGCCAATACCAATGGATAGGAATTCATTGCTATACTTCGGTGCCTGGGCAAAGCCTGTTGTGACGATACACGATAAAACAGAAGCAGAAAAAACAAGGTTTAATAATTTCATAAGTAGGTTATTATGGTCCAGCACGACAAACGGATAAACCATCGCTATATTTTAATTATTCAGAGAGAACTTCAGTGGTAAAAATAACATTTTCAGCCGTATGCAATCCTGGAATTTGGCGAACAGTTATTATTTTTTGAACATATACTTGTACTATGAAACATGTCTTTTTGTTTGTGCACAAATGGTCTTAAAGACCAACAACGACGGGCTATTCATTGTTTTCTTACATAAGAAATAGGAAGGTATCCCTGATTTTTGTTAACTAAAAAGTTTGAAATTTTGATAATTTGGCCTGTTAGACTTCTCGAAAAAGTTGTTATTTCAGCAGGAAAAACTACTTTTGAGCCAATTCTTCAGTAGTCGTTTTGGCTTTTATCGAATTCGGAAATTGCGAGGCTCAATCTGAACGAAATTTAATTTGTGAATGCATGAATTTTATAGGCGAATGATCAGTTGAAATTCAATATCTAAAAATGAAAAAACAAATACCGAATTTCCTTACCTGCCTAAATCTCTTTTGTGGTTGTATTGCTGCCGTAATGATCTTCCGTAATCGATTGGATGTTGCAGCTTACCTGGTTTTGTTGGCTGCATTTTTTCGATTTGCTGGATGGAATGATTGCCAGAAGAGTAGGGTCAAACCTGATTTCGGAAAACAAATAGATTCATTGGCCGATATGGTCACCTTCGGATTTATTCCGGGTGCAATTCTTTTCAAATTACTGCAGATGTCTGATATGTCTGGCATTGCTAATGAAGATCTCAGAAGAGGAATGCAGTTCCTGCCATTTGTTGTGACAATATTCTCTGCAATCCGTCTGGCGAAATTTAATCTGGATACACGACAGTCAGTTTCTTTCATCGGACTACCGCCTCCGGCATGTACCATGGTGATTATTTCCCTTCCACTGATTTTAATTCAGCGCCCGGGACAATTCGATCATATCATCTTGAATCATGCTTTTATCTTGATTCTCACTGGGCTTTTGTCATACTTGCTCATTGCAGAATTACCGCTTTTTTCACTGAAATTTAAAAAGTTTGATTTCAAATCGAATGCATATCAGTACATTCTCATTCTTTGCGCTGCAATTTTAATTGCAATATTTAATTTGGCCGCTATTCCAATAATAATCATCTTATACGTACTTTTGTCGCTCATTAAAAACGTAACAGAAAAACCAATTGATATGAAATTCACAGCAGAAATAAACGTAATGCCATTGAAAGCATTGCTTGACCCTCAAGGAAAAGCCGTTTCGCACGGACTAAAAAATATGGGCCTTTCTGAAATTGAAAATGTCCGAATCGGAAAACACATTACCCTCGAAATCGAAGCTCCAACAGAAGATGCAGCCAATGTAAAAGTGGAAGAAGCATGTAAGAAATTGTTGAGTAATCCGATTATGGAGCACTTTACATATAAGCTTTCGAAATCTTAAATCGTTTTTCGTTTTCGAAAACGAAAGCGAAAAACGAGCCACGTTTTCGAAGTTCAAAATTCTGCCCCAAATAAACCTTCCTCACTTGCTCATCATTCGCAAGATCTTCTGCTGTTCCGGCTTTTAGGATTTTTCCTTCGAAAAGGAGGTAAGCACGATCAACGATTGTCAATGTTTCATGAACGTTGTGATCGGTAATTAAAACTCCAATATTTCTTTCTTTCAAATGCGCTACGATTGCCTGAATATCTTCCACGGCAATTGGATCAACACCTGCAAAGGGTTCGTCGAGTAAAATAAATTTTGGATCGACAGCTAATGCACGTGCGATCTCCGTTCTTCTTCTTTCGCCGCCTGATAACAAGTCGCCACGACTGGTACGGATCTTTTGCAATCCGAATTCATCCAATAACGATTCCAGTTTTTTTGATTGCTCTTCTTTACTTTGACTGGTAAGTTCAAGCACAGCTTTTATATTGTCTTCCACACTCAGCTTGCGGAATACACTTGCTTCCTGCGCCAGATAACCAATCCCTCGTTGAGCACGTTTGTACATTGGCAAGTCAGTAATTTTTTCATTCTCCAGAAAATTTCGCCTTCATTCGGCTTGATCAGTCCAACGATCATATAAAACGACGTAGTCTTACCCGCACCATTAGGCCCCAAACAATCCAACAATTTCCCCTGAGAAACCTCAATAGAAACATTGTTCACAACCGTTCGTTGTTTGTATTTTTTTACCAGTTGCTCTGCTCTTAACTTCATTGGTTACGGCTCTTTTTTTTCGTTTTTGTTGTTCTCGTTCATTTCAAATTCAATAATTCAATATTTGATATTTCGTAATTTGTAATTTGAATGTAGAATTGAATTCACTCAATCCGAAATCGCAAATCCGGATTCCGAATTTTTTTCTTTTCTCTTTTTTCTTTTTCTTTTTCTTTATTGTACTTGCTCCCAGTATTCCACCGCTCTCCGCAAATGCGGAATCACAATCGTCCCACCAACAATATTCGCAACGGCAAACACTTCGAATACTTCTGCTGTTGAAACTCCTTCATCCTTGCATTTTCCTAAGTGATATTTAATGCAATCATCGCAACGCAAAACCATAGATGCAACAAGCCTAACATCTCTTTGGTCTTAACATTCAATGCGCCATCTGCATAGGTGTTCGTATCCAGATTGAAAAGTCTTTTTATCACCAGATTGTCTTGGGATAAAATTCGTTCATTCATCTTTGTGCGGTAATCGTTGAATTCTTGTACTTGCTTTTCCATTTGAAGAAAGATTATTCGGCAGAAACTACTTTGCCTCGGTTAACATATGCGCTTACGAAGATACTGATTTCATATAAGAAATAGAGTGGAAGAGCAACCATGATCAATGTGGTTGCATCTGATGTTGGAGTAATTACGGCAGCGACAATTAAAATCACAACGACTGCATGTCGTCTGTAGGTGCGCATGAATTTTGCAGTCAGAATGCCAATCTTCGTAAGGAAGTATACGAGGATAGGAAGTTCAAAACAATACCCGAGATCAATGTCATCGTCGTGACTGTTGAAATGAAGGAGTCAAGCGTGATCGTATTGCTTACCTGAGTACTTACCTGGAACTTCCAGAAAGTTGACCGTCATTGGCGTGATCACATAATATCCGAAGAGAACACCAGTAAGAAATAAGAATGAAGTATAGAACACGATTCCTCTGGCATAATTTCTTTCTTTCGATGTCAAAGCCGGTTTAATAAATCGCCACAGTTCCCAAACGATATACGGAAATGCGATCACAAAACCGGATATGAAAGCAACCCACATGTGGGTGGTGAATTGTGCCGACAAATCTGTGCTGATCAATGTAAACGGAAGGACAGTAATACAAAGTTCTTCTCCCAATCCAACTCGATGAGAAAATGAACATAGTACGCGATAGGTAAGAAAGTCAGCATTCTTTGGCGCTAACAAAACTCCATCAAACAAAAATTCTTTGAAGAAGAAAAGAACGATGGCAAGCGTCATTACAACAACTGCCGAACGAAATATATGCCACCTCAATGCCTCAAGATGTCCAAGAAACGACATCTCGCCGTTTTGATTAGTAGAAGAAGAAAATAGAGCCATTGGGGCGGTAAAGGTATACTTTTTTAAGTAAGTAGTAAGTAGTAAGTAGTAATTGGTAAGTAGCGTTATAAATTATAACTTAAATCAATTGTTCGCAGAATATATTCGGAGTAAGCCCCCACAATTTCTTGACACACATCTAACTTAATCAAAGATAGAACAGTTATTGTGTGGGGAGTCAACGCTGCGCGAAATCATTTGAAAAGTTGATCAAGGTTGTGTCTAATAATCGAAGTTTCAAATGATTTGGTGCGCAGGGCCTTTTTTGTTTCTCCCGATAGCTATCGGATTTTGGGCAAACAAAAAAAGAAAATTGAAATCTAGAACTTCCAGCTAGCATTTCCTGCCCTATGAAATTAGGTTTATCGGACAGTGAAGATTAATAATTTATAATTTATAATTAATAACGAGTGCTCGGTAATTTGCATCGACAATCATTATTCATTACTAAAGAATTCCTTCCCGGATCAGATCATGCAAATGTATCATCCCAAGATATTTTCCTTTCTCTGCCACGATCAATTGTGATATATTGAATTGCTTCATCGTATGCAATGCATCAACAGCCATTTCGTCTTTGCTAGTAACCTTCGGTTTTTTATTCATGATCATTTTGGCTGTGATACCTGTGATCTCTTTATTGTCAAGCAGCATTCTTCGAATGTCTCCATCGGTGATAATTCCAACTAATTTGTTTTTGTCCAGTACAGCAGCAGCTCCCAATCGATTCGAAGAAATTTCTACGATCACTTTTCGAATGTCTTCGTTGATATCAATTTTTGGTGCTGCATTCGTTGGGTAAATATCTTTTACTTTCAGATATAGTTTTTTTCCTAAAGCGCCACCGGGATGATACTTTGCAAAGTCCTTGCTCGAAAATCCTTTTCCGTCAAGCATACAAACAGCAAGCGCATCGCCCATTGCTAATTGTGCAGCTGAACTGCTGGTAGGAGCAAGGTTATTTGGACAAGCTTCTTTTGCAACGAATGTATTGAGAACGAAATCGCAGTTCTTTCCTAAGTATGAATCAGTATTGCCTACGATAGCGATCAACTTGTTTCCCCAGTTTCTAAGCAATGGGATTAATACCTTGATCTCAGGCGTATCGCCCGACTTTGAGATGCAAATGATGGCATCGTTCTTCTGGATGATGCCCAGGTCGCCGTGGATAGCATCAGCAGCATGCATGAAGATAGAAGGGGAGCCGGTAGAGTTGAAGGTCGCCACCATCTTCTGGGCAATAATGGCGCTCTTTCCAATACCAGTTACGATAATTCTTCCCTTGATCGACGTGAGAAACTGCACTGTTTCGACAAACTGGTCGTTGATAAATTTTTTAAGGTGGCTAATTGACTCTGCTTCTATGTCCAGAGTGCTCATTGCCAGCTTCTTAATATGTGTTGAATTTTTCAATAGAATAAACTTTTTTACAATTTCAGCCGTTTCTCACTTACTTATTCGGCAAAATTATTTATTTTATTCCATAAACACGGGAAATAAATAGTTTATTTAATTATATTACCTTAAAAATCAAACAATTGTAATGTTAGTGGCAGAGAAACCCTTGAAAAGTTATTTGCAGAAGTACTTTGGCTTCGACAAATTCAAGGGAGAGCAGGAAGCAATCATCCAATCAGTATTAGCAGGCAAAGATACCTTCGTTATCATGCCCACCGGTGGTGGCAAGTCGATGTGTTATCAATTGCCGGCGTTAATTATGGAAGGGACGGCGGTTATTGTGTCTCCATTGATCGCCTTGATGAAAAATCAGGTCGATGCAATGCGTGGATTCAGTAACGAAGAAGGGGTCGCTCACTTTTTAAATTCATCTCTCAATAAAGCAGAGATAGCAACAGTTAAGAAAGATCTTAAATCAGGGAAAACGAAATTACTATATGTAGCTCCGGAATCATTGACTAAGGATGAGAATGTTGAATTCCTTCAGGGAGTAAATATTTCCTTCTTTGCAATCGATGAAGCACATTGTATTTCAGAATGGGGTCACGATTTCCGTCCGGAATATCGTCGACTTCGTCCTATCATAGAAGCAATCGGAAAAGTTCCTGTTATCGCACTTACTGCGACAGCAACTCCGAAAGTTCAACTTGATATTCAGAAAAATCTTGGAATGATGGATGCCGATGTTTACAAAGCATCGTTCAATCGCGCCAATTTGAATTATGAAGTTCGTCCCAAGGTGGACGTGGCAAAAGAGATCATTAAATTCATCCGACAGCATCAAGGCAAATCAGGAATTGTTTATTGCTTAAGCAGAAAGAAGGTTGAAGAGATCGCTTTTACATTAGCAGTGAATGGTGTTCGTGCACTTCCTTATCACGCAGGGCTCGAAGCATCTGTTCGCGCCGACACACAAGATAAATTCCTGATGGAAGATATCGACGTCATCGTTGCAACGATCGCTTTCGGAATGGGTATCGATAAACCGGATGTTCGTTTTGTAATTCATCACGACATTCCGAAAAGTTTGGAAGGCTACTACCAGGAAACCGGTCGTGCCGGAAGAGATGGACGCGAAGGACGATGTGTGACATTCTACAGCTACAAAGACATTGAGAAGCTTGAGAAATTCATGAAAGGCAAACCAGTTGCGGAACAAGAAATTGGAAAACAACTTTTGTTAGAGACAGTCGGTTACGCTGAAACTTCTGTTTGTCGTCGTAGAGTGTTGTTGTTATTTCGGAGAGTTTTATAATCAGGATAATTGTGGCGAATGCGACAATTGCAATAACCCTAAGAAAAGTTTTGACGGTAAAGAAGAAGTGGAAACAGTTCTCGAAGCGGTTTTAGCTGTGAAAGAAAAATTTGCGATGGAACACATTGTGAATTTGATCACAGGAAACGCAGAGAATGCGATCAAACTTCATCAGCACGATCAACTTGAAATATTTGGTGTTGGTGATGAAAAAAGCAAACGCTTCTGGACAGCAATTGTTCGTCAGTCGATATTAGCAGGTTTTTTGTCGAAAGACATTGAAACATACGGTACACTAAAAGTTACCGAACAAGGAAAAGAGTTCTTAAAGAATCCTGTGAAGATCATGGTTGTTGAAGACAACGACTATGAAAATACAGAAAGCGACGATGACTATGAAATGGGTGGCGGCGGAACAGCTGCTGCTGATCCGGAATTATTCGCAGCGCTGAAAGACCTTCGTAAAAAGATCGCTAAGCAAAGAAATGTTCCTCCGTTTGTAGTGTTCCAGGATCCTTCATTGGAAGAGATGGCAATTCAGTATCCAATTACAATGGATGAGATGAAGAACATCACCGGAGTAGGAACAGGGAAAGCTGTGAAATTCGGAAAGCCATTTCTTGAATTGATCGAAAAGTATGTAGAAGAAAACGATATTGATCGTCCAATGGACCTGGTAGTAAAATCGATCGTGAACAAAAGCGTATTGAAAGTCTACCTCATCCAGAACATCGACAGAAAAATTTCTCTCAACGACATGTGTAAGGCCAAAGGATTAAAAATGGCCGAGCTCTTAACAGAAATCGAAAGCATCGTCGGATCAGGAACAAAATAGATATCAATTACTTCATCAACGAGATCATCGACGAAGAACGCCAAGCCGAAGTCTTCGACTACTTCAAAACCGCCGAAACCGATTCAGCCGAAGTGGGCTTGAAAGTTTTAGGTGAAAACGATTATACGCTGGAAGATATACGTTTGATGAGAATCAAATTTATGTCTGAGCTTGGTAATTGATTTTTATTAACCACATAGACACAAAGCGCACATAGTTTTTCTATGTTATTTATGTGCCTATGTGGTTTATTTTTTTCTTCCTTATCATCGTACAGTTTGTAATTTTCAACGATAGCATTTAGTTAAGAGTAAATTTAATTTGCGTTTTAAAACGATTGAACATTCTACGGATCGGGTTTTTTTCGCTATGTTCAATATTCGCAATCCTTCCTTGATCAAGAAACCAATAAAGTACATCTACGTCTTCAAAATTTCGAAAAAAAAGCTACCGAAAATGCATTGTAAAAAATTGCATGTTTTTAAGCGAAAACGAGTATTTTGAGACATTAGAATTTGAGTTAGTTCTTTGAAAATGCGTTGAGTATAGAGATGGGGTTATAATCCGTTCGGGATGATAATGCCGGGTAGACAATTGAATCCGGAGAATTATCGGTTTGGGTTTAATGGACAAGAGCGTGATAATGAAATTGCCGGAGTTGGAAATATTAATACTGCAGAATTTTGGGAGTATGATACTAGAATAGCTAGAAGGTGGAATTTAGATCCTATTGTTCAAGAATCATCTAGTAACTATGCAACTTTTTTTAATAACCCAACGCTGAATTTCTGACATAAATGGTGATTGTCCAAACGGTGATTGCGAACATCAAAAAACCCAAATGGACAGCGTGTTTCAATTCCAAGCGGGTCGGAAGAAAATGGAACGGAAAGTTCAGGATTGATGAATTTTAAACCTTCCAATGAGAATTTTTCATATTTTTGGAATATCAAACAACAGGCATATGTTTCTGTGGAAGGAAAAATATATTCTGAAGGCACATGGGTCGATGGATTTAATTCTATTAATTCTTCTGATTATTCGAGAGTGACACCAATTGGAATAGTTATATTGACAATCCGACAAATTTATTAAGTGATGTTAATAACATGATAGACGTCACTTTAAAAGCTCCTCTAAAAGCTTTAAATTTTAATACCTATAAATCTATTTATCAAGAGAACGCCGATTATTTAGCTCTATCTAATTTTCAAAAAGGAAGGGCAGATGCTGGAGGATTAAAATGTCTGTTCGATAATTATTTAACTTTCGCACCTCTTGGATATACTACATTAGCAATTGGACGATATATGATTGAAACTAAAATTTTACTCTAAATAGTGGATATGGTGATGGACTCTCATTTGGAGGGTTTAAGGTTGAATGGGGATATTCTCACACGACTTCTGGTAGAGGAACTTTGTTTTCAATTAAGCAAACTTCCTATGGAGGTTTTGCACTTCGATGGGACTATGATGCTATGCCCCATGGTTCAAGTAATATGATGGAATTCACAATTAAGGTTAAATGAGAGTATTCCTTTTTTAAATAAAGCCTCAATTCAAAGGCACCCTCTCTTTTTCTATCCACTAAGAAAAAAATAATATTCTTATTTAATGAAGGAAATAAAGAAAATAAACTATACCTATAATATTAATGAAATCAATATTTTTCCAAACAATTTAGATTCATGGAAAGATAAAATTTGGTTTAAAAATTTAATAGATTCACTTTTCGAGGAAAAAGATATCATTTTATTCAAATGCATAAGAGAAAATGATTTTTATATTGAAAAGAAAATTATTGCAAAGTTAAGGACGTCCGTTCCTGAGTACTTTAATAAGTGGGGGGAATATTTTCTTTTTAACGAAGGAATGACTACACTTAGCGCTTATGGAGCACTAGAGTATTCCGCTAACCATGTTGACTTTATTTTAGATGTTTGGAATTATTTCGAAAATATTATTATATTCCTATTAAAATAGATATGATTAATTTATTTGTTGAGAACCATGATTTTCAGAGGCCCTGCTACAGAAATGGAAAAAATTATTCCAAATTTTGCATCCTATGTTTTAACTAAAGGCCTAAATCCATAGTGATTAATTTATATGTAGATAAAAATTAAACCTTGAAAAATTGATTCGGCGTTGAGCTTCGAAGTTCGGTTCTAAAACTCAAGAATATGGATTGGAAAGAACTGCAAGCATTCTGTCCCAAATCCCCAAAACTAACAGGTGTCTTTTATTGGAAGTCCTGATTTAAAGGTGCCCAAGGATAAACCTTCTGTACTAAATATACGCTTTTGCCCTAATGGCGGATCTAACCTTTATGATTTTTAATAGGTCGGATGATTTTATCAACGAAGACTCAGATGTTTTGTTGATGTGAAAGGAGTTGGTAAATCAACTTTACAATGAAAAATAATATCATTACTAAACTAATTCTGCTCGTCGATTTCTATGCAAAGTAAATTGTCGATTGATATTCCGTTGGGATGAAAATGTCAAAGAACAAGACAAAATATTTTAATATATTGCTCAAAATTCAATAGTTTAAAATTTATGAGATCAAAATTAAGCGTCATGATCATCGCTCTTTTTGTTTAACTGCATTGCTTATTCGCAAAAGCAAAGTGAAAAGATTAAATGGTGGGAAAAGGATAAGAGTTTTGGAAATTTCATATATGAGGATACTAATGCTTAAATCTTTTCATTTTCAGAGAGAAAATTAGAAATCCGGAAAAAGGATTTCAGCGGGACAAAACATTATGAATCGAAAAAAGACCCGAGTTATTCGAAAGAATGTTATATGCTCGAGTATTTTATGTCATTTAACGATCAGATCTATGGTATATCAAAAATAGAGGGAAAGATTCACTTTCAATATATGCTCATAAATTTAACATGGAATTGATGTCTGTTTCTCCTTCAGAGTCAAACTAGCAGTTTTTCCTGTACGCTCTAAGTGGAAAACCCGAAATACATTTGCATTTCTGAATTCAATCTATTTGCCAGGATCCAATAGTTAGCACTTCTAATGACAAGAGATTTCTTGTTATAAAGAATGATGAACCTGAGAATAGAGATGAAAAACTAAAAGTCCATTTGTCGGTTTTTAATAATGAACTTGAAAGTCAGTGGTCTAATCACCTGTTGGAATGACAATACAGGAAGACAATTTAATAGTATCCCTCCGGTGAAGTATATTTTCTATGATCTTAGTTCATAGTTTTTCTTTGTGCGATAAAATCGTGTTATAGAAAATCAAGACAATTTAGAGAAAAAAGTACTTGCCAGAGAAGAAATGGAGAAGTATATTTCTCAATGGCAATTGCTTGGGAAATCGAAAATAAAAATTTCCACTGAAAACGGATTAAGATTTTATACTTTATTGAGTTGCTGTGTTACTTTAAGCTTCCACTCCATCAATGGCCTTAAAAATACTTAAGGCTGGACTCTTGAAAAACCCTTCTTTAATATCAAGATGAAAACATTAGGATAGGTAGGATTTCCAAGTTGTATACGCTTTAAAAATACCCGTTTCGTTTGATTTGTTATCAATCATTTTAAGTCCAATAATATAAGACACTCTTAATGGATTTAATCTGTCCTTCCCAAAACCTTTAATAACCATGTGACCGTGATCGCTGTCATTTTTTATTTTAGAAAAAATTGTTCCCATTTTAAATTAGTATGGTTTTTTATAAAACTTCCCCAAAATAAATACCTATATCAATCAATTTAGGAATAGGTTTCATTCGTCAAATCCCAGTCTCTAATATTTATATAATCAGGAATACTTAAGCGTTTCTGCTTGTACTTTTCTGTGGATATTTTTTTTCGGTATATAAATTTTGCTTAATCCACGAGCCTATTTCATTTAATGAACTCGGTGTAAAATCAGCTTTCCAATTTTCAAATCCCTTACTTTCTTTAATTGCTTCAATAAGTTGTTTTATTCTTTTTTCTTTGTTCGTTTTAAACCATTCTTCATAGTGCTTTAGTTCACTATTTGATTTATCGCTAAAAATAAAATCACTCGGTAGATTATTTATTATTTGGTAACTCATTTGACTTACTTATTTGCAGGGTGAATTATGTAATCAATACCATTCCTCTTTAACTCTTCTAATAGTGGTTTTGAAGC
Source organism: Bacteroidota bacterium (assembly GCA_016708785.1). Classification (GTDB taxonomy): domain Bacteria; phylum Bacteroidota; class Bacteroidia; order AKYH767-A; family 2013-40CM-41-45; genus JADKIH01. The sequence continues at coordinate 360,470 of JADJFC010000001.1, read as the reverse complement.
ACCGCACTTACCGGTAACAGGACTTGCAAAGAAATGCCAAACCGAACCTGTTAATTTATCTTTTGAAATCAACTCTGCATCTTTTATGATTTGATCTTTAATAGTTGAAGTTAAGTAAGTATAACCCACTTTAGATTCGTGTCCAACTCCATCAACTAATTGATCAATATATCGTCCACCTTTGCCTACTGTAGTTTGAAAATATTGCTGCGGTTTTCCTCCAAGTGTTTTTAGTGCATCTTCACCAAATTTACCTGTTGAGCCAATTTTTGTCCATTTATCAATGTTAGCTTCAATTTTTGCGACTTCAGACCTACGAAGAACAGCATTAATTCCAGTTTTTGCAATTTCTTTTTCAGTGGAAGTTGCAAGCACACCAGTTCCTTTAAAAACGTATTTGGTCCAGGCCCATCATAACCATTTGCCGCTGAAAAGGTGCCGTAAGTAATCTCTGTGGCGACAAATGGATTACAAAACGCCCATGCTACTGCTGCTTCTGATGCTGCTGCAATTCCAATTGCCGATACAACTACGAAAGCTGGCGCCACTGCCCAGCCTCTGGCATCTCTACGTTCTTTAATATAATCATTTTGAGCATCAAAATTATTTGGATGAGCTTGTTGAGCAGCTCTTCTATCGGTTCTTTCGATTCCATCCATTTTTGCTTCTTCACCTTCTAATCCATCAATATCAACACTTTCAATCGGGTCGTTATTTGCGAATTGGTAAGGTGTCAATTCTGGATATAGGCCAGAAATTGGATCGACTTTAAAAAATCTAGCTATTCTGGTGTCATACATCTCTCATCCCATAATCCTGTTGATTCCCTACACCCTTAACTTCATTATCATACTCCTTCCCATTAAACCCAAACCGATAATTCTCCGGATTCAATTGTCTACCCGGCATTATCATCCCGAACGGGTAATATCTAGAAATATCTTTCGCATAGGAATCGCCAATCGGGTAAGATTAAATTCTGAATGATAACATTAATAGTACAGAACTAAAAAATCAGATTTTTTTCTATAAATTTCTTCGCCATTATAATTCGGAACATTTGCCCATTCAAGGTAACTTCCTCTAGCAATGACTTAAAATATTCTTTGTCATCATTACTTTCCACAATCAGAAATCTACTATTTTTATTACCAATGCATAATTATCCATTTCTATCCAATCTAGATCATTAATGCACTCACGAAAAGCTGCTCCATTATGGCCGTAATATTCAGAAACCTGAAAGCTTCAGCAATTTTATCAAGACACGAATTAAGATTTTACATTCCAATCCGTCTATTTCTGCAATATAGTATCCTTTTTTTTAGGAGATTAATTTCTAGCTCTTTTGTATCCATCATTCAATTTTTTCAAACGTTTGGTAATGATTTTTTGTATAATACGAATTTTTTTATCTGAACCTATTACTACTCTTTCCGCATCTCTTTGTCCTTTTACAAAGGATTAACGTCGTATTCTTTATATGTAATAGGGTTATTATTTGAATCAGTCTTTGGAAGTATAACTCCGCCACCTCGACCGTCGTTTGCAAATTGCCTCCCACCCTTGTACCCAAGTTGAGCATTTGCATTATTATTTTTGCATATTGAACTACAGCTTTTGCACTTTCCGGTATAATAGTTTTAACAGCAGTTGATTGCTTTTGTTCTATTTGTGTTTTTATTTGACTCCCTGTTGTTTTGTTTTGACTTCTAGATAAAGAGTAATTGATTACTGCTGCCTGAGTGAATCCATCAGTAATTGTTTGTCCTACTTCCCGTCCTATTTCAGCATGCGCTTCCGAAACTGTATTATGACTAGCTATCCAAGCGTCCTTATTTCTTTGTCCGATACAAAATTGTACAATTCTAGGAAGCCTCCTTGACTTGCTGTGTTAAATGTGTATCGCCCAATAAACTGTTTATTTTGATAAACATCGACTCCAGGTATTTGCATATCTAGCAAGTTCCAAATACTCCATCCGTTCAATCCATGGGTGTTTTCACCCATATAAATAAATGAAGTATTTTGCCCTTTGTCATTAAGGTCTAAACGATAATCGTAGACTTCTTTACCATCTAAATCTACTGCTTGGATTGGGGTATTACCAGCAAATTGATAGGGGGTTAATTCTGGATATTCCTTCTGAATAGGATCAACACTCAAAAACCTAGCAATCCTCCCATCATAAACCCTCATCCCATAATCCTGCTGATTCCCAACTCCCTTCACCTCATTATCATTCTCCTTCCCATTAAATCCATGTCGATAGGTTCCGGCATTGAATTGTCTGCCCGGCATTATCATCCCGAACGGATAATAACCCCATCTCTATACTCAACGCATTTTCAAAGAACTAACTCAAATTCTAATGTCTCAAAAATACTCGTTTTCGCTTAAAAACATGCAATTTTTTTACAATGCATTTTCGGTAGCTTTTTTTTCGAAATTTTGAAGACGTAAATGTACTTTATCGGTTTCCTGATCAAGGAAGGATTGTGAATATTGAACATACCGGAAAAATTCTTTACTGCCGGTTGCATGTCCTGAGATTTTACGGACCATGTGTTCGGGCATACCAAGATTTAGTAATGTGGTGATCGCAGTCCGTCTCATAGTATGAGTTGTGATCAGGTCACAGAAACGTAATCGCTTTGTATCTCGTGTGTGCGAATTATTTTTTGAATCCCTCTTTTTTGTCGCTTCTTTGAAACGAAATAAGTCCAGCCGGCAAGTTCGCAGATTTCCCGGAAATATTTATTGAGTGTAAAAAGATGGTTGGTTGGAAGTAATGTTTTTCTTTTTTATATCGGTTTATAATTTCAACAGCATAAGGAGGAGTTTTATTTTAGTAAATGTCTGCGTTTTCTTTGAGCGCACCTTCAGATAGTAATCGTCGTAAACTTTTTCAATATTGTTTCTAGTCAGCATCATCAGATCCGATAGACGCAATCCAACTGTACAGCCAAAAACAAAAATATCTTTCGGGGCTTTCAGTCTTTCAGGGAGCCTGTTTGAAAAATCTTTGTCGTATATGAGAAAGTTCAATTGCTCCTGATACAATGAAATGATTGGGATCGAAATGCTCGGCGGAATTTTTTAATTCCGCCGACACGTAGATTATTTTTAAATAAATATGAAGTGTTTCAGTTTTCAAATTGTAACTACCTCTAAAAAACAATCTAATTACAAACTGTGTGTCGGCGGAATTAAAAATTCGCCGAGCGGCGCGGGGTAAACATCGCCAAGAAGCGAGTTTGCCTTTTCTCAGAATTATTATTAAATTTGACTAACTAAATTAGAATTTAATGACAGCGACAGCAATAAAAAAACAAGTTGATAATTATTTACCATTGTTATCCTCAAAGCAGCAAACATTGGTTCTAGAAATGATTAAAAGTTTCTTAAACGTTGACAACGATGCAAAGCGTATAACTCGCAAGCAATACAACAAAGAAATCAATGATGCTGTAACTCGAATTGAGAAAGGCAATTCCGTTTCTCATAAAGATGCGATTAAGGAGTTAAATAAATGGTAAAGCCTTTATCTTTTAAGATATTGAAGAAATCTCTTGACCTTATGAACTCGATAAATTGAAAGAATCGCCAAATGAAGATTTTCGCGCATTCGTAGTTTTTAGTTACAGAGTTACATATCAAATTAAATCAGACAAAAAGGAAATTAGGGTTCTAAGAATAAGACATACTAGTAGAGAACCGTTTGGTTATTGATTATTTATCATTTTTAGTGGTGGTTTCATTGAAAAAAAGGGGGCCGCCCGGAATTAAAAACCGCAGGCGAAAATCAATTTCCGAAAATAACCGCTGCTAACCTCCACTCACCATTAACGCACCAACGACACATGCCCAATAAACGAATGCAACTTCCCTTTCGTATCATGCACCTGGATCTTGTAAACATATGTATCAGATTGACATGGATCACCTAGATACGTTCCATCCCACGGTTTTTCGCGGTCGGTGGAGTGGTATAGGTTCAAGCCCCATCTGTCGAGTATGTACATATTGAAATCAGCCCAGCCAATTCCTAATGCATTGAAGTGATCGTTTATGTCGTCAAAGTTTGGTGTGAATGCATTTGGAATATAGATGGCGAAAGCATCACCGACTTCTACATAGCCTCGTACAGTGTCAATACAGCCGGCATTGTTGATTGTAATTAATGTGATCAGATAAGTTCCGGTGTCCGTATATGCATGCATTGGATTCTCATCATTCACATTCGCAGATCCATCACCAAAATCCCAAGTGTAGTAGTCTGCACCGATAGTTGTATTTGTGAAACTAACATTCGGATCGAGATTGGTTACTTCTGTTGGTTGAGAAACGAATGATGCAATTGGTGAATCATATACATTGATCATGTCAGGCATAACTAATACACTTGAACATCCAAATGAATTCGTTACTTCAAGAGTGACATCGTAACTTCCGGCAGCAGTATACGTGTGCTCAGGATTTTGTGTCGATGAATTATTTGAATCACCAAAAGTCCAGGTGTAAGTTGATCCGGCCAGAGTAGTGGAGCGGTCATCGAAATTAACGGTGAGTGGAGTACAACCTCTCAAATTTCCCGGACCAAAGTCTACAATTGGATCCGGACTAACGATCACAGTAACTTGGGCTGTTGCTGATGGGGTTCCGCAATCGTCGGTTACTACTACAGTGTATGTTGCATCTGACGTTGGATTGTCAATTGCATTTGCTGTGTTGAATAATCCATTATTCCATGAGTAAGAATAGTTGCCATTTCCTCCTGTTGCCAATGAACTTAAATTCACTTGCTCACCACCACAAATTCCGGCTGGACCACTTGCATTGATACTTAGCGGTGGATTCAATGAAACTGAAATGCTTTGCGTTCCTGCTAAACAACCATTGGCGTCATTCACAGTAACAGTGTATGTCGTACTTGCGCTTGGTGTTACTGAAATGGAATCAGTATTCAATCCGTTCGACCATTGATAAATGTATGGTTGACTTCCACCGGAAACAATTGCATTCAATGTTGTGTTTTGTCCGATACAAACAGTTATCGCAGGCGATACAGACAAGCTCATGGCCGCCGGTTCGATGATATTGAAATTCTCTATCGATGCACAACCATTGACATCTGTAACGATCAAAGTATAAAGTCCACCTGATAAATTTGTTGCAGAATCAGTCGTTGAAACATTTCCTGTCCACTGATAAGTATATGGTGGCGTACCACCAACCGGACTCACAGAAGCACTTCCGCTTTGATCGCCATTGCAACTTAGATCTGATGATACAGGATTCAATGCAATTGCTGTTGCAGAATTTACTGTAGCAACTTCTTCAGCGCAGCCATTGGCATCCGTAACAGTGACCGTATAATTTCCAATTCCTAAATTGCTTGCTGTTGAATTCCGTGCTCGAAGAACCGGTCCACTGATAAGGAATAAGGAGAGCTTCCACCATTCACAATTACGCTTGCACTTCCGTCCATTCCACCATTACATGATGCAGGAGTTGAAGCAGTTTGTAAAACGAGAATTGCACCATCATTGATTACAACATTCACAGTCGTTGAACAATTGTTCGCATCGCTGACATTTACAACATAATTTCCGGCCGACAATCCGCTGGCACTTGCATTGGTTCCGCCATTCGGTGACCATGAATAAGTGTAAGGTGCCGTTCCACCGCTTGCTGAAATCAGCGCGCTTCCGTCTGATCCACCATCACATGAAACATCAGTTGATGATTGTAAAATTGCATTGGCGCCATTGCTAATGCCAACGCTTAGACCGGTTGTTGCAGAACATCCGTTACCATCTGTAATTGTAACTGAATAATTTCCTGAAGTTATGTTCGAAAGAGTTGAGTCTGTTGTTGTATATCCTAACCATGAATAACTGTAGTTGCCAACACCACCAAAACCTTGCGCTGTTGCAGTTCCGTTAGGATTACCACAAGCTGATGGAGTTGTAGTGGACTGAATTGTAATTGCCGTTGGTTCGTTGATTGTAATATTTATTGCTGTCAGACAACCATTTGCATCAGCAGTGTTAACCGTATAAATTCCCGCACCTAAGTTTGCAGCAGCAGCACCGGTTCCACCATAAGGTGACCATGAATAAGTGTATGGTCCATTTCCGCCGGTTGCATTCACACTCGCACTTCCTGTACTTCCACCAAAACAACTTGCGTCTGTTGATGCATTCAATGTTACTGTGGGACCGCCTGTATTGATCACAAGCGCACTCGCTGTTGATGAACATGAATTTGCATCAGTCACAGTTACGATATAATTTCCTGCATTCAGATTGATTGCATTTGCATTCGTTCCGCCTGATGGTGACCAGCTATATTGATAAGGAGCATTTCCACCTGAAGCAACAACGCCAGCAGCACCATTTGCTGCTCCACATGCAGAAGGAGTAACATTGGTAACAAGATTCATTGCTAATGGTTGAGTAACTACAACAGCTGCAGTTGAAACACATCCGCCTACATCAGAAACTGTAACAGAATAATTTCCTGCGGTTAAGTTTGTCGCTGAAGAATTACTACCTCCGCTTGGTGACCATGAATAAGACAATGCACCTGATCCGCCATTGGCAACAACAGAAGCGCTACCATTATTTCCACCAAAACATGATACAGGAGTTGCATTCACAACAGTAACAATTCCGCCTGGCTGATTCACAGTTGTTGATGCAGTTGTTGTACAACCATGTCCATCAGTAACTGTTGCAGTATAATTTCCTCCTGTCAAACTGGATGCAGTTGCAGTAGTCGCAGCACTTCCTGTCCATGAATAAGTATATGGTGTTGTTCCACCTGCTGCTATAACAGTTGCTGATCCACCAATGCCTGCGCAATTAGCATCTGTCGATGAGATCTGAGAAAGTAATACTGTCGGTTCTGTAATTGAAATATTATCATTTGAAATACAACCATTGGCATCAGTTAACTGTGATCGAATAATTTCCCGCTGCAAGGTTGGTTGCATTTTGTCCATTACCTCCGCTTGGTGACCATTGATAATTGAATGGTGCAGTACCGGCAGAAACTGCAACACTTGCGCTACCATCATTCAATCCATTACATGAAACATTTGCACCTAAACTTGTGGCAATCGTTGGCCCGCCTGTATTTGAAACACTTTCACTCGTTGAAGTTGTACATCCATTTGCATCGGTTACAATAACTGTGTATGAATTCGCAGTTAGATTTGTAGCTGTGGCGCCTGTTCCGCCTGTCGGTGACCATGAATAAGTATATGGTGATGCACCACCCGAAGCAACAACAGTTGTACTTCCATTTGCTGAGCCACAAGTAGCAGGAGTGGATGAGGTTGCTAAACTCATTGCAACTGGTTGTGTTACGTTTGCGGTCGAAGAAGATGTACAGCCGTTTGCATCTGTAACCGTTACAGAATAATTTCCTGCGGTCAATCCGGTTGCATTTGCACTTGTCCCTCCTGATGGGAACCAAGAATAAGTATAAGTTGCTGTTCCGCCTGAGACGTTTGCCTGTGTTGTTCCGTCAGAACTTCCAAAACACAAAGCCGGAGTGGAAGATGTCGATGTAGAAAGTAAAGTCGGTTCTATAATTGCAATATTGGAAGATGCAATACATCCGTTTGCATCAGTAACGGTAACAGTATAACTTCCTGCAGAAAGCCCGCTTGCACTTGCTGTTAGAATATTTCCCGGCTGCCAGTTGAATGAATAATTGCTCGTGCCTCCACTTACTACAGCGTTAACTGTTCCGTCGGTTCCGCCATTGCAATTAACCGGAGTTGTAGTACTGTTTGTCGTTAATAGAGTAGGTTCGTTTATTGTGACTATCGAACTTGCTGTACATCCATTAGCATCAGTTGTAACAACTGAATAATTTCCTGCAGCAAGATTTGTTGCACTTGAACCTGTGCCTCCTGATGGGCTCCATAAATAAGTGTAATTCGCAGTTCCGCCATTTGCATTTACAGAAGCACTTCCATTATTTCCACCAAAACAACTTGCATCAGTAGAACCTGTAATTGCAGCAGTTAATAAAGTTGGTTCTGCAATAGTTGCGCTTGAAGTTGTGGTACAGCCATTAGCATCTGTGATCGTTACAGTATAATTTCCGGCAGCAAGATTTCCTGCATTTGCAGTTGATCCGCCGGATGGTGACCATTGATAAGTATAACCTGCTGTTCCACCTGAAACGTTCGCCGTTGCACTCCCGGTATTTCCGCCATTACACAATGCATCTATTGGACTAGTACTTGCAATCAGCGCTGATGGCTCTGCTATCGTTGCAGCAATTGTACTTGTGCATCCATTAAGATCTGTTACAAGAACGGAATAGCTACCGGCAGCAAGATTAGTGATTGCAGATGTATTTGTTGATGCAGGAGTCCATGCAAAACTATATGTTGGTGTACCGCCTGTTGCAGTGATAGAAATGCTTCCGTCATTTGCACCATTGCAACTTAAATCAGCTGCTGTCGCAATACTTGTGTTGAGCAAAGTTGGTTCTACAATTGTAACTTGTGTAGTAGAAGTACATCCGTTAGCATCGGTGACGGTTACATCATAAGTTCCGGCCGATAATGCTGTTGCACTTGATGCACTTCCGCCTGAAGGTGACCATGAATAGGTAAGTGGAGCACTTCCTCCTGCAACCTGAACAGTTGCACTTCCATTATTGCCACCATTGCAACTAACATCAACCTGTGTTGATAAAGTAGCCACCGGTCCCGGTAGATCTGTTACTGCGACTGTTGCAGTTGATGTGCAATTATTTGCATCCGTTATTGTAACTGAATATTGTCCTGAAGTAAGATTAGTTATTGTTGCTGAATTCGTACTTGCAGGATTCCATGCATAAGTATATGGCGCTGTTCCTCCAGATGCTACGACTGTCGCTGAACCGGTACTTTGTCCGCAAATAGAACCAAGTGATGAAATACTGTTTGTCAGAAGAGACGGGTCTGTCAGAGTTGAGGAACTTGTAAGCGTGCATCCATTGGCATCAGTTACAGTCACTGTGTATGTTCCTGCAGTTAAGTTCGAGGCTGTTGCACCTGAACCGCCGGAAGGAGACCAGGAATAATTTAATGTTCCTGTTCCTCCGCCTGCATTTACAGTCAACGATCCGGAAGCACTTCCATTACAAAGTACAGGGGTAGAATTTATTGAAGCATTGATGGCCGGAGAAGAGCTAATAGTAACAGAAGCAGATGATGTACATCCTGCAGCGTCAGTAATAATTACAGAATAGGATCCTGCACCAAGTCCTGTTGCAATTGCAGCACTACCACCGGAAGGTGACCATGCATAAGTATATGCAGGAGTTCCATTCGATCCACTTGCTGTAGCTGTTCCGTCTAAACTTCCCGGACAACTTTCCGGTGTAGATGCAGTGATAGCTGCTATTACTGTTACCGGTGCTCCAATTGTTGCTGTTGCAGATGAACTGCATCCAGCTGCATCAGTTACAACACAAGTATAACTTCCGGGCTGCAAAGTACTGGCAGTTGCTCCCGTACCACCGGAAGGCGACCATGCATATGTAAATGGTCCTGTTCCTCCATTAACAGCGACAGTGATATTTCCTGTCGGACTTTGACAACTTGAATTTGTGATCGAAGATATGGATGCAATTGGTGAAGCAGGAGCGGCAAGATTTATATTTGAACTTCCTGTGCATCCTTGGCTATCTGTGATCGTTACCGAAAAATTACCTGAACCTAAATTGTTGGCTGTAGCTCCGGTTCCTCCGGTCGGTGACCATAAATATGTATATGGACCTGTTCCACCCGACGCAACGACTGTGGCAGAACCGTTAGTGGAGCCACAAGTTGGCTGTGTTGGATTAATTGCACCGGAAATTAAAGTTGGTTCAGTCACAGTCGCTGAAGTAGTCGCAGTACAACCGTTTGCATCTGTTATTGTTGCTGTATATGTACCTGCGGCAAGATTAGCTATGGATGCAGATGTTCCAACATTTGGTGTCCATGAATAAGTGTATGGACTAACTCCCGTTGTTGGCGCAACAGTTACTGATCCTGTTGAATTTCCATTACAAGTTAAATTCGTGTGATTGGTGTTTACCAATATCGGACTAATTGAAAAATTCAAACAAGATGGAGGAGCTACGTTTCCGCAAAGATCAGTAACAGATGCCGAAGCATTTGTTAGACAAAATTGAAAGTTACCACTTGCTGTTATTGGAGGATTTACATTCACAGTAACTAACTGACCGTATACTCCTCCGCCACTGCATCCAACGGATGTCCAATTTGATAGTGTATATGGTCCACCGGGACCGGTAACTGTAAAGTCACCATTTTGAATTGTACTACACAATATATTTTCCGAGAAATCAAATGACAATTGTGAAGTTCCACATTGTACAGTATTTGTCAATGAAGTTAGTTGAGGAGGAATGTTATCAAAAATGTTAGCAGTAGAAGCACCGAAATCAATTTGATATCCGTTCTGAGTAGTACTGAAGTTGCTGACATTGACTACATAGGTTTCACCGGCAGTAACCGGAATTACCGCATTAAATGGGGTGCCAAATGCATCTTGTGATGTTTGAGTACTTCCTCCTGTTGGTCCAGTTGCACCGGGATCAGCAGAGAAATTACAACTCACACTTAAAGATGGATCCGTTGCGATATCAGCACAGGAAGCATTTGTAAGGTTGTAGACAGCCCAATCATAATCTTCGGAAATTGTATTCGGTGTTATTGTGAAATCTAAATTTCCACTTGTTTGCACTGTGAAAGTGTACCATACATCGTTTAATTCGCCGGCACCCAGACAACTATTTAAAGGGTCAATTTCATCAAGAATATTTCCTTCTCCTGAATAAGAAACGGCAGTGTTATATACATTTTGGCAAATCGGAATTGCATTGGGACAATCCTGATTAGTTGGAGAGGCAGGGGTATTTATTGTAGCACAAATTTCAAAAGTGCCGTCATCTAGTCCTGCAAATGACCAGAATCGGATGAATAAGGTAGATCCGGGAGGTCGGTTAGAAACAGTCAATGTTGGCATTAGTCCATTTGTGCTTCCATCGTCATCACAAGAAATTAGCGTCAAAGCATTGCATGTTCCACTGTATACTGCCATTCCTCCATCTGTCATTCCACCGGTATTGGAATCAAAGATCAGAGATCCACTTGCAGGAACTGTAACAGAAAACCAAACATCGCCACCTAAGTAAGTGGCACAACCGGGAGTTGGAACACCGGCAGTGTTTGTTGCATTCGTATTTGTAGCATTGGTGAAATTGCAATTTGCACATGCAGTAAGCGGAGTGGCATTGCAGGGATCATCGTTGGCAGGTTGAGCAAAAGCAGTGTTTGAAAAAAGAAATAGAATAACAGTCAAGAGCAAAGGAAATTTCCCTTTACCATTTAAGGTTAGGCAATTCCATACTTTTTCAACACTATTTTTCATTCAATGTCGATAATTAGATTTCTTAGTAATTAGAAAATATGGATGGAAAAGAATTTGTGTACTCTTCAGAATAATCAATAATTCCAAGATTGAAACTGACGAGTATTGCTTTCACATCTTCAATTTTTGTCCCTTTGTTGGCAATGATTTTCAAAATGGAAGTTTTTTCATCGATTTCTACAGCGATAAAATGCGGTACAGTGAAAGCAGGTTTTAGTTGTGCTGACAGCCCTTTAAGACTTCCGGGAACAGATCGCACTAAAAAATATTGTCTATTAGGTTGTGTAGGGGTAGAGGAGGTTGAAGTTGTAGAAATAGTTCCACCAATACCTGTTTTGTTTTGGGCAAACAGTATACTTTGCGTGGTAAAAAAAAGTATAATCGCAGAGCAAAGTAATTTTCTAATCATTCACTTGATACTATTTGTGGGTTAACTGCTTTATGAACGTGTGTGATTCAGCGAGTAAGATTAAGTTAAATTTGGCTTTTATTCTGAAGAATTCCAAATCTACCTGACTTTTGTCAAATTCTTGTGGTTGTCGATTCGAAAGCTAAAAATATTCTTCATTATTGCCAACTTTTTTAGGCTAATTTCTGTTGAAAGAGGTGAATATGGTTTTAACATCGATTTTTTCCTGTTCAGAAAGATATTATTTCCAAAATCGAAAAGGAGTGTCTAATTTCGTCCGGTAATTCAAAATAAACAATAATCCCTCATGAAAGTAACTGTTGTAGGTGCCGGAAACGTCGGCGCCACTTGTGCAGATGTAATCGCACACAAAGACTTCGTTCACGAAGTAGTCCTGCTTGATATCAAAGAAGGTATAGCAGAAGGTAAATCTTTAGATATGTGGCAAACTGCCCCAATCAATCTTTATGATACAAGGGTTATTGGCTCCACAAACGATTATTCAAAAACTGCTAAATCGGATGTAGTAGTGATCACTTCCGGACTTCCGCGTAAACCGGGAATGAGTCGCGATGACCTAATCGCTACCAATGCAGGAATTGTTCGTTCGGTTACGGAAAACATTATCAAATATTCTCCTGACGCTATCATTATCGTGGTTTCAAACCCACTTGATGTAATGACGTATTGTGCTTTCTTGACTGCAAAAGTTGACTCGAAGAAAGTATTCGGAATGGCCGGTATCCTTGATACAGCCCGTTACAGAGCGTTCCTTGCTGAGGCATTGAATACATCGCCGAAAGACATTCAGGCTGTCCTGATGGGCGGACATGGCGACACAATGGTTCCTTTGCCTCGTTATACTACGGTTGCGGGAATTCCGGTAACTGAATTGATCGATAAAGACAAATTGGATGCTATCGTTGACCGAACGAAAAAAGGCGGTGGTGAACTTGTTAACCTGATGGGAACTTCTGCCTGGTATGCTCCCGGAGCTGCTGCAGCCCAAATGGTAGAAGCTATCATTAAAGATTCTCAACGTATCTTCCCTTGTTGTGCTATGTTGAATGGTCAATACGGATTAAAAGATATTTACCTGGGTGTTCCTGTTAAATTAGGAAAGAATGGTATCGAAGAGATCATTGAACTTAAACTGAATGACGACGAAATGAAGTTGCTTCATGCGTCTGCAAAATCAGTAAAAGAAGTAATGGATGTTCTTGATAACATGAATCAACCGGCAGTAAAATAATTTTTAATGAAATTTTTAAAAAGTCCCGTTCATCCGGGACTTTTTTTTTAGTTTTAATTCTAAGCAGAATATTTGGCATACCCGGTTATGTTTTCAAAAAGAACGTCAATTAACATTCAAATGTTGACCATCGAAGATGATGGCTTACATCTCATTGTGGATTCTGAAGTTAATGGAAAACCGTGCAGATTGTTGATTGATACAGGGGCATCAAGAACAGTTTTCGATCAAAATAGAATTTTTATTTTTATTAAAGAAGGAGAACTTGAGCAACATGATAAGCTTTCTACCGGTCTTGGAACTGACAGTATGCCTACAAGCTCAACTAGTTTGTCAAATTTTAATATTGGCGAATTAAAAATTGAAAATTTTCATGCCATTCTTCTCGACTTAAGTCACGTTAATGCCAGTTATGAAAAAATGGGCTACAGTCAGATCGATGGCGTCCTGGGAAGTGATGTGTTAAATGAATACAATGCAATCATCGATTACAAAAAAGAAAAATTACATTATCCAAAAGAAAAAGAAATAATTAAATTTATTTAGATCCTTTTTCGCTTTTCGCTTTTTGCTTTTCGCTATTCTCTCAGCGAAATAAAATAAGGCGCAGGCAATAATTCACATTTGTACTGAAACGAATTTCCATCCGATAACTGCTTTCTGTACATCGTAAAAGTAGTTGCATCTATGATCGACAGGTTTCCATTTCTTCCTCCACACGAAGAAGCATGATGGGGTGGAGGACCGGTAGGATCGGAATTCAGATTTGCCACATATACCAATTTAGAATTATCGTCCGCAACAACACCATGCGGTTGAAATCCTGGATAAATGCTGTCTGTTTCGTAAGTTGAACAATCAATTGAATACACCAGACCTTTCCTGTTCGCATCAACATATGCTTCTGTACATGAAATGTAAACTTTATTAAGAGACGGCATTACGGTGAATTCCTGAGGATATTGACCTACATTTATTACTGCGAGCAAACTGTCATTGGATAACTGAAATACCCTGACTTCATTTGAAGCCTGACAGGAAACCATATATCGGGTTCCGTCGGGAGTCAAAGTCATTTCATGAGGGTCATAAGTTCCTGCACTTGTACTAGGAATTGCTCCCGGAACTAAAACAATTGTAGAATTATCATAGAAAGGAGCAGTCGAAAGATCAACTTTGGTTATGAAATTGCCATTTTGCGAAGTCACATACATATACCTACCATCGGGCGAAACGATTCCTCCATGTGGATATGAAATAGTAAACAAATTCTGAAGAGTCATGCTATTGAGATTGACTGCTGCTATAATACCTTCAACAGTTCCATTAACAAATCCGGTATCGCCACTACTGGAAAAAACCAACGTATTCCATGCTGCACTCGTTATGTTTACTTCTCCAACTAATGAATCATCGCTTGTTCGGAATTTCTGAAGAATGTCCCCATTGATAAAAACAACGTACCAATATTGACCATCTTCTGAAACTCTGACCTGGTGTGGTGATTCAATTTGATTTGGATTATTCCCTACATCAATATATCGCATTATCACTTTGGAAGCCTCATCAACCACAGCAACTTTGTCGCAACCTTGGATTACGATATATAACTTTCTGCGATTTGGATTGTCTGAAAATTTAATGAAACCATCTTTCTTTGGAGCTCCGTCAGCAATCCAATTTACTAAGGTTGTATATTCTTGAGAAGAAAGATGATCTTCAAGATAAGGCATCGTCGGTAAAAGCACAGGACCAAGCAAAGTGTCTGTGTTAACAGAAAAAAGCAAATAACTATTTTCAACAGAATAAGGAATAACAGCCGTTCCATTCCTTCCGCCGTCAAACATCAGATCCCAGGTTGAAAAGTCAAGTCCGCCGGCATAACTACGGCTCAAAGAATTGTGACATCCGGCTGTCGCACATTTATTCACCAGAATATTCCCGATGTCCTGTGGAAAATTTGAAGCAGCGACAGGATCTATTGGTTCAGGTGGCACTTCAACAGTGTCGTATTTACAACTGAATAAAAACAAAAATGCAAACAGGAAGTGAAGTTTTTTCATACTTTGATTATTCGCTGACATAAAGATTTACTGACATTTCATTATTTATTAAATTCTCCTGAGTCAGATAAACCTGTTTATAACCGATAACCTGGGCACCAAATAGTGTATCATAACCTGAGCAATACAAATAATAGTTGCCCGGAATTAATTTTGTAAAAGTTACTTTGCCATAGCCGTCAGTTGTCAGATACTTATCATATAAAGTTGAATCCGGCCCCGGATAAACCAATGTATTTGCTTCAAGATATACATTCACGTTACAAACATCCCATGAATGGTGAATAACATGTACATTTAATACCACATTTCCGTTCACAGCAATAGGAGTAGAATCATTCTCCTTTTTACAAGAAAACAAAACCAAAATCGCCGAAAATAGTAGTATGTGCTTTTTCAAATATTTCGAAATTTTTCATCCCGATAGCTATCGGGATTCACTATTCAACCACTGCCACAGTATAAGCTACAGTGTCCTCATTTTCCGCAATTGTAATTCCCAAACCACCATGAACGACAAATCCAATACTCCTGTCATAGCCAGAAGCGATCAGGTAGTAGTTTCCACATTTAAGATTTGAGAATGTAATTGTGGTGTCACCGGGATTGCCGATTTTTCGTTCGTCATATCCGGAGCCGGCATTCACCGCATCATATTTTAACCAAACTGTATCCGGATACACAGAATCACTGGGTATTTGAAGGGAATGATGTTTCAAATCTACAAGAAGGGTTGTTGAACCACCAGTACCACCTACACATGGAATAGCATCGTCCGCTTTATCCTTTTTACAAGCAGAGCTTGTCAGGAAAAGCCATCCCAGAAGTACTACTATTTGACCTTTACTTATTGATAATTTCATTATTTAATCTATTTACAACAAAAATAAACAATTATTTACCCTGAATCGTATGAATTACGTCATTTCTTACTTCTTTTACATACAAATCCCCCAAAGTGTTTTCATACTACGCAATTTATAAGCCTTTCGGCATGCTTTCCCAGTTTACTAAGGAAGGCGAGCATCAGACCTTAGCTGATCTTTCCGAGAAATTCCCTATCGATGTTTATCCCGTTGGTCGGCTCGATGCCGACAGTGAAGGATTGCTTCTGTTGACAAACGATAAAAGAGTCAATAGCAAACTGCTTGATCCGACTACCGGCCACCAACGAACATACCTGGTTCAAGTTGAAGGAGAGGTAACCGAAGAGGCATTGGAAACTCTTAGAAGAGGAATGGAGTTGAGTATTGATGGTAAAATATTCCTGACAAGACCGGCAAAAGCTGAAGTCGTAAACGAATTGCCGGATCTGCCTGAGCGAAATCCACCAGTGCGATTCCGTAAAAATATTCCAACTTCATGGATTCGTTTGTCTTTAGTCGAAGGGAAAAATCGTCAGGTAAGGAAAATGACTGCGAAAGTAGGCTTTCCAACACTCCGATTGATTAGAGAATCAATTCATGAGTTTTCCATGAGTAAGATGGTTTCCGGTAACATCGAAACAGTAGAAAGGGCAGCATTTTACTCAAAACTCGGACTCCGTTGAATTGAACTGATTATCATCATAGTGTCACCATTCAACAAGAAATCATTCGAATGTTAATTTTTGTAAATTCGCTTTCGGAAACCTAAATCTACAATGAAAAGAAAATTACTATTCACTGCGGCTTTGGCCGTATTTGCGTTAACAATCAATGCTCAGGATCTGCGAACCGGAAAGCAAAGATGCTACTCTGTTGAACATGAACAGTGGCTACAATCACAAAATCCAAATCTCAAAGTTCAAAAAGATAATGATGAACAGAAATTGCAATCGTGGTTACAGAATTTTGCTGCAGCTCGTGTAAGCAATGGAAATTCTACAAATTCAGTTATTGTAATACCTGTGGTTGTACATGTGGTTTATAAATTAGCCGGCCAGAATATTTCTGATGCGCAAATTTTATCACAGATTGATGCTTTGAATGAAGACTTTGCACGATTAAATGCAGATACCGGAAATACACCCGGACCATTTCAGGCAGCAGCTTCCGGTACACAATTTCAGTTTTGCCTTGCAAGAAGAGATACTAATGGGAACATGACCAATGGTATCGAACGCCGTCTTACAACCGTAAATTCATTCTCTACAAATGATAATGTGAAGCATTATTCTTCAGGTGGTTTGGATGCTTGGGATGTAAATAATTACTTTAATGTTTGGGTTTGTAATATGAGCGGAGGAATCCTTGGATATGCTGAATTTCCCGCAACTGCTCATACAAACACTTATGGTGTAGTGATTAATTATGATTCTTTTGGAAGAATTGGTAATGTTGCTGCCCCGTATGATTTGGGTAGAACAATGACACATGAGGTCGGTCACTGCTTTCGTTTGAATCACATCTGGGGCGATGACGGAGGGGCTTGTTCCGGTTCCGACAATATAGCTGATACGCCAAATCAGGAATCAGAAACTTACGGTTGTCATACTTTTCCATATACTGATAATTGCACAACAACTGGGAACGGAATTATGTACATGAACTATATGGACTATAGTGATGATGATTGTTTAAATATGTTTACCTCAAATCAGGCTACACGAATGTATGTTTCACTGACGGGTTACTATCCGACTTTAACAACGTCAACTGCATGTCAAGATGTGAAAAATAGTATAGACAAGTTAAATGATATCCAATTCTCAGTTTATCCCAATCCAACAGATGGCATTTTAAATGTAGATATGTCTACAACAGCAGGCCGTGGAGAAACTATTCAAGTTCGAATCACAGATGCGATTGGGAAGGTAGTTGCAGAAAAAGAAATTGGTCAGTCAAATGTAAGAGTGCATCAAATAGATCTTTCTGATCTTGAAAACGGATCTTACTTCGCAACTGTTTATAGCCAGTCTTTCCAGAAAACTGTTCAGTTTGTATTAAGTCGTTGAAACTATCTCAAATAATATTATAAAAAAATCCTGCTTCATAGAGGCAGGATTTTTTTTGAAACAGCATTTTGATATAACGATTACTTGTTTTTAAATCTCTTTAGATAATTGTAAAAACAATTGCAACGCTTCTTTTTTCTTGTCGTCGAAATTAAAATCAATTGACTTCGTTAAATAGGAGTAGACCATCTCTTCTGAAATAAAATCGTTACTCTCCGCTTTAGCGATCTCAGGAATCATTTTCATGCCAATGGAAATTGCATTATTGAACTCAGCAACAAAATTATCATCAGGCTGAACTCGGGCTGTCCAAGTTGCAAAAACAAACGGAAGTCCTGTGAATTTTTTCCACTCACCCGAAAGATCATAACTGAATTTGAATTTATTTTTCAGTACTAATGCTCTGTCCCCAATGACAACACCGGCAGTATTTCCGAGTATGAAATTTTCATAGCCATCTTCAGACGTCAGAAATTCAGGCTCTATTCTCCAGAATTCCTTTGCAAGCACTTTCGTTAGCATTACGGAAGTGCGCGATTGATAGTCGAGTCGGACTCTCTTTATTTCATTGAGAGGAACATTGCTTAATAGTAAAACAGAATCAACCGGTCCATTTGCACCAATACAATAATCGGAGATGATAAAATAATTTTCAAGTTCAGGTAATATTGCTACCGGAACAAGTCCGATATCCACTTTGCCTTGAATGAGTTTATTCGCACAAACAGAAGGGATGTCTAATTCAATGGTCGCCTTTGATTTAAAGTTTGTTTTGTTAAAACCGTAAATGAATGGCTTGCTATTTAAGTATGAAACTACGGATATCTTTAACATCTAAATTTCAGCTTCGATCAGATCTTCAACTCGCTTAGCAGCAACTCCCATGTCAAGTGGTTTCTTAGTGTACTTACGAACTTTGTTTTTAATTCTTGCAGTAAGAAGGTACATAACAGGAACTAGTATCAAAGTAAGGAAGGTCGCAAAACTCAATCCGAAGATCATTGTCCATGATAATGGTCCCCAGAATGCAGTGTTATCGCCACCGAAATAAATGTGTGGATTTCCGGTATTGAACAGCGTAACAAAATCCATATTCAAACCAACGGCCAATGGAATTAATCCGAGCATAGTTGCAGCTGCCGTAAGTATAACAGGTGTCATCCTGGTTTTACCGGCTTCAACAATAGCATCAAAGGTTGGAACTCCTTTAGCAATTAGCAAGTCAGTAAATTCTACCAAAAGAATTCCATTTCGAACCACAATTCCGGCGAGGGCAATAATTCCTACGCCACTCATTACTATGGAAAATTCCATTTTGAATATGGAGAAACCGATGAATACACCAATAATACTGAATATGATCTCTGAAATAATGATCAATGGCTTACTAACCGAGTTAAATTGTAATACAAGGATGATAATAATAAGCATAAGAGATGTGCCCATTGCCCAGCCAAGGAATGCTCCGGTTTCTGCTTGTTCTTCTTGAGATCCGGTCATTTTAACAGATACTTCTTCCGGTGAAGAGAAATTGTTTAGTGCTTTCTGTACATCAGATACCACTTCATTTTCATTGTAACCTGAAAGTACATTTGATGAAATTGTTACGACTCGTTTCTGATTTTTTCTTTTGATGACACCATATGTATCCGAATATTTTACATCAGCAAAAGAAGCCAATGGTACATTACGAACCATTCCGCCCATACTCATATCTCGGTAAACAATTTTCAAATTACGCAAATATCACATTGTATCTTTGTTCGTCTTTGTATTTTATTACGATGTTATAATCATCATCGATATCTCTATACTTCGAAATATCTGTACCTAATACGCCAAGGTATATTTCATTTCCAATGGAGTAGGTAGAGATACCTTCACGATTGGCACGTTCACGATCGATGTCAAATACGATCTGTGGCTTTGAATCCTGTAGGTCACTACGCAATTCTTCTACTCCTTCTATTTTCAGCGAATCCAGAGTACGTAAAAGTTCTTTACTGGTGGCTACCAATTGTTCGTAATCATCACCGGTAATTTCAATGTTTACCGGTTTTCCGACAGGTGGTCCGCCTTGTTCCTGAGCAACGGTTATTTCAGCTCCGGGAATTCCTTTAATGGCCATTCTGATCGAATCAAGATAGGCTTGTGAGGAGACTCCGTTCCTCTTTCCATATTCCACAAATGCTACAGAGATCTTGCTCTTGTTTGGATAGTTGCCTTGATCTTCATCTTGAGGGTCAGTTACTCCAACTGTAACGTTAGTGATCACAGATTTTACAATTGGATTAGGCCAGCTAATTGCTTTGTAAACTTTTTCTTCGATTACTTTTGTTACGGAGTCTGTCATACTTTGGTCCGTACCGACCGGTAAACTTGTATACACATAGACAAAATTAGGATCTGCAATCGGGAAGAAACTAATTCCGCCGTTTCTTGCAACTAGCATGATTATAGAAACCCCAAATAAAATAACGACACTAAGTAGCATTTTCCATGGGCGATGTAAACACCAAACTAATAGATCTCTGTATTTGTTTTGGAATTTCGGCCATGCAACCTCCTGGAATTTTTTTAGTTTGTGTCTCAGCCATAAATGATTCAAAAGCCACGACAAGAAAATCACAACAGCCAGATTTCCCATTCCGAAGTTTATCATATAGCCAATCACTATTGTAATTGCAAAAAGTATGTAGGTTGATTTCAGACTTTTCTTTGGTGCATTTTCAACATGCGGTTTCATGAACTGTACTGCGAAGACCGGATTTATTAAATAGGCAACAAGTAATGAGGCAGTAAGTGTCACGATCAATGTAACCGGTAAAAAGAACATAAATTTACCGATAACTCCTTGCCAGAAGAGTAGAGGGAAGAATGGTGCAAGTGTTGTCATTGTTCCGGAAAGTACAGGAAGGAAAACTTCTCCTGCTGCCATTTTCGCTGCTTCAACGATACTTCTCTTTCCATTGGCAAATATTCGATGTGTATTTTCAATTACAACGATAGCATCGTCTACTACAATCCCTAATGCAAGCAGGAAAGAGAATAATACGATCATGTTTAATGAAAACCCAATGGCAGGCATCACTAAGAATGCTAGGCACATTGATAATGGGACCGACAATGCGACAAAGAATGCATTAACGGGACCCATGAAGAACATCAATACAAGTAAAACCAGAATAAAACCAATAATGATCGTGTTGATCAGGTCATGCAGAGTCATTCTTGTTTGCTCACTCTGATCGCCTGTAAGAGTTACTTTAAGATCTTTCGGCCACGATTTCGTCTGGAATTCATCCATCAATGCAACGATCTTATCAGAAGCTTCAATTAAATTTTCCCCTTTTCTTTTAATGATATTGAGAGTGATAACATTCTTTTTGTCTAATCGTGCAAAACTCTCCTGCTCTTTAAAGCTGTCTACAACTTCTGCAATATTCTTTAAATAGATCGGACTTCCATTTATACTTTGCACAACGATATTGCTTATTTGCTCGGCATTTTTGAACTCGCCTGTTACTTTTATCGATCGACGAATCCCATTCATATTCACAGATCCACCGGGTATAGTCAGATTCTCACTTTGAATGGCTCGCATGATATCAGTCATTGAGATCTGCGCAGACTGCATTTTCAACATGTCTACATTGATCTGAATCTCACGTTCAAGAGCACCGATGATATCGACTTTCTTGATTTCTTTCATGCTTTCTAGCTTTTCTTTTGCATCGTCAGCATACTTTTTTAATTTGTTCAGATCATAATCACCGCTGATATTTACCTGCATTACGGGTAGATCTGAGAAGTTTATATCTATGATTTCCGGATCTTTTGGAAAATCTTTCGGCAGGTCCGTCTTTGCACGATCCACTGCATCTTTCACTTTTTGTTTGGCAACGTCGATGTTTACATTCGAATTGAATTCGACAACGACATTACAATAATCCTGAAGTGAATTACTTTTTATCTTCTTTACACCGGCAATACTTTTACATTCTTTTTCAATAGGTCGAACAATTAAGTTCTCCATATCTTTTGGCGAAGTACCCGGATAAACAACGCTTACATATATATTAGGTAAAGAAATATCAGGAAAACTTTCCTTTGGTAAGCTTTGGTAGCCCTGAATTCCGGCAACAAATAATATAAGCGTCATTACAAACGCTGCGATCTTATTGTCTATTACCCAACTCGATGGTTTAAATTCTTTGTGTTTTTCAGACATAACTGTGTGATGGTTTAATGATGGAAAAAATAGTGTATTGGATAATTCAGGTATTAAAGTTTGATTTCATCGCCTTCAATAATATTTGCATAGCCTGATGTAATAACTTCGTCACCATTTGCAAGTCCTGAAGTAATTTCGGCAACTCCATTATAGATAGTACCGACAACGACCACTTTTCTTTTCGCTACTGTTTTACCTGATTCTTCAGTCTTCACAAATACAAATTGTCCATCACCGGATTTTTGAACTGCAGTTACAGGAACAATGAAAGCAGATGTGTTTTTGTAATCGACAATTTTTAAAATGGCAATCATATTCGGACGAAATGTGCCGGTCTTATCACTAAGTTTGACTTCAACATTAAATGTTCTGTTCAAAGGATCAATTCTGTTTCCTGAATAATCAAGCTTAACATTTAGTTCTTTCTTTGCATCAGGGAAATAGATGATTGCCTCGTCGCCTTTAGAGACGTGACTGATATAACTTTCCGGTACCTCAGCTTTCACTTTAAGTGAGGTCAAGTTAATGACGCGGATGGCAGGGATACCCGGTGCTACCGTTTGCCCAACTTTAATATTTACAACATCAACAACACCATTAATTGGTGACTTGATCTTCGTCATTGAAAGTTGTTCATTTAATGTTGCCATTCTTGATTCAGCCGCTTCTTTCGTTGCCTTTGCCTGCAGGAATTGTAGTTCACTTCCGATCTTCTGGTCCCAAAGATTTTTCTGACGATTGTAAACCTGGACAGCTAGATCATGTTGTGATTTTGCTTCAGAAATTGTCTGACGGATGATCTTGTCATCAATCGTTGCCATAATTTGTCCCTTTGAAACTTTATCTCCGGCTTCAACAGAAATCGAAGTGATACTTCCAGCACTTTCTGCACTTAGAAGGACATCTTCATCGCCTTCAACTTTTGCTTGCACTTCGATGAAGTGCTTAAAAGTAGATGGTTGCATAGCTGTAATAGCTACAAGTTTTGATTTGTCTGAAGTGGAATCGTTTGTGGCAAGTTCTGCCTCTAACGCTTGTATTTTTGTCTTTATTGCAGCTTGTTCTTTTTTAAGATCTTCTAACTGAGTTTTTTTGTCTCCGCCATTAGAGCAGGCGATAAAAATAATTGTAATAAAGGTGAAAGTGATTATCCTTTTCATATGGTGTAATAATTATATTGTAATGTTTATATATGTGTGATTTTAATATTTTAAATTGCCTAATGCTTTTTCAAGTTCTATTTTGGCAACAATTGCTTCGTAAAGTGCCATATAATAATTTGATTGCGCTTCTTTTAAAGAGGTTTCTGCATCAAGAATCTCTAAATTCGAACCGATCCCTTCATCGTATTTAATTTTGCTGGTTTTTGTAACACTATTTGCTAATTCAAGATTTTGCTCTTGTATGTTTAATGAGGAAATAGCATTTGCTAAGACTGAATTTGCATTGGAAACTTGTAGCTCAACAGTATTTGCAAAATAGTCTATATCATTCTGAATCTTTTTAAGTCCTAATTTCTCATGTCGGATCTTATTTTCTCTTTGCATTCCATCAAAAATGTTTAGGCTTAGTGTAGCTCCAACAATTCCGGTAGGGTACCATCTGTAAGCGGGATCAAAAATGTTCATTTCCGATCTCAAGGCATTAGTGCTATAACTACCATATGCTACAAGACTTGGCAGATATTTGGCTTTATATCTTTGCACATTAAATTCTTGAATTCTCTCCTGAGTCTTCAAAATGGAATATTCTATTCTCTTTTCAGGAGTTGGTTTATCTGCAGAGACTTCAAGTTTTTTAACTGCTTCTCTGTCCAATGAATCAGTTAACACAATTGTACAAGCTTGTGGTAATCCCATCACATATTTTAAATTGTCTTCAGTGATTTTGATCAATCGTTCGCATTTTTCTTGTTCCGACAATGCATTATTGTACGTTACCTGGATTCTGTCCATGTCCACCTTTTCGACAAAACCGTTTTGATACATTGATTTTATGTCCTCATTGTACTTCTTTAGACGCACAACATTTGCATCATTAACAATTTTACGGTCACGTACAACTAGAACTCTATAATATGCTTTTACAACATTGACAGCAGTTTCAATTTTTGCATTTTGTAATCCTTGAACTGATAGATCTTTAAAAGTTTTTGCAGCCTTCACACCAACAATATAAGATGGTTCAAAGATCAATTGAGATGCACTCAGTCCGGCAGATGCATTGTACTGTGTACCAAATTGCACCGTAGTGAAAGATCCGGGTTCGCCACCGAAAAATTCTCCCGGAATAGCAGTGGTAGGGATCTCAAAGAAATCTTTGAAATCAAATTCGCCGGAGATTTGTGGTAGCCCAAGTCCAATGGTTTCTTTGACCTGATATTCTGCAATTTGAACATCAAGTTGTGAGTTAAGAACATCTTTTTGGTTCTCGAATGAAAAGTCGACAGCTTGTTTAATAGAAAATTGCATGACGCTGTCTGTTCCCTGGGAGTGTGCTCCCATAGTAACCAGCATTAATAATGCGATAAGTGATTTTTTCATATTGGTATTGACGCTTAGTGGTGATTAATATTTTTGAAAAATGAATATTATTTGGTATTGAGTGTATATTTTGAGATCATCTTATTCCCTTTTAGTGTTACTATACCATGAAGGAAGTGATCTAACAGAGCAACTTGAACTTGGGCATGGTTATATTGATTAATTGGGAAGACATCAGTGTCGAAGCCAAGATAGATCATTTCAATTCTTAGGCGGGCAATAATCTTTATTTTTATTTCTTTTCTGTACAATTCAAGTTTAACGCCTTTACGAAGATTGTCTTCAACAAAACCCATTACTTCTTTTTCTCTGAATACTCTAAATTCAGCCCAAACCAATGGGTAGAATTTTTGGAGGTCATAAAAGACAGCCGGATTGAATTGAGAAATAAAACTTCCAAGGTGCTCCATCAGACGCATTATTTCATCGATCGGATTCTCACTTATTTTTCTGATCTGATGCATCCGTTCATGTTCTTGCTCAATTAAGATATGAAACATCGATTTTACAATCAGATCCTTGTCTTTATAATGTGTATAAATCGTTTTTTTTGAAATGGCAAGATGCTCTGCAATATCATCCATAGTAATTGACCGGATACCTTGTTTAAAAAACAATTCCCGGGCACCATTCAAGATTCTGTCTTCTGTGCTTGTAAGTTTCATTTGCGCTGCAAAACTATGGAAACTATTTTCATTTCCAAAGTTTCCAGACAATTTTTTAATAAAAAACTATAAACTGTTGAAAATGGAGCTTGAATTGCCGGATCATTGGATTGAATCGGTTCTTAAATAAAGTTAAAAGGGTCAATTTAAAGGTCGTAAATCGAAAAGGAATAACTTTTGAATTTAAAAGCACTATAGATATTGATCGGAAATCTATTTTCTTATGCGTAAGGGTTCTTCGGTAAGTCGATAACATTAAATCCGTTTTGTTTAAGAATTGCCCTTTCATTAGAGTCAGGTGCATACTTGAACAAAATACACATGATATTGTTTTTAGACGAAAGCCCTAAATGTCTTTTAAGGGTATTTATTAAAAGCATTTTCTTAATTTTCTTGTTTAACGGACCATTTTTATCTATCATCTCAGTTTCGACCCCTTCGTAATAGAAATCATCAAATCTTTTGAAAGCTATACATGGCAAAGCAATTCCCATGGCGAGCTTTTCAATTTCCCGTTCAGAAATCGTGTAGATATAATTTCCAACCGGTTCAAAAGACCCTTCTTCATGATGTGGATTTTTTATTCCGATAAGCTGTTTGAACTTTCTTTTTAGTTTTTGAAGGGTTTTAAGTACAAAAGGGCTTGGGAGCCAATCTGCAGGTTCAACTAACATGACTGCTTTTTTCGAAACCCGAAGCATTTCATAAACTGCAATAATTGGTCTTGGGAAATGATGATAGCTTTGCTTGCAAAAGGAAAAATCAAATTTTGCTTCTTCAAAAGGTAAATTTTCGGCGTTGGCATATTGAAAATTTGTAATAAGATTGTTTTCTGCTGCAATTTTCAGTAAAGAGGTGTCCAGATCAGTTGAAATTACTTTACCGCCATGCATTTCAATATAAGTTGCCGATGATCCGAATCCTCCATCCCCAACAGTAAGCCACTCAGAGTTTTTATATAAACCACAATATAATTTTATCAATTCAAGCTGTCGGGTATGTCTCCAGAGATCCACAGTCTTCACATCGAAAAAAGTTTTATGTTTTTTTAAAAGTGCGTCTGGATTCTGTTCTTTATAGAACTCAGAGTGCTTTTCATAACTTATTTCTTTAAATGACGTGTTCTGCATTCGGCTTTTTGTTGTGATTTGGTTAAAAGGCTTGAAGTTTTCCAAAGATAGTGTAATTTGGTTGAGGCTTAATTTTGTTTGTATTCGCTAATCTTGAATTGTTGAATAAAAATACAAATAATTAAGTATTTCGTAAAGAATATATTAAAATCGTGCTAAATTCGCATTTTATTCAAAGCCACTAAATGGAAATCAATCCTCTAAATTCTATATCTCCAATAGATGGCAGATACCGAAATCAGACTGAAGAGTTATCTGCATACTTTTCTGAAGCTTCATTAATGCGTTACAGACTTATCGTTGAAGTAGAATATTTTATTTCCTTATGCCAATTGCCATTGCCTCAGTTGAAAGCGGCATCGCCAGCCGGATTTGAGAAGTTACGAGATTTGTACAGAAATTTCAATAATGCCGATGCCGAGAATATTAAAGCACATGAGAAAATTACCAATCACGATGTAAAAGCACTGGAATATTTTTTGAAAGAGAAACTTGTAGAGTTTGGTTATGGTGATTATAAAGAATTTGTCCATTTTGGATTGACTTCTCAGGATATTAATAACACGGCTTTTCCATTGGCGATAAAAGATGCTGTTTCAAAAGTCTATCTGCCAAAAATGCGGGAAGTAATTCAAAAACTAACTTTATTCAGTGAAGAGTGGAGTAAGGTTCCAATGCTTTCCAGAACACATGGACAACCGGCATCACCTACACGATTAGGCAAAGAGTTTCTTGTTTTCGTTGAACGTATAGCAAATCAACTTTCGCAATTGTCAGTCATTCCGTTCTCTGCAAAATTCGGTGGAGCAACGGGGAATTTTAATGCTCACCACGTTGCTTACCCTGAAATTGATTGGGTAAATTTTGCAAATAAATTCTGCTTTGAGAAATTATCCTTGCAAAGACAACAATTTACAACACAGATTGAACATTATGATCAATTGTGTGCATTGTTTGATGTGTTAAAAAGAATAAATAATATTCTCATCGATTTGAACAGAGATATCTGGACATACATCTCAATGGATTATTTTAAACAACAAATTAAGGCCGGAGAAGTTGGGTCTTCTGCAATGCCACATAAAGTTAATCCAATCGATTTCGAAAATTCAGAAGGTAATCTTGGTATTGCAAATTCACTCTTTGAACATTTATCTTCGAAACTTCCTATTTCCCGACTTCAAAGAGATCTTACTGACTCAACAGTACTTCGTAATGTTGGAGTTCCTTTTTCACATACTTTAATTGCACTTAAATCATTCTTAAAAGGTGCAAATAAACTGATCCTGAATAAAACCGCATTGGAAAAAGATCTGGAAGCGAATTGGACAGTTGTAGCAGAAGGGATACAAACTATTTTACGACGTGAAAATTATGCAAATCCATATGAGCAATTGAAAGAATTGACACGTACTAATGCCGTGGTCGATCAAAGGGCAATGCATGGGTTCATCGATTCATTGGAGGTTTCCGAGTCTATAAAGAAAGAATTGCGCGCAATTACACCATCAAATTATACCGGAATCTGAGAAATGAAGGTCTGTGGATTCACTTTCATCAGAAATGCTATTCGCTTCGATTATCCTATCGTGGAAGCGATCACTTCTGTATTACCAATGTGTGATGAATTCATTGTTTTGGTTGGAAATTCGGATGACAATACTCGCAATTTGATTGAACGTATTGGCTCTGATAAGATCAAAATTCATGATAGTGTTTGGGATGATAGTCTTCGCGAAGGAGGAAGAGTACTTGCAGAAGAAACAAATAAAGCAATGCTATTGTTGCCGGATGATACCACATGGGCTTTTTATATCCAAGGCGATGAAGTTATTCATGAAAAGTATCACCAAACCATACTTTCAGCCATGGATCAGTATAAATATGATGTCAAAGTTGAAGGTCTTCTTTTAAATTATACACACTTCTATGGTAGCTATGATTTCATTGGCGACTCAACAAATTGGTATCGAAAGGAAGTTCGCATCATCAGAAAAGATTCTATGATCTATTCATTCCGTGATGCTCAGGGTTTTCAGAAAAATGGTCGACCATTAAAGGTGAAAGCAGTAGATGCTTTTGTTTATCATTATGGATGGGTAAAGCCTCCTGAAAAGCAAATGGAAAAACAAAAGTATTTTCACAAACTTTGGCATAATGATGAGTGGGTGGAAAAGAATATTGTTTCAGCCGACAAATTTGATTACTCGCAAATAGATTCTTTGGCTCATTTCGTAGGCACTCATCCAAGTGTGATGGAAAAAAGAATTCAGGCAACTAATTGGCATTTTAATTTTGACCCGACACAAAAAAGACTTTCGTTCAAATCAAAATTCAAATTGACTTTGGAAAAAATTACCGGATGGAGAATTGGTGAGTATAAAAATTACAAGCTACTTTAACTGATACAATGCTTTACCACCCTGAAGCCAAAACATCAGCCAGATGTATAACTTTTAATTTCTTTCCTTGTTTCTTGATATAACCATCTAAATGCATCAAGCAAGAAACGTCTGTTGAGATCATATATTCTGCATGTGTTTCTTCTGCATTAGTCACTTTTTGTTCGGCCATACCAACTGCAATGGGCTCGTATTTTACAGAAAATGTTCCACCAAATCCACAACAAGTTTCTGTATCATTCATTTCTCTTAATTCCAATCCGCGAACATTAGCCAGTAAAGTTCTTGGTTCTTTTTTTATTCCAACTTCTCGGAGTCCACTGCAACTATCATGATAGGTAGCAACTCCATCAAATCGTGCACCGATATTAGTTACTTTTAAAACATTCACAAGAAAGTCGCTTAGTTCGAAAATGTTTTTCTGTACGGTCTTGTATTCATTATGTAAAACCGTGTTGTGGAATAGTTCGGGATAATAATTTTTTACCATGCCAACACACGATGCAGATGGAGAAACAATATATCGGTCGTTAGGAAAATCCCGGATAAACTTTTCGCCTACATCTTTACATTGATCCCAATAACCACCATTGAAGGCGGGCTGGCCGCAACAGGTTTGATTAGGATTGTAATTTACTGTGCATCCCACTTTTTCAAGGATCTTGATCATGTTAAATGCAGTTTGCGGAAACATTTGATCAATGAAACAAGGAATGAATATATCGACTAACATGGAGTTCTGATTTTGATTAAACGTATTTTATTGAAGCAGACTGAATTCTTCTTACGCGAAGTAACAAAATCAATCCGATAATGAAAAAGAATGCAAGTACAATGATACTGCTTCGCATACTTCCTGTAATTTCATTGATCAGTCCAAAAGCAAATGTACCGATTACTGTACCTAACTTATCGCAAACATCAAAGAAGCTGAAGTAGGAAGCATGATCAAGTGTTTCCGGTAACATTTTTGAATAGGTTGATCGAGCCAAAGATTGAATTCCGCCCATTACAAATCCTACTATTGCAGCTAAGCCCATGAACATTGTCTTTTCGTCTACTCCATATTCTTTATTGCATAAAAATGCGCCTATGCAAACGAAAATCCAGATAATGATAGCAATCGACAATGCAATCATATTTCCATAACGTTTAGAAAGCGAACTGAATGTATAAGCTCCGAGAATTGCAACAAATTGAATGATAAGTATAATTGTAATAAGAACCGAAGAATCCAGATGTAATTCTGATTGCCCGAATAGCGAAGCTGCATACATAACTGTTTGAACGCCCATGTTGAAAAAGAAAAAAGAGACAAGGTAGGAGAGAAGAAAAGTAGAATCTTTTAGCTCTTTCCAGACTTTTTTCAATTCTAAATAACCATTGAAAATGTAATGCTTATTTGAACTGTTTGATCCCCGGCTATCTTTAAGTTTGGAGAAAGTGTATTGTGCAAAAGCAAACCACCAGATTCCGACCAGTACAAATGCTATTCTGGTTGCAAGCCCCGTGCTAATGTTGCCATACCACTGTGGAAATAGAATCATAGTAAGTGAAAAGATCAAAAGTAGTGAGCTGCCAAGGTAGCCCATTGCAAATCCTTTCGCACTAACTTTGTCCTGGTCTTTTTCTTCTGCAATCTCCGGGAGAAATGCATTGTAGAAGACTATACTGCCCGCATAACCTATTGCAGCAAGTATTGACCCCAATATTCCAACCCATAATGTATCGAGCGATTCGAAAAAAAACAATGATGAACAAGAAATTGCACCTAACGTACTGAAAAAGTACATGAACTTTTTTTTCTTTCCACTGATATCGGCAATAGAAGATAATATCGGATTCAATGCGGCAATCAATAAGAAAGCCAGGGATATGCAATAAAGTTGAAGTGATTCACTGTTCCATATATGACCAAGAAACTTAACTTCATTGGAGGTTTCCGTTGTTGTTATTGCATGAAAGTAGATTGGGAAAAGTGCAGATGAAATAACCAATGAATAGGAGGAGTTCGCTAAATCGTAGAACGCCCACGCATTGATTGTTTTTTTATCACCTTTTTTCATCATTAGAACTTAAAATTCTTGACGGTATCAATATAGAATTTTACTTTATCTTTTTCTGTGTCAGGATATAATCCGTGTCCCAGATTAGCTATATGACGATGAGGACCAAATGCTTTCAGCATTTTTTCTGTTGCAGATTTTATTGTATCGAAATCTGCATAGAGTAAACAAGGGTCCATATTTCCTTGTAGTGTTTTGCCGGGACCAACAAGAGTTCTTGATTCTTCTATGTCCATATTCCAGTCAAGTCCAATTACGGAACATGAACTTTTACCGAATTCTTTTCTGGCGAAATAGGCCCCTTTGGCAAAAACGATCACTGGAACTTCAGTAATTGAATCACTGATAGCAGAAATATAACGAGCAGAAAACTCACTGTATTGTTCAGGAGAAAGTACTCCTGCCCAGGAATCAAAAACCTGAACGATATCGGCACCTGCACTGATCTGTCCTTTCAAATAATTGATCGTACTCTTTGTGATCTTATCTAAAAGTTTGTGCGCAAGTTTAGGTTCAGTGTATAAGAATTTTTTTGCTTTACTAAAGGTCTTGCTTCCTTTGCCTTCTATCATATACGAAAGAATGGTCCAGGGAGCACCGGCAAAACCGATAACAGGTACTCTTCCATTCAGTGCTTTTTTTGTGATGCGAATAGCGTCAGTCGTATATTGAATATCACTTGCTTCAGCGATCTTTAATTTATCAATATCTGCTGAAGATTGAATTGTTTTTTCAAACCAGGGACCTGTGCTTTCTATCATTTGGTAGGGGAGTCCCATTGCTTCCGGGATGACCAGAATATCTGAGAAGATAATTGCTGCATCTACGCCCAAAATATCGACAGGCTGTATTGAAACTTCAGAAGCAAGTTCAGGAGTTTCGACCAATTGCTTAAAACCGCCGCAACGTTCTCTTACAATTCTGTATTCAGGTAATATCCTACCCGCTTGACGCATCAACCAAATTGGGGTACGTTCCGTTTTTTCGCCACGTGCTGCGCGAAGTAATAAATCGTTTTGTAATTTCATTGGCGCCAAAAGTAGGTAAATTTGTTAGAATCGCCCATTAAAAGTAGTTAACAATCCCAAAATGGATCTTCCCGTTTTTAAAATAGATCGGATTGTCAAACTGTTTTCCTAATGCATAGCTAATTGACATAATTCCAATCCGTGTTTCAAAATTCAATCCCGCCCCAAAACCCCATGGTGTATCTTTTAAGTTAAAGCCGCGACTTTTATTTTCATAATATGCAGCATTAACAAAAGTAAAAAGAAAGGAATTCTGCTCAAGTAAATAACGATATTCAATTTTACCAATTGAAAATGAACTGGCATAAATTGATTCTTCGTCAAATCCTCGCAATGATTTTAATCCACCAATTCTGTAAAGTTCATTTGTGAACAACTGGTCATTAAAAATCAATCCGGATTTCGTTCCGAGATTTAAAACATTTTTTCCTCCAAGTGAAAGATAGAAATCTGCATTCAAAACTCCTTCATATGTTACACTTTGTAATTCAAGACTGTCATAGGCAATTGGATTTATTGATGCATTTTTTTTAATAGTTCTGTTTCCTGTACTTCCGATAAATTCAAACATGTATCCTTTTGTAGGATTGATCCTGTAATCCAATTTTTCAAAATGAAAAGTTGCACCATAACTCAGTATTGAAATATCGGCATAAGCGGGAAGTACAGTAATGTTCTCTAATCCTTCGGTGCTTCCTAAATTGCTTTCTTTGTCAGTCACAAAAGCCTTCAGGTAGTTGTTTCCTGAAATAGAGTATTGTACGCCAAAGTTTTTTATGACATCAGTATACGTGGAATCTTTTCTATAGATCGATAAATTACCATCTACACCAAATGGCGTGTTAAATAAGAAGGGATACAATAAATGGATCTTTAAATCCTGTGTTTTGTTAGGCAATTGTTTCCAGTTAAATTCGATGACTTCACCTCTCTGCAAAGAATTCTGAAGTTTGAGATGTACTTCACCGGTCAGATTGATCTTTCCTTCGTTGTTGTCGTCAGGTAAAAAGCCGATTACTCCATCAAACTGACTTGCTTTTTTATTGTCAAGATATAAATAAAGCTTTGTAATATTCTCCGTAAACAAAAGCTGATTTGGTTTTATCTCTTTAATAAATGCGAGTTCTTTAAATCGCGATGTTATCCTGCTCAGTTTTGCTTCATTATAAAGTTCTCCCGGTTTGATGTCGATGTAATTGTATATGTAAACAGGGGCAATCGTTGCATTTCCTTTAATGATGATACTGTCAATTTTTACAAGCTTGTTTTTATTAAGTTCAAGATCAGCAGTAAATTCATTGTTTTCAAAAGTGATATTGTTTAATTTGATATTTGCAAAAGGATATCCTTTATTCTCACAGTTTTTTAAAATGATCTCCATCCATTGACTGACTTTTTGGAAGTTAATTGGAACGTCTTTATTTTTTTTGGCTTTGATGCCAGTACCGGATAAAAAAGAGCCGTCAATATTTCCATTTTTAATAACAGCCCATTTGTAGATTTCGCCAACAAAAAAGAAAACAATAATCGAATCTTTTGTGAAAATACTACTATCGCAGGAAGCGGATAAATACCCGTGGGACTGCACCTTGCTTAAAAATAAATTTAAATCTTTCTGAATGGAAACTGTATCATTATATGTTTTTGATAAGTCGAAGTCATGAAGTAGCTCATTGAATGTTTCAATATTTCCTGAATCAACCAATTCAAAGCGAATACTCTTTTTTTGTTGAGCAAAACTTGGACTGCTGAAAAAAAAGATCAGCATAGTAAAAGCCAAGTGAAAAAATAGTATCCTGATCTGAGTCACCAACAGTAGCTTTAGTTAGGATTGAATAACGTATCTGTCAAAGATACATTGAACATTTCTGATGTTGTATTCCAATCGATCGGAGATAAGTCTTGCTCTAAAAGCAATTCATTTGTTTTAGAGAAATGTTTACATCCATAAAATCCTCTGTCAACTGAAAATGGTGATGGGTGCGGAGCTTGTAAGATGTAATGTTTGGTTGTATCTATCAAAGTGGTTTTCGCTTGGGCATATTTGCCCCAAAGAATAAAGATCAATCCTGTTTTTCTGAAAGAAAGTTCACGAATAATACTATCTGTAAAATCTTCCCAGCCTTTTTTTTGATGCGACCCGGGTTGATTTTCACGGACAGTCAACGTAGCATTCAGAAGCAAGACGCCTTGTTTTGCCCATTTTAACAGGTTGCCATGTGTTGGTGTTTCAATTCCAAGATCTGTCTTGAGCTCTTTGAAAATATTCTGCAAGCTGGGAGGTAGTTTTTGCCCTTTCGGTACAGAAAAAGAGAGACCCTCTGCTTGCCCCGGATTATGATAGGGGTCTTGTCCAAGAATGATTACTTTAACCTGATCAAAAGGCGTTTCATCAAGGGCTTTAAAAATCAGAGGTCCCGGGGGATAAATGACTTGACCGGATTTTCTTTCATTTTCAAGAAATGTCTTCAATGCAAGAAAGTAGGGTTTTGTAAATTCATCTGCCAGTGCAATTTTCCAGCTTTCGTGTAATTTGGGGTCAATTTTACTCATAGCGTGTGAAAATACTAAGATGTATGGTAAGAAATGCGTTAAAATTAAATAAATTGGAGATTCCCTTGATTTATCTTTGTTGAAAACTTATTTTTCGACATATTTGAAAAATGATAATTTTGCAGAACTTTAAAATCTGTAAAACATACTGACGTATTCCGCGTTAGATTAAAGGCAATAAAAATAAAAGATGAAAAAAATAGCACGTATTTCCCTGGCTTTAGCTGCAGTAACCCTGTTATTTGCATCATGCAAATCACACGAAAAATGTCCTGCTTATGGACAGATCGGGAAACCGCGCCACCATTCTGAGATCAGAGGTTAATTCTTCTGTATAAAAGAAATTTAAAGCGAATCGTACCAACGGTTCGCTTTTTTAGTTTCGAATTGTTGGATCCTTGTCCGGCAAATTACATAATCATTAGAATCAAGAAATACAATGGAAACGATCCGCACCATCTATTTAGGTGATCTGAGAACAGAAGCTGAACATGTCAAATCAGGGGAGAAAATTATCACTGATGCTCCAGTAGATAATCAAGGAAAGGGGGAAGCTTTCTCGCCAACAGATCTGATGTCAGCTTCACTCGGAAGCTGTATGATGACTTTAATGGGAATTGCTGCCCGTACACATGAAATTCCGTTTGAAAATATTGGCTGCAAGATTACCAAGATCATGGCAGCTAATCCGAGACGAGTTCAGGAAATAGTGGTTGAATTTGATATGGGTTCAACAAAATACTCAGATAAAGAAAAGAGTATTCTCTCAAATGCAGCTAAGACTTGTCCTGTCGCATTGAGCCTGCATCCTGATCTATTGCAGACAGTGAGTTTTAACTTTAGTTGAAGGTGCTTTTGTCATTAAAACATCAAATACTACGATTGCAATTTCAATTCCCGGTTTTAATCAAAAAAATACTATTTTTGTAAAACTTTATGGGACGAATCTTTTTGATTTTTCTTTCTTTAATTAGTTTGTCAGTTTCTGCGCAGACCGAAGATAATATTACCTATAAAGAAGACATTCCTATTCTCTACAGAAACGAAGCTGAAGGTGGATTAACAATTCACTCTTGTGGTTTTGGACTTAATTTTAAAAAAGGATGGCATAAGACAGGTTATAAAAAAAGAATGTTTGAAGTTGAATTTGTTTCAATGCGTCATCCAAAACAATACAAGTTGGCAAATTTGTATTTTGATAATTCGAAACCATTTTTTTATGGCAAGTTGAATTTTGCATATATGCTTCGATCAGGAATCGGTGGACAGAATATTATTTTCAGTAAAGGTGAAAGAAGTGGTGTAGAAGTTCGTTACGTGTATTATGTTGGATTATCTCTTGGCATTACCAAGCCTGTTTATCTTGATGTAATCGTTCCTTATGATTCCATACCATACATTGTTACAAGAAAGTATGATCCTAGTGATCCATTAATGCAAACTCCGACTTACATCTATGGACCGGGTCCGTACTTCAGTGGGTTTGATCAACTAAAATTGTATCCTGGTGCGTATGGAAAATTCGGGTTCTCTTTTGAATATGCCGGTTGGCATGATAAAATCACAGCAATAGAAGTTGGAGTAGTTGCAGATGCACATCCGACTGCAATTCCAATTATGGCAGAAAATCCTACACAGGGAATTTTAAATAATAGAGTCCTTTTGAATTTATATCTCACTCTTGTATGGGGTGGAAAATGGTAAAAGGAAATCGCATATGATCAACGATAATTCAACAACAAATATTAAACCGGCTAAGCCATCTTGGTTGAAAGTAAAACTTCCAATCGGCGAGGAGTTTACAAAAGTTCGCAATATTGTTAGTGAGCACAAGCTTCACACTATTTGTCAGAGCGGAAATTGTCCGAACATGGGTGAGTGTTGGGGTGCCGGAACAGCGACATTTATGATACTCGGAAACGTGTGTACACGAAGTTGTGGTTTTTGTTCCGTAGCTACCGGTCGACCGGAGGCCGTTGATCCATTTGAACCTTTACGTGTAGCAAAATCAGTTAAGTTGATGGGAGTAAAACACTGTGTCGTTACTTCTGTTGATCGAGATGATCTGAAAGATGGAGGATCTAATGTTTGGGTAGAGACTATCCGTAAGATCAGAGAACTGTCACCCGGAACAACAATGGAAACATTGATACCGGATTTTCAGGGCATTTGGGAAAATTTGCAACGGGTAATTGATGAAAGGCCGGAAGTGATCTCCCATAATCTTGAAACGGTTCGCCGACTAACAAAGTTAGTTCGGGTGCAGGCAAAATATGACAGAAGTTTAGAAGTACTCAAGAGAATTGCAGCTTCAGGAGTAGCAGCTAAATCCGGAATTATGCTTGGCTTAGGAGAATCGAAAGAGGAAGTGCTGGAAGCCATGCAATACCTAAGAAGATCCGATGTTTCTATTCTTACTTTAGGACAATATCTACAGCCGACAAAAGATCATTTGTCTGTTCAGGAATTTATCCATCCCGATCTTTTTGCTGAGTTCAAAGAAGCAGGAATGAAAATGGGTTTTCGATATGTCGAGAGTGGACCACTTGTTCGGTCGAGTTATCATGCTGAGAAACATTTGGAATAATTAATAACTAATAATTAATAACGAATAGTGAATAGTGAATAGCAAGTGAACAGTGCTACTTACAACTTACTACTCACTTAAAAGACATGAAAAAAATAAGAATAGCAATTAATGGCTTTGGTAGAATAGGAAGAATTTCAACGCGTGTTTTATTAGAGAATTCTAATCTTGAATTAGTTGCTGTCAACGACCTTGCAGACGCTGCTACCTTGGCGCATCTTTTCAAGTATGATTCCATTCATCGCAAATATAAGGGTACAGTTACTTCAGGTGATAGAACGATCATCATCGATGGAAAATCAATACCTGTTTTCTCGGAGAAGAATCCGGTGAATTTACCCTGGAAAGATTTGAATATAGATGTTGTACTTGAATGCACAGGAAAGTTTACAGATAAAGATGGAGCAGAACAGCATATTAAAGCAGGAGCGAAGAGAGTAATTATTTCAGGCCCGACAAAAGGGAAGAGTGATATCAAGACAATTGTATTGGGTGTGAATGATGAATTGCTTTCATCCAATGATATTATTATTTCAAATGCAAGTTGTACGACCAACAATGCAGCACCAATGCTTAAAATTCTGGATTCGTTGTGGGAAGTTGAAAATGCATTTGTGACTACAGTTCATTCTTATACAGGAGACCAGAACATTCATGATGCACCGCATAAAGATCTTAGAAGGGCAAGAGCAGCAGCAGTTTCTATCATTCCAACAACAACCGGTGCAGCGAAAGCACTAGGCGACGTACTTCCGCATCTGAATGGGAAACTAGGGGGTGCAGGAATTCGGATACCGGCACCGGATGGTTCATTGACAGACATAACATGCATCTTGAAAGAGAAAGTGACCTTGGAGTTGATCAATTCAACCTTTAAGAAATATGCCGAAAATGAAATGAAAGGTATTTTAGAATATACAGAAGATCCAATTGTTTCCATTGACATTATAGGAAATCCAAATTCGTGCATTTTTGATTCGCTTTTGACTACAGTGCTTGATAAAATGG
Source organism: Bacteroidota bacterium (assembly GCA_016708785.1). Classification (GTDB taxonomy): domain Bacteria; phylum Bacteroidota; class Bacteroidia; order AKYH767-A; family 2013-40CM-41-45; genus JADKIH01. Next base: position 322,142 of record JADJFC010000001.1, on the reverse strand, counting down.
TAAAAGTGGTCGGCTGGTATGATAATGAGGCCGGGTATAGTAATCGATTGGTCGAATTGTCAGAAAAAGTAGGTCGGTTAATAGACAAATAGTCATTTGAAAATAGTATGATAATAATCTCCTGAAATAAATTTGCAGTTTTTAAATTTTCTATTATATTGCTGATTATTAGATGGTTAATGGAATAAAATTTGGTTTTCCGTTAATTTTCAATAAAAAGTTAATTAGGAGTTGGCCAGGACTTTCAATTGGTTTCTCAAAATTTACAATACTTGGGTCAAAATAAAGTTGGAATTCAGGCTTTAAAAGGACAATCAATAAATTTTTTATTGATTTAATATTATATTAAACAATTTAGAATCTTATTAATCGTTTATTTGAACAGAAAGTAGAGTAGCGTTGTTAAGCATTAGATCACTGAATTCAGCAACCTACTTTTTCCAAGTGGTACAATATTTGGAAAGGCATTAATAGATGAGTTCAAATTAGTATTTTAAAAATTATTTCATCATGATTAACAATTCAAAACGTAAAATTAAGTCAGTTAAGCAACCCGTTGCCGACGCAGTAACGCGTATAAAAGTGCAATTAGACCATAAAACCCTGATGGTTGTACACAGTATGGCCGCATTTAAGATGTGGAAGAAGCGTTATCCGCTGGCAAAAGTAATAGCCTGAGTGCTGACTATTAAAAGCTTACGACAAAACAAATTCAAGGTCTCTTCTCCGAGACCTTTTTTATTGCTTTTTTTTTATTTTTTTTTCAAGAAATTTTGCATATTAAAATCGATTTTCTACATTTGCAATCCCAAATTTTAAGGGGGACAAAAATTGTTCATTGAAATTCAAATTTGCCGATGTAGCTCAGTTGGCCAGAGCTACTGATTTGTAATCAGTGGGTCGGGGGTTCGAATCCCTCCATCGGCTCCAGTTCTTTATCAGCACTGGTTTTAGGACCATTGAGAAGGGGAGATACCAGAGTGGCCAAATGGGACGGACTGTAAATCCGTTGCGAAAGCTTCGAAGGTTCGAATCCTTCTCTCCCCACTCTGAACTGTTTGGGCTTGATTGGGAAACTGATCAAATTTGAACGACAAGCGGAAGTAGCTCATTTGGTAGAGCATCAGCCTTCCAAGCTGAGGGTGGCCGGTTCGAGCCCGGTCTTCCGCTCAAAAAGTCTCTGTTGGCTTTGACTACAAGCCAATGTAGCTCAGTCGGTAGAGCACATCCATGGTAAGGATGAGGTCACCAGTTCGATCCTGGTCATTGGCTCCGGGGTGACGAGTATGGTTAAAGGCATTTTCGGATGTCGGTAACTGATTAAAATTTTAGTGCAGGGTCCGGTAATTACAAAAGGTGTTTGCCGGATGTAATTCAAATTTACTCCTGCTGTCTTAAACAGAATTAAAATCCTGAAAGAGCGATCTTGACGGATTCTTAATATATTTTTCGGTGAATAGTTTGCAAGATCTTTTTGCCGGGAGAATTGAATTAGGATACCGGATACTGTGGAAATGAGCTTCCCTCTTCAACAGTTTAACGATATTAAAGTACAACTTTATATAAACTCAACAAAACATTAACCTCTAATAACTAATTGCAATGGCAAAAGAAAAATTCGACCGTTCCAAGCCCCATGTAAACATTGGGACAATCGGTCACGTTGATCATGGTAAAACAACATTAACAGCAGCCATCACTACCGTATTGGCATCTAAAGGCTGGTGCGAAACACGTTCATTTGATTCAATTGATAACGCTCCTGAAGAAAAAGAGCGTGGTATTACCATCAATACTTCACACGTAGAATATCAAACTGCAACTCGTCACTATGCTCACGTTGACTGTCCTGGTCACGCTGATTATGTGAAGAACATGATTACTGGTGCTGCCCAAATGGACGGTGCTATTCTAGTTGTAGCAGCAACAGATGGTCCAATGCCACAAACACGTGAGCATATCCTTCTTGCTCGTCAGGTAGGTGTTCCAAAGATCGTTGTATTCATGAACAAAGTGGATATGGTTGATGATCCTGAACTTCTTGATCTGGTTGAGATGGAAATTCGTGATCTACTTAGTTTCTACCAATTCGACGGAAATGCAACTCCAATCGTTCGTGGTTCTGCTTTAGGTGGTTTGAACTTAGATGAGAAATGGGTTCCAAAAATTCTTGAATTGATGGAAGCAGTTGATACATTCATTCCAATTCCTCCACGTGAGGTTGACAAACCATTCCTTATGCCGGTAGAAGACGTATTCTCGATCACAGGTCGTGGTACAGTTGCTACTGGTCGTATCGAGCGTGGTGTGATCAACACAGGTGATGAGGTTGATATCATCGGAATGCAGGAAAAAACAATCAAGTCTACATGTACGGGAGTTGAAATGTTCCGTAAGATCCTTGATCGTGGAGAAGCTGGTGATAACGTAGGTCTATTGTTACGTGGTATTGAGAAAACTGATATCCGTCGTGGTATGGTTGTCGCAAAACCGGGTTCAATCACTCCTCACACTGAATTCAAAGCGGAGATCTATGTATTGAAAAAAGAAGAAGGTGGACGTCACACTCCATTCCACAACAAATACCGTCCTCAATTCTATCTTCGTACGACTGACGTAACAGGTGAGATTACTCTTCCTGAAGGTCGCGAGATGGTAATGCCTGGCGATAACGTAACTATTTCAGTTGTGCTTATCCAACCGGTAGCTATGGATAAAGGTCTACGTTTCGCGATTCGTGAAGGTGGCCGTACTGTAGGTGCAGGACAGGTAATTGAGATTGTTAAGTAATTGAAATAATTCCAATAAACCACAGGTGGCATTGCCATCTGTGGTTTACTGCCAATTAGTAACAATAGTAAACGGGTGTAGCTCAATTGGTAGAGTAGTGGTCTCCAAAACCATTGGCTGGGAGTTCGAGTCTCTCCACCCGTGCTAATCCAAGAGTTCCCATGGAACTCGAAAAAACTTCAAATGAGCAAAATAACCGCTTATATAAAAGAAAGTTATACTGAACTGGTTGACAAAGTCAGCTGGCCAACACGTGAAGAACTGCAAAGCAGTGTAATCATCGTTATGGTCTCGACTGTCATCATCGGAGTAATGATCTTCCTCATGGACGCCGGGTTTCAGGCAATCATGAATCTATTCTATAAAATGATCGGATAATACCAATTACCATGGCAGAAGCACAATCACAAAAGGAACTGGTCCGCAAATGGTATGTTGTTCGCGCCATCAGTGGAAAAGAAAAGAAGGTAAAACAGTATATCGAATCTGAAATAAACCGATTAAAACTAACCGACTATGTCGCTCAGGTTTTAATTCCAACTGAAAAGTTCTATCAGATAAGAAACGGAAAAAAAGTCAGTAAAGAGAGAAACATTCTTCCAGGATATGTATTGATCGAAGCTGCTTTGACCGGTGAGATCCCTCACATCATTGAAAGTGTCACCGGTGTGATCTCTTTCCTTGGTGCTAAAGGCGAACCACCTGCTCCTTTACGTCAATCTGAAGTGAACCGTATTCTCGGTAAAATGGATGAACTGGCAGACAGCGAAGCTGTAATGTCGGTTCCTTACGTTGTTGGAGAGACAGTAAAAGTGATTGATGGTCCATTCAATAGTTTCTCAGGAGTTATTGAAGAGATCAATGAAGAGAAAAAGAAATTGAAAGTAATGGTTAAGATCTTTGGAAGAAAAACTCCACTGGAACTTAGCTATATGCAAGTAGAAAAAGAATAAACGAATTGATTCAAATTCCTAACGATCGGCGATTGCTTCCAATCCTTCTCCGCAAGCTCTGAAGAAATTGAATCAGCTCCTAGTAAATAATCAGTTAAACAAATAGGTAATCGGGTGAAAAGTCAATACTGATCATCATTTACAGAATTTAAAATTCCAATGGCAAAAGAAATAGGCACATACATAAAATTGCAGGTAAAAGGTGGAGCAGCAAATCCTGCGCCTCCGATTGGACCGGCATTAGGTGCGAAGGGTGTAAACATCATGGAATTCTGCAAGCAGTTCAATGCACGTACGCAGGATCAACCGGGAAAAGTTCTTCCGGTTATCATCACTGTTTATACAGATAAATCATTTGAGTTTGTAATCAAAACTCCACCTGCAGCAGTTCAGTTAATGGACCTTGCAAAGATCAAAGGTGGATCCAAAGAATCAAACCGTAACAAAGTTGGTTCGGTAACTTGGGATCAGGTTCGTTCAATTGCAGAAAACAAAATGCCTGACTTAAACTGTTTCACAATTGAATCAGCAATGAGCATGGTGGCTGGTACTGCACGTAGTATGGGAGTTACCGTAACAGGTGACAGTCCACTTAAATAAGAAATATTTTTTCGGGAGTCGTAAAACGAAAATCGAAAAACAGTTTATAACAGAAGGAGGGGGCGATCCTATCAATCCCGTTACTACTTCAAAACTTTAATTCAATGGCAAAAGTCAGTAAAAAAAGAAAGCAGGCGATAGCTAAAGTTGACCAGACAAAGTCATACTCACTAGCTGAAGCTTCTAAGATCATCAAATCGGTAACGTATACAAAATTTGATGCATCAGTAGATTTAAGTATTCGTTTAGGTGTCGATCCTCGTAAAGCCAATCAAATGGTTCGTGGGGTTGTGACGCTTCCACACGGAACAGGAAAAACAAAAAAGGTACTAGTACTTTGTACTCCTGACAAAGAAGCGGAGGCGAAAGAAGCCGGAGCTGATTTCGTTGGATTAGACGACTATATTCAGAAGATCGAGCAAGGCTGGACAGACATCGATGTAGTAATTACTATGCCGAGTGTAATGGGTAAAGTGGGTAAGCTAGGTAAAGTACTTGGACCACGTAACTTGATGCCGAATCCGAAAACCGGAACTGTTACTACAGATGTTGGTAAAGCAGTTAGAGAAGTGAAAGCCGGTAAAATTGATTTCAAAGTTGACAAACAAGGAAGTATTCATGCTTCAGTTGGAAAAGTATCATTTGATGCTCAAAAACTGGAAGAGAATGCATCTGAACTTCTCAACACGATCCTTAAATTGAAGCCTTCAGCTGCAAAAGGAACATACATGAAGAGTGTATATCTTTCAAGCACAATGAGCCCTTCAGTGATGATCGATACTAAATCAATTTCTTAATTAACCGAAGGGTTTAATCAACTAACACATTACAAAAATGAAAAGAGAAGAAAAAGACGTAATCATTGGAGAGATTGCGGAACTCCTCAATAAATATCCAAACGTTTACATTGCTGATACATCAGCATTACCGGTTTCTAAGATCAATGATCTTCGTCGTCTTTGCTTTAACAAAGACGTGAAAATGCTGGTAGCTAAAAACAAACTTATCCGTAAGGCAATGGAGAAAAACAATGCCGATGCATATGAAGGTATGTTTGAAGCATTGAAAGGCACAAGTGCTTTATTGTTTTCAGAAGTTGGAAACAGTCCTGCGAAATTGATCAAAGATTTTCGTAAGAAAGGCGATCGTCCAATTTTGAAAGGCGCATATATCGATACAGCTGTATTCTTAGGCGACAATCAATTAGAAACACTTGCCAACATCAAATCTAAAAATGAACTTATCGGTGAGATCATCGGTCTGTTACAATCTCCTGCTAAAAATGTTATCTCCGGTCTTAAAAGCAGCGGTGGTAAACTTGCAGGAATTCTTAAAACATTATCTGAGCGTCCTGCATAAGGATAAGCTGTTAATACCCTAATGCTTCCAGTACCAATAAACAATTAATTAATTAACGAAAAAACAAACAAATTAAATTCTATAAAAATGGCAGATTTAAAAGCATTCGCAGATCAGTTAGTTAACCTGACTGTAAAAGAAGTTAACGAACTAGCAAAGATCCTTAAGGATGAGTATGGCATCGAGCCTGCTGCTGCTGCTGTAGCTGTTGCTGCAGTTGGTGGTGGTGGTGAAGCTGCTGCTGAAAAAACATCTTTTGATGTAATCTTAAAAGCACCGGGTGGAGCAAAACTTAACATTGTTAAGCTTGTAAAAGAGATGACAGGATTAGGCTTGAAAGAAGCTAAAGATCTAGTTGATGGTGCACCAAAAGCAGTTAAAGAAGGAGTTTCTAAAGAAGAAGCAAATTCAATTAAACAACAATTAGAAGAAGCAGGAGCTGAGATTGAAGTTAAATAAGGTATCAGCTACTAATTGCTAATATTTATAGACCTTACCGGACCAAAAATCGGGTAAGGTCTATATCCTTTTTTAATAGGTGATTCTTCAGACGTGTTGAATACCATTAGAAATTAACTTTTAATCAAAAAAACCAAGCTCCCGTGTCTAACAATCTTATTCAAAAAAATAGAATCAGCTTTGCAACGATCGGACAATCGATCGATTATCCGGATTTTCTGGATATACAGCTAAAGTCTTTCCAGGATTTTTTCCAGCTTGAAACCACTTCCGACAACCGACAAAAAGAAGGTTTGTACAAAGTTTTCAGTGAAAATTTTCCAATCACTGATTCAAGAAATAATTTCGTATTAGAATTTCTCGATTACTTTATCGACCCGCCAAGATATTCTTTGGAAGAATGTATTGAGCGTGGACTTACTTACAGTGTTCCACTGAAAGCAAAGTTGAAATTGTATTGCACAGACCCTGAACACGAAGATTTCGAAACGATCGTTCAGGATGTGTATTTAGGAACAATTCCGTACATGACACCAAAAGGTACATTCGTTATCAATGGTGCTGAACGTGTAGTTGTTTCTCAGCTTCACCGTTCACCCGGCGTTTTCTTCGGACAAAGTCGCCATGCTAACGGTACTAAACTTTATTCTGCTCGTGTAATTCCATTCAAGGGTTCTTGGATCGAATTCGCTACAGATATCAACAATGTCATGTATGCATACATCGACCGTAAGAAGAAATTCCCGGTTACGACTTTGCTTCGTGCCATTGGCTACCAAACGGATAAAGATATCCTTGAGATCTTCGGTCTTGCCGATGAATTCAAAGTGACTAAATCCGGAATTAAAAATGCTCTTAATCGCCGTCTAGCTGCACGTGTTTTGAAAACATGGGTGGAAGATTTCGTAGATGAGGATACTGGTGAAGTAGTTTCTATCGAAAGAAATGAAGTGATCATCGAACGTGAAACCGTTGTTGAAGATCATCACTTAGAACTCATCGTCGAATCAGGTGTCAAGTCGATCATCCTCCATAAAGAGGATGTGAATACAAACGATTACGCAATCATCTACAACACGCTTCAGAAAGATACATCGAATTCTGAGAAAGAAGCCGTTGAACATATCTATCGTCAGCTTCGTAATGCGGAGCCACCTGATGAAGAAACAGCTCGTGGAATTATCGACAAGTTATTCTTCTCAGACAAACGTTATGATCTGGGTGATGTAGGCCGTTACAGAATCAATAAAAAACTTGGTCTTGAAATCGCAGATGATGTGCGTGTTCTTACCAAGTCCGATATCATTGAGATCATCCGTCAGTTGATTCAGTTGATCAACTCAAAAGCGGAGGTCGATGATATTGATCACTTGTCAAACCGTCGTGTACGTACCGTTGGAGAACAATTGTATTCTCAGTTCGGTGTCGGACTTGCACGTATGGCTCGTACTATTCGTGAAAGAATGAACGTACGTGACAATGAAGTGTTCACTCCGGCAGATTTGATCAATGCGAAGACTTTGTCTTCAGTTATCAATTCATTCTTCGGAACCAATCAGCTTTCACAGTTCATGGATCAAACCAACCCACTTGCTGAGATCACTCACAAGCGTCGTTTGTCTGCAGTTGGGCGGGGCGGTCTTTCTCGCGAAAGAGCAGGTTTCGAGGTTCGTGACGTTCACTATACGCACTACGGTCGTTTGTGTACAATTGAGACTCCGGAAGGTCCGAACATCGGTTTGATCTCCTCACTTTGCGTTTATGCTAAGATCAATAACCTTGGTTTCATTGAAACTCCATATCGTACTGTTACGGAAGGAAAAGTAGATGTTGAAAAAGGAGTTATTTATCTGACAGCAGAAGAAGAAGATAATAAAGTAATTGCTCAGGCGAATGCTAAGATCGATGATAAAGGAAACTTTATCGATCTTAAAGTGAAAGCTCGTGAATTAGGTGACTTCCCGGTTCTTGAACCATCGAAGGTAAATCTAATGGATGTCGCTCCTAATCAGATCGCATCAATCGCCGCTTCACTAATTCCATTCCTTGAACATGATGATGCCAATCGTGCCCTGATGGGATCGAACATGCAACGTCAAGCTGTACCATTACTTCGCCCTGAAGCTCCAATCGTAGGAACAGGGCTTGAAGGATTGGTTGCACGTGACTCTCGTGTATTGATCAATGCAGAAGGTGATGGCGTGGTTGAATATGTTGATGCTCTTGAAGTAACAATTCGTTATAGCCGTAAGGAAACCGAAAAGTTAGTAAGCTTCGAAGATGATGTGAAAACATACAACCTTATCAAATTCCAGAAGACAAATCAGAATACTTGTATCAACCTGAAGCCAATTGTTATCAAAGGCCAGAAGGTGAAAAAAGGTCAGGTACTTTGTGAGGGCTATGCAACTCAAAATGGTGAATTAGCACTTGGACGTAACCTACAGGTTGCTTTCATGCCTTGGAAAGGAAATAACTTTGAGGATGCAATCGTGATCTCTGAACGAGTTATTCGTGAAGATATCTTCACATCAATTCACGTTGATGAATACAGTCTTGAAGTCCGTGACACAAAACGTGGAATGGAAGAATTGACTGCTGATATCCCTAACGTAAGTGAAGAAGCAACACGTGAACTTGATGAGCACGGATTGATCCGTGTTGGTGCTGATGTTGTAGAAGGTGATATCCTGATCGGTAAGATCACTCCAAAAGGAGAAACTGATCCTTCACCGGAAGAGAAATTACTTCGCGCGATCTTTGGTGACAAAGCAGGCGATGTAAAGATGCTTCGTTGAAAGTTCCACCATCTGTAAAAGGTGTTGTGATCGACAAACGTTTGTTCTCTCGTGTTGTTGCAAAAGATAAAACGCAGAAGAACGATGAGAAAGTTCTGATCGAAAAACTCGATAAAGAATATCAAATTGAGATCGCTGATCTGAAAGAAAAACTGATCGATAAATTATTCGTACTCGTTAGCGGAAAAACTTCTCAGGGTGTTACTGACATCTTCAAAGAAGTGATCATTGCTAAAGGAGCGAAGTTCACTCAGAAAATGCTTTCTGAAATTAACTTCGACAACGTTAATGCTGATAAGTGGACAACTGATAAAGAGAAGAACGATCAGATCAAGCAATTACTGCATAACTATACTATTAAGTTCAATGATATTTCAGGATTGTTCAAACGCAAGAAATTTGCTTTGACAGTCGGAGATGAATTGCCTGCAGGTATCGTTCAATTAGCGAAAGTTTATATCGCTAAAAAACGTAAGCTGAAAGTAGGAGATAAGATGGCCGGTCGTCACGGAAATAAAGGTATCGTTGCCAGAATCGTTCGCGATGAAGACATGCCATACCTTGAAGACGGAACACCGGTTGATATCGTTCTTAACCCACTTGGTGTACCTTCTCGTATGAACCTTGGTCAGATCTATGAAACGATCTTAGGTTGGGCTGGATTAAGATTAGGATTGAAATTTGCAACTCCGATCTTTGATGGTGCATCAATTGAACAGATCGATGAATATGTAACGAAAGCTAATCTTCCTAAATTCGGAAGTACTTATCTATACGATGGTGGAACAGGTGACCGCTTTGATCAGCCGGCAACAGTTGGTGTGATCTACATGCTGAAACTGGGTCACATGGTCGATGATAAAATGCACGCTCGTTCAATCGGACCATACTCTCTCATCACACAACAGCCGTTGGGTGGTAAGGCACAATTTGGTGGTCAGCGTTTTGGTGAGATGGAAGTTTGGGCACTCGAAGCATTCGGTGCAGCAAATATCCTACAAGAGATCCTCACAGTAAAATCTGATGATGTTATTGGCCGTGCGAAAACTTATGAAGCAATTGTTAAAGGTGATAATCTTCCTGTACCGGGAATCCCTGAATCATTCAACGTATTGTTGCATGAACTCCGTGGACTTTGTCTGAAGATAACACTTGAATAAGGTTGAATGACAAAATTAAGTGTTGAACACTTTTTCATCATTCATTTTAATCATCAACCAAAAAAATAACAAAGATGGCAAGCAGAAAAGAAATAAAAATTAAATCGAATTTCAGTAAGATTATCATTAGCCTTTCTTCTCCTGAAAATATTCTGGAGCAGTCAAGTGGCGAAGTGTTGAAACCTGAAACCATCAATTACCGGACATACAAACCGGAGCGCGACGGATTATTCTGTGAGCGTATCTTCGGACCGGTAAAAGACTGGGAGTGTCATTGCGGTAAATACAAACGTATCCGTTACAAAGGAATCGTTTGTGACCGTTGTGGAGTGGAAGTAACAGAAAAGAAAGTTCGTCGCGAACGTATGGGACATATTACCCTTACAGTTCCGGTAGCACACATCTGGTATTTCCGTTCATTACCGAATAAGATCGGTTATTTGTTAGGTCTTCCGACAAAGAAGCTTGACATGATCATTTATTATGAAAGATATGTTGTTATTCAGGCCGGTGTAAAAGCAGCAGATGGTATCAACTATCTTGACTTCCTTACGGAAGATGAATACTTAACGATCCTTGAGAATCTTCCAAAAGATAATCAACATCTTGATGACAGCGATCCGAATCGTTTCATAGCAAAGATGGGAGCAGAGGCATTGTATGATCTATTGTCAAGATTGAATCTTGATGAATTGTCATTCAGCCTACGCCACCAGGCAAGCAATGAAACTTCTCAGCAACGTAAGAATGAAGCTTTGAAACGTTTGAACGTTGTAGAAGCTTTCCGTTCTGCTGTTGAGCACATCGAGAATCGTCCTGAATGGATGATCGTAAAAGTTGTTCCGGTAATTCCACCGGAATTACGTCCACTCGTTCCTCTTGATGGTGGTCGTTTCGCTACGTCCGATCTAAACGATCTATATCGTCGTGTGATCATTCGTAACAATCGTCTTAAGCGTCTTTTAGAGATCAAAGCTCCGGATGTGATCTTACGTAATGAAAAACGTATGTTACAAGAAGCAGTTGATTCATTGTTTGACAATTCACGTAAAGTGAATGCGGTTAAAACAGAATCGAACCGTGCATTGAAATCACTTTCTGACTCATTGAAAGGTAAACAAGGTCGTTTCCGTCAGAACTTACTCGGTAAACGTGTCGATTATTCAGCACGTTCGGTAATCGTCGTTGGACCTGAGTTAAAACTTCACGAGTGCGGATTACCAAAAGATATGGCAGCTGAGCTTTTCAAACCATTTATCATTCGTAAAATGATTGAGCGTGGTGTTGTTAAGACTGTAAAATCTGCTAAGAAAATTGTAGATCGTAAAGACCCTCTTGTGTGGGATATCTTGGAGAACGTTTTGAAAGGACATCCTGTTCTTCTGAATCGTGCCCCGACACTCCACAGATTAGGTATACAAGCATTCCAGCCAAAACTTATCGAAGGAAAAGCGATTCAGCTTCACCCTTTAGTTTGTACAGCGTTCAACGCCGATTTCGACGGTGATCAAATGGCCGTTCACGTTCCACTGGGACATGCGGCAATTTTGGAAGCACAAATGTTGATGCTTGCTTCACATAACATCCTTAACCCTGCCAATGGTGCGCCGGTAACGGTTCCATCTCAGGACATGGTCTTGGGTCTGTATTATATCACGAAAGAGAGAAAAACAGATGCTGAGCGTGTTGTAAAAGGTGAAGGAATGAAATTCTATTCTCCGGAAGAAGTGATCATCGCTTTGAACGAAGGAAGAGTGGAACTGCATGCTGCAATTGAAGTTCGTATCAATTTATGGTCACCGGAAGGTTACAAACCAACTATGATCAAAACAACTGTTGGTCGTATCCTCTTCAATCAGGTTGTTCCTGAGGAAGCCGGTTACATCAATACTTTGTTGACGAAGAAAGCACTTCGTGACATCATTGGTGATGTATTAAAGCAATGTGGTGTTGCTAAGACTGCGAAGTTCCTTGATGATATCAAAGATCTTGGATTTAAAATGGCCTTCAAAGGAGCGTTATCGTTCAACCTTGAAGACGTTAAGATCCCTGAGGTTAAACAGGAATTAGTTGGCAAAGCAAACGCTGAAGTTGAAGAGGTATTGGCGAACTATAATATGGGATTCATTACCTACAACGAACGCTATAATCAGATCATCGATATCTGGACTCGTACAAGTTCACGTATCACTGAGACGTTGATGAAACAATTGTCCACAGACAAACAAGGTTTCAACTCCATCTTCATGATGCTTGACTCCGGAGCCCGTGGTTCTAAAGAACAGATTCGTCAGTTAGGTGGAATGCGTGGATTGATGGCCAAACCTCAGAAGAGTGGATCTTCGGGCGGAGAGATCATCGAGAACCCGATCTTATCGAACTTTAAAGAAGGTCTTTCTATCCTTGAGTACTTTATCTCTACTCACGGTGCACGTAAAGGTTTGGCCGATACAGCCTTGAAAACAGCCGATGCCGGTTACCTTACTCGTCGTCTGGTTGACGTTGCACAAGATGTTATCATCACTGATACAGATTGTGGAACATTGCGTGGACTTGCAGAGACAGCACTTAAGAATAATGAAGAAGTTGTTGAATCATTATACGATCGTATTTTAGGTCGTGTATCATTACACAACATATTCCATCCGCTTACAAACGAATTGATCGTTGAAAACGGAAAAGAGATTACAGAAGAAAAAGCAACGATCATTGAAGAGTCTCCTATTGAAACAGTAGAGATCCGTTCAGTGTTAACTTGTGAATCAGAAAGAGGTGTATGTGCTAAATGTTATGGCCGTAACCTTGCATCAGGAAGAATGGTTCAGAAAGGTGAAGCTGTAGGTGTAATTGCCGCACAGTCCATCGGTGAGCCGGGTACACAGCTTACACTCCGTACGTTCCACGTCGGTGGTGTTGCCCAAAAAGGTGCATCTGAGTCTGAGTTAAAAGCGAAATTTGGTGGTCGTCTGGAACTTGAAGAAGTAAAGACCGTAACGTACAAAGATGGTAATAAGTCTTACGAAGTTGTAATTGGCCGTTCAGGTGAATTCAGAGTCGTGGATCCGAATACCGGAGTTGTATTGATGACAGCAAATATTCCTTACGGAGCGAAATTATATCTGAAAGATAAAGTAACAGTTGAAAAAGGTGACGTCATTTGTGACTGGGATCCGTTCAACGCTGTTATCCTTACTGAATTCCCTGGTAAAGTGGAATTCGAACATATCGAAGAAGGTATCACGTTCCGTGAAGAATCGGATGAGCAGACAGGTTACAAGGAGAAAGTTATTATCGAAACACGTGATAAAACTAAGAACCCTTCAATCCGTATCCTCGACGATAAAAAAGAAATGATCAAAGGTTACAACATTCCTGTTGGAGCTCACGTCATGGTTAACAAAGGACAAAAACTTCAGTCAGGAGATATCCTGGTTAAGATTCCACGTACTACAGGTAAATCAGGTGATATCACCGGTGGTCTTCCACGTGTTACGGAATTGTTTGAAGCACGTAATCCAAGTAACCCGGCTGTCGTTTCTGAGATCGATGGTATCGTTTCTTATGGTGGTATTAAGCGTGGTAACAGAGAGGTGATCATTACATCACGTGATGGTGAAGTGAAAAAATATCTTGTTCCACTTTCTAAACATATCCTAGTACAGGATAATGACTTTACTAAAGCAGGTGATCCATTGTCAGATGGTGCTATCACTCCAAGCGATATCCTTTCAATCAAAGGACCAAGTATGGTTCAAGAGTATCTTGTTAACGAGGTGCAGGAAGTATACCGTTTACAGGGTGTGAAGATCAATGACAAGCACTTTGAAGTGATCGTTCGTCAGATGATGCGTAAAGTTGTCATCGAAGATCCGGGTGATACTGTATTCCTAGAAAGAGAGTTTGTTGATCGCGTCGACTTCATTAAAGAGAACGATATGATCATGGATAAAGTTGTTGTACTTGATCCGGGCGATTCTACGGAAATGAAAACAGGCCAGATCATCACTCTACGTAAGTTACGTGAAGAGAACTCTGTGTTGAAACGTAAAGATCTTAAACCGATCGAGGCACGTGATGCAATTCCTTCTACATCATCTCCGGTACTTCAAGGTATCACTCAAGCATCATTACATACTAAGAGTTGGATCTCTGCGGCATCGTTCCAGGAGACTACTAAGGTGTTGAATGAAGCGGCAGTAAATGGTAAGATTGACGACCTTCTCGGATTGAAAGAGAATGTAATCGTTGGTCACTTGATTCCTGCAGGTACGGGCTTGCGTGAATACGATCGTTTGATCGTAGGTTCGCAAGAAGAATATGACCTATTGATGGCTTCTAAACAAGAAGCAGTGAGTGAACATTAATCGTTAACTCATCGAAATAATAAAAATCCGCTCCATTGGGGCGGATTTTTTATTTTACTTCCAAAGGGCAGGGAGGTATTATTTTTATGTAATTTAGTACTATAAAAGAAGAGCCACTCATGGACGAAAATCAAAACCAAAATCAACTCAACATTGAGTTAACAGAAGAAATAGCAGACGGTATTTATTCTAATTTGGCTATAATAACACACAGCACAAGCGAATTCGTAATTGACTTTGTTAAAGTGATGCCCGGTGTTCCAAAGGCTAAAGTTAAATCAAGAATACTCTTAACCCCTCAACATGCAAAGCGTCTGATGGGCGCATTAGCAGAGAACATTCAAAAATATGAAGCCGTTCATGGAGCAATCAAACAAACGGAGTCTATTGGTTTGCCAATGAATTTTGGTGGCCCTACAGCACAAGCTTAATTAACGAATAGTGAATAAATAGCGCCTTTAGGCGGATAGTTACTACTTAAGAATAAAAAGCGAAGCCGAATCGAAAGATTCGGCTTCGTTTTTTATATTAGTTATTTAGAAGACCTTCAAAATTACCTGTATCAGATCCGACTCAACAACATTATTAGGTTTGTCTGTGTAGATCTGTGAAACCTTGACACAAGCGATATTTTCCTGATCGGTATTTGTGACCTTGACTTCGAAGAATTTCTTTTTTTTGAACATGTTTTCCTTTCTAAAGATCAGACTCATTTCTTCAGGGTCAGAAAATACAACACGGAATCCTTTCTTTCCTGCTTCCAAAGTGGAGAGGATTCGATGAACCTTTCTTGCAGGGTAGTACAGGTAGGTTTGTTCCATTATTTTTCGCAGGTGATTGAAGGACTTAGAAAAATTCAATCAATCACAATATTAATAGGAAAATCTGAATATTTCTAGGAATATATGATTTTTCACAGTTTCTTAATCCAATTTTTTGATTATGGCAGACTACGAATATTTCTTGTTCAGGCATTTCATCAAAAAAGTAAACGGGTATAAATTTTGGTGATTTTTTTAGCCTGCGACAAAGAAATTTAGGGAAAATTTTTAAGTTTTTCTTTTTGAAAGTAATTTAAGAACTGCTTTGCCATAGTATTTGACCATCATTGCCAGACCAAGCAAGAAGAAAAAATGGAATAGTTTCGGGTGGAGTCATCAAAGTAGAACTCGCCAATCATCCAGATAGAGTTGGCAATTATCCAGCAACATACTGCCAGATTATGTGCCAACTCGGATTTTTCAGATCTGTTCAAATAGGTGATGTAGAATGCAAGACCGATCGTCGGGACAATCATGAACATCCCCATCATCTTTGTACCGGAAACCCAGCACAGATCTTTTATAAGCCATAAAAGGATGTGAAAGTTTTCTGTTTTTCTAGTTGCTGGTTCAATCATTTCAATTCTTACTTTTCAATTGCAGATATTAGGTCCTCGCTCATAGGAGTTGTTTTACTTCTATAGCGATGAATAACTTTCCCATTCTCATCGATCAGGATCTTTTCGAAATTCCATTTGATCGGTCCGGTAAAATCAGGATTGGGTTGTTCGGTAAGCCATTTAAAAAGTGGATCTATATCTTCACCTGCAACAGAAACTTTACTGCTCATAGGAAAAGTCACTCCATAATTCTTGCTGCAAAAACTTTTTATCTCTGTGTTCGTGCCGGGTTCTTGTTCACCGAAATTATTTGCAGGAAACCCAATGATCACAAGTTTGTCATTGTATTTAGAATATAGGTTTTGTAACCCTTCATATTGCGTTGTATAACCGCACTCTGATGCAGTATTGACAATGAGTATTTTTTTTCCTTTATAGATGGAAAGGTCTATGATTTTGCCGTCGATATTTTTGACTTTGAATTCATATATTGATGTTGCCATTGTTGTTATTAGAATAATTAATGTAAGTAGCGTTTTCATTTTTCTTTTCTCTTTTAATTTATAACAATTGAATTGGTTATTAGTTTACCGCATTCTTATTAAAAATAAAATAACCGAAATGAAAAAGGAAAGAAAATGATTCTGTTCGCATGTCAGCATAATTGACCATAAATGCAATTGGTCCAATAGGAGAGTGGAAAACAATTCCTGCGCTACCTATATAATTTCTATCTGCCAGAACTTCTCCATACACTGTTTTTTTATCTTCCGTTTCATACAATTCCTGATAGGGTTGGAATAAATATGCTTCAAGCCGGATATCTATATTATTTCTTAAGGAGTAGACATTTTTACTTCCAATCGCAGCGAAGTCATGTGCATGCAAAGAAGGAATGTAAACCGTTTTTAATTCCTGAATAGGAGTGAAGCCCGGACTGTTCAAGACAGTGCTAGTATAGTTGTAAAAGAATCCCATATTAGACAAAACCAATTCAGAGTACAATCCAAATTTTATTCGGCCAATCCGCTTGAAATAATTCTCATACGTCAATCTTAATTGAAACCAGTCATGATAGTCTGTTTTTTTTGATTTATCAACTGATGTTGACCCTGGAGTAGTAAATTCGGTTACACTCACATATTGTAATTTCGTACTGAAGAATGTTCCTTGATTGGCATACTCTTTTTTATTCAACGTATTTACTTCAAACAATGCAGATCCTGTTGGTCCTCGCATTTTAGTGTTATCGGCTGTATCAGTTGACAAAAAATCTTTTGTTTGATAGTAGTCGTCAGAAATTGTTATCCAAGAACCATTCAGAATTATTTTCCCTTTATTGCGTGAAGGAAAACCGATATTTAATCCATACAAGTAATCATTTTTCAATATGTATGAAGGTTTTTGTTCAGTAAAAAAAGAATTGTTACTGCTCCTGAAAAAGTCGTATTGATTTACTGTAGCTTCAGCTTCCAGGAAAAATGGAAATTTTCGAGGAGAATCGAGACGAACTTTCAACTGGCCACTTGTATATAATTTTCCGAAATAAAAATTACCACTGAAGTTGTAGGAATTCTTATTCCAGATGTTGTATTGAATTCCAACGAAAGCCATGCTTACCGGTTTTGTTGAAATGTTTCCTCCAAATTGTGTAGTGAAATCTTTCTCTCTTTTTACGTTGAGGGTCATATCAAAGTAGCCGGTTTCTTTGTTGTATAACAGCATTGGGTAAACTGATTTCACATTCGGATCAGTGACAACTTGAAAATACTGCGATTTAAATCTTGACAGCGGAATGGGGTCGCTTCCCGGCTTTAGGATATTTTTAATGTATTCAGATTGCCCGGAATTCAAGCCTTCAATTTCTAACTTGTCTATCTTTACTTCAGGCAATGAACTTCGATAAATTTTCCTCCTGGCATTCAACTCTGCCTTGCCTTGTTCCCTTGAAATATTCCATTTCATCTTTTCGATTTCTTTGGTTGCGGAAACATAACCTTCTTCAATTATCTCACTGATTCTTGTAAAGTCAAATAGGCCAAAACGATCAGTATTGGATTCAACAAGAATTCCATTCTCGCAGATGACAGAAAAATTAGTTGGCGTTGTCATCATTGCCCTGATCTGAGAAATGATGTTACCTTCTGTAGTTGGAGTAGTGGTGCCTGATGCTTTGGATCCAATGATAATATCCGGTTGAAATTCACTAAGACAAACATCTGCCGGGAAGTTGTTGTACATACCACCATCGTAAAGAATAGAGCCATTATACAAAACGGGCTTAAAATAGAAGGGGTAAGCCGAGGAAGCTCTGATCGCAGTAGCAAGATCACCATCTTTGAAAACAACAGTTTTTTTGTTTTCTATATCAGCAGCAACACATCGGAAAGGAACAAAAAGAGAATCAAAATTATAATTTGCTTTTGCTATTGGGCCTGCTGTATTGGCCATCAATGAATAATCATATGGAATAGAACTGACAATACTAGTTGGAAGAGAAGTGGTAATAACAGAATCTAAGGAGAATTTCAAGCTGATCCACGAAGCATTTTCTTCCTTTTTTCGGAAGTAGTATAAATAATTTTCATCGATGATGCCATTTGCCCAGTTAAAGAAATCATCTGTATGAACAATAGAATCCATTTGCTCAGGGGATAATCCCATTGCATACATACTTGCCACAATTGCACCGGCTGACGTCCCGGAAATGTAGTCTATCGGAATATTGTTTTCTTCCATCGCCTTTATCACGCCGATATGTGCCATTCCACGGGCACCTCCTCCGCTTAATACTAAGCCTACTCTCTGACCTTCAGAAGCAATAGAGACAAAGAGTAGAAACAGAATTAAGCTGAATTTGAATAAAAGGTCCTTTGTCACAGTGTAAAATGGTTGTTGGATTCTGCTAATTTACGAAGCATTTTCAATTTCTGAACGTAATTTCGAAAAATATAAGGGAGATTTGAGAAGCCTGCTTCCATACCAGGAAAACATTTCGCCATCAACCTTTATGACCTTTGAAAATGGCAATAGTGCTTTGAAATATTTTATGTGTTCTTGGCTGAATGGAAAGGGTTCTGAAGATAATAGCACTAATTCCGGATTAAGTTTTTTGAGTTGATCAATTGAAAGTTCCGGATATCGTTTTTGTTGATTTGTTAAATTATGGTAGCCTGCATATTGCAGCATGTCATTGATAAATGTATCGCCTCCGACTGTCATGATTGGATTATTCCAGATCAAATAAATACATTGCTTTATCATTGAAAAATGAAGTGAATCAAACTGGTTCCGGATATCAGAAACAATATTTAAAGCTTTTTGTTCCTTTCCTGTGATTTCACCTATTGATAAAATCATCTCATTTGCACTCTTCAGATCTTTTATATCCGAAATCCATACCGGAAAATGTGCCTTTAAAACTTCGATATCTGTCCTTTCATTCTCCTCCTTATTTGCAAAAATAATGTCAGGTTGAAGTTGAAAGATCTTTTCAATATCTAATTTCTTTGTTCCGCCGATTCTTGTCTTTGTTTTTAACCATTCATCAGGGTGAATGCAAAATTTTGTAATGCCAATAACTTCATCCTGCAAACCAAGGTCAAAAAGCAATTCTGTTTGAGAAGGAACTACAGAAATGATTTTAGTTGGAGGATTTTCCAAAATAATTGTTGATCCGGTTTGATCTGTAAATTTCATTTTTAGTCTGAACCTGATTTTCTGTAGGTGGAATGGTTCCTAAATAAAAAAAACTTCCTTTCAACAAAATGTGATCTGTTAAAAGGAAAGTTTTATGTGTTTTATCTTTGGTTAATTATTTTACTAATGCATCAACGATATCGCTTTTTGTCAAAATAAAAGTTCTGCCTGCTTTGAAATCTTTTAGTAATACTGCCATACGATCACCGGTTATCATTCCGGATAATTCATCAAGTGGAGTAGTGATGTCAACAAAAGGAAGGGCTTCACGCATTATCTTTTCTATTGGTTCGTCTTTAGAATGTGGATTTTTTAATACGTAATCGTAGACCTGATTTTCGTAAAGTGCTCCGACAATTCTATCATAAGAAGAAACAGGAATTTGTGAGAAATTATTTTCATTCATTATTTTCAATGCATGAGAAATAGTTTCTTTTTTATCTAGTGTTACCAATTCAATATTTTTTCTGTTCGCTAAAACATCTTTAGCGGTCATCCCTGTTTTGTCGATGTAACCCATCTTACGCATCCAATCATCATTGAAAATTTTAGCAAGGTAACGAGTCCCATGATCATGGAATACAATTACTACTACATCCGTTTCTTTTAGTTGATCCTTCATCTGGAAAAGTCCGGCAAGAGCAGAACCCGCTGAGTTCCCAACCCAGATACCGTCTTTCTGAACGATTTCGCGTGTCATCAATGCAGCGTCTTTATCTGTTACTTTTTCAAAATGATCAATGAGGTCGAAGTTGACGTTTTTAGGAAGAAAGTCTTCGCCGATTCCTTCAGTTACGTATGGATAGATTTCATTCTTGTCAAAAATACCTGTCTCTTTATATTTTTTGAAAACAGAGCCGTAGGTATCAATGCCCCAAACTTTGATGTTTGGATTTTTCTCTTTCAGATATTTAGCAGTACCGCAAATTGTTCCACCGGTACCAACACCAACTACAAAGTGTGTGATCTTTCCATCCGTCTGATCCCAGATCTCAGGTCCTGTTTGTTCGTAATGAGCAACGGCATTGGAAGGGTTATCATATTGATTTGGATAAAATGAATTTGGAGTTTCTTTATTTAAGCGGGCAGCGACAGAATAATAAGAGCGAGGATCTTCCGGCTCAACATTGGTTGGACAAACTATTACTTCTGCACCAAAAGCGCGTAAGGCGTCAACCTTTTCTTTTGACTGTTTATCAGTTGTAGCAAAAATACATTTGTAGCCTTTTACAATTGCTGCAATTGCTAAACCCATACCTGTGTTTCCTGAAGTTCCTTCGATGATCGTACCACCGGGTTTTAAGATGCCTGCTTTTTCTGCATCTTCAACCATTTTCAAAGCCATACGGTCTTTGATGGAATTCCCCGGATTGAAAGTTTCTACTTTAGCATAAACTGTTGCTTTTATTCCTTCTGCAACTTTGTTCAATTTGATCATTGGTGTATTACCGATAGAATCAAGTACGTTGTCGCAGATTTTCTTATTTGGATTCATTGCCATATTGGTGCTCTTATTTTGATTTATTAATGGAGGGCAAATTTACAAAAGTCAGTGGAATGACCTCATGAATATCGAATTGCACTTAAAGGCTTGATTTTGGTGATTATAAGTGTCGGAATTGTCATCATTACGACGCAAACCAAAAGGGTGCCTAGGTTTAAAATGGCCAAATAGGACCATGAGAAGACAATAGGAACATAGGAGATATAATATGAACTTTCATCGAGTTGTATTGGTTTGAAATAGCTCTGGATGAATATGCAAGTAAGCCCAATAACGTTCCCCCAAAGAAGCCCTTTTCCTGTTAAGAAGCCGGCCAGATAAATAAAGACTTTTCGGATGCTGAAATTTGGACTACCAAGGGCTTTCAGCATTCCGATCATATTTACTCTTTCAAGGATAATGATAAGTAAGGCCGATATCATATTCATTCCTGAAACTACTATCATTAAAGTAATAATGATAATTGCGTTTATGTTCTGTAATCCAAGCCAGTCGAAGATCTGTGGATATAGATCCTTGATTGTGCGTGCATTCAATTCAGAAGGAATAAGATTATAGACGTTGTCTCCAATTTGATCAAGATTGTCAAAATTTTGAATGGCGATCTCATAGCCGCCAACTTGCGATCTGTTCCAGTCGTTCAACTTTTGAATTTGCCCTATGTCGCAAAACATATAAAGCTTGTCGAATTCTTCCAGACCGGTATTATAAATTCCTGCTATGTGAAATCGACGTGCGCGAGGAGGCTGTTGAATAAAAAAAGTAATGAGGTCATCGCCAACTTTTAATTTCAATTTTTTAGCGAGAATTTCGCTTATAACAACAGAATCAGAAGAAGTAGAGTCTTGACTTGAAAATATTTTTCCGCTGGTCAAATGATCCTTGAAATATTTCCAGTCAAAGTCAGTTCCAACTCCCTTGCAGACGACACCTTCTATCTGATCAGCTGATTTTACAATTGCAGGTTTAGTAGCAAATACTTGAATGTGTTTTATTTCCTTGTCATTCTTAAGAACCTGCAGGAATTTCTGTTCTTTGTCAATTGGTCTGCTTTCGTAAGAATTATTCTCATCATAATTACTGATTTGAATATGTGAGCCGAATCCGATTACTTTATTTCTAATTTCTTCCTTGAAACCGATCACAATAGAAACAGCAATGATCATTACTGAAAATCCAATCGCAACTCCTGCTAAAGCAATACGTATGATCGGCCTGGAAGTAAAGGTTTTTTTATCTTTACTGTAAGCTAAACGTTTGGCTATGAAGAGTTCGAGATTCAATCTAAATTGTATTTTTGCAATGATAATGAATTAACCTAAAATGCAGAGATTAATCCCCCATATATTGTTTGTCTTCTTTCTAAATGCCATCCTTTTTTCGGCAACAGGCAAAGATAAAACCCGAATTGTACCCGGAGCAGAAAGCACGGACGAATATTTCCCATTGCTGAAGGGAAAGAAAATTGCAGTTGTCGCAAATCATACTGCAATTCTTGGCCACCAACACCTTGTAGATTCATTAAAGAAAAGTGGATTCAAGATCAAATGTGTATTTGCACCTGAACATGGTTTCAGAGGGGAGAGTGGTAATGGCGATAAAGTTTCCGGTGGAAAAGATCCTAAAACAGGAATTCCAATTATTTCACTTTACGGAAAACACCTTAAACCTACGGCTAAAGATCTGGAAGGAGTGAAGACGGTGATTTTTGACATACAGGATGTCGGTGTTCGTTTTTATACTTACATCTCCACTTTGCAGTATGTGATGGAAGCATGTGCAGAATTGAAAATTCAACTCATAGTTTTGGATCGTCCGAATCCAAATGGCTTTTACGTTGACGGTCCTGTTCTGAAGAAAGAATTTAAAAGTTTTGTTGGAATGCAGCCTGTGCCTATTGTTTACGGAATGACAATCGGTGAATATGCAATGATGTTGAATGGTGAAGGTTGGTTAACGAATAAAGCTAAATGTAATTTGAAAGTGATTTCATTGATCAATTATGAACACAATAAGAAAGCAGTTATTCGAATTCCTCCATCACCAAATTTGCCGGATATGGATGCAATCTATTTGTATCCGAGTATATGTCTTTTAGAAGGAGCACATGTAAGTTTGGGACGTGGAACTGCAAAGCCATTTCGTCTCATTGGATTTCCGGGATTTAAAAGTCAGGAAGGTGAAAAGGATACCACATTTATGCCTGACGATATCAAAGGAGTAGCAACAAATCCGCCGTATGAAGATACCTTGTGTAATGGAATTGATTTGACAGGGAAAGGATTTGCAGTACACTCGAATAAGGAACTCGATCTGTCAGTTTTGACTTTGATGTATCAGCGCTATCCTGACAAGTCAAAATTTTTCAATAATTTTTTCAATAAACTTGCCGGTAATTCAGAGTTGCAGGAACAGATCAAAAAGAATGTTAGTCCGGCAGAAATAAAAGAAAGCTGGAAGGCTGATCTGGATGCGTTTAAACTCATCAGGAAAAAATACCTGCTTTATAGTGAATAACTAATAGCTAATAATGAATGGCTGGCGAAGGCAACTATTTTCCTACGGCAGCCAATCGTTATTCACTAATCGTTATTCACTATTCGTTATTCGTCAATACAAGTTTTTGCGTTTTTCCAGGGATAAACCTTTAGGGCTTCCGACAGGCATTTCATTGCTTTGGCGAGATCGTTTAGGTTCAGGACGTATGCGATTCTAACTTCGTCTGTTCCAAGATCGGGACGAGAATAAAAGCCGGTAGCAGGAGCAAGCATCACCGTTTCTTTATCGTAGGCAAAGTCTTCCAAAAGCCATTGACAAAATTTATCAGCATTGTCAATTGGTAAACGTGCAATACAGTAAAAAGCACCGCTTGGTTTTGGACAGAAGACTCCGTCCATTTCATTTAGTGATTTTACAACAAAGTCGCGTCGTTTTACATACTCACTTTTTACTTTCACAAAGTATTCATCCGGAGTATCGATTGCAGCTTCTGCGGCGACTTGTCCAAATGTCGGCGGACTTAAACGCGCCTGAGCGAATTTAAGAGCAGTAGCCATAAGATCTTTGTTTCTGCTTACCAATGCACCAATTCGAGCACCGCATGCGCTATATCGCTTGCTAATGGAGTCAAGCATGACAACATTGTTTTCTATACCTTTCAAGTTCATTACGGAATGATATTCATTTCCATCATAGCAGAATTCACGGTATACCTCATCGGAGAAAAACCAGAGGTCATGCTTTTTTACAAGGTCACGAAGTTTTTCCAGTTCGTCTTTAGTGTAAAGATATCCGGTAGGATTAGAAGGATTGCAGATCATGATAGCCTTTGTTTTCGGCGTGATCAGTTTTTCAAATTCAGAGATAGGAGGTAGAGCGAAACCGGTTTCGATGGTTGAACGAATAGGCACCACTTTTACATTCGCCTGAGTTGAGAATCCATTGTAGTTTGCGTAGAATGGTTCAGGGATAAGGATTTCATCGCCCGGATCCATACAGCTCATCATTGCGATCTCAATGGCTTCCGAGCCACCCGTAGTGATCATGATCTCTGTATAATCAAGTTCGATGTTGTATCGACTGTAGTATTTCGTAAGTTTTCTACGGTACGATTCAATGCCGGCAGAATGACTGTACTCGACAACTTTTTGTGAAAAATTATGAATAGCATTGATCATCGTTTCCGGTGTTTCGATATCCGGTTGACCAATGTTCAGATGGTAGATTTTTTTGCCTTCTTTTTTTGCTTTTTCTGCAAACGGGACCAGTTTACGGATAGGCGATGGTGGCATTTGATTGCCTTTAATTGAAGTGATTGGCATTTTATTTCCTTTATTACTGAAGTGATATAAAACAAGAAGCCCTCCTGAAAGGGAGGGCTTCAAAAGTACAATATTTTATTGACTTATTATTTTACTGAAGGTGCCGGAGAATCAGCTGCCGGAGTTGCCGGTGGAGCTTCAACGTTACCTTTTAAGTGAAGCACTTTTGAACCACCTTTTGAATTTGAAGTCAAAGTGACAGTTTTATCTTGCATGCCCATCTTACCGGTAGAGTTGAATTCAACGTGAATACTTCCTTTTCCATTTTTACCTATTGGTTCTTTCGAATAAGTCGGTACAGTGCAACCACATGAGCCAGAGGCTCCTGAAATAATAAGTGGTTCTTTACCTGTATTCGTAAAGTTAAAGTCATAAGTCACTTTTTCACCTTGCTTAATGGATCCGAAATTATATTCTTCTACTTCGAATTTGAATTCCGGAGCATTTTTATTCTCGATCTGCGTTGCTGTAGCTGCCGGAGCTGTTTTCACTGCATCCTGTGCATTAGCGCTTGAAAAAGCGATCATTAATGCAATAGCTAATATTGATTTTTTCATTTTTTTAAGTTTTTGGGTTTATTTCTGTGTTGGATCAGCCGGTTTTTCCACTGTTCCTTTAATGTGGATCACTCGAGGGTTCTGTTTTGCATTTGATGTAAGGGTAACTGTTTTATCCTGAACGCCCATTTTACCCGTTGAGTTAAAAGTAACTTTGATGGTAGAAGTCTGACCTTTCATGATTGGTTCTTTAGGCCAAATTGGAACTGTGCAACCACAAGATCCTTCAGCTTTAGAAATAATCAGAGGCTCAGTTCCGGAATTAGTGAATTTAAATTCATAGGTAACTGATTCGCCTTGAACAATGCTGCCGAAGTTGTATTCTTCAGTTTCAAATTTGAAATCTGCAGCATTCGGATCGTTTGCCAGATTATCAAGAGTCTTTTTTTCTTGCGCAAAACCAACAGTCGTTAGGCCGATGAACAGTGCAAGCAATAGTGATTTGATTTTCATAGTTGCTATTATTATTTAGTGTTTTCTAATGGTCCACCTGAACTTTTCACCGGAAGCGTTTGATCGCCGCCATCCGGAGTTGCTTCAACTACACCTTTGATTGTAAGAATCTTTGTATCTGATTTTGCATTTGAATTGATAGTTACAGTTTTTGTAAACGCACCAACTCTTTTTGTGTCATAATGAACTTTAATAACAGCCGTCTGGCCTTTCATGATCGGCTCTTTCGGATAAGTAGGAACAGTGCAACCACAACTTCCTTTTGCATTAGAAATAATTAGTGGCTCTTTTCCTGTATTTTTGAATTTGAATTCACATGATCCATCTGCACCTTGTTTGATCGTTCCATAATCATGAACTTCATTTTCAAATGTAATTTCAGCAGCATTTGGATTTTCTTTTTTTACTGCTGCAGTATCCTGAGCAGAAGAACTCAGAGAAAATGTTAAACAAACAAGAGCGCTGGCAGCTAGGTATTTTAATGTTTTCATAATTTGGGTGTTTTTTTGAATGCTGATTTGAACGTGAGATTATTTTTAATGATACGTCGGTTGCAATATTTCTGCCAAAAATATTAAAAAGGCTATGAAGGCAGTATGAATTTGTGGCATTTGTTGATAATAGTGGGTTTCAAGGCGAAAAGTACAGTTCCTTAGTGAACGCTGAATGAGGTCAAAGGTCAAGGGTCAAAGGTCACTCTGCGAATTGTTCCGCATGACCTTTGACCCTTGACCTTTGACCTGAAAAAATTGCACTATTTTGATGTTAAAACCGAAAAGGGTATGACCATAGTTTTTTTTAGCCACGAATCCACGAATGATTTATTGTTTTAATTCGTGAATTCGTGGCTAAAATTAAACTACTTCGAAGTCAATACCGCAAAAGGTATAACCATCTCCTCCAAGGAAATTCCACCATGTTGTAGTGTATTCTTGTAGTATGTCACGTAATAGTTGTAATTGTTAGGGTAAGCGAAGAATTTATCTTGTTTGATAAATACAAAAGCCTGTGACAAATGTTGACGAGGCAAGAAAGCATCAGCCGGATTTTTCACTTCGAAGACGTCTTTCTTTTCGTAATTCATATTTCTTCCTTGCTTGTAACGTAAATTGGTATTCACATTTCTGTCGCCGACAAGTTTTGATGGTTCTTTCACCCGAATGGTTCCGTGATCAGTGGTGATAATAAGTTTCACTTTTTTCTCGGATATGCGCTTCAATGCTTCAAATAAAGGAGAGTGTTCAAACCAGGAAAGTGTAAGTGATCGGTATGCTGCTTCATCATCTGCCAATTCTCGTATCATTTCCATTTCTGTTCTGGCATGAGAAAGCATGTCAACGAAATTGTAAACTATAACATTGAATTTATTCAACATCATATTTGGAACATTATCTACAAGTGCTTTTCCGTCGTTGTGATTAGTGATCTTGACATAAGACGATTTCCATTCTTTACGGAATCTTTTTAAGGTATCATTTAAGAATGTTTCCTCATGCATATTTTTCCCGCCTTCTTCTTCGTCATTCAACCATAAATTAGGGAACCGTGCTTCAATTTCAGAAGGCATTAGTCCGGCGAAAATTGCGTTACGTGCATATTGAGTTGCAGTAGGAAGGATGCTCAGATAAAGATCGTCATCCTGTAAACGGAAATATTCTGCAATCAAAGGTTGAATTATTCTCCACTGGTCATATCGTAAATTGTCGATCAGAACCATAAAGACCGGTTCAGTCGTAGTCGCATCGGCAGCAGGAAGAATTTTTTTCTTCATCAACTGATGTGACATAACCGGTGTAGTCGGAGCATCCTGATTTTTTAACCAGCCTAAATAATTGTTCTCAATGTATTTTGAAAACAAAGTATTGGCTTCGCTTTTTTGAGCAGTTAAGATCTCATACATGCTTTCATCTGAAGAACGTTTAAGTTCAAGTTCCCAATAAACCAAACGACGATAAACTTCTGTCCATTCTTTCCAGGATAACTTATCACTTAATGTCATTCCAATGTTTCGGAATTCTTGCTGGTAATCTGCTGATGTTTTTTCACTGATCAATCTTCTGTTCTCAAGATTCTTTTTCAAAGACAACAAGATCTGATTTGGATTTACCGGCTTGATAAGATAATCAGCAATCTTGCTACCAATTGCCTGTTCCATGATGTGTTCTTCTTCACTCTTTGTGATCATTACAACAGGAACTTCAGGCTTCAGTGCTTTCAATTTCGCAAGGGTTTCAATACCTGAAATACCGGGCATATTCTCATCAAGAAAAACGATGTCGAAGTTCCTGGCTTTGAATTGTTCTATTGCGCCATCACCATTATTGGCTGTGGCAACATCATAACCTTTTTCCTGAAGAAAAAGGATGTGAGGTTTTAAAAGATCGATTTCATCATCTGCCCAAAGTATTGAGATTTTATCCATAAGTTCTGTTTCGACTGTGTTTGTGCGATTGCTTTCAAAGTTAGCAAAGATGTTTCTATTCATGCTTGATTTTAGTTTAAACAGTTATTAATTTTTAAACAATTTTGATCCATACCGATAACGGAAGTCTAAGTTTCTTATTGAATGAATCTATTATTTGAGAAGAATGAAAATTGAATAGTGAGGAATAGCAATAGAATTCAGATATTTGCCTTCTTTAATCTATTATGCAAGCAAAATCAGGTAATCTGAAAATCGTCAATGATCCGATCTACGGCTTTGTGAAATTTCCGTATAAATCAGTTTTTGAATTGATCGAACATCCTTATTTTCAACGCTTACGAAGAATCCGGCAACTTGGAATGACGCATCTGGTGTATCCCGGAGCACATCATACCCGGTTCCATCATGCTCTTGGCGCAATGTATCTGATGACGGAAGCCATTGAAGTGTTGCGTAGCAAAGGCCATTCAATCAGCGATGAAGAAGCTGAAGCAGTTACCATAGCAATTTTACTGCACGACATTGGACATGGTCCTTTCAGTCATGCCCTGGAAGATTCTATTGTTCGTTCAGTGCATCACGAAGAGATCTCCGCTCTTCTCATGGATGAATTGAATAAAGCATTCAATGGAAAGCTTGATCTGGCCATTAAAATTTTCCGGAATCAATATTCGAAGAAGTTTTTACATCAGTTAGTGTCGAGTCAATTGGATATGGATCGACTTGACTATCTCAATCGCGACAGTTTTTTTACCGGTGTTTCAGAAGGCGTGATTTCCAGCGAAAGAATTATCAAGATGCTGGAGATTCACAATGATCAATTGGCCATAGAAGCGAAAGGAATTTATTCGATCGAGAAATTCATTGTAGCCAGAAGACTGATGTATTGGCAGGTTTATTTGCATAAGACGGTTGTAAGTGCAGAGGTTTTGCTCATCAATATTTTAAAGCGTGCAAAAGAATTGTCACATGCAGGCAAGCAATTGTTTGCAACACCGGCATTGACTTATTTTCTTAATCATGAAGTGACAAAATCAGATTTTGAAAAGGATAGAAACATCCTCGAGCTTTTCACTCAACTAGACGACAGCGATATAGGTACTTCAATAAAAGTGTGGTCGAAGTGCGATGATAAGATCTTAAGTGATCTTTGTTCACGAATGATCAATCGAAAATTGTTCAAGATCATTTTGCAAAAAGAACCTTTTGATCCAAAATTTGTCGAGGAAAAGAAGGCGGCAATTAAAGCACGGTATAGTTTGTCAGAAAAAGAACTGAGTTATTATTTCCTGGAAGGCAAACTCATCAACAATGCTTATCAGTCTGAATTCGACAAAATCAATATTCTCTACAAAGACGGAACGGTGAAAGACATCGTAGAAGCAGCTGATACCTTGAACATAAAAGTCCTCAGTCAGCCGGTAGAAAAATACTACCTCTGTTTCCCTAAAATTGATTTCGAATAATTTCTTTCTTTTTTAAAATAATTGCTTAAAAATGGAGTTTAAAATGCTAAATAGAAGCTAATTAGCCACTTTTGACTCGTATCACTTAATTAGCTACATTCGTATCCTCAAAAAAATCAGACATATGGAGTTTACAGCCAGGCAAATAGCGGATTTATTAAAAGGGAAAGTTGAAGGGAATGAGAATGCGAAAGTAAGCCGTTTGGACAAGATAGAAGAAGGAGCTGATGGAGGATTGACTTTTCTTGCCAATCCTAAATACACACCATATATCTATTCTACCAAAGCTTCAGTGATCATTGTTGATCCTTCCTTTGTTGCTGACCAACCTGTTAGTGCAACATTGGTAAGAGTTGAAAACGCATATAAAAGTTTTGTGCAGCTTCTGGAAATCTACAATCAAATTCAGCGCGACAAAAAAGGAATTGAACAGCCTAGTTATATTTCTGCTTCTGCAACGTTAGGAAAAGATATTTATGTAGGAGCATTCGCTTATATCGGAAACAATGTAAAAGTTGGAAACAATGTAAAGATCTATCCGCAGGTTTACATCGGTGACAATGTTTCTATCGGCGATAACACAACACTTTTTGCAGGAACGAGAATTTATTCAGATTGTGTGATAGGAAAAGATTGTACAATTCATTCCGGTTCTATCATTGGTGCCGATGGATTTGGTTTTACTCCAAACTCCGAAAATCAATACAGCAAGGTTGCTCAGATCGGAAATGTAATTCTCGAAGATCATGTGGATGTAGGAGCGAATACAACAATTGACCGCGCTACATTAGGCTCTACCATTATTCGTAAAGGAGTTAAACTTGACAACCTGATACAGATCGCACACAATGTTGAGATAGGAGAGAACACTGTTATCGCTGCTCAAACAGGCGTGGCAGGATCAACCAAAATTGGCAAAGATTGCATGATCGGTGGTCAAGTTGGAATTGTTGGTCATATCACGATTGCCGATAAAGTCAAGATAGCTGCTCAATCCGGAATCGGTTCAAGTATTACCGGTGAAGGAGAAATTCTTCAGGGCTCTCCTGCTTTTGGAATTGGTGATTACAAACGTTCTTACGTTGTTTACAGAAAGCTTCCTACATTAGAAAAGCGGATAAAAGAACTGGAACAAATGATTGCTGAGCTTAAACAAATTCCTTCATAACCCTGGTTAATCCAGGATTACACAGATTTTCAGGATTAGGACTTGATTACACGGATTTACGGTATTAAACTCATTGCCCGGATTTCGCAGATTAATTTGATTACATAGAATCAGCGCAATCTGTGTAATCCAGGCAAAAATTAGGGCCTTTTTATATTAATCCAGCCTTTTTCTTTATGTCGTTCATAAAATCTTTCGAATTCATCGTCAAGATAGGCGGGTTTTTCAGAAATAGGTTTATTTTTGACAACTTTTGATTAAATCGGGAAATCTTGTCTCGATTAAAGATTCGCGAAAAATGGCTGAAAATCAAACTCTTGTAGAACCTAAAGTGGTTGTTGCTCCTGTAACAGAACCTGCGGTCGTCATGCAGACTACCCTGAAACATGAAATTTCTGTTTCCGGAGTAGGTTTACACACCGGTGCATTGGTGAATCTCACCTTCAAACCGGCACCTGAAAACCATGGATACATTTTCAAAAGAGTTGACCTTCCCGGTCAACCAATTGTAGAGGCTGATGTTGACAATGTCACGGATACAGATCGTGGTACAACTATCAGTAAAAATGGAGCCAAGGTTAGTACCATCGAACACGTTCTGGCTGCATTAGCAGGCATGGAGATCGACAACATCATGATGGAAATCGATGGTCCGGAAGTTCCGATCATGGATGGAAGTTCAAGACCATTTATGGATCTTTTTGAAAAAGTTGGAAAGGTTGATCAGAAAGAAGAAAGACACTATTATTACTTGAGTGAGAATATCTCTTACGAGGATCCTAAACGTAAGACTGAAATGTTGGCTGTACCTAGTGATGATTTTCGAATCACTGTTATGGTTGATTATAACAGCGATCTACTAGGAACACAACATGCAATTCTTTATAACATTGGCGAGTTCAAAGAAGAGATCAGCGATTGTCGTACGTTTTGTTTCTTGCATGAATTAGAAATGCTGCTTGAACACAACCTGATCAAAGGTGGTGATATCAATAATGCAATTGTTGTGGTTGATAAGCCTGTGTCAGATGAAAAACTTGCTCACTTAGCGAAAGTTTTCAATAAGGAAAAAGTAACAGCAGAACGCGGATTTTTGAATAATGTGAAATTGCGTTTTTCAAATGAGCCTGCTCGTCATAAGTTACTGGATATCGTTGGTGATCTTGCATTGGTAGGCGCACCATTGAAAGGACATATTCTTGCAGCTCGTCCCGGCCATGTTGCCAATGTAGAATTTGCAAGAAAGATAAAAGCATTAATGAAGCGCGATCGTTTTAAAGAACGCGCACCTAAATACGATCCATCTGAAAAACCATTACTCGATATTAATGGAGTAATGAAATTTCTTCCTCACCGTGCACCGTTCTTATTCGTTGACAAGATCATTGAATTGAGTGACAAACACGTAGTAGGTGTTAAGAATGTAACGATGAATGAATGGTTTTTCCCCGGACATTTTCCCGGAGCACCGGTATTTCCCGGAGTAATTCAGATCGAAGCAATGGCACAGGTTGGTGGAATTTTAGTTTTGAATTCTGTTCCTGATCCCGAAAATTATCTGACCTATTTCATGAAAATTGACAATACAAAATTCAGAGATATGGTTTGTCCCGGTGATACTATTATTTTTCACCTTGAATTAATTACTCCAATTCGTCGAGGAATTTGTCATATGCGTGGAAAGGCATTTGTCGGAAATAAAGTAGTAATGGAATCAGAAATGATGGCGCAGATCGTTCGGCGCGAAAAAAAATAATCGCCATCGGCAAATGAGTAACCTGGTAAGTATTCACCCTAATGCAGTCATTGGAAAGAATGTAGTGATTGATCCTTTCACAATGATCCACGACGATGTTATCATCGGCGACGGTACTTGGGTTGGAAGTAATGTGACAATCTTTCCCGGAGCAAGAATCGGGAAGAACTGTAAAATATTTCCCGGAGCTGTGATCTCCGCTGTTCCACAAGATTTGAAATTTTCAGGTGAACCAACGACTGCTGAAATAGGTGATAATACAGTAGTGCGTGAATTTGTAACGGTGAATAGGGGAACGAAAGCATTGGGAAAGACAGTTGTCGGTACAGACAATTTACTAATGGCCTATGTGCATGTTGCACACGATTGTGTTGTCGGGAATCATTGCATACTTGCCAATGGTGTTACACTTGCCGGACATATTACGATCGATGATTACGCAATTATCGGCGGACTGTCAGCTGTGCATCAATTTGTACATATCGGATCGCATGTAATGATCAGCGGAGGATCGCTTGTTAGAAAAGATGTTCCGCCGTATGTGAAAGCGGCTCATGAGCCATTGTCTTATGTTGGATTAAATTCCGTGGGACTTCGTCGCCGTGGATTTTCAAATGAAACGATTGCTGAGATTCAAAATATATATCGCATTTTCTTCGTGAAGGGTTTAAGTACTTCTCATGCTTTGGAAGAGATAGAAAAAGAAGTTGCAAAAAGTGATGATCGCGATTTGATCTTGAATTTTGTTCGTAATTCTACAAGAGG
This sequence comes from Bacteroidota bacterium, assembly GCA_016708785.1. Classification (GTDB taxonomy): domain Bacteria; phylum Bacteroidota; class Bacteroidia; order AKYH767-A; family 2013-40CM-41-45; genus JADKIH01. The sequence continues at coordinate 288,664 of JADJFC010000001.1, read as the reverse complement.
AATTATGAAAGGATATAGAAGTGATGAAGATTAAAAATATCGCGTGACAATCACCTTAAATAAAGCCGGAAAGAAATTTTATCGTGAGTGGATCTTCAGAAATCTGAACATCACTCTGGAAGCAGGAAGCAAGTGGGTGTTACTTGGTCCGAATGGTTCCGGTAAATCGACACTTTTACAAATACTTTCGGGGGCAGTCGGATTGACAGAAGGAGATATTAAATTCCATTCAGAGAATAAGGAAGTTTCGATTGATGATGTATTTCAGTCAATGTCCATCTCTGCACCTTATCTTGAGTTGATAGAAGAATTTACTTTGGAAGAGATCATTCATTTTCATTTTAAGTTCAAAAAAGCGAAGAACGGATTAAGCGAAGGAGAAGTGCTCAAGCTTTCCGGACTCGAATCCAAGAAAGATAAGGTCTTCAAGTTTTTTTCATCTGGAATGAAACAACGAATCAAACTGACTTTGGCAATTTTATCGGACACGCCGATCTTGTTATTGGATGAGCCATGTAGCAATCTGGATAGTCACGTCGTGAAATGGTACCAGGAAATGATTGCGCAGTATGCAATGGATAGAACGATCATAGTTGCATCGAATAACCAGCAGGATGAGTTTGCATTTTGTGATCAGCGCATTTCAATAGACAGTCTGAGATGACACGGAGGAAAGAGTTTACGATCGTAGAAGAAGGTGAATTGACGGAAGTCGCAAAAGCGTTGATCGAATTTGCCGGCGAAGAAAAGGTGTGGATCTTCAAAGGCGAAATGGGAGCGGGGAAGACTACTTTCATCAGGTACATCTGTTCAGAGTTAGGCGTAAATGAGAATGTGAGCAGTCCGACATTTTCCATAGTCAATGAATATTCATGTAAAAACGGGCAATTGGTCTATCATTTCGACTTTTACAGGATTGAAAAAGAGCGGGAAGCTGTTGACATAGGCTGTGAAGAATATTTTTACAGCGGAGGCATTTGTTTGATCGAATGGCCGGAAAAAATTTTAAATTTATTGCCTGAACGAATTATTGAAGTCAATATCGTTTCAGATGGTTTAAACAGAAAGATTACATTTTCTCATGATTGAAAGAAAAATAAGTGCATCATTGGCAGCCTCAGCAGCAATGATGCCTCAGGAATCGATGCTGGAAGTGCGAAAGCAGCATAAGCAACTCTATATTGGAATTCCCAAAGAAACATCATTTCAGGAAAACCGTGTTCCATTGATTCCGGAATCGGTTTCATTGTTGACAAATCATGGTCATGAGATAGTGATAGAAGCAGGAGCCGGCGCAGCATCGAAGATCGAAGATTCAGATTTCAGCGAAGCAGGAGCGAAGATCGCTTACACTACTGAGGAAGTTTACAAAGCAGATATCATTTTAAAAGTTGCACCACCTTCGAAAGAAGAAGTGGAGCTTTTGCAAACAAGACAAACGCTTATTTCCATTTTGCAGATGAGTATGCAGAATGCTGAATATGTTCGTTCGCTTTCCGCAAAAAAGATCACTGCAATTGGTTACGAATTCATTCATGATGAATCAGGCGTGTATCCGATCATTCAAGCCATGAGTGAGATCGTAGGTAGTTCAAGCATTTTAATTGCTGCTGAATATTTAAGTAATGCATTTAACGGTAAAGGCGAATTGTTGGGTGGAGTAGCAGGTATTCCGCCATCTGTAGTAGTCATCATTGGCGCGGGAACAGTTGGTGAATATGCAGCGCGAGCAGCAATGGGATTAGGAGCAACAGTAAGAGTATTCGATAATTCAATTCATCGTCTACGTCGTTTGCAAAATCGTTTAGGTCGTCGTGTCTATACTTCTATGTTAGTTCCCAATACACTCTTACGTGAATTGAAATCAGCCGATGTTGCAATCGGAGCCTTACGTTCAAGTGAAGGCCGCACACCGGTTGTTGTAACTGAAGAAATGGTTTCCGAAATGCGTGTCGGTTCAGTGATTGTTGATGTAAGCATCGATCAAGGTGGATGTTTTGAAACCTCAGAGATCACCAATCACCTCCAACCCGTTTTCAAAAAATACGGAGTCGTCCATTATTGCGTTCCGAATATTGCATCACGTGTGAGTCGTACTGCGTCTACAGCATTAAGTAATATCTTTACAAATATTCTTCTTTCAGCTGCTGAAGAAGGTGGTATCGATGAAGTGATGTGGAAAGATCGTTCAGTGCGTAATGGTGTTTATATGTACAATGGGTCGGTGACGAATCGATACATAGCAGATACCTGTAGGTTGCCTTATAAGGATTTGGATTTGTTGAGAGCAGCGAGGCTTTGATCCGCCAATAAAGAATAATTTTATTCTTTATTTATTTTCAGAATTTAGGGGTGCAATATGGTCCAAGTAAGTTGATAGTAAATAGGAAATGAGTTGATTCAAATAAAAAGGAATCGAATGAGAAATATTTATTACTTATATTGGGTAGATGCAATTGTTGGCTTCAAAAAGAATAATCCTACGAGAACAGATTGGAAATTTACAGTATTTACAATTAGCACTACTTGTAATGCATTGAATCTTTGGGTCATTCTTTTATGGATGAAGTTTTTTAATGTATTTTCTTTTAGTATGGAAATCAATATTTTCTCTTGGTCAATGCTCAACGGTGCAACAATTTTTATTATCTATTTTGCTTCCCCTTTTATCTTGTTAAATTACTTTTTAGTATTTTATAATGACAGATATAAACGATTGATTGAGAAGTACTCGAATAGAAATGGAAAGCGTGCGATGATTTATATAATTTGCAGTGCGTTGATTGGTTTTACTTCCATGATACTTTATGGTTTATTGAAATAATAGAAAACAATTATTGCCGAAATAAATATGGAAAATCATTTTAATTAAAATTAATAGTGGTCAAATTAATTTTAAACTAAAACCTAAAAGAAAAAGAATAAAATACGTTTATTAAAACTATCTGTTAAATCGAAGCTAATTTTTCATTTCACTTCATTTTTTTCTCCGTCTCTTCTCCAACAAAATCAACGAAAGCTCCCTTCCCGTCTGCCCTTTAACAGAAGTATTCTCCTGCGCACGACGAATCAAATACGGAAGAACAGAAGTAACCGGTCCGTAAGGCACGTATTTGCAAACGTTATAACCTTTACTTGCAAGATTGAAACTAATGTGATCGCTCATGCCATAGAGTTGCGAAAACCAAATGTGTGGATGGTTGACTGGCATTTTTCTTTCGTTCATCCATTCAACTAAAAACAAAGTGCTTTGTTCATTATGGGTTGCACAACATACTGCTACGTTTTCAATGTTTTCTAAAGCAATGTTAAGAGCTGTATTGTAATCGTGATCTGCTGAATTTTTATCTGGTTGGATCGGCGAACGGTAATTGTGTTTCATTGCACGCTCGCGTTCAATTTCCATGTAAGCGCCACGAACAATTTTGAAACCTGATTTGTAATTATTTTCTTTTGCGTGAGCAATGCTGTCTTTCATATAAGCAAGACGATCGGTACGATACATTTGAAGGGTATTGTAAATGATCACTCTTTCTTTGTTGAAACTTTTCATCATCTCGCGCGCAACTTCATCAACAACGTCTTGTGTCCAGCTGTGTTCTGCATCAATGAAGATGGGAACGTTGGCGTCATGTCCGGCTTGACAAATTTTGTAAATGCGATCGAGGAATTTATCGTAATCCAATTTCTCAGACGGTGTCAATTCGAAACCTGCATTCTTCTTTTCCAGCAATGCTACTTTTGCAAATCCTGTTGGTTTAAAAACAGAGAATGGAATATTCTTATCGCCTTTCGCTCTCGCTATGGTTGCAAGTGTTTCGTCTAATGCATTTTGAAAATCTGCTTCCGATTCTTTTCCTTCAACTGAATAGTCTAAGATCGTTCCAATGTCATAGCGACCAAGTGTATCGATCGTCTTCTGACAATCCTGAATAGTTTCTCCACCACAAAAATGTTTGAAGATCGTTGCCCGAATCAATCCTTTCACCGGTAAATGCGCCCAAAGAGCAAAATTCACAAACGGCGGACTGATCTTCACCAGCCAATTGTAGCTGATCATTTTAAATAATGCGTATGCGCGATTTAAATCGGCATCTGACTTTGAATTAAAGGCAACTTTTGTATCGTCGAAGGAAATAAGATGGTCTCTCATAAGATGTATGCAAACGTAATCATTAACCTCGAAAGGTCAAGAAGCTTTAATCGGAATATTTGATGATTTTTCTCCGAATTTTCATGTATTTGGCTGAAAATTAGAGACTTTTCTCAAACCCGAATTGTTTTGTAGTTGACTCATTTTTCAACCCGATAGCTAACGGGATCAGAGATTGAAATTAGATAGAAACCTCACTTATGTTCTTTGATGTATAATTCATAGTATCTTTGCGCTTAAGTATGGTCCCAGCACAAATCAATTCTTCGCCAATCGACAAATGGCCTTTTCAATTAAGTCGTCCTGTTATCATTGCAGGTCCTTGCGGCGTTGAATCAGAAGAACAGATTTTTGCAACAGCAAAAGCATTGAGTAAATTAAATATTCAATTGCTTCGTGGTGGAATCTGGAAACCAAGAACACGACCGGATTCTTTTCAAGGAATTGGAAGCGAAGGGTTAAAGTGGTTAAAGAATGCAGGACTGGAAAATAATCTTCCTGTCACTGTTGAAGTCGCTAATCCGAAACATGTTGAAGAAGCATTGAATGCAAAAATCGATGTGTTGTGGATAGGAGCAAGAACAACTGTGAATCCATTTTTAGTTCAGGAAATTGCTGATGCACTTCGTGGTGTAGACATTCCTGTGATGGTGAAAAATCCAATCAATCCTGAATTGGAATTATGGATAGGAGCATTCGAGCGATTGAACCGTTCCGGCATCAACCAATTGATGGCCATTCATAGAGGCTTCTCTACTTTTTCAAAAAGCAAATACAGAAATGCACCAAACTGGCAAATACCAATTGAATTAAAACGTCGCTTTCCTGATCTGCCATTGGTTTGTGATCCGAGTCATATTTCCGGAGTACGGTCGTTGATTCCATCGCTTTCGCAAATTGCATTGGATTTAAATTACGATGGATTGATGATTGAAAGTCACATTAATCCCTATGAAGCACAAAGTGACAAAGATCAACAACTGACTCCTGATGCTTTGGGAGAATTGCTGGCGAATTTAGTTGTTCGTCAATCTTCAGTTGATGATGTGATGTTTCTCAATCTCCTTGATGAATTACGCGACAGGATCAATTCCATCGATGAACGAATCCTTGTTTTAGTTGCAGAAAGAATGTCTGTTGCAAGAGAGATCGGACAATACAAAAAAGAAAATAATATGACCATCCTTCAAGTTGAAAGATGGAATGATATATTAAAAACCAGAAGTCAGTCAGGTGAAATGAAGGAGTTGAGTACTGACTTCGTAATAAAATTATGCGAATTGATTCACGAGGAATCAATACGGCATCAAACCGAGATCATGAATCTCAAAGAAGCCGATAAGGCAAAATAAAATGCAAACAAAAACTGATTTTTTAGATTCAATTTATTTCGGGCAGGAATCTCTCGCAGATCTTCAAAAGATCGTTCTCAAAAATAAATACTCTTAGGTTTTTATATTGTGTGATGAGAATACAGAAAAACATTGTCTACCGTCATTTATCGAATTTTCAGAATTGGAAAGTGCGGGATTACTAATTATCAATGCAGGTGAAACTGAGAAAACATTTGATACAGTAAGTGATGTTTGTAAATCGCTATTAGCTGAAGGAGCAGACAGAAAAGCTTTGCTGATTAATCTGGGAGGTGGAGTAGTGAGTGACATTGGTGGATTTGCTGCATCAATTTACAAACGCGGAATTGATTTTATCAACGTCCCAACTACTTTGATGGCTATGGTAGATGCATCGATCGGTGGAAAGACAGGTGTAAATTTAAGTGGGTCGAAAAATTCAGTCGGCTTATTTTCTTCACCCCAAGCTGTGTTTATTGATTCGGATTTTCTGTCGACGTTGAGTGATGAAGAATTTCACGCAGGATTTGCTGAAGTGATCAAGCATGCTTTGATCGGCGATGCTGAATATTGGAATACGATATCTCAGTTAACTGATTTCAGAGATGTTGATGATATTGATGATATTATTTTACCATCAGTTGAAATAAAGAAGCTCATCACTGATGAAGATTTTAAAGAAAGTGGAATTCGTAAGAGTTTAAATTTCGGTCATACGCTTGGACATGCTTATGAAAGTTCGTCCATGAAATTACAGACCAATAAATTGCTGCATGGAAATGCTGTTGCATTAGGTATGATTGGAGAATTATTTCTTTCGTCTAAACTAGCCGGATTTCCGACAGATAAATTAACTACTGTTTTAGATTTTCTTGTTTTGCATTACGGAAAATTTATTTACTCGATCAACGAAAGCGAGTTAAGCGAATTTCTGTTGTCAGATAAGAAAAATGAAAACGGTAAAATTGGATTCTATTTGTTGCATGACATTGGAGTAGGAGCAGGAATGTTCTTCCCTGAACCGCAATTGATCGAGGAAGCAGTCGCATTTACAAAAAGTATCTTGACTGAGTAAAGATGGCATTCCGCTTAAGTTTCTCAGGTTCGGTAAAGAATTGTGAAGTGGGTTTAACTCCTTCCAAAAGTATTTCCAACAGGGCTTTGATTATTCAAGCGCTCTGTGAAAAACCTTTTCAGATTGAGAATCTTTCATCTTCTACTGACACAGAACATTTACAAGCTGCTCTAAAAAGTAAAAGCGATGTAATTGATGTTAATGATGCCGGTACTTCTTTTCGGTTTCTGACTTCTTATTTTGCAATAAAGCCGGGAAGTGTTTTATTGACAGGAAGTGCAAGGATGAAATTAAGACCAATTGGACCATTGGTAGATTCACTTCGAAAACTTGGTGCTTCCATTGAATATGCTGAAGAATCCGGTTTTCCGCCATTGAGAATTTCCGGTAAAAAACTTTTGGGAGACGAAGTTTCAATTGACAGAAGTCTGAGTTCGCAATTTGTGTCGTCACTATTAATGATAGCTCCATTGTTTGAAAAAGGCCTGACGATACATCTGTCAGGTAGGCCGTCATCTGATTCATATCTGATGATGACACTGCAAATGATGGAATATTTTGGTGTAGAGGCTGACAGAACTGATAACCGAATAATCATTTTACCTCAAAAATATTCTGCGGACACATTTTTCGTTGAAAGTGATTGGAGTGCTGCATCATATTGGTATTCGCTTTGTGCATTGAATCCTGGAAGTGAATTTATTTTGTATGGATTAAACAATGAGTCTTTTCAAGGCGACAGAATAATTGCAGATATCATGCAGGATTTTGGCGTGCAAACTAAATTCGAAAATGGCAGGATATTGATATCGTCAGACTATGAAAAGTTATCTGATGAAGTTCCGGATTTCAAATTTGATTTCACATCAAATCCTGATCTTGTTATGACCATTGCCGTGCTTTGTGCAGCGAAAGGAATTCATGGGACATTTACAGGAGTAAGTTCGCTGAGAATTAAAGAGTCGGATAGATTACTTGCACTTAAATCGGAGCTTGGCAAATGTGGAGTGGAAGTGGTGATAACGGAAAATGAATGTAAAGTAGTTCCCGGAAGTTTATTCAAGCAGCCTGGCGTAATAAATACATTTAACGATCACCGTATAGCAATGGCCTTTGCACCTCTTGCTTCTGTTTTAGATTCAATTTCATTTGACAATATTGATGTTGTTGCGAAGTCGTATCCGGAGTTTTGGGATCAAATGGAAGCTTGTGGTTTGAAATTAAATGAAGAATGAATCACGATAGCTATCAGGATTCATTTTTTTGATTTTCTTATAAGCTCAACCTTACCTGCACCTTCACCTCATCAATAATCTGTGCCGACCCAAGCACATCGTCATCGTAGGTCATCCAGCTGCGTGCGAACTTTGTGCTAATAGTTATGTTCCTGATTTTATAATTCATGTTGATATAGAATTTCGAACCGTTGCCATAGTAGAATGGAATTGAGAATGCTCCCGGCAAATCGTTTTCGTATTCATAGAATCTTAGATCGAAGTCGGGAGAGAAGTAAACAGCATATCTGGCATTGGCACTTATCTTCTTTTGGGGAGGATGAAAGAAAATATCCTGACAATAAATATATCCTTTGGCAATCAAATTTGAATTAATGTGTTTGAGACCTGTTTCAACTTTTGAGCGATAGTCCCAGCTTTCATTTACAACTAGTGCAAGTGAAAGTCTGAAGTGCTGGATCTTGATCTCATTAGCAAATCGAAGTCCATCATAATCAGAGGCATTATTCAGCTGTGTTGTTTTATTTCTATACCGAATGGCCATTGTTAACTTTTTCGATGGAGTGTAGGTGAGAAGTGCACCTTTTGTGATTCCGGCAGAAGGCAGATCTGAACGATATTTGAGGTAAGGAAATTCATCGCGATTGATGTAAGTTATTATTGCAAATGCACGATTCAATTTCAAGCTAGTCCCAAAGTAAATTCCATTTTCATTGGCAGGATTGGTGTTACTTCCTATTGCATTTGATTTCAGCGAATGAAATTCTTTACTGTAACTGTGATGTGCAATACTAAAGCTCAAATTTTTACCGGCGCTGATAAGAATGCCATTCAAGTATGCAATAGAAAAGTTGGTGCAAGTACTGACTTCTCCGAAGATCAAAAGGTTTCTGAAGTTTTTGGTGTAGTCGAAACCAATGTTCATATTCGAACTTCCTCGAAATTCGAACTTGTTATAATTCTGAACAGCTTTTATAAGCGGAATGCTTAAGATCTGATAAGCTCCGGTCAGTCCAACTTTCCAGCCATTGATTTCGTATTTTAAGTTAGCTCCAAGATAGGTTTCGCGACAAACATTGTATCCCGAACTTTCACTTTGTGAACGATGATATCCACTTGTTAAAAGTGATCTCATGTACTCTTCGCCAGTCGTAGTATCAATTTCGACATTGCCATCGATCTTGTGTGAAGACAACCAGCCATGCCAGGACAGTTTTTTCCATTTTCCTTCCATTGCAATTCCTCGCAGGTAACGATTTTCATCGGTCGAGGCAGATGGATAAATGCCTCGACCTGATTTGCAGATGCTGATTATATTTTCGTTTGATGAAAAACCCGAACCTGACCAAGCAGTAAGTCCCTGGCCGAATGACACAGTGTAATCGCCAATAATTAGTTTGGAGATCTTGTGGTTTAATTTTACCTGGACAAAGAAAGAGTAAAAATCAAATCCGGCTTTTCCTGAACCGAAGATCACTTTCTCGCCGGGATCTTTTCTGCTAAAACAGCGCAACTAATATTGCCATTGAAATTACCTCTGTATTTCAAAGTCAATTTTGTCGGGTCACCTTGGAAGTCTGCAGGGATGTAATCCTTTACTTGTTGCTGAAAACGAAAAGTAAATGATTGTGATTCATCATCCGCTGCAGTTCTTCCGGTGATCTCTATATATGGCAAAATAGATCGTATGGTTTGAGGATCGAATTCATCGATCACTTGTAATTCTTGCAAAGCAATCAGCTTTCCGAATTTTCGAATGTGTTGTTCAAGAGCTTCGTTTTGTTTTTGTGAGATCAAATTCAGTTGGACGAGAATTTCAATCTCGCCTGAATTTATTTCTATTGGATGATCGATCAATCTTTGAAGCTCAATTGGTATCTCATCATCGGCTTCGGTTTGCTCTTCTTTTGCAAAATTGTCATTAGATTCAGAAATGATATCTGAAACATTCTGTCCGAAACCTGGGAAATTCGATACTAACAATAGTACTACGATAGCAAATGTTTTCATTTCATCGGAATTAGCAATGAAAAACACGATGAGTTTCCAATCGGTTGTTGAGTATGAAATGCAAATTCAATCCTATAGTCTTTTACCAATAAACTAAAGCCTGCAGCAAGCGACTCCACTTTGTTCTGATAGGAGAACCTGAGTTCAAATTCTTTAAGGAATAAATATTCTATTCCCACAGAGTAGGACATTTCATTGCCATTTTGTTGTATAGCGACGAGTGCTATTTTTGTTTTGTCAGTTGGCAAATAAGAAATACCACCGATTATAGTCGAAGGTAAATTCTGTTGATTTTTTAATTTAACCCTTGTCGGATTGTCTACCAGACAGCCGAAATGTATCTTGTCAGTTGCTTTAGCGAATAAGTAAACGGTTGCAGTTGCCGATGGGAAATTCGAATAATTATTGTCTGAGAATTGTTGTTGATGGTATTGAAGACTGATCCCGCCATTTATCTTATCTCCAATCTTTTTTCCGTAACTCAATTGAAAATTTATTTCATTATAGTTCTTGTTTCCAGAGTAGTCAATTGAACTTTGTATAAATGAATTATCATTTATGCTATGAGCAAATTGAAGTGTAGAGATGCTAAGGTCTTTTACAAAATAATTGAATTGATGAGTGAGTGAAAATCCATTGAAGGTTGAATTCGCCATCGATGCCAGATTCTCACTGAAATTGAAACCTGTATTCATGGCAACATTACTATGAGATAATGCCATGGAACGCGTATCAGAATTAAATCCGAAAGCGTTTGAATAGGTGAGGAGGTAAATGAAAAGAAATGGAGCCAAATTTTCATTTGACAAATGTAGGTTGGTTGTGAAGCCTTTTTACAACCACTATAAGAAGGGAAATAGAAGATCCTCAATTTATTAAACACAAGAACACAAGTTCACAAAAGACCACGGAATTTAATGCTAGAAAATTCCGTGGTCTTTTGTGAACTTGTGTTCTTGTGTTTTAAAAACTACCTTCAAGATCCTCATTACTCTTATTCACCTTCACCTTCAACTCTTCCTTAAAAGCCGACACCCTTTTCTGAACATCAAGATTAGAAGATCCGATAATTTGTGCAGCGAGAATTCCTGCGTTTTGTGCGGCATTCAATGCGACGGTTGCAACAGGAACACCATTGGGCATTTGTAAAATGGATAGAACAGAATCCCAGCCATCGATAGAGTTCGAAGATTTGATAGGCACGCCAATCACTGGTAGTGGAGTAAGTGAAGCAACCATTCCCGGTAAATGTGCAGCGCCACCTGCACCGGCAATGATAACTTTTAATCCACGGTCAGTTGCATTTTTTGCATAGTCAAACATAAGTTCAGGCGTACGATGTGCAGAAACGATCTGGAGCTCAAAACCGATTTCCAATTTTGTTAGGATGTCTGCAGCTTCTTTCATAATTATAAGATCAGACTGACTACCCATAATAATTCCGACTTGGATGATGTTTTTCATTTTATGCAATGACCTTTAAAGTGTTCTTGATATAATTCGCTTTTTCGATTGCTTCTGCAAGTGTATTTGAAGTCACAGTAACATGCCCCATTTTGCGGAAAGGTTTCGTTATTTTTTTTCCGTAAAGATGAACATGGACTCCATCTTTTTTCAAAATATCTTCAAGACCTGAATAAATGGCACTGCCTTCATAGCCTTTTTCTCCCAGTATATTTACCATTACAGCAGGCTTTGTAATTGTTGTTTCTCCCAATGGTAAGTTCGTGATCGCTCTGAGCATTTGCTCATACTGAGAAGTGATATTTCCTTCGATCGTTTGATGTCCGCTATTATGCGGACGAGGAGCAATTTCGTTTATCAATAATTTTTTATCTTTTGTAACAAACATTTCAACGGCAAGAATTCCTATCAATGATAGTTCATTCGCTATTCGAAGCGCTAATGAAGTAGCTTCGTTTTCAAGTTCAGGTGTAATGGAAGAAGGAGAAAAAAGATACTCAACAAGATTAGCTTCCTGATTGAATGACATATCGACAACAGGGAAACTTCTTGTTTCACCGTTTTCATTTCTGGCTACGATGACAGAAATTTCTTTTTCAAATGAGATCAATTTTTCTAAAACTGCAGGAACGTCTGGAGCATTTTCAATATCAGAACTATTCTTCATTACAAAAACACCTTTACCATCATAGCCACCTTTTCTAGATTTGTGCATTAGTGGCAGAAGAAAAGCGTGTTCGGAAATTTCTTTTCTATTTTTGACTAAAACAAAATCAGCAGTCGGGAAATTATTCTTCTTGTAAAATTCTTTTGCAGTCCTTTGTCTTGCACAGTTTTTATCACCGAAGAAGAAGGGTGAACTTTAATACCTTCGGACTCCAGTTTTTCAAGTGCATCAACATTTACATTTTCGATCTCAATTGTGATGAGGTCAAATTGTTTTCCGAAATTATAAACGGCATCGTAGTCTGTAAAAGCACCATGAAAAAACTCTTTGCAAATGTGTCTGCAAGGAGAGGCCTCGTCCGGGTCAAGAACTGAGATGTGAAGATCCAGATCAATTGCTTTTGAAGGAGCATTCGACCCAATTGTCCACCGCCCAATATTCCAATTTTTAATGCTTGAAGTTGCTTCATATCTCGGCGCAATATTACTTATAAGTTGGCAAGCGATGAAGAGGATTAGCGCATATTTATCCTTTGACTCTTAACCAAATAGCACTTTATTCAAGAAATGCCCTATTTTTCGTTGAAATAGCTTCATTATTTCTAAAAAAAGGTCAATAAAGATTGGCTGCCACCAACTTTAATTTTACTTTTGCAACTTCTCAAGATTTATGGAAAGCGTTATCATTAAAGACAAGAAGTTTGAGGTATCAATTACTGCTTCAGCAATCAGCCAAAGGGTGAAAGAACTTGGGGCAAAGTTGAATGAAGACCTTAAAAACACGCGTCCTATTTTTGTCAGCGTTTTGAATGGTTCTTTTCTTTTTGCGGCAGATCTTTTTCGAGAGATCAAGATGGATGCAGAAATTACTTTCATACGTGTATCATCATACGAAGGAACACAATCGACAGGTTCTGTAAAGAGTGTTGTTGGAATAAAAGAGTCATTGGAAGGAAGAACAGTTGTGATCATTGAAGATATTGTTGACACAGGTGACACTGCTGTCTATTTGATCAATGAATTGAAAAAACAAAATCCTAAGCAGGTATTGTTTGCCAGTTTGCTATTAAAGCCTGATGCTTTGAAACATCCTGTGAAAATAGATTACGTTGGATTTGAAGTGCCAAACGATTTTCTAGTTGGGTATGGATTAGACTATGATGGCTTGGGCAGAAATCTAAAAGACATTTACACATTAGCATAATCAAAAATATCAACCGATAATAATTATCCCATGTTGAATATCGTCCTATTTGGTCCTCCCGGTGCGGGAAAAGGAACGCAATCTGAAAAGCTCATCAATGCTTATCAATTAGTGCATCTTTCAACAGGAGATATTCTTCGAGGAGAAGTTGCTGCCAAAACACAACTTGGTCTGGAAGCAAAGAAATTAATGGATCAAGGTTTGTTAGTGCCCGATGAAGTTGTTGTCGGAATGATTGAATCAAAGATCGATTCAAATGCAGGAGCGAATGGATTTATTTTCGATGGCTTTCCAAGGACCACTGCTCAAGCAGATTCATTGGATAAAATGCTTGAAAGAAAAGGAACTGCCATCTCTATGATGCTTGCACTGGAAGTTGAAGATTCTGAATTGATAAAAAGATTATTGAATAGAGGGTTAGAATCAGGTCGCGCCGATGATCAGAACGAATCTATCATTGCAAAAAGAATTAATGAATATAATACGAAGACTGCGCCTTTGAAAGATTACTATTCTCGTCAAGGGAAGTTTCACAGTATCCATGGTACGGGTACTATTGATGATATTTTTAGTAGTCTTTCGAAAGTGATCACCTCTTCGGTGAAATAAAACCAAACATGTCAGGGACTAATTTTGTTGATTACGTAAAAATTTGTTGTCGAAGTGGTGCCGGTGGAGCCGGTGCTGTCCATTTTCATCGCGACAAACATACTGCTAAAGGAGGACCTGATGGAGGTGATGGAGGTAGAGGTGGACATATCATTGTTCGTGGAAACAAACAACTCTGGACACTACTACATTTGAAATATCGTAAGCATGTTATTGCTGAGCCCGGTGAAAAAGGTGGAAGCACATTGAAACATGGGGCAGATGGACATGATGAATACCTCGATGTTCCAATCGGTACAATTGCACGCGATGCAGAAACAGATGGGGTTCTTTTTGAAATTACAGAGGAAGGCCAGGAAGTAATTATTGCTCCCGGTGGAAGAGGAGGAAAAGGAAATAACTTTTTCAAGACAGCGACTTTACAGACTCCACGATTTGCACAACCCGGAGAACCCGGTGTCGAAGAATGGAAAATTCTGGAATTGAAATTGCTTGCTGATGTAGGTCTTGTTGGATTTCCGAATGCAGGAAAATCGACTTTACTCTCTGTGGTTAGTGCAGCGAAACCTGAGATCGCAGATTATCCGTTTACAACACTTGTTCCGAATTTAGGTATCGTAGGATATAGAAGTGATCGTTCATTTGTGATGGCCGATATACCCGGAATTATTGAGGGAGCACATACAGGAAAAGGAATTGGAATACGGTTCCTTCGACATATTGAGCGGAATTCTATTTTGCTTTTTATGATTCCCTGCGACAGCAAAAATATCAAAGCAGATTACGATATTCTGGTAAATGAATTGAGAGAATATAATCCTGAGTTACTAGATAAATCATCAGTATTGGCAATTACAAAATGTGATATGCTCGACAATGAATTGATCGAAGAGATGCGTAAAGAGATTCCCAAAGGAATTCCGTCAGTATTTATTTCTTCTGTTTCCGGTTTAGGTATCGACAAATTAAAGGATTTGCTTTGGGAGCAATTGAATAAAGAAACAGAATAGATGATTGAAAAGCTCAAAGACCTTGATGCTGATTTTGTTTTGTTTGTCAATGGAAAACATACGCCTTTTCTCGACTCGTTTTTTTATATCGTGAGCATGACGTGGGTATGGATTCCGCTATATATTCTTCTGCTTTATCTTGTTTTGAAAAATTTCAGGTCGCAATCATGGCTGATTCTGTTATGCATCATAATCTTGATCACCTTAAGCGATCAATTTGCTTCGGGTTTAGTGAAGCAATGGGTAATGCGATATCGGCCAACTCACAATATCATTCTTGGCCCGCAACTTCACCTTGTCAATGATTATAAAGGTGGAATGTATGGATTCATTTCTTCGCATGCATCAAATGTATTTGCGATAACAACTTTTCTTACCTTTATTCTCAAAGAAGTACGGTTGAAATGGTTGTGGCTGCTTTGGATCTGGGCAGGACTGGTTGCATTTTCAAGAGTATATTTGGGAGTGCATTACTTGTCAGATATTCTAGGCGGAGCACTTGCAGGAGTGTTTTTTGGTTGGTTGATATCAAGCCTGTTTTTTTTATTGAGAAATAAATTTAGTAAAGAAATTATTAAAATAAATTGAAATGAATAAATACAATGTTGCGGTTTCGAGGTTAAAATTAATCGGTTTGTTTTTGCTTTTAGCAATGACAACATATGGTCAAAATACTAAAACAGAAGCAAAGGAAGTATTCTACAAAAAACCAAAACTAGTTGTTGGAATCGTTGTTGATCAAATGCGCTATGATTACCTGGTACGCTTTTATGACAAATATGGTGCTGATGGATTCAAAAGATTATTAGCAGGTGGATTTAATTACACCAATGCTAATTACGATTATATCCCTACCTATACTGCTTGTGGGCATGCATGTGTTTTTACAGGAACAGGACCCGCCAGTAATGGAATAATTGGTAATGAATGGTATGACAGATATTCAAAAAAGTCGATGTACTGTGTGAGTGATTCAACTGTAAATCCGCTTGGGACAACTAGCATTTCAGGTAAAATGTCGCCTAAGAATTTGTTCACTTCAACAATTGGCGATGAGTTGAAATTAGCTTCAAATTTCCGATCTAAAGTAATTGGTGTAGCACTTAAAGACAGAGGATCAATACTTCCTGCAGGGAGTGGTGCGGATGCGGCGTACTGGCATGATCCGTATAGTAACAATATGATCAGTTCAACTTACTACATGAAAGAACTCCCTAAATGGGTCGACAATTTCAACAAAAGAAAGGTGGCTGATAGTTTGGTCTCCAAACCATGGACAACACTATTACCGATAGAAAAATATACTGAGAGTTCGCCTGATAATACACCTTATGAAGGTTTGTTTGATGGAGAAAAGAAACCTGTTTTTCCGCATAATCTTCCTTTGCTCAAAGATTCAAATCCTGAATTAATTCGATCCGTACCGATGGGTAACACACTTACAACAATGTTTGCAGAACAGATTTTGGTGAATGAAAAAATGGGAAAGGGAAATGAAACAGATCTGTTGGCTATCAGTTATACTTCGACTGATTACGTTGGACATATGTATGGCATCAATGCAATTGAATTGGAAGATACTTATTTGAGATTAGACAAAGAGATTGCAGAATTGTTAAACTTTCTTGATTCGCATGTCGGTAAAGAAGATTACCTGCTTTTTTTAACCGCAGATCATGCTGCAGTGAATAATCCGGTTTTTAGTATGGATCATGATCTGAAAGGCGATATGATAGAAACACGACCAATAATTGATTCATTGAAGAAATATTTGAATACATCATTTGGTCAGGGAGATTATATTCTCAATACTAATTCGCAAAACATTTATCTGAATAGGGAATTGATCGAGAAGAAAAATATAAATCTTCGTGACGTTCAGGAAAAATGTGTTCGTTTTGTTTCAGGCTTTGAAGGAGTAGCAACAGCCATTTCAGCTTCGGACCTAATGACAGGAACTAAACGTTCAGGAATTTATTCGTTGATGCAAAATGGTTTTAATTTGAAAAGAAGTTCCGATGTAATGATTCAACTTCAACCGGGTTGGATCAGTTGGTCATCAAAAACGGGAACAACGCATGGATCAGCATATCGTTATGACACACATGTGCCATTAGTTTTTTACGGTAAAAATGTTATTCAAGGTCGTACTCATGGACAAGTAAGTGTCTCAGATATTGCTCCCACTGTTTGTACTTTTTTAAACATTGAATTCCCAAGTGGCTCCTCCGGAAAGCCATTAGAGGAGGTCTTAAGATAGAAATTCACCTAAATCTATTAGGAAAATTGCCGATTTTAGAGAACAAAAAAATCGTTTTTGCGCTGAAATCGGCATTTTTCATTTTCTGTTGAAAAGAATTTCGATTTTCGCGGAAAACCTTCGAAATGAGTGATTAAAATCGTTATTTTTAGCAGATAAGTTCTCTAATTCCCTGGAACCCTAAACAGGAACGGTTATGACACAAAAACACACGACAACACTAATTCGCTTTTTTCTAATAGCGACATTATTATTCTTCAAAAGCAATCAATCGATTGCATCCCATGCTATGGGTTCGGATATGACTTATACTTGCTTAGGTCCCGGGCCAACTCCGGGTTCAATGCAATACCAGGTAACATTTTCTTTTTACAGAGATTGTTTCGGTATTACGCCTAGCACAAGTATGGATGTCCAGATTACAAATGGTTGTGGTTATCCAACACAAACAGTTTTTCTAAATCAGTTAGGCACTGAAGTGGATGTTCCAACAACATGTCCAACTGCCGTTACTAGATGTCATGGTGGTACATATACAGGTATTCAACTTTGGACTTATCAAGGTGTGATCACATTACCGGGTCCATGTGCGAATTGGGAAATTGGTCATGGTGAGCCTGCAAGAAATGCAGCCATTACAACAATCACAGGCGGTGGTTCAGATATACTTTATGTATTCTCAACCATAAACAATATGAATGGACTTTGTAACAGTTCTCCGCTGTTTACAAATCCGCCGGTTCCATTTGCATGTGTTGGACAAAGATTTTGTTTTAATCATGGTGGCTATGATCTGGATGGTGATTCACTGTCTTATCAGTTAATGACTCCAAGGACAGGTCCAAGTGCAAGCGACACCGTAACTTATCTTCCAGGTTATTCAACATCATCACCAATTTTAAATAGCTATATTAGTTTCGATCCTATTTCCGGTGACTTTTGTTTTATACCTACAGCAACTGATGTTTCGGTTTTTGCAGTCTTGGTAAATGAATACAGAAACGGAGTCTTGATAGGTCAAGTCGAAAGAGATGTTCAATTAACGGTTGAGAACTGCGGAAATATTATTCCGTTTGCAACAGGGATAAATGGAATGCCGTTTTTTGATGCATCAATTTGTGCAAATGCAAATTTGAGTTTTTATATAGCATCGATTGATCCTGATGCCCCAAACACAACAACATTGACCTGGAACTCTACAATTCCGGGCGCAACATTTACTACAACAAACGGTCACAGAGATTCAGCGTTCTTCTCTTGGACACCGAATACAAGTGATATAAGTTTGAATCCTTATTGCTTTACCGTAACTGTTCAGGATGATAATTGTCCGTTCCAGGGAACAAATACTTACTCTTATTGTATCACCGTAAATGGTGTAGAAGCAGATGCAGGACCGGATCAGACAATTTCTTGCAGTCAAACAGCAAACCTTTTAGCAACGGCAACAGGCGGAAATGGTATTTACAATTACGTTTGGGATAATGGGACGATCGGAGATACTCAAACAGGAGTTGGAGTAGGGCAATATACCGTTACGGTTACTTCTGCAGGTTGTACAGATACAGATGTGGTTGATGTGATTCCAGGGCTAGGCGTACCTGAAGCGCATTTCTATTTTACAAATAATTGTAATGGAAGTCCGGTTCAATTTACCGATTCAACGATTCTCGCGGGTAGTTCTATTTCTACTTGGGCTTGGGATTTTGGAGATGGCTTCACTGCAAATACTCAGAACCCAACGCATCAATATGCTGCCAACGGAACGTATGATGTTTCTTTGATCGTTACTACTGCAACCGGTTGTACTGATACAATTGTTCGCCCATTGACAGTAAATACAAATATTCCATTTGCTCAATTTACTTCGCTACCTGTTTGTCAGGGTGTGCCGATGGACTTTACTGATATATCTTCTGGTAATCCAACAACATGGTCATGGGACTTTGGTGATGCTGCTTCCGGTTCAAATACAAGTTCACTTCAAAATCCATCACATTCTTTCTCTACAAGTGGAAATTTCACAATAACAATTAGTGTAACCAATGCAGGTGGATGTCAAAGTATTTCTCAGCAGAATGTGAACGTAAACCCTAATCCGGTAATTTCAATTTCTGATGATGCAATTTGTGAGGGTGCTACAGCAAATATTATTGGCCCATCGGGCTTTGCAATTTATACTTGGAACAATTCAGAAGTAACTCAATCAATTACTGTAGCTCCAACTATTTCAACAAATTATTCGTTGACTGTGACAGACAATAATGGTTGTCAGGGTACAGATGCAATGACCTTGATAGTTAATCCACTTCCTACAGTCGTAATGGGGCCTGATCAAACTATTTGCGAAGGTACTTCAGCGAATTTGTCAGCTGTAGGAGGTACATCTTATGAATGGAATCCCGGTGCAATTGTTGGTCAAAATGTATCAGTTTCGCCTTCAGCAAATACGAATTACGTTGTAACAGTAACCGATGGAAACGGATGTGTCTCAACCGGTCAAATGTCAATCACAGTGAATCCAATGCCTGTCGTTGCAGTTTCCAGTGATATGGGAGTTTGTAAGGGTGAGTCAGCAACAATTTCAATTGTAAATGGAAGTGGAGCTTACTTGTGGACACCAGGTAACTTTGTTACAGCAAGTATTACAGTAGCCCCATTGGCAACAACAAGCTACACTGTAACAGTAAGTGATGCTATAGGATGTTCCGGTTCTGCAATGGCAACAATAAATGTCAATCCGATTCCAAATGCAATTTTTAATAGTTCGGGTCCTGTTTGTGTAGATAATTCTATTGCATTTACAGATAATTCTACAATAACAGGTGGTTCAATTAATACATGGAGTTGGGATTTTGGAAATGGTGCAACTTCAAATGTTCAAAGTCCTTCAAATCTCTATACAACTTCAGGGAATTTCAATGTACGATTGATTGTAGTTTCAGATTTCGGTTGTAGGGATACAATGGATAGTCCGGTGACAGTTAATCCTAACCCAATAGCCGATGCAGGTCTGAACCAAAGTATTTGTCCAGGCTTTAATGCTACGTTAAATGGATCCGGTGGTACTATCTATGATTGGAATAGCGGTGCCTTTGTTACTCAATCAATCACAGTTAGTCCGGCAATTACAACAGATTATTCATTAACTGTTACTGATGCTAACGGATGTAGAAGTACAGATGTAGCAACAGTGACCGTAAATCCTATTCCTCTTGCCAATGCCGGTGATGATCAATCATTGTGTGTTGGTGAATCAACAACATTGTTTGCCAGTGGTGGTACGAGTTACTTGTGGACACCAGGATCGGTAAATACTGTTGACTATAGTATAACTCCTGCTTCTTCAGGAGTGTATTCTGTTTTAGTTACAAATCAATTTGGATGTGTTGCTACTGATCAGGTAAGTGTTCAGGTTAATCCTGTACCAACTGCAACTTTTGCAGCAAGTGGATCGATCTGTGAAGATAATTCTGTTTCGTTTACTGATCAATCAGCAATTTCAACAGGTACAATTACTTCATGGACATGGGATTTTGGCAATGGTGTTTCTTCGTCTGCTCAAAGTCCTTCAATTCCATATTCAGAGCCCGGAGTTTATAATGTAAGTCTTAGTATAATTTCAGATAATGGATGTACGGCAACAGTTACCAATCAACAAACGATTTGGGCGACACCGGTTTCTCAGTTCACGAATTCATCAGTGTGTTTTGGACTGCCGAATGATTTCCAGAATTTATCTGCAATCAGTGATGCAAGTCCGTTGAATTACTCATGGTCTTTCGGTGATGGTAACACTTCTAATTCACAATCACCGTCACATTCATATACATCTTATGGAGCGTTCCCGATTTCATTAGTAGTTACTTCTCAAAATGGTTGTACAGATACTTATACAAGTCAAGCCAATGTATTCCCATTACCAGTAGCAGATTTCAGTGTACCATCAGCATGTGAAGAGGATGCAGCTATTTTTGTTAATGCTTCGACAGTGCCAACAGGAATTATCAGTAATTACTTCTGGACATTTGGCGATTCTTCGGTGTCTGCACTAGGAAATCCAACACATGCATATCAGGATCCGGGAAATTATCCTATTCATTTATTAGTAACGAGTGATCATGGTTGTCAGGATAGTACAGACGGGTTAATTCGTATTCTTCCAAAGCCTATAATTGATTTTGCAACTGAGGATGTTTGTCAGGGTTATCCGGTTAGTTTTACCGA
This sequence comes from Bacteroidota bacterium, assembly GCA_016708785.1. Taxonomy (GTDB): domain Bacteria; phylum Bacteroidota; class Bacteroidia; order AKYH767-A; family 2013-40CM-41-45; genus JADKIH01. Next base: position 267,399 of record JADJFC010000001.1, on the reverse strand, counting down.
TAATTCTGATCCGGTACTTGGAAGTCTAACATATTATTCATGGAATTTCGGTGATGGAAATACGACAAGTATTCAGGACCCTATTCACACCTATGGAGCTCCGGGATGGTATTCGGTTAGTCTTACAGCTACGAATGACAGTGGTTGTACATCAACTTATATGCGTCCGAATGCACTTCAGATCTATCCGGCTCCGGTTGCTCAGTTTGTAAGCAATGAGTCGCAGGCTACAGATTTTCTTCCTCTGGTGAATTTTACTAATCAAACTACCAGTCCGGGATTATTCTATTGGAGCTTTGGTGATGGCGATTCATCGACTCAGTATTCTCCAACTCATATTTATGATAATGTAGGAGTATATGAAGTTAACCTGATCACCATCGACAATAATGGATGTATTGATTCAATTACAAGTTATGTTGAAATTCGCCCTAGTGCTGAAATCTATATTCCAAATGCATTTACTCCAAATGGAGATTCCAACAATGATGTTTTTGAAGTGTACACGCATAATGTGAAAGACGTCCAAGTTCAGATCTATGATCGTTGGGGATTGAAAATTGTGGAATGGAATGACGTAAAAGGAGGTTGGGATGGAAGAGTGAATGGTAATCCGGCTCAGTCAGACACATACGTTTATCGAGTCTCTACTGTAGATGTGAATGAAAAGCAAGAAGTTCGCATCGGGCATGTGAGTTTAGTCAGGTAATAAGATATTAACAGCATAAAAGCCGACCCTTTGGGCCGGCTTTTTTTTTGTTGAAAACTTTGTTTCTAAATTGTATCTATTTTTGGGATCAAACCGTAAGAAACCACATAATTTTAGTAATATTTTACTGAAAGAACTGTGAAAAAACCCTAATTTATGGCTGAGTTAAAGAATAAGCATGATATGGTTATAGATATCGTTAACCAAGTGGCGTCTATTGCCGCTAAGTTAGGAATCGTTCATACCAACACTGAAGATATTGAACTTGATGGTAGACATATTACCATAAAAGGCAACAAACTCCTTTATTTCGGCAGTTGTGGTTATCTCGGCTTAGAGCATGATGAAAGAATAAAGCAGGGAGCAATCGAAGCGATCAACAAATATGGTACTCAGTTCTCATCTTCCCGTGCCTATGTTTCTTCCGCATACTATGAGCAATCGGAAGCATTGTTGAGTAAGATGTTTTTCAATAAACCCGTCCTTTTACTTCAGTCATTGACAGTAGGGCATATGTCCAATATTCCCATATTAGTTGGAAATGATGACGCAGTCATTTTGGATTCACAGGTCCATGATAGTGTTCAAACTGCTGTACAATTTCTAAAGAACAGAGATATCCACACAGAAATCGTTCGTCACAACCGAATGGATATGCTTGAATCTAGGATAAAAGCTCTTCGAAACGACTATAAGAAGATCTGGTATATGGCAGATGGAGTATATTCAATGCAAGGTGATTTTGCTCCGGTCAAAGAACTTTATAAGCTGGCCGATCAATACGAACAACTGCATTTATACATCGATGACATTCATGGCATGAGTTGGGCAGGACCAAATGGGACAGGGTATGTAATGAGTCAAGTGGATTATCATCCACGATTATATCTGACTACCGGTCTTACCAAAGCCTTTGGCACTGCAGGAGGATTGCTTGTGTATCCGGATGCAGCTTCTCAACAACTCGTTAAGAATACCAGTAAAGCATTTATTTTTTCAATTCAGATGCCACCTATGATTCTTGGAGCAACAATTGAATCTGCTAAGATTCATTTAAGCCAGGAGATCTATGGTTTGCAAAGTGAATTGGAAGAAAAAATGGCATTCTTCAATTTAACAGCGAAGAAGCTTGGTTTGCCCTTAATAAATGAAACGATTTCGCCTATAGGATTTATTGGAGTAGGGAAGCCGGATGTAGGTTACAATATGGTTCGTCGAATGATGAACAAAGGATATTTTTTCAACTTAAGTGTATTCCCTAGTGTATCGTACAACAATACAGGTTTGAGAATTCCGGTGAACAGGTTAAATACATTCCAGGATATTGAGAATTTACTCAATGAAATAGCAGTACAGTTACCAATGGCTTTAGAAGATTCGCATTCAAGTATGCAGGATATAATTAAGCACTTTAAGTTGGTTGCTTAAAAAAGTTATAAAATGAAAAAGGGTTTGAAAATTCAAACCCTTTTTTTATGCCCCTATTTTCTCTGACTAGGGTTGTTCACACAATTGCCAGAAATTATTTAGAATTGAAACAGCCGCAACGAAATTCTCAAATGATATTGGTTTAATAATATAACCGGCTACATTGTAATTGTAAGCTTCAAAGCGATCTTTGTCGTCATTACTAGTTGTCATAATAAAGACACTGATATTATGAAGGTCTTTATCAGCCCTTAATTCTTTTAAAAATTCCAACCCGTTCATCTTAGGCATATTGATGTCCAGTAAAATGATCCGTGGAATTGGGGAAATTTTTTCAGTACCATTAGTACCTCGAAGAAGGTCAAGAGCCTCAACACCGTTATGAGCTATACTTAACGGATTGGAAATGTTGCTCTTTTTGAACGCTCGTTGAACATTCATACAATCTACTTCATCGTCATCGACAAGAAGGATATTAACTAATTTGTCCATATATGTGGGAGATAATCAACAAACCGGATTTTAAGCAGAAGCAGATTTGCATCGAACCAAAAGTATAAATTTATTTTTCAAATTAAAATTTAGAAGCAACAATTTTATAATATTTGTTGGGTAATTGGAAAAGGGGATGTGGTAAATCTGTGAAAATAGGCCATTATATTACAGTTTGGTATCTTAAACATTAGATTAGCCGTATCCAATCCAATAATAATACTAAATATACATCATGAAATTGCTTTTTAGCAAGTTGTTCCGCCAGCATATGTATGAGAAGATCCCTGCTGAGGATCTAATGGCCAGACAACGCTTCACTCTCTTTCGGATATATTCCTTCACTGCTTTTATTGCCAGTTTGTTCACAGCGTTGCAAATAAGTGCATCATTTGAGCAAACAAGCTATACCGGAATACTCTTATATATGCTGGCCACCTTGATCATGGTCAATTTTTTTATCGTCAAATCAATTCACAAATTACCAATAGCGTATTCTATTTCTATTGGTGTTGGTTTTTAGTCGTTCATACTCAAGCATATACTGCCGGTGGATTAATGAATTCCGGTACCATGTACCTATGTGTGCTCATTATGACTGCTTTTATGTTGCTAGGTGCCCGAGCAGGAAAGGTTTTCACCGGCATTGCTATTTTGAATGTTATCTACTTCTTTGTAATTACTGAGTACACAAGTTTTACGAACTACAATTTGTTTAAGGGCGATACTAGTTTGATTCATCAAGATGCATTAACCACATTTTTGCTTGGATTATTTCTAGTAGCTGCGCAATCAAATTATTTGAATAGTGGTAAAAACGTAATTATCGAAAAGATCTCTGCTCAAAAGGATGAATTACTGCGGAACAACCAGAAACTTAAGGAATATACAGCTTCACTCGAAAAGTCAAATAGTGAATTGGATAGATTTGCCTCTATTGTATCACATGATTTGAAAGCTCCGTTAAGAGCAATTGGTAATTTGACCGGCTGGATTGAAGAAGATGCAGGTGATCAGATGTCGAAAGAGGTTCGAACTAATTTTGATATGATTAAGCAGCGCGTAAATAGGATGGAAGATTTGATCAACGCTATACTTGATTATTCACGTGCAGACAGAAGAATTGGTGAGGATGAAAAGGTAGATACAAACAAATTAGTAATTGATACATTGGATTTTATTGGTAAACCGGATAATGCTGAATTAATTTTTACCAATCAATTGCCGGTACTTTTTTCTGATAGAACACGATTGTCTCAGGTATTCAGTAATTTGATAGGTAATGCAATTAAATATAATGACAAGCCTGATATAAAAGTTTTTGTTTCATCAATTGAGACCCCAGAAGGCTTTACATTTTCTGTAAAAGATAATGGTCCGGGAATTGATCCACTTTATCATGAACGGATCTTTGTGATCTTTCAAACTCTTAATAGAAGAGATGATGTAGAGAGCACCGGCGTAGGATTAGCCATAGTAAAGAAGATTGTAGAAGACTGCGGTGGTAAGGTTTGGGTTGAATCTGACTTAGGAAAAGGAGCTGATTTCAAGTTTTTCTGGCCTAAAAACAAGAAAAATGCAGATCCTGTGCTGATTGCAGCAACAATAGTTGTGTAAGAACCAAGCCTTCATAGTTAAACTCTTTTTTCTGTGTGGTGTAATATTGTCTGTACAAGATAATAGACCCATGCGCAAAGAAATCAACAAACTTAACACCTCTACAGAAAGGGATTTTCCGAAACTTAAAGTTGTGGAAAATCAAACTAATCATGTACACGTCGAAATTGAAATTGAGAACCACGTAAAGAGCATCCGCTCTTTGATCCAAAAGTTAAATCCGGCCGATCGTCAGAAGTACTTTAATGGATTACTCAATCATATTTTGTGTAAACAGATTGAGTACCCTCAAACAAAATCAATCAAAAATCAAAAGGTAAATGTTAGCGACGATTTCAGTCAGCTCTCTACAGACGACCTCGATCTCATCCGTGAACTGTCCTGCAAATTGCAAGACCTGTACGTCAGAAATGGCGATACCATGGACTAAAAAAACTGTTCAATTCTTCAAGATCCGGCTTACTTTTGTGAGTCGGATTTTTTTTTAAGGTTAAGTCAAAGGTCAAGGGTCAAAGGTGGCTTCGTTGGCGCCAACGAAGACACCCTTGACCCCTTGACCTGACCTCTGACCTTTGACCTCTGAACTTCAATACACAAGCCTCACCGGATACCTCCGATAACTCTCTTCAAAATACTTCGAATGAGAATAAACATAGTACAGCTGATTGAATTCATCTTCTTTTGGATTTTCAGCTTTCCATTTTTCAAAATCTGTTTTTAATTTCGAATCTTCAGACAATAATTTTTCTGCGATATCTTCAAACACATAAGACGAGAACCATTCTTTTTGTTGAAGTATTGAATCGAAGAAGCCCCAGTTGAAATAGCTGTCAACAGCCGATGGAATAAGGGTTTCCAGAATAATGCGAATTGCTTTTTGATTACAATTGATCATGTAATCGCCCTTTTTAATTTCTGTTTGTACTTGCAGTGTTGTTGTTTTCGTGTTAAAGTGTAAATAATGTCCTTCAAAAGGTGTATCTGTTGTCTTGAAATCCGAAATACTCAGGCTGGTAAAAGTACCTGACGTGTCTTTATTCATTCTGATCGATTTCACACCGTTTGCTTCCAGCATCCTTACAATATTTTCCCATGCTTGAGGAACATAGAAGAACTTTGGAATTTCAATTGTGTCGTTAGCTTTATATTCATTGTAAAATGGAATTGTTTTTACGTATGGCTTATCGAGATAATATTTCAAGCGATTTCCTGAAGTAACTTTGCTTTTAATGTGTGTGCTTTCATATCCTTTAAATGAAAGTTCTTCATACTTTGAAAAATCGGTCTCCCAATTGAATGGATATTTTTCCATTTTCAAATCATATTCTTCTGCACTTTTTCGTGTGGCGAGAATCTCATCTTTTTTTTCTGAACAAATTGACATCATTGAATTCAAAAAACGTTGCGTGCTCTTTACTCGTTCAGGAAATGGTTTTAACATATGCGTTTCAGTAATGAATGAAAAGCAATTGTAAAGAGATGTGTAGCCTGTCGCAAATCGAGGTGTTTCCAGGAATCCAATAATGCCGCTATCCGGACTGCTTTCATAGGTGAAACATTCAACGTAAGGCGACATCTCATCTTTTTTCGACTTCATCGATTGAAAAAGAGCAGGAGTGAAGACATCATGCATATATTTTCCTGCCGGCGGACTCATTTTATTATGTTGCGAACTAACGAGAGTCATTGTGTATTGATAATCGGCGCCATCGGAAACATGTGTGTCTACAAACACATCGGGATTCCATTGCAGTAGTATTTGCTTTAATGTTTTTGTGTTGGCTGCATCCGTTTTGATGAAGTCGCGGTTGAGGTCAAGGTTTCTTGCATTGCCTCTAAAGCCGTATTCTTCCGGTCCATCCTGATTCGCTCTGCTATATGAATTTCGGTTCAACGCACCGCCAATGTTGTAAGTTGGAATAATACATACTACTACATTTTCCAGAAGTTTGTGATTGCTTTCTTTATACAACAACTCTTTCGCAAAAATCAAACTTGCATCCATGCCATCAGGTTCTCCCGGATGAATGCCATTGTTAATAAAGAGAATGCACTTGTTGAGTTCGTGTAATCGTTGTGGTTGAAACACAGAAGTTCCTGAAATCACAAAGAGGTGAATAGTCTCACCACAATCATCTTTTCCATAGGGTATTAAAAATGCCTGATCAAATTGGTGGTCTAGGTTTTTGTATTCCTCCAAAAGATCATGATAAGTCATCGATTTATTCGACGTAAGGGCGTCCTGAGCACTGAGCTGAATCGAAAATGCAAGAAATAATAAAAATAGGGTCCTATTCATCCGATAAATATAGGCCGACTGTAATTGTTTTCAAAGAAACTTTTATCTTTCAGCGATAAAATATATAGCCTGTGAAAAAATTATTGTTAATAGCATTTCTGTGGAGCCTTTATTCTTCAAGTAGTGCTCAGATTGATGTAAATGCACCAATTCCAATTGATACGAACATTCGAATAGGCATTCTCCCTAACGGTATCAAATACTATGTCCGAAAAAATTCCAAGCCTGAGAAGCGTGCTGAATTTCGATTAGCTGTAAATGCAGGTTCAAATTTTGAAGAAGACAATCAACAAGGCATTGCTCACTTAACAGAGCATCTTGCATTTAATGGTACAAAAAACTTCAAGAAAAATGAACTCATCGATTATCTGGAATCAGTAGGAACGAAATTCGGTCCACACTTAAATGCATATACAAGTTTTGATGAAACAGTCTACATGATACAGATTCCGACTGATAAAAATGAAATTGTCGACAAGGGACTTCAGATCTTGCAAGACTGGTCATATAATCTGGCATTCGATTCAATGGAAGTTGAAAAGGAGAGAGGCGTTGTAATTGAAGAATGGCGCATTGGACAAGGCGCTGGTGAAAGAATGCGCAGACAATACTGGCCATTACTTTTCAAGGATAGTCGTTATTTGATGGCTGTTGTTGCTGTTCGAGATTTTGATCCAATCGAAATGGAAAAAAAGATCATCGCACAATTTTCAAAAGTTCCTGTTAAAAGCTCAACAAAGGCATGGCAGGCATATGAAGTCCCCGCGTCAAAAGAGTTGATTTACTCTGCCGTTACCGATAAAGAAAACACTTCTTCGAGTATTGAGCTACTATATAAATTGCCACGTGAAACAAATGTTCAAATCAAAGATTTTAAGGATGATATTATGAAGCAACTTTTTTCATCGATGATGAATGCCAGACTTGATGAAATAAGTCGCAAGGCTGATGCTCCTTTCTTATCAGCAGGTGGTGGATTTGGTTCTTTAGTGCGCACAAAAAGTTCTTTCGATTTAAGTGCCCGTTGTACTGAGACCAAATTCAGAGTGGCATTGAAAGTTGTCATCGATGAATTGGAAAGAATTCGTCGGTACGGATTTGCGCAAACAGAACTTGATAGAGTAAAGCTAGAAGCTCTTGATAATATTAAACGCGCATATAATGAAAGAGATAAATCTCCTTCAGCAGGTTTTGCCCGTGAATACGTAAGCAACTTTCTTACAAAGGAACCGATACCGGGAATAGAAAAAGAATATGAATATTACAATTTATTTATTGAACAAGCTACACTCGAAGAGATCAGTAATCTCGGTAAGATATATCTCACAGGAAGCGAAAATTGCCTTGCTCTGATCACATATCCTGAAAAATCGGGACTTGATATTCCTTCTTCTGAAGATATAAAGAAAATGTTCAGTGATGTTAAAGTTGCGAAGCTGGAAGCGTATGTCGATAAAGTGAGCAACAAACCATTGATAGAGGCGACTTTGAAACCCGCTGATATTATTTCCGAAGAAAAGAATGAGAAGTATGGTATCACAAAATGGAAATTTAAAAACGACATTACTGTTACCGTTAAACCAACTGACTTTAACAATGACAAGATCTTATTTTCAAGTAACAGTCAGGGCGGTTGGTCAATTACAGATCGTAAGGATTTTTATTCGGCAATATCGGCTGATGCAATTGTCGATAATTCAGGACTAGGTGAATTTGATGCAACTATGCTGGATAAGATGCTTGCAGGTAAAACAGTTAATTGTACTCCAAGTATTACTGCTCTCTATCAGGGATTGAATGGAAGTTGTGCTCCTAAAGATCTGGAGACATTGATGGAATTGATCTATGGGTATCACACAATGCCGAGAATTGACGATGATGCTTTTGCTGCATCAATGGAAGCCCGAAGAACAGCTTTACGCAACAAAAGTGTAAATCCTCAATCGGTTTATAATGATACAGTGAATTATTTTATGTCGGGCTATCACTATGCCGCAAGACCAATGACACTGGAGTTGCTTGATAGTGTAAAGTCAGACAGAGCTTTGGGAAATTTATAAAGACCTGATGGGCGATCTCTCCGGCACTAATTTTTATTTCGTCGGAAATTTTGATGTGGATTCATTAAAGAATTTTGCCAGAAAATATATTGGCAATTTGCCTTCAACTGGCAACGTGAAAAAGTGGAAGGACATTGGCGCTCGTTATCCGAAAGGGCAAGTTCAAAAAACAGTTAAGAAGGGGATTGCCCCTAAAAGTTATGTGTCACTGCGCTGGAACATGGACTTTGACTACACACCATTGAATAGAAATGAAGCGTATGCATTGAATAAGCTGGTAAGTATTCGTTTACGTGAAGTATTAAGAGAAGATAAGAGTGGAGTGTACGGAGTAGGGTGCAATTTCAATCCTTCTCATTATCCAAATTCTAAGCTTGAGAATACTGTCAGTTTCAATTGCAAGCCTGAAAATGTTGATTCATTGGTTCAAGCTGTTCTGACTGTCATTGCCGAGGTAAAAGAAAAAGGTTGTGACGAGAAGAATCTTGAAAAAATAAAGCAGACATTCATCCGTGAACGCGAAACGGCATTGAAAGAAAACTCTTTTTGGTTAGCAGCTATGGTATCAGCTGATAAGAATAATGAAAAGTTAGCCGATATGGATTCTTATAATGAATGGGTTAATTCGCTTAAAGGACCAGACTTTATTCAATTCGCAGACAAATATTTTAAGACGGACAATTATGCAAAACTTGTCTTAATGCCTGAGTAGTCATTCTATGATTCTCTTTTTTCTCTCTTTGTTTTCTCTCTTTTCTCTGTGTTAAAATTTTACCATAGAGAACATGGAGAAAACAAAGAGGACATAAAGAGAGCATTTATTATTCAAGTTGAGATTCAATGTACTCAGGAATTCCATCAAACTCTTCCGCGCTGAACCAATGAAACTCCTCATCTTTATTGAACCAGGTCATCTGACGTTTAGCATAATTGCGTGAGTTTTTTTTGATGAGTTCTATCGCTTCTTCAATAGAAATAGTTCCGTCGAGGTAACTGAAGATGTCAATATAGCCTACGGTCTTAAGCGCATTACAATCTCTGTACTTTGTTAAATTTTTAACTTCATCGACCAGACCGGCGTCAATCATTTTGTCTACGCGGAAATTTATTCGTTCATACAATTCTTCCCTTGAAATATCTATAGCGATCTTGATAATTTTGAAAGGTCTTTCCGCTTTGACTTTTTTGCGGAGTGATGAATAGGTCGTTCCCGTTTGTTCTATAACTTCAAGGGCACGGATGATACGATGCGGATTTTTTATATCTACGATCAAGTAGTAATCCGGGTCTTTTTCATATAGAAGTTTTTGAATGGTTTCCAGTCCCTGGTCTTTGAAAAGCTCATTGTATTTCTCACGTAGCTCCGGATCAGTTTCCGGCAAAGCATCCATTCCTTCACAAAGTGTGCGCAAGTATAATCCACTTCCGCCAACCACCACTACGTAGTCATTCTTCTCATGAATTTCTGAAATTGCTTTCAATGCATCAATTTCGAATCTGCCGGCATTATATTCTTCATCCGGCTCGAGAAAGTCAATAAAGTGATGTTTAGCTTGGAGCTGTTCATCCGGTGTCGGCTTTGCCGTTCCGATGTTCATGTATTTATAAAACTGTCGACTATCGGCATTGATGATCTCTGTATTATACCGTTTGGCCAATTCTATTGCCAGTCCGGTTTTTCCGGAAGCAGTAGGACCACCAATGACAATTATTTTTTTCATTTTGTAAAAATAAAAAACCCTCGGGGAGGAGGGTCTTTTAAAAATTTCGGATAATCAATATTTAAAATTCGTCTTTATCTTCAGAGATGCTATCGTCCATCATGTTTTCGTCGTCAGCTCCAAAATCATCTGCACTTTCTTCGACATCACCAATAGCAGCGACAAAAGTATCGTCTTTTTCTTCTCCTTCCGGCAATTCACTTGCATCAATTGCAAGGATATCACCATCCGATTCATCCTCGTCACCATCATCATCATCGAGATCTTCCATCGAATCGAATTCGTCAGGGATAGGTAATGCAGCGGCAAGTGTTGTTCCATACTGTTTAGGAGCTTCACCACTTGATTTGATGCATCTTGGGTATTGTGCATATTGGTCCTCGTCACGATTGATCTTGATCAGTTCAATGCGGAATGTCCACAGTCCTGAATCGAACATATAGTAGATCTTTTGATGCGGATCAACTATGAAGTCGCACAAACGCGCATTTTTCATTCGTGCTTTGGTTGCCTCTTCAGCTTCCGAAAGATTTTTATTTGTGATCTCTTTCCCTTTTTTCCAATTGTCGTCACTCATGTAGAATGAGGCCGGTTTATCACTGTCAAAACCAATTGAATTGTGAATTGACAAATGCAGGTCATTGAAAGTTTGAGTCGATTTGATCTCAATATCCCTCACAACTTCTTCGTGATCTTCTATTATTACTCTTAAACGGTACGTTGCCATAGTTTTTTGCTGTATCTAGCTCAAAAGTAGAAAGAAAATTTTTCAAAAATATTTATTTTTCAAAAATATTTTTTAAAAAATTCATGAAGTCATCTTTCTGCGTTCGAGGCCGAGGTCCTTACTTATTTTTAACATTAATTGAAATGCTTCTTCGTAGTCATTTCTGATTTCGCCTTCCAGAATGGCTTCGCGGATAGCATTTTTAATTATTCCGACTTCTTTACCGGGCTTTATATTGAACGTCTCCATGATGTGCTCACCGGTAATAGGGGGCTGCCAGTTTCGGATCCGATCTTTTTCTTCTACTTCTTTTAATTTATCACTTACTACGCGGAAATTATCTTTATATTTTTTTATTTTATATTCATTCTTTGTTGTAACATCGGCATGACATAACATCATCAATGCATCGATGTCATCACTGGCATCAAATAATAGTCGGCGAATCGCTGAATCTGTTACATGTTCTTGGGCAAGTACAATTGGTCTCAAATGTAATTGAACCAATTTCTCGACAAATTTCATTTTCTCATTCAACGGCAATTTCAGTTGTCGGAAAATGTTCTTTACCATTCGTGCACCTTTGTCTTCATGCCCGTGAAACGTCCATCCCTGGCCCGGTTCAAAGCGTTTGGTAGCAGGTTTTGCAATGTCATGTAAAATAGCGGCCCATCGTAACCAAAGATCGTCAGAGGCCTTTGAGACATTGTCTAGAACCTGCAAGGTATGATAAAAATTATCTTTATGGCCCTGTCCATTAATGTATTCTACACCATGCAACAAACACATCTGAGGGAAAATAATCTGCAATATGCCTGTTTTGAACAGTAAATCAAGTCCAATAGACGGTTTGGATGAAAGAATGATTTTGTTGAGCTCTTCAGAAATTCTTTCTGCACTTACGATTTTTATTCGTTCACAATTTCTTGTGATAGAATTCAGGGCTTCTGCATCGATATGAAAATGCAATTGAGATGCAAAACGAATTGCACGCATCATTCGCAATGGGTCATCGGAAAATGTAATATCTGCATCCAGAGGTGTGCGAATCAATTTGTCCTCCAGATCTTTTACGCCATTGAACGGATCCAGTAATTCGCCGAAGCTGGACTTGGTCAGATGAATAGCCATTGCATTGATCGTAAAATCCCGACGTTTCTGATCATCTTCAAGTGATCCTTCTTCTACAATTGGTTTTCGGGAATCTAATCGGTACGATTCTTTTCTTGCACCAACAAATTCAATTTCGAGACCATCATATTTGATCATGGCTGTACCGAAATTCCGGAAAATGTTCACTGTAACATTGTCGCCTAATCGATTGGCAACATGTTGCGCCAGATCAATTCCGCTTCCCAGAACAACGATGTCAATATCTTTCGATTCACGCTTTAAAAATATGTCACGCACATATCCGCCAACTACAAAAGCTTGTTGATTCAGAATTTCTGCTTCTTCTGCAATAACAGAAAAGATGCGATGTTGTAAGTGCTTTTTCATGAATTCCCCTTCGGGGCCGCAAAGATAAGTCTATTTTACCTATATAGGAAAGGCGAAAATCGTTTTTGTGCCAATGATTATGGTCTAAGAATCTGAATCAATCCGCCTTTTTTCAGGCTGATAATTGACGAGGGTTGAGCACGTTGACGGTCATCTTTTCTCCAGTTCACAATAAGGTCGACTGATTTTCTTATCTCCTCACTTACTTCCTGGAAAATTGCCGGAGCCGGTTCTCCACTGACATTTGCAGAAGTAGATACTAACGGTTTTCTCAAGACGCCAATCAGGTTTTTACAGAAATCATCTTTCGTAACTCTGATTGCTATGCTGCCATCGTCAGCAATAATTTCCGGTGGTAAATTTCTTGCGCCATCATATACAATTGTAAGTGGCTTTTCAGTGAATTCAATTAGTGCCCAGGCTTGTTCAGGAATTTCTTTTACATAGGTAGAAATTCTTGATTCCATGTCTACAAGCAAGATCATGTTCTTCGATTCTGCTCGTTTTTTTATCTCATATACTTTTTTAACAGCAGCTGCATTGGTAGCATCGCATCCTAATCCCCATATTGTATCAGTTGGGTATAAGATCACCCCGCCGTTTTTTAACACTGCCAATGCTTTTTTTACTTCTGCTAATAATTGCTCGTTCATTTTTCTGAATAATATATTTTATTGATGTCAATAGAATGAGCACATTTGAAATGAGTCATTGGGCACGATTTATAACCATGCAATCCGCAAGGTCGGCAATTTAAATTTAGATCGGTTTCTGTGATACGTGAGAGGTCTGACAATGGACCAAAACCAAAGCGCGGAACGGTCGAACAATAGACTGCTGTAACCGGTGCATTGATAGCACTTGCCATATGCAATGGTGCAGAATCGTTCACATAGTTCATCTCAGAAGTAAACATGAGTGCCGTGGATTCCAGAAAGGAAAGTGCGCCGGCAAGATTGACCGTTTTAGGATGACCACTTTTGGCAATGATCTCATCACCTAAACTTGCTTCTGTTTTTGAACCTAACAAATAGATCACTGTTTCCGGTGATTCAGATTTATACTTTTGAATTAGTTCTATCCATTTATAAGCAGGGAAAGTTTTCGTGAACCAGACGGATCCGGGCGATATCGTAATGTATTTTTTACCTGCATATTTTGAGATATTGTTTTTGTCTACTTGAGAAGGGTATAGTCGCGATTTAGAAATTTTCTGGTCTACCAGATGACCGATCAATGCTTGGTTGCGCTCGATCTCATGAGTTCCATCGCCAATGGTGTGAGGTAATCGTCGGTTGTAAAAAATGCTCATCGGATTTTTAGCATACCCGAGTTTTTCTTTTGCTCCTGAAAGTGCGGTGAGAATTCCTGTCCCGGCAAATCGCTGAAGATTGATAGCGTAATCAAACTTTTTCGCTCTTACAACTGAGATCAGTTTGCGAAGGTTGTTTAATTTATTTTCCTTTTTATTCCAGACAAGTACTTCTTTCAGATAAGGATGATTGCTTAAAAGCGTTTCATTTCCTTTTCGCACAAGCATGGTAATTTCAGCATCAGGAAATGATGAGTGAATTTTTTCCAAAAGTGCTGTAGCTAAAATTACATCACCGGTAAAAGCTGTTTGTATGACAAGGAATTTCATTTCTAAATTTCAGTAAACATTCTATGCAGAAACACCATATTCTCTTAATGCTGAATTCAACGAAGTCTTTTTATCGGTACTCTCTTTTCGTTTTCCAATTATTAGGGCACAAGGAACTTGATATTCACCGGCAGGATATTTTTTGGTATACGAGCCGGGAATCACCACTGACTTCGCGGGAACTTTCCCGATGTATTCAATAGGAGAAGGACCTGTAACATCAATAATTTTTGTAGACATTGTAAGAACTACATTCGCACCAAGTACAGCTTCTGATTCAACATGAACGCCTTCTACGACGATACATCGGGAGCCAATGAAGCAATTGTCTTCAATGATCACAGGAGCAGCCTGAACGGGTTCTAATACGCCGCCAATGCCAACGCCGCCACTTAGGTGTACGTTCTTGCCGATCTGTGCACAGGAGCCAACAGTAGCCCAAGTATCGACCATAGTGCCTTCGTCCACATATGCACCAATATTTACGTAAGAAGGCATCATGATTACGCCTTTTGCTAAATAACTTCCATACCGTGCAATACCATGCGGAACTACACGAACACCTTGGCCTGCATAATCGTTTTTGAGCTTCATTTTATCGTGAAATTCCATCGGTCCGGCATGGAGAGTTTCCATTTTCTGTATAGGGAAATATAGAATTACCGCTTTTTGATCCAATCGTTTACTATCCATCCTGTTGGACTAGGTTCTGCAACACGCATTCTGCCTTTGTCCAGTTCTTCAATGATCTGACGGATACAGTCCTGAGTACTTTCTTCCTTCAAAAGCTCACGATTTTCCCACGCTTTCTCTATTATATCTCTCATAAAAAATTCAATTTTCTTGAGAACAAAGGAAAGTTTCCATATCCAAAGTAGCAATACTTTTCTTCTGACTTTTCAGTCAACTATTCAGTGCAATTGTTGATTGAACGGTCACCTAAAAGTGGTATTGAATCACTATTTTGAGCTATATTTGCGCCATGGGAAGAATAATGGCAATTGACTACGGAACTAAGCGTGTTGGTATAGCTGTTACGGACCCAAACAAGATAATTGCAACTGCCTTAGATACTGTTCATTCGAAGGATATTATCGCATATTTGAAGGCCTATTTCGCCAATCAGGAAGTGGAATGTGTTGTGGTTGGCGAGCCTCGTCAAATGGACAATACAGCCTCAGAAGTGACACCGCAAGTTGAACAATTTGTGAAGGCTTTGAAAAAAGCATTTCCCGAAATGCAGGTTGCCCGATTTGATGAGCGATTTACTTCCAAGATGGCGCAGCAGGCTATTTTGATGAGTGGTGTAAAGAAGATGGAGCGTCGAAATAAATCGTTGATCGATCAGACCAGTGCTGTAATTATTTTGCAATCGTATATGAATGCAAATCAGATTTGAAAATTGAGTTAATATGATTTACCCAATCATCGCTTATGGTGATCCGGTGCTAAAAAAGAAGGCACTTGATATTGATAAGAAGTATCCGAAATTAAAAGAGTTAATTGACGATATGTTCGAGACGATGTATGATAGCAGTGGAGTAGGACTGGCAGCACCTCAGATCGGACTTTCGATTCGATTATTTATTATTGATGGTTCTCCATTTGAAGAAGATCCTGTCAAAGATTTCAAAGAAGTTTTTATCAATGCCGTGATCAAAGAAGAGACAGGTGTACTTTGGAAATTCAATGAAGGATGTTTGTCAATTCCAAGTGTTCGTGAAGATGTTCAATGGAAGAAAGAACTGTACATAGAATACTACGATGCAGACTGGAAACTTCAAAAGAAAACGTTTGACGGAATGGCTGCAAGAATCATTCCAGCACGAATACGATCACATTGAAGGAATTTTATTTACAGACAGGATCTCACCATTAAGACAGCGTTTGATTAAAAACAAATTGAATAATATCTCTCATGGTATTGTTGATGTGGATTATAAGATGAAGTTTCCTATTAAAGGAAAAGGACTTAAATAAATGAATCCCGATGGCTATCTGTGATAAAAATTTATAATTAATAATTAGTGATGAAGAGTGTGAATATGAAAAGAGTGTTTCTTTTATTTGCCTTTGTTTTGATAATGGTGAGTTGTACTTCTGAGAAGCAAAAGCAGATTGAAACGATTGCAAAAACTGAATCGGAATTGATCAATGATACTTCTTTGATGGTGAATCCTGAAAAAGGAAAAGCGATGAAGGAATTGTATTTAAAATTCGCGAATAAATATCCGGATGATACGATCAGTGCAAATTTTCTATTCAAAGCAGCAGATCTATCAAATGGTTTACGCGATCCAAAATCGACAATAGAAATACTCGACCGATTGCTTACTGCATATCCAAAAAGTCAGAGGTGTGCATCCGCACTTTTTTTGCAAGCATTTATCTATGACACAGAATTAAAAATGGTCGATTCAGCAAAAGTGAAGTACAAAGAATTCGTCCGGCGCTACCCGGCAGACCCACTAGCCCAATCAGCCGAAGCCACCCTAATGCAACTAGAGTCGGGGATAAGCGATGAAGAATTAGTAAGGCAGTTTCAGATGATGAATGATTCGTTGAATGCAGCGAAATAAAAACTGCATAAAATATTTCCCGCAGATTTCGCAGAAGACGCAGATTTGAATTCTGCCTATGAATTGTTAAGATGATATCTAAGTTGTCAAAACTTAAACCTAAAAAAATCATTATTTTTTTGTGTCCCGATAGCTATCGATATCGTGCCCTTAGTGTTTTATCCCCTTTATTTTTCTCAATTTTTTTCTCTATGCCCTCTATGTTAAATTTTTCACCAAATTGAAAATTACTCATTGTTTAAGAAACACAGTTTCCTGCAAAGAAATTTTTGACTTCCGATTTTTGACTTCAACAAAACCTATTGCTCAAACTCAGCCCTCAAATTCCTCTCCAACTCATCCAACGTCACATTCAACTGAATCTGTCCTTCCTTAGCAATTGAAATATCACCTGTCTCTTCAGATACTGCAAGCGCAATAGCATCACTTTGTTCCGTCACACCAATAGCCGCACGATGTCGCATTCCTAAATGAGCAGGTAAATCGACATTTTCTGTAACCGGCAAAACACAACGAGCCGCTTTGATCTCGTTCTTTACAATTACGATGGCGCCATCATGCATAGCCGAGTTTTTGAAAAGATACTTTCTATCAGTCGTTGAGAAATATCGGCATCCATGATATCGCCCGTATTTGAGAAGTATTTCAGCTGCGATGACTTTGCAAGAACGATGATGGCACCCGTTCTGCTTTTCGACATCTGACGACAAGCTTTTACAATAGCGGAAATATCCAACGGTGGATTTTTCTCTCCCTGCCAGTTCCATGGTAAAAACTGTTTGGTGAAATTGTTTTCGATAGAATATTACTTGTTCCAAGCACGATTAAAAATCGCCGTACCTCTTGCTGAAATACGATGATCAATGCAATGAATCCAAGACTAATGAATTGTCCAAGTATCGTCCCCAGCAATTCCATGTTCAGGATCTTCACACAGATCCAATATAATGCATACACTGTTATTAGACCGATAAAAATATTGATGGCAACTCCACCACGTAGTAAGTTGTATAATTTGTAAAGCAAAAAAGTCACAATAGCGATATCAATCAGGTCGATGAGTCTGATCGTTAGAAAGCCGATGTGGAATAAGTCCATTTTGGTAATTAATTTCTTTTATTGGTAAGTAGTGAGTGGTAAGTAGTAATTAGCACAGGATGCCAATTTGCAATTGCATTCATTCTTCACTTCATTTCACTTCATTTCACTTCATTTCACTTCATTTCACTTCATTTCACTTCATTTCACTTCATTTCAATTGGAAGTAAATTTGGTAATTATTATTGAGCTTTCCCATATTGCTCCACCAGAGTTATCACCTCCGGGCTTCAATAACATCATGAACTCTCAAGATCGAAGCTTTGTTTAATAATGCAATTGTATTTAAAACCGAGGTTCCATTAAGGGCCTTAGTCGAATCAATTTTCAGGACTTTATTGATCATCGATTTTCTACTGAATCCGGCAAGGACAGGTAAATTGAAGTTGCTAAATGCGTGCAGGTTTTTGAGAAGAGAATAATTTTGTTCAACTGTTTTGCCGAAACCAAATCCGGGATCGAGGATAATTTGTGTTACTCCAAGCGATTTCAGCTGCGCCACTTTGTGGTCAAAATAGTTCCAGACATCCAGTACGACATTCCCATATTCAGGAATTTTATGCATCGTTTCAGGTGTTCCGGGAATATGCATGAGGACATAAGGTAGTTTCAATTCTGCCATGGTAGTAAACATTTTATCGTCCATTGAACCACCACTGATATCGTTGATAATACTTGCTCCAAGATCGGCAGCTTTCCTTGCCACCGAACTATAAAATGTATCAATCGATAGAATAGTTTCGGGAAACTCTTTCAGAATGACTGTAATAGCGTCATTTATTCGATTCCATTCATCCTTTTCTGAGATGATCTCCGAACCGGGGCGGGTCGACTGTCCACCGATATCCAGAATTTTAGCGCCATTTTTAAGTAGAAATTCCACACGTTCTAAAAGGGCTATTTCATTGGTAAATTTGCCGCCATCGAAGAAGGAGTCAGGGGTCAGATTTACAATGGCCATAATGGCCGGTGTTGATAAATCCACGAGCCTTCCATGGCAGTTTAAGGAGAATTTCATCTTTAAAAATGTATCTTCGCAATCGTTCATAAATGATCTTTCTTGGGCAATTATTGGACGAAAATACACAATCAATTAAGAAATGAAATCAGAAGCCGCAATTCAATCATCGGCAAGCGAAATGACGAAAAATACATCTGTTCATTATAACGAGATCATCGACCGCTGCAAAGACCTTTTCATCAATAAGATGAAGGATTATGGTACTGCATGGCGCATCTTGCGACTGAGCTCGATTACAGACCAGATCTATATCAAAGCGCAGCGGATCCGTAGTATTGAAGAAAAAGGAGTGCAGAAGGTAAACGACACCATTGAAGGAGAATTCATGGGCATTATCAATTACTGTGTCATTGCCTTGATCCAAATTGAAATGGGTAGTGAAGAAAATCTTGAAATGCCGGCAGAAGAAGTGACACGCCATTTTGAATTTCATGTAAAGAAGTCAAAAGAGTTAATGGAGAATAAGAACCATGACTATGGAGAAGCGTGGCGTGGAATGCGGACCAGTTCGATGACTGATCTGATTCTTATGAAACTTTTACGCATCAAACAAATTGAAGATAACAAAGGGAGTACGTTAGTGAGTGAAGGCATTGATGCCAATTATTATGACATTGTCAATTACTCGGTATTTGCTCTTATAAAATTGGAATCAGAAAATTAAAAAATAGCTTATGAAAATTCTTGCTCAGATTTCGCGCTTACTTGTTGGAATTTTATTTATTATCTCTGGGTTTATCAAGGCGAATGATCCACTAGGATTCTCTTACAAACTTGATGAGTATTTTGAAGTCTTCAATATGCCTTGGTTGAAGTTTGCTTCACTGGCATTAGCAATTGGTATTTGCGCATTTGAAATAGGCTTAGGCGTCGCGCTTTTATTGGGAGCGAAAATGAAATTTACTGCATGGTCGTTAATGTTAATGACTATCTTTTTTACCTTCCTTACATTCTATTCATGGAAGTTTGATGTGGTAAAAGATTGCGGTTGTTTTGGTGATGCATTGCATTTAGAACCTTTTCAATCGTTCATGAAAGATGTAATTCTGCTTGTTCTCATCACGTTTATCTTCATCAAGAAAAATGAGATCAAACCATTGTTTGGAGATAAGAGCTCGACATATGCTGCTTATCTTGGTTTCATTGGTTCATTCGCATTCTCTATTTATTGTTTGATGCATTTACCGGTGATCGATTTTCGTCCGTATGCAATCGGAAAGAGTATTCCCGAAGGAATGAAGCTTCCGCCGAATGCAATTAAAGATAGCGTTGTGATGGTTTTCATCTATGAAAAGGATGGAAAGCAATTAGAGTTGAACATGGATCAATTGACGACAATTGATGACACTTATAAATTCATTGACAGGAAAGACAAAGTAATTGTAGAAGGGGATAAGCCTAAAATTCACGACTTTACCATCAATGCTGTCGATGGATCAGACATCACAGAGGATGTATTGAAGCAGCCTAGTGTTTTTCTTCTTGTTGCATACGATATCAATAAATCTGATGAAGGCATTCAATCTCAAGTAAACGACTTTGTAACGCTTTGCCAGAAAGCAGGAGTAGAGTTCATCGGATTAACATCTTCTGCACCAAAAGAAGTCGATGATTTCCGACATAAACATAACTCAACCTTTGATTACTACTTTACCGATGGAACTACCTTGAAAACAATCGTTCGATCAAATCCCGGCTTAGTTCTGCTTCAGAATGGAGTAGTGAAAGGCATGTGGCATCACAATGACTTCCCGACTTTTGATGAAGTGAAGAAAACATTTCTAGTGAGTGGTAAGTAGTGAGTAGTAAGTAGCACTGCTTTCTTAATTGATTGCGCTTCCTTTGAGATAGAAGTTTAAAAAGAAAAAAGGTTTAAATAGATTAAGGAGTTTAAAGTGTAGCATTGATACACCTTAAAAACCTTAAAATATTTAATCCTCTTCTATATGAAGCCCAATCCAAAATTATTCATCCCGATAACTATCCGGATTCACTAAAGTTCCTGGTCTTGTTTTTCAAAAACTTCCAAATCGGATCATTAGGAACAGGAGCAGTGATATGAATTTCTTCTTTTTTTACCGGGTGATTAAAGCGAATATGACGGGCATGTAAGTGGATTGAACCATTCTCATTAGTTCTGTCGAAGCCATATTTTACATCACCTTTGATAGGGCATCCCATTGCTGCTAATTGCACACGGATCTGATGGTGACGGCCTGTATGGGGAGTAATTTCCAGCAAGTAATAATTGTCAGATTTACCTATGATCTTATAATCGAGCCACGAGCGGGAAGAGCCCGGAACTTCATAGTCGTACGCTTTACTTTTATTCTTTGCTTCATCCTTTTTCAGGTAATGAATTAAAGTTCCGCGTTCGTCAGTCGGTCTGTTTTTAACGACAGCCCAATAGGTTTTTCGTACTTTTTCTCTCTGAAATATTCATTCATTCGAGCGAGCGCTTTACTCGTTCGTGCAAAAATTACGACACCACTCACCGGACGATCTATACGATGTACGACACCTAAAAAGACTGCACCCGGCTTTTGAAATTTGTCTTTCACGTAATCTTTCAAATGCTCAGACATCGGCTTATCGCCGGTCTTGTCGCCTTGCACAATATCTCCCGGTTTTTTATTGACGACAATCAAATGATTGTCTTCGTACAAAATTTCAGGAGCATTCATGTTTTCTTCCAGGCCTATTTCAAGTACCTTTTTTTGATCTGTGGTGGTTTTCATAATATCGAAAAGTACTCTATTCTCATTCTAATATGGAGCTAAATGCCCCGCAATCTTACATTCTACCTAATTGATATCTCATTCCTCGAGTCCGTCATAAAAAATCGAATCCAGATATTCCTCAAATCAACTTCAAATCCTGATCCTGATCCTGATAATCCTCTAATCAGCTAAATCCCGGTCCAAAATCCCGGTCCAATGTCCTGGTCCCTGGTCAGTATTGTTCCTTCTCACTCGGAAAATCCCTGCCCTTCACATCCTTTATATAATGCTCCGTTGCCGCCTTTATATCATCAAATAAATTCATGTAACGACGAAGGAAACGCGGGTTAAATTCATGTGTGATACCTAACATATCATGCAGTACCAGAACCTGTCCATCGACACCGCCACCGGCACCAATTCCAATGATGGGGATCTTCACTTCATGAGCAACACGAGTTGCAAGCTTAGCCGGTATCTTTTCCAAAACCAATGCAAAGCATCCGCTTTCAGCTAAAATGTGAGCATCTTCAAGTAGGCGATTCGCTTCAACTTCTTCTTTAGCACGAACCACATAAGTACCGAATTTATAGATAGATTGTGGAGTCAGGCCTAAGTGTCCCATTACCGGTACTCCGGCCGATAAAATTCGTTCGATGGAATCTTTGATCTCTCGTCCGCCCTCCATTTTTACTGCATGAGCACCCGATTCTTTCATGATTCGGATCGATGAATTCAGTGCTTCTTTTGAATTACCCTGATACGAACCAAAAGGTAAATCAACCACGACAAGAGCTCTTTGAACTGCTCTTACCACAGATGATGCGTGATAGATCATTTGGTCCAGGGTGATGGGTAAGGTGGTCTCATGACCGGCCATAACGTTTGATGCCGAATCTCCGACCAGTAATATGTCGATTCCCGCTGCATCCAGAATTCTGGCGAGTGAAAAATCGTAGGCGGTAAGCATAGCGATCTTTTCACCCCGCTTTTTCATTTCCTGAAGGGTATTGGTAGTTACTTTTTATCTTCTGATTTAGCTACTGACATATCTTGGATTCTCGTTTTAAAAAATCTTCTTAATGAACTGTTAACGTTCGACTCCAAAGCTACAAATAGTTCTTTTGAATGCTGAAAAAAATTAGATTTGCAGTAATGAAAAAGATAATCCTTCTTTCCGCTATAGGTTCATTCCTTGGACTGCTAAACAGTTGTTCAACCGATTTCGATATCGTTGCGCCTTATAAAGAGGTCATAGTTGTGAACGGTTTGATAAATCCTTTAGATTCAGTTCACTATGTTCATGTTGGAAAAATATTTTTGGGTGAAGGTGACGTTTACACCATGGCTCAGCAAGCAGACTCAGTGAATTACGCTGATATCCTTGATGTGAAGATGGAGCGACTTGTGTCTAAAAATGTTGTAGAGACTTTTTATACTCGACAGAACAACAGAAATTGCGAAAGATTCCGGTGTGTTTGCATATCCTTTTCAAGTCATGTACAAAACAACACATCCGATTTTGATGGATGGCAGTGAATACCGACTTGTAGTTACTAATCGCGAAACGGGAGTGACTGCAACTTCAACAACAAAAATTCTTAAAGATCTTACTGTAACAAGTCCAAGCCCACTTCTTAATGATACAGTCGATTGGGCAACTGCACCCGACAATCCTTACTTTGTTAATTATACTCCGTCTAATCCTGCAACATCCGTTTTTCTTCATGATATGATTATTCGTTTGCATTATCGAGAAATCGATCCTTCCGGTGTTTCAAATGATAACAGTTTTGATTGGCATTTTAATGCGCAATCACCGGGTACTAACCCGATCAAATTCCGTTTATATAAAAACGATTTCTTTAAGGCGTGCGGTGATAATATTCCAGTTCGTCCCGGGTATACAATTCGATTAGATACTTTGGAGAATGGTAGATTTCCAATTGAAATTATTTGCATAGAAGCGCCTGAAGACCTGGTAACTTATTACCAATTACAAAACAGTCAGCCGGGAATTGTTTTAGACAAGCCCAATTTCTCTACTGTAGAAAACGGATTAGGGTTGTTTTCAAACCGACTAATGCATAGTGAGTTTTTATTTCCTGATCAGGAAACACAAGCTGCATTTGATACGAGTATTTATACCCGAGATTTGAATTTCGAGTTCTGATGAAACCGTGAATCGTTATTCGTGAATCGTAATTCGAACGTCGGTTCAATTTACGATTCACGATTTACAAATAAATAGCTGCATTTTCTGTCCATCCAAATGTGTCCTTTTGGCACACTTTTTTTTCTCAAAAAACCGTGTTTTTCTTAAATCTGCCATTTTTACTGCCATTTACCTGATGGCATTAACATTGACATTGGCAAGTAACTAAACAGAAAAACAAAAACACCTAAATATCATGAGAAAAGTAATTGGTATTGACTTAGGAACAACAAACAGCTGTGTATCCGTAATGGAAGGTAATGAGCCTGTTGTAATCCCTAACAGCGAAGGTCGTCGTACGACACCTTCAATCGTAGCTTTCCTGGACAACGGAGAGCGCAAAGTTGGTGATCCTGCAAAACGTCAGGCCATCACAAATCCTAAAAATACGATCTCCTCAATAAAACGCTTTATGGGAGAAACATTTGACCGCGTTACGAAAGAAAAAGACCGCGTTCCTTATGAAGTAGTAAAAGGAGATAACAACACACCACGTGTAAAGATCGGTGATCGTTTATACACACCACAAGAGATCTCTGCATTGGTACTTCAAAAAATGAAAAAGACTGCGGAAGATTACTTAGGGTATGAAGTATCTGAAGCGGTTATCACTGTACCGGCATATTTTAATGACAGTCAACGTCAGGCTACGAAAGAAGCCGGTGAGATCGCAGGACTTAAAGTTCTTCGTATCATCAACGAGCCTACAGCTGCAGCGTTAGCTTATGGTCTTGATAAAGACAAGAAAGATGAGAAGATCGCAGTGTTCGACTTAGGTGGTGGTACATTCGATATCTCTGTACTTGAATTAGGAGATGGTGTATTCGAAGTTAAATCTACTAATGGTGATACTCACTTAGGTGGTGACGATTTCGATCAAAAGATCATTGATTGGTTAGCTGATGAATTCAAAAACGATGAAGGTATTGACTTGCGTAGAGATCCAATGGCTCTTCAACGTTTGAAAGAAGCTGCTGAAAAAGCAAAGATCGAATTGTCAAGTTCAATGACTACAGAGATCAACCTTCCATACATTATGCCTGTAGATGGCATCCCTAAACACTTAGTGAAGTCTCTTACAAGAGCGAAGTTCGAACAGATCTGTGATGATTTGATTCGCCGTACACTTGAGCCTTGCAAAAAAGCTTTAGCTGATGCAGGAATGAATCCTTCAGAAATTCAGGAAGTGATCTTAGTAGGTGGTTCAACTCGTATCCCTGCTATCCAGCAATTGGTTGAAAAATTCTTCGGTAAAACTCCTCACAAAGGTGTGAACCCGGATGAAGTAGTTGCAATTGGTGCAGCAATTCAAGGAGCAGTTTTAACTGGTGAAGTGAAAGATGTACTTCTTTTAGATGTAACTCCACTTTCATTAGGTATTGAAACAATGGGTGGTGTTATGACTCGTTTGATCGAATCAAACACAACGATCCCTTCTAAGAAAAGCGAAACGTTCAGTACTGCATCAGACAATCAACCATCAGTTGAGATCCATGTATTGCAAGGAGAACGTCCGATGGCAAAAGACAACAGAACAATTGGTCGTTTCCACTTAGATGGTATTCCACCTGCACCTCGTGGTGTTCCACAGATCGAAGTGATCTTTGATATCGATGCAAACGGTTTGTTACATGTTACAGCAAAAGATAAAGCAACAGGAAAATCTCAGAACATCAGAATTGAAGCTTCTTCAGGATTAAGTGATGAAGAGATCAAGAAGATGAAAGCAGAAGCAGAAGCAAATGCTGAGACAGATAAGAAAGTGAAAGAAGAAACTGAAAAAGTAAATCAGGCTGACTCAATGATCTTCCAAACTGAGAAACAATTGAAAGATTACAGCGATAAACTTCCTGCAGACAAAAAAGAAGCTATTGAAAAAGCTCTTAATGATCTGAAAGAAGCTCACAAGAACAGAGACATCGCCTCTATCGATACTACACTTGCAACTTTAAATACAGCATGGCAAGCAGCTTCTGAAGACATGTATAAAGCTACTCAGAATGCAGGTCCTGGAGCTGAAGGTCAACCGGGTGCCGGCGAACCACAAGCGAAAAATGACAGCGAAGTAACTGATGTGGATTTTGAAGAAGTGAAAGAGGACAAGAAGTAATTATTAGCTAATAACTAATAGTGAATAATTAGAAAAAAAAATCCTGCCGATTGGCAGGATTTTTTTATCAATACTTTGATTAAAGGTGTTGACTTGAACTTATAGTTTTATAAATTTGGTTACACCGTAAACTTTGTTACCTTTTCTGATCACGAAATAAACACCGGTAGGAAGAGAGTTTAGGTCCATTTCATACCATGCATCGCGGATCAAAGTAACAGGAACTTTAACGATTCTACCTGAAGCGTCAGTGATTTCAATTTCATCTTTTGAACCTGATGGACCTGAAATATGGATGTAAGCAACATTACTTGCCGGATTTGGAATCACGACAAGATCAGATGGTTTTTCTATTGTGCTTACTTCTGTTATTAAAGAAGGGAACACAGCTACCATAAACGGAAGCAATTGTTCTTTCAGCATCTTGATTTACGATATCTCTGATTTGGCTGATGCAAATTACTGTATCCGTCAGGCTGCTGAAATAGATTCGTACTAATTGACGTGCAACTGTAGATCTCAAGATCGAAGAATCCTGAATTGAAATTCCGAAAACTTCATTAGTGCTTGCTTTGAATCGCAAGTCAACAGGGAATTCAACCGGACTGATCAAACTTACTACTGAACTTATTGTCGCGCCGCTGATAGTGAATTGATATGATTTTACATTTGCATTTTGTGAAAGTAATTCTACATCGAAATAATTGTCAACATAGTTGATGTTGCTGATCGCTAAACCTGTTTGGTCATTCGGATTAACAATATCTCTAGGGAAGTTGCAATGGTTGTGGTAACTGCCACCCGGGTGACTATTATTTCCACGTAAGCACCAGTTCATCAATGAGGCATCATAAACAGAGATGTCTGCATCTCCACTGATGTCATAACATACAGAAGGAGGAAGGCCGATCTGAATAAGATCCATGTAAGTAATTACGTCCATTGAATCCAATGTAGAATTTGAATACGTGTCACCATAAACACCGGGACCATTACAAATGCCATTACAATCTCTTTCACTTGCTCCTCCCGGTAATCCATCACAATCGATGTACGGTTGACAGTTTGGTAAAAGTGTGTATGTAGGTGCACCGCCTGCGTTTTGCTGGATGTGCATACATACTTGAAGAGCATTATTGGCAAAGTTGGTTTCATATCTGCCCATTGCATCCGGCAAATGTTTTGAGTTGATGATAACTGCAACTTGGTAGTCACCCGTTGGAACATCTGTAAGATCTAACCACTGACATTGAGTACCTGCTCCATAAGCATCATAGCAACCTGCAGTGATACCCATGTTTCCGCAAGTGTATTGTCCAAAACCGCAAAGATCGATCACGCAATAGCCGTTTTTATGTCCTGCAGGAACCAAGTTTCCATCTGAATTGAATAGTCTGTAGTCGCCATAGCCTTCGTAATGTGCATGACCGTGGCAGTTATTGGTATTGAACATGCCCGGTTGAGAAGAAGGACTTCCAATGTAGTAATCGAGCGTACCGATGTTGTTGATCTTCGAAGTAAATCTCATTACATATCTTGTACCGTAACCGGGTAACGCATCCTTCGTCAACGTCACATGTTGCTGCAGTATGCGAAGTGATCGCCAAACTGCTTATGAAAGAAATTGAATCGATTTGAAGATCGGGACCGGCACAAAGAGGGTTTGGCGGATAAATGCAGCTTCCATCATCGATTACAGCAATTGGATTGTAATTACAAGAAGCAGGGTCTGTACAGCCTTGAATAGCGCTGACATATGCCAATCTGAAATTGATTGATCCTGTACAAGAGTTTAATGCATCACCAACACGAATCAGATAGGTTGTTCCTGCAAAAAACGCTGTTAACATATCTGCTTGAAGCCCGCATGCATTGTCATCATTGTAAGCATAAGTACCGGTAGCATTATCCTGGTAAGGAATCGTTGGACAAGTAGCATATACCCAAATTTGAGTATTACATGTGTTTAAACCACATGTAGTGAGTAAATAAGTTCCGGTTTGAGTAGGTGTAAAAGTGAACCATGAGTCTTCAAACACGCCAGAATACGTGCCTGTATCAATTGGTAGTGAATTAGTACAGAAACTACCATCCGGACAATTTACTGATACCAGATAATCGGAACCGAAGTTTGAACCACTTGCTTTTAATACACCGTTTACATAAACGAAATAGCCACCCGGACTATTGATCCCATCACCGAATGTATCGTAGATGTGAAACATATCACATTCATTCTCCGGAAGACATAATGTATCTCCGAGCGAATCACCGGAAGCAACGATCGTTCCGCTGTTGTCTGCAAGTGTCCAGGAAGTTTCTGTTGGATGAGTGTCCGGGATAATTTGCACGATGACCTCTGCAAATCCGGGTGCACATTGTGCAAAGCTGCTGATTGAAATACCGCAAGCGGTAATCAGAGAAAGTAGGAGTTTTTTCGTAAAAATTAGGGGTTAGAGGCTTTAAAGATATAAATAAAAAAAAAGCGACAAAATTTTTATTTTGCCGCTTTGAAATGGTTGAAATTTCGATTTTCATGTTGTTTTTTTGGAAAAATCGAGGGGGACAATTACTTTAAAGTTGAAAGACCTTCCCATATTATAAATCCCGGATCTTCCCGTAGCTAAGTTTTCAGGAGCATACTTTAGTCTGCTCAGATGGCTTTGATAGCCGACATCGCCTAGATTTGAAATATTAAAATACGCCGAAAGTAATTTTTTCTGTTTCCTAATGATGTCAGTTCCAATTCCTGCATGTAAAAGTGCATAGCCTGATGTCGCTGTTTCTGTGTTGTATGCAGAATAGATTTGATCTTGTTTGAAATAATAATCAAGGCCAAATTTGAAGAAACAATTACTCAATACTTTTAGGAATTTTTTCTGCGTGAATTGCAACTCCGAAGTGATTTTCATTGGTGGAGTGAAAGGTAAATAGGTTGTGCTATCAGGTTGGTCTCTTTGTTGGGCATCCACAAATGAAAATGAATTTTCAAAATGCAGCCAGTCAAATGGGTGAGGATGAAGGTCAACAAGTATTTCGCCTCCTCTTAATAGTGCATTGCCGGATGAATATTTGAATACATAGTTGCCATCAATAATCGAATCTGTCCCTGATACATTTGGAAGTTTTGGCAGGAAAATAAAATTATCGATAGAATTAATGAACCCGTCAATTTCAACGCTTAAGTGATCAGTATTAATTCCAAAGGCAAGATCGAGCTGACTGCTTCTTTCAGCCTCTAGTTTAATATTGCCTATCTCATAACGTATCGTCCCTTCATGTAATCCATTTGAGCCGAGTTCTGCTATGTTTGGCGCTCTGAATCCAAATGAAAGATTTGCTTTAGTATAGTAGATAGGATTAAAATTCCATGCCATGCCAACACTTCCGGTCAATCCTGAAAAAGTTGAGTTAAATGCTGTGAACCGATGATCAGCAGAATTGATTTCCGTAGTAGCCAATCCATTTGCATCTAAAAACAGATCTTCTCCTTTTAATGATCTGGAGTCATAACGTATACCTGCACTCAAATCGATCTTATTGAAATTTCTTGCTGCAATTGCAAAAATTCCACCGTCAATCATGTTGTATGCGGGAACAAGAAATTCTATTCCTTTATTCGCTGACTTCTGCAGCATTCCATTAAATCCTGTAGTCAGATTTATTTTTTTTGAATTCAGGGAAATGGTATTTTACTTCATAGTTAAAAGTTTCCAATTTGAAATAAAGGCCATATTGATTTGGGTCAATAATTTCTGCAAATTCTTTTCTTTCATTCAATTGATATCCGAAAGTACTTTTTAATGTTCCTTGATTGATGATCACACTATTATTGATCACAGCTTTGTAGTGGTTGATCTTCTGATAGGGTATACCGGGTGTATAAGAATTGAAATCAGAATTACTGACAATAACATTTTCTACAGTTGTATCATTTATAACAACCGGTTTAATGAACTTGCCAGTAAGGTCATCTCTTTCACCTTCTGCTAATCCGGGAGTTAAATTGTAGTAACTCAAATGCAGATGAGAAAATCCCCAGAAACGATTGATGCCAAGGATCGTTTGTGCAGAATATTCCTTGTAGCCGGTATTATATACTTGTCCATCGAATTTGTTCTGGTATGAATGCGCCCCTTTATTGCTGAATCTGGCATCCCAAACATATCCTTTTAAATTTCCTTTTGTATTCAAAGAATAGCCATACAATCCATTGTTGGTCTGATATTCTGTTAGAATTTCACCCGTTATATTCCCATCAGAAAGAGATGGTGAAGAGATCATGTTGATCACTCCGGCCATTGCATCTGATCCATACATTAGAGATGCAGGGCCTTTAAGGATTTCAACTTTATCGACTCCGTATTCATCGATCTCTATTCCATGCTCATCACCCCATTGTTGTCCTTCTTGTTTAATACCGTCATTGACAACGATCACACGATTATATCCAAGACCTCTGATAACAGGTTTAGAAATTCCGCTACCGGTTGTAATTTGAGAAATTCCCGGTTGTGCAGCCAATGCGTCAATAATATTTGAAGATGAACTTTCAACGATCAATGATTTCTGAATAACTGTGATAGGAGTGGGAGTTCTGTTTTTTTCAACAGCATATGCAGAGCCGGTAACAACGATGGCATTTATTTCTTTCACGGATTCTTCCAGCGTAACAGTTATCGTTGAAGTAATTGTGAGATCAATTGTTGTTATGAAATTTTTGTATCCTAACAAACTAAATTGAACGACAAGTTTTTTAAGGCAAGTTTTCAATTTGAAACTTCCGTTAATGTCAGTAATACAGCCGGTTTTTAAGTCAGGGAAATAAACGGTTGCTCCCGGGAGTTTTTCTCCAGTGTTCTTGTCAACTACTGTTCCTGATAAATGTGCTTTTTGTCCGGCACCATAACTTTGATGGTTAACCAGGAATAAAGCGAACAGCAATAAAATATATTGAGTTGTTTTTTTAACATACTATTAGTTGAATTAAAATGGGTTATTTAATGAAATCGACTTAGGACAGTTTAATTACTTGAATAGGGTACATTCATTCAATTGACTTTTTTTGAGCCAATCGCATGAATATAGTTTTCAATAAAAGTAAGGATGCCGAAATCGTTTTATTGTAAAGAAAAGTTGTTAATTAACTTACAGGCGGACCTCTTAATGCGAGGATGGAAACCTCTTCAATAAATAAATTTTGTGCGACTTCATATTTGTATTGAAGAATATAAAATTGTGTTGCCTTTATTTCAGGAATTAAAATATCTGAATAGTAGCTGTTGAAGGCAAAATCACAAATTACACAATGATGTTCTTCTTCATGAAAGTGATGTACACTTTTTTCAGAACAGTGGGAGTCGCCTGCATGCGACAATTGATGCAGAGTTTCTCCTACGGTCGGGACCAGGAAAGCAAAGAGAAATAAGAATGAAAAGAGAATCCTTCCCTGACTGCGCATTTGACAAAAGTACAAAATATTGTTTTTAGAACAATGACACTTGTCCTGTATTCAATGCTCCTTCGTGTTCTAGCAACCACTTTTTTCGCCATAAGCCACCTGCGTAGCCTGTCAAATTGCCGTCTGAACCAATAACTCTGTGACAAGGGATGATAATAGCAATTGGATTTTTCCCATTTGCACTTGCAATCGCTCTGATGGCTTCCGGCGAATTAAATTGATCTGCTTGAATTTTGTACGTTTTTGTCTTTCCAAATGGAATATTAGAAAGTGACTGCCAGACCTTTTTTTGAAATTCCGTTCCATGTGGTGAAAGTGGAACGTTAAAGTTTGTTAATTCTTTTTTGAAATAATTACTTAGTTGAACTTTCGCCATTTCATTGATATGATTTTTAGAAACGGAAAATTCCATGTCCGTTTTCTTGGCGAATAATTGGATCCTCTTTTCTGTACTTTCATCATCAATAAATTCCGCAAAGCACAATCCATTCTCATTCGAAACGAGGATCATGGTGCCAAGTGGGGTTTCGATTTTGTCAGAGAATAACATATTATTTGATCAACTTGGTTTTTCTTGCTTTGTAAATGGTATGTAGAACAACAGTCACTAATATGATAACTGCTCCGCTAATAAATCCGCTATTCATCAATCTGCCTTCATTTGCAAAAAGTATTGCCAGAATTATCCCGTAAACAGGTTCGAGATTTAGCGCTAATCCCATTGTGTACGCTGAAACTTTCCTCAGCGCTTGTAAAGATAGGATCCATGTAAGTACCGTGCAGAACAAAGATAAGATCAGCAGGTAAAAGAAGTCGCTGCCATCGGGAATTAATTTTGTGTCAGTTGTAAAAAGAAAATAGACGGGGAGCAGAAGTGTGAGAAATCCAAAGCCAAATGATAATTCAATAAAACTGATCGTCAACGATTCATATTTAGTTGCAATCCTTTTATTGAAAGTGGAGAAGAGGGAACTTAAAAATGCGCTGATCAATCCTAAAATTATACCTGTCGATGCTGAAACATCTGAATTATAAATCGTTGAGATTCCCGTTACAGCCATTGCGCTAAAAAGTATTTCAATGAAATCGAATGGTGCTTTGTTGATCAAGGGTTCCAGAATGGAAGAGAAGAGTGCTATGGCAGATAAACAGATCATTGCAACAGAAATACTACTTGCTTTTATTGATCCATAAAAAAAGACCCAGTGAAGCATTACAAGGAAACCGATAGAACCGATCATGAAAATTTCACGCCTGCTGATTTTCGGTAATGATTTTCGGTAATAGAAAATTCCAAGAATTGCCAGACTGCTCAATAGCATCCTGTACCAAACCAACATGCCTTCATTCAAATGAATTTTCTGACCTAAGAGACCTGTAAAACCCCATAGGAAGATGGCCAAATGCATCTTTAAATATGCAGTACGCATACTTGGGTCTTTTACTTTTGCTGTCATTGCGGGAATAATAAATTCAACTGATCAACAAGTTCAACAACAGGCAATCCCATAACATTAAAGTAACTTCCGGAGATGCTTTTTATTATTGGCACATTTTCTTTGTCAGATTGAACCAAAGTGTTTTCAAATAAATTGGGTTTTCCTATCGATCTCATAAATGCAAGTTCCTTTTCCGAACAAGGATTCATATTGAAAGGCAAACATTCTTGAGCACCATAGGAACCAGCTTTGTCGTATGGTTTGAAATTATTAATATACTTTTTAATTAATTCGTCGTTCAATTGATTGAATAATACATCTGTCTCAACTGAGAAAATTCTCTTTGCCTTTTTATTAAGAATGCACACTCCTGTATATACCTGGTGACTTTTATTACTAAGTAAATTTAGCATTTCAAAAGCATGTGCAGCATCGTTTGGTTTGTTTAATACCAGATCGTCCAGACAAACAATCGTATCAGCTGTGATAAGTATTTCGTCGTCATTCATAGAATTAGAAAGTGCATCTGCTTTCATTTCTGCAAGTTTCATTGCTATTTCAGCACGAACGAGCCCGGCAGGTGGTGTTTCATCGATCTCTTTTGTTCTGACGATGAAATTGAAGCCACATTCTTCTAATAGCTGCTTCCTCCTCGGAGAACCTGAGCCTAAGACAATTTTTAGAGCGGCGATGTTTTTCAATTTATTATCTTAAAAAATAGTACCAGAACCCTAATAAACTAAAGATACCTAGAGACATGTATACCTTTGTAAAAATACTTGCGAAATGAAAGTCTTTTTTTTCTTCAGCAATGTAGATCATGTAAGAGAGAAGTAGCAAAGGGATAAAGAAGATTCCACTAAGGATCCAGAAGCTAATTACAGTATTGTTCCAAAAGTAGTTGTAAAGGACGTGGAGAATTGTAGCAATCATAAAAAGGATTAATCCATAAACAACTACTTTTGTTTTTTTAATGCCATATAAAATGGGTAGGCTTTTAGATTGTGCCTTTTCATCGCCATCTTTATCTTCAATGTCTTTGATGATTTCCCGAATCAATGAGATTTCAAATGCAAAGACAGCATACCATAGTAAATAGATTATGCTCTTGTAAAATTCAGGTTCGAAAAGTCCGACGATCAATACACTCAAAGCTGAAAGTGCTGCAATGAGAATGTTGCCCGAAAGAAATCGCTTTTTGTAAAATGTAGAATACATATACAAAGAAATTGCTGCAAATAAAGGGACAAAACCAAGAGAGAATTTGTCAATTGAAAATGCAACAATAAATCCGGCAAGAATACCAATTGAAGTCAATACGTAATAATACTTTAATGCTGCAGATTCTGAAATGCCATTGTTGATCTTGTTTTTACCGGGCTTGTTGTCCTGATCAATTGATGTATCATGAATATCGTTAATGATGTAACCACCGGCAGCAATTAAAACAGTGGAAGCGGTTAACAATAGAAACTGTAGCTTGCTTAGATGATCTGGGAAAACATCCAATACTTTATATTCAACAATAAATGCAGGCATGATCAGGCAATAGCGGACTAAAAATTGCGTGAGCGCAATCATCAATAGGTTGGGCCATCTGATCAGTTTTAGGAAAATCATAATTGTAAATTTCGAATTACTATTTCACCGGCCATTTGCCATGAAGTTTCATTGTTTGTTCAATGACATCTCTTGCGCAGCCTTCGCCACCATTGAATGGGCTGATGTAAGCACTCAATGCTCTTATCTCATGCGTTGCATCGTTAGGGCATGTTGGTACACCTACTTGTTGCATGACATAGTAATCAGGAATATCGTCACCCATGTATAGAATTTCTTCTTTCTTTAGGTCATATTGAATTTTGATGTCATCCAGTTTTTCAGTTTTGTCCTGCACACCGAGATAAATATCTTTTATTCCGAGGTTGGCTAACCTGGTTCTTACACTTTCGGATTTCCCTCCTGAAATAATGACAACATGATAGCCTTGTTCAACAGCTTCTTTCAATGCAAAGCCATCACGAATATTCATGATACGATGCAATTCGTTTTGCATGACTACAATTGTATTGTTCGTCAATACACCGTCGACGTCAAAAACGAAACAACGGATAGCATTTAGCGCTTCTTTGAAATTTTTCATTGATGCAATAATAGATAATTAAAAAGAAAATTATTTAGCCTTTACCTTAAACTTATCAATAATACTGGCATTCAAAAGTGAATAAATAGCCTTTCTGTTCTTTTGTCCCTTTAGAAGTTGCAAATGCGACTTTATGATTTCCTGGTCATTTCGACGGGCAGGGCCTGTTTGCATCTTTTCAGGGGAATCTTCCAGGATCTTTCCTGCTGTTTCTAGGATCAGTGGTTTTAGCAAGTCAAAAGGAAGTTTGCTTTCCTTTAATATTTCAGAGGCAATGGAGTAGAGGTGATTGACGAAATTATTTGCAAATACTGCTGCCAGGTGAATTTTTTTTCTCTTGTCGGATGTTATAAAATGCACATTGGTCGATATCGAATTTGCTAAAGAAGAGAGAATTTTCTTGGTTTTCAAATTGCTGCTTTCAAGTAAGAAAGGCACTTCATTCAAATTAACTTTTCTTGTTTTAGAAAAGGTCTGCAAAGGATAAAAGACGCCGGTGTTTTTGAATTGCTTAGGAAAAACAGAAATGGAAACAGAACCGCTGGTGTGAGCAATGCAGTTCGGAATGAATTTGAGAGATTTCAAAACTGAACGTACCGCTTTGTCTTGCAATGCAACAATATAAATATCAGCATTGGAAGGAATATCTTCAATTTTGTCAATTGGAATAGCTTTTACTTTATTTGCCAGTGCAACAGCAGAAAATTTTGTTCTGCTATAAACAGCAACGATCTCATGGCCGTTCTTTCTTAAGAATGGCGCTAAGTGCCATGCCAGATTACCTGCTCCGAGAATTACAATTTTCATTTCTCAGTAGAATTTCCGGAATTCATATTCTGAATTACTCTCTTTCTGATTGCAACTACGGATCCAATGATCATCAATAAACAACCTATCCACAGGATATTGATTCCGGGAAAAATAATTGCTTTCATCACTATGAAATCCGCTTTGTTTGATTTCTTTTCCGAAACCGATAATTCAATTTTTCCTGTTGCAGGATCGATCTTTGAGAATTCGAATTTCAAACCTAATTCATCAACGGAAGTTGATTTTGTATAAATTGAAAAATTCTTGATCACAAAGACAGGAAGACTTTCGTAGATCTTTTTGTTTATATCCTGAATCATCAGGTCAGCACCAACGATAAGGTCGGAGTCGTTCAACTGGAAATCATTTCTGTCCAGATCTTTCTTCAAGCTACGAAGAATAACAAAGCTGTTGCTTGTAATGAATGTATCTCCAATAGCAAGCATTTGATTTTTCGCCGGTTGATATTCTTCCTCATGTTCATCTTCAGTATGTCGGCTTTGTGGCTTTTCAATTTCCGCGTAAGTTATGTGAGTGTAGATATCTTTGGTAAGAAAATGTTTAGTAGCAGGTTCTGCCACATTTCCCATTCTATCATTCAACTGAACGAATGGCTTTAGCTCAAATTGTTTTTCTTTTACACCTGTTTGTGGATTCAATTGAAAGTACTCAATGTTGAAAAGAACATTTACTCCCTGGGTTTCGCGTTTTGAATAGGTCACATAATAATTACCCATAGGAAGTGTATCGACTTTTTGTTCGATCATGATGTTTTCCTTGTTAGGCATATCTTTTCCTAAGTCAACGTTTTTCAAATTTCTTGAAATGACTTCTTTCTTGGAATTTGAAATAAGTGCTCCCATTAAAATCAGTCCAATCCCGATATGTGCTATTGAAGCACCAGAATTGCCTAGTTTTCCTTTCAGTACAGTGAAAATATAGGAAGCATTGGCAATAACTGCAAAGGTAGAGGCAAAGAAAAGTATATAGTAATGTACTCTATATTCACCAAGATAAAATGCACTCAAACCTGTTACCAATAAGGATAACATTAAACTGAGTGTAATTTTTTTTCTGAATTCTTTCCATTCCGTTTTTTTGTATTTGAAATACTGTCCAACTCCGATTAATAGACAAATAAAAATTGCAACAGGGACTTGCCATTTATTGTAGTGGTCAATTGCGTCAACAGGAGCTGCAAGATTTAAACTGAATAATTTATTGAAGACAGGTAGTGATGTCGTAAATGTAATTTGCAGACATCCGATCACTAAAACTAACATTCCAATGAACATCCAGAATTCCCGTGAAGAAAGGTGTTCTTCTTCATGTGTTTCTTTTAGTGCCTTGTAGTTTTTAATAAGCAGATAAGCAGACAAAGCCACAAAGAAAAACATATAGATAATAAGATGTCCTGACATGCCAAGATCTGTAAAAGCATGCACAGATGAATTGCCTAATATTCCGCTTCGCGTTAGAAACGTTGAGTATAGAATGAAAAAGAAAGTAACAATAGCAAGAATGAAATTAGAAAGTATCGATCGCTTTCTGTGTTTGAAGATCAGCATTACGTGAGCTAAACCGACCATTGTCATCCATGGAACCAGAGAAGCATTTTCAACGGGATCCCATGCCCAGAATCCGCCAAAACTAAGTGACTCATATGCCCATGCAGCACCCATTAAAATACCTGTTCCTAAAATCATTACGCCGAAGAAAGTCCATGGCATTGCAGGTTTGATCCATTCTGTGAATTTCTTACGCATCAATCCTGCAATTGCAAAAGCAAATGGGATAACTGTAGACGCAAATCCGAGGAAGAGAGTAGGTGGATGAATAGTCATCCAGTAATTTTGTAAAAGTGGATTCAATCCACGACCATCTTT
Organism: Bacteroidota bacterium; assembly: GCA_016708785.1. Taxonomy (GTDB): domain Bacteria; phylum Bacteroidota; class Bacteroidia; order AKYH767-A; family 2013-40CM-41-45; genus JADKIH01. Next base: position 229,722 of record JADJFC010000001.1, on the reverse strand, counting down.
AATTTTAGAAAGGTAGTCGGGCATTTTGATGAAGGGAAGATTGGCGAAATCCGGATGGTCTCTAAGAAGTACAAATGGATTGTTGCCCATTTTATAGCCTAGAATTACTACGCCAAGAATCATGGATGCAAGAAAAATTTGCACCAGTGAAATGACAAACATTACTCCGTTTTCCCATTCTCCTGCTGTGGCAATAATTACCCAGCCAAGAGCACAATGCCAGAACATCCAGAGCAGAAAACTTCCCTCTTGTCCTTCCCAGAAACAGGAAAGAATATATTTTAAAGGCATTATCGTGTTACTATGCTCCCAGACATATACATATTCAAACCGATGATTTAAGATCAGATAGAATAGTAAAGCAAAAATTCCTGTTATAGAAATAGTATGAATTGCGAATGCCTGCCTGGCAAGTTTTCGCCACGATTTATCGTCAGTTCGTAGACTAAAAAAGTAGGATATTGCAGAGAGTAAAGCTGCAGTAAATGCGGTAAATACCAGGAGGTTTCCAATCTTTCCCCAAAGGAGCTGTTCTCCTATGTATTGTATGTCCATTAAATTTTGTTGTAAATGATAAAGATCAACGTTGAGAAGTAACCGCTTTCATGTCTTCACTTGAATTGTTGTATTTGGAAGGACATTTCATCAGTATATCTGAAGCTACAAAATTGCCCTCATTCATTTTTCCTATAACAACAATCTGTTCAGACTTTTCAAAGTCTTGCGGTTTAGCTTTGTGTAATTGTACCTGTTTTTCTTTTCCTTCATTGTCAACCAGAAAAAATGAAAAGAGGTCAGCGTCAACATGCGGATTGTATTCTTGTGGTTTCTCCTTGTTCAGTTTGCCAACAACGTGAAAAGTTTTTGATGGCTCCGCTTCCGCGACACTGAATGAAGCATAAGTACTGGAATCTGCCAAAGTACTTAGTATAGCAGCAATTGCAATAGCTATGATTACAATACCAAGAATGTGCGTTTTTTTCATGAATTACTTTACTTGATTTAGTATGCAAATTTAGCATTAAAATCAGTAGCAATCCTGTATTTTCAATTAGTAAATTGGAAAAGACTTATTTTATTTTGCTGTTTTCTCTAAAATTCGCACTTTTTTATCGATCTGCAGGAGAAAGATGAGGATCCCGAGCAAAATAATACCGATAACCCCAATCACAACAAAGATTTTTCCATTTGATCGCATTGTATCAGCCATTTCAATGTCACTATTTTGGGCAAAACCAATAACAGGTGATACGATAGCTAATAGGGTAAATAATAGATAGTTAATTTTTTTCATTTTTCGTCTTCAATTTTATTACGAAGTGTTTTGATTCGAACATTAATTTCTGTGATCCAGGTTGCGAGCAATGCCCAGCCAATAACTGCCGGATAAAAAACTGTACGCATCTTTTTATCAAGATCATAATTACCAAATCCGGGATTACCGCCGTTTCCCGGATGCAATGAGTCAGTGAGCCTAGGAAGGATCATTATGAATACCAGCATCATTGTGAATGCAAATATTCCATAAACAGCTGCAAGTTTTGCTTTTTTATGTTCATCATCTATTGAACCTCTCAAAATAATGTAGGCAAAATAAACTAACATAGCAGCTGCAGCACCATTCAATTTTGCATCGTTGACCCACCATGCTCCCCAAGTGAATTTTGCCCATAGACTTCCTGTTGCCAGTCCTAAAAGTCCAAGGAAGACACCGGTATAAGCGGCTTCACTTGCCTTTGTGTCAAACGTAATATCATTCGTTGACAGATAACGAATTCCATAGATCAATGATGCAAGCATCATGATGATCATAGAAAACCACATCGTTACATGGAAAAATAGATTACGAATTGTTTCATGCAGGATAGCCAGACGCGGAACCTCAATCATTAAACCCTGATAAAAAGTATAAAATAAGAGGAGTATGCATAACCATTTCCACCATTGTAATCCGGACAGTAGGTTAATTTTTTTATCATTCATTTTATTTACAAATCAAATTAGTTGAGTTGAACTATTCCCGCCAAAGATAAGGGAAGAGTAGATATGAAAGTGCAAATACCATTGCAATCAATGCGACCAATATAATTGCGAATTGTTGATTTACTGCCCATGCAATTCCATCCATGGCGTTTTTTGAGAATCGGATCGTGACCATCAAAACTGGGATAAGAATAGGGAAACTAAGTATAGACATTAATGCAAAATTATTTCCTGCTTTTGATGCAATTGCCGAAACCATTGCAAGTACAGCCGAAAATCCTGCACTACCAAGAACCATCGCTAAAATAAACATTGGCATATCCTGTACAGGATTTCCAATAAATAGAGAATAAAATAGGAGATTGAAAGCAGACAGAACCAGCATCAAAAATAAATTATAGATGATCTTGGCCAGAATAAATGAACGTGCATTTGTGAGAGTGTAGTAGTAGAGCATTCTTCCCCTTCCTTCCTGAAGAAAACTTTTTGAAATAGCATTTACACCGGCGAAAAGCTGGATGATCCAGAATAGTGCATTCCAGGTAGGAAGATCCACAATTCTCTTAAATGAGAGATAGCAGACGAAGACCGTACTGACAACATACAAGAGCAAACCATTGAAAGCATATTTTTGCTTCCATTCAGTTTTTATTTCTTTTTGAATTAAGTTAAGAACTATATTCATTAGTTGATCTCATATGTTGAATGTAATTCCGGAATATTGATCTTAGCAAATCCTGCTTCCATCAATTTCTCTCTCCAATCCACTTGAACTTCGTATTCTCCGTGAACTAAGAACATTTCTTTGACCTTGCTTGCATCCTGGCACGAAAGATATGCAAGCATTTCTTTATAATCACCATGAGCACTATAGCTGTTCTCCTGATATACGTCACATATTACTTCATATTCTTTGCCGAATATCCGCACTTCTTTATTTCCTGCTGCTAATCTTCCACCAAGACTATCCGGTGAGCAATAACCAACAAGTAGTATGGTATTTCTTTTGTCTTTGATATTATTCTTGATATGATGTTTGACTCTTCCTGCGTCAGCCATTCCTGATGCTGAGATTATGATCATAGGTTTATCAAGATCGTTCAGCGCAATTGAATCTTTTGGCTGCTGAATGTAATGCAAATTGTCAAATCCAAAAGGATCCGGATCTGAACGAAGGGATTTTAGTACATCGCCATTGAAACATTCCGGATGAGCTTTCATAATGGCCGTTGCATTTACTGAAAGAGGGCTGTCGACGTAAACAGGAATTGCAGGAAGTTTACCACTGTTCTTCAAGTTATTCAAAGCATAAACTACCTCTTGGGTTCTGCCGAGACTAAATGCAGGAATTATCAATTTCCCTTTCTTCTCAACACATGTGTGGTACACAATTTCAAGTAATTTTTTTTCTGTATCTTCTGTGGAGTCATGCAAACGATTTCCGTAAGTGCTTTCACAAATAATATAATCTGCCTGTGGAAATTTTTCCGGAACTTTCAGGATCCTGTCGCCAGGTCGACCAATATCACCTGAGAACATAAGTCTGAATTCTTTGCCATCTTCTTTGATTCTCAAATTTACTGCAGCAGCGCCAAGAATGTGGCCACTATCAGTGAAAGTCAATTTAACATCCGGTGCAATTTCAACTTCCTTTCGAAATGGAATGTTGAAGAATAATTCCATTGCTGCATCAACATCTTCAATGTTATAAATAGGTTCAAGTGGAGCCTTATTTTTTGCTTCCCGTTTTTTATTGATGTACCTAAGATCATTCTCTTGAATATGTGCAGTATCGGCTAACATAATTGCGGCAAGATCCTGGGTAGCAGAAGTGCAGTAGATTTTGCCTGCGAAACCTTGCTTGACAAGAAATGGAATATTCCCTGAATGATCGATATGAGCATGAGAAAGAATGAGAATATCCACTTCAGAAGGCTCAAATCCAAAATGTCGATTTAGTTCTTCGGTTTGAGCCCCTAATCCTTGAAAAAAACCGCAATCAAGTAAGATCGTTAGTCCGCTATTTAACTTCAGTAGGTGCTTACTGCCGGTTACTGTACGGGCAGCACCATGAAAGGAGATTTTCATATATTTGAATTAGAATTCTTCGAAATTAAAAAACTATTTAAATCAAGAGTGATTGTTAATTTTGACAGCTATAAAAATACAAAAGAACTTCCATAATAATTGATATGAAATTAGACATTTTGGCTTTTGGTGCACATCCCGACGATGTCGAATTAAGTGCCTCAGGAACACTTATCAACCATATTAAAAAGGGTTATAAGTGTGGAATTGTTGACCTTACAAACGGAGAGTTAGGTACCCGAGGTACAGCTGAAACTCGTAAAGAAGAGGCAGAGGCATCTTCTAAGATCATTGGAATTATAGCCAGAGAATACCTCAATTTAGCGGACGGTTTTTTTAATAATGACGGCGATCACCGATTGGAAGTCGTTAAAATGATCAGAAAATATCAGCCAAGTATCGTCCTTTGCAATGCTATTAGCGATCGTCACCCCGATCATGGAAGAGGTGCTTCACTGGTTAGTGATGCTATATTTCTTTCAGGATTAGTAAAAGTAGTAACACAAATTGGGGGAGTAGACCAATTACCTTGGCGGCCACAAGCAGTCTATCATTATATTCAAGACCGATTTATTAAACCTGATTTTGTAGTCGATGTTTCAGATGTTTGGGAACAACGAATGGAATCTGTAAAAGCATTTAAAACTCAATTCTATCAGGCTGATTCAACGGAACCAGATACAGCGATCTCATCAAAAGAGTTTCTTGACTTTCTAAAAGGCAGAGCAATGGAATATGGACGTCCAGCAGGATTTCAATTTGCTGAAGGATTTACAGTAGAGCGTTATCCGGGAATAAATGACTTGACTTTGCTTAAATAAAAAAGCACGGAGAATTTTCTCCGTGCTTTTTTTATGAAAATTGAAAAAGTTCTGTTATTGAACTACAATTCTACGAGAAACCTTTTGGTCGCATGAAATCACATTGTAGTTGTACAATCCGGACGTCCAGCTACCTGTGTTCAATGAAATTGTTGTAACACCTGCAGCAACATTATTTCTTTGTTCTGAATAAACAACTTTTCCTAACAGATCTGTAACTGTTACAGATAGATCAGCTTTAGTTTTAGTTGAGACGTTGAAATATGCCATACCTGTTGTTGGATTTGGATAAGCTTGTGTGATGAAGAGGTCGTTTTCATTTACTGTAGGTACACCCACAACTGCAGCAATGTCATAACGACCAAAAACGATGTCGCTTGAATTACCTGAGTTGAAATCATCATCACAAGTTCCTGCTAAAGCAAGAGCATGTCCCGGTGCACCATCACGTTGATAAAGCACAGGAAGAATATTTCCGCTTATGCTTTTTGGTAAGGCAGCAAAAACCGCTTCTTGATTTTCACCATCACCACCTTGAGCAATTGTTGGAACGATGTTGTATGGATAAGTCCATGTCTGACCATGATCCGGTGAAGTCATAATGTAAACGTGACGGTGGGCCTGATGATATTGAGCAGTATCTGCTAATTCATTTATTGTCTGATAGGAAAGATAGATAGTATTATTATCCCCTAAACCCAGCGAAGGCAATCCTGTAATTCCTCCACCATAATTACCCCATTGGAAAGAACATGTTTGGTCTTCAGGTACATCAAGAACTCCATTTCCATTGAAGTCTTCAGCAGCAGCAATAAAAACATATCCACCTGTAGCCATATTTTCATTCCAGTATTCCAGTCCGTCTGTCCCTGGGAAATAAGAATAACTTCCTGCAGTTGCGCCATCGCTCATCCATCGAACATCAGAGAAGACGACATGGCAAAGGTCATTTTCATCGATCAATACAGCTGCATCACCACCGGTTGCAAGAAGCGTATCAGGAATTCCGTCTGAATTGGTGTCAGAAGTTTGTCCATTTCCGGTATTAAACATTGGAAGTGGTGATATATAGATCAATTTTTTTGTCCATGTAAGTCCGGCATCAGTCGACTTTAGCAGCATAAGATCTGTGATGGTACTTCCTAATGCAATTGCAACTGTATTTCCTCTTGCATCAATAGAATATTCATCGCCACCGAATCCCATATATTCTGTTGAATCCGTTCCGGGAATTTGGGCTTTTGTACTCCATGTAACACCACCATCAGTTGATCTTGAAAAGAATAACGGTCCTTTTTGTCCAAGCACCGATGTAGTTGAAACACCAGAACCTTGGAATATTGCATAGACCATATCATTGCCCCCGGCAATTGCTTTTGACCAAGTATCATCAGTAGTAGGTCCCCAAGGAAAAGTCGTTGCATTCCATGCACCGGTTCCTTTAGCAGGGCGATACGTTAAACCCATTGCATCTGCAGAGTGTGCAATAACCATTTCAGATCCGCTAGAAGTGTTTACGATATTGGTAAATCCTGTGCGAATATTCTCAACCCGTGTTCCTGGTCCTTGTGATGACCCCGGTACATATGGATATATCCACGAAATTCCATCCGGCGAATAATTGTATCCGGTTCCACGATCAGGAAAGGCTTCTGCCGCATCATAATTAGGCGAGTAGGTCCATGAGACTGCATACGAGCCATCATCATTATGAACAATACGATTACTGATTGCATTGTTCGTCTGCAGGTCATAAAATGAATAGCCAACTAAATATTCATCGATGAAACTACCACCAAGAGTAGGAGTGCTTGGTTGAGGGTTTGTAAGCCTTGAATTTATCGTTTTGTTAAATGGAGTTCCGGCGTCCTTATTTGATTCACGAACGTCAACTGTAATTTTTTTACTTTTTGCAGAAGCAGGAATTTCCGCTTTCCGGAAGCCTTGTGGCAAACGGGATGCATTCTGTGCTTGTGAACCAACACAAACAATAAATGCAAAAATGGTGAGTAAAGATTTCTTCATTCTTAATTTTAGTTTTAGGTTAGAAATAATATTATCTGGAATTGATAGACCGAAGTTATCTAAACTTTTATTAGGAAAAAATGAATATTTGGAATTTGATGCTACAATGACATTCTGACTGCGATGTTCATCTTCGAAAAAGTTGTTTTTTAATGAAAAATGAATCCCGATAACTATCGGGATAAAGAATGAAAAATGAAGGGGAAGGTTTAGATGGAATCTATTAACAAAAAAGTCCTGCTCAAATTGAGCAGGACTTTTTATTAATTCTAGAATCAGATCAATTCCAGATTAATCCAGATTAATCTCGGTTAATCCAGCTAAATCCTGGTCAATTATTGAACTACGATCTGACGAGAAGCTTTTTGGCTTCCTGAAGTTACGCTGTAGTTATATAAACCTGAACTCCAGTCAGCAGTATTCAAAGATACTGTTGTGATTCCTGCTGGTACGCTGCTTCTGATTTCTGTGTAAACAACTTTGCCTAACATGTCAGTTACTGTGATCGTCATGTCTTCTGCTGATTTAGTATCAACATTGAAATATGCCATTCCTGTAGTTGGGTTAGGATAAGATTGAGTCATGAAAAGATCATTTGCCGGAGTTTTACTTACACCAACCATGTTAGCGAAGTCAACACGAGCAAAAACAATATCACTTGAGTTACCAGAGTTGAAGTCATCGTCACAAGTTCCTGCAGCTGCAAGTGCATGTCCCGGAGCTCCATCACGTTGATAAAGTACATAGATCATGTTATCACTGTTTTTAGTTAAAGCAGCAAATACAGCTTCTTGGTTTTCACCATCACCACCGTCAGCAATTGTTGGAACGATGTTGTATGGATATGTCCATGTAGCTCCTTTGTCAGGTGAAGAGATAAGATAAACGTGACGGTGAGACTGGTGATACTGTGCAGTATCAGCTAGCTCATTGATCGTTTGATAAGAAACAATAATTTCGCCATTGCTTCCTAAGCTCATTGATGGCATACCCGTGATACCACCTCTGTAGCTACCCCAACGAAGTCCAACTGCTTCACATGTTTCATCAAGTGGAACATCTAATTCACCATTACCATTTAAGTCTTCAGCGAAAGCGATAGGAACATATCCATTTTGTCCCATAGTTTCATTCCAATATTCAAGACCATCAGTTGAAGGGAAGTAGTTGTAGCTTCCTGGTGTTCCTGCATCATAATACCAACGGAAATCAGAGAAAGTAACGTGACATTCATCATTCTCATCAATTAGAATTGCTGCATCACCTGCGTGACCATCTAATGTATCAACGATTCCATCAAGATCAGAATCTGAAGGCTGTGTGCCATCAAGATCTAACATTGGACATGGATTTCTGTAGATAATTGTTTTTGTCCAGTTCACACCAGCATCAGTAGATTTCAATAGCATTAGGTCAGTCAATTGACTTCCTAAAACGATAGCTACAGTATTTCCTTTTGCATCGATTGCGAAATCATCGCCACCGAATCCAAGGTATTCTGTTGAATCCGTTCCCGGTAGGACAGCTTTTTGACTCCAAGTAACTCCACCGTCTGTAGATCTTGAGAAGAACATAGGTCCATCTTGTCCTTCAGTTGGAATTCCTGAAACACCACTACCTTGCCAGATACCATAAACCATGTTATTTCCACCTGCAACTGCTTTTGGCCAAGTGTCATTGTTTGAAGTTCCCCAAGGGTATGAAGTTGTCCAAGCACCTGTTCCTTTTGCAGGACGGTATGTTAACGCCATAGAAGTTCCAGAGTGAGCAATTGACATCTCAGATCCTGAAGTTGTATTGATGATGTTTGTGAAACCTGTACGAACAGCTTCTGTTCTTGCAGCAGGTCCTTGAGAAGATCCCGGTACGTAAGGGAAGATCCAAGTTGTTCCATCAGGTGAGTAGTTGTAACCTGTTCCACGTTGTGGGAAAGCTTCAGCTGCATCATAAAGTGGAGAGTAAGTCCAAGATACAGCGAATGAACCATCATCATTTTTTACGACGCGGTTACTGATCGACGCATTTGTTTGAAGGTCATAGAATGAAAGACCAACTAAGTACTCATCAACCAACGCAGTATTGATTGAATTTGGTTGAGGAGAAGCCATACGAGCATTGATTGCTTTGTTAAATGGAATTCCACTATCCATCTTAGCATCTCTGTATGGCACTTTCAATATTTTGTTTTTTACTGAAGCCGGAACTTCAGCTTTGCGGAAGCCCATAGGAAGACGTGAAGCACTTTGTGCAATCACACCAAAACTAAAAGCAACCGATAGACTCAGGAGTAATCCTTTTTTCATTTTGATTGGTAGTATTAAGTTAGACAATAATTTAGGTTCAATTTTCTCGTACAAATTTACAGAAATGATTCGCTTCTACAAACATATTTTCGTGGTTTAAATCTGTGAAAGTGCGTTTTTGTGTCATTCTGGTGACAGAGTCAAAAAACAGGAAAATAGCCTTTCAAATTCAGCAGAAAATCAAGCTATTGGAGATGTTAAAATTTAGACTTAAGAACCATCTCATAAAATCTACTGTACAGACGAAAAACTGTTTCCTGACTGAAACGAGTTTTTACTTTTGAGATAATCTCGTGACTATCAAATTGCTTGTGATTTTCAAGTAAAAAACGGAAGTTCATTTCAAGTGCCACATCGTCATCTACATCAATAAGAATTCCTGTTTTATCATCCACAAATTCTTGAGGGCCTCCACAGCGGGTTGCTAAGACAGGTTTCCCGCAACTCATTGCCTCGCAACAGATAAGCGAGAAAGTCTCGAATCGGCTGTTCATAACTAGAAAATCGCATCGCAAAAGATAGGAGTAGACCTCCTGGTTCGATTTCAATCCTTCGAAAATTACAAAAGTGTTCAAAACTCCAAGCCCTCTTGCAATTTCCATTAACATCTCTTTGTCTTTTCCTTGCCCAATAATTCTCAAAACAAAGTCATGTTTTTCCTTTGAAATTTTTGCAGCAGCTTTGATCACTGAACTGACATTTTTTATTTCATCGACCAGATCTGCAACGAGTAATACATTGACTGTTGACTCATTCATTTTATTGATCTGATGTACAGTTTCAATGGTGTTTGGGATTACCATTTCATTTGCATTTCCAATTTTACATTCATGCATTTTCTTCAGTAAAAAATCAGATACGCAAATCAATCCCGATGATCGTCGAACCAATTTTTTAGTCAGTGCTTTTTTGAAAAATGAAAAGTTGGAAAATTTTCCTGTCGCATATCCTGACCATTGCTCGTTGATCACATAAGGGACCTTGTAAATAAAAGACAGGTACGCTGCAACCACAGCGGTGCGCAGTAAAATGTAGGCGTGTATCAAATCCGGTTTTTCAAAAAAGTGTTTACTTTTTTTTATACCTTCTTTGATTGCTTTGTAATATCGATACCCATTGATAAGTCCGGAAAAAACGGATTCGTTTTTTTTGAATGAAATAATAATTTCCAGTAGATTGTGCTCCTGGTTAATTTCAAACACATAAGATTCATTTTGATTTGCATTCGAGGAAGCATAAAGTACAACGACCTTATTTTCGATAGCAATTGCTTTTGCATGTTTTTGAATAAACACACCAAATTGAGGGTCTTCCTTGAAAGGATACCACTTCGCAATCATCAATATGTTCTTCGAACTGTTTTTCAAAATAGAAGTCGGCTGTAATTTAGAAAATCTTCCTGGTTTTCAATCGTAAAGAGTTTCCTATTACGATAACGTCTGAAAAAGCCATTGAAAGTGCACCTATCATTGGACTTAAATAGCCGAAAGCTGCAAAAGGAATTGCAACTGTGTTGTAAAAAAATGCCCAGAACAGATTTTGCTTGATAGTGGAGTAGGTTAGTCTGCTGATCGTAATTGCTTTTAATAAAATCGAAATATCTTTTTTGTCAAGTAAAATTACTTGTGCCGATTGAATGGCAACATCAGAAGCATTGCTAATAGAAATACCTACAGTTGCCATCGCCAAAGCAGGAGCATCATTGATGCCGTCGCCAATCATTGCCGTTGGATTGGATTTCATGTGCTCGGCAATTATCTTACTTTTTTCATTCGGCAATTTCTCGAAATAAAATTCTTCAATTCCACATTGTTCTGCAATTTCTATGCAACGATTTTTTTTATCGCCACTAAGAAGTACACTTTTTATTCCCATCTCTTTTAACCGATCGATCATTTGTCGGGATCCCGGTTTTAATTCATCTTCAATATCTACTGTTGCAATAAGTTTGTTGTTTTTCAGAACATAAATATTATGCGTATCGTCAGAGAAAAAATGTTTAACCATCTGGAACGATCCTGCACTGTAAAGATCACCGGATTCGGTCGTTGCATTTATTCCAATTCCTTTGTCTTCCTGAATTGTTTTCCATTTGATTTCATTAACGGATAACGAACTTAATTCTTTTTGAATAGATCTGGCTATCGGGTGCGATGAATGGGATTCCAGTGAATATAAAATACTCTGTATTTCTTCTTCCGGAAGACCTAAACTGTTGATCTTTTTTATCTTGAAGTTTCCTGTTGTCAGAGTTCCTGTCTTGTCAAAGATGATAGTTTTCACCTTTGCCAGTTGTTCTAGTGTAGAGCCACCTTTGATGAGTATACCGCTTTTGGCTGCTCTACCGATTCCTGCGATCACTGCGGTTGGAGTTGCAAGGCCCATAGCACATGGACAAGAGATCACCAGCACGGCAATGCTATTGAGCAATGCTTTGCTAAAAGGCAGATCGAATAAAAATGCTGCACTTAGAAAAGTTGCTAGTGAGATCAATAGAACAACCGGAACAAAAATAGCACTGATTCTATCGCCAAGTTTTTGAATTTCCGGTTTATTGTTTTGCGCAATTTTGACAAGAGAAATAATTTTTGCCAAAGCAGAATCTTTAGTTGTTTTTTCAGCTTTGATCCTAAATGACCCATCAATTACCAATGTTCCACTAATGACGTTGTCCCCGGATTTTTTTGTTACAGGCATACTTTCACCTGTTAACATAGATTCATCAGTGATTCCATTTCCGGTAATAATAATTCCGTCAACAGCGATCCTGTCACCGGTATTAAAGATTAAAGTATCATCAAGCTTGATCTTTTCAATTTCAATTTCAGATATACTTTCAATCCCATTATCAGTCAAAATGATCTTCGCTTTTGAAGGTTGCAAAGAGGAAAGTTCGCGTAAAGCAGAAGTTGTCTGTTTAACCGAGCGCTGTTCGATCATATTGCCTAAAAGAACAAGTGTGATGATTGTAGCACCCGTTTCAAAGAATAAAAAATTTGCAGCTTGATCCGGGTGAAGAACCATCCCTAAAATACTATATGCAAAAGCTGCTGTCGATCCGATCACAATCAATACATCCATATTCGGGACGCCTGATTTTATTGAGTAGTATGCACTTTTGCCAAAATGGGTGATACCAATGAATAATACGGGAAGTGAACAAATCAGTTGAAAGAAAGGATTATGCAGAAGAGATATTCCAACAAACATATGCAGGAATAATGGCAAAGTAAAAGCTAAGGAAATCAGGAATTTTTTTCTCGTTTCATCAAATGAGTTCGTAGAAATCTTGACTTCTTCTGTGTTTTGAATAACATCAGATCTGTCAATAACTGAATAACCAAGATTTTTAATGTTTGAAACTGCTAAGTCGACCTTTTCACTTTCAACAATGTCAAAAATGACCTCGCCGGTAGCAAAATTCACATTTACATCTTGAAATCCGGATTTTTGAAGAGAACGGGTAATTGAAAGTGCGCAATTCGCGCAATCCATTCCTTCAACATTCAGCAATACTTTTTCTTCCATTTTAATAACAGTATAAAGGTAAGCCTTTTTTCAGAAAGGAAATGTGATGGCAGAATAGATAGAGTAAAAGGCATGTGAAACAAAAAATCCCTTAAACTCAAAGGCTTAAGGGAAAATTAAGGGTGAAAGACGGGGGTCGAACCCGCGACCTCTAGAACCACAATCTAGCGCTCTAACCAACTGAGCTACATCCACCATATTATTCAGTTTCCTGAATGGGCTGCGAAAATACCGATTTTTTTCACCTCCGCAAACCTAAATTTACGATTAGGCAAGTATTATTTCGAAGGGGTTTGAAAATGAATGCTTTGAGATTGGATAGTAAAGAAAGCTTAGTGATATTACTTAGTTCCTTCACTTTGATATTCTTCCCACTTCTTGGTTTTGTAAATGTCTTCACCGAAGTACTTTAAAATCGGTAATAGTTGATCGGAAGTTAGGAATCCGGGGACAGATGTAATGGGGTCTGACTTTTCATCGAGGTAAACGGAAGTTGGGTAACTCATTTGTCCATTGAGGAGAAATGCAGCAACTTCATTTGATTTATAAGCAGCGACAAATGTGTAATTTTTATCCTTATATGTAATTGTGTCTTTCGTTTCAGCATCCAGTTTAACAGCATAAAAATTCTTATTCATATAACTGACAACCTTAGGATCTTTAAATGTTGACGCATCCATTTTTTTACACCAGCCACACCAGCCTGTATAGATATCCAGAAAGATCTTTTTTGGTTCTTTGGAAGAAAGTGCCAATGCATCTTCAAAGGATACCCACTGAATGCCATCGGGAGAATTGTGTTCCTGACTAAAACTGTTTTTTACTGAAAATGATAAAAGGAAGACCAGCAGAAGGAGGTAGGTTTTGTTCATTATTTGTTCTGGATTAAGGATTGAATCAGATTACAAGGTAAAAAAAATCCTGCCGTGAGCAGGATTTTTTTAAAACTTTTATTACAACTGCCGGAAATAAATCCGGAAAGCGTATTATTAATTCACCCCATGCATCATTTTTAATAATTTACGATACAGAGCTAGAAGTATCAATGAAGCTACACCGCTTAATACGATGAAAACACAGAAGAAAATAAATAGATTCGAAATTTCTATACCTAAGAAACTTGGAATTGCTTCACCAGCCTCAGCCGGTTCTTCACCTGCTCCAGGAGGAATCAAAGCACTTAGTGTACCTGCAAATTTATTGGCAACTGCGTTTGCAAGGAACCATGTTCCCATCATCAATGAAGATAAGCGAAGGGGAGCAAGCTTACTTACCATACTTAGTCCAATTGGCGATAAACACAATTCGCCCATTGTATGAACAATGTACAGAGCAAAAAGCCAGAACATTGCGATCTTTGTCGATGGGTCAATTCCTTTTACTGCATAAGCAATGATCACATAGCCAAGTGCAACAAGACCTAATCCCATTGCCATTTTCAAAGGAGAAGAAGGTTCCATATTTACTTTAGCTAATTTACCCCACATCATAGTGAAGAAAGGAGCAAGGACGATGATCGCTAAAGGATTTATCGATTGAAACCATGGAGAAGGGAATTCGCTCAAATGAATGTCAGCAATTTTGCCCATGAAAGCTAATGCTATGATTGCAACAACTCCTATTCCTTGAACGCTCATGATCGTTTTCTTTGACCATTCAAAGAACCATCCAAATGCTTTTCCTAAAAAATAGATAAGCACTGCACCGGCACCTGCGATGACGAATCGACTAATATGGATATCAATTGCTCTGTCAACCTGTTGATCGGCAAATAATGTTAACGATGCACCTGCTTGTTCGAAGCAAGCCCAGAAGAAGATCACAAAGAATGCGAGGATGAAGATCACGATGATCCGTTCTCTTTCATCTTTTGTCAGTGATTTATCTGTCAGGATTATAATAGGCATCAAGATCAAAGAAGCATAAATAAGATATGCTACCAGATCGATATTGGCAATTGTATGTGCCATTGTATTCGGATCGAGAACTGCTTCTGCACCAAAAATTCCTTTAACGATATTCTGGAAATTCAAGAGACAGAAAATTAATGCAATGGAGCCAAAAATTGCTCCGTATGTTTTCATGTCAACTTTTGCAACGGGCATTCCAATGGGTTTCCCATCAGGTCCAATTAGATGTTTATTCTTTAATAACTCAAAGGAGATCAAACTCACTACCATTCCGATCGCTGCAGCAAGGAAACCATATTTGAACTCAGAGAAACCACCACAAACCAATGGCGAGAAGAAAGCACCCATATTGATTCCCATATAGAAGATGGTAAATGCACCATCGATTCGAGAATCGTTTTTCGGATACAGTTGTCCAACCATTGTTGAAATATTTGGTTTGAAGAATCCGTTACCAATGATCAACAAAGTAAGTCCCATCCACATAAAAGTAATAGCAGACCCGCTCTGTGCACCTTCTGTTACTGCACTTCCGCTTAGGTAAAGAAAGAATTGTCCAATGGCCATCATGACCCCTCCAATGAGAATGCTCCTTCTGTTACCCCAGAATTTATCGCAGAGGTATCCACCAAGCAATGGAGTCAGATAAACAAGTCCGGTAAAACTGCCATATACATTTGACGCAAGAGCTTTGTCAAACAACAATGCTTTTGTCATGTATAAAATAAAAATGGCACGCATTCCGTAGTAGCTAAACCGTTCCCACATTTCTGTGAAAAAGAGAAGGTACAGTCCACGTGGATGTCCTGTATTAGTTGAGGGTGTATTCATATGTATCTTTTGAATTTTAGTAGCACGCAATGTAGTATTTTTATGTAAACCGAAAAATACTGTTGAAAAAGGGGAAAAAACTAAAAAGCGGTACTAAATTTCGAACCTTAAACAAACACTATATTTACGGCCATGAAAAACAGAATTCTTTTATACCTGATTCTTGTAATTGCAACTTCTGCAAACGCACAAAAATTTAATGTTTTCAAGGGCGACACAATCAATCGAACGGATGCCAAAGGCCTGAAGCAAGGTTTATGGAGGAAGTATTATTCTAACGATGTGCTATTTTCAGAAGGTGTTTACAAAGACGGAAAGCATACAGGAACATTCAAGACATACTATAAGAGCGGTAAACCTCAATCTATTCTGATATTCAGGGGACTTACAGAGATTAATGATGCTGAAATATTTTCTGAAGACAGCGGACTGATGGCCAAAGGAAAATACATTGACAGGATCAAGGATAGCCTCTGGGTTTATTATGACCGCATGGGAAAGAAATCATCTGAAGAATTGTATCTCAAAGGCAAGAAAGAAGGGACATGGAAATTGTATTATCCAAATGGTAAAATTTCCAGAACAGTTACTTATAAGAAGGATGTTCAAAATGGGGTTTATAAAGAGTACTTTATGGATGGAACTCCTAAGGTCGATGGAGTGATGAAGAACGGAGGTTTTGAAGGAAATTTAACAATTTATCACCCTACCGGTAAGGTCTGGCAAAAAGGTCTTTATAAGAATGGCTTGAAGGAGGGAAAATGGCTGAATTACCTTGAAAATGGTGAATTGGAAAGAGAAGATATTTACAAAGCCGGTGTTTGGATGAATCCGATTACTGACGATAAAGGCCCAATTGATGTAAAAGAGTGATTTTTTAAGATCAGAGACTCTTTTTAGAATGATTCTGTTTAAGTTTCAATCCATATGATCATTCCGTATCTTTGCAGCTCATTATAAATATTATGAGTAAAAAAGGACGGGTTTTAATGGCAATGAGTGGAGGAATTGATTCTTCTGTATCTGCCATGATTTTACATGAGCAAGGATATGAAGTTGTTGGTATGACGATGAAAACCTGGGATTACGCCTCTTCAGGGAGTTCAAAGAAGGAAACCGGTTGTTGCTCGTTAGACTCTATCAATGATGCTCGTTCAATTGCTGTTGAGAAGGGATTTCCTCATTACATTATCGATATACGTGAAGAATTTGGTAATCATGTGATCAAGGATTTTGTTGACGAATATCTCGCCGGCAGAACTCCGAATCCTTGTGTGCGTTGCAACACACACATCAAGTGGGAAGCACTTCTAAAACGTGCAGATATGCTGGATTGTGAATTTATTGCAACCGGCCATTATGCTAATGTCCGTGAAGTAGATGGTCGTTTTGTTGTAAGTAAAGGCAAAGACGAATGGAAAGACCAAAGCTATGTACTTTGGGGCGTGAGTCAGGAGTGTCTTTCAAGAACAATTTTTCCAGTTGGTAAATATCATAAATCAGAGATCAGACAAATGGCTGAGGATATGGGCTTCCATGAATTAGCAAAGAAACCTGAGTCGTATGAGATCTGTTTTATCCCGGACAATGATTACCGGTCTTTTTTGAAGAACAGGGTAGAAGGTATTGAGGAGAAATTGGCTGATGGACTTTTTGTTAATACAGAAGGTAAAGTACTGGGAAAGCACAGAGGTTACCCTTTCTATACAATCGGACAAAGAAAAGGTTTGGAAGTTGCTTTAGGTGACCCTGCTTATGTAGTTGAAATAAAGCCAGATACGAATACAGTTGTACTTGGTTCTTATGATGAATTGAAGAAACAGGAGATGTGGGTTAAAAATGTGAACCTTATAAAATACACTTCGTTAGATAATGCAACCGAAGCCCTTACACGTATTCGTTATAAAGACAAAGGCACAAACAGCACCATTGAGCAAATCGGTGATCGTGTGAAAGTAACATTTCACAATTCAGTTACTGCTGTTGCACCTGGTCAAAGTGCAGTATTTTATGATGGAGATGATGTAATTGGCGGCGGGTTTATCGAAAGATAAATTCCTATGGCAAAGATCCAACAACAACTTTTATTTTTACTTCTCTGCATTTCTGCACTTACATGGTATTCGTGTAAAAAAGAAACGGTTGTTTTACCTGCTTTGTCATATGATTATTTTCCAATCGAAGAGGGAAGGTTTATCATTTACGATGTTGATTCTATTTATCATTCAGAGAATGACAACAACAACGATGATTCGGTTTATGCTTATCATTTTCAAATCAAAGATAAGATCGATAGTACATTCATTGATCTTGAAGGCAGGGCGAATCAGATCAGATTACGTTATCGCCGTGACAATGATACTATGCAATGGGAATTGTCTGATGTTTGGACACAATATCTTTCGTCGACCAGTGCATATTTGACAGAAGACAATATCAAGTATCACAAGCTTTCATTTCCTATTAACTCAACCGCAAGTTGGAATGGAAATGATTCAAATACAGAAGAAGAAGAAATTTACTTTTATGATTATTTTCACGAAGGCGATGTGATCAATAGTCTTTCTTTTGATTCAACGTTAAGCGTTATCCAGATCGATGAAAATAATTATGTAGAAACGATCTTTGGTAATGAAAAGTATGCAGCCGGAGTAGGAATGATCTATAAAGAACGAAATGACCTTGGTAAAACAAATGGACAAGTCGTGAAAGGGTTGGAGTATAGGATGGTGGTGGTGGACTACGGGAAAGAGTGAATTACTAACTAATAGCGAATAACTAAAAACGAAAATGCACGGATCCGTCCGTGCATTTTCGTTATTCGTTATTCGTTATTCGTTAATAATAACGTAGTCGTATCACATCCGCAAGGTACTTCGCATAACGAATTACCTGACGACTATAGCCATATTCGTTATCATACCAAACATACAGTACCATACTTTTATTATCTTTTGAAACGATTGTTGCCGGACTATCAACAATAGAAGCACAAGGATTTCCTACTAGATCACTAGATACCAATTCATTTGAAACAGAATACTGGATCTGTTCAACTAAAGGGCCATTGAATGCTGCATTTTTTAAGATCTCGTTTACACCGTCTTTGGTAGTTTCTTTCTGAACAGTCAAATTTAAAATAGCAAGGGAAACATCAGGTGTTGGCACACGCACTGCATTACCTGTCAGTTTACCTGCAAGCGGAGGTAGTACTTTTGCAACTGCTTTGTCGGCGCCGGTTTCAGTGATTACCATGTTTAACGCAGCTGATCTTCCACGACGATATTTTTTGTGATAGTTATCAAGCAGGTTTTGATCATTCGTATAAGAGTGAATAGTTTCAATGTGACCTTTTTCAATTCCTAACGATTTTTCAATTACGGCAAGAACAGGAACAATGGCATTGGTTGTGCAGCTTGCAGCAGAGAATATTGTTTCTGTGTGGTGATCAAAATTTTCTTCATTAACGCCGTAAACAATATTTGGAATATCACCTTTACCTGGAGCTGTCAACAAAACTTTACTTGCACCTTTTGATTTTAGATGCTTGCTTAATCCTTCGCGATCACGCGAAACACCGGTATTGTCAATGATCAAGGCATCATTAATTCCGTATGAGTTATAATCAATTGCACCAGGATCATTCGCAGCTATCATTTGCACAGAATGTCCATTTACGATCAATGCTTTATTCTCAAAATCTTCAATCACAGTACCCGGAAATGCTCCATGAACAGAATCATTACGAAGTAGGTCTGCACGTTTTGCAATGTCTTCATCACTATTGTTTCGGGTAACAACAGCGCGGAGGCGCAATTGCTCACCCTTACCTGCCTGAGAGATCAATTCTCGCATGAGTAGACGACCGATTCGTCCGAAACCATAAAGAACAACATCTTTCGGTACCATTACTCGTTTTTCTTTTCCGATAAAGTCTTTCAGTTTGTCGCCGATGAATTCTTCTGCATTTTTATATTTTTTTCTTTCAAGCAGCCATTCAGCGCTTAGTTTTCCGATATCTATTCGAGAAGGAGCCAGTTCAACTTTATTCATCTCTTTTGCCAGAGCAAGAGTTTCGATCACATTGATCGGTTTGTTGACCATTTGTTTGCTGTACTGGTGAAGATTTAAAATTTCACTTGCACTTCTATCAACAAGTTGATTTCTGAAAAGAATAAGCTCAACAGATTTGTCGAACCATAATGTTCCGGCAACGTGTATAAGAGCTATCGCTGATTTTTCTTGCTGAATCCAGTCGGCCAGTTCGTTTTCGTATTTGTCTTTGTGATTAATTTCTTGGTTGTTAAGTGCCTCAGTTGACATGATATGATGGGTTTGAAGTAAGTTTCTTTGTTTTATTAAAACACAGACAGCTTTCATTTTTGGTGAAAGCTGTCAGTTGAATGATTTATAAGGTCATGATGTTGAAAGAAGATTATCCAAGATAAGCTTTAAGTAATCTGCTTCTTGATTTATGACGCAATCTTCTGATCGCTTTTTCTTTTATCTGACGAACACGTTCACGTGTAAGGTCGAATTTAGCGCCGATCTCTTCTAAGGTAAGTCCGTGTTGCATTCCGATACCAAAGAATAATTTGATCACTTCGCGTTCGCGTTCAGTAAGTGTGCTCAATGAACGATCGATTTCTTTTTGAAGAGATTCATTCATCAACAGACCATCAGCACGTGGAGAATCTGCATTCTCAAGTACATCGATCAGACTATTATCTTCGCCTTGAACGAAAGGTGCATCCATTGAAACGTGTTTACCACTCACACGCATTGTGTCAGCAATTTTTTCAGTAGGGATGTCCAGGATCTTCGCTAATTCTTCCGGAGAAGGTTCGCGTTCGAATTCCTGTTCAAGTTTAGAGTATGCTTTTGAAATTTTATTGAGTGAACCGACCTGATTAAGTGGAAGGCGAACAATTCTTGATTGTTCAGCTAATGCCTGAAGGATACTTTGACGGATCCACCATACAGCATAAGAAATGAATTTGAAACCACGTGTTTCATCAAAACGTTTAGCAGCCTTGATCAAACCAAGATTTCCTTCATTGATAAGATCGGGAAGTGAAAGACCTTGATTCTGATATTGCTTAGCGACAGAAACTACGAAACGTAAATTTGCTTTGGTTAGACGATCCAAAGCATTCTGATCACCTTCTTTTATTTTCCTCGCTAAACGAACTTCTTCTTCTGCGGTAATAAGCTCTTCACGGCCAATTTCCTGTAAATACTTTTCGAGAGACTGACTCTCGCGGTTGGTAATCGATTTGGTTATTTTGAGCTGACGCATGGTTAGATCGAGAGATTTAGGTTAGAAAACATGCAGATTTCGACGAAAAATCTGTTTTTTATTAGTGTTGCAAAGATAAGCCATAGCTAAAGGCGAAGCAAGTTTTTGTCAACAATCGGTTAATAACTACTTGGTATTGTTGAAAAAAGAGGGCACTGAGGCAATTTACTTTTACTCCTCAAAAATCGCACCTAAAAAGCACTTTATGCCACTTTGGGAGATAAAAAGAGCCGTAAGTTGATTTACGGCTCTTTTTATGAATTTCGATCAGTGCACAGTGGATTTCGGATTGGCGTTATTCGACGCAATGATTTGATTTAATCCATCCAAATCCAAAATCCGGATTCCGAAATCCGTAATCATTTCAGATTCCAAACCCATAATACGCTTTCATCCCATTCGGATAAACACCTTCGATCAGAACTCCACCTTGCTTGGTTTTTAATGCACTTTCCAGATCATCTTTAGTAACGATTGGTTTTTTGTCGATCGATGTGATGATAAATCCTTCCTGGATTCCTGCGCTTCTTAATTTACCGGCAAGTAACTTTGAAATTTTTACACCGCCACGAATATTCAATTTCGATTTTTCATCTTGTGATGCATTTTCAAATGTTCCACCAAGAAGATTTAAGGGTTCTTCATTCTTGACGATCTTTGTATCACCATCCTTATTTCGTAATGTCAACATGAAGTCGTCTTGTTTACCATCTCGCAAAACTGTGACAGCAACTTTATCGCCCGGACGATATCTACCAATTTGTTCTTGAAGTTGAGGAGTAGAAGTAACAGTAACGTTACCTACTTTTTGAATTATATCACCTTCTTTTAATCCGGCATCAGAAGCAGCACCACCTTCAGTAAGTCCGGCTACAAATACACCTTGGGTTTGTTTCAAGCCTTTTTCTTCGATCAATTTCGAATCGATATCGCGAATTGAAACACCTATGAAACCACGTTGTACACTTCCGAATTCTACAAGGTCATCCATAACCTTTCTGACCAGATTGACAGGAATAGCAAAAGAATAACCTGTGAAAGAACCGGTTGTAGAGGCAATGGCTGAGTTGATACCTACAAGATCACCATTGGTATTCACCAATGCACCGCCACTATTGCCCGGATTAACAGCTGCATCTGTTTGAAGGAACGATTCGATTTTATATTGGTCAGGAAGAATGCCAATGTTTCTGGCCTTTGCGCTAATGATTCCGGCTGTTACAGTGCTTGTCAGATTAAAAGGATTACCAACAGCTAAAACCCATTCGCCGACTTTCACATCATCAGAATTTCCATATGGAATAAATGGTAGGTTCTTTTCATCAATCTTTAGTAATGCAAGATCAGTAGAAGGATCAGTACCGATTACTTTTGCTGTATAGCTTTGGTTGTCGTTCAAAGTAACTTCAACCTTATCGGCATTTTCAACTACGTGATTATTTGTTACTATGTATCCATCTTGAGTGATGATGACGCCGGATCCACTGCTTTCTTGTTGTCTTGGTTGTTGCCTTCCCCAAAAGTCAAACGGATTTCCAAATTGCGAATTCATTTGTGATGTGTAAAAAGTCTTGACATGCACAACTGCATGTACTGACATTTCCGCTGCCTTCGTAAAATCCGTCAGATTAGTTTGAGAAGTGGCAGGCAGGTTCACAAAAGAAACATTTTGTTTCTCTGAGATATTTTTTGAAGTCAGATCACCTGTTGAGTAAAGAGAGTAAACATAAGCTCCGGATAATCCGCCTAGACCTGCAATCAATAAAACTCCAATTGCTTTTTTCATTTTGTTTATCATAGCTTTTTATTTTTTTATTTTTTTTCGCGTTTTCAAAATTTATGCCATCAAAATTCCTATTCTTTTAATGAAGTAAAAATGAATGAAACAGTTAATTTTGGTTAAGTGCTGACGATCTTTAATTTCAAATTTCTGAAATTTTGTCTTATCCATTTATGTAAATTGATTAACGCACATGAACGGGAGTTTAGTCTACTTAAGCAAAGTATTTTTAAAGGTTTAACTTTGTTTAACCACCGTAAAGGAAATTTGTTCCTGGTAAATCAATCGTATTACCGCATTCTCTTTAATTCAGGAGAATTGGATAAAATCCTGTAAATCAATGAAAAATGGCGTTTTGGTTGTCAGCAATTTTGTTGACTAAGTATGTTTCCCAGCCTTTAAAAAACCTCAAAAGTCTGGCTAATTTTCTACTTTTGTATTCTTATGTCATCACAAAAATTCAACGAAGAGGTTATCACATCCATCAGAAATGGAAATGAAGAAACGCTTTTCAAATTGAGCAAAAAGTACTTTCAAACATCCCGTCGTTGGATAAGAAGAAATGGCATTTCCGATTCTGCCACACCTGCCATTTTTGCAAAGGTTCTTGTCAAAGTTTTCAGAGACATCCAGCAAAACAGACTAAGTACGCATGTGGATATGGATAAATATATTTTCAATATGCTAAATGAGCATTTGAACAAGGAAAAAGAAGCTCGTAGATTTCTCCGGAAAACCGGAATACAACCTTCAACTGACATGGAGAGGGATGCTGTCAGTTCATGTTTTTCCATTCTTGATTATCAAAGTAAAAAATTGCTTAGTTCGCGCTATACAGAAAAATTATCTTTCGAAGAGATAGCTTCACGATTTGAGTTCAGTAACCCTGTAATTGCAGAGTTTGAAGTACACAAAGCACTAAATCAATTCCGTCAGATTTCAATGGCGAGACTAAATACCGGTATTCAAGCCTGATATGACAACGCAAGAAAGATCTTTGATTGATCGTTATATCGATAATTCACTCAGTGGGGTAGAACTGAAGGAGTTTATGGACAAGCTTGATAGTGACGAGAATTTCAGAAAGTCAGTTAGCTTTCATAATCTCTTGATTGAATCAATTCAGGTAGCAGAAGATAACAGAGTTGAAAAATCAATTGTGGAGAAGATAGGTTATAAGAAGCCATTAATTCCGACCGGACTAAAACTGATCATTACTTTCTTATTTATTACCGGAACAGGCATCATCTTGTGGCAATATATAGGAACAGGTACATTGCAAAGTCGACGGAAAATATTTAATCTGGATCTGTTCAGAAAAAGTGTTGTCAAACAAGAGAAAGAAGAATCGAGTGATAAAGTAGTTCTCAAATCCAAGGAAAAACAGTCTGAAGTTATTTTGGAAAGTACAGAATCACAATCAGTAGAAAGCCCCACTATAGAAGATAATATTTCCGATCAGGATAGTTCTATAGCCACTACAAATTCAGAAGAAGATAATTTAGTAGTAAAGAAAGATCAATTACTTGTAACACATTCCTTAAAAGTTACAGGTCTTAATCCGGAAGAAGTAAAAAAGCCAGTAGAAGGTTCTTTGACACAATCGACTGCAAGCAAATTAAATCCAGGTGCAGGACTTGCTGAAAATTCAAAACCGGAAAATGATGACTATGAAGTTGAGTTTTGGTTGTCACCGGTAAATTATAGAGGTTACAAATTATATTCAAATAAGTTAATTCTGTTTGGTATTGAAGAACCTGATGCAGTCAAGCTATACATTTTTGAAAATAAATTGATGATGAAATACGGACAAGACTATTTCCGTCTCAATCCGTCTGAAGAATTTGTGTCGTTTTCTATGATAAAAAATACAGACCTGCCGGCTGCACTAAAATGAAGATACAATTTTATAAATATCATGGTACAGGGAACGATTTCATAATGATTGACGATCGGCTGAATAAATTATCGTTTTCCGTTGAAGAAGTGAAATTGCTATGTGACCGTCATTTTGGAATTGGTGGTGATGGATTGATCCGAATCGTAAAGAAAGACGGATTTGATTTCGAAATGGTATACTATAATTCTGATGGTAATCTGGGATCTATGTGTGGTAATGGTGGAAGGTGTGCTGTAGCATTTGCGCATTTTTTAAAAATCATAAAAGAGGAAACAAACTTTCTTGCTTTTGATGGTCCACATGAAGCAATTGTCCTGTCTGATACTCCGATGAATGTAAAATTGAAAATGGCTGATGTCTTAAATCTGCATAAGGTCAAAGGAGCGATTATACTGAATACCGGTTCACCTCATTATGTAACATTTGTAAAATCGGTTAAAGATCTTGATGTTGTTAAGAAGGGAAAAGTAATCCGTAATTCCCCACCATATAAAAGCGAAGGGATCAATGTCAATTTTGTTGAGATAGAAGACAATTTTATTCATGTCAGGACCTATGAAAGAGGAGTGGAAGATGAAACTTTGTCATGCGGAACCGGAGTTACTGCAGCCGTTCTTGCTGCCGTTTTCTCAGGTAAGCTTAAAAACAAGGACGAATGCGTGGTGTATACACCCGGTGGAAAGTTAAAGGTTCATTTTAGCAAGGAAGGTCACGGTTTCGAACAAATCTGGCTGGAAGGCCCGGCTGTTGCAGCTTTCAGTGGGAGTGTTCCAAAATGAAATTTGGTAATACAGACTTTCAGACTTACTTTTGCACGGCTTGAACATTCATATGTTCATATAATCATTCTACTACATCTAACAACATAGGCACATCTATTCGTAAATTCGGACAAACAAAAACAATATGCAACTAGTAGGCGAACTGATTCATTTGAGAGCATTAGAACCAACAGATCTTAATCAACTTTACAGATGGGAAAATGATAGTTCTATTTGGAGTGTTAGTGGAACATTGGTGCCGTTTTCGAAATTTGTCCTGGAAGAGTTCGTTACTCAAGTTCATCAGGACATTTATACAAACAAACAACTCCGTTTAATTGTTGACTTAAAGTATTTTGATGAGGCCGATGAAGATGAAACAACTCGTTCCATCGGATGTGTCGATCTTTTCGATTTTGATCCTAAAAATAAAAGAGCAGGAGTTGGAATTTTAATTGCAGACAAAGCAGACCGTGGTCGTGGCTATGCTACTGAAGCGTTGCATTTAATCGTTGATTATGCTTTTGAAGTATTGGATCTGCACCAGATCTATTCGAATGTTCGTGTAGAAAATGAAAGTAGTGTAGCTTTGTTCAAGAAAGTCGGATTCGAAGTAACAGGCTTAAAGCAGGATTGGATGTATGAGCAAGGAAAGTTCTACGATGAGTACACAATGCAGCTGATTAAAAAATAATTTACTTGATGCGTATTAGAAATTTAGCATACGCACTTTTGCTGATCTTCTTTTCGGTTTTTATTTTCTTGTCATGTAATAGACAAACCGAACCTAAAACTGCACTAAAAGAATATTCATCATTATCTGATTCTACGAAGTACATTGGAAAAGAAGCTTGTCGTCAATGTCATTCAGACAAGTTTGAGACCTTTATGCATACCGGAATGGGCATGTCATTTGACACTGCATCGAAAGCAAAATCTTCCGGTCGATTTGATTCTCATGAAGTGATCTATGACAAGTTTCGTAATTTCTCATATTATCCGCATTGGGAAGGAAATGATTTTTATTTAACAGAATTTCGATTGTCAGGAAAAGATACATTGTATCTCAGAAAGGAAAAGATCTCTTACATCGTCGGTTCCGGGCAGCATACCAATTCGCACATGATAAATGTGAATGGTTATATTCATCAGGCACCGGCAACTTTTTACACACAATCAGGAAAATGGGATCTGCCACCGGGATATGAAAATGGTTTCAATAACCGCTTTTCTCGATTGATCGAATTGGAATGCATGTCTTGTCACAATGCATATCCTGAAATGATACTTGGGTCGGCGAACAAGTATTTGAATGTTCCATCGGGAATAGATTGCGAACGTTGCCATGGTCCGGGCAAAGTTCACCAGGATGAAATGCTTGCAGGGAGAACTATTGATGTGAAAAATGAAATTGACTATTCAATTGTCAATCCCGCTAAACTCGATATCAACCGGCAAATGGATGTCTGCCAGCGATGTCACGTTCAAGGAAATGCTGTATTGATGAAAGGTAAATCCTTCTTTGATTTTAAACCCGGAATGCATCTCTCAGAGGTAATGAATATTTTCATGCCTGTATATAAGGGTGACGATGACCAACACATCATGGCCTCACATGCAGAAAGAATGAAGTTGAGTGATTGCTTTACTTCATCCCTGAAAATTGTCGAAAAATATAATTCATCCCATCCAACAAAAGAACCTTATAAAAACGCAATGACGTGTGTAACGTGTCATAATCCCCATGTCAGTGTGAAATCAACGGGCACCGAAGTATTCAATGCTGCATGTCGAAACTGTCACATTCCTTCAATAGGACCTTCAATAGATGCAGGTAACAAGCTTGTACGTTCAAATGATTGTTCAGCATCACAAAAACTGCGTACTGAGAAAAAGGATAATTGTGTGAGTTGTCATATGCCAAAGAATGGAACGATTGATATTCCCCATGTAACAACTACGGATCATTGGATCCGGAAGCCTGTCACAAAAGAGAAAACAGCGCAGATCAGGGAATTTGTGAAATTGGCTTGTATCAATAATCTAGAAGTCGATGATCGATCAAAAGGAATTGCTTATCTATCGTATTATGAGAAATTTGTTTCGAACAAAGTATTTCTGGATTCAGCAAAGAACTACTTCGATGATAATTCGAGGTCAGCAATAATTGAAAATTTCAATGAGCTGATCAGGTGGGCTTTTTTGAAAGAAGATTATGCAAGAATAGTAAGCTACGTTTCCCAACATTCAAATGCACTTGATTCATTAAAGCGTCAATCTTTTTCGAACGACGATGCATGGACAGCTTATAGGATAGGGCAAGCCTTTCTAATTTCGGGGGATAAATCAAATGCTGAACGGTACTTTTCAAAAGCGGTCGAATTAGCACCATTTTATCCGGATTTCAGAATGAAGCTGGCAGACCTTCAATTTGAATCCGGTGACAATGCAAAAGCGGAGAGTAATTATTCGTTTATTATTTCAGAAAACCCGAAATACGTTTCAGCATATGTAAATTATGGTTTTTTGTCATTAAGTGTAAATAAGGATGATAAGAAAGCTGAAAAATATTATGATGAGGCCATTAAGTTGGATCCGGATAATGAGCAAGCTTTGTTGAACAAAGCCGGATTAATGATTTACAGGAAAGATGTCGTAAAGGCAAAAAACTATATTGAAAAAGTGTTGAAAATTAATCCCACGAATGAGCAGGCTAAGCGACTTTTAAAACTACTTTAGTGAATATGTGTAGATTACATAGTCAATGTGAAGTCGAAGTAACCTTTTGTTTACATTTACATAACATGAATTTAGCGAAAGGCAGGTAACTTCACACACGAATATGAAAGATAAAAAGTTGAAAATTCTACTTGTCGACGATGAACCGGATATTCTTGAGTTCATGGAGTACAATTTGAAGAAAGAGAATTACGAAGTTTTCAAGGCAGGAAATGGTCGAGAGGCAATTGTGAAAGCAAAGCAAACTCATCCGGATTTAATTATTTTGGATATAATGATGCCTGAAATGGATGGAATTGAAACCTGCAGGGCATTGCGTGACATTCCTGAATTCAGAAAAACGATGATTGCATTTCTCACTGCACGCAATGAAGATTATTCTCAGATCGCAGGATTTGATGTTGGCGCAGACGATTACATTACAAAGCCTATAAAGCCGCGGGTACTTGTAAGCCGAATTAATGCCTTATTCAGACGTTATAATACCTCTGATGATATTATAAGTCCAAAAGCAAGCATCTTCTCTGCCGGTGATCTGATCATCAATCGCGAACAGTATATGGTCATGAAAGGGGATACCAGAATTGAATTGCCGAGAAAAGAATTCGAATTACTTGCGCTGCTGGCATCCAAAGCCGGAAAAGTTTTTACCAGAGATGAAATTTTAGAAAGAGTCTGGGGCAATGAGGTAGTTGTTGGCGACAGAACGATTGACGTCCACATTCGCAAACTAAGAGAGAAAATAGGGGAAGAGAGTATTAAAACGGTAAAAGGAATTGGATATAAATTCGATTTCTAGTAATTCAAAAAAATATTGAAGAATCCAACACCAAGAGTACTTGCTTTATTAGCGGCACTTATAGCATCGGTTATCATTTTGATCTCCGATTTTATATTCAGTTATTTTAAAATTTTTCAAAATATTTGGTTCCACAACCTGGTTATTTTTGTGGTTTCTTTTGTTTCGACTTATATTATTTTTAAAACCTTATTGGAGATCTTTATTTACAGAAAGATCAAGCTGATCTATAAGACAATCACTACTGAAAAGAATTCTAAAGAAAAAACTTTGCAGCAATTGGATATGAACAATGATATCATTTCAAATGTGAGCAAAGAAGTAATAGAGTGGGATAAAGACAGAAATGATGAAATTGCTCAATTGAAACAAATGGAAAATTTCCGAAAAGAATTTCTTGGAAATGTATCGCATGAGTTAAAGACGCCGTTGTTTAACATTCAGGGATACATTCATACATTACTAGAAGGAGCCTTAGATGATCCTGAAGTGAATGTTAATTATCTTCAGAGAGCATCTAAATCTGTTGAACGGCTTACTCTCATTGTTGATGACCTGGAAGCAATTTCAAAACTGGAAAGTGGTGAATTGATCCTTGACCAGCGTACTTTTGACATTCGTGATCTTGCCCATGAAGTTTTCGAATCGATCGAATTGAAGGCGAAAGAAATGGATATTAAAGTCGATTTCAAAGAAGGAAGCGACAAACAGTTTTATGTTGTTGCAGACAAGGATAGGATCAGACAAGTATTGGTGAATTTATTGATCAACTCTATTAAATATGGTAAGAGAAACGGATCGACCATGGTTGGTTTTTACGACATGGATGAGAAGATCCTTGTAGAGATCACTGATAACGGAATTGGAATTGATTCGAAAGATCTGTCCAGGATCTTTGAACGATTCTTTCGTGTTGACAAAAGCAGATCACGCGAACAGGGTGGAACAGGTCTTGGTTTAGCAATTGTAAAACACATCATTGAAGCCCATCAGCAAACGATCAACGTCAGAAGTACTTCCGGCGTAGGAACCACTTTTGCTTTTACATTGATGAAAGCTAGGTAGGATTTAAGTACTTACAAGTATTTTATCATTCTAAAATGTTTTATTTCTCCGAAAAGCAAGTACGAAGGAGCTTCGATCTCATATCCATTCTTTAAGTAAAATGATACGGCATTTTCTCGTGAATCGAGAAGAATCTGTTTGATATTTTTACTTGCTGCAATTTTTTCGAGATGCTGTATGATGAAACTTCCAATGCCTTTGCCTTGGTATCCATCTATCACTGCCATAGATCGGATCTGAGCCTCTGTTGGTGAATTGAATTGCATTCTTCCTGTGGCAACTGCCTTCCCATTCTCATCTCTTACTAATAGATGAACGGAAAGATGCTCTGTATCATCTTTGGTCGTTGCGCTTGGCTGGTTCCATGGCTTTCGCAGAATTTCATACCGGATCCGATAATAATCAGCCAGATCATTTTCTGTAATTGGTTCGATGATTGAAAATTGTGTCATTTAGCTTTCAAAGATATATTTTCATCTCCGGATTGATAAGGAAGAAAGGTACAGATCAATTGAAACATTTCATCAGTTGTCCGCATACTTCCTTCGCGTTCCGAAACGGTTCTTGGCGGGTTGAATGGGTTGAGTGGATTGTTAACAGTATTATCGAAAGTACCTTCGACAACGATCTCAGTTCCCGCCGGAATTTTCATCATCTTTTCAAAAGTATAAAAATACTGCCACCTGAAGTCCCAGTTGTTAATTCGAATTAAGTGTAGTGTGTCATTCCCGGGAGTGATACCGTATGCAACAAACTTTTTTCCGAGCAAATGCATATGCGGATTGACAGTAAGTAAAGAAATGTCTGAATCCACTTTAAATCGTGTCACAAAAGTTTTTACCTCATTGGGTGGTATAATTAAAGTTGGCACGACTGGAGAAATTCCACTAGTACCTAAAATGAATTCAGTCGTTGGACGTGCAGGAGCTTTTGGTGCGAAGAAAATATTGAATTCAGTTTCATCGCTGGTGTCAATTGGTGATGGACCATAATGAATATTGTCAAGTAAAATTGCTCCATTTTTCTTTGCTTTGAAACCACCGATTCCCTGCGGATACATTGCTGTTTCAACTCCGGGTAAATAATTTGTAACAGATGGTGTAAGCAAAGGATAGGTGCCATCATCGTTTTTCAGTTCCAAAGCTTCAAATGCATGAAGCTTATCGCTTTTCTCTGTATCAACAAATGGTTTTCCACTTGAGTAGTTTTTCTTCGCACCGGCAGAATATTGGATAAGGTGGGCATTGATATGATGGACAAGTTTTTTATTTCCCGGAATGATTTCAATCGCACGGATAAATGTATCTTTCTCCAATTCGAATGGAATTTTTAGCATGATAAAATTATCCTTATTGTCACCGCTGATTTTATATGGCTTCATCTTAAGTGTGAGATCAGGTTTGCCCAATAGACTTCCACTATAAAAAACCGGTGGTGACGGAAGTTTGCTATTGTCACCTTCAACGGCTCCTTCTTCGATCCATTTATTCA
Source organism: Bacteroidota bacterium (assembly GCA_016708785.1). Lineage (GTDB taxonomy): Bacteria > Bacteroidota > Bacteroidia > AKYH767-A > 2013-40CM-41-45 > JADKIH01. The sequence continues at coordinate 198,399 of JADJFC010000001.1, read as the reverse complement.
CAGCAAAAATTTCTTCTTTTGTCATCACTTTTTCATCTCTGAAATGCGAGTAAGCAGTATCAGCCGGCCATGGAGGCATCAATCTTTCGTTAATCGTAAGTTGAACGGTTTTCAAGTGTTCTTTCACATCTTCAAAAGTGATCAGATCAAAAGGGGCGCCGGACCCGGGGCGATGGCATGGACTGCAGTTTTTGTAAATGATAGGAGCAATGTGTTCGGTGAACGTAAAATGCAAATTGTCGTTCGCAGAATCCTTATTTACTAAATTGCATGCGGACATTGTGAAAAGCAATAGTATGATCGAAAGGAGTTTTTTGAATATGCTCATAGATCAGTAATTGATAATGCAACCATACGGAGTTGTTTTTGCAGGAGCGATCGGTTTTCCTGAAAGAAAATTGGTAAGTGCTGCATCCAAATCATTAGAACGAATTACGGTTCGCTTCTTACCGGGGGAATAATACCAGTCATCAATCCGACCTTCATATAGAATATTGGCATTGTTATCTAATACAAAACACTGAGGTGCAACTTTGGCCGGCAGTAATTTTGTAAAAGACAATTCAGGGTCAAGCACAATTGGCATTTGAATTTTATACTTTGACTTGAATTCTTTTATTTCATCAGTCGTAGAATATGTATCAGGGAAGATGATAATAAAAGGGATGTTCTTGTCTGAATATTTTTTTTGAAGTTTATTGATCGTAAGTGTGTAGTTCTGTGAAGCCGGGCAATCGGTCAGAAAGAATACATAGACAGTTGCCTTTGAGTTTTTGATTGTTGAAAAATCGTAGATTGTATTTTCATACGTTTTTAGATTCAAATTTAATATCTCTTTACTTTTCTGAGCACTACTATACCCGGAAATAGAAAGAAAGATAAATAGAGAAAGCAGGTGTCGTTTAAATCCCATTTAGTAAGTAAGAATGTTAGAAGGTGAGGCTGTATTTAAAAAGTGACGGATAATTCTTTGTACATCTCTATTGTCTGTTCTTGGTTTAACGTGTTCACGAAGAATTTCCGGATGAGCATTTACAAATTCAGGTTCAAAATATCCGAAACCAATGTACCGACCTGATTCAATATGTGTGACTGATTTTTCTGAGTGATGTCTTCCGGATCCAATGATCATGAAATTTTGGTGAGAGTATTGAATACTATCCAATGCTGCTTGTGCACGAATGTTGTATTCATCTGCCGATTCTTTTCCAATACAGGCACCGTTGCACATTCTGACTGAGTAACCAAAACATGCATGCTTTATATCTTTTGTACCGCAAAGCTTTTGGCACAAATTGTTTTTGTTTTGAATTTTCTGCAGGATCATTTCCGCTTCGTCATAACTACCTGCAGTAATCAATGCATCATCGAGGTTTTTCACTTTAGCGGAGAACAATGTAATATATCCGGCTTCATTGATCGTTGAGAATATACCATAATTAAAAGTTGTTCTTTTTTGCATTCTGTTGAAGACAGGTTGGATCTTTTTGATCTCTTCAGATTCGAGAAGTAGTGCGATCAATTCATTTCCTGTTTCTTCAAAGGAAATATCTTTGATTGAATTTCTTAATTCAATTGCTTTCTTGGATTGTTTATTTGAAAAATGGGAAAGGACACGCTTTCGAATATTATTACTTTTCCCGACATAAACTGTAGTACCATCTTCATTGTGAAAATAGTAAACCCCCGGTTTCTCAGGGATGTTGTCCAATATCTTATGATCAAAGCCTACAGGGAATCGCAGGTGCAAGTAATCGTTCTTTGTAAAGGTTTTTATGATCTCCTGATCGGGATCACGACCGAGGATCATTTCAAACAACTTCACTGTGGCCAAAGCATCCCCACTTGCCCGATGTCTGTTTGCGATGGATATTCCTAAATTCTGACAAAGGTTTCCTAAACTGTATGAGGCAAATCCCGGTAAAACTTTTCGACTTAGTTTTACTGTACAGAGATAGTCGCGGGAATAATTATATCCTAAGGATTTATATTCTTCGCGAATGAAGCCATAATCGAATTGAGCGTTATGAGCAACAAAGACAGCACCATCAGTTAGCGTGACAATGTCTTTTGCAATCTCATAAAATTTGGGTGCATCTTCGACCATTTCATTGGTGATGCCGGTAAGGTTACTGATAAAAGGGGCAATGGGACACTCGGGATTTACTAATGAAACAAATTGATCAATGATCTTTTCTCCGTCGTGGATGTAAATTGCAATTTCGGTGATCTTATTCCTTATGGAATTGCCGCCGGTGGTCTCTATATCTACAATTGCAAATTTCATTTTCTTAATATGTAAATTTAAGAAAATGAAATTTGCTTTGCAGGTTCATCTATAAATATTTCAACGATTAATTCTGAAACCTTGATTTTGAAGATTATTCGATAACAAACGGGTGAGAAGAAACAGCATTTCCGTCTACATCCAGTCGGTAGTAGTACATTCCGGCAGCCATGTCATTTCTGTTCACCGTAAAGTTGATCTCATTATTATTCATTTCAGTGATCTCATTTTCCACCACAACTTTTCCTTGAGCATCGATTATGGAAAGGTGGGCAACAGATGCATGCTTTTTCAATTTAACATTCAGCGTACCTGTTGTTGTCATTGGATTTGGGTAGAATGTTGAACTTTCGATTAGATCATTTACTTCATCAATACCGATTGTAATTGAACTTTTGATCACATTGTACCCAGACGCAGAAAAGTTACCACCTAAGTAGATATACCCGTCTTTGTTTGCAATTGCATAAGGAGCAGAGCCGGGGTTGTTAGAAGTAATAACAGCTTTCATTGGTATACTTGGGCTATCAATTCTGCCTATGTAATATGCACCACCAATACCGACATTTGTAAATGTACCTCCAATAAATAAGTAAGGTCCAAAAGTTTCCAGTGAACGAATTGTTGTTCCAAAAGCCAATGTGGTTATAATTGTTGCCCAAGATGTGCCATTGTATTTAGAGGCAGCTTGAGTAGGTGATGTAAAGTCTCCACCTGCATATAAGAAGCCACCATAATTAGCGATAGCATATACTTTTCCACCAGATATTCCTGAAACTGAAGACCAGGTAGAACCATTGAGTTCGTAAACGGGACTTGCGCTATTTTCAGTTCCTGTATAGAATTTAGAATTGTACTGTGTCATGCAATTTACAACTGCTGTTACACCATTTCCAACTGCAGACCATGAAGTCAGATCAAATTTTGCAATATGCAATAGTGAGGTTGTGTTTGAGAAATCAGCATTGAAACGTCCTGCTGCATATAAGTAAGCAGAATCTGAAGGGGCATATAAACAGTTAACCTGATCATTTAACCCTACACCAACACTGCTATAAGATCCAGCAGAAGTTACCGAGGCAATATTATTTACTGCAACGCCACCGGCGTTTGCAAATAGACCGCCAATGTATAATTTGCCTTTGAAGAATTTCAAAGCGTAAACAGGACCACTGATTCCAGTACCAACTTGCTGCCAGGAATCTGTAGTTGGATTGTATTTAGCTAAATAGCTAACGGAGGCACCGGTAAAAGTTCCGCCGGCATAAATTGAACCATCATATGGGCTCACAGCAATTGCTCTAACACCATTTGATGCATTTCCTAATGCTGTTCCCGGACCGACAGTGACCCAAGATTGAGCATCAGATTTAACAGTTAGAAACAAAATAACAGCAAGCAATAAGTAGATTTTCTTCATTTTTTAAGGGTTTTATTCGTTTTTTTTGGAATAGGACAAAATACATTTATTTTTTAAAGGCAAACCTGTGTGCTACTATTTTTTATAGAAAAAGTTAATAGCACTGCAGGTTTTCAAATCGGAGGAAAGACGGTAGAAATATTTCCTTTTTCCGTCATCAAACTCAATGGCTGCTGTATTGGGAGGGCTTTTTCCCAGATTATTTGCAAACAATACCAAGTAGTTATTTGTGTTTTCAATAAAGTTCAATTGCACTTCATGTTTCTTCTTCGTCACACCATAATGATCAACGATCCATTGTCCATTAAAGAAAAGAGACATGGTATCACCATCAATATAGCTGTTATCATAAACATAGATTTTTAATTGAGAAACATTGACTTCAATTTTTTCAGTAGAAAGTACTTTTCTCCCTTTAATTATTTCAGGAACATTTTCTGTTGCCATTTTTACATCGGAAGGAACAGCATTAGGAATGGGAGTAGGCTCTATTTTTACTTCCTGTTTTGTGATTGGTTTTTGGATCACGGGTGGTTTGTCAGTTCCTTTTTGCCATTTAATAATTGTTTTGTCAAGACTACCGGTAAAGAGAATGTCATCAGTGATTCCAAATGCAGCTGAAGTAACTTTGTCTTTATGCGAAAACAATTCTTGTAGAATTTGTTTTTCCAACGGTACCCAGACTCTTGCCCATGTGCCAATATTTCCACTGCACATCAATCGGCCGGATTCAGAAAATGTCAAAGGAGAAGGATTGCCGGCTTTCGTGAAAAAGATAGGTTCAGCAGCAAGTTGATTTAATTTGTAATTCCACATTGCTAAAGTTCCATCTGCCGACCATGTTGCCAATAGTGTATCTTTGACCAAGGCAATATGTTCGATGCCGGAGGTTCCGAATTTTATTTCCTGACGTAGGTTATCTGTTCTTGTATTGAGAACTTTTATAATATTTCCACACGTAAAAATGAGTGAGCTTCTATCGTTGGTAATAACTGCATCATACAATGTGTCACTTTCATTATAAATTTGATTAACGGTTTGGGAAAGATCGGAACGTGTTTTGAAAAGTTTGTTGTTTCCGTTGAAGTAAATGAAGCCATCTGCAATAGAAAACAGCACGAATCGTATTCCTGAATACTCCGGAGAGTAAATGGATTGAATGATTTTGTTTTTTTTGAAATCAAATATTTTGATCTCGCCGTCATTTGTTGCTGAGATAAGGAGGTCGCTATTTGAATTAAAACGCAACTGAGAAACCGGAGCGGCATTTGCATCTACTTTTCTGATCAATGCAGATGTGGCAAGGTCATAGAAGTAAAGATTTCCTTTATTATCACCTGCAATGAGCATTTTTTTTGCAGGATCAGTAGTCATTACTGTGATTCCACCGGCATGATCATTCAATGTTTGAACAACATTGTAATTTTGTCCGGATACGAAAACAGAGTATGCTACGAAACTGATTAGAAGCAGAATGAAAGGATTGCTTTTTTTCACGTAGCAAAAATACGATTAACACATGTAAAATTGCCCGGAACTTTCATAATTGCAGGATACTTTTGAACATGAAAAACTGGAGTTTGTACAACAGTTTTCTGTGAAATTTATTTTCCTGTAGATAAAAGAGTGCTTAACCAGAAACCTGTCGCAGCCAGTAGAATACCCAGCAATGTAGTAGCAAGAATGTATGTAAGTGCCAAAGCGAAATTATGAGCTTTGATCAAATGAAAAGTTTCAAGTGCATAACCGGAATAAGTTGTGAAGCCGCCAAGAATACCTGCAAAGAAAAAAAGACGAAAGTTCAAACTGAATTCGTTTGACTGATTAATCCCGGCCAATATTCCAATTATAAATGAACCTGATAGATTGATAAAAAAAGTTCCCCATGGAAACTTAGAGCCGGGGTAGGCTTCAAGTATCCATGAAGAAGTTAAGAATCTCAGGACGGTTCCAATTGAACCTCCTGCTATCAAATAGATGTATTTCAAATTTCGTTTAGCGCTAAAGGAAGATTTGGTTCAATTATTTTTTATCGAATTTATAACCGAAACCAACACCGATCATTTCTTTGAATTGTGTTCTTTCAATTACGTTTGCATCGTACACAACATTTGCATACACCATAGCGGTAATGAATTTATTTACTTTCATGTTCAACGTATTTTCGAAATTGACGTCAATGTTCTGTCTGTTGTTCTTATCAGGGTCAGTGTAGTTATTGAACAATTCCAATCGTGAAATAAACGTGATGTTAGGCATGATGTCTTTTTTGAATCTCATGTTTAAGTATGCACCAAATTCAGAGTGAGTTGTTTTTCCGGGAGCAACGCCATAAGCACCCATATCTGCTAATGTCTGGTCCAAAACAAATGTGAATTTTGCTGTAGCAGGAGAGATCATCACCTCGAAATAATCGACAGGTTTCCATGTAAAACCTATTGAAGTAATCAGATAGGCCGGGGCCATGAATTTTGAAACGATTACACTATCATCAGGATATGCAAAACCGTTACTAAACTGGCTTTTAAAATTCACTAAACCTGAATACAGCCAATTTTTACTAAATTTTTTGCTATACTTTGAAGTGAAATCGATCTTATCATCACTTTTACGTAAACCGACTGATTCCGTTCTTACCACTGCATAGCCAAGATCGAGGGTATTCTGCCAATCGATATTTCCTTTCAGGTAATTTTTGTAGAGATTGGCCACGCCTGCAAGGCTCATTTGAGTTTCACCGCCGGCAGTCCACTGCGATAAATTGGTTTGAGAAAAGTTAATTGAAATGAAACCGCCTGATTTCCAACTAGTGTCTTTTTCAGCGGTCTGACTGTAGGCAGAATTAAGTAGGAGTGTAAATAGTACTAGTAAGTAACTTTTCTTCATAATAATGGTTTTTTACGGCTTTTATGTGTTTATTTAATAATTCGTGCAAGATAATATTTATTTGAAAAGTGGGAATTGATAACGCTCATTTCGCTGAAAATTCCGACTTTTGCAAAATGCTTAGTTTAAATAACATTTCGTTCGAGTTCGGTGGACGCTATTTGTATAAAGATGCCACCTGGCAGATCAATCCGGGGGAAAAAATTGGTTTAGTAGGGTTGAATGGAACCGGAAAATCGACGCTTTTAAGGATCATTAATGGTGAATATGCTTTGGAAAGTGGCGAGATCAGTAAGATCCGCAATTTGTCCATTGGTTTCTTGAATCAGGATTTGTTAAGTTATTCTAGTGGAGAAACTATTTTAGAGGTTGCAATGCAAGCTTTTGCTCCGACGTTGAAACTGGAGAAAGAGATCAATGAACTTTTGATCAAACTGGAGACGGATCACAGTGATGAGGTTTTGCATGCTTTGCATGATAAGCAAGTTGCTTTCGAAGCGGCTGATGGTTATAACCTTCGTCCGAAGGCAGAAGACTTATTAGAAGGATTAGGATTTTCTACAGCTGAGTTGACAAGACCCTTGGATACATTTTCCGGTGGATGGAGAATGCGAGTAATGCTTGCTCAAATGATGCTTCAACAACCTGATCTGTTATTATTGGATGAGCCAACGAATCACTTGGATCTACCTTCCATTTTATGGATTGAAGGTTACTTGAAAGATTATACCGGAACCGTAGTCATCGTTTCTCACGATAGATATTTTCTCGATAAAGTTGTAAATAAGACTGCTGAAATTTCTTCTCAGAAAATTACCATATACAACGGAAATTATTCTTTCTATCTCGAAGAGAAAGGGGAGCGTGAAGAATTGCAGCGTTCTCAATTCAAGAATCAGGAGAAGTATATTAAAGAGCAGGAGAAGCTGATCGATCGTTTTCGCGCAAAGGCTTCGAAAGCAAAAATGGCACAGTCGCGGATTAAGATGCTCGACAGATTGGAAAGGATCGATGATGTTGATGGAGCAGGGGGAGAGATCAATGTTCGCTTTGAAATGGATAAGCAGCCTGGCAAAGTCATTTCGCATTTGCACATAAAAGATAAAAGTTATGGCGATCTGAAAATTCTCCACAATACAGAAACGAAAATTTTGCGTGGCGATAAGATCGCATTGATCGGAGCAAATGGTAGAGGTAAATCTACATTGCTTCGAATGATCTTCGGATCAGAGCCCTATGAAGGTAAGCACGAAGCAACACATAATGTGATTACTTCTTTCTTTGCACAGCATCAATTGGAAAGTTTGAATTTGAATAACGACTTGATCACTGAGTTGGCAGAATTTGCTCCGACAAAAAAAGATGTTGAATTGAGATCAATACTTGGAGCATTTTTATTTTCAGGTGATGAAGTATTTAAGAAGATAAAAGTATTGTCTGGAGGAGAGAAATCGCGTGTTGCATTGGCAAAAACGATGTTGAGCAAAGCGAATTTTCTGATTCTCGATGAGCCAACGAATCACTTGGACATGCAGTCGGTTGGAATCCTTGTTCAGGTATTGGCAGAGTATGAAGGATCATTCATTATTGTTTCCCATGATCGATACTTCTTATCGCAGGTTGCAAATAAGATCTGGTGGATAGAGAATCAGGAAGTGAAAGAATATTTAGGTCCTTATGATGAGTACGAATATTGGGCTGATCAACGTGCAAAAGAACAGAAAGCAATTGATAAAGGAATTCAGGAAACGGTAAAGAAGGAGAAAGAAAAGAAGAAAGCAGAACAGAAAGTTGAGCAGTCGGATGAAGATAAAAAGCTGAAAAAGAAGTTGAATACCCGTTTTCAGAATTTGGAAGAAAACCTTCAAAAAGCCAAGAAAACAAAGGAAGATCTGGAGAAGCATCTTGGAAACCCTGAAATTTACCAGAATGCAGACAAATTCCAGAAAGCGATGGAAAATTTCAACCAACACGAAACAATCCTGAAGGAAATCACGAAAGAGTGGGAAGAGGTCTTCGAAAAGTTGACCGCAATGGAATAGTTTTTTATATTGCACTACTTAATGGTCACTGCGCACAATAATATTGAGATTTATCTCAGCCGTAAAAAGTCAAATCGAAGAACGTTGATCTATACCAGATTTGCAGCGTTCACTGAGTTGTTGATTTTTGTTTCTGTGGTAGTGTTTTTTGTATTTTATTTTATTTGAATTCTTATCATTTGAGTTTCATTTAAACCCTCAATCTTACCTCCGGATTATCCGGGAAGTCGTGGCTCTTAATTAGCTAATTTTTTCGAGAAAGCCCTTTTTTGCCCATTTTTATTGTCATCTCCTCGTCAATTAACATCGGTTTACACCCTAAATCTGATAGTTTGTCAAAAATCTTACAGTAATTCTTATCCGTTTTATATATTTGAGTTCATAACAACAGATATATGATTACTCAGGTAACCTCAGGTGTAAAAGTAAGTGTGGAAGTCTACTACAGACCCGATCAAAGTAATGCGAACGAAAGTCAGCATATTTTCGCATATAGAATCACGATCACTAATAACAGCGAATATTCAGTTCGACTTTGTCGTCGTAACTGGTTCATCATCGATTCAAATGCAACGAATCGTCAGGTAGAAGGAGAAGGAGTGATAGGAGAAAAACCAATCATAGGAACAGGTGAAGCGTATCAATATATTTCCGGATGTAATTTAGATTCAGAGATCGGAAAAATGTATGGAAGTTATCTGATGGAAAGACTGATCGACAGTAAACAATTTTATGTGAGGATACCGGAGTTTCAGTTGGTGGTGCCTTATAAGTTAAACTAATTTCTTGTAAGTGGTAAGTAGTAATTGGTGAGTAGCACTACTTACCAATTACTACTTACCACTTACCATTTAAGAAAAGATCTTCTCCAACGCAATCGACCGATATTGAAAGATCTGTTTAACTTTTTTTTCTATGAAAAGTGTATTTAAAATATTCCCGATAAATCCGAATGGGATTTCATAGTGTAGAATGTCTGTCATTTCAACACCTCCTTCAATTGCTTTGAAATGATGCTGGTGATGCCACATTTTGTATGGACCTTTGCGTTGTTCATCGACGAAGAAATTTGGTTCTTGTACATGTGTGATTTCGGTTACCCAACCCATCGGGATATTCATTAGAGGAGAGACGGTGTAAACGATCATTTGTCCGGCATATGCCGGACGACCTTTGATATTCGTATGGATGACAAAATTCATTTCCGGTGGAGTAATCTTTGAAAGATTTTCGGGGTCGCTGAAAAATGACCAGGCTGTTTTAATGTCTATTGGAAGCGTGTGACGGAATTCAAAGTTTTTAACACTCATGTTGATTAGTTCGTTCATTAATAACAGGAAGGGGGTTGAATTGTTGCGATAGATGCGAAATTATTTATGCAATTTTGAACAAATATCTTACTTTATGACAGACAGAGCAGCTGCGTTTGAACGATTGGCAATTATTATGGATGAATTAAGAGCGAAATGTCCTTGGGACATGAAACAGACAATTGAAAGTCTACGCCATTTGACAATTGAAGAGACATATGAATTGTCTGATTCAATTATTGAAAATGATATGCCTGAGGTAAAAAAAGAATTAGGTGATCTGATGTTGCATTTGGTTTTCTATGCAAAGATTGCAGAAGAGAATAAATTATTTGACATCGCTGAAGTAATCAATTCGCAATGCGAAAAACTGATCTACCGTCATCCACATATTTACGGTGATGTAAAAGTAGAAAACGAAGAAGATGTTAAACGAAATTGGGAACAATTGAAATTGAAAGAAGGAAACAAGTCAGTTTTGTCCGGTGTCCCGAAATCATTGCCGCCAATGGTGAAAGCAATGCGCATCCAGGAAAAGGCAAGAGGTGTTGGATTTGACTGGGATGAACCTCATCAGGTGTGGGATAAAGTAGAAGAGGAGCTGGCGGAATTCAAACAAGCAGCCGATAGCGGTGATCAGAAACACATGGAAGAAGAATTCGGCGATTTGCTTTTTAGCCTGATCAATTTTGCACGATTCAAAAAGATCAATCCGGATGAAGCTTTAGAGCGAACAAATAAAAAATTCATCTATCGTTTTCAATACCTCGAAGAAGCTGCCAAAAAAAGCGGAAAAAATTTGAGCGATATGACGTTGGAGGAGATGGATGTTTATTGGAATGAAGCGAAAAAAAAATGAAGTAAAATGAAGTAGAATGAAGTAAAATGAAAAATACCGGGATGTATTTCAAAAGAATTTATACTAACAATTCTCCCCATACTTTTTCACTTCACTTCACTTCACTTCACTTCACTTCACTTCACTCTAGTTCTTCGACAAATAAGCCGCCACACCTTCGTGTGATTCTTTCATAGTTTCGGCACCTTTCGTCCAGTTGGCAGGACAAACTTCGCCGTTTTCTTCAAAGAATTGAAGAGCATCTACCATACGAAGTGCTTCATCGACGTTACGACCTAATGGAAGATCGTTGATCAATTCATGACGAACTTTTCCTTGTTTGTCGATCAGGAATAATCCACGGAAAGCGATCATTGGACCGTTCGCTGTTAATTGACCTTCTTCATTGTACTGATATTCTCCTGAAAGAACACCAAAGTTTATTGAAATGGTTTTTGTTGTATCGGCAACGATGGGATAAGTTACTCCTTTGATACCACCTTGATTTTTTGGTACCTGTAACCATCCCCAATGAGATTGTTCTGTATCGGTCGAACATGCAACAACAGCTACATTTCTTTTTTCGAATTCAATAAGTTTCTCTTGAAATGCGTGTAGCTCTGTAGGACAAACAAATGTGAAATCTTTCGGATAAAAAAAGAAGATCACTTCTTTCTTGCCGATATAAGAATCTAATGTGAAGTCATTCACAAATTGTTCTCCGAATACTACTGCTTTTGCCTTAAATGATGGGGCTTTTTTTCCTACTAGTGACATTTTTTTTGATTTATTATTTTTAATGTTGATTAATTCGTTTTTTGTTTTTCGTCTTTTGTTTTTCGAATGCGGACTTTGATTTGGAAAGTCGATTTTCTATTAACAGTTTCAGAGTGCAAAAGTAATCAAAACATCGCTGAAAAAAGCATGATGCAAACCTTGAAATGAAGAGATATATATCATGATTTCTATTTAAATTGGGTCGCGATAATAACCTGCTGGTCAGTTTATTGGGGATATATTATTGTAAACTTTGAGGTTGGTTTAAATTAATTAAAAAGCATATGAACGAATGTATGGTAAGGAAAAGGAGCGAATTCTGGTTTTTGAGTCATGACATTTATCACGTATCTTCGCAGCGAGTATTCTAATTCAGAGATTCGTTATTCGAATCTTTGCTTCGAAAAACGAAAAACGAAAAACAAAGAACGAAAGACGAAAAACGAATTTCATCACAAACCAAATAAAACCCCCAACGAAAACATGTTACAAGTAGGACAAAAAGCACCCGGTTTTAAACTTCTGGATACGGAAAAAAATGAAGTTACATTAGAACAATTTAAAGGAAAGAATCTGGTTATCTTTTTCTTTCCAATGGCATGGACAGGCGGTTGCACAAAGGAGATGTGTGCAATTCAAGAAGACTATAATGGTTATTCAGAGTTGAATGCAAATGTGATCGGTATTTCAATTGACACATTTTTTGCACTGAAACACTTTGCGGCCGATAACAAGATCACTTATCCTTTACTTTCTGATTTCAATAAAGAAACGATAAAAGCGTATGACGTCGTACATCATGAATTCGCATTTGGATATAAAGATGTAGCAAAACGTTCTACATTCGTTCTTGATACTGAAGGCACAATACGTTTCATTGAAATTCTTCCTAGTCCGGGCGATTTCCCTAATATGGATGCGATCAAAGCTGCGGTTCAATCTTTGAAATAAATAATTTTCCTACGAAAGAAATGCCAAAAGTCCTCCGAGTAGGATGATCAGCAATTTAAGATAATTGAAACGGTGTTGTTCGTAAGTCTCAAAAAGTATTGTCGTGGAAATGTGTAGGAAGATTCCAATCACAACAGCCATCATCTGATTAAAGAAAAGGGGGAGATTTTCAATATCCCCCTTACTTATTACATAACTGCTCAATGCTCCTGCAGGAGCCATTAATGCAAAAATGGTTAGGAATGTAATCGCTGTAATTTTTTTAACTCCCGATTGCATGAGCATGCTCATAAGAGCAACAGCCACAGGGATGTGATGGAGAATAATTCCTGTCAACAAAGATCGTTGAGTGCTTGATTCCTGAAATTTTTGTATCAATGGCATTCCTTCCAGAAAACTATGTAAACAAAGTCCAAGCATCATTCCCAAAGGAAATGCAGCATTCTGATGTTTGTGAACATGAATATGCCCATGTTCAATACCTTCTGAAAAAAATTCGAGACAAATTTGAAGAAAGAAACCGATGAAGATAAATATTCCGATTGAGTGATCTCCATTGTGATAGACATCAGGAATTAAATGGAGTACTGTGAGTGCAAAAAGATAAGATCCACTGAAGGATAAGAGTAGTTTTAATTGCTTTGCACCAACTGTTTTAAAAGCAAAAAAAGACAGACCACTTAAAACGATCGTTCCGAACAATAGAAGATAGGCATATAGTGGCATTCTATTTCGATAATTTTTTAGCTATTAAAATTAATCTTTCTGATGTATTCTCTTCAAACGGTTGCAAGTCATAATTGCCGAATGTGCGAATTATTTCCAGTCCGGCGATATCGAAAAATCGCATAAGTATTTCTTTGTTCAAGAGCATTACGCGTTCTTCGAAGTGATAATCTTCGCCTTTGTCACTGAATTCAATTATTTTATGGACGATATTTCCGGTGATCGATTTTTTTATTTGAAATTTAATTCCGTCGATTTCTTTCTCCATTTGCATTTCACCGGATAAAACAATTTTGCTGCAATTGAAATAGTCAAAAACAAATATTCCATCGGGTTTAAGTGCAGTCGCATGCGATATCAGACATCTGACATTGTCTCTTTCCTTTTCAAAGTATCCGAAACTGCTGAAGAGATTAATTACGAAATCATAATAATTGGAACGAAAAGTTTCCCGCATATCATGCAGATAAAATTCGAGGCCGTCATTTTCGAATTGCTTGTCGTATGAAATACTTTCTTCAGAAAGGTCGTATCCGGTAACTTTGAAACCTTTTTTATTGAGGTAAATCGAATGTCGGCCTTTACCACAAGCAACATCCAGGATTCGGGATTTGGGTTTAGGTGCAAGAAAAGTGATCAAATGGTCGAGAAAAAGTTCAGCTTCTTTATGGTCACGATCTTTGTACAGAATATGATAATACGGTGAATCGAACCAGGTTTCGAACCATTCTTTTTTGTCGTCTGTTTCATGGACGACAGGCTTGGCTTTGGTGATGCTATTACTCATAAATTGAGGGCTAATTTAGCTAAAATTCTGATTGGTATCAGTATTTGAAAACTCTTTGCCAACTCGCTCAATTATCCAAAACTAAGTTTTACTTTTAAGCGATCGCAAGAGCTTAAATTTATAATGAAAAAATCAAGTCACAGAGTCCATCGTTCAAAGAAGATCCGTCATTCGCCGCCCGGTACAGCACCTGGTGCAATAGTAATTCCATCAGATGCGCTGGAGCTAAAGATCAAGTCATTTAGCTATAATCAAAATGAGTATTTTGAAAAGGAAATTTCCGGTGTAGCTGAGATCAGAAGTCAGTTGGATACTTATCCGTTGAATTTCCATTGGTTCGATATAAAAGGTTTTGGAGATAAGAATTTTCTGGAGCAGCTGGCTGATTGCTTCAACATTCACAGGTTGCAAATGGAAGATGTCGTGAATGTATATCAGCGCCCGAAAGCAGAGGAATTCAAGGGTCATTTATTTTTCGTTTCACGGATGGTGTCTGAGAAACAGGGAGTTTTGATAAATGACCAATTAAGTATCTTCCTTGGGTCAAATTATGTTATTACCATTCAAGACAAGTATGACGATATCCTAGAACCTGTAAGAGAAAGGATTCGTCACGGGAAAGGAAATATGCGAAAGTCAGGTTCAGATTATCTAGCATATTCATTGATGGATATGGCAATCGATAATTTTTACCCAATCCTTGAAAGAACAGGTGATCGATTGGATGAACTTCAGGATGAGTTATTGACCAACCCAACTCGTGAATCGTTGAACAGAGTACTCGAAACAAAGCGTGATCTTATTTTATTGCGCCGAACCATTTGGAGCGAACGCGATAAAATGAATGACATTCTCCGTTCATCGTTCACAGAAATTGCAGATACTACGAAAGTTTATTTTAGAGATTCATACGATCATTGTATTCAATTACTCGATCTGATTGAAAGTTATAAGGAGGTCACTGCGTCTTTGATGGATGTTTACCATTCGTCGGTTAGTTTTAAATTGAATCAAGTGATGAAGGTGTTAACGATCATTTCGACGATCTTCATTCCACTGACATTTATTGTTGGATTGTATGGGATGAATTTTTCGAGAGTAGACCCCGAGACGGGTAAGTTCTTTCCATTGAATATGCCGGAATTGTACTCACCACACGGCTATATTATTGTTTGCGGAGTAATGTTGTTAATAGTAATTGGTCAGATCATTTTCTTTTACAAAAAAGGATGGCTGACAAAGGGATAAATAAAAATGACAAATAAAAAAGACAGATTTCCAATGTCTGCAAAAACCTCTTTTGGTTTTGAAGACCTTTTAGTAGAAGAACTAGGAAAAGTTGGTGCAATTAATTTGAAGAAAGGGACAAGAATAGTTCATTTCGAAGGCGATTTAGAAACTATGTATAGGGCGAATTTATATAGTCGTCTTGCATTGCGGATACTTAAGCCGATAAAATCATTTCCGGCAGGGAATGAACAGCAATTATATGATGAAATAAAAAAAATTGATTGGAGCGAATATTTGACAGAGAATGATACGCTTGCAGTAGATGCTGTGACATCGTATTCAACACTAACGCATACGTTGTACATTTCTCTCAAGACTAAAGATGCAATAGTCGATCAGTTCAGAGAGAAAACCGGAGTTCGTCCGAATGTGGATCTTCGTTTTCCGAAAGTGAGAATTAATATCCACATTCATCAGAACATTGCATCCGTATCACTCGACAGTTCAGGTGACTCATTGCACAAGCGCGGTTATCGGTCGCAGCAAGGCGAAGCTCCTTTAAATGAGACATTGGCAGCCGGAATGATAATGTTAAGCAAGTGGGATCGTGCCAGTAATTTTACAGACATCATGTGTGGAAGCGGAACGATCGTGATTGAAGCAGCAATGATGGCAAGAAATATTGCACCCGGAATTTTCAGAAATGAATTTGGCTTTGAGCGTTGGAATGATTACGATGCCGAATTGTGGAAATCGTTATTGGATGAGGCGAAGCAAAATGAAAAGCCATCGCTTGATTTTTCGATCACTGGAATTGATCGTTCACATCAGGCAATCAGGAATTCGACAGAGAATGCAAAAGAAGCAGGCGTAGAGAATGACATTGATTTTCATGCAATGCCATTTGAAGATTATACTCCGAAAGACAGTGTTCAAACAATTGTGACAAATCCGCCATATGGTGGCAGGATCACCGATGATGATCTTTTCAATTTGTACAAGAATATTGGCGATCAGTTGAAATTGAAATATTCAGGAAGTAATGCCTGGATTTTAACAGCCAACAAAGAAGCAGCAAAGAATATAGGTTTGCATGCTACTGCGAAAATTCAGTTATACAATGGCGCATTGGAATGCAGAATGTTGAAGTATGAATTATACAGAGGAACAAAGAAGATTCACAAAATAAAAGATGGGAACAACGAAGAAGTTTAAAAAGATCGGTGTAGTTACAACAGGTGGTGATTGTCCCGGTTTGAATGCAGCAATTCGTGCAGTAGTCAGAACCGGCATTTATCATGGGATGGAAGTTACAGGCATTCTCCAGGGTTATGAAGGAATGATTAAAGGAGAGTTTGTTAGACTTGGATCCCATAGTGTAAGTAATATATTGCAACGTGGCGGAACGATTTTAAAGACAGCCCGAAGTGAAGCATTCAAAACGGTAGAAGGCAGAAAAAAAGCATACGACAATTTAGTGAAAGAAGGGATTGAAGCTTTGGTAGTGATTGGAGGCGATGGATCTTTTAAAGGTATTGAACAATTCAGCAGAGAATTTCCGATCACATCAGTAGGAGTTCCAAAGACGATCGATAATGATATTTTCGGAACTGATTATGCCATTGGTTTTGATACTGCATTGAATACAGTGATTCAGGTGATAGATAAGATCAGAGATACTGCTGATTCACACAATCGATTGTTCTTTGTTGAAGTAATGGGAAGAGATGCAGGAATGATTGCCATCTACAGTGGAATAGCGAGTGGAGCAGAAGCAGTGCTTATTCCGGAAACAGAAACAAAGATCGAACAGATCGTTAAGATCCTCGATCGTGGATGGGAGCGTAAAAAGTCGTCAATGATCGTTATTGTAGCAGAAGGCGACGTTGCCGGTGGTGCTTATGAAATTGCTCTCGAAGTGAAAGCTCGATTTAATCAGTATGATACACGTGTGAGTGTACTTGGTCACATGCAAAGAGGTGGTAGTCCAACGTGCAACGATCGAGTGCTTGCAAGTCGATTAGGTGTTGCAGCAGTTCAAGCATTAATCGAAGGCCGGACGAATGAAATGGTGGGAGTGATCAATAATGAGATCAGTCATACATCTTACTCAGATGTGGTGAAGGGAAAAAAAGAGTTTCCGTATCAACTTTTGAAGATTGCGGAGATCTTGTCGCTTTAATGTTGAGTGAAGTGAAGTGAAGTGAAGTGAAATGAAGTGAAATGAAGTGAAGTGAAGTGAAGTGAAATGAAATGAAGTGAAGTGGAGTGAAGTGGAGTGAAGTGAAGTGAAGTGAAGTGAAAAATGAATTCCGGATTTCGCTGAGCGCACGGCGTAATGGGGATTTCGGATTGAGGGCGATACTGCTGTCGGATCAATGATGTAAACCTGCAAACTTGTAACCTGCAAACCTAACAAACTCCTTTTATCCCTTATTAAAAAGCAGGTCAACAAACGACAACCGTTCAATAAATCCATGCTTGTCGGAAAAGACTTGGTGATATTTTTCGGGAGTTTCGAACTTTTTCTTGGGGAGAAAATGGTTTCTTAGATCTACGAATGAATCATTTGTGGATTCGTATTTATCTGTAAAATTAATTTCCACTTTAGCTCTTTTGGCTTTGAAAAGTTCGTGAATCAATTCGAGATTGAAATCAAAAAGGAAATCATATTTTTTTTCGTAATAGGGTCGGAAGGAGTCTTCGTAGAATTCGAAGTAGGGTGAATTTTTATATGCTGCTTCTATGGATCGCCAATGAATTTTCTGCCAACGGGAATCGTTGGCGATTTTAACTTCCTTGATCGGGACCTCATAAAGTTTTTCGTGAACGATGGGAATGATCAAGTCCTGTTTTCCATTTGGTCCATAGATCGAACAACGACTCCTGTACGATTGTTTAACGAAATGTTCATGCGCTTCGATCGTGATCGATCCTGCTTTTATGGCTTGAAGAATATAAGATGCCGGCGGTAAATAAGCTGTTGAAAATAGTAAAGACATCGTTCTATTGTCTTTCGTAAGCACCCAGATCAGGTTGAGCCCGTTGCGGACGAGTGATTCCGTCGATATCGGTATTTAATACAGCCGGGAAGGCATTCAATACGGACATGCTGCCATAGTCAATTGCAGAACTGTTGAGTGAGTCAAGTTTGTAATTGTTATTAGCAGGATCAGCAAAACCCGGACTGTTTGAATTCGATGTTGAACGGACAATTGCATTGTAGTGAAATGGAGTAGAAGTAGAGAATGTACTTTCAACTTTCAGTAATGCATGATCAAAGTAAAAATTGAGTTTGTTGCTTAGAGGAAAGGAGTCAATTCCAATTTCCTGATCGTTGTTACCGTAGATCAAACAATTTCCAAAATACGATTCCAGTTGACGAACACCATTCAAATAATAATTATTCATAAATAGAATTGGATCTTGTCTTGTTCCGTTTTGCCAGAAATTTGCGAATGTACTATTGAAGAATTTGTAATTTCCTCCATAGAGAATACTTACAACAGAACTTCCGCAATTTGCAAAGACGCAATTGTATGCAGAGACAGTACTACCGCGTAGAAGAAGAGCATTTGCTGTCATTGTTTTTACGATTGTATTCTCGAGGTAAAGTGTTGAATCTCCCGGACCGGCTACCGTGTCGACTTGTAAGCCAATATTCCCATTCTTAATAATTGCATTTCGGATATAAGAATTTCTTGAACCCGGATAGATCCATATTTTGTCCCATTGTCCGGGAACATCTGCATAATCAGGATCTAATCTGTCGCCTTGTATTATTACTTTGTCTTGTTGTGTTCCATTGATAAACAAACTTGCTGAAGAATATACGATCAAAGCAGAACCGGGATGAAGGTGAACTTTTGTGCCTTGGTTGATCGTAAGTGTACAAAGAGAATCGACAATTGCATAACCGTAGATAACGTGTGGTTTGTCATTGTTCCAAACGTCATTGCAGCCCAGTGTAAAGAATGGAAACGAAGAGGAATTAGGATCCGGCCGATGAAAATATGCATCTTGTCCAAAAGCAACAAGATCTATATCCTGAACATTTCCATTCGTTTCAAAAATAATTGAATCAGCAACGATCATCGGCGTTGTCAGATTATTTGGATCGACAGTTACTTCGACAAAAATAAAGATGCTATCATTTGGACCGATCTCGACATTTGAAAATGATTTTCCCGGCATTCCATCGACATTTAATCTGAAGTTAGAAGGTTCGCCAAGAGCCAGACGAATAGAGGAGATGGAGATTGATTTACTTTCCGTATTGTAAACAGTAAAGACTTCTGTTGAACTTCCAACCGTTGTGAACACAGTGTCAAACATCACAGTGTCTTGTGAAAAGGTAAGTTGAACTCCACTTGAAGTTTCAAATTCTTCTTTCTTGCAAGAGAAAAGCAGAGTGGTCGTAAGCGCCAGGAAGAAGAACAGGTAGAGTGCAGATTTCAGCATATGTCGGCAAAGATAAATTTAGATTTCAAACGCAGAATTCTTTGGGGTATTTTATTATTTGAATAGGTTTGAGTTATTGGTGAAATTTAGTAAAATAGGGTTAAATTGCTTAAAAAATGACGTTATATGGCGATTATGTGCGAAATGCAGCTTTTTGAATGGGTAATATTTGTGTGAATTTGATTTTCAGACTACTATAAGTCCTATACATTTGTTCAAGGAATTCAACGGATACAAATAATTATTTCCCTAACCCTTAATTTATCTATTATGAAAAAAGAAAAATTACTCAATTTGAAACGATTGGCATTCATGTTAATGCTCTTCGTTCTTGGCGGACAAGTTTCGTCGAAAGCGCAATGTTCAGCGAATTATACGGTAACGTATGATTCAACAGGAACAATTTTGGAATTTCATCCAACCTGGACTTCTTCGGCAAATGTCGTAAGTATGTTATGGACTTTTGGAGATGGAACATCGGCTGTCAACCAGCAACCAACGCACACTTATAATTTTACCGGTTATGCTCCTGTGTGTTTCACTATCACTTTCTCTGACAGTTGCACTTCGACGCATTGCGATTCTGTTTTGACCAGACAAGGTGGAGTACCACTATGCGCGGCTTCTTTTACTAGTGCAATTGCACCAGGCGGTGTTTTCTTTACAGATAACAGCTACTCGGCAGATTCAATTATGTCGTATGACTGGGATTTTGGCGATGGCACAACACAAAGTGGTCCGAACCCTGTCCATGTTTATTCAGCAAACGGAACATATACTGTTTGCTTAACGATTACTTCTGCAAGTGCTTGTACAGATACTTATTGTTCGACAATTGCAATTCAGAATGGCGGTACGCAATGTTTTGCAAATTTTAGTAGTACGCCAATTCTTGGAACAACGATGGTTGATTTTATCGACAATTCGACAGCAGATAGCGGTGCAACAATTGTTTCATACAGTTGGGATTTCGGTGATTCATTAGGCTTCTCTTCTCTTCAGAATCCGACTTACGCTTATGGCGCACCGGGAGTATATTATGTTTGTTTAAGCATTCAAACTTCTTCAGGATGTTCTAGTACAAATTGTCAATTTGTTAGTGCAGGTGGAGCGAATAGCTGTACTGCAAATTTTGTGGCGTCATTGAATCCTGCAACAAATGCAATTGACTTTACAGACTTATCAGTTACCAATGATTCAATTATTCGTTGGGAGTGGGATTTCGGTGATGGAACAAATTCAGTGATACAAAATCCAAACCATAATTACACTGGAATTGGTTCATACAATGTTTGCTTAACTATTACAACAGCATTCGGATGTACTGACACATATTGTGATAGTGTTTATTATGCAGGACTTCAAAATTGCAGTGCAGCGTTTTCAGGAACAATTTCAACGTCAAATGTTGGAGCATTCTATTGTACAACAAATAATGCAAATGCTCAATACTTCTGGAGCTTCGGTGACGGTACTTATGCAAATGGAGTAGGTATGTCGAGTGTAACACATCAATTTGCTTCGGCTGGAACTTACGTTGTTTGTGCAGCAATTCAAGATTCTTCATGTGCAGATTCTACTTGTGCAACATTTACGGCAGGTAGTAGTTCTGCTTGTGCAGCATTGTATACTTTCAGTGTTGATTCAACAGGTACAACGTACACTTTCACAAATCAATCAACTGCTGCTTCAAATTATTTCTGGAGCTTTGGTGATGGAACATCAAGTACGGATGCGAATCCTGTGCATCTGTATAATCAACCGGGTCCACATACTGTGTGTTTGACCTTGACAGATTCAACAACAGGTTGTACGGATACATATTGCAATTCTATTTCAGCAGCAAATGCATGTGATCCTGTGTTTGTGGCTTTGCCTGACTCATCTAATCCGGCAGGAACTCCAATGAATTTTACAGTGATCACTCCTTGTGGCGCTCCAGCATCTATCACAATTGATTATGGTGACGGTAGCACACCGCAAACCATCTCAGGTTCGAACGTTACATATGTATACGCAACGCCGGGATCATATAATGTTTGTGTTTGTGTAATTGATGCATTAGGCGATACAACATGTGTTTGTGACACAGTAGTTGCTTACAGATTATCTAACGGCATTGCAGACCTTGAATTATCAAACATTCAACTTAACGCATATCCAAATCCATTCTCAACTACATTGAATGCAGAATTTACTCTGGAGAAAAATGCAGTGGTGTCTATTCAACTGATTGGATTGGCAGGAAATGTTGTATCAAGTACAAAAGAAGAAAAACTAAGTGCAGGAACATATCGTGAATCGATCAATACTGATGATCTAGCATCCGGTTTCTATATCCTGAAATTGAATGTAAACGGAATGCAGGTTTCTAAAAAAGTAGCCCTTCAAAAATAATTCGTTGTTTTCCCTAATCCGAGCCCGCGACTTTCGAGTTGCGGGCTTTTTTGTTTGTAGTGGATTGATTGGTCTAACATAATTTAGATCAAAGGTCAAGGGCATTACTGTCAGATAAAAATCAAACTGTGTAATTTAAGCGTTAAATTATAACTTAAATCAACTGTTCTCAGAATAAATTCATAGTAAGCCCCCACATTTTCTTGACAAACATCTTTCTTAATCAAAGATAGAACAGTTATTGTGTGGGGAGTCAACGCGCTGCGCGAAATCATTTGAAAAGTTGATCAAGGTTGTGTCTAATAATCGAAGTTTCAAATGA
This sequence comes from Bacteroidota bacterium, assembly GCA_016708785.1. Classification (GTDB taxonomy): domain Bacteria; phylum Bacteroidota; class Bacteroidia; order AKYH767-A; family 2013-40CM-41-45; genus JADKIH01. The sequence continues at coordinate 175,965 of JADJFC010000001.1, read as the reverse complement.
TTTGGTGCGCGTTGGGCCCTTTTTTTGTTTCTTTTTTTGGGCAAACAAAAAAAGAAAAATTGAAATCAAGAACTAGCAGCAAGCATTTACTGCCCTATGAAATTAGTTTAATCGGACAGTAGTGGGTCAAGGGTCAAAGGTTAAGTGGTATCCACCTTACCTTTGACCCTTGACCTTTGACCATTTTACCAAGAAAGTATTTTTAGCTTAGCAGCTGCCTACGACTTCGCCGGAACCTCATTAAACATCTTCAACTTCTTCTTCAGCATATCCATTTCCTCATGGGCACGGGCAAGATTGCTTTCTACTTCTGCAAGTAGTCCGCCCATGTTTTTGGAGTTACGGAAAAATCCAAGATTGTTTTCGTACTGGTTAATGGTCTGTTGAAGTTTATTGATCTTGTCTTTGATTATGCTTTGTTCTTTCCGAAGCATTGTACCTGAATCCTCGCTGCTGGAAAGTGAATCAACACTGTTTTTAAATTTCAATAAGTGTTTTTGCGATGATTCAAGTTTTAATTTATCGTATTTTGCATCCAGGGTGTTCTTGAATTTCTCCCAGATCTTTTGTTTCTCTTTGAAAGGAACATGAGAAATGGCTTTCCATTCTTCAGAGAAGGAGCGGAGAGTAGTCAGATCTTCTTCAGTATTTCCGGATGGAGTGAAGTCCTCAACTTTTTTAACAAGCGCTTCTTTCAATTCAAGATTTTTCAATTGCTCATTATCGCGTTCAGAGAATTTCTCTCTTTTGGCAGTAAAGAATTTATCACATGCTTCACGGAAGCGTTTCCACATTTTATTTTCTTCCCACTGTTCTACATGTCCGGCAGTTTTCCATTCCTGTTGAAGATTGAGAATTTCTTTTGTGGCTTCTTCGAAAGATTCGTGGGCAGTAGCTGCTATTTTTCTGCTTTCTCTATGATTGCAGTTTTCTTATCACGGCCTTCTTTCTGAACTTTTTTGATACCGGCAAAGTAATCACGTTTCTTATTATAGAACGTATTCATTGCGGCGCGAAGATCTTCCCAGACTTTTTCATTCTCAGCTCGTGGACCGAAACCAACTTTTTTCCATTCTTCCAGGATGCCATTCAGTGTTTCAGTCATTGACTGCCACTGCTTACCATTTTCAAAATTTTCGGCGGCTATTCCTTTTGCTCTTTCAAGTAATTTTTTCTTCGCCTCCAGATGAACTTCTTCATCTTTTTGTCGCTCTTGATAAAAGGCACGCACTTTTTGGAATACTTGTCCCAGGAGTTCTCTGTATTTTGTACGAAGTGGTTCAATAGTTTCCGGTGGAGTAGGTCCTAATTCTGACCATTCCATTCTGTATAAAGTGATCATTCGCTCAATACCACGGATAGATTCCATAGGTAATAACGATTCGATCTTAGTAAGCAATTGAGTTCGTTGTTCCAGGTTGCGTTTAAAATCCAGTTCGCGCAGATCTTTACTCAACTTCATATTATAATAGAAGTTGTGTGAGTGACGATGGTAAATGCTCTGCAGATTTTTATATTCTTTCGAGCTTACATTTCCGATCTCATTCCATTTCGTCTGCAACTCTTTAAAAGCATGGAATGCTTTCCCGATATTCGCTTCTTCAGCGATCAGTTTTTCGATAGCGGCAACGATCTCTTCTTTTGCTTTTAATTTGCCTGAAATTTCACTTTGAAGAACCTTCTTTTGTTTGTGATCGCGATCAGCGAAGATGACAAGCAATTCATTAAACCTGGTATCCAACGGATCCTTTTTAGGTTCAAAGTCGTCGCTATTACCGCCGTCTTCTAAGAATTTTTGTAATTGGTCTTGCGTAACCGTTTCACAGGCTTTCAGATAATCGTTTTTGATTTCATTAGCGCGTGTGATAGTGTCCTCTGATGCGTCTTCCTTCAAAAGCTCTTCGAGCTTCAGGATTAGTTCTTCCTTCATAATAAATTTAGGCTGATAGTTTGCGTTCGTTTTCGCGATTAAGTTATTAGACCCTTGTCGGTCCGGTAAAAGACAATGTTTAGGAAAACCTCACAAGGTAATTCTGGTGAATTTCGTTAATCCCCTCAAGTCATTCTCTATAATGAGCAAGATAAAACGGTATTGGCAGAATGTCAAGTAGAATCGTGTTTTTAATGAAAATTTCTCGTAAATTTAAAGAATCGGGATGTTAAAACGGATTTATCGGGAAAAATGCAAGAAAAAGAGCGAAATCGGCTTAAAAAAGTATACAAATGATTTGCATAAACAATAAAAAAGCTTATTTTTGCAGCCTCAATTTTGACCAATCATGAAGAAAGACATTCACCCAAAGAACTATAGATTAGTGGTTTTCAAGGATACATCTTGCGACTACTCTTTCATTACGCGTTCAACAATCGAAACAAAAGAAACCGTAAAATGGACGGACGGCAATGAATATCCATTAGTTAAATTGGAGATCAGCCACATGTCGCATCCATTCTATACCGGTAAGATGAAACTTATCGATACTGCCGGACGTGTGGACAAGTTCCGTACTCGTTATGCTAAAAAGAAAGAAGTAACCAAATAAGTTGTTCCTTCTTAGACAATATTTTTGAAAAAAGGCTTCTTGTTTTTACAGGAAGCCTTTTTTTATTATCCACAAATCTTAATTTTGAGAACTCAAATTGAATGTCACTATGAACATAATTTTATTCGATGATCAGACGCGTAGTACTTTGCTACCGTTAACATATACAAGGCCGATTGCAGATATAAGAATCGGCATCTTAAAGATCAGTGAGAAGTGGGAAAAAATTTGTGAGGCGAAATGTTCATTTCTAACTGAACAATATCTTCAGGAATTATTTCCGGTGTCTGTGTCTGACGACAATTATTTTATTAATGGTTCGTTACTTCCAACGACGGAATTAGTTGCAGAGATCAAATCGTTGAATATCGGTGAGGCACTTATTTCTGATGATCTTATTCTGGCAATACGAAGTGGAAAGCAGGATGGTCTGAAAAATTTTACTGATGTCAAAATAGAAAAGTCAAGAGTAACTCAATCTAAATTTGACCGTTTGGTTTTTCCTTGGGACATATTCTCAAAAAATGAAAAGGAGCTTCAATCTGATTTTGTACTTCTGACAAAAGGAAGAAAGTCACAACCGCTCAGTAGCTCTAACAGAGTAATTAATCCGGAGAATATTTTTCTTGAGCCGGGTGCAGTTGTTGAATGTGCGAATTTGAATGCAGCAAGCGGATGCATATATGTAGGCAAAGACTCGGAAATAATGGAAGGTGCAATGATACGTGGTCCATTTGCGATAGGTGATCATTCAGCGGTAAAGATGGGAGCAAAGATCTATGGTGCAACAACAGTTGGGCCTCACTGCAAAGTAGCTGGTGAGATCAGTAATTCAGTGATCTTCGGATATTCAAACAAAGCTCACGATGGATTTTTAGGGAATTCTGTTTTAGGAGAATGGTGTAACCTAGGAGCCGATACAAATAACTCTAATCTCAAGAATAATTATTCCAAAGTAAAAGTATGGAGCTATCAAGAGCATGATTACATTAATACAGGTCTTCAATTTTGTGGATTGATCATGGGTGATCATTCAAAATGCAGCATCAACACAATGTTCAACACAGGTACTGTTGTTGGTGTGAGTGCCAATATTTTTGGGAATGGATTCCCGCCGAAATTTGTCCCTTCGTTTTCATGGGGAGGGTCAGAAGGATTTGCTTCTTATCGTTTAGAAGATGCTTCAGAAGTAGCAAGTCGAGTGTATGAACGTCGTCATCTTGAATTTGGAAAGAAAGAAAAAGATCTGCTAAAGTATTTATTCGAAGAATCAACAAAATACCGTGCCTGGTAATTACAACTTATGGAAACCACAAAGACTATGACTGATGTTTTGCTATATTTTGTTCCTGCAGTACTTGTATTGATGGGGATGTTTCTTGTTACAAAGCGAGCTTTGGATACTCAAAGCGCCATGACAAGAAAATTTATTGAAAAGGATGTTCAGATGCGTGTGATGGAAGATAAAGCTGCTCGTCAGAAGGAATCTTTACCATTGAAGTTACAAGCCTATGAAAGATTGGTTCTTTTCCTGGAAAGAATAGCGCCCAATTCAATACTTGTGAGAGTTCATCGTGGTGGAATGTCAGCACAGCAGCTGCAATCGGATCTTGTTTCAACAATTCGTGCCGAATTTGAGCATAATTTGTCACAGCAAATTTATGTATCAGAGAATGCCTGGGATGAGGTGAAAAATGCAAAAGAAGATATGATCAGAATTGTGAACAATGCCTTCAATCATGTTGGAAATAATGGAACAGGAATTCAGATGAGTACGAATATTTTCGAACAGGTATTGAAACTTGAAAATCTGCCGACGCAAAGAGCAGTTGATTTTGTGAAATCGGAAGCCAAGCGATTGATAAGTTAATAGTGCAATTAATTGTTGCTAAAAAAATTGTTCAGTGTCAGAGAAAAAGATAGTTACCGAAAGCGGGATAGAGATAAAACAAGTCTATACAGATCATTCAGGAGTGAAAGATCTTCCGGGAGAATTTCCATTTACTCGCGGTGTTCAACCAGATATGTATCGCAGTAAGTTGTGGACGATGCGGCAATATGCCGGTTTCAGTACTGCAGAAGAATCCAATAAGCGCTATCATTATTTGTTAAGTCAAGGAACAACAGGCTTATCGGTTGCATTTGATCTTCCTACGCAGATCGGTTACGATTCAGATCATGATCTTTCCGATGGAGAAGTTGGAAAAGCAGGTGTAGCAATCGATTCATTGCGTGATATGGAGATCTTGTTTGATGGAATCAAACTGGAAACCATAAGCACATCGATGACGATCAATTCAACGGCGTCGATATTGCTGGCTTTTTATGTTGCGCTTGCAAAAAAGCAAGGAGCTGACTTAAAGAAAATTTCAGGAACAATTCAAAATGACATTCTAAAAGAATATGCTGCACGTGGAACTTATATTTATCCGCCAAAGCAATCTATGCGAATCATCACGGATATTTTTGAATATTGTTCCAAAGAAATTCCGAAGTGGAATACGATTTCCATTTCCGGATATCACATTCGCGAAGCCGGATCGACAGCAGTACAGGAGTTAGCATTTACATTGGCGAATGGAAAAGCATATGTGAAAGCTGCGATTGAAAAGGGATTGGACATTGACGTTTTTGGTAAGCGTTTGTCTTTTTTCTTTAATGCTCACAATAACGTATTCCAGGAAGTAGCTAAATTCAGAGCAGCCCGGAGAATGTGGGCGAAGATCATGCAGGAATTGGGAGCGAAAGATCCACGTTCGATGATGTTGAGATTTCATACACAAACCGGCGGATCGACATTAACTGCTCAGCAACCGATGAACAACATTATGCGTGTTACATTGCAGGCTTTGTCAGCTGTGCTAGGTGGAACTCAATCGCTGCATACAAATGGATACGATGAAGCAATCAGTTTGCCGACAGAAGAAGCAGCAAGGATAGCTTTGCGTACTCAGCAGGTAATTGCTTATGAAAGTGGAGTAGTGGATACAGTTGATCCATTAGCAGGTTCATACTTCATTGAGTCGATGACCGATGAAACGGAAGCCAAGGCCTGGGAGTATATCAATAAGATCGATGCAATGGGTGGATCAGTTGATGCAATAGAAGCGCAGTATATTCAGAATGAAATTGCCAGAGCGTCGTATGAATATCAGCAATCAATTCAAGACAACACAAGAATTATAATTGGCGTGAATCAATTCACAATGGAAGAGCCACCATTTGATAAAGTTTTTTCTGTTGATGATTCCATTCGTACTTTGCAGATTGACAAATTGAAAAAATTGCGATCAGAAAGAAATGAAGTCAAAACTCAAGCTTGTATAAAAGCAGTAGAAGAAACAGCCAGAGGCACAGGGAATCTAATGCCGGTTATAATTGATGCAGCAGAAAATGACGCTACGCTAGGCGAAATTGCTGATGCAATGCGAAGGGTGTTTGGGGAATTTTGAAATTAGTGAGTTGTAATAGGTAAGTAATGAGTAGCAATGCTTGTTATGAACATTCATTTTTCATCCCGATAGCTATCTGGATTCATTTTTCATTCTTCATTGAAATTATTTTTCTACAATCAAAAAAACATCCTCATTCTCCTTTTTGAGGTTGTATTGTTCACGGGCATATTTTTCCAGATTTTCTTTACTTGAATGCAAATCCTGGAGCTGTGCTTTGTGGAGTTTTATTCCCTCCTCATAATGAAGTTTTTCTTTCTGAACTGTTTTTAATTTTTTACTGTAAGTCCAGGTAGTAATGAAATCATTCCGATCGAAAAAACTGATCCAAATTAAAAATCCCAGTCCGGTAAGAAAATAGCGGTTGTTCAAATACGGAAGTACTTTTACAAGCATGGGGAATTTTGGGGCTTTCATGGGGTGAAGATAAGGGGAATTAGAGGAAGTTTGGAATAGCAGAAAGGTGGTTTATAACAAAAGGGTGTTAATAGGGATTTTCAGGATACAGATTTTAGGTTTGCAGCTTCTGAACCTACAAACCTGAAACCTGTATCCTGAAAACGTTTTTCCTTCTAATTTTCAGGATTCAAGAACGGATATCTATAATCCTTCGCCGGATCAAACGTTTCTTTGATCGTCCGAGGGGTTACCCAACGAAGAAGGTTGTATGCTGAACCTGCTTTGTCGTTGGTCCCGCTTGCACGTCCACCGCCAAGAGGTTGTTGTCCGACAACAGCGCCTGTACATTTATCGTTAATGTAAAAGTTACCTGCCGCATTCACCAGTTTTTTCATGGCTTTGTCAACGGCATAGCGATCTTGAGAGAAGATAGCTCCTGTCAATGCATACGTTCCTGTTTTGTCGACTGTGTCAAGTACTTCGTCAAATTTATTGTCGTCGTAAACATAGATCGTAAGTACAGGACCGAATAATTCTTCGCACATTGTTACATAGTATGGATCTTTGACTTCAAGTACTGTTGGATGAATGAACCAACCTTTCGATTTGTCATAAGTACCACCGACAACTACATTCACATCCGGATTCTTTTTCGCATCGTCAATATAACCTGCAAGTTTGTCAAATGCTTTTTCGTCGATTACAGCATTAAAGAAATTGCCAAGATCTTCAGTAGGTCCGATCTTGAAAGAATTGATATCGCGAATAAGGCCTTCTTTAACAGCAGGCCATAAACTTTTCGGAATATAGGCACGAGAAGCAGCAGAACATTTTTGTCCTTGATATTCGAACGCTCCACGAGTTAACCCTGTAATCAATGCATCAACGTCAGCAGAAGGGTGACCAAGAATAAAATCTTTCCCGCCTGTTTCTCCAACGATCCTCGGATAGCTTTTGTATTTGTGAATGTTATTGCCAATTGTTTTCCAGATTCCTTGGAATACTGAAGTGGAACCTGTAAAGTGAATGCCTGCAAATTCAGGGTGATTGAAAATTACCTCGCCGGCTTCAGGACCTGAAACATAAACCAGGTTGATTACACCGGGAGGAACACCGGCTTCATTGAATACCTGCATCATAATACTTGCTGCAAGAATCTGTGTGTTGGCAGGTTTCCAGACGATGGTATTTCCCATCATGGCCGCAGAAGAAGGTAAATTTCCGCTGATGGCAGTGAAGTTAAACGGAGTCAATGCGAATACAAATCCTTCCAGCGGACGTTGCTCTAATCGATTGTAAACACCTTTAGATGATATCGGCTGTTGAGTGTATATCTCGCGCATGTATTGAACATTGAAGCGAAGGAAATCGATCATTTCACATGCAGCATCAATCTCTGCCTGGTATATGCTCTTGCTTTGCCCAACCATCGTTGCTGCATTAATAAGAGCACGATAAGGTCCTGCTAATAATTCAGCAGCTTTTAAAAAGATACTCGCACGATGTTCCCAGTCTAGCGAAGCCCATTTTTCACGGGCAGCCAGCGCTGCTTTTATTGCTGATTCAATATGAGTCTTATTTCCCTGATGGTAATTGGCTACAACAGCCTGATGGTCGTGAGGTGGACGAATCTGTCCTTGTTTATCTGATCGAACTTCTTTGCCATCAATATACATTGGTATATCTCTGACTTCGCTACGCATTTTTTTCAATGCTGCTTTTATAGATGCACGCTCAGGGCTACCCGGCGCATAATTTAAAACCGGTTCGTTTATAGCGACCGGAACTTGATAAATACCGTTTGACATACTTTAGAAATTTGACCGCAAAGGTAGGTATTTTATTGTCCTTTTGTACCGGAAAAGCACTTTTTACCAACTTGACTCCAACGCTTTTCAACGGAATTGTAAAGTAAAACCGATAGTAGAAATGAAGCCGAAAAGCAGAGAATGAAAGCCGAAATCACAGACAGTTCAGGTTGCCATTTGAAAAGAATTCCAATTATTATTAAATGAACCAAGTAGAAACTGTAGCTGATTTTTCCCTGAAGCATAAGGAATTTATTCGTAAGGAATTTTTGCACCCGAATCGAGGAAATTAGTGAAATTAATAGAATTCCGAGACCCCAACTCTTTGAATGTATCATGAAAGTCTCTATCTGACCCGAGTAATCGGGCAGAAGTTTACTGATCTGAGTCAGGATTATTGCAAAAAGGATGATGAAACCGTGTCCCAAAAGGTTCATTTTTTTCCAAACAGAAATCAAGTAGTCCTTTTTAGTAGAAATGAAAACTCCTATAGCGAAATCAAAAATAAAAGAATCGATTGGTAAGGTTTTTACCAATACATAAGTCATTACAACCACAAGCCAAGAGCTGCGTTTGGAGATCCAAGCTAAAATCGGCAGCGCAAGTGAAATCAAAATTTCTATTGACAGCGTCCAGTCGTGTGGAAGAATTCTTCCGGCAGGTTCATTCGGAATTCTAGCAATTAAAATTGACTGTTTGATAACATCGAATGAAGTTGGTAGCTTCTGCCAATATTCTTGTAACCAACCATTGACAGGTGAATTAAAGAGTGGATAGAGAAGAAAGGAGAGAATTAATACGATAAGAAATGCCGGATAAATTCGACAAATTCTTTTCGCTGAAAAGTTGAAATAGGACGAAGGAGTGAGTCGTTCAGTTCGAATTGATTCTGTCAGAACGTATCCGCTGAGAATAAAAAAGTAAAGGACGGCAGCTTCGGAATCCCAGAGAAAACTGAATGAAGATTGAAAGAAAGTCGGAGAAAATGTCTTGATCGTATGTGCCATCAAGACAATAAATGCAGCTATTCCGCGACTACTATCCAGAAAATGATATCTGTTATTTTCTGTCAAGTTGAAAATTGTCCTTAAGACATTTTTGAAACAATAATTCCAATGATCATTGCTGCTACCAATGCTACCAGGATGCCATTGAAGAATTTCTGCGCACCTAAATTTTTCTTCAATTCAACATGTCCGAGAATATTGTTGAATAAGATTTCAAGTCTGTGAAAAGCACTTTCGTTTTTTACGATATAATCGTATGCACCATATTTCATTGTATTTGCGGCAACTTCTGCTTTCTCCTGACCTGATAAGAATATAACAGGAACGTTAGGGAATTTGTCTTTTAATTTCTTCAATACTTGAAGTCCGTTCATTGCCATTGCATCACTGGAATCAAGGTGATAATCCAGAACGATCAATTGGGGTTCGACCATCATTTTACTCAAAGCTTCTTCACCAGTGGCATAAGTACTAACCTCTGAATGAGCATATTTTCCGGTAAAAAAATCGTTCAACATTTCTCTCATCTGAGGATCGTCGTCGATCAATGTGATTTGTAGTGGGCGGTTCGTGTACATAGTTGTGTAATGCTAGGTCAAACGTAAGTTTTAATCGCGTAAATAGCAAATTCTAAGATCGTATTAGACCGAAATAACACTTCGATTTGTCAGGTAAACCAGCTTCGATGAAACAGGTGAATAGCCCATTTTCCTAAGTATATCTGCATACTGAGTGACTTGATTTTCATGCTTTTTATGAGGCTGACCGCTTTTGAAATCAATTACAATCGCTTCCTTGTTTTTAATAATAACACGATCAGGTCGAAGGACCTCTCCTGTTGGAAGTATGATTTCTTTTTCGGCTTTGACTTCATATTCCTTGGAAAATAGTCCGGCGATTTCCTCTACTTTCAAAACCGTTTCAACTTCTTCAAGCAGGATTTTCTTTTGATCATCCGTTATCAATCCATCAAAGACAAATTTATCAGCAAGATGTTTGAATTCAGAAGTGTCTTTCACTTCAGCTAAAAGTGCATGGATAAGAATTCCGTAATTGACCTTGGTCATGTCTTTCTTCTCTATCATTTCAATTAGGTCATTTCCATGAGAAGAGAGTGAGAGTTTATCTTGCCAGCGATTAGATGGATAAATTCTCAGATCTGTTGATGTTGAATTCAATTTATTTTTGTCACTTTTTGGCTTAATAAAATTTTCGCCTTTGGAAAAAGTATCTATTTGTTCAGGATCAAGTTGGTGACAAGTTCTGCTGATCAATTTGGAAACGCTATTGAGATCTTTCTTGTTGTCCTGTGGGCAATAAATAAAAAGTTTTTCTTCTGCTCTTGTAAAAGCTACATAAAGCATATTCATATTGTCTATTACTGTCTGATTGACTTCTTCATTATAATTTTCTGAATAATAAGTTTCTTTCAATGCATTCGTAGTGACCAAGGCCGTTTTACCAAGTTCACTAAATGGTTCTTGATTTGTTTGAAGCCAGATCAATTCATTTGATTTTGGCAATAGTTTCCAATCGCAGAAAGGCATAAATACAATTGGAAATTGTAGTCCTTTGGATCTATGAATCGTCATGATCTGAATCGCATCTTCGTTTTGCGGAGTGATCACGGATGCATTACGAACTTTTTTACTTGAGTCCCACCAATTGATAAAACCTTCCAGAGAGCTGTCAAATCCGGTGTTGTATTCGAGAACCAGATCCTGGAAGCGTTGAATGAAAGCATCCGGTTTTTTGTTCAATCCGAAAATATTGACCAGTTGTTCACTGATCTCATAGATTGGTAAATTAGCGAGATAGGTGAGATGACTAGTAAAGCTTTCAGGAAGTATTGAATTGAAGTTGGATTCATTGAGACTTTCAGGAGGAAAAAGAGTGTTGTCTTTTTTCCTGTCTTGCCTGTGTATTTGAAATTTTTATGGTCAGAAAAATAAGTGTGCTTGTCGAATTTCAAATTAGCAATGTTCAATGCATAGTAATACAAAACTTCTGCCCGGGCGATTGCATTTTTTTGATCGGCCAAAAATCTCAGGACGTTAACAAGAAAATTGATCCGTGGTGAGCCTGTAATTAGCAATGAATCCGGACTGATGATTTTGTCGATTTCGTTTTCAAGCAGAAAGGTTGCAATCTCATTTCCTTCGGTATTTTTTCTGACAAGGATTGAAATATCACGATAAGAAAAACCTTTGGCGATCTGATTTCGAATCTCTGTGAGAAGATTTTTCATTGCCAGATCTTTCCATTTCAACGCTTCACCATCTTCGTCTTCTGCATCTTCTGAATTGATGAAATCAACTTCAACGTATCCGCTTTGATCATTTTTCGAAGCCACCATTTGTGACAGATCTTTTCCATAAGCAAGGTTAAGAATCGGATGATCATTCATGTCAAGTTGAACATTTGCGATTTCATTTGCATTTAGAAAGAACTGGTTGTTGAAAGAGACAATTTCTTTTTTGCTTCTGAAATTTGTAGAAAGCACTTCCGGTTGAATGATAGATTTGAAATTGACAAGATCAGTGAAGATATCACGAATCAGTAAATTCATGTTTCCGCCACGCCAACGATAAATGGATTGTTTTGCATCGCCAACAATAAGCGTCATGAATCCACTTCCAAGTGCATTTACAACAAGGGGAAGCAGGTTTTTCCATTGCAATAAACTCGTGTCCTGAAATTCATCGATCAATAAATGCTTGAATCGATTTCCAGTTTTTTCATAGATAAAAGGAGTGTCATTCCCTTCGATCATGTCGCCGAGTAACTTTGTTGTATCAGAAAGAAGGATGACATTGTTTTCTTTTCTGTATTCGCGGAATTTATCTTGCAGATCGTTGACAAGTCCAAAGAGATAAATTTTCTTCAGCACTTCATTTGCAGTAATATATTCCCGGTATTCATTGTCAACTATGGCAACCGCTTTTTGAAGTAGAGGTAATAAAGCAGTAGAAACAAGATCGTCTAATGTGCTTTTGTACTCACTCTTTTTAGAAGTCCATGAAGTAGGATCATCGATACCTTTTTCAACACGGCTTCCTGTCAAAAAGGAGGCTGCATTTTTCGGATTCGAGATTTTTTGAAAATATCCGGCAACACCAGCTTCTTTATAGGAGAAATCGTTAAGAGAAAATCCGGCGCCAGAAATAATACTCAATGCTTCATCACCGATCTTTTTGAGTTTGTTTGTGAAGACATTTCTTGTGCGATTTAATTCCAGATAAATTCGCTTTATATCTTCTCTTGATAATATTTTTTTGTTATGATGATCTTCTTTGAACAATTCTCCTGCGACAACGCCGATATCATTTTCAATATTCCAACCTTTTTCTTCACCCATTTTCTGTAGGGCAAGGTCAGTAAGCCAATCAGTAAGTTCTTTGTCATTGCCAACTTCGCGTAAAATGGAATCTGTAACAGCGAGAATAGCATCATCAGTACTAACTTCAACCTCCATTTTCAGAGGAAGATGTATTTCTCTAGCCAATGCTCTAAGAATGCGTTGAAAAAAACTGTCAATTGTGCTAACAGAGAATGATGAGTAATCGTGCAGAATGTTTTTCAATGACTTTTCAGCACGTACCCGAATATTGACTTTTGGCAAGTCCTTTTCCAGAATTTCCAGTAATGGACTCTTGTTTCCGGAAGAAAGATCGACCAAAGCTTCAACGATCCGGCTTTTCATTTCTTCGGCCGCTTTGTTGGTGAAAGTAATGGCAAGTATAGAGCGATAATCTTCAGGATGAGCCAATACGAGCTTAAGGTACTCTTTGACAAGTGTAAAAGTTTTACCGGAGCCGGCAGACGATTTGAAGATCTTTAAAGCATTCATTTGTGAAAGATAATTAATATTAAGGGGAGAAATTAAGCTTAAATGAACTTTTTATTAAGGTATTTGTTCAATATTTAAAACCAGGGAAATGCCGATTTTCGTAAATGCAATTGCTTACCTTTGGGATCAGGAGAAATTAAAATGTTAGGACACAGATTTAGTAAGTTTTTACCGGACGATAAGAGTCAGGATCCATTTGAAAGGTTGTTTGGTATTTTTATGCAATTGTTGAATTATACCAGCGGTGATGTTCATGAAGCGATGAATTGGTTGAATGAACTTGACCGTGAACATAAGCTTACGGATGATAAATACACAATGGCTGATTTTATCAATGACCTCAAGAGCAAAGGATATATAAAGGAAGATGCCAATGACGGTAATTTATCGATAACACCAAAAACCGAACAAACCATTCGCAAAAATGCATTGGAAGAAGTTTTTGGTAAGATGAAAAAAGCCGGCCAAGGCAATCATCGTACTCGGTTCATGGGAAATGGTGATGAGATGACAAGTGATCACCGGGAATATCGTTTTGGTGATACTGCAGATCAGATCTCTATGACAGATTCGATCCGAAATGCACAGATCAATCATGGCGTTTCGGATTTCCACATCATGGAAGGTGATCTGGAAGTGCATGAGAAAGAATTCAAGACTCAAACTTCAACAGTTCTGATGATCGATATTTCACATTCGATGATCTTGTATGGAGAAGACAGAATTACGCCTGCAAAAAAAGTTGCAATGGCTCTTGCTGAATTGATTCGTACACGATATCCAAAAGATACACTGGATGTAATTGTTTTTGGTGATGAGGCATGGCAGATAGAAGTGAAGGACTTGCCTTATTTGCAAGTTGGTCCATACCACACGAATACTGTGGCAGGACTTGAGTTGGGAATGAATATTTTAAGACGTAGGAAAAATCCGAATAAGCAGATCTTCATGATCACCGATGGTAAGCCATCGTGTATAAAGGAAGGTGCGAATTTGTATAAGAATAGTTTTGGCCTTGATAGAAAGATCGTAAACAAATGTTTGAATCTGGCTTCAGCATGTAGGAAGTTGAAAATACCGATCACCACTTTCATGGTTGCGGAAGATGAATATCTGAGAGAGTTTATCAGAGAATTTAGCGAGGCAAATGGTGGTAAAGCATTTTATTCTTCGCTTAAAGGTTTGGGAGAATATGTGCTTGAAGACTTCGAGAAAAACAGACGGAAGAAGATTTAATTAAGGTAAAGTTAATAGTTAATAACTCAAACCCAAAGGGGTCGTTTACTTTAGGAAATAAAAATTATTTTAATAATGAAAAGTATTGATATGGAAAAATATTTGAAAATAAAAACACTGGGGCAATTGAAGGCTTCGGGGTATGAGAGTAAATCGATCAAAGAGGAATTGCGGGCGAATCTGATCGTGAAGTTGGCGAAAAAGGAAAAGATCTTTGATTCGATAAAAGCATTTGATGAGACCGTAATTCCTGATATTGAAAGAGCGATACTTTCTCGTCACAATATTCTTTTGCTGGGATTGCGTGGTCAGGCAAAAACGCGTATAGCAAGATTGATGACGAATTTGTTGGATGAGTATATTCCATTTGTTAAAGGAACGAGTTGAATGATGATCCGATGAATCCGTTATCGAGACAAGCGCTCGACATCTTAGAAAAACATGGCGACGAAACGGAGATCGCCTGGATGCACAGAAGTGAACGTTACACTGAAAAGTTAGCAACACCTGATGTCTCTGTTGCTGATTTAATTGGTGATGTAGATCCGATAAAAGCAGCAGCAATGAAATTGCCATATTCAGATGAACGTGTGATACATTTTGGTTTGATTCCGAGAGCACATAGAGGAATTTTTGTTATTAATGAATTACCCGATCTTCAAGCGAGAATTCAGGTTTCGTTGTTCAACATTTTGCAAGAGGGCGACATTCAAATCCGTGGTTTCAAATTGCGATTGCCATTGGATATACAATTTGTGTTTACAGCCAATCCGGAGGATTATACGAATCGTGGATCGATCGTAACGCCATTGAAAGACAGAATTGAAAGTCAGATCCTGACGCATTATCCGAAAGATATTGAAACCGCAAAAGAGATCACATTGCAAGAAGCAGAACTTAGCGACTCGCAGAAAAAGAATATTACGAGTCATGAGTTGATTGAGAACTTGCTTGAGCAAATAGCATTTGAGGCAAGGAGTAATGAGTTTGTTGATCCGAAGAGTGGTGTGTCTGCTCGTCTGACAATTTCGGCTTACGAAACTATTTTCTCTGCAGCAGAACGACGGATGATCATCAATGGAGAGTCTAAAACACATATTCGCATTTCGGATTTCTGGGGAATTATTCCTTCGATATCTGGAAAGATAGAACTAGTGTATGAAGGCGAGCAGGAGGGAGCGATGATCGTTGCCCAGAATCTCATTAGTAAATCGATTCGTCATCAGTTCAAAAACTATTTCCCTGATCCGGAAAAAATGAAACGCAAGAAAGAAGCAAATCCATATCTGGAAGTGATTGAATGGTTCAGCAATGGAAATGCAATTGATATTTTGAATGATGCATCAGAGCAAGATTATACAAAAGCCCTCAATGGCGTTCCCGGACTAGCAGATCTGGTAAAAAAATATTTCCCAAAAGTTGCTCCTCAAGATAAGTTGATGTTGATGGAATTCTTGTTGCACGGACTATCTGAATTTTCAATGCTGAGTAAAAACAGTTTGACGTCGGGATTGAGGTTTAAGGATCTGTTTAGTTCAGTGTTTAAGCAAGGGAGCGAGAATTAATCTTCTGCGGTTTTTCTGCGTATTCTGCGAAAATCTGCGGGAGAAAACCACTATAAATTATTTCCCGCAGAATTGCGCAGAATACGCAGAAAAACCGCAGAATTAGATTGTTATTTTTCCTTGATATATCGTACTCGACCGAAAATAAGTGTCCAGATGTTTCTCATCCTGAAAAATTCCAAAAACAGTCGAGCCGCTGCCACTCATACTTGCATATAGCGCTCCGAGTTTGTAGAGTCGGGCTTTGATATTTTTGATGGCCGGATATTTTTCAAAGACAGGTGTTTCAAAATCGTTGAAGATATTTTCTTTCCATGATTCAATAGGTTGTTGAATCAGATCTTTCAATGACTGTTTTCGCTTTACAGGTTTGATCCATGAGTATGCTTCAGTTGTATTGACGTGAACTTTTGGTTTCACTAAAACAATTACATACTCTTTTCCGGAAGTTTTTACTTGCTCAAATTTATCACCTCTTTCATAGGCGAAAATCGTTTTGTTGTGTAGGAAAAATGGACAGTCGCTACCAAGTCGAGCCGCATAATTGTCAAGCGTTTCTTCGTTAATATTTAATTTGAAGATGGAATTTAACATTGACAAGGCAAAAGCAGCATCAGAAGATCCGCCGCCAAGGCCGGCGCCGATCGGAATGATCTTATGTAAATGAATTTTTACCGGTGGCAATGAAAAATCTTTTGCCAGGAGTTGATATGCTTTTACACAAAGATTGGTTTCTTTTGCGCCATAGATCCGGATGCCTGTCGATTTGTATTCAACATCGGAAGCATTTTCTTCTCCCTTCACAATTTCTAAAATGTCATGCCAGTGAACAGGAGTCATGATGGACTCCAGATTGTGAAATCCATCTGCACGCTTTTCAGTTATGTGCAATCCGATATTGATCTTGCAATTTGGAAAGGATATCACCGGCTGTTGTATTTGCGAATTTAAAAATCAGTATTCGACTTTGTCGGATTTACTCATCCACTCTTTAAAAGCTTCCAATGCTTCTTTGTCCATCATGCGAATTAGAGGAATTTTTCTTTTTTCATATGGTAATGCTAATTCTTCATAGATAAAATTGTCATCGAAGCCAATATTTGCTGCATCTTCTTTTGAATTTGCGTAATAGACTTTATCCGGTCGCGCCCAATAAATTGCTGACATACACATCGGACAAGGTTCACAGCTAGTATAGATCTCACATCCATCCAACTGAAAAGTATTGAGAGCTTTGCATGCTTCACGAATCGCTACTACTTCTGCATGTGCGGTTGGATCGTTTGTAGAGACAACTTTGTTGTAGCCGTGGGCAATGACTTTGCCGTCTTTTACGACGACAGCGCCAAATGGTCCGCCGGTATTGTTGCGCATGGTTTCGAATGAAAGGCGGATAGCCTCATTCATGTGTGATTCTGATGACACGATACTAAGTTTAAGTGAAAAAAAATTTATTCAACGACAACGCCCATTGCGCAGAATTTGTCGATGCGTTTATCGACGAGCTCTTTAGGTGTTTCTTTTTTTAATTCTTTGAGATGTTTAAGGATCTCATGTTTGACGATCTTGAACATTTGTTCCGGTTGAGTGTGAGCGCCGCCGATTGGTTCTTTGATGATACCGTCGATAAGTTTTTGCTTCAACATATCATCAGCAGTAAGTTTCAATACTTCAGCAGCTTTCTCTTTGTAGTCCCAGCTTCTCCACAAAATGGAAGAGCAGGATTCCGGAGAGATCACAGAGTACCATGTATTTTCCAGCATAAGCACTTTGTCGCCGATACCGATACCTAAAGCACCGCCTGACGCACCTTCGCCAATGATGATACAGATGATAGGAACTTTCAGTCTGGCCATTTCAAAAAGATTTCTCGCAATGGCTTCACCTTGTCCACGTTCTTCTGCTTCCAGTCCGGGAAATGCGCCGGGAGTATCGATCAGTGTAACGACAGGTTTATTGAATTTCTCGGCCATTTTCATCAAGCGAAGTGCCTTACGATATCCTTCAGGATTTGCCATTCCGAAATTTCGGAACTGACGTTGTTTCGTGGTAGTTCCTTTCTGCTGTCCGATGAACATCACTGTTTGTCCGTCTATAGAGCCAAGTCCGCCAACGATCGCTTTATCATCTTTTACAGTACGGTCACCAAAAAGCTCAACAAAGTTCTTATCGGTGATGGCATCTATATAAGCTAATGTATAAGGGCGATCCGGATGACGAGAAAGCTGAACTCTTTGCCAAGGAGTAAGATCAGAGTAGAGGTTTTTCCGTGTTTCCGCCAATTTCAATTCCAACTGACGAACAGCAACACTCACATCAACTTTACTTTTTTCTCCAATCGCTTTCTGCTTTTCAATCTGCTCAATAAGGTCAGCAATTGGTTTTTCGAAGTCAAGAAAATTCATTCTTTTTAGGGTTGATTTAGGTTTGCAATATAGTAAATCTGACCGGGATTACAGGATTTATGGATTTTTTGGCTAATGCTACCTATAATAAAGATCGAAATTGAAAATGTGTAATTCATGTTGTAAATAGCCATTATTAATTATTAATTATTAATTAAAATTTAGGCAGTTAGAAACTAAGGAAATGCAAATGCCTTCGCTCATTTTGAATACAGGACCGACACAGCCATCACACTATCCGGCATCAATTGGTCACCCAGATCTGCATAAGAAGTTCCCTGAAGTTGCTTGACATTACTACCTGAAAAACAGTATAGTATGTCATTTACTTCATCGTAATTCATGCCTGAAAAAACGCCATTATTTACTGTCATGGTGGAATTGGTAGGGTAGTCGTATTTGATTATTCCGGTGTTAGACAAGAGGTAATTTGTACCTGAATAATTTGAATAAAAACCATTTAGTATTGTTGATGGGATGTCTTTAAGCAATTGTACAGTATTTCCGGTTAAAAGGTATAAGTAAATGAGAGTGTGACCATTTTTGTTTGCAAAGACCAGCACCTCCTTTTCAGTGATTTTATTAAAGCCGATGATGTCAAAATCAATCAATAATTCTTTGTAAGGTACACCGCTCGGACGGAAATAGACATAGATTTTTCTGTCACCATTTTTTAGAATGGATGTGTATAAATAGTCGTTTGTTGAATAGGTCAGGAGTGGCCGGATAAAAACATTTTCACCTGTTTCACCTTGCCGTTGTCCATCGCGATTATAGAAAACGATATTGCCATCATTTCTACTCAAATTTAATTGACCTGAAAACAATTCAGATGAAAGAAAAGAATCTGAATTTAATGCCATAGGCGAGAGCTGATATTCTTCATTGAGATTTTCAGAATTTAGTCCGATGACCTTTTCTTTACCACACAAATAAATTCGTTTATATCGACTATCAATTTTTAAATCGATAAAATTAAAATTATATGAGTTGAGCAAAGTTGATGTTGTGCCATCGAATTCGTAAAGACTTGGATTATTTGTGCTGCCCAGGATACAATAACTTTTTAAAGTTGTTCGTGGAATCGCAGTAACATGAATTTTTCTGAGCGCAGTTAATTCAATATTTTGACCTTGCGAGATAGCACTAATTTTCAGGAAATAATCGCCCGAAGAGGCATACGGATTGTCCAGAATAAAACTCTGTGAAAAACTGAGTGTCGTTCCGGCATTTGTTCCCAATAGTGTACCCGGAACGGCAGTAGCGTAATTATTGTCGATTAATCCTACCGATGCAAATAAGATAGGGTAGTCGCAGTTGATAGTTCCGGAAACAATGATCGTATCGCCAAAATAGCAATTAAATCCATCCGACGGAGTAGAAATTTCTCCTGTAAGTAAAGGAAAGACAGGTTGCTCTTTTTTACAGGAAATGAAGATTGAAATCAGGACTGCAAAAAGGCATAAATCTATTGTAAAGATTTTCAATGCTTTCAAAAAAAATAGTTTGCCCTTTGGGCTAATTTTGTACATTTAAATCAACTTTTTTCAAAGGTACTAAAGTTATTAACAAACTCGACTTCAGCAGACGGTTTTAACTAGCTTCGCATCCCTTTTAGCAAAATTTTTATCATCAAAAATCGTATTAAAAACACGGTACAGTAAAATCGAAAATGTCAGATCAAGGTCAACCCAACTATAACGATTCGCTTGCAAAAAAACGTGTTCCAAGTAGCAAATCTACGCTGAACACTTTTCAAGCACAGCAATTCGGTAAACTTCCGCCACAAGCATTGGATCTGGAAGAAGCATGTTTAGGTGCTTTGATGTTGGAGAAGGATGCATTGACAAAAGTGATTGACATACTTCATCCGGATTCGTTCTATAAAGATTCACATCGACTGATTTTTCAAGCAATCAGAAGATTGTTCGAACGATCTGAGCCAATCGATATCCTTACTGTTACGAATGAACTAAAGAAAAGCGGGGAGCTTGATATAGTAGGTGGTCCATATGCGATCACACAACTTACCAATCGTGTAGCATCTGCTGCAAATATTGAATATCACTCCAGGATCATTCTTCAAAAGCACATTCAGCGTGAGTTGATCCGTATTTCTGCCGAAACGATAAAAGATGCATATGAAGATACTTCCGATGTATTCATGCTTTTAGATAAAGCGGAAAAAAATCTTTTCGAAGTTGCTCAGGGAAATATCCGAAGAAATTATCAGGAGATGAGTACGATGGTCAGTGAAGCTTACAAGCAAATTGAAGCAGCACGATTACATGGTACAGGAGTTACCGGAGTACAAAGTGGATTCACAGATCTCGACAGAATTACTTCCGGCTGGCAGAAATCAGATCTTATCATTATTGCCGCACGACCTGGTATGGGTAAAACTGCATTCGTATTATCACTTGCACGAAATGCTGCCATTGGATTCAATCGTCCGATAGCAGTATTCTCCCTGGAGATGTCGTCAGTGCAGTTGGTGCAACGTATGATCTCGTCTGAGACCGGAATTCCATCTGATAAATTACGTAAAGGAACTCTAGACAATACAGAATGGCAGAAGCTGGTTTCAATGACAGGCAAGCTTTCTTCAGCGCCGGTTTATATAGATGATACGCCGTCATTATCAGTCTTCGATCTTCGTTCAAAATGTCGTCGTTTGAAAGCGATGTATGGCATTGAAATGATCGTTGTCGATTACTTACAATTGATGCGTTCAGAAGTTGATGCAAAGAGTGGCAATCGTGAGCAGGAGATCAGTACGATCTCGCGATCATTGAAAGCCTTGGCGAAAGAATTGAATGTTCCGGTAATTGCATTGTCGCAGTTGAGTCGTGCAGTAGAGTCGCGCGGTGGATCAAAACGTCCGCAGCTAAGTGACTTACGTGAGTCAGGTGCGATCGAGCAGGATGCGGACATGGTTACTTTCATCTATCGACCGGAGTACTATGGAATCGAATTCGACGAAGATAACAATCCGACGAAAGGCACAGCAGAGATCATCATTGCCAAGCACAGAAATGGTGCATTGGATACGGTACGATTAAAGTTCATCAATCATTTAGCGAAATTCACCGACCTTGACGCCAGCGAAGGCGACATGGAAGGCGAAGGCTCATCGGGCGGAAGTGTTTCTACATTTCCGAATAACAGGATGATCGTGGGGTCGAGGATGAATGATATGAAAGAGGACACGCCTTTTTAAGTAAATAGTGAATAGTGAATAACACGTCGTACTAATTTGCACGGTACTTTCTTTTAACATCCACTTACACATCCTCAAGTTTTATTAGTGTAGTTTGTGCTTTGAGTTTGAAGGGTGAAAGTGTGGTGGAACCCAACCTGCAAAGGTGCATCCTGAAACCATTTTAGGCTTCCAACTCCTCAAGCATTTGCTTTTCAAACAATGCTGCGTACTCTCCATTCTTTTGCATCAAGACGTCGTGATCACCCCGTTCAATAATTCTTCCTCCATCCAGAAAAATAATCTCATCCGCATGCTTCACACTTGAAATTCGATGTGAAATAATGAGAGAAGTTCTTCCTTTCATGATCTGCTCAAGATTGTCGAGGATCTTTCGTTCGGTGTTTGTATCAACGGCACTTAGGCAGTCGTCAAATATTAAAATTTTCGGATGCTTTATAATTGCACGTGCAATTGAAAGCCTTTGCTTTTGTCCACCTGATAAAGTGATTCCTCTTTCACCGATCATTGTTTCGAATTTTTTTGGAAATTCTTCGATGTTGTCGTAGATCACGGCTTGTTTTGCTGCTGTGTAAACCAATTCTCTTTTTTTATCCTCATCAATCTCATCAGTCAATCCGAAAGCAATATTGTTTGCAATGGAATCGCTAAAAAGAAATACATCTTGCGGAACATAACCTGTTTGCTTACGAATAGAAGTAAGGGAAAGTGCTTCAATGTTTATGTTGTCTATCAATACTTTTCCTTCTGTAGGATCATACATACGAAGAAGTAAATTAGCAATCGTTGATTTGCCACTTCCCGTTTTTCCGAGAATAGCAAGTGATTTTCCTGGAGTCACAGTAAATGAGATGTTGTCTAATGCTTTAATTCCTGAATCAGGATAGACAAATCCGACGTTTTGAAATTCGATTTTTCCGGCGATGACTTTATCTTCTGTATTATTAGAAACGATCTCCGGTTCAAGATGTAGGAATTCGTTTATGCGCTCTTGTGAAGCAGCGGCGCGTTGGATAATAGAAGTAACCCATCCTAAAGAGGCCACAGGCCACGTAAGCATGTTGACGTAAATAATGAACTCGGCAATGTTGCCATTGGTTGCTCTTCCTGCAATGACTTCTTTTCCGCCGATGTAAACGGTTAGTAAAGTGCTGAGGCCGACAAGTAAAAGCATCAACGGAAAGAAGAACGAATTCACTTTACTAATTCCATGTTTTTCTTAAGGTAGTCTTCGCTCTCTTTTGCAAATTCGTTGGACGAAGCTTCTTCTTTTACAAAAGATTTCAAAATTCTGATTCCGGAAAAAGCTTCCTGAACATACGTACTCAACCGACTTTGCTGTGATTGTACTTGTTCGCTTTTTTTATTCATCAGGTCACTAACATAATAAATGGAGATGGAAAGAAAGGGGAGAGGAGCTAAGACAAACAATGTGAGTTTCACATTTACTACTAACATGCTTATTGTGATCAGGACGAAAAGAATGATCAAGTTAATGCTATACATAATTGCAGGACCAACATACATTCTGACGCGACCGACATCTTCACTGATCCTGTTCATGAGATCGCCTGTGTTATTCCTTCTGTAAAATGCCAGTGATAATTTTTGGTATTGATTGTAGATCTCATTCTTCAGATCGAATTCAATTCGTCGCGACATGACGATGATGGTCTGACGCATTAGGAACATTAGTACGCCACGGAAAAGGGCAACTCCAATGATCAACAAAAGAAACATTCCGACTTCATGTTTTATGGCAGCAATTGCTTCAGGTGAGCTTCCGGAATCGACCGATTTCATGGACAAAGTCACGGCATCGATAGATTTTCTGACCACCTGAGCCGGATAAATAGCTCCGAAATTCTGGGCGATGACAAAAATGCCTCCTAAAATCAGATGCCATTTATATTTGAGAAGATACTTATTTAAGTGTTTTAATGCTTTCATAATCAATGTTAAACAGTGCTGTTTGCTGCCTTGAAAAATAACCCTACCTTTGCCCCGCTAAATGCGCAACAAATCTAATCAAGCTATCCTATGATTGAAGTAAAAGATGTAAAAGAGGCCAGAAATGCGACCGGCTTTGTATTTGGGAATCCTTCTTTTTCAGACCACGAACAGATCATTTTTTGTCACGATAAAGGTACCGGTTTAAAAGCAATTATCGCTATTCATAATACAACTTTAGGGCCTGCTCTTGGTGGGACCAGAATGTGGAATTATAAAACAGAAGCAGAAGCATTGAATGATGTATTACGTCTTTCTCGTGGAATGACATATAAGGCAGCGATCTCCGGATTAAAATTAGGTGGAGGTAAAGCAGTTATTTTTGGTGATTCAAAACTTGATAAGACTCCTGAAATGTTTGTGAAGTTTGGTGAATTCATTGAATCGCTAAATGGAAAATATATTACTGCAGAAGATGTTGGAACATCGACAAGTGATATGGTGAATGTTGCTAAATCTACAAAGCATGTTACAGGTCTTCCTGAATCTATGGGTGGTGGTGGAGACCCATCTCCGGTAACTGCCTATGGTGTTTTCATGGGAATGAAAGCATCTGCAAAGCAGAAATGGGGAATTGATAATTTGAAAGGAAAAAAGATCGCACTTCAGGGAGTTGGACACGTAGGAGAAAATCTTCTTCGTCTGGTTTCTGAAGAAGGCGCAAAAGTATATGTTACTGATATCAATCAAGAGCAATTGAAATCTATAGCTTCAAAATACAATGCAGAGATAGTTTCTTTAGATGGTATTTATGATGTAGATGCTGACATCTATGCTCCATGTGCATTAGGCGCAACTTTGAATACTGAAAATATTGCACGACTGAAATGTCAGGTTATTTCAGGTGCTGCAAACAATCAATTGGCCGATGAATATGTTCATGGTCCAATGTTAGAGCAAAAAGGAATTTTGTATGCTCCCGACTTTTTGATCAATGCAGGTGGATTGATCAATGTTTATTCTGAGTTGCATGGTTACGACAGAAAAGTCGCGATCCAACATACAGAAGCAATCTACGATACGACATTAGAAGTTTTCAAAAAAAGCGACTGCGGAGAAAATTTCTACTATCGAAGCGGCGAAGAAAATTGCGGAAGAGCGGATTTTATCGAAAAAGTGAGTGGTGAGTAGTAAGTGGTGAGTAGCACCGGTTACTATTTTCAATTACTTACTTTTAATTCGCTTTTTTTTGTTTATTAAAATCATATAATTCCAATATAGTAAGTGTTGCTAATCACCACTCACTACTTACTACTCACCAATTATGCTTAGTCGACGTCAACTCCGAATAAAAGTACTTCAAGCTTTATATGCTTTCTTTCAAGCGGAGAAAAGTGATCTTGCAATCGCTGAGCGTGAGATGATCAGAAGTGTAGATAAAGTGTATGAATTATATATTTATCTACTGCTTTTTGTAAAAGAACTTGCCGACTCTGATCAAAATGATGCAGACGATTTGCATACTAAATTTTTCCCAAACAAGGCTCAACTAGCTGCTAAGCACAGACTTTTTAATTTGCGCTTTATTCTGGAAATGGAAAAGGATCCGGAATTCATTCGTCAGTTGAATCGAACTAAGATGAGCTGGCAAAAAGAGCAGGATCTGATCAGAAAGATCTTTCTTGAAATAAAGAAGTCTGAAGAATATCGTCAGTTTCTCGAAAATGACGAGGCATCGGAACGGGATTTCTTAACTACCATCTTTAAGAAGTTCATAGAGAAATCAGAAGCTATTCAGCATCATATTGAAGAAAAGAATATCTTTTGGAATGAAGATTTTGATTTCATCATGCATATTATCGGTCGTACTATGAAGAGTTTCTATGACACCGATAAATTCGAGTTGATGCCTCTTTACAAAGACGAAGAAGACGATAAAGAATTTGCTCGTAAACTTTTCAATCAGACGATACTTCATAACAAGGAATTTGAAGAAGCGATCAGTGAACGTACTAAGAACTGGGAAGTGGATAGAATCGCATTGATGGATATACTCATCCTTAAAATGGCATTGACAGAATTGATCACCTTTCCGAATATCCCTGTAAAGGTTACGATCAACGAATTCATTGATATCTCTAAAGATTTCAGTACTCCAAAAAGCAAACAGTTTGTAAATGGTGTTTTAGATAAACTCGCCATCGATTATAAAGAGCAAGGGAAGATCAATAAAACAGGCCGCGGACTTTTAGGTTGAAATTCTTAAAAGCAATTCAATAATAAAAATGAAAAAATCGATCATTCAATTTTCAGTAGTGCTTTCATTCATAGCATTAAGTGCATGTTCCTCAAAGAAGACTTCCGATGTGCCTGAGAATGCAATAAATACGGATGTAGTGAATAATCCGGCTACTGCATCAAAGAGTACAAATCCAAAAGATAATGTTCCTGCTTATGAATTTGTCAAAGAAGAACATGATTTTGGTACTGTGATTCAAGGCGAGAGTGTTTCTTTTGCATTCACTTTCAAGAATTCAGGAAAAGGTGATTTGGTGATCCGTTCAGCAAGCGGCAGTTGTGGATGTACAGTTCCGGAATTTCCAAAGGATCCCGTAAAGCCCGGTGAATCAGGTGTGATCAATGTTACTTTCAATAGTGAAGGTAAGGAAGGATTGCAAAACAAGACAGTAACATTAATAGCAAATACAATTCCCAATACACACGTCCTTACTATCAAAGGCAATGTGATCAAACAATAATATTAATATCAAATTTCTCCCAAAATCATGAATACATTAAATTCAATCTTATTACAACAACAAGGCGGTGGTGCCATGCAATTAGTGTTTTTAGTTGCCATCATAGTAGTATTCTACTTTTTTATGATCCGTCCACAGATGAAAAAGCAAAAGCAGGAAAAAGAATTCCGCGATTCATTGCAAAAGGGAGCAAAGGTCGTTACAATTGGAGGAATTCATGGTCGCATTCTGGAGGTTAACGACAGAACTTTCATGGTTGAAATTGATACCAATGTAAAAGTTCGTGTAGAGAAGTCGGCAGTTTCTGCAGATGCTACACGTGGACGTGAGGCACCAACTGCTATTCCGGCAAAGTCATAAATATTTCGTAATATTGAAGGTGGAGTTTTAATCGTGAAAGACGTAAATCAAAACCTTTTGAATCCGCTGTCTAAAGGACGGTTGCAACTGAACAGACGTTTTTCAGTAGTACTGATCTGTTTTGGTATTGCTTCGCTATTTTGGTTTCTGATCGCATTATCCAATGATTACAATACACGAATCAGTATTCCGGTTACGTATGTAAATATTCCCGGTAAAAAAGTGGTGATCAATGATCTTCCGAAAGAGATCTCTGTAATTGTCAAAACAACCGGTTTCAAGATTATTTCCTTTGGCTTTAATAAAAAGCAGGAATCTATCGAGATTGATGTTGCATCTAAAATGAAATCAAGTTCTATTTCTTCCGGATTTATGTCGCTTGCTACAAAAGCTTTTCTTCCTGATTTCAATAAGCAACTTGGCAAAGAAGTGACCGTTTCCGGCTTTGAACCAGATTCTATTATTTTCAATTTCAGGGACAAAGTTACCAAGTCTGTTCCTGTTTTTATCGACTTGAAAGCAACATTTGCACGTCAATTTGATACGAGCAGTAGCCCGGTCGCAAGCCCGGCATTCATTGAAGTCTCCGGACCGCCGGCTATCTTGTCAAAACTAAAAGTGATCAAAACTGAATTAGTAGAGACAGGTGAACTGCGGTCTACTTTTAAGAAGAAGGTTGGCTTGGTCAAAAATAAATTATTGACCTACGATATTTCAGAAGTGAATGTCACTGTTCCAGTAGAAAAGTTTACAGAAGGTACAGTCGATGTTCCGGTGAATGCAATAAATGTTTCCAAGGGGTTTTCGTTGAAGACATTTCCTGAGAAAATTAAAGTCAGATATGTTACTTCCCTAAGTGATTTCAATAGAGTTTCACCTGCAATGTTCGATGCAATTGTTGATGCGACAGATCTTGGAATCCCGTCACCCAGATAAAATTTCAATCCAACTGATTACTCGACCGTCTTTTGTACGTTCAGCAACCGCAGAACCGGAACGTGTCGATTATATACTCCGTAAGCAATGAAGATAGTCGGCATAACCGGAGGAATAGGAAGTGGGAAGTCAGTCGTTTGTAAGATCTTCGAACAATTGGGAATTCCAATCTACGATGCGGATTCAGCTGCCAAACTTTTGTATGATAAATTTCCTGAACTAAAACAGAGCATTAAAGAACTTGTTTCCGAAGATGCTATTGATAAGAATGGAAATGTTAATCGGAAGAAATTAGCTGAAATAATATTCAACAGTGATGAAAAACTTGCCATCTTAAATAAGCTGGTTCATCCACTTGTAAAATTGGATTTCAAAAATTGGGTTGATAGTCACAAAGGTTATCCTTACCTGATAAAAGAAGCGGCTATTTTATTTGAAAGTGGTGCAAATAAAGATTGCGATAATGTAATTACTGTTATATCGCCAATCGAGCTCCGCATAGAACGAATTCGGCAACGTGATAAAAAAACAAAAACAGAAATAGAATCGATCATTTCCCGTCAGCTCAGCGATGAAGAACTAATAAAGCGTTCCGACTTTGTGATCTATAATGATGAAAAGCAGATGTTGATTCCGCAGGTTTTGAAGGTGCACGAAGAGCTTTCTAAGCTGGCACTTTAAATATGGGGTATTGGGTCAATTTTTTTTTTTTTTTTTTTTTTCCGCCTGGGTGGGTAAAAACCCCCCGGGGCCCAAAAACCCTTGGAATTGGGGACAGGGAGAACATAATTAATCTCAAACAAACCCACTACCAAATATGGTTTAATAGCTTTGCAGGTTGCAGGTTTACAGGTTCTGCAAATGTTAGCCACTCCAATACCTGCAAACCTGCAAACCTGAAACCTACCCAACTTCATTCAATGAGCACCGTTAACAACTTCCTGACTAAAACCAAACCGGACTTTACTGTTTCGCAGGAGATTTTTATTTGGATCCGGTGAGGAGTGTGCATAGGGCATTGGTGTCGCATGCACATGGTGATCATGCTGTGCCGAATAATGGATTGGTCTATTGTACAGCGGCAACGAAAGCTTTTATGGATCATAGACACGGATTGAAATTGTTCACGGAATTTTCAGTTGTGAAATATGGTATTCCGTTTTTATTGAATGATGTGAAAGTGACTTATTATCCTGCCGGACATATGTTGGGAAGTGCACAGATTCTTATGGAATATGCCGGCGAACGTTATTTATATACCGGTGATTTCAAAACGCAGGAAGACAAAAGCTGTGAACCATTTGAATATATAAAATGTGATCATCTGATAACGGAAACAACTTTTGCATCACCTGAATATGAACACCCTGATCCGGTGAGTGTTTTGAAGGAATTAGTCACTGAGAATGTGAATGTAGTTATTGGTGCCTATGCCATTGGAAAAGCGCAACGTATTGCAAAAGTTCTTTCAGATTTTTTTCCTGAAATCCCTGTCTATGTACATCCGGAAATAGTTCCTTTCAATGATATCTATTCAGCCCATGGATTTGATCTTGGTCAATGGAAACCTTATCGTCGTGCTGAGTTCAAGGAGCAGGAGCAGAGCTTTTACATTGTTTCACCTTCACAGTTCAAGCGTTTTTCAAGAAATAAAAATGTATTGAAAGTATTTGCCACAGGGTGGAAGCAATCCTATTATGAATGCGATCGTGTTTTGCCGATAAGCGATCATGCGGACTGGAATGGATTATTGGAATTGATCAAAAGAGCGGATCCGAAAAAAATATATACAGTTCATGGTGATGGAACTTTTATAAAAGAACATCTGAAGGACTCGAAAATAGCTGTTGAGATCTTATAGGAATTTGTTGAATGATTCCATTTCTCTCATGGCAATTACGCCTTTTCCCTGGCGGATTAATACTGGCTCATTTCCAGTGCAATCAATAACAGTAGAAGGTTCAAATTCACTCATTCCGCCATCAACCACAATATCGACTTGAGATCCAAATCGCTCGTCGATCACTTCCGGATCGGTAACATAGTCGTAGAATTGATCATCGTCATGAACAGAAGTTACCATCAATGGATTTCCAAAGTGCTTCAATGATCGCTTGGGCAATATTGTTATCAGGAACGCGGATCCCGATTGTTTTCTTGTTTGATTTGAAAATTCCGGAACATTATTGTTGGCATTCAAGATAAATGTGAATGGTCCGGGAAGAGAATTTTTCATCAGTCGAAAGATCTCCGTATTAAAAGGCTTCGTGAATTCAGAAATGTTACTAAGGCTTGCACACAGAAAGGAAAAATTCGCCTTTTCCGGTTTAATATTCTTGAAGCGACAAATTTTTTCCATCGCTTTCGAATTATGAATGTCACCCGCAAGAGCATAGACGGTATCGGTCGGAATAATAATTATCCCGCCCGACTTTAATGTCTGTACGATCTGTTCAATGAATCGTTCATTGACCGTTTTGCCTTGAAATCGGAGCAGCATATTCTTCTTTCTTTGATATTTCGTAATTCGAGAATCGTAAATCGTAATTCGAAGCGCGATTCGATTTACGATTTACAATTCTCGAAGTACGAGCAATTACTTAGTTCCTTTTGCGTCCGCAAGAAACTTCGCCAATCCAGAATCCGTAAGCGGATGTTTAAGCAGATCAAGGATAGCATTTAGTGGGCACGTTGCAACATCGGCACCGGCTTCAGCGCAACGAACGATATGTAAAGGGCTGCGGATAGATGCCGCAAGAACTTGTGTTCCGAAATCGTAATTTTGGTAGATGTAAACGATCTGTTCGATCAAATCGATACCATCCTGATTGATGTCGTCAAGACGACCTAGGAAAGGTGAAACATAAGTTGCACCGGCTTTTGCAGCAAGCAATGCTTGTCCTGCAGAAAATACCAGCGTACAATTTGTTTTAATGCCTTTGTCAGAAAAATATTTCAATGCTTTCACACCATCTTTAATCATTGGAATTTTCACAACGATCTGAGGGTGTAAAGAAGCAAGCATTTCACCTTCATTCACCATGCCTTTAAAGTCAGTTGCAATAACTTCAGCACTTACATCACCGGTAACAATGTTGCAAATGTTTACATAGTGTTTTAGAATGTTGTCAGTTCCGGTGATTCCTTCTTTCGCCATTAACGACGGATTTGTAGTTACACCATCAAGTACGCCAAGATCCTGAGCTTCTTTTATCTGTTCAAGATTTGCGGTGTCAATGAAGAATTTCATGTGTTTAAGTTTGGGGACGAAGGTAGTAAAATGATTGCGGATTTAAGAAGATTTCGAAATGCAGATTTCGGATTAGTGACAACGTTTAGCAAGATACTGGTTTAGGAAAGTTTGGGATATTGTCCAAAAAAGAGAGCGGATGCAAAGTAAATATTAAGAAAATTCACTTAAAAAGAGCCGGGATTCGAAAAACAAAAAGCAAAAAGCAAAAAGCAAAAAGCAAAAAGCAAAAAGCAAAAAACGAAAAAAAAGAAAAATAGGGTAAGCTTACTACATCGCACCGCTCAACCACAGATCCTTGCTCCGTTCCCGGCCTGGGGAGGTTAGCAGGAGCTGGTCGTATAGGACTTACCCTGCGCAAAAGTAATAAAATCATCCATAGAAATTACTTGAAGTGGATATTTTAAGTCAAAAAAAGTGCATTTTATCCGTCGGCTTTGTTAAGTAAAATTTAAGGGTTCTATCTTGTTCAAAAGTAGGAGGTTACCATAGTGACTTTCTTTTGTCTATTAAAGGATTTCATGTAGGTTTGCAGCAAACATCACTTAGAATGGAAAATCAGCGTACACAAAACAAAATTGCCATGACATACGGAGCCATTTATGGACTCTCTAGTATTGTTGTCTTTATGTTGTTCTATTTTATTGGAACAGATATTCAGAGTAAAACACCTCAGTATCTGGGATATTTATTATTAGCTATTTTTATTATTCTTGGTGTAAAATCATATCGTGATCAAGACCTTGGCGGATACATCAGTTATTCAAAATCGCTAGGAACAGGCACTTTAATTTCTCTTTATGGTGGTATTATAAGTGGTGCTTTTTCTATTTTATTTTTCATGGTAATTGCCCCTGAAATGACAGAGCAAATCATTGCAGCAGCGCAGGAGAATATGGCAAAACAAGGATTAAACGAAGAACAAATGCAAATGGGTATAGAGTGGACAAGAAAATTCACGCAGCCACTTTGGCTATTTGTATTTTCCATAATTGGTTCTGTTATTATTGGATTTATATTATCACTGCTAATCTCTGTTTTCCTGAAAAAAGAAGACACTCCATTCAATTCAAATATTGGTTGATCATTCTGTGAATATTTCCGTAATCATACCGCTATACAACGAAGATGAATCGTTAAAAGAACTCTGTGACTGGATCGTTAGAGTAATGAATGCGAATAAGTATTCGTATGAAATTATTTTGATCGACGATGGCAGTAAAGACAATTCATGGTCAGTTATAGAACAACTTTCTGCTGAAAACAATTCAATAAAAGGAATTCGTTTCAGAAGAAATTATGGTAAATCAGCTGCACTTTACGAAGGTTTTGCCGCAGCGCAAGGTCGTGTTGTGATTACGATGGATGCAGATCTTCAGGATAGTCCTGATGAAATTCCCGGCTTATACGAACTAATTGAAAAGGACGGCTTTGATCTCATTTCAGGATGGAAGAAAAAACGTTACGATCCGATTTCTAAAACAATACCTACAAAATTTTTCAATTGGGCGACGAGAAAAATGTCAGGGATCAATAACCTGCATGATTTTAACTGCGGATTGAAATCTTATCGCAGGGATGTCGTGAAAAGTATTGAGGTTTATGGCGAAATGCATCGCTATATTCCTGTGATCGCAAAATGGGCAGGTTTTTCCAAAATCGGCGAGAAGGTAGTTGAGCACAGACCACGGAAATATGGAGTTACAAAATTTGGATGGGAACGATTTATTAATGGATTCTTGGATCTGCTTTCGATTTCATTTGTTACCCGTTTTGGAAAAAAGCCAATGCATTTATTTGGTATGCTTGGAACGTTAATGTTTATGGTCGGATTTTTTTGCGGCAATGTATCTTGGAGCAAGCAAATTATACAGTGTATATCATAATTATCCGGCCCGATTACTTACTGATCGTCCTAGCTTTTATATTGCTTTGACATCAATGATCATTGGAACTCAAATGTTTCTCGCAGGCTTTCTCGGCGAATTAATTTCGCGTTCGGCTTCGGAAAGGAATAAATATTTGATTGATAAGAAGTGTAATCTTTGATCGACTTAAAGACGAAAAAATTGAAAGCAGTCATTGTCGGACCGGCATTTCCTCTTCGTGGTGGCATCGCAGATTTCAATGAAGCGCTGGCAATCGCATTTCAGGAAGAAAAGATTGAAACTTCCATTTATTCTTTTTACTTCCAATATCCCAAATTTTTATTTCCTGGTACGAATCAGAATGCTGAAGGATCCCCGAATTCTGCATTAAAAATTCATTCGACGATTAGTTCCGTTAATCCGATATCCTGGTGGAATACAGCAAAAAAAATAATCAGCGAGAAACCGGATTTTGTTGTTATCCGTTATTGGCTTCCATTCATGGCACCGGCTTTAGGGACGATTGCAAAATTATTGCGAAGAAAGAAAATACATGTGATTGCAATTACGGATAATGTGATTCCGCATGAGAAACGTCCGGGTGATAGCGCATTCACCGGATACTTTGTGAGGAACTGCGATGCATTTGTTACAATGTCTAAGTCTGTACTGAATGATCTTTCAAAATTCACTTCCAGTGCAAAAAAGAAATTCATTCCTCATCCTGTCTATAACATTTTTGGACAGGCGATTCCAAAGAGTGAGGCCAGGAAAAAGTTGTCGATTCAAAATGATGAAAAGCTGATCCTGTTTTTTGGATTTATTCGTTCTTACAAGGGGCTTGATCTACTGATAGAAGCAATGTCTGATCCTGCCTTGAGAGATTTAAATGTGAAACTATTGATCGCAGGTGAATTCTACGAAGACAGAAAGCCCTACCTTGATAAAATAGCTTCAATAGAAAATGGCGATCGTTTCATTTTACATACTGAATTTATTGGAAAAGAGTCCGTAAAAAATTATTTCTGTGCAGCTGATCTCATTGTTCAGCCATATAAAAGTGCAACGCAAAGTGGGATAACGCAAATTGCCTATCATTTCGGAAGACCAATGTTGGTGACCAATGTTGGGGGATTGGCAGAGATTGTCACAGACAAAAGGGTCGGTTATGTTACTGAAAGAACTGCTGGAGCAATTGCTGATGCTATTTCAGATTTTTATGTTAATCATCGTGAAAATGATTTTGCAAAGAATGTTCTTGCAGATAGAGAAAAATTTTCATGGAAAAATTTTACAAATACAATCATTGAACTCAATGGCGAAATCGATAGTTAAAAGTCTTTTATTTTTACTTGTTATCTTAATGTCGACAGAGTCTTCAGCGACGACAATTTCCGGCAGTGTCGTAGATGAGAAAAATCAACCACTTCCATTTGTAAGTGTATTCATTGCAGGAACAAGTATTGGTACAACTGCCAATATTGAGGGGAATTACAAGTTAGAATTAAAGCCCGGCACCTATGAACTGACCTATAAAATGATCGGTTATACTGCGAAAGTGCAGAAGGTTGATGTAGGAACTTCACATTTAGTGCTCAATATGCAGTTGAATCTTGAAGCAGTAAATCTTAAGACTGTTGTAATAAAAGCCGATGCTGAAGATCCTGCGTATGCCGTAATTAGAAATGCGCAGAAGAAAAGAAAATTCTACCGTGATCAGGTGAAAGAATATGCTTGTGATGCCTATGTAAAGTCAACTCAAAAGTTAACGGATCATCCGAAATCTTTTATGGGTGAAAAAGTTGATGTGAATGAATTCATGGATACTACTACTAAGATGTTTTACCTGAGCGAATCGATCTCTCATTTGTTTTATAAATATCCGAGTAATTTCAAGGAAGAAATGATCAGCAGCAAGGTAAGTGGTTCTGCCAGGACATATAGTTTTAATCAGTCTTCGGATGTATTAATTAATTTTTACGATAACCTTGTTGATCTTACGTCCATAACACCTAGAGGAATTGTTTCGCCAATCAGTGCAAATGCAATGTTCTCCTATAAATATCGTCTCGAAGGAACATTTATTGAAAACGGAAAAACGATCAATAAGATCTCAGTTATTCCGAAAAGAAAAACAGATCCTGTTTTTGCAGGAACAATTTATATTGCTGACGATGACTGGTACATTCACAGTGCTGATCTTTACATAACGAAGGATCAACAAATGGAATTCATTGACACGTTCAGAGTGCGTGAGTCATTTATTAAAATTGATGGAGATAAAATTTTACCATTTAATCATCAATTAAGTTATAGTTTCAGTTTTCTTGGTTTCGAGGGAAATGGAGTTGTGATAGGAGTGTTCAATAATTATTTGATTGAAGGAGTTAAAGCGGAAGGCTTTGCCAAGGGAGAAGTAATGAAAGTGAATGCAGGTGCGAATAAAAAAGATTCTTCGTATTGGGAAACCGTCAGGCCAATTCCACTTACTAATGATGAGTCACTGGATTACCACAGAAGAGATAGCTCGAGAGTTGTGAAGGAATCGAAACCATATTTGGATTCTGTTGATCATGTAAATAATAAATTTAAAGTTGGAGCATTGATCAGAGGTTATAATTGGGATAACTCCTACATGCATCGATCTTTAGAAATAGCATCGCCAATAACTGAAACCGGATTTAATACTGTTGAAGGTTGGTATACTCGATTAGAAGGTACGTTTACCCAGGCTTATGGTGAAGAAGAGGCTAAAAAGTTGACCATTAAACCAAGTGTTAGATATGGATTTTCAAACACCCATTGGAATGCAAATGCCATGATCACCTATGTTTACAGTAAAATAAATCATTCAGTAGTGGCAGTTGATTTTGGAACAGCTGTTCAGCAGTTTAATCCAATTGACCCCATTTCGCCATTGATCAATTCACTTTACTCCTTGATGGCTGAAAAGAATTATATGAAGCTCTATGAGAAACGATATGCAACATTTTTGTATCGAAGTGAGATTACTAATGGGCTTGATTGGCGATGGGAAGTTACTTATGCGCAAAGGGAGCGATTATCAAACACATCGAATTATACCTTCAATGATGTCGAGGGAAGAGAGTATACATCTAACACTCCTACGGTAATTGAAGCATCGGAAGTTGGTTTCCCTGACCATGAGGCATTCATCGTTGAGTTGCAGACAAGAATACGGTTTGGACAAAAATTCATAAGCAGACCGGAAGCGAAGTATAATATTGGGACAAAGTATCCAACGCTTAGGGTTTTTTACCGAAAAGGATTTGATTTTGGCGGAAGTGACGTTGACTTTGATCACTTGAAATTACAGGTAGACGATGATATGGATGTTGGACTACTTGGCAGGTTGAATTATAAAGTCACTTATCGGAAAATGTTGGCTGCAAAATCTCTTTACGTAGCTGATTATATTCATTTCAACGGTAATAAGACCTTCTTGTCATCATTTAATCTGGAAGAATTTAAAATTTACCTTACTACGATTATAGCACGAGTGATTACGGATTTGAGGTTCATGCAGAACAAAATTTCGGTGGATTTTTCCTGAATAAAATTCCTTTGATCAGGAAAATGAAATTGAAGGAGATCGTAGGATTTCATTATTTGCAGACCGACTTACTGAATAATTACATGGAATTTAGTGCCGGATTTGAAAAGATCGGATTATTGAGATTTGAGGTATTTACATCAATTAAAGATGGAAAGCAGGGTAGTGTAGGAATCATGATTGGTTCTAAAATAGATCTCTCCAGATAACATATTGATATTATTGTTATCAGCGGAGCGATTTTATTGGATTAACATGGTATAGATAAGAAAGTAAAATTATATTTGCGTACGAATAACCCAAAAATTTAAAATGGCCAAGACAATCAAGTCCACAGTGACGAAAAAAAAGACTACAACTGAATTACCCATGTATTTGCAACCAAAGATCAAAGAACCGATCAAATACATGAAAAAGTCATTCAAAAAGAATAAGAAAGAGTATGTAAAGTTCTTGAGAAGTATTGACAAGGGTAAATCCGGAATCAGAGGAGTAAACGGACTAGCATTAGGATTGAACAAAAAGCGTTCAAAGCAATTGATTGTTTGTCATGTGCAAATTGTTGTAAAACGATGACGCCAACATATACGAAAACGGATGTAAAGCGAATTTCAAAGCATTTAGGAATGAGTGTACATCAGTATCATGAAAAGTATCTTGAGAAAGACAAGACAGGCGATTATATGAATGTAAAGCAACCATGTCAGTTTTTAAAGAAAGACAATAAATGTGCAATATATCCTGTGCGTCCGAAAGATTGTAGTGGTTTCCCGCATACGCAAAGCCGTGATTTCAAGCAATTCATTCCTGATACGCATATTCAAAATATTGAATACTGTCCAATAACGATGTACGTTGTAGAAAACATGTACGATAGAGTTATTAAAAAAGGAAAGATGAATGTTTCTGCAAAAGACGCATAATTAAAGCCTAAGTTTGCTGCCTGATTACTTGATCAGGCGGCTTTGTTGTTTTAGATAAATCCTTAACTTCACAATATGAAAAAATCACTTCTTTCAATAACGTTGTTTTTTGCTATTTCCTCTATGGTCATTGCACAGGATAATTCCGGTGAAACAAAAGGAGGAGTGAAGGCCGGATTTGGACTGACTGTCGTGCAAGAGCAGGCGGAATTTCCGGGCGGGAATGATAGTCTTCAAGCATTTTTGAGGAGAAATCTTGTGTTCCCTGAAAAGGCTAGAAAAGAAAAGGTCTCCGGCAAGGTTTACATTAGTTTTAATGTGACGGATAACGGAAAGATAACTGATGCTAAAGTCCTGAGTGGCGTGTCTCCTGAGCTCGATAATGAAGCCTTGAGAGTAGTAAATCAAATGCCACCATGGAAGCCGGGTACTATTTCCGGAAAGCCGGTAAAGGTTCAGTATATATTACCGATTGATTTTATTATTCCAACGGGAAAAAGTAAGTAGTAATTTCGTGAATCGTAATTCGAAACACTATTCAGACAGTTGCCAGGATGCTAAATCCGCAATCCGCAATGCAATGCTTATTTCGCATCCGAAATCAATAAAAAAAAAAGCCACCTCAACGAGATGGCTTTTTTATTGAGGTAGATGTTAAATTACTCTATGATCAGCTTTTTAACTAAGCGTTCAGATGAGTTGTTTAATTCTACGAAATAGATACCTTTTGTAAGGTTAGCTAAATCGAAGCTGAATTTATTGTCACCTTGATCGACACCGATCTGATTGGTAAGGATAGTTTTTCCAACCATGTCAAAGATGCGAACCGTAATGGTTTCATTTTTCAATGAACTGAATCCAACGTTTACTTCACCATGAGTAGGATTTGGATAAACTGTGAAGTCATTAAAGATTGGAGTTGCGATCTCGGTAGTCAGATCTTCAGAAGAACGGTAGTTTGTGCTACCTACATTTACACGAAGGTTATAGCAGCTTGTTGTGCTGAAAACGCCATTGTAGCCATATACACGAATATAATATGTAGCGGCTGTTGTAGTATTACGGATAATCGTCTCTGATGTTGTTCCACCTTTTTGTGAAATACTCAACTGCGTCATATTGGAGTTGTACAAACGAACATCATAGTCAAATGGAAGATTTGAAAGAACGATCTTGATCTTCGTATTTGGAGATGTTGTTGTGAATTTGAAATAATCGTTGTCAGTAGAGCTTCCGATCATAGCAGTGATGTCAGTATTTGTGGTAATTGTTTTTGCAGTTCCTGATGTATTGTTAGACTCGTAAATATCGCTGCAAGTAGAAGTAGAAGTAAGTGTAGTGAAGGTAGCCGTAGATGAATACGCACTTGAACCACTTGCACAAACCGCTTGAATCTGGAATGTATAAGCAGAAGCACTTGTAAGTCCAATCAAATTCTTAGAATTTGTAGTAGATGTAGTTGTTGTCCAAGTTCCCGATGAACTTAATCTGTATTGAACGTTATAGCTTGTTGCACCACTTACTGCTGTCCAGCCTAAAGTTACTCCTGTTGTAGTAATACTTGAAGAAGTAAGTCCAGTTGGTGTCCCACATGACACTACAGAGGTAGTCGTGAAGTTAAGAACTGTAGAGTTAGCACTTGTTCCACTTGCACAAACAGCACTCACTCTCCAATTGTAAGCAGTTCCGCTTGCGAGTCCTGTTAATGCATAAGAAGTTGAAGCAGTTGAAACTGAAGTATAAGTTGCGGCACTTGCCAATTTGTATTGTACATTATAGTTTGTTGCTCCTGAAACCGCAGTCCAGCTAAAGGTTGCGCCTGTAGTTGTAATTGATGATGTCGCATTTCCTGATGGAGTACCGCAAGTTGCTACAGCAGTAGTAGTGAAATTACTCACAGTAGAATTAGAGCTAGTACCACTTGCACAAACTGCATTTACCATCCAATTGTAAGCAGTTCCGCTTGCAAGTCCTGTTAAGGCATATGAAGTCGAAGCGGTAGAAACTGAAGTGTATGTAGATGCACTTGCTAATTTGTATTGAACGTTATAGCTGGTAGCACCTGAAACTGCTGACCAACTCAATGTTGCACCTGTAGTTGTGATTGAAGAAGTTGCATTGCCGGTTGGAGTTCCGCATGTTGTTGAAGGAGCCTGGCAACCTAAAGAAGTAAGTAACCCAACGCGAGAACCACCGGTTCCGAATAATGAATTGATACGAGCCGATTGACCTGCTGTAAACATATTCATTGCAGCATCGTCAGTGTAATCCATGTAGTTCATAAACATTACGCCAGGAGATGCAGTAGCACATCCGTCAGTTCTTGGGAAAGCCGGAGTACC
The DNA here is from genome assembly GCA_016708785.1 of Bacteroidota bacterium. GTDB lineage: Bacteria > Bacteroidota > Bacteroidia > AKYH767-A > 2013-40CM-41-45 > JADKIH01. The sequence goes on along the minus strand of JADJFC010000001.1, from coordinate 136,518 downwards.
ATAGTTTTCGCCGGCTTGGTTCGGAGTGTCAGAGCAATTGTCAGAACCTGAACATGCTGTACCATCGTCGCCCCAAATATGATAAAGGTTTAACCAGTGACCCACTTCGTGAGTTGCTGTTCTACCTAAATGATAAGGAGATGCGGTACCCGGACTTGTCATACTTCCAATTGATGAATAAAGTAAAACGACACCATCAGTAGCAGCAGAACCGCCGGGAAATTGTGCGTAGCCTAATACGCCACCACTTATATTACATGACCAGATGTTCAGGTAACTTGAAGCCGGCCATGCATCCATACCACCATTTGCAGTACGTTTTACATTGTCGTTAGTTGAAAATGAAGTTAATGTTGTTGAACGACGTTCAATTCCTGTAGTAGCTGCACCTGTTGGTGTTCGTTGTGCCAGACAGAATTGAATGTTTGTATTTGCTGAAATACCTTGCCAAACGGAAGGTGTATTAGATGCATCAGAATTCAATCGTGCAAAATCTAAATTCAATTGATTCAATTGAGCGATACATTGTGCATCTGAAATGTTTTGTGTAGAACCATTATACACAATGTGGAAGACAACAGGAATAGTAATTACTGTATTTGTTGTATTCTGATTTTTGTGAACAGCTAAATAAGCATTGGTCATGCTTTCAATTTGCTGCATTCTCGTCGCCAGACCCGGATCTTCCGCTTGAAGTCGGGCAAGATTATCCATTGTACCGCAATTTCTTTGCGTTGGATTACTTGCATTTGCCAGAATGGAAAAGAATAATCCAAAGCTGATTGCTAGTAGTTTTTTCATCATTTTTTTTATGTTGTTTAGGTGATTATTTTAGTGTCACAATAATAAAAGTAATCTTTGAGGGAAATGTGAAGTTTTCCTCATTTTAGCTTGTCTTTACCGCAACTTCCCGCTTATTTGCAGACAAATTTGTATCCGACGCCCCTTACAGAGAAAAAATACTGAGGAATTTTAGGGTCTACTTCAAAGTATTTTCGGAACGCAAGAATGAAATTATCGACTGTACGAGTAGACGGATAGATGTCATAACCCCATACCGTTTCCAGAATTTGTTCTCTGGAAACAACTTCATTTCGTCTTTCTATCAGTAATTTTAAAAGTGCAATCTCTTTCTTGGTCAAACGAATTTGTTTTTTGTCCTTGCCTAAAATTTCAAAAGTCAGAAAGTTCACTTCATTTCCTTCAAACCTGAAAACATCATTCATCTCTTTTTTCTCTTCAATAGAAAGTCCGCGTTTTACCAGAGCATGAACACGAAGCAGAAACTCTTCCAGATTGAAAGGTTTCGTCATATAATCATCTGCTCCGCGTTTTAACCCGAGGATCTTATCTTCACTGGTATTCTTTGCAGAAAGGAAAAGTATGGGTACTGATGAATTGTGGAGACGTATCGCTTCACAAACTCCAAAGCCATCGAGTTCAGGTAGCATTACGTCGAGGACAACCAGATTGAATCGCTCTTGTTTAAAGACCTTTACGGCATCAATACCATTGCCAACAGCAACGACTTTATATCCTTCTAATTCAAGATTCAGCTTAATAGCCTCTTGTAAATGCTCTTCATCTTCTACTAGCAAAATACGGATCATACAGTCATCGGTTTAGTGTAATACAATATTAATCGAAAAAACGGTAGAATTGCGCTTTGAATGTCAGGCGAAAGTCAGAATTTAATGATTTTTATCGCTTTTTTTAGTAGGATATGGTTAAGCAAAATAGCTTTTTCTTTGCCGGGAAATGAATAAAATCAATGAATACCTTACCTTTGCGCCATTAAAAAACAAATATGAATCTGAACACTCTTCTTGAAGATACCAACTTAGATAATTCACTTCGGTCCATTGGACAAAAAGTTCTGAAAGCAGAACGCATAACATTTGATGAAGGAGTTCAACTTTTTGAAAAAGGGGATTTAGGATTTTTAGGTGCATTAGCAAATCATGTTCGTGAACGGAAGAATGGCAATCAAACTTTTTTCAATCGGAACTTTCATATTGAACCGACAAACATTTGCGTTTTCTCATGTAAATTTTGTTCGTATTCACGCACATTGAAAAATCGTGAAGAAGGATGGGAGTTAAGTGCGGAACAAATTCTTCAGAAGGTAAAAGACTACGATGGAAAACCTGTAACAGAAGTGCATATCGTTGGCGGTGTTCATCCGAAAATGGATATGTATTATTTCATCGACATTTTGAAGCAGATAAAAGCACATCGTCCCGATTTACATATCAAAGGATTTACTGCTGTGGAACTGGATTACATGTTCCGCAAAGCAAAAGTAAGTACGGAAGAAGGAATGAAATTGATGCATGAAGCCGGACTTGATTCATTGCCGGGTGGTGGTGCTGAAATTTTTGATGAAGACATTCGAAATATTATTTGTGCAGATAAATGTTCGTCAGATGTTTGGTTGAAGATCCATGAGACGGCTCATAATCTGGGAATGCATATTAATGCGACAATGTTGTATGGTCATATTGAAAATTACACGCATCGTATCGATCACATGGAACGATTACGACAACTACAGGACAAAACAAAAGGCTTCAATACATTCATTCCATTGAAATTCAGAAATGGTGACAATGAAATGTCGTCTACACCCGAAGTTACAGTAATCGAAGATTTGAAAACCTATGCAGTCTCAAGAATTTATCTGGATAATTTCAATCACGTAAAAGCCTACTGGCCGATGATCGGACGAAGTACGGCTCAACTCTCGCAAGCTTTTGGAGTAGATGATCTGGATGGAACAATTGATGACACCACAAAGATCTATTCAATGGCCGGAGCAGAAGATCAAAATCCTGCGTTGACAACTGAACAATTAGTAACGTTGATTAAAGAGTCAGGGCGACAAGCGGTGGAGAGGGATACTTTATATAATGTCGTTTCGCTTTTTAACGAGTAACGAATAACGAAAGACGAAAAACGAACAACGAATACTGATTCGAGTTCATCCCGCAAAATAACTTCGAACATTTCAAATGAAAACCAAAAATTTACAGACAGAAATCGATGCTGCCTTTCTTTATCAGAAGCTGGCTGATCATGAATCTGATGCTGCGGTTAAAAATGTTTTCATTCAAATGAGCAGCATTGAAAAAGGGCATGCTGAAGCTTTTGCGAAAAAAGGAAATATTAGTTTGGATGGGTTGATGAAACCTTCCTGGCGGGCAAAGACATTAAATGTGATCGGTAAAGTATTTGGCTACGATTATGTTTTGGGTGCAATGATGGATACTGAAAAAGGTATTTCAAATGCAATTATTACTGCTAAGAAAAATAGTAAGCAGGAAATTACCGGTAAAGAAACATCGCACGTCACAATACTACGTACCATCCTTGAAAAAGAAAAGAATGTTACCGGCGCACAACTTTCAAGATTTGAAAAGCCACATCGTTCAGTCGGTGGCAATGCGATCAGAGCAGCCGTTTTAGGTGGGAACGATGGATTGGTTTCCAATTTCAGTTTGATCATGGGAATAGCAGGGGCATCGGCCGGGCAGGAAGGTGTTTTGCTTGCAGGACTTGCCGGATTATTAGCAGGAGCATTGTCTATGGCATTGGGTGAATGGATCTCTGTAAAAAGTTCTCAGGAATTATACGAGAACCAAATGCAGATCGAAATGGAAGAGCTGGAAACAAATCCGGAAGGTGAAACGAAGGAGCTGGCACTTATTTACATTGCGAAAGGAATTCCGGAGCAACAGGCTATGGAAATGGCTTCCGATATTATGAAAAATAAGGAGCATGCACATGAAGTATTGGTCAAAGAAGAATTGGGAATAAATGCAGAAGAACTGAAAGGTTCGGCAGTAGAAGCAGCGGTATATTCTTTTATACTATTTGCAATTGGAGCCGTTATTCCTGTATTACCCTTTATGTTCACATCAGGAACAAAGGCCATATTGTTAAGTGTGTCATTTAGCGCAGCAGGTTTGTTTTTAATTGGTGCAGCAATAACATTGTTCACAGGTAGGAATGTATGGTTTTCCGGTTTTAGACAAGTCATCTTTGGTTTGGCAGCAGCAGCAATAACTTTTGGAATCGGAAGGTTAATAGGGGTTTCGATTACGTGAATAATAAGCTAAATTTGCTTATGTACCAACAACCAAACATCTTAGTCGTTTGCGGACGAAACAAAAAGCGGAGCCGCACAGCTGAACATATTTTTAAAAATGATAGTCGTTTCAAGATTCGTTCTGTTGGGTTAAGTCCTAGTAGTGACAGAAAAATTTCCGAAAACGATTTACGCTGGGCGAATATAGTTTTTGTTATGGAGCAGGATCAGAGAGAAAAGATTTGGGATATTTATAAAAATATAACCTTGCCCAATATTGAAGTCTTGAATATCGAAGATGATTATGAATTCATGGATCCGGAATTGATTGAGATGCTCACTGAACGCATCAATGATACTTTGTCCGTGGTTTATAATATTTGATTTCTGTAATATCCTCAGGCTGGGCGGAATTTTAAAATTCCGCCCAGCTCCGAGGATATTACAGAAATTGCAATAGCCCGGGTGTAAATCACGATTATCATTTAATATTTTATTATTCAATTAAAAAAATTTTATATCTTTAATCTTGTAGTGTAATAGTGATTGTAAAAACTGAATTACATTCTTAAGAACAATTTTTAATTACAAACTAATCACAGCATGGAACAACAACTCGAGCAAATCCGCGAACAACAAAAAGAAAGTTGGAACAAATTTTCTTCCGGTTGGAAAAAGTGGGATGAATTGATGATGGACTCTTTAAAGCCTATGGGTGATGAGATCATCGACAGAATCAAGCCGGCAAAAGGAGAAACGATATTGGATATAGCATCAGGAACCGGCGAACCTGGTCTCACCATTGCTACCATGATAGGAAATGGAAAGGTTGTGATCTCAGATCTTTCAGAAGCTATGCTCGACATTGCAAGAGAAAATGCACAGATGAAGGGAATTAAGAATGTTGAAATGATCGCTTGTGATGTCTGCGAACTTCCATTTGAAAATAATACATTCGATGCAATCAGTTGTCGTTTCGGATTTATGTTTTTTCCTGATTTGCTTCTTGCTGCGAAAGAAATGCATCGTGTTTTAAAACCCGGTGGAAGGATAGCGGTTTCAGTATGGAATGGGCCTGAGAAAAATTTCTGGATCACTGCAATGGGTTCAACAATAAATAGGCATATGCAATTACCGGTACCTCCTATAGAAGGTCCAGGTATGTTTAGGTGTGCTAAAGATGGGTTGCTTGAAAATTTATTCATACAAGCCGGTTTCAAGAATACTTCTGAAAGGGAAGTGGCAAGTAAAATGAATTGTGGAACTACTGATGTTTATTGGAATATGATCACTGAAGTTGCTGCTCCTTTTGTCTCTGCCTTAAGCAAAGCAGATGATGCCATGAGGTCAACAATTAAGAGCGAAGTGTACAAGCTCTTCAATGAAAAATTTCCTGACGGAAAGGTTGCAATAGATTCAAGTGCAAAAGTTATTTATGGTGAGAAGTAATTAGTGATTTCGAAACCGAAGAAAGAATATATGGCGAAAGAAATATTAGTGCAGAAGGCATCCGGAATTACCGAGCCATTTTCAATTGAGAAATTGAGGTATTCATTAAGTAAATCACAAGCTTCACAAGAGGAAGTCAATTCAATCATTGATGCTTTGTTACCCAGACTATATCAAGGCATCAGCACAAATAAGATCTACAGTGAGGCATTTCGTTTGCTGAGAAGCAGATCTAAATCGCATGCTGCCCGTTACTATTTGAAAAAGGGAATTATGGAATTAGGTCCTTCCGGTTATCCGTTTGAAAAATTTATCGGTGAAATATTTAAACATCAGGGATACACTGTTGAAGTTGGGATAATATTAGAGGGGAAATGTGTCAGTCATGAAGTGGATGTAGTAGGTAAAAAGGAGAATGAGTTAATACTTGTAGAATGCAAGTATCACAATCAAGCCGGTATTTCTGTTGACGTCAAAACGCCGCTGTACATTCATTCCAGATTTGAGGACATACTTGCCAATGGAGCATTGAAAAAGAAAGGTGCAGTTTTTACCGGTTGGATAGCAACAAATTCAAAGTTTACTTCAGATGCAATCGATTATGGAAATTGCAAAAATCTGAAGTTGCTAAGCTGGAATTATCCAACGCATAAATCATTGCGAGATATCATAGACAAATTAAGACTATATCCTCTAACATGCCTGACTTCATTAACTCGACAGGAAAAGCAATGGTTACTTGCAAAAAATTATGTTTTGGTAAAAGATGTTTATAATGACAAAGCGACGTTAAAAAGTGCAGGCGTTTCTGATGCGAGATTAAAAGCAGTTTACGAGGAAGGGGAGAAGCTGTGCGATGGAAACGGCATCTAGAAGTTCTTCGAATAGCTAAAATTATTTTCGTAAATGTTAGGATTATAAAAATTTACACATATCTTCGTTCTGGATTTTACAATTACCCCACCAAGTTTTTCTTGAATTGTAATTTTCAAAACACGTTTAAAGAGTCACATTGGCATAAAGAGTTAAATGATTTAGAAATTGCCTAAGTTGATTTATTTGTTGAAGGAATTTCTTCCTGATTTAACATAGTTTTTACCTATTGAATTGCATCAGAATTGCAGGTTAGAAAAAATATTTCGCACCGTTATTTTGAATTGTTAATTATTCATTTTTTTTAAACTAATGTACATGACTACGAAGCCTAAAATCCGAAATCCGAAATCCGAAATCCGAAATCCGAAATCCGAAATCCGAAATCCGAAATCCGAAATCCGCATTCTGCATTCTGCATTCTGCATTCTGCATTCAAACTAGCTTGCACTAGTTTTCTTCTTCTTTTCTCCGTTTTCTTCAGTTCCGCTCAGGACGTATATCCTGTTTTATCCATGGACGTGGCCACAACGCCAGTCGCCAATCATCTTTCTTTAGATAGTCTTCCTTCACTTACCGATTCAACTGTTTTCAGTGTAGAGATGAATGTCAATTTATTTGACACCCTCAATATTCAGGAACTGGAAGTTAAGATCGGCACAAGTTCCGGTGCATCCGATATTTTCTCGCACAGCTTTGTTTTTGATGTTTCGGGTTCGCTCGGAAGCGGACTCTTTTATTTGCGTGACGCTTATTCAATACAACTTGGTCTTGGCAACCGAATGCAAATGCTGAATTACTATTCTCAAGTTCGAATCAAAAAAGCAGATGGAAGTTACACAGATGCTGTTCTATTCAATCGATAATTTTTAATCCTTTTTAAACAAAACGTACGATGAAAACCTCCACTCAACAAATAAAATGGATCATTTTATTCCTTGCACCAATTTTATTTAGTACAAATGAACTTTTTGCAATCCCAACCAATTTCACATGGAATGGAAGTGAGTCGCGGGACTGGCGTGAATCCAAAAACTGGGATCCTGAAGGCATTCCGGGAACGAATGATACAGTGCTTGTCGTCTCCGGATCGAATACAATAGAGCTTTCCGGTGATGTTACGGTTAAGATGTTTACGATTGAATCTGAAACGATCGATCTGTATGCATACACGCTTACAATTACAGGCCCGGCAGATTTCAAAGGAGGAGAAATCAATAATGGTCATCTTATTATTTCGGGAACTTCGACTATCAAGTTTTATGGGACAACGTTTGGTGCAGTGGTCAATGCGACAGGAGGCACTATTTTCTTAGACGGATCCGTATTCAATGATTCCTTGTTGATCACTAAGAATGGAAAGTCCAATGATAACAGTAAGGGCGGAAATACGTTTGCTGAATATGTCTCAATCACGAATTCAGATGAAGGAGCACTGGTACTGGCGGATTCCTTTCCCGATACTTTTGACAGGACCGTTGATTTTACCAATCTTGACCAAAAGGGAGCCATTTATATCGCCCATCGTTCAAGTGGAAACATCTTCAACGGCGATGTGAAATTTGCAGGCCAAAAAATTTATTCGAATTATTATGGAACGGCAGAATACAATGGAAATATTTCGATCGCTTGCCAAAATGGCGAAGTGTATTTTGGATTAACTGATGGTTCTTGCACCCTTGCCGATGAAAAAATAATCGCACTTAGTGATGTAGAATTCTCATCCGGGAAACTATTTTTCAGGAATTTCACTAAATTGGGAACAGGAGCCATCGACTTAACACTAGTCGGAAGTGCAAAAGTATATTTCGATGCCTCAATATTCAATTCCGAAGTGACCATTTCTGCTCCTTCCATATACTTAAGTACATCACGATTTTTAGCTGGTACGACCTTTACCAAAACAGGATCCGGAACAGAGCCCTCACTTGGCGGTTGTTATTTTGGCGGAACAACATCGATTACCAACAATCATTCATCGAGTGTGTTTACTTTGAATTCGGCATACACCGATACTTTTGCTGCCGGTACAACCATTCAAAATACCTTAGGAACCCTTCAAATCAACAATGCCGTATTCAGTAATGCAGTCCTATTAAAGAACAGTGTAAGCTCAACAGCCTTAGACCGCTTCTTTGTAGCAGCAACAGGCAGTTGTGTTTTTAATGGAGCATTGACCGTTGAAAACACCGGTTCGGGTTTTAACTTTGGTAATGTAAACGGGACAACTACTGTGTCAAGTACAGGAAGCTTAACATTCACAAGTGGCCTCACCGGCAATGTGAACATCAGTAATTTCACTAAACTAAATTCCGGAAATTTATCACTGAGTTTTCCGTCCACAACGACTAAGCTTATCCTGGGACCTAACTCCATACTTAATGGTGACTTTAATTTCTATGGTCAAAGTATTTGCTTGAATGGAACAACGTTTAACAATACAACCTCAATTACCAGATACGGTAATATTCCGGACACTTGCAAGGGCGGAAATGTATTCAACGCAAAAACAACAATAACATACTCCATAGCCGGAACATACAATCTGTTAATGGCTTATAACACGGCCGATGATTACAACGGCAATGTGACGTTCATACAAAAAGGAAGCGGCGGCAAGATCTATCCGGCATACACCAAGAACATAACTTTTTCGGGAAACATAACAGTCGATGCCAGTTCATCGTTTCAGTTTGGAGGCATTGGCGGTAAAGTTATTTTGGATGGCTCAGCCAATCAATCGTTGACATCGTTAACATCGCAAACGATCACGATGAAGAAACTGCAAATAAACAAATCTTCAAATTCTTTTACGCTGGCGTGTCCGCTTTCGATTGCAGATTCCCTTCAACTATCGCTAGGCAGAATCAATACAGACACAACCAATCTACTGACCATTGCACATGGTGGAAAACTCACTGGCGGAAGCGACAGCACCTACATCAACGGTCCGATAAAGAAAACAGGTAACAGTGCATTCGTATTTCCGATTGGTTCTTCAACACTTGCACATCCGTATCATCCGTTGGAGATCACAGCACCATCATCATCTACAGATGCCTACACAGCAAATTATTTTCCGACATCACAGACCATCGGAACAGCCATTGACACCTCGATTGATAATTTGAATGCATGTCAGTATTGGAAACTAAACCGAAACGCAGGAACCTCGAAAGTGAAAGTGAAACTTGCTTGGAATTACGATAGTTGCGAAACGGTTTCGCCAACTAATTTCAGAGTGACGGGTTGGAATGATTCGCTCTGGGAAGATCTCGGTAATTCAGCAACTTCCGGTGATAGTATTCAGGGAACAGTGCAATCAAACGATAGTGTAAATACAATTACTAATTTTACTTTAGCCTTTTTAAAGTGTTCTGCGTTTAGAAAAATTGTAACTCATAAAAATGTTAGATGTCACGGGGGAGCTGATGGAGCAGCTATAATTTCACTAAAAGGTGGAACGATTGGTTATAGATATGAATGGAGGGATTCAGTTTCTTTAGGTGGCGATAAAGAAATTAATAATTTAAAAGTTGGGAATTATTATATTAGTGCTTTGGATAAAAATGGTTGTTTTTTATCTGACAGTATAATAATAAGTGAACCGGACAGTATTACATTAGAATTGTCTACAACTCAGTCTAGCTGCGGCGATTCCAGTGGTTCGATTACTGCTCTACCAGTTGGTGGAACAGGTAGTTTTCAATTTTTTTGGATGTATGACGCTAGCACAACAAATACTCTTAGTAGTGTTCCGTCTGGCGAGTATTTTGTATTAATTACTGACTCAAATGGATGCGCTAAAACTGCAGGCAAGTATTTAGATGACTCCGATGGCCCTGGAATGAATATAGTTAGCCAAACAAACTTAGTTTGTAGTGGTGCGGATTCAGGAATTGTGGAAGTTGAAGGAGCAGATTCTAATGATCCTTTTTTCTATAGTTGGTCAACTTCAGTTTTTGATACTTTACCTATATTAAATAATCTAAGGTCAGGCGTTTACGTTGTTAAAATAATTAATGATTTGGGATGTGTAAGTTTTGATTCTATTGAAATAACGGAACCAGAATATTTGAAAATAGAATTTGAGACTACTTCAACTCCTTGTGGTTTCAGCACAGGTTCAATAACTGCTGCAGTAACTGGAGGTAGCAGGCCCTACTCATATACATGGTCAAGAAGTAGCGACACAGATTCAGTAATAATCTCTTTACCTTCGGGAATTGATACTTTATCAATTGTTGATCAAAATGGATGCTTAATTAGATCACAAACAGAAATTTCAAATAGTACTGGGTTGACTCTAAGTCCTATTGTGATTTCAGATGTTAATTGTTTCCCAACTGATTTAGGATCTGCTACCGTAACGGTTACAGGTGGTACACAACCCTATTCTTATTTATGGAGCCCGAACGGTGGAGCAGGAGATACAGCTATTAATCTTCCTTCAGATAATTATTCCGTGACGGTTGTTGATGCAAATGGATGCAGGAAGACGGCGAATTTTTTTATAGATAGTCCTGACGAACTAATGGTCTTTCAACAGATCATTGGACCATCTACTGATTCAACTGATGATGGGAAAGCAAGAGCAATTGTAAGTGGTGGAACATTACCTTACATATATAGTTGGTCTAGCGGCTCAACTGTTGACAGTATCTATAATGTCGGAGTTGGAAATGATACATTGGTAGTAATAGATGCGCATGGTTGTACAGTAACTTCAATTTTCAGGATAATCAATCGTCCAATAAATACTTGTTGGTCTTGCGCTTCAACAACCTCTTGTGGTCCATTCTCCCATCCAAGTTGTCCACCACCTTGTTTGAACGTATTGAAAAATATTAAATTAGATTTTGGAGCCCAAGGAGATGGCATCACTAATGATCAATGCGCATTTGAAGAAGCAGCATCTTATTTTTCTTCATTGCCTTTCAATTCTAACAAATTACTAGAAATACCACCTGGAACTTATATTGTCGGTCGACAGGAACAGCGAATTCCATATGGTCTTGATGGAAATACAGTGTTATGTTTTGAAAATATTAACAATATGCAAATTATTGGTAAAGTTGTTGGAACTCAAGTTGTAAAACTCAAGTTCATGGATTGTATGCAATATGGCGCATTTGATTTTCCTACTTTACCGGATACTAGATATTTAACTTGTAACAATCAAAGTAACCCATGTTCTTTAAATTCAAATACACTTAATAAAATAGCGACTCCAGGAAACATGATTCATTTCACAGGCTGTAACAACATTGTGATTAAAAATATTGAACTTGATGGAAACATGGACAATACAATAATTGGTGGTGGCTACACTGAAACAATTCAAATTCCAACGAGAGGAATATTTCTAAATGCTTGTCGAAACATAACAATTGACAAAGTGAACGTTCATGATTTTGGTTATGATGGGATTACAATTTATTTTATGGATTGCCCAAGCTCAATTGAATATCCTCCACAATATCCTCCAATTATGAATTGCAATATCAGCAATTCGTTCTTTACAATGAATGGCAGAAATAACATGACATGGGGTGGTGGAATTGGTATGAATGTTTATAAAACGGAATTTAATTATGCTGGCCAAGGAAGGTTAACAAGTCAACCAGCTTCAGGTATTGATATTGAATATGAACAAAGCAATGTGCCAACTGCTCAAGGTCAATTTACAAAATGCAAATTTAAATATAATAAATACTATGGGGTCAATAGTAATTCTGCACAGAACCTAACTACAAATGTTCAATATGATTATAAATTTGATAACTGCTTAATTGTTGGGTCACAAAATGGCCTAGCAGCTTGGCCAAATGCTCGAGGATTCAAATTCAAACACTGCCAGTTTGTTGGTAGACTAGAATGGGCCTATGCTTCATTGCTTGCAAGAAATGCTATAAACCGTGATAACACAGAGTTTACAGATTGTTCATTCAACGAAGAATACCTCGATCCCGAAATTTTACCTTATGAAAGGAAATCTTTTGCACCAACAGCAAATGAAACAATGACATGTCATGGAGATGAACATGAAATGATGTTAAAGTTTGGCTGGACCATTAGAACTTATTTTACTAGATGTACCTGGAGTACAAATTATACATTAAAACTTATGAATTTGTCCCAAGATTTATATTTAACTGGGGCAACTATTGCTTCATATAATTTAAATAGAATTATCGATTGCGAATTTAAAAACCATGGTTTAAATGCATGTGTAATTTGCGATTGGGAATTGGCGTATTTAAATTATATTAATTTTTTTAACAGATGGGCAACTATTGAGGTCATAGGAGGAGGTATGAGAAATGAGCCGACTACAGGGTGTGCTCCAAGATATTATCAAGGAACTTTAAACAATAATTCTATTAATGTATTGTTTAATCCTAGTGGTCGTTTTGCTTCAATTGAGCCAATTGTAACTAAATATACTGATCCGACTCATCCTTATAGAGAAACTTCTTTTTTTAATTGCATTCCTTGTCCCTATTTAATTAGCCCAACTTATCCATCATGCGAAGCCGCAGAAAGAAAATCAAGTCCTAAAATACTTTCAGATGAAAATAATGAAATTTACGTAACTCCTAACCCAACAACTAATTTTGTATATTTATCCAACGCAAAGAATTCAAATTATAGAGTGGTAGATTTATATAGTAAAGAAGTGAAAGTAGGGATTTGTTCGTCAGATAATTTTCAAATCGATTTGAGTAATTTAAATCCTGGAGTATACATAATTATTCTTGCTGACCAAAGAACCAAAAGAATTATAAAAATGTAATTATGAAAAAGATTTTATTTTTGACATTTCTGTTTGCCTCCACAAAGCTAAATGCACAAGTTCCAACAATTTTGTGGGAAAAAACATTCGGTGGCGGTCAAAATAACCGCGTCTATTCTGTTATTAGAGATGATTGGAATAATTTATGGGTAGGGGGAAGAGCTAGTTTTGATGCCGAGATTTCCTCTATCGATTCAATTGGAAATATTAACTGGTCACATTCTTATGGTGGAACAAATGGAAACGAGAAAGCAAGTCAGATAATAAAAAACTATAACGGTAACATAGTTTTTGCAGGATATGCTTCATCAACTAACGGAGACGTCATTGGTCTTCATGGAGGCACAATGTCAGGAGGTGAAAATGACTATTGGGTAGTTTGTCTTGATACAATTGGTAATATAATTTGGCAAAAATGTTTAGGAGGAACTGGGATGAACGATGCTATGAGTATACAGCAAACTTCTGATAGCGGATATATCGTTTTTGGTCACGTTGAAGATGATAATGGAGACATCACAACTTATTTAGGGTCATATGATATTTGGATTGCAAAAATAAGTAGTAACGGGATTTTACAATGGCAAAAGTCTTTTGGTGGAAGTGATTTTGATTTAGCAGGAAAAATTATTTGTACTCCAGATGGTGGATACGCTTTCACAGGGGCAAGTGCCTCACTTGATCATCATCTTACAATCAATCGTGGATCTTATGATGTATGGATTGTTAAAATTTCTTCCAATGGAATAATTCAATGGCAATATAGCTATGGTGGAAGTGGTTCAGATGGAGCGAACGATATTGTTAGAGATTTTAACGGTAATTACTATTTAATAGGGAATACAAATTCAGGTGATTTCGATATAAACAATCCAAAAGGGGCCGGAGACATCTTAGTTATGAAAACAGATAGTTTGGGGATCCTTCAATGGTCGAAATGTTTGGGTGGGAGTCAAAATGAAGAAGGACAGGCCGGCTGTCTAACAACTAATGGGGGAGTCGAGATAGTTGGTTATTCCTATAGTAATGACTCAAATTTATCGAATAATCATGGATTGAAAGATGCTGTTGCTTTTGAAGTTGATTCTTCAGGAAATTTATTGTGGGCCAAAAGCATGGGGGGGTCAAACAATGATGAGGCTTTTTCTGTAACACAAGCTAGTGATGGGGGGTCAATTGTTTGTGGATATTCTCTTTCTTCAGATGGCGATATTGGTATTCCAAATACAGGAAACGAACAGAATTGGATAATCAGATTATCAGATATACCAGTTGGGATATTAGATAACCAAGAGTGCAAAAACGCAGTTTCGGGCGAAATTAAAAATCAAAATCTAGCTATCAGATATGAATTTGACAAGGACCAATCAGTAGAAATCTCTGTTTTTGACATGTCGGGTAAATCACTTATAATAAAAAAAGGTTCTTTTAAAGCAGGCAGAAACAAAATCGAATTACCCTTTTCTTTTCGATCAGGTGCTTACATTTTAAAAGTTGTAACCAGAGACCGTATTTTTAGTTGTAAAATCGTTTGTGTTCAGTAAACTATTTATCTGAAATTATTGTGAGAACGCGATTCATCCAACAGTACTCAGCAGAAAAAAATATTTGTTCTCAGGTTCACACAAAGGAGCACAGCGCTCCGCAATGATTTATTCTTTTCTTGGCACTTTCAAAAAACTATGCGAATCCGAAAGAATGGCTCGCAGATGGTTTACTTCGTCTGCCCGATACATTTTTATACTTTAGGTACGTGGTTCACCGGAGGCATACGTTATTTAAACGTCGGTTTCATTGAACTTAACATAGTGTCTCCACTTATCCAACACGGATGTAAAATCCTGCGGGAGTTCTGAGTCGAAAAATACTTTTTCTTTTGTGGTCGGATGAATAAAGCCTAGTGTCTTTGCATGCAAGGCATGTCTTGGCATCAGTTTAAAACAATTATCAATGAATTGGCGATAACGTGTGAAAGTGGTTCCTTTCAGGATCTGATCTCCGCCGTAGGTTTCATCGTTGAAAAGGGTGTGGCCGGCGTATTTCATGTGTACGCGGATCTGATGGGTTCTTCCGGTTTCCAGTTTACATTCGATCAATGTTACGTAACCGAAGCGCTCAACGACTTTATAATGCGTTACAGCGTGCTTTCCTTGCTCACCACTTGGAAAGACATCCATAATCTTGCGGTCTTTTAGGTTTCTCCCCAACGTGTCCGATGATGGTTCCTTCGTCTTCTTTGAAATCTCCCCAAACCAGTGCGAGATATCTTCTTTCAATGGTACGATCGAAGAATTCTTTTGCCAATGTTGCCATTGCACGTTCAGTCTTTGCAATTACCATTAAGCCTGAAGTGTTCTTGTCAATTCTATGTACAAGTCCCGGACGATCCATATTTCCTGAACTAGCCGGTAGATTTTTGAAATGGAACATCAATGCATTCATCAATGTACCTGTGTAATTTCCAAAAGCAGGATGGACAACCATTCCCGGATTTTTATTGATGATCACAAATTCATCGTCTTCAAAAGTAATGTTGATGGGAAGGTCTTGCGGTACGAGTTCGTGAATACGAACAGGTTCAGGTAAAACGATCTGGATCTGATCAAGTGGTTTTACTTTGTAGCTCGATTTTACAACCTTACCATTCACTAAAATATTACCGGCTTCACATGCATGCTGAATTTTATTCCGACTCACATTCGACATCCGATTCATCAGGAATTTATCGATCCTGAGCATCATGTGCCCTTTTTCTACATCGAAACGATGATGCTCGTAAAGTTCGTCTTGCTCATTTTCTTCCTGATCACCGGAATTGGAGGTGTTATTTTCAATCACGTTATTCTCAAGTTCGTTATTTTCCGTCTCGCTAATGTCCTTCTCTTTGTTAATCATGAATGGTATTGTAAATATTGGTAAAATTGAAACTCAATTGATCACAAATTTTTTGATCGAACTGAAATTATTTTCATTGGTAATTCTGATGAAATAAATTCCGGAAGAAATAGTTTCTACTGAAATAGTTTTTGAATTGGTCATATCGCCTTCCTGTATGATTTCACCAACAAGATTGATGATCTGATATTTTGATTTTTTCTCAAAAGGCAATTGTATTGTGATCTCATCAGTCGCCGGATTTGGGTAGAGGTTGAATTCGAAATTGTTATTCACTTCATCAACTCCGATCGTAAACGGATATCTCGCACCAAATATAGGACGGATCATCCAAGAGCCTTTTACATTTGACTGATTCCAGAAACCATCTATATGATAAAACATTTTACTTCTTGAATCTGTATTTTTATCCAGACCAATTCCATATTGAACGGTAGGTTCGTTTTGCTCTATGCCAATAAAAATCAACTCCTTGATTGACCACAATTGCAGTATCAAAATGAAGGTCTTAAATCCATTGATGCTGTCATTGATACCGGGCTTTAAATCGTAAGTAGTGCGAATACGTGTGTCCGTATTGGAATTGACATCTAGAGCACTCCATGCTACAAGTTGGAAAAGAGTATTCGATACATCGATTCCAACGGGATTAAAATAAATTTGTGCGCCAACTAAAGTGTCGCGCATCTTTACATCAAATTTATAGGCTAATTCAACGTCTGTATTTCCTGTAATTCCATAACCAACTTCTGCTGTGCCATCGTCATATGCGTAATAATTTTTGAATGTTTGAGTGAAGTAGCTTGTGTCATTATGTAAATTGGATTGTGAACCTGTGAATGTATAAAATGATTTCACCTGGAATTCTGTAGAATCAAAACCCAATACAGGATATGTAAATCCGTTAAGCGGAATAGGATAACCTGTATACGTCAGCGAACCTCCTGTCTGCACACTTCCTGCATTTGCACTAAATAAGACAGCTCCGTTCTGATTAATTTCTATTGTAGGTAATATCGAACTGATACCATAATTGATTGTATACATAGTATCCGTCAAGTCAGTTTTCATAGCAGCCGGAATCTGCGCACCAAGAGACTTGTAATGCGGATAAGGCATTGCAGTAAATTCTGTGAGTAAAGATTTCTGTGGATAAATTAGTGCATTGTCAAGTATGGAATCATTTGGCGCTCCGAAACGACGAAGAATCACATAATCAAGATTCCAATGATCACGATTACCATTCACGGTCGCTATGTTATAGAATCTGAATTGGAAGCCACGGTAAAAATATTTTGCATCCAGCACATGTATATTTGCTCTTTGAAAGGCTGTATCTGCTTTCCCTTGCAGAGCCCATACATTATTCCATACACCACCTGTGTCTCTGAATTGAAGTACCAATGAGTCGCGGGTCTCAGGTACATCGCCAAGTCCTTGCGGTTGGTAGAAGAAACTCATCCAGATACTTGTATCGCCCGACAATACACCGAGATCAATAGGTCGCGAAGTTAAGTTGTCACCAATTGAATCTTGCGTTGCAGCAGGATTGTGAGGAAGACCATGTTGATTCAGTCCATCGAAAGTTGCAACTCCGATAGTTGTTGGAAGATCGCCGTAATTTGTATTGATGAACACACTGCTGTCCATCCATAGACTGTCAAATGGATATACTCCCGGCCGTGAAAAATCGTCGACGAAGGGTAGGATCAAGGTATCATCAATCGCTGAACTACGACTTATTGCAGAAGAGTTCTTAATTGCCTTTGATGCTTCGATCAGGACGGGATTCGTTCCAAGTGGAATGGTGGATTCTTGTGCAGAAGTGACAAAGCTGACGAGAGACAAGACAATTCCAAGGATGAATTTGCGGAAATGAAAATTGTGGCTGATAATTTTATTCATACTTCGCGAAGATACGAACATTTTTTTAGCAGTAAGCATTTATAAGCGCTTGAATACTAATTAAATGTGTTAATTATTGGAAAACTGTTCTGATATAAAATTATCTCAGGTAAATATCAATCGCTTCGCCTTGATTCATTGTTGCGCCTTCAGCTGACATTGGCTCTTGTCTGTAGATTTTGGCCTTTGTTGAATCACGGATACCTTTATCATAGTGAATAGTTCCAATATTGAGAGAAGATCCTTTGAGCACGAACAATGCTTCATCAAGAGGCGAACCGGTTAAATCTGGAACAGGCACTTCAACACTGCCTAGTCCATCACCAAGTGTCAGGTCGATCTTTGAACCTTTCGGCAGATTTTTTCCGGCAGAAATACTACTTCCTTTATAGCGTTGATCGAGTACTGCATTTTTTGCCAGATCAGGTCGATAGGTAAGTTGTCCAACACGAAGTCCAAATGATAATAAGATCGCTTCGGCCTGACGATAAGAAACATCGATGAGGTTTGGCATTTTTACATCCGGTGCATGCTGCGCATTGACAGTTAAATAAATTGTTCTGCCTTCTTTTACTTTGCTGTTAGGAGCAGGGTCTTGTTCCAGAATTGTTCCCGGATTTTTTTGCAGATCGAACAATGAATCGATCACTTTGTATTGCAAATGCTTGTCGGCAAGAAAACTTTCCATCCGTTCAATCTTCTGTCCACGCAGATCAGGAACAGAAATACTTTCGCCATGATGAGTAAAACGAGACATCCACGAAGAAACACTTCCGAAGATGATAAGAATTATCACCAATAAAATGACAAGGTTGATTACGAATGATCTGCTTTTTAAAAAGCTAATTAGGTTGGACATTTTATTAGTGGATATCTACTGTTCTGTTCTTTTTTTCTCTACCATATTCAAGAATCTTGTCTATGAATTCATAAGGCTTAAAGCCTGCAATCGCAGATTGATGGAAGATGCAAGTCGCCGGTGTCATACCCGGTAGAGAATTCACTTCAATGAAAATGACTTCAATTTTTCCGTCTTTAAAGATGCGTACAAAAGCATCGATACGCGAATAGCCTTCTATCTTCAGAAGGATTGCCGCTTTCTTGAATTCTGCTTTTACGATTTCTGAAATCCGCTGACGTTCTTTCGGATCTTTTGCATAACGGGCAGGAGTGATGTTTTGTCCTTGTCCGGCAAGAAATTTTTCTTCCAATGATAAAACATCGCCTTCAGAAAGCGCTTCCGATGCTTCAAAGACTTGATAAACACAATTCCCTTTATCGTCAAGTGTAGTTAACATTCCTCCGGTAATTTCAAGGAAGTGAGAAGAATCTTTTTTCTCTATCAGTTCTTCTATGAGAAATTGATTTTTACGTGGAAATTCTTCTTTCAATTTCAGATTGAGAATCGAAGCTTCAATTGCACTCAACTCTTCTTGTTGACGGAAGATCAATGTTGCAAACGAACGCAGCTCTTCTTCATTCTTAACTTTTTTTACTGCACTTGAACAACCATCATCGACCGGTTTTGCAATAAAGGGAAAGTGGAATTTAGACAAGATGTCTTTGATGAATTTCGTTGCATCTTGCTTATAATCGTTGATGTTTACCAATTCATGTTGAGCCACCAGTAATCCATTCTTGCGAAGGATCTCATTTGTATCGTACTTATTGATCGTGATCTTGGACGATTCAATTCCTGATCCATTATATGGCAGACCAACTTTTTCCAGATGCTTTTGAATTTCTCCATCTTCACCCGGACGACCATGAAGGGCGATAAATACTTCATCAGCAATTTCCGCTAATTCAGTGTACGATATTTTCCGAGGCTGAAGAACACTTTGCGCATCTGTATATTTCGATGTAATGCCTTCACAGATCATCATGATCTCAGAGATGACGGCATGAACAGAAAAGTGTTCTGCTTTTTCACGAATGTCGTCTGCATTATCTTTCAACATCAGATTGACAGGAATGTGATAGAGCTGATGTTCATCGTTATTTCCGGTAAGGAAAATCGGCAGCGGTGCATATTTCGAAGAGGAAGAAAGTTTTTCGTAAATGTTTCTTCCGCTTTCAACAGAGATATGTCGCTCCGATGAATAGCCGCCCATAATAACTGCAGCTCTGATCTTTGTTGATTCAGCTGACTTAAGACTCAGAATCGCTTTGTCGAGTTCTTTAAGCAAAACAGGAATCGTTTTTCTGTCACGCATGTCGATCGTTCTTTCAAGAAGAGAAGTACGAATGATGTATGTCAGGAATTGGGATGGATTTAATCCGATCTCCGCAGCCTGGTGAAAGAAGAAAGAAGACGGCATCATTCCCGACGTTGTATTCGGATCGTTGAGAATACTTTTCCGCTTTCAGTAATGAAACCGTCGATACGCGCATAGACATTGAAGTTCAGTGCAGAGAACAATCGTTCGCATTCTTTACGAATGGCTTGAATGTTTTCATATGGCAAATTGATAGGTGTGATCTTGCGCGATAAGCCCGGTAAATACTTACTGCGATAATCGAAAAGTTCTTTTCCTTTTCTGATTTCAGTAGGAGGGAGAGCGACAGGATTAAAATCTTCGTTGCGAATAACGATGCATGAAAATTCTTTTCCTTCGATAAATCCTTCAATGAGAACTTCACTTTCTGAATCCAGACTTTCAAGAGAAATTTCTTGTGCTCCGGTTCTAAATGCATCTTCAAATTTTGCAAGCAAAACTTCAGGGTGATGAACAGTTTCTTTTTTACTTCCGATAATCACCGTCAAAGGAATTCCGACACCTTCGCGGATATCAGTCAGTGTTCGGATATATTCAGTTGGGTTTGTAACCGTTTTCCATTCTTCAGCAGAAATAGTTTTTACGAAGAATGCATTCATTAAAGCATTTTCAAATGCCTCTTTGCTGTCTGTATTTAAAATGGTAACGCCAATCGACGAGCCTTGATTTGCAGGCTTGATCACACAAGGAAATCCAATTTCTTTTCTTGTTCGTTTATAAAGTAATTCAACTTTTTCCGGATTGAAATCATTTTTCAAGATGGAGAAAAACGCAGGACTGTCAAATCCTGAAGTGACCATTAGTTTTTTCTGAACGGCTTTGTTTATACCAATAGCCGAAGATAAAATACCGGAGCCTGAATAAGGGATACCAATGTACTCGAACATACCTTGAATTCGTCCATCTTCTCCATAAGGACCATGCAAACATAAGAAAGCGAAGTCGATCAGGTTTGGCAGATCAGCGATCTGAATTTTTTTTCCGATAGACGAAATTAATTCTTCTTGCTGTGCAGGTTTTAATTCACCAAGACTTTCAGCATAGATCTGAAATTCATTTGAACTTCCGGGAAGTTTATCGACAGGGGGATAAAAATCGCGAATGCTTCCTTTGTAAATATATTGCCAATCCAGAAGAACAAAATTCCCAAAGCTGTCTACAAAGATTGGTACAGCTTCAAAAAGTGATTTGTTTAAATTATCATACACCGTTCTACCGCCGGCAAATGAAATCTCCCTTTCCCGCGAAAATCCGCCAAAGACAATACCTACTTTTAATTTCATGAATAAATCTCTTTCGTACAAAAGTAGGGTTTTCTGTCTTGGAATTGAGATGCAGAGTCCCGACTTTTCAAGTTTGGTTGTTCAAAAGTAGGGGCGTTTTACTAGGTCAAGGTCAAGGGTCACCAAGTGCGGTACAGATAGCAGAGTTCTATTTATAATGAGGTCAAAGGTCAAGGGTCAAAGGTTAATTGCTTCGATTAATCTGCGGTAGAATCGTAGACGGTTAACCTTTGACCCTTGACCTTTGACCTGGTATTAGACCTAAGATGATTAGATGGTACGTCAGGCTTATTTGACCGTCATCCCCAAATTGTACAGCGTAAACGAAAAAATATCCGTCTGCTCCTCGATCTGTTTACTCACAGGCTTACTGGAGCCAAGTGCGGTCGCTGAAGCATGTCCTGAATTCACATCTACTCGAATCATAACGGGATTTTGGCCTTTGTATTTTTCCTGAAGGGTAGAAATAAATTTGAAAGAGTGAGCAGGAACTACGCGGTCATCGTGATCACCTGTAATGACAAGTGTTGCAGGGTAGTTTACGCCTTCTTTGATGTTATGAAGAGGAGAGTAGGAGAGCAAGTTTTTGAAATTAGGTTCATCTTCACTAGAGCCGTAATCGCTTTTCCAGGCCCAGCCAATCGTGAATTTATGATAACGTAACATATCGAGGACACCAACTGTTGGAATTGCTACTTTGAACAGATCAGGACGTTGTGTCATTACAGCACCAACTAATAGTCCGCCATTTGATCTTCCGCTGAGTCCAAGTTTAGACGGATTCGTATATTTTTCACGGATGAGGTATTCTGCAGCAGCGATACAATCATCAAATGTATTCTGTTTCTTTAGTTTCGTGCCCGCTTCATGCCATTCTTCGCCATATTCACCGCCGCCTCTTAAATTTGCAATTGCGTAGACACCTCCATTTTCAAGGAATAATGTGCGTTCAATTTTGAATTGCGGGACCATTGGAATGTTGAATCCACCATAGCCAAAGATCATTGTCGGATTGTTGCCATTTAATTCAATTCCTTTTTTGTGAAAAATGAACATTGAGATTTGTGTACCGTCTTTCGATGGATAAAATACTTGTTTTGTTTCGTAGTCGTCAGAGTTGAAATCCATTTTCGGTTTGAAGAAAACGGTTTGAAGTTTTGTATTCAAGTTTAACTGATAAATAATTGAAGGGCCGGTGTAAGTATCGAAAGAATAAAAAATATTCTCGTCTTTTTTACTTGCAGACATCTGATCTACATTTCCAATTCCGGGGAGTGGTACATTGTATAAGAACTCACCTTTTCTGGAAAACACTTTCAGAAGTCCGGTTGCGTTATGCATGTATTTAGCAACGATAAAGTTTGAGCCAACAACAACTTTTTCAAGGACATCCTCTTTTGATTCAGGAATAAGTTCGAGAGCAGGTGTTGTTGGGTTATTCGCATCTATTGATACTAGTTTGTAATTTGAAGCATTTTTATTTGTTAGAACGAAAAAAACACTTCCTTCATTATCGATTACTTGGTTTTCATATTCGAATTCCGGCATGAGTGGAATGAATGAATTGGATTCATTTAAGTTTTTTACCATTACATTGTTTCCGCTGGTACCTTCGGAGCCGGAAATGATCAACCATTTTTCATCGTCAGTTGTACCGGCACCAAAGTTTCTCAATGGATGTGCTTTGTCTTCGTATATTAGTTGATCAGCGCTTTGTGGAGTTCCGGCAAGGTGAAAGAAAATTTTGTGGAATTCATTTTTACCTTTAAGAACGCTTTTTTCATCAGGCTTGTCGTATCTTGAATAAAAAAAGCCACCGGCTCTCCAGGCAATCCCCGAAAACTTCACCCATTCAACTTTGTCAGTCAATTGACCACCATCCATTGTGTTTTTTATATTGATCTCTTGCCAGTCACTTCCTGATTTTGAAACAGCATAAGCGAGGTATTTTCCATCATTAGAAACAGAGATCTCACCGATATTTGTGGTTCCATCAGCAGACATTGTATTAGGATCAAGAAATACTTCCGGCTTAGCGGTAATTGAACCGCGTAGGATATTTAGCACAAATTGATTTTGTAATCCATTGTTGGTATAAACGAAATAATTTTTTCCGGCTTTAAAAGGGGAAGCCGATTTCGGGAAATTCCAAAGTTGTGTTAGTCTTTTTTTAAGAGCATCTCTGAAAGGAATGGTTTTAAGATAATTTTCAGTTACTAAGTTTTCCTCCTTAACCCATTCTCCGGTTTGTGAAGAACGGTCATCTTCAAGCCAACGATAAGGATCTGATATTTCAGTTCCGAAATAAATATCCTTTTGATCTTGCTTAGCAGTTGTTGGATATTTGAATTGTGAATAGGATGTGCTTGCTAATAAAACGGCAAGGCATAGAAGGAGGTTTTTTTCATTTTTTATTAGTTGTAATGGGAAGCGAATCTAATACAAAGAGGTTAGAATAAAAATCTGTTAACTATCCTTAACAGGCTGGTAATCAGCGGAAGTTGGATTTGTGTTAAAAAAGTGCTTCAAGTTATATGTAAACATTCACATACAGAATATAGCCGTTGACCTTCAAAAAATGGTCATTGGCAAAAAAGGCCGTTTTTGAACAGAAAAACCAAATAGTTTAGCGCTATTAAATCGTTCTTTATCCAGGCAGGCAAAATTATATTGGACTGCTTTTGTAAAAATAGTTGCAGGTTTTCTCAGTCGGCATTCCCCTCAATATCAGCCGGCGTAAATGAAATTCAAGTAACGGCCGTTACCGGATCTCGTGTTTCCAAACCGGTATTTTAAACGACCGTTACTTTTTCCTGCTCCTTATAAAAAGAAATTAGGTATTGTTTAGGTGAATAGTCAATTCAGCGCCACAGCTTCCCACTGTGGCGTTTTTCATTTGGGCTGGTTGGCACACTCTACACTCCGCACTCCGCACTCCGCACTCACACTCACACTCACAGTTTGAGTTTGAGTGTGAAGTGTGAAGTGTGCAGGTAACCAATCTGCTCTCCACACTCCACACTCCACACTCAACTCACACTACACAGTTTGAGTTTGAGTTTGGAGTGTGGAGTGTGATGGTTAACAGCCTGCACTCCATACTTTACGATTCACAGTTTTACTTTGAATTTAAGCGTGAAGTGAGAGGGTAAACATTGTGCAATCCATATTCGCATTACCCTTGACCTTTGACCCTTGACCTTCCAACAAGAACCACTCGCCAATAATAATTGAAATCCCCCCTCTTCAGGAGTAAATTTGATTCATCAATAAAACAATTATGAGAAACAACGATTTATATTCATTCGGATTTCAGCCTAAGGACGACCGTCAGATCATGATCTTTGAAGACTTTAAAAAACTGCGTGCAGTATTCGGAACACCGCATCGTTTTGCATACTTGCGATCATTGGTAAGAACACGACCCAATGTAAGATCGGTCTATCCTCCGGGTTGGAAGTTCAGATAAAAAATTTACGGGACGAGTTATATAAAAAGAAGAACTCCCGGACGCACTCCGGGAGTTCAGAAACACACCATGAAAAACCAAACGCACTATTTTTAGTAAACAATACTGACGTGACCAACCCATTCTGAATGTTGTCCGTCTATACCCTCACCAATAATTTTATATACATACGTGTCTTGTTGACATTTTTTTCCTTCGTAATATCCATCCCACGATCCATCAAGTGTATCCCAGGTTTTAAGTAATAATCCCCAACGGTCAAATACCCAAACTTGCAAGTGATCCATGTTTGTATGATATGGACGGAACACCTCATTTTCACCATCACCATTTGGTGTAAAGCAATTTGGAACAAACAGAGTTGATTTTGGTCTGATCTCAATATGTTTTAAAATTGTATCACGACATCCATAAGCATTCGTAGTGATAAGCAATGCTGAATAAGAACCTGTATCACTGAAGGTATGAGTAGGATTCAATACTGATGAAGTAGCAGTACCATCACCAAATACCCATTGGTATGTCGTATAATTTGTCGACAAATTCTGGAAGCTTACCGTTGGCGACATGATGTCAGTACTATATGTGTTCGCACTGAAATCGGCTGTAGGCGATGGATAAACCTGAATTATATTTGATGCAGTATATGTTGCATAACATCCTCTGTCAGATACAACAGTCAGGTTCACATCATAATTTCCCGGATTGGTAAATATGTGTGATGGATGTTGATCTGTTGAGATCTCTCCATCGCTGAAATTCCATAACCAACCAGTGATAACACCTTCGCTGATCGATGATGATTCAGAGAATGTTGATGAGATTGGACCACAACCTGAACCGCTTGATGCGAATACTGCAACCGGGTTTGGATTTACGCGTGCCTGTAGAACAGTTGTTTCTCTACAACCATAATTTGATATGGCAGTTAAAGAAATATTGTAAGTCCCTACCTGTGTGTAGGTATGATTTGGATTTGTTTGATTTGAATTTGACTGATCTCCAAAATTCCAGATATATGCAGAAATCGAACTTCCTGAATTTATATATGACTGATTTGTGAATTGAGTAGAAGAGTTCAAACATGCTTCGGTTGAAGCAAAGTTTGGAATCGGATTCGGATAAATTTCCAATCGGGCAAGCTCTGTAGTTGAACAGTTATTAGAGTCAACAGCAACCAATGTTACATCATAGAATCCCGGAGTGCCAAATGTATAACTGAATGAAGAGTCAGTAGAAGTGAATCCATTTCCAAGATCCCATTGATAAGAAACCTGGCCTGAGCTATTCGAAATATTTGTGAATTGAACAGGTGTACCTTGACAAGCCGGTGGTGCTTGAATTGCAGTTACCGGTTTTGCATAGATCTGAACAGAGTCATTGTAAGTATCCCAACATCCATAAACAGAAGTCACAGTCAATGTTACATTGTAAACATTTGGATCTGCGTATAAGTGAGCAGGATTTCCTTCAACTGATCCACCATTGTCACCAAAGTTCCATAACCAACCAACAATATTTCCATCCTGAGAATAAGACTGGTCAAGGAAGTGAGCTGATGCACCATCACAAACATTTGTTCCTGTGAATCGTGCAACCGGTGGATTATACACACTCAGGTCGTGGGCAACCTGAGCTGTACATCCATTGGGTGTGGTAACCGCTAACGAGATATTGTAAACACCGGCAGCGGCAAAAGTGTGGGAAGGATTTGTATTAATATCGTAAGAGCCATCATCAAATGTCCATGTACTTGTAAAGCTGATACCACCATCTACTGATGATTGATTCACCAGTTGATTAGCACCACCAAGACAAATATTAGATACACTGAATGCGGCAACCGGGTTTGGATAAATATTCAATGAAGAACTTGATGAGGCAACACAACCATAGTTTGATGTTGCTGTAAGTTGGACAGAATAGTTACCCGGCGTTGTGTAATTGTGTGAAGGTTGGAATGCATTTGAGGTACTTCCATCGCCAAATGTCCATGCCCATGTAGTAACCCCACCTGAAGCAGAAGTTGATGTATTTAAGAAGTCAACATCAACACCTAAACAAACACTTTCAGGAGTTAAGCTTACAATAGGTAGCGGATGTGCAATTGCATTTCCGGACATTGTATCTCTACAACCACGATCAGAAGTAACGATCAGGTTGATCGAATAGTTTCCTGATGTTGTATATGCATGTGTAGGAAGGATTGCATTCGATGTATTATTATCTCCAAAGTTCCAGAAGTAATTTTGAATACTTCCTGAAGGAATAGTAGATGTATTTGCAATTCCGATATTTGAATTTGTACACGCATTTGTTGTTGCAAATGCAGCGATCGGATTCGGGAAGATGGTGATAGCTTGTTGTGTTGTATCAGAACATCCGGTTGCAGTAGTAACTATCAGTGAAACATTATAAATTCCGGCAGTATTAAATTGCATTCCGGGATCTACAGCGGTTGAGGTGTTTCCATTGTTGAAATTCCAATCGTATGAAGTTATTGACCCAAATGATGAACTAGAGGTGTTGTTAAAGTTTATCATTGATTGTTCACATGCATTCGCAGCTGTAAAATTTGCAACAGGAAGCCCATGAACAATTACCGTATGCGAAATCGTGTCACGACAATTGTTGTTTGTTACAGCGATCAATGTTGTTGTGTATGTACCTGCAGCAGTATATGAATGACTTGCTGAAGCTCCTGTTTCGGTTGAGCCATCACCAAAAGCCCAGATCCATTCAGAAATATTTCCTGAACTTACAGTTGAATTATCTGTAAATTGGTTTGAAGCTCCCATACAAACATTTGTTGTTGCAAAATTTGCAACAGGTAACGGACTAATAGTTACATTTTGATTTATAGTCGATGTGCAACCTGCAGATGAGGTTACCGTGAGAGTTACTGTATAAGTTCCGTCAGCTGAATACTGATGACTTGGTGAATTTGTCGAAGAAGAGAATGCATCACCAAATGACCACAATGAACTTGCAATCGTACCTGAGGAAATAGTGCTGTTATTTGTAAATACCATTGCCGCGCCATAACAAGTAGGACTTGTAGCAAAATCTGCAACAGGAATTGGATCTACATTAACTTTATTCAATTTCGTTGCAGCACAGCCATTCGGGTCTGTAATGGTGACATAGTAATCACCGGCAACATTTGTTGTTATTGTTTGAGTTGTAGCACCGGTAGACCACGAATAAGTACTTCCCGGATTACCTGCATTTAAGGTTGTTGATAAGCCTGAACAGATGTTCACAGTAGTTGGGTTTGCAGTAATATTTCCGCCAACGGTTACTACAGTTTGCCCTAATGAAGCACAACCATTTGCACTTGTCACAACAACAGTATAGCTTCCTGAATCAGAAACTGAAATTGTTTGTGTTGTATCACCTGTTGACCAATCAAATGTACTTCCTGTATTTCCGGCATCAAGCGTAGAACTATAACCCAGACAAATGAATGTTGGATTTAAGTTCACAACAGGAACAGCAAATACATTAACATTGACGGTGTCACTTGAAATACATCCATTAGCATCTGTTCCAATCAATGTGTATGATGAGTTAGATGAAGGAGTAACAAAAACTGTTTGTGTTGTACTTCCAATAGGATTCCACTGGTATGTAGCAGCACCACTTGCTGTGAAGCTAACAGTTGAGCCATTGCAAATAGTTTGATCAGGTCCTGCAGAAACCACAGGAAGTGGATTAACATTTACTGCAACTTGGTCTGTATCTTTGCAACCATTGATATCGGTAACGGTCAAGGTATATACAGTAGTTGTAGTAGGGTTTACAGATATATTAGGAGTTGTCGCTCCACCCGGCAACCAATTGTATGTTGATCCACCTGAACCCGAAAGGGTAGTGGTACTTCCGTAACAAATTGACGGACTCACACCGGCATTTGCAGTTGGTAAGGAGTTAATATTTACAATCACATTGTCTGTCGCTGTGCAACCATTCGCATTGGTAACCTGGACAGTATAGTTTGTAGTTGAAGAAGGTGTAACTGCAAATGTTGCGCCGTTGTGATTTCCCGGCATCCAATTGTAAGATGTACCGCCTGTTGCAGTCAGATTTGCGGTTGTACCATTACATACAGTTTGGTCGGCACCTGCATTGGGGCTTGGCAGGGCATTTATCGTTACTGCCTGAATGATCGTGTCCGAACAACCAAATGCAGAGTTAATAATTAGACTCACATTATGTGTTCCTGCAGTAGTGAAAGTATGTGAAGGCGAATTTGAATTCGATGTATATGAATCATTGAAGTTCCAGGCTGTAGATGCTATCGAACCTGTAGTGATACTTGAAGTGTTTGTAAAAGATGTTGCATTACCCAAACACGTTGCAGGTGTACTGAAAGATGCAACAGGATTCGGATGTATTGTGATGTTGCCGTTTACATTTGCACTACAACCACCGGCTGTAGTAACTTGTAAATTGACAACATAATTTCCTTCGCTTGAGTAAATGTGAGTTGGATTAGCCGATGTTGATGTTGTTCCATCACCAAAGTTCCATGCAAATGAATTGATAAATCCAACACTTACTGTCGATGTATTTGTTAATGCAATACCGGTTCCTTCACAGCCATCAGTCATTGCAAATGTTGCTGTAGGAAGAGGATTAACAGAGATTGAATGTGTAGTTGAACTAGTACAGCCATTTGAAGTAGTTGTTGTTAAGCTCACAGTATAAGTTCCATTCGTTGCATAAGTATGTGTCGGGTTCTGAGCAACAGAAGTTCCACCATCACCAAATGACCAACTCCAGTCAGTAATTGTTCCCGATGTAGTTGATGAACCATCAGTGAATGTTGTTGTTGAACCTTGACAAACAGAAGTAGCTGAAAAATTTGTGACAGGTAATGCATTCATAACCGCACTCACGTTTATAGACCCACTACAACCAAGAGTATCAGTTACGGTGACACCATAATTTCCGGGAGTATTTACTGTGATCGATTGTGAAGTTTCTCCTGTAGGTGTCCAGACATAATTCATTCCAGGATATCCTGCATCTAAGACTGCAGAATCTCCCTGGCAGAAAGATACGTTGGCAAGATTGATCGTAAGTGCTGTACCATAAGCAATGTTGCATGCTGAACTGGCAACGCAGCCATACGGACTTGTAACCGTTACATCATAGTTGCCACCTGCATTTATTGTTATTGTTTGTGTTGTGGCACCTGTATTCCAGATGTAGGTTGATCCGGGATTACCCGCATTTAAGGTTGTAGTTGAACCTGCACACAAGAAGAATGATTGCAAATTAACAACAGGTAATGGATTGACATTTACCATTACATATGCATTCGATGTACATCCAACTGCATCGGTTGCAATTACTTCATATTGCATTGTATCATTTGGCGATACCGTTACAGTAGATGAAGTTGATCCGATAGGATTCCATGAATACGTAACGCCACCACTGGCAGTCAGAGTTGTGCTTTGTCCTTCACAAATGTTTGCATCAGGACTCACAACCAGAACAGGCAATGCACCAACATTTACATTAACTATATCAGATGAGGTACAACCATTTCCACCTGTACCAATAACGGTGTATGAAGTTGTAGTTGCTGGGTCAACAGTATAATTCGGACCTGAAAAACCACCGGGCATCCAAACATATGTTATACCACCTGAAGCGGAAAGAGTAACCGAACCACCTGCACAGATAAATGCATCTGTACCTGCATTAATATTTGGAAGAGGAAGCACTGCAATACTCATGGTGTCAATAGCAGAACATCCATTTGCATCCGTTACAGTAACTGAAATATTTGTACTTCCGGAAGGATTTATTGTAATTGTAGATCCTGTTGAACCGGAAGGATGCCATACATATGTAACACCACCTGATGCTGTAAGAGTAATTGAACCACCTGAACAGACATTTTGATCTGTACCTGCAGATGCAACAGGTAAAGGGAAGATTGTAATTGGATGGGAAACTGAATCAATACACCCTAATGTGTCTCCACTAATTAGTAAGACATTGAATGTACCTGATGAAGTATATGTGTGAGAAGGATTTTCAAGGAAAGATGTTGAGCCATCACCGAAATACCAATGCCAGTAATTTACATTACCACTGGTTTGGTCATTAAAATTCACTACGGAATTTATACATGAATTTGTTGCTGTAAATGCAGACACCGGAGGAGCAGCAATTACGATAGTATGAGTGATAGTATCGAGACAACCTAAGTTGTTTTCAACGATCAACGATACAATATAGCTTCCTGCACCAGGAAATTGATGTGACGGATTTTGCAATGATGAAAATGTACCATCGCCAAAATTCCATAGATGGCTGACGAATATTCCGGCTGGTGTTGTTGATTGGTCAGTGAATTGAATTGGGTTGTTCAAACACAATACCGGTGAATTTGTAAATGCAGCTGTCGGGATAAAAGGAAGTGTAACGCTAACAGTATCTGTTGCAGAACAAGTACCATCATTTGCGGTCACGGTATACGTTCCTTCACCAACAGTTATTGATTGCATGGTAGAACCATTACTCCATAAATAAGTATAGATACCACTTCCGCCACTGGCATGAGCAGTTAATGTTGCAAGGTCACTACAAGCAATTTGTTGATCAGGACCTGCGTTTACTGCAATACCAATTACATTAACTGTATAGGAGTAGATCTGACTTCCATAGTAAGGGCAGGCATCATCCTGAACTCTAACCGTGAAAGTATATGAATTGCCGATATCAGCTGGACCCGGAGTCCAACAGAAAGTACCTGTAGGGTGTAAGCCACTGCCTGAGTTGAAAGTTGCTCCCGCAATACCATAGTTCCAATCGACTGTCAATTGTTGGCCGGCATCGGGATCATTTGAAAAAATATCGAAACAAGTTTGTTGATTAGCACAAACAGTAATACTGAAATTGTTTGTACCATTTATACCTGTCAATGAAGGCAATGTATTTGCGCAATTCATAACAGTTAATTGCAAGTCACGTTCTACAGTTCCGATCAATACACCGTTTCTGTATTCACTGACTAACACTGCCATTACCGTAACTTCGAGGGCTTGCGGATTTAAGCAGATGTCGCCCGTTGCTGTGTTAAACGCTGTCGCTGGCGACGAATTAAGCGGATTAGAAGCATCGTAAGGAGCATGATATGTAACAGTTGAAGATGCAGTTTGAAGTGGAGTAATTAATGAATACACTAATGAATCACCATCAGGATCATATGCACCATGGTTAAAGCAATATTGTTGACCTAAACAAAGGAAAGGAACCGGTTTGTTAGAAAAAGTTGGTGATGAGTTACATGTTGTAACCAGATTGTTTAATGTAGCATATATATAGAATGTACTGCCACTTGGAGTATTGATCGTTGTGATCGCAGCATTTCTGCAACATAATGAATATCCAAATGTCCAGTCAGCACAAGCTGCAGGTAATGTTACGATTCCATCGTAAACCCATTCCTGAATTCCTGTAAATGCACCACCATTACAAGTAGTAACAGAGCTTGAACAAGCAGGGGTAACTTCTTGTCCGGTTCCCGGTCTTTTATAACAAGTAACACTAAGTGATTGTCCACAGGAAGCTGAAGAAATCGTTACAAGCGGATTTGCCGGAGCTGCAATACCAATGCAGTCACGATAAAACGATACGGTTACTTTATAAGTGTTTCCACCCAGACACTCGTATGTTAAGTCGGCCCCCATCGTGTGGCTTGCCGATACCTTTCCACTTACAAGCAGCAAAAAGGCAATTAGGGTGACCAATACTTTTTTAATGGGTAAATTTCGCTTCATACATTTTACCTTTATAAACAGCAGCAGACTTTTTGATAAACTGTTGCCGTTTTTCATTTCTTAAAAGTACACCCACACGGAGGTCTGTATTCGTGAATTAAGGCATGGATAGTACTTTGTAAGAATTTTTGCTGAATGAAGAGTTATTATAAAATAAAGTTTGCTTAATTGAATAATTTAAAAGAAACAATGGTTTGAAATGCAATATTAAAGTGTAAGAATTAATTGAAAGTAGTTTCAAGGTAACGAAACAAATTATTTACAGCCTATTTTGATTCGTTTTTTACAAGACAAACAATTCATGTTGAAGATTTATTTCAGCAAAAAATTAGTATTCTGGTTTATATTCTGGTTTCTATTGATATTGTTAAGTTCAGACTTTTAGTGATTGAAATTTGACACTTGACCTTTTACCTTTGACCTAAATAAGACCTTACCAAAGGGCATCGCCTTTGAATTTTCATTCATTAACAGTATCTTTTCCCACTTTAATAAAATCATCGTATGTGCAGTATTTATGGACTTTTGGGCGAATTAGTTGAAAAGGGTGATTCGTCAAAAATTTACACTTCTTTTAATACATTAAGAAAACGTGGACCGGATCGCAGTCTAACAATATTGAATCCGGATTCATTTCTTGGATTTCATCGGCTTGCAATAAATGGATTGGATGTTGATGGTGATCAACCGTTTTATTTACTGGATGGTGACCGCACCTTTTATTTAGTTTGTAATGGCGAGATCTATAATTTTCGTGAATTGATCAAAGAGTATGATCTTGAAGTTTCTTTGCATGGTTCAGACTGTGCTGTTATTTTGCCTCTTTTTAAGCAATTCAATTATGACCTCGAAAGTTTGAATAAAGTTTTGATAGGTGAGTATAGTTTTGCAATTATCGAATATCACGATCACAAACTCAAACAATTGTTTCTCTCTACTGATCCTTTAAGTGTGCGCCCATTATATATTGGAGTAAGTAAGGATTATAAAAGTTTTGGTTTTAGCAGCTTACTTTCCGGACTGTCTCCTTTTTTCGAAAATATTGAAAGGTTCAATCAAAAAACAATTCTAAATTGGATTCCGGGCAAAGAACCTTTAAGAACGTGTTATTGGCCTGAAATTAAGAATGAGGATTATACGACTACATCCATGCCATTTGAATCAGATTATGAAAAGGCAATATCAATCTTTGAGAATGCAGTCCGTCGTCGATTGATCTCAGACAGACCGATTGGTTGTCTGTTATCAGGCGGATTAGATTCAAGTGTGGTATGTGCAGTTGCGGCAAGTATTATGGCAAAAGAGTATCCCGGAAAGAAATTGAAGTCTTTTAGCATAGGCATGAAAGAAGGAACAGATATCGCTTATGCTAAAAGTGTCGCTGAGCATTTAAATAAACTATATGGTAATATAGAGCATGAGGTTATTTATTTTACACCACAAGAAGGGCTGGATGTAATCGACGAAGTTCTAAAGAATACAGAGACTTTTGACATTACAACAATAAGAGCAAGTGTAGGTCAGTATTTGCTGGGAAAATTTATTTCAACAAAAACCGATATTAAAGTTATACTAAATGGAGATGGTGCAGATGAATGTCAAATGGGTTATCTGTATTTTTACAATCATCCTGATCTGAAATCTGCACAAGAAGATCATTATCGTTTACTCGATGAAATCCATTTGTTCGATGGACTGAGAGTTGACAGAGCAATTTCATGTCACGGACTTGAGGCTCGTGTTCCTTTTTTAGACCGAGAGTTCGTCGATTATTGCCGAAGCATTCCGTCCAGTTGGAAAGTCCCTACAAGTAACAGTATTGAAAAGAACTTTTTCAGGACAGCCTTTTCAAAAAGCAAGTATGGGCAATCATTACCTGAAGATGTACTATGGCGAAAGAAAGAAGCATTTTCAGATGGTGTTTCCGGGAAGGAGAAATCATGGTTTCAATGGGTGCAGGAGTTTTTGAATGAAAAAGTGTCAGACAAAGAATTTGAAACAGAGAAAAGTAAATTACATCCAACTATTGTAGCACCTACTAAGGAATCCTATTATTTTATGCGGTCTTTTAAAGCACAGTTTGGAGATCAATGGCAGGTTATTCCGCACTTTTGGCTTCCCCGATGGTCGGGAAATCATAGCGAACCTTCTGCACGTGTGTTGAACGTGTATAAATAGTAATTCATTCGTGAATTCGTGGCTAATCCTTAAAATCAACGGTATAAGTTCTATCAACAATGTTGAAAGAAGTACTTTTTTAATTAGTTTTGTCGACTCATTTAAAGAATAGCTAAACACCTCAATTTTATGTTACTAACACTATTTTCTCCTGAAGGAATGCTGAGTTTAATTACTTTGATTCTTCTGGAAATAATTCTGGGGATTGATAACATAATTTTCATTGCAATTATTTGTGGTTATTTACCAAAACAGGATCAGCAACGGGCACGTACCATCGGGTTGATGCTTGCAATGCTTTTTAGAATTCTTTTGCTTTTAGGTATTTCATGGCTTGTACATTTAGTTGATCCTTTATTTTTCATTGGTACCTTGGGTGTGAGTGGAAGGGATCTTATTTTATTTTCCGGGGGTGTATTTTTGGTTTATAAGACTATAAAGGAGATCTATGAAAAATTGAAAGGGCAAGAGAAGGAAGCAGAGACAAAGAAGAAAGATAAAATGACAATTACCCAGGCAATTATCCAAATAACGATTATTGATATTATATTTTCGTTTGATTCCATATTGACCGCTGTAGGATTAAGTCGCGACCTCCCGGTTATGATCACTGCAGTAGTTGCTTCAATGTTTGTTATGCTTTTGTTCGCTCCATACGTGAGTGATTTCATTAACAAGTATCCAACAATGAAAATTCTTGCTTTAGTATTCCTAATTGCAATTGGTATTTTGCTTATGCTTGAAGGTGTTCATGTACATGTGGAAAAATCATATGTTTACTTTGGAATGGGCTTTTCTTTGCTTGTGGAATTACTCAATATCCGATTACGCAAAGTTCAGCATAAGTCTTTATAAGCCGATTTGTTGATCAAATAAGCCGCAAATTATATTGTTTTATGAGGTTTTTTATTATATTGCAGCAAAGACTGACATATGATAAAAGGAAAACCATCGCATCCATTCAATACAATAGCTCTAGCAGTTGCATTTAACGATGATCTCGATTTTCTAGTCAGTGAATTGAAACGTCATTGTGAGAATCATGGGAGTTTGGCAGTATTTATTCATCATGGTAAGAAGACAGGGGAAAAATTTATTGCATTGTCAACAACTCTTACTAAGTATGGATTTCATGATGGAAATTCACGGATCTATTGGGAACATGCCAGTCCTGCATCTTCCATCCTTCAGATCTGTAAGCATGAAGTAGTTGATCTTCTGATTTTGGGATTGTCGCAGAATAAGAATTTTGCACAACCTTTCGGAAAACTTACTCAGGAATTAGCAAATAAAGCGAAGTGTTCTGTACTCATTTATACTACACCTTCAAGATCAATGAAGCGAATTGTTATTGAAGCTGACAATCATAGAAAAACAGAACATGCATTAATGACTGCTTTCTATTTTAGTGAAAGAGAAAAAGCAGAAGAAGTCTTGGTACTCGATGTTGCTGAGCAATTTGTTTCCGGTGAAAGTGTTCATGGTGATAATTTTTCACAGGAAATCTTTTCTGATTCAAAATTCAATCAGTCGATTGAAAGAATGGCTTTGAATGTGAAAATAGAAACAGCCTCAACTGAGAATTTTGAAGACATTGCCGAATATGCAAAAAAGAAGAATGCTGAATTGATCATTGTCAATTCAGTGGATCATCACCTGCAGATCTTTGATAGGATATCACAAAATCATATTGACGTGATCTTGCCAAAACTTCCTTGCCATTTACTTATCATACATTCCCGACTAATTGAAGAATAATTTTTGATGCGGATATTTTTAATCGGTTACATGGGAAGTGGTAAGTCAAAGGTGGCTGAAGCACTCGGTAAAATTCTTGAATTGCCTGTTATCCATACTGACAAATTGGTAGAGGAGAAGGAAGGAAAATCCATCTCTGAAATTTTTGAATCGTCAGGGCAAGAGTACTTTCGTGATCTTGAAAAGGAAGCTTTACATTCAACAATTATCCAGAGTGACGTGATCGTTTCCACCGGTGGCGGACTTCCATGTTATTTTGATAACATGGAATGGATGAATCAAAATGGAATCACCGTTTATCTGGAAGCAAACCCCGGATTACTTTTTCATAGGCTGTCCAATGCAAGGGCAGGTCGACCATTGAGCGGGAATTTAAACGATGTGGATCTAAGGGAGCAGATCTCCGGACATCTCGCTGTCCGTTCGCCGTACTATAAAAAAGCACAAATTAAGATCAATGCAGCAAGTGTGAACGTGAAAGAGCTGGCAGAAATGATAACGAATAACTAAAAACTAAAAACGAATAACGAAAAACGGGAGGCTACAATTTTCATTGAATAAAAGCCTCAATCTTCGAATCACTGATCTCCACACTTACATGTTCTTGTAAAGTTGTAGCAAGTGATAGTCCAACAAAATCAGATGAAACAGAGTATCTTTTGTGATTTCTGTCTACCAGAACGACTGTTCTAAGTTTTTTTATCTCTGCATCAAGAAATGGTTTCATTGCATTGAGCATGGTCTTTCCGGAATTCATTACATCATCGACCAGGATCACAATTTTATCGTTCAATTGTTCTTTTGATAGATTAATCTCAACTTTCTGATCGAATTTTCCATGCTTTACAAATTTCACTTCTGTTAGAATGATCTTAAATGGAGCAATTGTTTTTAAAATAGCGGCTATCTTTTCAGCAACTTGGTAGCCACTTTTAATAATTCCTGCGATGACAATTTCGCCAGCGTCTGAATTATCTTCGAAGATCTGAAATGCCAGACGATTTAATTTCTGTTCTATTTGTTTATCGGTAAGAAGTAACGTTTTCGCTTTTTCCATTTTAATTGATGTTAATGTCTTTTAATCTTCCGCCTTTATAATAATACTTTTTGTAATAGGGTTCATCAAGATCACTAATAATTACTCCCCTTTGCGTGCTTGCGTGAGCAAATTTTTTTGATCCTAAGTAAATTCCAACATGTGAAATTCGGCCTTTTTTTATTTTAAAGAAAACGAGATCACCTTCTTTTAAATCTTCTTTTTTTACAGGATCTGTTTTTTCATATATGTCCTTAGCTGAACCGGTAAGAATTTTTTGATAGGCAGATTTATACATTTCACAGACAAGTCCCGAACAATCGATTCCGTTCTTTGAATCTCCGCTATATCTATATGGAGTGCCCATCCATTCGTTTACACATTCATAAAGATGGGGATTGTAAATTGTTTCAATATTGAAACCAAGTTCATTTGAGTATTTAAAACATAATTCAAGCTGTTCTTGTTCTTTATCATTAGCCAATGAAATGTCTTGTCCAAAAAAATAGTTGGATGAAAGAATGAAAAATGCAAATAAGAGAAATGATCTCATTTCAATTTCTATTGACTTACTTTTCGGGTTAGTAACATTACATTCTCAACATGAGTTGTATGAGGAAACATATCTACCGGTTGGTATTTTACAACTGAATAAAATTCATCCAGGATCTGGAGATCTCTTGCTTGTGAGGCCGGATTACAACTTACATAAACAATTCTTTCCGGTGCAGCTTTAATAATAGCGCGAACTACATCTTCATGCATTCCTGATCGAGGTGGATCAGTGATAATGACATCGGGCTTTCCGTGCTTCGCAATGAACTCAGGAGTTAATGTATCTTTTATATCTCCTGCAAAGAACGAAACGTTATTGATTTTGTTGTAACGGGCATTTTCACCCGCATCGTTGATGGCATCAGGAATGTAGTCAATTCCTGTAACATGTTTAGCTTTTCCTGCGACAAAGGAAGCGATTGTTCCTGTACCAGTGTAAAGGTCATATACATTTTCATTTCCTGTCAAGCCGGCATAGTCACGAACAATTTTGTATAATTCATAAGCTTGCAAAGAATTTGTCTGGTAAAAAGATTTGGCAGAGATCCTGAAAATAAGATCTTCCATTTTCTCTTCTATATAGCTTCTTCCATTATAAAGTTCAACATCCAGATCGAAGATCGTGTCATTTCTTTTTGTATTGATGATATATTGAAGTGAAGTAATTTCAGGGAAATTTTTTTTTAAATGTTCCATCATTAATTCACGACTTTCTTTATGATCGCGACTGAAGACAACTACAACCATCCATTCTCCGGTAGAAGTAGAGCGGATGATCAGATTTCTGAGATATCCTTCTTGACTTCTTGGATCAAAAAACTCGAAATTATTTTGTAGTGCAAACTCTTTTACGGACAATCGAATTTTATTACTTAGATCTTCTTGAAGGAAGCATTCTTTTACATCAAGGATCTTATCAAATCTTCCGGGAACATGGAAACCAAGTGCGTTTTGTTCAAGAGAAGCACCTGAATCAAGATCCGCTTTGGTTAACCATGCTTTGTTGGAGAATGTGAATTCAAGTTTATTTCGATAGTACTTTGTATTTGCAGATTGCTTTATAGTGGTAGCTGCAGGTAATGCAATTTTTCCTACACGCTCCAAGACATCTTCGACATGTTTCTGTTTGTAATAAACTTGTTTTTCATAGGTCATGTGCTGCCATTTGCATCCACCACAACTTCCGAAATGCGTGCAAAAAGGTTCAACTCTGTCTTCAGATGCTTTAATAATATTTACTACTCTTCCTTCAGCATAATTCTTTTTTTTTCTGAAGATCATCACGTCAGCAATATCACCCGGGACCCCACCTTCGGCAAATACAACGAAATTGTCTATTCGTGCAATTGAACTACCTTCTGAACTTGCTTCTGAAATGTTAAGATTTTCAGTTATTTCACCTTTTTTCACAGTTTCCATACCCTGCGAAAGTAAAGAATGTTCGTCAGATTTCCGTTGCTTATCTTTTTCAGTAAATTTCTTGTCATTGTGAGACGTAATATGATCAAATCACTTGAATTACCTCCTTTAAAAGCTTATTTTTGTGATATATTAAATTGTACAATAAATACTATTTCCGGACACAATGAAAACGATGGTTGCAGAAAAGACTTTGACAGAATTAGCAATTGAAAGAGAAGAACGCTATGGAGCACACAATTACCATCCATTGCCAGTTGTTCTTGAGCGTGGGGAAGGTGTCTTTGTGTGGGATGTTGAAGGGAAAAAATATTATGATTTTCTTTCTGCTTATTCTGCTTTGAATCAAGGTCATAACCACCCTAAGATTGTGAAAGCACTAATCGATCAAGTCCAAAAGCTATCATTGACATCACGTGCTTTTCACAACAATTGTTTAGGTGAATACGAGCAATACATTACCGGTTATTTCAAATATGACAAAGTATTGCCGATGAATTCTGGTGCTGAAGGAGTTGAGACAGCAATAAAATTAGCAAGACGTTGGTCATATGTAAAGAAAGGTATCCCTGAAAATAATGCGAAGATCATTGTTTGTGAAGGGAATTTTCATGGAAGAACAATTACCATTATTTCAGCATCGACAGATCCTGATTCGTTTGGAAAATTTGGGCCGTTCACCCCTGGTTTTATAAAGATACCGTATGACGACATCCCCGCCCTTGAAGCAGCATTGAAAGATCCAATGGTTGCAGGTTTTCTTGTTGAGCCTATTCAAGGTGAAGCAGGAGTAGTAATCCCCGGAGATGGGTTTCTGAAAACGGCTTCAGAACTCTGTAAAAAGAACAATGTATTATTCATTGGCGATGAGATCCAAACCGGTCTGTGTCGTACGGGAAGAGTTCTTGCATGTGATCATGAAAATGTCCGTCCGGATATATTAATTCTTGGCAAGGCATTAAGTGGTGGACTGTTGCCCGTATCGGCTATTCTTGCTGATGATGAAATCATGCTTTGTATAAAGCCCGGTGAACATGGTAGCACTTATGGCGGAAACCCTTTAGCAGCAAAAGTTGCAATTGCAGCTCTTCAGGTTTTAAAAGATGAAAACCTTGCCGAAAATGCCAGCCGTTTGGGTGAAATTCTTTTGTCTGAATTGAAAGCAATAAACCACGATCACATTACATTGGTACGAGGTCGAGGATTGTTCTGTGCAATGGTCATTAAACCGAAAGATGGAAAAGATGCTTGGGACGTATGTTTAGCTTTAAAAGAAAATGGTCTGCTTGCAAAACCAACACATGGTGATATCATTCGTTTCGCTCCACCACTTATAATTACTGAAGTACAGTTGAGAGATTGCATTCGGATTATAAAGGAGACCTTGATTACATACTGATTAATTAATAATCATTCGGTCCGATAATCAAACGTTTGGATACTTAAATCAACGCGAACATAAAGCGCCCCATTAACAAAGACCGCATATTAATCCCTTTCAATTCGGAAGTCGCCTTCAATATCGACGAACAAAGTAGGTCAGCTTTTTTGAAGTTTGGATCTGTTGAGGATTTTATTTCTGACTTGATTTGGGCAATGGTATTTTCAGTTGCCACGATTGATTTAAACGTTTCTTTTTGGTAACCTTTTGCAAATCGGCCTAGCGTACCTAATCGGTGGTTGGTTAACATAGAATCTTTATTTTCTTTGATCGTGTTTTTCAGGTTCTTGAATTTTATTCCATAATTCACAAGCATTGATGCGAAGATCAAAGAGAGAATGATTATTGCAAGGGAGAAGTACTTTTTGAAAGCCGAACGGTCACTGCCCAGGTCATCAATGTCAATAGTTAATTGATTGATCGAGTTTTGCAATTCAAGCTGAGCGGCATTATCTTTTTGTCTTCGTGTATTGATGGAAGAAGCTGCGGTAGCAATAGTTTTAGACTTATATAATTGCAATGAAGCGATTTTATAAGTCAAATACTTGTTATAAACTTCATAACCTTGTTTGAAATGATTGTTCTCTGCATAACCTTTTGAAATTGTAAGGTAGGTGTCCATAAGTAAAGTGTCAATTCCATCACCATGTTTATTTTCAAAAGGGCGCAAGGAGATCATTAGTTGATCAAGTGCTTCTGCTTTTATATAGATTGTTTTTGACTTACTATTAATTGCCTGCAATTCTGCCTGTCCTTGTCCGTATGAAAACGAATAAATAGCAGAAAGAAGTATAAGGATGAGGAGTTTTTTCATTTTACAGGAAGAATTTAATGTAGACATCAGTACTGTTACCATTTTCACTTTCAATTTTCAATTCACCTTTGTGTAATTCAGTCATGATCTTCATCGATTCTGACAATCCAAGTCCGGCGCCTTTTCCATTTTCAAGAGTTGTGAAAAATTGTGTTGTAGCAATAGGTAAAACGGTATTGGACATTCCTAAGCCATTGTCTTTTATCCTAATTTGAAGAAACCGCGGAAGTATTCGTGTACTTATTGTCACTTTAGGCTGATACCCTTTTACACCTTTATTAAATTTTTCTTCTACAGACTGGAATGAATTATTAAGTACGTTCAAGAGTAAACTTCCGATAGCAGCCTGATTGACTTTTACCGCAGGCAGATTTTTTTCAAAGTCACTCGTGACCTGGCAATTGAATTCATTTCCCTCTGATAAAACTCCGCGTGAGGCTATATTTAAGTATTCTTCGCAAAGTTTATTGATATCAGTACTTTCTTTATCATCGCTGAGTTCGCCTTCCTGATTGATGAGGGAATTAGCAAGTCTTAATTCCATTGCTGCACTTGCAGAAATTTTTTGAATTGAAGAAGAAATTTCATTCGTCCATTTATTATCTGGAAGGCCACTGTTATTTATCTCAGTTGAAAGAACATTCAGTTGTTCTGTATCTTCAGAAAACTTTGTAATTGTATTTTTGTATTGTCGGACCTTGTCTATAGTAGCTCTGGCAATCGTTGCATTCTGTTTGGTGTTTTTAAGTTGAGCAGTGGTAATTTCAACTTCAATATCTTTTTTTCTGATTTTTTGTTTTTTAAATTGAATAAAAATAATTACCAAAATAAGCCATACACCAATTGTAAACGCTGCTGTTCTAAGAAGCTTGTTGTACTTAGTGCTTAGTTCTTTTTTTTGTTCAGTAAGTTCTTGAATCTTATTTTTTTGTTGTTGCAAATTAGTTTGTAAGGAGGAACTATTCATTAAATAAGTTTTCTCCATCAACTCTAATGTATCTTTTAATTCAGTACTAAAAGATGAGTCGAGTGTTTTGTCATAATCATTGAGTTTGTCAAGTCCGAATCGATTAAGATTTTTAGCGACAAACGACTGTGCCCGACTATCATGAACTTCAAGAGCAGCTTTGTTTTCAGGATTACTGAGTGGCACGTTTCTTTGTCCAAAGACTACTGAAATTGAAGTCGATAGGAATATAAGGAGTAATCCGACTTTGATTCGGGTTGGTTTATTTGTAAATTTCATACTATTGGAATGGTTTTCTAAAGTACTAAGTCCACAGTGACTTAAGGTTAACTTTTTGTTCGAATTATCAACGACAGAATGTGTATGAATATAAACTTGATTTGTAAGTAAAGATTGTTCAAATTAGGGCTTTAAAATGCTTATGTCAAAATTGTCCAAAAGAGTCCTCAAAGCAGCAATATTATTTGTCTTTGGTATTCTTTTACTCTTCCTTATTTTCCGAAACCCGCTTCTGCATTATGTTATAGGCAAAGTTGGGGATAAGATGAAGTTTGAAAAAGGCTTGACATTAAAGATTGGTTCATCATCTTTTTCCGGATTTTCTACTGTTGCCTTGGGAAAAGTTTCGCTCATTCCGCAGTCCGGCGACACCTTACTTATTGGGGATACGTTGAGAATTCGGCCTTCAA
This sequence comes from Bacteroidota bacterium, assembly GCA_016708785.1. Taxonomy (GTDB): domain Bacteria; phylum Bacteroidota; class Bacteroidia; order AKYH767-A; family 2013-40CM-41-45; genus JADKIH01. The sequence continues at coordinate 92,823 of JADJFC010000001.1, read as the reverse complement.
TATGGACACTTTTTACCGGAACTTTACGGATTAAACAAGTAGAGGCAAGTGGAATTCAGCTCAGATTAGTAAATAAGAAAAACGGTTCAAATTACAAATTTGTATCCGAAGAAAAGAAGAAAGAGAAGGCTGAAAAAATAATGGCAAATGGGTATTCGTATTTTATCGCCCGACTATTAGACAGAGCATTTAACTTTGCACCACAAAAAGCTGAAATTTCTAATGCAAGTTTGCTGTTTGTAAATGATACTTTGAAAAGAGAAGTTAGGTTGAATAAGTTTCATTCTGATGTCAACTCTGTCAAAGGTGAATTTGAGGATGTGGTTAGTAATAGTCTGTGGGAGTGTAGTGGATCATTTTCACAGACAGCACACAAATTGGATTTATATGTGTTTCCTACATCAGCAAAGAAATGCGATCTCCCGCTTGTAAATGAACTAACAGGAGCATCGATAAGTTTTGATACTGTTCACGTAGAGCTGGATGGATATCAATATTCGAATCATGAGCTGAAAGTATTTGGACTCGCTTCAATGAGTGGATTTTCTTTTCATCATAAAAGAATCTCAGAAGACAGTATTAAAGTAAAGAATGCATCGATCTCCTATTTGATTTCATCTGATGCGAATTCTGTTATGCTTGACAGCTCCTCTGTAGCGACTTTGTCAGGGATTACCTTTAAGCCATTTGTCCGGTTTGAAATGTCGGGATCAAGAAAGTATTCACTCAATTTGCAAACCGATACTATACCGGCGACTGATTTCTTTGCATCACTTCCACAAGGAATGTTTGATGAGGTCAGAACGATTGAAGCCGATGGAACGTTGAAGTTTTTAATGAGCTTTCATTTGGATGCAGCCCAGCCTGATGACGTTGTATTTGATTGCTCCATGAAGAAGAACAAATTTAGGATCAGAAAATTCAATAGCAGTGAATTGATGAAAATGACCGGAGAGTTTTCGCATTCTGTCTATGAAAATGACAGGTATATACGATCTTTCCTCGTTGGGCCTTCGAATTCATATTTTACACCATATGAAGGTGTTTCGCCATATTTTCGGAATTCTGTTTTGACTTCAGAAGATGGAAGTTTTTTTTATCACAATGGATTTAATGAAGACGCATTTAGAAAGTCGATTGCAACTAATTATAAAGCGAAGAAATTTTTAAGAGGAGGTAGTACGATAAGTATGCAGTTGGTAAAGAATGTTTTTTTGAATAGAAAAAAAACTGTTGCGAGAAAAGCGGAAGAAGCATTGATCGTTTGGCTTATTGAAAGTAATAGGCTGTATAGCAAAGAAAGAATGCTGGAAGTTTATTTCAATATTATTGAATTAGGTCCCAATATTTATGGTATTGGTGAAGCATCTGAATTTTATTTTAAAAAACTCCTGCAGCCTTGACTTTATCCGAAAGTATTTTTCTTGCAAGTTTGTTGCCGCATCCAAAATGGTTCAAATATAGTTTCGACAGCACCGGTAATTTGAAACCTTATTTGGCAAACTACTATCGTATTGTTTCAAATTTTATGTTGAAAAAGGAATTGATCACGCAACAGGAGCATGATATTTTATTGCCCAATGTTCAAGTTGTGGGCCCTGCAAAAGAATTAATATTGCCTACTGACACGGTGTTAGTTGAAGAGAAAGAAATTTTTTAGATCTGCAAAACTTTTTTAAATGACAATTGTCTTACTTACTAAGGTTAAAGGTAATATGTATGGTTTTATGCAGTTTTTTAAAGGTTAATAAGCTAAAAATTGTTAGTTGATAAATAGTATTTGATGGTTGAATTAAGAAGTACTTTAATGAGTACCTTTATAGTAATTTGATAGTAATAACTGTTGGATTTTATAGATGTTGCGTCATCTTTCATTCCGGCAATAATTGAAATTAATGAAAATTAAAGCTAGAGTTAAATTCATAAGTCAAGATAAAACACAGTTTTTCCCGGTCTTAAAACAAAGAGTTGATGAATATTTTGAAACCAATAAATTGTCTAAGCATGCTAATGCCTCAATGGTATTCAAGACATTTATTTTACTTGCCGGGTATATAGTTCCCTTCATTTGCTTATTGCAATTTCAGGTATCATTTCCGGAAAGTTTATTGTTATGGACGATAATGGGAATTAGCGTTGCAGGGATAGGCATGAGTGTAATGCACGATGCAAATCATAGCGCGTATTCTTCAAATGAGAAGATAAATTCACTCGTTGGACATACGTTGAATCTGGCAGGTGGCTCAGTATTCAATTGGAAACTTCAACATAATATTTTGCATCATACCTATACTAATATTTCAGGAATGGATGAAGATATTCAGGATCGCCTGGTCTTGAAATTTTCACCGCATTCTAAAGTGAAATGGTATCATAAGTTTCAACCATTTTATGTTTTCTTTTTTATGGAATGTTGACAGCCTACTGGGTTTTTTTGAAAGACCTTATTCAGATCTATCAGTTTTCAAAGAATGGCGTTAGTCCACTTTCTAAGAAAGAAACAATTCTTGCCATCGTGAAGATGAGTTTTTTTAAATTGATCTATCTATTTGTATTATTAGTAATGCCAACACTGTTTTTTAACATTCCATTTTATCAGGTGTTGATCGGATTCTTTCTAATGCATTTTATTGAAGGAGTCATACTCAGTTTTGTGTTTCAAATGGCACATACTGTTGAAGGAACAACACATCCGTTACCAAATGAATCAAATACAATTGAAAATGATTGGGCTATTCACCAAATGAATACTACAGTTGATTTTTCGCCAAAGAGTAAATTGATCTCCTGGTATGTCGGTGGATTGAATTTTCAGGTAGAACATCATTTGTTTCCGCGGATCTGTCACGTTCATTATCCTGAAATTGCTAAGATCGTTAAACAAACTGCCGGTGAATTCGGAGTACCTTACTTAGTAAATGATACTTTTTTCAAAGCACTAAAATCTCACCTTGCTGCATTGAAAAAGTTCGGTACGTTGCCAAGCGCCAACGAGGTTATCGTATAATCTGAAGGTTTAAGGTTTAAGGTTGCCACGAAAGTTTTGATCTGCCATGACCTTTGACCTCTGACCTTTGACCTGATTGAATAGGGCAGTAATTTTCGACGTACCTTAAGCCAAACTATTCAACTGCTCAACCTTCCCTTGTAATTCTTTAAAGTCAGCATTTTGTTGATAGGTATTCCGGATCTGTTCGATAAACTTTTCGGCTTGCACCAGATAAAAACTTCGCACACGAATGAATTCCTCATCATCCGTTTCGCCACTTTCAATGGCCATGTTTTTAAGGTCATCCCCAATTTCACATAAAAAGATACGACAGCTTAAATCGAGTAGGGCATAAAAGAAAAGGACTTCTTCAAATTCAAAAGTGATCATCTCACCAACTTCATATTGCCAGTTATGGACTTCAAAGTCTTCCAGAAAACCATCCTCCAGCATTTCAAGTCGCATTGCCTCACGGATCAATTCATAGTGAGGGTGTATCAAAATGAATTTCCCTGCAGCAATTGAAATATTGATCAATTGCTTGAATTCCCTCGTGACTTGGATGCTAAGTCTATCGCCGTATACAATTAAAGTTGACATTATTCCTGCAAATGTACGACTGATAATCCTGAAAGCATAGTAAAACCTCTTAAATCCTTGCAATTAGTGATTAAATTCAAGTTTTGCAGAGTGGATTTGGTTTGAGTTCGGATTGATTCTTCGTATATTTGAAGGCCATTTTGATGGAAAAAAGCTATGTTAGGATTAAAATTACCAACTGACCCACGTTGGGTAAATATTGTAGAAAAGAATATATCAGAAATTCTTACTGACCATGCTTATTGTGAACAGAAAGCATGTACAAATGCAATCAATCTGATCGTGCATTTCCCTGAATGTACAGAATTGGTTGATGCCATGCTGGACCTTGCAAAAGAAGAACTGGAGCATTTTCAGGATGTTCATGAAAAGATAAAAGCCCGAGGATTTGAATTAGGTCGCGAACGACGTGATGAATATGTTTTTGAATTGAATTCGTTTATCAGAAAAGGATACACCAAAAATTATGTACTAGTCGACAAACTACTTTTTTCTGCATTAGTAGAAGCGAGGAGTTGTGAACGATTCAAAGTACTTTCTGAAAATATCAATGATCCGGATCTGAAAGAATTTTACCATCGGTTGATGGTAAGTGAAGCCGGACACTATACAACCTTTTTAAAATTTGCCAGACAATACGCAGGTGATATTGATGTTGAAGCCCGTTGGCAGGAATTCTTGTCTTTCGAAGCGGACATCATTAAGAAGTATGGGCAGAAGGAGACGATTCACGGGTAGATTGATGAAAAAGGAAATGAAGTGAAGTGAAGTGAAGTGAAGTGAAATGAAGTGAAATGAAACTAATTAGCCTTTATTCATTATTGAATAAGCTTCGTCCGCCATTCTTCAGAAAGCAAAATCGATTTCTTTTCTGCATAATTGAACATTACCATCACACTGGTAGCAGATGAAACCATGATCTCTTTTCCATCTTTCATTTTGTACATTTCATAAGCAAGATCGAAGCTTTTTGTACCTACACGACAACAATTTGTTCGGATGAAAATTTCGTCAGTGAATAAAATCGGAATCAGGAAATCAACTTCAATTCTTGCTAGAATAACACCTTCCTTTGACCAATCGTAATCGTATCCAACTACTTCATCAAAATAGGAAACCCTTGCTTCTTCGTAATACGTCAGATAAACTGCATTATTCACATGTCCGAAGAGATCGAGGTCAGAAAAACGGATGTTTACTTTTGATATTTGTGGAGTAGAGTTTATCATGTCAGTTGTCTAGTTTTTCAAATTGTGAATTTGCAGATATATATTCCGGAACGATGTCTTTCATTTTCTTTACTATGATCTCATTGTTTTGCAATTTAAACAAATCGATAAGGTCAGTAATTTCTTTTTCTATTGTTGGAAAATCATATTCACGCACTTTTGCAATCATAATTTTCGCGTGATGAGTCGGTAAAGTTGTTTCTTTATTCGCAAGAAGTTCTTCGAAGATCTTTTCTCCCGGACGAAGGCCTGTAAAATAATTTGAATGTCTTTGCCAAGTGTAAGTCCGGAAAGTTTGATCATTTTTTTTGCAAGATCAACGATACGAATACTTTTTCCCATGTCGAAAATAAAGATCTCGCCACCATTTCCCATAGCACCGGCTTCAAGTACTAGCTGACAAGCTTCAGGAATGGTCATAAAGAATCGTTCAATGTCGGGATGTGTAACAGTGATCGGACCACCTTCATCGACCTGACGTTTGAAGCGAGGAATTACTGAACCACTTGAATCTAGCACATTCCCAAATCGTGTTGTAATGAATTTTGTTTGACCGACTTTATTCAATGACTGACAATAGATCTCAGCTATACGCTTTGTTGCTCCCATGATGGAAGTCGGGTTGACAGCTTTGTCTGTACTAACCATCACAAATTTTTCAACCTTGTATTTACCGGAAAGATCAGCAAGGATCTTTGTTCCTTGAACATTTGTCAAAATTGCTTCTGACGGATTGGATTCCATTACAGGAACATGTTTATAAGCAGCTGCATGAAATACTACATCAGGACGAAAGAAATTGAACACGCGTTCCATTCTGTCGTACTGTCGGATGTCTGCAATAACAGTTTCGAAATTTTTCCAACGATAATTTTCATTTAACTCCAGTTCCAGATCGTACAAAGGCGATTCAGCCTGATCAAGAATAATAAGCTTCTTAGGTTTAAAAGGAATGATTTGTCTTGCGATCTCACTTCCAATTGAACCGGCGCCACCGGTAATTAAAATTGTTTTATCAGTCAATTGATTTCTGATGATATCAAGATCAAGCTGGATAGGCTCACGTTCGAGCAAATCTTCGATCTTTATTTTCTTGATCTGTTTAAAACTCAATTCGCCGTTTATCCATGAAGTCACAGGAGGAACATTCATAATATGTACATCATGTGCCAAACATTTTTCAATAACAGCTTGTTTCTTTTCTGCAGAAACATTTTGAATGCTGATGATCAAATGAGCAACATCATTGGCTATTAATAATTGATCCAGTTCAGAAGTGTTGAAGATCCTTATTCCTTCGACAGTTTTTCCTTCCTTCGCTGCGTCATCATCAATGAATGCCGTTACTTTAAATCGTGTATTGGCATCTCTGTCCAATGCACGTTTTGTGATCAGTCCTGATTCACCGGCACCATAAATAATAACCTGTCTTTTATCGCGTGAAGGATTTTTTAATTCCTGATAGATCGTTTTGACCAGAATCCGGAATGCAGTAATGGAAAAAACAGAAGCGAAGTAATCGATGATCAGTACAGAGAAAGGTACAAGATAGATTCCGATAGTATGAAATGAGATGACATTCATAATAGCCATTGCTACACTTCCTATGGTGATCGTATAGAAAACTCGGAGTGCATCTCTTGTACTTGTATATCTGATGATTCCCTGGTAGATCCTCGAAATAAGGAAGCTCACGATCCGGGTAACAATTACAGTTGTAAATGCATATTTCCAAAGCGAGATCTCCGTTTCCGGAACCCGGAAATTAAAACGAAGCTGATAAGCTAACATTAACGAACCCAAACATATACAGAGATCAATTGCGAAAATGATCCATCTGGGTGTATTTCTGTCTGAGAATTGAAAAGCCATCCTATATTTGTTTCCGAGAACTCAAATATATGTTTAATAACATTACAAAGTATATAGTATTTAGTACTCAAACTTTTTGCTATTTTGCACTCATAAACAAGAAAAATGAATCCAAAATCTTTGGTAACCGGTGGGGCCGGTTTTATAGGAGCACATGTTGTGAATGAATTGGTTGCTCTTGGGCATGATGTATGGGTTATCGATGATTTAAGTGGCGGATTTATAGAAAATATTAACCCTAAAGCGAAATTTTTGAAGGGAAGCATTACCGATTCAAAGTTCATAGAAAGGGTATTTTCTGAAAATAAGTTTGATTACGTTTATCATTTAGCAGCCTATGCTGCTGAAGGCTTAAGTCATTTTATAAAGCGTTTTAACTACGAAAATAATCTGATTGGAAGTATAAATTTGATAAATGAATCAGTGAAAAATGAAGTAAAGTGTTTTGTTTTTACTTCCTCTATTGCAGTTTATGGTGCTGCTAAACCTCCAATGAAAGAGACGACCATACCGTTACCAGAAGATCCTTACGGAATTGCAAAACTTGCTGTGGAGCAGGACCTAAAAACGACTCATGAAATGTTTGGTTTGGATTATATCATTTTCAGACCACACAATGTTTATGGAGAATATCAAAACATGGGCGATAAGTATAGAAATGTTGTAGGTATTTTCATGAATCAATTATTGCAAAATAAGCCTTTAACGGTATTTGGTGATGGGGAGCAAACACGAGCATTTTCGTATATAGGAGATGTTGCTCCGCATATTGCTAAATCTGTTCACGTTCCTCAAGCGATTAATCATATTTTTAATATTGGTGCTGACACTGAATTTACTGTTCGTGAACTTGCAGAAACTGTTATGGAAGCGATGGGTTTACGAAATGATTTAAATCATCTTCCTCCAAGAAATGAGGTCGTGCATGCCTACGCAAATCATGATAAAGCAAAAGAAATTTTTAATATTAAATCAACAATATCTTTAAGAGATGGATTGTTTAAAATGGCAGATTGGGCAAAGAATGCCGGTAGCAGAAAGAGCAAAAAATTTGAGAACATTGAAATTTTAAAAAACCTTCCTTCTGTTTGGCTTGAAGATTAATGATGAAACGAATATTGTTTATTGCAGCACATCGCCCGGATCGATCGCCAAGTCAGCGATTTCGCTTTGAGCAATACATTGACTTTCTGGAAAAAAATGGATATCACTGTCACGAGTCATGTATTATAAGTGAGAGGGACGAAAAACATTTTTATAACCCCGGGAGTTTTCCGTTTAAAGCCTATATTTTTCTAAGAAGTTTCGCAAAACGACTCTTGGAATTTATTAGATTTTATAATTACGATATTATTTTTGTGCATCGTGAGGCCTTTATGACAGGGACAACGATCTTCGAACATCTATACAAAAGAACAAAAGCGAAATTGATATTTGATTTTGATGATTCTATCTGGATCCATAATGTGTCGGATGCCAACAAGAAATTAAGTTGGTTGAAGTCACCTGAGAAGACCGGAAAGATTATCGCAATTGCTGATTTGGTCTTTGCCGGAAACCAATATCTCGCAGACTATGCCGGAAAATTCAATAAAAATGTAGTGATTATTCCTACGACCATTGATACTAATGAATATAAGAATTTACATCTTAATAGTCATTCCGCTGTATGTATTGGTTGGAGTGGGAGCATGACGACAATTAAGCATTTTGAGTACGCTATTCCTTTTTTAGTTGAGATAAAAAAGAAATATGGAAGCAGAGTTTTTTTTAAAGTGATCGGTGATGCAGGATATAAAAATGAAGAACTCGATATCATTGGAATTGGCTGGAAAAAAGAAGATGAAATTAAAGAACTATCAACAATAGATATTGGTATCATGCCACTTCCGCATGACGAATGGGCGAAAGGAAAATGTGGATTAAAAGGCCTGCAGTATATGGCTTTGGAGATTCCTACAATCATGTCGCCCGTTGGCGTGAATGTAGAAATTATCAAAGATGGTATAAATGGTTTTCTGGCAGAAACTACTGAAGAGTGGATTGCCAAGTTATCATCACTGATTGAATCAGCAGAATTGCGAAATCAAATTGGAAGATCTGGAAGAAAAACTGTAGAAGAAAATTATTCCGTTTCTTCACAAGAGAAAAAATATTTAAAGTACTTTGATGACATAATTAAATCATCAAAATAACTTTTACTACCTTGACCTCAATAAAATTACAATCCTATGGAAATGACTGAAAATCAAGTAAAAAGCATTGCATTGACCGATATACACGTGGCTTTGGGTGCTAAAATGGTCCCATTTGCAGGTTATTTAATGCCTGTTTCCTATGCCGGAATTAACGTTGAACATGAAACGGTTCGCAACGGCGTTGGCGTCTTTGATGTCTCTCACATGGGAGAATTTATCTTGAAAGGGGAGAATGCGCTTGACTTGATTCAGCGTGTGACCAGTAATGATGCATCTAAACTTACGGATGGAAAAGTTCAGTACAGTTGTTTTCCGAATGGCAAAGGTGGAATAGTAGATGATCTTTTAGTTTATCGCATTGACGATAAAACATACATGCTGGTTGTGAATGCTTCGAACATTGATAAAGACTGGGAGTGGCTTCAGAAGAATAATACGAAGAATGTTGAAATGCATAACATTTCTGACAAGACTTCATTACTTGCAGTTCAAGGACCATTAGCAGCACAAGCTTTGCAATCGTTGACAGACATGGATCTTGGTGCGATGGAATATTACACTTTCAGTAAATGAACTTTTGCCGGTGAAAAAAACATATTAGTTTCAGCTACGGGCTACACAGGAGCCGGCGGATTTGAAATTTATTTTGAGAACGCTCAGGCCGATAAGATCTGGAAAGCAATTTTTGAAGCTGGAAAACCTTATAATATTCAACCGATTGGTTTAGGAGCACGCGACACCTTGCGACTTGAAATGGGATTCTGTTTATACGGGAATGACATTGATGATACAACATCGCCAATCGAAGCAGGATTAGGCTGGATCACTAAATTTACAAAAGAATTTACTGATAGCGCTCTTTTGAAACAACAAAAAGAGCAAGGTGTAAGTCGTAAGTTAGTAGGATTTGAAATGATCGACAGAGGTATTCCGCGTCACGATTATATCGTTCAGGATGCTGCCGGCACTGCAATTGGAAAAGTAACCAGCGGTACACAATCACCTTCTTTGCAGAAAGCAATTGGCATGGCCTATGTAAAGCCTGAATTTTCGAAGGAGGGTAGTGAGATCTTCATCAGTATCCGTGACAAGGCTATTAAAGCAAAAGTTGTAAAGGCACCATTTTATAAGAAATAATTTCTATTTTCACTTCTGAAATCGATTTATGAAGAAATTATCAATTGACGCATGCTTTTCGCCGCATCTTTCTCCGGTATACGAAACCGCTGATAGTATTGTGGTAATCATAGATATTTTCCGCGCAACTTCTGCCATCTGTACTGCATTTGAATATGGAGTAGAGAAAATGATTCCGGTTGCAACCGTTGACGAAGCGCGACTTTGGAAAGCCAAAGGGTATTTAGTTGGAGCAGAGCGGGATGCAATTCCTGTCGAAGGATTTGATTTTGGAAATTCACCATACAGTTATATGGGCGAAGAGGTGAGAGGAAAAACAATTGTTATTACGACTACTAACGGTACCCAGGCAATTGAAGCAGCAAAGAATGCACATAAAGTGGTTGTCGGTTCTTTTCTCAACATCAATGCTCTTTGTGAATGGTTGATCAGTGAGAAGAAAAATATTTTATTGTTGTGTTCAGGGTGGAAAAACAAATTCAATCTGGAAGATGCACTTTTCGCCGGTGCTGCAACAGAATTATTGACTCAATTAAGTGATGAATTCAAATTGGGTGATGCATGTCTTGCATTAAAGTTTCTATACCAACAAGCCGAACAAGATCCAATTAAATTCCTTGCTCATGCTTCGCATAAAGAACGCCTTGCACGGTTGAATTTAAAAAAAGACATTAAGTATTGCCTGACTCCGAACCAGACGAATGTGATTCCTATTCTTCATGAAGGCGCATTGGTGAGATTGGTAGTACCGGTAAATGCCGTCTGAAATTAATTCTAATACCGATAACAGGCTCAGCACTTGAAACTCCATCATAAATCTTTGATCAAGCTGCTGCAACAAGCTTATTCAGCAGAAAAGGCGGCCGCTTTTGCATATCAAGGTCATGCTGCATCGGTGAAAGACCCTTTACAAAAACTTGCGATCCGTCAAATTGAAATTGATGAGTGGAATCACAGAACAGAAGTTCTGAAGATCATGCAGAAGTATGACATTCCTGTTTCTAAGTTTAATGAATTAAAATTTCATGTTATTGGCAAAGTCATTTCATTCAGTTGTCACGTAATTGGATGGTTCATGCCATTTTACTTTGCAGGAAGTCTTGAAAGTGGAAACGTCTGTGAGTATTTTCGCATGATGCATTATTTTCATGAGATTGGAATTTCGGAGCACGATGAAGTTCTTTATGAAATGGGAATAAAAGAGAAGGAACACGAAGTCTATTTCCTGAGCATGATTGAAAATCATAAATTGCTTCCATTCTTTGAAAAATTGTTTTCATGGGGAAGGAATAGTAAGAATGATGTGGATCTGGAAAAAAAATATTCGGTGAGTGAATCGGAGATCTATTGCAGGAAGTAATTATTAAAGAAACAGACCAATTAATAAATTCTATAGCGCGCCTTTATGAAACAATATCTGATCGATACATTTCGCTTCAATGAACAAGCGAACTTACGGTTGTTAAATAAGATAAAAGTTTTGCCTGATGGCGAACAGTGCATAAAACTATTCAGCCATCTGATAAATTCGCAGGACAAATGGATGTCAAGAGTGTTGAATAATCCGGAGCAAACAAAAATGGATTGGTGGACTCCCATTTATGCTATTGATAAACTAGATGGCAGATTGGTTAAATCAGTCGACTCATGGGTTTCTTTTCTGGAAGGTTTATCAGACGAAGAGATCAACCAAACAGTACAATTCATCGGCTACGACGGAGTAAAATGGGAAGCGAAAATTGTAGACATCGCCTTGCAATTGAATTATCATTCCATCCATCATCGCGCACAAATCCAAACCATCATCCGCGCCCAAGGCTTCGAACCCGATTTCCTTGATTACATCGGCACAAAATACAAACGCCTAGGTTAACCGGATTTTTTTCTTTTTTCTTTTTTCTTTTTTCTTTTTTCTTTTAACTTTTTTCTTTCAGTTCAGTTCATTTCATTTCACTTCACTTCACTTCACTTTATTTCACTTCATTCCCCTTCATTCCCCTTCATTTCAATGAAAATCCTCCCCACCAACCTCAACTTTTTCATCTTCAATGACAGTCCAAGGATTCAGCACTGGCATTCCTGCCTCAACCCAAGCCGTATACCAAATCGAAGCAACATCAATAATGGAAGCTTGTAACCGTCGTTCCACTTGTCCATTTAGAATCAGGTGAAATTGTTCAGAGAAGTCGTAACTGTACACTTGAATTGTAGTTGATCCTCTTTGTTCAAATGAATATTTTTCATCGCTCTCAGTAGACTCTGTCAACAATTTCTCAAAAGCTAAGACTGAGTCGAGTGCTGCGTAACTATCGTGCACAGCCGACCAGATAAAAGGCTGGATCTTGTCGATGTACTGACATCTTCCCATGAAGTAATCATAGTTAGTCGCAAACAGTTCAGGCAGTCTTGATTCCCACAAGCCGTGAATACCATGCTGATTGGTCATTTGTCCGTTGTAGTTTTCAGTACAATGCAACGGAACATGCGAATCAGCAATGTAATGTCCAATATTAGCAGAGTAGTAGAGGATAGCGTCCGGATCATTTTTCCTGAAAGCTTCGACCAGTCGATAAAACATTTTGTTTATATACCAAGGACCAATTCCATAAGCTTGCAGTGTGTCTTCCGTAAATTTTTCTACGGCATCCTTCCAATAGATTGGCAGAGTGTCAAACGGATTTTCTCCATAATGATCGGCATCAATAAAATGTCGGGGTGCTTCTGCAGGATCGGAATGTCTGCGTTTATCCGGATCGACTGAGTGATTGATCAAGTAATCTATATTCGATTTATAAAACCCGAACATTTCCGGAGGCAAAGCAAAGCAAGCAAACTTATTTACTGCCCGATGACCGTAAAAGCCCCAGGCCTGAATTTCATATGGTCTGAAAATGATCGCCAAAATAAGTAGTAGCCATTTCATCATGCAAAGATGGCCCGGCTGATGCTTTTTTACAACCAATAGAAGCGGGTTCTTTTTTTAAAGAAAAAGGGAAAAAGAATCCCGATAGGTATCGGGAAGAAAAAGAAAAAAGAAAAAAAGCGAGCCGACTAATTAACTACGAAGCTTCATATTTCATTTCACTTCACTTCACTTCACTTCACTTCACTTCATTTCACTTCACTTCACTTCACTATTTATAAATGTCCGCCGCGATCTTCTCTGTCAATGCCTTTGGAACAAAGTAAGTCATTGCAACAGAAATTTTATTTAGCCAACCTGGAATGATCTCATTCTTTTTCGCAAACATTCCATCTATTGCAAACTTCGCTACAACATCTGCTTTCATAATTACCTTCGATGCTTTTTTAATTATTGAAGGCGAAGCAGTCATACCGGCTGCATTCATGAAATTAGTTTCAGTTGTACCCGGACTTAAACAAGTGACAGAAATGTTTTCATTTTTCAATTCAAGTCGTAGTCCACGAGTGAACAAGACCATGAATGCTTTTGATGCAGAATAAACTGCCAACGTTGGGACAGCCTGATAAGCTGCAGTGCTGGCCACATTCAGGATATACGACTGCTGACCGGAAGCTTTCATGATTGGAATCATACGATAACTCAATTCGACAGGCGTCATCATGTTGATCTGCATCATATCTTTTGTGGCCGACAATTCTGTCTTCTCAAGACTACCCCAAAGTCCGTAGCCGGCATTGTTGATTAGGATATTAATAGGCAATTTCTTTTCTTCAATAAGTTGAACCACCTTGTCGATTCCTTGCTGATCAGTCAGGTCAGCTAAAACGTAACTGCATTCAACACCATGCAATGTTTTAATCTCTGTAGAAAGTTTGTCGAGCGCATCTTCCGAGCGTGCTACAAGCACTAAATTGCATTTACGTGAGGCCAGTTCAAGAGCCATTTCTTTTCCGATGCCTTTACTGGCACCTGTGATCAAAGCATAATTCATTACGAATGGGATTAAACAAAAAATGGAACCAGAGACCTGATTCCATTAATTTATGAGTTAGTCAAAAGCTTATTTAACCAGCTTTTGGAAGTGGTGATAGAATGGAGTAGTGCTGTCTTCCGATTTCGGCATGTATTTACCGATGATCACCGGAATGTACATTACACGACGACGACTTGCTGCACCAGTATGCGGAGACATAGCTACACGATGCCAGATACGGCCATCATGAACGACAACATCACCTGCTTTAGCATCAACAAGCATTTCGTTTTTATCTTCATCATTGTTCATGAAATACGCTTTCTTGAACAACATTGAGAACATGTTTTGCTTATGAGTACCGGGAATGATACGAAGTCCGCCTTTATCTGAAGAAGAGTCATCAAGGTAAAGTCCAACATTCAACATGGGCATAACTTTCTTTCCGTAGAAAATGTCGCGCATACTGTCTGTGTGCCAGCCCATCTGGCGGAAATTACTGTTCGAGGTATTTACATAGTGATTTACGATCACGCCGTCTTTCTCGTTTTCAGCAATTCTTGAGCCTTTAGGCATCAAAACTTTAAGTGATTGAATTCTTTCGCTTGTTACAAAACCATGTACAGTCTCGCTGTATTGGCTTGTAAAAGGGAAACGGTGTACAATAGCTGTTCCATTTTCATCGTGTCCGAATTTAATTGGAACGCCATTGATTTTTTTAATTCCACTAGAGATCCACTTCTTTTGAAGGTCCTCAGTTGAAGCGATGATGCTTTTCACCTCTTCAGGTGTAGCAGCGCCGCTAAAATGGATAAATCCGTTTTTATCGAAAAACGAAATTTGCTCCTCGGTCAGTTTATTGCCGAGAGTAAATTTAGGATACTGGGTGTTACTCATTTTCAGTTTTTTATACAAGAATTACCTGCCTGATAGTCAATTCGTTAGGCATTCCCACTATAAACTTTAGCTGTTTTTGTCAAAATTTTGCTTGGTGCACAAATATATAAGAATCTTTTTATTTACAAATACTTATTGGAGGATAAAATTCGATGTTTTTTGAACATTGAGAACTTAATTAGTCGTTTTGGGTTGACAGCTATACACATACGCTTTTAAAACCTATTAAAATTCATTGCTTACAATTAAAAACGTTCAAAAAATCAATTATTGCCGCTTTTTGGGAATTTCAATGTGAACGTACTTCCTTCATTAAGTGTTGATTGAGCGATGACTTTAATTCCGTGAAAATCAGCAATTGTTTTTACTATTGGCAAGCCTAATCCGTAGCTCATATCGTCTTCCGGTCTGAACCGCTTAAAGCGGTCAAAGATGAAAGGGAGTTGATTTGGTGAAATTCCATCACCGGTATCAGTCACACTAACAGTATAAAAGTCACCTTCCCACAATCCGGTTACCGTGATCTTGCCTGATTCACAGTTGTATTTTATTGCATTCGTGATCAGATTGAAAAGGAGTGTATGGATAAGGGATAAATTGCATGGAGTAAAACGAACTCGTCTTTCCATTCATTGATTACAGTAATTCCCTTGCCTTGTGTTAGTTCTTCCAGTTCTTCAAAGATTTCCTGAACGATCATTTGGAGGTCAGCACTTTCATTTTTTAAATATTGTGCATTCTCGATTCTACTTATATAAAGTAAATTTCGCACCACTTTTGTAAGTCGGCTTAAGGTCTTTTGCGAATCTACCATTCTTTCAACGACAGAATCCGGTATGCCGGGATCAGAGATCATATTCTCGATTCGGTTTTTAAGAATGGAGATGGGAGTAAGAATTTCATGAGAAACATTCATGATGAATTGCCTTTCCGTTTCAAACGTTTCTCTGATCTTGACCATCATTTCATTGATGCTTTTATCTAGATGCGAAAACTCTGTTGTTGTTGTTTTGACAGGATGCGGATCAAAAGTTGATGGATGTTGTACATCTCTCAATTTTTCATTTACTATTTTATTAAATGGCCTAAGTAGAAGTCTTGCAAATAATAGATCGAAGAAAATGGAGATCACAACCACTGCGACCATGATCCATATTGTAAATTTTCTGATCGTAATATTCAACTGATCGTAAGCACTTAATCCTTCCCCGATCGCAATTGAATAAAGCTGATTGTCATAAACGAAAGCCTGAGTTAACACTCGATGTTTAACGGTCTCTTCGTCGATCTTTCTTTCTGCATTTTCTATATGGTATTTTCCGAAATCGGGTGGGAGAATAGCCAGGGGTGTGATCGAAACAAATTCCTCTTTGAAAATATTGTAACTGTCAAAACTGCAATCCTGGTCGAGTGTAATTTCATCCAAACCTCCGACAGCAACCATGCGCATCGTTTTTTCCAACCGCGCCTCAAGCCGCTTGTCCAAATGATTGTAAGCAACTTTCTGTATCAACACCGGAATAATAGCACCAATCACCAAAATGATGACCACTTTGGAGATAGCGTTGTATAGCGATAGTTTTACTTGGATTTTCACTTTTTCGTTTTTCGTTTTTCGTTTTTCGTTTGTAGCAATTCGAAAAACGAAAGGCAAACGAAAGGCGACAAACGAAATTATGCCATATTCAACCGATACCCAATTCCCCTCACAGTTTCAATAAAGTCGGAATTTCCGTAGGCAGAAAGTTTTTTACGAAGATTTTTCATGTGAACATCAATGTAATTGGATTCATAATCTTCTTCCAATACATCGCCCCAGATATGTTCAGTGAGCTGCATTCTTGTAATGACACGATTCTTATGCAGAGCCATGTAGTGAAGAATATCAAATTCTTTTTTAGTCAGATTGATTGCATTTTTTTCGAAGTAAACCGTTCTGTTTTGAATGTCCATTGAATACTCATGGATCTGGATCATATTGTTTTTCAGTCCGTGTTTTCTTCTGAGAATGGCTTGCATTCTGGCTTGAAGTTCAAGTAGTGAAAACGGTTTGGCCAGATAATCATCAGCGCCCAGATCCAGTCCTGTGATTCTGTCATCGATGGAACCACGCGCAGTAAGAATGATAAATGCTGCATCTTTCCCACCTTCTTTTGCTTCTTTCAAAAGTTGAAAGCCATTATGTTCCGGTAAGCCTATATCAAGTAGAACAAAATCATATGAGTTAACGAAGATCTTTTCAGAAGCACTTTTTCCGTTGAAAGCAACATCGCAATGATAACCTTGTTTGGTCAGAAAGATTTCAATTTCGTGTGATAATTGTCTTTCATCTTCTACAATAAGTACATTCATATTTCAATGATATTTATTAAAAATCAAAACTCTTTTTTTACTTCATCGATCGCTTCAAGAATTATTCTGCAAGCATCTTCAATTTCCAGATCAGATATGATCAAAGGCGGAGCAATTCTCAAACAATTTGCTGCGAAAAGAAACCAGTCGGTGATTAATCCTTTTTCATAACACCTTGCAATCACATCCTGATTGAATTTTTCGCTTTCAAATTCAATGCAAAGTAACAAACCTTTTCCTCTAATTATTCTGATGTTTTCATGAACAAGCAACTTTCTGAACAATTTTTCCTTTTCTATGACAATTTCTGCTAATTTATCACGAACAATAATCTCCAGAGCAGCACTTGCTGAAGCACAACAAACAGGATGTCCTCCAAAAGTAGTAAGATGACCCAGGATCGGATCATGGGAAAGTGTTTTCATGATTTCACTCGAAGAGATAAACGCACCAAGAGGCATTCCACCTCCAAGTGCTTTTCCCAACAGTAGAATGTCGGGAACAACATTATAGTGTTGAAAAGCAAAGAGCCTTCCTGTTCGTCCCATGCCGGTTTGAATTTCGTCGAAGACTAATAGCGCGCCTACTTTTTACAGTGTGCGGAAAGTTTTTCAAGGAAATTATTTTCCGGCAAAATAATTCCGGCTTCTGCCTGGATGGGTTCCACAAAAACTGTTGCAGTGTGTTGATCGATCAGATTGAATTGCGATTCATCATTGAAATCCAGAATTGTTTGTCCGCTCAACAAAGGCCGATATGCATTTTTCAACCATTCATTTCCACAAATGCTCAATGCACCTTGAGTGCTTCCATGATAAGAATTTCTGAATGAGACAAAATTTGTTCTTCCTGTAAAACGTTTAGCAAGTTTCATTGCACCTTCCGTAGCTTCAGTGCCGCTGTTGGTAAAATAAACGGTTGATAATTGTTCAGGCAGTTGTTTGGATAACTCTTGTGCAAGTTTGATCTGTGGCGAAATAATGTATTCGCCATACACCATCAAGTGCATGTGCCGATCGATCTGTGCCTTTGTAGCTTCCAGAATCTCCGAATGTCCATGACCTAAACTGGAAACAGAAATCCCTGAAATCAGGTCAAGATATTTTTTGTTATCCTGATCGTAAAGATAAACACCCTTTGCTCTTGCAATATCTAAAGCCGGTGGAGTAGGACTAGTTTGCGCAACGTGTTGGAGAAAAATTTGTCGTCGGGTGTACATCGTTGGCGAAAGTACGAATTTTTGGGGAAAAGTAAGTTGTAAGTGGTAAGTAGCAATGCGTACTTGCTGTCGCCACTATTCATCCCGATAGCTATCGGAATTCACTATTAGTTATTAGTTAAATAACAGTCGTGATCGCATCCAAAATTTCCGCCTCGCGATTTTCTGCATCTTGCTTACGTTGAAAAAAATGTCTCTTGACTTGTAGTCCGGTTACAGAAACCTTTGTATTGTGATTCTCCATTTCTTCAATGATGAGATCAATTTTTACTGTTGGTCGGGTAAAAGAAAAAGTTGATCTGGCTTTTATCAAGTCCTTTCTTCTTATCATAATCGGTCACCTTAAGTCCAAGTTTTGACAACATGCCATGAGTTCTTCTTAGGACTTTGTCATACGGATATTGAAACACTGAGCTTTTCATTTGCTTCTAGTTTTAACAAATCCAGAGGTGGGGTGGATAGGAAAGTTGGTGACTTGTAATTATGCTATCGGAAGGATGACACAGAATAACAAAAGTAAGTAAATTAAAGTTTCAAATCCGAGAATAAACGAAATTAAAGGTTAACTTTTATGTATATTCACCGATACAATCAATCATACTGCGCATTTGAGCGAGTTTGAAATCAGTTATGAAACCAACTTTGACACAGATTAGAACAGTTTTTTTGCTATTTTGTACAAAGATTACAGATAAATTACTTATCCACACTGCTTTTTTATAATTTTTCAAGACTTTTGTGAATGTAAAAGGAAGTAATTACACCTTTATCTAAAATATATTAAATGAATAAGAATAATTTCTTCCTCTGTATTCTCTTTTTATCGTCACAGCTGGTTTTTTCTCAAGCGTCCGTAAATATGTCGCTTCGTCAAAAAATTAATTCTGAGAAAATTTCGAGAAGTTCTCTTACTGATGTATTAATAAAAGGTGAAGTAAATGAGATCTCCGCTTTTATCACTTCTCAGAACGGAAAGGTAATCGGTACTTCCGGTAAAATAGTTTCCGCAAGAATTTCAATTGGTACAGTTGCTCAACTTATTGAAAAGCCTTTTGTAAAAATCATTCAAGGGAACATTCATAAAATTCAAACAATGAATGACACGATGAGAATGCTAACCCGGGTCGATGAAGTTCACAATGGACAAACACCATTACCTCAATCATATGATGGAACAGGAGTGTTAATGGGTATCATCGATTCAGGAATTGATATCAACCACCTTGATTTTAAAGACAGCACGAATAATACAAGAATTAAGTGGTTATGGGACATGACAAAACCTGTTGCAGCAAATACGCCTCAGCCCTATGGCTATGGACAGGAATGGTCGGATGCAGACATCATGGGAGGATTGGCAAGTTCTCATACGGGCGAAGATCAATATGGACACGGAACTTATGTAACAGGAATTGCAGCCGGCAACGGTAGCGCAGTCGGACATTTTCAAGGGGTTGCACCAAAAACTGATCTGATCATTGTAGGTTATGATTTCGGTGCATCTGATAATGTACCACGTATCGCACATGCAGTTGAGTACATTTTTACTAAAGCTCAACAGATAGGAAAACCTTGCGTGATCAATGCATCATTAGGATACTACGATGGTTCACACGACGGACAGGATCTCGAATCCCAATACATAAGCAATCTCTTAGATGCTCAGAGCGGAAGGATCCTTGTTGCTGCGGCTGGAAATATTGGTGTCGTTTATCCGTTTCACGTAGGTCGGAATTCCGTTGCCGGTGATACTGTATTTACCTGGTTCAGAAACAACCCGGCAATACCCGGTGCATATATTCAGGTTTATGCCGATAGCGCTCAATTCAATCAAATTCGGTTTTCTGTCGGTGCGGATAAAATTACTCCATACTTTGAACACAGAGGAGCACTTCCATTTATAAATGTTGCGCCAACATTAAATACATTTTACACTCGTAATTTAATTGTGAATAGTAAACGAATTGGTATTGTTCAGATGTACACTTCTGTGAATGATGGAGTGTATGAACTTGAAATCTATGTTGTACCTGATTCTACTGCGTATAATTGGAGATTCACAACAACAGGACCAGGAAGATATGACAGCTGGACCTTTGATTATGAATGGCAGAATCTACCATCGGTTGCAACATTCCCGGATATGGTAAATTATTGGGCACCGGATACAAATCAAACGATCGTAAGTGGAATGGCTTGTCTGGACAATGTAGTTACCGTTGGAAATTATTATAACACCGACAGACATATAGATTATAACAACGTCGTACAGATCACCGCAACAGACAGACCCCGCGACCTGGCTGAAAACAGCAGTCGTGGGCCAACTCGCGATAATCGAATTAAGCCGGAGATCAGTGCGCCGGGACATCATATTGTTTCGACAGGTGTAATGACACTGATGCCTGGATTGATAGCAGCACAACCTTACAAGGTAGCACCCGGAGGACTTCATCAGACAGGTGGTGGGACATCAGCATCTGCACCGGTAGTTGCCGGCATAGCTGCTTTATTTCTACAGCAGAATCCAACAGCAACCTGGGCTGATTTTAAAAGTGCCATACAGAACTGTGCTTATCATGATAGCTTAACATGGGGTCCTGTTCCTAACAATGGCTGGGGCTATGGAAAAGCCGATGCATTCAGTACACTTACCAATTGTGGATTTGTTTCTACTTCAGAGCTGGACGAACATCTCGATGTTCACCTTTATCCGAATCCAACCAGCACTGAGTTTTCATTGTTGCTTAACGAAGACATTCAAAATCCGTTAGTGACAATAATTGACCTGCTTGGGAAAAAAGTAAAAGAAGTGAAGTTGAATGGAAGGCATTCAACCATTTCTGTGCGTGACTTGAAGGCCGGAATTTACTTTGTAAAAATTGAAAGTGTAAAAGGAAGTTGCACGAAGCGCTTTGAGAAAATTGATTGATCTTATCTGATATATAAAAAAGTAGTATGCAATTCCCAAAAGCAGAGATCTCTGCAGTGAAACAATTAATAGAATCTTCGAAGAATATAGTGATCACCACTCACCATCGTCCTGATGGCGATGCAATGGGTTCTTCTTTGGGATTGTACAATTACCTAAAATTGAAAGGCTGCAATGTCAATGTAATTACTCCGAGTGACTATCCTGATTTTTTAACATGGCTGCCATCGAACGATGTTGTCATCAATTTTGAAGCAGCAGGTCATACAGCAAAAGAATTGGTCAACAATGCAGATCTCATTTTTTGTCTGGACTTTAACTGGCTAAGCAGAGTAGAGGGTATGGAAGGTTTGCTACGAAGTGCCGCTGCAAAAAAGGTTCTGATCGATCATCATCTGGACCCTGAAAATGTATATGATTTCGTGTTTTCATTCACAGAAGCATGTTCGACAAGTGAACTGATCTACCGTTTTATTGATGCTCTGGGTGATGTAAAAATGATCAATAAAGATATCGCTGAATGTTTGTATTGTGGAATCATGACAGATACTAATTCATTCCGCTATTCTTCAATGAAAGCTGACGTGCATAGAATTATTGCTGAGTTAATGGAAGCCGGTGCTGAAAATTACCGGATCCATGAACGGGTTTATGATACAAGTACTGAGAATAGATTGAGGCTATTAGGTTTTTCATTAAAAGAAAAGTTGACCGTCTTGCCTGAATTCAATACGGCTTATCTGGCGCTTTCTCAATCTGAACTGGAAATGTTCAATCATAAAAGTGGCGATACTGAAGGGTTGGTCAATTATGCCCTTAGTATAAATGGAATTAAGTTCGCAGCATTTTTTTCTGAGAAAGATGGAATGATCAAAATTTCTTTTCGGTCGAAAGGTAATTTTTCAGTGAAAGAATTTTCCGGTAAGTATTTCAGTGGCGGCGGGCATAAGAATGCCTCCGGCGGAAGATCAGATCTTTCGTTGTCAGATACTTTAAAAAAGTTTCTTGACTTATTGCCAGTGTATAAAAATGAATTGAATTCTGTCGAATGAAAATAAGTACCTTTTTTTTAGTATTGATTGTTATTTTTTCTTGCAACAGTAAGAAGGAACCGCAGCAGGTGCGAATGACAGAACAGGAAGTAACTGAGCGCTTGACGAATGCAAATAAACATCGTGTGCAGAAGGAATCAGAAGAAATTGAAGAGTTTATCAAGCAGCATAAATTTTCAACTGAACGGACAGGAACCGGCTTGCGGATTCAGATCTACGGAAGAGCTAAGAATGGTGTTTCTCCTGTGGCACACGATGAAGTGCAGATCGTTTGTAAAGTTTTTTTACTGGATGGGACTCTTTGTTATGAAACGGATACAACTAATCCGGTTGCTTTCAAATTAGGAGAAGGAATGCAGATCCGGGGTTTGGAAGAAGGAATCATGACGATGATACCGGGAGAGAGTGCAAGATTGATTATTCCGAATCATCTGGCCTACGGGCTGAGTGGTGATGGAGATAAAATCCCGCCAGGCGCAGCATTATTTATTGATGTGAAATTATTAAAGTAGAAAAAGTAGAAAAATGAAAAAAATAAGTATGTTGCTTTTTATCATTGCAACGACAATAGCCTGTAATAACAAAAGCGGAAGTGAAAAAACAACGGAATCCGGATTTAAATATATTGTCTATACAAAATCTGAAGGGACAAAAATTAAGGTTGGTGATTATGTTACACTGATCATGGTATATAAGAATGAAAAAGATTCCATTCTGTTTGACTCGCGGAACTCATCGCTGCCTTTGAGATTTCAGCTTGACAAAATTCCCTTCAAAGGAAGTTTTGAAGATGGTCTATTGAATTTGGCGAAGAATGACAGTGCAACATTTTTTGTCCCTGCTGATTCCTTGTACACTTATTTGTTCAAAGGCAAATCAGGAATGATCGTACCACAGGAGCAAACCGGATTTACTGCCGGTTCTTTGGTAAAATTTGACATTAAAGTGTTGAATATTCAAAGTCCGGCTGAAGCAGAAGAAGAGATTCAAATGAAGTTAAGTGCAGAGGAAAAAAAGGAGAAGGCAGAGCTGAATAAATATCTGTATGATAATAAGATCACGATCGAGCCATCTGAAGAAGGATATTATTTGATCATCAGAGAGAAAGGAAAAGGAGCAGCCATTGACAGCGGAAAAATTGTATCCGTAGAATATGAAGGTCGATTTACAGATGGAAAAATTTTTGACGGAACAAAGCAAGCCGGGAGACCGTATACGTTTGTAAGTGGTGCTCATCATGTCATTAAAGGTTGGGAACTAGCCATGAAAAAACTCAATGCCGGAGATAAGTTTACCCTTATTGTCCCTTCTAAATTAGGTTATGGCGAAGAGGGAATAAGGAATCCAAGGAATGGAACATTCATTGTTCCACCGTATAAGGCCTTGATTTTTGACATGTCAATAATTACTGTTGATGATGTGCCCGCCGTAAGTGGGAGATGATGTTGTCAAGTGATCTATATCATGATACCTTCATTAGTCAAATATTGAAAAAGTCGGGAATACCTCTAAATTAGCAGGTTTTGAGATGTTTTGGAGTTAATTTCTTCCACTTCGAGCCATATTATTCTCATTGGGATAAATCTGCTATGAAAGAATTATTCTTTGAAGTACATTTGATTAAGGTATGGTGAATCGAATCAGAATATAAGGCAGAATGAAATTCAAGCTTATTATTTTATTAGCAATTGCTTTTTCTTTTTCCTGTAAAAAGGAGAAGGGGACAGCTATTCCAGCCCAAGGTGTGCTAACTACCGGAACATGGTATGTGAGCAAAATGACCGAAGATGGAGATGATTTAACGTACCTTTTTGATGAGTATACGTTTGTATTTAATACGAACGGTGAATTAACGGCAGCTTGTCCCTACGGAACTGAAGTGGGTTCATGGTATGCTGAAGAGGACGATGATGATGATGATGAATTCAGAATTGCTTTAGGAAATACAGAACCTCTTGTTCATCTTAGTAAAAGATGGCACATCCGATCTCAGGTCGCTGACAAAGTAGAATTATACGACGACGATAATGATGAAGAAGAAGTGACATTTACGAAACAGTAATTTGTCCTAGAGTACCATTCCCATTTGTATCAAATCGATAAAAACGTCTTCTGCAATTTGTACTGCATTTTTTTGTTGACCTTCAATTCTAAATCCTAAGTTTTCATAGACATGAATCGCTCTTTTATTTGATTCAAAAACAGAGAGGTTTATCTTTTTCAGTTTCGGTTTTGATCTTGCCCAGGTGATCAAGTACTCAATCATCTTGCTGCCAATTTTCTTATCCTGAAATTCCGGTAAAATACTTATTCCAAATTCCCCACTATGAGAAAGCCGAATTTTTGAATTGTTTTTGAAATCGAGAACCCCAACAATTTTATCATCTGCTTCCGCTACCAACAGTAGCGAATATTCATTTTCTGTGTAATACTTGACCCACTTTTCCTGATCCAGCATTGTCAGGCTGAATTCTTCCGGTAATGAGATAACATTATTGGTTTCTTTGACTGCGATGATCTTTATGAAATCGAAGATCGATTTTATGTCAGCAAGTACTGCAGGACGAATGATCATAAGAATTTGATTTATTTGCCAATTAAAAACACAGCAGGCTTCTTGTGAAAATCAAGTTTTTCTTTCTTCCAGTCATTGACACTTAATGTTCGGATAGATTCACCTTTTCCTGTGATATCAAAGGCAATACAGAGTCGGGTAGTGGCATTAAGTGATTCAAGAATATCCCCAAGCATTTGTTGATTCCGATAAGGGGTTTCAATGAAAAGTTGTGTCTGGTCTTTTTTTAATGCGTCCTTTTCAAGATCTTTTAATTTCTGTTTTCTTGGTGAGCTTTCACGTGGTAAATAACCATGAAAACAAAATGATTGTCCATTCATTCCACTTGCCATTAATGCCAATAACATGGAAGAAGGTCCGATAAGCGGGACAACTTTTACATTGTGTTCGTGAGCCAGTTTAATGAAAGCACTGCCCGGATCTGCAACTGCAGGGCATCCGGCCTCGCTTAGAACTCCGATAGATTTATTTTTTTTTAGTACAAGAGCCAATTCAGAAATAGCTTTTGCATCGGTATGTTCATTCAGTTCATGAAAGATAAACTGAGACTGTTGAATTTTGCTTCCGATTTTTTTTAGAAATGCTCTCGACGTTTTCTCATTCTCAACAACGAATTCGTCTATTTCCTGGCAACTGCCAAAGCCGATTCCGGGAGAATGTCAAAATTGTCATCTGATAAAAAAGTTGGAATGAGGTAAACAACGGTAGCCATCTTCAGATCTTTACTTCTTGGGTCAGAAAATTGCCACAAGCTTTATCAAGCATTTCAAATACTTCTACAAAGCCTTCATCGCCACCAAACCATGGATCAGGCACATCCTTTAAATCAAACTCAGAAGTTAGCTCCAGCAACAGTTTTACTTTCGTTCTGTCCTTTTCATTCCTTGCCAATTTCAGAACATTGTCCTTGTTTGAACCGTCCATTACAAAAATGAAATCAAATTTATCAAAGTCGGACTCATTAAATTGTCTTCCTCTTAAATTTGAAATGTCTACACCAAATTGTTTTGCCGTTTTAATGGCCCTTGTATCCGGTGCTTCTCCAACATGAAAGTCAGCAGTCCCTGCCGAATCAACTTCAATGTTTAGTCCCAGTTTTTTCGCTTTCGAACGCAAAATCCCTTCTGCCATTGGTGACCGCAGATATTTCCAAGACAAACCATTAGTACATTAGCCATAGAGGAGATATTTAAACCTGTTGTTTAATTAAATTTTTACGATCTGTCCTTTGTTGATCACACATACCGGTTTACCGATAAGTTCTTGTCCGATGAAAGGTGAATTCTTTGAAGCCGATCTAATATCACCGGCAGATACAATCCACTTTTTATTCGGATCGAATACAGTAATGTTAGCTTGATTTCCTTCTTCTATCAAAATTGTTTTTTGTCCAGCACAGCACCGAGGGTGATTGGTGAATTTCGAGATCAATTCAGCAAGGTTTAATTTGTCTTTTGTGGCCGTTCTTGCCGTAGCAAAAGCTGTGTCGATGGAGGAGATGCCGTAATTTGCCAATTCAAATTCTTTCAGTTTATTTTCTACATCGTCCGGACAATGATCAGAGGTAAGGCAATCAATTGTTCCGTCTACTAATCCATCGATCAATGCGAGGCGATCGTATTCTGTTCTATTGGCGGTTTAACTTTATAGTTAGTGTCAAATCCCATCAAGGCGGTTTCATTGAAGTATAAATTGATCACAGCAACATCGCAAGTAACTTTAATTCCCTTTGCTTTAGCTGCTCTTATCAGTGCTACACTGCCTGCACTTGAGATCGTTGAAAAGTGTATCGGGCAATTGCAATATTCGGCAATAAACAAGTCGCGGTTAATATTCACTTCTTCTGCAAGTGCAGGACTTCCTTTCAATCCAAGTTGTGTTGAAATAACACCTTCATTCATCTGGCCTTTTCCGGAAATGTGTTTGTCTTCTGCATAGGAGAAGATCTTTCCTTTGAAGTTATGAGAATATTGTAATGCCCGTATCAATAACCCTGAATCGCTGACAGGTCTTTTATCGTCGGTGAAAACTTTTGTGCCGGCAAGTGACATATCATACATTTCACTCATGTCTTTGCCATCACGATTGACCGATAAAGCACCTGCAGGGATTACATCAACAATTTCATTCTTGGTTCGTTGAGTGACGTATTCAATAGCCGCTTTGGAAGCAATAGCCGGCTCTGTTGAAGGCATAAGCAATACGCCTGTAAATCCGCCATTGGAAGCTGCCTTACAACCGTTCGCTAATCCTTCTTTGTATTCGTGTCCGGGATCCCGGAAGTTTACATGAAGATCGAACCAGCCGGCACTGATGTAATTTTCTTTTCCTTCGACGACTTCAGCATCTTTATCACTGATCGTATTGGCTTCAGCAATTTTTTCAATCATTCCATTATTGATGAAGACATCTTTTACTTTCATGTGATGTTTACTTCCCGGTGATAATATGTTCACATTTTTCAGAATGATTTTCATCGTATATGTTTTTTTATTTTCTAAAGAAGCGGATCAGCAAAATTTCTATTGCCAGAAATACCAATACCAGAATGATACAATATTTCCAGAGTCTTTTCCCTTCGTTGAGTTGTGCTATACTGTGAGAAAGATCTTTTCCTTCTGTTTCAATAACATTGATATTTGAATTGCCTAATCTCGAACTCATTTCTGTTAGTTCATCCGTTGAATAAATGCTCAAGTCAGATTCTTTACGGTTAAAATTAAAAGATTCAACAGCAATAATTGAGTTGCCTGTTCTCAAGTCATAATTTTCTGCATTTTTTATCTGATCATGAACAGAAAGTAGCGTTGTATTGTTAAAAATTTTGCCTTCAGGGATGATGTCAAATTTTTCTTTCACATTGATCAGATTAAAAACATTGTCCGAAGAAACCAATGTATCACTGATTGCAAATTCGTGATCCTGTCCAATGATCAAAGGTATATTGACTTCTGAAGAACCTCGCAAAGCGGATCGCAACAAGACAGGAACAAATAAGGCATGTCTTGAAAAACTTCCATCTTCCGGTTGTAAAGAAGATGCAAGTACATAAATGACTCCTTTTCCGGATTGATTTGAAGTGAGGTAAGAATTTCCGCTTGACAGACGCATAACTGTTTCGGACAAACTTTTGCTACTTTTTATGATCGGGAAATATGAATTTATAACAGGCAGATCCAGATTCTCCGGCAAACTTTTTCCTTTTTCAAATACACCGGTGAACAAAGGATGCTTGGCTTCGATCTTATCAATTTTCTCTTGCTGCGAAATTTTTTGTCCAAATGAACTGATGCCTAATTCGGAAAATAAGTTATTATACGTACTGATGTTAGCATTTGAAGATGGGATTATAAAAATTGAACCACCCTTCGTAACGTATCTTTTTAATTCCTGAATGAGTCCGGATGAATAGTCATTTAATTCATTCAGAATTATCAATTGCATCGATGCGAAAGCAGAGTAATCAATTTGATTTTGATTACTATTTTTCAGGCTAAAATAGGTGTCATTTCCAAAAATAGCATTAAGAGCAGGAGATGGTTGTTCGCCATTTATTGAAAGGACC
The DNA here is from genome assembly GCA_016708785.1 of Bacteroidota bacterium. Lineage (GTDB taxonomy): Bacteria > Bacteroidota > Bacteroidia > AKYH767-A > 2013-40CM-41-45 > JADKIH01. The sequence goes on along the minus strand of JADJFC010000001.1, from coordinate 64,307 downwards.
TGCAGGTTATTTCTCACATTAAAGTTAAAGAAGAAATTGTCATCGAAGGTAATAGGGTAGTCTGTTATATTCAGTTGCGCGCGTTGCCATCCGCTTTCTGAAATTGTGAAGTTCAGTTTTACTTCTGTGGTAGAATGGGAATTCAATGAAATACTTGCAATTGCCTTTTGGGAATTGTTGATCAACAATTTAAGAGGGATGTTCTCTGCATTATTATCGCCTGTATTTTTTATTCTGACAACTAATTCATTCGGCGTATTTATTTGAACAAATGGCGTAGAAAGAAAACAAGTGTCGATATATAAATTGTTTACTGTTGAAGCGGTAATTGGAACCAAAGAAACCTGAACAGCAGTATCAATTTTGGCTTGATCAAGGTCGAATGTGCTTTTTTGAAAATCCGAAACGATGTATGACGTCTTTGTTGTTTTTGCTTTGTTATCTGAAAATAATGCATCTTGTTGTCGTTGTAAGATCTCAGAAAATGTATGTACGGAAGAAGTTGGTTTTACTTCATCCAGGATCCTGAAAAATTCGTCGCGATTTACAAGCCTCTGATGCCTACCTTCGAAAGATGAAGTTAGCAATTGAAATTCATCGGATGGTTTATATGCATTTGCTATTTCTCTCGCTTTTTTCTTAGCAGTCTCCAGCAAACTTCCATTTTTTCCCAGTGCGTCCATGCTGAAAGAATTGTCAACATATATGCTTACGCGCTTTGTCCCGGACTGAACTTTATTCGTTTTAGCCGGAATAAAAGGTTGAGCAAATGCGAATACCAGGAAAGTCAGGGCAAGTAATCGAGAGAGCAGTACAAGCAAGTGCTTTAATCTGGAGCGAGATTGTGTATCCTGCTTGATTTCCTTTAAGAACCTGACGTTCGTAAAATAGATCTTTTTAAATCGGCGGAAATTGAAAAGATGGATGATGATCGGGATCGCGAGAACCGAGAGGGCGAAAAGGAATTCAGGATAGATAAACTGCATGAGTGCTCAAATATAAGAAATCAAAATTTCTCAAACACGCCTAAACCGAATAGAGCGAAATCATATTTTACCGGGTCAGAGGGGTCAAATGTTTTTAACTTTTTCGTTAGTTCGGAAGCAGCCTTCCAATCGTCCTGTGTACGGCTGAGCAAACCAAGCTTTCTGGCGACCCGTCCCGAGTGAACATCGAGTGGACAGGTGAGTATCTCACTACTTACTGATTTCCAGAGGCCAAAGTCGACACCATATTCGTCTTTTCTGACCATCCATCTTAAAAACATGCTTATTCGCTTGCTTGCTGATCCTTTCAAGGGGTCAGAAAAGTGCTTTAAAGTTCGTGGCTGATGCTCAACTTTGAAGAATTCTGCCCTCCAGAGAGATATTACCAAGCTCAATTCGGTTTGTTCAGTCGTTGAATAATGATTGATCAATGCTTCTAACGAACCGTATTTCCGATAAATTCTTTGTAACGATAAAAGAAACACTTTCAGGTCTTGAGCATTGAAGGTCCTATGGACGAATTGATCAAAAATGGATAGTTCAGCAGGCTTGAAGTTCAGGATAAATTGATGAGGTGCAAAATCCATCTTTTGGACAATTTCATTTGCGTTTTTTAGAATCGTTGTTCTTTGTCCCCAAGCTATAGTTGCCGACAAAAATCCGGCAATTTCAATATCCTCTTTTTTAGAAAATTGATGTGGAATTGAAATTGGATCAGTATGTATGAATTCTTTTCTATTATAGAGATGATACTTTTCATCTAAGAATTCCTTCAACTGAAAGTTGTTGAGTTTCTTTTTCAATTAATAACAAGATCCATCCTTCTGATAGTCTGTTTTCGATCGGGACCAACAGAAACGATGCTGATAGGAACATTCAATTCTTTCTCCAGATAAGTGATATACCGGGCAAGTTCATCAGGAAAATCTTTTTCGTTTACTATTCCGGTAAGGTCTTTTTGCCAGCCCGGTAATTCGATGTAAATTGGAGTAACTGTTTCATTGACGATATCGAATGGCATGTAATCTAGTTTTTCTCCATTGATCTCATAATGTGTACATACTTTGATCGATTTGAATCCGCTAAGTACATCTGATTTCATCATGATCAGATCAGTAACGCCATTGATCATAATTGAATATTTCAATGCAGGGAGATCAAGCCATCCACAACGACGAGGTCGTCCTGTTGTGGCGCCGAATTCATTTCCGGCTTTTCGTAGTTCTTCGCCTGTAGCATCAGATAGTTCAGTTGGAAAAGGGCCACTACCAACGCGAGTACAATAGGCTTTAAATATTCCGAAGACTTTACCGATATGTTTTGGAGCCACACCCAAACCTGTACAGGCTCCTGCAGTGATCGTATTTGATGAGGTAACAAAAGGGTAGGAGCCAAAGTCGATATCAAGTAAAGACCCTTGTGCGCCTTCTGCGAGTATTGCTTTATTGCTTTGAATTGATTTGTTTATAAAATGCTCACTGTCGATAAAATTGAGAGTACGCATCAGTTCAATACCTTCAAAGAATGGACCTTCCAGTTGACTTAGATCCTGATCGAATTCCATTTGTCCTAATAGCTGAAGATGTTTGTTCTTCAATTTCTCGTAACGATTTAAAAAGTCAGATGATTCGATGTCGCCAACCCGCAAACCATTTCTTCCCGTTTTGTCCATATACGTTGGACCGATTCCTCTTAACGTAGAGCCAATTTTTTCTTTGCCTTTAAGAGATTCAGAAGCGGCATCCAGTAAGCGGTGAGTTGGAATGATAATATGTGCTTTTCTTGAAATGTAAAGTGTAGCATTGATATCTACATTCATTTTTTTCAAGGCATCAATTTCTTTTTTCAAAGTAACAGGGTCAATAACGACGCCATTTCCGACGATGTTGGTGATTCCTTTTCTGAAAATTCCTGATGGAATCGTATGAAGTACATGTTTAATGCCTTCAAATTCTAATGTATGACCGGCATTGGGTCCGCCTTGAAAACGCGCAACCACATTGTATTCCGGTGTTAATACATCGACAATTTTGCCTTTACCCTCGTCGCCCCATTGGAGACCTAATAATACATCGACTGACATCAGAAATCAATTTTGGAATTGTTTGACTGCTGCAGGCAAATCATCTGTAATTGTAAACACCGTATTTAGTTTTGTGATGATCAATAATTCTTTGATCTTATCACTGATGCAACAAATTGTTGTATCACCACCATTTTTACGGCTCTTGGTCAGAATGTTAACAAGAACATTTAAACCGTTACTATTTAGATATCGGAAAGACTCCATTGAAATAACGAAGCTGTTGATTCCTTTAGTGATCATGTCTTGAATTTCGTCAAGAAGTGGAGAAGCCTGATTTTTATCGATCAGATTTCCGCTCATTTCAACAATGGCATAAGTGCCCTTGTTGCTGATAGTATAAGTAAAGTCCATGGTGTGAAATTAATGGTAATAAATTTCTCTGCAAAGAAGAATTTTCTCTGAAAAGCGAGATAATAAACAATTGGTTGTTAGTTCAATTTTCTGATAAATAGGGTTAAAACCCTGTACTCATGCCGTTTTTCGGTGTTTACAGGAGCCTTTTTCCTCAAGTTCACGACATTTTCCGAATAAATTGAGCGAGTGATTTGTTATTTTAAAATTCAAGATTTCACCCATCATCGACTGTATCTGCTGAATCCGTGGATCACAAAATTCGAAAACATGTTCACAATCCTGACAGATCAAATGATCGTGTTGACGAAATGAAAAGGAACGTTCGAAACGAGCAGTATTCTTTCCAAACTGATGTCTTGTCAACAACTGGCAATCCAGCAGCAATTCAATCGTATTGTAAATTGTCGCACGACTGATGCTATGACCTTTTGACTTCATATGCAAGAATAGCGATTCAACATCAAAGTGATCATCCAGATTATAGACTTCCTCCAAAATATTATATCGCTCGTCCGTCTTCCGATGACTTTTCTTCTCCAGATATTCGGTGAAGATCTTTTTTACTGATTCTTGTACGTTGGTTGCTTGAAGCATTTTGTCTGTAAAAGGTAATTTATAATTATTTATAAATAGTTCGTTTCAGGTTACATGTAAAAGGTTTGCAGGTTGGCGCAAACCTGAAACCTAAAACAGTTTTTTTAGTGTTTCCCATCAATCCTCGACACCGTCAAAATCCCATGAATTTCTTTCAGCTTTTGTATTAATTTATCGAGATGATGCGTATCATGTACGAAGAGCATAATAGTTCCTTCAAAGATACCGTCGTTTGACTCGATACTGATGCTTCGCATGTTCACTTTCAACTCACTCGAAATAACTTTTGAGATCTTATTCACGACACCTACTTCATCGATACCTGTCATGCGCACTCCCGCAAGGAAAGCGATCTGATGTTGGTTGGTCCATTTTGCCTTTACAATTCGGTAAGCATAGTTTGACATTAACTGAATTGCATTTGGACAATTGGTTCGGTGAATTTTAATACCCTCATTGATGGTAATGAATCCGAAAACGTCATCACCGGGAATTGGACTACAACAAGGTGATAATTTGTAATCGATCTTGTCCAGACTTTCACCGATAACCAGCATGTCACTTGATCCTCGGATATTCTGAACCATTTGTTCTAATGACTTCGTTTCGATCCGTTGAGGTGCTTTAGCTTTGATGACACCTTTATCGTCGACGAATTCTTTCAGATCGGAAATATCTATAACACCCTTTGCAATTCGGTAATACAGTTCAAGACTCGTTGGGATCTTATAGTAGGCGAGGAGTTCGTTAATATTGTCATGATTGAAATCTATTTTCAGATGACGGAACTTACGCATCAGAATTTCTTTTCCGTCCTCACCGAATTTTTCTTTTCTTCCTTCAGTGCGGTTTTAATCTTTGATTTAGCTTTTGCAGTTACAACATAAGAAAGCCAGTCTTCTTTAGGCGTCTGTTTGTTTGATGTAAGAATTTCTGCTTGATCTCCACTTCGTAATTTATGAGAAAGCGGAACCAGTTTATGATTCACCTTTGCGCCAATACATTTACTTCCAAGGTCTGTGTGAATTTCAAATGCGAAATCCAGTGCCGTAGCTCCTGAAGGCAATGTCTTCATGTCACCACCGGGAGTAAAGACGAAAATTTCATCTGAAAATAGATTCAGTTTGAAATCGTCGATGAAATCTAGCGCATTTGTTTCCGGACTTTCGAGAAGTTCACGGATCTTTTCTATCCATTCATCAATCGCCGATTCAGCAGAAGATTCTTTGTACTTCCAATGCGCAGCATAACCTTTTTCAGCGATCTCATCCATTCTTCGGGAACGGATCTGAACTTCGACCCATTTTCCATTTGGTCCCATCACAGTTGTATGCAATGATTCATAACCATTTGCTTTTGGTGTAGAGATCCAATCTCGTAGTCGATCCGGATTGGGGTGATAAAAATCTGTGATGATCGAATATGCTTTCCAGCACATCGGTTTTTCATTTTCTTCATCGGTATCGATGATGATTCGAATGGCAAAAAGGTCATAGATCTCTTCAAAAGAAACACCTTGACGTTTCATTTTACTCCAGATAGAATGAATAGATTTTGAACGTCCTTTAATGTCAAATTTGAAATCCTGTTTTACTAACTCATTTTTTATTGGATCTGAAAACTCATTGATAAAACGATTTCTTTCTTTTCTTGTCTGTTGAACCTTATCGTAAATATCATTATAGATCTCCGGCTCTGTATATTTCATCGAGAGATCTTCCAACTCTGTTTTGATAGAGTAAAGTCCCAGACGATGTGCAAGAGGAGCGTAGAGGTAAGCTGTTTCAGAAGCGATCTTCAATTGCTTATCACGCTTCATGCTATCAAGTGTTCGCATGTTATGCAAACGATCTGCAAGTTTGATCAAGATAACTCTGACATCGTCTGACAACGTCAATAGCATCTTTCTGAAATTTTCAGCTTGAAGAGATGTTCCTTTATCAAATACTCCTGCAATTTTTGTCAGTCCATCAACAATGGATGCAGCCTTTTCGCCGAAATTACTTTTTATATCCTCCAGAGTAAGATGAGTATCTTCAACCGTATCGTGTAACAATGCGCAAACGATTGCCAGTGGGCCCAGACCAATCTCTTCAGCGCAGATCTGTGCAACGGCAAGCGGATGGAGAATGTATGGCTCACCGGTTTTACGGCGCATGTCTTTGTGTGCTTCCATCGACATATCAAATGCCTGACGAATCGTTTTCTTATCGCCTTTACCCAAAGATGGTTTCAACGCACGCAACAATGCACGATAAGCTTTCAGGATCATATCCTTTTCAGCTTCTGCAGTATGTATTGTAGGAATTTGTTCAGCCATTAATTCAATAACTTATTAAGCTGTTGTCTCTGCCATTTTTTTCAAGGCAAGAATAGAAAAGTCTGAGTTGTCTTTTCGGATCGTATTAGAAAGATGTCCTAGTCCTCTAATTTCCATTTCAACGACATCGTTTGGCTGGAGCCACTGAACTTTATAATTAGGGTCGTTTAAAAGTCCTGTTCCGTTTAGTTCAAGAAAACATCCTGTTCCAACTGTCCCTGATCCAATTACATCTCCGGGAAGAATATCAACTCCGTATGCGCAGCGTTCAATGATCTCGGCAAATGTCCAGTCCATTGAATTCATATTTCCTTGAGAAACGATCTTGCCATTGACTTTGCAAGTCATGGGAAGATCATAAGCATTGCCGACATGTCCGTTCTTAGGAGCAGTTTTGTATGGTTCTAATTCATCAGGAGTAACTAACCAAGGACCAATTACAGTAGAGAAATCTTTTCCTTTAGCAGGGCCTAGATTCAATGCCATTTCTTCCATTTGTAGCGTTCGTGCACTCATGTCATTCATGATCATATAGCCGGCGATATAAGAATCAGCATCAGCGGCCTTTACGTTTCTGCCTTTTTTACCTATAACAATTGAAACTTCAAGCTCAAAATCTAGTTTTTGAAAATGATCAGGCATACAAACGATGTCTCCCGGACCTTGTATTGCATTATGATTTGTAAAATAGAAAATAGGATACTGGTCGAATTCAGTGATCATCGGGACCTTGCGATTTCGTCTTGCAGCTTCAACATGTTGTCTGAAAGCATAACCATCGCGACAAGATGTCGGATGAGGAACAGGAGCAAGGAGGGCATCGGTACTGATGTTTGCTGTAATAGCTTTGATCGTATTGTTGGTGATTCCGGTATTGACTTCATGAGCAATTTTCATAGCATCATTTCCGTCGTTTAAAAAAGCTGCCATTGAATCAGGCAACTGTTTTCCGATGAGATTGGCATTTTCTGCCAGATTGTAAATTTTATTTTCGACAAAAAGGCCTAAATGTTCTTTATTATTGGCCAGGTAGCTAACTAATTTCATCCCATTTTTTTTAGTAATGCAAATATACTAAAATTACGGCAAAATGTTAAGTGTTTTGTTGGGTGTATTTCCCGCAGAATTGCGCAGAGTACGCAGAATAACCGCAGATTTTATTAGAGATAATTCTAGCTTTTTGGGAAAAAATTTATTTCCCGCAGAATTGCGCAGAGTACGCAGAATAACCGCAGATTTTATTAGAGATAATTCTAGCTTTTGGGCAAAAAATTTATTTCCCGCAGAATTGCGCAGAGTACGCAGAATAACCGCAGATTTTATTAGAGATAATTCTAGCTTTTTGGGAAAAAATTTATTTCCCGCAGATTTGCGCAGAGTACGCAGAATAACCGCAGATTTTATTAGAGATAGTTCTAACTTCTTGGCAAAAAAGATTTATATCCTGAAGGGGTTTCTGCGGATTTTCTGCGTACTCTGCGTAGCTCTGCGGGAATCAATTCAACTTTGCAAAAAGTAACGCAAAAAAACAAAAAAGGCCCCACTTAAGGAGCCTCTTTTGCCTAACCAATATTCCTAACTAAACCATGAAAAATATTTTTAATTGATAAGTAATTTTTCTCGAACAACTGTTTGTCCGTCGGTCGCATTGATAAAATAAATTGCGCCCGTTTTTAAATAGTACTCATCTAATTGTATCTCAATAGAGCCGTTTTCTGTTGCTCTGTATGTTGAAGGTATTGTACGTCCGGTAACATCTTGTACCGTGATCACTGCATTTTCCAGATTAGATTCACCGCTTAAGTGAACAATGCTGTTGCTCGCAGGATTTGGGAAAAGGACAAATGTTCCTTTTGTTTTGTTCTGAACAACTGCAACAGGGAAGTATTCAAAATTACCATCGAAATCAGTTTGCTTTAATCGGTAATAGGAAATTCCACGTAGAGCTTGTTGATCATTGAAAGTATAATTGTTGGTTGATGTCGAGTTTCCTGCTCCATCAACTATTGCTAATTCAGAATAGTGATAGCTGTCTGACGATCTTTCAAGAGTGAAATAATCGTTATTGATCTCAGATTCCGTTGTCCATTTTACTTCAACATCCTTTCCTGATAATGCAGCAGTGAATGATGTTAAAGAGACAGGAAGTGCATTTCCACCTCCCGGAGGATTTGCTAGAGCGAAGTAGTTATGGAAGTTCGTGAATAATCCTGAAGTGATATTTCCAACCCAGTTTGCTGTGGCAACTCCGCCAAAGTTCTGCCATTGAGAAACACCATCGTCATGAGCAACTACCAATGTGTTTTTGTCACCAACTACGTCGTCTGTGTTGTAATACATTTGAATTCGACCGCTTGTAAAATTACTGACTGCAGAACGAACAAATCGTGTATAACGTACTGCTGAAACATTCGAAATCGTTGGAGGATATGAGAATGGAAGAGCAGTAGCTGGTGAGTTTGTAACTTCAGCGCGGTATGTAACTGATACAGCATTGTTATGAGTGACAGTTAAAACGACAGGTCTGTAAGCACTACCTTTTCCAATCGGATAAGTACGAGCTGATAAAGCAGATGAGGCAACAGTGTGAACCATTGGGCCGTCAACATATGAAGTACCGGAACCGATAGATGATGAAGCTGTCGATAAGCAAGTCAGCACGTTCGTATTTGTCGTAAATAATTTTCCATTCACCATGGAAAGAAAACTACTGACGTTAGCTGCTTTGTTAAGTGTTATATTGCTTGCATTATTAATGCTAAGATTATAGAATGTTGTAACATTTGGTCCACCGATTGCCTGAGCCCCTGCTGTATTGAAAGTTACAGTACTCAAACGTTGTTGGAATGTACCGGCATTATAGATGGCTTCAACACCATTACATGTTGCCATTAAAGTCATCGTTTTTGTGTCACCAACAGCCCCACCAATTGAACGAATATCAAATGTTTTATTTACATCGATATATAAACTCAAAAGTCTGAAATTAGCTGTCGAGCCATATGATGTTGCCAGGGTAACTGCATTTCCTGCACTTCCTGCAACTCTGAAATGTGGCTGCGTTGCATTTGTATAAGGTCTGAAATTAAAGACAGCTCCTGAAGCAGTTGAATTATTTCCAAACTGAAGGGTACCACCATTTGATGTTACTGTACCATTTGTTCCCGGAATACTAAAGTCCACAGTAAGTGCACCATTTGTATTCGGCTTTTGGAATGTAACGGTACCGGCACTCATAAAGAATGTACTTGTTGCTACGTCATTCAAATAAAGCAACTGACGATTTGATCCTGTACTTCCGGAATTGATCGTTACTGTTCCGCCCGTCATTCTGAAATGGAAAGGTTCAGTACTTGAAGCTGTACCATAAGTTATTCCTCCATGGACCTCAAGATTACCGGATGAAATATCAAGCCTTGGAATATTAGCACCATTTTTATCATAACGTAATCCCTGAATTCCCGCTGTGGTTCCGATTTTAACATTACCACCGGTAAGGAATAACTGACCTTGTAGTACTACATTATCCGCAGCAGAAGCAAACCACATTGTTCCTAATGGGATCTGATAGATCATATTTGGACCAATTGTAAAAGTTGCAGCTGTCGGATTAATATTATAAGTACCTGTGTTGTTATGGATGTATGTTCCATATGTGCCTATGAAAGCACGAATCCCGGATTAAAATGCACTTGTCTGAACATTCAGATTGAATGCAGTTGATGTAGTTTTATTTAATGTAACGTTGTTCAAGTCCCAAGTACCGGTCCCTGAAACTGTACTATTCGAGTTGGTATTGAATGTCAGATTGACAATTTGTCCTGCTCCAACATAAAAATCGACTACTCCAAAATTGGTAAAGTTTTTTGAAATGTTCAACTGGTGAGTTCTTACAACGGCTGTGTTGTATTGGAATCGTGCTCCCTGTATTTACAGTAACACTACCGCTGACGTTAACAGTATAGTTTGAGGTAGATCTGAATTCAAGAATACCTGAAACGCCCTGTCCAATATTGATCGTCCCAACGGATACTGCTGCATTTATAAGGACAGTGTACCCGTCACCTATATTTGCAACATCACCTGCTGAAGGGAATGTTCCTTGTTGCATTTCCATATCCAACGGTCGACCATGTTGTAGCTACGTTCCAATTACCACCCGATGTTCTGGAGTAATATGTAACCGCAAAGGTGTTCGTTGAAAAGAAAAGCAACAAGGCAATTACCATACTCAATTGAGAACCGTTCTTTGAAAGCGGTAGTTTAGTACTGCTTTTTTTGACTTTCTTCAGCTGAGACAGATGTGATAGAAATTCTATCATGACCTGTAGTTTAGATTTTTTCATGTGTTCATTTTTTAATTCACTTAGTGCGGACACAATACATGGTTTCCGCTTAGCAAGTTAATCGCATTTGAAGGTGTTAAGTTTTTACAATGCCCCGTTTACCTTACGGATGTAAGAAATTGGTAGTTTGGTATTCAATATTCAAGCGAGAGTTCAGAAGTTTCATGACTGAAACACTTTATTATAGGAAAAACAGAACTTTTTAACCTTTTTTGATAATAAATCAATTTTCAAATTGAAAAAATACCGGTTTGATTTGATTGGAATTAGTTAAATTTGAGGTGTAAAAAATGATTTCATGGCTCAATATCACAAATTAGGAAGTCTGCCTCCTAAACGACATACACAATTTAGAAAGTCCAATAACGAACTGTATGCAGAAGAGTTGGTTTCTACACATGGTTTTTCCAATGTATATTCTTTGATATATCATTGTTATCCGCCAACGTTAATAAAGGAAATCGGAGAGCCATATTCCGTAGCTCCTGAGATCGCTTTTGAGAAATCGCTCAAGCATCAAAGTTTCGAAGGGTTTCATGTTAAGCCTACTGAGGACTATCTGAAAAGTAGAGTACCTGTTCTGGTAAATTCAGATGTACACGTTTCTCTCGCTTCACCACAAACTTCAATGAAAGATTATTTTTTCAAAAATGCTGATGCTGATGAAGTGATCTTTATTCATGAAGGAAGCGGTACAATTAAAACGATCTACGGTAATCTGGATTTCAAATATGGTGATTATATTGTTGTCCCACGCGGCACGATCTACCAATTGAATTTTAAGGATAGTAATAACCGTCTATTCATTGTTGAATCATTCACTGCTATCGAATTCCCAAAAAGATATAGAAATACCTATGGTCAGTTAGAGGAGCATGCACCTTTTTGTGAACGGGATATTCGTAAACCGGAAAAGTTGGAGACTATTGATCAGAAAGGTGATTTCAAAATAATGATCAAGAAGCAAGGGATAATGTATCCTTACTTATATGCATCGCATCCATTTGATGCTATAGGATGGGATGGAAATTTATATCCTTACATCTTATCAATTCATGATTTTGAACCGATCACCGGACGCTTACATTTACCGCCTCCGATACATCAAACTTTCGAAGCACATAATTTTGTGATCTGTTCATTTGTTCCTCGACTATACGATTACCATCCATTAAGTATTCCGGCCCCTTACAATCACAGTAATATCGATTCAGATGAAGTGCTCTATTATGTTGATGGAGATTTTATGAGTAGAAAATCGGTGACTCGTGGTATGATCACTTTGCATCCTGCAGGTATTCCTCATGGACCGCATCCCGGAACAGTAGAAAAAAGTATTGGGCAAAAAGAAACGAAAGAACTGGCGGTAATGGTTGATACGTTTCGTCCTCTTTGTATTACAAAAGCAGCAGTGGAGATAATGTCTGATGATTACTACAAGAGCTGGATTTCTGAATAAATTTCAAATTTCTAATCAATAAATAATATTTCTTCTCAATGACTCTGAATTCTTTTTGCATTAAAATATCTTTGGCATTGGCACTTTTGGCGCTCAATCATTTTGATTCTCGAGCGTCACAACGCTTTGAAAAAGTTATTGAATTCGGTTTCTATACAATCGGGCAAAGAATAATTTCTCTTCCCGATTCAGGCTATCTGATCGTCGGATTTTCTATGGATGTTTTTGAAAGTGCATTGGCAATAAGGCTAGATAAGAATGGGGACACTCTATGGACCAGAGGATTCGGAAATGAACATTATTCATTGGACGCTGTAATGACTGAAGACTCCGGTTTCTTGATGGTGGGATCAGCTGCAGATCCTTCCATCGACAGATCCTGTTTGTGGAAGATCAGTCATGACGGAAATCTTCAATGGTCAAAAAGAATATCTTCTGACACTGTATCGAATTCATTTTTTACTTCGATAGAAAAAATTGGTGATAATTATTTTCTGGGTGGAGTTATTGACAATGAATTTGTTTCAGGTACCGGTGGTGATTCACCGATGTTGATGAAAATAGATTCATCGGGAAATGTTATTTGGTCACGAATGTATTATAGGGAGTTTGAATCGTATGGAGTCCTCTCAATGAAATTAACATCAGATTACAATATTATCATGACAGGAGTTGCTGATTCAACTTATGCATTGAAAATAGATACCCTTGGTAATATTATCTGGGCAAAAACTTATTCAGAAGGTTTTTTTAGTTCCGTTGCAGAGACAGCGGATCATGGCTTTGTGTTTTCAGGTTTTGATTTTAATTCAGACTGTGTTTTGACTAAAACAGATTCCGGTGGCAATCTGGTTTGGATGAAAGCATATGCAGATGTTACTGACCCATTTTCAGTTATTGCCGGAGCGGATGGAACTATTCTTACTGCAGTTACTTATTTCAGCGGAGCAGGTTCTCATGCTGCTATTTTAAAGACAGACAGCGCAGGTGTTCCATTACATCTCAGTGCTTATTTCCCACTTCCGACAGCAGACGATGCCGGAGCGGATATACAGACTACATATGATAGCGGTTTTGTGTTTCTTTATCAGAAAGACGATGGCAATGGTGATATGATGATTGCACTCGCATTTATGGATTCACTTCTTTCATCCGGCTGCGAATTTTCAGTTCCTTTGCCTCAGTATATGCCTATATCATTACAGGGCTCTCCTCTGAACTTTCAGATTTATGCATCATACAGTAGCTCTGGCACAACAATGCCTGTTTACTCAGGTGCCTATCTAGCTTTCAATTGTGCCGGACCCCATGTTGAAGAACTCGAAAACTTTTCGATAAAAGTATACCCAACAATTTCTGAAGGCCAGATCAATTTTTCGGCTGATACGGAAATTCAATTAGTAATTTATAACAGCGCAGGTCAGTTTGTCAAATCAGGTGATTTTAAAGGTGAAAAAACCATTGACCTGACAGATCTTTCAGATGGGATTTATTTTTACCGTGCGACTTCGGGAGAACAGAAACAGATTTCAGGCAAGTTTGTGATTAAGAAAAGTTATTAGAAGGTCAAGGGTCAAAAGTCAAGGGTAAACGCATTTCCCTTTGACTTTTGACCCTTGACCTTTTAAGTAGTTTTGAAAGTTAATACAAAGGAAACTTCTCCATCATCGCATTCACCTTCTTCTTCACCGCAGCAACTTTGGTTTCATTGTCGTGATTCATCAGAACTTCGTCGATGAGTTTTACAATTTTCTCGCAATCTTTTTCTTTGATGCCTCGTGTAGACATAGCAGGTGTACCAACACGAATACCGGAAGTGATGAATGGCGATTTATCATCGAATGGCACCATGTTCTTGTTGACAGTAATGTCTGCTTTCACAAGAATATTCTCTGCAAGTTTACCGGTAACATTTTTACTTCTTAAGTCAATCAACATAGAATGATTGTCTGTACCATCACTGATAATTTTGTAACCAAGTCCGATAAATGCATTTGCCATTGCCTTTGCATTTTTAACCATCTGAACACAATATTTGAAATACTCGTCAGTCAGATCTTCACCAAATGCTACTGCTTTAGCAGCAATAACATGTTCCAAAGGTCCGCCTTGTGTTCCCGGAAAAACTGCACCATCTAAAACAGCACTCATCATTTTAATTTCGCCTTTAGGAGTTTTGTGTCCCATTGGATTTTCGAAATCCTTTCCCATCATGATCATTCCACCACGAGGTCCACGTAATGTTTTATGTGTCGTAGTTGTAACGATATGACAATAGGGAAGTGGGTCGTTCAAAAGACCGCGAGCGATCAATCCTGCAGGATGTGCAATATCTGCCATCAACAATGCACCAACTTTATCAGCGATCTTACGCATTCTGATAAAATCCCAGTCACGAGAATAAGAAGAAGCACCTGCAATAATAAGTTTCGGTTTTTCTTTCAAAGCTGTCGCTTCCATAGCATCGTAATCAACTTGTCCGGTCTCTTGACGAACACCATAGAAAGTAGGGCGATACAATTTACCCGAAAAATTTACTGAAGATCCATGAGTAAGGTGACCACCATGAGAAAGATCAAATCCTAAAATTGTATCTCCCGGTTGAATAACACCCAACATAACCGCTGCATTCGCTTGCGCTCCTGAATGTGGTTGTACATTGACCCATGCTGCATTGAAAAGAGTTTTCGCGCGATCAATTGCAATCTGTTCGACTTGATCTACAATTTCACATCCGCCATAATAACGTTTGCCCGGATATCCTTCGGCATATTTGTTAGTCAGGCATGAACCCATTGCCTGCATTACTTGTTTACTTACAAAATTTTCGGAAGCAATCAATTCAATTCCATGTTGCTGACGTTTCTTTTCTTTATTGATGAGACTGAAAATCTCTGTATCTTTTTCCATACTAGGATGTATTGTTTTTTTATGCTTGTAGTTTATATTTAATTGAATTCAGATCATCCAAAATCTATTTCCGTGCTGTCGCCCAAATTTAAAGATTGACTCAAACCATGCAAGGAAGCATCGCTACCGATAACAGAATGGTGTAAGACAGCATTCTCTAATTCTGAGTAGGATCCAATAATGGCATCTCTCAAAATGGAATAATTGATGATCGTATTTTCACCGATTGAAACATTTGGACCAATAATACTATTGCTTATCTGGCAGGAATCAGCAATGCTTACAGGAGGAATGATGATTGTGTTTGCAAATTTACCGGAGTCAACAGCTTTACAATTTTTCTTCAATAGCATTGCATTGGTTTCAAGTAAATTGTCCTTGACACCGCAATCGTACCAATTCTCTACAGGAAATGTTTTGAATATAACTCCTTTTGATATCATTAACATGATCGCATCTGTAAGATGAAATTCACCTTGTGTTCTGCTGTTTTGTGAGATCAGATGTTCAAGTGCTTCGTACAGTTGTTTTGTTTCTTTGATCTTATAGATTCCGACTAGTGCCAGATTTGATTTTGGAATAGGGGGCTTTTCAACAACATGTCTGATAATGCCGTTTTCATCTAGTTCAGCGACACCAAAATTTCTCGGATCCAATACTTTTTTTACGCCAAGTAGTGAACCACTTGAAGAGATCACTTCTTTCAAATCAATATCAAAAATTGTATCTCCTAATGCAATGATTACTTCTTCATTTGGATTGATCAGGTCTTTCGTCAAATATACTGCCTGACCTGTTCCTTCCCGTGGATCTTGTAAAACGAAACTGGTTTTCAAAGAAGGGTAATTTGATTTGATATACTCCTCAATTTTATCCCCTAAATATCCAATGATAAAAATGAAATCAGTTACTCCGGTTGATACAAGTTTGTCTACGATATGTGATAAGATAGGCTTTCCGGCAACAGGCACTAGTGCTTTTGGTTGCGTATGGGTATGTGGTCTGAGTTTACTTCCAATCCCTGCAACAGGAATAATTGCTTTCATAAGATTAAATTGATTTGTACTGATTCCGGTCGGTAAAAGTATTATTTTTGGCGTACATAATCGGACCTTTTAGCGACTAATTTACCTCAATAATGAACAATAGAATCACTTCACTTTTCGGGATCGAATATCCTATAATTCAAGCTGGTATGATCTGGTGCAGCGGCTGGGAGCTGGCCTCTGCGGTTAGTAATGCCGGTGGACTGGGAGTAATCGGTGCCGGATCGATGTATCCTGATGTTTTAAGGAGTCATATTCAGAAGTGTAAACAGGCTACTTCGAAACCTTTTGGCGTGAACGTTCCATTACTTTATCCGAATATAGAAGAGATAATGGCCATAATAATTGAAGAAAAGGTGCCGATCGTTTTCACTTCTGCCGGGAATCCCAAAACGTGGACTGCTCATTTGAAAGCGCAAGGAATAAAAGTTGTTCATGTGATTGCCAATAAAAAGTTTGCTCTCAAATGTGAGGAAGCAGGGGTGGATGCAATTGTTGCTGAAGGCTTTGAAGCAGGCGGACATAATGGAAGAGAAGAGACTACTACCATGGTTTTAATTCCAATCATCCGCGAAGCGACAAATCTACCTTTAATAGCGGCAGGTGGTATTGCCAGTGGCAGTTCTATGTTGGCATGTTTTGCTTTGGGTGCTGAAGCTGTTCAAATGGGAACTCGTTTTGTTGCTTCAGTCGAATCTTCTGGTCATGAATCTTTCAAATCGAAAGTTGTGAATAGCGAAGAAGGTGAAACGATGTTGATGTTAAAACAGCTGACTCCTGTTCGGTTAATGAGAAATAAGTTTTTTAATCAGATCGCAGAAGCAGAAGCCAAGGGTTCAAGTGTTGAAGAGTTAAAATTGATACTTGGTCGCGCACGTGCCAAAAAAGGGATGTTTGAAGGAGATATGGAAGAAGGTGAATTGGAAATTGGTCAGGTTTCAGCAGCAGTGCGAAAGATCATTCCTGCAGGTGAGATTGTGAAGGAAGTTTGGGAGGAATTTTTGAAGGCAAAGAGAAGAGTCTCTGAGTTGTAAAATAAACTACTTAAAACTACTTTTTTGATTTTCTACACACGAATTCACGAATGAATTATTTTTCATTCGTGAATTCGTGGCTAAAATTTTAGTGAACTTAGTGTTAATTTTTCATACTGCTAAATCTCCCAACATCAACTTCGCTCATCAATCTCGCATCATTTTCAAGATGTTCAATAAAATGATTTGCAAAATACGGTGTCAGCGAAACGCCTTTTGTACCAAGTCCATTGAAAATAAAAACATTTTGATGATCGGGATGTTGTCCGAGAATTGGTCTTCTGTCTTTTACAGTCGGACGAACACCTGAAGTGTGTTCGATTATTTTGAATTCGGTTTTCAGAACATTATTCAGCATTTCCAAAAGCTTTGATTTACCGGATTCAGTAGGCAACTCATTTTCAAATTTCCATTCATACGTTGCTCCACATCTAAATTGATCGTTGCCAATTGGAATAATGAACATCCCGGAAAGTAATATAAATTCCTGGGGTAATCCTTTACATTCGATCACAACAATTTCACCTTTTGCCGGTATAAGCGGGATATATTCCCAAAATTTATTTTCTAAACATTTATATCCTTCGCAAAAAATTATTCTTTTTGCGAAAAGCCCTTCGTATGAAATTCCTGACTCTTCAACTTTTAATTGGTCTTGTTCAAATAGTTCATCTTTTATCAAATTAGATGCAAGAAATTTCTTTCGGACGATAGAAGTGAAGCGCGGAATATCAAGCCAACCGGATGAGGTGATCCTGACAAGTTTAATAAAGTCGCGAATCTTGCCTCGATATAATTCATTGGGTGCATCCTGGCGAAAATAATGTTGAAGATTCTGTTCGTCCATTCGCCTTGTCCATTCATTGTATTCGTGAACCGAAGAGGTTACTTCAAGTGCATCGATTGAATGAAATACTTTCTCGCCAAATTCTTTTTCGAATTCAAAATAGAATTGAAAAGCATCAGGGAGCGCTTCATCGGCCATCCAGCTTTTTACAATTCTTCTTCCGGTAATTGGATTAACTAAACCGGCTGCAACTTGTGATGAACTGTGAATTGAAAATTTGTCTATGATGAAAACACTCTTGCCTTTTTTTTCTAACATCAATGCAAGTACAGTTCCGGCAATTCCTTGTCCTACGATTAGATAATCGCAAACAGATGTCATGGTTTTTGTCCCTTGTAGGAAACTACAGCAATGTATTTGTTGTCAGGGCTAATGGCAAAACGGTAAAAGTCACCTGATAAGCCCTCTATAGGCTCAGACACAGGAATCCATTCTGTTCGATCCTCACTTAGCGTAAAGAATTTTCCATCATGACCAAAAATGATTAGGCCATTTTTAAGGAAATCAAAATCTTCAGAACCTTTTAAGGTTTTAACTATTCTGCCTACCTTATTTCTTTCTACGTCAACCTCACACAGATAATTGCTTGCAGAGTCGTTTTTATCGATGATGAAAAGTGATTTACTCACCGGATTAATTTTCATACATCGGCCCGGATTGTCATAACGATGCGTTTGGCTTAAATTAGTTAAATCCATTAGCTTAAGGTTATTGATTTTATCAACATAAAATCCTGCAACTAAAGAATCATTGATCCAGCAGGAATAACCAATGCCCTCTGAACCTTTGATCATTTCAGTTTTCTTCATTGCCGGGTAATCCATTTTGTAAAATCGTTGGATTGAATCCTTATCGACTCTAACTACAGAAATGCTTTTCCCTTTCTTGATATAAGTAGGTGAATATTCACTTTCTTTTGTTTTTGTCAATTGAACTTTTGTTTTAGTTGCAATGTCATACTTCCAGACATCTGACTGTACGCTGTCTTTGATTGAAACGAAAAGTATCTCTTTGCTATCCGGAGAAAAGCAAGGCTGATTGTCATATCCAGGGGAAGATGTTATGTTAACAGCTTTTCCAAGAATGATTTTTCCGTTTTCATATTTTGTAGGAATTAAATAAATATCCGTATCAGGGATTTGGGCATCTGATACGTTCACGAATAGTGAAATAAGGGCGTAAACTAATAGTGTTTTTTTCGTAATTGATATTGTAATCCGTCGTTTGATTTTTTCTTTGTGCTGACTTCGACATCTGAACTATCGATTTTAGTACTGACGTATGTTGTAGAGCTGGTATACCCTCTTATTAATCCCAAAGATGACTTGTCAAATTCAAGAACTTTGATGGAATCCAATTTGCCGCCGAATTCAAGATCTCTTTGAAGAGAAGAGTGAAAGATACCTCTTTTTCTGATCAATTTGTACCGTGGCATGTCGTCCTGATTCTTATTTGAATTCTGCCTTTCCAGATAGAAATTTTCAGTTACATGAAATGATTCACCTAATGTATCAGTGTACTTGGTAGTGAGTAAAAAATTAACCAGTCTTGAAGGAGATAGGATGAACATTCCAACAGTGAGTGCAAAAATTCCGAAGTAGATTTTGAGTCCGATGAAGATGCCACTTCTCCAGGCAATACCACTTAAAACTAGTCCACTGCATATGAAAAGTAAAAAAAAGTAATTGAAGGCTGATGCGTCCTTTCTTAGTAAAATTGAAGCAATAAATGCAAATAAAAACATGCCATGAATTGCAGCTAAAAGTGTGAATCGTTCCTTGCTGATGTTTTTTCCAACGATCATAGTAATCACACCGGCAACAACTGCAGAAATAAATAGGATAATGGCAATATAAAACGACATAACAATAAGGATTATTATTACTTTTGAATCCTCGGTAAATTTAATTAAAGATGAAACATATAAAACACAAATCTGCAATAATTATAACATTAATTGCATTAACTTCCTTTTTGAAACCTATATCATCGGAAGCAGCAAATGGGGATACCACTATAGTCCACGGATTTTCAAGTTTCCTGCACCAAAATTGCAATACCGGTAAAGGTACTTTTGCATTTCCGTCAGATTCAGTTCCGTATTACAGAATTTTATTGAAGTACCAATTGATTTGCCCAAGTTTTGGATGCGATATTTACGACCGGATAGCAACCTTGAAAGTCGAACGGGGACAGGAGTCATAGATTCAACACTTACAGCGTTTCCTTCTTTTACTGTTAATGGCAGTTCAATGGATTCGTTGCAATACATGACCGATACATCATATACATATTTTTATGATTCTTTATCAATGGCTTTGGATTCAATTGCGAATCCTTCATTTGAAATCAGTTTTTATACTGATTCATTAAATCCATCAATTCCAACAACACAGATTGTAGTATGGCCGGCTTATTACAATAGTTTTGAATTTGACAGTTTGGGGAATTTTACAGATTCAACTTTTGTTACTCCGGATTCAGTTGTTTATGTTCAGTATGATTCAGCTTATGTTCAATTTGAAGTAAAAGAGCGAATAGAAATTGCCCGTTCAATTACTCCCTATGGAATGGCAGTGGATCTTTGGTTTGATGTTACAGATTACAGAACATTGCTCATGGACAGTGTCACATTTGTTTCAACTGTTTGTGGCTATAGTAATGGCTGGCTTGTAACGAATGACTTTTATTTTATCGAAGGTGTTCCGCCAATGAATGCGTTTAAGGTGACGAATCTGTGGAATGGAACATTTGCTTATGGAAATTCAGCGGACCCAATTGATAATCACTTACCGGTGATCTCGCTTAATGTTGATTCTACCACCACCTATGAAAAGATCAGGTTGATAACTACCGGACATGGTTTTGGTGGTTTCCCTAATCAGGAGGTTGCGGAGTTTTATGATGTCACACATTCAATCAACATCAATGGTACTGATCTGGATCAGCATTTATGGAGGAGCGATTGCGGTTCCAATCCGCTATATCCTCAAGGCGCTCCCGGATATACCAGTACTTGGTTCTATAAAAGAGCAAACTGGTGTCCCGGATCCTATGTAACTCCACATGATTACAATGCAACTCCATTTATTTCTCCGGGCGGAGTTGTAACACTTGACTATAATATGGTGCCTTACACAGTTACAGGTGGACCTTCAGGATTTTATGCTCCTGAATATTTTATTCAGTCGCATGCAATTGAATATGATGCTGTCAATTACGTAAACAATGCTTCAATAGAACGCATTGTGACACCTACTGATGCATTTGAATACAGAAGAAGAAATCCAATTTGTGAAGGTTTGAATCCTTCTGTTGTGATCAAGAATAATGGAAGTGCTATTTTAACGACGCTGACCATAAAGTATCAGGTAGATGCCGGTTCATTGCAATCGTACACCTGGACAGGTTCATTAAATCTGATGGATAGCACAACTGTAACTTTGCCACCGATCACATTTGGTGCAGGAACACATACTTTCACAGCCTACATAGAACAACCAAATGGTTTCAATGATGAGTTTGTTTATGATGATACTTTACGATCAACATTTGTTCCGGTTAATATTTACAATACAAATTTTGTTCGGATCTTGACAAAGACCGATGGTTCTCCAAATGAAGTTTCATGGACAGTGAAAGATGATCAGGGTACAGTCTTGTTTTCCAGACCAACTTTTCCTGCTGCAAATACAGTTTATATCGATACAGTATTTCTTTCTAACGGATGTTATTCCATCACTGCTTATGACAGTTACGGAGATGGCGTATGTTGTTATAATGGTGTTGGGCTGTTCCGTATTCTAAAAGGAAATACAGCAACACAAATTGGTGCATCAGGTGATTATGGTGATTTTTATAATGTAAACTTCGCCATTGATTTTCAAGTTGGTATTGATGACGAACCGGAAGCAGCTGATATATTTGTTTACCCAAATCCAACCACAGGTTTAATTCGAATCAATACTTCGTTTGATAATTCAGATGTTATGACAACTGTTTTTGATGCAACCGGAAAAATTGTAATGATTAAAAAACTCCCGGTAACAGATTATAGAACGGAAATGGATCTTTCGACTTTACAAGATGGATTATATATGATCAGAATGGAAAGCAATGGCAAAAAATTAAATAGAAGAGTACTGCTCATTAAGTAATCATATCTAAAAAGCTCCTATAGAAAGCGGTGATATTTAGTTGGTATTAAATATCCCCGCTTTTTAATTGTATTCGTTTTCATCGCTTTTTACCATGTTTAACCGATATTTATGAAAATAAATTTGACCGATATTATATTATTTCTTTAAATTACCTTAATTATTAAACATATAGCAATCATTTTGTCCCATAGATTGTTCGGTATGATGAACACAAATTAAATGTATTTAAAGAAAAAGCGGTAACAAATTCACACATAAGTTCAATAGAAATCCACACACTATGAAAACAAGAAATTTATTGATTTTAATTGCATTCGTTGTATCCTTAGGATTCAACGTGTATTCATTCAATTCCGGTGCTCAGGAAGTTTCACCTTGCGACAATACTAACAGATACATTAATGAGGTATCCGGTGGCGGGATGGAAGTTGCAAAGTCGGAAATTGAGCAATTGGTTGCAGGTTATCGGCAAGCACACATTGAGGATCCTACACCTTATAAAACGACAGGTTTCATTCTTAGTAAGCGAATTTTCGATGAGCTGTTTAAAGATGGTGATGTAAATGCATTGTCGCTTAATTTAATCGTTGACAAAGACCAATTGAATATCGCAGTAAAATCGATCAAGACTACAAAGACAGGTATTGATAAAAAAACCGGAAGTGGATTATATATTTTGCAGACCTTCTGTCCAGATGATTGTTCAGCATGGTAAGAGTGAAAAGTAAAGTACTATTTTACTTTTGCTTATTTCTTCATAATTTTTTGTTTTCGTCAGCATTATTTGCTGATGAAACAATGGATAAATTGAGCAGGAAAGCAATTCTTGATTCTGTTTTTTTGAGTCTTGAAGAATCTATTTCTATCAATTCTGATTCTGTTGCAGCACTTACTAAAAAGTATATCGAAGAATGTGAGTCGATTAATTATGAGTCAGGAGTTGCAAAGGGATATTATGTATTGGGAAAGACGAATATTGTTGGAACTTTTAATTATCCTGTTGCATTTGATTATATCTATCGGGCTCAACGTATCTTTGAACGAAATTCGCAGATGAATGAAAGTGCCAGGTGTAATATTCAACTTGGACTGATTAATTATTTGCAACGAAATTTTATTGAAGCAGAGGACTATTTTATTTCCTCGATGAAAGTTTTTGAAGCTTCCGGAGATACTGTACGTTGGAGAAGAACTGCATATCTTGCCTCATTATGTGCTTCTGAAAGTGGGAAATATATTAATGCAGAAGAATACTTGGCAATTGCAAAAAAGTTTATGTATGTTGGAACGGATAATTCTGGGATTCGGGAGTATAATTATGGTCGAGGAATTTACTTTGCACGTCAGAATATAAATGATTCAGCGATTTATTATTTTAACAACGCTTTCGATCGAGTTGCGCAAAAAGACGACCTAATTGGTACTCAATTATTTTACGGCGAGATAGCGCAAGCCTATTTTAATATGGGCCAATTTGAAAAAGCACATGAGTATGCTGATAAGGTTATAAAGATCGGATATATTCATAATAGTGTGCGAGGCTTTGTTCAATCACATTTTCTACTTTATAAGTATTTTCTGGAAAAGAAAAATTACAGAGAAGCGTTGGAGCATTTAAAATTTTATGTCGATTTAAAAGATTCAATGGTGAATGAAAGGAAATCTTTGAGCTTGCCAGTATAAAATCAAAGTATGAAATAGCAAGTGCAGAGCAGGAAAATATTCTCAAGATGGCAAAGCAAACAGCCATTCAGGAATCTCAGGTTCAAAAACAAAGGTTTCTGAAGAATCTTTTCATTGTCGGTTGTTTTTTCTTTATCGTCACAATTGTTTTTTTGGTATACACTAATAACCTTAAGAAGCGAAAGAATGCAGAATTGGCTGACTCACTTGAAAAGCTAAAATCAACACAAGAACAATTAATTCGCCATGAAAAATTAGCGTCCATGGGAAAGTTGTCTGCGGGAATTGCACATGAGATCAGAAATCCAATTAATTTTATAACCAATTTTTCTGAATTGTCAGAAGAGTTACTTACTGAGTTATCTGAAGCTGAGTCGAAAGAGGAAAGAGAGGAGTTGATTTCTGGTCTAAAGGACTCCATGGGAAAGATAAAATTTCATGGGATGCGTGCAGATGGCATTATAAAAAGTATGCTTGATCATTCAAGAAGTAAGTCGCCGGAAAAAGAACTTTGCAACATTAATTCTCTTGTTGAAAGAAACTTGTCAATGGCATTTAATGCTATTCGGGTTCAAAACCCTTCATTCCAATGCAAAGTGCAAAATAATCTTGCTCAGGATCTTGCCGATGTTAAAATTGTTGCCGCCGATATTGGGAGAGTTCTTCTTAATATTTTTACAAATGCTTTTCAGGCAATGGATGAAAAAAAGATCTCAGCAGGACCTGATTATTCTCCATTATTGAGTATTTCAACTTTTTCAAAGAATGGGAAAATTGTTTTGTTTATCCGGGATAATGGAGTTGGAATTCCGGAGCAAGAAAAAGATATGATCTTTGAACCATTTTTCACTACTAAACCATCAGGACAGGGTACCGGACTTGGATTAAGTATCAGTAATGAAATCATAAAATCACATAATGGTGAAATGGTAGTAGAGTCAATTCAAAATGAATTCACCCAATTTACTATTACACTTGGTTGAAAGTTTTTTAAATTTGTCTACAACTTAATAACTATTGATTCATTTTTTAATTCAGTTGTAAGAATTTTAAGAGGCTTTTGTGCAGGTCCGTTTTTTGGTACACCATCCATATTAAATTCACTGAAATGAACGTTGCACATAAATGCAGAGCCATTAAAGACGATTGGATTTGAAGCATGTGTGCATAACATAAGTAATGCTTTCCACTCACCGGATTTGCTTTTAACAAGAGCAATATCTGATTCTGTATTCTTTGATTTGATGATCACCGTTTCTTTCTCTACTAGTTCCGATAGTGGTACTGTGATTGAGTTATTGTCAATTGTCCCATTGAAAACATGGATCGTTGCACAACTTTGAAGCATGGTTGCTAATGCTGTTAAGCCGGTTGCAGCAACACAAAAAGTGCAGGAACTTTTAATAAAATTTCTTCTGTCCACAGGATTAAAATTAATTTATAATGATTAAGAGTTATTCGCCAAATATACTAAGCATTATCAATTAATCTAAATCCTTTTCCGTGAATGTTAATTATGTCCAGTGAAGAATCTTCTTTTAGGTATTTTCTAAGTTTTGTGATAAAAACATCCATACTTCTGGCATTGAAATAATTGTCATCGCCCCAGATTTCTTTTAGTGCTTTTTGTCTTGGCAAGAGTTCGTTTTTGAAGATGCATAACATTCGAAGTAACTCAGCTTCTTTTGGTGACAATTTTGCGATTCACCGTTTTTCACTATCGTACGGTGATCAAAGTTGAAATGATATTGTCCAAGATCAAATTCTTTCTGCGAGGGGTCGTGGTTTTTATCCAGACTTCTTTTCAGAATCGCTTTTAATTTGAAGAGCAAAACTTCTGAGTCGAATGGTTTGGTAACATAATCGTCGGCACCTACATGGAAACCTGTCAACATATCTTCCTTCATTGTTTTTGCAGTAAGGAATATAATTGGGATGTGTTCATCTTTTTCTCTGATCTCTTTTGCCAATGTAAATCCGTCCTTTTTAGGCATCATCACATCAAGTATGCAGATATCGAATTTTCCTACAACAAATTGGTCATAGCCGGCAAAGCCATCAGTGCAAAGTTTTACTTCATATTCATTTAGTTCCAGATAATTTTTTAAAACGGAACCAAAGTTCGGATCATCTTCAACAAGAAGAATTTTTATTTTTGTTGTCATTGTAGTAGTGTTTTTCATCGAAAAGAATATGGTATGTAAATTTCAAATGAACTTCCTCTTCCAAGTTCACTGTCAACTTTAATAGTTCCTTTATGTAATTCAATTATTTCTTTCACATAACTGAGGCCTAAACCAAAGCCTTTTATATCATGAATATTTCCTGTAGGTACTCGATAAAATTTTTCGAAGATCTTCTTCTGAGTTTCTTTTGTCATTCCGGCACCTTTATCCTTAACTGTAACGAATAAACCCTCATTATTATTGTAGGTTGAAATAGTAATTTCAGGCTTTTCCGGAGAATATTTATTGGCATTGTCGAGCAGGTTAAAGATCACATTCGACAGGTGGATTCCATCGCCATTTATCATTGGAATTGCGGCATCAAGCGAAAGGTCGATTTTACCACCTTTGTTTTCAACTTGAAGTTCAATCAGGTCAACAGCATTCAGGATGATGGTGTGCATATTCTGTTCTTCTTTCCTGAGATCCAATTCTCCTTTTTCAAGCTGAGCCATTCGGAGTACGTTTTCTACTTGACTGTTCATGCGTTTATTTTCTTCACGTATGATGCGTGTGAAGTAATCCATTTTCTCCTGGTCATTCCTGACTTTTGGATTCTTGATCGAATCTACTGCCAACGATATTGTAGCAATTGGTGTTTTGAATTCATGAGTCATGTTATTGATAAAATCGCTTTTAATATCGGATAACTTCTTTTGTTTATAGATGACTTGAATAGTGTAAGCGAAACCAAATAAGATAATGAAAGTAAATAATGTTGAACTAGCCAACATGAACCACATCGATGCAAGAACGTATTTTATCGTGTTTGGAAAGTGAAGAATCAGGTAATCCGGTTTAGAGACAATATCATTTGGAAAGAGCAGTATCCTGAATTTTGAGTTCTGAAGTTCTTTCTGGTCGATCTTGCTTTTCTTAATAAGAAATGAGTTTGTTAATCCATTCAATACTCCATAATTTACGTCCAGATCGATGCCTCGGTTTTTCAATTCCATAGAAATTAATGAGTCCAGACGGGAAGAATCGATTCTTGTGAGAACATCGCCTTCCGGACCGGCAAATTCAACGGCCACCTTCTGCATGACATCATTGAGTTTCTCTAGTCGGGCTTTGATTTTTTCTTCATTCTGACGAATCGTGATCTCTGCTGAATCGCCGAAAACTCTGGTGATCTGTGAACTATGAATTGTATGCTGACTGACGGAATCTTTATGGAAATAATTTCGCTTTTGAACGCGTAGAAATGAACGATTACTTCCGGGACGGTGAAATTCAATATTGATGTCGGCATTGTCCAGATCTTCCATTATCGGCGGTGGGTGCCCGGGTAAATTTGGAATCTCAATGGTCGTATCTGTAATCGTAACCGGATTAAAACTTGAAGTGTCACGAATGATGAGTTGTGTCATCCGCTGCGGATCAATATTGAATACTCGCTGATGAAGAATATTCATCGCTTCATTCGTTTCTATACGGTCAACGATTGAGTTCATAGCCTGATTTACAGATTGCTCAAATTGTTGTTCCTTTAATCGAATATCATGAAAAATCCAGTATAGCTGAAGGCTGATCACACCAATCAATGCAATACTCATTAATGCAATTATGCCTTTGATACTTTTCTTGTTCATTACTGTGTAAAAATACAATCTGTTAACATTTGAAGCTCGACTTTAACCAATCTTTAACAGAGATTAACGGCACATTAACCCTAAAGTGCCTGAAGTGAGGCCTATATTTGAATCATTAAACAGCAAAAAGATGTTCAACAAATTTTCCTCACGAATTATACTAGCCTGGATCGTACTAGGACTTGCAATGATCCTTCTTACTTTATCAGTGAGTTTTGCCCAGTCTGTTTCAGTTGTTCGAAAGGACAATGGTGTAGTAAAGTTCAAATATAAAAGTACGGATAAAAAGAATAGTCAAGAAATTGACACAACTTTTACTGCTAAAAATGACGATGAATTTTACTCAATTATGCAAGATATTAGTGATCGTCATGGATTGAATCTTTCTATGCTGAAAAAGCACAATTTAGGTCAAATAGACAATAAATCTAAGCAGTCCCTTTCTTATAATATCAATGTGACAACTGATGATAAAAAATCGAAAAAGGGAAATAAGAACTCAAATGATGAATTTGCAGATGTACACATTGAGATCAATAAATCAATGCAGGATTTAGAAGCAGATATGCGAGAGCTAGAAGCTTCGATTGCAAATATGAAATTCGATTTTCAGTTCGATGACGAGGATAATGATGATGCTAAAGAAATGCAAATTACAATTGATAAAAACGGAAAGCAGACAAGGATCATTAAAAAGCATGAACAGAAAGAACTAAATATACCTGATAGTCTGGATAATGCAGACCATGTGATCGTATTTGGTGATAAAGGCGAACAAACTCCTGAACTTGAAAAAGTGATCACTAATGAAGACGGTAGTCAGATCTTTATTTACAAACGGAAAAAAGACAAGTAAAGTTCTTGTGATAGATTAATAACAAATTAAGTAAATAGTATAATTGACAGTTAGAATAGGTTAGTAAATTTTCTTAGGTTTATCCCGCTATGAAAGTAGCGGGATTTTTTTATTCAGTCAACTGTGATTTTACACGCTTCATTTGTGCAAGATGTCTTTCTTCGTGAACAGTAATAATTGCCATAACATCTGATAGTTTCAACGTGAGCAATCCTGCAACAGGACTTGTTATAATTGTCTTTTCAAATTTATTTTCCGACATCGAATTGAAGTATTTAATGAGTTTATTCTGATGTTCGATAAAATTGTCGATAATCGACTGTTTAATGGATGATTGCGACGGAAGAAATAGTTTTGGCGATTGAAATTTTTTAACCACAACAGGCCCAAGTGTCTTGATCATTTGTTTCCCGGTATAGGAGGTAAGAGGATTGTTTTTCTCCCAGAATGTCATTTTGTATTTTCCTGTAACAACTTTCTCAAACGCCGGAAAATATTGTTCATTGGACACAATGATGTGATCGATACACTGTCCAATACTCCAGGCATTTGGGTTAGCCTTCCAATTCAGCTGCGATAAATTCAACGTGCCAAATTCCGCCTTTATTGTTGAAGATATATTCTCAAGTTTTTGACTATGGTCCATCGTTGTGTTTGAAAAATTTTGATGAAGTTATTTTAGTTCCACTTCCTGTTTTAAATTCACGGCAAATCTTTTTCTGAACAGGAATTTTTTCAAAGTAATTTCACCGTCGACAGATGTATTAACTTTTGTCTTCTTGCCTGAGAAAAAGCTTAGCCCCTGAGGTAAAAAAGTGAGAAGATCGGCCATGGAGAGTTGAAGTTGCATGGGAATAGAGACATCAGATTTTCGGGCAATCCTTATAGTTGCCGGAAGGTTGGTAATGCCAATTGATCGGTCTTCAACGGATACTTTTGTATTTATTTCAGAAATTCTCAATCCCCAATTATTGGGATTATGAACAATAAGATCAAAATTCAAAACAGGTGAACTATTTTCAGTCCTGTAGCTGATGTTTTCGATGTTTTTGAATGTGACATTCTTCTTCGACAAGCAAGAAGTAAAGATCAATAGGATGAAGAAGTATTTTATTTTTGGCATGTAATTAAGCAAAAACACCCGGCAAAACCGGGTGTGTATTTTAAACGGGGGCGTTCATTTTTTTATCAAGGAACTGAAAGAAAGTATCACTTCGCAATCCGATCCGCAATGATTCAAGAGCAATTACTTCCGTTGGAGCAATATTTCCGAGATTTACATCTGCGCCGATCAATTTTATGAAATAAACCTGACCACTTTTGTTTGGAGTTTCCCAAATAATGTTTTCAGCTTTAACACGTGAAAGAATTTTATTGATAAGTACGACGTGAGCCTTTCCGTTCGGACGATAGATACCTACAGTACCGCTTTCACGGGCTTCGGCAATAACTTTCCATGCACCGGCTTGAATTTCACTTTCAATCATATCTATCCATTTTGTTGGGTGGATAATGATGCCTTCTTCTTTGGATCCAACTTCAGTGATTACAGTAACGTATTTACTTAATTGTCGGATAAATTCAAGTTTTTTTCCGTGGTCCAGTTGGATTGAACCATCGCTGACCTCGGCATGAGTGAGTTTGTATTTTTCAATCACACGAAGAAAATCATCAAACTTTTTACGAACGATGAAAGCTTCCAGCAAAGTGCCTCCAAAATAAACCGGAATGTTTGCAGAGCGATATACAGCTATTTTCTTTTCAAGATTTGGAGTTACATAAGAACTGCCAAATCCTAATTTTACAATGTCAATATAAGGTGCAGATACATCGAGCATGTCTTCAGCCTGACGTGTACTAAGCCCTTTGTCCATGATCATGGTCAAACCTGATTCACGCGGCTTGGACGTCCGCTGAGGAATATTATCGAGAAAGAAATTCATATGCGATTTTTATATAGGTCAATTATTTCGAGTATGTGCCGATCATTTTCCATGGCCGGAGAATATTCGAAGACCGTATGGCAAAGTTGAACATTTTTATCCAATGCTGTTGCCAAAGTGCTGTAAGATTCTTGAATATTACCTATTGAGTAATAGTAACATGCAAGTCGGTAAATTAAATCGGCAGATTCAGGAAGAAAAATCATCCCTTTTTTGATCAATTCCAGTGCTTCATCGGCACGACTATCGGCCATTAAAAGGTGAGAATATTCAAGCCAGATATCCTGATTATCAGGTTCCAGATCAATTACCTTTTTGTAATGAGCTTCAGCGGCAACATAATTATCAAGATGGTATTCAGCATCACCCATTGCAAACCAGAACTCAGCATTTTTATCGTCAAGTTCAATTGCTTTTTTGATGTAATGTGTTGCTTCAAACCAGCGCTCTTCATTTTGCAATGTGATACCAATTCCAAGCCAGGCTTCGGCCAGATTCGGATCTAATTTTGTCGCTTTTTTATAGTAATCTCTTGCGCGTTGCGGGTCTTCTAACTGCTCGTAGCATTCACCGATATTATAATAGGTCAATGCATCCGGTGCTTCGAATTCAAATGTTTTTTTATAGCAATCGATGGCATCTTTGTACCGATTAAGATTTGCCAGTGTATTGCCTTTG
This sequence comes from Bacteroidota bacterium, assembly GCA_016708785.1. Classification (GTDB taxonomy): domain Bacteria; phylum Bacteroidota; class Bacteroidia; order AKYH767-A; family 2013-40CM-41-45; genus JADKIH01. The sequence goes on along the minus strand of JADJFC010000001.1, from coordinate 33,188 downwards.
TTGAAGTATGCAGAAGAGAAATCGTCTTTGATAGCAAGGCAATAATCATATGCATCCAGGGCATCGTCAAATCGATTCTGCCTATTGTAAACATTGCCTAAGTTATACCATGCAGGGAAGCTGTATGGCTGAATATCGATGAACTTATTGTAGAAATCGATGCTGTCTTCAAAACGTTCTGTAAATTCAAAGCAGAAAGCAATTTCGTAAAGAGCAATTTCGTTTTCAGGATTGTTTTCCAGACTTAGCTTTAAATAGTCAATAGCCTTGTTGTAATCGCCCCAACTTTCATAAACATAAGCCAGGTTCAAATATAGCATGTCAAGCTCCTCGGCAAGTGGAATGGCCTGGTTGAAACTTTCAATTGCATTCTCAAATTGTTGTAATTGGGAATAGATACTTCCTCGGATCATATAAAGATCAGGATCCAAAGGAGTAATTTTCTCGGCTTTACTTAGTATGTATAAAGCATCATCAAATCGCTCGACCATTGCCAGAAGTTGAGCTTCCCGCAATAGAAATTCGACTGAATCGGGGTGTTGATCCTGGGCGTATTCGATCACCTGTAAGGCCTTTACAGGGTCGTTTTTTTCGATATAGTAGTCGACAATATTCACGAATGCATCGACATCAAAGAAGTAAGCATCTTTGTTGCGAATCATTTCTTCGTATCGCTCTATGGAATAACGGATCTGCTTTTGCTGATCGTCGTTATTTAGGAATTCTTCTTCTTCCATTTAAAAAAATTAGGTCCCTGAAAAAGATTTGTTCTACCAAAGATAATCATAATAAAGCAGATTTTCCCTATAAATGGTCTACTTTTCCACAATTTCAGGTTGATTAATGCCTTTCTGAGGTAGATTCGGTCATCGAATTGTCAGCAGAAGTCTTTGAGCCTTGAAAATCAATCCCACTTTTTTACTGTAATCATCCGTTAAATTAACTCCTCATGCTTACCTTCGAAGCCTATGTTCCTTAAAAAACTTTCCCTTGTCAACTTTAAAAATTACGAAGCTGTCGATCTCGAATTTTCGTCAGGCGTAAATGCATTTACCGGCGGCAATGGAGAAGGTAAGACCAATCTTTTGGATGCAATACATTATCTGGCTATGTGCAAGAGTTATTTCAATTCTTCAGATCTGCAGAATGTAAAAAAAGGGGAGGAGCTTTTTGTTTTGCAAGGCGTATTTGATCTCAATGGCGTTGATGAATCCATTTCATGCGGATTCAAAAAAGGGCAGAAGAAAGTACTTAAGAGGAATCAAAAGGAATATGAAAGACTTGCTGATCATATAGGATTGATACCTGTGGTCATGATCTCACCGACGGATGTTAGTTTGATAACAGATGGAAGCGAAGACAGGCGGCGTTTTCTTGACAGTATTGTTTCGCAATTCGACCGTATCTATCTGGAAGACCTTATCAGTTATGGACGAGTGATCTCGCAGCGAAATGCTTATTTGAAACATGCATATCAAACGCGAAAATTTGATAGTGATTCACTTACGATCTGGGATGAGCAATTGATTCCAATTGGTAACAGAATTCACTCGGTGAGATTGAAATTCATAGAGGAACTTATTCCTATTTTTGCCAGGTACTACGATTTTATTTCAGGTGGAAAAGAAACAATTGATATAAAATATGATTCTGATCTGAATGAGAATTCCTTTGCCGATCTATTACAGAAATCACTGGAAAAAGACAAAGTACTTCAATACACAACATCAGGAACACATAGAGACGATCTTATCTTTATGATCAACGGATTCCCTGTAAAGAAATTCGCATCGCAAGGGCAACAGAAATCATTTCTGATCGCAATGAAATTAGCGCAATTCGATTTCATCGCACAATTAAAAAAAATGAAGCCGATACTTTTGCTCGATGATATCTATGAAAAGCTCGACGATAGTCGGATCAGTCGATTGATGGAATTGGTAAGCAAACATAATTTCGGACAGATCTTTATTACCGACACACATCTCGAGAGGGTACAAGAAATTTTTGAGAGAATAGGGGAAGAGGTGAGGTGTTTTGAAGTTGAGGGGATGGCTGTTGCTGTATTGGATAATTAGGTCAAAGGTCAAGGGTCAAAGGTGAATTCTGAGATAACCTTTGACCTTTGACCCTTGACCTAGAGTAAAATAGTTTGTTCATCCCTAAGTACAAGACTTTACCAAAAAAACTACCTTTAACCCAAATGAAATCCTACCGCAAATCCAACGACCTGAGCATGAAAGAAGCTCTGGAAGCCATGATCAAATCGTATCGATTAGAAGATAAGATGAATCATGTACGAATAATAAATGCGTGGGAAAAAGTGATGGGGCCTGCAGTAGCACATCGTACTATTGAAATAAAGATCATTGACAAAACACTTTGGGTTACGCTTTCTTCCGCATCGCTTCGTCAGGAACTTTTTATGGCGAAGGAAAAAATTATCTCGTCTTTGAATGAAGAGGTGAAGGCGGATGTGCTCTCGGAGATTGTTTTTAAGTAATGAATCCCGATAGCTATCGCATAGGCGTCAACTTAACAGGCTCATTTTTTCATTAAAGTTCAGCCTATCCTTTCGATTATCGTACCTACAATTATATATTATTAAGGGAATTATATCTTTGTTTATGTGTGAGCAGTATATTTGGCTTTTCACCAAACTAAGTCTTCCTTTCCTTCAATCTCTAGTAACTGAAAGGAGAATAAAAATAAGTGTCTTAGCTTGGCCAATACTCTTTCCTTGGTAAGTTGGTGTAATAGTTTGCCTTCCAGTCCCTCTGCGCGTGTTGTTTCGTGTATTTTAAGGGTTTGGTTAGTTTGTTCCTGCGTTTGTTTTTCTTTGCCTACCAGTATTAAAATGAACAAAGGACAAGAAAGTAAACATAACAACTTGATGCGACGCTGGGTGTTGCTCGCTCCGTTGTCTCCCGAAGAATGAAAAAAGAAAAAAGGAGGTCAATTTGAAATTGCCTCCTTTTTTTATGATGATTAGAATTAAGTCATTTCATCAACGACGTTCCTTCATTGCTCATTATTAATCCCGATAGCTATCGGGATTCATTATTAATTAAAACCGTTCTGTTCCTGCAAAAAAGAAGTTCCCTTCAATCGCCGCATTCTCATCGCTATCCGAACCGTGAACGGCATTGGCTTCGATTGATTTTGCGTATAGATTACGGATCGTGCCCTTTTCTGCTTTAGCCGGGTCAGTAGCTCCGATCAATTTACGGAAGTCTTCGATAGCATTTGATTTCTCAAGGATGCATGCTACGATCGGACCTGATGACATATATTTTACAAGGTCATTGTAGAAAGGACGTTCTTTGTGAACTGAATAGAATTCACCTGCACGCTCAGGAGTCAATTGAGTGTATTTCATTGCAACGATACGGAAACCTGCTTCGTTGATCTTTGCGAGGATAGCACCGATGTAGTTATTTGCAACTCCATCCGGTTTGATCATCGTAAATGTTCTGTTTGTCATGATTGTATTTTGTTTTTTTGTTTTTTGTTTCTCGTTTATTGTCTTTCGTTTTTCGTTAATCGTTAATCGTTTTTCGAAAAACGATTAACGAAAAACGATTAAAGTGACTTGATCTCTGCTACCAATTTTGTCAGAGCAGCTTTCGCATCACCAAATAGCATAGACGTTTTCGGATCATAGAATAATTGGTTTTCAATTCCTGCATAACCAGCATTCATACTTCTTTTGTTGATAATGATATGTTTTGCAGCTTCAACATCAAGAATAGGCATTCCGTAAATAGGAGAGGCAGGGTCAGTTTTTGCAGCAGGGTTTACGACGTCATTTGCTCCAACGACAAGAACCACATCAGTAGATGCGAATTCAGGGTTGATCTCGTCCATTTCAGATAGCTTTCCATAATAGACATTACTTTCTGCAAGCAAAACGTTCATGTGTCCGGGCATACGTCCTGCTACCGGGTGGATTGCATACTTCACCTGAACACCACGTTCTTCAAGGATCAATTCCAATTCATGAATGATGTGCTGTGCCTGAGCAACCGCTAATCCATATCCCGGAACGATGATTACTTTCTTGGAGTAGTTTAATAGTACTGCTGCATCACTAATTGAAATATCTTTAATAGTACCATGCATAGAAGCACTGGCACCTGTTGCTGCACTTTCACCGAATGCGCCGAAGATCACATTGAACAAAGGTCTGTTCATCGCTCTGCACATTTCAAGGGTCAGGATCGTACCTGCTGAGCCAACGAGAATACCACCGGTTAGCATTACCTGATTGTCGTAAAGGAAACCACCGAAGGCAGCTGCTAATCCGGTAAAGGAGTTAAGCAAAGAAATTACAACCGGCATGTCTGCTCCGCCAATTGGAACAACAAAGAGAATACCATATAGAAGAGCTAACGCAAAAGTTCCATAGAGTAAAACGCTACTTTCCGTTCCCGACATAGTGACATAAACAGCAAGACCAACTGTTACGATCATCATGATCAAGTTGATGAAATTGTAATTCGGTAATCTGATCGATTTATTCAGTGTGCCATTCAATTTCATGAATGCAATTATACTTCCTGAGAAAGATACAGAACCGATGACAAGTCCGGCCATTATGATTGCAATCCTGCCCGGATCACCAACGTTATGATGGAATTCCAATAAAGAGATCAAAGCTGCACAAGCACCACCCATTCCGTTGAAGAGTGAAACCATTTCCGGCATGGAAGTCATTTTCACTTTTTTGGCAGCAACGAATCCAATTATACTACCGATTGCTAAAGCCAATCCGATAAGTATATAAATGATCGATGCAACTTCGCCGTCATGTAAAAAAATTGTTCCTGCAACAGCCAGTGTCATACCAAAAGCAGCCCAAAGATTTCCTCTTCTGGCAGTCTGTGGTCCACTGAGCATCTTCAAACCAATCACAAAAGTGACGGATGCAAACAGGTATATAATATCAAGTATATTTTTAGTAGTCATAATTCCGCAGAAAATTATTTTTTATCCTTCTTCTTAAACATTTCCAGCATTCTGTCGGTAACAACAAATCCGCCGACAACATTCAGCGTACCAAGTATTACTGCAACAAAACCGAGGCTAAGTAAAAGGATTTGATCAGATTCAGTGTTAAGCATTACAATGATGGAGCCGACAACGACCACACCATGAATTGCATTTGCACCTGACATCAAAGGTGTATGCAAAACCGATGGCACCTTGCCGATCACTTCAACACCAACAAAAATGGAAAGTATCAGAACATAAATTTTATCGATATGTTCACCGATGAATGCTATAAATTCGTTCATTTTCTAGTTTAAGTTTTCCTGAAATTTTATGACTCTCAGGGTTGCTTCAAGAACTTCAATCATACTTTTACCTTGATTGATGATCATGTGGCTATTATTAAGATTTACTTTTTCGTATTCTAAAGAACGCTCATACCAATACATACAGTTTTTTGCTTCCTGAATAAAAACACATAAAAGGTAGTAGAAGTCAAGGGGTCTATTGCAAGAATGAATCTTCTCAGAGGCTTCTTCAAGAGAAGCACAAGAAGAACGTAATTTCTTATTTAGAAAAACGTCTATGTGATTCTCATCTGTTTTGAGTGCGGATAACAGAATCGATTGTGCGAACGATTCTGTCCAGTTTTTAAAGTTTAGATCTTGCATGTGTGGCGTATATTATTGATCAGGCGTTAACGGCAAAATTTAGCGACGGATGAACAGCCTGACCTTTATGAACAATAAGAGAGCCTTTTGTAATTTCTTCTTCCATTTCCCATTTGAATCCCTCGTGTGTTGCAAGGTGGAGAAGAAAGGCTTGAATATTTTTCGCGTATAATTCTGATGCATTCAATGGAAGTAAACTTGGCAGGTTAGATTCACCAATGATCGTTACACCATTTTTTACGACTGTTTTATTGACTTCACTCATCGTACAATTTCCACCTTGAGCAACAGCCATATCGACGATCACAGAACCCATTTTCATGCTTTTAACCATGTCGTCAGTCACAAGCACAGGAGCTTTTCTCCCCGGGATAAGTGCAGTTGTGATAACCAGATCCGCTTCGGAAATATGTTTTGCAATAAGCACTTGTTGATTTTTCAGGAACTCATCAGAAACGCCTTTCACGTAGCCTCCTTCAAGTTTAACAGAAGCATCACCTTTTACTTCGATGAACTTTCCACCGAGTGATTCAACCTGTTCTTTTGTCTCCGGACGAATATCAGATACTTCAACAATTGCTCCCAAACGTTTTGCAGTAGCAATAGCTTGAAGTCCGGCAACACCGGCACCCATGATAACCACTTTTGATGGTTTGATCGTTCCGGCAGCTGTCATCAGCAAAGGGAAGATTTTTCCAAGGGCCGCAGCACCGATCATCACTGCTTTATATCCTGCTAGATTGGCTTGTGAACTGAGCACATCCATTTTCTGAGCACGGGAAATACGTGGAATGGCATCCATAGAGAATGCGCTGATTCCGGCCGACTGACAAGCTTCAACGATAGCTTGATTGGTGGAAGCATACATCATCGAAATGAGGATGCTGTCTTTTTTCATTTGACCGATTTCAGCAGGAGTAGGTGCATTCACTTTTAGAATAACATCTGCATCACGATAAATAGCATTGGGGTCGTCTACGATTTTTGCTCCTGCCTTTTCGTAGGCTGCGTTATCAAAGTAGGAATTCAGACCGGCATCTTTTTCGATATTTACTTCAAAACCTGCTTTAATGAGGGATTGAGCTACTTCCGGTGTTATTGCCACGCGGCGTTCGAAATCATTCTTTTCTTTGGGAACGTTTACTTTCACTTAGACTGTTTTTGCTTGAAAAAATATAATTGCGCAAATAAAACAATAAATTTTGGTTTATCATATAATATTCATCACCTTCATCTTAATGAAAGAATTATATTTGCAGGAATTATGATGAAATTAACGCAACATACACTCGACAAGATCGAAGATCTTTTGACCATGGCCGGCTACAAAGTCCGCAATGAAAAGGGCAACTTTAAATCTGGAACCTGTCAGATTGAAACTTCTAAGATCATTGTATTGAATAAGTTTGCTCCGGTTGAAGCAAAAGTGTCCTATTTAATTGAAGCGATTCAAGGCCTAAATTTGGATGAGACATTACTCTATGAAAAGAATTTAAAACTGCTACAGGAAATCCGCCAGACAGAGATCAATTTCTCTTCGGCCTCTTAATTTCTTTGTAGCATTTCCGCTATGAAATTTACCTTTTTAGGGACAGGCACTTCTCAAGGAGTACCAATGATTGGCTGCACATGTGAAGTCTGTACTTCTGCTGATCTCAAAGATAAACGTTTGCGTTCATCTTTGATGGTGGAGTCTGATTCTCATCGGTTTGTCATTGATTCCGGTCCCGATTTTCGACAACAAATGCTTCGCGAAAAAGTAGATTCTTTAGACGGAATTGTTTTTACCCACGAACACAAAGACCACATTGCAGGTTTGGATGATGTCAGAGCGTTCAATTACTTGAATCACAAAGCAATGGATGTTTATGCAAGCGAAGCAGTACAACTTGCCTTGAAAAGGGAGTTTTTCTACATTTTTAATGGTGATAATTATCCGGGCATTCCTAAGATCAATTTACATACTATTGATGAACAACCATTTGAAGCTAGCAGCATAAAGTTTATTCCAATACCCGTGATGCACATGCGACTACCTGTTCTCGGTTTCAGAATGGGAGGTTTTTCTTATATCACTGATGCCAATTTTATTTCCGATAAATCTAAAGAGCTTCTATTAAATTCAGAGGTACTGGTCTTGAATTCACTACGAAGAGAAAAACACGTTTCTCATTTTAATCTGGAAGAAGCAATGGAATTGGTCGATGAGCTTAAACCTAAAATGACGTATTTAACTCACATCTCACACCAACTTGGTAAGCACGAAGAAGTAGAGCAGGAGCTTCCTGATAACATTCGATTGGCTTATGATGGGTTGGCGGTGATCTTGGATTGATATAGTTAATATCGATAACAAATGATAAATTATTTACAGTCAGTTATTTGATTGCGCTCTCATAGAATTTACTTTTTATTGCTTTCTACATCTATTTGCTTATTGACAGTTCATATGTTTTTTTGACTGTGCCACCGATATTCCGTCCCTACGGGACTAGTGGGTTGGGTTGGGGAGGGCCTTACTTTGTTTCGGTTTCGGATCTATGTCACTGTGGTGTTACCGATAGGTCGTCCCTATGGGACTAGTGGGTTGGGTTGGGGAGGGCCTTACTTTGTTTCACTTTCGGATCTATGTCACTGTGGTGTTACCGATAGGTCGTCCCTATGGGACTAGTGGGTTGGGTTGGGGAGGGCCTTACTTTGTTTCACTTTCGGATCTATGTCGCTGTGGTGTTACCGATAGGTCGTCCCTACGGGACTAGTGGGTTGGGTTGGGGAGGGCCTTACTTTGTTTCACTTTCGGATCTATGTCACTGTGGTGTTACCTATAGGTCGTCCCTATGGGACTAGTGGGTTGGGTTGGGGAGGGCCTTACTTTGTTTCTTTTTCGGATCTATGTCACTGTGGTGTTACCGATAGGTCGTCCCTATGGGACTAGTGGGTTGGGTTGGACTTTCTTTTGTTTCTACCTTTAATGTATGGATAGTGTACGTATAACTAGTTGTTCTTCGTTAGACATATTGTGGACAGCCGGTACCATCGAAACTCTTCGTTAGACATTTAATGGCCAGCTAGTCCCTTCTAAACTACTTATCGGTAACACATCTATAGTGCCGTACATCCATTCCCATCGGGACGACCTATCGGTACCACATCCTGAAACGCCATCCATCCATTCTCATTGAAACAACCTATCGGTACCTCATCCTGAAACGCCATGCAGCAAGTCCCGTAGGGACGACCTATCGGTAACGCAGTCTGAAGTCCCCGTACAGCAAGTCCCGTAGGGACGGTCTATCGGTACCACATCCTGAAACGCCATCCATCAAGTCCCGTAGGGACCTTCAGAGCTCTGAAGTCCCTGTAAAGTCCCGTAGGACGGTCTATCGGTGCACAACAGTTTGTAAAACGTAAGTAGCTGAATGAGTACACCCAGCACGTTAAATCCCTTAAACCCCTTAAACCCCTTAAACCCCTTAAACCCCCTAAACTCTTTAAACAATAAACCTAAACACATAAACTTTCCTCACCAAACATTAAACAATTTCTATTAATTTCGCACGACTCAAAAAAGCAGGAATTTTATGTTTGAAAATTTATCGGACAAACTCGAAAGAGCCTTTAAAGTACTTAAAGGTGAAGGAAAGATCACGGAGATCAATGTAGCTGAAACTCTTAAAGAGGTTCGGAAGGCATTATTAGATGCCGATGTGAATTTTAAAGTAGCAAAACAATTTACTGATACTGTAAAAGAAAAGGCGCTTGGTCAGAATGTATTGACAGCGGTTTCTCCTACCCAATTGATGGTTAAGATCGCTCACGATGAGTTGGTGGACTTAATGGGTGGTGATAAAGTGGATATTAACATCGACTCCAATCCATCGATCATCCTGATGTCTGGTCTGCAAGGTTCGGGTAAAACGACGTTGTCGGGAAAGCTGGCCATGTTCTTGAAATCGAAGCGTCAGAAACTTCCTCTACTGGTTGCTTGTGACGTTTATCGTCCTGCGGCGATTGATCAGTTGAAAGTTCTCGGTGAGCAGATCGGTGTTCCTGTTTATAGCGAAGAAGGAAATAAGAATCCGGTTGAAATAGCCAAAAATGGTATTGCATTCGCAAAACAATTCAACCACAATTTAGTCATTATCGATACTGCCGGTCGTCTTGCGATCGATGAGGAGATGATGAAAGAGATCGAGGCCATCAAAAAGGCGATCAATCCGAATGAGATCTTGTTCGTCGTAGATGCCATGACCGGACAGGATGCAGTTAATACTGCAAAGACCTTCAATGACAGATTGAATTTCGATGGAGTAGTTCTGACGAAATTAGATGGCGATACTCGTGGTGGTGCTGCTTTGTCGATCAAAGCAGTTGTCAATAAACCGATCAAGTTTGTCGGTACCGGTGAAAAACTGGATGCGCTGGATGTATTTTATCCTAGTCGTATGGCGGATAGAATTCTCGGAATGGGTGACATTGTTTCCCTTGTTGAGAAAGCGCAAGAGCAATTCGATGGAGAAGAAGCGGCCAAACTACAGAAGAAGATCCAGAAAAATCAATTTGGTTTTGACGATTTCCTTGGGCAGATCCAACAGATCAAGAAGATGGGAAATATGAAAGACTTACTCGGAATGATTCCCGGAGTTGGAAAGGCTGTTCGTGATATAGATATCAGTAACGATTCGTTCAAACATATTGAAGCGATGATCCACTCAATGACTGTCGAAGAACGTAAAAATCCTACGATCATCAATGGCAGTCGTCGTCAGCGTATCGCGAATGGTAGTGGAACAACGATACAGGATGTAAATAAACTCATCAAACAATTCGACGAGATGCGTAAGATGATGAAGGTGTTCTCCAATAAAGATCAGGCGGCGAAGATGATGAGAAATATGCCGGGAATGCGTAAATAGTAAGTGGTAAGTAGTGAGTGGTAAGTAGCTAGCCGTTCATTATTTGCAAAATTTACTTTTAATAAAAGCTTATTCCTTCAAAGTCCAACTCTCAAATTACGTAGTACATTGCTACTTACCACTTACCACTTACTACTTACCAATTTAAAATGAACTTACTAGACGGAAAAGTCGCAAGTGCAGTATGGAAATACACAATGGCCGAAGAAGTGAAAGCCATGGTTTCAAAAGGTCAGCGACCGCCGCATTTATGTGCAATTTTGGTCGGTAATAATGGCGCATCTGAAACGTACGTTGCAAGCAAAGTAAAGAACTGCGCTGAAGTTGGTTTTGAATCGTCACTTATTCGTTTTGAAGATACAATTACAGAAGCTGAATTGCTTCAAAAGATAAAAGAGATCAATCAGGATGATTCTATTGATGGTCTGATCGTTCAACTTCCTTTACCACCACGTATCAGCGTACAAAAAGTTACGGAAGCAATTTCGCCGTCTAAGGATGTCGATGGATTTCATCCGATCAATTCCGGTAGAATGCTTCAAAATCTACCTTGTTATATTCCTGCAACCCCATACGGAATTTTATTAATGCTCGAGCATTTCAAGATCAATACAACCGGAAAGAGTTGTGCTATCATTGGCAGAAGCAACATCGTTGGAATGCCTATGAGTGTATTGATGGCGCTGAATAATGAACCCGGAAATTGTACAGTCACACTTTGTCATAGTAGAACAAAAGATCTGGGATCTGTTACTTCAAAGTCTGATATTATTATCGCTGCCTTAGGAAAACCATATTTCCTGAAAGCCGATATGGTAAGAGAAGGAGCCATCGTAATTGATGTTGGTATTACCAGAGTTCCATCAGACAAGACGAAAAGCGGGTTTAAACTCGCAGGAGATGTCGATTTTGATAATGTAGCTCCTAAATGTTCATGGATATCACCTGTACCGGGAGGGGTTGGGTTAATGACAATCATCGGTTTATTAAAAAATACTTTACGTGCTGCAAAGAAGGAAATCAGTTTCTAAATTTACACATGATTTCCTATAAATGAATTACGATTTAAATACAACATATCCTCTCATGGAGGATTTTTATACCATCCAAGGCGAAGGTTTCAATACAGGTAAAGCTGCATACTTTTTACGGCTGGGAGGTTGTGATGTTGGTTGTGTGTGGTGCGATGTCAAAGAATCTTGGAAGGCAGAAGATCATCCGCAAGTAACAATTGCTGAAATGATTTCCCGTATAGAGAAAGCTAAAGCAGACAAAGTAGTGATCACCGGTGGAGAACCATGTATGTATGATCTTTTACCGTTGACACATTCGTTGCATTCAAAATGTATGGTGTGTTGGCTGGAAACCAGCGGAGCGTATCCTTTGACAGGTGAGTGGGAGTGGATCTGTGTTTCTCCTAATAAATTCAAAGCTCCGTTGGCAGAGTCTTTGCAACAAGCCGACGAATTGAAAATCATCATCTTTAATCAGTCGGATTTCGAATGGGCAGAGCAACATGCTGCACAGGTTCATTCCGATTGTGTTCTATTCCTTCAACCGGAACATTCAGTTTTCAATAAAGTAATGCCAATGATCGTTGATTATGTGAAGCAGCATCCGCAATGGAGGGTTTCTATTCAGACACATAAAGTGATGCAGATTCCTTAGTGATGACATTGGTTAAAAGTATATCAAGTTGAATTGAATTACATCTAATTATTACTTCGAAAAAATCTATGCGCCACACAAGAATTCTTGTTTTCATTTTTACACTTCTTTCGCTTTCAGTTTTTGCTCAAAGGTAATATACTTCATCAGTCCCAAAAGCGACCCGCAGTTTTGATGCCGCATTGAAATTCTATGATGCTCGTCAGAATACAAAAGCGCTGGAAGCCCTGGAAGATGCAATCAATGCAGATCCAAAATTCATTGAAGCGCACATGCTGAAGGCGAATATTTATTCCGATATCAGAGATTATGAAAAAGCAATCGCGGCTTTTCGTTCTGCAATTGCAATCAATCCTGATTTTTTTATCAATAATTTTTACGGATTAGCAACACAAGAATATCTTGGAGGACATTATTCAGAAGCAAAAGCAGACTTTGAAAAATTCATTTCTTATCCTAAAGCTTCGAAGACATTAAGTGCGAAAGCTAAATCAATGATCGAAAGTTGTTCGTTTGCTGAAGAAGCAGTAAAAAATCCTGTACCGTTCAATCCGATCAACATGGGTGACAGTATTAATTCGGCTGATGAAGAATATTTTCCTGCAATTACCGGTGATGGAAAAACGTTTTTATTTACGCGAAGATTGAAAACACTGACAGCCGATGGCAGAAGAACAGAACAGGAAGATTTTTACGTGAGTACCATGGGGCTGAAAGGTTGGAAGACTGCACAACCGGTTACAGAAATAAATTCCGACGGAAACGAAGGAGCACCATCATTATCAGCTGATGGGCAGTATTTGTTTTTTACAGCTTGTGAAGAACTATTCAATACTTCGACAACACAACGCAAAACAAATGGAAGTTGCGATCTTTTCATCGCTAAAAAAGTAGGCGACAAATATACCAATCCAAGGAACCTGGAAATTCCCGTCAATTCAGGAGCATGGGAAAGTCAGCCTTCCTTTTCGTCCGATGGACGTACGCTTTACTTTGTACGTGCAGTGAAAGGTTCTAATAATGTGAGTCAACACGATATTTTTATGAGCAGAATAGGCGATGACGCGCGTTGGTCAGATCCTGTTTCTGTGAGTGACAAGATCAATACTTCTGCTGATGAATTATCAGTTTTCATTCACCCTGATGATCAGACGATCTATTTCTCTTCGAATGGTCATACAGGAATGGGAGGCCAGGATATTTTTTACAGTAAGAGAGAACCAAATGGAGAATGGGGAGAAGCAGTGAACATCGGCTATCCGATCAACACACCGAATGATGAAGCATCACTTTTAGTAAGTCCCGATGGGGAAGTTGGTTTCTTTTCTTCTGATCGTCCCGGAGGAAAGGGAGGCGAAGATCTTTATCAGTTCAACTTGTATGAGAAAGCTCGTCCGCAGCCTGTCACTTACATGAAAGGAAAAGTGTACGATGTTGATACGAAGAAACCATTGGGTGCATCTTTCGAATTAATTGATCTTGCCACAGGAAAAATTGTGGTCCGTTCTACTTCAAATTCTGTAAGTGGACAATTCATCGTTTGTTTACCTGCCGGAAAAACATATGCATTAAATGTTTCCAAAGATGGCTACATATTCTATTCCGATAATTTCGAATTGAAAGATGCCAAGTCATCGAAAGATCCGGTATTGAAAGATGTTCCAATGAAACCGATCAAAGCAGGACAATCGATCGTGTTGAAAAACATTTTTTATGAGACAGACAAATTTGATCTGAAAGATGAATCGAAAACTGAGCTTACAAAACTGATGGACTTTCTTAACAAAAATCCGAAAGTTCATTTTGAGATCAGCGGTCATACTGACAATGTTGGTAGCAAACCATACAATCAAACTCTTTCAGAGAAGCGTGCAAAGACTGTCTATGACTATCTGATCGCAGCAGGAATTCCAGCCCAGCGACTTTCATCCAAAGGTTACGGTGACACTAAACCCATTTCCGACAATACAACAGACACGGGTCGATCACAAAATCGGAGGACGGAGTTTTTGATTACTAGTGTTGATCAGTAAGTCAAAAATTCCCATAGGGACAAGTAAAATTGATAAATGAAATTATTAACCGGATGCTGGGCGGAATTTTAAAATTCCGCCCAGCATCCGGTTAATAATTTCATTTATTCGGTAATATTGGAATTGAGCGAGCGTTGATTTGTAGATGATCGTTTGAAAGATTTTGAGGTCAAAGGTCAAGGTTCAAAGGTAATAGCAAATCAAAAAATCCCATAGAGAAAAGCAGAATTCATAAAGATAATTATTCACATGATGCTAGGCGGAATTTTAAAATTCCGCCTAGCATCATGTGAATAATTATCTTTTTCTTGTTAAAACAATTGTATGAGTTTCAACTTCCTTTTCATTCTTGTTATAAATTACTTTGTAAATATCCGGCATGCCAAATCCACTCTCAACAAGTTGTTTTTTTAATTCTTCGAGTGCATAATAATAAAAATACGTCCGATCACCACTGCTGCCGGTCTTAAATCCCGAATCGTTTGGCTTTCCTTCGACAAAACTGATATATAGCATTCCGTTCTCATCTAACAATTTGTAAGAATCGAGTAAGAACTTTAATCCATCTTCCATAGATAAATACGGCAAGCAAAAGCCGCAAATTATTCCATCGTACTTTGTGTTAAGTTCGCTAATGTTTCTGCAATCCATAACATCAAATCTGGCAGTCGGGTTATTCTCTCTTGCAAGTTCGATCATATTTGGAGCAACATCAATTCCGTAGATCCGGAAGTTAGGGCGTTTAGATAAAAGATACTTTGTAATATTTCCCGGTCCACACCCGATCTCTAAAATATTCGCATTCTCCTTCGCAATTGAATTGCAGAAAGCATCATAGCTTTCATTATACAGTTCCAAGTCCATGAACTTATCTTGATACAATGAAGCTAATTTATTCCAGGTTTCAAAAGTTTCTTTGTAGTTGTCCATTTCTTCTAAATCGAGCAAATATAATATCGTCCAATTTAAAACTATTTTTCTAATTAGAATGTTGAGCCATGCGTTTGCTTGATCATTGCATTAGCCAATGATGGAAATGGCTTAAAAAGTCCAATACACATCTTTGTAAGGAAAGGATACTCTGAAAGTTTCTGAAAGTGGCGACTTAAATTTACGCGCCCGGAAAACTCTTTTGTCCAGAACCGTGCATAATTGTCAATCAATTGTTGCTTAGTGAGTGCATTTGAAAAATATTGATCGGCCATTGAGGCGAAGACTGAAGCTGATCGAAGAGCCATGCTCATACCATTGCCGGTAACAGGAGCTATCATTCCGGCTGAATCGCCCAGATAAAATGTAGTTTCATTTACCGCAGCTTTTGTTTTGAAATTAATTCCACTAATGGTCAACGGTTCTTTGAATAGGAATTCGGCAGAAGAAAAATCCTTTTCAAATTGCTGTTTTGGTATAAAAATTTCTTTTCAAGGTCAATGATAGAATTGTCAACGAGCTTTAAGTTCTTTGAATTGACAATATAGCAGAGACATGTTTTGTTTTCTTCTATACCTGAAATCCCACAATAACCACCGGGGAAATTATGAATTTCAACAAAGCTTGGATCTCTATCAATTTTTACATGATATTTAATGCCAACATAGTTTGTACCCGTTACATTGGTTTCTCTTTCATTCGTTTCAAAGTTTGATTTTCTGCCTGTTGAATTGCAAACTAATTTTGCTGTAACATCGCCGCTAATGGTTTTAATACGGTAAGTGGTATCATTCTTGTCATAATCTATATCGAGCGCTTTGCACTTCAATAAAAATACAACACCTAGTTTCGTAGCTTCTTTGTAGAGAAGTTCCTCTAATAAATAGCGGCTAATTCCAAATCCCCCCAGGTCAAGTTTTGCTTGAAATTCTGTTTTGCCTGTAGAGCTTAATTTAAAGTTGGTGATGATAGGTAAGCTGAACTGAGATAGAGAAGGGCAGAGACGGTACAAGTATTCATGCGACTCCATGGAAATGTATTCACCGCAAACTTTATGACGGGGGTAATTCCCTTTTTCAATTACAACAACAGAATAACCTCTCTTTCTAAGATCGATAGAAAGTGATAGTCCTGCCAGTCCGCCTCCGATTATTGCAACGTCACATTTCATTTGTAGCCTATTATGATATATCGAAATGCCCAGCTCCATTTTACTGAGAAATTTGTATAACCGGCTTTTTTGAGAAACGATTCCAGCTCACTTTTTTTGAATGCTCTTCTGACTGACAAACAAGCATCGTTTTTTACTAGCCATGATTTAGATAAAATGGCAGTAAGAAATTTTATACTATAATAGGCCATCCAATTTCTGTGCAGATCATTTGCTAGTATAATACAATTGTGTTCGCGGCTGAATTTGAATAAGCTGATTATTTCTTCGTCTGTTAAGTGGTGCAAAAATAAACTGCAGTGGATAATATCAATTTCTTCAAGTAGTGAAGGTTCAATATTTCTGTAATCGTCGCATATCAATTTTTTATTCTGCATTGAGGCGAGGTTCTTCTCCGCATAATTGATGCAATCTTCTTTTAGATCTACACCATAAAAAAACAGTTCCCGTTTATTTTTATCTGCGAAAAGAGAAAGTTGTTTTATTGAATCCCCACCGCCGAATCCTATATCAAGTAACTTATTTATTTTACTTTTCGATTTAAGAATGGATTTAAAACCATCCAGCGTTGCTTTATATCCACCCAAATATGTGTTGATAATATCCAATTCAACTAACGTTCGATATAGATCTTTCGTTGAAATATCATCGTTGTCAAGAAATTCTTTTTGGTATGATCTATTCTTGAACTGCATAGATAGTTGTAGGATGGAGAGTGTTTTTGAAGTTAGAAGCGTCGATCGGAGAAAGTAGTAACATTTCAACTGTCAACCCCGGGCCAAATGCACAGGCAAAAATATTCTTGTCAGACGTATAATCTTTATTCCGGAGTTTATTTAAGATACTGTGTAAAATGAAAAGTATGGTCGGCGATGACATATTCCCATAGTTTTGTAGAACAGTCATGGAATCTTCCACATTCTTTTCTGTCAATTGAAGACTTTCCTTCACAGCTTCTACAATTCGTACGCCACCCGGATGAATGGCCCAATAACCGGTTTCTGTTTTATTGGCAGAAACAAATTCATCAACCACAGGTTTTATATTATCCTTGATCGTCTTTACCAACTTTTTACTTAGGTACATTCTGAAAGCAGAAGAAGATATATCCCAAGTCATTTGATCTGCAGTATTTGGAATACAAGCTGAACCAATGTTGTCGATATTTAAAACCAGTTTATTTTGAATGTGTTTGTTTTTATCGCCGCAAACAATTGCAGCGGCAGCTCCATCGGCGAAGAGTAAATTTGCTACGATATCTTCATCAACAATTGATGGCATAAAATGCAATGAGCAAAGTTCAGCACTCACGATTAAAATACAGGCATTCGGATTAGCCTGAGCAATATAATTTGCATGCTTCAGCGCTTTCAAAGCGGCATAGCATCCTAAAAAGTTCAGCGCAATTTTTTCAGTGTGTTGTAAGCCGTATTGATCAGCAATCAGAAACTCCAGGCCGGGAGCAAAACTCCTGTACAGCTAACTGTGATCAGGTGTGTTACCTCTGAAGGACTAATAATGTTGTTTTTTAAAATAGTGTCTATAGACTTATTTGAAAGAGGAAGGATCATTTCCTTGTAAACATCCATTCTTTTTTCAACTGACTGCTGATAGATATTATCAGTAAACAATTTGTAATCTTTTCCTTCAAAATCAGGTATACAACTATACCTGTTCTTTATTTTGGTTTTCTCAAGTAAGAAACTTAGTTTTTTATTGATTTCAGGCATACCTGATGCTGCTAATGCTTGCCGATAGAAATTAAAAAGATCTTGTTTGGCAATAGAGAATTCAGGAACCGCTGTGGAAATATCGAGGATAACAGGCATAATTATTTTATAAGGAGGATGAAAAAGTAAACGTTGTTGAGCATAGAGGAGAGTATCAACATTGCCATTGTGTTTTTAAAGTTGACATGTGTAGTGTTTTTAAAGGACTTTATTGCCCATGAGATGAAGTAAATTGTTGCCGGCAGCATTATCAATACGAAGAGAAGGAAGTTATTTATGTACTCACCTTGAAAGGATAGATAAATAAATAAAGTAGCAAGGAAAAACATCGATCCTGAAAATAGAAATGTTCCTTTTGTGCCTAGAAGAAGACTAATAGTTTTTA
Organism: Bacteroidota bacterium; assembly: GCA_016708785.1. Taxonomy (GTDB): domain Bacteria; phylum Bacteroidota; class Bacteroidia; order AKYH767-A; family 2013-40CM-41-45; genus JADKIH01. Next base: position 14,692 of record JADJFC010000001.1, on the reverse strand, counting down.
CGCCATCCTTAGCATCTGCTTCATGCTGGTATATTTGCGTAAGAGGGTAAATGGTTCCGATAAAAAAGTAGCATGCAATTGCTGAATAAACGACAGATGGATTCAGGAACAATGTTGCTGATGATAAACCAAAGATATTTGCGCAAAAGACTCCTGTGCCTTGGCATAAGCAAACAATCATGAATGAAGAAATGGGATACTTTTTTAGCCTAATTTGCCGATTGCTGTACAGTCGTGATACAGCAATAAATGCAATAACAAATAGTGTGAAGGCAGTGTTGATCAAAAGCGAAAGCAAAATTGCAACACTGTCCATTGCATTCGCAACTTTAAGCAGTTGATCAGTTGGCTTAGGAGGAGCTTTTAAAGCACCAATTGGTCCTTCATCTTTGTCATGATAACTATTGTATGCATTGCTGGCCGGAAATACCAGAAAATGCCAAATGACCATTACGAGTATCAATTGAATATTAAATTCCGGACGAATGAAATAAAATGAGAAAAGGGAAATGGGCAAAAGAAACAACGAAAAAGGCAATCGAAGTAATTTGACAGTATTTCGGAGATTCGTATTCACGGAACAACAAATTTAATTATTGATTTTCCGAGTAAATTACATAATTATTTTGAAATGTTATGTTTTTCATTCATTTTGTCCAATTGACAAAAGTAGTCGATTTACTTTTCGTCGACCACAATTGTGCTTGACTCGTCCGGTTTGTTCTCAGGTTTATCAAGGGGAAGTGTAAAGTAAAAAGTTGAACCCTGACCTTCGATACTTTCTACCCAGATTTCGCCACCGCATTTTTCTAAGAAACCTTTGACAAGAAGCAAACCAATTCCTGCACCTTTGTTACTTTCTCTTTTTTCTGAAAGCACTTTTACCTGTGGTGTAAAAAGTTTTTTCTGGATATCTTTTGACATGCCTATTCCGGTGTCTTTGATTTGCACCACTAGTTTATCTTCGTTTATTTTGGACGAGATAGAAATTTTTCCACCGGGTTCAGTATGTTTAATTGCATTTGAAACAATATTCTGAATGATTGAAAGCAGCATTTTTTTATCGGCAAAAACAATTGTATTCTCTTCAATTTCATGATGAAGATTGATTGTTTTTAGTGAAGCATTTTCTTTTAATGTTTCAAATACTTTGTCAATATATTTAACAAGTTCTATTTTGGCCGGAGAAAAGGCTTCAGAGGCATATTTAATTCTTGCCCAATCTACCAAATAGTCCAGCATTTCCAATTCATCGGTAGATGATTTGTAAATGAGTTCAAGCATCTCTTTTACTGCGCTTGCTTCCATTTTATGGAAGTTGTTTTTCAAGTATTTTGTGGTGCTGATAATAGAAGAGAGGGGGGCTTCTTAGATCGTGAGAGAGGATGGCAAGAACGCTTTCTTTATGATTATTTAGATCTTCCAGTTCTTTCATGTATTTCTTTATAGAGTCTTCTGATTTTTTACCTTCAGTGAGATCTCTTAAGATTTTTACGTACCCAAGCATTTCACCATTTATTCCAATGAGTGGAAATACTAATCCGGATGCATAAAATATATTTTTATCTTTGGTAACGTGCCATCTATTGTCTGTCGCCCTGCCTTCTTTATTAGCGGCTTGAATTTCCTTTTGTGGAATTCCATTTTTCAAATCTTCATCTGTAAAAATGATATTGAAATTTTCGCCAATTATCTCTTCCGTTTCATATCCGAAGATTTTTACGGAACCGGAACTCCAACTGTTTATAATGAAATTATTATCGAATGTAAAAATTGAATAGTCATGTAAACTGTCAATAATTTGACTGTAAAATTCTACAGTAGGGATGTACTTTTTCTTTAAGATCTTTTCGGTATTTGGCTGTTTTTCCATCAAATTGGTCTATTATCATAGTTTAGAGAAAATACTTTTAAAAGTATTTATATGACGTAAGTCAGTAAAGGTAGAAAATTAATCGGTCCATTAGACTTAAAACTTCAATTCAAAGTTTTGGGTTAAAATTTTCATTTAGACCATAAAAAAAAGGATATTTTGTTTTCTATGGACAAGTGAATTTAAACCTTCAGCATTCCACGAAATGCCCGGCCAGCATAATAGGATTGTGCACCATTATGATATACAAAGACAGTATCATACCGTCTATCGGCAAAAATTGCTCCGCCGAGTTCTCTTATCTCTGCAGGGGTCTTTATCCAACTGGATGTTTTCAGATCGAAGTCTCCAAGATTCTGCAATTCCCGGTATTGCTCTTCCGTTAACAATTCAATACCCATGGAAGTTGCCATATCGATCACATTGTTCTTAGGTTTGTGCTCTTTTCTGGATTCAAGTGCTTCGTAATCGTAACACAGACTTCGGCGGCCTGTCGGACTTTCTGTTGCGCAATCGTAAAAAATGTATTCACCCGTTTTTTTGTCTAAGCCAACTACATCCGGTTCACCGCCTGTTTTTTCCATTTCATTAAGTGACCATAATTTTTCTGAAGATGACTTCAACCGTGCCTGAACTTTGTCCCATTCAAGACCTTTGTGTCGTTTCATATTTTTCTCAAAACGTGTTTTTAATGTTTTGATAAGTTCTTCTTGCTGTTTTGGTGACACAACTTTTTTCATCTAATTTTAATTTCTATTAGTTTTTCGATATCGTGAATTACACTTTTATTTTTTACATCAACTCTAATTCCGCGCCCTTCTGCATACACTTTTGCTGATCTGATTTCACTCTTAATATTTTCAGAAATAGGACTTTCGAAAATTGCATCAGTAGCTTTTTGTCCAAACACAAAAGCCACCTTGAAGAATTTATCTCTTGGTAATAAGTAAACTAAAACTCGTTTTTTATCTTTAAGTCGAAAACTCCAGCCAAATTTATCGCCGGAATAGTTCCATTCTTCTACGACTTCCGGATAAACGTGCTTTGTAAAATCAATACAATTTTTCCACAATTTATATGTACTACCCAATGCAGTTTCAAGATCCTTGATAGTTGGCATGGATGATTTATCCAAAAAAATGCTTCTCATTTTCTGAAATTAGACTTTGTTGTTTGCAAAATACATGTCAATTTCTCCTTTGTTTTTTGCCGGAATTTTCCCTCTAAAGATACAATTGAATTTATTTTTTACCAATTCGTAGGTACTTCCACTGATGTTTACTTTGCCGGCTTCACCACTGGATTCCATACGGGATGCAATATTCACCGTGTCTCCCCAAATATCATAGGCAAATTTCTTTACCCCAACAATTCCCGCAACAACAGGTCCTGTGTGTATGCCAATCCTAATTTCAAATGGTTCTTTGTTTTCTTTTTTTCTTTGTTCTAAATGTTCCTGAATGAATTGTTGAATCTCCAAAGCAGCATATACAACATCGATCGCATGTGTTTTATTGGCGATGGGTAATCCTCCGGCGCACATATATGCATCGCCAATTGTTTTTATTTTTTCAATGTTGTGTTTGGTTATGATTGTATCAAAGGCTTTGAAACAAGTATGAATTTCGGCAACTAATTCAGACGGAGATAGTTTCTCAGATATTTGTGTAAAGTTTTTGAAATCGGTGAACAAGACAGTGACTTGGTCAAAATGTTTTGCTTCAGCACTACCTTTTTCTTTTAGTTCTTCGGCAACTTCTGAAGGGAGAATGTTTAAAAGTAAATCATCACTTCTTTTCTTTTCGTAGGTGATAAGCTCATTTGCTTTACGCTTCAGGCGATAACTTCGATAAATAAAAAATACGAGCAAAAGAAAAAATGCAGCGATTGCAATCATACTGTAAGTTAGTATTCGTTGACGCTTTATTTGTTCTTCCTGTTTTAAAAGCTCTTTTTCCTTCTGACTTGTCTGGTATTTGATATCCATTTCTTTCAGAACTTTATTATTCTCTGCATTGAAAACAGTTTCTTTAATTGAAATTGCTTTTTTTAGATAAAAATAGGCTTCCTTATGATTTCCAATAGAGGCAAAAAATCCGGCAAGTTCAGGATAAAAATAGATTCTTGCATTTTCCGGCACATTTCTTTCAATTTCTTCATTTGCCAATTCGAAATATTTCAATGCGCTGTCTGATTTTCCAATGTCTTTAAATATTTTTGCAATTTGCCAATAAGCAAAACCAATTATTTCAGTATCTTTTATTTTGATTGCATTATGGATTGCATTTCGAGTATATAAAATGGCACTATCATATTGGTGGGTTAATCGAAATACTTCAGCAAGATTCATTAGTGGGTTTCGTAGATTTGGCTCTTCAAATTGAAGATGAAACAAACGGATGGACTCTCTGAAATAAAATTCAGCGCTGTCATACTTAGCTAGAGCACTGTATTGCATCGCAAGATTATTGCAAACCGATGCCATATTACTAAGATGATTTAAATCTGTCATTTCCTTCAATGCCATTTTATTGAATTCAATTGCTTTGAGAGTATCTTGTTGCTCATAATGGAATACCGCAAGAGTTAGATAAACTTCGCCTATCATTTTCTTGTCTTTTAACGTATCACGAGCATAGTCTAAAGCAAGTAGCATCAGTTTTAATGCTTCATTATAGTTGCCGGCATATCTTGAACTATTTGACAGCATAATTAGCCCATTTGCATACTGTTTTTTGTCATCATATTTAAGACACTGCTCCAGAAATTGATTTAGATATTTTCGGGTCTCAATAATACTATCCTGTGTGTGGAGTAAAACAACACGATATAACAATAGCATATATTCCAATTTTGCATCCTTCTTTTGCTCTATTACTTTTTTTAGTTGATCGAAACATTCTTGTGGACCTTTAGGAGAGTCAGAGTAATAAAAATTTGCTAAATCATCTAATCGATTTTTTTGCACAGAATCAATTTTTGCACTAAGGAATGCTGATTGCAAACTATCTTCTATGGATTGATTTGAATTTGATAATAAGCTGGAGCTATTGAAAAGTATTAGAACAAAAAGCAGTTTAATTTTCATAATCTGTTAATTTCTTGAGATGAGAATGCTTAGGCTGTGTCGAAAGTGTAAATAGTTTAGTGTCAAATATAGTATTTTTTATATATGAATGCGGCATAAAAAAGAGCAGGAATTTCTTCCTGCTCTTTTTCAAATACTAAATTTATATCGGAGAATAATTATTCAACAATGATTTTTCCTGACTTCGAAGCATTTTTCTGATTCTTTATAGAATAGAAATATATACCTGAAGATACATCTTTAAGATCAAGTCGGGTAGTGGGGGCGTCAAGTAGAAATGACTTAACTGTTGCACCCAGGCTGTTGATTAATATTAACTGCATGTCTTGTGTAAATTCAGAGGCTTCAATTTCTATTGTTAAATTTTCATTGGCAGGATTCGGATAAAGGGACACTGATAATCCACCATTTCCAAAATTGCTTTCGATTCCTGTTGTTGAACAAACATCAGTTTTAACAAAGTTAACTGCTGAAAAATTTATCCGCACCTGACTTGTAGCTGATGTAACCGGTGTTACGGTAACCGGTGCTGTTGGTGTTGTAGTCATGTTAATAGTGTTGAACACATAAGCAGTATCGTATAGTGCACATGATTGAGTTAATGCAGTATCAGTACTACAGAATGTGCGAGTATTATTAAAGCTCAGTTTACTTCCTATTATCGAAAAATCTTTGGACGTACCATAGACGATGTCATTAATATAATCGAACTGAGGATGAATGCGTGTCCATAGAACATTACCATCTGTATCTATCTTAGTTGTAGCCGGTCTTAAATCAACACCCGACCAGTCATAGTTTCCTGCGACATATAGAAAGCCATCTGCAAATTTATAACCGTAATCCGTCATCCTGGATGCAAGCAGACTGCTTTTGCACCAGATCACATTGCCAACGGAATCTACTTTCGTAATCAAAGTTCTTAAGCCCGGTACTGCAACCTGGGATGATGTACCGACAAGCACAATTGAACCATCAGACAGTTCCGTAAAATCGTTGAATCCTGCTGTCCATTCAGGCCCAACGTAACGTTGACTCCACAGAAGAGTACCTGTTGAGCTGTAACAAGCGATAAGTCCTGTTCCATTCGATATAGAAGGATTGTCGTAGGCAGTTCCAACAGCAAGGTAGTTGCCATTGTTAAGCGGTCTAGCGACGTAATAATGGTCAGGATCGACAGTATAATTTCTTGCATCACCCCAAACAACATCGCCTGACGAATTTGCTTTAATGATACCGGAGTAAGTATTTCCGGCATTAGTAGTCATTACGAAACCATCGTCAGACGGATCCAATACACAACCATAAATCTGGGTTGCATAATTTTTCATCCACAAAAAAGTACCTGATGCATCAGTTTTTAAAATGAAGCCACCGCCATTAAAGGTAGTATTTCCGGCTATTGCAAATCCGTTGTCAGGAAGTTCAACAATACCCATTAACACAGCATTTGAAGTAGTAAATCCTGAGACGAACGTATTCCAAAGTTTGATTCCGGTAGAATCATATCGGATCATTGAAAATCCGTAATCAGCCGGTGAAAGCGAGCCTCGGTATTCATTGTCAGTAACGACGATCATTCCACCATCGATTGTCAAAGCAGATACTGCAATACGTCGTAAATTGGAATCAAGGGAGTAATCGTTCAACTTGTAATGGTGATTGGTTTGACCAATTGCGGCAGTAAAGCAAAATGCAATTGCGATTAAAATAAGTTGTACTGTTTTTCTCATAAGTGTTTTTTAGTGTATGGATTATATTAATGTTTGGTAAAGGCAATAAAAAACCCGCCTGACCTTTTCAGTGAGGCGGGTGTTTATTGGTATTTTAGTAATGATACACTAATTAGTTGGATTTAAGCTGTTTTTTGAAACATATGGTTGATTTTATTTCATTTGTATAATAGAAATGTTTATGATCTAAGGCTCTATTATTAAGTGTACTTCAGGATTTAAGCATGGCGAATGCTATTGATTGCACTATTAATTATATGGTGAAACCAACAACTGAAGTTGTTATATAAAAACAAAAGCCTGTCCGGTTTAATGGAGCAGGCTTTTTATCAATCAATTAACTTGTACTAAAAAAGACTTTTATATTTTCAATTTTGCATTGATTTTTGTTTTCGACGAATTCATAGAATCACTTTTTTGTGAATTGTTTCTTTGCATATCGTCTCCTTGAGAATTATTCGTACCTGAACCATTCGTCCCGGAGTCATTTGATCTGGGATCATTCGTTCTAGAACCATTCGTGCCGGAATTATTCGGTTTAACCTCATCCGTGCCTTGATTTTGAATGTGAGCACCTGAATCAATTCTCATTTTAGATTGATCTCTATCCGAGTTCTGATGGAAATCCGAGTTCCTCTGATTATTTGTCGAATCAGTTTGTGAATAAGCGTTGAAGCTTAGTAATGAAGCAGCAATTGCCACGAATACTATTTTCATGATATTTTCTTTAAAATTGTATATACTAATTACTTTTTATTGGCTCGCATAATTAAAGCAGCAATAATTATTATCACTAAAACCACCGTGAAAATTCCGAAACCCATGCCGGCTTTAAAAATACCTGTTACAACGGTACAGGAATTTAAAGTGATTAGAAGCAATGTTAATGCAATTAAAATTTGATATTTTTCATTTGATGTTTATAGAATAGGAATTAAAAAATGCAAACCTCCCCACCACAAGGAGGCTTGCTGAAAAAAATACATAATTATTTACTTTGGATTTTGGTTTCCGGATTGACCTTCTTTACGTTTTGTATCCGAACCATTCTGACTTTTTTCGTCCATAGAATCTCCATCTTGTGAAGTTTCGTCGCGTTCTTCAGTATCTTCTACTGTTGTGTCAGATCTACCTTGCGTAGAACTTGAACCTTGACGATCTTGACTACCACCATAAGGAGTACCGGTGCCACTTGAACGTTGCTGACTACCGTCTTGTGAACCTTTATCATTTCCTTTGTTTGCAGAAGGATTGTTAGGGTCAGTAGTTTTTGGTTTGTTGTCCTGAGATTGTTGCTGAGTTGACTTGTTGTCTGATTGCGTAGCGCGACCGTTTTGATTTTCTGCCATGATCTTTTTGGTTTAAGTTGTAATGGAAGTATTACTATGCAAAGGTGCGGACTATTTAAAGGACGGTCTTACATAATTATATTTATTATTTTCAAGATTCATAGATTTGAAATGGCTTTATAAATCAGAAGTCAAAAGTTAAAATTCCTTATGAACATTGATGAATTAAATTATTTTGGCACTTGCATGCTCCAGCAGTGGAGTCCACCACCACGGTGGTTGGTTTCAGCTGTGTTTATTGGGTAGATAATTTTATCCGGAAAATAGTGTTGCAAAATTTGTCTGGCTTTTTCATCTTTTACTTTTGCATTTTCTGATTTGCCTTCTTCCCAATATTTTGCAGCGAAAACTGTTTTGTTCGTAATTAAAAAATTCAGATAGCTGCTTGAAGGGACAAAATGAACTGTATCGCCGACTGAAAACTTCTTTTGTTCATAAAGGATCTGTTGAGAGAGAAATTTTATTTCGTCATTCTTATTTATGGTGTCCAGTGCAAATGTCATGTAATTGACATCCGGTACAGGCATTTTTATTATTGTAAATGGTTTACCGTCTTGATCAGTTGCATTCTTTAATATTTCATAGTTAACCTTCATCCGTTCAAGAGTGATGTGTTTAACAGGATCATGGGCTGCTTCTAATGAATCAGGAAATGATATAAGAATTGTGTTTTCATTTACGAACCGGCAAAACTCATCCAAATGTCCTTTTACGCCAATCCCAAAATAGTTTTCGGCGATCAATGTTCCCCATCCGAAAGGATCTTCTGCTGCACCTTCTTTTAACCATATTACTTTTTTTGCATTGAGTATTCTTTTCAATTCTGCTTCTTGAGCAGCTTTGTTCATTTTTGGATTTCGTTGCATATTTACAGACTCCACCTGTAATATCGTTCCTTTTCCATTTGTTTCAATTGCGCCTCCTTCATTTACCATTGAAGAAAAAATTACCGGATATTTAAATGTATTAAGGTGATTGGCAAGATATGATTTTCGTTTTTTCTTGTCACCATCAAGATAATTTTTGTAATCAGGTTCAAAGTACCATCCATAGCAGTTCCACTCAAAATTTACAATTTGTTTTTGACCGCTTTTGTTTTTCATAAATAGAATACCGTCTCTTTCAGCATAATTGTATTCTGTAGAAGAAGGAATTAAATGTATACTGTCGAGGTTTGCTCCGGCATTAACCAGTTTATTGCGATAAAATTCTTCTAACGAATCTAGAAATATAGAGTATACCTGAGTTTCCTTACTTAGTTGAACGATCATTTCAAAAGCAGCATAGTCGTCAAGTCCGCCTACAATTACTCCTGTTTGCGGCTCCCATTCTGCAGGTAGATAAAATTCATTTTCGCTTTCTTGATTGCAAGAAGATAAAAATAGAAGTATGGAAAAAGAGATAAAATAAAAGTTTGTTTTCTGAATAATATTATCAACCATTCCCGGATTTATCCGCCCATACCTAATGTGAGCAGTAAAAAAGTAATCCCGACAAGTAACATAATGAATCCACTTCTCAAAGGTGCTATTCCTATTTTCTTGCCAATAGAATATCCACATAAAAACAGAATAGATATTCCAATCCCATCGGAAACATATTTCGCGGTTAAGGGATCTTTCATCAATAGGAAAGGGATTGTAATAGGAAAGGTAGCACTAAACCCCATACAAAAAATAATTATTCCGCCTTTAAAATCGCGCCATAATTTGGGAACCCGGTCGGGTGGTGGGGGCAAAGATTTTAACTTCTCATAAAGGTTGACGAGTTGGTCATGTCTGATATCAGCGAGAGCTAATACTTGAAAATTTTCCAATAAAATTGAAACAGCTTCTTCATTATTCTGAGCATTGCGGACAGACTTAATCACTTTCAATTTTTTTGTGCGATCAAAGATTCCGCTGATAATTGAAGTTGCACCATCAATTGTACTCCAAGCAAAATTGCAAGCTATAGCTGCCCATAGTAAATGCTTTATTTCTAAGTTGTCGTCGTGAGTAATACTAACGGTTGTCGTAAAAGTAAGAACCAGGATCGTACCGAAGATGATTTCGAGGTCACGAGAAATAATATCAGGTTCTTCAACCGATTGCCTATTCAGGTCTTCCCAAAATGGTTCAATATTTTTTGTCATACATCATTTCTTTTTTTTCTTGCTTTTTTGCCGGGATTTACTTTAGGGTTGTAATTTCTTTCAACGCACTTTTTGCATTTAAAGCGGACACTACCTTTTTTCCAGTTTTAGCTTCCAACTCTTTCATAGCTACTTTGGCTACATTACCGCCTTGTTTGGCTACTTTTTTACTAGCCTCAAACGTTTCCGGATTAGTTGCAGCAGAAATATCTTTAGTAGATGCCTCTGCAAGCATATTTAAAATAAGTTCGGTGTTGGTCATGTTGTCTCTCAGGTTTTCTTTTTTCAATCCTTTGAGTATTTTGTATTCTTTAGTGGTTTTATCTGCCCAGGCTTTGGTAATAATATCCGTTAGTGTTGCAAAGTGTTGACCTTCTTTCAACCCTCTTTTTTTCCATTCATCGGTAAGTTCTTTTCTAATCTCAATACTCTTAAGTCGTTGATTGATCCAATTTTCAGAATAACCTAAATTCATATAGTTTTCCAAAGCCCTATCAATGCTCAATTCAGGATCTTGCATTTCATCCAATCTTTCCGATGCCACTTTTGCCAGCCAAAGCTTAAAAGGTTCTGCTTTTGGCGAAGGAATGGATTGTATAAGACGGAATAAATTTGTGGTATCTAGGCAATCAGTAGCATATTTTTTACCATCCGTAGCTTCAAATTTCAGTTGTACGATTTTATCGTACAACTGATTTCCTTCCTTAGTTAATTTCTTTTTTAAATCAGTCCAATATCTTTTTGGAATAGAACTTCCAGTTAATATTTCAATAACATCAATAACCGAAAAATACCATTTTTCAGTTTTTGCATCCCAATGGGTGCGCACTTGCTTACTTTCAAATATTTTAATTGCGTTGTCTTTTGTCATAGTGCTTTTTTAAGCAGGTATCCATGAGAAATTTTTACCATCTGCCCAATAATATGGTAGCAAATATTGATTTCAATTTCTATAATGGATAAGTAGCGAATGTAAATAAATTTATTCAAAGCTTGAGACCGGCTTTTTGTTTGCAAATGTAAATATCAAATCTCCACAAATTGAATTCCATCGAAAAGTTCGCAATATATTAAGAGAAAATGTTCCCGCTAAACGTCTCCGAAGAGATCGCATAAGAATTCGCAATACCACACAAAATGCCAGTTCAGAAATGCAAAGAGTAGAGCAGACCTATTTCCCACCCACATTCTCCCTCACAAAATACCTCAACGTCGCACAACTCCCAAACCATCCAATTCCAATACTGTCTGAATTGGTTCCCATGGAGCCTGCGCCAATGGTGCCTGCGCCAATGGTGAATTTCAAAAAACCGCTGAATTCTTTACTCCTCAAAATTAAAACGTCTTTCGGATCCATACTTGAATTTTCAATAGTATAAATTTCCGACGAGATCAATGTATCATTGGAATAGTATTCCAAAATACTATTGTCTCTGAAAACAATTTTCTTTGTGCAATTGCATAATTCGGGAGTTTCATTTCTGTTTAAAAAATCTCCATCATAATCTTGGTATGTTCGATACCAACTCCAACTGCCATTTAGGAGAAGGTGGGATTGGGCGATGGTTATGTGGGGTTGGATTGGGGATTGTAGGGTGGTGAGGCAGAGAAAAAATAGTAGTAGAGTTTTCATGGGTGGAGAAATAGATATATGTAACGTTCACAGCTACAAGCAGGGCGACTCTCAAAGATAAAATTCTGAACGGAAAATCAAAGAATTCCTATCCAAAAAGTTTCCAGCGATACGTGAACTGTGTCTTGATTGTACGTGATGTTATAACTAGTGGTTTTGTCAGTTCGTGTTATTTCCGCATTTGGTTTATGTTTATTTCTCCGTCTTGATTTATAATAATTTTAATTTTCTCGTCTAGGCTACAACCGTCATCATAGCAAATGCCTTCAAAAATATGTATTTCATTTTTGTCTATATAAAAATATCGCAGTGTGGTATGAGAGTCGCCCCCTAAGTCGTTAGCATATATGTTCAACAATTTACCCTCATTCGTTTTAGGGTCAAGAAGGATTAAGTTGCCATAGCGTTGGTATGAATAATAACATTCGTAGATGCCAATGTTCGGCAAACGATACCTGCAATTGTCAATTGATATTTGCATTACTGTATCCAAGTTATTGGTGTTCTTAAAAATGTCGCCAATTTCCATTAACTCCAGTTTTCGGAGTCTTGGTAATTTTATTGTTTTAGCTGAATTGATCGTATTAAAACACTGACCGATATCTTCAAACTCTTGCCCTTTAGGTTTTTTGAGATGTCCATAATTTTCGAGGTCTCCTTCCCAACGCTTTGGATATTTAAATTTTATCAGGTCGGCACAGCCAAATGGAAAATTTGCATTAATCTGAATTTTTGCTGTGTCCGTCTGCAGGATTAAAATGTCATTTTTTTCTAAAGTGTCTATAGAAATTGAATTATCAGGGAGTCTGATTAGAGCAAGACCAAATTGTCGAACAGAAAATTATTATAAGCAAAAGATTTTTCATAAAATTGTTTTTTCGGTTCGTCTACGGTTGTCCTAGCATTGGCTATAACGATTTGCAGCTACCCGAAAGGCGGGACTATTGCCACAAAACATGAAGTGAAAAACTAATGTTTGATTAAACATAAAACTGTCTTTGGAACACGAAACCCCGACTTTTGGGAAGGTGCTGTGCTTCTCGAATGTCAAAATCTGGTTCTTTACAAAGAAAAGACTAACGGGTGAAAGTCCTGTAACGCGGGAGTAACGACCCGAAGTTTAGTAAGTCGCAAGGTGGTGTATCGACTGAGGTATGCAGAAGTAAGCGAGACTGCGAGTGTTTTCACTGACGAACAGAAAACTGAATAGGGAGGCATCGTTGAACCGGATAAGGTAGCACAGCATACCATAGTCCAAAGTGTACAGAAGTTCAGCGATGTAGATTCAGCGGAGCTAAACTTTGGGTATTTGACTTACCGAGGAGTTCTTCGTAATAGTGGAAACGAAGAAGTCAATAGAGGTCATAGTAGTTAAAAGAGGCAACGGGCCAATGAAAAGTTGGAGGACTCACGGTCTAACGAAGGACTGAACATGGTGTTGCTGGTTCCAAATGATGCAGGGATCGTTTTCTGAAAGGGAAAGCCCGCCGATCGATGGAACCGAAGAGGGATTGTAGTGAGAAGAAGAAGATGATTGAACGAGTCAGTCAATGTACGGAATATGCAAGAAGCGTGCATTCATGTGATGGGAACAAAGGGTTCGGCAGGCGTGGACGGCGCATGCGCGCTAACTGCGCTGAAGGCGAGACTGTTCGTGGGCAAAAGAATAGCACAGGCATTAAGTATGGCGATTATAAGTTCAACCGATTCTCGAGGTTTCCATCCCAAGAGCAATGGGAAGATGCGACTGCTGGGAATTCAACAGTGGTGTGGGTCGATGGTTACAGCAATGCGTGGCACAAGCGATCACACGCCCAAGTTTAATTCGATTTCAAACCATACAGCTACGGATTTCGTTAGGGAAAGAACGCCATCAATGCGTTTGCAATCACAGCGATATAACAATGACGGGATTAAATCACATTGTGGACAACCATCTGAAAAACTTCTTCGATGAAGTGGATCATTGTATTTTGCTTCGACTCCTGTATCGGCAGTTGAAGTGTAAGACCGCTCTCCATTGATTCGTCAATGGCTACACGCGCCCCGATCTTGATCGAAGGCAAAATTAGTCAAGCGAAGAAGGGAGTGCCACAGGAAGTCCGCTGAGTCCGCTGTTGTCTAACATCATGCTCATGAATTGGACGGGCAATTGGAAAAAGCGGAACGCTGTAAGTATGTCCGCTATGACGATACTTTAGTATTTTTTGTGAGGTCATTCGCAGGCAAAGAAGATCGGGAATGATGTTTATCTTTTGCTTAAGAACAGGCTAAAACTTCCGGTCAACCGCGAAGAAGCGGCATCCGCAATCCTTCAAGTTTCAAACCTACTTGGCGTTACAATTTTGTACCCACGTACAAGAAGAAAGGAGAGAAGGGCAGAAGTACCAATTGAAGTAGCGAGCGAAGGAAGTTGGAAGGGTTGAAAGAAAGATCCTGACCATCACCCGCCAAACGGCACCGCTATCGATAGGCAAACGCATTCAACAACTCAAAACAGTTCAGAGAGGTTGGTTAGAATACTTCCGCTTGGAAGTCTGATCGGCAAATGGGAACGTTAGATATGGTTGGGTACGCAACCGACTTCGTTACTGCATCTGGAAAGATTGGAAGAGCCCGAACGCAAGAGAGGAGGTCTGATGCGACTCGGCGTTGATTATCATGCCTATGTGCTGGAGCCGCACGCGAAAAGGTGGATGGGCGGTTGCGCAAAGTCCCATTCTGATCCACGATCGCATTGAAACGATTAAGCCCAGCGCGGTTATGAATCCATACTAGACCACTACAGAGAAAATCCGTCTAGGAACAAGACTTTCATGGGCGTTTTACTCTTTTACACCATGAACCGCAGTATGCGAGATCACATGTACGGTGGTGTGAAA